>NZ_CP150142.1:0-2818391 GCF_037963075.1 Staphylococcus sp. FSL W8-0056
ATGATAGATTATGTTACTCAATATGCAAAAAAGGTGGTTTCAGGTGAAATATTAGCAAGTAAGAAAAACATACAAGTGTGTAAACGTCACCTTTCTTTTATAAAGAATCCGCCGAATGGTTGTTATTGGGACAATCGTTTGGCTAATAAAGCGATTGAATTTGTCGAAATGCTACCAGATCCCAAAACAAACGAACCTATGCCACTGATGGAATTTCAAAAGTTTATTGTTGGTAGTTTGTACGGCTGGCGTAGAGGTCAGTACAGGATGTTTACTAAAGCTTACATAAGTATGGCTAGAAAACAAGGTAAATCTTTGATTGTATCTGGTATGTCTGTAAACGAATTACTTTTCGGACAATACCCTAAGTTCAACAGACAGATTTATGTAGCTTCATCAACTTATAAACAAGCACAAACAATATTCAAGATGGCAAGTCAACAAGTAAACCTAATGCGTAGTAAAAGTAAGCTTATCCGTGAAAAAACAGACGTAAGAAAGACGGACATTGAAGATGTATTAAGTAGTTCGGTGTTTGCGCCTCTGTCCAATAACCCAGATGCGGTTGATGGTAAAGACCCTACAGTTGCTATTTTAGATGAATTAGCAAGTATGCCAGACGATGAAATGTATTCAAGGTTTAAAACGGGTATGACATTGCAAAAGAACCCTTTGACATTGCTTGTTTCAACAGCTGGGGATAATTTGAACAGTCAAATGTATCAAGAGTACAAATATATTAGACGTATTTTAGAAGGTAAAGTTAAAGCTGATAATTATTTTGTATATTGTGCTGAAATGGATTCGCAAGACGAGGTTCAAGATGAAGCGAAGTGGATAAAAGCCATGCCACTTTTGGAATCGAAAGAGCATAGAAAAACAATTCTACAAAATATTAAGTCTGATATACAAGATGAATTAGAAAAAGGTACGTCGTATCACAAAATATTAATTAAAAATTTTAATCTGTGGCAAGCACAAAGAGAAGATAGTCTTCTTGACATAACAGATTGGGAACAAGCAGTAACAAATACACCTGATATCAAAGGTAAAGATGTTTATATAGGAGTCGATTTATCAAGGCTGGACGACTTAACCTCTGTAGGTTTTATTTTCCCTACTGATAATAAAAGTGTGTTTTTAGATAGTCATTCTTTTATAGGTTTAAGAACTAATTTAGAACAGAAGATTAAAAGAGATAAAATAAATTATAATTTAGTGATTGAAAAAGGCGAAGCAGAAACAACTCGCTCAGAAAGCGGAATGATAGATTATAAACAAGTTATAGAATTCATTATTGATTTTATAGAAACGCATGATTTAAACGTAAAAGCCGTCTGTTATGACCCGTGGAATGCTCAAAGTTTTGTTACAACCATTGAATCTATGCATTTAGATTGGCCGCTTATTGAAGTGGGACAGAGTTTTAAAGCGTTATCGCAATCGATCAAAGAATTTAGAATGTGGGTTGCAGACAAAAGAATACAACATAGTGATAATACATTACTTACAACAGCAGTCAATAACGCTATTTTGATTCGAGATGGAGAGGATAATGTAAAAATCAATAAGAAAATTAATAGACAGAAAATAGACCCTATTATTTCGATAATAACTGCTTTTACTGAAGCAAGAATGCATGAGTTCCAAGAAGATTGGACAAAAATATACGAAAGTGAAGAGTTTGGGTTTTAAAGGTGGTGACAGTATGAATTTAAATAAAATAACTGATGTCTTTCATTTATTGGTTGCTAATTTAGTTAGCATCCTTTTTTTATTAGGATTATGTATTGTGAATATCTCTATATATAAAACTTTTAGTCAGAACATGGGATTGCTAGCAACTGGCATTATTTTAATAGTTATTTCATTGATATTAAACCATGAAAGCAATCAAGAAAGGAGGCATTGATCTTGGGTATTTTTTATAAAACTGAAATGCGTGATTTAAAATACAACGAAGAAGATTTGCAAATGATGGTACAAACGTTACCTGGCTTTCAAGGAACAAAACTACGCGAATATGAGGGTATAGAAGCTATTAAACATAGCGATATATTTACTGCAGTTATGATGATTGCATCTGATTTAGCACGTATGCCAATTAGGTTAATATCGAATGGACAAATTGATTATGGCAATAAGATTGTAAACCTATTGAACAATCGTCCTAATCCGATGTATAACGGTTATATTTTCAAGTTAGTTGTATTTGCCAGCGCATTATTAACTTCACATGGATATGTCGAGATTGCTCGCGATAAAATCGGTAAACCAACAAATTTAACGTTTAGGAAAACCTCAGAAGTTGAATTGAAGTCAGACAGAAGAGGGCAACCTTATTATTTTCACCAAAGAGTAGATGATAACGGTAGAAGAATTCAACGTAATATTAAATTCAGTGACATGCTAGATGTTAAATTTTATTCCTTAGACGGTATAAACGGTTTATCACTACTAGATACTTTAAGTAGGACTATTGAATCTGATAATAACGGCAAGGATTTCCTCAATAATTTCTTACGTAACGGTACGCATGCGGGCGGTATATTGAAGATGAAAGGCGTTCTGGAAAATAAGACTGCAAGAAATAGAGCAAGAGAGGAGTTTCACAAAGCTTTTAGCGGGACAAAACAAGCTGGTAAAGTCGTTGTTTTAGATGAATCTATGACATTTGACCAATTAGAGGTTGATACAGAAGTTTTAAAGCTTATTAGAGAAAATAAATCATCTACAAGAGAGATAGCAGGTGTGTTTGGCATTCCTTTGCATAAATTCGGTATAGAAACTTCGAATATGAGTATCACTGACGCAAACCTTGATTATCTCTCAACGTTAAAACCTTATATCACTTGTGTTTGTGCGGAATTGAATTTCAAGTTTAATAACGAACACGAAGATGTGAACCGTGAATTTAAATTTGACACCACTGAAATACGTGTGGTTGATGAAAAAACGCAAGCTGAAATCGATAAAATCAATATTGGTTCAGGAAAAATGAATATTGATGAAATAAGACAAAGAGATGGCTTGGCACCGATTCCAGATGGTTACGGAAGTATTCACAGGGTTGATTTGAATCATGTGAATATTGCGCTGGTGGATGAATATCAAATGAATAAATCAAAACGCATTGATAATAAGCTGAAAGGTGATGATGAAAATGGCTAAATTAATTGTGATCAAAGGTCCGCCTTGTGCTGGCAAATCAACAATGGTTCAAAAGAGATTATCAGACAAGGATGTAGTGTTTGATTGGGATTTGGTGCAACGTGCTATTACTCATTTAGATATTCATGATCATAATGAAAATGCTAAACATATAATCGCTGGTTTCAGAAAAATATTTATAAATGATTCTCAAACAAATAAAGATTTTGAAAATTTTTACCTTTTGACGTGCAATATGACTGACTCGTTAAATCGTCAACTTGAAAATTGTGACTATGATATTGAAGAGGTTGAAGCGACGGAAGAGGAATGTTTGAATCGCCTTGAAAAAGATGACAGCAGGCCTAATAAAGAAATATTCAAACAACGCATACATGATTATTTTGAGCAACATTCTTCTAAAGAGGAGGTGAGGAAAATGAGTAAGGAAACGAGAGTTGGTAACATTATTGAAGTACGTTCAAACGATGATAATGAAATGGTCATCGAGGGATATGCCTTAAAGTTCGACACTTGGTCTGAAAATCTTGGTGGCTTTAAAGAAACGATTTCGCGTCGCGCTTTAGAAAACACTGATTTATCTGATGTACGTTGTTTAGTAGATCATATCCCGTCGCAAATAATCGGTAGGACAAAGTCAGGTACTTTGCAACTCGAAACTGACGATGTCGGACTTAAATATCGTTGTAAGTTGCCAAATACAACATTTGCGCGTGATTTATACGAGAACATGCGCGTAGGTAACATTAATCAATGTTCGTTTGGTTTCATGCTTGACGACAAAGGCGATGAAATGCGTTTTGATGAACAAGAAAACATCTACAAACGCACTTTGACAGCAATTCGTAAACTTACAGATGTCTCTGTAGTAACTTATCCAGCGTATAAAGATACGGATGTTAAACCTGCATTACGTAGTATTGAAAGTATTAAAAAAGAGCAACGTAAAAAAGAATTAGAATTAAGACTAAAGAAACATTCAATATTAAATAAGATTTGGTGAAGTTGAACACCATTATCAAATACAACCATTGGACATGCTGAATATAGCGATGTCTATTTTTTATGCCAATTTTAGGAGGAAATTAAATGAAAACAAAAGAAGAGTTACGATCTGAGATTTCAGACATCAAAAGACAAATTGATTTGAAAGTTAAGTATGCAACGCGAGCGCTTAATAACGATGAGTTAGAAAGAGCAGAAGAATTAGAACAAGAAATTACTGATTTACGTTCTCAAATTCAAGAAAAGCAAGAAGAATTAGATAAATTAAAAGAAAAAGACGGGGGTTCAGAGGATGACCCACAACCAGTTGTTGTAAACGAAGCGCGTTCTTATCAACAACAAGCGAATATAAACGAATTAGGTATTTCGATTCAAAATACAAAAGTAACATCACAAGAAGTTAGAGACTTTTCAGAATACCTTGAAACTCGTGATGAAAATACTATTAAAGGCGGTTCTTTGAAAACGGATTCTGGTTTCGTATTAATTCCGGAAGAGATTGTGACAGATATCCTTACGTTAAAAGAAGTCGAATTTAATTTAGATAAGTATGTCACAGTTAAAAAAGCACCTAGCGGTTCAGGTAAGTATCCAGTTGTACGTCAATCATCTGTTGCTGCACTTCCTGAAGTTGAAGAATTAGCTGAAAACCCAGAATTAGCGGTTAAACCGTTTTGTCAATTGGTTTATGACATTAAAACGCATCGTGGTTACTTCCGTATTTCACGTGAATCTATTGAAGATAGCAAAGTTAATGTACTACAAGAATTGAAATTATGGATGGCGCGCACAATTGCTGCAACGCGTAATCAAGCAATTATTGATGTGTTGAAAAATGGTTCTCAAGGAGAAGGTGGCAAGCAATTAAAATTAGAAAAAGTTGCTGCAAAAGGTATCGACGGGTTGAAAGATGCTGTTAACCTTAACATCAAACCAAATTACGAGCACAATATTGCTATTGTATCTCAAACAATGTTTGCTAAGTTAGATAAGATGAAAGACAAAAACGGAAATTACTTAATTCAACCAGATGTTAAAGAAAAAACGCAACAACGTTTACTAGGTGCTAAAGTTGAAATCTTACCAGATGAAATGTTAGGAGAAAAAGCAAACGAGACATTGATTTTCGGTAATCTAAAAGATGCAATTGTATTGTTTGACCGTTCACAATATCAAGCTGGCTGGACAGATTACATGCATTTCGGTGAATGTTTAATGGTAGCTGTACGTCAAGATTGCCGTATCTTAGATGAAAAATCTGCAATTGTTATTAATTATGAAGATACGAAAAATGTTGGAGACGTTAGTTTAGAAGCGTAAGTACCTATTAAAAAATATATAAAGAGGTGAAAGCTTATGGCGATGTTCAAAGTAAAGAAATCTTATACTGACTTAGAAAAAGGGGAATATCTGGAAAGCGGTAAACATGTTGAAATGACAGTAAAGCGTGCTGATTATGTCAACAAAAAGCTGAAAGAACACGGTGTAATACTAGAACGTGTCAAAGAAGAATAGGTGATTTGATGCAATTGACAACCACTGAACTAAAGTTACTAAAAATGCATTGCAAAATAGATCATAACTCTGAAGATAAATTACTAGAAACCTATTATAGTTGGGCTTTTTATGAAATAGTCAGTGCTGTTACAGATGATTATATTGAATACGAAGACTGGTTTAAAAGTAACCCTCTTTTTACTCGTGCTGTATACCCTTTGGCTAATTATTATTTTGAAAATCGTATCGCTTATCAGGATAGAAATTTATCACTTGCACCTCATATGGTTTTAAGTACTGTTCATAAGTTGAGAGATTCATTTGAACGATATTTGGAGAGTGAAGAAGATGAAATTTAATTCAAACAAATTAACTGAGCGTGTCGATTTTTGCCAAGATATCAGCGAACGAGTAAATGGTAATCCAGCAAAACCAAAGTCGAAAGTTTTATATTCATGTTATGCATGTATACGAGAAGCTAAAGAATCTGATACACAGACCAACTTGAATACAGGTAGTAAATTTATAAAAACTATTATTATCAGAGATCCTAGAGGCGATTATAAACCCTCAAACAAACATTACATTACGCACGAAAGCCAAAGATATAACATTAAGTATGTTAAATCGGATTATCAAGATAAATCTTATCTACGTGTGTATGGTGAGGTGGTTATATAGTGGGAGCTAAAATTGAGGAAAACACCATTGAACAGGGTTTAAAGAATGCAGTTTTAAAAATGAATCTGAACGGCAATGCGATTATTAAAGCTGGGGCTATGTCATTAGTCCCACTTTTAAAAAGTAATACACCTTTCGCTGACACCAAAAAACACGCTCGCGAACATATAGGTGTCTCTAATGTGAAAACAGATAGAGACTCAAGCGAGAAAATAGTTACAGTAGGTTATACAAAAGGTGTTTCTCATCGTATTCATGCAACAGAGTTCGGAACGATGTACCAAAGTCCGCAACTATTCATAACCAAAACTGAGAAACAGGGTAAAGATAAAGTTTTAAAAACAATGATTGCTACTGCAAAGAGGTTGCAAAAATGATTAACATTACTAATTTGATTAGAAATAGAATTATTAAAGAAAATGTTACAGAAGAATCACATGTATTTAACTATACAGTAGATGACCATTTTCACGAAAAAACCAATAAGCCAATTGTGCGGATATACCCACTACCATTTAACCCTGATGAATACGCTGATGATAGTGAATTTACTAGGGAGTATAATTATCAAATTGATATTTGGTGGTCTGAGGATGAACCGAATGAACAGGCTGAAAAAATAGTAGAGTCGCTAAAGAAAGCGAATTTTCAAAGTTACTATAGAGAACCGTTATACGAAAGTGACGTCATGTCATTCAGACATATTATAAGAGCAAAAGGCTCGATTTTATCAATGAAATTGGAGGAAAATTAAATGATTGAAAAATTGAAACAAGCACCAAGATTTTTAAAATTAAACTTACAACACTTTGCGGATACTGGCGTTTCAGGTATTGCGATTGGTGTATCTAATTTTTATTATGCGCCGATTTTAAAAGATACTGAAAAAGAATGGGAAACAGGCGCTGGGACACGAATTCGATTTTTAAAAGAGATTGAAGTAGATAGACCACAAGATACTGAAGAAGATTACGGAGATGATATGGTTGCTGCAACTGCTGTATCTAATGGTAAATTGAGTGTTAAAACAACATTTGTTACTGTTCCTGCTGACGATAAAGCATTCTTGAATGGTGCTAAAAAAGGTACAGGCGGTTATAAATATGGAGCTAAGGATATTCCACCAGATGTAGCAATTGTGTTCGAAAGACGTAATCATGATGAGTCTTCTGAATGGGTTGGTCTATTCAAAGGTAAATTCACACGTTCAAGCATCAAAGGTCAAACAAAACAAGATAAGGTTGAATTCCAAAATGACGATGTAGAAGGTAACTTTATTGATCGTTTGTTTGATGAAAGTTCACATGTCACTGGTTATGATGCAAAAGGAAGCACTACAGGTCGTGACTATGTATTCATGGAGACATTTGGTAAAACTTATGATGAATTCATGTCTAGTCGTGGTGAACAAACTACAGAATCTGTAGAAAAAGAAATGAAAAAAACTGAAAAAGTTGAAGTAAAATCTGTAAACATAAGCGATGAACAAGTTACGGTAAAAGTTGATGAAACAAAACAACTTTCAGCTACAACTGAACCATCTGGACAGAAAGTGACTTATGCAGTAACTGAAGGACAAACGTATGCTAGCGTTTCGTCATCAGGGCTTGTTAAAGGTTTAGCGGAAGGTAGCGCAACCGTTACTGCGACTTCAGGCAAGAAGACCGACACAGTGCAAGTTACAGTACAATCTAATTTAGAAATGTAAACGTGAGGGCTTAACGCCCTCTTTTTATTTTGGCCAAACTAAAAAAGAAAGTAGGAAATTAATAATGGAACGTACATCAATTGAATTAATTACAGGATTTACAAAAACAGGAAAGCCTCAATATCAAAAATATTTAGCAAAACCAATTATTACTTTGTTTGAAACAATTCAAGGTTCAAAATTAGGTTTAAAACTTAACAAAGCGTTTAAGGGTTCTGATTTTAAAGAGTTAACAGAAGAAGAATTTAATAACTTAAGCGTGACAGAACAAGAAGAATACAAAAATAAACAAGAAGAATACGAAAACAACATGGCTGTACAAATGGAAGTATTAGAAGAAGTTTTGGATTTCATCGTTGAAGCTTTTGATAATCAATTTACCAGTATAGAACTTCAAAAAGGATTACCAAATGGTCAAGAAGGTATTGAAAAGATTGGACAGTTAATTGGACGAATTACAGGTGGGGAACCTAGCGATACAAAAAAGTTCGTGACAGAGAATCAGAAATAAGAAAAGAAGATTTAACACCTGAAGCTGTCTACAACAATTACAGGAAAATAGCTAAAGATTTGATAGAAAAAGGCATGGATGCAGAAAAAGTGGCTAACATGCCGATACACTTCTTTTTAGACATTGTCGAATCGAAGATTGAAACAAAGCGAACTGCGAAAAGTTTTAAAGATATTTTTTAATCAGCCTTTAAAGGTTGATTTTTTATTTACATCTTGGAAGAAAGGAGGTTTTTAAATGCCTAATCCTATAGGTAATATGGTCATAAAGGTTGATTTAGATGGTTCTGGATTCAATAGAGGTGTGACAGGTTTAAATAGGCAAATGAAAATGGTTTCGCGTGAGCTTTCGGCTAATTTATCACAATTTTCTAGATATGATAATTCATTAGAAAAGTCGAAGATAAAAGTCGAAGGTTTGAGTAAAAAACAAAAAGTTCAAGCCCAGATTACTAAAGAGCTGAAAGATAGTTATGACAAACTTAGTAAAGAAACTGGTGAAAACAGTGCAAAGACACAAGCTGCGGCTGCTAAATACAATGAAGCTTACGCTAAATTAAACCAATATGAGCGAGAGTTAAACCAAGCCACACAAGAATTAAAAGACATGCAAAGAGAGCAGAAAGCATTAAATACTGCAATGGGAAAACTTGGTACCAACTTTAATAATTTTGGTCCTAAACTTCAAGAAATTGGTAACAGTATGAAAAATGTAGGCCGTAACATGACTATGTATGTAACTGCGCCGGTGGTTGCTGGGTTTGCTGTAGCAGCTAAAAAAGGTATTGAATTCGATGACAGTATGAGAAAAGTTAAAGCAACTTCAGGTGCTACTGGGGAAGAGTTTGAAGCTTTGAAGAAAAAGGCTCGCGAAATGGGTGCAACAACAAAATTTAGTGCATCAGATTCGGCTGAAGCATTAAATTACATGGCACTTGCTGGTTGGGATTCTAAGCAAATGATGGAAGGTTTAAGCGGAGTTATGGATTTAGCGGCAGCATCTGGCGAAGAACTGGGAGCAGTAAGTGACATTGTTACAGATGGACTAACGGCATTTGGTTTAAAAGCAAAGGATAGTGGTCATTTTGCGGACGTTTTAGCACAAACTAGCTCGAAGGCAAATACGGATGTTAGAGGGCTCGGAGAAGCTTTTAAATATGTCGCTCCTGTAGCAGGTGCGTTAGGTTACACGATTGAAGATACATCTATTGCGATAGGTTTAATGAGTAATGCTGGTATCAAAGGTGAAAAAGCAGGTACAGCGTTACGAACAATGTTCACCAATCTTTCAAGTCCAACTAGAGCTATGGGGAATGAAATGGAACGCTTAGGAATATCTATTACAGATAGTAATGGGAAAATGATTCCTATGCGAAAGCTTTTAGACCAACTGAGGGAAAAATTTAAACATCTTTCAAAAGACCAACAAGCTAGTTCTGCAGCTACAATATTTGGTAAAGAAGCGATGTCAGGAGCATTAGCGATTATAAATGCTTCTGATGAAGACTATCAAAAGTTAACCAAATCTATAGATTCATCTACCGGCGCATCTAAAAGAATGGCCGATACAATGGAATCTGGTTTAGGTGGGAAATTAAGAACTTTAAGGTCGCAATTAGAAGAACTAGCCCTAACGATTTATGACAGAATAGAACCAGCACTAAAGATTATAGTAAGTGCTTTTAGCAAAGTAGTGACATGGGTTACTAAATTACCAACGTCAATTCAATTAGCGGTTGTTGGGTTTGGATTATTTGTAGCAGTTTTAGGTCCTTTAGTTTTTATGTTCGGTTTATTTATCAGCGTGATGGGGAATGCAATGACAGTTTTAGGACCCTTGTTAATAAACGTTAATAAAGCTAGTGGTTTATTCGCGTTTTTAAGAACTAAAATCGCATCACTTGTTAAACTATTTCCGATTTTAGGTGTGTCGATATCAAGTTTAACGTTGCCTATAACATTAATTGTAGGTGCATTAGTTGGTATTGGCATAGCTTTCTATCAAGCTTATAAACGTTCAGAAACTTTTAGAAATATTGTAAATCAGGCAATCTCTGGTGTAGCAAACGCATTTAAAGCAGCTAAACTAGCGTTACAAGGTTTCTTTGATTTATTCAAAGGTGATAGTAAAGGCGCGGTTACCCTAGAGAAGATATTTCCACCCGAAACTGTAGCAGGAATACAAAATGTAGTTAATACGATTAGAACAACTTTCTTTAAAGTAGTTGATGCAATCGTTGGTTTCGCCAAAGAGATAGGCGCTCAATTAGCCTCTTTCTGGAAAGAGAACGGCTCAGAAATAACACAAGCTTTGCAAAATATAGCTGGTTTCATTAAAGCAACCTTTGAATTTATTTTTAACTTTATTATTAAACCAATCATGTTTGCGATTTGGCAAGTGATGCAATTTATTTGGCCGGCGGTTAAAGCTTTGATTGTCAGCACTTGGGAAAATATCAAAGGTGTAATACAAGGGGCTATTAATATTATTTTGGGTATTATCAAAGTGTTCTCTAGTCTTTTCACAGGAAACTGGCGAGGCGTTTGGGACGGCATTGTAATGATACTGAAAGGTACTGTGCAGTTAATTTGGAATTTAATACAACTGTGGTTTATAGGTAAAATTCTAGGTGTAGTGAGATACTTTGGTGGATTACTTAAAGGTTTAATAACTATTATATGGGTTGCTATAATAGGCGTTTTCAAGAAATCATTATCGGCAATTTGGAATGCAACAAAAAGTATTTTTGGTTTCTTATTCAATAGTGTTAAATCTATTTTCACTAATATGAAAAACTGGTTATCTAGTACGTGGAATAATATCAAAAGCAATACCGTCGGCAAGGCTCATTCGTTATTTACGGGTGTAAGGTCTAAATTCACAAGTTTATGGAATGCGACGAAAGATATATTTACTAAATTAAGAAATTGGATGTCAAACATCTGGAACTCTATTAAAGATAACACTGTAGGTATAGCTGGTCGCTTATGGGATAGAGTGCGTAACATCTTTGGAAGCATGCGTGACGGTTTAAAATCTATCATTGGTAAAATTAAAGATCATATCGGTGGTATGGTAGACGCTGTTAAAAGAGGTCTTAATAAATTAATTGAAGGTTTAAACTGGGTCGGTGGTAAGTTGGGTATGGACAAAATACCGAAGTTACACACTGGTACTGAACATACGCATACTACTACAAGATTAGTTAAGAACGGTAAGATTGCGCGGGATACGTTCGCTACGGTTGGGGATAAAGGACGTGGAAATGGTCCGAATGGTTTCAGAAATGAAATGATTGAATTCCCTAATGGCAAACGGGTACTTACGCCTAATACAGATACGACAGCGTACTTACCTAAAGGTTCAAAAGTATATAACGGCGCACAAACTTATTCAATGTTAAATGGAACGCTTCCAAGATTTAGCATAGGTACTATGTGGAAAGATATTAAATCCGGTGCATCATCGGCATTTAACTGGACAAAAGATCAAATAGGTAAAGGTACAAAGTGGCTTGGCGATAAAGTTGGTGATGTCATGGACTTTATCGATAATCCAGGCAAACTTTTAAATTATGTACTTCAAGCGTTTGGAGTTGATTTCAGTTCTCTAACTAAAGGTATGGGTATTGCTGGCGATATAACAAAAGCTGCATGGTCTAAGATTAAGAAAAGTGCAATCAAGTGGCTTGAGGATGCTTTCGCAGAGTCGGGTGATGGCGGTGTATTAGATATGAATAAATTACGTTACTTATACGGTCACACTGCTGCTTATACACGAGAAACCGGACGCCCATTCCATGAAGGTCTGGATTTTGATTACATTTACGAACCTGTTCCATCAACCATTAATGGTAGAGCACAAGTTATGCCTTTTCATAATGGTGGTTATGGAAAATGGGTGAAAATTGTAAAGGGCGCCTTAGAAGTTATTTATGCACATTTATCTAAATATAAAGTTAAAACTGGTCAACAAGTTAGGGTCGGCCAGACTGTTGGTATATCGGGGAATACGGGGTTTAGTACAGGACCTCACTTACATTATGAGATGCGTTGGAATGGAAGACATAGAGACCCGTTACCGTGGTTAAGAAAGAATAATGGGGGCGGCAAAAGTACACCCGGTGGTAATGGTGCAGCTAATGCTAGACGAGCTATTAAGGCTGCTCAAAATATTTTAGGAGGAAGGTATAAGGCGAGTTGGATTACTAACGAGATGATGCGTGTTGCGAGTCGTGAATCCAATTATACAGCTAATGCAGTCAATAATTGGGATAGCAACGCAAGAGCTGGTATACCTTCAAGAGGTATGTTCCAAATGATAGATCCTTCATTTAGAGCGTACGCAAAGTCGGGTTACAATAATCCTCTCAACCCAACTCATCAAGCTATATCGGCTATGAGATATATTGTGGGTAAATGGGTACCAAGAACAGGCTCATGGAGAGCTGCGTTCAAACGCGCTGGTGATTACGCATATGCTACTGGTGGCAAAGTCTATAACGGATTGTACCACTTAGGGGAAGAAGGATATCCAGAGTGGATAATACCTACTGATCCAAGTAGAGCGAACGAAGCACACAAATTATTAGCTTTAGCTGCTAACGATATTGATAACCGCTCTAAAAATAAGCGACCAAACAACTTACCAAATCCAAGTATAAGTAATAGTGATACAAACTATATTCATACATTGGAGAATAAACTGGATGCGGTTATTAATTGTTTGGTTAGTTTGGTTGAGTCTAATCAAGTTATTGCAGATAAGGATTACGAACCAGTTATTAATAAGTATGTGTTTGAAGATGAGGTAAATAATTCTATCGATAAACGAGAGCGTCACGAATCTACAAGAGTTAGATTTAGAAGAGGAGGCACGATAATCTAATGCAAGATACAATTCAAATAGACAATAAAACCATTGAATGGTTAGTTGTACAAAGAGGGTTTGAGATACCCTCTTTTAATTTTGTTACTGAAAAAGAAAGTGTGAAAGGTAGAACAGGTTCTATTGCTAAAGCTCGTTATCTAAATGATATCGAATTTGAATTACCTCTAATAATTAGAAATGAAGTCTTGGCGCCAGGTGGACAAAAAACGCATGACGATATATTGGAAGAGTTAGTTGAATTTTTTGATATTGACAATTTAAAGCCGAAAAAACTTAAATTCAAATCTCAAAACTGGTATTGGTTTGCATACTTTGATGGACCATTAAAATTACCGAAAAACCCAAGAGGTTCAGTGAAGTTCACTATCAAAGTAGTACTAACAGACCCTTACAAATATTCAGTAACAGGAAATAAAAATACTGCGATTTCAGACCAAGTTTCAGTTGTAAATAGTGGGACTGCTGACACTCCTTTAATTGTTGAAGCCCGAGCAATTAAACCATCTAGTTACTTTATGATCACTAAAAATGATGAAGATTATTTTATGGTTGGTGATGATGAGGTAACCAAAGAAGTTAAGGATTACATGCCTCCTGTTTATCATAGTGAGTTTCGTGATTTCAAAGGTTGGACTAAGATGATTACTGAAGATATTCCAAGTAATGATTTAGGTGGTAAGGTCGGCGGTGACTTTGTGATATCCAATCTTGGCGAAGGATATAAAGCAACTAATTTTCCTGATGCAAAAGGTTGGGTTGGTGCTGGCACGAAACGAGGGCTCCCTAAAGCGATGACAGATTTTCAAATTACCTATAAATGTATTGTTGAACAAAAAGGTAAAGGTGCCGGAAGAACAGCACAACATATTTATGATAGTGATGGTAAGTTACTTGCTTCTATTGGTTATGAAAATAAATATCATGATAGAAAAATAGGACATATTGTTGTTACGTTGTATAACCAAAAAGGAGACCCCAAAAAGATATACGACTATCAGAATAAACCGATAATGTATAACTTGGACAGAATCGTTGTTTATATGCGGCTCAGAAGAGTAGGTAATAAATTTTCTATTAAAACTTGGAAATTTGATCACATTAAAGACCCAGATAGACGTAAACCTATTGATATGGATGAGAAAGAGTGGATAGATGGCGGTAAGTTTTATCAGCGTCCAGCTTCTATCATAGCTATCTATAGTGCGAAGTATAACGGTTATAAGTGGATGGAGATGAATGGATTAGGTTCATTCAATACGGAGATTCTACCGAAACCGAAAGGCGCAAGGGATGTCATTATACAAAAAGGTGATTTAGTGAAAATAGATATGCAAGCAAAAAGTGTTGTCATCAATGAGGAACCAATGTTGAGCGAGAAATCGTTTGGAAGTAATTATTTCAATGTTGATTCTGGGTACAGTGAATTAATCATACAACCTGAAAACGTCTTTGATACGACGGTTAAATGGCAAGATAGATATTTATAGAAAGGAGATGAGAGTGTGATACATGTTTTAGATTTTAACGACAAGATTATAGATTTCCTTTCTACTGATGACCCTTCCTTAGTTAGAGCGATTCATAAACGTAATGTTAATGACAATTCAGAAATGCTTGAACTGCTCATATCATCAGAAAGAGCTGAAAAGTTCCGTGAACGACATCGTGTTATTATAAGGGATTCAAACAAACAATGGCGTGAATTTATTATTAACTGGGTTCAAGATACGATGGACGGCTACACAGAGATAGAATGTATAGCGTCTTATCTTGCTGATATAACAACAGCTAAACCGTATGCACCAGGCAAATTTGAGAAAAAGACAACTTCAGAAGCATTGAAAGATGTGTTGAGCGATACAGGTTGGGAAGTTTCTGAACAAACCGAATACGATGGCTTACGTACTACGTCATGGACTTCTTATCAAACTAGATATGAAGTTTTAAAGCAATTATGTACAACCTATAAAATGGTATTGGATTTTTATATAGAGCTTAGTTCTAATACCGTCAAAGGTAGATATGTGGTACTCAAAAAGAAAAACAGCTTATTCAAAGGTAAAGAAATTGAGTATGGTAAAGATTTGGTTGGGTTAACTAGGAAGATTGATATGTCAGAAATCAAAACAGCATTAATTGCTGTGGGACCCGAAAATGACAAAGGAAAGCGTTTAGAGTTAGTTGTGACTGATGACGAAGCACAAAGTCAATTCAACTTACCTACCCGTTATATTTGGGGAATATACGAACCTCAATCAGATGATCAAAATATGAATGTAACACGGTTGCGTTCTTTAGCCAAAACAGAGTTAAATAAACGTAAGTCGGCAGTTATGTCATATGAGATTACTTCTACTGATTTGGAAGTTACGTATCCGCACGAGATTATATCAATTGGTGATACAGTCAGAGTAAAACATAGAGATTTTAACCCGCCATTGTATGTAGAGGCAGAAGTTATTGCCGAAGAATATAACATAATTTCAGAAAATAGCACATATACATTCGGTCAACCTAAAGAGTTCAAAGAATCAGAATTACGAGAAGAGTTTAACAAGCGATTGAACATAATACATCAAAAGTTAAACGATAATATTAGCAATATCAATACTATAGTAAAAGATGTTGTAGATGGTGAATTAGAATACTTTGAACGCAAAATTCATAAAAGTGATACACCGCCAGAAAATCCAGTCAATGATACGCTTTGGTATGATACAAGTAACCCTGATGTTGCTGTCTTGCGTAGATATTGGAATGGTCGATGGATTGAAGCAACACCAAATGATGTTGAAAAATTAGGTGGTATAACAAGAGAGAAAGCGCTATTCAGTGAATTAAACAATATTTTTATTAATTTATCTATACAACACGCTAGTCTTTTGTCAGAAGCTACAGAATTACTGAATAGCGAGTACTTAGTAGATAATGATTTGAAAGCGGACTTACAAGCAAGTTTAGACGCTGTGATTGATGTTTATAATCAAATTAAAAATAATTTAGAATCTATGACACCCGAAACTGCAACGATTGGTCGGTTGGTAGATACAAAAACTTTATTTCTTGAGTATAGAAAGAAATTACAAGATGTTTATACAGATGTAGAAGATGTCAAAATCGCCATTTCAGATAGATTTAAATTATTACAGTCACAATACACTGATGAAAAATATAAAGAAGCGTTGGAAATAATAGCAACAAAATTTGGTTTAACGGTGAATGAAGATTTGCAGTTAGTCGGAGAACCTAATGTTGTTAAATCAGCTATTGAAGCAGCTAGAGAATCCACAAAAGAACAATTACGTGACTATGTAAAAACATCGGACTATAAAACAGACAAAGACGGTATTGTTGAACGTTTAGATACTGCTGAAGCTGAGAGAACGACTTTAAAAGGTGAAATCAAAGATAAAGTTACGTTAAACGAATATCGAAACGGATTGGAAGAACAAAAACAATATACTGATGACCAGTTAAGTGATTTGTCCAATAATCCTGAGATTAAAGCAAGTATTGAACAAGCAAATCAAGAAGCGCAAGAAGCTTTAAAATCATACATTGATGCTCAAGATAATCTTAAAGAGAAGGAATCGCAAGCGTATGCTGATGGTAAAATTTCGGAAGAAGAGCAACGCGCTATACAAGATGCTCAAGCTAAACTTGAAGAGGCAAAACAAAACGCAGAACTAAAGGCTAGAAACGCTGAAAAGAAAGCTAATGCTTATACAGACAACAAGGTCAAAGAAAGCACAGATGCACAGAGGAGAACACTGACTCGCTATGGTTCTCAAATTATACAAAATGGTAAGGAAATCAAATTAAGAACTACTAAAGAAGAGTTTAATGCAACCAATCGTACACTTTCAAATATATTAAACGAGATTGTCCAAAACGTTACAGATGGAACAACAATCAGATATGATGATAACGGAGTGGCTCAAGCTTTAAATGTGGGGCCACGTGGTATTAGATTAAATGCTGATAAAATTGATATTAACGGTAATAGAGAAATAAACCTTCTTATCCAAAATATGCGAGATAAAGTAGATAAAACCGATATTGTCAACAGCCTTAATTTATCAAGAGAGGGTCTTGATATCAATGTTAATAGAATTGGAATTAAAGGCGGTAACAATAACAAATATGTTCAAATACAGAATGATTCTATTGAACTAGGTGGTATTGTGCAACGAACTTGGAAAGGCAAACGATCAACCGATGATATATTCACACGTCTTAAAGATGGACATCTAAGGTTTAGAAATAATACCGCAGGCGGTTCACTTTATATGTCACATTTTGGTATTTCGACTTATATTGATGGTGAAGGTGAAGACGGTGGTTCATCTGGTACGATTCAATGGTGGGATAAAACTTACAGTGATAGTGGCATGAATGGTATAACAATCAATTCCTATGGTGGTGTCGTTGCACTAACGTCAGATAATAATCGGGTTGTTCTGGAGTCTTACGCTTCATCGAATATCAAAAGCAAACAGGCACCGGTGTATTTATATCCAAACACAGACAAAGTGCCTGGATTAAACCGATTTGCATTCACGCTGTCTAATGCAGATAATGCTTATTCGAGTGACGGTTATATTATGTTTGGTTCTGATGAGAACTATGATTACGGTGCGGGTATCAGGTTTTCTAAAGAAAGAAATAAAGGTCTTGTTCAAATTGTTAATGGACGATATGCAACAGGTGGAGATACAACAATCGAAGCAGGGTATGGCAAATTTAATATGCTGAAACGACGTGATGGTAATAGGTATATTCATATACAGAGTACAGACCTACTGTCTGTAGGTTCAGATGATGCAGGAGATAGGATAGCTTCTAACTCAATTTATAGACGTACTTATTCGGCCGCAGCTAATTTGCATATTACTTCTGCTGGCACAATTGGGCGTTCGACATCAGCGCGTAAATACAAGTTATCTATCGAAAATCAATATAACGATAGAGATGAACAACTGGAACATTCAAAAGCTATTCTTAACTTACCTATTAGAACGTGGTTTGATAAAGCTGAGTCTGAAATTTTAGCTAGAGAGCTGAGAGAAGATAGAAAATTATCGGAAGACACCTATAAACTTGATAGATACGTAGGTTTGATTGCTGAAGAGGTGGAGAATTTAGGATTAAAAGAGTTTGTCACGTATGATGACAAAGGAGAAATTGAAGGTATAGCGTATGATCGTCTATGGATTCATCTTATCCCTGTTATCAAAGAACAACAACTAAGAATCAAGAAATTGGAGGAGTCAAAGAATGCAGGATAACAAACAAGGATTACAAGCTAATCCTGAATATACAATTCATTATTTATCACAGGAAATTATGAGGTTAACACAAGAAAACGCGATGTTAAAAGCGTATATACAAGAAAATAAAGAAAATCAACAATGTGCTGAGGAAGAGTAATCCTTAGCACTATTTTTATACAAAAATTTAAGGAGGTCATTTAATTATGGCAAAAGAAATTATCAACAATACAGAAAGGTTTATTTTAGTACAAATCGACAAAGAAGGTACAGAACGTGTAGTATATCAAGATTTCACAGGAAGTTTTACAACTTCTGAAATGGTTAACCATGCTCAAGATTTTAAATCTGAAGAAAACGCTAAGAAAATTGCGGAGACGTTAAATTTGTTATATCAATTAACTAACAAAAAACAACGTGTGAAAGTTGTGAAAGAAGTTGTGGATAGAACTGACTTGTCATCTGATAAAACAGTTGATAGCGAAACAATGTAACTATACTAAGTTATGAGCATTACGCTCATAGCTTTCTTAGAAAGTAGGTGTAGTTTTGGATGATATTCAGAAAATAAAAAAAGAGCTTTCTGAATTAGTTGAACGTGTGGATGATGTTGAAGTACTAGCAAATGAAACAGCTGATCACGTGCTTGAACTTAGAGAGGAACATAAGCAACATCATAATGAACTAAGAGAATCTCATAAAGAACTTAAAGACAAGCAAGATAAAGTTGTAGGTGAGAATTTAGAGCAAACAAAGATATTAAACAGAATTGAAGAAAGGTATCAAACGCAAGTAGATGTTGCGCAAAAAAACGAAGAAAAGACGCTCGCCCAAAATAAATGGCTCGTAGGTGCCATATGGGCGCTTGTGACAATTGTTATGATTGCAGTCATTACTGCATCAATTACTGCGTTATTACCTTAAGGGAGGTGGACAAAATGAGTTGGGCAAGATGGTTGTCATGCTATTTGTATGGTCGTAAATGTAAATAATGTTTTTGGTCAGTGCTTCGGCACTGGCTTTTTATTTTGGAAAAAAGGAGCAAACAAATGGATGCAAAAGTAATAACAAGATACATCGTATTGATCTTAGCATTAGTAAATCAATTCTTAGCGAACAAAGGTATTAGCCCAATTCCAGTAGACGATGAAACTATATCATCAATAATACTTACTGTAGTCGCTTTATATACAACGTATAAAGACAATCCAACATCTCAAGAAGGTAAATGGGCAAATCAAAAATTAAAGAAATATAAAGCTGAAAATAAGTATAGAAAAGCAACAGGGCAAGCGCCAATTAAAGAAGTAATGACACCTACGAATATGAACGACACAAATGATTTAGGGTAGGTGATGATTTATGTTAATGACAAAAAACCAAGCAGAAAAATGGTTTGATAATTCATTAGGAAAGCAGTTCAATCCTGATTTGTTTTTTGGATTTCAATGTTACGATTACGCAAATATGTTTTTTATGTTGGCAACAGGCGAAAGGTTACAAGGTTTATACGCTTATAATATTCCATTTGATAATAAAGCAAGGATTGAAAAATACGGGCAAATAATTAAAAACTATGATAGCTTTTTACCGCAAAAGTTGGATATTGTCGTTTTCCCGTCAAAGTATGGTGGCGGAGCTGGACACGTTGAAATTGTTGAGAGCGCAAATTTAAACACTTTTACATCGTTTGGCCAAAATTGGAATGGTAAAGGTTGGACAAATGGCGTTGCGCAACCTGGTTGGGGTCCTGAAACTGTTACAAGACATGTTCATTACTACGACGACCCAATGTATTTTATTAGATTAAATTTCCCTGACAAAGTAAGTGTTGGGAATAAAGCTAAAAGCTTTATTAAGCAAGCAACTGCCAAAAAGCAAGCAGTAATTAAACCTAAAAAAATTATGCTTGTAGCCGGTCATGGTTATAACGATCCTGGAGCAGTAGGAAACGGAACAAACGAACGCGATTTTATCCGTAAATATATAACGCCTAATATCGCTAAGTATTTAAGACATGCAGGTCACGAAGTTGCATTATACGGTGGCTCAAGTCAATCACAAGATATGTATCAAGATACTGCATACGGTGTTAATGTAGGCAATAAAAAAGATTATGGCTTATATTGGGTTAAATCACAGGGGTATGACATTGTTCTAGAAATACATTTAGACGCAGCAGGAGAAAGCGCAAGTGGTGGGCATGTTATTATCTCAAGTCAATTCAATGCAGATACTATTGATAAAAGTATACAAGATGTTATTAAAAATAACTTAGGACAAATAAGAGGTGTGACACCTCGTAATGATTTACTAAATGTTAATGTATCAGCAGAAATAAATATAAATTATCGTTTATCTGAATTAGGTTTTATTACTAATAAAAATGATATGGATTGGATTAAGAAAAACTATGACTTGTATTCTAAATTAATAGCCGGTGCGATTCATGGTAAGCCTATAGGTGGTTTGGTAGCTGGTAATGTTAAAACATCAGCTAAAAACCAAAAAAATCCACCAGTGCCAGCAGGTTATACACTCGATAAGAATAATGTCCCTTATAAAAAAGAACAAGGCAATTACACAGTAGCTAATGTTAAAGGTAATAATGTAAGAGACGGTTATTCAACTAATTCAAGAATTACAGGGGTATTACCCAACAACACAACAATTACGTATGACGGTGCATATTGTATTAATGGTTATAGATGGATTACTTATATTGCTAATAGTGGACAACGTCGTTATATAGCGACAGGAGAGGTAGACAAGGCAGGTAATAGAATAAGTAGTTTTGGTAAGTTTAGCACGATTTAGTATTTACTTAGAATAAAAATTTTGCTACATTAATTATAGGGAATCTTACAGTTATTAAATAACTATTTGGATGGATGTTAATATTCCTATACACTTTTTAACATTTCTCTCAAGATTTAAATGTAGATAACAGGCAGGTACTTCGGTACTTGCCTATTTTTTTATGTTATAGCTAGCCTTCGGGCTAGTTTTTTGTTATGATGTGTTACACATGCATCAACTATTTACATCTATCCTTGTTCACCCAAGCATGTCACTGGATGTTTTTTCTTGCGATAGAGAGCATAGTTTTCATACTACTCCCCGTAGTATATATGACTTTAGCATTCCCGTATAACAGTTTACGGGGTGCTTTTATGTTATAATGGTTCTCCACCAAATGTGGTGGGTATATAATTTAAAGAACTATTTTAAATTACAACTTTTAGAGTTTTTATTATTAGGCGGCCAGTCCATTATTGGGCTTGGTTGTCTTCTTTTTTTCTCCTTTGTATAAGCTGAAAATCATCATTATACGTGCTTTAAAGTTGTTGAAATTTCTGTAACCAAAAGAAATTCGCTTGATTAATTTTATCTTATTATTAATTCCTTCTATAGCACCATTATTAAATGCTGGGTAATAAATTGTATTTCTTAACATCCTTTGATGTTTTCTATAATATTTAACCACTTTCCATACACCTTTACTCACAGACTTTTTACTAACTGAATTTAAACGATTAATAAATTTAGGCCAATTACATAACCTTAGATCTTTTCTTAATCCTTGGACAAGTTCGTAGGAGCGTCGTAGTATATCGTCTTTTGAAAGCATGAATTCTACAATGTCAGATGAGCGTTTATAAGCCTTAAAAGATTTATTCCATCTGTATTTACTAAATATGGTTTTACTAGTATCCATCAATAGAACTTTCCAGTTATTCTTAAAAATTGTATAATTAGGTCCTTTTTTATTACGGTATTCATTCATAACTTGTACACGATACTTATTAAGTTCCCTATTTAAATGTTGAACGATATGGAATCTGTCAAAAATAATAGCTGCATTAGGAAATAGGTCGCGAAATAATCGGACATAGGGTTCATACATGTCAATAGTAACCGTCTTAACTTGTTGTCGATTTTTTAAATCGAATCGCTCGAAATAGGCACGCAAGAATCTTGTAGTTCTATTTTCTAAAATATCTATAACATCATGAGTATCATTATCTATAAAAATGAAACTCATTGATCCAGTTACATTTTTAACGCTTTTAAATTCATCCATAGCGATGTGTTCTGGCAAACAATTAAACGGTTTAATTCGTAATGAATTAGCCGCTTTAGTTCTAATACGACTTACAGTAGATGGAGAGATACAGTTATCTTCTGCAGTATCAATCTCTGTTTTAACTTTAGTAGCTTCTTCTATAACTTTTTGAGTAACACATCTTGAGATAAAACACGACTCATCAACAATTGACGTTTTAGCAGTAAAAGTGCCATTGCATTCTAAGCATTTAAAACGTTGTTTAGCTAAGTTGAGGTATGTGTTATACCCTTGAGTTTTAAGTAAAGTAATACGAGAAACACGCTTACCATGTTTATGAATTTGTCCTTCATTTTTAACTCCACAACAATAACAGGCCGAAGGCTTATACGTTAGTACAGCATTAACCACTGTTGCTTTTTTTCCTTTGATAATGACGTCAATTTCTTGGTTTATATATTTTATATTTTCATCTTTTATTCTTAGTAATTCTAAGGTATCATTACACATAGGCGCACTTGTCTCCTTTAGTTTGGGTTTGGTCACTTTAAATTATAGAGGCAATTGCGCTTTTTGTGTATTAAAAAAAGCAGGAAGTTTTACCTTCCCACCATAAAAGATGAAGAACCGTTATAATTGCTTTTATATAGTAGGAGTGAACTATATAGCCGGGCAGAGGCCATGTATCTGACTGTTGGTCCCACAGGAGACATCTTCCTTGTCATCACTCGATACATATATCTTAACAACATAGAAATGTTACATTCGCTATAACCGTATCTTAATCGATACGGTTATATTTATTCCCCTACAACCAACAAAACCACAGATCCTATTAATTTAGGATTGTGGTTATTTTTTGCGTTTTTTTGGGGCAAAAAAAGGGCAGATTATTTGAAAAAGGGCAAACGCTTGTGGAAAAGCTAAAAGGTTAAAAATGACAAAAACCTTGATACAACAGTGTTTTTGGACGCTCGTGTACGTTAGAGAATGACCGGTTTACCATCATACAAGGATGGGATCATGTCGATTTTATCGGTGTGGACTTCCTGGATTTCAAACGTAAAGGTGCAGAACTTGCCAACTTCTATACAGGTATTATAAATGACTTGTTGCGTGTGGAAGCGACTGAAAGTAAAGGAACACAATTGAAAGCAAGTTAAATTCATCTTCTGAATTTAATAGGCTATGTAAATCGTGCTGTTATCATGGCACATCAGATATAAGTAGCATCACAGTGTTGAATTTCAAAATAGTAAAGTGAAATAAAGCGCCTGTCTCATTAGCGAAAACTAAAGGGACAGGCGTATCTGTTTATGAGCTTAATAAATTGTATGAATAATATGGTTGATCGAATAACTGTTTATCATGATGATAAATTGAGTTTTTTAAAATAATGATATATTACACCATTGTTATAGCGTTTAAGAAATCAACAACTTTACGATAAATAGTGATTGCTTCGTCATTAGGTCTACGATCAAAATCATGCTCGTTTTTATTCACGCGTTCAAATGTTGAATGTGGAACATGATTCATGATATGTTCGCTTTCCTCAACGGGAACATCATAATCGCCATTACAATGCGCAATGAAAACAGGTGGAAGTGTTTTAAGTTCATCTGGTGCAATATTATATTTTGAATCAGTATAATCAGCAATGTTAATCATATTTATCCATTTACCTGTGCCACGTGCATAAACGTAGATTAAAAAACGTTGTGCGATTTGATCTTGAACAACCGGTGTTGGTGAAGTGAGTTGTGCAATCATTGTTTCGTTTATGCTTTGAGCTATTTTTGCGTAATAACTATTAGTTGTTTTAAAAGGTTCAGTGTTGATGCGACTATAACCATAAAAATCAATAACACCATCAATATCTCTGTCTCGTGCAATTAATAGACTTAAATATGCACCTGATGATCTGCCAAAGGTAAAAATAGGGCAATTAGAATATTGTGATTGAATCGCATCGAATGATGCGTAGACATCCTCAATAATGCAATCGAGACTTACTTCTGGTAATAAACGATAACTTAGTTGAATTAAATCGTAATGTTCCGTAAGGATATCGATATACTGTGGGGATAAATCGTTAGCTTTACCGAACATTAATCCACCACCGTGGATGTAGACAATAACGCCTTTTGTTGGTTGATTTTTTGCTTTAATAATTGTGTAAGGTAATGCAAATGCATCTTTAGTAATTACTTTATATTTAATTTCAGTCACGATTTAATAGGCTCCTTATTTTTGATATTGATGTCATTATAACACTGTCTTAAATTTCCATGAAAAATAGTCTTAAGACGATGAGTCATGATAATTCTGTTCCAATTGACGTAAAGCGTCACGGGTATGCTTCTTTAGACCTTCCCCATAATCCATCATTTTAACAATATCTTTAAAAGCAGCATGTGGAATGGCTAAATCTTCTAAATCTGCCATAGAAAATTCAAGATTGATATCATGTGGTCGCTGTTCAGCAAGTTTATGCACAAAGTCAGGTTCTGTGACAAAAGGCGAAGACATGCCGACCATATCTGCATGTTGTAAAGCATCTAAAGCAGACTCTGGAGAATTAATCCCGCCACTTGCAATTAAAGGGATACGACCTGCTAAATGTTCATAGACAATTTGGTTAACTGGTCGACCGAAATGATCACCTGGTGTACGAGACGTATTTTGATAAATATGTCGACCCCAGCTAGCGATTGCTAAGTATTGGATGTTTGAAACGTCCATGACCCAATCGATTAATTGGTTGAACTCGTCAATGGTATATCCTAAATCACTGCCTCTGGTTTCTTCTGGCGTTGCTCGAAATCCTAAAATAAAATTGTCAGGTGCTTCTTTATCAATCACTTCTTGTACCGCACGCATAACTTCTAAACATAATCTTGCACGATTTTTTAATGAGTCGGCACCGTAATGGTCTGTACGTCTATTTGAAAAAGTTGAGAAAAATGTTTGAATCAGCAAACGTTGTGCAATCGAAATTTCCACACCATCAAAACCTGCTTTAATCGCGCGTAATGTAGCATCGCGATACTGCTGAATGATGCTATTGATTTTCTCATGAGACATGGCGATAACAACGTGTTCAATCGGTGAATGCAAAGTCATAGGACTTGGTCCATACACCTTTCCAAAATTTAAAATGGCTTGATTTGAAAAACGACCAGCATGCGCTAGCTGGATAATAGCGAGGCTACCATGTTGTTTCATCGTAGATGCCATGTTAGTTAATCCAGGGATACAAGCATCATGATCAATATTAAAGCCATATTCAAACAATTTACCATAAGGTTCAATGTAAGCAGCGCCGGTGACTTGCATTCCAGCTGAATTAGAGCGACGTGCAGCATAAGCCAAGTCTGCTTTTGTAATATAGCCTTCTTTTGTTGATGCGTTTACGGTCATTGGTGATAATACAAAGCGATTCGAAATTTTGATGCCATTAGGTAAGTGGATTGATTGTAAAAGTGGTTTGTATCGGTACATACTATGATTCCTTTTCTATTCAATATTGTTTTCAAAGTACCATGGAAAGAATGAATAATCAATGATGAACAGTCTTGATAGAATAGAATTGGTACATGGAAAACATTTTTAAAATTGAACTAATGAATGGCATTTGTAGGTCTGAAAATATGAATATGAAAAAGAAAAATAAAGGCGAAAAGATATAAAAGTTAATTGAAAAACGTTATCATATACGTGGGTATATGAAGAGGGAATGGTATTAAGAACGCTAAAATGTTATGTCGGTTTGACATGACAGGATAAGTTTGGAGATGACGGATTGGTTAAATTAAGCGTATTAGACTATGCCTTAATAGATGAAGGTAAGGATGCACAAAAGGCATTGCAAGATTCAGTGACACTTGCAAAATTAGCAGATCGACTTGGCTTTAAGCGAATTTGGTTTACGGAACATCATAATGTACCAGCGTTTGCGTGTAGTAGTCCAGAACTTTTGATGATGCATACATTGGCGCAGACAAATCACATACGAGTTGGCTCTGGTGGTGTGATGCTGCCGCACTATCGACCTTATAAAATTGCTGAGCATTTTAGAATGATGGCAGCGTTATATCCAAATCGTATTGATTTAGGTATTGGTAATAATCCAGGTACTACTATGGTAAAGCAAGCTTTAGATGGAATAAATCCTACATATGATAGTTACGATGAATCGATTTCGTTATTACGTGATTATCTTACAATAAAGGATAAACCAAGTGCGCATACGTTAGGTGTCCAACCACACATTGATCATTTTCCAGAAATGTGGTTATTAAGTAGTAGCGCAACATCTGCCAAAATAGCTGCCGAACTAGGTATAGGGCTTTCTGTTGGAACATTTTTGCTACCAGATATAAATGCGATACATGCAGCGAAGGATAACATTGATATTTACAAAAAACATTTCCAAGCATCAACGATTAAAATGGACGCAAAGGTGATGGCATCTGTATTTGTCATTGTAGCAGATAACGAAGCGGAAGTAGCAGCATTGCAACATGCCTTAGATGTTTGGTTATTAGGTAAATTACAATTTGCAGAATTTGAACATTTTCCTTCAGTAGACACAGCACAAAAGTATAAGCTTAATGATCGAGACAAAGAGATGATTCAAGTACATCAAGCACGCATCATTGCAGGCACACAAGAACAGGTTAAAGCACAATTAGATGATTTCATTGCTACGTTTGAAGTTGATGAGGTGTTAGTAGCACCGCTTATTCCAGGTATTGAACAGCGTTGTAAAACATTAAAATTACTCGCGGAAATTTATTTGTAGCATTTTAAATAGAAGAGAAAGGATGAAGATAAGATGAAAAAGTTAGCCAATTATTTATGGGTAGAAAAAGTAGGAGATTTGTATGTGTTTAGTATGACACCTGAATTGCAAGATGATATTGGGACAGTAGGTTATGTTGAATTCGTAAGTCCAGATGAAGTTAAAGTGGATGATGAAATTGTGAGTATCGAAGCATCGAAAACGGTCATTGATGTGCAAACGCCATTGTCAGGAACGATTATTGAGCGAAATACAAAAGCGGAAGAAGAACCGACAATTTTAAACTCTGAAAAACCAGAAGAAAATTGGTTGTTCAAATTGGATGATGTCGATAAAGAAGCATTCCTAGCATTACCGGAGGCTTAAATGGAAACGTTAAAATCAAATAAAGCGAGACTTGAATATTTAATCAATGATATGCGTCGAGAGAGAAATGACAATGACGTATTGGTAATGCCATCTTCATTTGAAGATTTGTGGGAATTATATCGAGGCTTGGCAAATGTCAGACCGGCATTACCTGTAAGTGATGAATATTTAGCTGTACAAGATGCTATGTTAAGTGATTTGAATCATCAACATGTTACGGATTTGAAGGATTTGAAGCCGATAAAAGGTGACAATATCTTTGTTTGGCAAGGTGATATCACGACGTTAAAAATCGATGCTATTGTTAATGCTGCAAATAGTCGTTTTCTAGGATGTATGCAAGCTAATCATGACTGCATTGATAATATTATTCATACAAAAGCGGGTGTTCAAGTTCGACTTGATTGTGCAGAGATCATTCGACAACAAGGGCGCAATGAAGGTGTAGGTAAAGCCAAAAAAACACGTGGATATAATTTGCCAGCAAAGTATATAATTCATACGGTTGGTCCGCAAATACGTCGATTGCCTGTTTCAAAGATGAATCAGGACTTGTTAGCTAAATGTTATCTTAGCTGTCTTAAATTGGCTGATCAACATAGTTTAAATCATGTCGCTTTTTGCTGTATATCTACAGGTGTATTTGCTTTTCCTCAAGATGAAGCAGCAGAAATTGCTGTTCGAACAGTAGAAAGCTATCTCAAAGAAACAAATTCAACATTGAAAGTCGTGTTCAATGTATTTACAGATAAGGATTTACAACTGTATAAGGAGGCATTGAACCGTGATGCAGAGTAGTAAATGGAATGCAATGTCTCTTTTAATGGATGAAAAGACAAAGCAGGCTGAAGTATTGCGTACTGCGATTGATGAAGCAGATGCGATAGTGATTGGAATTGGTGCAGGCATGTCTGCATCTGACGGATTTACATATGTAGGAGAGCGTTTTACGGAAAATTTCCCAGATTTTATTGAAAAATATCGCTTCTTTGATATGTTGCAAGCGAGTTTACATCCTTATGGCAGTTGGCAAGAGTATTGGGCATTTGAGAGTCGTTTTATTACATTAAATTATTTAGATCAACCTGTAGGTCAGTCTTATCTCGCATTAAAATCCTTAGTGGAAGGTAAACAGTACCATATCATAACTACGAATGCAGACAATGCTTTCGATGCTGCTGAATATGATATGACTCATGTATTTCATATACAAGGGGAGTATATACTGCAACAGTGTAGTCAGCATTGTCATGCTCAAACGTATCGCAATGATGATTTAATTCGTAAAATGGTTGTTGCGCAACAAGATATGCTTATACCTTGGGAGATGATTCCAAGATGTCCAAAATGTGATGCTCCAATGGAAGTGAATAAACGTAAAGCGGAAGTTGGCATGGTTGAAGATGCTGAATTTCATGCGCAACTACAACGTTATAATGCTTTTCTAGAGCAACATCAAGATGATAAAGTGTTGTATTTGGAAATTGGAATTGGTTATACTACACCACAATTTGTGAAGCATCCTTTTCAGCGTATGACACGTAAAAATGAAAATGCAATTTATATGACGATGAATAAAAAGGCATATCGCATTCCGAATTCAATTCAAGAACGTACCATACATTTAACTGAGGATATCTCAACATTGATTACAACAGCACTCCGGAACGACAGTACAACGCAAAATAACAACATTGGAGAGACAGAAGATGTACTTAATAGAACCGATTAGAAATGGAGAATATATTACTGATGGTGCGATTGCACTGGCTATGCAAGTTTATGTTAACCAGCATATCTTTTTAGATGAAGATATTTTATTCCCTTATTATTGTGATCCAAAAGTGGAAATTGGACGTTTTCAAAATACTGCTATAGAAGTGAATCAAGATTATATAGATAAACACAGTATTCAAGTAGTTCGCCGAGATACTGGTGGTGGCGCTGTGTATGTTGATAAAGGTGCCGTTAATATGTGTTGTATTTTAGAACAAGACACTTCAATTTATGGTGATTTTCAACGATTTTATCAACCAGCTATAAAGGCATTGCATACATTAGGTGCAACAGATGTGATACAAAGCGGTAGAAATGATTTAACATTGAACGGCAAAAAAGTGTCAGGCGCCGCAATGACATTAATGAACAATCGTATTTATGGCGGTTATTCGCTATTACTTGATGTTAATTATGAAGCAATGGATAAAGTGTTAAAGCCTAATCGCAAAAAGATTGCATCGAAAGGGATTAAATCTGTGCGCGCACGTGTTGGTCATCTTAGAGAAGCACTGGATGAAAAGTATCGTGATATAACCATTGAAGAATTTAAAAATTTAATGGTGACGCAGATTTTGGGAATCGATGACATTAAAGAGGCGAAACGATATGAATTAACGGATGCAGATTGGGAAGCGATTGATGAATTAGCTGATAAAAAGTATAAAAATTGGGATTGGAATTATGGGAAGTCACCTAAATATGAATATAATCGAAGTGAAAGATTATCATCAGGTACTGTAGATATTACCATTTCTGTTGAACAAAATCGTATCGCAGATTGTCGTATTTATGGGGATTTCTTTGGACAAGGTGATATAAAAGATGTGGAAGAAGCATTACAAGGAACAAAAATGACAAGAGAAGATTTAATGCATCAGTTAAAGCAATTAGACATCGTTTATTATTTTGGTAATGTTACGGTAGAATCATTGGTTGAGATGATTTTAAGTTAATATTGTTTAGGCGTTAATGTCACACCCTCAATGAATATGTGTATTTGCTTTTAAAATGGTGACTATGTAGTTATGTAATTTGATTATACGATTGAAAATGAATTTAGTTAATTAGCAAAGACATCATATTTATAGCGTTTGTGTTTATTAGTGATTGGGTATTTGAAAATGGTTAATGATAGTTTTTAAAGGAATAAATTCATTTTCATTTATATAAGTAAGATTAAATACTAGCTACTAAAGTCTATTTATATACGTCAAAATATAATGACTGCTATAATGAGTAATCAATAGACACAAAGAGGAGATTATGTGATGAATAATAAAGTATTAGTAACCGGTGGTACAGGGTTTGTTGGCATGCGAATTATTTCACGATTATTAGAACAAGGTTATGAGGTACAAACAACGATACGTGATTTAAGTAAAGCTGATAAAGTAATTAAAACAATGCAAGACAATGGCATTTCCACAGAGCGATTAATGTTTGTCGAAGCGGATTTATCACAAGATGAACATTGGGATGAAGCAATGAAAGATTGTAAATATGTCTTGAGTGTAGCATCTCCGGTGTTTTTCGGTAAAACAGACGATGCAGAAGTGATGGCGAAGCCTGCCATTGAAGGCATACAACGTATTTTAAGAGCTGCAGAACATGCTGGCGTGAAGCGTGTGGTGATGACTGCAAACTTTGGTGCAGTTGGTTTTAGCAATAAAGATAAAAATTCAATCACAAATGAAAGTCATTGGACAAATGAAGATGAACCAGGCTTATCAGTATATGAAAAATCAAAATTGTTAGCTGAAAAGGCAGCGTGGGATTTTGTTGAGAATGAAAATACAATAGTAGAATTTGCCACAATCAATCCAGTTGCAATTTTTGGACCATCATTAGATGCACACGTTTCAGGAAGTTTCCACTTGTTAGAAAACTTATTAAATGGTTCAATGAAACGTGTACCGCAAATTCCATTGAATGTTGTTGATGTGAGAGACGTAGCTGAACTACACATTTTGGCAATGACAAATGAACAGGCTAATGGCAAGCGATTTATTGCTACAGCTGATGGACAAATTAATTTGTTGGAAATTGCAAAATTAATTAAAGAAAAGAGACCTGAAATAGCTCAAAAAGTTTCTACTAAAAAATTACCAGACTTTATTTTGAGTCTAGGTGCTAAATTTAATCATCAAGCTAAAGAAGGTAAACTTTTATTAGATATGAACCGCAATGTAAGTAACGAACGTGCAAAAACATTACTTGGTTGGGAACCGATTGCGACACAAGAAGAAGCAATTTTAGCAGCAATTGATAGTATGGCTAAATTTCATTTAATATAATACAAAAACACCGTCCATAAGTAAGTGGCTTTCCTCTTGATAAAAGAGGCATTCACTCAATATGTGACGGTGTTTTATATATTTACGTTAACACTATTGCTGTGGCTTTTGACGGCCTTTTAATAAAATTGCTGTCGCACCTACGATAATAATAAATAGAATCGCACCAAATAATCCCATATATTTTACTGCGTTACCGAACACGATACCGACAGTTAAAAAGTCTGTATCTGAGAATGTTGTTGCAGCACCACCTAATTCGCCTAAAAATGGCAAGAATAATAATGGTAAAAACGTGATTAGGATACCATTTAGAGCGGCGCCAGCAACAGCACCTTTAATACCGCCTCTTGCATTACCGAATACAGCAGCCGTTGCACCTAAGAAGAAGTGTGCAACTACGCCAGGTAAAATGACGACGCCACCAAATAAGAATAAGATAAACATACCGATGACACCTGTAATAAAGCTGACAAAGAATCCAATTAATACTGCATTTTGTGCATAAGGGAACACAATAGGGCAGTCTAATGCAGGTTTAGAATTTGGTACAAGCTTTTCAGAAATTCCTTTAAATGCTGGGACGATTTCAGCTAAGATTAAACGAACGCCCGTTAAAATAATAAATACACCAGCAGCAAATGTCACACCTTGAATTAAAGAAAAGACAATAAAGTTTTGACCATCACTAATAGATTCGTGTACATAACTAACGCCCGCAAATAAGCATGCGATGAAGTAAAGTAATGCCATTGTAATCGAGATACTAATTGTACTTTCTCGTAAGAAACTTAAGCCTTTTGGAAATTTAATCTCTTCCGTTGATTTAGACTTACCTTTGAATAATTGACCTACAGCACCTGCGGCAAAGTAACTGATTGAGCCAAAATGACCTAACGCTACTTGGTCATTCCCTGTAATTTTTCGCATCGTAGGTTGGAGTAATGCAGGTAATACTGCCATGATTAATCCTAATACGAGTGCGCCGATAACAATTGTTAGCCAGCCTTTAATATGACTGACTGTTAAAATGATTGCTAAAAACGCAGCCATGTAAAATGTATGATGACCTGTTAAAAAGATATATTTTAAATTAGTGAAGCGAGCAATTAAAATATTAACAATCATGCCACAGACCATGATGAGTGCAGCTGTTGTTCCAAAATCTTTTAAGGCTAGTGAGACGATAGCTTCGTTGTTAGGTACGATACCTTGCACACCAAATGCGTGTTGGAATATTTTGCCGAATGGTTCAAGAGATCGAACGACGACATCAGCACCTGCACTTAAAATTAAGAAGCCTAATATCGTTTTAATGGTTCCTGAAGTGATCGTTGCGGCAGGTTTTTTCTGAACGATTAAACCTATAAAGGCAATCAGTGCAACAAGAATGGCTGGTTGACTTAAAATATCGACTATAAAATTAAGGATTGCTTGCATAGGTCGTACCTCCTTTAAATCATGTTAAGTTGTTGTAATTTTTCTGAGAGCTTTTGTTGTAATTCAGCTTTATCTAAAATATTATCAAGAACTAAGACATCCCCTAGGCGTTCGGCATTTTCAGCTAAATCTCTACCACAAATAAACAAGTCAGCCATCTCTGGACTTGCTGTCATAATGTCACTATGTTCAACTTCGATATCAGATGGTGCATTAAGTTGCCTAAGTGCTTCTTGTGCGTTCATTTCTACCATAAAACTACTTCCTAAACCGTGGCCACATACTACTAAAATTTTCATATTAATCATGCTCCTTTAAAATGTTTTTAATGTCTTGTGCGTTTTTTGCAGTTAATAGTTGCTGGACTGTTTGGTTATCGCCCAGTACGGTTGCTAAATTTTGTAATACAGATAAGTGTGAATGATTGTCGATGGCACTCAATACAAAAATGAGAGATGCGTAGTGATCTTCATCACAAAATGCCACATGTTGATTCAACTTTAATAGACTTAAACCAACTTGATGTACGTCATTGTTCGGTCTTGCATGTGCAATTGCAATTTCAGGTGCGATAACGATATAAGGTCCAAGTTCATTAACGCTATCAATCATTGCTTGAACATAGCCTTGTTCAATAATTTGTTCTTGTAGTAATGGCTGAGAAGCTATAGTTATAGCTTCAGTCCAATCATTTACTTGTTCTTTTACAATGATGCGTGTTGTTGACAAAATGTCTAATGACACGTTATTAAACCTCCTTTGTCATAGTTAAAGCAATGTGTTGTTTAATTTTAAAAATATTCCCATCTAAGAAATCTTGTCGATATAAGTCGTTGCTTAAGCATTCGCTTAACTGTCCCAATGCCTTTAAATGTGCATTGGGGTGGTCCGTTGCTAATGTAATTACAAGGTGAACGGGATCGTTAGCTTTACTACCAAAGATAATCCCTTCAGTGAAATATGTTAGTGCGAAACCTACACCATTCTGTACATAATCAGTACCAGCGTGAATAAGTGCAATATGTGGACTAATGACCATATATGACCCGAATTGTTCAAATTGTTTTAAAATTGCAGCTGTATAATTTGAATAGACAATGCCATCATTGATTAAAGGTTGCACAGCCACTGCAATTGCGGATTCAATTGATAATGGTTGTTCATTTATAATGATGCGATGTTCAGGCAATAAATCTGCGAGTGACTTGCCATCAGTTGCCATTTTCATGACTCGTTGTTCTCTTGAGTCATTGATAATTTGATTCAATTTTTGACGAGATTGTTGATTGATAAATGGATCGACATGAATAACTGGTACAGCTGATATTTCACAAGGTACTGTTGAAATGACATAATCAATGTTATCTTGCAATAATCGACTTTCTTCCAATTGATAAATGGAATAGGCATCCCAAATGTGAAACTCAGGATACAGATGATTTAGTTTTGATTTTAAAAGTTGCGACGTGCCTATACCAGAACCACATAGTAAGACAACCTTAATCATTGATTGTTTATGTGTTGCAACACGCTCTATACTTGATGCGAAGTGAATTGTAATGTATGTTAATTCATCTTCGTTGAAGCGAATAGCAGCATCTTGTTCAATTGGGCTAATATGCTTGCTAACGGCTTCAATGATTTGAGGATAGCGACGCATAACTTCTTGCCTCAAAGGATTAGGTTGTAGCATATCGTATTTAATACGATGTATAGCTGGTTTGATATGTGTGATCAGACTGGTATGCAACTTGTTGTCTTTTGACATATCAATGCCTAATTCTTGGCTAACACAAGTGATCAATTCATGTATATTTTGCGATAAATCATGGTATTCAAAGGTAATTGAAGATGCTGTATGTTCGGTCATTTTAGAGCCTAGTAAATGTAACGTGATAAAGATAATTTCAGACTCTGGAAATGTGACATTACAACTGCGTTCTAAGTTTTCTATCATTTTTGAAGCAATAGCATACTGATTAGTATGTCGCCATTTATCAATTTCATTGATAGGTATATCGAACGAAAAATTTTCATTTAAACGCTGAATGGCAATGAGTATATGATAGATTAAGCCATCGATAGCCGACTGAACTAAATGATAATTTTCACTATTTAATGTCTTAATAATGGCACGGCGAACCAATGCGATTGATTCTGAATTAAAGATATCCGCCTCTATAAAAGGTGCAGCTTGTTTCATATATTGATGTATAAAGTGTGCATACGCTTTACGATAATGATCTTCCTCACCAATAACATTGAATCCTTTATTGTGGACATAATTTAACTTTAAATGGTATTGATCTAGTTGGGCTTGAATCATTTTAATATCATCTGCAATTGTCCGACGCGAAACATTAACATCTTGCGCAAGTTGCTTTGTTGAAACAGGATCGGTTGTTTCGAATAACTTTAAAGCGATATGTGTGAGTCGTTCATCTTTTGAAAAATGAATTTGATTTGTTAGATTGTGCTCTAATTCATTTAATAGTGTCGCGTGAGCTGTTGTTACTTTGATGCCTGCAGCTTTATTACGGCTGACTTGGTAATGATAAGTTTCAGCATATTGCTCAATATATGCTATATCATATTGAATGGTACGAGGTGATACACCAAGTTGATTAGCAATGGTATTGATTGGAATAAACGTTTGCTCATGAATTAAAAGATACAAAATTTCGATTTGTCTATAACTTAACAACGTAATATCCTCCTATTTGTAATTGTAAGCGATTTCTTAAAAACGTAGATATGCAATCTCTTTCATATTTTAATCCGAAAAATTGCATATCAAAATGTTTATGGCGCAAGATTTTATAGGAACTTTTAAAATAAATTAGATATTCATGTTGACAATTTAAAAATGTCGCAGTATATTTAGTTAGACATCTAACGAAATGGTGGTGCAATAAATGGAATTCACTTATTCGTATTTATTTAGAATGATTAGTCATGAGATGAAACAAAAGGCTGATCAAAAGTTAGAGCAATTTGATATTACAAATGAGCAAGGTCATACGTTAGGTTATCTTTATGCACATCAACAAGATGGACTGACACAAAATGATATTGCTAAAGCATTACAACGAACAGGTCCAACTGTCAGTAATTTATTAAGGAACCTTGAACGTAAAAAGCTGATCTATCGCTATGTCGATGCACAAGATACGAGAAGAAAGAATATAGGACTGACTACCTCTGGGATTAAACTTGTAGAAGCATTCACTTCGATATTTGATGAAATGGAGCAAACACTCGTATCGCAGTTATCTGAAGAAGAAAATGAACAAATGAAAGCAAACTTAACTAAAATGTTATCTAGTTTACAATAAATGGTAAGTGTGACTGGTAGAAATCAGTCACTTTATCTTTAATATTATAGTTAGATATCTAATTGTTAGTAAGCTAATTATTGGAAAAGACAAGGAGTATTGAACAATGAAAGACGAACAATTATATTATTTTGAGAAATCGCCAGTATTTAAAGCGATGATGCATTTCTCATTGCCAATGATGATAGGGACTTTATTAAGCGTTATTTATGGCATATTAAATATTTACTTTATAGGATTTTTAGAAGATAGCCACATGATTTCTGCTATCTCTCTAACACTGCCAGTATTTGCTATCTTAATGGGGTTGGGTAATTTATTTGGCGTTGGTGCAGGAACTTATATTTCACGTTTATTAGGTGCGAAAGACTATAGTAAGAGTAAATTTGTAAGTAGTTTCTCTATTTATGGTGGTATTGCACTAGGACTTATCGTGATTTTAGTTACTTTACCATTCAGTGATCAAATCGCAGCAATTTTAGGAGCGAGAGGTGAAACGTTAGCTTTAACAAGTAATTATTTGAAAGTAATGTTTTTAAGTGCACCTTTTGTAATTTTGTTCTTCATATTAGAACAATTTGCACGTGCAATTGGGGCACCAATGATTTCTATGATTGGTATGTTAGCTAGTGTAGGCTTAAATATTATTTTAGATCCAATTTTAATTTTTGGTTTTGATTTAAACGTTGTTGGTGCAGCTTTGGGTACTGCAATCAGTAATGTTGCTGCTGCTCTGTTCTTTATCATTTATTTTATGAAAAATAGTGACGTTGTGTCAGTTAATATTAAACTTGCGAAACCTAATAAAGAAATGCTTTCTGAAATCTTTAAAATAGGTATTCCTGCATTTTTAATGAGTATCTTAATGGGATTCACAGGATTAGTTTTAAATTTATTTTTAGCACATTATGGAAACTTCGCGATTGCAAGTTATGGTATCTCATTTAGACTTGTGCAATTTCCAGAACTTATTATCATGGGATTATGTGAAGGTGTTGTACCACTAATTGCATATAACTTTATGGCAAATAAAGGCCGTATGAAAGACGTTATCAAAGCAGTTATCATGTCTATCGGCGTTATCTTTGTTGTATGTATGATTGCTGTATTTACAATTGGACATCATATGGTCGGACTATTTACTACTGATCAAGCCATTGTTGAGATGGCGACATTTATTTTGAAAGTAACAATGGCATCATTATTATTAAATGGTATAGGTTTCTTGTTTACTGGTATGCTTCAAGCGACTGGGCAAGGTCGTGGTGCTACAATTATGGCCATTTTACAAGGTGCGATTATCATTCCAGTATTATTTATTATGAATGCTTTGTTTGGACTAACAGGTGTCATTTGGTCATTATTAATTGCTGAGTCACTTTGTGCTTTAGCAGCAATGTTAATCGTTTATTTATTACGTGATCGTTTGACAGTTGATACATCTGAATTAATAGAAGGTTAAATATTTCGTACACTTCTGGCTGAGTATATTTCGGTCGGAAGAGTATTTTTCGAAAAAAATAAATATATGATACGATTATGAAAAAATAAAGTGAGATTGGCATATGTACAAATCTAAAATACTGTTGAAATATATTTTTAGTGAAGAATCAGAAGTTAAAGATTTAACTGAAGAAAAATATAATCAAGATTACGAAGCATTAACATTTAGCTTTAAAGAGGAAACATATCAAAGTAGGTTAGCTAAGAAAACACCGACTAAAGCAGGGTATTTTGTTACATGTTGGACGAAAGACGAGAACAATTGTAATCAACCATACTCGAAAGAGGCATTTGCAGATTACTTAATGATTATAGTTATTGATGAAGAATTAAGCGGTTATTTTTTATTTCCTAGGGAATTATTGGTAGAAAAAGGTATCTTAACTACATTTGAACATAAAGGTAAGATGGCTTTTAGAGTTTATCCTAAGTGGTGTAATCAATTGAATAAAACAGCAGGGCAAACACAAAAGTGGCAATGTAAATATTTTTTTGAATACTAATAAAAAGTCATATGGTTGAACTTATAAGAGATGAATATATCATCTTTCGATAAGATAACCATATGACTTTATTTTTTATCATTTAATGATGAACGGTTTCTTGTCCTACTTTATTCCAAGTGAGGATAAAGCTCAACATTGCAAACACACTGATTGCTGTTAATAAAATAAAACCGACATCCCATCCGAATTTATCAACTACAGCACCTAAGACGATGTTGGCCATTACAGCACCAAACAGATAACCAAATAATCCTGTTAATCCAGCTGCTGTGCCAGCTGCTTTTTTAGGTACATAATCTAATGCTTGTAAACCAATTAACATAACTGGTCCATATATTAAGAAACCAATGGCAATTAATGAGACATTGTCTAACCAAGCATTGCCTGGAGGATTTAACCAATAAATTAATACAAATACTGTGACACCTAACATAAAGAAGAAACCTGCAGGTCCACGACGACCTTTGAATAATTTATCAGAAATGTAACCACATAATAATGTACCAGGAATTCCAGCCCATTCGTATAAGAAGTATGCCCAACCTGATGCTTTTAAGTCGAAATGTTTTTCTTCACTTAAGTAGACTGGCGCCCAATCAAGTACACCATAACGCACGAAATAAACAAATATATTTGCAAAGGCAATTGCCCATACCCATTTATTGTTCAGTACATATTTAAATAAAATTTCTTTTGTAGTTAATTCTGTTTCTAATGTTTTCTTATCGCTTGTAGCAAAGTCGTTTTTATAAATTTCGATTGGAGGTAAACCTTGAGATTGAGGTGTGTCTCTAATCAATACGTATGAAATTGCGGCAATGATAAGTGCTAAGAGTGCAGGGTAAATGAATACACCTTCGAAACCTTTTAAATAACCAAAGTTGATAAATGCTGTTGTTGTAATACCCCAAGCAGCAATAGGTGCCATAATACCTCCACCAACATTATGCGCAACGTTCCAAAGGGCAGTCTTACTTCCGCGTTCACTTACACTAAACCAGTGAACGAGAACACGGCCTGAAGGTGGCCAGCCCATACCTTGAAACCATCCATTTAAGAATAATAGGACAAACATAATACCGATACCTGATGTAAAGAACGGTACAAATCCCATTAACAAATTGACGATAGCAGTGAGTGCTAATCCAAGAACTAAGAATATCCGAGCATTGCTCCGATCACTTACAGTACCCATAAAGAACTTACTAAATCCATATGCGATGGAAACAGCAGAAAGTGCAAAACCTAGTTCCGCTTTTGTAAAACCTTGCTCTTGCAATGCTGGCATCGCTAATGAAAAGTTTTTACGTAATAAATAGTACCCAGCGTAACCGATGAAAATACCAAGAAATACTTGGAGACGTAATCGTTTATAGGTATCATCTATCTGATTTTCTGGCAAAGGCTTAATATGCTTTGCAGGTTTAAGAAAATTCATAAAATCCTCCTTAATATGTATTTATATGCATTTTGTGCGATAAACTTATATTAGACATGTATGAAAGCGTTGTCAATATACTTTTGTGAAATCTTGCATATTTAGTTATTGAAGTATTTTATAAACATTTAGAAAAAATAAATTGCTACACATAAATTTATAATTATGCAATTATTATGTCGTTATACATACTAGCTGTGTATCTACGAATGAGTACAAACATATTTTTATTTGCAGAAAAGGGGTAAATGGCATATAACTATCTTTTTTATGTAAGTTGGTATAAAATTTATACTAATAGGAGGGATAGTATGAATATAGTAGGGCATCATCACATATCCATGTATACAAAAGATGCAAAACGTAATAAGGATTTTTACACAAATGTCCTTGGATTACGATTAGTTGAAAAGTCTGTTAATCAAGACAATCCTTCAATGTATCATTTGTTTTATGGGGACGAAGTAGGTACAGCCGGAACAATTTTAAGCTTTTTTGAAATTCCCCATGCGGGTCATAAGCAGCCAGGTACTGAAACGATTTATCGATTTTCTTTATTAGTACCAAATCAAGCGGCACTTCATTATTTTGAAAAACGCCTTGATAATAATGGTATTACGTCTGAACGTTTGTACTATCTTGGACAAGAAGGTGTTGTCTTTAAAGATGAAGACGACTTAGAAATCATATTGCTTGTTAATGATAGTTTTGAAGTACCACATCAATGGCAACATAACGCTTATAGTGAAATACCTCAAGCATATCAAATTTTAGGAATAGGGCCAGTCGAATTAAGAGTTAGAAATGCAGCGCGTACGGTAGAATTTTTGGAAAATGTCTTAGGTTATCGCAAAAGAGATAATAAATCATTCGATGTGCTGACATTAGCACCACAAGGTTTATATTCGGATTTTGTAGTTATTGAGCAACAGGGACAACGTGAAAGACCTGGACGAGGTTATATCCATCATATTGCAATTAATACACCACAAATGAGTGACTTAGATGCAATTTACAAGAAATTACAACAACAAACACAAAGTAATTCAGGTATAATTGATCGCTATTTCTTTAAATCATTATACTATCGCCATAATTCAATTATGTATGAATTTGCGACTGAAGCGCCTGGATTTACTATTGATACACCTCTTGAACAATTAGGAAGTCAATTGAACTTGCCTGACTTTTTAGAAGCAGAACGTGAACAAATTGAAAGTAAGTTACACGAAATATAAAGGAGAATGTTTAATGGCCAAATTAGAAATGAATAAAAATACGCCTCTTGAGTTTGGTTTGTATTCCTTAGGTGATCATTTATTGAATCCATTTAAAGGTGAAAAAGTTAGTTATGAGCAACGTATTAATGAAATTATTGAAGCAAGTAAATTAGCAGATGAAACAGGTATTGATGTTTTTGCAGTTGGTGAAAGTCACCAGGAGCATTTTACAACACAGGCACATACGGTTGTGTTAGGTGCAATTGCCCAAGCGACAAAGCATATTAAAGTTTCAAGTTCTTCAACGATTATTAGTGCAACAGATCCTGTAAGAGTATTTGAAGACTTCGCGACATTAGATTTGATTTCTCATGGTAGAGCCGAAATTGTAGCTGGCAGAGCATCAAGAACAGGTATTTTTGACTTGTTTGGCTATGATTTAAAAGACTATGATGAATTGTTTGAAGAAAAATTAGGTTTACTTTTAGAGTTAAATAAAACTGAGCGTATTACTTGGTCTGGAAAATATCGTCCAGAACTTAGAAATATGAAAATATTCCCAAGACCAATCGATAATATATTGCCAATATGGCGTGCTGTTGGTGGTCCACCTGCAAGTGCTATTAAAGCGGGAAAACAAGGTGTGCCAATGATGATTACAACCCTTGGTGGCCCAGCAATGAACTTTAAAGGTTCTATAGATGCTTATCGTCAAGCAGCAACTGAAGCAGGTTTCGATGCTTCGCATAAGTCTTTACCAGTAAGTACAGCGAGTCTGTTTTATACAGCTGAAACAACTCAGGATGCTATGAGAGAATTTTATCCACATTTGAATACAGGGATGTCATTTATTCGTGGTGTTGGTTATCCGAAACAGCAATTTGCTAATTCGTCAGATTATCGAGAAGCGCTAATGGTTGGAAGCCCGCAACAAATTATTGAAAAGATATTGTATCAACACGAGTTGTATGGTCATCAACGTTTTATGGCACAGCTTGATTTTGGCGGTGTGCCATTTGAAAATGTTATGAAGAATATTGAGTTAATTGGCAACGAAATTATACCGGCGATTAAAAAGCATTTATCAAAATAGGAGGGGCGTCATCATGAATATTGTATTATTGTCAGGTTCCACAGTAGGTTCTAAAACGAGAATTGCTATGGATGATTTAAAAAATGAACTAGAAGTCATCAATGAGGGACATCAAATAGAGTTGATGGATTTACGAGAACTTGAATTAGAATTTAGCGTTGGAAAGAATTATCTAGATACTACAGGAGATGTATATAAATTAACGACGTCGTTAATGCAGGCTGATGTGATTTTTATTGGTTTTCCAATTTTTCAAGCTTCCATCCCTGGTGCTTTGAAAAATGTGTTTGATCTACTTCCAGTCAATGCTTTTCGTGACAAGGTAATAGGACTTGTAGCGACAGCAGGTTCTAGTAAACATTATTTAATTCCTGAAATGCATTTAAAACCAATATTGAGTTACATGAAAGCACATACGATGCAAACGTATGTATTTATTGAAGAGAAAGATTTTTCAAATCAACAAATTGTCAATGATGATGTTGTATTTCGGTTAAAAGCGTTGGCACAATTCACAATGCGAACTGCCAAAGTACAACAACAAGTGTTTGAAGAAGAAAACAACCAATACGACTTTTAAAGTATAAAAATAAGACGCTCGGCACACTAAATTTGTATGTGTTTGAGCGTCTTTTATATTAACTATATAGCCAGTGAACGACGATAAAGGCAAGTGATGACAAGCATATTGAGGTAATAATGATTGTCATAAGCGGTTTAAGTGCACGATTTTTAAGATCTTTAAATGCAACATTTAACCCTAAAGCAACCATGGCCATTAATAAGCAAATTGTTGATATAGTATTTAAAATATTTAACAATACTGATGGAATAGTTACATATGTATTCACTAAGGCCATAATGACAAATCCAATTAAAAAGTATGGAATGCTTATTCGACCCTTGCTAGATGATTCTGATGAACGGAAACGCATAATTAAAATAAGTACGATGGTTAATGGAATCAGTAAGAATACTCTACCAAGTTTACCAAGAAGTGCAATTTTAAGTGCATCACTACCACCAAAGCCACCAGCTAAGACAACGTGCGCAATTTCATGAAGACTAACACCAGACCAAGCGCCATAAACATTTGTCGTCATTGAAAAGATAGCGTAGATAGCTGTATATATAAGTGAGAATATCGTACCAATCAATGCGATGATACCGATACTAATAGCTGTATCCTTTTCACGTGATTTGAATATTGGAGCGACTGCGGCAATAGCGGCAGCACCACAAACGCCTGTGCCGACACCTAGTAATAATGCGATGTTTTTGTCACCATGCAACAGTTTGTTGACAAAGAGCATCATTACAATACTGAAAATAACGACACCTACATCGATGGCTAATAGTTTACTACCTTGACCGATAATATCGAATATATTGAGTTTAAGTCCATATAGGATGATTGCAAATCTTAATAAATATTTAGATGAAAACGTAATACCTGAGCTATATTGTTCAGGATATCCTCTAAAGTGACGATATAGAATAGCGATTAATATCGCGATAGTTAATGCGCCAACCTTATCTAAGATTGGCAATTTAGCTGCTAAAAAGCTAAATAATGCGACTATAAATGTTAATGATAGTCCAATCATAAAATGCTTATTTTTCAATGATGCCATGAGCAGTGCCTCCTTTAATAGCATTTTAGCACTGTTTTGTCGTATTTTTAAATATAAATTTGGAATGGTTAATAAAGTAGTGATTAAATTAAGTTGTGTGATAGGTATCAAGGACATCAACCAAAGTAATAGGCACTACAACGCTTATTGGCGGGGCCCCAACATAGAGAAATTGGGTCCGTAATTTCTACAGACAATGCAAGTTGGCGGGGCCCCAACAAATTTAAGATACAATGCGTAATATTAATATGTTATTATTATGATAATTTACAGAATTATATGAAAAATGAATGAGGATGTGATGGTATGTTTGGAATGAAAGTGAATGAACAAATAACATTAAAAATTTTAGAAGCTCATGACACAGAAGCGCTTTTCAATTTAGTCAATCGTTCAAGAAATTCACTTAGGGAATGGTTACCTTGGGTAGATGCAACTGAGCAACCATCAGATACGCGTGCATTTATTAAAAGAGGACTTTTGCAATTTGCTGATGGTAATGGATTTCAGTGTGGCATTTGGTATGAAGGAACGCTAGTTGGTGTCATCGGTTTACATGAAATTAATCACATGCACAGAAAAACTTCATTAGGGTACTATTTAGATAAACAATTTGAGGGTCATGGGATTATGACACAAGCAGTTGAGGCATTGATAAAGTATTGTTTCGAAGAGCTTGACTTAAACCGAATTGAGATTAGTGCCGCAGTTAATAATGAAAAAAGCCGAGCTATTCCTGAAAGGCTGGGATTTACTAGAGAAGGTATGTTACGTGACAATGAATTACTAAATGGTATTTATTCATCGAGTTACATCTATAGTTTATTAAAATCAGAATACGACCAAAAATGACAAATTAGACTTACAAAAGAGTGATGACATTTAAAATGGCATCGCTCTTTTATTTAATTTTTGAAAATAAAAGGTTGTTGACAGTATTATTTTATAACAATATAATGATTTTGATAATTATTATCAACTAGATAATGTTCATGGGAGGATGCCTTAAAATCATCATTTTAAGAGCCACGTATTATCTTGGCATTTAGGGAGTGTGAGATAGTACGAATGAGGGCATGTCTATGGGGATAATAGAATTTCTATAATGAGGTGTCAAAATGAAAAAGTTAACAACGCTATTATTAGCATCAACGTTATTAATTGCTGCATGTGGGAACGACGATAGTAAGAAGGATGATTCAAAGACATCGAAAAAAGATGATGGTGTTAAAGCAGAATTAAAACAAGCAACAAAAGCATATGATAAATATACTGATGAACAGTTAAATGAATTTTTAAAAGGTACAGAAAAATTTGTTAAAGCGATTGAAAATAATGATATGGCCCAAGCAAAAGCGTTATATCCAAAAGTTCGTATGTATTATGAACGCTCTGAACCAGTTGCAGAAGCATTTGGAGATTTAGATCCTAAAATTGATGCACGTCTTGCAGATATGAAAGAAGAGAAAAAGGAAAAAGAATGGTCAGGATATCATAAGATTGAAAAAGCATTATACGAAGATAAGAAAATTGATGATGTGACTAAAAAAGATGCACAACAATTATTGAAAGATGCAAAAGAATTGCATGCCAAAGCTGATACATTAGATATCACACCAAAATTAATGTTACAAGGTTCTGTTGACCTATTAAATGAAGTTGCAACTTCTAAAATCACAGGTGAAGAAGAAATTTATTCACATACAGATTTATATGATTTTAAAGCGAACGTTGAAGGCGCACAAAAAATTTATGACTTATTTAAACCTATTTTAGAGAAAAAAGATAAAAAATTAAGTGATGATATTCAAATGAACTTCGATAAAGTGAATCAATTATTGGATAAATATAAAGATAACAACGGCGGTTATGAGTCATTTGAAAAAGTATCGAAGAAAGACCGTAAAGCATTTGCGGATGCTGTTAATGCATTAGGAGAGCCACTAAGTAAAATGGCTGTGATTACTGAATGACAAATTATGAACAAGTTAACGATAGTACGCAATTTTCAAGACGTACATTTTTGAAAATGTTAGGTATTGGCGGTGCCGGTGTTGCAATTGGCGCAAGTGGTGTTGGTAGCATGTGGTCTTTCAAATCAATGTTCAATACACCAGAAGATCCGGAAAAAGATGCGTATGAATTTTATGGTAAAGTGCAACCAGGCATTACCACACCCACGCAAAAAACATGCAATTTCGTTGCGTTAGATTTGAAGTCAAAAGATAGAGATGCAATTAAGGCAATGTTTAAAAAGTGGATGGTTATGGCTGATCGTATGATGGATGGTGATACAGTTGGCAAGACGAGTAACAATCCTTTAATGCCACCAGTAGATACCGGTGAATCGATAGGATTAGGTGCAAGCAAGTTAACGATTACCTTTGGGATTAGTAAGTCTTTGATGAAGAAAATTGGGTTATCTAGTAAAATTCCCGATGCCTTTAAAGATTTACCGCATTTTCCGAATGATCAGTTAATAGACGATTACAGCGATGGTGATATTATGATTCAAGCATGCTCAAATGATTCGCAAGTATCCTTTCATGCGGTTCATAATTTAGTTCGTCCATTTCGAGATATTGTTAAGGTACGTTGGGCGCAATCTGGTTTTATCTCTGCTAAAGGTAAGGAAACACCTAGAAATTTAATGGCATTTAAAGATGGAACAATTAATCCTAGAAAGAGTAATCAACTTAAAGATTATGTGTTTATTGATGACGGATGGGCGAAACATGGAACTTATTGTGTTGTCAGACGTATTCAAATACACATTGAAACGTGGGATCGTACTGCACTGGAAGAACAAGAGGCTACATTTGGTCGGAAACGACATAGTGGTGCGCCGTTAACAGGTGGGAAAGAGTTTGATGAAATTGACTTAAAAGCGAAAGATAGTCATGGCGAGTATATTATTGATAAAGATGCCCATACGAGACTAGCGAAAGAAGCAAATACGTCAATTTTACGTAGAGCCTTTAATTATGTTGATGGTACGGATGACCGCACAGGTAACTTCGAAACAGGCTTGTTGTTCATTGCTTTTCAAAAAGCGACAAAACAATTTATCGATATACAAAATAATTTAGGTAGTAATGATAAATTAAATGAATATATTACACATAGAGGTTCTGCTTCATTTTTAGTATTACCAGGTGTTAGTAAGGGAGGATACCTTGGTGAAACATTATTTGACTAAATTTGTAGCAATGCTAATAACTGCTGCTATGGTGTGTAGCTTTGGGTTACTGAAAAGTCAGGCAGCAGAACAACAAAGTATTAGTGATGTATATAGTGTGATAACGGATGCGAAATCTGCACTTTCTAATAATTCGATATCGAATGACAATAAGCAGAAAGCAATTGAGCAAGTGGTAAGTGCAGTTAAGAAATTATCGCTTGAAGATAATAGTGAAGGTAATGCTGTCAAATCAGATGTGAGAAAGCTTGAAGATGCAAAAGCGAATGATAATCAAAAAGATACACTTTCGCAATTAACGAAGTCATTAATTGCTTATGAAGAGAAATTGGCTAGTAAAGATGCGGGTTCTAAAATTAAACTATTGCAACAGCAAGTCGATGCCAAAGATGCTGCGATGACAAAAGCGATTAAAGATAAAAATAAAGCGGAATTAGAATCTTTGAACAATAGTTTGAATCAGATTTGGACAAGTAATGAAACAGTGATTCGCAATTATGACGCAAATCAATATGGACAAATTGAAGTCGCATTATTACAACTTAGAATTGCAATTCATAAGTCACCATTAGATACGGCAAAAGTGTCACATGCTTGGACAACTTTTAAATCAAATATTGATCATGTCGATAAAAAAAGTGATACGTCTGCAAATGATCAATACCATGTATCACAATTAAATGATGCGTTAGAGAAGGCGATTAAAGCTATCGACGACAATCAATTGTCGGATGCTGATGCTGCGCTTACACATTTTATAGAAATTTGGCCGTATGTTGAAGGTCAAATTCAAACTAAAGACGGGGCTTTGTATACGAAAATTGAAGATAAAATACCATATTATCAAAGTGTATTAGACGAACATAATAAATCGCATGTCAAAGATGGTTTAGTAGATATAAACAATCAAATTAAAGAGGTTGTTGGCCATAGTTATAGCTTTGTCGATGTGATGATTATCTTTTTACGTGAAGGACTAGAAGTGTTATTAATTGTAATGACATTGACTACCATGACGCGTAAAGTCAAAGATAATAAGGGGACTGCAAGTGTGATTGGTGGTGCAATTGCCGGACTTGTACTGAGTATTATCTTAGCAATTACGTTTGTAGAAACTTTAGGGAATAGTGGCATTCTTCGTGAAAGTATGGAAGCGGGATTAGGTATCGTTGCGGTCATATTAATGTTTATCGTTGGTGTTTGGATGCACAAACGTTCAAATGCGAAACGCTGGAATGATATGATTAAAAATATGTATGCCAATGCGATTAGTAATGGTAATTTGGTATTGTTAGCGACGATTGGTTTAATATCTGTGTTGCGTGAAGGTGTTGAGGTTATCATTTTCTATATGGGGATGATAGGTGAGCTAGCGACAAAAGATTTTATTATTGGTATTGCCTTGGCCATAGTGATATTAATTGTCTTTGCGGTATTATTTAGATTTATCGTCAGATTGATACCTATATTCTATATATTTAGAGTATTGTCGATCTTTATTTTTATTATGGGATTCAAAATGCTTGGCGTAAGTATTCAAAAGTTACAATTATTAGGTGCGATGCCAAGACATGTTATTGAAGGATTCCCAACGATTAACTGGTTGGGCTTCTATCCAAGTTATGAACCATTGATAGCACAAGCTGCTTATATTATGGTAGTTGCTATCTTAATCTTTAAATTTAAAAAATAAAAAACAGGCCGAGTGCCTGTTTTTTTGTTGCTGTATTGCGGATTATCGTAGCATTGTTGAGATGTGGATATCGCTGCATGGTTGGTTCTCGTTGTATTGCAGATATCACGGTTTAATCCGATTCTGTATTCTAATTAACGCAAGTGCAGTATTGATATAATCTGAGGTGCTACATTGTTCTTTTATTGGCTATTGTGATGTTGCTGCATTGTGAGTATCACAGCATTAATTCGTATAAGGTTAATGTGTTGGCGGTTTGCCTCGGCATGTGAACTTAACAATGAACATACTGAACTCAAAGAGCAATATGAGTGGCAATGTAAGTAATATATTTAATGTTAAATCGGGTGGTGCAATGATACTTGCCAGCACAAAGCAAGCGAAATAAATATATTTTCGATAATGCTTCAATGATGTGATATCTATAAGACCGAATTTTGCAAGTCCTATGAATAATATTGGCAATTGGAATAAAATGCCAAAAGTGAAAAGCCAACGGATAAGTTCAACTAAATACGCTTTAAAGCCAATGACAGGCGAAATGTTTAAAGTTAATGATAATTTTAACGCGAATTGAATGATTATTGGAAAGCCAACATAAAATGCAAAAGCGACGCCAGCACAGAATAATAACACGCTGAAAAAACTATATTTATAAATAAATTGACGTTCATTATTATGTAATCCAGGTGCAATGAATGCCCACAATTGATAAAACATGACTGGTGAAATGAAACAAAACGCGATGAAAAATATAATCATCACGTATATTTGGATCATTTCTGTGAATGAAAATGCATGTAAGGACACATGTGCACGGGTAATATACGTTATGAATGGTGTCATCCACCAAAATGATGAAACATATACGACGATGACTGTGACGACGAACGACAATAGTATTTTAACTAAACGATGACGTAGCTCGCTAAAATGAACTAGTAAGGTGTGGTCAGTGCTATTGCTCTCGCTGTTGTTTCGATTCCTTACTGGGTGTGTCGTGAGACTCTTTGTCTAAATCTTCTGTTGCAGATTTAAATTCTTTTAAAGTAGAACCGATAGCACGACCAAATTGTGGTAATTTTTTCGGACCAAAAATAATTAAAGCGATAATGCTAATGACGACAAGACTTGTTGGGCCTGTGATGCCTAAAATAAAAGTGTTAGTTATCATGATAATCAACCTCACTCATAAGTAGTATATAGTATTTACTTTATACCGAACGATAATGATTATCAATAAAATTTTATAAAATAATTAAAATGTTGCTGTAAATACAAATTACTGAGGTATTAATTCTGAAATAATAGCTTGTTCTTTCAAGTCGATATAAGTACAAGTACCAGCTTGAATATCGATATGCCATTTATAAATGCCAGCTTCAGCCATTTCATCACAAAATGTTTCGAAATCTGTTTGTCCTTGTTGATGTCTAGTTAATACATCTTGAACTATTGTTTTGTTTGATTTTTGAGCAACAGGATGATTACTTTTCACAGATGACGTAACGATATCATCTTCTGATTGATGTACGTATGTTGCAGTGCCATCTTGAATGTTGACGATATTGTAAGTCATCCCCATATCTTTAAAAGCTTTGAATAGTTTTGGAAAGTCAACACCAGTAAATTGTTGATGTGCTTGTTGAATTGCAGATAATGTAAATGCCATAATAGTCTCCTTTGAATGGTTTGATTTAGTGAAAATGCGTGCATCATACTAAAATTAGAATGCTGTTAATTATGCAGGAAGGTGTAACGAAAGTAAACAATTATGACTTGTAGGCGTTGAGGTGTTGTTTCAAAATGTCATACATAGGTGGACAATCATATTTTTTTGTGTAGATTTGACAAATATAGTTGTCAAAAAGACAAATATCATTTACATTAGGACTAAGGAGTTGATGCGATGTGCGTAATCGATTGAAAGAGTTACGAGCACGAGATGGCTTAAATCAAACGCAGCTTGCCAAACTAGCTGGTGTTTCAAGACAAACCATTTCGCTAATTGAGCGAAACAATTTTATGCCATCAGTATTAACGGCAATAAAGATTGCTCGCATTTTCAATGAAACGGTGGAAACGGTTTTTATTATTGAGGAGGATGAAGCATGAAAATACTAAGATATATCGGATATCTTTTACTGGGTGGAATTGTAGGGGGTATCATTGGTGGAATTTTAGGTAACTTTGATGGATTGGGTATTGAGAACTTGACGTTTGCGACTTATAACAATGTCGTTGTAATATCGATTGTTGCGACTATGATCATCATATTGGTAGAAGCCATTGTTTTGATGAATCAAAGACGTGCATTGAAGTATAAGCGACTTGTAGATGAAGAGGTAGATATCGATGCAACAGATCAATATGAATTGCTTGCGAATCGTTATGTTTTAAATGGAAGTATATTAAGCGTTATACAGACAATTATTGCCTTTGTAGTGTTACTAATTTTTGTGGTAGGGCAAGCTGAAGCAAATGCAATGCTATTCTTTTTAATACCATTTTTTGCTAGTGCTATTTTCAATACACAATTTACACTGTTTAATAGAAAATTTGATGACAGAATGCCAAAAATTGCAGATAAGAATTACACTGAAAAGCGATTGGAAATATTGGATGAAGGTGAACGCCATATAGAATTAATTGCATTATTTAAAACATATGCGATCAACTTATCAATATTGATACTAGCCATTATTTTTATAGGGTCTTATTCAATTGCTACAGGAATTAATCAAAGCTTTAGTTTGCTACTTATCATTGCTATTTTCATATATAACGCCTTTAGCTATTTATTGAAGAGAAGACGTTTTTATTAAAATTAAACAAAGAGGAGCATGGATATGACAACATTGTTAAACGTAGATCGTGTGAACAAACAATACAAAGATTCGGATTTTAAATTGCAAGATGCATCTTTAACGATTTCTACTAATGAGACAGTTGGATTAATTGGGAAAAATGGCTCAGGTAAATCGACATTAATTAATATTCTAGTAGGCAATCGACATAAAGATAACGGTAGTATTGCATTTTTTGGAGAAGAACATGCTGCGGATGATGTCGAATATAAAGAACACATAGGTGTTGTGTTTGATGATCTGAGAGTACCTAATAAATTGACTATTAAAGATATTGATAAAGTATTTCAATCTATTTATACGACTTGGAATAGTCAAAAATTCTTTGATTTAATCAAATATTTCGAGTTACCACTACAAACTAAAATTAAAACTTTTTCAAGAGGGATGCGAATGAAGATAGCTTTAACGATTGCGCTTTCTCATGATGTGAAGTTATTAATCTTAGATGAAGCAACTGCAGGTATGGATGTTTCTGGAAGAGAAGAAGTAATGGAACTATTAGAAGATTTTGTCGCTCAAGGTGGAGGCATCTTAATATCATCGCATATTTCTGAAGATATAGAACAATTAGCGGATAAATTAGTGTTTATGAAAGATGGACGAATGATTTTAACTGAACAGAAAGATATACTTTTAGCACAATATGGAATTGTTACGACAGGAGATAAAGATGTTGAAATTCCTAAGCATTTAATCATTGCTTCTAGATTGTCAAAGGGGAAATATCAAATTTTAGTTAAAGATTATGCAGAAATTGAAAATGCAGAGCCTTTAAAACACATTGATGACGCTACGAAAATCATAATGCGAGGTGAAGTATAATGAAAGGTATGTTCCTAAGTAGTTTTTATGCAACGAGAAAGCAAACATATATTTATTTTATAGTCGCTATCATAGCTGCGGGATACTTTGCAGTATTTAATCCGTTGATGAGTTCGGCAATGGCTGGGGTTATGTTAATCACACCCATTACTGATAATATTAAACATGAAAAAGACTCAAGATGGATGTATTATGTATCTACTTTACCGGTTAAACGTAGTGATTATATTAAGTCATACTTTGCCTTTTATTTAATCTTATTCGGTGCAAGTTTAATGATTGGATTAGTTGTGACTACGATCGTGACCCAAAGTGTGATGATTGGTATTATGTCAGGTTTAATGAGTTTTGGTATCATAGGGGCATACTCTATCATTTTCCCATTGACATTTAAATTTGGCGCTGAAAACTCTAATGTCATTATGATAGTTGCATCTATCCTACTACTTTTTTCTTTCGTGGTCTTTTTCTTTATATATGGTATGGTTAGTGGTGCATCGGCATTAGAATTTGAAAAAATTAGCACTGAAGGATGGTTAGTTGTCATAGTATATGCGGTCATTGGTATCGTTATAACAAGTGTTTCTTATATATTGTCTATTAAAATTTTTAACAAACAAGAACTATAATCAATATTCTTGGTGTGAAGCTAGTCATTGAAATAATATTTAGAGCAGGTGATAAATCAATACGATTATCATCTGCTCTTTTTGGTGTTGTGGAATGAAATGCGGGATGATAGGTTGAGGTGACATCTCTATATCATATCATTTGTTTTTAGAAGATTAGGTTATGTGGGAATTGCATCCTTTTATAGTGAGGATTAACGTGTATATATCATTGAGTATGTTGCTGAAATTTATTTGCGTGTATCATTTGATGATTGTATAGGCTAACGATTTCCTTGGAAATATTTAAAAACCTCGATCATGTAGCATAACTGAATCCAAAAGTATAATGTGAAGTTCGACACTTTTGGATTCAGTTCAAATACTTTGACCGAGGTGAATACTATTTATTCATGTTTATTACGTAGACGTTGATTTTTAAAATAAATCAGCATGATGCAGAAAGTCGCAACGGATACCGAGATAATCATTACTTGGTCATGCCCCTTAAAGATAAGGCTGATGATATATGATACTACAAGTATGCCTAGTGAAGAAGAAATATATTTTGCGTTTGTCAGTTCATTATGGAAATAAGGCGTGATTAACCATAATCCAATATAGAATATTAAAACACTGATATACATCATATTAATTTCAAACAAGTCATTTAGTTTATTGTTATTACTAAAAACAATTGCAGCATTAATCACACCTAAAGCGATATTGATTAATAGATGCGTATACGATAAACGGAAACCGATAGATGACAATTTATGATTAATGTAATTTTCAGTAATGATCCAATATACACCGAAAAGACTAATTAAAATCATAAATTGGAATATATAAATGTAACTAAAATGATCAATGCTAAATGATGACGAAGCTAAACCAACCAGTACCTCGCCAAAGATAATAATTGTTAGTAACGAAAAACGTTCTACTAAATGCATCATATTAACAGGTGATAATACAAGATATTTCTGAAATGGAATAAGTCCTGTCGCTGCAATGAATACGCCTAAAAATCCAGGGATGTAATGGATACTTTGTGGTAGTACTAATGATAGAAATGATAAAAATGAAATCACAAAGGCTACGCTCGCAAAAGCTTGACATGTACGCTTATCGCCATAATCTAACCCTGTACGTATATGTAATAAATACTGTAATCCGATACTTAAATACATAATTGCCACGCATAAGAAGAATGGGAAGAATGTCTTTTCAAAGTCCGGATATAGGCTGTTAGATAGGAAGACCATGATGAACATATTAAACATCATAAACGAGACGTCTTTGAATGTAACTTGACCAAATCGATTTGTAAAAAATGTTTGATGAGACCACATTAACCATAAGAACAAACTCATGACGATGTATTTGAAAAATAAATCAGCTGAAATGGAACCGTTTTGTGTTGTTAAAATCACATGTGCAATTTTTTGAATGGCATAGACGAAAATTAAATCAAAGAACAACTCATGGAATCCTGCACGCTTTTCAGCTAAATGTTTTGGTGTTAATGCATTAACCATAAAATTTTAACTCCTTTAAGATGTGTAATTAATTTACTAAGTATACTATTTATTTTTTCTAGTGAATAGGGGCAGATTTGGCGATGAAGTGGAAGGAGAGGTGACTGCAAGGTAATTGCGGAATTAACAATCATCAGCGATTTAATATTTGACTGGAGACGTCATGGTAATAAAAAATTGATGAGAAATTGATGGTGAAACCAGCTGTGAATAGCGATGCAATGATAGATAGAATTTAATTAGAGTCATTACGCGAAATGATTAATGATAATTTGTGGTAAATCAAAGCATAATTTTGTACTATAGATGAGGATGATAGAGCATATTTAAGAGTGTGAAATGTTAAAGTGAAACCGTTTACGTTTCCGATTGCCCAAACAAATTACATCATTGTATAATATGATTTGTTAAATGCATAACAAGAATGAAAATGTAACATACGTAGCAATTGGTTTCATAAATTGGATGTTAGTGGCGTATTGGTTCATTAGACGTATTAGTAATAAAATTGTATATATCATAAGGAGATGAATATGACATGACGAGAGTCGTATTAGCAGCAGCATACAGGACACCTATTGGCGTTTTTGGAGGTGCGTTTAAAGACGTGCCAGCCTATGATTTAGGTGCGACTTTAATAGAACATATTATTAAAGAGACGGGTTTGAATCCAAGTGAGATTGATGAAGTTATCATCGGTAACGTACTACAAGCAGGACAAGGACAAAATCCAGCACGAATTGCTGCTATGAAAGGTGGCTTGCCAGAAACAGTACCTGCATTTACAGTGAATAAAGTATGTGGTTCTGGGTTAAAGTCGATTCAATTAGCATATCAATCTATTGTGACTGGTGAAAATGACATCGTGCTAGCTGGCGGTATGGAGAATATGTCTCAGTCACCAATGCTTGTCAACAACAGTCGCTTCGGTTTTAAAATGGGACATCAATCAATGGTTGATAGCATGGTATATGATGGTTTAACAGATGTATTTAATCAATATCATATGGGTATTACTGCTGAAAATTTAGTAGAGCAATATGGTATTTCAAGAGAAGAACAAGATACATTTGCTGTAAACTCACAACATAAAGCAGTACGTGCACAGCAAAATGGTGAATTTGATAGTGAAATAGTTCCAGTATCGATTCCTCAACGTAAAGGTGAACCAATCTTAGTCACTAAGGATGAAGGTGTACGTGAAAATGTATCAGTCGAAAAATTAAGTCGCTTAAGACCAGCTTTCAAAAAAGACGGGACAGTTACAGCAGGTAATGCATCAGGAATCAATGATGGTGCTGCGATGATGTTAGTCATGTCAGAAGACAAAGCTAAAGAATTAAATATCGAACCATTGGCAGTGCTTGATGGCTTTGGAAGTCATGGCGTAGATCCTTCTATTATGGGTATTGCACCAGTTGGCGCTGTAGAAAAGGCTTTGAAACGTAGTAAAAAAGAATTAAGCGATATTGATGTATTTGAATTAAATGAAGCATTTGCAGCACAATTATTAGCTGTTGATCGTGAATTAAAATTACCTCCTGAAAAGGTGAATGTTAAAGGTGGCGCTATTGCATTAGGACACCCTATTGGTGCATCTGGTGCTAGAGTTTTAGTGACATTATTGCATCAACTGAATGATGAAGTTGAAACTGGTTTAACATCATTGTGTATTGGTGGCGGTCAAGCTATCGCTGCAGTTGTATCAAAGTATAAATAATAAGAAAACAGGTTATCACAACAGTATTAATTACATGTTGGCATAACCTGTTTTTATTTGTTTATGGATTTATTGGGTAATATTAGTCATTTGATGGTTTAATTGCAAATGCTCTAACAGGGAACCCAGGTGCATCTTTTGGTTTAGGGCTGATAGCGTAAATGATGGCGCCACGAGTTGGTAATTGATCTAAATTAGTTAATAACTCGACTTGGTATTTATCCTGACCAAGAATATAACGTTCGCCAACTAAATCACCATTTTTTACAACGTCCACAGATGCATCGGTATCGAATGTTTCATGACCAACAGCTTCAACACGGCGTTCTTCAATTAAGTACTTCAAAGCATCTAATCCCCAACCCGGTGCATGTTGTTGTCCGTTCGCATCTTTGTTTTCAAACTTTTCAATATTAGGCCAACGTTTTGACCAATCGGTACGAAGTGCAACAAAAGTGCCAGGTTCAATAGTACCATGCTCTTTTTCCCATGCTTCTATATGCGCACGTGTTACGATGAAATCATTGTTGTTCGCTACTTCTGTTGAAAAGTCTAATACAATTAACGGCAATACCAATTCTTTTAAATCAATGTCTTCTAAATAACGTTTGTTCTCGACAAAGTGGATTGGTGCATCAATGTGAGTACCATATTGCGTTACAATATTCCAACGTTGCACATAGAAACCATGATCTTTAACCGTGAATAAAGTTGAAACTTCACCTTTTTCAAACTCACTAAAACGTGGTATTTCTGGATCAAATGTATGCGTTAAATCAACCCAAGTTGCTTGTTTTAAAGTATTTAATTGTTGCCATAAAGGATATTGTGTCATAAAATCACCCGTTTTTAGTTTATTATATGATAAATGCTGCGATTATTCTTGGCGTTTAGCTTTAACAGCATTCACAAGTACAGTCAATGCATCTTTAACTTCTTCTTCTTTTCGCGTTTTCAAACCACAGTCAGGGTTTACCCAGAATAATGAGCGGTCGATTTGTTGTAGTGAACGATTGATTGCTGTAGTAATTTCTTCTTTTGTTGGAATACGTGGACTATGAATATCATATACACCTAGACCGATACCTAAATCATAATTAATATCTTCAAAGTCTTTAATTAAATCACCATGGCTACGAGATGTTTCAATTGAAATAACATCAGCATCTAAGTCATGAATAGCATGAATGATTTGACCGAATTGAGAATAACACATATGTGTATGGATTTGAGTTTCATCACGAACTGAAGACGTTGCAAGTTTAAATGATAAAACAGCATCTTTAAGATATTGTTCGTGATATTCAGAGCGTAATGGTAAGCCTTCACGTAATGCAGGTTCGTCAACTTGGATAACTTTGATTCCTGCAGCTTCAAGTGCTAATACTTCTTCGTTGATTGCTAAAGCAATTTGATCTTGAACGACTTTACGTGGTAAATCAACACGTTCAAATGACCAGTTTAGAATTGTTACAGGTCCAGTTAACATACCTTTAACTGGTTTATCTGTTAAGCTTTGTGCATAAACTGTTTCATCAACAGTTAAAGGCGCTGTCCATTTTACATCACCATAAATGATTGGTGGTTTTACGGCGCGTGAACCATATGATTGCACCCAACCGAATTTAGTTACTAAGAAACCTTGTAATTTTTCTCCGAAGAATTCAACCATGTCATTACGTTCAAATTCACCGTGAACTAATACATCTAAGCCGATGTCTTCTTGAATTTTAATCCATCGAGCAATTTCATTTTTTAAGAATGTTTCATATGTTTCGTCTGTAATGCGTTTGTTCTTCCAATCTGCACGGTATTTTCGAACTTCTCGGCTTTGTGGGAATGATCCAATAGTTGTTGTTGGTAAATCCGGTAAGTTCAAACGTTTTTGTTGTTGTTCAATACGTTGCGCGAATGGTGATTGTCTTGAAGTACGCACGCTTTCGAAATCATAATCTAAGTTTTTGAATGATTGATTTTGGAAACGCTCATAACGTGCTTTTAATTTATCATATTTAACACTATCGTTTTGATTCAATAGGCGACGCAATGCATCTAATTCGTCTAATTTTTCAGTTGCAAAGCTTAAGCCTTCGCCAACACTTGTATCTAATGTTTCATCATCTAAAGATACTGGAACATGTAATAATGAAGATGATGGTTGAATGACAAGCTCATTAGTGTGTGCTAACAATTTGTCGATTAAGACTTTTTTAGCTTCAATATCACTTGCCCATACATTACGACCATCAATAATTCCAGCGTATAATGTTTTTGATTTATCAAAATCTCCTGCTTCAATTTGTTTAAGGTTATAGCCATTATCATGGACAAAGTCTAAACCTAAACCACCAACAGGTAAAGAACTTAAGAATTTAAGATGTGCACGTTCAAAGTATGTTTGAATGACTAATTTTTTAGCAACACCAGCTTTTTCGAAATAGTCATAAGCTTCACGTGTAATATTTTCATAGCTTTCGCTGTCGTCTGTAACTAAGATTGGCTCATCAACTTGAATGTACTCAGCACCTGCATCAATTAATGATTCAAACACTTCTTTATAAAGTGGTAATAACGTTTTAACTTTTTCTTCAAAAGTTTGGTGACCGCCTTTTGATAATTTAACAAAAGTAATCGGACCAACAATGACAGGGTGAGCGTTAACGTTTAAAGATTGGGCATATTTAAAGCGATCTAATAATACATTGCGACTCACTTTAGGCTCAACATTGTCCCATTCAGGTACGATGTAATGATAGTTAGTGTTAAACCATTTTATAAGTGCACTTGCAACATGGTCTTTATTACCGCGAGCAATATCAAATAATAAATCATCATCAATAGTTCTTCCTTGGAAACGTTCAGGGATGATGTTGAATAATAATGACGTATCTAATATATGGTCATATAAAGAGAAATCACCAACTGGGATGCTATCTAAGTGATAGTACTTTTGTAATAATAAATTTTCTTTATGTAGATCAGTTAATGTTTGATCTAATTCTTCTTTAGAAATCTTCTTTGCCCAATAACTTTCGATGGCTTTTTTCCATTCTCTTTTTCTACCTAATCTTGGGAATCCTAAGTTTGATGTTTTAATTGTTGTCATAATATTGCCTCCTTGTGAGCAGTAATAGATTTTGAGTATGCTGCAAGTTCTAATGAATCTTCGACATTTTGAAACGGTGTGATAATGTATAAACCATTAAAATATTCATGAACAGTATCGATTAAATCCTTTGAAAGCTTAAGACTTAGTTCTCGTGTTTTGGCTTTATCATCTTTAACTGCTTCAAATTGTTGTAAAATTTCATCTGACATCTTGATTCCTGGCACTTCATTATGCAAAAAGAGTGCGTTTTTGTAACTTGCGATAGGCATAATGCCTATGAAAAATGGTTTGTTCAAGTGCTTAGTGGCATGGTAAATTTCAATGATTTTCTCTTTGCTGTACACGGGTTGTGTTATAAAATAAGACATTCCGCTTTCTATCTTTTTCTCTAATCTTTTGACGGCACCATCTAATTTACGAACATTAGGGTTAAAGGCGCCAGCGATGTTGAAGTGTGTACGTTTCTTCAGCGCATCACCGTCAGTGTTAATACCTTGATTAAATCTTAGAGCGAGTTCAGTTAATCCTTTAGAATTAACATCATAGACATTGGTTGCACCTGGTAAGTGACCAACTTTTGAAGGATCACCAGTTATGGCTAATATTTCGTTAACGCCAATGAGCGATAATCCAAGTAAATGGGACTGCAAGCCGATTAAGTTTCGGTCTCGACATGTAATATGTACGAGTGGTTCAATATTGTAATATTGCTTAATTAAGCTAGCAGCAGCAATATTGCTAATTCTGACAGTTGCCAATGAATTATCTGCGAGTGTTACCGCATCTACATTAGCTTTATCAAGTTTAGCGATATTTTCAAAAAATCTATCCGTGTCTAAATGTTTCGGTGTATCCAATTCGATAATAACGGTTGGACGTTCTTGAACCTTAGATGTTAATGATTGTCTAACTTTATTTTGAGATGGATTGAAAAGTGCTTTCGTTGGTATCGGAATCACTTTTTTGTCATTAACAGGTTTAAGTGTCTGAATAGATTCTTTAATAAATTTGATGTGCTCTGGCGTTGTACCACAGCAACCACCAATTAAACGAACACCTTCGCGAATTAGATTTTGAGCAACTTGACCGAAATATTGTGCATTGTCACTATACTTAAATTCACTATTTTCAATATCTAATAAGCTGGCATTTGGATAACAAGATAAGAATGCGTGCTCTGGTAATTCAATATGTGTGAAAGACTCTTGCATATGGTGCGGACCATGATGACAATTGAGTCCCACGATGTTTGCACCACATTGAACGAGTTGTTTTAATCCTTCATTGATTGCCTGACCATTAACTAAGTAATTTGTGTTTGAAGCGGTTAATTGAGCAATGATTGGAATGTCGTATTTCTTTCTCGTTCGTGAAATGACATTTGTTAACTCTTCTAGGTCGTAATACGTTTCGAAAAGTAGCGCGTCAACGCCTTCTTCAATTAAGGTGTCTATTTGAATTTCAGTATGATAAAGAATAGTTTGTAAGCTGATATCCTCTTGTTTGATACCTCTAAACCCACCAACTGTGCCTAATATATACGTATCTTTATTTGCTGCTTTTTTTGCGATGCGAACGGCGGCTTGATGTATTGCTTTAACTTTATCTTCAAGACCGAATCGTTTTAACTTTTCAAAATTTGCACCATAAGTATTGGTTTGAATGACATCAGCACCGGCTTCAATATATGAACGATGGATGCGTTCAACTTTATCTGGATGGCTAAGATTATATGCTTCTGGACAGGTGTCTAATCCTTCAGAGTATAAAATGGTTCCAATAGCGCCATCAGCTACTAAAACATTATCTTTCAATTGTGTGAGGAATTGACTCATTGAATGCCTCCTTTAATGCGTATTTGATGTCTGCAATGAGTTCATCAGGATCTTCGAGACCAACACTTAATCGGAATAGACCGAAAGTGATACCACGTTCTTGTCTCACTTCTTCAGGTAGTGCAGCGTGAGACATTGTTGCTGGATGTGAAAGGATCGTTTCAACACCACCCAGACTCACTGAAACGAGTGGTAATGTCAGTGCATCGACAAATTGTTGTGCTTTAGACTCATCAGCTAAACGAAAGCCAATAACGGCACCGCCATTTTTAGCTTGTTCTAAATGAGCAGTAGTGAGTCCCGGATAATAAACTTCTGAAATTTCATCTTGCTTTATTAAAAATGACACGATTTTTTGCGCGTTTTCGACAGATTGTTTAAATCTGATTGGAAATGTTTTTAAATGTTTAGCAAGTGTCCAGCTATCTTGAGCAGATAACATATTGCCTGTACCATTTTGTATTAAATAAAGAGCTTCACTAATTGCCTCATTATTAGTAATGACAGCACCAGCAATTAAATCGCTATGTCCACTTAAAAATTTTGTAGCACTATGAATGACAATATCAGCGCCAAGTAATAAAGGTGATTGGCCTAACGGTGTCATAAATGTATTGTCCACAGCTACCAGTAGTTCATGCTTTTCGGCTATTTTAGAAACAGCTTTGATATCAGTAATTTTAAAACAGGGATTCGATGGTGTTTCGATATAAATTAATTTTGTGTTTGATTGAATGGCACCCTCGATTTGTTCGAGCTTGGTAGTATCTACGGTTGTAAATTCAATATTAAATCGATTCAAAATTTGCTCAGTGAGGCGAAAAGTACCGCCATATACATCATCGGGTAAGATGACATGATCACCAGATTTGAAAGTCAAAAGTACTGCTGAAATAGCAGCAATACCTGATGCAAAAGCAAAAGCGAATTTTCCCTGTTCTAATCGTGCTAACTTCTCTTCTAAAAGTTCACGGTTAGGGTTGCCACTTCGTGCATAATCATATTTAACATCGCCACCAAGACTTGTTTGATGGAATGTTGAAGAATCATAGAGTGGTGGGTTAGCTGAATGATATTCCACACCTCTACGCCAATCGAATATCACTTCTGTCTCTTTTGAAAGTGTCATACAATCTCTCCAATCTGAGCTTTATCTAATGCTTGGATGATATCGCGTTCGATGTCTTCATAATTTTCAACACCTAGTGATAAGCGGATTAAATACTCATCAATGCCACGTTTATCTTTTTCAGCATCTGGCATATCAACATGTGTTTGGGTGTAAGGGAAGGTCACTAATGTTTCAGTACCTCCTAAACTTTCTGCAAAAATACAAATGTCTAAATTTTCTAATAATTTAGCGACGCTATAGGCCTTGTTAAGTCTTAAACTAAGCATGCCAGTTTGCCCGCTATATAGTACTTCGTCAATTGCTTGAAGTGACTGACATTTTTTAGCAAGTTTTCTAGCGTTTGATTGCGCACGCTCAATGCGTAAATGCAAAGTTTTAAGTCCACGTAACAACAAATAACTATCTATTGGTGAAAGTGTTGCGCCAGTCATGTTGTGAAAATCAAACAACTGTTGCGCGAGTGATTCATCTTTGACGGTTACGACACCTGCTAGTACATCGTTATGTCCACCAATATATTTCGTAGCTGAATGTAAGACTATATCAGCACCTTCTGCTAATGGTGTTGAAAGATAAGGTGTTAAAAAAGTATTGTCGATAATTGACAATAAGCCTTTAGCTTTACAAAGTTGATAGTACGGCTTTACATCAATAGCAATCATTTGTGGGTTAGATATTGGTTCAATGAATAATGCAACTGTTTTATCAGTGATTTCTTTTTCAACTTGTTCATAATCTGTAAAATCAACGTACTTAAATTTGATATCGTATTGTTGCTCGTAAAATTCAAATAATCTAAATGTGCCACCATATAAATCGAATGAAACTAAAATTTCATCATGAGGTTTAAATAGATTACATATTAATTGAATGGCTGACATTCCACTTGATGTAGCGAATGATGCAATACCATGCTCAAGTTTGGCAAAACAGGTTTCAAATGTTGAGCGTGTAGGATTTTTAGTACGTGTATAATCAAATCCTGTCGATTGTCCTAGTTTTGGATGTTTGTAGGCAGTAGATAAATGGATTGGATTCGCTATAGCACCGGTTGAATCATCAGTTAATGTGATTTGGGCTAACTGTGTATCCTTCATATTAAGACCCTCCTATAAGAAAAAATAAAAAGCTTCCGTCCTTCGTACCCGAATGAATCGGATAAAAAGGACGAAAGCTTATGTTTCGCGGTACCACCTTTATTTGTTATTCCATCGCTGAAATAACCTTATTCAGTACGCATTAAAAGTAAATATGCTTACTGAACAATTATCACAATTAAAGTCAGTAAGTAAGGATATAGTAATGTGCTATCCCATACTTATTAACAAAAAATCGTGCGTAAAGAATCCAGTACGCCATTTAACATCAATGTTAATACTGTATCGCTATAACGGGCGAACCCGTAGACACCTCATATTGGCATCAACACTCCAAGGCCATTTTCAAACACGCTTTCAAAATCTTCTCTCAGCTACTAAAGACTCTCTGTATAAGCAGGGTGTGTTTTACTTTCCTCTTTATTGTGTTTACGTTTCATTAAACTATTATAAGATATTAATTAGCTTACAGAGTAAAAAAAGATTTGTCAACAATTATTCAGAAAATTTTGATTTAAAAGTTAATTTGTTTGTGAAATTGTAATTGGTATCTTGAAGTTGAAAAATGAATTATTTTTTAAATAAAGTGTGGTTAATGGTTGTCTGACTCATTTAGAATACATAAAATATATTTAACTGTTGTTATCAAATAAAAAGTGATGTGAGTGAATTGTCAAAAAGTGAAGATCAACGTATTACTAAAACAAAAGATGAACAAATTAAGCAAATAGATATATCGGATATCAAACCGAATCCGTATCAGCCCCGAAAAACTTTCGATGAAAATCATTTAAATGATTTGGCAGATTCAATTAAGCAATATGGAATTTTGCAACCAATTGTGCTTAGAAAAACAGTTCAAGGTTATTACATTGTAGTTGGTGAAAGAAGGTTTAGAGCTTCGAAAATTGCTGGTCTAAAATACGTATCAGCGATTATCAAAGATGTAACAGATGAAGATATGATGGAACTGGCGGTCATCGAAAATTTACAACGAGAAGACTTAAATGCGATTGAAGAAGCTGAAAGTTATCAACGTTTGATGACAGATTTGAAAATTACACAACAAGAAGTAGCGAAGCGATTGAGTAAGTCGCGCCCGTATATAGCGAATATGTTGAGGTTATTACATTTGCCGAAAAAGATTGCTGACATGGTAAAAGATGGGCGACTGACAAGTGCACATGGACGAACGTTATTGGCAATTAAAGATGAACAACAAATGCTTAGGTTAGCGAAACGGGTTGTTAAAGAAAAGTGGAGTGTTAGATATTTAGAAAACCATGTTAATGAATTAAAAAATGTTTCGTCAAAGTCGGAAACAGACAAAGTAGATATAACTAAGCCTAAATTTATAAAGCAACAAGAACGACAGTTGCGAGAACAGTATGGTACCAAAGTAGATATATCAATAAAAAAATCGGTTGGTAAAATCTCATTTGAGTTTGATTCACAAGATGACTTTGTGAGAATAATTGAACAATTAAATCGTAGGTATGGTAAATAGTTACACAATTTTATATAATAACTCTTTGTGAATCTATAGATATATTGATAGTTATCTATATTCTTTGAAGATGATGCGACTTCAGTAGGTTGGAAGAATACAACAATATTAATAAAATTATTTGAGACTATATAGAAGGGAGTAACGCTAATTATGGATCAAGTTATGAGTATTATTTCATCGCTATTCGAACCATTAACTAAAATTGAAACATATGAAAATATTGCAACTAAAATCGCTATGATTGTTATTTATATTATCGTAGCCCTCATAGTTATTAAAATACTGAATAAAATGATTGAACAGGGATTTAAGATTCAAAATAAAAGTAAAAAGAGTAACAAAAAGCGCTCTAAAACTTTAATATCTCTTGTTCAAAATGTAGTGAAGTATATCGTTTGGTTTATAGTTATTACGACGATTTTAAGTAAATTTGGCATTAGTGTTGAAGGTGTTATTGCAAGTGCTGGTGTCGTAGGTTTAGCAGTAGGTTTTGGTGCGCAGACCATTGTTAAAGACGTTATTACTGGATTTTTCATTATATTTGAAAGCCAATTTGATGTAGGTGATTATGTTAAGATAAACAACGGTGGTACAACTGTAGCAGAGGGAACAGTTAAATCAATTGGACTCCGTTCAACACGTATTAATACAATATCTGGAGAACTTACAATCTTGCCAAATAGTAGCATGGGTGAAATAACGAATTACTCAATTACGAATGGAACAGCAATTGTTAAAATTCCAGTATCTGTAGATGAAAATATTGATAATGTTGAGAAGAAATTAAACAAATTATTTACATCTCTGCGTAGTAAATATTATTTATTTGTAAGTGATCCTGTTGTGATTGGTATTGATGCCTTTGAAGATACTAGAGTAATATTAAGGGTTTCAGCAGAAACAATACCAGGTGAAGGTTTCTCTGGTGCGCGTATTATTCGTAAAGAAGTACAAAAAATGTTTTTACAAGAAGGTATCAAGACACCACAACCAATAATGACACCTTTTAATCATAGTGAAAACGGTGTTTAGTAGTTTATAATACATGGAGGTCATATTTAATGGCGTCAAAATATGGAATAAATGATATAGTAGAAATGAAAAAACAACATGCGTGTGGAACCAATCGTTTTAAAATTATTAGAATGGGTGCTGACATTAGAATTAAGTGTGAAAATTGTCAACGAAGCATTATGATTCCACGTCAAACGTTTGATAAAAAACTAAAAAAAATCATCGTATCTCAGGATGATACACAAAGATAGGAGAATGATTCATGGCTTTAACAGCAGGTATCGTTGGCTTACCAAACGTTGGTAAATCAACATTATTTAATGCAATTACAAAGGCGGGTGCCTTGGCAGCAAACTATCCGTTCGCAACTATAGACCCAAATGTGGGTATTGTAGAAGTGCCAGATGCAAGACTACTTAAATTAGAAGAAATGGTTCAACCTAAAAAAACATTACCTACTACATTTGAATTTACAGATATTGCCGGAATTGTTAAAGGTGCTTCTAAAGGTGAAGGTTTAGGTAATAAATTCTTATCACATATTAGAGAAGTAGATGCAATTTGTCAGGTTGTTCGTGCTTTTGACGATGATAATGTAACACATGTAGCTGGTCGAGTTGATCCAATTGATGACATCGAAGTTATCAATATGGAATTAGTACTTGCAGACTTAGAATCAGTTGAAAAACGCTTACCTAGAATTGAAAAATTGGCACGTCAAAAAGATAAGACTGCTGAAATGGAAGTGCGTATTTTAACAACTATTAAAGAAGCTTTAGAAAATGGTAAACCCGCTCGTAGTATTGACTTTAATGAAGAAGACCAAAAATGGGTGAATCAAGCGCAATTACTGACTTCTAAAAAAATGCTTTATATCGCTAATGTTGGTGAAGATGAAATTGGTGATGATGATAATGATAAAGTAAAAGCGATTCGTGAATATGCAGCGCAAGAAGACTCTGAAGTGATTGTTATTAGTGCAAAAATTGAAGAAGAAATTGCTACATTAGATGATGAAGATAAAGAAATGTTCTTAGAAGATTTAGGTATCGAAGAACCAGGATTAGATCGATTAATTAGAACAACTTATGAATTATTAGGATTATCAACATATTTTACTGCTGGTGTGCAAGAAGTACGTGCTTGGACATTTAAACAAGGTATGACTGCACCTCAATGTGCTGGTATCATTCATACTGATTTTGAACGTGGATTTATCCGTGCCGAAGTAACAAGTTATGATGACTATGTACAATATGGCGGCGAAAGTGGCGCTAAAGAAGCGGGCAGACAACGATTAGAAGGTAAAGAATATATTATGCAAGATGGCGATATCGTTCATTTCAGGTTTAATGTATAAACGATAGAGTGAAGTTAATTAAATAGTATATATGTAGAAGAGGCGGAATCAATTGTTCGCCTCTTTTAATTATGCGTATAATTTATTAAAAGAATGGAATGATTTTACTCGCGTAAATAATATCTTGAGTGCTGAAAAATTGTTTGCCTTCGCCAGTATAAGCAGGCTCTAAAACAAGATTAGCCTTTGCACAATAAAGCCATTCAGGATGAATGCCACTATTAAGTATCTCTTGGAATTCTTGAAAATCTTTAGACCAATCAATATTTAAATTCATTCCTTACCACCTCACAACCATTATAGAACATGCGTTCGCTTTTGTGAAGTGTATTTTTAAAAATATCATAGAAAATTTCAAATGAATTAATGTCAAAAATGATATGAAGAGTAGTTTGAATTATTATTGTAAAAAGTAATGGCGCATGATATAATTCTTTATTGTGAGTAATGAAAATTATTCCTTGCTTATCTGTTTTAAGATTGATAAGCCGTATAGACCACAAGGAGGTGCAAATATAAAATGAGAACATATGAAGTTATGTACATCGTACGCCCAAACATTGAGGAAGATGCTAAAAAAGCGTTAGTTGAACGTTTCAACGGTATCTTAGCTACTGAAGGTGCAGAAGTTTTAGAAGCAAAAGACTGGGGTAAACGTCGCCTAGCTTATGAAATCAATGATTTCAAAGATGGCTTCTACAACATCGTACGTGTTAAATCTGATAACAACAAAGCTACTGACGAATTCCAACGTCTAGCTAAAATCAGTGACGATATCATTCGTTACATGGTTATTCGTGAAGACGAAGACAAGTAATAATTAGAGGGGGCGTTTAAATGCTAAATAGAGTTGTATTAGTAGGTCGTTTAACGAAAGATCCGGAATACAGAACCACTCCCTCAGGTGTGAGTGTAGCGACATTCACTCTTGCAGTAAATCGTACGTTCACGAATGCTCAAGGGGAGCGCGAAGCAGATTTTATTAACTGTGTTGTTTTTAGAAGACAAGCAGATAATGTAAATAACTATTTATCTAAAGGTAGTTTAGCTGGTGTAGATGGTCGCTTACAATCCCGTAATTATGAAAATCAAGAAGGTCGTCGTGTGTTTGTTACTGAAGTTGTGTGTGATAGCGTTCAATTCCTTGAACCTAAAAATGCGCAACAAAATGGTGGCCAACGTCAACAAAATGAATTCCAAGATTACGGTCAAGGATTCGGTGGTCAACAATCAGGACAAAACAATTCGTACAATAATTCATCAAACACGAAACAATCTGATAATCCATTTGCAAATGCAAACGGACCGATTGATATAAGTGATGATGACTTACCATTCTAATAAAAATTAACGAAATTAAAGCGAAAAAATTATCAAAGGAGGCACACAATCATGGCAGGTGGACCAAGAAGAGGCGGACGTCGTCGTAAAAAAGTATGCTATTTCACAGCAAATGGTATTACACATATCGACTACAAAGACACTGAATTATTAAAACGTTTTATCTCAGAACGCGGTAAAATTTTACCACGTCGTGTAACTGGTACTTCAGCTAAATATCAACGTATGTTGACTACAGCTATCAAACGTTCTCGTCATATGGCATTATTACCATATGTTAAAGAAGAACAATAATATTTAATATATTATAACCCTCGTAGGCATAGGCTTATGGGGGATTTTTTTATGTTTGGGATATAGAAAAGGGACAGAAAAGGGCAAAAAAGGATGATGTGAATGTTTTGTGTTCGGAATTTGCACAAAGATATGTTTATATTGCAAAAATAATATGAATTTAGATGCATAAAAAAAGAACTACGCATTTTAAATAAAATGCATAGCTCTTCTTTTTCTTGCATACGAATTAAAATAACTCGCGAGACCTATAAGTCTCTTTCCTCACTAGATAGTTTATACTTTTGGTCTGTTGAAGTCAATAATTTTATCTAAAGCTATAAAAAATCTTTTGATAGCTAATGCATTATTATAATAGCTTTCGTTTCTTTTATATCGCTTTTGAAGTTGGTCCAAATCGTGATATCTTGCTTGGATAATTGCATTACTACAAACTTGATTATGTAATTCTAGCGTAGCGAAAGTATCTATGAAATTTTTTATTCCGAACATGTTTCTAGATATGCCTATATTATTCCCTTTTTCAAATAAATATTGAGGAGATCTACTGTCATAATTTAGATTTGCTATGATGGGTTGGTTATGAGCTGATTTGTTTCTTATATTTTTAACTAAAGGCATTAAAATATTAGCAACTCTCAATTCTTCGTCATTGTACTTCTTGTAATAGAAGTTGAGAAACGAAACGAATTGACCTAGTTGCATGAATTCAATGCAAACCCATGCGGGTGGATTTTGATAGTATTTATTCAACTTCTCGGGTAGTTGTCCTCGTTTATTCATATGCTTGAATATTTCGTTTTTATTTTTGATTTTGGTTTCCATAACTTCTTCTGGTGTTCTTGAATTTGTGTCAAAATTTGAATTGCTATATGATTTATCAATACATAAGAACTCATCTATTATTTTATAACCATCTTCTTGGTTATTTTCTGTTATTAGTTTTAAGACTAGACACTTTAAACTATGTTCAATATCTAAAGTTAAATGCAACATTGTGTATCTTAATTTCATATCTATAGTTGCTAAATCTGATAAATAAGCAAATTCTATGAAATAGCCGCCATTCTTTTTTTCGAAATTTTTTCGGAAATAAGCTAGTTTGAAGAAGTAATTATTTTTTCTAAGAATTTCATTTGCTTTTTCGGTGTCAATAATATTAAAAAATATATTCATCTGTTTTAATTTCGCTATTTGCTCATCAAAATTGAGCATAGGCTTAATTTCTGCTAGTATATCATCTTTTTCCAATTTTAACTCCCCAATCGTTCAAATTTATTCATCATATCTTTCGCCATCTGATTAGTAACATGTGTGTATATCTCTAGATTTTTTATAATCTGAATGACCTACATGCTCTTGCATTGCTTTTAAGTTAATTCCTAATTGAGCAAGTGTAGATATATGCGAATGATGTAATGTATGCGTCGTTACAGGTTTCTTAATAGAACTAATCTCAGTTGTCTCTTTGATAGTGCCCCCTTTAATAATGTTGCTAATTTTGTTCGAGTCGATAGGGCCACCAGCTGCATTTGTGAATATGTACCCTATATTAATAAACTTATCATTACAAGCATAAGTGTTCTTAGTAAGTCGATGCTATGGATAGTGAGGCCTATAGCCCTATAGCTGTTACTTGTTCTAGTTGTCTCTTTTACTCCGGATGCTCCCGTCATTTTTCAGTTATCCAATTAACTTTACCGTCGATATCTAGCGTTTTATCTTCATAGTTTATATTTACTCTCTTTATTGCAAGTAGCTCACCGATACGCATGTCATTAGCAATTTGAAACTGTACCATAGCTTTTACCATTTTATAATTACGTTTTGTCGTTGGATATTTTTATACTTAATTACATAGTCGAAACAATCCAGTAACTCCTTAACTTCATTATCTTCTAATGTGTTACTATGTTTAGCTAGTAACGCATCACTATAGGGATATCTATTTTATCTATTACACATATAACTTTGAATTGCTTGCTATTTTAAATTAACAAATTTTATTCTCTTAGATTTTGTCCAATTATGTGTAGACGATTTATAGTTATTAAATTCAGAGTGGTAGCAAATTAAAGTTAATCAAGAGTTAAGATGAATTTAATTCATGAACACGTCTATTATTTTTATAATTGTAGCAAATAAAGCTTTACATCAAGGAGGTAATTAAATATGTTCAAAAAATATGACTCAAAAAATTCAATCGTATTAAAATCTATTCTATCGCTAGGTATCATCTATGGGGGAACATTTGGAATATATCCAAAAGCAGACGCGTCAACACAAAATTCCTCAAGTGTACAAGATAAACAATTACAAAAAGTTGAAGAAGTACCAAATAATTCAGAAAAAGCTTTGGTTAAAAAACTTTACGATAGATACAGCAAGGATACAATAAATGGAAAATCTAATAAATCTAGGAATTGGGTTTATTCAGAGAGACCTTTAAATGAAAACCAAGTTCGTATACATTTAGAAGGAACATACACAGTTGCTGATAGAGTATATACACCTAAGAGAAATATTACTCTTAATAAAGAAGTTGTCACTTTAAAGGAATTGGATCATATCATAAGATTTGCTCATATTTCTTATGGCTTATATATGGGAGAACATTTGCCTAAAGGTAACATCGTCATAAATACAAAAGATGGCGGTAAATATACATTAGAGTCGCATAAAGAGCTACAAAAAGATAGGGAAAATGTAAAAATTAATACAGCCGATATAAAAAATGTAACTTTCAAACTTGTGAAAAGTGTTAATGACATTGAACAAGTTTGAAATTAAGTTGAATTAGTATATACAGTGTTTTATTGCTAATACTTTGAAAGTTAGGTATCTAAAGGTGCCTAGCTTTCTTTGTTATGATTAGCACTATCATATAGAAAATTCTTTAATGACGTTTATGCCGAAATCTACAAATATAATTTCTCTTTTATGGTTAATCAATATGTTTTTACATTCGACAACCTTAAAATTAACTTCTTTCAATTCCATAATAAAGTCTCTATAAAATAACTTAGTTTAAAAACGATTCGTATCTTTCAGGTTCAAATACCATCATTTTCTCCTAATACTTACACTTTAATTACAATTATGTAAGTTGTTTTCAGAGGCATCCTATTTTATATTTTGTCAGAGGTGATCTTTTGAAAACGATTTTAAAAACAATAACATATCTTGCACTTACTATCATTGGCGCTTATGCTGCTTTATTCATTTTAAAAACAATAGACTCTCATGGTATAACAGATCAATTTAACCCATTAGTAAAGGAAGATGATTCTTATGTTAAAACGACAGAGGTGTCTACTAGAATGGATGATCAACTCCGAAGTTATACTCAAAGTGCTTTTAATAAAGAAGGGAAAGAGACGCAATTAATGTATACTGCTACATTTGATGTTAAACCGCATAGATACTTGAAAATTACACATAAAGGTCATCATGTAGAAACTTTTGAAGAAGTTGAAAAGGAAGAAGTACCAAAGAAAGCATTAGACAAACTGAGTCGATAATAGCATGCTTATATTACATGGTTCATTTATAAAAGGAGTACGAACGAAAGTAACGCATGACGATTAATTTAAAAATATTTGTAATAATTATGAATAAAATTAAAAACAAGGGGTAATACAATCTATATAGCATATAAGCTTTTGTTATGAGTTTCAAAAATAGGAAGAGAGAGTGATATTATGAAATTAAAATCATTAGCAGTGTTATCAATGTCAGCGGTGGTGCTTACTGCATGTGGCAATGATACTCCAAAAGATGAAACAAAATCAACAGAGTCAAATACTAATCAAGACACTAATACAACAAAAGATGTTATTGCTTTAAAAGATGTTAAAACAAGCCCAGAAGATGCTGTGAAAAAAGCTGAAGAAACATACAAAGGCCAAAAGTTGAAAGGAATTTCATTTGAAAATTCTAATGGTGAATGGGCTTATAAAGTGACGCAACAAAAATCTGGTGAAGAGTCAGAAGTACTTGTTGCTGATAAAAATAAAAAAGTGATTAACAAAAAGACTGAAAAAGAAGATACAGTGAATGAAAATGATAACTTTAAATATAGCGATGCTATAGATTACAAAAAAGCCATTAAAGAAGGACAAAAAGAATTTGATGGTGATATTAAAGAATGGTCACTTGAAAAAGATGATGGCAAACTTGTTTACAATATCGATTTGAAAAAAGGTAATAAAAAACAAGAAGTTACTGTTGATGCTAAGAACGGTAAAGTATTAAAGAGTGAGCAAGATCACTAAAAAGATTCGTTGCATTAACGCTTGTAAAATGTCTTAATTCATATTAATTAATAAAATACCCTCACAATACTTATGCATAAGTCCTGTTTGACGTGAAAGGATATATGCCAAACGTGTTGTGAGGGTTTAATTGCATCTATTTATCCATGCGAATATCGACTTCTTCTAAATGTTTCTGATATTCTTTAACCTTACTTTCTAAAAACATTTCATATGGTGCATCAAAGAAGTCAGCTAAATGCATGGCATCTTTAAATTTAGGTTCATGATGATGATTCTCCCATTCCCAAATTTGATGTGCTTCATATTTAGTACCATATTTCTCATTTAATTGCTGTGCTAATTCGTCAATTTCTAAATTATGTTTAGTTCGTAAGTTATATAAAATATGCATATTCATTGTTCATTAACCTCGCTTCTTGATTTAAAATTCAAAGATGCTCTAATAATATGTGTATATTCTAGTCCTATAACATAAAATAATCAAGCTATGAATTCGGCAGAAAAAATAATGTAAATGTATATGATATTGCCAGTACAGAGACTTTAAATAACGATAGCTACATTGAATAAAATTGATATTCAATTACTACTTTTAAAAATATTTGGATAAAAATAATTTGAATTTGTTTTAGAATTGTAAATAAGGGGTACTACTTAGAATAACGCAAAATAAATAGAAAAAGGAGACTGAAAATTATGTTTGGATTTATTGGAATGTTAATTGTCGGTGGCTTAATTGGATGGGCTGCTGGTGCTATTATGGGTAAAGATATCCCAGGTGGTATTTTAGGCAATATTATCGCAGGTATTATTGGATCATGGGTAGGTGGCAAACTATTCGGACAATGGGGTCCTGAATTAGGAAGTATTTACATCTTGCCAGCATTAATTGGTTCAATTATCTTAATTGCAATCGTAACGTTAATTTTAAGAGCTATGCGTAAATAATAAAAAAATTCAATTGGAAATTGAAATAAAGATGGCATTCAGTTGTCATCTTTTTTATTTGCGTGAAAATGGTCAATATGTATTATAATATTTGAAAATGTAGATAAGATAGGATAAAAAAGTAATAAATTAATATGAGGAAATTTTGGAAATAAAAAAGCGAGTATTTGACAAATAAAAAAAGGATGACGTTGGGTTGCGCCATCCAGGAGTATTATGTTCATGAATATAAAAGACTGTGTAGTCATTTAAGAACTACACCCATATAGTAACACATCACTTGATTAAAGACAATACTATTTTTAGAGTCATTAATTTAAAATATGAATTAATTCTTTTTTTAGAATAGAATATTAAGATTGATATCGAATTAGTAGTCAAAGTGTTATGGTAGATATGAAATACATAAGGTAAGGAGTAATATTATGACGATTTATTTAGTTAGACATGGCGAATCAAAATCGAATTATGATAATAAACATTTTCGATCTTATTTTTGTGGACAATTAGATGTGCCGTTAACGGATACTGGCACAAAAAGTGCAGACGATTTATGTGATTATTTTAAAGAGAAACAGATTAAACATGTATATGTTTCAGACTTATTAAGAACACAGCAAACGTTTGAACATATTTTTCCATATGACATTGCATCAACGACTACCCCTCTATTAAGAGAACGTTCACTTGGCGTATTTGAGGGTGAATATAAAGATGAAATCAGTGCGAATCCGAAATATGAAAAATATTTCAATGATCCAAACTTTAAAGACTTTCGTCATAGTTTTTCACAAAAAGCGCCTGAAGGAGAAAGTTATGAAGATGTATATCAACGCGTAGAACATTTTATGAATCATGTTGTCAATGAAGATACACAAAAAGATGATATTGTCATTGTTGCACATCAAGTTGTCATTCGTTGTTTGATGGTTTATTTTAACAAAGTTTCAAGGGAAGAAGCTGTGGATTTAAAGGTAGAAAATTGCAAACCATATATCATTGAATAGAAGTATAGAGGTTCTGAAAAGCTGTGTTTTATAGTGGCCTTCAGAACCTTTTTGGCATTTGGAATTTAATGGGAATCATTCTTATCAACAGACTTACCACCAATAGCTAATGTGATAATTGCGCTTATGAACAAAATAATTGAAGTTATAAATGACGCTAATGTAAAAGGTGTAAATTGTGTGAGCGATAATATCAATGATAAAAAGAACCAAGAGATAGCCCCTAGAAATTGTAAAATAGCAGAAGAAATTCTAAAACTCATATAATCATATATAGCTAAAACAAGTGAAGGTAATGCGACTAATACCATTAAAATGATGTTGAGGGTGAATAAATATGGCTGTTCAAAAGTTACTGTGTTTGGTCCTGTTGGATGCATTGCTGCTAAGAACAAGCAAACAATCGTCGATAAAATTGCTAAAATAATAAAAGTAATTCGAACTTTCATCATGACCATCCTTTGTTTATAGAGTCAATATAAGTATGAAATATGTTAGGGATATAGTCAAATGCGTCAACTAATGGGTGATTTTGGCATAGATAGAGAATTTAAGGCAATTAAAAAAGCATCAAACAGTAATATGCTGCTTGATGCAAAATGGTAAGGTATTGGTTAAATTGTATTGTCTCAAAGATTAGTCACTTTTAAAGATAAAGAATTGTCATGAATTAAAGCTCATGTAATGATGTGTTACATGTCGCAATGATGGCTTTCAGTTATTTATCGATAACATCACTCTTGATACCTTTAGATTTTAAGAAATCTTTAATTTTATCTTGTTGCTTTTTATTAACATCACCGGCATATTTTGTTGGCACGTCGACTACATTGATTTTATTTTGCGGTTGATAGCTAAGCTTTTCAATATCTTCATCAACATTGGCGATTGTACTATTTAAAGCTTTGAAGTAATTCATCATTAATTCAACGGGTTTCTTATATTCTTTAGGAATATTGTTTTCAGTGACAAATTTCTTGAAATGCAAATCGTTTTTAACAGCTAAGTTAGATAAGTGGCTAAGTGTTTCTGCTTGTTTTTCAGTCACTTTTGTTTGACTGTCAATTTGTTTATCTAGTTTATGTTGCATAATATATTTGTTATCAAGTATATCGCTATTTACAGACAAATACTTTTCTATAGCTTGCTTCATCTCTGCATCACTAATATCACTATTTTTCTTATCTGAGTTAAAGATATCTTTTGTTTCTAATTTTTTAGCGCTTTTAGGTGCATGGATGCCAGTACTTGTGTGATGATCTTCGTTATCAGATTGATCGGACGCGCAACCTGTAAGAATTAATGCAGATGCTAAAAATGTACTTAGTAGTAATCTCTTTTTCATAATGTAATATAACTCCTTAGTTTATCTTTAATTGAAAAAATATGTATTCATGTTTAATAGAGTAACATTGAATTAGTTTGGAATGTCACGATGACCTTGCAATGACCATAGACGCAAATGATTACGTGCATGAGTTGCTTTTTCTATCAATAATGCGTCGTTTTGAACAATGTTAAGGATAGCATTATCTATAAATAACTGCATAATTGGTTGTATCAATTTAGATGTAGGTATCGTACGTAAAAGCATAATGATTTCGTTCACATACTTTTCCTTCTCAATATCATTTTCATATTGATTTGTTTGCGAGAGGTACATACTTTAAGCATTATCGCACATCTCGTTGTATATATTAAGTTTATCATAACATGATTTTATGTCGGGATAAAAAAATAACAGCATCTTAACAAATGTAAGATACTGTCAGTGAAACTGTGAAAACTTTAGTTTCTGATAATATAGTCAAAGGCATTTAATGCTGCATTTGCACCAGCGCCCATTGAAATGATAATTTGTTTGTTCTTCTGATCTGTGACATCGCCAGCAGCAAATATTCCAGGTACGTTAGTATTATTGTTACGATCAATAACAATTTCACCACGTTCGTTTAATTCAACAGCATCTTTTAACCATGATGTGTTTGGAAGTAAACCAATTTGAACAAAGATACCATCTAAGTTAAGTAGATGTTCTTCGCCGGTGCTCATGTCTTCGTAACGTATACCTGTAACATGGTCTTCTCCGACAACTTCAGTAGTTTTGGCATTTGTTTTGATATCAACATTTGATAAAGAACGTAAACGATCTTGTAACACGTTGTCTGCTTTTAATTCGCTAGCGAATTCGAATAATGTAACATGATTAACGATACCAGCAAGGTCAATTGCTGCTTCAACCCCAGAGTTACCGCCACCGATAACTGCTACGTCTTTATTTTCGAATAGAGGTCCGTCACAGTGAGGGCAGAATGCAACACCTTTATTAATCAATTGCTCTTCACCTGGAATGTTTAGCTTACGCCAACCTGCACCAGTAGCAATAATGACTGTTTTACTTTCTAAGACAGCACCGTTTTCTAACGTAACTTTAATTGCTTCGTCAGTCTTTTCGATATCTGTAGCACGTATACCTGTCATTGCATCAATGTCATATTGATCAATGTGCGCTGCTAAGTTAGAAGAAAATTCAGAACCAGTTGTTTCTTTAACAGTAATGAAGTTCTCAATACCAGCAGTATCATTAACTTGGCCACCGATACGATCAGCAACTATACCAGTACGTAAACCTTTACGTGCTGTGTAAATCGCTGCACTACCACTAGCAGGACCACCACCAACGATTAAGACATCATAAGGTTCTTTATTTTCAAACTCAGATGCATCTGCCGTACTGCCTAGTTTCGAAAGAATATCTTGGATTGTCATACGACCATTGCCAAATTCTTCGCCGTTTAAAAAGACAGCAGGGACTGCCATGATGTTTTCAGATTCTTCACGGAACACTGCACCATCAATCATAGAATGCGTGATGTTAGGGTTGATCACACTCATTAAGTTAAGTGCTTGAACGACATCAGGACATTTTTGACACGTTAAACTAATGAATGTTTCAAAATGGAATGAACCTTCTAAGTTTTTAATTTGGTCAATAATTGACTGTTTTTCTTTAGGTGCACGACCACTAACCTGTAAAATTGCTAAAACAAGTGAGTTAAACTCGTGACCTAATGGAATTCCTGCAAATGTTACACCTGTTTCTTCGCCAGGACGGTTGACTGAGAAACTTGGTGTACGTTTTAAAGACTTTTCAGAAAGTGAAAGTCTAGGTGACATATCAGAAATTTCTGTTAATAATTCTTTGAGTTCCTTAGATTTTTCATCTGAACCAAGGCTGGCAACGAATTCAACGTTGCCCTCCATTAGTTCTAATAATTGTTTAAGTTGTTGTTTTAAATCAGCATTAAGCATGGTTGTAATGCCTCCTTAGATTTTACCTACTAAATCTAAACCAGGTTGCAATGTTTTAGCGCCTTCTTCCCATTTAGCTGGGCATACTTCGCCAGGGTTTTTACGAACATATTGAGCTGCTTTGATTTTGTGAGCTAATGTACTAGCGTCACGGCCAATTCCGTCAGCGTTAATTTCAGATGCTTGTACAACACCGTCTGGGTCGATAATGAATGTACCACGTTGAGCTAAACCAGTAGCTTCATCTAATACATCAAAATTACGAGTGATTGTTTGTGATGGGTCACCAATCATAGTGTAAGTGATTTTGCTAATTGCATCTGAATGGTCATGCCATGCTTTGTGTACGAAGTGAGTATCAGTTGATACTGAGAATACATTTACGCCTAATTTTTGTAATTCTTCATATTGGTTTTGTAAGTCTTCTAATTCAGTTGGACAAACGAATGAGAAGTCAGCAGGATAGAAGCATACTACGCTCCAAGAACCTTTTAAATCTTCTTGTGTAACTTCTTTAAATTGATCTTTTTTTGGATCGAAAGCTTGCGCTGTAAATGGTAAGATTTCTTTGTTAATTAATGACATAAATATCTTCCTCCTAAGAATTTAAGTATGAATTAGAACTATCAATTGATTGTGCTTAATTATAATAATTCTAATCTCTTAGTTAGCATTATTACATTTTGATCCAGAATAGTCAACTGGATAACTTTGTAAAGTGAACGATTACTTTTAAAATAAAGAAAGATAATATAAAGTGCTTTGATAATGGATTTTGTAGTTGATGATTTAAAAGGTTGTGTCTATATTTAATATCTTGATTTTAATGTAAAAAATGTAAAAAAAGAAGATTTGTATTCTCAACTAAGTCAACCTTATTGATAATGGTGTGAGAATATTTGTTCGAGATGGATGAAGGTGATTAGTGAGAAACTGGAATTTTCAAGTACGAGACAATATTTTTAAAAGTTCAATTATTAACTTATAAGCAAATAATTGCTATAAAAAAGTTTGGACGTGTACAATTGCAATATGAAGATTTTTAATTAACTGTAAAGTATCGAGGAGTGGGTAACGTGTCAGATTATGTATATAATCTTGTGAAAAAGCATCATTCTGTTAGAAAATTTAAGAATAAACCTTTAAGTGAAGACGTTGTTAAGAAATTGGTAGAAGCTGGACAAAGCGCTTCGACGTCAAGTTTCCTACAAGCATACTCAATTATTGGTATCGACGATGAGAAGATTAAAGAAAATTTACGAGAAGTTTCTGGACAACCTTATGTTGTAGAAAATGGCTATTTATTCGTCTTTGTTATTGATTATTATCGTCATCATTTAGTTGATCAACATGCTGAAACTGATATGGAAAATGCATATGGTTCAACGGAAGGTTTGCTAGTAGGTGCAATCGATGCAGCATTAGTTGCTGAAAATATTGCGGTAACTGCTGAAGATATGGGGTATGGCATTGTCTTTTTAGGATCATTAAGAAATGATGTTGAACGAGTTCGAGAAATTTTAGACTTACCTGACTATGTCTTCCCGGTATTTGGTATGGCAGTAGGGGAACCCGCAGATGATGAAAATGGTGCAGCCAAGCCACGCTTACCATTTGACCATGTCTTCCATCATAATAAGTATCATGCTGATAAGGAAACACAGTATGCACAAATGGCAGATTACGACCAGACAATCAGCGAGTACTATGATCAACGTACAAACGGGAATCGCAAAGAAACATGGTCGCAGCAAATTGAGATGTTCCTAGGAAACAAAGCAAGATTAGATATGTTAGAACAATTGCAAAAATCAGGCTTAATACAGCGATAGCAAGATACCAAAATAACCCGCCCCCTCTAGCTTAAAATGATAAGTATAGCTAGAGGGGGCGGGTATTTCTTGCAATGAATTAGTGTGAAGTTAATGCAGCATTATCATTTGATTCGAAAGTATCTTTGTCCCAATGTTTTGTTAACTTGGCGGTACCTGTACCAGCTAGCATTGAATCGTTCACGTTTAATGCTGTTCTACCCATGTCAATCAATGGTTCAACGGAGATGAGCACGCCGGCTAAAGCGACTGGCAAGTTTAACGTTGACAACACCAATATGGATGCAAATGTAGCCCCGCCACCGACGCCAGCAACGCCGAATGAACTAATAATCACGACAGCGATTAACGTTACAATAAATTGTAAATCAATTTCTACATTAGCGACGGGTGCGACCATAATTGCAAGCATGGCAGGGTAAATGCCTGCACAACCATTTTGTCCAATCGACAATCCAAATGTCGCAGCGAAATTGGCAATACCTTCTGGCACGCCTAGACGTCTTGTTTGTGTTTGTACATTCAATGGTAAGGCACCCGCGCTTGAGCGTGATGTGAATGCAAAGATTAATACTTCCAAAGTCTTTTTAACATAGCGAATTGGGCTAATACCTAACAGGCTTAAAATAATTAAGTGAATGATATACATCGTAATTAATGCAGCGTACGATGCGATTAAGAATTTTCCTAAAGTCCAAATGGCGCCAAAGTCACTTGTCGATAATGTGTTGGCCATAATTGCTAATACACCGTATGGCGTTAAACGTAAGACGAACGTCACAATCGCCATTACTAGTGAATAGATAGCGTCAATCGCACGCTTAAGCAATTCACCATGATCAGGTTGTTTGCGTGCTACGCGTAAATAAGCAAATCCTATAAACGAAGCAAATATCACGACAGCAATCGTGGAAGTTGCACGTTGTCCAGTGAAATCTAAGAATGGATTTTTAGGCAATAATTCCAAAATTTGTTGTGGTAACGTATGTGCTGTTAAATCTTTCGCTTGTTTAGCAATTTCGCTTCCACGTGCTTGTTCAGCGTTACCAAGATTAATTGTTGATGCATCTAAACCAAACACCAAGGCATACACAACACCAACAATTGCAGCAATGGTGACAGTGCCAATTAAAAAGATAAAAATGAGACTACCAATTTTAGCAAACTTTTCTCCGATTTGAATTTTAGTGAATGCAGCGACAATAGAAATGAAAATTAAAGGCATCACAATCATTTGCAACAATGCAACGTAACCTTGTCCGACAATGTTGAACCAGTCACTTGTTGATGTAATAACATTCGAATGTGTTCCATAGACAAGATGTAATAACACGCCAAATACAATGCCGATACCTAAAGCTGTAAACACACGTTTCGCAAAAGATATATGTTTGCGAGCCATCATGTGCAATATTACGATGAAAATCACCAATACAATAATATTAATCAGTGTAAGAAAAGCATTCATGAACGTCACTCCTCAAATTTTTGAATATAATTCCGACTAGTATGCTAAGAATAATATTAATTTTAAAATATTTCAAGAGGGCATTTGCAATTAAATGTAAACATGATGAAATTCGACCGTTGGCATAAGGGAATTTGTAAACAAATCGTTTTGAATTTAGTAGAGAAAGGTGAAAAGGGTTAATAGTGTTATGACCTAGTCGATTAAAGTTGATATTTGAAAATGAAGCAGGGCATTAAATGCAATAAATTAAATAAGTTGTCATTACAGCGTTAATAATAGAAATGATTTTAACAGGAAAAAAGTGATGAATATTTGGAAAAGATATATATCGTGCACTGTCATAAGAGATAAGATATGAGAAAACAAATGCATCCTTGAATCGAGAAGTGGCTATGACGGTTTGATAAAAATTGCTAACCTCATATTTATTGAATAAAAAGATAATAAATGATCAACCTTGAAAAGACGCTTCGAACAAACACGTTGTAAAAAATTCTGTCGAATCAAAATTAGCATCTTTTGAGGGTTCGTGTGTGCAGGTGGTAGTTCAAAAGCTACCGTAAACAAATATTTTTGTTTGAGAAAAAAGGCGTTTGTAGTAAATGTGAATATGAGTGTGCCCTTGTGTGATTCGTCATTTACTAACACAGCCAAACATTTAAATTGAATGGGCTTATTAAGATGAATCTATTTAGGAATACACAGGAGCCATCCCATTTAAAAGTAACATACTATAAAAATTTATTCAAAATTCAATATTAATCATAATGAATAATTAAAAAACCTGAAACAAATTAGTTTGATATGCTCTCTTCAAAGTAGATATTGAATGGAGTATATCAGCTTGTTTCAGGTTTTATGAATTGAGTATTAAATTTGAAAGTAAATTACAGTTCTATAGGTTTATAAAAAATCAGTTTTTAAATCAAAGCTATATATGAATTGAGTATTAAATTTGTGTTCAAATCACAAGTTTACAGGTTGAATAAACGTGCGAAGAAACCTTTTTTCTCTTCTTGAGGTTTTGGTTCTGACATTTCTGACTGTGAAGCTGTGCTGTCATTTTCTGCTTTCGCTTCCAATGAATCGTTCGAAGTAGCTTGTTTAGAAGCTTCTGCATGGGCTTCTGCTACTTGTTGTTCAGCATCATGTTGCGCGTCTGCATCTACTGTAGCTTCTTTATTTGAAGTCTCAGCTGCATTTTCATTTTTAGACTGCTCAACGCTGGCTTTTTCAATTGCTTCAGTTGCAGAAATTTGATCCTCTTTATCTACTTTAGTAGCAGTGCCATCGCCTGCATTTTCTGCTTTAGTATCCGTCTTAGCGTCTGTTGATGTATTCACTCCAGCAACCTTCGAATCTTTACTGTCAGCTTTATCTTCAGTAACAGCATTCTTTTCAACTTTATTTGTTGATTCAGCCAATACTTTAGCTTGAGATGCTTGTGCTTCTTGGATAGCCTCTTGTGATGTTTGGATGGCTTTTAAGGATTCGCTATTTGAATCGATTTTAGATGTAAGTTGATTTTGAAGTTCTTTTAATTCTTGTTGTTGCTGATGTACTTGATTCATCATTTGACCAAGTAGGTGACGTTCTTCGCGCATTTTCTGGATTTCTAGGCGTAAATCTTCTACTAGTTGAGCGACATTTTGATTAGTAGGTAAGTTTTTGTCATCGTTTTTGACAATGACTTGCAGGAAGTCTTTTTCTTTTTCTAATTCATCAAACGCTAGATCATAACTATTTGTTTGTTTTACTTTGTCGGCAATGTCTTTGAAAAGCTCGATATCTTCTTCTTTGAAATCAGTTGCTTCACGACCACGATATTCAGTCTTGCTTAGTTGGTAACCACGTTCTTCTAAATGTTGAACAATTTTACGGACTTGCTTCTCACTTAGTTCTACGCGTTGTGCAAATTCTTTAGTTAACATACTTTAAAGTCCTTTCTGCATATACTTTATGTATACTGACGTTTGTCTACGGGCAGTGAAACGTCAGTCTTGCTTCATACATAGTTTAAACGTTATTGTTAGTGATTTCAAGTTTGTTTAAAATGGTTTACGTAAATCCATTTCTTCTAATAAAGCATAAATAATTTCACGTGCGATACCATTGGCAAATACATACTTCAAAATATAATTTGATTTAACACTTGTACCGTAGATATCCTTTGTCAGTTTAATATTTTTCTTTAAAAATAAGTCCACTTTTTTAGTGTGACCATCATTAGTTGGATGAATGTAATCAATTTCAGTTTGTCTTTCAAATTGATGTTCGTATAAAAACTGTCTACGGTGTTCAATAATAAGTCCGTTATCTTGTGTTAAATCTGCAGGTTCTTTAGGGACTTCCATCATTAAAAAGTTAATACTTCTAGAATGAACAAGGTTTGATAATAAGTTTAGTTCATGTTCAATTTGATGTAATGTTTGTGTCATTAACTCATCATGGTTGGGTAGGTCTTTTGCGAATAAATAAATTAAAAATGCTGAATTGGTTGTGGCTTCATAATGTGCAGTTGCTAGACTGACAACAACATCGTTTTCTAAGCCTACGATAAAGACATAATCGTTTTCGGTTTTGTTGTTTTCTAATGAGCGTTTGATGATACGTTTATCTTCAGTTAAAGATAAATTTAACTTAGTATCGTAAAGTTTAAGTGCTTCGTTGTAATGTGGATCTTTGACAGATTGAATGGTTTTAAATTCCATAAGAACACCTCCCCAATTTAAATAATATTATAGCATAATCGCCTGCTGTAAAAGATTGTTCATAAACTTTTAAATGGTATAAAAAACTGTACTATCTTAAATTAGACAGTACAGTAATCTCATTTTGAATTCAGTGTGATAACTAAGCTTTGGGACCTTTAGATGCTTCAGCAAAATGAGTAATATCAATTTCTTCATATGCTGAGTTATGTTCTTGAACTTCTTTATGTGATGATTTGTCACGAACCGCTACAACTAACATTTTATCGTCTAAAATAAGTTGTTTATATTTTTCTAATTCATCAGGCGCTAAGTTGTAGCGTGATAAAACTGCATGTTCACCATCTTCTCCTGTTAACAGTTTAGTCATTCTATCACTAAATGTTCCACTTGTTGAGATAAGGGAGATTTCAGAGTCGTGTAAGTCATTTAGGTGTAATTTACTTTTACTAATAATTGTTAGCTCTGATTCTAAATAACCTTCAGATTTCTTTTGATTGATTACGTTGTATAATTCGCCAGTGTCATTTACTACAGTAATATCTGCCATAGTTGTCGCCCCTTTAAAAATTTGTTTATTTAATCTTTTACCCTTCTTATTATAAAGTAAAACCCTTACATTATTAAGTTATAAGTCTTCATTCGCATTAAACGTCTCTGTACATTTATAAAACTATTAAAAGATTACCTAAGCAGTTATTGAAAAAATGCCGAAAATTTGCTATTATCGTTAAATAATTTACATAAACTCATATAATCTAAAGAATATGGCTTTAGAAGTTTCTACCATGTTGCCTTGAACGACATGACTATGAGTAACAACACAATACTAGGAGTAGCTTCAGCCATTAAATTGTAACCATGGTGGGTGATTTATATCATTTTATATGATGGTCACAGTTTATTTGATGAAACTTCTTTTACATTGATTGCATGACAAATTCGTTATGCATGTTCGTTCACTCATAAACCCTGAAACTATTATTTAGTTTGGGGATTTTTTTGTATCTAGCACCAATTTAAGAGCAAAATGTTTCACACAAATCTGAGGAGGTTTTAAGAGTGGAGTTACTAGGACAAAAAGTAAAGGAAGACGGCGTTGTCATTGATGAGAAGATTTTAAAAGTCGATGGATTTTTAAATCATCAAATTGATGCAAAGTTAATGAATGAAGTTGGTCGCACTTTTTACGAGCAATTTAAAGATAAAGGGATTACTAAAATCTTAACCATTGAAGCTTCCGGTATCGCACCTGCAATCATGGCTGCACTGCATTTTGATGTGCCATGTTTATTTGCGAAAAAAGCAAAACCTAGCACTTTGACGGATGGTTATTATGAAACATCTATTCATTCATTTACTAAAAATAAAACAAGTACGGTCATTGTTTCAAAAGAATTTTTATCAGAAGAAGATACTGTACTCATCATCGATGACTTTTTAGCAAATGGTGATGCTTCATTAGGATTATACGATATCGCACAGCAAGCGAATGCTAAGACAGCTGGTATTGGTATTGTTGTTGAAAAGAGTTTCCAAAATGGGCATCAACGTTTAGAAGAAGCAGGTTTAACAGTTTCTTCTCTCTGCAAGGTTGCTTCACTAGAAGGAAACAAAGTGACATTGGTGGGAGAAGAATAATGAAAAATTTAATCCTAAGTGTTCAACATCTTTTAGCTATGTACGCAGGTGCCATCTTAGTTCCAATCATTGTTGGTACAAGTTTGAAGTTTACACCTGAACAAATCGCTTACTTAGTTACAGTAGATATATTTATGTGTGGGGTTGCCACATTTTTACAAGCCAATAAAGTAACAGGAACAGGATTACCAATCGTTCTTGGATGTACATTCACGGCTGTTGCGCCCATGATTTTAATTGGTCAAACGAAAGGAATAGATGTACTTTACGGTTCGCTATTTTTATCAGGGATATTAGTTATTATCATCGCGCCTTTCTTTTCACATCTTGTAAAATTCTTCCCACCAGTAGTAACGGGTAGTGTTGTTACTATCATTGGTATCAATTTAATGCCAGTAGCAATGAATTACTTAGCTGGAGGTCAAGGTGCAAAGGACTATGGAGATGTTAAGAACATTTTGTTAGGTTTAATGACATTAATCATTATTCTTGTTTTACAAAGATTCACAACTGGATTTATTAAGAGTATTGCCATATTAATTGGACTCGTTTTAGGAACGATAGGTGCTGGCTTACTTGGGATGGTCGATATTAATCAAGTCAATCATGCCGGTTGGTTAGGCATCCCAGTGCCGTTTAGATTCTCAGGATTTAGCTTTGATGTGACATCGACGTTAGTGTTCTTTATTGTAGCTATCGTTAGTTTAATTGAGTCGACAGGTGTCTATCATGCGTTAAGTGAAATTACCGGTAAGAAGTTAGAAAGAAAAGATTTTCGTAAAGGTTATACTGCGGAAGGTCTAGCGATAGTGTTAGGTTCTATATTCAATTCATTTCCGTATACAGCCTATTCGCAAAATGTAGGACTTGTTTCTTTATCCGGCGCTAAGAAAAATAATGTTATATACGGCATGGTCGTGTTATTACTTATATGTGGTTGTATACCTAAGCTTGGTGCATTAGCAAATATCATACCGCTACCTGTGTTAGGTGGTGCGATGATAGCTATGTTTGGCATGGTAATGGCATATGGTGTTAGTATATTAGGACATATCGATTTTAAAAATCAAAACAATTTATTAATTATTGCTGTATCAGTAGGATTAGGTACTGGTATAAGCGCTGTACCACAAGCATTTAAAGGTTTAGGTGAACAATTTGCATGGTTGACTCAAAACGGAATTGTTTTAGGCGCAATCTCTGCAATTATTCTTAATTTCTTTTTTAATGGAATAAAGTATAAACAAACGGAAGAAAATGTGAAATAATATAACTAATTAATTTGAAAAATGGAGGCTGTTTTTAATGTGGGAAAGTAAATTTGCAAAAGAATCATTAACGTTTGATGATGTGTTATTAATTCCAGCACAATCTGATATTTTACCGAAAGACGTTGATTTAAGCGTACAATTATCAGACAAAGTTAAATTAAATATTCCAGTTATTTCTGCTGGTATGGATACAGTAACTGAATCTAAAATGGCGATTGCTATGGCTCGTCAAGGTGGTTTAGGTGTTATTCATAAAAATATGGGCGTTGAAGAACAAGCGGACGAAGTTCAAAAAGTAAAACGCTCAGAAAATGGTGTCATTTCAAACCCATTTTTCTTAACACCAGAAGAAAGTGTTTATGAAGCGGAAGCATTAATGGGTAAATACCGTATTTCAGGTGTACCAATTGTTGATAATAAAGAAGATCGCAACTTAGTAGGTATTTTAACAAACCGCGACTTACGTTTTATTGAAGACTTCTCAATTAAAATTGTAGATGTAATGACGCAAGAAAATTTAATTACAGCTCCAGTGAATACAACACTTGAAGAAGCAGAAAAAATTCTCCAAAAACATAAGATTGAAAAGTTACCATTAGTTAAAGACGGACGTCTAGAAGGTCTTATTACTATTAAAGATATTGAAAAAGTTATCGAATTCCCTAATGCAGCAAAAGATGAACATGGTCGTCTACTTGTAGCCGCAGCAATTGGTATTTCAAAAGATACTGATATTCGTGCTCAAAAATTAGTCGAAGCAGGTGTGGATGTCTTAGTTATCGATACAGCACATGGTCACTCTAAAGGCGTTATCGATCAAGTGAAACATATTAAGAAGACTTACCCAGAAATCACATTAGTAGCTGGTAACGTAGCAACTGCAGAAGCAACAAAAGATTTATTTGAAGCGGGTGCAGATATTGTTAAAGTTGGTATTGGCCCAGGTTCAATTTGTACGACGCGTGTTGTAGCAGGTGTTGGTGTACCACAAATTACAGCAATTTATGATTGTGCAACTGAAGCACGCAAACATGGTAAAGCTATCATTGCTGATGGTGGTATTAAATTCTCAGGAGATATCATTAAAGCATTAGCTGCTGGTGGACATGCGGTTATGTTAGGTAGCTTATTAGCAGGTACTGAAGAAAGTCCAGGTGCTACAGAAATTTTCCAAGGTAGACAATATAAAGTATACCGTGGTATGGGCTCTTTAGGTGCGATGGAAAAAGGTTCAAACGACCGTTACTTCCAAGAGGACAAAGCGCCTAAGAAATTTGTTCCTGAAGGTATCGAAGGACGTACGGCTTATAAAGGTGCGTTACAAGATACAATTTACCAATTAATGGGCGGTGTGCGTGCTGGTATGGGTTATACTGGTTCACACGATTTAAGAGAATTACGCGAAGAAGCACAATTTACACGTATGGGTCCTGCTGGTTTAGCAGAAAGCCATCCACATAATATTCAAATTACGAAAGAATCACCGAACTACTCATTCTAATTAAGATAAAGGAGAACGACAAATATGGAAATGGCAAAAGAACAAGAGTTAATCCTTGTCTTAGACTTTGGTAGCCAATACAACCAATTAATTACACGCCGAATTCGTGAAATGGGCGTTTATAGTGAATTACACGATCATGAAATTTCAATTGAAGAAATTAAGAAAATGAATCCAAAAGGTATCATCTTATCAGGTGGTCCAAATTCAGTTTATGAAGAAGGTTCATTTACAATTGATCCGGAAATATATAATTTAGGAATTCCAGTACTTGGTATTTGTTACGGCATGCAATTAACTACTAAATTATTAGGTGGTAAAGTTGAACGTGCCAATGAACGTGAATACGGTAAAGCAATCATTAATGCGAAGTCAGATGAGTTATTCGCTGGCTTACCAGCAGAACAAACTGTTTGGATGAGTCATTCTGATAAAGTTATTGAAATTCCAGAAGGCTTTGAAGTTATCGCTGATAGCCCAAGCACAGACTATGCAGCAATTGAAGATAAGAAACGTCGCATTTATGGTGTGCAATTCCATCCAGAAGTACGTCATACAGAATATGGTAATGATTTATTAAACAACTTCGTACGTCGTGTTTGTGATTGTAAAGGACAATGGACGATGGAAAACTTTATCGAAATTGAAATTGAAAAGATTCGTCAACGCGTAGGCGACCGTCGTGTATTATGTGCGATGAGTGGTGGCGTAGATTCATCTGTTGTTGCTGTATTATTGCATAAAGCAATTGGGGATCAACTAACATGTATCTTTGTAGACCATGGCTTACTTCGTAAAGGTGAAGGCGACATGGTTATGGAACAATTCGGTGAAGGGTTCAACATGAATATTATTCGTGTTAATGCGAAAGATCGTTTTATGAATAAATTAAAAGGTGTTTCAGATCCTGAACAAAAACGTAAAATCATTGGTAATGAATTTGTATATGTATTTGATGATGAAGCATCAAAACTTAAAGGTGTAGACTTCCTTGCGCAAGGAACACTATATACAGACGTCATCGAATCAGGTACTAAGACAGCACAAACAATCAAATCACACCACAATGTTGGTGGATTACCAGAAGACATGGAATTCGAATTAATCGAACCAATCAATACATTGTTTAAAGATGAAGTACGTAAATTAGGTATTGAATTAGGTATTCCAGAACATTTAGTGTGGAGACAACCATTCCCAGGACCTGGTCTTGGTATTCGTGTACTTGGAGAAATTACTGAAGATAAACTAGAAATCGTTAGAGAATCAGACGCGATTTTACGCCAAGTGATTAGAGAAGAAGGTCTTGAAAGAGAAATTTGGCAATACTTCACAGTGTTACCAAACATTCAATCAGTAGGTGTTATGGGAGACTACCGTACGTATGATCACACAGTAGGTATCCGTGCAGTAACATCTATCGACGGCATGACAAGTGACTTCGCACGCATCGATTGGGAAGTCTTACAAAAGATTTCAAGTCGTATCGTAAACGAAGTAGACCACGTCAATCGCGTAGTCTATGACATTACATCAAAACCACCAAGCACAATTGAGTGGGAATAATTATATATAATAAAACCACCTGTTTGCACGGGTGGTTTTTAATTTGAGTAGTTGGAAAATTACAATAAGGACGGAAAAGGGGTAAGGTGTTCTAAGTTTGCGTTTTAATTCATCAATAAGGCAATTTTCCGTGTTTATTTTTATATAAAATTTCATATTGTTTAGGATCTTCTTGTTTTAAATCATAAATTATAGTTTCGTCTACTATTTTTTCTAATTCAAGTGTATTAAAGCTCCAGTCATTTGTTGTTATTATAAATATTTTTTGGACTGGGTTGTTATTTATATGATTAATTAGCCTAGGAGTATCTGTTTCTATTATTAGAGCAGATTCTACAGGATAGTAAATAGCAAAGTCTCCGTGATAAATTGTGTTTCTTTCATAGAGGTTAACCTCTAAGGTTAAATTACTCAATTTGAAGATTTTGTTTTGAGTTATATTTTTAGGAATAATTCGATTATCTACTATTTGTTTTAGGTTGCCTATTGAACGAGTGTGTATCGTCCCTTTTGTGTAATCGGAATTATTTAAAGCTCTTAAAACAGTTGTTAATTTATACTCGTTAATATAACCCTTTACTAAAGCCATCCGTTTATCGCTACCTATAAAATCTTTCAGTTTTTTGTTGAATTCATTTTTGTTGTGCATAATATTTTATCCTTTCCATTAGTTGATTGTTTTCATTTGTTCAAATCTCTATTCATTTACTCGGATACAGGGCTGTGTATTTGCAGAGTAATATTATGATTGGAATAACCAACGCGTTCCGTATTCGTTTTGAGTGACGCAGCTAGCTACGATAATAATGACATGTGGCTTATAACACATTGTGTAATTTATTGTGTGTTTTGTGATGTCTATATTGGTTGCAGATTGTTGTATATTTCACTTAAAGGGCATTTATATAAAAAAAGAGGCCAGATGACGTATCATCTGACCTTCAGCTAAAACGCTGAGAATATGTCATTCTTCAAGAGAATGAAGCCGGAATGGTTACCGGGAATTTGTAAATCAATTATATCAGATGTAATATTACAATTCAATTAGAAAAGAACTTTATCTTTAATTGCTTTTCGATTTCATTCATGTCATCTTCTGAAATTATTATCGTTCCAGTAGGATCAGAATCATTTATTTTGCTTATACGTCTTTTGCTTATTGTTGTAATTGCTGATATATTAACGTATGTATCTTTCCCTTTGTGCTTGGAATAAACACCTATCACTCTATACAGTTCATTAGCTTTTTGATTTAAGTTAGACAAAAGCTTTTTATCTTCTGTGCTAAGTTTAATGTCAATATCTCTATATTTTTGGGTTAATGCTTGTACTTTACTACTGATATCGATAATCTGTTTTTTTAAATCTGTTGCTGTTAGATTTAGCACCGATTCGTTTAACTTCAAATAATTTTTATTACCTTTGGAAGAAAGTGGAACTATTGTAACTGTTTCTTTTCCTTTATTGTCTTTGTTATCTAATATTACACAAAAATGATTACCAGAAAACTCACTTCCAATATTACTCCCTAGTTTTACATATACCACTGTTCCTCTACTAAATGATTTATAATATCTTTTTTTATTGCTTGTAACATCGCTATGTATAGCAATTGAATAAAACTCTAGCCAATGAGGCATGTATATAACTTTCATGTTTTTACTATCGGATTTTGAATAAGCTTGTTTTAGTTTTTTGTTTGACGTATTTAATTTACTATTTGCTTGATTGATATTTTTAGACATTAAATAGTGTTCTCCTAATCAATTTATTCTTCTTTATATCAGCATTATTAGCACTGAAATTAACATGAATGGTACGAAAATAGATGTTACTATAAAACCAACAATTTTTATTAGGTGGAACTCATCAATTTTGTATTTAGCAAATTTCGCAATGACCTTCTATTTATTCGCTTTTTATAGTTCATGTATGTGTAAAAAAGTCTATATTGAACATCTAATTATAAGCGAATTCCTAATGCTAAAAGCAATCTAACTTACTTAAATATTATTATGAGTTTTTATTGAAATTAAATAAATTTAAACTATTTCTTAGTCTCTCCATATCGTTGGAAGTTGGTTCTTTATATAATCAGATAAATTAGAATCTTCAAGTAATGTATCTTTAAAAAGTTCAGTTTCTAAATCAACTTTAAAATTTGCTTTAAAACATCATGTTCCATTTTTAAATGTTGAACTTCTTTGCGTAATTTTATTAACTCTTTTTCATCACTTTTTAAATTATCTTGATGATTGAAGGGTCCAGTATTTTGGTGTTGTTTTATCGAATTTGAGATAATTGAGGGTTTTAAATCATACTTTCGTATAATTTCATTCTTAAGCTTACCATTTTTATATAATCTAACCATTTGTAACTTAAACTCTGAACTAAATGTTCTTCTTTCTTTTGTCATAATAAGATTGACTACTTTCTTAATTTAACAATATCTATTCTCATAGAATTTGTTCAATTAAGTGTAGACGATTCACTGACACATCATAAGTACGTAAGGAATTTTGATCGTTCATTGTTATTGCTTTATGTTTTAGGGAATGTGCTATTGAAGGGTTTAAAGATGTTTGAAATGTCTTGGTTTCTTGACTTATATAGTTATGAAAGAGGGCGTTGTCCTTTATAGCATTTCTGAGATTAGAAATGCTATAAATAAAGTTATTAAGATTTTTTGTTTTCATGTAATTTAAGAAATGGATTTGTTTTTAGTGGGTTATTTTTAATTCTGTTCTTAAATGGTTTGAATTTTGCGGTTGCAAATATGATAGCAGCTTCTTTTGACAAAGTAATAGAACCTTTTTCTTCTGGTACCATGATATTCACTCCTTGTACAATTGGATTTAAATCTTATAAAATAATTTTACTATACAAAATAGGTTGTGTAAATAGTTTCTTATTGTTACCAAATAATATGTTTGGAAGCGTTATGTAATGCCAATCAACACCGAAGTTCTCATGTCCTCTTTCCTTTTACGACTACATATATTGTTAATAATATTGAAATAATAAACTTATAGTGATAATTTATTTAATAGATCCATGAGAGTAGGAACCCCACCATACGGGAATTTCGAAATCATGGGTTTTTTGTTTTAAAGGATTGATGCAATAGATAAAGTAGCCATTCTAATATATGGAGTATTTATCAGCTAAAAATTAAAACAGATATGGGTTTTCTTCATTAAATCATTTTTCTATAAGGAAACAGAGGAAACGCTACTGTCACCTCTGCTTGAAATAATTAGGATGAAATACTCTGAGTTTATGAACGTCCACACCCAAAACACTCAAATCCTCCAAACTCTCAACCCCAGACTACATCTCCAAACCCCCAAACACCAATACTTACCAAAGCATTGATATGAGTGCCAATACTGGCAATGTGCCTTGTTTGAAAAAGATACTAATATTGCTTGAAAGGCCACCATAAATAGCAACGCCAATGATATACACTAAAATAGCTGTGCATATTTCTTTTGGATTACTGCTGATAAACAAACCGTATATTAGCAAAACTCCGATTAAACCGTTATATACGCCTTGGTTCTTCAAAAGTAGGTTAATATTTTTGTCTTTCAATTTATCGACGCTTATATTAAATGTCTCGCTAGTCTTTTTGGAAGTTGTAGCAATCGTTTCAAGGTACATAATATAGAAAAACTCTAATGCCATAAATATGATTAAAATTGTTGAGATGATATTCACTGTAACGCTCCTTTATTATTAAATATTTTCTTGTAAAAATGATTGCAGTGTCTGTGGTTGATCATTGACTAATTGTTTGAAATCATTGGATTCTTGGTCTAATAGTCCTCTTGCTCCTGCGTGGTACATTGATGCCAATAATGCACCAAAGCCTTTAGGTTCATCGTACATTTCTGCAAATGTCTCTAATGAAACGGGTTCATATTTAATTTCTGTGCCTGATGCCTCAGATAAAATAGCAGCAAGTTCTTTCATATCATAACTATAGCCTGATAATAAATAGCGTTTGCCCCAAGTATCTGGATTTTTAATAATAGCAATGACACCTCTAGCAATATCATTTCTAGTAATATAATTAATACGACCATCACCAGCTGGATAAATCAGTTTATGCATATTCATCAATTCTGGTAAATAGGGTTTAAGTGGATCCATGTACATTGCCATTCTTACATACGTATAATCAATGCCACTTGTTGACAATAAACGTGATGCATATCCGAAATAAGGGCTCATATGGAATGGATTATTATGCTGATCTGCGTAATAACCTATGAAAATGATATGAGCAACGCCGCTCTGCTTTGCCGCATATACTAAATTTTCCACTTCAGGAATACGTTTGAATGATGGATGGATAATACTTGGAATAAACACAACGGTATCCATTCCTTTAAATGCTTCTACCATGCTTTCTTGATTAAAATAATCTAATTGTCGAACAGAAACTTTTCCACGCCAATCATCTGGAACTTTCTCAACATTTCTAACACCAATGTGAAAATGATCTATGTGATTTGCAATGGCTTGATTTGTAATATGTGTGCCTAAATGACCTGTAGCACCTGTTAACATAATATTCATTCACTTCATCTCCTAATCTTTATATACATAACATAATACTTATTCGATTGTTTTCAAAACATTTGATTTTATAAAAAATTGTAATCTGTATTTATTATCGCTGTGTATAGTAAATACGTATATGTTATTAATGTTGAAAATACCGTAATGACGCGTTTTAGTTGATGTGTATCACTAATATCTTTGAAAATTTTAATCAGGTACTACGACAATATGATGTCTGTTTTGTGTCTGAAAGTTTTACAGTTTTTAAAATAAAAATGGTATAAAGTGTGATTTGTATAAAAAAGAGTCTCGACGGATAAGAATTGATTAATAACAGTTAGCATTTTATTAATTACCTTAACAATGATTCAAGTTTAGTTAAATGAGGTTTAATTTGAAAGGGGATAGCGCCTCAATATAATGTAGGTAGATTGTTCATATTACGTAATTGAAAAATCAAATTTAAATAGATTGGGGCTAAAAATTATGAAATTTAAAGCGATAGCAAAAGCAAGTTTAGCATTGGGAATGTTAGCAACAGGTGTAATTACATCGAATGTACAATCAGTACAAGCGAAAACAGAAGTTAAACAACAAAGTGAATCAGAGTTGAAACACTATTATAATAAACCGGTTTTAGAGCGTAAAAATGTTACTGGATATAAATATACTGAAAAAGGTAAAGATTATATAGATGTTATAGTAGACAATCAATATTCTCAAATTTCTTTAGTTGGATCTGATAAAGACAAATTTAAAGATGGAGACAACTCGAATATAGATGTGTTTATCCTTAGAGAAGGTGACAGTAGACAAGCAACAAATTACTCAATTGGTGGCGTAACAAAAACAAACAGTCAACCTTTTATTGACTATATACACACACCAATCCTTGAAATCAAGAAAGGTAAAGAAGAACCACAAAGTAGTTTATACCAAATTTATAAAGAAGACATCTCATTGAAAGAACTTGATTATAGATTAAGAGAACGTGCAATCAAACAACACGGCTTGTATTCAAATGGTCTTAAACAAGGTCAAATTACAATTACAATGAAAGATGGCAAATCACATACTATCGATTTAAGTCAAAAACTTGAAAAAGAACGTATGGGTGATTCTATCGACGGCAGACAAATACAAAAAATTCTAGTAGAAATGAAATAATACTTTCTAACAACAAAGCGCTATGTTGAATAGTGCTTGTTATGGAAATATATGGAAGTTAAGCGACGTACTGTTGCTTAGCTTCTTTTTTTGAGGGGAAAAGTTACAAAACTCACACAAACAGTCGCACCACGCATTATCTTTTGCTTAAATAGCTTAATCATATTTTATGAATAGTTAAAAACAGGTTAATGTGAATATCCGAATACAGCTCCTATAATATGGGTGTATGGTTCAAATTACGTAATAAAACAATCTAATTATAATAGATTGGAGCATACAACTATGAAAATGAAAAATATTGCAAAAATAAGTTTGTTATTAGGAATATTAGCAACAGGTGTAAACACTACAACGGAAAAACCAGTTCATGCCGAAAAGAAACCTATTGTAATAAGTGAAAATAGCAAAAAATTAAAAGCTTATTATACTCAACCTAGTATTGAATATAAAAATGTGACAGGTTATATCAGTTTCATTCAACCAAGTATTAAATTTATGAATATCATAGATGGTAATTCTGTTAATAACCTTGCTTTAATTGGCAAAGATAAGCAACATTATCATACGGGTGTACATCGTAATCTTAATATATTTTACGTTAATGAGGATAAGAGATTTGAAGGTGCAAAGTACTCTATTGGGGGTATCACTAGTGCAAACGATAAAGCTGTCGACCTAATAGCAGAAGCAAGAGTTATTAAAGCAGATCATATTGGTGAATATGATTATGACTTTTTCCCATTTAAAATAGATAAAGAAGCGATGTCATTGAAAGAGATTGATTTTAAATTAAGAAAATACCTTATTGATAATTATGGTCTTTACGGTGAAATGAGTACAGGGAAAATTACCGTCAAAAAGAAATACTATGGAAAGTATACATTTGAATTGGATAAAAAGTTACAAGAAGACCGTATGTCCGATGTTATCAATGTCACAGATATTGATAGAATTGAAATCAAAGTTAGAAAAGCTTAATACACATACTTGACGACGAAATAATTTGAAATTGAAATAGAGAGGTTAAGTGACGATCAAACGTTGCTTAACTTCTTTTTAATGCTTAAAAATCATTTCAAAGGCACATAGAAACGCTATATTAACCTCATAATCACTCATTATTTTTTGCTTAAATTACTTAATAATACTTCAATAATTGTTAAAAAGGGTTTAATGTGATTATCTTAGAACGCCATCTATAATGATGTTGTATGATTCAAATTACGTAAAAAGACAATCGAATATAATATAGATTGGAGTATACAATTATGAATATGAAAACAATTGCTAAAACCAGTTTAGCACTAGGGCTTTTAACAACAGGCGCAATTACAGTAACGACGCAATCGGTCAAAGCAGAAAAAATACAATCAACTAAAGTTGACAAAGTACCAACGCTTAAAGCAGAGCGATTAGCAATGATAAACATAACAGCAGGTGCAAATTCAGCGACAACACAAGCAGCTAACACAAGACAAGAACGCACGCCTAAACTCGAAAAGGCACCAAATACTAATGAGGAAAAAAACCTCAGCTTCCAAAATAGAAAAAATATCACAACCTAAACAAGAAGAGCAGAAATCGCTTAATATATCAGCAACGCCAGCGCCTAAACAAGAACAATCACAAACGACAACCGAATCCACAACGCCGAAAACTAAAGTGACAACACCTCCATCAACAAACACGCCACAACCAATGCAATCTACTAAATCAGACACACCACAATCTCCAACCATAAAACAAGCACAAACAGATATGACTCCTAAATATGAAGATTTAAGAGCGTATTACACGAAACCGAGTTTTGAATTTGAAAAGCAGTTTGGATTTTTGCTCAAACCATGGACGACGGTTAGGTTTATGAATGTTATTCCAAATAGGTTCATCTATAAAATAGCTTTAGTTGGAAAAGATGAGAAAAAATATAAAGATGGACCTTACGATAATATCGATGTATTTATCGTTTTAGAAGACAATAAATATCAATTAAAAAAATATTCTGTCGGTGGCATCACGAAGACTAATAGTAAAAAAGTTGATCACAAAGCAGAATTAAGCGTTACTAAAAAAGATAATCAAGGTATGATTTCACGCGATGTTTCAGAATACATGATTACTAAGGAAGAGATTTCCTTGAAAGAGCTTGATTTTAAATTGAGAAAACAACTTATTGAAAAACATAATCTTTACGGTAACATGGGTTCAGGAACAATCGTTATTAAAATGAAAAACGGTGGGAAGTATACGTTTGAATTACACAAAAAACTGCAAGAGCATCGTATGGCAGATGTCATAGAAGGTACAAACATTGATAAAATTGAAGTGAATATAAAATAATCATGACGTTCTCTAAATAGAAGCTGACATCGGTAAAACAAGAAGTTAAGTGACAACGGTTTACATGTTGCTTAGCTTCTTTTATTATGCGTAATGATGTAAAAGACGAATATTCATTTGTTTGTAAAAGTGGCATTTCTATGTCTTAAAAGTGACGAATCCTCAAATGTGCCAAGTGTTGAATCACATCAAAATCAGTTTTATTTAACGAACATTATGGATTTCTTAATTTACTTAACGATGATTCAAATATAGTTAAACAAGGTTTAATGTGAATGGAGCAATACGCCATCTATAATAAAGCTGTATGATTCAATGAATGTAATCGAACAAATCTAATAATTACGAATGGAGCATACAACTATGAAAATAACAACAATTGCTAAAACAAGTTTAGCACTAGGCCTTTTAACAACGGGTGTAATCACAACGACAACGCAAGAAGCAAACGCGACAACACCATCTTCCACTAAAGTGGAAGCACCACAATCAACACCGCCCTCAACTAAAGTAGAAGCACCGCAATCAAAACCAAACGCGACAACACCGCCTTCAACTAAAGTGGAAACACCGCAACAAACACCGAACGCGACAACACCATCTTCAACTAAAGTGGAAACACCACAATCGCCAACCACAAAACAAGTACCAACAGAAATAAATCCTAAATTTAAAGATTTAAGAGCGTATTATACGAAACCAAGTTTAGAATTTAAAAATGAGATTGGTATTATTTTAAAAAAATGGACGACAATAAGATTTATGAATATTGTTCCAGATTATTTCATATATAAAATAGCTTTAGTTGGAAAAGACGATAAAAAATATGATGAAGGAGTACATAGGAATGTCGATGTATTTGTCGTTTTAGAAGAAAAAAATAAATATGGAGTGGAAAGATACTCGGTCGGTGGTATCACAAAGAGTAATAGTAAAAAAGTTGATCACAAAGCAGGAGTAAGAATTACTAAAGAAGATAATAAAGGTACAATCTCTCATGATGTTTCAGAATTCAAGATTACTAAAGAGCAGATTTCCTTGAAAGAACTTGATTTTAAATTGAGAAAACAACTTATTGAAAATCATAATCTGTACGGTAACGTTGGTTCAGGTAAAATTGTTATTAACATGAAAAACGGTGGAAAGTACACGTTTGAATTACACAAAAAATTACAAGAAAATCGCATGGCAGACGTCATAGATGGCACTAATATTGATAACATTGAAGTGAATATAAAATAATCATGACATTCTCTAAATAGAAGCTGTCATCGGAAAAACAAGAAGTTCAGTGACAACGGCCTACATGTTGCTTAGCTTCTTTTGTTATGTTCGATGATTTGAGAACCCGAATTTTCGATGGGTCCAAATATGACGTGGAAGAGTCCTGAATTTATCTGTAAATCCCTATCTATCGGGTGTGAAGCACAACGGAATCAGTTTTATTTAACGAACATTATAGATTCCTTAATTTACTTAATAATGATTCAATGATTATTAAAGATGGTTTAATGTGAAAGGTCAAATACGCCAATTATAATAAAGCTGTATGATTCAATAGACGTAAGCGAACAAATCTAATAATTACGAATGGAGCATACAACTATGAAAATGGCAGCAATTGCGAAAGCAAGTTTAGCATTAGGTATTTTAGCAACAGGAACAATAACGTCATTGCATCAAACTGTAAATGCGAGTGAACATGAAGCAAAATATGAAAATGTGACAAAAGATATCTTTGACTTAAGAGATTACTATAGTGGCGCAAGTAAGGAACTTAAAAATGTTACTGGTTATCGTTATAGCAAAGGTGGCAAGCATTACCTTATCTTTGATAAAAATAGAAAATTCACAAGAGTACAGATATTTGGTAAAGATATTGAAAGATTTAAAGCACGCAAAAATCCGGGATTAGACATATTTGTTGTTAAAGAAGCAGAAAATCGCAACGGCACAGTGTTTTCATATGGTGGTGTCACTAAGAAAAATCAAGACGCTTATTATGATTATATAAACGCACCAAGATTTCAAATCAAGAGAGATGAAGGTGACGGTATTGCTACGTACGGTAGAGTACACTACATTTATAAAGAAGAGATTTCACTTAAAGAACTCGACTTTAAATTGAGACAGTATTTAATTCAAAATTTTGATCTGTATAAAAAGTTTCCTAAAGATAGTAAGATAAAAGTGATAATGAAAGATGGCGGCTATTATACGTTTGAACTTAATAAAAAATTACAAACAAATCGCATGAGTGATGTCATTGACGGTAGAAATATTGAAAAAATAGAAGCCAACATTAGATAATTCAATGAAATATGGATAATAGTAAAATATGGATAGTATAGAGGAGTTAGGCAACATAAGTTGCTTAGCTTCTTTTTTGTGTTGGCGAGATGAAAATGAAGCGTATCGATGAATAATAAAAACACCAATAAAACTTGTGGAAATAGTTGATACTTATAGATGCGTGATGTCGCTTTAGTGACATGAAACAATGTGGAAAACATAATTAAATTGAGGGAAAGTGTGAATAGTTAAAAAATTAGCATTGTGTTATAAAAAATAATTAATACTGTTAGGATTTCATTAACTAACTTAACGTTGGTTCAAAAATAGTTAAAAAGAGGTTAATTCATAGCGCAGTATCTCGCTTATATAATGATAGTAGATTGTTCGTATTACGTAATTGAATTAATCATATAAAAATATATTAAGACAAAATTTATAAATAGATTGGGAGAATAGTACTATGAAATTAAAAACGTTAGCTAAAGCAACATTGGCATTAGGCTTATTAACTACTGGTGTGATTACATCAGAAGGCCAAGCAGTCCACGCAAAAGAAAAGCAAGAGAGAGTACAACATTTATATGATATTAAAGACTTATATCGATACTACTCATCAGAAAGTTTTGAATTCAGTAATATTAGTGGTAAGGTTGAAAACTATAACGGTTCTAACGTTGTACGCTTTAACCAAGAAAAACAAAATCACCAATTATTCTTATTAGGAAAAGATAAAGATAAATATAAAAAAGGCCTTGAAGGCCAGAATGTCTTTGTGGTAAAAGAATTAATTGATCCAAACGGTAGACTATCTACTGTTGGTGGTGTGACTAAGAAAAATAACAAATCTTCTGAAACTAATACACATTTATTTGTTAATAAAGTGTATGGCGGAAATTTAGATGCATCAATTGACTCATTTTTAATTAATAAAGAAGAAGTTTCACTGAAAGAACTTGATTTCAAAATTAGAAAGCAATTAGTTGAAAAATATGGTTTATATAAAGGTACGACTAAATACGGTAAGATCACTATCAATTTGAAAGACGAGAAAAAGGAAGTAATTGATTTAGGTGATAAACTGCAATTCGAGCGCATGGGTGATGTGTTGAATAGTAAGGATATTCAAAATATAGCAGTGACTATTAATCAAATTTAAATTAAACAATCAATGACTTTAAAGTAATAAATTTGAAGCAGCTTAACGATGAAATGTTGAATAAATACGTACATCCTCCAAAAAGGGGCGTATCTAAATCAACAGTGTCGTTAGGCTGTTTTTATGTTTTATAACGCAGGGTATGAGCGTACTAAAAATTCACATTACTTCTGAAAGTGATGTCCATTGAATATTAATTAGTTCTTCATTAACCATGATTTAATTTTAATTAAACGAGTGTTAATGTCAGTCTGTCTCAATGCCCTTTATAATAAATGTGTATTATTCAAATTACGTAATAAAAGCAATCCAATATATTAAGATTGGAGCATATGAATATGAAATTTACAGCGATAGCTAAAGCGATATTTGTATTAGGAATATTAACAACAAGTGTAATGATAACAGAAAATCAATCGGTTAATGCAAAAGGAAAGTATGAAAAAATGAACCGTTTATATGATACAAACAAGTTACATCAATACTATTCAGGACCTAGTTATGAGTTAACAAATGTTAGTGGCCAAAGTCAAGGTTATTATGACTCTAACGTTTTGCTTTTTAACCAACAAAATCAAAAGTTCCAAGTATTTTTATTGGGAAAAGATGAAAATAAATACAAAGAAAAAACACATGGTTTAGATGTCTTTGCGGTACCAGAATTAGTAGATTTAGATGGAAGAATATTTAGTGTTAGTGGTGTAACGAAGAAAAACGTAAAATCAATATTTGAGTCTCTAAGAACGCCGAACTTACTAGTTAAAAAAATAGACGATAAAGACGGTTTTTCTATTGATGAATTTTTCTTTATTCAAAAGGAAGAAGTGTCATTGAAGGAACTTGATTTTAAAATAAGAAAACTGTTGATTAAAAAATACAAACTGTATGAAGGGTCAGCTGATAAAGGTAGAATTGTTATTAATATGAAAGATGAAAATAAGTATGAAATTGATTTAAGTGATAAATTAGATTTCGAGCGTATGGCAGATGTCATTAATAGTGAACAAATTAAGAACATCGAAGTGAATTTGAAATAATCAATGATATATAGAATAAAAGCTTAAGAAGCGGTTTAATAATCCCATGTTTAATGATTTTGATACGTGTTTTAATAATAAAAACATATCGAACATTGACTACGTTATTAAGCTGCTTTTTTGTACACTTTGTATCGAATAACTTAAGATCTAAAACTAATCGGAAAGAACAATGATTCCCCCAAAAAAATTTATGTTGCTATTAAAAATCAGTTAATACGAATGTTAAAATACGTTTGATTTTCATTAATAATGATTCAAGTTTATTTAAATGAGCGTTAATGTCAGTCTGTTTTGATGCACCTTATAATAAAGACAGATAGTTCAAATTACGTAATCATAACAATCCAATATATCAAGATTGGAGCAAATAAATATGAAATTGACTGCATTAGCAAAAGCAACATTAGCATTAGGAATATTAACTACAGGTGTGTTTACAGCAGAAAGTAAAGCTGTTCACGCGAAAGTAGAACTTGATGAGACACAACGCAAATATTATATCAATATGCTACATCAATACTATTCTGAAGAAAGTTTTGAATCAACAAACATTAGCGTTAAAAGTGAAGATTACTATGGTTCTAACGTTTTAAACTTTAACCAACGAAATAAAACTTTCAAAGTGTTTCTGCTTGGTGACGATAAAAATAAATATAAAGAAAAAACACATGGCCTTGATGTCTTTGCAGTACCTGAATTAATAGATATAAAAGGTGGCATATATAGCGTTGGCGGTATAACAAAGAAAAATGTGAGATCAGTGTTTGGATTTGTAAGTAATCCAAGTCTACAAGTTAAAAAAGTTGATGCTAAACATGGCTTTTCGATAAATGAGTTGTTCTTTATTCAAAAGGAAGAAGTATCGTTGAAGGAACTGGATTTTAAAATAAGAAAAATGTTAGTCGAAAAATATAGATTGTATAAAGGCGCGTCAGATAAAGGTAGAATCGTTATTAATATGAAAGACGAAAAGAAATATGTAATTGATTTAAGTGAAAAATTAAGTTTTGATCGTATGTTTGATGTAATGGATAGTAAGCAAATTAAAAATATTGAAGTGAATTTGAATTAGTTTGAGTTAATAGCATAATAGCTTAAGAAGCGACTTAACGACAAAATGTGAATTGACATCTGTGTCCTTATATAAGGAACTGTGTTAAATACATTACTGTTGTTAAGTTGTTTTTGTAATTCAAAGAGCAGAACAGAGTAACATCATCAGTTGTAGTAAACGATAATCCAGTAAAACAACTAAATGAAATAATGAAAGTCATTTAACCTGAACATTAAAATATATTTGTTTTTCATTAAGAATAATTCAAGTATATTTAAATCGAGGTTAATTATCGTATGAAACGATGCACGTTATAATAAAAATGTATGATTCAAATTACGTAATGAAAACAATCCAATATATTAAGATTGGAGCAAATAAATATGAAATTTACAGCATTAGCAAAAGCAACATTAGCTTTAGGAATTTTAACAACAGGAACTTTAACAACAGAAGTTCATTCAGGTCATGCAAAACAAAATCAAAAGTCAGTAAATAAACATGACAAGGAGGCACTATACCGATACTACACTGGAAAGACTATGGAAATGAAAAATATTAGTGCTTTGAAACATGGTAAAAATAACTTGCGTTTTAAGTTTAGAGGTATTAAGATTCAAGTTTTACTGCCTGGAAATGATAAAAGTAAATTTCAACAGCGTAGTTATGAGGGGTTAGATGTGTTTTTTGTTCAAGAAAAAAGAGATAAGCACGATATATTTTATACTGTTGGTGGTGTAATACAGAATAATAAAACATCTGGAGTTGTCAGTGCACCAATATTAAATATTTCAAAAGAAAAGGGTGAAGATGCTTTTGTGAAAGGTTACCCTTATTACATTAAAAAAGAAAAAATAACACTAAAAGAGCTGGATTATAAGTTGAGAAAGCATCTAATTGAAAAATACGGACTTTATAAAACAATCTCAAAAGATGGTAGGGTCAAAATTAGCTTGAAAGATGGCAGTTTTTATAACCTTGATTTAAGATCTAAATTAAAATTTAAATATATGGGGGAAGTCATAGAAAGCAAACAAATTAAAGATATTGAAGTTAACTTAAAGTAAATAATTACGAATAATAAAAAGTAATTGAAGCGGCTTAACGGTGAAATGTAAATTGGTGCGCATAGCTTATACAAAAAGGATGCATCAATCGATATCGTCGTTAAGCCGTTTTTGTTTGTGTGTCATGAATCCTATCCCAATCTCCATGAATATAAAAATTCCACCACCAACATCAAAATTCTCCACATCGCAACATAACCAAATGTTATAATAAATCTATTACACAAAGAGATAAATTACTTATTCAAAGGCGGAGGAATCACATGTCTATTACTGAAAAACAACGTCAGCAACAAGCTGAATTACATAAAAAATTATGGTCGATTGCGAATGATTTAAGAGGGAACATGGATGCGAGTGAATTCCGTAATTACATTTTAGGCTTGATTTTCTATCGCTTCTTATCTGAAAAAGCCGAACAAGAATATGCAGATGCCTTGTCAGGTGAAGACATCACGTATCAAGAAGCATGGGCAGATGAAGAATATCGTGAAGACTTAAAAGCAGAATTAATTGATCAAGTCGGTTACTTCATTGAGCCACAAGATTTATTCAGTGCGATGATTCGTGAAATTGAAACGCAAGATTTCGATATAGAACATCTAGCGACGGCGATTCGCAAAGTTGAAACATCTACATTAGGTGAAGAAAGTGAAAATGACTTTATCGGGCTGTTCAGCGATATGGATTTGAGTTCAACGCGACTAGGTAACAATGTCAAAGAACGTACTGCTTTAATCTCTAAAGTCATGGTTAATCTTGACGACTTACCATTCGTTCACAGTGACATGGAAATTGATATGTTAGGTGATGCATATGAATTCCTAATCGGGCGCTTTGCGGCGACAGCGGGTAAAAAAGCAGGCGAGTTCTATACACCACAACAAGTATCTAAGATACTGGCGAAGATTGTCACAGACGGTAAAGATAAATTACGTCACGTGTACGACCCAACATGTGGTTCCGGTTCATTGTTGTTACGTGTTGGTAAAGAAACGCAAGTGTATCGTTATTTCGGACAAGAACGTAACAATACTACATACAACTTAGCACGCATGAATATGTTATTACATGATGTGCGTTATGAGAACTTCGAGATCCGTAATGATGACACATTGGAAAATCCAGCCTTTTTAGGCAATACATTTGATGCGGTTATTGCGAACCCACCATACAGTGCGAAATGGACAGCAGATTCAAAATTTGAAAATGATGAACGATTCAGTGGTTACGGCAAGCTTGCGCCAAAATCCAAAGCAGACTTTGCCTTTATTCAACACATGGTACATTACCTAGACGATGAAGGTACCATGGCAGTCGTACTCCCACATGGTGTATTATTCCGTGGTGCCGCAGAAGGTGTGATTCGTCGCTATTTAATAGAAGAAAAGAACTACTTAGAAGCCGTGATTGGGTTACCAGCCAATATTTTCTATGGGACAAGTATTCCAACATGTATTTTAGTATTTAAAAAATGTCGCCAACAAGACGACAACGTACTATTTATCGATGCATCCAATGATTTTGAAAAAGGAAAAAATCAAAACCATTTAAGCGATGCCCAAGTCGAACGTATTATAGACACATATAAGCGTAAAGCAACGATTGATAAATATAGCTACAGCGCGACATTACAAGAGATCGCCGATAACGATTACAACTTAAACATACCGCGATATGTTGATACATTCGAAGAAGAAGCACCAATTGATTTAGATCAAGTCCAACAAGATTTGAAAAATATCGACAAAGAAATCGCAGAAATTGAACAAGAAATCAATGCATACCTGAAAGAACTTGGGGTGTTGAAAGATGAGTAATACACAAACGAAAAATGTGCCAGAGTTGAGATTCCCAGGATTTGAGGGCGAATGGGAAGAGAAGAAGTTAGGGAATCTTACTACCAAAATAGGTAGTGGAAAGACTCCCAAAGGTGGAAGTGAAAACTATACAAACAAAGGCATACCATTTTTAAGGAGTCAAAATATTAGAAATGGTAAATTAAATCTTAATGACTTAGTTTATATTAGTAAAGATATAGATGATGAGATGAAAAATAGTAGAACGTACTATGGTGATGTTCTTTTAAATATTACAGGAGCATCAATAGGTAGAACAGCCATTAATTCGATAGTTGAAACGCATGCTAATTTAAATCAACATGTATGTATTATTAGATTAAAAAAAGAGTATTATTATAATTTTTTTGGACAGTATCTATTATCAAGAAAAGGTAAAAGAAAAATTTTCCTTGCACAAAGTGGAGGTAGTCGAGAAGGACTAAACTTCAAAGAAATTGCTAATTTAAAAATCTTCACCCCAACTATATTTGAAGAACAACAAAAAATAGGACAATTCTTCAGCAAACTCGACCGACAAATTGAATTAGAAGAACAAAAGCTTGAATTACTTCAACAACAGAAAAAAGGCTATATGCAGAAAATTTTCTCACAGGAACTGCGATTCAAAGATGAGAATGGTGAAGATTATCCAGATTGGGAAAATAGCAAAATAGAAAAATATTTAAAAGAGAGAAACGAACGTTCTGACAAAGGGCAAATGCTTTCAGTAACTATAAATAGTGGCATTATAAAATTTAGTGAATTGGATAGAAAAGATAATTCAAGTAAAGATAAAAGTAATTATAAAGTAGTTAGGAAAAATGATATTGCATATAATTCTATGAGAATGTGGCAAGGGGCTAGTGGTAAATCAAATTATAATAGGATTGTTAGCCCTGCATATACTGTGCTTTATCCAACACAAAATACTAGCTCATTATTTATTGGATATAAGTTTAAAACACATAGAATGATTCATAAATTTAAAATTAATTCACAAGGATTAACATCAGATACATGGAACTTAAAATATAAACAATTAAAAAATATAAATATAGATATACCTGTATTGGAGGAACAAGAAAAGATAGGTGATTTCTTTAAAAAAATGGATATATTGATAAGTAAACAGAAAATGAAAATTGAAATATTAGAAAAAGAGAAACAATCCTTTTTACAAAAAATGTTCTTATAACTTTGATAAATACATAGATTGCATAAGAATAAAATTTGTATAATTTAACATAAAAGTTGTAAAAGTAAAGTGAATTAAAAACGAACATTAAATTTAGGCACTGTGAAAGCGCAGTGTCTTTTTTGTGTCGAAATTGTGTACAGAATAAGTAGTTAAATAAAGATTAAGTTGAGATAAAGTGTTATTCGTAAATAAAAGAGAGTAGATCGATAGGAATTGAATGATATTAGTTAACTATTTATTAAATTACTTAATAATGATTAATTTTTAGTTAAAGTAAGTTTAATGTGAAGCACGACCATTGCTCATTATAATGAATGAGGATTGTTCGTATTGCGTAATAGAATAAATCAAATAGACTAAAAATTGGGAGCATAGAATTATGAAATTAAAAAATATTGCTAAAGCAAGTTTAGCACTAGGGATTTTAACAACAGGTATGATTACAACTACTGCTCAGCCAGTAAAAGCAAGTACATTAGAGGTTAGATCACAAGCTACTCAAGACTTGAGTGAATATTATAAAGGGAGAGGATTTGAATTAACAAATGTAACAGGATATAAATACGGAAATAAAGTTACATTTATAGATAATTCTCAACAAATTGATGTTACATTGACAGGAAATGAAAAATTAACTGTTAAAGATGATGACGAAGTTTCTAATGTTGACGTGTTTGTAGTAAGAGAAGGTAGTGACAAATCAGCTATCACAACATCGATTGGTGGAATTACAAAGACAAATGGGACTCAACATAAAGATACTGTTCAAAACGTTAATTTGTCAGTTTCTAAGAGTACAGGTCAACACACTACTTCTGTGACTTCAGAATACTATAGCATCTATAAAGAAGAAATCTCATTAAAAGAACTTGATTTTAAATTAAGAAAGCATTTAATTGATAAACATGATCTTTATAAGACAGAACCTAAAGACAGTAAAATTAGAATTACTATGAAAAACGGTGGCTATTATACATTTGAATTAAATAAAAAATTACAGCCTCATCGCATGGGTGATACGATTGATAGTAGAAATATAGAGAAAATTGAAGTGAATTTATAATAATATTCGAGGGAGTATATCATGAGAGAAAATTTTAAATTACGTAAAATGAAAGTCGGTTTAGTATCAGTTGCAATTACTATGTTATATATCATGACAAACGGACAAGCTGAAGCATCTGAAACTAATCAGAAGGTAAGTACAAATCAAGAATCAAAAGCTGTTTCGCAGACTGAACAAAATTCCAAAGAAACAAAAGCGGCAGAGTCTTCTAAAAACTTTGTAAATTTAGATCCTATCAAACCAGGAGCTCAAAAAGTAACAGGTACTACATTACCGAATCATATTATTTTACTTAATATAGATGGTAAAAGTGCTGATTCAGTTGAAGGAGGATATGGTGATTTTATAACTGCAAATGACAAAGGAGAGTTTGAGTATCCTTTAAATAATCGTAAAATTGTCCATAACCAAGAAATTGAGGTATCATCATCAAGCCCTGATTTAGGTGACGATGAAGAGGATGAAGAAGTAGAAGAATCTTCAACTGAAAAAGCTGGTGCTGAGGAAGAAAGTACAGATGCTAAAGCTACATATACAACACCACGATATGAAAAAGCGTATGAAATACCGAAAGAACAACTAAAAGAAAAAGATGGACACCACCAAGTTTTCATCGAACCAATTACTGAAGGTTCAGGTATTATTAAAGGTCATACGTCTGTAAAAGGTAAAGTTGCTCTATCTATTAATAATAAATTTATTAATTTTGAAGAAAGAGCTAAAGGTGGAATTAGTAAAGAAGATACTAAAGCTAGTTCCGATGGTGTTTGGATGCCTATTAATGAAAAAGGATATTTTGATTTTGATTTCAAAAAAAATCCTTTTGATAACTTAGAGTTAAAGAAAAATGATGAAATCTCATTAACATTTGCACCTGATGATGAAGATGAAGCATTGAAGTCATTAATTTTCAAAACTAAAGTAACGAGCTTAGAAGATATCGATAAAGCAGAAACAAAATATGACCATACTAAAGTGGAAAAAGTAAAAGTATTGAAAGATGTTAAAGAAGATATACATGTAGATGAAATTTACGGAAGCTTATATCATACAGAAAAAGGTAAAGGTATTCTTGATAAACAAGGAACTAAAGAGATTACAGGGAAGACTAAATTCGCGAATGCAGTAGTGAAAGTATATTCTGACTTAGGTGATGCGCAATTGTTCCCTGATATTCAAGTAGATGAAAATGGTAAATTTAGCTTTGATGCTGAAAAAGCTGGTTTCAGATTGCAAAATGGAGAAACATTGAATTTTGCAGTAGTTAAACCTATTACTGGTGACCTATTACATCAAGGATTTGTCTCTAAATATATTGATGTATATGAATCTCCGGAAGAAAAGAAAGAACGTGAATTTGAAGAAAAACTTGAAAACACGCCTGCATATCATAAATTACATGGTGATAAAATTGTAGGATATGATGTTCAAGGTAATCCATCAACTTGGTTCTATCCATTAGGTGAAAAGAAAGTTGAACGTACAACACCTAAATTAGAAAAATAATTAATAAAATAAAACAGCTTAATGATGTAATGAAATTAGTGAGTTAATCACTGACTTCAACGTCATTGAGCTGTTTTTTATTTGCTTCGTTACAAAGCATTATTGAATTTATTTTACGTGTTCATATTTTGAAACATCAAAGCCGTCTTGCTTAGCTTTGTTGATAATGTCTTTGATTGAATGTAGTCCTTTATCGGCGAAGTATGATCTTAAGTTGTCTTTTGTAGCTTGGTCAGCATTCTTATCTAATAACACATCGATATAGCTTAATTCATGTTCTAAGAAGTTTGCGTCATCATGTAGTACGAGTCCATTTTGAGAATAAACTTTCGCATCTGCTTGATTACCATATCCAACAACGCCAGTTGCTAATACACCTACCATTGCCGTAGCTACTAAAACCTTTTTAAATTTCATATCTATCACTCCTCTAAAAATTGTAACTCTATCATAACACTGAATATTAAGAAAATTACGTTTATTAAGTCGATTTAATAATTTTTAATAAATAGTTAAACTGACAAATATTGCTCAAATGCAATTAATCTTTAAAACGGTGTTTATGGATTTTTCCTACTAAAACCTTGATTTCAAAAAGGGTTTAAATCAAATGAAACAATAATAAAAAATAATGCAACATAATAATAAGTACAAATTTAATTAAGAAATTAAATTGATTGTATATGTATATTTTGGTAACGTAAAAGAGAAATATACAAAATAATTAATTATTTATATGAAAAGAGAATATAAATGAAGTATAAAACAAAGAGACGTGAAACGATGCGATATTTAAAAAGACTTTCATGGTACATAAGCATCTTAATTTTAATAGTTGTTATAGCTGGTTGTGGCAAAGGTAATGAAACAAAAGAAGGTTCAAAAGAAGAACAAATCAAAAAGAGCTTTGCGAAAACGTTAGATATGTATCCAATCAAAAATCTCGAGGATTTATACGACAAAGAAGGATATCGAGATAGCGAATTTAAAAAAAGTGATAAAGGGACATGGACGATATACACAGATTTCGCTAAAAGTAATAAACCGGGTGAATTGGATGATGAAGGTATGGTTTTAAATCTGGATAGGAATACTAGAACCGCTAAAGGCCATTATTTTGTTACTACATTTTACCGGAATGGTAAACTACCAGATGAAAAGAATTATAAAATTGAAATGAAAAATAATAAGATTATTTTATTAGATGAAGTAAAAGATGATAAGCTCAAGCAGAAAATAGAAAACTTTAAATTTTTCGGTCAATATGCAAATCTTAAAGAATTGAGAAAATATAATAATGGTGATGTTTCAATTAATGAAAATGTTCCTAGTTATGATGTTGAATACAAAATGAGCAATAAAGATGAAATAGTTAAGGAATTAAGAAGTCGTTATAATATTTCGACTGAAAAATCACCTATATTAAAAATGCATATTGATGGGGACCTGAAAGGCAGTTCTGTAGGTTATAGAAAGTTAGAAATTGACTTTTCAAAACGTGAAAACAGCAAATTATCAGTCATTGAATTTTTAAGTTATAAACCAGCGAAAAAATAGTATTGATAAGGAATATTAGGATGTGAAAAAATGGGATATCTAAAAAAGCTTGCACTGTTCATAAGTGTTATTATTTTGGGCATTTTTATAATAGGTTGTGATAGTTCAAGCGATACTGCGGAAAAAGCAAAAGAAGATTCAAAAGAAGAACAAATCAAAAAGAGCTTTGCGAAAACGTTAGATATGTATCCAATTAAGAATCTCGAGGATTTATACGACAAAGAAGGATATAGAGATGGTGAATTTAAAAAGGGCGATAAGGGGACTTGGACTTTACTCACAAGTTTTTCAAAAAGTAACAAACCGGGTGAAATAGATGACGAAGGCATGGTTTTATATCTAAATAGAAATACCAAAAAGGCAACAGGTTATTATTTTGTAAATAAAATTTATGATGATATTAGCAAAAATCAGAATGAGAAAAAATACCGTGTTGAACTTAAAAATAATAAGATTATTCTTTTGGATAATGTAGAAGACGAAAAACTTAAACAAAAAATTGAAAATTTTAAATTTTTTAGTCAGTATGCCGATTTTAAAGATTTAAAAAATTATCAAGATGGAAGTATAACAACTAATGAAAATGTACCGAGATATGAAGCAGAATACAAATTGAATAATAGTGATACAAATGTAAAAAAACTTAGAGATATTTATCCAATTACAACGAAAAAGGCTCCAATATTAAAGTTACATATAGATGGTGATATAAAAGGAAGTTCAGTTGGATACAAAAAAATAGAATATAAATTTTCAAAAGTTAAAGATCAAGAGACAACATTAAGAGATTATTTAAATTTTGGGCCGTCTGATGAAGATAGCTAAAGTTTATTAGATGTAGAAATAATTCTAAAGCAGAGAGACGTGAAATGATGGGATATTCAAAAAGGTTTGCATTGTACATAAGCGTTATGATTTTAATATTTGCGATAGCAGGTTGTGGCAAAAGTGATGAAACAAAAGAAGGTTCCAAAGAAGAACAAATTAAAAAGAGCTTTGCGAAAACGTTAGATATGTACCCAATTAAGAATCTCGAGGACTTATATGACAAAGAAGGATATCGAGATGGCGAATTTAAAAAGGGTGACAAAGGGACATGGGTTATCAGTTCAGTAATGGTTAAACAGCCAAAAGGTGAAATTATGAAATCAAGAGGGATGTATCTATTTTTAAATAGAAATACAAGAACCGCAAAAGGATATTTTATTGTAGATGAAACAAGTAATGATACTTTAAAAAAAACAGAGGATAAAGAAAAACGTTATCCAGTAAAGATGGTGAATAATAAAATAGTACCTATTGATCCAATTAATGATAAAGGTGTAAAAAAAGAAATAGAAAATTTTAAGTTTTTCTCACAATATGGTGATTTTAAAGAATTAAAAAATTATAAAAATGGAGAGGTTTCATACAATTCTGAAGCCCCTATCTACTCAGCAAAATATCAACTGAAAAATAATGATTATAATGTAAAGCAATTACGTAAAAGATATGATATATCAACAGAAAAGGCTCCCAAATTGTTGTTGAAAGGTACTGGAGATTTAAAAGGTTCATCAATCGGACATAAGGACATTGAGTTTACATTCGTGGAGAATCAAGAAGAGAATATATTTTTTACTGATAGTTTGGAGTTTACCTCAAGTGAGAACTATTAGCTATGATAAAAAAGGGGATACGGAACAATGAATAATTTTAGAAAATGTGCGTTGTGTATAGGACGTCAGTCTTAATTCTATTAGCATCAGGTTGCAGTGGCGTATTTGACACTCCTGAAGATTCAAAAGAAACACAAATCAAAAAGAGCTTTGCGAAAACGTTAGATATGTATCCAATTAAAAATCTTGAGGATTTATACGATAAAGAAGGATATCGAGATGGAGAATTTAAAAAGGGAGACAAAGGGACGTGGGTTGTTAGATCTGAAATGATAATTCAACCAAAAGGTAAAAGTTTAACTTCAAGAGGCATGATATTATACATGAATAGAAATACTAGGACCACAACCGGTTATTTTTCAATAGAAGAAATAGATTCAAGAAAAAGCCTTGATGAAAGAGAAACAGAAAAAAAGTATCCTGTGAAAATGATAAACAATAAAATTATTCCAACTGAGGAGATAAAAGATGAAAAGTTGAAAAAGGAAATTGAAAACTTTAAGTTTTTTGTGCAATATGGCAGTTTTAAAGGAATAGAGAATTATGAAAATGGTGACATTTCCTATAATTCTGAAGCTCCTATTTATTCAGCGAAATATAAACTGAAAAATGATGATTATAATGTTAAAGAATTACGAAAAAGATATAATATTCCAACAGAAAAGGCGCCTAAATTGTTGTTGAAAGGTTCGGGGGATTTGAAAGGGTCTTCAGTTGGATATAAGGAAATTGAATTTATATTTATAGAAAATAAAAAAGAAAATATATATTTTTCAGATGGATTAAACTTAATTCCAAGTGACTAAAAATAACACAAAGGTTGATAGTACTCAACAAATATTAACATGATAGAGAGAAGTGAAAAAATGAGGGATTCAAAAAGAGTAGTATTGTACATAAGCATTATGGTGTTGAGTATTTTTATAATTGGTTGTGGCAAAGGTAATGAAATAAAAGAAGACGCAAAGGAAGAACAAATCAAAAAGAGCTTTGCGAAAACGTTAGATATGTATCCAATCAAAAATCTCGAGGACCTATATGATAAAGAAGGATATCGAGATGGCGAATTTAAAAAAGGTGACAAAGGGATGTGGACGATTTACACAGATTTCGCCAAAAGTAATAGACCAGGTGTATTAGATAATGAAGGTATGGTTTTAAATTTGGATAGAAATACACGAACGGCCAAGGGATATTATTTTGTAGATACTATATATGACAATCATGAAAACTCTTATAGTAAAAATTATAGAGTTGAGATGAAAAACAATAAAATTATTTTATTAGACAAGGTGGAAGATCAAAAACTTAAAGAAAGAATAGAAAACTTTAAATTTTTCGGACAATATGCCGATTTCAAGAGTTTGAAAAGTTACAACCATGGCGACGTTTCAATTAATAGTAATGTTCCAAGTTATGACGCGAAATTTAAAATGAGTAATAAAGATGAAAATGTTAAGCAATTAAGAAGCCGTTATAACATTCCTACTGATAAAGCTCCAATATTAAAAATGCATATTGATGGGGACTTAAAAGGCAGTTCCGTTGGATATAAAAAGTTAGAAATAGACTTTTCAAAAGAAGAAAATAGCGAATTATCAATAGTCGATTCATTAAATTTTCAACCTGCCAAAAATAAAGATGATGAATGATAGGGAGGATGTGAAGCGATGGGATATTCAAAAAGGTTTGCATTGTACATAAGTATCTTGATTTTAATAGTTATGGTAGCAGGTTGTGGTAAAAGTGATGAAACAAAAGAAGATTCCAAAGAAGAACAAATTAAAAAGAGCTTTGCGAAAACGTTAGATATGTACCCTATTAAGAATCTCGAGGATTTATACGATAAAGAAGGATACCGTGATGGCGAATTTAAAAAGGGTGATAAGGGGACGTGGGTTCTGTATTCAGCTATAGTATCACAACCAAAAGGCGAGAGTTTAAAATCACGAGGAATGATATTAAAGTTAGATAGAAATAAGAGAACTGCTAAAGGAAGTTATATTATTAGAGAATTGAAAGAAGATAAAAATCATGATGTTCAAAAAAATGAAAAGAAATATCCAGTGAAATTGGTGAATAATAGGATAGTTTTGGTAAAAGATGTTAAAGACAAAAAGTTAAAAAATGAAATAGAGTCGTTTGAATTATTTTCACAATATGGAAACTTTAATCATTTTGATCGGAATGAGATTACTAATATTTCATATAATCCTAATGCTCCCAATTACTCTGCAGAATATAAAATGAAGAAAAATGACAGAAACATTCAACAGTTGAAAAAGAGATTTAATCTAAAAACTAGCAAGACACCAAAATTATTGTTTAAGGGATCTGGAGATATAAAGGGGTCTTCTGTAGGATATAAGGAAATAGAAATCATATTTAGTAGAAGTAAAGAAGAAGCATTTATTATGTTGACAGCGTTGAGTTCGTTCCAAGTAACAAAATGACAAAAAGTTGATATTAGTCAACAAAAGCAAATATTGAGAATAAAGAGAGTTATGAAATGATGGGTTATTTAAAAAGACTTGTATTGTACATAGTTATTATGGTTATGAGTGTTTTTATAATAGGTTGTGATAAATCAAGCGATACTGCAGAAAATCCAAAAGAAGGTTCAAAAGAAGCACAAATTAAAAAGAGTTTTTCGAAAACGTTAGATATGTATCCAATTAAGAATCTCGAGAATCTATATGACAAAGAAGGATATCGTGATGGCGAATTTAAAAAAGGTGATAAAGGGACTTGGACAATATCAACAGATTTTGCTAAAAGCAACAAGCAAGGTGAAATGAATAGCGAAGGTATGGTACTACATTTTAATAGAAATACGAGGACAGCAACAGGATATTATACTGTAAGAACAACTTATGATGAAGTGGATAAGTTGGCACGCGAAAAAAAATATCGTGTTGAATTTAAAAACAATAAGATAGTTCTATTGGACAAAGTAGAAGATGAAAATCTTAAACAAAAAATAGAAAATTTTAAATTTTTCGGGCAATATGCCGATTTTAAAGACTTGAAAAATTATAAAAATGGAAGAATATCTAGCAATGAAAATGTTCCTTATTATGAAGCAGAGTACAAAAGGAATAATAGTGATGGAAATGTAAAAAAACTTAGAGAAAAGTACCCAATTACAACCAAGCAGTCTCCAATATTAAAACTGCATATAGACGGCGATATTAAAGGTAGCTCAGTTGGATATAAACAGATAGAATACACATTTTCTAAGGAGAAAGATGATGAGACTTTTATGAGTGATTTTTTGAACTTCGGTCCATCACACAGTAAATAGTAAATAAAACCAAGGGCATAAACTAATTTAAAACAAGAGAGAAGTGAAAAGATGGGATATTTTAAAAGAGTTGTACTTTACATAATTGTTATGGTTGTGAGTGTTTTTATAATAGGTTGCAATAAATCAAGCGATACTTCAGAAAAGCCAAAAGAAGATTCAAAAGAAACACAAATCAAAAAGAGCTTTGCGAAAACGTTAGATATGTATCCAATTAAGAATCTCGAGGACTTATATGATAAAGAAGGATACCGTGATGGCGAATTTAAAAAGGGTGACAAAGGAATGTGGACTATATATACAGATTTTGCTAAAAGTAATAAACAAGGTGGATTGAGTAATGAAGGTATGGTCTTATACTTAGATAGAAATACACGGACTGCAAAGGGACATTATTTTGTTAAGACATTCTATAATAAGGGCAAATTCCCAGATAGAAAAAATTATAAAGTTGAAATGAAAAATAATAAAATTATCTTATTAGATAAAGTAGAAGATATAAATCTAAAAAAGAGAATAGAAAACTTTAAATTTTTTGGACAATATGCAAATCTTAAAGAATTGAAAAATTACAGCAATGGTGATGTCTCAATTAATGAGAATGTTCCAAGTTATGACGCAAAATTTAAAATGAGCAATAAAGATGAAAATGTTAAGCAATTAAGAAGTCGTTATAATATTCCTACTGATAAAGCACCGGTATTAAAAATGCATATTGATGGTGATTTGAAAGGAAGTTCTGTGGGTTATAAAAAGTTGGAAATTGACTTTTCAAAAGGTGAAAAAAGCGATTTGTCAGTAATAGATTCTTTAAATTTCCAGCCGGCGAAGGTGGATGAAGATGATGAATGATGAGGATGGTGTGTAACAATGAAGTCTATAAAAAGGATTGGATTGTGCATAAGTCTGTTGATTTTAATCATTTTTGCAACATCTTGTGGTAGTAATAAGATTACTGGAGACTCAAAAGAAGAACAAATCAAAAAGAGTTTTGCGAAATCTTTAGACAAGTATCCTACTGAAAATCTAGAAGAGTTTTATGATAAAGAAGGATATAGAGATGGAGAATTTGAAAAAGATGATAAAGGGACTTGGCTAATTAGATCTGAAATGAAAATCCAATTAAAAGGAGAAAATCTGGAATCTAGGGGAGCAGTTATAGAAATTAACAGAAATACTAGAACGGCTAAAGGGAATTATATTGTTAGAGAAGTTGTTGAAGATAGCGATGGAATGACACACAATCATACAAAAAGGTACTCCTGTGAAAATGGAAAATAATAAAATGATTCCATTAAAATCAATTGATGATGAAAAAGTAAAAAAAGAAATTGAAGAATTTAAATTCTTTGTACAATACGGGAATTTCAAAGAATTGGAAAACTATAAAGAGGACGAAGTGTCATATAACCCAGAAGTACCAATATACTCTGCACAATATCAATTGAAAAACAGTGATTATAATGTAGAGCAATTACGTAAGCGATATAATATCCCGACGCAAAAAGCGCCCAAATTATTATTGAAAGGCTCAGGTAATTTAAAAGGTTCATCAGTCGGATATAAAAATATTGAATTTACCTTTGTTGAAAATAAGGAAGAAAATATTTACTTCACAGATAGTGTCTACTTTAATCCAAGCGAGGATAAATAAGTATAATTATTATTATAAAAAATGACGTTAGAACATTTAATAATAAAGTTAAATGAATTACATGTATTAAATTGAATAAGTTAGTTTTGTTTGATAACATAAAAGTTGAATAATCACTATTTTAATAAGTTATATGAAATATTCAAATGTTTATAAAATTAAAGCAGAGAGATGTGAAATGATGGAGTATATAAAAAAAATTGCTTTGTACATGAGTGTATTACTTTTAATCATTTTTATTGGGGGATGTGGAAATATGAAAGAAGAACAGAAAAAAGAAGCAAATACAAATAAAACAGATTCAAAAGAAGAAAAAATCAAAAAGAGTTTTGCGAAAACGTTAGATATGTATCCAATTAAGAATCTCGAGGAACTATATGACAAAGAAGGCTATCGAGATGGCGAATTTGAAAAAGGTGACAAAGGGATGTGGACGATATATACAGATTTCGCCAAAAGTAATAAACCGGGTGAACTAAGTAATGAAGGCATGGTCTTGTACTTAGATAGAAACACACGCACAGCTAAGGGGTACTACTTTGTCAGGACGTTTTATCGCAAGGATAAATTACCTGATAGAAAAAATTATAAAGTTGAAATGAAAAATAATAAAATTATCTTATTAGACAAGGTAGAAGATCCAAATCTAAAAAAGAGAATAGAAAACTTTAAATTTTTCGGACAATATGCAAATCTTAAAGAATTGAAAAACTACAGCAATGGTGATGTCTCAATTAATGAGAATGTTCCAAGTTATGACGTGAAATATAAAATGAGTAATAAAGATGAAAATGTTAAGCAATTAAGAAGTCGTTATAATATTCCTACTGATAAATCACCGGTATTAAAAATGCATATTGATGGTAATTTGAAAGGAAGTTCCGTTGGAGATAGGAAGTTAGAAATTGATTTTTCGAAACGTGAAAATAGCCATTTATCAGTAATAGATTCTTTGGATTACCAGCCAGCGAAGGTGGATGAAGATGAAAGATAAATACAAAATAGATCCAGGGATTATTAAAAATAATACAGAGGAAACTACAGCTATTTCTAAAATCAGCTACGAAGTTGAAAATGCGAATTTATATGGAGCTGATAGTGAAGATATAACAAGACAAATAGAATATTTGAAAGCCAAAAAAAAATTCCCTTCTAATCTTGAATATGTTGATAGTTACACTGATTCTCTTAATGGAGTAACAACTTCTGCTTTTTTAAATAAAGATACAGGCAAAGTAACTCTTGGGATGACTGGGACTAATATACAAGGCGAAGCCTTTAAAAAGTTAAAAGAAGGTGAATTTTCAAGACAAAATGTTACCAATGCTTTGGAAACAGTTAAAGATGGATATGCAGATCTTAAAATATTATATTCGGTTCTGTTGCAAAGTAAAAAAATATAGCTAACCACTAATTTATCATGTCAGTGTTCGCTTAACTTGCTAGCATGATGCTAATTTCGTGGCATGGCGAAAATCCGTAGATCTGAAGAGACCTGCGGTTCTTTTTATATAGAGCGTAAATACATTCAATACCTTTTAAAGTATTCTTTGCTGTATTGATACTTTGATACCTTGTCTTTCTTACTTTAATATGACGGTGATCTTGCTCAATGAGGTTATTCAGATATTTCGATGTACAATGACAGTCAGGTTTAAGTTTAAAAGCTTTAATTACTTTAGCCATTGCTACCTTCGTTGAAGGTGCCTGATCTGTAATTACCTTTTGAGGTTTACCAAATTGTTTAATGAGACGTTTGATAAACGCATATGCTGAATGATTATCTCGTTGCTTACGCAACCAAATATCTAATGTATGTCCCTCTGCATCAATGGCACGATATAAATAGCTCCATTTTCCTTTTATTTTGATGTACGTCTCATCAATACGCCATTTGTAATAAGCTTTTTTATGCTTTTTCTTCCAAATTTGATACAAAATTGGGGCATATTCTTGAACCCAACGGTAGACCGTTGAATGATGAACGTTTACACCACGTTCCCTTAATATTTCAGATATATCACGATAACTCAATGCATATCTTAGATAGTAGCCAACGGCTACAGTGATAACATCCTTGTTAAATTGTTTATATCTGAAATAGTTCATACAGAAGACTCCTTTTTGTTAAAATTATACTATAAATTCAACTTTGCAACAGAACCCTTTCAAATATGTATATAAGTAATAAATATAACAATCAAAATACATCTGACTCTATTAGCGATAATAGTGTTAAGAAAACGAGTACTTTACACTTTGTAGTCGTTAACAAACAAGGTCAAATGACGAGTACGACAAATACACTATCAGGATACTTTGGGTCTGGTAAATATATGGATGAAGGATTCTATATGAATAATTCCATGACGAACTTCTCTGATAATAAAGATAGTAACAATTATCATGCTAAAAATACTGTGCCAAGGTCATATATATCTCCAACAATTATAGTTGGACCAGACTACTATATGGGAATTGGTAGCCCTGGTGGAAATAAAATACCAACTATTCTTAATGAAGTAATTATTGATTACCTTAGAGGTAATGGATCGTTGCAAGATAGTATATATAAACCTAGATTTTATAATGATGGTAATACAGTACATTTTGAAAAAGGGATGAATAAAAAGTATTTAGATATACTTCAAAATCAAGGTTACAATATTAAAGAAGAAAAAGATAATCCTAATTTTGGAAGTGTTCAAGCAGGTATTTATCATATTAAAAATAAAAAAACTGAAATTGCAAATGATGTAGGAACCAGATAAACTGATTTAAAATACACCAATCTTCAAAATTTTAGAGATTGGTGTATTTTAATATATTTGTAAATGCCTTGGGAAATTTTTCATTTATTTACTTTGAGTATTAGACGCTGATTAAACATTAAATTATCTTTTTTAGAATTTTGTTTAAAAAAATATGATATCAATCATTAACACCAATTTCATTAAATTGATAAAACAAGTTATAATATAGGTGAAGACTTTTTAATAATAAAAATAGGAGTTCAAAAATGACAAAAAAATGGTGATTATATCATTCGGCAGGATTTTACTTATTATAATTGGGGCACTTATTACAGCATATGGTTTGGAATCTATATTAATCCCAAATAACGTTTCTGACGGAGGAGTCACAGGGATTAGTATTGTAGGTTCCACTTTGTTTGGTTTACCTTTAGGAATATTAATAGGAATAATCAATTTACCATTTATATGGTTAGGTTATAAACAAATCGGACGTAAGTTTGCTATATTTTCAATAATAGGTATCTTATCATTATCTATATTCACTTCGATTATGCATCATGTACCAACAATTATTGAAGGTGATTCACTACTTATTACTGTAGTTGGTGGAGTTGTTATTGGATTAGGCATGGGTCTTGCCCTTAGAAATGGTGGGGCATTAGATGGTATAGATATGTTAGCCGTTTTATTATCTAGAAAGTTACCTTTCGGAACAAGTGATTTAATTTTATTTCTCAATACATTCGTATTTATACTTGTTTCTACTGTTTTTGGCTTTAAAGGTGCCATTTTATCAGCGCTCGCATATTTTATTGCTTCAAAAGTTATACATATTATTGAAGAAGGACTAAGTGGTTCGAAAACGTTTAAAATTATTACAAAAGATTATGACATTATGAATAAAGAAATTAAAGAAAGACTGGGAAGGTATTGCACATTTACAAAAGTGACTATTGATGAAGAAAATAATTCATTTGTAGAAATTTCTTGTGTTATTAATAAACTCGAAGAACAAAAACTTAAAGAAATTATAAATGATGTAGACCCAGACGCATTTATCGCAATATATGATACAGCAGAAGTTAAGGCTGGAAATATGAAAAAATCAGATATATATTAAAATTACGATAAATAAAAAGCTACCAGTTATTAGGTAGCTTTTTATTGGTTCTCTCTTTTCTTGTTTTAATATTAAAATCTCAGAATAATTGATCACCATAAGTTTTCAGACGCTGTGAGAAGCTCTCATTTGCATTGAAAAACCGTTTATTAAAACAAATCATCGTTATCGTGTTTAATTCTATAAACAGTTTGTCTTGTAATATTCACTTCTTTCGCAATTTTACTAATCGCTTTGCCTTCCTCTAACATTTCTACAACACGATGATAGATAACACGTTTTTGAGGATCTTTCGCATTGGGAGAATATAATAAAGGTCGTCCTTTATATACGCCTTTCTCTTTCGCAACTTGAATCCCTTGAGCTTGTCGACGTTTACTTTCATTTCTTTCTTGTTCTGAAACCATTGCTAATATCTGTATAATTAAATCTTTCATAAATTTATCTAATAATGGATTACCAATGACTTCATTCATCATTGGTAGACTGGTAATCATCAATTGTACTTCTTTCTCTTTAAGATAATTAACGGTATTAATGACTTCATCATAATTACGACCTAAACGATCAATTGATTCCACGACAAAACGATCTCCCATTCTCACAAAGTTCAATGCTTCTTGAAAGACGGGTCTGTTTTCTATAGATTGACCTGATTGTTTTTCTGTAAAAATTTTTTCAGCACCAAATGTTTTTAAATTTTCAAGTTGTCTTTCTAAATTTTGATCTACTGATGATACCCGCGCATAGCCCACAATCATTTAGTTTCACCTCATAATTAATATACACCCTAATCATACATTTTAATTGCTGTAATTTCAACAATTCATTTTGTATGATTAGGGTGTACTCAAAGTGTACATATCTATAATTAAAACTTACTAAAAATAAATATAGATTTTTTCTTTGTAACAGAACCGTTCATTTGAAGGTCATCTCTATCATAAATATTTAAATTAACTAAAAATTTTAATCATCTGTTTAATACTTATGAAATGTATTTACGGTAGGTATTAAAATTGATGAAATTTATATAAGTGCTTTCAATGAAAATGACCGTTTATTTATCCTCCTGATTTAAGGAGTTAGAAATTTCGAAAACGATTCTTTCCATTTGTTGCATTTGTTCCATGTCCAGATATTTAATACATTATAGAAAACCAAAGACCATCACTAATTAAACGCAGTTTTAAAATTTCATCAGGATTGCCTTCGTCTTTAAAATGGGCCTCTTTTAATATAAGTTCTACTCTTTCATACCTAACTCTTTCAATGCCATCGTTTCATACGCCGATTCTCCTGATTCCATAGCAAACTCAGCGATAAACATTGGGAATACTGCATTGAGTTCTATTATATGCTCTTTCATTCGTGGCCATATTTCACCTCCAGCTTTACCGTATGCTGTTATAAGTTGCTCTAATCCTTCGTCGTCGAATACACGATGGTGTCCTATAAAGTCCATTGATGGGTCGGAGTGGGTTGCTTCAGTCCAGTCTATGAGACCTGTGACGTTTGCTTGGTTATCTACCATTATATGTCCTGGATGTAAGTCCCCATGTATCATGGTCGCATGTCGAGGCCATAGTTCGTCGTTTTCTAACCATTGTTTCCATCTGTTCCATAATTCATCTGATACGCCATAAGTTTCTTTAACTTTATTCATTCTTCTTTGAAAGTCATTTTTTATTTCTTGTATGGTTTTGATATTTATATGCTGAACGTTAATGTTTTCTTCTGGTATGTTGTGTAAATCTACGAGTGTTTCAGCTAATGTGTTAATAAAGTTTTCTGGTAATGGTTTGTGTTCAATTTCCCATACATAATTTTGTATTTCTGGATCTATTGTGGCTGCGGGTTTACCTGTAAGTTTTGGGTAAGCAATAAGGTCTTTTGCATGTACTTTCCACTTCGGTATTTCAAATGAAACATTCTTCTGTAAGAAGTCTACCGTTTGTTTTTCGGGTTTTGTTCGTTTATAAACGTCAGGTCTTCTTGGTAGTCTCAAAACCCATTCTACTCCATGTTTATCTTTTCCAAATGCAACTTGAAAATCAAGTCCCGATTCATTCAATGAGATTGTTTGAGGTTGGATGTGTAATTGATATTTTTCTGCACATTTAATAATTTCATTATGTCGAGTCATTTTATTGGATCCTTATTTCTATTATATTTTTCTTGTGAACGTATTTTTTATATTGATATAAATGAACCTAATATTCAATATAAATTAGTGTATAGTTTTTAAGTTATATCATGAAGAGATTGTCCTGTTAATTCCCATTTTTTATCTGATACATGTTTAACAAACCTTGTATCATGTGATGTAAACAAAATGATTCCAGGATATTTATTCATAAACATTTCTAATGCTTCTAATGTTTTAATATCTAAAAAATTAGTTGGTTCATCCAAAATTAACATATTCGCTTTCGTTGAAAATAATACTGCTAACGATAATTTCGTTCTTTCCCCACCACTCAAAACATTACAAGAACGATCAAGTGCTTCATTTAAACCCAAGTTATTTAAAATAGCTCTACTGAATGATTCTGATGAATCCGTTTCATCCATTAAATATTGCAATAATGAAACGTCACGCATGTCTTCATAAGCAAGTTGACGATAGTATGCCATTTGCACTTTAGGAGAACAATCAATTCCCTCTATTTGGTGGTAAATAGCTTCAAGTAAAGTTGTCTTACCTACACCATTTGCACCTACGAGCGCTATATTTTTGCCATATGGTATTTGGAATCGTACTTGTGTTAGCAGTTTTTGACTTCCTTTAACCAATGTTAGATTTTGTGCAATGATTGGATAATTATTATGGATATCATAAATTTTATTTTGTGGGAAATTGAATTCATGATAACTTTGTGGTTTTTCAACTTCTTCCAAATGTTCCATTCTTTTTTCAATATGCTTAGCTTGTTTTTGAGCAGCCTTCTCAACCGTGCCTTTTTGTTTTGATGCACTTAAACGATCTGGTGCTATACTTTTGTTTTTTTGTTTTGATGATGCTTGTGCCATTTGTTGCGCTTGATTTCGTTTAGCTTTACTGGCTTGGGACAATCTTTGTTTTTCACTTATATACTGTTCATATTGACGTTGTTGTTCTAACTGTTCTTGTTCATATTGATTTTGATACTGTGTGTAATTACCTTTAAACACTCTTATTGTGCCATCTTCTTGTATATCCCAAATTGTGTCAGCAATTTGGTCTATAAGTGCTCTATCATGACTTACTATAATTAAAGTACCATAGTAATATTTTAAAATATTTTTCAGATAATCTTTACCAATTTTATCCAAGTGATTTGTAGGTTCATCTAAAAGTAATATCGGACTATAATTTGATATGACATTAGCTAATTTATATTTTGCTTTTTCACCACCACTCATACTGTCGGTTGTATGCATAGGTATATGGAGTTCACTCATTAAACTACCGTCTAACGTGTTAAAATCATTTTCCACATCCATGTTAAGCTGTTCAAAATATTGAATTTCGCCAACCGTTTCAACTGTTCCAGATTCTGGTTTTGTTTTTTGAGCAATCATATTTAGTAATGTGGTTTTGCCAGTACCATTACCCCCAATAAGTGCTATTTTTTCAAATTGGTAAGCGTAAAGATGACCGATGTTAAGTGATCGTAAATCTGTCAATTTATGATTGATTTGGTTAAATTTAATTGTATATTGTTCCATATTTATACACTCCTTGTATATTTAAAGGACGTGTACGCAAAAAAATGAGACAGGCTACTCCCGTCTCATTCACATTACACTTTCAAACACTTAAAAATTTATTATGATGTTTTAGTATTTGAAAGCGTTTATTATTCCTATCGAAGGATAAAAAATGACATAAGTCATCCTATGAGTGTGTATTGCGGACAAGCCTTTTTGAATTAATTTAGTTTTGTATTCAAAAAGGTTTATTTGAGTCTCATAGAAGCTGTCATTTTAATCCTCCTTCATCGATAAAATAGTAATGTTAATATAACATTTTGTTGGTTTTTTTACAATATATCTCTAAGTAGAAAGATTATATAACAAAAGTATAAAAATACAATTTTAGATTGATTATACATCTCCTTAATTTAGAGTGTACTCATAAAATACGGTTCTGTTGCAAAGTTGAATTTATAATATAATTTTAACAAAAAGGAGTCTTCTGTATGAACTATTTCAGATATAAACAATTTAACAAGGATGTTATCACTGTAGCCGTTGGCTACTATCTAAGATATGCATTGAGCTATCGTGATATATCTGAAATATTAAGAGAACGTGGTGTAAACGTTCATCATTCAACGATCTACCGTTGGGTTCAAGAATATGCCCCAATTTTATATCAAATTTGGAAGAAAAAGCATAAAAAAGCTTATTACAAATGGCGTATTGATGAGACGTATATCAAAATAAAAGGAAAATGGAGCTATTTATATCGTGCCATTGATACAGAGGGACATACATTAGATATTTGGTTGCGTAAGCAACGAGATAATCATTCAGCATATGCGTTTATCAAACGTCTCATTAAACAATTTGGTAAGCCTCAAAAGGTAGTTACAGATCAGGCACCTTCAACGAAGGCAGCAATGGCTAAAATAATTAAAGCTTTTAAACTTAAACCTGACTGTCATTGTACATCGAAATATCTGAATAACCTCATTGAGCAAGATCACCGTCATATTAAAGTAAGAAAGACAAGATATCAAAGTATCAATACGGCAAAGAATACTTTAAAAGGTATTGAATGTATTTACGCTCTATATAAAAAGAACCGTAGGTCTCTTCAGATCTACGGATTTTCCCCATGCCACGAAATTAGCATCATGCTAGCAAGTTAAACGAACACTGACATGATATATTAGTGATTAGCTATATTTTTTACTTTGCAACAGAACCAACAAAAACCGTGCCAGAATTATTTCTTATCTTCCCCTCATTTATGTCATAATAATAAAAAACGACTGTGGTGGTGAGATGATGAAAGTATTAATCGTAGAGGATGACTTAGTTATCGGGAAGATGCTTGCTGAAGAGCTCAAGAAGTGGCAGCTAGAACCGATCTTAATAGAAGGTTTCAATCATGTAATGGATGCCTTCAACACGAATGCACCGGAACTTGTGTTACTCGATATTAATTTACCTGCCTTCAATGGTTATCACTGGTGTCAGGAGATTCGTAAAGTTTCTACTGTACCGATTATATTTATTAGTTCGCGTAACGACAGTATGGATCAAGTAATGGCGATGCAGATGGGTGCGGATGATTTCATTGAGAAGCCATTTAATATGACTGTTACAATTACTAAGATTCAAGCACTATTACGCCGCACGTATGATTTCACCACTCAAGTTAATAATTTAACAGTAGATGATTGCGAGTTACTACTTGATGCAGCAAAGCTTAAATTTAATGAAGAAACCATAGACCTGACACACACTGAATTGCAAATCATGCATAGCTTATTCCAGAACAAGGGCAAATTCGTCAGTCGTAATGCGTTAATCGAAAAATGCTGGGAATCAGAACACTTCATTGATGACAATACGCTTGCTGTCAACATTACACGTTTACGCAAAAAGCTACAAAAACTAGGACTTACAGATTTTATCGAAACGAAGAAAAATGTCGGATATCGTGTAGGTGACGTATGAATTTCTTGAAATCAATCCAACGTGAAATTTATATTGTCATCCTTACTTGTGCTTTATTCTACTTTATATTATTCATGTATAATGTGCCGATGCAAGCATATATGATTGGTCTAGGTATTGTATTGTTTGTTTCAATGATTTACTGGGGTATCCATTACATGAACTTTAAAAAAGAATAAACACTACAGGAACAGAACGAAGATTTAAGAATCGAAAACCATAAACTTCGTAATGACTTTATTAACTACCAAAGTGAGTTAGAGTCATATTTTTTAATGTGGGTGCATCAAATCAAGACACCGATTACAGCATCAAAGTTACTGCTTGAAGATCCTGATGAACACGTGATTTCTAACGTGCGTAATGAAGTCTTACAAATTGATAATTACACGAATCTTGCACTGAACTATTTGAAACTCATGAACCAAAAGACATACATGGTCTTTATGGAAGTGAGTGTAGATGAATTAATTCGACCACTGATTAAACGTTATGCGATACAGTTTATTCATCATCAAACAAAGTTGCATTATGAGAAAAGTGAAGCGGTTATATTAACAGATGCCAAATGGGCATCAATTATGATTGAGCAAATATTAAACAATGCATTAAAATATGCACGTGGCAAAGATGTGTGGATTACGTTTGACGAAAATACAAAGAAATTATCAATCCGAGATAACGGTATCGGCATTAATGCGAGTGATTTACCGAAAATCTTTGATAAAGGTTTCTCGGGCTATAACGGTAGAATAAGTGAGAAATCAAGCGGTATTGGTTTATATATTGTCAGCACAATCTCAAAGCGCTTAGGCCATAAAGTAAGTGCTACATCTACATTAAACGATGGTTCAATATTCACCATTCAATTTAAATAACTCCAATCTTTCATTTTTGTAAGATTAGCGGCTGTTTTTGTAAGAATAGATAAAGGCAGCCTTTTCTAATCGCGCGTAAGATAAAGGTAACAACAAACTAAGAAAGGTGCCAGAGGTGAAAAATTTGAATAATATAATTGAAATAAATAACTTAACAAAGCAATATGGAAGTCAGATAGCAGTTAATAATTTGAGTATAACTGTTGAAAGTGGACAAATTTATGGTTTTTTAGGAAGAAATGGTGCAGGCAAAACAACTACTATAAGAATGCTTTTAGGCTTAATTAAACCTACGAAAGGTAATATTAAAATATTTGAAAAAGAGTTCGAAAGTAATAAAACTGAAATTTTAAAAAATATTGGTGCTATGGTTGAAACGCCAGGTTTTTATAGTAATTTGACAGCTAAAGAGAACTTAACTATAAATGCTAAAATATTAGGTATACAAAAAGAAAATGCAATTGAAGAAGTGTTAGAAATAGTAGGACTAGCTTCTGAAAAAGTAAAATTGTTTAAAAATTATTCTTTAGGTATGAAGCAACGTTTAGGGATTGCGAGAGCTTTATTGCACAATCCCGAATTATTGATACTTGATGAGCCGACGAATGGATTAGATCCTATTGGCATAAAAGAAATTAGAAAGTTGATTAAGGATCTGGCTCAATCTAGAAATATAACCATTTTAATTTCAAGTCATATATTGTCAGAAATAGAGCAGTTAGTAGACAAGGTGGGTATTATTCATAACGGAGTTTTGTTAGAAGAAATTATGTATGAAGATTTAAAAAAAAAGAACAGACAATTTATAAGTATATCAGTATCAGATGAAGAAAAAGTTGCATGTTTGTTGGAAACTAACTTCGGAATTTATGACTATAAAATTAAAGAAAATGGCGAATTTAAAATTTATTCACATATTGATAGACAACAAGAAATTAATAGATTATTAGTATTAAACAATATTGATGTTTTCCAGATGAGAGTGATAGAAGATAATCTAGAAACTTATTTCGAAGACTTAGTAGGAGGTGGCACAATTGGATAATCTACTCCGTACAGAATTTATTAAGTTAAAAAGATCATATATGTTTCTAATAAGTATTTTAGGTACATGCGTAGCACCTTTTATGGTGGTTGTAGCTTCTTTTATTAGTATGCGGACGAAAGTACCGACTCCTAATATTGTATTTAAACAGTTATTTGAAGAAGTCAGTTTATATCATATGCTAATTATTGGACCTCCTCTATATGGGGTTATAATAGCCTATTTGTTTGGAAGAGAATATATAGAAGATACTTTAAAAAACTTATTAATTATACCTATATCTAGAGAAAGTTTTTTAGTAAGTAAAATAATATTATTATTCTTGTGGATTCAAACACTATCTGTTATTGCATGGTTGCTAACTTTAATGCTAGGTATGCTATTGCATTTTCAAGGGTTAAGCCAGAGTTTAATAATTGATTCATTCTTTACATTTGTTATTGGCGGAGTGTTATTATGGATATTATCTCCACCAATAATTATTTTGTCGATATATTTTAAAAATTATGTTCCCACAATTGTTTTAACCATAATAATTACTTTGATAAATTTAATGACTGCTAATTCTGAACATAGAGGATTATTTCCTTGGGCTGCAGTTGGAGACATATCTAGAGGAACATTACCTAATACTTATCCATTTCTATTATCTTTAATTATCATAATTGTTACATCTATATTCAGTGTAATTATATTATTCTCATACTTTAAAAAAACTGATATAAGTTAAAAGGAGGAGAAAAATGGGTTTTATAGAGCAGATTAAAGCATTTATTTTAGGTGTAGTTGAAGGGTTGACAGAATTTGCTCCAGTATCATCAACAGGTCATATGATTATTGTTGATGATATGTGGTTAAACACTGCTGACGATTTAGGAAGTGCGTCTGCAACTACTTTTAAGGTGGTAATACAGTTAGGAGGTTCTGTTGCAAAGTTGAATTTATAATATAATTTTAACAAAAAGGAGTCTTCTGTATGAACTATTTCAGATATAAACAATTTAACAAGGATGTTATCACTGTAGCCGTTGGCTACTATCTAAGATATGCATTGAGCTATCGTGATATATCTGAAATATTAAGAGAACGTGGTGTAAACGTTCATCATTCAACGATCTACCGTTGGGTTCAAGAATATGCCCCAATTTTATATCAAATTTGGAAGAAAAAGCATAAAAAAGCTTATTACAAATGGCGTATTGATGAGACGTATATCAAAATAAAAGGAAAATGGAGCTATTTATATCGTGCCATTGATACAGAGGGACATACATTAGATATTTGGTTGCGTAAGCAACGAGATAATCATTCAGCATATGCGTTTATCAAACGTCTCATTAAACAATTTGGTAAGCCTCAAAAGGTAGTTACAGATCAGGCACCTTCAACGAAGGCAGCAATGGCTAAAATAATTAAAGCTTTTAAACTTAAACCTGACTGTCATTGTACATCGAAATATCTGAATAACCTCATTGAGCAAGATCACCGTCATATTAAAGTAAGAAAGACAAGATATCAAAGTATCAATACGGCAAAGAATACTTTAAAAGGTATTGAATGTATTTACGCTCTATATAAAAAGAACCGTAGGTCTCTTCAGATCTACGGATTTTCCCCATGCCACGAAATTAGCATCATGCTAGCAAGTTAAACGAACACTGACATGATATATTAGTGATTAGCTATATTTTTTACTTTGCAACAGAACCATCATTTTTATTAAAATACTCTTTTGTAAAATCTTTCTGCTCTTCAATGTATTTAATTTCTTTACCTCTAAATCTATTATAGCTATTTGATGATTACAATAAAATTGATCTTACCTTATTGCCCTTGGAAGAGTTAGATAATTACCTAAAGGGCGATAAATTAATAAAGGTTCTAATTGATAAAGATTGTAGAATTAAAAGGGACATAGTTCCGACTGATATAGATTATCATGTAAGAAAGCCAAGCGCAAGGGAGTATGATGATTGCTGCAATGAATTTTGGAATGTAACACCTTATGTTATTAAAGGATTGTGCCGTAAGGAAATTTTATTTGCTATTGATCATTTTAATCAGATTGTTCGCCATGAGCTGCTGAGAATGATATCATGGAAGGTCGGCATCGAAACAGGCTTTAAATTAAGTGTAGGCAAGAACTATAAGTTTATTGAAAGGTATATATCCGAGGATTTGTGGGAGAAACTTTTGTCCACCTACCGGATGGATTCCTATGAAAACATATGGGAAGCATTATTTCTATGCCATCAATTGTTCAGGGCGGTATCCGGTGAGGTGGCGGAAAGGCTTCATTATGCCTATCCGGAGTATGATAGGAATATAACAAAATATACCAGGGACATGTATAAAAAATACACTGGTAAAACCGGCTGCCTGGATAGCACATATGCCGCTGATATAGAAGAGAGGCGGGAACAGTGATTACAGAAATGAAAGCAGGGCACCTGAAAGATATCGATAAACCCAGCGAACCATTTGAGGTGATAGGTAAGATTATACCGAGGTATGAAAACGAGAATTGGACCTTTACAGAATTACTCTATGAAGCGCCATATTTAAAAAGCTACCAAGACGAAGAGGATGAAGAGGATGAGGAGGCAGATTGCCTTGAATATATTGACAATACTGATAAGATAATATAATATATCTTTACTACCAAGACGATAAATGCGTCGGAAAAGTTAAACTGCGAAAAAATTGGAACCGGTACGCTTATATAGAAGATATCGCCGTATGTAAGGATTTCAGGGGGCAAGGCATAGGCAGCGCGCTTATCAATATATCTATAGAATGGGCAAAGCATAAAAACTTGCATGGACTAATGCTTGAAACCCAGGACAATAACCTTATAGCTTGTAAATTCTATCATAATTGTGGTTTCAAAATCGGCTCCGTCGATACTATGTTATACGCCAACTTTGAAAAAGCTGTTTTCTGGTATTTAAGGTTTTAGAATGCAAGGAACAGTGAATTGGAGTTCGTCTTGTTATAATTAGCTTCTTGGGGTATCTTTAAATACTGTAGAAAAGAGGAAGGAAATAATAAATGGCTAAAATGAGAATATCACCGGAATTGAAAAAACTGATCGAAAAATACCGCTGCGTAAAAGATACGGAAGGAATGTCTCCTGCTAAGGTATATAAGCTGGTGGGAGAAAATGAAAACCTATATTTAAAAATGACGGACAGCCGGTATAAAGGGACCACCTATGATGTGGAACGGGAAAAGGACATGATGCTATGGCTGGAAGGAAAGCTGCCTGTTCCAAAGGTCCTGCACTTTGAACGGCATGATGGCTGGAGCAATCTGCTCATGAGTGAGGCCGATGGCGTCCTTTGCTCGGAAGAGTATGAAGATGAACAAAGCCCTGAAAAGATTATCGAGCTGTATGCGGAGTGCATCAGGCTCTTTCACTCCATCGACATATCGGATTGTCCCTATACGAATAGCTTAGACAGCCGCTTAGCCGAATTGGATTACTTACTGAATAACGATCTGGCCGATGTGGATTGCGAAAACTGGGAAGAAGACACTCCATTTAAAGATCCGCGCGAGCTGTATGATTTTTTAAAGACGGAAAAGCCCGAAGAGGAACTTGTCTTTTCCCACGGCGACCTGGGAGACAGCAACATCTTTGTGAAAGATGGCAAAGTAAGTGGCTTTATTGATCTTGGGAGAAGCGGCAGGGCGGACAAGTGGTATGACATTGCCTTCTGCGTCCGGTCGATCAGGGAGGATATCGGGGAAGAACAGTATGTCGAGCTATTTTTTGACTTACTGGGGATCAAGCCTGATTGGGAGAAAATAAAATATTATATTTTACTGGATGAATTGTTTTAGTACCTAGATTTAGATGTCTAAAAAGCTTTAACTACAAGCTTTTTAGACATCTAATCTTTTCTGAAGTACATCCGCAACTGTCCATACTCTGATGTTTTATATCTTTTCTAAAAGTTCGCTAGATAGAGTTCTATATTAGAGATGTAAAGAGTTTTGGTGAAGAGGTTTGTGAGTATGGCTTTTATAACCAGGGTGCAATGAGAAGCACTAACAGCAGCTAGCTTAAGAACGCATAGGATATACTTGGTTCTGTTGCAAAGTAAAAAAATATAGCTAACCACTAATTTATCATGTCAGTGTTCGCTTAACTTGCTAGCATGATGCTAATTTCGTGGCATGGCGAAAATCCGTAGATCTGAAGAGACCTGCGGTTCTTTTTATATAGAGCGTAAATACATTCAATACCTTTTAAAGTATTCTTTGCTGTATTGATACTTTGATACCTTGTCTTTCTTACTTTAATATGACGGTGATCTTGCTCAATGAGGTTATTCAGATATTTCGATGTACAATGACAGTCAGGTTTAAGTTTAAAAGCTTTAATTACTTTAGCCATTGCTACCTTCGTTGAAGGTGCCTGATCTGTAATTACCTTTTGAGGTTTACCAAATTGTTTAATGAGACGTTTGATAAACGCATATGCTGAATGATTATCTCGTTGCTTACGCAACCAAATATCTAATGTATGTCCCTCTGCATCAATGGCACGATATAAATAGCTCCATTTTCCTTTTATTTTGATGTACGTCTCATCAATACGCCATTTGTAATAAGCTTTTTTATGCTTTTTCTTCCAAATTTGATACAAAATTGGGGCATATTCTTGAACCCAACGGTAGACCGTTGAATGATGAACGTTTACACCACGTTCCCTTAATATTTCAGATATATCACGATAACTCAATGCATATCTTAGATAGTAGCCAACGGCTACAGTGATAACATCCTTGTTAAATTGTTTATATCTGAAATAGTTCATACAGAAGACTCCTTTTTGTTAAAATTATACTATAAATTCAACTTTGCAACAGAACCTTATATTCTCCTGCATCTGATCAAAACTATAGATATGCGAATACACAAGAATTTATAAATAAAATAAAAAGTAAGTATGACATTGATTTTATTACTGGTCATTCACTAGGTGGAAGAGATGCGGTAGTTCTTGGAATGAGTAATGGTATTCCGAACATTGTGGTTTATAATCCAGCTCCTATTTCTATAAATAGTTTGAATCCTAATTCCCCAGATGGAAAACGATTGTTAGAGTTATATAAAAATTATAAAGGTAATATTACTAGGTTTGTTGCAGAAAATGATGCATTGACAGAAAATCTGAAGAAATATAAGCATTATGTTTTTTTCGGTAATGATAAAGTCTTTAAAAATGGTAAAGGTCATGAAATGGAAGGCTTTCTGACCGAAGAAGAACAAAAAGCTATAAAAAAAGAACTTAAAAAACTACAAGGTTATGCAGAAGAAAATAATAAGTCATTTGTAAAGAATTCAAATAATGCTATCTCTAAATTAGCTAGTATAGAATTACTTAGAGCAAATATGATGACTACAAATGGAGGAGGATTATCTTCTTCGCAGCAAAAAGTTTTAGAAAGTTTAACAGCTTTAACAATTGCGCAGTCATTCAGTCAACTGATAGACGATGAAATTAATCAAATCAAAAAAATGTATAATGAAAAGAAAAAGGAATTTGGAAAAAATTGGGAAGACGCTCAAAAAGCTGGAAAAGCTGTAGGTGAAGATTTGAGTGTAAATGGAGTTCTCAATGCTTTAGATGAAGGTCAAGTGAATGAAAGTAGTATGGTAAGAGAACCTGAACAAATGATATCTGCAAAAGAAAGACAACTTTCAACGATAGGGTCTTCTGTATCAAATTATATTATGAGAGTTAGACTCAGTATTAATGAAATCGTTGATAAAGATCAAGTGCTTGCATCACAAATAGGTGGATTACTATGATGTTTAATCAAATTAATAATAAAAATGAATTAGAAGAATCATATGAATCTGAGAAAAAACGTATAGAGAATGAACTGCATAATTTAAATGAACTTAGGCATAGAACTCGAAAAGAAAATGAACGTAGTTATGATGTTTTTCAATATTTGAAGCACGAAATGAATTATAGTGAAGATGCCCAAAGGAAAATGACGAGAAATATAGAAGCGTATGAGCAAGAAATCAATGAGATAATTAGAAAGCAAGAATGGAAATTAGAAGAATATAAAGAAGACTTAAAAAAGTCTTATGAAAAGCAGTTAGATAAACTAAGTGACTGATAATTTGGAGGAGATTAAATGACTCTAATAGAACCAGATATGAACTTAAGAATGCCAGATATAAGTACTACAGTAGAAACACTTAATCTCATATCTAAAATGGAAGCGCAAAAAGAAAACATTCGTTCAGTTATTGCACCTGAACATAAGCATAAATATAAAGATATTGAAAACGGATTAAAAGGTGAAGAAAAAGTATTGATTGAACAAATGGCGCAGCATTGCGAAGCTTTTAAAGCTAATTTTAAAGGTGCAGCTCAAGGAGACTGGGTTAAAAGTGCAATGTCTGAGATAGACAGTATTAAAGATGATTTGAAAAAAATTAATAGCTAAACTACATATCATACTACTAAATAAAGCGACCAATGTTCAGTATATTCACAACTGACACTAGGCCGCTTCTTTTTAATTTATTTTATTTCCATGTAAAGTAACGCTCTCTTAATCGAAATACCACACTCACAATTGTAAAAACACAACTTAAATTACTGTCCCGCATTAAACATATCTACATTCCAAACAGCAACAACAAAATCCTCAAGTACCAAAAGCTATGACCACTTTATCAAAATCAACGCAAGTTAACCTCTCCCGAACTACCCGCTATAGATCATCATCACCTTACAAACCATAAAGCGCTGCAGTTAAGTATTGAATAGCATAGCCAATTGAAATGAAAATAGCAATCGTTATAATGGCACTACCAATTGTATATAAAGTATGTTTCGTAGATAAACCTTCCGTCTTAGAACCAAAAACACTTAGTAGAATAAATGCAATGCCAATGACATATAAAACTAAAATGACAAATAACATGTTTATACACCTCGATTCTCTTTAGTGAGATATATCTTTGTCTCCATTATAAAGTAAAGTGCTCAATAATTTAATTAAGTATACTATTTTTTTATTATCGAAGATTGCGAAAGAGGAAACGCTCCTATATAATGTAAAACGGAATTATTCCTATTTACAAATAAATTGAAGTGAGGGTATATATATGGCTAAAATTCCAGTTACGGTATTAAGTGGTTATTTAGGCTCGGGGAAAACAACATTGTTAAATCATATTTTACAAAATCGTGAAGGTCGACGTATCGCGGTAATTGTAAATGATATGAGTGAAGTTAATATCGATAAAGATCTTGTCGCAGATGGTGGGGGACTATCGCGTACAGATGAAAAATTAGTCGAACTCTCTAATGGTTGTATCTGTTGTACACTTAGAGATGATTTATTAAAAGAAGTTGAGCGTTTAGTGAAAAAAGGTGGCATCGATCAAATTGTTATTGAGTCAACAGGGATTTCAGAGCCAGTACCTGTTGCACAAACTTTCTCATATATTGATGATGAACTTGGCATTGATCTTACAGCGATTTGCCGTTTAGATACAATGGTTACAGTTGTTGATGCTAACCGCTTCGTACATGACATCAACTCAGAAGATTTATTGATGGATCGTGATCAAAGCGTTGATGAAACAGATGAACGTTCGATTGCTGATTTATTAATTGACCAAGTTGAATTTTGTGATGTATTGATTATTAATAAAATTGATTTAATTAGTGAAGAAGAACTTGCAAAGTTAGAAAAAGTGTTAAGCGCATTGCAACCTATTGCTAAAATTATTAAGACAACAAATTCTGAAGTAGATTTAAAAGAAGTCTTAAATACGCAGCGTTTTGATTTTGAAAAAGCGAGCGAGTCAGCAGGATGGATCAAAGAACTTGAGTCGGGTGGTCATGCATCGCATACGCCTGAAACAGAAGAATATGGCATATCATCATTTGTATATAAACGTCGTCTACCTTTCCATGCTAAAAGGTTCAATGATTGGTTAGAAAGCATGTCAAATAATGTCGTTCGATCAAAAGGTATCGTATGGTTAGCACAATACAATCATGTAGCATGTTTATTATCTCAAGCAGGGTCATCTTGCAATATTCACCCAGTTACATATTGGGTGGCTAGTATGTCTGAAGCGCAACAAACACAAATATTAGCAGAACGTCAAGATGTCGCAGCTGAATGGGATCCAGAATATGGCGATCGTCATACACAATTTGTCATTATTGGTACAGAATTAGATGAAGAAAAATTAACAAAAGAACTCGATGCATGCTTAGTCAATGCGCAAGAAATTGATGCAGATTGGCAACAATTTGAAGATCCATATCAATGGCAAATTAGACCAGCACGATAAGTTGAATGAAGTATAATCATTTTTGAATTGTGGCTTAATTGTTTGCAATTTATGACAATTAATAAAAAGTTAAGATGTTCTTAGGAACTTTTTGTTTTCAATCTATCTAAAGTGTGATAGTTTTGATAAAGCAGAAATTTGCATTTTATCCATAGGGCTAGGACATGTATGTGTCTTAGTCCTTTTTATATTTGCGTTGATGAAAAATGATAAAACCATCGTACCAACTGTTAATTGAAAGTACAATTATTGTTTAACGGTCATAAAAATGAGTGAAGTAATTGCAGCTATCAATGTACTATTACTGCTTACAGTCACACGAGTGTTTCAGACTAAACGTGCAACGAAATTCTGCACGCGGCCAATATATCTTGCGCCAGATCAAGAAGATCATTAAGATTTCGCACGCCAAATCATGAATGTCTTAGACTTCGAGTATCAAACATAAAACACGCCACAAAAATATAACGCGTCAGACTACAAAGATCACGAATATTCCTTACGTACCACCAAGAACATCCTATACAAAAAATACCAAGACCATTTATTTGCAACAAACAAACAAGACTCACCTCACATCAATAAATCAACACAAAGCAAAGCCACCATCCCTATTGGTATAGTGGCCTGAGAATTTTAAGTATTCAATTCGCTTAAATTATTTTGCGAAAATGTCGATAATTGCTTTGATGATTTTAATGATAGTACCTACAATAGCCATCGTTTTGTCCTCCTGTATGTTGATTTAACATAGTGATGAGTTGTTGATTGTTAATGTTTGAGATTAGTTGTTACCTAAAAATTTACCAAGTAAATCTTTAAAGAATTTGAATAATTTTGCTACGAATTCCATGTGAATGGCCCCCTTCAAATAAGATGTTCATATCTATGAGATTTTTATAACTTACTTACCAGTGAATTTCTCAATTAATCCTTTAATGAATTTAATGATTCCTGCAATGATACCCATGTGAAAGACCTCCTTTGTTTGTTATGAAATCTTATTTACCAGTGAATTGTTCGATTAAGCTTTTGATAACTTTAATGATGCCAGCGATGATACCCATTAAGATTACCTCCTTTGCTTATGAGTTAACTTCATTGTACATAGTTATCTTGTGCGTAATTGATTTTTTTCCTAACTTGAATTGTTATGATCATAACTGCGAATTTTTTATTTTAAAAGGACGGGAAATACTGCCTAACTGTACAGGTGCGTTTACAAAATCTTTACAATCATTGGTTTAATAGAGGTTAAGCTCATGAATTTGACATGAAGCAGAAATTTAATTATATTTTATGTTATAAGTTTAAAACGAATAACACGTTAGGTCTCGTCTAGGCAAAGCATATTTATGAAGATGAATTGAACAGACAGAAGTAACATTTTATATACATATGTGCATGGGAGCACGCTTAAAGAGAACACTGCAACAAGGTATATCAACGTACCGTGATGCAGTGTCTAGTTAAACTGAAACCTGCAATAGTAAATTTTCTGCCATTATGTACAGAATCTACTATTGTAGGTTTTTATTTTTATACATAAGCAATTATGCGAGAGATTAGAAATAAGGAGGTTATGCAGTGTTAAGTTTTCAATTGCTATTTTCACTGTTTGTTATTGCGCTTATCATTGCATTGATAAGTGGCTTGTTGTTTTTAGCACCAGTTATGCCAATGAGATATATTAAATTACATTTATACATACTAGTCATGCCAGTATTATTTGCAGTCATTGGCTTTTTCGGTATTCATGGTCAACATGTCTTAGGTCCATTTAAAATAGATCGTTTATCTTGGTTATTAGCTGGCTTTGTAATGGCGCTTGGTTTTATTATTCAAAAGTTTTCAATGCGATATTTACTAGGTGATCATCATTATAGACATTACTTTCCATTGTTCACTGCGATTACGTCGTTTGCATCTTTAGCATGGATGTCTGAAGACTTAAGACTGATGGCACTCTGCTGGGGTATGACATTATTATGTTTAACACTGCTGATGAACGTTAATCGTTTTTGGAAAGTGCCACGTGAGTCTGCGAAATTATCAAGCATGACATTTTTATGTGGTTGGCTTGCATTCGTTGGAGCAATTGTAACTATTTATATTGCGACTGGTGAGTGGCGGGTACCACAACATATAGTACATCCGACATGGTCATTGTTGACGAATGTACTACTTGTATTAGCTGTCATGATACCGGCAGCACAATTTCCTTTTCATCGATGGTTGATTGAATCTGTAACGGCACCAACGCCAGTATCGGCAATTATGCATGCAGGAATTGTGAATGCAGGTGGTGTTATTCTAACTCGTTTTGCGCCGATATTTGATAATGGATTTGCGTTATCATTATTACTTATCCTTTCTAGTATTTCTGTATTGTTAGGATCGGGTATTAGCTTGGTTCAAGTTGACTACAAAAGACAGTTAGTGGGCTCTACGATGAGTCAAATGGGCTTTATGTTAGTTCAATGTGCATTGGGTGTATATTCAGCAGCGATTATTCATTTAATATTGCACGGTATTTTTAAAGCAACATTATTTTTACAATCAGGTTCTATCGTGAAGCGATTCAATATTCCAAAACAAGCATCTGCTAAAGACGCTTATGGCTGGATTGTCATGGGACGTGTATTAGCTATTATCGTGGCATTTCTATTTTGGATGAGTAGTGACAGAAGTGCATATGAAGTGTTAAGTGCACTCATTCTAGCATGGTCATTACTTGTATCTTGGAATCAGATGGTAGCCTTTAGTAAAGGGCGCATGGCACGTCTGGTTGGCATGATTTTGATTGCAATTGTGACATTTATCTACGTCATCACACACAATTATTTTTACGATGTATTACAAAATATAACAACACATGCGACAACACCGCCTACAGTGAGTGTCATCATTAGTGTTGTCATTTTAATCTTTGGCAGTTTATTAAGTATTTGGGTGGCGCGTCATCGATACTCTAAGGGTTTTGCGGTATTGTACGTGTGGTTAGTTAATCTAGGTGAAGCACGCTCGAAAGCGATAGAAAGTCATCCGAATTATTTGAAGAAGTATTTATAGGAGGTGAAAGGTATGACAACACAGTTAAATATCAATTCAGTCATTGAAAATGCGAAACGTGTTATTACACCATTATCACCGATTTCGATTTTTGCAGCACGTAACCCCTGGGAAGGATTAGAAGCGGATACGTTTGAAGATGTCGCAAAATGGTTACGTGACGTTCGCGATGTGGATATTTTCCCAAATAAAGCATTAATAGAAAGCGCTGTGGCACGTGGTGAATTAGATGAAAGTGTCTTTAATCAACTTGTTACTGATATGTTACTTGAACATCACTACAATATCCCGCAACACTACATCAATCTTTATATTGATAACATTAAAACATTAAAAGACGTACCTGCATCATATATGAATCATTCAAATGTTGATGTTGTTGCTGATCTACTATTAGAAAAATCAAAACGTGATATGGCTGAATCATATCATCACTATGATGTACGTCCGATGAGTGATGCAATAATAGATGAACAAGGTGAGCCACTTAGCGAACAAGTGAATCGTCAAATGATTAAATGGACGAAACTTTATATCGATCAATTTCTATCGAGTTGGACAATGCCGAAGCGTGAGCAAAGTTTTTACCATGCATGGTTGCATTTAGCGCAACATGACCATAGTTTTACTAAAGCACAGCGCCAAGTGATTAAAGGCTTACCCAATGATCCTGAAATGACGATAGAGTCAGTATTAACTTATTTTTCAATAGATCAGGAAGACTACCAAGCTTATGTTGAAGGACATCTTTTGGCGTTACCGGGTTGGGCAGGTATGTTGTATTACCGTTCACAACAGCATCACTTTGAACAACATTTGTTAACGGATTATTTGGCAATTCGGTTAGTTGTCGAACAATTGCTAGTTGGTGATGAGTTTAAGTCAGTCACTAAAGATTGTGAAAGTAGATCGGAAAATTGGTTTAAGCAAACTGTTGCATCATTGTGTTACTACAGTGATATGCCTAGCGATGTATTACTACAACATGACGTCAATGAAATTCAAACGTTTATTCATTTTGCAGCAACTATGAATAAAAATGTATTTAAAAATTTATGGCTAATTGCCTGGGAAATGACATACGAATCTCAGTTAAAACAAAAAATTAAAGCAGGTCATGAAAGTGTGGCGGGCGCATTAGATGTAAACCAAGTAAATGTCTCAGAAAATGATAACGCTAATCAGCCACATTCAGTATTGTTAAATGACACACAAGCAGTTGATGAAAATAATAGCGAGCTAAATCAGGTGGGCACATCAACGAAAGCGCAAATTGCATTTTGTATAGATGTTCGTTCAGAACCATTTCGTAGACATATCGAAGCAGCAGGGCCCTTTGAAACGATTGGTATTGCAGGTTTCTTTGGATTACCTATTCAAAAAGATGCCGTAGACGAACAATTCAAACATGATTCATTACCTGTCATGGTACCGCCGGCATATCGCATTAAAGAATTTGCAGACCGCTACGATATGAATGTTTATCGACAACAGCAACAGACAATGTCATCGATGTTTTACACATTTAAATTGATGAAAAATAATGTTATGCCTAGTCTGTTATTGCCTGAATTAAGTGGGCCATTTTTAAGCTTGAGTACCATTGTCAATTCGATTATGCCTAGAAAAAGTCGCGCGTCTTTACAAAAAATAAAACAAAAATGGTTGAAAAAGCCTGAAACAAAGTTAACGATTGATCGTGAGTTTGACCGAACATCAGACTTACCTGTTGGATTTACTGAGCAAGAGCAAATTGATTTCGCGTTACAAGCGTTGAAATTGATGGATTTAACCGAAGCATTTGCGCCGTTCGTTGTGTTAGCAGGTCATGCTAGTCATTCTCACAATAATCCACATCATGCATCACTTGAATGTGGGGCTTGTGGTGGCGCATCAAGCGGTTTTAATGCTAAGTTATTAGCGATGATATGTAATCGTCCAAATGTCAGACAAGGATTAAAACAATCAGGTGTGTATATTCCAGAGACAACTGTTTTTGCGGCAGCAGAACATCATACGTCTACTGATACGTTGGCATGGGTATATGTGCCAGACACATTATCAGCTTTAGCTCTAGATGCATATGAATCATTGAATGACGCGATGCCGATGATTTCTGAACAAGCGAATCGCGAACGTTTGGACAAACTGCCAACGATTGGTCGTGTGAATCATCCAGTGGAAGAAGCACAGCGGTTTGCAAGTGATTGGAGTGAGGTACGTCCAGAATGGGGCTTGGCTAAAAATGCATCATTTATAATTGGACGACGCCAATTAACAAAAGGCATTGATTTAGAAGGGCGGACATTTTTACACAATTATGATTGGCGTAAAGATAAAGATGGCAAATTGTTAAATACCATCATTTCTGGTCCGGCGCTTGTGGCACAATGGATTAATTTACAATATTATGCGTCGACAGTTGCGCCGCATTTTTACGGAAGTGGGAATAAAGCGACACAAACCGTCACGTCAGGTGTTGGTGTCATGCAAGGTAATGCGAGTGATCTGATGTATGGCTTATCATGGCAATCTGTTATGGCTGCTGATCGGACGATGTATCATTCGCCAATTCGTTTACTTGTCGTTATTCAGGCACCCGACTATGTTGTAGCTAGACTATTCGCGAATAATGAGCATTTCGCTAGGAAGGTGTCTAATCATTGGCTGCGTTTAATGAGCGTTAATGAGGAAGGGCGTTTTAAAAGTTGGATTTAACGATGATATGTTGCGATGCTAAGTAATTAATATATCATCATATCTACAATGTTCTAGCTTCTTAAAATATACTAAAAATGATAAACTTAATGTAATAGTTGATGTCGTGATAACGATACAAAGATGAAGTAATCAATTTTAATATTATTGGAGTTAGTGATATGAAAAGAACGAAAGGTGAAATCGAAGCTGAAATCAGTAAAGCCATTACGCAATGGGAAAAAGATTTCCTTGGCAGAGGTTCCTTGTCAGTTAAATCAGACATTTTAAGAGATATGGTGATTATTAGTTTACAAGGTATCTTAACGCCAGCAGAATATCGTGTGTGTAGTACGAATGAAGGATTACTAAATATTAAACGAACACGTTCTGAATTAGTTGAATCCGGTGAGCAAGATTTGAATGATATCATTCTTAAAATTACAGGTATCAAAGTGATGAGCTTCCACAGTGATTTAAGTACAGTTACAGGTGAACGTATTATCGTATTCAAACTTGAGGATAATTTGGAAAAGCATATTTAAGAAGGTTAGGTATGCTTCTGCTGGCTTATTAAAGCTATAGAAGTATGCTTGGTTAAACAGCGCAACGCCATATATTTGGGTGTGCTGTTTTTCTATTACATGATGTGTTTATTACGTGGATGAATGCGTGGGTCTGAATATAGCCCGTGAAAGGCGTATGTCATAAAATTTGCGAATGGTGACAAGTCAACGCAAGCATATTTGTTGCGAGACATGCCCACTATCCTTTTACATAAAGAGTATATGTGTGACGTAGGCATATAATCGATAAAGTATACCTAAAAAATTAGGTATAATGACCATTGTTGCAATAAGTTTTTCGGCCTTGAAACCGATAACGCATAGTATAATAGGAATAAAATATAATACAAATATCCAGTAAATCAAATTTGAAAACGATGGATGAATAGGGGTAAAGAATCTAACTAATGTAATGATTAACGCTATATAGACAAAAATAACTCTATTGATACGCCTTACCCCCTCTGTATAATAAATATAGATCGTACTAAATTGAAAATAGCAAAATATTGTTATTTCAATTATACAATGTTTTATTTGCAATATACATAACAATATGAACTTTATAATTTTGATATTGTCGGTAAAGTGAAATTTGTGGCACATTGATATTATGGATAACATTTGTAAAATGAAAATGATGATACGAGGAGATTGTAAGATGATAGATAAAAAATTAACATCACCGAAAATGACAGTGCCTTTATTTTTAATCGCGCTGATTGTATTTATAGGTATGTTTTACGGTGTAGTGACAAATCAAGAATGGCTTAAAAATATAGATATGGGATCATTAACATGGTTTACAGATTATTTCGGTGAGCCACAACGTCAGTATGTTAACAATTTGTTTAATTATTATATGACGTTTAGTGCGGAAATTGGAGATGTCAAAGGTGTCGTGTTGATTTCAATTATCGTCACAATCATACTGTTTATTAAACAGAGGCATTTAGCGGTTTGGTTTGTGACATATTTGGTTTCAGGTGTCATCATGAACAAATTAATTAAAGATACTGTTTTACGTCCAAGACCATATAATCATTTAGCCGTTGATACAGGCTTTTCATTTCCAAGTGGACATTCCAACGCCAGCACATTATTATATTTCGCCTTAATGATCATTATTATTTCAGTTGCTGCTAAGACAATAACAAAAGTGTTGAGTGCGCTAGTTATGGGAATATTATGGCTTAGCATATTATTTTGTCGCCTTTATTTTCATGCACATTACTTTTCAGATGTCATTGGCGGCACGTCACTAGCAATCATTTGGGTAGCGTTATTCTTAATGGTATACCCATACTTTATTAATCATCGACGACAACGCGTTTAGCAAACATCTTTAGACATAGTGGAGGTATATAGAAAAATGAGAATTAAAACACCGAGTCCATCTTATTTAAAAGGCACAAATGGACATGCGATATTATTATTACATTCATTTACAAGTACAAATCGGGATGTGAAGCATCTTGCAGCTGAGTTAAATGACCAAGGATTTAGTTGTTATGCACCGAATTATCCAGGTCATGGTTTACTGTTGAAAGATTTCATGACATATAATGTAGATGATTGGTGGGAAGAAGTTGAGAAAGCTTACCAATTTTTAGTCAATGAAGGTTATGAATCTATCAGTGCAACGGGTGTGTCTTTAGGTGGATTAATGACATTAAAATTGGCGCAGCACTACCCGTTGAAACGTATCGCTGTCATGTCAGCACCAAAGGAAAAAAGTGATGATGGCTTAATAGAACATTTAGTTTATTATAGTCAACGCATGTCGAATATTTTAAATTTAGATCAGCAAGCATCGAGTGCGCAATTAGCAGCAATTGATGATTATGAAGGTGAAATTACGAAGTTTCAGCATTTTATTGATGATATCATGACAAATTTAAATGTTATTAAAATTCCAGCTAATATATTATTTGGTGGTAAAGATGAGCCATCCTATGAAACAAGTGCACATTTTATTTATGAACATTTAGGATCAGTAGACAAAGAATTAAATGGTCTGAAGGATTCGCATCATTTAATGACACATGGAGAAGGCAGAGATATTTTAGAAGAAAATGTTATTCGCTTTTTCAATGCTTTAACATAATTGAAGATTTTAAATATTAACACTTGAGTGACGATGTTATTATATTTGTCATTTGAGTGTTTTTTGTGGCGTGATAGTATAGGGAACTTAGACAAAGTTAATTTGTAGTGTGATGTCGTGGAAATATTATGGGCATTGTACCTGAAGTTGTTATGTGGCGAGATATTGGCGCACGTATACAGCGTTGAACCAGAAATTTTAATGTAGCGTAATGACAACACATTACAAGAGTTGACTATATTATGATAAATACAGGCGCTACCGTATTAATGAAACAATTTTGATGCAGGTGTATTGCATGTTATTTACATACATGTTAGAGTGTTACTTAAACACGTAGACGCTTTAACGCTTTAAAGGAGATGTGAATGATGAAAAGACAACAATCACAATGGAAGTCATCAACTGGATTTATTTTAGCTAGTGCGGGTTCTGCAATCGGTCTTGGTGCCATGTGGAAATTCCCATATATGGCAGGGATTTATGGCGGCGGTGCCTTTCTAGCTATGTTCTTAATATTCACCATTTTTGTTGGGTTGCCATTACTCATTATGGAATTCACTGTTGGGAAAATGGGACGGACATATACAACACAAATATATAGTAAATTAACTGGTAAAAAATGGCTCAATATCATTGGCTGGAACGGTAATTTGGCCGTGTTTATTTTATTTGGCTTCTATAGTGTTATCGGTGGTTGGATTGTCATTTACATCGGACAAGTATTATGGCAATTAGTTATATTTCAACGCATCAATCATCTCCAAGAAATGAATTTTGAAGCGGTAATATCAAATCCTTGGTTAACTGTTCTAGGGCAAGGTATATTCATATTCGCTACGATGATTATTGTCATGTTAGGTGTTGAAAAAGGATTAGAAAAGGCATCGAAAGTTATGATGCCATTGCTGTTTGTCTTTTTAATCATCATTGTGATTAAGTCTTTAACATTAGATGGTGCCTTAGAAGGTGTGAAATTTATTTTACAACCAAGAGTATCAGAGATTACTGCTGATGGCATCTTGTTTGCGCTAGGTCAATCATTCTTTACGTTATCATTAGGAACTACAGGTATGATTACTTATGCGAGTTATGCCTCTAAAGACATGACGATTAAGTCATCAGCTATTTCTATCGTTGTTATGAATATCTTTGTATCTGTATTGGCAGGCCTAGCTATATTTCCGGCGTTACATAGTTTTGGCTATGAACCACAAGAAGGGCCTGGATTATTATTTAAAGTACTGCCAATGGTCTTTAGTCAAATGCATCTAGGCACATTATTCTATTTGGGATTCTTAGTGCTGTTCTTATTTGCGGCTTTAACGTCATCTATTTCTTTATTAGAATTAAATGTTTCTAACTTCACGAAGAATGACAATACAAAACGTAAAAAAGTCGCAGTGATCGGTAGTATTTTAGTATTTATCATTAGTATTCCAGCAACCTTATCTTTTGGTATCTTAAAAGATGTAAGATTCGGTGCGGGAACGATTTTTGATAATATGGATTTCATCGTTTCGAATGTATTGATGCCATTAGGCGCATTAGGTACTACGCTTGTCATAGGACAATTATTAGATAAAAAATTATTACAACAATATTTTGGTAAAGATCGATTTAGATTATTCAATGGTTGGTATTACTTAATTAAGTATGCGATGCCTGTCGTTATTATTTTAGTCTTTATCGTGCAATTATTTAGTTAATATATAGAAGCATCTGACACACAAGTATTTGTGTTGCTCAGGTGTTTTTTTGTTTGGAATTGAAAAGTTAGTACTGGTTCTGAATTAATCGAAACTTAGATAATTGCAAAATAACAAAATGTCGTTTATAATTCTTATCTGAAAAGTAAGAATTAAAATTGAGACATGAAGAAAGGTTTCATTCATTTGATCGGCATGTCAGATGAGGGTGCATCTATGATTACTTATGATTTAATTGGCAATACACCATTAGTACTGTTAGAACATTATAGTGATGATAAAGTTAAAATTTATGCCAAGCTTGAACAATGGAATCCTGGAGGCAGTGTTAAAGACAGACTCGGGAAATATTTAGTAGAGAAGGCAATTCAAGAAGGGCGTGTGCGTGCAGGTCAAACTATTGTTGAAGCGACTGCTGGTAATACAGGCATAGGGTTAGCTATTGCAGCGAATAGACATCATTTGAAATGTAAGATCTTTGCGCCGTATGGTTTTTCAGAAGAAAAGATTAATATTATGATAGCGCTTGGTGCAGATGTTTCAAGGACGAGTCAGTCTGAAGGTATGCATGGGGCACAATTAGCTGCACGTTCCTATGCTGAAAAATATGGTGCCGTTTATATGAATCAATTTGAATCCGAACATAATCCGGATACATATTTTCATACATTGGGACCCGAATTGACTTCAGCATTACAGCAAATTGATTATTTTGTGGCTGGTATTGGCTCTGGCGGTACATTTACAGGTACCGCACGTTATTTAAAGCAACATCACGTGCAATGTTATGCCGTTGAGCCAGAAGGGTCCGTGTTAAATGGAGGGCCAGCTCATGCACATGACACTGAAGGTATCGGTTCTGAGAAATGGCCGATATTTTTAGAGAGACGTCTTGTAGATGGGATATTTACGATTAAAGATCAAGATGCCTTTCGAAATGTCAAAAGTTTGGCTATAAATGAAGGGTTGTTAGTAGGCAGTTCTTCAGGTGCAGCATTACAAGGTGCATTGAATTTAAAAGCGCAATTATCTGAAGGTACGATTGTTGTCGTATTTCCAGATGGTAGCGATCGATATATGTCTAAGCAAATATTTAATTATGAGGAGAATGATTATGAATAAGAAAACTAAATTAATTCACGGTGGACACACAACGGACGACTATACAGGTGCAGTTACTACACCAATTTATCAAACAAGTACATATTTACAAGATGATATTGGTGATTTACGTCAAGGATATGAATATTCTCGTACTGCGAATCCAACAAGAAGTTCTGTAGAAAGCGTTATTGCGGCATTAGAAAATGGCAAACATGGCTTTGCGTTTAGTTCAGGTGTTGCAGCTATCAGTGCAGTTGTTATGCTGTTGGACAAAGGTGATCATATTATTTTAAATTCAGATGTATACGGCGGTACTTATCGCGCATTGACAAAAGTATTTACACGATTTGGCATTGAAGTGGATTTTGTAGATACAACGCATACAGATTCAATTGTACAAGCGATACGCCCAACAACAAAGATGTTGTTTATTGAAACACCTTCTAATCCATTATTACGTGTTACTGACATTAAAAAGTCTGCTGAAATTGCGAAAGAACACGGTTTGATTTCAGTCGTTGATAACACATTTATGACACCTTATTATCAGAATCCATTAGATTTAGGCATCGATATTGTCTTGCATTCTGCAACGAAATATTTAGGTGGACATAGTGATGTCGTTGCTGGTTTAGTTGCAACATCGGATGACAAGCTTGCAGAACGTTTAGCATTTATTTCAAATTCAACAGGTGGCATTTTAGGACCTCAAGATAGCTATTTACTTGTGAGGGGTATTAAAACATTAGGTTTACGTATGGAACAAATTAATCGCAGTGTTATTGAAATTATTAAAATGTTACAAGCACATCCAGCTGTGCAACAAGTGTTCCATCCAAGTATTGAAAGTCATTTAAATCATGATGTCCATATGGCTCAAGCGGATGGCCATACAGGTGTGATTGCATTTGAAGTGAAAAATACAGAAAGTGCCAAACAATTGATTAAAGCAACATCGTATTACACATTAGCTGAAAGTTTAGGTGCAGTGGAAAGTTTAATTTCAGTACCTGCATTGATGACACATGCATCCATTCCAGCAGATATTCGAGCTAAAGAAGGTATTACAGACGGACTTGTAAGAATTTCTGTAGGTATTGAAGATACTGAAGATTTAGTCGATGATTTAAAACAAGCACTAGATACGCTATAAATAATAGCAGCACTAGCATATATTTTAAGATCAACTTAAATTGATTTTGAAAATGCTAGTGCTTTTTTGTGCGATGTTAATCATTCGTGATTGAGTTATGGAGGTTTGGTGGACATTTGTATGGATTTAATTTGATAAATGTCATAGTAGTCTCACAATTCATCATTGTCACATGAATTAATTATTTTTTTAATTTTTTAGAAAATTCGGCAAATTGTATTGACGATATATGCAATTTTACATATAATGCTCTTATTCCTAGTGGATTAATAAGAATTTGTAGGAGGGGCGATGATGATTGAGTTTCGACAAGTTAGTAAATCATTTCATAAGAAAAAGCAAACAATAGATGCTTTGAAGGACGTATCATTTACGGTCAATCGCAATGATATTTTTGGTGTGATTGGATATAGTGGTGCAGGAAAAAGTACGTTGGTAAGACTCGTGAATCATCTTGAAGCTGCCTCGAATGGACAAGTGATTGTAGATGGACATGATATTACGAATTATAGCGAAAAAGGCATGCGAGAAATTAAGAAAGATATCGGTATGATATTTCAGCATTTCAATTTATTAAATTCAGCTACGGTATTTAAAAATGTAGCAATGCCACTCATTTTAAGTAAGAAAAGCAAAACAGAAATTAAGCAACGAGTAACGGAAATGCTTGAATTTGTAGGATTGAGTGATAAAAAAGACCAATTTCCTGATGAATTATCTGGTGGGCAGAAGCAAAGGGTGGCTATTGCAAGAGCGCTTGTTACTAATCCGAAAATACTCCTATGCGATGAAGCAACAAGCGCATTGGATCCAGCAACGACTGCTTCGATATTGACGTTATTAAAGAATGTCAATCAAACCTTTGGCATTACAATTATGATGATTACACATGAAATGCGCGTTATTAAAGACATTTGTAATCGTGTTGCTGTAATGGAAAAGGGGCAAGTGGTTGAAACAGGAACTGTTAAAGAGGTGTTTAGTCATCCTAAAACGACGATTGCTCAAAATTTTGTGTCTACAGTTATACAGACTGAGCCAAGTACATCATTGATTCGTCGATTGAATGACGAACAAGTTGGCGGTTTTAAAGATTATAAAATCTTCGTCGAGGAAACTCAGGTGACACAACCGATTATAAATGACTTGATTCAAATTTGTGGCAGAGAGGTTAAAATTTTATTTTCATCTATGTCAGAAATACAAGGTAACACCGTATGTTATATGTGGCTTCGATTTAATATAGATCAACAATTTGATGACACGGCAATAAATCAATATTTCAAAGAGAAAAATATTCAATTTGAGGAGGTGCATTAACATATGTTTGGTTCTGATTTAGACAGTGCACAGTTATTACAAGCATTGTACGAAACGTTATATATGGTATCTATTGCTTTATTTTTAGGAGCAGTGATTGGTATTCCATTAGGTGTCTTATTGGTAATTACTCGAAAACAAGGCATATGGCCCAATATAGTGATACATCAAGTTTTAAATCCTTTAATCAATATTTTAAGGTCACTACCATTTATTATTTTGTTAATTGCGATTGTGCCATTCACAAAATTAGTAGTAGGTACTTCAATTGGTACGACTGCTGCCATCGTGCCTTTAACTGTATATGTGGCACCTTACATTGCAAGACTTGTTGAAAACTCATTATTGGAAGTAGACGAGGGGATTATTGAAGCGGCGAAAGCGATGGGCGCTTCACCACTACAAATCATTAGATATTTTTTAATTCCTGAAGCGTTAGGTTCATTAGTATTAGCAATTACCACTGCGATTATTGGACTTATTGGAAGTACGGCGATGGCAGGAGCTGTTGGCGGTGGTGGTATAGGAGACTTAGCTTTAGTGTATGGTTATCAAAGATTTGATACGACGGTCATTATTATTACCGTTATTGTATTAGTCATTATTGTCCAAGTGATTCAAACGCTAGGGAATGTCCTAGCTAGATTCATACGTAGACATTAATGATATATAGTGAAGATTTTGAAAGGAATTGATAGAATGAAAAGATTGATTGGGTTAGTTATCGTAGCACTTGTATTATTAGCAGCGTGTGGTAGTAACAATGATAAAAAAGTAACAATTGGTGTCGCATCAAATGACACTAAGGCTTGGGAGAAGGTTAAAGAATTAGCTAAAAAAGATGATATTGATGTGGAGATTAAGCACTTCTCCGATTACAATTTACCGAATAAAGCATTAAACGATGGTGATATTGATATGAATGCATTCCAACATTTTGCATTTTTAGATCAGTATAAGAAGGCACATAAAGGAACAAAGATTTCAGCATTGAGTACAACAGTTTTAGCACCGTTGGGCATTTACTCAGATAAAATTAAAGATGTCAAAAAGGTTAAAGATGGTGCTAAAGTTGTCATTCCAAATGATGTATCAAACCAAGCACGTGCACTTAAACTATTAGAAGCAGCTGGTTTAATAAAACTGAAAAAAGATTTCGGATTAGCAGGTACAGTGAAAGATATAACGTCAAATCCAAAACATTTAAAAATTACTGCAGTAGATGCACAACAAACTGCGCGTGCTTTATCTGATGTCGATATTGCAGTTATTAATAATGGTGTAGCAACTAAAGCGGGTAAAGATCCTAAAAATGATCCGATATTTTTAGAAAAATCAAATTCAGATGCTGTAAAGCCATATATTAATATTGTTGCAGTTAATGACAAAGACTTGGATAACAAAACATATGCTAAAATCGTAGAATTGTATCATTCAAAAGAAGCTCAAAAAGCGTTGCAGGAAGATGTCAAAGATGGAGAGAAACCTGTTAATTTATCTAAAGATGAGATTAAGGCAATAGAAACGTCATTAGCAAAATAAATTATATTGCGTCCTACAAGCAAAGTTCATGCTTACGTTTGTAGGGCGTTATTGTTTGACAATAAAATTATTTCCAATAGAGAAAGGGAATGTAATCATTTTATAGTGAAATATTATGAAATTGTAATAATTTAGATATTGTAAAATCTAATAAGTTGTAATAATTTTAAGGGGTAATTATAAAATTTGATGATACAGTATATGATTTTTTTGTAATCATAATGTCATCAAACATCAACCTATTATACATAATAAAATCGTATAATGATGTAGTATTCATAAATTCGGATAAAAGAATGTTAGGAAAGTTAAGCAAGAGGAGGATTTTAAAGTGCAAAAAAAAGTAATTGCAGCTATTATTGGGACAAGCGCGATTAGCGCTGTTGCGGCAACTCAAGCAAATGCGGCTACAACTCACACAGTAAAACCGGGTGAATCAGTGTGGGCAATTTCAAATAAGTATGGGATTTCGATTGCTAAATTAAAGTCATTAAACAATTTAACATCTAATCTAATTTTCCCAAACCAAGTACTAAAAGTATCTGGCTCAAGTAATTCTACGAGTAATAGTAGCCGTCCATCAACGAACTCAGGTGGCGGATCATACTACACAGTACAAGCAGGCGACTCATTATCATTAATCGCATCAAAATATGGTACAACTTACCAAAACATTATGCGACTTAATGGTTTAAATAATTTCTTTATTTATCCAGGTCAAAAATTAAAAGTATCAGGTACTGCTAGCTCAAGTAACGCTGCGAGCAATAGTAGCCGTCCATCAACGAACTCAGGCGGTGGATCATACTACACAGTACAAGCAGGTGACTCATTGTCATTAATCGCATCAAAATATGGTACAACTTATCAAAAAATTATGAGCTTAAATGGCTTAAATAATTTCTTTATTTATCCGGGTCAAAAATTGAAAGTAACTGGTAATGCATCTACGAACTCAGGATCTGCAACAACTACGAATAGAGGTTACAATACACCAGTATTCAGTCACCAAAACTTATATACATGGGGTCAATGTACATATCATGTATTTAATCGTCGTGCTGAAATTGGTAAAGGTATTAGTACTTATTGGTGGAATGCTAATAACTGGGATAACGCAGCGGCAGCAGATGGTTACACTATCGACAATAGACCTACTGTAGGTTCTATCGCTCAAACAGATGTAGGTTATTATGGTCATGTTATGTTTGTAGAACGTGTAAATAACGATGGTAGTATTTTAGTTTCAGAAATGAACTATTCAGCTGCACCAGGTATTTTAACTTACAGAACGGTACCAGCTTACCAAGTAAATAATTATAGATATATTCACTAAAGTCTTACGTATATAAATATATAATGAATTCCTATTACATTTCACAAGCTGAAAAGTTGGATTGAATCCTAAACTTTATGGCGGGGCTATCAAAGTCGTGATTGTTGTAATAGGAATTTTTGTATAAGAAAAAGGATTGGTCGAATGAACTTCATGTTCTATGTTCGACCAATCCTTTTCTGAATTAGTATTCATGCTTTACTTTGCGAATGCTTGTAAATAATCTAGCACCGTTTGTTATTAAAGTAACAACTGCCACTGCTTTTTTGAACTTACGTGGTGACTTAATTGAAATGTAAAAGTCTAACACGGTTCCTACAGTGCTTAAACCTAATGAAAGATATACTAATTTTTTATTTTTAGCATGATATTTATAGCCATTGTAGCCGTCGACTATGAAACCTGCGACATTTAGTAAACTTGATAAACGTTGTGATTTGGAACGTTTTGCCATAATAATAATTCCCCCTAGTATCTTCTGTTTATATGAAAAGTTGGGTGCGCTGAATTGCTAACGTTTTGCGCTATAACTACTCATATATGATAACATAATTGTACAGTATAATTTGAAAAATTGATTTCACAAAGTTGGGGTGTCAAAGATGATTAAATGTGTCTGTTTAGTTGAAGAAACAGCTGATAAAATATTGCTTGTTCAAGTAAGGAATCGCGAAAAGTATTATTTCCCAGGTGGTAAAATAGAAGAAGGAGAATCACAAGTACACGCGCTGTTAAGAGAAGTAAAAGAAGAATTAAATTTAACATTAACAATGGATGAAATTGAATATATCGGGACAATTGTAGGTCCTGCATATCCACAACAGGATATGTTAACTGAGTTAAATGGATTTCGCGCATTAACCAAAATCGATTGGGAAAACGTAACTATCAATAATGAAATTACGGATATACGCTGGATTGATAAAGATAATGATGCGTTGATTGCGCCTGCTGTCAAAGTTTGGATTGAAACGTATGGTGGTAAACATGACAAATAATGACACCATCATGTTACGACATTATGTCCCACAAGATTATTCGATGTTAGAAGCTTTTCAATTAAGTGAAAGTGATTTGAAGTTTGTTAAAACGCCAGAGGAAAATATTACAGCTGCAATGTCTGATAATGAAAGGTATCCCATCGTTGTAATGGATGGCAGGCAATGTGTGGCCTTTTTTACATTACATCGTGGAAAAGGGGTCGCACCATATAGCGATAACCAAGATGCAGTATTTTTCAGGTCATTTAGTGTTGATCAACGTTATCGTAATAGAGGAATAGGTAAAGTGGTAATGGAAAAATTGGCGTCATTTATCACTTCAACATTTCAGGATATTAATGAGATTGTGTTAACGGTTAATACTGACAATCCACATGCCATGGCACTTTATCGCCAACAAGGATATCAATATATGGGAGATAGTATGTTCATCGGAAGACCTGTTCATATTATGGCGTTAACTATAAAATAAATTAAATTTAAAAGCATCTTTACTCATCGTCGACCACAACAATTAATGATGAATAAAGGTGCTTTTTGTTATAGATCACCGGACAATTTAATATAGTAAAAAGCGACCTAGTGAACAATTGACATATATCCACAGGTCGCTTAACTTAAGTTATATTGCTAGTTGCGATTAATTGATAGACTCATCATTTTTGCGCTGTCGAGATGGTCTTTTTATTAAAAATGCCGTAATCCAAGCCGTAATCGGAATACTGATTGCAACGGCAATACCGCCTAAAATAATAGAAATAAATTCTTGGGCAAATATTTTCGAGTTTATAATATGACCAAATGAATATTTAAGTTTGAAAAACCAAATAAATAAAGCAAGTTGGCCACCAAAAAAGGCAAGGTAAATCGTGTTCGCAGATGTCGCTAAAATTTCTCTACCAACACGCATGCCAGATTGGAATAATTCGTATTGCGTAAGTGTTGGATTTACTTGATGCAATTCATAAATGGGTGAACTAATGGTAATCGTTAAATCTATCACAGCTGCAATAACAGCAAGAATAATAGTGAACACCATAAATTGAACCATATCAATGCCAATATTCATTGAATACACATATGTTTCATCTTGTTGTTCGGTTGAAAAGCCTTGTAGATGACCGAAGTAGACAGATAAATAAATGAGTGTAATCAACAATATTGTTGTAACGATAGTGCTGATAAATGCAGCTTGTGTTTTAACATTGTAACTATTGAGTACGAATAAATTACAAGCGCCAATAATAATGCAGAAAAAGAATGTGACGACATAAATCGGTACGCCAAAAATAATCAATACAATACTAATAATTAAAATAGCGAAATTTAAAAATAGGGTTAAATAAGAGATGAATCCCTTTTTACCTCCGAAAATTATCATCAGAAAGAGGAGCAATAACGCCAATATAAATACAGCATTCATTGTTTCGCCCTCCTTAATGTTTCAAATATTTCCATAAACAATATTGTGATAGGAATTGTAAGTACGATACCTATACCGCCTGTTAGTGCGCGCGCAATTTCTAACGACCAATTCATCGAAATAGTATAAGTCACAGTATTTGCATTTTTTAAAAAGATTAAAAACATAGGTAGTGCACCGGATAAATATGAGAATAATAAGATGTTAGTCATTGTTCCCATAATATCTTGGCCGATGTTTCGCCCAGCAAGCGCCCATCTCCTCATTGAAATGTGTGGCGTACGCTGTAAAATTTCATGCATACCACTAGCAATTGTAATTGCAACATCCATAATAGCGCCAAGTGAACCTATTAACACTGAGGCTAGGAAGATATCTTTCGGTGGTAATGATAAAAAGTTCATCGTTTCATATTTAATGCCTTTACCATCTGTCATATATATGATTAATTCTGTTAAACCTATACTCAAAAAAGTTCCGATAATTGTACTGGCTATGGTAATGAGTGTACGCATATGCCAGCCTGTAACGAGCAATAAAGTGAGTATTGTTGAACAGATCATGGCAATGGTCATGAGTAAGAATAAATTAATATTGCTATGTTGAATATGAATGTAAATTGCGATTAATATGGCAATAGAATTCAAGATTAACGATAAAATCGATTGCAGTCCGACTTTGCGACCAACCAATAATACAGTTAATAAGAACAAACCAGTGATGATAACCGTTAAGGTATCACGCTTCTTTTCTATAATATAAGCATCACTCGGCTTGTTAGAAATATGTAATAATACTTTTTCGTGTGTGCGAAATGCCTCAGAATCTGCTTGCGATTTGACGTACTGATGATTAATCGTCGTCGTTTCTCCAGCAAATTGACCATTTAATATTTTGACTTTTAATTGATTTTTATATTTAATATCACGATTATTTTGTGCATCTTTTGTAGGTGTCGAAGAAACATGTTTGACATCTATAATTTGACCAATTGGTTTGTTGTAAAAGTTCTCATTATTGAATGTAAATAAAATAGCACCAATGAATGCGATGCAGAACAAACCTAAAATTATATTAAATGGCTTTGTAAATAAATTTCTATATTTCAAAAACAAAACCCCAATTCTATGAATGAATTAATATGGTGATTATACGCCCTTAATTTTTTATTTTCAAAGATATTACTGCTAAGTGTAAAACGAAAATCATCATTGATAGCATCGAATTACTTAATGGAATGTAGACGTTTTAGTCATTAATTGCTGAATAAGTGTTAATAATATGCCAATATCACTCTTTGTATAAGGCTCCTTTGTAATAGCACATATCGTTCTTTTTAATTCAGTATGATCTAATTTTATATCTATCCATGATTTAGATTCTGGTAAATGTATATTTTGTGATGAAATGATGTAACCTTCTTTTTGACGAAGGAGATACTGCGCAAGTGGTTGGCTACTGATTGTGTATACATCTGATTTAGTAATCTTGCGCAATTGTTTTTTTACAGTTTCGGCAAATGGTGCCAAGCAATAAATATGACTATGCTCAAACTGAATTAATGGTGGGTGTGTCGCCATCGTAATTGGATCGTCTGAAGGCGCATATAAATGATAGTGCTCTTCGAATAAAGGTAGCATATGTAATTGTTTGTGTTTACGTATTTCTGGTGTAAGTTCCGTGAAACCAATGTCTATATTCCCATTTAATACGCTATTTATAATCGTGTCATGATCTAATAAGCTCGGTATGACATGTGTATCATTTTGTAAATGAAACGTTTGGATAAGTGGTAGTAACATGTGGGATACGTCACTCTCATCATAGCCAATGTAGATACTTTTATTTTTAGTTAATCCATGGCTTTGAAATTGTTCAATCGTGCTATCTAAATGTTCAATAATACGCAGAGCTTCATTAAATAATAATTTCCCTTCAGATGTGAGCGTAATATTGCGTCCTTGCTTTTTAAATAAAGACACATTAAGTTCTTGTTCTAATAATGTAATTTGACGGCTTATCGCTGATTGAGCAATGTTTAGTTCAAGTGCTGTTTCGGAGATATGTTCTCTTTTAGCGACCTCGATAAAATATCTTAATTGTTTAATTTCCATAGCGATATAGGCACCTCCGAAAATGAGTGTTTTGTAACTATTATAGCAATATTATTGATAAATGTTCTATTTTTTAGATGAATATCTTCTATTTTATATATTGAACAGATAAATTTTTTAGATTATAGTAATTATCATTAATAACTAATATCAGAATATTCTAAAAAAGGGGTGTGCATCATGCACAATGAGAAATTAATTAAAGGCTTATATGACTATCGTGAGGAACATGATGCGTGTGGTATTGGTTTTTATGCGAATATGGATAATAAAAGGTCTCACGACATCATTGATAAATCGCTTGAAATGTTGCGACGCTTAGATCACAGGGGCGGGGTCGGCGCAGATGGCATCACTGGTGATGGCGCAGGTATTATGACTGAAATACCTTTTGCATTTTTCAAACAACATGTAACGGACTTTGATATCCCAGGTGAAGGTGAATATGCCGTGGGGTTATTTTTTTCCAAAGAACGCATTTTAGGTTCTGAACATGAAGCAGTTTTTAAAAAATATTTTGAAGGCGAAGGGTTATCAATTCTTGGTTATCGTAATGTACCAGTTAATAAAGATGCCATTGCTAAACATGTAGCAGATACGATGCCAGTCATTCAACAAGTGTTTATTGATATTAGGGGCATTGAAGATGTTGAAAAGCGTTTGTTTTTAGCGAGAAAACAATTAGAGTTCTATTCGACTCAGTGCGATTTAGAATTGTATTTTACGAGCTTATCACGCAAAACAATTGTATATAAAGGTTGGTTACGATCAGACCAAATTAAAAAACTATATACAGATTTATCGGATGATTTATATCAATCAAAGCTAGGGTTAGTGCATTCGAGATTTAGTACGAATACATTCCCGAGTTGGAAAAGGGCACATCCTAACCGTATGTTAATGCATAATGGTGAGATTAACACGATTAAAGGTAATGTAAACTGGATGCGAGCACGCCAACATAAATTAATCGAAACATTATTTGGCGAGGATCAACATAAAGTGTTTCAAATTGTCGATGAGGATGGTAGTGACTCTGCTATTGTAGATAATGCGCTAGAGTTCTTATCGTTAGCCATGGAGCCAGAAAAGGCAGCGATGCTACTCATACCTGAACCTTGGTTATACAATGAAGCGAATGATGCAAATGTACGTGCGTTTTATGAATTTTATAGTTATTTAATGGAACCGTGGGATGGTCCTACAATGATTTCGTTCTGTAACGGTGACAAACTTGGCGCGCTTACAGATAGAAATGGATTACGTCCAGGTCGTTATACGATTACTAAAGATAACTTTATTGTCTTTTCATCTGAAGTGGGTGTTGTGGACGTACCTGAAAGTAATGTTGCTTTTAAAGGTCAATTGAATCCTGGAAAGTTATTGCTTGTTGATTTTAAACAGAATAAAGTCATTGAAAATAATGATTTAAAAGGTGCGATTGCTGGAGAATTACCATATAAAGCGTGGATTGATAACCATAAAGTTGACTTTGATTTTGAAAATATACAATATCAAGATTCGCAATGGAAAGATGAGACGTTATTTAAATTACAACGTCAGTTTGCATACACGAAAGAAGAGATTCATAAGTATATTCAGGAACTTGTAGAAGGTAAGAAGGATCCTATCGGTGCAATGGGATATGATGCGCCAATTGCAGTGTTGAACGAGCGACCAGAATCACTATTTAATTACTTTAAACAGCTGTTTGCACAAGTTACGAATCCACCAATTGATGCGTATCGTGAAAAAATCGTAACGAGTGAACTTTCTTATTTAGGTGGCGAAGGTAACTTACTAGCACCTGACGAAACGGTTTTAGATCGTATTCAATTGAAAAGGCCGGTATTGAATGAATCACACTTAGCAGCGATTGATCAGGAACATTTTAAATTAACTTATTTATCAACGGTATATGAAGGGGATTTGGAAGATGCGTTAGAAGCATTAGGCCGAGAAGCAGTGAATGCTGTAAAGCAAGGCGCTCAAATTCTAGTGTTAGATGACAGTGGATTAGTTGATAGCAATGGCTTTGCAATGCCGATGTTACTCGCAATAAGTCATGTGCATCAATTACTTATTAAAGCAGATTTACGTATGTCTACAAGTTTAGTCGCTAAATCTGGTGAGACACGAGAAGTGCATCATGTTGCTTGTTTACTCGCATATGGCGCGAATGCAATTGTGCCATACCTAGCGCAACGTACAGTTGAACAACTGACATTGACAGAAGGGTTACAAGGCACCGTTGTCGATAATGTTAAGACATATACGGATGTATTGTCAGAAGGTGTCATTAAAGTAATGGCTAAGATGGGAATTTCGACAGTGCAAAGTTATCAAGGTGCACAAATATTTGAAGCGATTGGCTTGTCTCATGATGTGATTGATCGTTATTTTACTGGGACACAGTCTAAGTTATCGGGTATTTCGATTGATCAAATTGATGCTGAAAATAAAGCACGTCAACAAAGTGATGATAATTATCTTGCATCAGGTAGTACATTTCAATGGAGACAACAAGGTCAACATCATGCTTTTAATCCGGAATCTATTTTCTTATTGCAGCACGCATGTAAAGAAAATGACTATGCGCAATTTAAAGCATACTCTGAAGCGGTGAACAAAAATAGAACAGATCACATTAGACATTTACTTGAATTTAAAGCATGTACACCGATTGACATCGACCAAGTTGAACCGGTAAGTGACATTGTCAAACGCTTTAATACAGGGGCGATGAGTTATGGATCGATTTCAGCGGAAGCACATGAAACGTTAGCACAAGCCATGAACCAATTAGGTGGAAAGAGTAATAGTGGTGAAGGTGGCGAAGATGCAAAACGTTATGAAGTACAAGTTGATGGAAGCAACAAAGTAAGTGCGATTAAACAAGTTGCTTCTGGGCGTTTTGGTGTAACTAGTGATTATTTACAACATGCCAAAGAAATTCAAATTAAAGTTGCGCAAGGTGCAAAGCCTGGTGAAGGTGGTCAATTACCTGGTACTAAGGTATATCCGTGGATTGCAAAGACAAGAGGGTCAACGCCAGGTATCGGTCTGATTTCACCACCGCCACATCATGATATTTATTCAATAGAAGATTTAGCGCAACTGATACATGATTTGAAAAATGCGAATAAAGATGCAGATATCGCGGTAAAATTAGTTTCGAAAACAGGTGTTGGTACCATTGCATCTGGGGTGGCAAAAGCATTTGCAGATAAAATTGTCATCAGTGGTTACGATGGTGGTACAGGGGCTTCACCTAAAACGAGTATTCAGCATGCCGGTGTTCCTTGGGAGATTGGTTTAGCAGAAACACATCAAACATTAAAACTAAATGACTTAAGAAGTCGTGTTAAGTTAGAAACAGACGGTAAGTTATTAACTGGTAAAGATGTAGCGTACGCATGTGCGCTTGGAGCGGAAGAATTTGGATTTGCAACTGCACCATTAGTGGTGTTGGGCTGTATTATGATGCGTGTATGCCATAAAGATACATGTCCAGTAGGAGTTGCAACTCAAAACAAAGATTTACGTGCTTTATATAGAGGTAAAGCACATCATGTTGTTAATTTTATGCATTTTATTGCACAAGAATTAAGAGAAATTTTAGCATCTTTAGGTTTGAAACGTGTAGAAGACTTAGTTGGAAGAACTGATTTATTACAACGATCATCAACATTAAAAGCGAATAGCAAAGCGGCTAGTATTGATGTTGAAAAACTGTTATGTCCTTTCGATGGGCCAAACACAAAAGAAATTCAACAAAATCATAATCTTGAGCATGGATTTGATTTAACAAATTTATATGAAGTAACGAAGCCATATATTGCTGAAGGACGTCGCTATACAGGTAGCTTTACAGTAAATAATGAACAACGTGATGTAGGAGTTATTACAGGTAGTGAGATTTCGAAACAATATGGAGAAGCAGGACTTCCTGAAAATACAATTAATGTTTATACGAATGGTCATGCTGGTCAAAGTCTTGCAGCATATGCACCGAAAGGCTTAATGATTCATCATACTGGAGATGCGAATGACTATGTTGGTAAAGGATTATCTGGTGGTACGGTCATTGTCAAAGCACCTTTTGAAGAACGACAAAATGAAATTATTGCTGGTAACGTCTCATTCTATGGTGCGACAGGTGGTAAGGCATTTATTAACGGTAGTGCAGGAGAAAGATTCTGTATTAGAAATAGTGGTGTAGATGTTGTCGTTGAAGGTATCGGTGACCATGGATTAGAGTACATGACTGGTGGACATGTCATTAATTTAGGTGATGTAGGTAAGAACTTCGGTCAAGGTATGAGTGGTGGTATTGCTTACGTTATCCCGTCTGATGTAGAAGCTTTTGTTGAAAATAATCAACTAGATACGCTTTCGTTTACAAAGATTAAACACCAAGAAGAAAAAGCATTCATTAAGCAAATGCTGGAAGAACATGTGTCACACACGAATAGTACGAGAGCGATTCATGTGTTAAAACATTTTGATCGCATTGAAGATGTCGTCGTTAAAGTTATTCCTAAAGATTATCAATTAATGATGCAAAAAATTCATTTGCACAAATCATTACATGACAATGAAGATGAAGCGATGTTAGCTGCATTTTACGATGACAGTAAAACAATCGACGCTAAACATAAACCAGCCGTTGTGTATTAAGGAAAGGGGGAGATACGATGGGTGAATTTAAAGGATTTATGAAGTATGACAAACAGTACTTAGGTGAATTATCACTGGTAGACCGTTTGAAGCATCATAAAGCATATCAACAACGATTTACTAAAGAAGATGCCTCTATCCAAGGTGCGCGATGTATGGATTGTGGAACGCCGTTTTGTCAAACCGGACAACAGTATGGTAGGGAAACAATAGGTTGTCCAATTGGAAACTACATTCCTGAATGGAACGACTTAGTGTATCATCAAGATTTTAAAACTGCTTATGAACGCTTAAGCGAAACAAATAACTTTCCTGACTTTACAGGGCGTGTATGTCCTGCACCATGCGAAAGTGCTTGTGTGATGAAGATTAATAGAGAATCGATTGCGATTAAAGGTATTGAACGCACAATTATTGATGAAGCTTTTGAAAATGGTTGGGTAGCGCCGAAAGTTCCGAGTCGCCGTAGAGATGAAAAAGTGGCAATCGTTGGAAGCGGTCCAGCAGGATTAACTGCTGCTGAAGAACTTAATCTACTAGGATATCAAGTGACTATTTATGAACGTGCTAGAGAATCAGGCGGTTTATTAATGTATGGTATTCCAAATATGAAGCTTGATAAAGATGTGGTTCGACGTCGTATTAAGTTAATGGAAGAAGCGGGCATTACTTTCATTAATGGTGTTGAAGTAGGCGTTGATATTGATAAAGCAACGTTAGAATCTGAGTATGATGCCATTATATTATGTACTGGTGCACAAAAAGGTAGAGATTTACCTTTAGAAGGACGCATGGGTGATGGTATACATTTCGCTATGGATTATTTAACTGAACAAACGCAGCTGTTAAATGGAGAAATTGATGATATTACAATAACTGCAAAAGATAAGAATGTCATTATCATTGGTGCTGGTGATACAGGGGCAGACTGTGTAGCGACAGCATTAAGAGAAAATTGTAAATCGATTGTTCAATTTAATAAATATACGAAATTGCCAGAAGCAATTACATTTACAGAAAATGCATCATGGCCTTTAGCAATGCCGGTGTTTAAAATGGACTATGCGCACCAAGAGTACGAAGCTAAGTTTGGTAAGGAACCACGTGCATATGGTGTTCAAACAATGCGTTACGATGTTGACGATAAAGGACACATACGTGGTTTGTATACTCAAATTTTAGAGCAAGGCGAAAATGGTATGGTCATGAAAGAAGGACCTGAAAGATTTTGGCCTGCTGACCTTGTATTATTATCAATCGGCTTCGAAGGTACAGAACCAACAGTACCGAATGCTTTTAACATTAAAACGGATAGAAATCGAATCGTGGCGGATGATACAAACTATCAAACTAATAATGAAAAGGTATTTGCTGCTGGAGATGCTAGACGTGGTCAAAGTTTAGTTGTATGGGCAATTAAAGAAGGTAGAGGCGTAGCGAAAGCAGTAGATCAGTATTTAGCGAGTAAAGTTTGTGTATAATCTTTGTATGGAAATGGTGGTTACGTTGACGTTGTGTCATGCTGAATCGAGTTTGAAATAATCTAGTATCTATCAACGTCACATGCCATCTTTGTAACCTAAAAACAAAGGTTTGTAAGACAACAAATCGATTAATTATAAGTAGTGATTTTTTACATTCGTTTATAGGTCAACTGTAGTGGAAGACAATGATTTGTGGTAATCATGTAATGCTTAAAAACAATATTGACTTTTACAGAACGTTCATATATGATAAATATTGTGTTTAGGAGGAATACCCAAGTCCGGCTGAAGGGATCGGTCTTGAAAACCGACAGGGGCTTAACGGCTCGCGGGGGTTCGAATCCCTCTTCCTCCGCCATCAATATTTATATTAAATACTATATATAATGAAGGTAAGTGCTCAAATTTTGAGTATTTGCCTTTTTTATTTGTCTTTGAATGGCTCGTTTTTTTAGCTATAGAAATGATAGGGCATTGAGATTGGAAGGGCATTTGGCTTGTGCAATATACATAGCTAAATGTCTTTTTTGTTTTGTGAAATATGATGGATGGCTTGTGTGGGCAAGTTTGCTATTTATAGATATGCATTTTTCAATTTAGGAGTTGGCCATGCATCTACACTTTATAATGGTGAGAGCGTGGTGAGGTATTGTTAATCACGCAATTGTAGCGAGGAGTTATTGCTACATATGTCGTTATGGCCTATTGATTTTCTAAAATAGCTGTATCAGATCATGTGACAAAATAAAAATAATTTGTTGAAAGCCTTTACATAACTTGTCTAGACAAGTTATACTCGTTTTAAGACATTAAGGGAGTGAAATATATGGCTGTAAAAAGAGAAGATGTAAAAGCCATCGTAAGCGCTATTGGGGGAAAAGAAAATCTTGAAGCTGCAACGCATTGTGTAACACGATTACGTTTAGTGCTTAAAGATGAAAGCAAAGTTGATAAAGACGCATTAAGTAATAACGCGTTGGTCAAGGGGCAGTTCAAAGCAGACCATCAATATCAAATTGTCATTGGTCCAGGAACAGTCGATGAAGTGTATAAGCAGTTTATTGATGAAACAGGTGCTCAAGAAGCTTCGAAAGATGAAGCGAAACAAGCAGCTGCGAAAAAAGGGAATCCAGTACAACGTTTGATCAAATTGTTAGGGGATATTTTTATACCAATATTACCTGCGATTGTGACAGCTGGTTTGTTAATGGGGATCAATAATTTACTTACAATGAAAGGTTTATTTGGTCCAAAAGCACTTATTGAGATGTATCCGCAAATTGCTGATATTTCAAACATCATTAATGTGATTGCGAGTACGGCATTTATTTTCTTACCAGCATTAATTGGTTGGAGTAGTATGCGTGTATTTGGTGGTAGTCCGATTCTAGGCATAGTCTTAGGTTTGATTTTAATGCATCCGCAATTAGTATCTCAGTATGATTTGGCAAAAGGGAATATTCCGACGTGGAACTTATTTGGCTTAGAGATTAAGCAGTTGAATTACCAAGGTCAAGTGTTGCCTGTTTTAATTGCAGCTTATGTTCTAGCTAAAATTGAAAAAGGATTAAATAAAGTCGTTCACGATTCGATAAAAATGTTGGTCGTTGGACCCGTAGCGCTTTTAGTTACTGGATTTTTAGCATTTATTATCATTGGACCAGTTGCATTATTGATTGGTACAGGTATTACATCTGGTGTTACATTTATATTCCAACATGCAGGATGGCTTGGCGGAGCAATATATGGATTGTTATATGCACCACTTGTAATTACAGGACTACACCATATGTTTTTAGCAGTAGATTTCCAATTGATGGGTAGCAGCTTAGGTGGTACGTATTTATGGCCAATTGTTGCGATTTCCAATATTTGTCAGGGCTCTGCAGCATTTGGAGCATGGTTTGTCTATAAACGTCGTAAAATGGTTAAAGAAGAAGGCTTGGCATTAACATCTTGTATTTCTGGTATGTTAGGTGTTACTGAACCAGCTATGTTTGGTGTGAACTTACCTTTGAAATATCCATTTATCGCTGCGATATCAACGTCTTGTGTATTGGGGGCAATCGTTGGTATGAATAACGTACTTGGAAAAGTTGGTGTTGGTGGCGTGCCAGCATTCATTTCAATTCAAAAAGAATTTTGGCCAGTATATCTTATTGTGACAGCTATTGCTATTGTTGTACCATGTATACTAACAATTGTGATGTCTCATTTTAGTAAACAAAAAGCGAAAGAAATTGTTGAAGATTAATAAAATAAAAAAGGGGCGTTCGTTATTTGGACGTCCTTTATTACGTTATAAGGTGGTAATTGTGTGTCGAAAGAAATAGATTGGAGAAAATCCGTTGTATATCAAATTTATCCTAAGTCGTTTAATGATACGACGGGGAATGGTATAGGAGATATCAACGGAATTATAGAAAAATTGGATTATATCAAGTTATTGGGTGTTGATTATATTTGGTTAACACCAGTGTATGAATCACCTATGAATGATAATGGCTATGATATCAGCAATTATTTAGAAATCAATGAAGCCTTTGGAACGATGGATGATTTTGAAAAGTTAATCAAAGTTGCTCATCAAAAAGACTTGAAAGTGATGTTAGATATTGTTATTAATCATACGTCGACGGAGCATGAATGGTTTAAAGAAGCCCGTAAATCTAAAGATAACCCTTATAGAGATTATTACTTTTTCAGATCATCTGAAGACGGGCCGCCAACAAATTGGCATTCTAAATTCGGTGGTAATGCATGGAAGTATGATTCTGAGACAGATGAATATTATTTACATTTATTTGATGTCAGTCAAGCTGATTTAAATTGGGATAATCCGGAAGTACGTCAATCGTTATATCGCATAGTCAATCATTGGATAGACTTCGGCGTTGATGGTTTTCGATTTGATGTCATTAACTTAATTTCTAAAGGTGAATTTAAGGACTCTGACAAAATAGGTAAAGAATTTTATACGGATGGTCCTAGAGTGCATGAGTTTCTGCATGAATTAAATCGTCAAACGTTTGGTAACACTGACATGATGACTGTAGGAGAAATGTCTTCGACGACGATTGAAAATTGTATTAAGTATACACAACCAGAACGCCAAGAATTGAATAGTGTTTTTAATTTTCATCATCTAAAGGTTGATTATGTTGATGGTGAAAAGTGGACAAATGCGAAGCTTGATTTTCATAAGTTAAAGGAAATTCTGATGCAATGGCAACGAGGTATTTATGACGGTGGCGGATGGAACGCGATTTTCTGGTGTAATCATGATCAGCCACGGGTAGTGTCTAGATTTGGTGATGATACGTCGGAAGAGATGAGGATACAAAGTGCTAAAATGTTAGCTATCGCACTGCATATGTTGCAAGGGACGCCATATATTTACCAAGGTGAAGAAATTGGTATGACGGACCCACATTTTACATCAATAGCACAATATCGTGATGTTGAATCGATTAATGCCTACCATCAGTTGCTAAGTGAAGGGCATGCTGAAGCGGATGTATTAGCGATTTTAGGACAGAAGTCACGAGACAATTCGAGAACGCCTATGCAATGGAGTGATGATGTTAATGCTGGATTTACAGCTGGTAAGCCTTGGATTGATATTTCGGAAAATTATCATCAGGTCAACGTTAGACAAGCACTTCAGAATAAAGAGTCTATTTTCTATACGTATCAAAAATTAATACAATTAAGACATACGCATGATATTATTACGTATGGAGACATTGTGCCACGTTTTATGGATCATGATCATTTATTTGTTTATGAACGTCATTATAAGAATCAACAATGGCTAGTAATTGCGAATTTCTCAGCATCGGCTGTTGATTTGCCAGAAGGATTGGCTAGAGAAGGTTGTGTTGTGATTCAAACAGGCACAGTGGAAAATAATACGATAAGCGGGTTTGGTGCAATTGTAATCGAAACAAACGCGTAAAATAAATTGAGTGGATGCGTTTATATGGCGAAACAAAAAAAGTTTATGAAGATTTATGAGGCGTTGAAAGAAGATATATTAAACGGGCAGATTCAATATGGTGAACAAATTCCGTCTGAACATGATTTGGTGCAATTGTACCAGTCATCTCGAGAGACCGTGCGTAAGGCATTAGATTTGTTGGCATTAGACGGCATGATTCAAAAGATTCATGGTAAAGGGTCACTTGTCATTTATCAGGAGGTTACAGAGTTTCCATTTTCTGAACTTGTTAGTTTTAAAGAAATGCAAGAAGAAATGGGCGTCGCATATTTAACTGAAGTTGTTGTGAATGAGGTTGTTGAAGCGCATGAAGTTCCAGAAGTTCAACATGCTTTAAACATCAATTCTAGTGAATCGCTCATTCATATTGTTAGAACTCGTCGGCTTAACCAACATGTGAAGATTGTTGATGAAGATTATTTTCTAAAGTCGATTGTTTCAGATATAGGTAATGATGTTGCGAGTGATTCTATTTATGATTATTTGGAAAAGGTATTAAATCTTAATATTAGTTATTCAAGTAAGTCTATTACTTTTGAACCGTTTGATGAACAAGCATATCAATTGTTTGGTGATGTATCGGTGGCTTATTCAGCAACAGTTCGAAGTATTGTGTATTTAGAAAATACAATGCCGTTTCAATATAATATTTCAAAACATCTTGCAAATGAATTTAAATTTAACGACTTCTCAAGACGTCGTATAAAGTAAACAATGATATAAATGATTTATACTTGCAATTAACTATTAAAATATAGTAATATATATCTTGCCGTGCTAGGTGGGGAGGTAGCGGTTCCCTGTACTCGAAATCCGCTTTATGCGAGGCTTAATTCCTTTGTTGAGGCCGTATTTTTGCGAAGTCTGCCCAAAGCACGTAGTGTTTGAAGATTTCGGTCCTATGCAATATGAACCCATGAACCATGTCAGGTCCTGACGGAAGCAGCATTAAGTGGATCATCATATGTGCCGTAGGGTAGCCGAGATTTAGCTAACGACTTTGGTTACGTTCGTGAATTACGTTCGATGCTTAGGTGCACGGTTTTTTATTTTTTAAATATTAAACCGATTATTAAGAGTTGAAAATATATATTTATTTATAGAAGCTACTTTCTTGAAGACAATTCAGCGTATTATACGTGGAACATGTTTGTGGGAAGTAGCTTTTTTATATGTGAAGTTTGATTCAAGTGAACTCGATGTGCAGTTTGAATGATTTTTGTGTCAATGAAAAGTAAGAAGTTATAATTTGATGATAAAGAAATGATGGTGAAATGAGGGGGAGTATCTTACAATAGAATTATTAATGAGATACGTTATGATTATTGACAATCAAATGCCTACGGAGGACATATGCAAATATATTTAAGTACTTTAACAGAGTTAGATTATGATAAATCTTTAAATAGTATTGAAGAAAGTTTTGATGATAATCCTGAAACGAGTTGGCAAGCACGTGCGAAAGTAAAACATTTAAGAAAATCTCCTTGCTATAATTTTGAATTAGAAGTAATAGCGAAAAATGAAAATAACGATGTCGTTGGACACGTTTTATTAATTGAAGTAGAAATTAATAGTGATGATAAGACGTATTATGGTTTGGCGATTGCCTCTTTATCAGTTCATCCTGAATTACGTGGACAAAAATTAGGTCGTGGCTTGGTTCAAGCAGTAGAAGAGCGTGCCAAAGCACAAGAGTATAGTACGGTTGTTGTAGACCATTGTTTTGACTACTTTGAAAAGTTGGGTTATCAAAATGCTGCTGAGCATGACATTAAATTAGAATCTGGTGATGCACCGTTACTTGTAAAATATTTATGGGATAATTTGACGGATGCACCACACGGAATCGTAAAATTTCCAGAACATTTTTATTAATTGTTCAATTAAGAAGTAAAGGTATTATCATGCTATAATGAGAGGTAATTGTTTATGGAGGTGCTAACTTGAATTATCAAGCCTTATATCGTATGTACAGACCCCAAAGTTTCGAGGATGTCGTCGGACAAGAACATGTCACGAAGACATTGCGCAATGCGATTTCGAAAGAAAAACAGTCGCATGCTTATATTTTTAGTGGTCCGAGAGGTACGGGGAAAACGAGTATTGCCAAAGTGTTTGCTAAAGCAATCAACTGTCTAAATAGCACTGATGGAGAACCTTGTAATGAATGTCATATTTGTAAAGGCATTACGCAGGGGACTAATTCAGATGTGATAGAAATTGATGCTGCTAGTAATAATGGCGTTGATGAAATAAGAAATATTAGAGACAAAGTTAAATATGCACCAAGTGAATCGAAATATAAAGTTTATATTATAGATGAGGTGCACATGCTAACAACAGGTGCTTTTAATGCCCTTTTAAAGACGTTAGAAGAACCTCCAGCACACGCTATTTTTATATTGGCAACGACAGAACCACATAAAATCCCTCCAACAATCATTTCTAGGGCACAACGTTTTGATTTTAAAGCAATTAGCCTAGATCAAATTGTTGAACGTTTAAAATTTGTAGCAGATGCACAACAAATTGAATGTGAAGATGAAGCCTTGGCATTTATCGCTAAAGCGTCTGAAGGGGGTATGCGTGATGCATTAAGTATTATGGATCAGGCTATTGCATTTGGTGATGGTACGTTAACATTGCAAGATGCGTTGAATGTCACAGGTAGCGTACATGATGAAGCGTTGGATCACTTGTTTGATGATATTGTACAAGGTGACGTACAAGCATCTTTTAAAAAATACCATCAGTTTATAACAGAGGGTAAAGAAGTGAATCGCCTAATAAATGATATGATTTATTTTGTCAGAGATACGATTATGAATAAAACATCTGAGAAAGATACTGAGTATCGAGCACTGATGAACTTAGAATTAGATATGTTATATCAAATGATTGATCTTATTAATGATACATTAGTGTCGATTCGTTTTAGTGTGAATCAAAACGTTCATTTTGAAGTGTTGTTAGTAAAATTAGCTGAGCAGATTAAGGGTCAACCACAAGTGATTGCGAATGTAGCTGAACCAGCACAAATTGCTTCATCGCCAAACACAGATGTATTGTTGCAACGTATGGAACAGTTAGAGCAAGAATTAAAAACACTAAAAGCACAAGGAGTGAGTGTCGCTCCTGCTCAAAAATCTTCGAAAAAGCCTGCGAGAGGCATACAAAAATCTAAAAATGCATTTTCAATGCAACAAATTGCAAAAGTGCTAGATAAAGCGAATAAGGCAGATATCAAATTGTTGAAAGATCATTGGCAAGAAGTGATTGATCATGCCAAAAACAATGATAAAAAATCACTCGTTAGTTTATTGCAAAATTCGGAACCTGTGGCGGCAAGTGAAGATCACGTACTTGTGAAATTTGAGGAAGAGATCCATTGTGAAATCGTCAATAAAGACGACGAGAAACGTAGTAGTATAGAAAGTGTTGTATGTAATATCGTTAATAAAAACGTTAAAGTTGTTGGTGTACCATCAGATCAATGGCAAAGAGTTCGAACGGAGTATTTACAAAATCGTAAAAACGAAGGCGATGATATGCCAAAGCAACAAGCACAACAAACAGATATTGCTCAAAAAGCAAAAGATCTTTTCGGTGAAGAAACTGTACATGTGATAGATGAAGAGTGATACATGACAAGCGATATAATCGTATGTATAATGAAAGAAACATCATTTTATTGATAAATATTTATTGATTTTCAAGGAGGAAATGGAATATGCGCGGTGGCGGAAACATGCAACAAATGATGAAACAAATGCAAAAAATGCAAAAGAAAATGGCTCAAGAACAAGAAAAACTTAAAGAAGAGCGTATTGTAGGAACAGCTGGCGGTGGCATGGTTGCAGTTACTGTAACTGGTCATAAAGAAGTTGTCGACGTTGAAATCAAAGAAGAAGCTGTAGACCCAGACGATATTGAAATGCTACAAGACTTAGTGTTAGCAGCTACTAATGAAGCGATGAATAAAGCTGATGAGCTTACTCAAGAACGTTTAGGTAAACATACTCAAGGCTTAAACATCCCTGGAATGTGATCATAGATGCATTATCCAGAACCTATATCAAAGCTTATTGATAGCTTTATGAAATTGCCAGGCATTGGTCCAAAGACAGCCCAACGTCTGGCTTTTCATACCTTAGATATGAAAGAAGACGATGTTGTTCAGTTTGCCAAAGCATTAGTAGATGTTAAGAGAGAATTAACATATTGTAGCGTATGTGGTCACATTACTGAAAATGATCCATGTTATATTTGTGAAGATAAACAAAGAGATCGTTCAGTTATTTGTGTTGTGGAAGATGACAAAGATGTCATAGCTATGGAAAAAATGAGAGAATACAAAGGTTTATATCACGTTTTACATGGGTCTATTTCACCTATGGATGGCATTGGACCAGAAGATATTAATATTCCTTCATTGATTGAACGCTTGAAAAGCGATGAAGTTAGCGAATTAATCTTAGCTATGAACCCGAACTTAGAGGGGGAATCTACAGCCATGTATATTTCTAGATTAGTTAAGCCTATAGGTATCAAAGTGACGAGATTAGCACAAGGGTTATCGGTAGGTGGCGATTTAGAGTATGCTGACGAAGTAACATTATCTAAAGCAATCGCAGGTAGAACAGAAATGTAATGTCTTCTATTAAACATTTTTGAATTTAATACTATAGTAAGAAAAGTCACAGTGTAATCATTGTGGCTTTTTTTATGGTGTGGTGTGATGTACTACTTTATTTGCGGTGTGGCGGTGGTATGGTTTACCTAGTTTTACTGAGGGATGGGTAATCTTTAGGAAGCAAGCCGTTGGTTGTGATTTGTTACTTCTAATAGTAATGATGTGAATTGGATTATCGAATTAGATTTACGGTTATGGTGTGTTGGTGCTATTAATTTGATAAATGCGGTTGATGGTTAATGACTATGCAAATGAAATTCTTTTGTAATTGAAATGATAGATGCTGGCTTAGTAGTTGTACTTCTTTGGTCTAAAGCTTATTAAATCAGCCTGTATAGCGGTGTTTTGAGAGATTATTTAAAACTTGTAAATTTATTTTTAATTTCTGGTAAAAAAATAACGTTCTGTTTTGCGGTTTTTTTGATTGATATGGTTAGAGAAAAATCTGTTTCTTGTTCTAAAAAACGTACTATTTATAAGTGGGGATTTTTTAAGTTCGATTTTTAGGATAAGGGCGTTCAGTACAGATGACAAAGGTGTAATTTTTACTGTTGTTAAGCAGTTTGAAAGCCTGTATAGTATTTATTTGTTGAGGCAAACAAAACAACTCAACTTAAGAAATAACTTGAATTACTAACGAAAATTAATTTTAAAAAGTTGTTGACTTAAATGTTAATAAAATGTATAATTAATTCTTGTCGGTAAGAAAAAATGAACATTGAAAACTGAATGACAATATGTCAACGTTAATTCCAAAAAACGTAACTATAAGTTACAAACATTATTTAGTATTTATGAGCTAATCAAACATCATAATTTTTATGGAGAGTTTGATCCTGGCTCAGGATGAACGCTGGCGGCGTGCCTAATACATGCAAGTCGAGCGAACGGACGAGAAGCTTGCTTCTCTGATGTTAGCGGCGGACGGGTGAGTAACACGTGGATAACCTACCTATAAGACTGGGATAACTTCGGGAAACCGGAGCTAATACCGGATAATATTTTGAACCGCATGGTTCAAAAGTGAAAGACGGTCTTGCTGTCACTTATAGATGGATCCGCGCTGCATTAGCTAGTTGGTAAGGTAACGGCTTACCAAGGCAACGATGCATAGCCGACCTGAGAGGGTGATCGGCCACACTGGAACTGAGACACGGTCCAGACTCCTACGGGAGGCAGCAGTAGGGAATCTTCCGCAATGGGCGAAAGCCTGACGGAGCAACGCCGCGTGAGTGATGAAGGTCTTCGGATCGTAAAACTCTGTTATTAGGGAAGAACATATGTGTAAGTAACTGTGCACATCTTGACGGTACCTAATCAGAAAGCCACGGCTAACTACGTGCCAGCAGCCGCGGTAATACGTAGGTGGCAAGCGTTATCCGGAATTATTGGGCGTAAAGCGCGCGTAGGCGGTTTTTTAAGTCTGATGTGAAAGCCCACGGCTCAACCGTGGAGGGTCATTGGAAACTGGAAAACTTGAGTGCAGAAGAGGAAAGTGGAATTCCATGTGTAGCGGTGAAATGCGCAGAGATATGGAGGAACACCAGTGGCGAAGGCGACTTTCTGGTCTGTAACTGACGCTGATGTGCGAAAGCGTGGGGATCAAACAGGATTAGATACCCTGGTAGTCCACGCCGTAAACGATGAGTGCTAAGTGTTAGGGGGTTTCCGCCCCTTAGTGCTGCAGCTAACGCATTAAGCACTCCGCCTGGGGAGTACGACCGCAAGGTTGAAACTCAAAGGAATTGACGGGGACCCGCACAAGCGGTGGAGCATGTGGTTTAATTCGAAGCAACGCGAAGAACCTTACCAAATCTTGACATCCTTTGACAACTCTAGAGATAGAGCCTTCCCCTTCGGGGGACAAAGTGACAGGTGGTGCATGGTTGTCGTCAGCTCGTGTCGTGAGATGTTGGGTTAAGTCCCGCAACGAGCGCAACCCTTAAGCTTAGTTGCCATCATTAAGTTGGGCACTCTAAGTTGACTGCCGGTGACAAACCGGAGGAAGGTGGGGATGACGTCAAATCATCATGCCCCTTATGATTTGGGCTACACACGTGCTACAATGGACAATACAAAGGGCAGCGAAACCGCGAGGTCAAGCAAATCCCATAAAGTTGTTCTCAGTTCGGATTGTAGTCTGCAACTCGACTACATGAAGCTGGAATCGCTAGTAATCGTAGATCAGCATGCTACGGTGAATACGTTCCCGGGTCTTGTACACACCGCCCGTCACACCACGAGAGTTTGTAACACCCGAAGCCGGTGGAGTAACCTTTTAGGAGCTAGCCGTCGAAGGTGGGACAAATGATTGGGGTGAAGTCGTAACAAGGTAGCCGTATCGGAAGGTGCGGCTGGATCACCTCCTTTCTAAGGATATATTCGGAACATCTTCTTCAGAAGATGCGGAATAATGTGACATATTGTATTCAGTTTTGAATGTTTATTTAACATTCAAATATTTTTTGGTTAAAGTGATATTGCTTATGCGAGCGCTTGACTAAAAAGAAATTGTACATTGAAAACTAGATAAGTAAGTAAAATATAGATTTTACCAAGCAAAACCGAGTGAATAAAGAGTTTTAAATAAGCTTGAATTCATAAGAAATAATCGCTAGTGTTCGAAAGAACACTCACAAGATTAATAACGCGTTTCCTGTAGGATGGAAACATAGATTAAGTTATTAAGGGCGCACGGTGGATGCCTTGGCACTAGAAGCCGATGAAGGACGTTACTAACGACGATATGCTTTGGGGAGCTGTAAGTAAGCTTTGATCCAGAGATTTCCGAATGGGGAAACCCAGCATGAGTTATGTCATGTTATCGATATGTGAATACATAGCATATCAGAAGGCACACCCGGAGAACTGAAACATCTTAGTACCCGGAGGAAGAGAAAGAAAATTCGATTCCCTTAGTAGCGGCGAGCGAAACGGGAAGAGCCCAAACCAACAAGCTTGCTTGTTGGGGTTGTAGGACACTCTATACGGAGTTACAAAGGACGACATTAGACGAATCATCTGGAAAGATGAATCAAAGAAGGTAATAATCCTGTAGTCGAAAATGTTGTCTCTCTTGAGTGGATCCTGAGTACGACGGAGCACGTGAAATTCCGTCGGAATCTGGGAGGACCATCTCCTAAGGCTAAATACTCTCTAGTGACCGATAGTGAACCAGTACCGTGAGGGAAAGGTGAAAAGCACCCCGGAAGGGGAGTGAAATAGAACCTGAAACCGTGTGCTTACAAGTAGTCAGAGCCCGTTAATGGGTGATGGCGTGCCTTTTGTAGAATGAACCGGCGAGTTACGATTTGATGCAAGGTTAAGCAGTAAATGTGGAGCCGTAGCGAAAGCGAGTCTGAATAGGGCGTTTAGTATTTGGTCGTAGACCCGAAACCAGGTGATCTACCCTTGGTCAGGTTGAAGTTCAGGTAACACTGAATGGAGGACCGAACCGACTTACGTTGAAAAGTGAGCGGATGAACTGAGGGTAGCGGAGAAATTCCAATCGAACCTGGAGATAGCTGGTTCTCTCCGAAATAGCTTTAGGGCTAGCCTCAAGTGATGATTATTGGAGGTAGAGCACTGTTTGGACGAGGGGCCCCTCTCGGGTTACCGAATTCAGACAAACTCCGAATGCCAATTAATTTAACTTGGGAGTCAGAACATGGGTGATAAGGTCCGTGTTCGAAAGGGAAACAGCCCAGACCACCAGCTAAGGTCCCAAAATATATGTTAAGTGGAAAAGGATGTGGCGTTGCCCAGACAACTAGGATGTTGGCTTAGAAGCAGCTATCATTTAAAGAGTGCGTAATAGCTCACTAGTCGAGTGACACTGCGCCGAAAATGTACCGGGGCTAAACATATTACCGAAGCTGTGGATTGTCCTTTGGACAATGGTAGGAGAGCGTTCTAAGGGCGTTGAAGCATGATCGTAAGGACATGTGGAGCGCTTAGAAGTGAGAATGCCGGTGTGAGTAGCGAAAGACGGGTGAGAATCCCGTCCACCGATTGACTAAGGTTTCCAGAGGAAGGCTCGTCCGCTCTGGGTTAGTCGGGTCCTAAGCTGAGGCCGACAGGCGTAGGCGATGGATAACAGGTTGATATTCCTGTACCACCTATAATCGTTTTAATCGATGGGGGGACGCAGTAGGATAGGCGAAGCGTGCGATTGGATTGCACGTCTAAGCAGTAAGGCTGAGTATTAGGCAAATCCGGTACTCGTTAAGGCTGAGCTGTGATGGGGAGAAGACATTGAGTCTTCGAGTCGTTGATTTCACACTGCCGAGAAAAGCCTCTAGATAGAAAATAGGTGCCCGTACCGCAAACCGACACAGGTAGTCAAGATGAGAATTCTAAGGTGAGCGAGCGAACTCTCGTTAAGGAACTCGGCAAAATGACCCCGTAACTTCGGGAGAAGGGGTGCTCTTTAGGGTTAACGCCCAGAAGAGCCGCAGTGAATAGGCCCAAGCGACTGTTTATCAAAAACACAGGTCTCTGCTAAACCGTAAGGTGATGTATAGGGGCTGACGCCTGCCCGGTGCTGGAAGGTTAAGAGGAGTGGTTAGCTTCTGCGAAGCTACGAATCGAAGCCCCAGTAAACGGCGGCCGTAACTATAACGGTCCTAAGGTAGCGAAATTCCTTGTCGGGTAAGTTCCGACCCGCACGAAAGGCGTAACGATTTGGGCACTGTCTCAACGAGAGACTCGGTGAAATCATAGTACCTGTGAAGATGCAGGTTACCCGCGACAGGACGGAAAGACCCCGTGGAGCTTTACTGTAGCCTGATATTGAAATTCGGCACAGCTTGTACAGGATAGGTAGGAGCCTTTGAAACGTGAGCGCTAGCTTACGTGGAGGCGCTGGTGGGATACTACCCTAGCTGTGTTGGCTTTCTAACCCGCACCACTTATCGTGGTGGGAGACAGTGTCAGGCGGGCAGTTTGACTGGGGCGGTCGCCTCCTAAAAGGTAACGGAGGCGCTCAAAGGTTCCCTCAGAATGGTTGGAAATCATTCATAGAGTGTAAAGGCATAAGGGAGCTTGACTGCGAGACCTACAAGTCGAGCAGGGTCGAAAGACGGACTTAGTGATCCGGTGGTTCCGCATGGAAGGGCCATCGCTCAACGGATAAAAGCTACCCCGGGGATAACAGGCTTATCTCCCCCAAGAGTTCACATCGACGGGGAGGTTTGGCACCTCGATGTCGGCTCATCGCATCCTGGGGCTGTAGTCGGTCCCAAGGGTTGGGCTGTTCGCCCATTAAAGCGGTACGCGAGCTGGGTTCAGAACGTCGTGAGACAGTTCGGTCCCTATCCGTCGTGGGCGTAGGAAATTTGAGAGGAGCTGTCCTTAGTACGAGAGGACCGGGATGGACATACCTCTGGTGTACCAGTTGTCGTGCCAACGGCATAGCTGGGTAGCTATGTGTGGACGGGATAAGTGCTGAAAGCATCTAAGCATGAAGCCCCCCTCAAGATGAGATTTCCCAACTTCGGTTATAAGATCCCTCAAAGATGATGAGGTTAATAGGTTCGAGGTGGAAGCATGGTGACATGTGGAGCTGACGAATACTAATCGATCGAAGACTTAATCAAAATAAATGTTTTGCGAAGCAAAATCACTTTTACTTACTATCTAGTTTTGAATGTATAATTTACATTCATATGTCTGGTGACTATAGCAAGGAGGTCACACCTGTTCCCATGCCGAACACAGAAGTTAAGCTCCTTAGCGTCGATGGTAGTCGAACTTACGTTCCGCTAGAGTAGAACGTTGCCAGGCAAAAAATGGATGCGATGAGCCGCATTGAGACCGCAAGGTCTCTTTTTTTTATGTCTAAAACGTCAAAATAAAAAGTAAACACAAAGAAAAATGGCTTGGCGAAGTGAAAACGTTTGAATCTGACGAAACGAGAAAAGAGCGCAACGAGTTTAGTAGAGCTAAATGAGTAAGCGAGAGCCGAAGGAGAGGAAAGAAGCAAGCGATTGTCACAAGTCAAGAAAGGTTCTTAGCGTCGATGGTAGCCAACTTACGTTCCGCTAGAGTAGAACGTTGCCAGGCAAAAATGGATGCGATGAGCCGCATTGAGACCGTGAGGTCTCTTTTTTTATGTCTAAAACGTCAAAATAAAAAGTAAACACAAAGAAAAATGGCTTGGCGAAGTGAAAACGTTTGAATCTGACGAAACGAGAAAAGAGCGCAACGAGTTTAGTAGAGCTAAATGAGTAAGCGAGAGCCGAAGGAGAGGAAAGAAGCAAGCGATTGTCACAAGTCAAGAAAGGTTCTTAGCGAGGATGGTAGCCAACTTACGTTCCGCTAGAGTAAAACGTTGCTAGACAAGAAATGAATGCGATGAGCCGCATTGAGTGTGAAATTGATATTTTAATAATGTGCACTTTTGATTATTTAAATCTGTGACTAGAAGTATAAGTGAAGACATTCAGAAGTATTATAAAAAGTGAACAGCAGTAAGATAGTTTTTAATCATAAATCATCTTACTGCTGTTTTTAGATTTTATGTCTAATATCTTTTAAATCGAAGTACAAAAAGGAAATTAATTATTATACAATAGACAAGCTATTGCATAAGTAACACTAACTTTTGTCAAAGAAGTGTTACTATATAATTAATACTTTTGAAAGTAACTAATTCCAAAACAGTGTAAATAAAGGAAGCGTATATCATGAAGCAACCTATTTTAAATAAATTAGAAAGTTTAAATCAAGAAGAAGCGATTTCTTTGCATGTTCCGGGTCATAAAAATATGACTATCGGTCATTTATCTCAATTATCAATGACAATGGATAAAACTGAAATACCTGGATTAGATGATTTACATCATCCTGAAGAAGTCATTTTGGAAAGTATGAAGCAGGTGGAGAAACATTCAGATTATGATGCTTATTTCTTAGTGAATGGCACCACTTCAGGAATATTATCTGTCATCCAGTCTTTTTCACAGAAAAAAGGCGATATCTTAATGGCAAGAAATGTACATAAATCTGTGTTACATGCGCTCGATATTAGCCAACAAGAAGGGCATTTTATTGAAACGCATCAAAGTCCGTTAACGAATCATTATAATAAAGTTAATTTAAGCCGTTTGAATAATGACGGTCACAAACTTGCTGTGTTGACTTATCCTAACTATTACGGTGAAACATTTAATGTAGAAGAGGTTATCAAATCTTTGCACCAATTAAATATTCCTGTACTCATTGACGAAGCACACGGCGCGCACTTTGGATTGCAAGGATTTCCAGATTCTACATTAAATTATCAAGCTGACTATGTTGTTCAATCTTTTCATAAAACGTTACCAGCTTTAACGATGGGCTCGGTACTTTATATTCATAAAAATGCACCTTATAGAGAAACTATTATAGAATATCTAAGCTACTTCCAAACATCTAGTCCTTCGTATTTGATTATGGCTAGTTTAGAGTCAGCTGCCGAGTTCTATAAAACATATGATAGTACCGTGTTTTTTGATAAGAGAGCGCAATTAATCGAATGTTTGGAGAAGAAGGGTTTTGAAATGCTTCAAGTTGATGATCCGTTGAAGTTGCTGATAAAATATGAAGGTTTTACAGGTCATGATATTCAAAATTGGTTTATGAATGCACATATCTATTTAGAATTAGCGGACGACTATCAAGCATTAGCGATATTGCCGTTATGGCATCATGATGATACGTATTTATTTGATTTGCTTTTACGTAAAATTGAAGATATGATTTTACCGAAAAAATCAGTTTCTAAAGTTAAACAAACACAACTTTTAACAACTGAAGGTAACTATAAACCAAAACGCTTTGAATATGTTACTTGGTGTGATTTGAAAAAGACAAAAGGTAAAGTTCTGGCGCGACATATTGTCCCGTATCCGCCAGGGATTCCTATTATTTTCAAAGGAGAAACAATAACTGAAAATATGATAGAATTGGTAAATGAATATCTGGAAACTGGAATGATAGTTGAAGGAATTAAAAATAATAAAATTTTAGTTGAGGATGAATAAAATGTCAGCTTTTATAACTTTTGAGGGCCCAGAAGGCTCTGGAAAAACAACTGTAATTAATGAAGTTTACCATAGATTAGTAAAAGATTATGATGTCATTATGACTAGAGAACCAGGTGGTGTTCCTACTGGTGAAGAAATACGTAAAATTGTATTAGAAGGCAATGATATGGACATTAGAACTGAAGCAATGTTATTTGCTGCATCTAGAAGAGAACATCTTGTATTAAAGGTCATACCAGCTTTAAAAGAAGGTAAGGTTGTGTTGTGTGATCGCTATATCGATAGTTCATTAGCTTATCAAGGTTATGCTAGAGGGATTGGCGTTGAAGAAGTAAGAGCATTAAACGAATTTGCAATAAATGGATTATATCCAGACTTGACGATTTATTTAAATGTTAGTGCTGAAGTAGGTCGCGAACGTATTATTAAAAATTCAAGAGATCAAAATAGATTAGATCAAGAAGATTTAAAGTTTCACGAAAAAGTAATTGAAGGTTACCAAGAAATCATTCATAATGAATCACAACGGTTCAAAAGCGTTAATGCAGATCAACCTCTTGAAAATGTTGTTGAAGACACGTATCAAACTATCATCAAATATTTAGAAAAGATATGATATAATTGTTAGAAGAGGTGTTATAAAATGAAAATGATTATAGCGATCGTACAAGATCAAGATAGTCAGGAACTTGCAGATCAACTTGTTAAAAATAACTTTAGAGCAACAAAATTGGCAACAACAGGTGGGTTTTTAAGAGCGGGTAATACAACATTCTTATGTGGTGTCAATGATGACCGTGTAGATGAAATATTGTCTGTGATTAATCAAACGTGTGGTAATAGAGAACAGTTGGTTTCACCTATTACACCTATGGGAGGCAGTGCGGATTCGTACATTCCATATCCAGTTGAAGTTGAAGTTGGCGGTGCTACTGTATTTGTTATGCCAGTTGATGCATTCCATCAATTTTAATTCTATAATACAATCATCAATTAGAGATACTTAAAATAGTGTATTAATAAGTTATTAACAATTTTGGGTTGCTTGACTGCGACTAGTTCAGATGCCAATAGATTTGATTTTTGTGGTTCTAAAAATAATCACAAATCATGGTCGCTATTGTTGCAGTAATTAGTTGCTCTTTGGCAACCTTTTTATATAAAAGCAAAAGGGAGTTTGTAATGAATGGATGAACAGCAACAATTGACGAATGCATATCATTCAAATAAATTATCGCATGCCTATTTATTTGAAGGTGATGATGCACAAACGATGAAACAAGTTGCGATTAATTTTGCAAAGCTTATTTTATGTCAAACAGATAGTCAATGTGAAACAAAGGTTAGTACATATAATCATCCAGACTTTATGTATATATCAACAACTGAGAATGCAATTAAGAAAGAACAAGTTGAACAACTTGTGCGTCATATGAATCAACTTCCTATAGAAAGCACAAATAAAGTGTACATCATTGAAGACTTTGAAAAGTTAACTGTTCAAGGGGAAAACAGTATCTTGAAATTTCTTGAAGAACCACCGGACAATACGATTGCTATTTTATTGTCTACAAAACCTGAGCAAATTTTAGACACAATCCATTCAAGGTGTCAGCATGTGTATTTCAAGCCTATTGATAAAGAAAAGTTTATAAATAGATTAGTTGAACAAAACATGTCTAAGCCAGTAGCTGAAATGATTAGTACTTATACTACGCAAATAGATAATGCAATAGCTTTAAATGAAGAATTTGATTTATTAGCATTAAGGAAATCAGTTATACGTTGGTGTGAATTGTTGCTTACTAACAAGCCAATGGCACTTATAGGTATTATTGATTTATTGAAACAGGCTAAAAATAAAAAACTGCAATCTTTAACTATTGCAGCTGTGAATGGTTTCTTCGAAGATATCATACATACAAAGGTAAATGTAGAGGATAAACAAATATATAGTGATTTAAAAAATGATATTGATCAATATGCGCAAAAGTTGTCGTTTAATCAATTAATTTTGATGTTTGATCAACTGACGGAAGCACATAAGAAATTGAATCAAAATGTAAATCCAACGCTTGTATTTGAACAAATCGTAATTAAGGGTGTGAGTTAGATGCCAAATGTAATAGGTGTTCAGTTTCAAAAAGCGGGAAAATTAGAATATTATACACCTAATGATATACAAGTAGATATAGAAGACTGGGTAGTTGTCGAATCTAAAAGAGGCATAGAGATAGGTATTGTTAAAAATCCATTAATGGATATTGCTGAAGAGGATGTTGTGTTACCTCTTAAAAATATTATTCGCATTGCTGATGACAAAGATATTGATAAATTTAATTGTAATGAACGAGATGCTGAAAATGCATTAATACTATGTAAAGACATTGTAAGAGAACAAGGTTTGGACATGCGTTTAGTCAATTGCGAATATACATTAGATAAATCGAAAGTTATTTTTAATTTTACGGCGGATGATCGTATTGATTTTAGAAAATTAGTAAAAATATTAGCGCAACATTTAAAAACACGTATCGAGTTGAGACAAATTGGTGTAAGGGATGAAGCCAAATTGCTTGGCGGTATCGGACCTTGTGGTAGGTCGTTATGTTGTTCTACATTTTTAGGGGATTTTGAACCAGTATCGATTAAGATGGCTAAGGATCAAAATTTATCATTAAATCCAACTAAAATTTCTGGTGCATGTGGTCGTTTGATGTGTTGTTTAAAATATGAAAATGACTATTATGAGGAAGTACGTGCACAATTACCTGATATTGGTGAAGCAATTGAAACGCCTGATGGTAACGGGAAAGTAGTTGCTTTAAATATATTAGACATTTCTATGCAGGTGAAGCTTGAGGGACATGAACAGCCACTTGAATATAAATTAGAAGAAATAGAAACTATGCATTAAGGAGGCATTATTACATTTGGATCGCAATGAAATATTTGAAAAAATAATGCGTTTAGAAATGAATGTCAATCAACTTTCAAAGGAAACTTCAGAATTAAAGGCACATGCAGTTGAATTAGTAGAAGAAAATGTAGCGCTTCAACTTGAAAATGATAATTTGAAAAAGGTGTTGGGCAATGATGAACCAACTACTATTGATACTGCGAATTCAAAACCAGCAAAAGCTGTGAAAAAGCCATTACCAAGTAAAGATAATTTGGCTATATTGTATGGAGAAGGATTTCATATTTGTAAAGGCGAATTATTTGGAAAACATCGACATGGTGAAGATTGTCTGTTCTGTTTAGAAGTTTTAAGTGATTAATCAAGCACACTCAAATAGTGTTATAATTATAAATGAATATGGTTTGGATAAGTCTGAGACAATGCATGTTTCAGGCTTTAATTGTGTATAAAGTTTTGGTGATTGCATAAGAGATGGCGGTACTAAATGTTATTATTAAGTGTGCACGCAGTATCATTAGTTATAAAATGTAGCTGTTAAAAGTCAAAAATACATCGAATGTAGTTAGGCATATAATATAAAAAGAGATTTCAATTACTCAATAGAAAAAGGTTGTCTTCATAGGAGTTAAAAATGTTAAAAGAGAATGAACGATTTGATCAACTAATCAAAGAAGATTTTAGTATTATTCAAAATGATGATGTTTTTTCGTTTTCAACGGATGCTTTGTTGTTAGGGCATTTTACAAAACCTAGAACAAAAGATATTGTGTTGGACTTATGTTCAGGCAATGGGGTGATACCCTTGTTATTGTTTGCGAAACATCCACGACATATAGAAGGTGTTGAGATTCAAAAAACACTTGTCGATATGGCGCGACGCACATTTCAATTCAATGATGTTGATGAATATTTAACAATGCATCACATGGATTTGAAAAACGTTACTAAAGTATTTAAACCTTCACAATATACTTTAGTAACGTGTAATCCGCCTTATTTTAAAGAGAATCAGCAACACCAACATCAAAAAGAAGCACATAAGATAGCGAGACATGAGATTATGTGTACACTTGAAGATTGCATGATTGCAGCCCGTCATTTATTAAAAGAAGGTGGCAGGCTAAATATGGTACATCGTGCAGATAGACTAATGGATGTCTTGTTTGAAATGAGAAAAGTGAATATTGAACCTAAGAAAGTCGTTTTTATATATAGTAAGGTAGGGAAATCAGCACAAACGATAGTAGTAGAAGGTCGAAAAGGTGGAAATCAAGGTTTAGAAATCATGCCCCCATTTTATATTTATAATGAAGATGGTAATTATAGCGAAGAAATGAAGGACGTATATTATGGATAGTCATTTTGTATATATTGTAAAATGTAGTGATGGAAGTTTATATACAGGATACGCTAAAGACGTTAATGCACGTGTTGAAAAACATAACCGAGGTCAAGGAGCCAAATATACGAAAGTAAGACGTCCGGTGCATTTAGTTTATCAAGAAATGTATGAGACAAAGTCTGAAGCATTGAAGCGTGAATATGAAATTAAAACTTATACCAGACAAAAGAAATTGCGATTAATTAAGGAGCGATAGTATGGCTGTATTATATTTAGTGGGCACACCAATTGGTAATTTAGCAGATATTACTTATAGAGCAGTTGATGTATTGAAACGTGTTGATATGATTGCTTGTGAAGACACTAGAGTAACTAGTAAGCTGTGTAATCATTATGATATTCCAACTCCATTAAAGTCATATCACGAACATAACAAGGATAAGCAGACTGCTTTTATCATTGAACAGTTAGAATTAGGTCTTGACGTTGCGCTCGTATCTGATGCTGGATTGCCCTTAATTAGTGATCCTGGATACGAATTAGTAGTGGCAGCCAGAGAAGCTAATATTAAAGTAGAGACTGTGCCTGGACCTAATGCTGGGCTGACGGCTTTGATGGCTAGTGGATTACCTTCATATGTATATACATTTTTAGGATTTTTGCCACGAAAAGAGAAAGAAAAAAGTGCTGTATTAGAGCAACGTATGCATGAAAATAGCACATTAATTATATACGAATCACCGCATCGTGTGACAGATACATTAAAAACAATTGCAAAGATAGATGCAACACGACAAGTATCACTAGGGCGTGAATTAACTAAGAAGTTCGAACAAATTGTAACTGATGATGTAACACAATTACAAGCATTGATTCAGCAAGGCGATGTACCATTGAAAGGCGAATTCGTTATCTTAATTGAAGGTGCTAAAGCGAACAATGAGATATCGTGGTTTGATGATTTATCTATCAATGAGCATGTTGATCATTATATTCAAACTTCACAGATGAAACCAAAACAAGCTATTAAAAAAGTTGCTGAAGAACGACAACTTAAAACGAATGAAGTATATAATATTTATCATCAAATAAGTTAATCACTTTATCGATTATATGAAATTTTAAACGATTTTATAAACGCAAGCTGTAATTTTAAATGGTAAGTTATCATTTTGCATTGATACTGATAAAATGATGTTGACTATGATAAAAAAATGATGACATCGACGTTTTTTAATGTAAAATAAATACATTGAAAGTAATAAATACCTTAACATTGAATAAGATGAAAATGAGATGACGAGATAAATGTTCGCGTCCGTTGAAATGCATAGAAATCTTAGATATTATTTGAAGTGAGACATTACGAGGAGGAACAGTTATGGCTAAAGAAACATTTTATATAACAACCCCAATATACTATCCTAGTGGGAATTTACATATAGGACATGCATATTCTACAGTGGCTGGAGATGTTATTGCAAGATATAAGAGAATGCAAGGATATGATGTTCGTTATTTGACTGGAACGGATGAACACGGTCAAAAAATTCAAGAAAAAGCTCAAAAAGCTGGTAAGACAGAAATTGAATATTTGGATGAGATGATTGCTGGAATTAAACAATTGTGGGCTAAGCTTGAAATTTCAAATGATGATTTTATCAGAACAACTGAAGAACGTCATAAACATGTCGTTGAGCAAGTGTTTGAACGTTTATTAAAGCAAGGTGATATCTATTTAGGTGAATATGAAGGTTGGTATTCTGTTCCGGATGAAACATACTATACAGAGTCACAATTAGTAGACCCACAATACGAAAACGGTAAAATTATTGGTGGCAAAAGTCCAGATTCTGGACACGAAGTTGAACTAGTTAAAGAAGAAAGTTATTTCTTTAATATTAGTAAATATACAGACCGTTTATTAGAGTTCTATGACCAAAATCCAGATTTTATACAACCACCATCAAGAAAAAATGAAATGATTAACAACTTCATTAAACCAGGACTTGCTGATTTAGCTGTTTCTCGTACATCATTTAACTGGGGTGTCCATGTTCCGTCTAATCCAAAACATGTTGTTTATGTTTGGATTGATGCGTTAGTTAACTATATTTCAGCATTAGGCTATTTATCAGATGATGAGTCACTATTTAACAAATACTGGCCAGCAGATATTCATTTAATGGCTAAGGAAATTGTGCGATTCCACTCAATTATTTGGCCTATTTTATTGATGGCATTAGACTTACCGTTACCTAAAAAAGTCTTTGCACATGGTTGGATTTTGATGAAAGATGGAAAAATGAGTAAATCTAAAGGTAATGTTGTAGACCCTAATATTTTAATTGATCGCTATGGTTTAGATGCTACACGTTATTATCTAATGCGTGAATTACCATTTGGTTCAGATGGCGTATTTACACCTGAAGCATTTGTTGAGCGTACAAATTTCGATCTAGCAAATGACTTAGGTAACTTAGTAAACCGTACGATTTCTATGGTTAATAAGTACTTTGATGGCGAATTACCAGCGTATCAAGGTCCACTTCATGAATTAGATGAAGAAATGGAAGCTATGGCTTTAGAAACAGTGAAAAGCTACACTGAAAGCATGGAAAGTTTGCAATTTTCTGTGGCATTATCTACGGTATGGAAGTTTATAAGTAGAACGAATAAGTATATTGACGAAACAACGCCTTGGGTATTAGCTAAGGACGATAGCCAAAAAGATATGTTAGGCAATGTAATGGCTCACTTAGTTGAAAATATTCGTTATGCAGCTGTATTATTACGTCCATTCTTAACACATGCGCCGAAAGAGATTTTTGAACAATTGAACATAAACAATCCTCAATTTATGGAATTTAGTAGTTTAGAGCAATATGGTGTGCTTACTGAGTCAATTATGGTTACTGGGCAACCTAAACCTATTTTCCCAAGATTGGATAGCGAAGCGGAAATTGCATATATCAAAGAATCAATGCAACCGCCTGCTACTGAAGAGGAAAAAGAAGAGATTCCTAGCAAACCTCAAATTGATATTAAAGACTTTGATAAAGTTGAAATTAAGGCAGCAACGATTATTGATGCTGAACATGTTAAGAAGTCAGATAAGCTTTTAAAAATTCAAGTAGACTTAGATTCTGAACAAAGACAAATTGTATCAGGAATTGCCAAATTCTATACACCAGATGATATTATTGGTAAAAAAGTAGCAGTTGTTACTAACCTGAAACCAGCTAAATTAATGGGACAAAAATCTGAAGGTATGATATTATCTGCTGAAAAAGATGGTGTATTAACCTTAGTAAGTTTACCAAGTGCAATTCCAAATGGTGCAGTGATTAAATAACTGTATTTTTAAAAATTAGGAGAGATAATTATGTTAATCGATACACATGTCCATTTAAATGATGAGCAATACGATGATGATTTGAGTGAAGTGATTACACGTGCTAGAGAAGCAGGTGTTGATCGTATGTTTGTAGTTGGTTTTAACAAATCGACAATTGAACGCGCGATGAAATTAATCGATGAGTATGATTTTTTATATGGCATTATCGGTTGGCATCCAGTTGACGCAATTGATTTTACAGAAGAACACCTGGAATGGATTGAATCTTTAGCTCAGCATCCAAAAGTGATTGGTATTGGTGAAATGGGATTAGATTATCACTGGGATAAATCTCCTGCAGATGTTCAAAAGGAAGTTTTTAGAAAGCAAATTGCTTTAGCTAAGCGTTTGAAGTTACCAATTATCATTCATAACCGTGAAGCAACTCAAGACTGTATCGATATCTTATTGGAGGAGCATGCTGAAGAGGTAGGCGGGATTATGCATAGCTTTAGTGGTTCTCCAGAAATTGCAGATATTGTAACTAATAAGCTGAATTTTTATATTTCATTAGGTGGACCTGTGACATTTAAAAATGCTAAACAGCCTAAAGAAGTTGCTAAGCATGTGTCAATGGAGCGTTTGCTAGTTGAAACCGATGCACCGTATCTCTCGCCACATCCGTATAGAGGGAAGCGAAATGAACCGGCGAGAGTAACTTTAGTAGCTGAACAAATTGCTGAATTAAAAGGCTTATCTTATGAAGAAGTGTGCGAACAAACAACTAAAAATGCAGAGAAATTGTTTAATTTAAATTCATAAAGTTAAAAGTGAGAAAGATCACCGCCATAAATGTAAACGATGCTATATTCGTTTAATATGCTATGGTTCTTTCTCACTTTTTTAAATTAAAATATCGTACATGTGCAATACGTACGATAGAGATGGTTAGAGCTTTGAAATTAAGAATTGTAGGAAGGCGTTTTAAATGAAAATCAATGAGTTTATAGTTGTAGAAGGACGAGATGATACTGAGCGTGTTAAACGAGCTGTTGAATGTGATACGATTGAAACGAATGGTAGTGCCATCAACGAACAAACTTTAGAAGTAATTAGAAATGCTCAACAAAGTCGAGGCGTTATTGTATTAACAGATCCAGATTTCCCAGGAGATAAAATTAGAAGTACAATTACTGAACATGTCAAAGGTGTTAAACATGCGTATATTGATAGAGAAAAAGCTAAAAATAAAAAAGGGAAAATTGGTGTTGAACATGCCGACTTAATTGATATTAAAGAAGCGTTAATGCATGTTAGTTCACCCTTTGATGAAGCTTATGAATCAATTGATAAATCTGTGCTAATAGAGTTGGGGTTAATCGTTGGGAAAGATGCAAGGCGCCGTAGAGAAATTTTAAGTAGAAAATTGCGAATCGGCCATTCCAATGGTAAGCAGTTATTGAAAAAGTTAAATGCATTTGGTTATACCGAAGCGGATGTAAGGCAAGCTTTAGAAGATGAATGAGGAAGTGAAAATGTTGGATAATAAAGATATTGCAACACCATCAAGAACGCGAGCGTTGTTAGATAAATATGGCTTTAATTTTAAAAAAAGTTTAGGACAGAACTTTTTGATAGATGTGAATATCATTAATAATATCATTGATGCAAGTGATATTGATGCACAAACTGGGGTGATTGAAATTGGTCCAGGTATGGGGTCGTTGACAGAACAATTGGCCAGACATGCTAAAAGAGTATTGGCATTTGAAATTGATCAACGTTTAATACCTGTATTAAATGATACTCTATCACCTTATGATAATGTGACGGTGATTAATGAAGATATTTTAAAAGCGAATATTAAAGAAGCTGTTGAAAATCATTTACAAGATTGCGAAAAAATAATGGTTGTTGCAAACCTGCCGTACTATATTACGACGCCAATTTTATTAAATTTAATGCAACAAGATATACCAATTGATGGCTACGTGGTGATGATGCAAAAAGAAGTGGGCGAACGCTTAAATGCTGAAGTAGGTTCAAAAGCATATGGTTCATTATCAATTGTCGTACAATACTATACAGAGACTAGTAAAGTATTAACGGTACCTAAATCTGTATTTATGCCACCACCTAATGTTGATTCAATAGTTGTAAAACTGATGCAGAGAACTGAACCGTTAGTAACAGTAGATAACGAGGAAGCATTCTTTAAGTTAGCAAAAGCAGCATTTGCACAAAGAAGAAAGACAATTAACAATAACTATCAAAATTATTTTAAAGATGGTAAACAACACAAAGAAGTGATTTTACAATGGTTGGAACAAGCAGGTATTGATCCAAGACGTCGCGGTGAAACGCTATCTATTCAAGATTTTGCTAAATTGTATGAAGAAAAGAAAAAATTCCCTCAATTAGAAAATTAAATGATTGACAAAGCAAAGCACTATTGTTAAAATTTAAATTTTGTTTGACGAAAACGCTGCAAATATGGTATTATGTAACTTGTAGCGAGGTGGAGCAATATGCCAAAATCAATTTTGGACATCAAAAATTCTATTGATTGTCATGTAGGAAATCGTATTGTACTGAAAGCCAATGGAGGCCGTAAGAAAACAATAAAACGTTCTGGAATTTTAAAAGAAACATATCCGTCAGTTTTCATTGTTGAGTTAGATCAAGACAAACACAACTTTGAGAGAGTATCTTATACATACACTGATGTGTTAACTGAAAATGTTCAAGTTTCATTTGAAGAGGATAATCATCACGAATCAATTGCACACTAAATAAGACATATAGAGATGTTAGGCGTTTCTTAGTATAAGAAGTAAATATTATGATAATTATTTGAGTGTTGGGCATTATGTTCAATACTCTTTTTATTTACAAAATGTTTAACACTGATGTTTCGCTTATAGATTTTTCAGTAAATGGATAATTGTATTTATAAACACAAATACAAGTAAATACTAAGTAATTAGATGGAGAAAATTACTTTTTTATTAAAAAAACACTAAAAAACAAATTAAAATGTCAAATATTAATTCTCTTTATGTTAAAATCATCATATTAAGATAACGAAAAGAGGGCGGAAAATGATATATGAAACGGCACCAGCCAAAATTAATTTTACGCTCGATACACTTTTTAAAAGAAATGATGGCTATCATGAGATTGAAATGATAATGACAACAGTTGATTTAAATGATCGTTTAACTTTTCATAAAAGAAAAGATCGAAAGATAGTTGTTGAGATTGAACATAATTATGTGCCTTCTAATCATAAAAATCTCGCATATCGTGCAGCGCAACTATTTATTGAGCAATATCAACTAAAGCAAGGTGTAACAATTTCTATCGATAAAGAAATACCTGTTTCTGCTGGCTTAGCTGGAGGTTCGGCTGATGCAGCAGCAACGTTAAGAGGATTGAATCGACTTTTTGATATAGGGGCGAGTTTGGAAGAATTGGCTCTACTAGGCAGTAAAATTGGGACAGATATTCCGTTTTGTATTTATAATAAAACTGCACTATGTACTGGAAGAGGAGAGAAAATCGAGTTTTTAAATAAACCACCTTCAGCTTGGGTGATTCTTGCTAAACCAAACTTAGGCATATCATCACCAGATATATTTAAGTTGATCAATTTAGATAAGCGTTACGACGTACATACGAAAATGTGTTATGAGGCCTTAGAAAATCGAGATTATCAACAATTATGTCAAAGTTTGTCTAATCGATTAGAGCCAATTTCTGTTTCAAAACACCCACAAATCGATAAATTAAAAAATAATATGTTGAAAAGTGGTGCAGATGGTGCGTTAATGAGTGGAAGCGGACCGACTGTGTATGGGCTAGCACGAAAAGAAAGCCAAGCAAAAAATATTTATAATGCAGTTAACGGTTGTTGTAATGAAGTGTACTTAGTTAGACTATTAGGATAGAAGGGTTGAAAAGATGAGATATAAACGAAGCGAGAGAATTGTTTTTATGACGCAATATTTGATGAACCATCCGAATAAATTGATTCCATTAACTTTTTTTGTGAAAAAATTTAAACAGGCGAAATCTTCAATAAGTGAAGATGTCCAAATTATAAAAAATACATTCCAAAAAGAAAAGTTAGGTACAGTAATTACTACTGCTGGCGCAAGTGGTGGTGTTACGTATAAACCAATGATGAGTAAAGAAGAGGCGACTGAAGTTGTTAATGAGGTCATTACTCTATTAGAAGAGAAAGAACGTTTGTTACCTGGCGGGTATTTATTTTTATCAGATTTGGTAGGTAATCCATCGCTACTAAACAAAGTTGGTAAGTTAATTGCCAGTATTTACATGGAAGAAAAATTAGATGCTGTTGTTACCATTGCGACAAAAGGTATTTCATTGGCAAATGCGGTTGCTAATATTTTAAATTTACCAGTAGTAGTGATTAGAAAAGACAACAAGGTGACTGAAGGTTCTACAGTTTCAATTAATTACGTTTCAGGATCTTCAAGAAAAATAGAGACAATGGTACTTTCGAAGAGAACTTTAGCAGAAAATTCAAATGTTTTAGTTGTCGATGATTTTATGAGGGCTGGTGGCTCTATTAATGGTGTTATGAATTTAATGAATGAGTTTAAAGCCCATGTAAAAGGGGTATCAGTACTTGTAGAATCAAAAGAAGTTAAACAAAGATTGATTGAAGATTATACTTCCTTAGTGAAATTATCTGATGTAGATGAATATAATCAAGAGTTTAACGTAGAACCTGGCAACAGTTTATCTAAGTTTTCATAAAAGGAGTTTTAGTATTATGAAAATCATTAACACAACAAGATTACCGGAAGCACTTGGACCATATTCGCATGCAACAGTTGTGAATGGTATGGTTTATACTTCTGGTCAGATTCCATTGAATGTTGATGGGAAAATCGTAAGCGCTGATGTTCAAGCACAGACAAAACAAGTTTTAGAAAATTTAAAGGTTGTTTTGGAAGAAGCAGGATCTGATTTGAATTCTGTTGCGAAAGCGACCATTTTCATTAAAGATATGAATGATTTCCAAAAAATAAATGAAGTGTATGGTCAATATTTTAATGAACACAAGCCAGCGCGTAGTTGTGTAGAGGTTGCGCGTTTGCCAAAAGATGTGAAAGTAGAAATTGAATTAGTAAGTAAAATTAAGGAATTATAATTTTCGATTAATATGTTTAATCAAGCTTCTAAATAAAACAGAGAGATATATACTATAGGGGGGCTCACTACATGAAAGTGACAGATGTAAGACTTAGAAAAATACAAACAGATGGACGAATGAAAGCACTCGTTTCCATTACATTAGATGAAGCTTTCGTAATTCATGATTTACGTGTAATTGAAGGAAACTCTGGCTTGTTCGTTGCAATGCCAAGTAAACGTACACCAGATGGTGAATTCCGCGACATCGCGCATCCTATTAATTCAGATATGAGACAAGAAATTCAAGATGCAGTGATGAAAGTATATGATGAAACAGATGAAGTAGTACCAGATAAAAACGCTACATCAGAAGATTCAGAAGAAGCTTAATCAATTTTATATTTAGCGATGTAATACATTTGCAATAAGTTGATTTGATACTGTCGATAAAGCATAAAGCTTTGTCGGCAGTTTTTTTAGTTTGTATTAATGTTTTTTTAGTTTGTATTAATGTTTTTTTAGTTTGTATTAATGTTTTTTTATTTTTAATGAAAGGCTAATAAATATATACGTTAACAGATTATGATGATATGAAAATTATTGATTCATTGCTGATAAAAATTGCGTTTGAATGATGCTCGTATTTTTGAAGTAAGAAAAAAGTTGTTTTTAAAATTACAACGAATTAAAAACAATGCCTTTTATATGTTGAAAGAGTATTGCAGATTAAATTATAATAATGACGAAGTGTAAAATTTAATGGGGGTTAATGTTCATGCGAAGACACGCGATAATTTTGGCAGCAGGTAAAGGCACAAGAATGAAATCTAAAAAGTATAAAGTGCTACACGAGGTTGCTGGGAAACCTATGGTCGAACATGTATTGGAAAGTGTGAAAGGCTCTGGTGTCGATCAAGTTGTAACCATCGTAGGACATGGTGCTGAAAGTGTAAAAGGACATTTAGGCGAGCGTTCTTTATACAGTTTTCAAGAGAAACAACTCGGTACTGCGCATGCAGTGCAAATGGCGAAATCACACTTAGAAGACAAGGAAGGTACGACAATCGTTGTATGTGGTGACACACCGCTCATCACAAAGGAAACATTAGAAACATTGATTGCGCATCATGAGGATGCTAATGCTCAAGCAACTGTATTATCTGCATCGATTCAACAACCATATGGATACGGAAGAATCGTTCGAAATGCGTCAGGTCGTTTAGAACGCATAGTTGAAGAGAAAGATGCAACGCAAGCTGAAAAGGATATTAATGAAATTAGTTCAGGTATTTTTGCGTTTAATAATAAAACGTTGTTTGAAAAATTAACACAAGTGAAAAATGATAATGCGCAAGGTGAATATTACCTCCCTGATGTATTGTCGTTAATTTTAAATGATGGCGGCATCGTAGAAGTGTATCGTACCAATGATGTTGAAGAAATCATGGGTGTAAATGATCGTGTAATGCTTAGTCAGGCTGAGAAGGCGATGCAACGTCGTACGAATCATTATCACATGCTAAATGGTGTGACAATCATCGATCCTGACAGCACTTTTATTGGTCCAGACGTTACAATTGGTAGTGATACAGTCATTGAACCAGGCGTACGAATTAATGGTCGTACAGAAATTGGCGAAGATGTTGTTATTGGTCAGTACTCTGAAATTAACAATAGTACGATTGAAAATGGTGCATGTATTCAACAGTCTGTTGTTAATGATGCTAGCGTAGGAGCTAATACTAAGGTCGGACCGTTTGCGCAATTGAGACCAGGCGCGCAATTAGGTGCAGATGTTAAGGTTGGAAATTTTGTAGAAATTAAAAAAGCAGATCTTAAAGATGGTGCCAAGGTTTCACATTTAAGTTATATTGGCGATGCTGTAATTGGCGAACGTACTAATATTGGTTGCGGAACGATTACAGTTAACTATGATGGTGAAAATAAATTTAAAACTATCGTCGGCAAAGATTCATTTGTAGGTTGCAATGTTAATTTAGTAGCACCTGTAACAATTGGTGATGATGTATTGGTGGCAGCTGGTTCCACAATCACAGATGACGTACCAAATGACAGTTTAGCTGTGGCAAGAGCAAGACAAACAACAAAAGAAGGATATAGGAAATAATCATTTACGTATTTAAAATGGCTAGGATAAAAGGATAATCCTATGTAATATTAATGTAATCTTTATGATTTAATGATTCGCATAGTAATGGAGTTACATTTTATATATAATAGTAATTGCGTAAGTAAATAATTGGAGGACTATAAATGTTAAATAATGAATATAAGAATTCGTCATTAAAGATTTTTTCATTGAAAGGAAACGAAGCATTAGCGCAAGAAGTTGCTGACCAAGTAGGAATTGAACTAGGTAAATGTTCAGTTAAACGTTTTAGTGATGGAGAAATTCAAATTAATATCGAAGAGAGTATTCGTGGTTGTGACGTATTTATTATTCAACCAACATCATATCCTGTGAATCTACATTTAATGGAATTATTAATTATGATTGATGCTTGTAAACGTGCTTCTGCAGCAACAATCAATATTGTAGTGCCATATTATGGATATGCAAGACAAGATAGAAAAGCCCGTAGCCGTGAGCCAATCACTGCTAAATTAGTTGCAAACTTAATCGAAACAGCTGGCGCAACTCGTATGATTGCGTTAGACTTACATGCACCACAAATTCAAGGATTCTTTGATATTCCAATTGACCACTTAATGGGTGTGCCAATTCTTGCTAAACATTTCAAAGATGATCCGAATATTAACCCAGAAGAATGTGTCGTTGTTTCACCAGACCATGGCGGTGTTACACGTGCACGTAAATTAGCTGACATTTTAAAAACTCCAATTGCAATTATAGATAAACGTCGTCCTAGACCAAATGTTGCTGAAGTGATGAACATTGTTGGTGAGATTGAAGGACGTACGGCAATTATTATTGACGATATTATTGATACAGCAGGTACAATCACTTTAGCTGCACAAGCATTAAAAGATAAAGGTGCTAAAGAAGTATATGCTTGTTGTACACACCCTGTTTTATCAGGACCGGCTAAAGAACGTATCGAAAATTCTGCTATAAAAGAATTAATCGTAACAAACTCAATTCATTTAGATGAAGATCGCAAACCATCTAACACTAAAGAATTATCTGTTGCTGGTTTAATCGCACAAGCTATCATTCGTGTATACGAAAGAGAATCAGTTAGCGTATTATTTGACTAATATTTAAAAGGCGTTTGACGAACATATTCCAAACGTGTATAATAGTTTCGTTCGTGATTATACGAATAAATAAACACTTGCAAGCAACGATGATGTTGATGGGTAAGTGAGGTGCTCGTTTTGAGCAAAAATGAAAGGTGGAAATGAGAATGGCTTCATTAAAGTCAATCATCCGTCAAGGTAAACAAACACGTTCAGATCTTAAACAATTAAGAAAATCTGGTAAAGTACCAGCAGTAGTATACGGTTACGGTACTAAAAACGTGTCAGTTAAAGTTGATGAAGTAGAATTCATCAAAGTTATCCGTGAAGTAGGTCGTAACGGTGTTATCGAATTAGGCGTTGGTTCTAAAACTATCAAAGTTATGGTTGCAGACTACCAATTCGATCCACTTAAAAACCAAATTACTCACATTGACTTCTTAGCAATCAATATGAGTGAAGAACGTACTGTTGAAGTACCAGTTCAATTAGTTGGTGAAGCAGTAGGCGCTAAAGAAGGCGGCGTAGTTGAACAACCATTATTCAACTTAGAAGTAACTGCTACTCCAGACAATATTCCAGAAGCAATCGAAGTAGACATTACTGAATTAAACATTAACGACAGTTTAACTGTTGCTGATGTTAAAGTAACTGGCGACTTCAAAATCGAAAACGATTCAGCTGAATCAGTTGTAACAGTAGTTGCTCCAACTGAAGAACCAACTGAAGAAGAAATCGAAGCTATGGAAGGCGAACAACAAACTGAAGAACCAGAAGTTGTTGGCGAAAGCAAAGAAGACGAAGAAAAAACTGAAGAGTAATTTTAATCTGTTACATTAAAGTTTTTATACTTTGTTTAACAAGCACTGTGCTTATTTTAATATAAGCATGGTGCTTTTTGTGTTATTATAAAGCTTAATTAAACTTTATTACTTTGTACTAAAGTTTAATTAATTTTAGTGAGTAAAAGATATTAAACTCAACAATGATACATCATAAAAATTTTAATGTACTCGATTTTAAAATACATACTTACTAAGCTAAAGAATAATGATAATTGATGGCAATGGCGGAAAATAGATGTTGTCATTATAATAATAAATGAAACAATTATGTTGGAGGTAAACACGCATGAAATGTATTGTAGGTCTAGGTAATATAGGTAAACGTTTTGAACTTACAAGACATAATATCGGCTTTGAAGTCGTTGATTATATTTTAGAGAAAAATAATTTTTCATTAGATAAACAAAAGTTTAAAGGTGCATATACAATTGAACGAATGAACGGAGATAAAGTGTTATTTATCGAACCAATGACAATGATGAATTTGTCAGGAGAAGCAGTTGCACCGATTATGGATTATTACAATGTTAATCCAGAAGATTTAATTGTCTTATATGATGATTTAGATTTAGAACAAGGACAAGTTCGCTTAAGACAAAAAGGAAGTGCGGGCGGTCACAATGGTATGAAATCAATTATTAAAATGCTTGGTACAGACCAATTTAAACGTATTCGTATTGGTGTGGGAAGACCAACGAATGGTATGACGGTACCTGATTATGTTTTACAACGCTTTTCAAATGATGAAATGGTAACGATGGAAAAAGTTATCGAACACGCAGCACGCGCAATTGAAAAGTTTGTTGAAACATCACGATTTGACCATGTTATGAATGAATTTAATGGTGAAGTGAAATAATGACAATATTGACAACGCTTATAAAAGAAGATAATCATTTTCAAGACCTTAATCAGGTATTTGGACAAGCAAACACACTAGTAACTGGTCTTTCCCCGTCAGCTAAAGTGACGATGATTGCTGAAAAATATGCACAAAGTAATCAACAGTTATTATTAATTACCAATAATTTATACCAAGCAGATAAATTAGAAACAGATTTACTTCAATTTATAGATGCTGAAGAATTGTATAAGTATCCTGTGCAAGATATTATGACCGAAGAGTTTTCAACACAAAGCCCTCAACTGATGAGTGAACGTATTAGAACTTTAACTGCGTTAGCTCAAGGTAAGAAAGGGTTATTTATCGTTCCTTTAAATGGTTTGAAAAAGTGGTTAACTCCTGTTGAAATGTGGCAAAATCACCAAATGACATTGCGTGTTGGTGAGGATATCGATGTGGACCAATTTCTTAACAAATTAGTTAATATGGGGTACAAACGGGAATCCGTGGTATCGCATATTGGTGAATTCTCATTGCGAGGAGGTATTATCGATATCTTTCCGCTAATTGGGGAACCAATCAGAATTGAGCTATTTGATACCGAAATTGATTCTATTCGCGATTTTGATGTTGAAACGCAGCGTTCCAAAGATAATATTGAAGAAGTCGATATCACAACTGCAAGTGATTATATCATTACTGAAGAAGTGATTAGACATCTTAAAGAAGAGTTGAAAACTGCATATGAAAATACAAGACCCAAAATAGATAAATCAGTGCGCAATGATCTGAAAGAAACGTATGAAAGCTTTAAATTATTCGAAAGTACATACTTTGATCATCAAATACTACGTCGTTTAGTAGCGTTTATGTATGAAACACCTTCGACAATTATTGAGTATTTCCAAAAAGATGCAATCATTGCAGTTGATGAATTTAATCGTATTAAAGAAACTGAAGAAAGTTTAACAGTAGAGTCTGATTCGTTTATTAGCAATATTATTGAAAGTGGTAATGGATTTATAGGACAAAGTTTTATAAAATATGATGATTTTGAAACATTGATTGAAGGCTATCCTGTCACTTATTTTTCATTATTCGCTACAACAATGCCGATAAAACTAAATCATATTATTAAATTTTCATGTAAACCTGTCCAACAATTTTATGGGCAATATGACATTATGCGTTCTGAATTTCAACGATATGTCAATCAAAATTATCATATCGTGGTTTTGGTCGAAACTGAAACTAAAGTTGAACGTATGCAAGCGATGTTAAGTGAAATGCATATTCCATCAATAACAAAATTGCATCGCTCAATGTCATCGGGGCAAGCAGTGATTATTGAAGGCAGTTTATCTGAAGGATTTGAACTACCTGATATGGGATTAGTTGTCATTACTGAGCGTGAGCTTTTTAAATCAAAACAGAAAAAGCAACGAAAACGTACGAAAGCTATCTCAAATGCTGAAAAAATTAAGTCTTACCAAGATTTAAATGTGGGAGATTATATTGTTCATGTGCATCATGGTGTTGGTAGATATTTAGGTGTTGAGACGCTCGAAGTGGGGCAAACGCATCGTGATTATATTAAATTGCAATATAAAGGTACGGATCAACTATTTGTTCCAGTAGATCAAATGGATCAAGTTCAAAAATATGTAGCTTCGGAAGATAAGACGCCAAAATTAAATAAACTCGGTGGCAGTGAATGGAAAAAAACAAAAGCAAAAGTTCAACAAAGTGTTGAAGATATTGCTGAAGAGTTGATTGATTTATATAAAGAAAGAGAAATGGCAGAAGGTTATCAATATGGGGAAGACACAGCTGAGCAAACAACATTTGAATTAGATTTTCCATATGAACTTACGCCTGACCAAGCTAAATCTATCGATGAAATTAAAGATGACATGCAAAAATCGCGTCCAATGGATCGCTTGCTATGTGGTGATGTTGGTTATGGTAAAACTGAAGTTGCAGTGAGAGCAGCATTCAAAGCTGTAATGGAAGGAAAGCAAGTTGCATTTTTAGTTCCTACAACTATTTTAGCTCAGCAACATTATGAGACGTTAATTGAGCGTATGCAAGATTTTCCTGTTGAAATTCAATTAATGAGTCGTTTTAGAACGCCGAAAGAGATAAAACAAACTAAGGAAGGACTTAAAACTGGGTTTGTTGACATAGTTGTTGGTACACACAAATTACTTAGTAAAGATATACAGTATAAAGATTTAGGGCTGTTGATTGTAGATGAAGAACAACGATTTGGTGTACGCCATAAAGAGCGTATTAAAACATTAAAACATAATGTAGATGTACTAACATTGACTGCAACCCCAATACCTAGAACATTGCATATGAGTATGCTAGGTGTGCGCGATTTGTCAGTGATTGAAACGCCGCCAGAAAATCGTTTCCCAGTTCAAACATATGTATTAGAACAGAACATGAGTTTTATCAAAGAAGCTTTAGAAAGAGAACTATCCCGTGATGGCCAAGTGTTTTATCTTTATAATAAAGTGCAATCCATTTATGAAAAACGAGAACAACTCCAGATGTTAATGCCAGATGCTAACATTGCAGTTGCTCATGGACAAATGACAGAGCGCGATTTAGAAGAAACGATGTTAAGTTTTATCAATAATGAATATGATATTTTAGTAACGACGACGATTATTGAAACAGGTGTCGATGTCCCAAATGCAAATACTTTGATCATTGAAGATGCAGATCGCTTTGGATTGAGTCAGTTGTATCAATTAAGAGGTCGTGTTGGTCGTTCAAGTCGTATTGGTTATGCATACTTCTTACATCCAGCAAATAAGGTACTAACTGAGACTGCAGAAGATCGATTACAAGCGATTAAAGAATTTACGGAGTTAGGCTCAGGATTTAAGATTGCGATGCGTGATTTGAACATTCGTGGTGCTGGTAATTTGTTAGGTAAACAACAGCACGGCTTTATTGATACAGTTGGATTTGATTTGTACAGTCAAATGTTAGAAGAAGCTGTAAATGAAAAACGTGGTATTAAGGAACCAGAATCTGAGGTGCCAGAAGTCGAAGTTGATTTAAACTTGGATGCATATTTGCCAACAGAATATATTGCAAATGAACAAGCTAAAATTGAAATTTATAAAAAGCTACGAAAAACTGAAACATTTGATCAAATTATCGACATTAAAGATGAATTAATTGATCGTTTTAATGATTATCCTGTTGAAGTAGCACGTTTGCTTGATATAGTGGAAATAAAAGTACACGCATTACATTCAGGTATCACGTTGATTAAAGATAAAGGGAAAATAATTGATATTCATTTATCTGTAAAAGCCACTGAAAATATTGATGGCGAAGTGCTGTTCAAAGCAACACAACCTTTAGGTAGAACAATGAAGGTTGGTGTTCAAAATAATGCAATGACAATTACTTTAACGAAACAAAATCAATGGCTTGATAGTTTGAAGTTTTTAGTTAAGTGCATTGAAGAAAGCATGAGAATCAGTGATGAAGCATAAAGAAGCATTTAATGGCGTTGTCGTGTTAACTGCTGCATTAATTGTCATTAAAATTCTGAGTGCTGTATATCGAATTCCATATCAAAATATATTAGGTGATACAGGTTTGTATGCATATCAACAAGTGTATCCAATTGTAGCATTAGGAATGATATTATCGATGAATGCCATTCCTAGTGCAATTACACAAAATATAGGGAAGTATCATAGTGACGAAGCATATGCAAAAGCGGTCGCTTATATACAATTAGTTGGTATATTATTATTTATTGCTATTTTTGTGTTTGCGAACAATATTGCACATATGATGGGTGATAGCCATTTAACACCAATGATTCAAGCAGCAAGTTTAAGCTTTATATTTATAGGTATGCTTGGCGTGTTAAGAGGTTATTATCAATCTGCAAATAATATGACAGTTCCGGCTATTTCCCAGGTTATAGAACAAGTTATACGAGTAGGTATTATCATTGTTACTATTGTTATTTTTGTAGACAGAGGTTGGACGATATATGAAGCGGGAACAATTGCTATTTTAGCATCAACGATAGGTTTTTTAGGTTCTTCAATTTATTTAGTAGCGCACCGACCTTTTAAGTTTAAAATGGTAAATAACACTGCAAAGATTGTTTGGAAACAGTTCGCACTTTCGGTTTTGATTTTCGCTATCAGTCAATTAATCGTAATTTTATGGCAAGTGATTGATAGTGTTACTATTATTAAGTCACTTCAAGCGATACGCGTGCCATTCGATGTTGCCATAACTGAAAAAGGAGTCTATGACCGTGGTGCATCATTTATTCAGATGGGATTGATTGTAACTACAACATTTAGTTTTGCGCTCATTCCTCTGTTAAGTGACGCAATCAAAATGAATAATCAGGTACTTATGAATCGTTATGCAAATGCGTCATTAAAGATTACGATTTTAATAAGTACAGCAGCGGGAATAGGATTAATTAATTTATTGCCTTTAATGAACGGTGTGTTTTTTAAGACGAATGATTTAACCTTAACGTTAAGTGTTTATATGATTACGGTCATTTGTGTATCGTTAATTATGATGGATATGGCTTTATTACAAGCGCAACATGCTGTGAGACCTATTTTTGTTGGTATGACGGCAGGATTGGTTATTAAATTTATACTTAATATCATTTTGATTCGTTTAAGTGGCATTATTGGTGCGAGCATTAGTACTGTTGTATCATTAATTATATTCGGTACGATTATCCATATTGCTGTCACGAGAAAATACCACTTACATGCGATGAGACGATTTTTTATCAATGTTGTTTTAGGTATGGTATTTATGTCGATTGTTGTTCAATGCGTGTTAAACATAGTGACAACACACGGTAGATTCACTGGACTCATTGAATTATTATGTGCAGCAGTATTAGGTATCATTGCATTGTTTTTCTATATTTTTAGATTTAATGTTTTGACATATAAAGAGTTAACTTATTTACCATTTGGTTCAAAGTTGTATCAAATTAAGAAAGGAAGACGTTGATGGCACATACCATTACGATTGTTGGCTTAGGAAACTATGGCATTGATGATTTGCCGCTAGGGATATATAAATTTTTAAAGACACAAGATAAAGTTTATGCAAGAACGTTAGATCATCCAGTTATAGAATCATTGCAAGATGAATTAACATTTCAGAGTTTTGACCATGTTTATGAAGCACATGACCAATTTGAAGATGTCTATAACGATATTGTGGCGCAATTGGTTGAAGCTGCTAATGAAAAAGATATTGTCTATGCGGTTCCGGGTCATCCTAGAGTTGCTGAGACAACTACAGTGAAATTACTGGCTTTAGCAAAGGACAATACTGATATAGATGTGAAAGTTTTAGGTGGTAAAAGCTTTATTGATGATGTGTTTGAAGCAGTTAATGTAGATCCAAATGATGGCTTCACACTGTTAGATGCGACATCATTACAAGAAGTAATACTTAATGTTAGAACGCATACATTGATTACGCAAGTTTATAGTGCAATGGTTGCTGCTAATTTGAAAATCACTTTAATGGAACGATATCCTGATGATTACCCTGTTCAAATTGTCACTGGTGCACGAAGCGATGGTGCGGATAACGTTGTGACATGCCCATTATATGAATTGGATCATGATGAAAATGCATTCAATAATTTGACGAGTGTATTCGTACCAAAAATCATAACATCGACATATTTGTATCATGACTTTGATTTTGCAACGGAAGTGATTGATACTTTAGTTGATGAAGATAAAGGTTGTCCATGGGATAAAGTGCAAACGCATGAAACGCTTAAGCGTTATTTACTTGAAGAAACATTTGAATTGTTCGAAGCTATTGACAATGAAGATGATTGGCATATGATTGAAGAACTAGGAGATATTTTATTACAAGTGTTATTGCATACTAGTATTGGTAAAAAAGAAGGGTATATCGACATTAAAGAAGTGATTACAAGTCTTAATGCTAAAATGATTCGTAGACACCCACACATATTTGGTGATGCCAATGCTGAAACTATCGATGACTTAAAAGAAATTTGGTCTAAGGCGAAAGATGCTGAAGGTAAACAGCCAAGAGTTAAATTTGAAAAAGTATTTGCAGAGCATTTTTTAAATTTATATGAGAAGACGAAGGATAAGTCATTTGATGAGGCCTCGTTAAAGCAGTGGCTAGAAAAAGGGGAGAGTAATACATGAGATTAGATAAATATTTAAAAGTATCACGGTTAATAAAGCGACGTACGCTAGCAAAAGAAGTAAGTGATCAAGGTAGAATTACAATAAATGGTAATGTTGCTAAAGCTGGATCGGATGTTAAAGTTGAAGATGTGCTGACGATTCGCTTTGGTCAAAAATTAGTAACAGTTAAAGTAACTGCATTAAATGAACATGCATCTAAAGATAACGCGAAGGGCATGTATGAAATCATTGAAGAGCGTCGACTTGAAGAAGCGTAAATTGGAGGTGACAAGCAATGAAAAATAAAGTAGAACATATAGAAAATCAGTACACGTCGCAAGAGAACAAGAAAAAACAACGTCAAAAAATGAAAATGCGTGTTGTTCGTAGGCGTATTACAGTATTTGCGGGCGTATTACTTGCGATAATTGTTGTTTTATCAATCTTGCTTGTTGTCCAAAAACATCGCAATGATATTGATGCACAGGAGCGAAAAGCGAAAGAAGCACAGTTTCAAAAGCAACAAAATGAAGAAATTGCGTTAAAAGAAAAGTTGAATAATCTGAATGACAAAGATTACATTGAAAAAATTGCGCGTGATGATTATTACTTAAGCAACAAAGGTGAAGTGATTTTTAGGTTGCCAGAAGACAAAGATTCGTCTAGCTCAAAATCTTCGAAAAAATAAATCCAAATTGATTCAAAATTATCCGAGTATAGACATTGTGAAAAAATCCAAACAAGGATATAATAAGGGAAAATCGAATCAAATCGGGAGGATTTATTTAACATATGTCAATCGAAGTTGGAAATAAGCTTAAAGGTAAAGTCACTGGTATTAAAAAGTTTGGTGCATTCGTAGAATTACCTGAAGGAAAAAGTGGTTTAGTTCACATTAGTGAAGTCGCAGATAATTATGTTGAAAACGTAGAAGAGCACCTTTCTGTTGGTGATGAAGTAGACGTGAAAGTATTATCTATTGCTGATGATGGAAAAATTAGTCTTTCAATTAAGAAAGCTAAAGACCGTCCACGTAGACAACATACGAGTAAACCAAGTCATCAAAAACCAGTGCAAAAAGCCGAAGATTTTGAAAAGAAATTAAGCAATTTCTTAAAAGATAGTGAAGATAAATTAACTTCAATCAAACGTCAAACAGAATCTAGACGCGGTGGCAAAGGTTCTAGACGTTAATTAAAATAAATAAAGACTGTTTCGATAAGGAATATATTTAGAATGATGCGTATCGAATAATCGATTGCAGCGTTAGACAATCTAAGACTGTTTCTTAAATAAGGAGCAGTCTCTTTTATTTGTAATGATATAACTAAGACTTATACCATTTTTGAAAATTGTAAAAGTGAGGTGATGTTATGCAGTTAAATAGTAATGGTTGGCATGTTGATGACCATATTGTTGTCGCTGTTTCTACAGGTATTGATAGTATGTGTTTATTGTATCAACTACTAAATGATTATAAAGATAGTTATAGAAAACTAACATGCTTACATGTCAATCATGGCGTTAGGTCAGCTTCAATTGAGGAAGCCAGATTTTTAGAAGCATACTGCGAACGTCATCACATTGATTTACATATCAAAAAGTTAGATTTGTCGCATAGTCTCGACCGAAATAACAGCATTCAGAATGAAGCTCGAATTAAACGTTACGAATGGTTTGATGAAATGATGAATGTATTAGAAGCGGATGTATTGCTAACGGCGCATCATTTGGACGATCAATTAGAAACTATTATGTATCGTATTTTTAATGGGAAATCAACGCGTAATAAACTAGGATTTGATGAGTTATCGAAGCGAAAAGGTTATCAGATTTATCGACCACTTTTAGCTGTCTCTAAAAAAGAAATAAAACAATTCCAAGAGAGATATCATATTCCATATTTTGAAGATGAATCTAATAAAGATAACAAATATATTAGAAATGATATTCGTAATAGAATTATTCCAGCTATTGATGAAAATAATCAACTTAAAGTATCGCATTTATTAAAATTAAAACAATGGCATGATGAACAATATGATATTTTGCAATATTCAGCTAAACAATTTATTCAAGAATTTGTGAAGTTTGATGAACAGTCAAAATATTTAGAGGTTTCTAGACAAGCTTTTAATAACTTACCAAACTCATTAAAGATGGTTGTGTTGGACTGCCTATTATCAAAGTATTATGAGTTGTTTAATATTAGTGCTAAAACATACGAAGAGTGGTTTAAACAATTTAGTAGTAAGAAAGCACAATTCAGTATTAATCTCACGGATAAATGGATAATTCAAATCGCATATGGTAAATTAATAATAATGGCTAAAAATAATGGCGATACATATTTTAGAGTTCAAACAATTAAAAAGCCAGGTAATTATTTTTTTAACAAATATCGATTAGAGATACATTCTAATTTACCAAAATGTTTATTTCCGCTTACAGTGAGAACACGACAAAGTGGCGATACATTTAAACTGAATGGGCGCGATGGTTATAAGAAAGTGAATCGCCTGTTTATAGATTGTAAAGTGCCACAGTGGGTTCGGGATCAAATGCCAATCGTATTGGATAAACAACAGCGCATTATTGCGGTAGGAGATTTATATCAACAACAAACAATAAAAAAATGGATTATAATTAGTAAAAATGGAGATGAATAGCGTTATGCATAATGATTTGAAAGAAGTATTGTTAACTGAAGAAGATATTCAAAATATCTGTAAGGAATTGGGAGCACAATTAACAAAGGATTATCAAGGTAAACCATTAGTATGCGTGGGTATCTTAAAAGGCTCAGCAATGTTTATGTCAGATTTAATTAAACGAATTGATACCCATTTATCAATTGATTTCATGGATGTTTCTAGTTATCACGGAGGCACTGAGTCAACTGGTGAAGTTCAAATCATTAAAGATTTAGGTTCTTCTATTGAAAATAAAGACGTATTAATTATTGAAGATATCTTAGAGACTGGTACTACACTTAAGTCAATTACTGAATTATTACAATCTAGAAAAGTTAATTCATTAGAAATAGTTACTTTATTAGATAAACCAAACCGTCGTAAAGCGGACATTGAAGCTAAGTATGTAGGTAAAAAAATACCAGATGAATTTGTTGTTGGTTACGGTTTAGATTATCGTGAATTATACCGAAACTTACCATATATCGGTACGTTAAAACCTGAAGTGTATTCAAATTAATTTTTTAATCAATTTCAGTTATTATTACTATGCGTTTGAGAAATAATAGTGTAGACTCAAAAATATGAAAAATGTATTTCATATATATTTAATTTTAGACAAGACATATGTCTTGAAAAGTTGAAAAATATAGAGATTGATAAAACTAATACGGGTGTGAATGACATTGATGTTAAGCTCAATTACTAGCTTATAAAACATGTCATATGTTACAATTTTTGTTAGTTTTATTATGGGAAGTAGGAGGAAATGACGCATGCAGAAAGCTTTTCGCAATGTGCTAGTTATCGTAATAATAGGCGTTATTATTTTTGGTCTATTTTCATATTTAAACGGTAATGGAAATATGCCGAAACAGCTTACATATAATCAATTTACTGAGAAGTTGGAAAAAGGTGACCTTAAAACTTTAGAAATCCAACCACAACAAAATGTCTATATGGTAAGTGGTAAAACGAAAAATGATGAAGACTATTCATCAACTATTTTATATAACAACGAAAAAGAATTACAAAAAATTACTGATGCTGCTAAAAAGCAAAACGGTGTAAAATTAACGATTAAAGAAGAAGAAAAACAAAGTGTCTTTGTGAGTATACTTTCAACATTAATTCCAGTTGTAGTCATAGCGTTATTATTTATTTTCTTCCTAAGCCAAGCACAAGGTGGCGGTAGTGGCGGTCGTATGATGAACTTTGGTAAATCTAAAGCAAAAATGTACGATAATAATAAACGTCGTGTTCGTTTCTCTGATGTAGCAGGGGCAGATGAAGAAAAACAAGAATTAATTGAAATTGTTGATTTCTTGAAAGATAATAAAAAATTCAAAGAAATGGGATCTAGGATTCCTAAAGGTGTCTTACTTGTTGGACCTCCAGGTACTGGTAAAACATTACTTGCTAGAGCGGTTGCAGGTGAAGCTGGCGCACCATTCTTCTCTATTAGTGGTTCAGACTTTGTAGAGATGTTTGTTGGTGTTGGTGCGAGCCGTGTTCGTGACTTATTCGATAATGCTAAGAAAAACGCGCCTTGTATCATCTTTATCGATGAGATTGATGCTGTTGGTCGTCAACGTGGTGCAGGTGTTGGTGGCGGTCATGATGAACGTGAACAAACCCTAAACCAATTATTAGTTGAAATGGATGGTTTCGGTGAAAATGAAGGTATCATTATGATAGCTGCTACAAACCGTCCTGATATCCTTGACCCAGCCTTATTACGTCCAGGTCGTTTTGATAGACAAATTCAAGTTGGTCGTCCAGATGTGAAAGGCCGTGAAGCAATTCTTCATGTTCATGCTAAAAACAAACCACTTGATGAAACGGTTGATTTAAAAGCAATTTCACAACGTACACCTGGTTTCTCAGGTGCTGATTTAGAGAACTTATTAAATGAAGCATCTTTAATTGCTGTACGTGAAGGTAAAAAGAAAATTGACATGAGAGATATCGAAGAGGCAACGGATAGAGTTATAGCCGGACCTGCTAAGAAATCTCGAGTTATTTCTAAGAAAGAACGTAATATTGTTGCTCATCACGAAGCTGGTCATACAATTATCGGTATGGTACTTGATGAGGCAGAAGTAGTGCATAAAGTTACTATTGTTCCACGTGGACAAGCAGGTGGTTATGCAATGATGCTACCTAAACAAGATCGTTTCTTAATGACTGAACAAGAGTTATTAGATAAAATCTGTGGTTTACTTGGTGGACGTGTATCAGAAGATATTAACTTTAACGAAGTATCAACAGGTGCTTCAAATGACTTCGAACGTGCAACACAAATCGCACGCTCAATGGTTACGCAATATGGTATGAGTAAAAAATTAGGACCATTACAGTTCGGTCATAGCAATGGTCAAGTATTCTTAGGTAAAGATATGCAAGGTGAGCCTAATTATTCAAGCCAAATCGCATATGAAATTGATAAAGAAGTTCAACGAATCGTTAAAGAACAATACGAACGTTGTAAACAAATTTTATTAGAGCACAAAGAACAATTAATTTTAATTGCTGAAACATTATTAACAGAAGAAACATTAGTTGCTGAACAAATTCAATCATTATTCTACGAAGGTAAATTACCTGAAATTGATTATGATGCAGCTAAAGTTGTTAAAGATGAAGATTCTGAATTTAATGATGGTAAATTCGGTAAATCTTATGAAGAGATTCGTAAAGAGCAATTAGAAGATGGACAACGTGACGAAAGTGAAGATCGTAAAGAAGAAAAAGATATTGCTGAGGATAAAAAAGAAGCTGATAAATCTGATGAAAAAGATGAACCAGCACATCGACAAGCCCCAAATATCGAAAAACCTTACGATCCAAATCACCCAGACAATAAATAATCGATTATATTCAGTACCTCTTTCTATGATAAAGTTATAGAAAGAGGTACTTTTATCGTTTTTAAAAATACGTATTAGATTTTAAGTCATTGAATTGTTATAGCAGAAAATAATTGTAAAACAAGTTACTTCATTATTTAGAATGATGGGTGTAGAATAAGTACAATTGTTGCATTTTATGAAGTAAAGTAATTTTAAAATATAGAGTAATAGAGGAGATTGAAATAATGACACACGATTATATTGTTAAAGCATTAGCATTTGATGGGGAGATTAGGGCTTATGCTGCTTTGACAACTGAAACTGTTCAAGAAGCACAAACGAGACATTATACATGGCCGACAGCATCTGCTGCAATGGGAAGAACAATGACAGCAACAGCTATGATGGGCGCAATGTTGAAAGGTGATCAAAAATTAACTGTCACTGTAGATGGCCAAGGACCTATTGGACGAATTATTGCCGATGCAAATGCTAAAGGCGAGGTGCGTGCTTATGTAGACCATCCACAAACTCATTTTCCATTAAATGAGCAAGGTAAACTTGATGTAAGACGAGCAGTAGGGACAAATGGATCTATTATGGTTGTTAAAGACGTTGGAATGAAAGACTATTTCTCTGGAGCAAGTCCAATTGTTTCAGGAGAACTTGGTGAAGATTTTACTTATTATTATGCTACAAGTGAACAAACACCTTCATCGGTAGGTCTTGGTGTATTGGTAAATCCTGATAATACGATTAAAGCAGCAGGAGGATTTATCATTCAAGTTATGCCAGGTGCCAAAGATGAAACAATTTCAAAATTAGAAAAAGCAATTAGTGAAATGACACCAGTTTCTAAATTAATTGAACAAGGATTAACGCCAGAAGGATTACTAAACGAAATCTTAGGTGAAGACCATGTGCAAATTTTAGAGAAAATGCCTGTTCAATTTGAATGTAATTGTAGTCATGAGAAATTTTTAAATGCTATTAAAGGATTGGGCGAGGCTGAGATTCAAAATATGATTAAAGAAGATCATGGTGCTGAAGCAGTATGTCATTTCTGTGGAAATAAATATAAATATACTGAAGAAGAATTAAACGTGTTGCTAGAAAGTTTAGCGTAATTTAATTTAAATCAATACGCTAAAATGTTTATTTTTAGCGGTTTAGTGAAATGTAGAACTAAATAGTTGTATAATCCTTAGTGATTTTGTTTGCTTTCTAGAATTTATTTGATAAAATAATTCTATATCCGATAAATAAACTAAGATTTCAACAACTAACTAAAAAGGAGTGTTCTTAATGGCACAAAAACCAGTAGATAATATTACTCAAATTATTGGCGGTACACCGGTAGTCAAATTGAGAAATGTAGTAGATGACAATGCAGCAGATGTTTATGTAAAATTGGAATATCAAAATCCAGGTGGTTCTGTAAAGGATAGAATTGCTTTAGCAATGATTGAAAAAGCAGAGCGAGAAGGCAAAATTAAACCTGGCGACACAATTGTAGAACCAACAAGTGGTAATACAGGTATCGGTTTAGCATTTGTATGTGCTGCTAAAGGATATAAAGCAGTATTTACTATGCCCGAAACAATGAGCCAAGAGCGTCGTAATTTATTAAAAGCATACGGTGCGGAATTAGTTTTAACGCCTGGATCAGAAGCGATGAAAGGTGCAATTAAAAAAGCTAAAGAATTAAAAGAAGAACATGGTTACTTCGAGCCACAACAATTTGAAAACCCTGCGAACCCTGAAGTTCATGAGTTAACTACAGGTCCTGAGTTATTACAACAATTTGAAGGGAAAACTATCGATGCGTTCCTAGCTGGTGTTGGTACTGGTGGTACGTTATCTGGTGTAGGTAAAGTTCTGAAAAAAGAATATCCTAACATCGAAATTGTTGCTATAGAGCCTGAGGCTTCTCCAGTATTGAGCGGTGGTGAGCCAGGTCCACATAAATTACAAGGTTTAGGTGCTGGATTTATTCCAGGCACTTTGAATACAGAAATCTATGACAGTATTATTAAAGTAGGAAATGATACAGCGATGGAAATGTCTCGTCGAGTTGCTAAAGAGGAAGGTATTTTAGCAGGTATTTCATCAGGTGCTGCGATTTATGCTGCCATTCAAAAAGCAAAAGAATTAGGAAAAGGTAAAACAGTAGTAACAGTATTGCCGAGTAATGGTGAACGCTACTTATCAACACCTTTATATTCATTCGATGACTAATTAATGTCATTTAAAAGAGTGAGTTATCTTTTTGAGATAACTTGCTCTTTTTTTCTACCATGTATAATTTTAAAAATATGAGCGTTAAATTAAACATTTTTCTGATAAAAACATCCAGTGAATGATAAGATAATAAACGTACATATTAATAACTAGTAAATCGCAGGAGTAAATTTTATTAGAGTTAAACAATACATAATTAAAGGGTGGTTAACATGACTAAAACAAAAATTATGGGCATATTAAACGTCACACCTGATTCATTCTCAGATGGTGGAAAATTTAATAATGTTGAAACAGCTATAAATAGAGTGAAAGCCATGATAGATGAAGGTGCTGACATTATAGATGTTGGAGGTGTTTCAACGAGACCCGGTCATGAAATGGTTACATTAGAAGAAGAGCTGAACAGAGTATTACCTGTTGTTGAAGCTATTGTCGGTTTTGATGTAAAAATTTCAGTCGATACATTTCGAAGTGAGGTTGCTGAAGCATGTTTAAAATTAGGCGTTGATATGATTAATGATCAATGGGCGGGTCTGTATGATCATCGTATGTTCCAAATTGTAGCTAAATATGACGCGGAAATTATTTTAATGCATAATGGAAATGGTAATCGTGATGAACCGGTTGTCGAAGAAATGTTAACATCTTTGTTAGCACAAGCACATCAAGCTAAAATAGCTGGTATACCTTCAAATAAAATTTGGCTAGATCCAGGTATAGGTTTCGCTAAAACTAGAAATGAAGAAGCCGAAGTTATGGCAAGACTGGATGAACTTGTTGCAACAGAATATCCAGTTTTATTAGCGACAAGCCGGAAACGTTTCACTAAAGAGATGATGGGTTATGATACAACACCGGTTGAAAGAGATGAAGTAACTGCAGCTACGACTGCATATGGTATTATGAAAGGCGTTAGAGCAGTACGCGTTCATAATGTCGAGTTGAATGCTAAATTAGCTAAAGGTATAGATTTTTTAAAGGAGAATGAAAATGCAAGACACAATCTTTCTTAAAGGTATGCGCTTTTATGGATATCATGGTGCTTTATCAGCTGAAAATGAAATAGGGCAAATTTTCAAAGTGGATGTAACTTTGAAAGTAGACTTAGCTGAAGCTGGGCGTACTGATAATGTTATTGATACAGTTCATTATGGTGAAGTGTTCGAAGAGGTTAAATCAATTATGGAAGGTAAGGCCGTTAATTTACTTGAGCATCTAGCTGAACGTATTGCAAATCGTATAAATTCACAATATAATCGTGTAATGGAAACAAAAGTGAGAATCACTAAAGAAAACCCACCGATTCCGGGTCATTATGATGGAGTAGGTATCGAAATAGTGAGGGAGAATAAATGATTCAAGCATACTTAGGATTAGGTAGTAATATTGGTGATAGAGAAAGCCAGTTAAACGATGCTATAAAGATTTTGAATGAATATGATGGTATTAGCGTATCTAATATTTCTCCGATTTATGAAACAGCACCAGTTGGGTATACTGAGCAACCTAACTTTTTAAATTTGTGTGTTGAAATTCAAACAACACTCACAGTATTACAACTGTTGGAATGTTGTTTGAAGACAGAAGAATGTTTACACCGTATTAGAAAGGAACGATGGGGTCCTAGAACTTTAGATGTGGATATTTTGTTGTATGGAGAAGAAATGATAGATTTACCAAAACTGTCGGTGCCACATCCGAGAATGAATGAACGTGCATTTGTTTTAATCCCATTAAATGATATAGCAGCAAATGTCGTAGAACCACGTTCGAAATTGAAAGTGAAAGATTTAGTTTTTGTCGATGACAGTGTAAAGAGATATAAATAATGTATTGTTGAGAACATTCATATTTATTGGGAATAGATGATTGATTATTGGAGATGTTTCCGCATTTTGATTATCTCTAAATGCATTTGATTACGAATTAGTATATGATGATTTAGTATGTGTTAGAATTAAGTTATTTCATAAAATCAAAGTAAGCAATATTTGATAAATTGCTGTAATTTATTTGGGCTTTTGTTGAAGTTTGTGGAAGATAATTTTTATACATTTACTTAGGGTTGTATTAATGATAATCGTATTTTAAATGAATAAGTAATTCATAAACGAAAACAGAAATTGCTTTATTACATTTACAAGCTCTTGTAAAATTAAAAAAGTGATAAAATTGATGTTATGAATATAAGAAAACATGCCACATCATAACTTTAAGGTGTAATGGTTAATGATAAAGTATTAGAAACATCGAAAGAGATGTATGTTGAGCAAAAATGTCTGATATTTTATAAAACTTTAAAGGAAAATGTTTGAGTGTACCAGTTGGAATACTAAAGGATTACAACAAGTTAAAGGAGAGAAAGTTATGTCAGAAGAAATGAATGACCAAATGTTGGTTCGACGTCAAAAATTACAAGAATTATATGATCTTGGTATAGACCCGTTTGGTTCTAAATTTGACCGTTCAGGTTTATCTAGTGATTTGAAAGAAGAGTGGGACCAGTATTCTAAAGAAGAATTGGTAGAAAAAGAAGCGGATAGTCATGTCGCTATAGCTGGACGATTAATGACTAAGCGTGGTAAAGGTAAAGCAGGATTTGCACACGTTCAGGACTTAGCTGGACAAATTCAAATTTACGTTCGTAAAGATCAAGTTGGCGATGACGAATTTGATTTATGGAAAAATGCTGATTTAGGCGATATCGTTGGTGTTGAAGGTGTAATGTTCAAAACAAATACTGGCGAATTATCGGTTAAAGCGAAGAAATTCACGCTACTAACTAAATCATTGCGACCATTACCGGATAAATTCCACGGTTTACAGGATATTGAACAGAGATATCGTCAAAGATATTTAGATTTAATTACGAACGAAGATAGCACTCGTACATTTATTAATCGTAGTAAAATCATTCAAGAAATGCGTAATTATTTAAATAATAAAGGTTTCTTGGAAGTAGAAACACCTATGATGCACCAAATTGCTGGTGGCGCAGCTGCTAGACCATTTGTAACACATCATAATGCATTAGATGCAACGTTATACATGCGTATTGCTATTGAGTTGCATTTAAAACGTTTAATTGTCGGTGGACTTGAAAAAGTATATGAAATTGGTAGAGTATTCCGTAATGAAGGTGTATCAACTAGACATAACCCTGAATTCACAATGATTGAATTATATGAAGCATATGCAGATTATCATGACATTATGGATTTAACAGAATCTATGGTGAGACATATTGCCAATGAAGTATTAGGTTCTGCAAAAGTACAATACAATGGGGAAACGATTGATTTAGAATCTGCTTGGACTCGTTTGCATATTGTTGATGCTGTAAAAGAAGCTACTGGTGTGGATTTTTATGAAGTTAAAAGTGATGAAGAAGCTAAAGCTTTAGCTAAAGAACATGGTATTGAAATTAAAGATACAATGAAATATGGTCATATTTTAAATGAATTCTTTGAGCAAAAAGTTGAAGAAACACTTATTCAGCCAACGTTTATCTATGGTCATCCGACTGAAATTTCACCTTTAGCGAAGAAAAATCCTGAAGATCCTAGATTTACTGATCGTTTCGAATTGTTCATTGTAGGTAGAGAGCATGCAAATGCATTTACTGAATTAAATGATCCTATTGATCAAAAAGGTCGTTTTGAAGCGCAACTTGTTGAAAAGGCGCAAGGTAATGATGAAGCGCATGAAATGGATGAAGATTACATTGAAGCGTTAGAATATGGTATGCCTCCGACAGGTGGTCTTGGTATCGGTATTGACAGATTGGTTATGTTATTAACTGATTCTCCATCAATCAGAGACGTGTTATTATTCCCTTATATGAGACAAAAATAAATGACGTTGATTGTTAGTAAGAGCTCTCGTGTATACAACATGTGTATGCGAGGGTTTTCTTAATTATGGTAATTAGTTCGTGTTTGAATGTTTTTGATAGTAATAGTTAACGATAGTGGTACTATTTTTGACTGTTAAACAAGGTAGTTGGCTGATAGATGAAAATGACGATACGTATATAGAGTAGTTCGGATGAGAAATGTTAACGATAGACATTGAGATATCTTATAACAAAAATTGCTATATTAGTATAATTTATCTTAATCAGCTATAAAAGTACTTTAAAATTGTATAGAATGTGTATGGTTTTGTACATATGTGTATGATAGAATACTAAAAGTGTTATGAATTAGAGAGCACGAGAAATGTCAGTTTTGAAGAATAAAAAAGTTGATTAAAAGTGTTGACTTTATCAATTGAATGAAGTAATATATAAAAGTCGTCAAAAACAGACGAAACACACTAAAAGCTGATGTGACAAAGTTCACAACAAAGTGTAAAATTAACTATTGCACCTTATTAATTAAGCGTGTATCATAAATAAGTAAGTTATTTTGTCTGGTGGCTATAGCAAGGAGGTCACACCTGTTCCCATGCCGAACACAGAAGTTAAGCTCCTTAGCGTCGATGGTAGTCGAACTTACGTTCCGCTAGAGTAGAACGTTGCCAGGCAAATGACAAATCGGAGAATTAGCTCAGCTGGGAGAGCATCTGCCTTACAAGCAGAGGGTCGGCGGTTCGAACCCGTCATTCTCCACCATTTATTCTTAGATATAGCCGGCCTAGCTCAATTGGTAGAGCAACTGACTTGTAATCAGTAGGTTGGGGGTTCAAGTCCTCTGGCCGGCACCATCTTTTGAGCCATTAGCTCAGCTGGTAGAGCATCTGACTTTTAATCAGAGGGTCAGAGGTTCGAATCCTCTATGGCTCATTACGATTTAATTTTTATATTTAGCAAAATAATGCAGAAGTAGTTCAGCGGTAGAATACAACCTTGCCAAGGTTGGGGTCGCGGGTTCGAATCCCGTCTTCTGCTCCATTATTTTGCCGGGGTGGCGGAACTGGCAGACGCACAGGACTTAAAATCCTGCGGTGAGAGATCACCGTACCGGTTCGATTCCGGTCCTCGGCACCATTTTAGCGCCCGTAGCTCAATTGGATAGAGCGTTTGACTACGGATCAAGAGGTTATGGGTTCGACTCCTATCGGGCGCGCCATTTTTAAATTAATTGAATAACGGGAAGTAGCTCAGCTTGGTAGAGCACTTGGTTTGGGACCAAGGGGTCGCAGGTTCGAATCCTGTCTTCCCGATTACTTCTTAAATTTCATTTTATGGGGGCTTAGCTCAGCTGGGAGAGCGCCTGCTTTGCACGCAGGAGGTCAGCGGTTCGATCCCGCTAGTCTCCACCATTTATTTTTACACGATGAACATTGAAAACTGAATGACAATATGTCAACGTTAATTCCAAAAAACGTAACTATAAGTTACAAACATTATTTAGTATTTATGAGCTAATCAAACATCATAATTTTTATGGAGAGTTTGATCCTGGCTCAGGATGAACGCTGGCGGCGTGCCTAATACATGCAAGTCGAGCGAACGGACGAGAAGCTTGCTTCTCTGATGTTAGCGGCGGACGGGTGAGTAACACGTGGATAACCTACCTATAAGACTGGGATAACTTCGGGAAACCGGAGCTAATACCGGATAATATTTTGAACCGCATGGTTCAAAAGTGAAAGACGGTCTTGCTGTCACTTATAGATGGATCCGCGCTGCATTAGCTAGTTGGTAAGGTAACGGCTTACCAAGGCAACGATGCATAGCCGACCTGAGAGGGTGATCGGCCACACTGGAACTGAGACACGGTCCAGACTCCTACGGGAGGCAGCAGTAGGGAATCTTCCGCAATGGGCGAAAGCCTGACGGAGCAACGCCGCGTGAGTGATGAAGGTCTTCGGATCGTAAAACTCTGTTATTAGGGAAGAACATATGTGTAAGTAACTGTGCACATCTTGACGGTACCTAATCAGAAAGCCACGGCTAACTACGTGCCAGCAGCCGCGGTAATACGTAGGTGGCAAGCGTTATCCGGAATTATTGGGCGTAAAGCGCGCGTAGGCGGTTTTTTAAGTCTGATGTGAAAGCCCACGGCTCAACCGTGGAGGGTCATTGGAAACTGGAAAACTTGAGTGCAGAAGAGGAAAGTGGAATTCCATGTGTAGCGGTGAAATGCGCAGAGATATGGAGGAACACCAGTGGCGAAGGCGACTTTCTGGTCTGTAACTGACGCTGATGTGCGAAAGCGTGGGGATCAAACAGGATTAGATACCCTGGTAGTCCACGCCGTAAACGATGAGTGCTAAGTGTTAGGGGGTTTCCGCCCCTTAGTGCTGCAGCTAACGCATTAAGCACTCCGCCTGGGGAGTACGACCGCAAGGTTGAAACTCAAAGGAATTGACGGGGACCCGCACAAGCGGTGGAGCATGTGGTTTAATTCGAAGCAACGCGAAGAACCTTACCAAATCTTGACATCCTTTGACAACTCTAGAGATAGAGCCTTCCCCTTCGGGGGACAAAGTGACAGGTGGTGCATGGTTGTCGTCAGCTCGTGTCGTGAGATGTTGGGTTAAGTCCCGCAACGAGCGCAACCCTTAAGCTTAGTTGCCATCATTAAGTTGGGCACTCTAAGTTGACTGCCGGTGACAAACCGGAGGAAGGTGGGGATGACGTCAAATCATCATGCCCCTTATGATTTGGGCTACACACGTGCTACAATGGACAATACAAAGGGCAGCGAAACCGCGAGGTCAAGCAAATCCCATAAAGTTGTTCTCAGTTCGGATTGTAGTCTGCAACTCGACTACATGAAGCTGGAATCGCTAGTAATCGTAGATCAGCATGCTACGGTGAATACGTTCCCGGGTCTTGTACACACCGCCCGTCACACCACGAGAGTTTGTAACACCCGAAGCCGGTGGAGTAACCTTTTAGGAGCTAGCCGTCGAAGGTGGGACAAATGATTGGGGTGAAGTCGTAACAAGGTAGCCGTATCGGAAGGTGCGGCTGGATCACCTCCTTTCTAAGGATATATTCGGAACATCTTCTTCAGAAGATGCGGAATAATGTGACATATTGTATTCAGTTTTGAATGTCTATTTAACATTCAAATATTTTTTGGTTAAAGTGATATTGCTTATGCGAGCGCTTGACTAAAAAGAAATTGTACATTGAAAACTAGATAAGTAAGTAAAATATAGATTTTACCAAGCAAAACCGAGTGAATAAAGAGTTTTAAATAAGCTTGAATTCATAAGAAATAATCGCTAGTGTTCGAAAGAACACTCACAAGATTAATAACGCGTTTCCTGTAGGATGGAAACATAGATTAAGTTATTAAGGGCGCACGGTGGATGCCTTGGCACTAGAAGCCGATGAAGGACGTTACTAACGACGATATGCTTTGGGGAGCTGTAAGTAAGCTTTGATCCAGAGATTTCCGAATGGGGAAACCCAGCATGAGTTATGTCATGTTATCGATATGTGAATACATAGCATATCAGAAGGCACACCCGGAGAACTGAAACATCTTAGTACCCGGAGGAAGAGAAAGAAAATTCGATTCCCTTAGTAGCGGCGAGCGAAACGGGAAGAGCCCAAACCAACAAGCTTGCTTGTTGGGGTTGTAGGACACTCTATACGGAGTTACAAAGGACGACATTAGACGAATCATCTGGAAAGATGAATCAAAGAAGGTAATAATCCTGTAGTCGAAAATGTTGTCTCTCTTGAGTGGATCCTGAGTACGACGGAGCACGTGAAATTCCGTCGGAATCTGGGAGGACCATCTCCTAAGGCTAAATACTCTCTAGTGACCGATAGTGAACCAGTACCGTGAGGGAAAGGTGAAAAGCACCCCGGAAGGGGAGTGAAATAGAACCTGAAACCGTGTGCTTACAAGTAGTCAGAGCCCGTTAATGGGTGATGGCGTGCCTTTTGTAGAATGAACCGGCGAGTTACGATTTGATGCAAGGTTAAGCAGTAAATGTGGAGCCGTAGCGAAAGCGAGTCTGAATAGGGCGTTTAGTATTTGGTCGTAGACCCGAAACCAGGTGATCTACCCTTGGTCAGGTTGAAGTTCAGGTAACACTGAATGGAGGACCGAACCGACTTACGTTGAAAAGTGAGCGGATGAACTGAGGGTAGCGGAGAAATTCCAATCGAACCTGGAGATAGCTGGTTCTCTCCGAAATAGCTTTAGGGCTAGCCTCAAGTGATGATTATTGGAGGTAGAGCACTGTTTGGACGAGGGGCCCCTCTCGGGTTACCGAATTCAGACAAACTCCGAATGCCAATTAATTTAACTTGGGAGTCAGAACATGGGTGATAAGGTCCGTGTTCGAAAGGGAAACAGCCCAGACCACCAGCTAAGGTCCCAAAATATATGTTAAGTGGAAAAGGATGTGGCGTTGCCCAGACAACTAGGATGTTGGCTTAGAAGCAGCTATCATTTAAAGAGTGCGTAATAGCTCACTAGTCGAGTGACACTGCGCCGAAAATGTACCGGGGCTAAACATATTACCGAAGCTGTGGATTGTCCTTTGGACAATGGTAGGAGAGCGTTCTAAGGGCGTTGAAGCATGATCGTAAGGACATGTGGAGCGCTTAGAAGTGAGAATGCCGGTGTGAGTAGCGAAAGACGGGTGAGAATCCCGTCCACCGATTGACTAAGGTTTCCAGAGGAAGGCTCGTCCGCTCTGGGTTAGTCGGGTCCTAAGCTGAGGCCGACAGGCGTAGGCGATGGATAACAGGTTGATATTCCTGTACCACCTATAATCGTTTTAATCGATGGGGGGACGCAGTAGGATAGGCGAAGCGTGCGATTGGATTGCACGTCTAAGCAGTAAGGCTGAGTATTAGGCAAATCCGGTACTCGTTAAGGCTGAGCTGTGATGGGGAGAAGACATTGAGTCTTCGAGTCGTTGATTTCACACTGCCGAGAAAAGCCTCTAGATAGAAAATAGGTGCCCGTACCGCAAACCGACACAGGTAGTCAAGATGAGAATTCTAAGGTGAGCGAGCGAACTCTCGTTAAGGAACTCGGCAAAATGACCCCGTAACTTCGGGAGAAGGGGTGCTCTTTAGGGTTAACGCCCAGAAGAGCCGCAGTGAATAGGCCCAAGCGACTGTTTATCAAAAACACAGGTCTCTGCTAAACCGTAAGGTGATGTATAGGGGCTGACGCCTGCCCGGTGCTGGAAGGTTAAGAGGAGTGGTTAGCTTCTGCGAAGCTACGAATCGAAGCCCCAGTAAACGGCGGCCGTAACTATAACGGTCCTAAGGTAGCGAAATTCCTTGTCGGGTAAGTTCCGACCCGCACGAAAGGCGTAACGATTTGGGCACTGTCTCAACGAGAGACTCGGTGAAATCATAGTACCTGTGAAGATGCAGGTTACCCGCGACAGGACGGAAAGACCCCGTGGAGCTTTACTGTAGCCTGATATTGAAATTCGGCACAGCTTGTACAGGATAGGTAGGAGCCTTTGAAACGTGAGCGCTAGCTTACGTGGAGGCGCTGGTGGGATACTACCCTAGCTGTGTTGGCTTTCTAACCCGCACCACTTATCGTGGTGGGAGACAGTGTCAGGCGGGCAGTTTGACTGGGGCGGTCGCCTCCTAAAAGGTAACGGAGGCGCTCAAAGGTTCCCTCAGAATGGTTGGAAATCATTCATAGAGTGTAAAGGCATAAGGGAGCTTGACTGCGAGACCTACAAGTCGAGCAGGGTCGAAAGACGGACTTAGTGATCCGGTGGTTCCGCATGGAAGGGCCATCGCTCAACGGATAAAAGCTACCCCGGGGATAACAGGCTTATCTCCCCCAAGAGTTCACATCGACGGGGAGGTTTGGCACCTCGATGTCGGCTCATCGCATCCTGGGGCTGTAGTCGGTCCCAAGGGTTGGGCTGTTCGCCCATTAAAGCGGTACGCGAGCTGGGTTCAGAACGTCGTGAGACAGTTCGGTCCCTATCCGTCGTGGGCGTAGGAAATTTGAGAGGAGCTGTCCTTAGTACGAGAGGACCGGGATGGACATACCTCTGGTGTACCAGTTGTCGTGCCAACGGCATAGCTGGGTAGCTATGTGTGGACGGGATAAGTGCTGAAAGCATCTAAGCATGAAGCCCCCCTCAAGATGAGATTTCCCAACTTCGGTTATAAGATCCCTCAAAGATGATGAGGTTAATAGGTTCGAGGTGGAAGCATGGTGACATGTGGAGCTGACGAATACTAATCGATCGAAGACTTAATCAAAATAAATGTTTTGCGAAGCAAAATCACTTTTACTTACTATCTAGTTTTGAATGTATAAATTACATTCATATGTCTGGTGACTATAGCAAGGAGGTCACACCTGTTCCCATGCCGAACACAGAAGTTAAGCTCCTTAGCGTCGATGGTAGTCGAACTTACGTTCCGCTAGAGTAGAACGTTGCCAGGCAGTTTTTTAATCAAATTTTGGTTAAAAAATAAAATGGACAAGATAAAAAAAGTTATTGACTTAAATGTTAATAAAATGTATAATTAATTCTTGTCGGTAAGAAAAATGAACATTGAAAACTGAATGACAATATGTCAACGTTAATTCCAAAAAACGTAACTATAAGTTACAAACATTATTTAGTATTTATGAGCTAATCAAACATCATAATTTTTATGGAGAGTTTGATCCTGGCTCAGGATGAACGCTGGCGGCGTGCCTAATACATGCAAGTCGAGCGAACGGACGAGAAGCTTGCTTCTCTGATGTTAGCGGCGGACGGGTGAGTAACACGTGGATAACCTACCTATAAGACTGGGATAACTTCGGGAAACCGGAGCTAATACCGGATAATATTTTGAACCGCATGGTTCAAAAGTGAAAGACGGTCTTGCTGTCACTTATAGATGGATCCGCGCTGCATTAGCTAGTTGGTAAGGTAACGGCTTACCAAGGCAACGATGCATAGCCGACCTGAGAGGGTGATCGGCCACACTGGAACTGAGACACGGTCCAGACTCCTACGGGAGGCAGCAGTAGGGAATCTTCCGCAATGGGCGAAAGCCTGACGGAGCAACGCCGCGTGAGTGATGAAGGTCTTCGGATCGTAAAACTCTGTTATTAGGGAAGAACATATGTGTAAGTAACTGTGCACATCTTGACGGTACCTAATCAGAAAGCCACGGCTAACTACGTGCCAGCAGCCGCGGTAATACGTAGGTGGCAAGCGTTATCCGGAATTATTGGGCGTAAAGCGCGCGTAGGCGGTTTTTTAAGTCTGATGTGAAAGCCCACGGCTCAACCGTGGAGGGTCATTGGAAACTGGAAAACTTGAGTGCAGAAGAGGAAAGTGGAATTCCATGTGTAGCGGTGAAATGCGCAGAGATATGGAGGAACACCAGTGGCGAAGGCGACTTTCTGGTCTGTAACTGACGCTGATGTGCGAAAGCGTGGGGATCAAACAGGATTAGATACCCTGGTAGTCCACGCCGTAAACGATGAGTGCTAAGTGTTAGGGGGTTTCCGCCCCTTAGTGCTGCAGCTAACGCATTAAGCACTCCGCCTGGGGAGTACGACCGCAAGGTTGAAACTCAAAGGAATTGACGGGGACCCGCACAAGCGGTGGAGCATGTGGTTTAATTCGAAGCAACGCGAAGAACCTTACCAAATCTTGACATCCTTTGACAACTCTAGAGATAGAGCCTTCCCCTTCGGGGGACAAAGTGACAGGTGGTGCATGGTTGTCGTCAGCTCGTGTCGTGAGATGTTGGGTTAAGTCCCGCAACGAGCGCAACCCTTAAGCTTAGTTGCCATCATTAAGTTGGGCACTCTAAGTTGACTGCCGGTGACAAACCGGAGGAAGGTGGGGATGACGTCAAATCATCATGCCCCTTATGATTTGGGCTACACACGTGCTACAATGGACAATACAAAGGGCAGCGAAACCGCGAGGTCAAGCAAATCCCATAAAGTTGTTCTCAGTTCGGATTGTAGTCTGCAACTCGACTACATGAAGCTGGAATCGCTAGTAATCGTAGATCAGCATGCTACGGTGAATACGTTCCCGGGTCTTGTACACACCGCCCGTCACACCACGAGAGTTTGTAACACCCGAAGCCGGTGGAGTAACCTTTTAGGAGCTAGCCGTCGAAGGTGGGACAAATGATTGGGGTGAAGTCGTAACAAGGTAGCCGTATCGGAAGGTGCGGCTGGATCACCTCCTTTCTAAGGATATATTCGGAACATCTTCTTCAGAAGATGCGGAATAACGTGACATATTGTATTCAGTTTTGAATGTTTATTTAACATTCAAAAAAATGGGCCTATAGCTCAGCTGGTTAGAGCGCACGCCTGATAAGCGTGAGGTCGGTGGTTCGAGTCCACTTAGGCCCACCATTATTTGTACATTGAAAACTAGATAAGTAAGTAAAATATAGATTTTACCAAGCAAAACCGAGTGAATAAAGAGTTTTAAATAAGCTTGAATTCATAAGAAATAATCGCTAGTGTTCGAAAGAACACTCACAAGATTAATAACGCGTTTCCTGTAGGATGGAAACATAGATTAAGTTATTAAGGGCGCACGGTGGATGCCTTGGCACTAGAAGCCGATGAAGGACGTTACTAACGACGATATGCTTTGGGGAGCTGTAAGTAAGCTTTGATCCAGAGATTTCCGAATGGGGAAACCCAGCATGAGTTATGTCATGTTATCGATATGTGAATACATAGCATATCAGAAGGCACACCCGGAGAACTGAAACATCTTAGTACCCGGAGGAAGAGAAAGAAAATTCGATTCCCTTAGTAGCGGCGAGCGAAACGGGAAGAGCCCAAACCAACAAGCTTGCTTGTTGGGGTTGTAGGACACTCTATACGGAGTTACAAAGGACGACATTAGACGAATCATCTGGAAAGATGAATCAAAGAAGGTAATAATCCTGTAGTCGAAAATGTTGTCTCTCTTGAGTGGATCCTGAGTACGACGGAGCACGTGAAATTCCGTCGGAATCTGGGAGGACCATCTCCTAAGGCTAAATACTCTCTAGTGACCGATAGTGAACCAGTACCGTGAGGGAAAGGTGAAAAGCACCCCGGAAGGGGAGTGAAATAGAACCTGAAACCGTGTGCTTACAAGTAGTCAGAGCCCGTTAATGGGTGATGGCGTGCCTTTTGTAGAATGAACCGGCGAGTTACGATTTGATGCAAGGTTAAGCAGTAAATGTGGAGCCGTAGCGAAAGCGAGTCTGAATAGGGCGTTTAGTATTTGGTCGTAGACCCGAAACCAGGTGATCTACCCTTGGTCAGGTTGAAGTTCAGGTAACACTGAATGGAGGACCGAACCGACTTACGTTGAAAAGTGAGCGGATGAACTGAGGGTAGCGGAGAAATTCCAATCGAACCTGGAGATAGCTGGTTCTCTCCGAAATAGCTTTAGGGCTAGCCTCAAGTGATGATTATTGGAGGTAGAGCACTGTTTGGACGAGGGGCCCCTCTCGGGTTACCGAATTCAGACAAACTCCGAATGCCAATTAATTTAACTTGGGAGTCAGAACATGGGTGATAAGGTCCGTGTTCGAAAGGGAAACAGCCCAGACCACCAGCTAAGGTCCCAAAATATATGTTAAGTGGAAAAGGATGTGGCGTTGCCCAGACAACTAGGATGTTGGCTTAGAAGCAGCTATCATTTAAAGAGTGCGTAATAGCTCACTAGTCGAGTGACACTGCGCCGAAAATGTACCGGGGCTAAACATATTACCGAAGCTGTGGATTGTCCTTTGGACAATGGTAGGAGAGCGTTCTAAGGGCGTTGAAGCATGATCGTAAGGACATGTGGAGCGCTTAGAAGTGAGAATGCCGGTGTGAGTAGCGAAAGACGGGTGAGAATCCCGTCCACCGATTGACTAAGGTTTCCAGAGGAAGGCTCGTCCGCTCTGGGTTAGTCGGGTCCTAAGCTGAGGCCGACAGGCGTAGGCGATGGATAACAGGTTGATATTCCTGTACCACCTATAATCGTTTTAATCGATGGGGGGACGCAGTAGGATAGGCGAAGCGTGCGATTGGATTGCACGTCTAAGCAGTAAGGCTGAGTATTAGGCAAATCCGGTACTCGTTAAGGCTGAGCTGTGATGGGGAGAAGACATTGAGTCTTCGAGTCGTTGATTTCACACTGCCGAGAAAAGCCTCTAGATAGAAAATAGGTGCCCGTACCGCAAACCGACACAGGTAGTCAAGATGAGAATTCTAAGGTGAGCGAGCGAACTCTCGTTAAGGAACTCGGCAAAATGACCCCGTAACTTCGGGAGAAGGGGTGCTCTTTAGGGTTAACGCCCAGAAGAGCCGCAGTGAATAGGCCCAAGCGACTGTTTATCAAAAACACAGGTCTCTGCTAAACCGTAAGGTGATGTATAGGGGCTGACGCCTGCCCGGTGCTGGAAGGTTAAGAGGAGTGGTTAGCTTCTGCGAAGCTACGAATCGAAGCCCCAGTAAACGGCGGCCGTAACTATAACGGTCCTAAGGTAGCGAAATTCCTTGTCGGGTAAGTTCCGACCCGCACGAAAGGCGTAACGATTTGGGCACTGTCTCAACGAGAGACTCGGTGAAATCATAGTACCTGTGAAGATGCAGGTTACCCGCGACAGGACGGAAAGACCCCGTGGAGCTTTACTGTAGCCTGATATTGAAATTCGGCACAGCTTGTACAGGATAGGTAGGAGCCTTTGAAACGTGAGCGCTAGCTTACGTGGAGGCGCTGGTGGGATACTACCCTAGCTGTGTTGGCTTTCTAACCCGCACCACTTATCGTGGTGGGAGACAGTGTCAGGCGGGCAGTTTGACTGGGGCGGTCGCCTCCTAAAAGGTAACGGAGGCGCTCAAAGGTTCCCTCAGAATGGTTGGAAATCATTCATAGAGTGTAAAGGCATAAGGGAGCTTGACTGCGAGACCTACAAGTCGAGCAGGGTCGAAAGACGGACTTAGTGATCCGGTGGTTCCGCATGGAAGGGCCATCGCTCAACGGATAAAAGCTACCCCGGGGATAACAGGCTTATCTCCCCCAAGAGTTCACATCGACGGGGAGGTTTGGCACCTCGATGTCGGCTCATCGCATCCTGGGGCTGTAGTCGGTCCCAAGGGTTGGGCTGTTCGCCCATTAAAGCGGTACGCGAGCTGGGTTCAGAACGTCGTGAGACAGTTCGGTCCCTATCCGTCGTGGGCGTAGGAAATTTGAGAGGAGCTGTCCTTAGTACGAGAGGACCGGGATGGACATACCTCTGGTGTACCAGTTGTCGTGCCAACGGCATAGCTGGGTAGCTATGTGTGGACGGGATAAGTGCTGAAAGCATCTAAGCATGAAGCCCCCCTCAAGATGAGATTTCCCAACTTCGGTTATAAGATCCCTCAAAGATGATGAGGTTAATAGGTTCGAGGTGGAAGCATGGTGACATGTGGAGCTGACGAATACTAATCGATCGAAGACTTAATCAAAATAAATGTTTTGCGAAGCAAAATCACTTTTACTTACTATCTAGTTTTGAATGTATAAATTACATTCATATGTCTGGTGACTATAGCAAGGAGGTCACACCTGTTCCCATGCCGAACACAGAAGTTAAGCTCCTTAGCGTCGATGGTAGTCGAACTTACGTTCCGCTAGAGTAGAACGTTGCCAGGCAAAAAATGGATGCGATGAGCCGCATTGAGACCGCAAGGTCTCTTTTTTTTATGTCTAAAACGTCAAAATAAAAGTTAACACAAAGAAAATGGCTTGACGAAGTGAAAACGTTTGAATCTGACGAAACGAGAAAAGAGCGCAACGAGTTTAGTAGAGCTAAATGAGTAAGCGAGAGCCGAAGAAGAGGAAAGAAGCAAGCGATTGTCACAAGTCAAGAAAGGTTCTTAGCGAGGATGGTAGCCAACTTACGTTCCGCTAGAGTAGAACTGGAAATGATAATTTAATAATGTACACTTTCGATTGTCTAAGTATGTACAACTTTAATTTTGTGTTTATATAAATTTAAAATGATATCATCGAAAACAAAATATTGTATAAATAGAGAAGAGCAGTAAGACGGTATCTAATTGAAAATGATCTTACTGCTCTTTTATATACTTTATTGAAATACAAAAAGGAAATTAATTATTATACAATAGACAAGCTATTGCATAAGTAACACTAACTTTTATCAAAGAAGTGTTACTTTATAATTAATGATTTTATTAGAGCGTCTACATGCGGTTTTAAAGCATCATCGTCTATACCGCCAAAGCCTAATATAAATTTAGGGGTTTTCTTATAGTCTTGATCATCATCAAAATTATAAACTTGTAATTTTAACTTTACTTTGTTTGCTCTATCAAGACACTCTTGTAATGTTAATCCATTTTTTACTGTAATTGTAAAATGCATACCCGTTTCAGCACCTTGAATATCAAGCTGCTCTTTGTAAGGTTTCAATCTTTTTAAAATATAGGTTAGTTTTCTACGATAAATTCGTCTCATTTTATTTAAATGCCTTTCAAAACCACCGGAAGATATAAACGTTGCAATAAGGTTTTGCATATGAACAGGTACAGTGTTGCCTTCAATGTGATTTTGAGAATGATATTTTTTCATTATAGAATAGGGTAACACCATATATGCAACTCGACAGCTAGGAAAAATAGACTTTGAAAATGTACTGATATAAATCACTTTTTCTCCTCTTGAATATAGACCTTGAATTGCTGGAATGGGTTTGCCGAAATATCTAAACTCGGAATCATAATCATCTTCTATAATAAATCGTTCTTCTTTTTCTTGAGCCCATTGTATTAATTGAGTTCGTTTTTTTAAGTCCATCACATATCCAGTTGGAAATTGATGGGAAGGCGTTATATATACTATATTTTTTTGTGATTTAATAACTTCATCTACGTTTATTCCATTATCTTCAACTTCAATTTGTTCATATTCAACTTGTTTTTTATCTAAAATATTTTTGATTGGTGGATAACTAGGTTTTTCGATAATAAACGTTGAAGTATAAAGTAAATCGACTAATTGATTTACTAATTGTTCGGTAGATGAGCCAATTATAATTTGATTAGGATCACAAATTACACCACGATTAGTAAATAAATAAAATGCCAGTTGAAATCTTAAATGTAATTCTCCTTGAAAATGTCCTCTACGTAATTGATTTAAATGATTTGTATCATAAAGATCTTTGGAATACTTTCTGAAAAGTTCTATAGGGAAATGTTTCGTATCTATTTCATCCAAATTAAAAGCATAATCATAAGCTTCATCACTCGCTTTTGGTTTATATGAATCATCATCAAAAAGAGAGGGGATAGGTTGATTGTTTAAAATTGTTAAAGATTCAATTTCGGACACAAAATATCCAGAGCGAGGTCTTGAATAAATGTAACCTTCGTCTAATAGAAGTTGATATGCATGCTCTACGGTTGTTTGGCTGATAGATAAATGTTTGCTTAATTGTCTTTTAGAATAAAATTTATCGCCTTCTTTAAATTGACCTTCAATTATTTGTTTTTTTAATTTTTCATAAAGTTGATGGTATAAAGTGTTTTTCAATTTTATAACTGACCTCCTAAATTTATCTTATTTTGTACCTTTTTAAATATCAGTTTATACATTACAATGTATTTAATCAACTTGAAAAGGGGTTTTATGTATAATGAGTAAAATTATTGGATCAGACAGAGTCAAAAGAGGTATGGCTGAAATGCAAAAAGGCGGCGTTATTATGGATGTCGTTAATGCTGAGCAAGCAAGAATTGCAGAAGAAGCAGGCGCGGTAGCAGTTATGGCATTAGAACGAGTACCTTCTGATATTAGAGCTGCTGGTGGCGTTGCACGTATGGCAAACCCTAAAATTGTAGAAGAAGTAATGAATGCTGTTTCTATTCCAGTCATGGCTAAAGCACGTATTGGTCATATCACTGAAGCAAGAGTATTAGAGGCGATGGGTGTTGACTATATTGATGAATCAGAAGTGTTAACACCAGCAGATGAGGAATATCACTTAAGAAAAGATCAATTTACAGTACCATTTGTATGTGGATGTCGTAATTTAGGTGAAGCTGCGCGTAGAATTGGTGAAGGTGCTGCTATGTTACGTACTAAAGGTGAACCAGGTACAGGTAATATTGTTGAAGCTGTAAGACATATGAGACAAGTTAATTCAGAAGTTAGTCGATTGACTGTAATGAATGATGATGAGATTATGACTTTTGCGAAAGATATCGGTGCGCCTTATGAAATTTTAAAACAAATTAAAGACAATGGTCGTTTACCGGTAGTTAACTTTGCAGCTGGTGGCGTTGCGACTCCTCAAGATGCTGCTTTAATGATGGAATTAGGTGCTGACGGTGTATTCGTTGGATCAGGTATTTTTAAATCAGAAGATCCAGAAAAATTTGCTAAAGCAATTGTTCAAGCAACAACACATTACCAAGACTATGAACTAATTGGAAGATTAGCAAGTGAACTTGGCACTGCTATGAAAGGTTTAGATATCAATCAATTATCATTAGAAGAACGTATGCAAGAGCGTGGTTGGTAAGATATGAAAATAGGTGTATTAGCATTACAAGGTGCAGTACGTGAACATATTAGACATATTGAATTAAGTGGTCATGAAGGTATTGCAGTTAAAAAAGTTGAACAATTAGAAGAAATCGAGGGCTTAATATTACCTGGTGGCGAGTCTACAACGTTACGTCGATTAATGAATTTATATGGATTTAAAGAGGCTTTACAAAATTCAACTTTACCTATGTTTGGTACATGCGCAGGATTAATAGTTCTAGCGCAAGATATAGTTGGTGAAGAAGGATACCTTAACAAGTTGAATATTACTGTACAACGAAACTCATTCGGTAGACAAGTTGACAGCTTTGAAACAGAATTAGATATTAAAGGTATCGCTACAGATATTGAAGGTGTCTTTATAAGAGCGCCACATATTGAAAAAGTAGGTCAAGGCGTAGATATCCTATGTAAGGTTAATGAGAAAATTGTAGCTGTCCAGCAAGGTAAATATTTAGGCGTATCATTCCATCCTGAATTAACAGATGACTATAGAGTAACTGATTACTTTATTAATCATATTGTAAAAAAAGCATAGCTTAATGTATGCTAAATCAACGAATTATTGATATTTATAGATTTGTTGAGAAGAAAATATCTCCTTCAAACTTAGCTTTGGAGGAGTTATTTTTTATGTCAAAATTAAAAATGATAAAAAATAAAGATATACATAAGAAAAAACCCCTTCAAAGAGACTGAGAATAGTCAAAATTTTGAAGGGATTAATTCGATGTTGATGTATTTGTTAAATAAAGAATCCAGCGATTGCAGCTGAAATGAAAGATACTAGTGTTGCACCGAATAATAATTTCAAACCAAAGCGGGCAACTGTATCTCCTTTTTTGTCATTAAGTGATTTAATAGCACCTGAAATAATACCAATAGAGCTAAAGTTAGCAAATGATACTAAGAATACAGATGTAACACCTTTTGCGTGTTCAGATAAATCACTAAGTTTACCAAGTGCTTGCATTGCTACAAATTCGTTAGATAATAGTTTTGTCGCCATAACTGAACCGGCTTGAACTGCATCTTGCCATGGCACACCGACTAAGAATGCAAATGGTGCAAAGACAAAACCAATTAATGTTTGGAAATCCCAAGAAATAGCGCCACCTGAAACTGTACTAAAGATATTGCTTACAATTCCATTTAATAGAGCGATAATGGCAATGTATCCGATTAACATTGCACCTACAATGACAGCTACTTTAAATCCATCTAAAATATATTCTCCTAGCATTTCGAAGAATGATTGTTGTCTTTCTTCAGTTTCTTCAACTAATAATTTGTCATCTTCTTCATTAACTTTATAAGGGTTAATAATTGAAGCGATGATGAAACCACCAAATAAGTTTAAGACAACAGCCGTTACAACATATTTAGGTTCAATTAAGGTAAAGTATGCACCGATAATTGAAGCAGAAACAGTCGACATTGCTGAAGCTGTTAATGTGTATAAACGTTGCTTAGGTATGTATGGTAATTGTTTTTTAATTGAAATAAATACTTCAGATTGTCCTAAAATTGCTGCAGCAACTGCATTGTATGATTCTAAACGTCCCATACCATTAATTTTAGAAATTAAGAATCCTAAAACATTAATGATTAAAGGTAAAATCTTTGTGTATTGAAGGATACCGATAATCGCTGAAATAAATACGATAGGTAATAATACACTGAAGAAGAATGGTGGTTGCTTAGGATCGATATATTGAATACCACCGAATACAAAGTTAACACCATCTGCTGCTTTTAATAATAAGTAGTTAAAACCGTTTGAAATACCACCAATAACCTTGATTCCCATTGTAGTTTTAAGCAAGATAAATGCAAAGATAAGCTGAATTGCAAGTAAAATTCCTACATATTTCCAGCGAATATTTTTCCTGTCTGAGCTAAATAGAAACGCAAGTGCTAAAAAGAAGATAATTCCGATAATCCCAATTAGAATATGCATATATTTCTCATTCCTTTAGTTTTTTCTACAATCTATCATACAATAAAATGGAAGGGCTAACATCATAAATTTTTGAAAATATAAAAACAAATTAATTGAAAAAGGTCAAAATAGGTCATATAATATAGTCAAAGAAGGTCAAAAAGGGGTGATATACATGCACAATATGTCTGACATCATAGAACAATACATCAAACGTTTATTTGAAGAGTCGAATGAAGATGTCGTTGAAATTCAGAGAGCGAATATCGCACAGCGTTTTGATTGTGTACCATCACAATTAAATTATGTAATCAAAACACGATTCACTAATGAACATGGTTATGAAATCGAAAGTAAACGTGGTGGTGGTGGTTACATCCGAATCACTAAAATTGAAAATAAAGATGCAACAGGTTATATTAATCATTTGCTTCAGCTGATTGGACCTTCTATTTCTCAACAACAAGCTTATTATATTATTGATGGGCTTTTAGATAAAATGTTAATAAATGAACGTGAAGCTAAAATGATTCAAGCAGTTATTGATAGAGAAACGCTATCAATGGATATGGTTTCTAGAGATATTATTAGAGCAAATATTTTAAAACGTTTGTTACCAGTTATAAATTATTACTAAATGAAATGAGGTGTTGAAGTGCTTTGTGAAAATTGTCAACTTAATGAAGCGGAATTAAAAGTTAAAGTTACAAGTAAAAATAAAACAGAAGAAAAAATGGTGTGTCAAACTTGTGCTGAGGGGCACCATCCGTGGAATCAAGCTAATGAACAGCCTGAATATCAAGAACATCAAGATAATTTCGAAGAAGCATTTGTTGTTAAGCAAATTTTACAACATTTAGCTACGAAACATGGCATTAATTTTCAAGAAGTAGCGTTTAAAGAAGAAAAACGTTGCCCATCATGTCATATGACTTTGAAAGATATTGCACATGTTGGTAAATTTGGGTGTGCTAATTGTTATGCAACATTTAAAGATGACATCATTGATATCGTCCGCAGAGTTCAAGGTGGACAATTTGAGCACGTTGGAAAGACACCACATTCTTCACATAAAAAGATAGCTTTAAAGCGAAAAATCGAAGAAAAGAATGAATATTTGAAAAAACTTATTGAAATCCAAGATTTTGAGGAAGCAGCCATTGTTAGAGATGAAATTAAAGCACTAAAAGCTGAGAGTGAGGTGCAACATGATGACGCATAATATTCATGATAATATCAGCCAATGGATGAAAAGTAATGAAGAAACACCAATTGTTATGTCTTCTAGAATTCGGTTAGCGCGTAATTTAGAAAATCATGTGCATCCACTAATGTATGCTACTGAAAATGGTGGATTTAGAGTTATAAATGAGGTACAAGATGCCTTGCCAAATTTTGAATTAATGCGTCTTGATCAAATGGATCAACAAAGTAAAATGAAAATGGTTGCAAAGCATTTGATTAGTCCTGAACTAATAAAACAACCAGCAGCCGCAGTATTAGTGAATGATGATGAATCTTTAAGTGTCATGATAAATGAAGAGGACCATATTCGTATTCAAGCTATGGGAACTGACACGACATTACAGGCTTTATATAATCAAGCTTCATCAATTGATGATGAATTAGATCGAAGCCTTGATATAAGTTATGATGAACAACTTGGTTATTTAACTACATGTCCTACCAATATAGGTACTGGTATGAGAGCAAGCGTGATGCTACATTTACCAGGTCTATCTATTATGAAAAGAATGACACGGATTGCTCAAACCATTAATCGTTTTGGATATACAATCAGAGGTATTTACGGTGAAGGTTCGCAAGTTTATGGACATACTTATCAAGTATCCAACCAACTTACACTTGGTAAATCTGAGTTAGAAATCATAGAAACATTAACAGAAGTTGTTAATCAAATCATTCATGATGAAAAACAAATACGACAAAAGTTAGACACTTATAATCAATTAGAAACACAAGACCGTGTTTTTCGCTCGCTAGGTATTTTACAAAACTGTAGAATGATAACTATGGAAGAGGCTTCTTATAGATTAAGCGAAGTTAAACTTGGTATAGATTTAAATTACATTGAATTACAAAACTTTAAATTTAATGAATTGATGGTAGCTATACAGTCACCATTTTTATTAGATGAAGAAGATGACAAATCTGTAAAAGAAAAACGAGCAGATATACTAAGAGAACATATAAAGTAGGAGGTCATTATTTATGTTATTTGGTAGATTAACTGAACGTGCACAGCGCGTATTAGCACATGCACAAGAAGAAGCAATTCGTTTAAATCATTCAAATATAGGAACAGAACACCTATTATTGGGGTTAATGAAAGAACCTGAAGGAATTGCTGCAAAAGTATTAGAAAGTTTTAATATCACTGAAGATAAAGTAATTGAAGAAGTTGAAAAATTAATCGGACATGGTCAAGATCATGTTGGTACATTGCATTATACACCTAGAGCTAAAAAAGTCATTGAATTATCGATGGATGAAGCTAGAAAATTACATCACAATTTTGTTGGAACGGAACATATTTTATTAGGCTTGATTCGTGAAAATGAAGGTGTTGCAGCAAGAGTTTTTGCAAATCTAGATTTAAATATTACTAAAGCACGTGCACAAGTTGTGAAAGCTTTAGGAAACCCTGAAATGAGTAATAAAAATGCACAAGCTAGTAAGTCAAATAATACTCCAACTTTAGATAGTTTAGCTCGTGACTTAACAGTCATTGCCAAAGACGGTACATTAGATCCTGTTATAGGACGTGATAAAGAAATTACACGTGTAATTGAAGTATTAAGTAGACGTACGAAAAACAATCCTGTACTTATTGGAGAGCCAGGTGTTGGTAAAACTGCTATTGCTGAAGGTTTAGCGCAAGCCATAGTGAATAATGAGGTACCAGAGACATTAAAAGATAAGCGTGTTATGTCTTTAGATATGGGAACAGTAGTTGCAGGTACTAAATATCGTGGTGAATTTGAAGAGCGTCTGAAAAAGGTTATGGAAGAAATCCAACAAGCAGGTAATGTCATCCTATTTATTGATGAGTTGCATACTTTAGTTGGTGCTGGTGGTGCTGAAGGTGCTATCGATGCTTCGAATATTTTGAAACCGGCATTAGCACGTGGTGAATTACAATGTATTGGTGCTACTACATTAGATGAATATCGCAAAAATATTGAAAAAGACGCGGCTTTAGAACGTCGTTTCCAACCTGTACAAGTTGATGAACCTTCAGTAGTAGATACAGTTGCTATTTTAAAAGGATTAAGAGATCGTTACGAAGCACACCATCGTATTAATATTTCAGACGAAGCTATTGAAGCAGCTGTTAAATTAAGTAACAGATACGTTTCAGATCGTTTCTTACCAGATAAAGCAATTGATTTAATTGATGAAGCAAGTTCTAAAGTAAGACTTAAGAGTCATACGACACCTAATAATTTAAAAGAAATTGAACAAGAAATTGAAAAAGTTAAAAATGAAAAAGATGCCGCAGTACATGCTCAAGAGTTTGAAAATGCTGCTAACCTGCGTGATAAACAAACAAAACTTGAAAAGCAATATGAAGAAGCTAAAAATGAATGGAAGAATGCACAAAATGGCATGTCAACTTCATTGTCAGAAGAAGATATTGCTGAAGTTATTGCAGGATGGACAGGTATCCCATTAACTAAAATCAATGAAACAGAATCTGAAAAACTTCTTAGTCTAGAAGATACATTACATGAGAGAGTTATTGGGCAAAAAGATGCTGTTAATTCAATCAGTAAAGCGGTTAGACGTGCCCGTGCAGGGTTAAAAGATCCTAAACGACCAATTGGTAGCTTTATCTTCCTTGGACCAACTGGTGTTGGTAAAACTGAATTAGCTAGAGCTTTAGCTGAATCAATGTTTGGCGATGATGATGCGATGATCCGTGTAGACATGAGTGAATTTATGGAAAAACACGCAGTGAGCCGATTAGTTGGTGCTCCTCCAGGATATGTTGGTCATGATGATGGTGGACAATTAACTGAAAAAGTTAGACGTAAACCATATTCTGTAATTTTATTTGATGAAATTGAAAAAGCTCATCCAGATGTATTTAATATTCTATTACAAGTTTTAGATGATGGACATTTGACAGATACAAAAGGACGTACAGTTGATTTCAGAAATACAATTATCATAATGACATCAAACGTTGGGGCACAAGAATTACAAGATCAACGATTTGCTGGATTCGGTGGTTCAAGTGATGGACAAGATTATGAAACAATTCGAAAAACGATGTTAAAAGAATTAAAAAATTCATTCCGTCCAGAATTTTTAAACCGTGTAGATGATATCATTGTATTCCATAAACTAACAAAAGAAGAATTAAAAGAAATTGTAACAATGATGGTTAATAAATTAACAAATCGATTATCTGAACAAAACATAAATATTATTGTTACTGATAAAGCGAAAGACAAAATCGCAGAAGAAGGATATGATCCAGAATATGGTGCAAGACCATTAATTAGAGCGATACAAAAAACTATCGAAGATAATTTAAGTGAATTAATATTAGATGGTAATCAAATTGAAGGTAAGAAAGTTACAGTAGATCATGATGGTAAAGAGTTTAAATATGACATTGCTGAACAAACTTCAGAAACTAAAACACCATCGCAAGCATAATTATAAAACAGTCCAAAACAAATTAAAGTTTTGGGCTGTTTTTTTAGTAGCATTGAACTATAGAAATTCGTGAAAGTATCCATCAACGAAACAATCTAATAAAACAATCATCAAAGGATAGTTAAGAATTATATGTAACAAGTTAATGAGCCTACAGCGATAGCATAAAGGTATGAATTTTTATAAAGGTTTTTTGTTTGAAGATACTAGCAACTTACGTCAAAATAAAATAGGTCTATATAATATTGTGATAAATCTAGAGAAAAGAGTTTACTAAGAAATTATTAAGATTTTATCTTTGAAAGATACCGACTATCAACATGATGTAAGTTTATTTTATAATATTCATAAAAAATAAATCTGGTAAAACAGTTTGCGTTAGTAGTCATGTTAAAATACAAACAAATGTAACTCACATTTAATTTGTCATAATGGGAATGTGCGTTTAAAATAGATTTGTTCAAAGGAAAGTGGAGGTGCAATTTTGGCCAAGAAAAAAGTGATTTTTGAATGTATGGCTTGTGGTTATCAATCTCCTAAATGGATGGGGAAATGTCCTAATTGTGGCGCTTGGAATCAAATGGAGGAAATTGTTGAAAAAGCAGCCAATCCTAAACATGGAGTTAAAACCAAGGAATTAGCAGGTAAAGTACAAAAATTAAATAGTATTAAACATGAAACAACGCCGAGAGTGTTAACAGATTCAGCAGAATTCAACCGTGTATTAGGTGGAGGTATTGTGAGCGGATCGTTAGTACTTATTGGTGGGGATCCAGGTATTGGTAAGTCAACGTTACTTTTACAAATTTGTGCATCGTTATCTCAAAAGAAAAAAGTACTATATATTACTGGAGAAGAATCGCTTAGTCAGACTAAATTACGTGCAGAGCGATTAGATGAAGATTCAAGTGAATTGCAAGTATTAGCTGAAACAGATCTTGAAGTTATTTATCAAACAGTAAAAGAAGAACAACCTGATTTATTAGTAGTGGATTCGATTCAAACAATATATCATCCTGAAATCAGCTCTGCGCCAGGTTCTGTTTCACAAGTTCGTGAAAGTACACAAAGTTTAATGAATATTGCTAAACAAATGAACATTGCAACTTTTATAGTGGGTCATGTAACGAAAGAAGGTCAAATTGCTGGCCCAAGATTGCTAGAACACATGGTTGATACTGTGCTTTATTTTGAAGGCGATGAACACCACGCATATCGAATTTTGCGAGCTGTTAAAAACCGTTTTGGTTCAACGAATGAAATGGGAATCTTCGAAATGAAGCAAAGTGGATTAAAAGGTGTAAATAATCCATCTGAAATGTTTTTAGAAGAACGTTCAACAAATGTTCCAGGTTCAACAATTGTTGCAACCATGGAGGGAACCAGACCACTTTTAATAGAAGTTCAAGCGCTGGTAACTCCAACGACTTTTAACAATCCGAGACGAATGGCAACAGGGATTGATCATAATCGATTAAGTTTGTTGATGGCTGTTTTGGAAAAGAAAGAAAATTATCTATTACAACAACAAGATGCTTATATCAAAGTAGCTGGCGGTGTAAAGTTAACGGAGCCAGCAGTTGATTTAAGTGTAATTGTAGCAACTGCATCTAGCTTTAAAGATAAAGCTGTCGACGGATTAGATTGCTATATTGGAGAAGTTGGTTTAACGGGTGAGGTACGTCGTGTATCTCGGATAGAACAACGCGTGCAAGAGGCTGCAAAACTAGGTTTCAAACGTGTAATTATTCCTAAAAATAATATAGGCGGATGGACATATCCTGAAGGTATACAAGTAATAGGTGTAACTACTGTACATGAAGCATTGTCATTTGCTCTTCATTCATAAAACATCAAGAAAGGAGGACATTGTGTGAATATCGTTAAACTAATGGTTATTATTATTTACTTAATTATTGGGAGCGCATTAGGAATAATTATTATTCCTGAAATTGCAAATGATCTTGGATTACAAAACTCCAGCTTTTTAAAAAATCACTATGTAGATGGCATTATCGGTAGTATTTTTATGTTCTTAATTTTTGGTGTATTTATTAGACGAGTTACTAACGCTATAAAAGGTTTAGAACATTTTATTATGCGTAGAAGTGCTGTTGAAATACTATTCGCAACAATAGGTTTAATAATCGGATTACTTATTTCTGTTATGGTGTCGTTTATATTAGAATCAATTGGTAACTCTATTTTTAATCATTTCATTCCTGTCATAATTACGATATTACTATGTTATTTCGGTTTCCAATTTGGCCTTAAAAAACGAGATGAAATGTTAATGTTTTTACCTGAGAATATAGCGCGTTCCATGTCACAACATACTAAAAGTGCTACGCCAAAAATTATCGACACAAGCGCAATTATTGATGGTCGTATTTTAGAAGTCATTCGTTGCGGTTTTATCGATGGCAATATTTTAATTCCGCAAGGTGTTATTAATGAATTACAAATTGTTGCAGATTCAAATGACAGTGTTAAACGTGAAAAGGGTAAAAGAGGCTTAGATATTTTAAATGAATTGTATGATTTAGATTATCCTACAAAGGTTATACATCCAACTAAAACACATAGTGATATTGATACAATGCTATTAAAGCTAGCTAAACAATATCATGCAAGTATTATTACGACAGATTTCAACCTAAATAAAGTTTGTCATGTACATGGTATCAAAGCATTAAATGTTAATGATTTATCAGAAGCAATCAAACCTAATGTACATCAAGGTGATCAACTGCATATTTTACTGACAAAAATGGGTAAAGAGCCTGGTCAGGCAGTAGGATATCTAGATGATGGTACGATGGTAGTTGTTGATAATGCTAAAAATCTTATTGGCAGTCATGTCAATTTAGAAGTAGTCAGCTTATTGCAAACATCTTCAGGAAGAATTGTTTTTGCTAAAAAAATCGAAGATACAGTATCATTATAAAAACTGTAGTTGACGAAAACAAAATAGATATTAAAAGGTATATGAAATGGCGAAGTTTGTAATTTGAAGTATAACTATAAATAAATGCAAAACATATCAGTTATCAAAAAATACAAATAGTGCTAATATATCATTGAAACAAGTTCATTAAGTGTTAAATTTTAGATATTAATAAAGTTATTCTTATAGCAATCAAGACATACAAAATTAGAATCAATTTTAACGTATTTGAATAGTTAATTTGAAGTTTAATTTTACAGTACATAATATTCATTTTTAAGTCGTTGAAATGCTTATGTAGTGCAGTCTTGATTCTTAGGGATAGCTTTTTTAAAGTGTTGAAAAAACAACTGCTTTCTATTTAAAATTTAAGCATATTACCCAGTGAATTATGTTATGATTAAACAATGAAATTATTTTAAGGTCATGTTAAAAAGCATTGTTTCGTTTTAACAATAAGACGAGTTAGACATTTGTTATGACGGTCGAAGATAGCAAATGAATAATTTATATGAACTAACTTGAAAATCTGATATTTAATTTAGGAGTGAAAAAAATGAGCGATCGTATAAGAGTAAGATATGCACCAAGTCCAACTGGTTATCTTCATATTGGTAATGCAAGAACAGCATTATTCAATTACTTGTATGCTAAACATTACAACGGAGATTTTGTGATTCGAATTGAAGATACTGATAAAAAACGTAATTTAGAAGATGGAGAAACATCACAATTTGATAATCTTAAATGGTTAGGATTAGATTGGGATGAGTCTGTAGATAAAGACAATGGCTACGGACCATATCGTCAATCTGAACGTCAACATATCTACCAACCATTAATAGATCAGTTACTAGCAGAAGATAAAGCATATAAATGCTATATGACAGAAGAAGAATTAGAAGCTGAACGTGAAGCGCAAATCGCTCGTGGTGAAATGCCTCGCTATGGTGGTCAACATGCGCATTTGACTGAAGAACAACGTCAACAATTTGAAGCAGAAGGACGCCAACCATCAATTCGTTTCCGAGTACCTCAAAACCAAACGTATTCATTTGATGATATGGTAAAAGGAAATATTTCATTTGATTCAAATGGTATTGGTGACTGGGTTATCGTAAAAAAAGATGGCATTCCAACGTACAATTTTGCAGTAGCTATAGATGATCATTACATGCAAATTTCAGATGTAATTCGTGGTGATGATCATATTTCAAACACGCCTAAACAAATTATGATTTATGAAGCATTTGGCTGGGAGCCACCTCGTTTTGGTCATATGTCATTAATTGTTAATGAAGAACGTAAAAAGTTAAGTAAACGTGATGGGCAAATTTTACAATTTATTGAGCAATATCGTGACTTAGGTTATTTACCTGAAGCGTTATTTAATTTTATTGCGTTATTAGGTTGGTCTCCTGAAGGTGAAGAAGAAATCTTTTCTAAAGAAGAATTTATCAAAATCTTTGATGAAAAGCGTTTGTCAAAATCACCAGCATTTTTCGATAAGCAAAAATTAGCATGGGTTAATAACCAATATATGAAACAAAAAGATACTGAAACAGTATTCCAATTAGCATTACCTCATTTAATTAAAGCAAATTTGATTCCTGAGGTGCCGTCAGAAGAGGATTTATCTTGGGGACGCAAATTAATTGCGCTTTATCAAAAAGAAATGAGTTATGCCGGTGAAATTGTACCTTTATCAGAAATGTTCTTTAAAGAAATGCCAGCTCTTGGTGAAGAAGAACAACAAGTGATTAATGGAGAGCAAGTACCAGAGTTAATGACGCACTTATTCAGTAAATTAGAAGCACTTGAACCATTTGAAGCGGCTGAAATTAAAAAGACAATTAAAGAAGTTCAAAAAGAAACAGGAATAAAAGGCAAGCAATTATTTATGCCTATTCGTGTTGCTGTAACAGGCCAAATGCATGGTCCTGAATTACCAAATACAATTGAAGTACTTGGTAAAGAAAAAGTGCTAAACCGTTTAAAACAATATAAGTAATGAAATAGACAAGATCAAGGTAGTATATACTTGAATTTTATAACGTAACCACATATGATAAAGTTGTATTAACAAATTACAACAATATGAATAAAGTATTTTATATAAAACGAAGGATTAGTAATTAAATTTATACGATGCAGAGAGTGTACGGTTGCTGTGAGTACAACGTAGAAATTAATGAATGCACCTTCGTAAAATGAATTAAATATATAATGAGAGTGATGAGCATTAAGTTGACTTAGTTTCCTTGATAATTTGGAAGCGCCCGCAATATTATTAATGTTATTCGCTAAATTCAGAGTGGAACCGTGCGGAAGCGCCTCTAACAATACAATTTGTATGTTAGTGGTGCTTTTTTGATATTTAATTTCGCAGGTACTTCAATTATGTATTTACGTAGTTCAATCATTGAGGAGGAAATGATCTTGTTAAAAAGAATGAGAGACGATATAAAAATGGTATTTGAGCAGGATCCAGCGGCACGTTCAACATTAGAAGTCATTACAACGTATGCAGGTTTACATGCAGTTTGGAGTCATTTGATTGCACATAAGTTATACAACCAAAAAAAATATGTTGCAGCACGCGCGATATCTCAAATTTCAAGATTTTTCACAGGTATAGAAATCCATCCAGGTGCTAAAATTGGAAAGCGTCTATTTATAGATCATGGTATGGGCGTTGTAATAGGAGAAACATGTACAATTGGTGATAATGTGACAATCTATCAAGGCGTGACACTTGGTGGGACAGGGAAAGAAAGAGGGAAAAGACACCCAGATATAGGAGACAATGTTTTAATAGCAGCCGGTGCGAAAGTTTTAGGAAATATTAAAATAAATTCAAATGTAAATATTGGTGCAAATTCAGTTGTTTTACAATCAGTTCCAAGTTATTCAACGGTTGTTGGTATACCAGGACATATTGTTAAGCAAGATGGTGTTCGAGTTGGAAAAACATTTGATCATCGCCATCTACCTGATCCAATTTATGAACAAATTAAGCATTTAGAACGACAACTTGAAAAGACTAGGAATGGAGAGATTCAAGATGATTACATTATATAATACGCTTACACGTCAAAAAGAAGTGTTCAAGCCTATAGAACCAGGGAAAGTAAAAATGTATGTATGTGGTCCTACTGTATATAACTACATTCATATTGGTAACGCAAGACCAGCAATTAATTATGACGTAGTGAGACGTTACTTTGAATACCAAGGATATAATGTAGAATATGTATCAAATTTTACAGACGTAGATGATAAATTAATTAAACGTTCTCAAGAATTAAATCAGTCTGTTCCCGAAATTGCAGAAAAATATATCGCTGCTTTTCATGAAGATGTTGGTGCGTTAAATGTTAGAAAAGCGACTTCAAATCCAAGGGTAATGGACCATATGGATGACATTATTCAATTTATTAAAGATTTGGTGGATCAAGGTTATGCATATGAAAGTGGTGGCGATGTTTACTTTAGAACACGTAAATTTGAAGGTTATGGTAAATTAAGTCATCAATCCATAGATGACTTAAAAGTGGGTGCTCGTATAGATGCAGGAGAGCATAAAGAAGATGCACTTGATTTTACATTGTGGAAAAAAGCGAAGCCTGGCGAGATTAGTTGGAATAGCCCATTTGGTGAAGGTAGACCAGGATGGCATATAGAATGTTCTGTAATGGCATTTCATGAGCTAGGACCTACAATTGATATACATGCGGGTGGTTCAGATTTACAATTTCCACATCATGAAAATGAAATAGCACAATCAGAAGCACATAATCATGCGCCATTTGCTAATTATTGGATGCATAATGGTTTCATTAATATTGATAATGAAAAAATGAGTAAATCACTAGGCAACTTTATTTTAGTTCACGATATTATTAAAGAAGTTGATCCAGATGTACTAAGATTCTTTATGATTAGCGTACATTATAGAAGCCCAATTAACTATAATCTAGAATTGGTAGAATCAGCACGTAGTGGACTAGAGCGTATTCGCAATAGTTATCAATTAATTGAAGAGCGCGCACAAATTGCTACTAATATTGAAAATCAACAGACATATATTGATCAAATTGATGCGATTTTAAATCGTTTTGAAACAGTTATGAATGATGATTTTAATACAGCTAATGCAATTACAGCTTGGTATGATTTAGCAAAACTTGCGAATAAATATGTACTAGAGAACACAACATCAACAGAAGTAATTGATAAATTTAAAGCAGTTTATCAAATTTTCAGCGATGTTTTAGGTGTACCGTTAAAATCTAAAAATGCAGATGAATTATTGGATGAAGATGTTGAAAAATTAATCGAAGAGCGTAATGAAGCAAGGAAAAACAAAGATTTTGCACGAGCAGATGAGATTCGAGACATGCTGAAATCACAAAACATTATATTAGAAGACACACCTCAAGGGGTTAGATTTAAACGTGGATAATCAACAAGATAATCACATTAAATTATTGAATCCATTGACCTTAGCATATATGGGAGACGCAGTCTTAGATCAATATGTACGTACCTATATCGTTTTAAAGCTTAAAAGTAAGCCTAATAAACTACATCAAATGTCTAAAAAATATGTATCTGCCAAAAGTCAGGCGCAAACGTTAGAATATTTAATGGAGCAAGAATGGTTTACAGACGAAGAAATGGATATTTTGAAGCGAGGGCGTAACGCGAAAAGTCATACTAAAGCTAAAAACACTGATGTTCAAACATATCGTAAAAGTTCAGCGATAGAAGCAGTGATAGGTTTTCTTTATTTAGAAAAAAGAGAAGAACGATTAGAGGCATTATTAAATAAAATAATAACAATAGTAAACGAAAGGTAGTGACGATGTGGAAGATACGGTTATTGTTGGTAGGCATGCTGTTAGAGAAGCGATTATTACTGGGCATCCGATAAATAAGATATTGATTCAAGAAGGTATTAAAAAGCAACAAATTAATGAAATTTTAAAAAATGCAAAAGATCAAAAAATTATTGTTCAAACTGTACCAAAATCTAAATTAGATTTTTTAGCAAATGCACCACATCAGGGTGTTGCAGCGCTTATTGCACCATATGAATATGCTGACTTCGATCAATTTTTAAAACAGCAAAAAGAAAAAGAAGGTTTATCGACAGTACTTATATTAGACGGCTTAGAAGACCCGCATAACTTGGGATCAATTTTAAGAACAGCCGATGCAACGGGAGTTGATGGTGTTATTATTCCTAAACGTCGTTCAGTTACACTAACGCAAACAGTTGCAAAAGCCTCAACAGGTGCAATTGAACATGTACCAGTTATTCGAGTGACAAATTTAGCTAAAACTATCGATGAACTAAAAGATAATGGCTTTTGGGTAGCTGGCACTGAAGCTAATAATGCAACAGATTATAGAAATCTAGAAGCGGACATGTCATTGGCTATTGTAATTGGTAGCGAAGGACAGGGTATGAGTCGCCTAGTAAGTGATAAATGCGATTTTTATATTAAGATTCCAATGGTTGGACATGTAAACAGTTTGAATGCTTCGGTTGCAGCAAGTTTAATGATGTACGAAGTATTTCGAAAAAGACATGATGTTGGAGAAATATAATGAAAGAACGTTACTTAATCATTGATGGATACAATATGATAGGACAATCACCAACGCTAAGCGCCATTGCAAAAGAGAATTTAGAAGAAGCTAGAATGCAATTAATAGATGCAATTGCAAATTATAATGCAGTTATTTCAGATGAAATTATTTGTGTTTTCGATGCTTATGACCAATCGGGTGTTGAAAGAGAATACATGTATCATGGCGTTAAAACGATTTTTACCAAGGAAAAAGAAACAGCTGATAGTTTCATAGAACGTTATGTTTATGAACTTTATGACAAGCATACTAAGCATATTGCAGTTGTAACAAGTGATATGAGTGAGCAACATGCTATCTTTGGATCAGGTGCATATAGAATATCATCTCGCGAAATGTGGAGAGATTTAAAAGAAAATGAAATTGATGTGAGTAAATCATTAGATGATATAAGTGAAAACAAGCCAAGAACTCGAATTCCGTTATCTTCTGAAATCCTTGCAGAATTTGAAAAAATACGAAGAGGACATCATAAGAAATGACATTTCCGTCATCTTGAAATTTTGAATGTAACAATATTAAACTAACCTTAAATTTTAGATAGAAGGGGTTAGTTTAATACTTGAAATATGATTTGACAACTCAAGACAGTACAATCAAACGTAACAATTCAATAAATGATAAAGACTTCGAAAAGTTAGTAATGGATCTACAACCATTAATTATTCGACGCATCAAAACATTTGGATTTAATCATTATGATTTAGAAGACTTATATCAAGAAATACTTATACGGATGTATAGGTCGGTCCAAACATTTGATTTTAGTGGAGAGCAGCCTTTCACAAATTATGTTCAATGTTTAATTACGTCTGTAAAGTATGATTATTTGAGAAAATATTTAGCTACAAATAAAAGAATGGATAATTTGATTAATGAATATAGAGTTACGTATCCATGTGCAATAAAGCGTTTTGATGTTGAAAACAATTATTTGAATAAATTAGCAATTAAAGAGTTGATTTGTCAGTTTAAGTATTTGAGTGCATTTGAAAAAGATGTCATGTATTTAATGTGTGAACAATATAAGCCGAGAGAAATTGCTCAATTGATGCATGTAAAAGAGAAAGTGATTTATAATGCCATACAACGATGTAAAAATAAAATAAAACGTTATTTCAAAATGATTTGAAAAGCGCCTTAGGACGTGAATTGAATTATAACGTGTTACTTACTGATGGTTTGACATTTGTTATAAATTTTATGTATAGTATACTGGTATTATAATGAATAAAGGTGAATTATTGTGAGAAAAATACCTTTAAATTGTGAAGCTTGTGGCAATAGAAATTATAATGTTCCTAAGCAAGAAGGCTCGGCAACAAGATTAACCTTAAAGAAATATTGTCCAAAATGTAACGCGCACACAATTCATAAAGAATCGAAATAAATACATTCGAAATAATACTTTGATAATATGTTCAAAGGATTTGGAGGTTGAGCAGATGGCTAAAAAAGAAAGTTTCTTTAAAGGCGTTAAGTCTGAAATGGAAAAAACAAGTTGGCCGACGAAAGAAGAGCTATTTAAATATACTGTAATTGTAGTTTCTACTGTTATATTCTTCTTAGTCTTTTTCTATGCCTTAGATTTAGGAATTACAGCATTGAAAAATTTATTATTTGGTTAGAGGAGTGAAGACATGTCTGAAGAAGTTGGCGCAAAGCGTTGGTATGCAGTGCATACATATTCTGGATATGAAAATAAAGTTAAAAAGAATTTAGAAAAAAGAGTAGAATCTATGAATATGACTGAACAAATCTTTAGAGTAGTCATACCGGAAGAAGAAGAAACTCAAGTAAAAGATGGCAAAGCTAAAACGACTGTTAAAAAAACATTCCCTGGATATGTTTTAGTGGAATTAATCATGACAGATGAATCATGGTATGTGGTAAGAAATACACCAGGCGTTACTGGTTTTGTAGGTTCTGCAGGTGCAGGGTCTAAGCCAAATCCATTGTTACCAGAAGAAGTTCGCTTCATCTTAAAACAAATGGGTCTTAAAGAAAAGACTATCGATGTTGAACTCGAAGTTGGCGAGCAAGTTCGTATTAAATCAGGTCCATTTGCGAATCAAGTTGGTGAAGTTCAAGAAATTGAAACAGATAAGTTTAAGCTAACAGTATTAGTAGATATGTTTGGCCGAGAAACACCAGTAGAAGTTGAATTCGATCAAATAGAAAAGCTTTAATTAACAATTAAAGTTATTAAACTAACCAAAAGATAAAAAAGAGTATTGATTTTTTAATTAGAAAAGTGTTAAAATTATGTGGTCGCGCTTTTAGAGCGCCCATTTCGTCACGAAATGTTAAGAGTGGGAGGGCAAAACTGAGCCCTGTGACCACATCACGATATCAAGGAGGTGCACATCGTGGCTAAAAAAGTAGATAAAGTTGTTAAATTACAAATTCCTGCAGGTAAAGCGAATCCAGCACCACCAGTTGGTCCAGCATTAGGTCAAGCAGGTGTGAACATCATGGGATTCTGTAAAGAGTTCAATGCACGTACTCAAGATCAAGCAGGTTTAATTATTCCGGTAGAAATCAGTGTTTATGAAGATCGTTCATTTACATTTATTACAAAAACTCCACCGGCTCCAGTATTACTTAAAAAAGCAGCTGGTATTGAAAAAGGTTCAGGCGAACCAAACAAAACTAAAGTTGCTACAGTAACTAAAGATCAAGTACGCGAAATTGCTAACAGCAAAATGCAAGACTTAAACGCTGCTGACGAAGAAGCAGCTATGCGTATTATCGAAGGTACTGCACGTAGTATGGGTATCGTTGTAGAATAATTTTACGAATATTAAATTTGATTACATGATTTAAACGATGAAGCAGATAACAGAGATAATAATGATGAATTATAAATATAATCTGAATGACTAGATTAATGATTGATTTATTCATAAGATTAATTCTTCTGTTGTCTGCTCTTAACTTGCATATAGCAAGTAATGTGGGAGGAAATTCCGCTAAAACCACTAAAGGAGGAACTATAAATGGCTAAAAAAGGTAAAAAGTATCAAGAAGCAGCTAGTAAAGTTGACCGTACTCAGCACTACAGTGTTGAAGAAGCAATTAAATTAGCTAAAGAAACAAGCATTGCTAACTTTGACGCTTCTGTTGAAGTTGCATTCCGTTTAGGAATTGATACACGTAAAAATGACCAACAAATCCGTGGTGCAGTTGTATTACCAAACGGAACTGGTAAATCACAAAGTGTATTAGTATTCGCTAAAGGTGACAAAATTGCTGAAGCTGAAGCAGCAGGTGCTGACTATGTAGGTGAAGCAGAATACGTTCAAAAAATCCAACAAGGTTGGTTCGACTTCGATGTAGTAGTTGCTACACCAGACATGATGGGTGAAGTTGGTAAATTAGGTCGTGTATTAGGACCAAAAGGTTTAATGCCAAACCCTAAAACTGGAACTGTAACAATGGATGTTAAAAAAGCTGTTGAAGAAATCAAAGCTGGTAAAGTAGAATATCGTGCTGAAAAAGCTGGTATCGTACATGCATCAATTGGTAAAGTTTCATTTACTGATGAACAATTAATTGAAAACTTCAATACTTTACAAGATGTATTAGCTAAAGCTAAACCATCATCTGCTAAAGGTACATACTTCAAATCTGTTGCTGTAACTACAACAATGGGTCCTGGAGTTAAAATTGATACTGCAAGTTTCAAATAATAAATGATATAAACAATTACAGGCTGAAAGAAATATCTTTCAGTCTGTAAAAATATATTGACAATAAGTAATTTCCAAGTTATATTACTTATTGTGATTATTTTACCTAAGACAGTAGGAGTTATTTATAACTTAAAATTTATCCTGCCGAGGCTAAAATTGACTTGAACGTGATGATCTATGATCTTTCAAGCACTTTTTGCCGTGGGTAGAAAGTGCTTTTTTTATTAATTTTAAAAAAAGCACCAAAAATTTAAATGGAGGTGTCTGAATGTCTGCTATCATTGAAGCTAAAAAACAACTAGTTGATGAAATTGCTGAGGTACTATCAAATTCAGTTTCAACAGTAATCGTTGACTATCGTGGATTAACAGTAGCTGAAGTTACTGACTTACGTTCACAATTACGTGAAGCTGGTGTTGAGTATAAAGTATACAAAAACACTATGGTACGTCGTGCAGCTGAAAAAGCTGGTATCGAAGGCTTAGATGAATTCTTAACAGGTCCTACTGCTATTGCAACTTCAAGTGAAGATGCTGTAGCTGCAGCGAAAGTAATTTCTGGATTTGCTAAAGATCATGAAGCATTAGAAATTAAATCAGGCGTTATGGAAGGCAATGTTATTACAGCAGAAGAAGTTAAAACTGTTGGTTCATTACCTTCACACGATGGTCTTGTATCTATGCTTTTATCAGTATTACAAGCTCCTGTACGCAACTTCGCTTATGCGGTTAAAGCTATTGGAGAACAAAAAGAAGAAAACGCTGAATAATTTTTAGCGTAAAAAAATTAAAAATAATGGAGGAATTATAAAATGGCTAATCATGAACAAATCATTGAAGCGATTAAAGAAATGTCAGTATTAGAATTAAACGACTTAGTAAAAGCAATTGAAGAAGAATTTGGTGTAACTGCAGCTGCTCCAGTAGCAGTAGCAGGTGCAGCTGGTGGCGCTGACGCTGCAGCAGAAAAAACTGAATTTGACGTTGAGTTAACTTCAGCTGGTTCATCTAAAATCAAAGTTGTTAAAGCTGTTAAAGAAGCAACTGGTTTAGGATTAAAAGATGCTAAAGAATTAGTAGACGGAGCTCCTAAAGTAATCAAAGAAGCTTTACCTAAAGAAGAAGCTGAAAAACTTAAAGAACAATTAGAAGAAGTTGGAGCTACTGTAGAATTAAAATAATTCAAGTATCTTAAACTTAATAATCATTATATTATAGCAAGTATTGCTATAATATAATGATTCTTTGAGAAGTTAAAACCCCGTTATTTTGATAACGGGGTTTTATTCATTTAAAGACTGAGTGAAATGTTATAATTATAATGACGAGTTACAAAGTGAAGATGAGGTGGAATAATGAGTCATTATTACGATGAAGATCCAAGTGTAATTAGCAATGAACAACGTATTCAATATCAATTAAACCATCATAAAATTGATTTAATAACTGATAACGGAGTGTTTTCGAAAGATAAAGTAGATTATGGTTCAGATGTTCTTGTTCAAACTTTTTTAAAAGCGCATCCACCTGGTCCAAGTAAGCGAATTGCCGATGTTGGTTGTGGTTACGGACCAATTGGTTTGATGATTGCTAAAGTATCACCACATCATTCAATTACAATGCTAGATGTTAATCACAGAGCGCTAGCCTTAGTTGAAAAAAACAAAAAATTAAATGGTATTGATAATGTGATCGTAAAGGAAAGTGATGCTTTGTCTGCTGTGGAAGACAAAAGTTTTGATTTTATTTTAACCAATCCACCAATAAGAGCAGGGAAAGAAACCGTGCATCGTATATTCGAGCAAGCATTACATAGATTAGACTCGAACGGTGAACTATTCGTTGTAATTCAGAAGAAGCAAGGTATGCCATCTGCAAAGAAAAGAATGAATGAACTTTTTGGAAATGTAGAAGTGGTAAATAAAGATAAAGGATATTACATTCTGAGAAGTATAAAAGCTTGAAATGAAATGGATATTCTGTTATAGTTATATAATGTAAAAATTTATGTTCAATAAGTGTGTACTTTTACGTTAAATAGATAAGTTAATTAAGAATAAATATAGAATCGAAAATGGTGTCATCATTAGTGTTGCCGTTTTCTTTTTGTCTTTTTATTAATATGCTTATGGTATTTAGCTAAAAGCGGATCACATAATTTTTGAGGGGTGAATCTGTTTGGCAGGTCAAGTTGTCCAATATGGAAGACATCGTAAACGTAGAAACTACGCGAGAATTTCAGAAGTATTAGAATTACCAAACTTAATAGAAATTCAAACTAAATCTTACGAGTGGTTCCTAAGAGAAGGTTTAATCGAAATGTTTAGAGACATTTCTCCAATTGAAGATTTTACTGGTAATTTGTCATTAGAGTTTGTGGATTACCGTTTAGGAGAACCAAAATATGATTTAGAAGAATCTAAAAACCGTGACGCTACTTATGCTGCACCTCTTCGTGTAAAAGTGCGTCTAATCATTAAAGAAACAGGAGAAGTTAAAGAACAAGAAGTCTTTATGGGTGATTTCCCATTAATGACTGATACAGGTACGTTCGTTATCAATGGTGCAGAACGTGTAATCGTATCTCAATTAGTTCGTTCACCATCCGTTTATTTCAATGAAAAAATCGACAAAAATGGTCGTGAAAACTATGATGCAACAATTATTCCAAACCGTGGTGCATGGTTAGAATATGAAACAGATGCTAAAGATGTTGTATACGTACGTATTGATAGAACACGTAAACTACCATTAACAGTATTGTTACGTGCATTAGGTTTCTCAAGTGACCAAGAAATTGTTGACCTTTTAGGTGACAATGAATATTTACGTAATACTTTAGAGAAAGACGGCACTGAAAACACTGAACAAGCGTTATTAGAAATCTATGAACGTTTACGTCCAGGTGAACCACCAACTGTTGAAAATGCTAAAAGTCTATTGTATTCACGTTTCTTTGATCCAAAACGCTATGACTTAGCAAGCGTGGGTCGTTATAAAACAAACAAAAAATTACATTTAAAACATCGTTTATTTAATCAAAAATTAGCTGAGCCAATTGTAAATACTGAAACTGGTGAAATTGTAGTTGAAGAAGGTACAGTGCTTGATCGTCGTAAAATCGACGAAATCATGGATGTACTTGAATCAAATGCAAACAGCGAAGTGTTTGAATTGCATGGTAGCGTTATAGACGAGCCAGTAGAAATTCAATCAATTGAAGTATATGTTCCTAACGATGATGAAGGTCGTACGACAACTGTAATTGGTAATGCTTTCCCTGACTCAGAAGTTAAATGCATTACACCAGCAGATATCATTGCTTCAATGAGTTACTTCTTTAACTTATTAAGCGGTATTGGATATACAGATGATATTGACCATTTAGGTAACCGTCGTTTACGTTCTGTAGGTGAATTACTACAAAACCAATTCCGTATCGGTTTATCAAGAATGGAAAGAGTTGTACGTGAAAGAATGTCAATTCAAGATACTGAGTCTATCACACCTCAACAATTAATTAATATTCGACCTGTTATTGCATCTATTAAAGAATTCTTTGGTAGCTCTCAATTATCACAATTCATGGACCAAGCAAACCCATTAGCTGAGTTAACGCATAAACGTCGTCTATCAGCATTAGGACCTGGTGGTTTAACACGTGAACGTGCTCAAATGGAAGTACGTGACGTTCACTACTCTCACTATGGCCGTATGTGTCCAATTGAAACACCTGAGGGACCAAACATTGGATTGATTAACTCATTATCAAGTTATGCACGTGTAAATGAATTCGGCTTTATTGAAACACCATATCGTAAAGTTGATTTAGATACACATGCTATCACTGATCAAATTGACTATTTAACAGCTGACGAAGAAGATAGCTATGTTGTAGCACAAGCAAACTCTAAATTAGATGAAAATGGTCGTTTCATGGATGATGAAGTTGTATGTCGTTTCCGTGGTAACAATACAGTTATGGCTAAAGAAAAAATGGATTATATGGATGTATCGCCGAAGCAAGTTGTTTCAGCAGCGACAGCATGTATTCCATTCTTAGAAAACGATGACTCAAACCGTGCATTGATGGGTGCGAACATGCAACGTCAAGCAGTGCCTTTGATGAATCCAGAAGCACCATTTGTTGGAACAGGTATGGAACACGTTGCAGCACGTGATTCTGGTGCAGCTATTACAGCTAAGCACAGAGGTCGTGTTGAACATGTTGAATCTAATGAAATTCTTGTACGTCGTCTAGTTGAAGAGAACGGCGTTGAGCATGAAGGTGAATTAGATCGCTATCCATTAGCTAAATTTAAACGTTCAAACTCAGGTACATGTTACAACCAACGTCCAATCGTTGCAGTTGGAGATGTTGTTGAGTATAACGAGATTTTAGCAGATGGACCATCTATGGAATTAGGAGAAATGGCATTAGGTAGAAACGTAGTAGTTGGTTTCATGACTTGGGACGGTTACAACTATGAGGATGCCGTTATCATGAGTGAAAGACTTGTGAAAGATGACGTGTATACTTCTATTCATATTGAAGAGTATGAATCAGAAGCACGTGATACTAAGTTAGGACCTGAAGAAATCACAAGAGATATTCCTAATGTTTCTGAAAGTGCACTTAAGAACTTAGACGATCGTGGTATCGTTTATATTGGTGCAGAAGTAAAAGATGGAGATATTTTAGTTGGTAAAGTAACGCCTAAAGGTGTAACTGAGTTAACTGCCGAAGAAAGATTGTTACATGCAATCTTTGGTGAAAAAGCACGTGAAGTTAGAGATACTTCATTACGTGTACCTCACGGCGCTGGCGGTATCGTTCTTGATGTAAAAGTATTCAATCGTGAAGAAGGCGACGATACATTATCACCTGGTGTAAACCAATTAGTACGTGTATATATCGTTCAAAAACGTAAAATTCATGTTGGTGATAAGATGTGTGGTCGACATGGTAACAAAGGTGTCATTTCTAAGATTGTTCCTGAAGAAGATATGCCTTACTTACCAGATGGACGTCCGATCGATATCATGTTAAATCCTCTTGGTGTACCATCTCGTATGAACATCGGACAAGTATTAGAGCTACACTTAGGTATGGCTGCTAAAAATCTTGGTATTCACGTTGCATCACCAGTATTTGACGGTGCAAACGATGACGATGTATGGTCAACAATTGAAGAAGCTGGTATGGCTCGTGATGGTAAAACTGTACTTTATGATGGACGTACAGGTGAACCATTCGATAACCGTATTTCAGTAGGTGTAATGTACATGTTGAAACTTGCGCACATGGTTGATGATAAATTACATGCGCGTTCAACAGGACCATATTCACTTGTTACACAACAACCACTTGGCGGTAAAGCGCAATTCGGTGGACAACGTTTCGGTGAGATGGAGGTATGGGCACTTGAAGCATATGGTGCTGCATACACATTACAAGAAATCTTAACTTACAAATCCGATGATACAGTAGGACGTGTGAAAACATACGAGGCTATTGTTAAAGGTGAAAACATCTCTAGACCAAGTGTTCCAGAATCATTCCGAGTATTGATGAAAGAATTACAAAGTTTAGGTTTAGATGTAAAAGTTATGGATGAGCAAGATAATGAAATCGAAATGACAGACGTTGATGACGATGATGTTGTAGAACGCAAAGTAGATTTACAACAAAATGATGCTCCTGAAACACAAAAAGAAGTTACTGATTAATACGCAATTTACAAAACAGGCAAAAAGATACTAAGCTGAATTTTATTGATGATTCAGTTTAGTACTTTAAGCCATTTTAAATAAATGCAAATCAATCAAATAGCACAGCTAATCTAAATTGAAGGAGGTAGGCTCCTTGATTGATGTAAATAATTTCCATTATATGAAAATAGGATTGGCTTCACCTGAAAAAATCCGTTCTTGGTCTTTTGGTGAAGTTAAAAAACCTGAAACAATCAACTACCGTACATTAAAACCTGAAAAAGATGGTCTATTCTGTGAAAGAATTTTCGGACCTACAAAAGACTGGGAATGTAGTTGTGGTAAATACAAACGTGTTCGCTACAAAGGCATGGTCTGTGACAGATGTGGAGTTGAAGTAACTAAATCTAAAGTACGTCGTGAAAGAATGGGTCACATTGAACTTGCTGCTCCAGTTTCTCACATTTGGTATTTCAAAGGTATACCAAGTCGTATGGGATTATTACTTGACATGTCACCAAGAGCATTAGAAGAGGTTATTTACTTTGCTTCTTATGTTGTTGTAGATCCAGGTCCAACTGGTTTAGAAAAGAAAACTTTATTATCTGAAGCTGAATTCAGAGATTATTATGATAAATACCCAGGTCAATTCGTTGCAAAAATGGGTGCAGAAGGTATTAAAGATTTACTTGAAGAGATTGATCTTGACGAAGAACTTAAATTGTTACGCGATGAGTTGGAATCAGCTACTGGTCAAAGACTTACTCGTGCAATTAAACGTTTAGAAGTTGTTGAATCATTCCGTAATTCAGGTAACAAACCTTCATGGATGATTTTAGATGTACTTCCAATCATCCCACCAGAAATTCGTCCAATGGTTCAATTAGATGGTGGACGATTTGCAACAAGTGACTTAAACGACTTATACCGTCGTGTAATTAATCGAAATAATCGTTTGAAACGTTTATTAGATTTAGGTGCACCTGGTATCATCGTTCAAAACGAAAAACGTATGTTACAAGAAGCCGTTGACGCTTTAATTGATAATGGTCGTCGTGGTCGTCCAGTTACTGGCCCAGGTAACCGTCCATTAAAATCTTTATCTCATATGTTAAAAGGTAAACAAGGTCGTTTCCGTCAAAACTTACTTGGTAAACGTGTCGACTATTCAGGACGTTCAGTTATTGCAGTAGGTCCAAGCTTGAAAATGTACCAATGTGGTTTACCAAAAGAAATGGCACTTGAACTATTTAAACCATTCGTAATGAAAGAATTAGTTCAACGTGAAATTGCAACTAACATTAAAAATGCGAAGAGTAAAATCGAACGTATGGATGATGAAGTTTGGGACGTATTGGAAGAAGTAATTAGAGAACATCCTGTATTACTTAACCGTGCACCAACACTTCATAGACTTGGTATTCAAGCATTTGAACCAACTTTAGTTGAAGGTCGTGCGATTCGTCTACATCCACTTGTAACAACAGCTTATAATGCTGACTTTGACGGTGACCAAATGGCGGTTCACGTTCCTTTATCAAAAGAGGCACAAGCTGAAGCAAGAATGTTGATGTTAGCAGCACAAAACATCTTGAACCCTAAAGATGGTAAACCTGTAGTTACACCATCACAAGATATGGTACTTGGTAACTATTACCTTACTTTAGAAAGAAAAGATGCAGTAAATACAGGCGCAATCTTTAATAATACAAATGAAGTATTAAAAGCATATGCAAATGGCTTTGTACATTTACACACTAGAATTGGTGTACATGCAAGTTCGTTCAATAATCCAACATTTACTGAAGAACAAAACAAAAAGATTCTTGCTACGTCAGTAGGTAAAATTATATTCAATGAAATCATTCCAGATTCATTTGCTTATATTAATGAACCTACGCAAGAAAACTTAGAAAGAAAGACACCAAACAGATATTTCATCGATCCTACAACTTTAGGTGAAGGTGGATTAAAAGAATACTTTGAAAATGAAGAATTAATTGAACCTTTCAACAAAAAATTCTTAGGTAATATTATTGCAGAAGTATTCAACAGATTTAGCATCACTGATACATCAATGATGTTAGACCGTATGAAAGACTTAGGATTCAAATTCTCATCTAAAGCTGGTATTACAGTAGGTGTTGCTGATATCGTAGTATTACCTGATAAGCAACAAATACTTGATGAGCATGAAAAATTAGTCGACAGAATTACAAAACAATTCAACCGTGGTTTAATCACTGAAGAAGAAAGATATAATGCAGTTGTTGAAATTTGGACAGATGCAAAAGATCAAATTCAAGGTGAATTGATGCAATCACTTGATAAAACTAACCCAATCTTCATGATGAGTGATTCAGGTGCCCGTGGTAACGCATCTAACTTTACACAGTTAGCAGGTATGCGTGGATTGATGGCCGCACCATCTGGTAAGATTATCGAATTACCAATCACATCTTCATTCCGTGAAGGTTTAACAGTACTTGAATACTTCATCTCAACTCACGGTGCACGTAAAGGTCTTGCCGATACAGCACTTAAAACAGCTGACTCAGGATATCTTACTCGTCGTCTTGTTGACGTGGCACAAGATGTTATTGTTCGTGAAGAAGACTGTGGTACTGATAGAGGTTTATTAGTTTCTGATATTAAAGAAGGTACAGAAATGATTGAACCATTTATCGAACGTATTGAAGGTCGTTATTCTAAAGAAACAATTCGTCATCCTGAAACTGATGAAATAATCATTCGTCCTGATGAATTAATTACACCTGAAATTGCTAAGAAAATTACAGATGCTGGTATTGAACAAATGTATATTCGCTCAGCATTTACTTGTAACGCACGACATGGTGTTTGTGAAAAATGTTACGGTAAAAACCTTGCTACTGGTGAAAAAGTTGAAGTTGGTGAAGCAGTTGGTACAATTGCAGCCCAATCTATCGGTGAACCAGGTACACAGCTTACAATGCGTACATTCCATACAGGTGGGGTAGCAGGTAGCGATATCACACAAGGTCTTCCTCGTATTCAAGAGATTTTCGAAGCACGTAACCCTAAAGGTCAAGCGGTAATTACGGAAATCGAAGGTGTCGTAGAAGATATTAAATTAGCAAAAGATAGACAACAAGAAATTGTTGTTAAAGGTGCTAATGAAACAAGATCATACCTTGCTTCAGGTACTTCAAGAATTATTGTAGAAATCGGTCAACCAGTTCAACGTGGTGAAGTATTAACTGAAGGTTCTATTGAACCTAAGAATTACTTATCTGTTGCTGGATTAAACGCGACTGAAAGCTACTTATTAAAAGAAGTACAAAAAGTTTACCGTATGCAAGGTGTAGAAATCGACGATAAACACGTTGAGGTTATGGTTCGACAAATGTTACGTAAAGTTAGAATTATCGAAGCAGGTGATACGAAGTTATTACCAGGTTCATTAGTTGATATTCATAACTTTACAGATGCAAATAGAGAAGCATTTAAACACCGTAAGCGTCCTGCAACAGCTAAACCAGTATTACTTGGTATTACTAAAGCATCACTTGAAACAGAAAGTTTCTTATCTGCAGCATCATTCCAAGAAACAACAAGAGTTCTTACAGATGCAGCAATTAAAGGTAAGCGTGATGACTTATTAGGTCTTAAAGAAAACGTAATTATTGGTAAGTTAATTCCAGCTGGTACTGGTATGAGACGTTATAGCGACGTAAAATACGAAAAAACAGCTAAACCAGTTGCAGAAGTTGAATCTCAAACTGAAGTAACGGAATAACAAGTATATAACAGAGGCTAATGCTTTAGCCTCTTGTTATTTTTATGTAAATTATTTGATTTAATGTTGACGAATTCTCTTGTTCAATGTTAAAATATTAAAGGTTGATGCAAGCAGAACTTTGGAGGATAAATTATTGTCTAAGGAAAAAGTTGCACGCTTTAACAAACAACATTTTGTAGTTGGTCTTAAAGAAACGCTTAAAGCGTTAAAGAAAGATCAAGTTACATCTTTGATTATTGCTGAAGACGTTGAAGTATATTTAATGACTCGCGTGTTAAGCCAAATCAATCAGAAAAATATACCTGTATCTTTTTTCAAAAGCAAACATGCTTTGGGTAAACATGTAGGTATTAACGTCAATGCGACAATAGTAGCATTGATTAAATGAGAATTAGTAAGTGTTTTACTTACTAAATTTTATTTAACCTAAAAATGAACCACCTGGATGTGTGGGATTAAAAAGTGAAGAGAGGAGGACATATCACATGCCAACTATTAACCAATTAGTACGTAAACCAAGACAAAGCAAAATCAAAAAATCAGATTCTCCAGCTTTAAATAAAGGTTTCAACAGTAAAAAGAAAAAATTTACTGACTTAAACTCACCACAAAAACGTGGTGTATGTACTCGTGTAGGTACAATGACACCTAAAAAACCTAACTCAGCGTTACGTAAATATGCACGTGTGCGTTTATCAAACAACATCGAAATTAACGCATACATCCCTGGTATCGGACATAACTTACAAGAACACAGTGTTGTACTTGTACGTGGTGGACGTGTAAAAGACTTACCAGGTGTGCGTTACCATATTGTACGTGGAGCACTTGATACTTCAGGTGTTGACGGACGTAGACAAGGTCGTTCATTATACGGAACTAAGAAACCTAAAAACTAAGAATTTAGTTTTTAATTAAATCTTAAACTTAAAATATTTAATATAAGGAAGGGAGGATTTACATTATGCCTCGTAAAGGATCAGTACCTAAAAGAGACGTATTACCAGATCCAATTCATAACTCTAAGTTAGTAACTAAATTAATTAACAAAATTATGTTAGATGGTAAACGTGGAACAGCACAAAGAATTCTTTATTCAGCATTCGACCTAGTTGAACAACGCAGTGGTCGTGATGCATTAGAAGTATTCGAAGAAGCAATCAACAACATTATGCCAGTATTAGAAGTTAAAGCTCGTCGTGTAGGTGGTTCTAACTATCAAGTACCAGTAGAAGTTCGTCCAGAGCGTCGTACTACTTTAGGTTTACGTTGGTTAGTTAACTATGCACGTCTTCGTGGTGAAAAAACGATGGAAGATCGTTTAGCTAACGAAATTTTAGATGCAGCAAATAATACAGGTGGTGCCGTTAAGAAACGTGAGGACACTCACAAAATGGCTGAAGCAAACAAAGCATTTGCTCACTACCGTTGGTAAGATAAAAGCTTTTACCCTGAGTGTGTTCTATATTAATGAATTTTCATTAAGCGTTCATGCTTAGGGCATCGCCATATCTATCGTATTTATTCAGTAATATAAACTGGAAGGAGAAAAAATACATGGCTAGAGAATTTTCATTAGAAAAAACTCGTAATATCGGTATCATGGCTCACATTGATGCTGGTAAAACGACTACGACTGAACGTATTCTTTATTACACTGGCCGTATCCACAAAATTGGTGAAACACACGAAGGTGCTTCACAAATGGACTGGATGGAGCAAGAACAAGACCGTGGTATTACTATCACATCTGCTGCAACAACAGCAGCTTGGGAAGGTCACCGTGTAAACATTATCGATACACCTGGACACGTAGACTTCACTGTAGAAGTTGAACGTTCATTACGTGTACTTGACGGAGCAGTTACAGTACTTGATGCACAATCAGGTGTTGAACCACAAACTGAAACAGTTTGGCGTCAGGCTACAACTTATGGTGTTCCACGTATCGTATTTGTAAACAAAATGGACAAATTAGGTGCTAACTTCGAATACTCTGTAAGTACATTACATGATCGTTTACAAGCTAACGCTGCTCCAATCCAATTACCAATTGGTGCGGAAGACGAATTCGAAGCAATCATTGACTTAGTTGAAATGAAATGTTTCAAATATACAAATGATTTAGGTACTGAAATTGAAGAAATTGAAATTCCTGAAGACCACTTAGATAGAGCTGAAGAAGCTCGTGCTAGCTTAATCGAAGCAGTTGCAGAAACTAGCGACGAATTAATGGAAAAATATCTTGGTGACGAAGAAATTTCAGTTTCTGAATTAAAAGAAGCTATCCGCCAAGCTACTACTAACGTAGAATTCTACCCAGTACTTTGTGGTACAGCTTTCAAAAACAAAGGTGTTCAATTAATGCTTGACGCTGTAATTGATTACTTACCTTCACCACTAGACGTTAAACCAATTATTGGTCACCGTGCTAGCAACCCTGAAGAAGAAGTAATCGCGAAAGCAGACGATTCAGCTGAATTCGCTGCATTAGCGTTCAAAGTTATGACTGACCCTTATGTTGGTAAATTAACATTCTTCCGTGTGTATTCAGGTACAATGACATCTGGTTCATACGTTAAGAACTCTACTAAAGGTAAACGTGAACGTGTAGGTCGTTTATTACAAATGCACGCTAACTCACGTCAAGAAATCGATACTGTATACTCTGGAGATATCGCGGCTGCGGTAGGTCTTAAAGATACAGGTACTGGTGATACTTTATGTGGTGAGAAAAATGACATTATCTTGGAATCAATGGAATTCCCAGAGCCAGTTATTCACTTATCAGTAGAGCCAAAATCTAAAGCTGACCAAGATAAAATGACTCAAGCTTTAGTTAAATTACAAGAAGAAGACCCAACATTCCATGCACACACTGACGAAGAAACTGGACAAGTTATCATCGGTGGTATGGGTGAGCTTCACTTAGACATCTTAGTAGACCGTATGAAGAAAGAATTCAACGTTGAATGTAACGTAGGTGCTCCAATGGTTTCATATCGTGAAACATTCAAATCATCTGCACAAGTTCAAGGTAAATTCTCTCGTCAATCTGGTGGTCGTGGTCAATACGGTGATGTTCACATTGAATTCACACCAAACGAAACAGGCGCAGGTTTCGAATTCGAAAACGCTATCGTTGGTGGTGTAGTTCCTCGTGAATACATTCCATCAGTAGAAGCTGGTCTTAAAGATGCTATGGAAAATGGTGTCTTAGCAGGTTATCCTTTAATTGATGTTAAAGCTAAATTATATGATGGTTCATACCATGATGTCGATTCATCTGAAATGGCCTTCAAAATTGCTGCATCATTAGCACTTAAAGAAGCTGCTAAAAAATGTGATCCTGTAATCTTAGAACCAATGATGAAAGTAACTATTGAAATGCCTGAAGAGTACATGGGTGATATCATGGGTGACGTAACATCTCGTCGTGGACGTGTTGATGGTATGGAACCTCGTGGTAATGCACAAGTTGTTAATGCTTATGTACCACTTTCAGAAATGTTCGGTTATGCAACATCATTACGTTCAAACACTCAAGGTCGCGGTACTTACACTATGTACTTCGATCACTATGCTGAAGTTCCAAAATCAATCGCTGAAGATATTATCAAGAAAAATAAAGGTGAATAATATAACTTGTTTTGACTAGCTAGCCTAGGTTAAAATACAAGGTGAGCTTAAATGTAAGCTATCATCTTTATAGTTTGATTTTTTGGGGTGAATGCATTATAAAAGAATTGTAAAATTCTTTTTGCATCGCTATAAATAATTTCTCATGATGGTGAGAAACTATCATGAGAGATAAATTTAAATATTATTTTTAATTAGAATAGGAGAGATTTTATAATGGCAAAAGAAAAATTCGATCGTTCTAAAGAACATGCCAATATCGGTACTATCGGTCACGTTGACCATGGTAAAACAACATTAACAGCAGCAATCGCTACTGTATTAGCAAAAAATGGTGACTCAGTTGCACAATCATATGACATGATTGACAACGCTCCAGAAGAAAAAGAACGTGGTATCACAATCAATACTTCTCACATTGAGTACCAAACTGACAAACGTCACTACGCTCACGTTGACTGCCCAGGACACGCTGACTACGTTAAAAACATGATCACTGGTGCTGCTCAAATGGACGGCGGTATCTTAGTAGTATCTGCTGCTGACGGTCCAATGCCACAAACTCGTGAACACATTCTTTTATCACGTAACGTTGGTGTACCAGCATTAGTAGTATTCTTAAACAAAGTTGACATGGTTGACGATGAAGAATTATTAGAATTAGTAGAAATGGAAGTTCGTGACTTATTAAGCGAATATGACTTCCCAGGTGACGATGTACCTGTAATCGCTGGTTCAGCATTAAAAGCTTTAGAAGGCGATGCTCAATACGAAGAAAAAATCTTAGAATTAATGGAAGCTGTAGATACTTACATTCCAACTCCAGAACGTGATTCTGACAAACCATTCATGATGCCAGTTGAGGACGTATTCTCAATCACTGGTCGTGGTACTGTTGCTACAGGCCGTGTTGAACGTGGTCAAATCAAAGTTGGTGAAGAAGTTGAAATCATCGGTTTACATGACACATCTAAAACAACTGTTACAGGTGTTGAAATGTTCCGTAAATTATTAGACTACGCTGAAGCTGGTGACAACATTGGTGCATTATTACGTGGTGTTGCTCGTGAAGACGTACAACGTGGTCAAGTATTAGCTGCTCCTGGTTCAATTACACCACATACTGAATTTAAAGCAGAAGTATACGTATTATCAAAAGACGAAGGTGGACGTCACACTCCATTCTTCTCAAACTATCGTCCACAATTCTATTTCCGTACTACTGACGTAACTGGTGTTGTTCACTTACCAGAAGGTACTGAAATGGTAATGCCTGGTGATAACGTTGAAATGACAGTAGAATTAATCGCTCCAATCGCGATTGAAGACGGTACTCGTTTCTCAATCCGCGAAGGTGGACGTACTGTAGGATCAGGCGTTGTTACTGAAATCATTAAATAATTTCTAATTTCTTAGATTTTATATAAAAAGAAGATCCCTCAATCGAGGGGTCTTTTTTTAATGTGTAAATTTTGTAATGGCTATTCGATTTAGAAGAACAATAATTGATGAAAGACTGACTAATAAAACTTATAACTGATAATACTGTTTAAATAAAATTGTTGAGTCTTGGACATTGTAAAATGCTCCCTTCAAAGTTTTCATTTTTTCAATGTCTACTTTGAAGGGAGCATTTCATTAGTTTATGTCCCAGATTCATATCTTTCAATTAATTTAAATGCTTAATTTGTTTTAAATACTTGCTCTAATTCAATGATTTTTAAAAATACAGCTACAGCGTATTTTAATGATTTTTCATCAATATCAAATTTGGGATTATGGTGTGGCGCTGTAATACCTTTACTTTCATTACCACAACCAGTCAGAAAGAATGCACCTGGTCGTACTTTCAAATAATGTGAAAAATCTTCTCCAATCATCATTAAATCTGATTCATTAAAGCGTACATGTAAGTCATTTGTTGCTTCTTTAATAACTTGATATGCTTTCTCGTTATTATGGACAGGCAAATACCCTTTAATATAATTCAAATCATAGTTAATATCATTTGCTATTGCTAAACCTTGTAGAAGCTTATCCATTTTGTCCATTACATGATTCTGTATATCTGAATCGAAAGTTCTAACTGTACCTTTACAAAATGCTTGATCAGGAATAACGCTATCTGTGGTACCTGCTTGAATCATTCCAAATGAAAGTACAGCTTGTTTAACTGGATCGATCGTACGTGAAATTATTTTTTGTGCACTTAAAATGAACTCTGCCATGATTACTATTGGGTCAATGGTTTCATGAGGTTTGGCACCATGACCACCACGACCTTTAATTGTGACGCTAAATTCATCTGGAGAGGCCATGATTGCCCCCGCACGTGAATGAATAGTTCCAGTAGGATAACCACTCCATAAATGTGTACCGTAAATTCTATCTACATTTTCCAGACATCCAGCATCTATCATTTCTTGAGAACCACCTGGCATGATTTCTTCACCGTACTGGAATATTAATACAACATTACCTTCTAATAAATGTTTATGTTCATCTAAAATCTCTGCTACAGTAAGTAAAATTGCTGTATGACCATCATGCCCACACGCATGCATACATCCTGGATTTTTAGACTTATAAGGCACATCGTTTAATTCCTCGACAGGTAACGCATCAAAGTCAGCTCTTAATGCAATGGTAGGTCCTGTGCCCAAGCCTTTAAATGTGGCTTTGATACCATTGCGGCCGATAGGAGTTTCAATATCACAAGATAACTGGCTTAATTGGTTAACAATATAATCATGTGTTTGAAATTCTTCAAAAGATAACTCAGGATATTGGTGTAAATAACGTCTGAGTTGAATTGTTTTATTTTCTTTATTATTTGCTAGTTGGAACCAATCTAACACCCTTATCACTACTTTCTAAAATAATGTTTATAGTATAACATTTTATGAAATTATCGTACTAAATGATTGCTTTGAGATATTTTATCTATGAATGATAAGGCTTTCAAGTTATGTAGAATTACTGTATGATAAAGGTATTACCAAACAATACTTAAGGGGGATTATATACTGTGGTTCAATCATTACATGAGTTTTTAGAGGAAAATATAAATTATCTAAAAGAAAATGGTTTGTATAATGAAATAGATACAATTGAAGGTGCAAACGGACCAGAAATCAAAATCAATGGGAAATCATACATTAACTTATCTTCAAATAATTATTTAGGACTAGCAACAAATGAAGATTTGAAATCAGCTGCAAAAGCAGCTATTGATACACATGGTGTAGGTGCAGGCGCTGTTCGTACAATCAATGGTACATTAGATTTACACGACGAATTAGAAGAAACACTAGCAAAATTTAAAGGAACAGAAGCTGCAATAGCTTATCAGTCAGGATTTAATTGTAATATGGCTGCTATTTCAGCTGTCATGAATAAAAATGATGCTATTTTATCAGATGAGCTTAATCATGCATCAATTATTGATGGATGTCGCTTATCTAAAGCTAAAATTATTCGAGTTAACCATTCAGACATGGATGATTTACGTGCGAAAGCAAAAGAAGCAGTTGAATCAGGTCAATACAATAAAGTGATGTATATCACTGATGGCGTTTTTAGTATGGATGGTGATGTGGCTAAATTACCTGAAATTGTAGAAATTGCAGAAGAATTTGGTTTATTAACTTATGTTGACGACGCTCATGGTTCAGGTGTTATGGGTAAAGGCGCTGGTACGGTTAAACATTTTGGTTTACAAGATAAAATCGATTTCCAAATAGGTACGCTTTCTAAAGCAATTGGTGTCGTTGGCGGCTATGTAGCAGGTACAAAAGAGTTAATAGATTGGTTAAAAGCACAATCACGACCATTCTTATTCTCTACATCATTAGCACCTGGGGATACCAAAGCAATAACTGAAGCAGTTAAAAAGTTAATGGATTCAACTGAATTACATGATAAATTATGGGACAATGCACAATATTTAAAAAATGGATTGTCAAAATTAGGATATGATACAGGTGAGTCAGAAACTCCAATTACACCAGTAATTATTGGTGATGAAAAAACAACTCAAGAATTTAGTAAGCGTTTAAAAGACGAAGGTGTCTATGTGAAATCTATCGTTTTCCCAACAGTACCAAGAGGTACAGGACGTGTAAGAAATATGCCTACAGCTGCACATACAAAAGACATGTTAGATGAAGCAATTGCGGCTTATGAAAAAGTAGGAAAAGAAATGAAGTTGATTTAATATTTATTTATTTATTCCCACGGCAAATATTGTCGTGGGCTTTTTTTAATGTTTAGTTTATTAACAGTAAGTTCTTATAACAATGTTTAGTGCTCCCCAAAATTGAAGTTTGAATTTTAAAAGCATCTTGTAGAATTTAGTTGTATTTTTTACAAAGAAATTCATTTTGATTATTTTTGATAATGAGTATTTTAATAGTAATACATGTTTATAGTGTGTAGTATATGTCTATACTAGTAGTAACTATATAGAGAAAGTAGGAATAAACTATGTCACAAGATGTAAATGAATTAAGTAAGCAACCAACGCCAGATAAAGCAGAAGATAACGCATTTTTCCCATCACCATATTCCCTTAGTCAATATACAGCACCTAAAACAGATTTTGATGGTGTTGAACACAAAGGTGCCTATAAAGATGGTAAATGGAAAGTATTGATGATTGCTGCTGAAGAGAGATATGTATTATTGGAAAATGGAAAAATGTTCTCTACGGGTAATCATCCTGTTGAAATGTTATTACCTTTACATCATTTAATGGAAGCAGGTTTTGACGTTGATGTTGCGACATTATCTGGTTATCCAGTTAAATTAGAATTATGGGCTATGCCAACTGAAGACGAGGCAGTTATAAGTACTTATAATAAATTGAAAGAAAAATTAAAACAGCCAAAAAAATTAGCAGATGTGATTAAAAATGAATTAGGACCTGATTCAGACTATTTATCTGTCTTTATCCCAGGCGGACATGCTGCAGTTGTTGGTATTTCTGAAAGTGAGGACGTTCAACAAACATTAGATTGGGCATTAGACAATGACCGCTTTATAGTTACATTATGTCATGGACCAGCAGCACTACTTTCAGCAGGGCTTAACAGAGAAAAATCTCCATTAGAAGGATACTCTGTTTGTGTCTTCCCTGACTCATTAGATGAAGGTGCAAATATTGAAATAGGTTATTTACCTGGACGCTTGAAATGGTTAGTTGCTGATTTATTAACTAAACAAGGATTAAAAGTAGTTAACGACGATATGACAGGAAGAACGTTAAAAGATCGTAAATTATTAACAGGTGACAGTCCTTTAGCTTCAAATGAGTTAGGAAAATTAGCAGTTAATGAAATGTTAAATGCAATACAAAATAAATAATTAAATATTAATTAGAGGAGCCTCATATGTAAATGTATGAGGACTCTTTTTTTTGGCAAAATTTAAGTGATACTTGTAAAATAGAACCTATTATGAGTATGATTTAAGAAAACGCTTGCAAAACTAATAACCGCAACTAGCGATATGGAGGAAACATGATGTCTTATAGCATTGGAATTGATTATGGAACTGCTTCAGGCCGTGTGTTTTTAATTAATACAACTAACGGTCAAGTAGTATCAAAATTTGTGAAACCATATACACATGGTGTCATTGAAAGTGAATTAAATGGTTTGAAAATACCACATACATATGCACTTCAAAATAGTAATGATTATTTAGAAATTATGGAAGAAGGAATATCATATATAGTACGTGAATCAAAAATAGATCCAGTCAATATAGTAGGTATTGGTATAGACTTTACTTCATCTACTATTATTTTTACTGACGAAAACCTTAACCCGGTACATAATTTAAAACAATTTAAAAACAATCCACATGCGTATGTGAAACTTTGGAAACATCATGGTGCATATAAAGAAGCAGAGAAATTATATCAAACTGCTATTGAAAATAATAATAAGTGGTTAGGCCATTATGGATATAATGTTAGTAGTGAATGGATGATTCCCAAAATAATGGAAGTCATGAATCGAGCACCAGAAATTATGGAAAAAACGGCTTATATTATGGAAGCGGGCGATTGGATTGTAAATAAATTAACTAATAAAAATGTACGCTCGAATTGTGGATTAGGTTTCAAAGCATTTTGGGAAGAAGAAACAGGGTTTCATTATGATTTATTTGATAAAATAGACCCCAAATTATCAAAAGTAATTCAAGATAAAGTATCTGCACCGGTTGTTAATATTGGTGAAGTAGTAGGGAAACTGGACGATAAAATGGCACAGAAATTAGGATTATCAAAAGAGACTATGGTAAGTCCTTTTATTATTGATGCCCATGCTAGTTTATTAGGTATTGGGTCTGAAAAAGATAAAGAAATGACTATGGTGATGGGAACAAGCACATGCCATCTTATGTTAAATGAAAAGCAACATCAAGTGCCAGGTATATCAGGTTCTGTAAAAGGAGCAATTATTCCAGAATTATTTGCTTATGAAGCGGGGCAATCAGCAGTAGGTGATTTGTTTGAGTATGTCGCTAAGCAAGCACCAAAGTCATATGTAGATGAAGCAGCAAATAGAAATATGACTGTATTTGAATTAATGAATGAAAAGATAAAACATCAAATGCCAGGTGAAAGTGGGCTCATTGCTCTTGATTGGCATAATGGAAATCGAAGTGTATTAAGTGATAGCAATTTAACAGGTTGTATCTTTGGATTAACTTTACAAACTAAGCATGAGGATATTTATAGAGCATATTTAGAAGCTACAGCATTTGGTACTAAGATGATTATGCAACAGTATCAAGATTGGCATATGGAAGTAGAAAAGGTATTTGCATGTGGCGGTATACCTAAAAAGAATGCTGTTATGATGGATATCTATGCGAATGTACTGAATAAAAAACTAATTGTTATGGATAGTGAGTATGCACCAGCAATAGGCGCAGCAATATTAGGTGCAGTCAGTGGTGGCGCACATAATTCAATTAATGATGCAGTTGATGCTATGAAAGAGCCAATTTTATACGAAATTAATCCAGAAGCGGAAAAAGTACAAAGGTATGAAACATTATTTAAAGCTTATAAGGCTTTACATGATATCCATGGTTATAAAAAAGCTAATATAATGAAAGATATCCAGAGTTTAAGAGTTGAGGGATAAAAAATTTAATTTGACAGTAATTAGCAATAATAAACGCTATAAATTACTAAAATCAATTAATACAACTAGAATTTCCATTTACAGAAACATCAGCAACATGTACATGTCATATATACAAGAAAGCGCTTTTATATTATAATTATTATGAAAATGAATATTATGTCCGCTTGTGACGGACTATAGCTATATAGAAGAGACAAAGGAGATATTTCTATGAAAAAAATTATGATTACTGGTGCATTAGGACAAATTGGTACAGAATTAGTTGTTAAGTGCAGAGAAATTTATGGGACAGATAATGTTCTTGCTACAGATATTAGGGAACCTGAAGCAGACTCACCTGTACAAAATGGACCATTTGAAATTTTAGACGTAACAGATCGTGACCGCATGTTTGAGTTAGTTAGGGACTTTGAAGCGGATAGTCTAATGCATATGGCAGCATTATTATCAGCAACTGCAGAGAAAAATCCAATTCTAGCTTGGGATTTAAATATGGGTGGATTAATGAATGCATTAGAAGCTGCAAGAACTTATAATTTGCACTTTTTCACACCAAGTTCAATTGGTGCATTTGGAGACTCAACTCCTAAAGTTAATACGCCACAAGTAACGATTCAGCAACCTACGACAATGTATGGTGTAAATAAAGTAGCTGGAGAATTATTGTGTCAATACTATTTCAAACGTTTTGGTGTAGATACAAGAAGTGTTAGATTCCCAGGTTTAATCTCGCATGTTAAAGAGCCAGGTGGCGGTACTACAGACTATGCTGTTGAAATATACTTCAAAGCAGTAAGAGAGGGTCATTATACAAGCTTCATAGATAAAGGCACGTATATGGATATGATGTATATGGATGATGCAATTGAAGCAATTATTAAACTTATGGAAGCAGACGACGCTAAATTAGAAACTAGAAACGGTTATAATTTGAGCGCAATGAGTTTTGATCCAGAGATGGTAAAAGAAGCAATTCAAGAATACTATCCAAATTTTACATTAGATTATGATGTTGATCCTATTAGACAAGGTATCGCTAATAGTTGGCCGGATTCTATTGATACAAGCTGTTCACGTGGCGAATGGGGATTTGATCCTAAATATGATTTAGCGAGCATGACTAAATTAATGTTAGAAGCTATTGAACAAAAAGATACTGTTAAAAATAATAACTAATCATTTCCATTCACTTTAATACACGGAATGATATTTTAAATTACTCTTTATTTTAATAAACTAGTGCATGAATTCTAATATTATTCATTATACATATTGAATTCGCGAGCTTAGTTCATTTTAAAGTAAAGAGTTTTTTGTATGTAAAGTATATTAGTAAAACACAGATTACTTGTCTCTGTGAAATTAATACGTTTATACTAAAAGATATAGTCTTTCTAGAAAATCTGTTAATTAATTTTGAATTTTTAGAAAATTTATTGAACAGCAAAATATGGATTGTTATAATTTAAGTTAAACAAATTCTTATACAATATTATTAGGAGGCAATCACCATGTCACAAGCAGTTAAAGTTGAACGACGAGAAACATTAAAACAAAAACCAAATACATCTCAACTAGGTTTTGGTAAATATTTTACTGATTATATGTTGAGTTATGATTATGATGCAGATAAAGGATGGCATGATTTGAAGATAGTACCTTATGGTCCTATTGAAATTTCACCTGCTGCACAAGGTGTTCATTATGGTCAATCGGTATTCGAAGGATTAAAAGCATATAAAAGAGATGGGGAAGTTGCACTTTTCCGTCCTGAAGAAAATTTTAAGCGTCTTAATAACTCGTTAGCACGATTAGAAATGCCTCAAGTAGACGAAGCAGAATTGTTAGAGGGGCTAAAACAATTAGTTGATATAGAAAGAGATTGGATTCCTGAAGGGGAAGGTCAATCATTATATATTCGTCCATTTGTTTTTGCAACAGAAGGGGCACTTGGCGTTGGTGCATCACATCAGTATAAATTATTAATTATTTTATCTCCTTCAGGTGCATATTATGGTGGTGAGACTTTAAAACCAACTAAAATCTATGTAGAAGATGAATATGTGCGTGCTGTTCGTGGCGGTGTAGGCTTTGCAAAAGTTGCAGGTAACTATGCGGCAAGTTTATTAGCACAAACAAATGCAAATAAATTAGGTTATGACCAAGTATTATGGCTTGATGGTGTTGAACAGAAATATATCGAAGAAGTTGGTAGCATGAATATTTTCTTCGTTGAAAATGGAAAAGTAATTACACCAGAGTTGAATGGCAGTATTTTACCTGGTATTACACGTAAATCTATTATCGAATTAGCTAAAAACTTAGGATATGAAGTCGAAGAGCGCCGCGTTTCAATCGATGAATTATTCGAATCATATGATAAAGGTGAGTTAACAGAAGTATTTGGTAGTGGTACTGCAGCAGTTATTTCACCTGTGGGTACATTGAGATACGAAGATCGTGAAATCGTTATTAATAATAATGAGACTGGTGAAATTACTCAAAAATTATACGACGTCTATACTGGTATTCAAAATGGTACTTTAGAAGATAAAAATGGTTGGAGAGTCGTTGTACCAAAATATTAATAAAAATTGAATATAATCATGAAAACAATATGTAAAAGTTAATCATGACTAAAATCCCTTTCAATGAAGCGAAGCATGGTAATAAATTAAGTTTACAATGTTTATTGTTAAGTATTGAAGGGGATTTCACTTATTATTATATTTAATTCAATATTTAAATAGAACAATACTACGAGTTCATTTTCAGGGGATAACGAATATCATAGAATCAGCATAATACGAAATAAATAAATAGGAGTATTGATATCAATGGAATGGATATTATTTGATAAAGATGGTACGTTAATTGAATTTGATAGAAGTTGGGAAAAAATAGGGGTACGATTTGTACAATCATTGCTTGAGACTTTCCCAGTACATAATAAAGAAGCTGCTTTAAGACAACTCGGTGTCATTAAAGAATCTATTGATCCAAAATCAGTGATGGGTTCAGGATCTTTACAACAAATTATCCAGGCATTTAATGATGTGACGGGACAAGATACAACCGACTGGTCCAAGTCAACAAGTCAAAAGCTGGTAGATGAACGTATTCCTGAAATTAATTGGGTAGAAGGTGTTAAAGAAGCACTTATCGATTTGAAAGCAAAAGGCTATCAACTTGGTATTGTTACGAGTGATACTAAAAAAGGTGTAGAACAATTTTTAGCACATACCAATGCTATCTCGTTGTTCGATTTGATCATTTCTACCGAAGCGGATGCCTATGAGAAGCCAAATCCTAAAGTATTATCGCCTTTATTTGAGCAATATAATGTAGATCCTCAGAAAGTAGCTATAGTAGGAGACACTGCTAATGATATGAAGACAGCAAGTAATGCAAATTTAGGTATGGCAATAGGTGTATTAACAGGTATTGCAACAAAAGAAGAATTACATGAAGCTGATATTATTTTAAATAGTGCGGCAGATATTTTAGAAGCTTTAAATTAAAAAGAAAGACATAGTGTATATGTGAATTAATGTATTCGATAGAATTGATAATGTAATCGATGATATCTATGGAATATACATTGAATATAAACATATACGCTATGTCTTTAGTCTTTTATCGTGTATCTACTTGTCGATATGTTTGAATAATTCGAGCAATTTTGTCTATCATAGGATTTAAAGATTCGGGGTCCTTATGGATATCATATTCATTAATATTGATACGTACAACTGGACATGCATTAAAGCTATTAATCCAATCGTCATAGCGTTTAAATAGCTTTTTCCAGTATTCAGGGTCTGTATTAATTTCCATTTCGCGACCACGTTCAATAATACGATCAATGACCTCATCATAGTTACATTCTAAATAAATCATTACATCTGGTTTAGGAAAATAAGGTGTCATGACCATGGCATTAAATAAGTCTGAATATGTTTTGAAATCTTCTTTACTCATTGTGCCTTCTTCTTCATGCATTTTTGCAAAAATATCAACATCTTCATAAATTGATCGATCTTGGACAAAGCCACCACCATATTCAAACATACGCTTTTGTTCTTTAAAACGTTCAGCTAAGAAGTAAATTTGCAAATGGAAACTCCATCGTTCAAAATCGCTATAAAATTTATCTAAATATGGATTATGTTCGACATTTTCAAAAGACGTTTTAAAGTTTAATTTATCTGCAAGTGCTTGCGTTAGTGTTGATTTTCCAACACCAACTGTACCTGCAATGGTTATAATGGCATTTTGTGGAATACCGTAATTATTCATTGGTAATATCTCCTATCATAGGTAATATAATATGTAATATATCTTCGTAATCTTGTTCATTTTTAAGAAAATCAATAGAAGTTGTATCGATTAAAACTACATTTGAACCATTACTTTGTAAGGACTCATAATACTCACGATAATCTTTTTTTAACTTTAACAGATATTCATCTTCTATTTGATGCTCAAAACTACGGTTACGTTTAGCAATTCTAGATTTTAACACATCAAGGTCTGCATCTAAAAAGATAATCATATTCGGCATAATCATATCTTCAGTTAAAATATCATAAATTTTACTGAATTTCTGAAATTCAACAGGACTCAAAGTATTTTTAGCAAATATCTTATTTTTATGTATATGATAATCACTAACTACACCTTGATTTAGTTGTGTTACATCTTGAAATTGCTTATATCTATTGCATAAAAAGAACATTTCAGTTTGAAAACTCCATTTAGAGATATCTTCATAAAAGTCTGATAAAAATGGATTTTCTGTGATGATTTCTTTTTCTTCATAAAAATCTAAAGTTTGACTTAATTTGTGTGCAAGTGAAGATTTACCTACGCCAATAGGACCTTCAATTGCTATAAAAGGTTTGTTCATATTCACATCTCCAAATGTTAAAATAGACATTGAGTATTGTACCATAAGTGAGGTATCTGGACATAAATGACAAATGATATATATTTTATGACATTAGCGATTGAAGAAGCTAAAAAAGCAGCTCAACTAGGCGAAGTACCTATAGGTGCTATCATCACTAAAGATGATGAAGTTATCGCTAGAGCACATAATTTAAGAGAAACACTACAACAACCAACGGCGCATGCTGAACATATTGCAATTGAACGTGCAGCCAAAGTGTTAGGTAGTTGGCGTTTAGAAGGTTGCACATTATATGTAACCTTAGAACCATGTGTCATGTGCGCAGGAACAATTGTAATGAGTCGCATTCCAAGAGTCGTCTATGGCGCAGATGATCCTAAAGGTGGTTGTAGTGGCAGTTTAATGAATTTATTGCAACAATCTAATTTTAATCATCGTGCAATTGTTGATAAAGGTGTACTTAAAGAAGCATGTAGCACATTATTAACAACATTTTTTAAAAACTTAAGAGCCAATAAGAAATCCACCAATTAGACGATAGTACATACTAATTAAAATTTGTTAGAATTACATTATATGATAAATTAATGACAATATAAATGTTAATAGAAAAGTATGTGCGCTGAGTATATATTCTTATTTAAGAACAAGATTTTAAATTTACGAAACGAGGTAACATAATGATAAAACTAATAGCCACTGATATGGATGGCACGCTACTTAATGCAGCACATGAAATTTCTCAACCTAATATTGATGCGATTAAATACGCTCAAGAACAAGGGATAACGGTTGTTATCGCGACAGGTCGAGCATTTTATGAAGCACAAGCACCAGTTGCTGACACAGATTTAACAGTACCATATATTTGTTTGAATGGTGCTGAAGTACGTGATGAAACTTTCAATGTAATGAGCACTTCACACCTTAATAAATCGTTAGTACACAAAATTACAAATGTTTTAAAAGATGCAGGTATTTATTATCAAGTATACACGAGTCGTGCGATTTATACTGAAGATCCACAAAGAGATTTAGACATTTACATAGATATTGCTGAGCGTGCAGGTCAACATGCAAACGTTGAGCGTATTAAAAATGGTATTCAAAGACGCATAGATAATGGTACGTTGAAAGTTGTTGATAATTATGATGCTATTGAAAACATACCTGGTGAATTAATTATGAAAATATTAGCATTTGATGGAAATTTAGAAAAAATTGACAAAGCTAGTAAAATTTTAGCTGAATCTCCGAATTTAGCTATATCATCATCTTCGAGAGGAAATATAGAAATAACGCATTCAGATGCACAAAAAGGTATTGCGCTAGAAACAATTGCCGAAAGATTAGGGATTGAAATGAAAGATGTCATGGCAATAGGTGACAATTTAAATGACTTATCAATGTTAGAGAAAGTTGGCTATCCAGTTGCGATGGAAAATGGTGCAGAAGAAGTTAAAAAAATAGCGAAATATGTCACAGATACGAATGAAAATAGTGGTGTTGGAAAAGCTATTATGAAATTATTACGTGAACAACAAGTTTAATAAAAAAAAGAGGGGTCAAATATGAAAGGATTAATTATTATTGGCAGTGCACAAGTGAATTCACATACAAGTGCACTAGCAAGATACTTAACTGAGCATTTTAAAACACATGATATTGAAGCGGAAATATTCGATTTAGCAGAAAAACCGTTAAATCAATTAGATTTTTCAGGAACAACACCGTCTATTGATGAAATCAAACAAAATATGAAAGATTTAAAAGAGAAAGCAATGGCGGCGGACTTTTTAATATTAGGAACGCCAAACTATCATGGTTCATATTCTGGAATATTGAAAAATGCATTAGATCATCTAAATATGGATTATTTTAAAATGAAACCTGTAGGCTTAATAGGAAATAGTGGTGGTATTGTTAGTTCAGAGCCATTGTCACATTTAAGAGTAATCGTCAGAAGTTTACTAGGCATTGCTGTACCAACTCAAATAGCAACACATGATTCTGATTTTGCTAAAAATGAAGATGGTTCATATTACTTAAATGATAGTGAATTCCAATTACGAGCAAGATTATTTGTCGATCAAATTGTATCTTTTGTGAATAATAGTCCATATGAACATTTAAAATAATATTAAAAAATATGTAAATATACATTAAAAATAGGTATGTAGCTTAAGGTATTTCATTGAGAATGCTTTTAAGTCACATGCCTTTTTTTGTTCTAATGCACCAATAGTAAGCCTTTGAGATTACTGTTGTGAGCAATGTTATTAATTAAAATAAGATGTAATAGCGAATTGAAAACAAGCTTAGATTAAAAGAGAGTTTTAAAAATATAGATAAATAATTTAAAGCAATTAAAGAAAAAAAGTATTAAAAATTGCAATTCTTAAACTGTGATTCATATTAATATTTGTAGCAAATAACATTGTAAAATAAAGAAAAATAATTAAAGTATTGCACTTTATTGAAATTTATATTACGATAGTAATGCAGAAATTTATATATGCAAAATATTATATTTATCAAATTTTGATATTTTAAAGGAGTATTATTAAATGAATAATAAAAAGACAGCAACAAATAGAAAAGGCATGATACCAAATCGATTAAACAAATTTTCGATAAGAAAGTATTCTGTAGGTACTGCTTCAATTTTAGTAGGGACAACATTGATTTTTGGGTTAAGTGGTCATGAAGCTAAAGCGGCAGAACATACGAATGGAGAATTAAATCAATCAAAAAATGAAACGACAGCCCCAAGTGAGAATAAAACAACTGAAAAAGTTGATAGTCGTCAACTAAAAGACAATACGCAAACTGCAACTGCAGATCAGCCTAAAGTGACAATGAGTGATAGTGCAACAGTTAAAGAAATTAGTAGTAACATGCAATCACCACAAAACGCTACAGCTAGTCAATCTACTACACAAACTAGCAATGTAACAACAAATGATAAATCATCAACTACATATAGTAATGAAACTGATAAAAGTAATTTAACACAAGCAAAAAACGTTTCAACTACACCTAAAACAACGACTATTAAACAAAGAGCTTTAAATCGCATGGCAGTGAATACTGTTGCAGCTCCACAACAAGGAACAAATGTTAATGATAAAGTACATTTTACGAACATTGATATTGCGATTGATAAAGGACATGTTAATAAAACAACAGGAAATACTGAATTTTGGGCAACTTCAAGTGATGTTTTAAAATTAAAAGCGAATTACACAATCGATGATTCTGTTAAAGAGGGCGATACATTTACTTTTAAATATGGTCAATATTTCCGTCCAGGTTCTGTAAGATTACCTTCACAAACTCAAAATTTATATAATGCCCAAGGTAATATTATTGCAAAAGGTATTTACGATAGTAAAACAAATACAACAACGTATACTTTTACGAATTATGTAGATCAATACACAAATGTTAGCGGTAGCTTTGAACAAGTCGCATTTGCGAAACGTGAAAATGCAACAACTGATAAAACTGCTTATAAAATGGAAGTAACTTTAGGTAATGATACATATAGTAAAGATGTCATTGTCGATTATGGTAATCAAAAAGGTCAACAACTTATTTCGAGTACAAATTATATTAATAATGAAGATTTGTCACGTAATATGACTGTTTATGTAAATCAACCTAAAAAGACCTATACAAAAGAAACATTTGTAACAAATTTAACTGGTTATAAATTTAATCCAGATGCTAAAAACTTCAAAATTTACGAAGTGACAGATCAAAATCAATTTGTGGATAGTTTCACCCCAGATACTTCAAAACTTAAAGATGTTACTGGTCAATTCGATGTTATTTATAGTAATGATAATAAGACGGCGACAGTAGATTTATTGAATGGTCAATCTAGTAGTGATAAACAGTACATCATTCAACAAGTTGCTTATCCAGATAATAGTTCAACAGATAATGGGAAAATTGATTATACTTTAGAAACACAAAATGGAAAAAGTAGTTGGTCAAACAGTTATTCAAATGTGAATGGCTCATCAACTGCAAATGGCGACCAAAAGAAATATAATCTAGGTGACTATGTATGGGAAGATACAAATAAAGATGGTAAACAAGATGCCAATGAAAAAGGGATTAAAGGTGTTTATGTCATTCTTAAAGATAGTAACGGTAAAGAATTAGATCGTACGACAACAGATGAAAATGGTAAATATCAGTTCACTGGTTTAAGCAATGGAACTTATAGTGTAGAGTTTTCAACACCAGCCGGTTATACACCGACAACTGCAAATGCAGGTACAGATGATGCTGTAGATTCTGATGGACTAACTACAACAGGTGTCATTAAAGACGCTGACAACATGACATTAGATAGTGGATTCTACAAAACACCAAAATATAGTTTAGGTGATTATGTTTGGTACGACAGTAATAAAGATGGTAAACAAGATTCGACTGAAAAAGGAATTAAAGGTGTTAAAGTTACTTTGCAAAACGAAAAAGGCGAAGTAATTGGTACAACTGAAACAGATGAAAATGGTAAATACCGCTTTGATAATTTAGATAGTGGTAAATACAAAGTTATCTTTGAAAAGCCTGCTGGTTTAACTCAAACAGGTACAAATACAACTGAAGATGATAAAGATGCCGATGGTGGCGAAGTTGATGTAACAATTACGGATCATGATGATTTCACACTTGATAATGGCTACTACGAAGAAGAAACATCAGATAGTGACTCAGATTCGGACAGCGATTCAGACTCAGATAGCGACTCAGATTCAGATAGTGACTCAGACTCAGATAGCGACTCAGACTCAGATAGCGACTCAGACAGCGACTCAGACTCAGATAGTGATTCAGATTCGGACAGCGACTCAGATTCAGACAGCGAATCAGATTCGGATAGCGACTCAGACTCAGATAGCGACTCAGATTCAGACAGCGACTCAGATTCAGACAGTGACTCAGACTCAGACAGCGACTCAGATTCAGACAGCGATTCAGATTCGGATAGCGACTCAGATTCAGATAGCGATTCGGACTCAGACAACGACTCAGATTCTGACAGCGATTCAGACTCAGATAGCGACTCAGATTCAGACAGCGACTCAGACTCAGATAGCGATTCAGATTCAGACAGCGACTCAGATTCAGACAGCGATTCAGATTCAGATAGCGATTCAGATTCAGACAGCGACTCAGATTCAGATAGCGACTCAGACTCAGACAGCGATTCAGACTCAGATAGCGACTCAGACAGCGATTCAGATTCGGATAGCGATTCAGATTCAGATGCAGGTAAACATACTCCGACTAAACCAATGAGTACGGTTAAAGATCAGCATAAAACAGCTAAAGCATTACCAGAAACAGGTAGTGAAAATAATAATTCAAATAATGGCACATTATTCGGTGGATTATTCGCGGCATTAGGATCATTATTGTTATTCGGTCGTCGTAAAAAACAAAATAAATAATATGATTAACTTAACCAGGTCCATGTGGCCTGGTTTTTTCTGTTTAGAAATTCCCAGATATAAAACAAAAAATCTTTAAGGAATAGATGCAATTTAATTTGTTACAGAAATGTAATTGTCTATGAATTAGAAAAGCTAAGATATTAATTTTAAGGGCAAATAATACTATTTTTTATGATAATTAAATAAAGATTACAAAACTCATAAAAACTTTTATTTAAACACAAATTTTAAATAACGTTTTACGATAAAGAAAAATAATTAAAGTATTGTGCTTTATCTAAAAATGTAATACTATATTGATATACATTTTTGTATTTAAAACAATTGTATTATTTAAAAATTTGATGAATTAGGAGTAATCTAATGCTAAACAGAGAAAATAAAACGGCAATAACAAGAAAAGGCATGGTATCCAATCGATTAAATAAATTTTCGATTAGAAAGTACACAGTGGGAACAGCATCAATTTTAGTAGGTACAACATTAATTTTTGGTCTGGGGAACCAAGAAGCAAAGGCTGCAGAAAGTACTAATAAAGAATTGAACGAAGCGACAACTTCAGCAAGTGATAATCAATCGAGTGATAAAGTTGATATGCAGCAACTAAATCAAGAAGACAATACTAAAAATGATAATCAAAAAGAAATGGTATCATCTCAAGGTAATGAAACGACTTCAAATGGGAATAAATCAATAGAAAAAGAAAGTGTACAATCTACCACTGGAAATAAAGTTGAAGTTTCAACTGCCAAATCAGATGAGCAAGCTTCACCAAAATCTACGAATGAAGATTTAAACACTAAACAAACTATAAGTAATCAAGAAGGGTTACAACCTGATTTGCTAGAGAATAAATCAGTGGTAAATGTTCAACCAACTAATGAGGAAAACAAAAAGGTAGATGCGAAAACTGAATCAACTACATTAAATGTTAAAAGTGATGCTATCAAGAGTAATGCTGAAACTCTTGTTGATAACAATAGTAATTCAAATAATGAAAATAATGCAGATATCATTTTGCCAAAAAGTACAGCACCTAAAAGTTTGAATACAAGAATGCGTATGGCAGCAATACAACCAAACTCAACAGATTCTAAAAATGTTAATGATTTAATCACATCAAATACAACATTAACTGTCGTTGATGCAGATAATAGCAAAACGATTGTACCAGCCCAAGATTATTTATCATTAAAATCACAAATTACAGTTGATGACAAAGTTAAATCAGGTGATTATTTCACAATTAAATACTCAGATACAGTACAAGTATATGGATTGAATCCGGAAGATATTAAAAATATTGGTGATATTAAAGATCCAAATAATGGTGAAACAATTGCGACTGCAAAACATGATACTGCAAATAATTTAATTACATATACATTTACAGATTATGTTGATCGATTTAATTCAGTAAAAATGGGTATTAATTACTCAATTTATATGGATGCAGATACAATTCCTGTTGACAAGAAAGATGTTCCTTTTAGTGTAACTATTGGAAATCAAATTACAACTACAACAGCAGATATCACTTATCCGGCTTATAAAGAAGCTGACAATAATTCAATAGGATCAGCTTTTACAGAGACAGTTTCTCATGTAGGAAATGTTGAAGACCCTGGTTACTATAACCAGGTAGTATATGTTAATCCTATGGATAAGGATTTAAAAGGTGCTAAGTTAAAAGTTGAAGCGTACCATCCGAAATATCCAACTAATATTGGTCAAATTAATCAAAATGTTACAAATATAAAAATATATCGTGTTCCTGAAGGATATACATTGAATAAAGGATATGACGTTAATACTAATGATTTGGTAGACGTAACTGATGAATTTAAAAATAAAATGACGTATGGATCAAATCAAAGTGTTAATCTTGATTTTGGTGATATTACATCAGCATATGTTGTAATGGTTAATACAAAATTCCAATATACAAATAGCGAAAGCCCAACACTTGTTCAAATGGCTACTTTATCTTCAACAGGTAATAAATCCGTTTCTACTGGCAATGCTTTAGGATTTACTAATAACCAAAGTGGCGGAGCTGGTCAAGAAGTATATAAAATTGGTAACTACGTATGGGAAGATACTAATAAAAACGGTGTTCAAGAATTAGGAGAAAAAGGCGTTGGCAATGTAACTGTAACTGTATTTGATAATAATACAAATACAAAAGTAGGAGAAGCAGTTACTAAAGAAGATGGGTCATACTTGATTCCAAACTTACCTAATGGAGATTACCGTGTAGAATTTTCAAACTTACCAAAAGGTTATGAAGTAACCCCTTCAAAACAAGGTAATAACGAAGAATTAGATTCAAACGGCTTATCTTCAGTTATTACAGTTAATGGCAAAGATAACTTATCTGCAGACTTAGGTATTTACAAACCTAAATACAACTTAGGTGACTATGTCTGGGAAGATACAAATAAAAATGGTATCCAAGACCAAGATGAAAAAGGTATATCTGGCGTAACGGTAACATTAAAAGATGAAAACGGTAACGTGTTAAAAACAGTTACAACAGACGCAGATGGCAAATATAAATTTACTGATTTAGATAATGGTAATTATAAAGTTGAATTTACTACACCAGAAGGCTATACACCGACTACAGTAACATCTGGTAGCGACATTGAAAAAGACTCTAATGGTTTAACAACAACAGGTGTTATTAATGGTGCTGATAACATGACATTAGATAGTGGATTCTACAAAACACCAAAATATAATTTAGGTAATTATGTATGGGAAGATACAAATAAAGATGGTAAGCAGGATTCAACTGAAAAAGGTATTTCAGGCGTAACAGTTACATTGAAAAATGAAAACGGTGAAGTTTTACAAACAACTAAAACAGATAAAGATGGTAAATATCAATTTACTGGATTAGAAAATGGAACTTATAAAGTTGAATTCGAAACACCATCAGGTTACACACCAACACAAGTAGGTTCAGGAACTGATGAAGGTATAGATTCAAATGGTACATCAACAACAGGTGTCATTAAAGATAAAGATAACGATACTATTGACTCTGGTTTCTACAAACCGACTTACAACTTAGGTGACTATGTATGGGAAGATACAAATAAAAACGGTGTTCAAGATAAAGATGAAAAGGGTATTTCAGGTGTAACAGTTACGTTAAAAGATGAAAACGACAAAGTTTTAAAAACAGTTACAACAGATGAAAATGGTAAATATCAATTCACTGATTTAAACAATGGAACTTATAAAGTTGAATTCGAGACACCATCAGGTTATACACCAACTTCAGTAACTTCTGGAAATGATACTGAAAAAGATTCTAATGGTTTAACAACAACAGGTGTCATTAAAGATGCAGATAACATGACATTAGACAGTGGTTTCTATAAAACACCAAAATATAGTTTAGGTGATTATGTTTGGTACGACAGTAATAAAGACGGCAAACAAGATTCAACTGAAAAAGGTATCAAAGATGTTAAAGTTATTTTATTAAATGAAAAAGGCGAAGTAATTGGAACAACTAAAACAGATGAAAATGGTAAATACCGCTTTGATAATTTAGATAGCGGTAAATACAAAGTTATTTTTGAAAAGCCTACTGGCTTAACACAAACAGGTACAAATACAACTGAAGATGATAAAGATGCCGATGGTGGCGAAGTTGATGTAACAATTACGGATCATGATGATTTCACACTTGATAATGGCTACTACGAAGAAGAAACATCAGATAGCGACTCAGACTCAGACAGCGATTCAGACTCAGATAGTGATTCAGATTCAGATAGTGATTCAGATTCAGATAGTGATTCAGATTCAGATAGTGATTCAGATTCAGACAGCGACTCAGACTCAGATAGTGACTCAGACTCAGATAGCGATTCAGATTCAGATAGCGATTCAGACTCAGACAGCGATTCAGATTCAGACAGCGACTCAGACTCAGATAGCGACTCAGATTCGGACAGCGATTCAGACTCAGATAGCGACTCAGACTCAGACAGCGATTCAGACTCAGATAGCGACTCAGACTCAGATAGCGATTCAGATTCAGACAGCGATTCAGATTCAGACAGTGATTCAGATTCAGACAGCGACTCAGATTCAGATAGCGATTCAGACTCAGACTCAGATAGCGATTCAGATTCAGACAGCGACTCAGATTCGGACAGCGACTCAGACTCAGACAGTGATTCAGATTCAGATAGCGACTCAGACTCAGATAGCGACTCAGATTCAGACAGCGATTCAGACTCAGATAGTGACTCAGATTCGGACAGCGATTCAGACTCAGATAGCGACTCAGATTCAGACAGTGATTCAGACTCAGATGCAGGTAAGCACACACCTGTTAAACCAATGAGTACTACTAAAGACCATCACAATAAAGCAAAAGCATTACCAGAAACAGGTAATGAAAATAGTGGCTCAAATAACGCAACGTTATTTGGCGGATTATTCGCAGCATTAGGATCATTATTGTTATTCGGTCGTCGTAAAAAACAAAATAAATAATACAGCTTATACCAGGTCCGTGAGGCCTGGTTTTTTATTTCAAAATTTATGAAATGTATCTTATGTTTGAGATTAAATAGTGCAATTTTTTAAAAAAATATAACATAAATCAACATAAATTTAATTCATCTTTACATTAAAAGTACAAACGAATAAGAAAAGCAATTAAACACAGTATCAAACCATTTAAAACAATTGATATAAAAAACAAACGAATAATTAAAAATTACTAGAATTAATTTATTCAAACCAAAGTGTAAAATAACAGTCTTAGATAAATAAATTTATTTAAAGTATTGTGCTTTATCTAAAAATGTATTACGATGGGAATACAAATTTTTATATGTAAAAATATTAATTTTTTGCAAATATTGATATTTTAAAGGAGATTTATATGATTAACAGGGATAATAAAAAGGCAATAACAAAAAAGGGTATGATTTCAAATCGCTTAAACAAATTTTCGATTAGAAAGTATACTGTAGGAACTGCATCGATTTTAGTAGGTACGACATTGATTTTTGGTCTAGGGAACCAAGAAGCTAAAGCTGCTGAAAACACTAGTACAGAAAATGCGAAACAAGATGATGCAACGACTAGTGATAATAAAGAAGTAGTGTCGGAAACTGAAAATAATTCGACAACAGAAAATGATTCAACAAATCCAATTAAGAAAGAAACAAATACTGATTCACAACCAGAAGCTAAAGAAGAATCAACTACATCAAGTACTCAACAACAGCAAAATAACGTTACAGCTACAACTGAAACTAAGCCTCAAAACATTGAAAAAGAAAATGTTAAACCTTCAACTGATAAAACTGCGACAGAAGATACATCTGTTATTTTAGAAGAGAAGAAAGCACCAAATTATACAAATAACGATGTAACTACAAAACCATCTACAAGTGAAATTCAAACAAAACCAACTACACCTCAAGAATCTACAAATATTGAAAATTCACAACCGCAACCAACGCCTTCAAAAGTAGACAATCAAGTTACAGATGCAACTAATCCAAAAGAACCAGTAAATGTGTCAAAAGAAGAACTTAAAAATAATCCTGAGAAATTAAAAGAATTAGTTAGAAATGATAACAATACAGATCGTTCAACTAAACCAGTTGCTACAGCTCCAACAAGTGTTGCACCAAAACGATTAAATGCGAAAATGCGTTTTGCAGTTGCACAACCAGCAGCAGTTGCTTCAAATAATGTAAATGACTTAATTACAGTTACGAAACAGACGATCAAAGTTGGCGATGGTAAAGATAATGTGGCAGCAGCGCATGACGGTAAAGATATTGAATATGATACAGAGTTTACAATTGACAATAAAGTCAAAAAAGGCGATACAATGACGATTAATTATGATAAGAATGTAATTCCTTCGGATTTAACAGATAAAAATGATCCTATCGATATTACTGATCCATCAGGAGAGGTCATTGCCAAAGGAACATTTGATAAAGCGACTAAGCAAATCACATATACATTTACAGATTATGTAGATAAATATGAAGATATAAAAGCACGTTTAACTTTATACTCATATATTGATAAGCAAGCAGTACCTAATGAAACTAGTTTGAATTTAACGTTTGCAACAGCAGGTAAAGAAACTAGCCAAAACGTTTCTGTTGATTATCAAGACCCAATGGTTCATGGTGATTCAAACATTCAATCTATCTTTACAAAGTTAGATGAAAACAAACAAACTATTGAACAACAAATTTATGTTAATCCTTTGAAAAAAACAGCAACTAACACTAAAGTTGATATAGCTGGTAGTCAAGTAGATGATTATGGAAATATTAAACTAGGAAATGGTAGTACCATTATTGACCAAAATACAGAAATAAAAGTTTATAAAGTTAACCCTAATCAACAATTGCCTCAAAGTAATAGAATCTATGATTTTAGTCAATACGAAGATGTAACAAGTCAATTTGATAATAAAAAATCATTTAGTAATAATGTAGCAACATTGGATTTTGGTGATATTAATTCAGCCTATATTATCAAAGTTGTTAGTAAATATACACCTACATCAGATGGCGAACTAGATATTGCTCAAGGTACTAGTATGAGAACAACTGATAAATATGGTTATTATAATTATGCAGGATATTCAAACTTCATCGTAACTTCTAATGACACTGGCGGTGGCGACGGTACTGTTAAACCTGAAGAAAAGTTATACAAAATTGGTGACTATGTATGGGAAGACGTTGATAAAGACGGTGTCCAAGGTACAGATTCGAAAGAAAAGCCAATGGCAAACGTTTTAGTTACATTAACTTACCCGGACGGTACTACAAAATCAGTAAGAACAGATGCTAACGGTCATTATGAATTCGGTGGTTTGAAAGACGGAGAAACTTATACAGTTAAATTCGAAACGCCAGCTGGATATCTTCCAACAAAAGTAAATGGAACAACTGATGGTGAAAAAGACTCAAATGGTAGTTCTGTAACTGTTAAAATTAATGGTAAAGATGATATGTCTTTAGACACTGGTTTTTATAAAGAACCTAAATATAATCTTGGTGACTATGTATGGGAAGATACAAATAAAGATGGTATCCAAGATGCTAATGAACCTGGTATCAAAGATGTTAAGGTTACATTAAAAGATAGTACTGGAAAAGTTATTGGTACAACTACTACTGATGCCTCGGGTAAATATAAATTTACAGATTTAGATAATGGTAACTATACAGTAGAATTTGAAACACCAGCAGGTTACACGCCAACGGTTAAAAATACTACAGCTGAAGATAAAGATTCTAATGGTTTAACAACAACAGGTGTCATTAAAGATGCAGATAATATGACATTAGACAGTGGTTTCTATAAAACACCAAAATACAGTTTAGGTGATTATGTTTGGTACGACAGTAATAAAGACGGTAAACAAGATTCAACTGAAAAAGGTATCAAAGATGTTAAAGTTACTTTATTAAATGAAAAAGGCGAAGTAATTGGAACAACTAAAACAGATGAAAATGGTAAATATCGTTTCGATAATTTAGATAGCGGTAAATACAAAGTTATTTTTGAAAAGCCTGCTGGCTTAACACAAACAGTTACAAATACAACTGAAGATGATAAAGATGCCGATGGTGGCGAAGTTGACGTAACAATTACGGATCATGATGATTTCACACTTGATAACGGATACTTCGAAGAAGATACATCAGACAGTGATTCAGACTCAGACAGTGATTCAGACTCAGACAGCGACTCAGATTCAGACAGTGATTCAGACTCAGATAGCGATTCAGATTCAGACAGCGACTCAGACTCAGATAGCGACTCAGACTCAGACAGCGACTCAGACTCAGATAGCGACTCAGATTCGGACAGCGATTCAGACTCAGATAGCGACTCAGATTCAGACAGCGATTCAGACTCAGATAGCGACTCAGATTCAGACAGTGACTCAGACTCAGATAGCGACTCAGACTCAGACAGTGACTCAGACTCAGACAGCGATTCAGATTCAGATAGCGACTCAGATTCGGACAGTGATTCAGACTCAGATAGCGACTCAGATTCAGACAGCGACTCAGACTCAGATAGCGACTCAGATTCGGACAGCGACTCAGACTCAGATAGCGACTCAGACTCAGACAGTGATTCAGACTCAGATAGCGATTCGGACTCGGATGCAGGAAAACATACACCTGTTAAACCAATGAGTACTACTAAAGACCATCACAATAAAGCAAAAGCATTACCAGAAACAGGTAGTGAAAATAACGGCTCAAATAACGCAACGTTATTTGGTGGATTATTTGCAGCATTAGGTTCATTATTGTTATTCGGTCGTCGCAAAAAACAAAACAAATAATACAATATGACCCAGGTCCTTGTGGCCTGGTTTTTTTTTATGATTACACATGCAATAGATGTATTTTTCATATAAAATAAACAATAAAGATACGGAATAAAACTTATATGAGGCGATAATATGAATTACATTTTAGGAACAATTTTAGAAAGTAAAATTACAGGTGTAGAAAAAGCGCAAATAAATAGATTGAAGTTGTTCAAACAACACGGCATATCTTCAAAATGTGTATATGTTAAATGGAATCCTTATTCATACACATATGCGAAGCAACATCAGATTGAAAATGATGTATTTACAATGTATGACTATTTTCAAAAAGCAATCAATTATAAAAAGACAAAGCAAGTTAACTGGATACAGTATTGGGAAAAGTCATGTAGGTACACATTGAAATTTGTGGAAAATTCAAATGATGTCAGAATATATGATGAAGAGCAATTTGTAATGTATGCTCATTTTTTAGATAAACAGTATCATCAATTAAACTATGTGAATTATTTTGATCATAAAAGAAGAAAAGTAAAACGCGAATTGTATGATGGAAGAGGCTTTTTAAGTTGTTCTCGAATTTTAGGTGAAGGACAACGGATTGTACTCGAAAATTACTATACACCTAATGGGGAAATCGTCATCCAAAAATATTTCGACGATATAAAAGGAAAAAACACGCTCACAAAGGTTATCTTAAATGAAGACCAGCAGCAACAATTTTTTGATACAGAAGATGAATTAGTTCAATATTTTCTCCATCAATTATGTAAAAATAATGATCAAATCATATTAGATCGTCCTCATGAATTAGGAAATGTTATAGCGGGATTAAATCAAAGTATTCCAGTTGTTGTTGTGCTCCATAGTACACATTTATCCGGTACCGGTAATGGTATAAAAAGTTTTTATAAAACAGTATTTAATAATTTAACACGTTATAAAGCGATTGTTGTATCAACAGAACAGCAATGCCAAGATATTTCACAATATATTGAAAATAAAATACCAGTTATCAATATTCCGGTTGGCTACGTGGCAAATTTAAAGTATCAATTTGACATCAATCAAAAGGAGAAAAATCATATCATATCAATTGCTCGCCTCGTTGAAAATAAACAAATTAAACATCAAATTGAAGTGATCAAGCAATTAGTAACAAAACATCCCAATATTCAATTGAATATTTATGGACATGGAAATGGTTTGTCAGAATATCGACAACTTGTAGAAGATTATCATTTATCGGAACATGTTAAATTTCATGGTTTTAAGACGCATATTAATGAAGAGATTGCTAAAGCAGAACTGATGTTATCGACAAGTAAAATGGAAGGTTTTGGCTTAGCAATTTTAGAGTCGCTTTCAGTAGGTACACCAGTGATCAGTTATGATATAGATTATGGGCCATCAGAACTGATTCAAGATGGATTTAATGGCTATTTAGTACCTAAAGGTGACATCAATCAAATGGTTGAAAAGGTCGATCAATTACTAAATAATACTCAAAAATTGCAACAGTTTTCGATTAATAGCATAGAATCTGCACAACAGTACAATGCAACTACTATCAGTACAAAGTGGCAAAATATTTTAAACTAAGTCAAAAGAAAAAAGCATTTTCCTAGAATCATCTATTTAACAAACAACGTTCATACGAACTTACATGTTTAGTTAAATGACATAGGAAAACGCTTTTTTTTATAAAAATAAAGGTGAAGTACATTTATATAAGACGAACAAATTGGTCCCATTGTTTAATTAACGACGCTTTACTATATTGTTGCGCTTTTGCCAAACTACCTTTTGACAGTCGTTGTTGTACTTCAGGATGATCAATCACATATTTTACTTTATCAAATAGGGCATCTTCATCATTTTTAGTAATTAAATAACCATTGAAATCAGGCGTAATCAATTCGTTAGGTCCATATTTAATATCATAACTAATAACTGGAACACCATGTGCTAAAGATTCAAGTAGCGCTAAAGAGAAACCTTCCATGTTACTTGTTATTAAACTTAAGTAAGCATCGCTGTATTCTTGGTTTAGATTGCTTAAAAAGCCACGTAAGTAAACATGATTTTCCAATCCATATTTTTGTATCAATTCATTTAATTTTTTACTTTCAGAACCAAAACCATACATATGAAGCTCTATTTTTGGGACATACGATACTAAGCGTTTAATTAATTCAATTTGTTGATGTAATTGTTTTTCAGGTGAATAACGAGCAACGGAAATTAATTTAACACTGCGCTGATCTAATGTTTGGACTGGTGTATCAATTGTTTCACTATAGCCGACAGGAATATTAACAATTGGAATAGTATGGTTAATACGTTTTTCAACATCTAATTTTTGCTGCTCAGTAGAAACGATAATTGCACGATATCGAGATAAATTTTCAAACATCGCTTTATATACATTTTTAAATGGCGATGAATCTAATGCATCAATATTTTTAATGTGTGTACTGTGAAGCACAGCTACTACTGGGATTGACTCAGGTGTTAAGTTGAAAATAGGTGCTGTATACACATTACGGTCACTGAAAAATAAATCCCCATGTTGATATAGTTGTTTAATGAAAAATGCGCCTAATTCCGTTTCATTATTAAAGAAATATTGTTTGTTAGCATAGTAAACAATAATTTTTTGTACTTCTGGTTTGCCATCCTTGTAAGAAAAATACTTTTCTAATTTTGTGTCACCTTCTGGATTATAGAAAAATTCACATAATGTTTGTTGTTTATCAACAAGAATCCTACTACAACTTAAAAAGCCACGCACATCATAAAAATCACGTTTTACTTTTCGTCTTTGACTATCAAAATGATTCACATAATCTAATATACGATATTTAGGATCTTGAAAATGGGCATACATTAAGAAACGCTCTTGATCATATATTCTAAAGTCATGACTATTTTCAACATGTTTTAAAGTATAATGACATTCATCAGTCCAATACGACAACCAGTCAAATGGTTCATTGCGTTCTAAATATGTTGCTTCTTGGAAGAAATCATACATATTAATATAGTCAGAACTAGTAATATAATTTTGGGCATTTCTATATAAATATCTATTCCATGACAGAAATACACATTGCGCTGGTCTTCCCATTTCTTTAAATAAATTTAAACGATTAATAATTGCTTTTTCTATCCCAGTTAAATTAACACCTAAACTATTACCTACAAAATAATTCATTTACAACACCACTTATATCTATTTTTTATAATTATATCACATAATATTTAATTACTTCTTTTAACTGGATGATGTGTTTATTTATAAAACAACAAATTTTGATATTTATAATGATAGTAGTTATTCAATCAACTACGACCAATATATCATTGTAGAGCTTAGGATATTGATTTATGCCTCAGGCACATCAAATGAGAAGATTTATAAAAGAGATATACAACTCTAGAAGGTATAATAAAAACGCGCAACTAATGTTACGCGTTTGAATTAATCATATGATATTATTTGCGATACTTTAATTTAGCGAAAGCATCATGTTGATGGATAGACTCTTCATTACGACATTCGATATCGAAACCGTCTAACCAATCAAATTCAACTAAGTCCGCGGCAATTAAACGAATTAAGTCTTCGACAAAACGTGGATTTTCATATGCACGCTCTGTCACACGTTTTTCATCAGGACGTTTTAAAATAGGGTATAGAATTGAACTTGCATTAGCTTCCATTGCATCTAAAATTTTGTTTTTATAGTCATCAACTATGTTTTGATCTTTATTAATATATGTTTTAACAGTGACAACACCACGTTGGTTGTGCGCTGAATACTCACTTATTTCTTTTGAACAAGGGCATAGCGTTGTGACAGTTGCTTCAATAGTAAGTTCTTTACGTGTAACTTTATCACCGTCAATTGCTAATCCATAAGTGACATCGGCATTACCAACTGCTTTAATATTTGTGGTTGGACTATAGCGGTCAAAGAACCATTTCCCAGAAACATCAACGCCTGCCGCATTTTGTTTCATATTCGTTTGTAAAGTGCGTAACACCTGATAAAGTGTATTAAATTCAAGTTCAATACCATTATCATAGTGCTTTTCAACACTTTCAATTATACGGCTCATATTAATACCTTTTTCGTCTTTTGTTAAACTTGTTGAAAAACTAAATGTGCCAGCTGTTTGATACTGGTCAACAAGTACAGGGTACACTAAGTTTTTAATACCAACTTCTTCTATTTCAAATAAAAAATCTTTATGTGTACTTTGTAAATCTGTCATTTCGTTCTTAGTAGTAGGTTTCGTGCCTTCAATAGGATCTACGGAACCAAAGTGTTTCCAACGACCTTCTCGTGTCGATAAATCAAATTCAGTCATTTTTTTCCTCCGTTAAGATTTAAAGTGATATGTCCAATATGGTTCGACTGTTAAAAAGCTGTGTTGTTTACCATCGATTTCAGGACTTGCTAATTGTTTTAAAAATGGACCTGTTTGAGAAGCATGTGCTTCAAATGCCTTAATTTTAAGTTCTTTAAAATCTGTAATATCATTTTGAATATCAGGTTCTCCAAGAGCTTCGGTTGCATCATTACTGAACGCAACTAAAGTTAAACGAGGGCGTTCTTCTTTAGGCATGCGTTCAACCGTTCGAATTACAGCGTCTGCTGTTGCTTCGTGATCAGGATGTACTGCATATCCAGGATAAAATGAAATAATCAATGATGGATTTGTATCATCGATTAAAGATTTAATCATACCATCTATATGTTCGTAGGGTTCAAATTCGACAGTTTTGTCACGTAAACCCATTTTTCTTAAATCAGTAATACCAATAACTTTACAAGCTTCTTCTAGTTCACGCTCACGAATACTTGGTAATGATTCGCGTGTTGCAAATGGGGGATTACCTAAATTTCTGCCCATTTGTCCTAGGGTTAAACATGCATATGTTACAGGTATGCCTTTTTGGATATAACTTGCTAATGTGCCTGCAGATGAGAAGGTTTCATCATCAGGATGTGGAAATATTACTAATACATGTCTTTCGTCAGTCATGTTGATGCCTCCTCTATAAATTAAATGGTCGCTCACTAATTTGAAGTGCTGCAGCGAGTTGACCTTCGTAATTAAAACCTGCAATTAAAAATTCATCATGTTCATTGACCTCAAAATGCGTTAGACCTTGTACATAAACCCAACCACCATTTGATAGTTTAAGACCAATGCGATAAGGTTCTTTATTACCACCTTTTAGTTGTGCATGCGTATATGTTACTTGTATGTTTCTTAAAAATGTACCAGCATTAAAAACACGTTGATCGAAATGGTTCGCATAGGCCCCATTTGTCGTTTCAACATGCAGATACACAGGTTTATGTTCAAAAGAAGCAAGTAAATCTATAACTTCTTGTTCTTTAATTGGTTCCAACACGTTCACTCCTTACACTATCAATGTGTTTATCTTTCTATTTTACTAAAAACTATTCGATAATTGTATACGATTGCTCAATTATTTATAAATTAATTTTCATGAAGGGTAATTACTCAGGATTACGTAATCATACAGCATTAGTTTTTTACTTTTAAAAATCAAAAATTTGTTGGAATTTGAAAAGTGTTAAACATTAAAAATGATGCTATATTAATGGTGTATGAATGAATTCATAAGTTTTTAAAATGTATTAAATTTGTGGAGGCATGTAAACAATGAAAGTATTAAACTTAGGATCGAAAAAACAAGCATCATTCTATGTTGCATGTGAGTTATATAAAGAGATGGCATTTAATCAGCACTGTAAACTAGGTTTAGCAACTGGTGGTACAATGACAGATTTGTATGAACAACTTGTTAAGTTATTAAATAAAAATCAGTTAAACGTAGACAATGTATCCACGTTTAATTTAGACGAATATGTAGGTTTAACCGCATCACATCCGCAAAGTTATCACTATTATATGGATGACATGCTTTTCAAACAATATCCTTATTTTAATAGAAAGAACATTCATATTCCAAATGGAGATGCCGATGATATGAATGCGGAAGCGTCAAAATATAATGACGTTTTAGAACAACAAGGTCAACGTGATATTCAAATTTTAGGTATTGGTGAAAATGGTCATATTGGATTTAATGAACCTGGTACGCCGTTTGATAGCGTTACTCATATCGTTGATTTGACTGAAAGTACTATTAAGGCTAATAGTCGATATTTTAAAAACGAAGATGATGTTCCAAAGCAAGCCATTTCGATGGGACTTGCTAATATTCTTCAAGCCAAACGTATCATTTTACTCGCATTTGGTGAAAAGAAACGTGCTGCTATTACACATTTATTAAATCAGGAAATTTCTGTTGATGTTCCAGCCACATTACTTCACAAACACCCGAATGTTGAGATATATTTAGACGACGAAGCTTGCCCGAAAAATGTTGCGAAAATTCATGTCGATGAAATGGATTGATTGCAATGTTTAATTAAGAAATGCCTCGGGAAAGGTTCCAATAGAAAGATAAAAAGCATTGGAAGGATGATTTTTAGTGGAATTACAATTAGCAATTGATTTATTAAACAAAGAAGACGCGGCTGAGTTAGCAAATAAAGTAAAAGATTATGTAGATATCGTAGAAATCGGTACGCCAATCATTTACAACGAAGGTTTACCAGCAGTTAAACATATGGCAGACAACATTAGTAATGTAAAAGTATTAGCAGACATGAAAATTATGGATGCAGCTGATTATGAAGTTAGCCAAGCAATTAAATTTGGCGCGGATGTAATTACAATACTAGGTGTTGCAGAAGATGCATCAATTAAAGCAGCTATTGAAGAAGCTCATAAAAATAATAAACAATTACTAGTTGATATGATTGCTGTTCAAGATTTAGAAAAACGTGCAAAAGAACTAGATGAAATGGGTGCTGATTATATTGCAGTACACACTGGTTATGATTTACAAGCAGAAGGGCAATCACCATTAGAAAGTTTAAGAACCGTTAAATCTGTTATTAAAAATTCTAAAGTTGCAGTAGCAGGTGGAATTAAACCAGATACAATTAAAGATATTGTCGCTGAAAGTCCTGATCTTGTTATTGTTGGTGGCGGAATCGCAAATGCAGATGATCCAGTAGAAGCTGCAAAACAATGTCGCGCTGCAATCGAAGGTAAGTAATATGGCTAAATTTAGTGACTATCAATTAATTCTAGATGAATTAAAGATGACTTTGTCACATGTTGAAGCGGATGAGTTTTCAACTTTTGCATCCAAAATACTACATGCTGAACATATATTTGTAGCTGGCAAAGGACGTTCAGGATTCGTGGCGAATAGTTTTGCAATGCGCTTAAATCAGCTCGGCAAACAGGCACATGTTGTTGGAGAATCAACGACACCTGCGATTAAGTCGAATGATGTATTTGTAATTATCTCTGGTTCAGGTTCCACGGAACATTTAAGATTATTAGCAGACAAAGCAAAATCAGTAGGTGCTGACATCGTATTAATTACTACAAATAAAGATTCTGCAATAGGCAATCTAGCTGGGACGAACATCGTTTTGCCTGCAGGTACAAAATATGATGAACAAGGCTCGGCACAACCATTAGGAAGTTTGTTTGAACAAGCATCTCAATTATTTTTAGATAGTGTTGTAATGGGATTGATGACTGAAATGAATGTTACGGAACAAACGATGCAACAAAATCATGCTAATTTAGAATAAAATAAAGATAGTCGATAATATGATGCCTAGGCAGAAATATTATCGATTATTTTTTTATTTAAATAATAAATTATAGTATAATATCAATAATAAACGAATAGGGGTGTTAATATTGAAGTTTGACAATTATATTTTTGATTTTGATGGTACGTTGGCAGACACGAAAAAATGTGGTGAAGTAGCAACACAAAGTGCATTTAAAGCATGTGGCTTAACGGAACCATCATCTAAAGAAATAACGCATTATATGGGAATACCTATTGAAGAATCATTTTTAAAATTAGCAGACCGACCATTAGATGAAGCAGCATTAGCAAAGTTAATCGATACATTTAGACATACATATCAATCTATTGAAAAGGACTATATTTATGAATTTGCGGGTATAACTGAAGCCATTACAAGTTTGTATAACCAAGGGAAAAAACTTTTCGTGGTGTCTAGTAAGAAGAGTGATGTATTAGAAAGAAATTTATCGGCTATTGGATTAAATCACTTGATTACCGAAGCTGTTGGATCCGATCAAGTAAGTGCATATAAACCAAATCCTGAAGGCATACACACAATTGTGCAACGCTACAATTTAAATAGCCAACAAACGGTTTATATTGGTGATTCAACATTTGATGTTGAGATGGCGCAACATGCTGGTGTACCATCTGCAGCAGTAACATGGGGAGCACATGATGCAAGGTCATTACTTCATTCAAATCCAGATTTTATAATCAATGATCCATCAGAAATTAATACAGTATTATAAAATTTGTTAAAACAGAGAATACCATGGTTAAAATGCATATTCATAAATATTAGATTATACATAGAAATATTTCGCTTTAGATTAGGAATATAAAATAAATATTTATTAATAATCGTGTATGTTTAAAGAGTGATGTCTGATTCGTTGATCATTTATTTTTGTACAAATAAATTAAAGTAAAAACAAAGTTATTGAAGTAAATCGAATATAAACATTTTAATATGATGAGGAAAGTAGTGATAGCATATGACTTACATGAAGTTGTGTGCTATCGCTATTTTTAGTTATAATTCCAAAAAGTTAATCGTTCGATGATTTAAGAATTATTATTGTTTAATTCAAATGTATGAGGGTATAAAATCATTGAATTTAATTCGATAAAGTGAAATTTTTGAACAAACATACTTTTGTATTTATATAAAAGTTTAAATTCTTATAAATTTGACAAAACTAATTAACTCCGTATAATTATGAAACATACAAGAGGGAGTGTATGAATTCATGGATTTTAATAAAGAGAATATTAACATGGTGGATGCAAAGAAAGCTAAAAAAACCGTTGTTGCAACCGGTATCGGTAATGCAATGGAATGGTTCGATTTTGGTGTCTATGCATATACAACTGCGTACATTGGAGCGAACTTCTTCTCTCCAGTAGAGAATGCAGACATTCGACAAATGTTGACTTTCGCAGCATTAGCCATTGCGTTTTTATTAAGACCAATTGGTGGTGTGGTATTTGGTATTATTGGTGACAAATATGGACGTAAAGTTGTATTAACATCTACAATTATTTTAATGGCATTTTCAACATTAACCATTGGATTATTGCCAAGCTATGATCAAATTGGACTTTGGGCACCAATACTATTATTGCTTGCAAGAGTACTACAAGGGTTTTCAACAGGTGGAGAGTATGCGGGGGCAATGACATATGTTGCGGAGTCATCTCCAGATAAGCGTCGTAACTCATTAGGTAGTGGACTAGAAATTGGGACATTATCAGGTTACATAGCTGCTTCAATTATGATTGCAGTATTAACATTCTTTTTAACAGATGAACAAATGGCATCATTTGGTTGGAGAATCCCATTCTTACTTGGTTTATTCCTAGGATTATTCGGCTTATATTTACGTCGTAAGCTTGAAGAATCACCAGTTTTCGAAAATGATGTTGCAACACAACCAGAACGAGACAACATTAACTTTTTACAAATCATCAGATTTTATTACAAAGATATATTTGTGTGTTTTGTAGCTGTTGTATTCTTCAATGTTACGAACTATATGGTAACTGCATATTTACCAACCTATTTAGAACAAGTTATTAAATTAGATGCAACGACAACAAGTGTATTAATTACTTGTGTCATGGCAATAATGATTCCATTAGCATTAATGTTTGGTAAGTTAGCGGATAAAATAGGTGAAAAGAAAGTATTTCTAATTGGTACTGGTGGGCTAACATTATTTAGTATCATCGCATTTATGTTATTACATTCACAATCATTTGTTGTAATAGTAATCGGTATATTTATATTAGGATTTTTCTTATCAACTTACGAAGCGACAATGCCAGGGTCGTTACCAACGATGTTTTACAGTCATATAAGATATCGAACTTTATCAGTAACATTTAATATCTCTGTTTCGATATTTGGTGGTACGACGCCATTAGTTGCAACATGGTTAGTTACGAAAACTGGAGATCCATTAGCACCTGCGTATTATTTAACAGCAATCAGTGTTATTGGCTTTTTAGTTATTACATTCTTACATTTAAGTACAGCAGGAAAATCTCTAAAAGGTTCGTATCCAAATGTAGATAACGAGCAAGATAGAGCTTATTATGCAGAACACCCAAAAGAAGCATTATGGTGGGTTAAAGAACGTAAGAATTAGAGATTTTAATAAAAAGTATAAATCAATCGTATATAAGCACTTTAAAGCTAGTAGGTTCTGCTAACTTTAAAGTGCTTTTTAAATTGAGAACTGTAATTAGCCGTAATAAAGTTTTTGTATATACATAAACCCCCACTGCAATGATTATCGCAATGGGGGAAAGAGGGGACTTAAAGCATATGTTTAGCTTTGAATACTTAAAATTCTCTTGCTATTGAAATGTTAGGATGTAAATATGTCTTAGAGTATTTTGTCCAACGCAATTAATATTGAGACTCTAACCTTCAATATTATTATAGAGAACACAAACTTAAATAGATTGGGTGACTTATTTGTGTCAGTTATTGCGATTGCGATAACTTCTTTTCTCTATATACATATAGTAACGTCTTATCTAATAAAAAACATGGTACTACAGTATCAAATTTATCTAGGGCTTAAGTTTGATTTTTATAATAGGCAGGTTTACCTGATAAAAATACTTATTCATTATATAATGTTAACAAGATGTATTTTAAAGTTTACATTGAGTGAGGGATATTGATGAACGTAATTTTAGAACAGTTGAAAACACATACTCAAAATAAACCTAATGACATAGCATTACATATCGATGATGAAACAATTACATATAGTCAACTAAATGCCCGCATCACTAGCGCAGTTGAATCTTTGCAGAAATATTCACTTAACCCTGTCGTTGCTATTAATATGAAATCACCGGTGCAAAGTATTATTTGTTATTTAGCTTTGCATCGTTTACATAAAGTGCCTATGATGATGGAAGGTAAATGGCAAAGTACTATACATCGTCAATTGATTGAAAAATATGGTATTAAAGATGTAATTGGAGATACAGGTCTCATGCAGAATATAGACTCACCGATGTTTATTGATTCAACGCAATTACAGCACTACCCCAATTTATTACATATTGGTTTTACTTCAGGGACAACTGGACTGCCAAAAGCATATTATCGTGATGAAGATTCATGGTTGGCTTCTTTTGAAGTTAATGAAATGTTGATGTTAAAAAATGAAAATGCAATAGCAGCCCCTGGACCACTATCGCACTCGTTAACATTATATGCGTTATTGTTTGCTTTAAGTTCCGGTCGTACTTTTATAGGACAGACCACTTTTCATCCTGAAAAGTTACTTAATCAATGTCATAAAATATCATCATACAAAGTTGCTATGTTTCTTGTTCCAACGATGATTAAATCATTATTGTTAGTTTACAACAATGAACATACAATCCAATCATTTTTTAGCAGTGGAGATAAGCTGCATTCTTCTATTTTTAAAAAGATAAAAAATCAAGCAAATGACATAAATTTGATTGAATTTTTTGGTACATCGGAAACCAGTTTTATCAGCTATAACTTGAATCAGCAAGCACCAGTTGAATCAGTAGGTGTGCTATTTCCAAATGTGGAATTGAAAACAACGAATCACGATCACAATGGTATAGGAACTATTTGTATAAAAAGTAATATGATGTTTAGTGGCTATGTAAGTGAACAATGTATAAATAATGATGAATGGTTTGTTACTAATGATAATGGCTATGTAAAAGAGCAGTATTTATATTTAACGGGACGTCAACAGGATATGTTAATTATTGGTGGTCAAAATATATATCCAGCACATGTTGAACGCCTTTTAACGCAATCTTCGAGCATTGATGAAGCAATTATCATCGGTATTCCAAATGAGCGTTTTGGTCAAATAGGCGTATTGCTTTATTCTGGTGATGTGACACTTACACATAAAAATGTAAAACAATTTTTAAAAAAGAAAGTGAAACGCTATGAAATTCCATCGATGATTCATCATGTAGAAAAGATGTATTACACTGCAAGTGGTAAAATTGCTAGAGAAAAAATGATGTCGATGTATTTGAGAGGTGAATTATAATATGAATCAAGCAGTCATAGTTGCAGCTAAACGAACTGCATTTGGGAAATATGGTGGCACTTTAAAACATTTAGAGCCAGAACAATTGCTTAAACCTTTATTCCAACATTTTAAAGAGAAGTATCCAGAGGTAATATCTAAAATAGATGATGTAGTTTTAGGTAATGTTGTTGGGAATGGTGGCAATATTGCAAGAAAAGCATTGCTTGAAGCGGGGCTTAAAGATTCAATACCTGGCGTCACAATCGATCGGCAATGTGGGTCTGGACTTGAAAGTGTTCAATATGCATGTCGCATGATCCAAGCCGGAGCTGGCAAGGTATATATTGCAGGTGGTGTTGAAAGTACAAGTCGAGCACCTTGGAAAATCAAACGACCGCATTCTGTGTACGAAACAGCATTACCTGAGTTTTATGAGCGTGCATCATTTGCACCTGAAATGAGCGACCCATCAATGATTCAAGGTGCTGAAAATGTGGCCAAGATGTATGATGTTTCAAGAGAATTACAAGATGAATTTGCTTATCGAAGTCATCAACTGACAGCGGAAAATGTAAAGAATGGAAATATTTCTCAGGAAATATTACCTATAACCGTTAAAGGAGAAATATTCAATACTGATGAAAGTCTAAAATCACATATTCCGAAAGATAACTTTGGCCGATTTAAGCCCGTAATCAAAGGTGGGACCGTTACCGCTGCGAATAGTTGTATGAAAAATGATGGTGCAGTTTTATTGCTTATTATGGAAAAAGATATGGCATACGAATTAGGTTTCGAGCATGGTTTATTATTTAAAGATGGTGTTACGGTAGGTGTTGATTCTAATTTTCCTGGCATTGGTCCAGTACCAGCCATTTCCAACTTACTAAAAAGAAATCAATTAACGATAGAAAATATTGAAGTCATTGAAATTAACGAAGCGTTCAGTGCACAGGTAGTTGCCTGCCAACAAGCTTTAAATATTTCAAATACGCAATTAAATATATGGGGTGGTGCATTAGCATCAGGTCATCCATACGGTGCAAGCGGTGCCCAATTAGTGACTCGATTATTTTATATGTTTGACAAAGAGACTATGATTGCATCTATGGGGATAGGGGGAGGTCTAGGAAATGCAGCATTATTTACTCGATTCTAACCAGCGATTAAATGTGTCATTTTCTAAGGATAGTGTGGCTGCATATTATCAGTGTTTTAACCAACCTTATAGAAAAGAAGTACCACCATTAATGTGTGCGTCATTATGGCCAAAATTTGATTTATTTAAAAAATATGCAAATAGCGAACTGATTTTAACAAAATCAGCAATTAATCAAACTCAAAAGATAGAAGTAGACACAATATATGTAGGGCATTTAGAAGATATTGAATGCCGACAGACTCGCAATATCACACGTTATACAATGGCTTTAACATTAACTAAAAATGATCAACATGTCATAACGGTTACACAAACTTTTATTAAGGCGATGAAGTAGAGATGAAGTTTAATGAGATATGGATAAATGAATATTTGGCGCTCGTAAATGATGATAATCCAATACATAATGAGATTGTGCCAGGACAATTAGTGAGTCAAATGATGCTGATGGCTATGTCATTAGAGACAAACCAGTGTCAAATTAACTACGTTAAACCTATTTTAATAAATGAAAATATCGAATTCATTGAACAACACGAACACGAAATTATAGCAATTAATGACGATGGAGGGATTAAAATAAAAATTTCTTTGAGCACAAAAAAATAACCGATATTAGCTGCATGAACGCATATTAATTAGGAGATGAAAGGACAGCTAATATCAGTTATGTATTGTTATTATTATTGGGAACAGAGATGAATATAGGTTACGTTTCTTTCTTTGCACGGGGATGCATTAATCTAAAATAATAATAACAACTATATCAATGTTTAATAAATTCTGGATTATTGGAACGATTAGTCAATTTAACTAACTTTCATATGATCTATATCGTCTTGTAATAAAGAGAGCAATTTGAATATTTCAGTATCACTAAATGAATCGTCACATTTAATTGAAACATGCTGAAACGTTTTGGTTATAATTTCATAAACTGGTGCGCCTTCATGGTGATACTGTCGATAAATAATCATAACCTATATTACCTCCTTTGCTACTCTATGGTTATATTATAAATAACATTTTTATGTGTGACATCAACCTTAAGTATCAACTTTTTATCAGACATAGAACGTATGATTTACTAAGACTATTTATGTATAAAAGTTCTAAATAAATATATATTTATAGAGTCGCCTGGCAGTCATTTGGGAAATATAACATATATGATTAGAGAGGCATCTATCGCAAAAGAATGATAATGATAGAGGTATTGAGCATATAGATGAGTTTAAGTTCATCTTGAAAATAAAGGGTTATTTAGTCATAGATGTAGATGTATAGGAAATATTTGTATGTATTGTTCGATATGTATGAAATTTTCAATAAAAGCTAATAACGCTTATATGTAACTTTCAAATTTAAATTATATACAGAGCATGATGATTATAAAAAAATAACCACATCACATAAATTGAGTTCATACCCAATTTAAGTGGTGTGGCTAATAATGTTGATTTATAGATGAACCGCCTAATCGTTAAACCTCTGTTACTTCAACATCGATATGTTCAATACGGTTGTATGCACCGTGATCCACAGGACCAACAAAATCATTCATTTTCCAACCGTTTTTAATAGCAGAAGCGACGAAAGCTTTCGCGCTAATCACAGCTTCTTTCGGTGACTTACCGTTAGCTAAATATGCAGTTGTTGCCGCAGCAAATGTACAACCAGCACCATGGTTATAACTTTGTTGGAACATGTCTGTTGTTAGTTGATAAAATGTTTGACCATCATAGTATAAGTCATACGATTTATCTTGATCTAAAGCTTTGCCACCTTTAATGATGACATGCTGTGCGCCTTTATCAAAGATAATTGTTGCAGCCTTTTTCATATCTTCAATTGAATTTAATTTACCTAATCCTGATAATTGACCCGCTTCAAATAAGTTTGGTGTCACTACCGTTGCTTTAGGTAGTAAATATTTAATCATCGCCTCAGTATTTCCAGGATTAAGCACTTCATCTTCGCCTTTACAAACCATGACAGGATCTACTACAAAATATTGTGCATTAGATGCCTCATATACTTCTCCAGCACGTTTGATTATCTCCTCAGTACCTAACATACCTGTTTTAATAGCATCAGGTCCGATTGATAAAGCCGTTTCAAGTTGTTTTTCAAATACATCCATTGGTAATGGTGTAACATCGTGTGACCATGTATCTTTATCCATAGTAACGATGGCAGTTAAAGCGACCATGCCATACGTATCTAATTCTTGGAACGTTTTCAAATCTGCTTGCATACCTGCGCCAGCACTTGTGTCAGAACCGGCAATTGTTAAAACTTTCTTTAAAGCCATTGAGCTTCACTCCTACATAATAATATTGTATTCATCATATCATTTTTAACCTAATTGAAAAATATTAAGCATTCAATATTTGATGATTGTTGAAATGAATCATTCATACTATTGTAACTTTTGAAAATGTCATTCACTTTAGATAAGTGTGATATGTTAAAATATGTCCTGAGGTGAGATTGAATGGAATGGTCGCAAATTTTTCATGACATAACAACGAAACATGACTTTAAAGCTATGCATGATTTTTTAGAAAAAGAATATTCGACTGCAATCGTATACCCTGATAGGGAAAATATATATCAAGCGTTTGATTTAACACCGTTTGAAAATATCAAAGTTGTTATATTAGGACAAGACCCGTATCATGGTCCAAACCAAGCACATGGATTAGCATTTTCAGTGCAACCTAACGCAAAATTCCCTCCATCTTTACGTAATATGTATAAAGAATTAGCAGATGATATTGGATGCGTTAGACAAACACCGCATTTACAAGATTGGGCAAGAGAAGGCGTCTTGTTATTGAATACAGTTTTAACCGTAAGACAGGGTGAAGCAAATTCTCATCGTGATATTGGTTGGGAAACATTTACTGATGAAATTATTAAAGCAGTGTCTGATTATAAAGAACATGTTGTCTTTATTTTGTGGGGGAAACCTGCACAGCAAAAAATAAAGCTTATCGATACATCTAAACATTGTATTATAAAATCAGTGCATCCTAGTCCACTGTCTGCATATAGAGGATTCTTTGGATCAAAACCGTATTCCAAAGCGAATGCCTATTTAGAGTCAGTAGGAAAATCACCAATTAATTGGTGTGAAAGTGAGGCGTAGATGGTGAATAGAGAAACTTTAATAGCACGAATTGAGCAAGAATTAGTACAAGCAGAGCAGGCACAGCATGACCATGACTTTGAAAAACATATGTATGCCATACATATATTAACATCTTTATATGCTTCAACATCAAATACACCACATATTGGTGAACAACAAATGAATCGTCGTATTGCTAACCATAATCAAATGCCACAATCACAAATAACGCAGCCAACTCATCAAGTGACAGCTGCTGAAATTGAAGCGATGGGTGGTAAAGTAAATACGCATTCAGCACATCATCATAATAAGTCATATTCACAACCTTCAAACCAACAACAAAGATTAGCGACAGATGATGACATTGGCAATGGTGAATCCATATTTGATTTTTAAAAAGCAACAATGAAACATAATTACTTAATAGCTTGTTAAGTATGTTGGTTAATAATCAAGACGCATATACTTTTATTCGAGTGTTCGGATTTAAACATTTATTAATACTGAATTATATAAGGAGAGGTAGCAATGAAATTATTTATTATTTTAGGTGCATTAAACGCGATGATGGCTGTCGGAACAGGTGCATTTGGTGCGCATGGTTTACAAGGAAAAATAAGTGATCACTATTTATCAGTATGGGAAAAAGCAACGACGTATCAAATGTACCATGGCTTAGCATTATTAATTATAGGTGTAATTAGTGGTACAACTTCAATCAATGTTAACTGGGCTGGCTGGTTAATATTTGCTGGTATTATTTTCTTTAGTGGATCATTATATATTTTAGTATTAACTCAAATTAAAGTTTTAGGTGCGATTACGCCAATTGGTGGCGTATTGTTCATCATTGGCTGGATAATGTTAATCATTGCGACATTCAAATTTGCTGGTTAAATTTTAAAACTTTAGATTACCTATGTAACTAAACATTAAATTTTTAATAAAAATAATCAAGAAAAAGAGTTACAAACTCATCTTTTGGGTATAGAATACCTTCGAGGTGAGTTTTTATTTATGGAAAAAAAGAATAAGCAAATAGATAGAGGCGATTTAAAACAAAACCTATCTGAAAAGTTTGTATGGGCGATTGCATATGGTTCATGTATCGGATGGGGCGCATTCATCTTACCAGGAGACTGGATTAAGCAGTCAGGTCCGATTGCAGCATCAATTGGTATAGTTATTGGTGCATTATTAATGATATTAATTGCGGTTAGTTATGGCGCATTAGTAGAGAGATTTCCAGTATCAGGGGGCGCGTTTGCCTTTAGTTTCTTAAGTTTCGGCAGATATGTGAGTTTCTTCTCATCATGGTTTTTAACTTTTGGTTATGTCTGTGTCGTTGCTTTAAATGCGACCGCATTCAGTTTACTAGTTAAATTCTTATTGCCAGATGTCTTAAATAATGGGAAACTATACACCATTGCGGGCTGGGACGTTTATATTACGGAAATCATTATTGCGACCGTATTACTACTTGTATTCATGCTAGTAACGATTCGTGGCGCAAGTGTATCTGGATCATTACAATATTATTTCTGTGTGGCGATGGTAATCGTCGTATTATTGATGTTCTTTGGTTCATTCTTTGGTAATAATTTTGCACTTGAAAATTTACAACCGTTAGCTGAACCTAGCAAAGGATGGTTAGTGTCTATTGTGGTTATTGTATCCGTGGCACCATGGGCATATGTTGGATTTGATAATATTCCACAAACAGCAGAAGAGTTTAACTTTGCACCAAACAAGACATTTAAGCTTATCGTGTACAGTTTATTAGCAGCATCATTAACTTATGTTGTCATGATTTTATACACTGGTTGGTTATCAACAAGTCATCAAAGTTTAAATGGGCAGTTGTGGTTAACAGGTGCTGTTACACAAACAGCATTTGGTTATATTGGATTAGGTGTATTAGCAATTGCAATTATGATGGGTATATTTACTGGTTTAAATGGATTCTTGATGAGTTCAAGTCGCTTGTTATTTTCTATGGGACGTTCAGGTATTATGCCAACAATGTTTAGTAAATTACATAGTAAATACAAAACACCATATGTCGCAATCATATTCCTAGTAGGTGTGTCGTTAATTGCACCTTGGCTAGGAAGAACTGCATTGACTTGGATTGTAGATATGTCATCTACAGGTGTATCCATTGCCTACTTTATTACATGTTTGTCTGCAGCGAAATTATTCAGTTATAACAAACAAAGTAATACGTATGCACCGGTTTACAAAACGTTTGCTATTATCGGCTCATTTGTATCATTCATTTTCTTAGCGTTGTTATTAGTGCCAGGTTCTCCTGCAGCACTGACTGCACCATCTTATATTGCATTGCTTGGATGGTTAATCATCGGTTTAATATTCTTTGTGATTCGATATCCTAAATTGAAAAATATGGATAATGATGAATTAAGTCGCTTGATTTTAAATAGAAGTGAAAATGAAGTTGATGATATGATTGAAGAACCTGAAAAAGAAAAAACTAAATAATAAAAGAATCGCACAATATACCTTCTTCATTCGGAGGCGTATCGTGCGATTTTTTGTATTATAAATTGACATTTAAGACGAGGCAGCTGAACCTTATATATAATTGCTAAGAGTTTGGGCTGAGCCATTTCTAACAATATTTATAATCGTTTAAAAGATTTCACGAACCCAGAAACAATTAATTTGGAAATTTGGTCGGCGAATAATAAACCTAATGCGATGGCGCCTGCAATAAGTGTTACTTCTAACATGGTATTGATTGCTGTGCTGAAATTTAATAAGACTAAATTTTTTGTAGCATCGTATGCTAATCCACCTGGTACTAATGGAATGATACCCGTTACCATAAAAATGATGGCAGGTTCTTTTTGTTTACGAGCCATATAATGACTTAACAAGCCTAATGCTAAACTACCAAAGAAACTAGAGTATATAGTGTGCACATTAAAGCCGTTGAAGAATAAGGTGTAAACCATCCATCCACATGTACCAACGAAACCACATGATAGATATAATTTTCTAGGTGCATCAAAAATGACGCAGAAGAACATTGAAGCTAAAAAGCTAAAGATAAAGTTTAAGATCCAAAACATAGTCTGATACTCCTATACTAAAATTAATACGCTACCAACGCCAGCACCGATGCCAAACGCAGTAACCAATGCTTCTAATGATTTCGTTGTGAACATCAACATGTGCCCACCAAATAAATCTTGTATTGCGTTTGTTATTAATACACCAGGAACAATAGGCATGACTGCCGCAATGATAATAGTTGCCAAGTCACCTGTTGGGATAAGTGTATGTCCAATAACGGCGATAATCCCAATAACTAATGAACCAATGAATTCTGGGATAAACTGTGCATGTAACTTGCGATCTAAAATCTCAGTGACTAGGTATCCTAGACTACCTGCTAATATCGCAGTTAAAACATCAATCAATCTACCACCTTGTAAATATAAGAAACTCATTGCAATCATTGCTGCAGCAAAACCTTTAAAGGGAAGACTGCTGTCACGCTTAGCAACATATATTTTTTCAAGTTGTGTTTTTGCTTCGGCTAAAGAAATTTCATTATTTGTAATTTGACGCGAAATTTTATTAGCTTGCGAAATTTTTATTAAGTTTGTATCTCGAGAGGTAATTCTAAATATTCTAGGAAACGATTCCGAATGTAACGTAAACTGGATGACAGTGTTTGTAACAAAGCTGTTACTTTCACTGTAACCAAGTTTTTTTGCAATACGTGTCATGGTATCTTCTACACGCGTACCTTCTGCACCAGATTCTAATAGTATGCGAGCAGCAAGCATGACAACGTCTTTGATAAGTACCTCTTGTTTGTATTCTTCTGAATTTATGTCCATTTCATCACCATTGTTTATAAGAATTTAATACTCATTATAGTTTATACACTATAAAATAACCACATGAGCTTTTTGATAAGTTGTTATTGATTTTAAAAAACTAATATTTGATACTATTGTAATAATAATCATTGGAATTTTTAGTAGTTAAAATTCTCTTGAAGTATAAAAAGGGAAAATTATTGAAAAAAATTCGACAAAAATATGTTTCAAATATTTCAAATAGGTTAAAATAATATTAGTTAACCATTACAAAAATTGTATAGAGTAGCGACTGTATAATTTCTATTGAGGTTAACGTTTATATGTAGTGATAGTAGTTAAAGTTCTCCCAAGGAAGACTACTCGGGTACACTTTGCTATGAGCAAAGTGTACTTTGTTATTGATAATACATTAGCACATATATATAAGTTTAAACATACAGATTTCAACTATTTACCAAATCACGTCTTATGTATACGGGAATATACTGAAGATAAACGAAAAATTCCAAGCTTAAACCGATAAGCTTGGAATTTTTTTATTAATTTATAAACGTACCAATGTATTAAGAAATCGCAAAGAATTGATCGAATTCGTTTGTGTTAATAAGATGTCCTACAAAGAAACTACCGAATTCACCGTATCGTGCTGTTGTTTCATCAAAGCGCATTTCGTATACAATTTTTTTGAATTGTAATACGTCATCTGAGAACAATGTTACGCCCCATTCGAAATCATCAAACCCTACAGAACCAGTAATAAATTGTTTGATTTTGCCAGCATATTTTCTACCAATCATACCATGGTCATACATTAATTTTTGGCGTTCTTCCATAGTTAACATGTACCAGTTATAAGTTTCATTACGACGTTTGTTCATTGGATAGAAACAAATATAATCAGAATGTGGTAATTCTGGGTATAATCTTGCTTTGATATGAGGGTTCTCATAAGGATCTTCATCAGATTTACCAGCTAAATAATTGCTCAATTCAATGACTGATACATATGAATATGTAGGGATTAGGAAGTCAGCAATGCGCAATTTGTTAAATTCATTTTCAATATGATTTAAAGACTTCATTTCAGGACGTAAGAACCATAATAACAAATCTGCTTTTTGACCAGTTATATTATAAATAGCTTGATCACCAGATTTTGATGATCTTACAGTTGCTGTATTTTCTAAAAATGATTGAAATTCAGTGACAAGTGCATCGCGTTCGTCCTTTGGAACTATACGTAATGATGCCCAATCAACTGCATAAAATAAATGTAGACTATACCAACCATCTAATGTTTCGGCTGCTTGACTCATGTTTATCGCTCCTTTTCAAAAATCATCAGTTCTTTATAAATTTTATCATAAAGCAAAGGGGTAACGATAAAATTATGATTACAAATTGGTGACGTGGCATTATGAAATAAAATGGCGTATAATTATACCGTGAATGATTAATAAGATTTATATTACAGGAGGACATTATGGCTGATTTATTAAATGTATTAAAAGACAAACTTTCTGGTAAAAACGTTAAAATCGTATTACCTGAAGGAGAGGACGAACGTGTTCTAACAGCTGCAACACAATTACAAGCAACAGATTATGTTACACCAATCGTGTTAGGTGATGAGACTAAGGTTCAATCTTTAGCGCAAAAACTTGATCTTGATATTTCTAATATTGAATTAATTAATCCTGCGACAAGTGAATTGAAAGCTGAATTAGTTCAATCATTTGTTGAACGACGTAAAGGTAAAGCGACTGAAGAACAAGCACAAGAATTATTAAACAATGTGAACTACTTCGGTACAATGCTTGTTTATGCTGGTAAAGCAGATGGTTTAGTTAGTGGTGCAGCACATTCAACAGGAGACACTGTGCGTCCAGCTTTACAAATCATCAAAACGAAACCAGGTGTATCAAGAACATCAGGTATCTTCTTTATGATTAAAGGTGATGAACAATACATCTTTGGTGATTGTGCAATCAATCCAGAACTTGATTCACAAGGACTTGCAGAAATTGCAGTAGAAAGTGCAAAATCAGCATTAAGCTTTGGCATGGATCCAAAAGTTGCAATGTTAAGCTTTTCAACAAAAGGGTCTGCTAAATCAGACGACGTGACAAAAGTTCAAGAAGCTGTCAAATTAGCACAACAAAAAGCTGAAGAAGAAAAATTAGAAGCAATCATTGATGGCGAATTCCAATTTGATGCTGCGATTGTACCAGGTGTTGCTGAGAAAAAAGCGCCAGGTGCTAAATTACAAGGTGATGCAAATGTCTTTGTATTCCCAAGTTTAGAAGCTGGTAATATTGGTTACAAAATTGCACAACGTTTAGGTGGATATGATGCAGTTGGTCCAGTATTACAAGGTTTAAATTCTCCAGTAAATGACTTATCACGTGGCTGCTCAATTGAAGATGTATACAATCTTTCAATTATTACAGCAGCGCAAGCCTTACAATAACGATGGATTTAGCGAGTAAATATTTTAATGGCGTCAACTGGCGATATATCGACCATTCTTCTGGATTAGAACCTATGCAATCTTTCGCATTCGATGATACATTTTGCGAAAGTGTGGGCAAAGATATATCAGATAATGTTGTGCGTACTTGGATTCATCAACATACTGTTATTCTTGGTATTCATGATTCAAGATTGCCGTTTTTAAAAGATGGCATTGATTATTTAACGAATGAGATTGGTTATAATGCCATTGTTAGAAATTCTGGTGGCTTAGGTGTCGTTCTAGATCAAGGTGTATTAAATATATCGCTGATGTTCAAAGGACAAACAGAAACAACGATTGATGAAGCGTTTACTGTGATGTACCTCTTAATTAGCAAAATGTTCGAAGATGAGAATGTTGATATTGATACGATGGAAATTGAACATTCTTATTGCCCAGGAAAATTTGACTTAAGTATCGATGGTAAGAAATTTGCAGGCATATCGCAACGAAGAGTTAGAGGCGGTATTGCTGTACAAATTTATCTTTGTGTTGAAGGCTCTGGTTCAGAACGTGCATTGATGATGCAAACATTTTATGAACATGCTTTAAAAGGTGAAGTGACTAAATTTAAATATCCTGAAATTGAACCATCTTGTATGGCCTCATTAGAGACATTGCTTAACAAAACGATTACTGTTCAAGATGTAATGTTTTTACTATTATATGCAATCAAAGATCTTGGCGGTGTATTAAATATGACGCCCATTACTCAAGAAGAATGGCAAAGATACGATACGTATTTTGATAAAATGATTGAAAGAAACAAGAAAATGATAGACCAAATGCAATAGTTAAATATTTAACAGCCCCTTTCAAGTTATCGTTTGGGGCTGTTATTTTTGAAAGTATCCATAAAAAGCATAAATATGTTATTGACCTAATATTTAAATTGAACATCATTAAATTAAAAGTAATGATATGATGGAAATAATCTATTTAATAAGAAAATTTCATGTTTTACGTATTAAATAGATTGAGAATAGGGTATATATAATGCGTATGACTATGAAAGAAACGACCTTCTATTGAAATGTTCTAATACTTTAGTAGTAAATCTATATATTCCAATTATTATTTGTAGTATTATAGTTAGGGTGGAAAATTATAAATTGTAGGGCTATTTTATAAAAAGATAAAGAATCTGAAATATCACTCGATAAGATTTAAACTTTGAAGTAAACGAAAGTTAGTTTTATACTAATCAAGTTAAGTCAAATATAAATTCAAAATAAAGATTATACATAATATGAATAATGTGAGATAAAGACTGCAATGAAATTTAACGCGAATGCGTATGCAACTTAGAATATGATGTCTTTTACTAATAAATAAAAATAATGAATCAAGTATAGGATAAATATAAAAGGTGATATTGACATGACAAGAAAAGGATATGGGGAATCGACAGGTAAGATTATTTTAATAGGAGAACATGCTGTTACATTTGGAGAGCCTGCTATTGCAGTACCGTTTAACGCAGGTAAAATCAAAGTTTTAATAGAAGCCTTAGAGAGCGGGAACTATTCGTCTATTAAAAGCGATGTTTACGATGGTATGTTATATGATGCGCCTGACCATCTTAAGTCTTTGGTGAACCGTTTTGTAGAATTAAATAATATTACAGAGCCGCTAGCAGTAACGATCCAAACGAATTTACCACCATCACGTGGATTAGGATCGAGTGCAGCTGTCGCGGTTGCTTTTGTTCGTGCAAGTTATGATTTTTTAGGGAAATCATTAACGAAAGAAGAACTCATTGAAAAGGCTAATTGGGCAGAGCAAATTGCACATGGTAAACCAAGTGGTATTGATACGCAAACGATTGTATCAGGCAAACCAGTTTGGTTCCAAAAAGGTCATGCTGAAACATTGAAAACGTTAAGTTTAGACGGCTATATGGTTGTTATTGATACTGGTGTGAAAGGTTCAACAAGACAAGCGGTAGAAGATGTTCATAAACTTTGTGAGGATCCTCAGTACATGTCACATGTAAAACATATCGGTAAGTTAGTTTTACGTGCGAGTGATGTGATTGAACATCATAACTTTGAAGCCCTAGCGGATATTTTTAATGAATGTCATGCGGATTTAAAGGCGTTGACAGTTAGTCATGATAAAATAGAACAATTAATGAAAATTGGTAAAGAAAATGGTGCGATTGCTGGAAAACTTACTGGTGCTGGTCGTGGTGGAAGTATGTTATTGCTTGCCAAAGATTTACCAACAGCGAAAAATATTGTGAAAGCTGTAGAAAAAGCTGGTGCAGCACATACATGGATTGAGAATTTAGGAGGTTAATGCGTTGATTAAAAGTGGCAAAGCACGTGCACATACGAATATTGCACTTATAAAATATTGGGGTAAAAAAGATGAAGCACTAATCATTCCAATGAATAATAGCATATCTGTTACATTAGAAAAATTTTACACTGAAACGAAAGTCACTTTTAACGACCAGTTAACACAGGATCAATTTTGGTTGAATGGTGAAAAGGTTAGTGGCAAAGAATTAGAGAAAATTTCAAAATATATGGATATTGTCAGAAATAGAGCTGGCATCGATTGGTATGCTGAAATTGAAAGCGACAATTTTGTACCAACAGCAGCAGGGTTGGCTTCATCAGCAAGCGCATATGCAGCTTTAGCAGCAGCTTGTAATCAAGCACTAGACTTGCAGCTGTCAGATAAGGATTTATCGAGATTGGCGCGAATTGGTTCGGGTTCTGCGTCGCGTAGTATTTATGGTGGATTTGCAGAATGGGAAAAAGGGTATAATGATGAGACGTCATATGCCGTTCCACTTGAATCGAATCATTTTGAAGATGACCTTGCCATGATATTTGTTGTGATTAATCAACATTCTAAAAAGGTACCTAGTCGATATGGTATGTCGTTGACACGAAACACATCAAGGTTTTATCAATATTGGTTAGATCATATTGATGAAGATTTAGCTGAAGCAAAAGCAGCGATTCAAGACAAAGATTTTAAACGCCTTGGTGAAGTAATTGAAGAAAATGGTTTACGTATGCATGCCACGAATCTGGGATCAACACCGCCGTTCACTTATCTTGTGCAAGAAAGTTATGATGTCATGGCGCTCGTTCACGAATGCCGAGAAGCGGGATATCCGTGTTATTTTACGATGGATGCGGGTCCTAATGTGAAAATACTTGTAGAAAAGAAAAACAAGCAACAGATTATAGATAAATTATTAACACAGTTTGATAATAACCAAATTATTGATAGTGACATTATTGCCACAGGAATTGAAATAATTGAGTAAGGAAGAGATAAAATGATTCAGGTCAAAGCACCCGGAAAACTTTATATTGCTGGAGAATATGCTGTAACAGAACCAGGATATAAATCTGTACTTATTGCGTTAGATCGTTTTGTAACTGCTACTATTGAAGAAGCAGACCAATATAAAGGTACCATTCATTCAAAAGCATTACATCATAACCCAGTTACATTTAGTAGAGATGAAGATAGTATTGTCATTTCAGATCCACATGCAGCAAAACAATTAAATTATGTGGTCACAGCTATTGAAATATTTGAACAATACGCGAAAAGTTGCGATATAGCGATGAAGCATTTTCATCTGACTATTGATAGTAATTTAGATGATTCAAATGGTCATAAATATGGATTAGGTTCAAGTGCAGCAGTACTTGTGTCAGTTATAAAAGTATTAAATGAATTTTATGATATGAAGTTATCTAATTTATACATTTATAAACTAGCAGTGATTGCAAATATGAAGTTACAAAGTTTAAGTTCATGCGGAGATATTGCTGTGAGTGTATATAGTGGATGGTTAGCGTATAGTACTTTTGATCATGAATGGGTTAAGCATCAAATTGAAGATACTACGGTTGAAGAAGTTTTAATCAAAAACTGGCCTGGATTGCACATCGAACCATTACAAGCACCTGAAAATATGGAAGTACTTATCGGTTGGACTGGCTCACCGGCGTCATCACCACACTTTGTTAGCGAAGTGAAACGTTTGAAATCAGATCCTTCATTTTACGGTGACTTCTTAGAAGATTCACATCGTTGTGTTGAAAAGCTTATTCATGCTTTTAAAACAAATAACATTAAAGGTGTGCAAAAGATGGTGCGTCAGAATCGTACAATTATTCAACGTATGGATAAAGAAGCTACAGTTGATATAGAAACTGAAAAGCTAAAATATTTGTGTGATATTGCTGAAAAGTATCACGGTGCATCTAAAACATCAGGCGCTGGTGGTGGAGACTGTGGTATTACAATTATCAATAAAGATGTAGATAAAGAAAAAATTTATGATGAATGGACAAAACATGGTATTAAACCATTAAAATTTAATATTTATCATGGGCAATAAATGATTTGATAGGGGAGCAATCATCTAATTTAATTAGAAGATAAATGCTCCATTTTTTATTGCCAGCCGTGTTACGTATCTTGAAAAAAATATTAAAAAGAGTAAAATAGATAGAGTTAACGAAAAAATTAATGAAATCGACGATATAGATATGATAAAGAAAGGTGGGTAGCAATATGAAAAATACATTCCTTATTTGTGATGAATGTCAGGCAGTCAATATAAGAACGTTACAAAAGAAGTTGGAAAAATTAGATCCCGATGCTGAAATCGTGATAGGTTGTCAATCTTATTGTGGACCTGGACGCCGAAAAACATTCACTTTTGTTAATAACCGCCCACTGGCTGCGCTTACTGAAGAAGAATTAATCGAAAAAGTTTCTCAACAATTAAAGAAACCACGTGATCCTGAAGAAGAAGAGCGTTTAAGAAAACGACATGAAGAACGTAAACGTCGTAAAGAAGAACAAGATAGAAAGCTTAAAGAAAAATTAGAAAAGCGAAAAGCACAACAATAAAACCTGATGGCAGCATCATTCAATGCGTGCCACCAGGTTTTTATGTTTTGTCTAGAAATTAAATAAATCATTAAATGATTCGGCCATCGTAGGATGTGTATAAATATTATCTCGTAATACGGTATATGGAATGTTTTGATCAATCGCAAGTTTAATTATATTAATTAATTCTTCAGATTGCTTACCATATAATGTAGCACCTAAAATCATATTATTTTCATTATTAATGACTACTTTAAATAAACCTCTTGGATCATTGTTAATTTTGTGACGAGGTATAGCACTTACTAAAAGTTGATGTTCAGTGTAATCATAATGTTGAGCGGCAGCTTCTTTACTAGTTAATCCAACACGTGATAATGGTGGATCTATAAATACTGTATAAGGCACGCTACCTCTATTGTCAGTCGTACGTGACTGATTACCATATAACGCTGATTTGATAATTCGATAATCATCTAAAGATATATACGTAAATTGAAGTCCGCCTTTAACATCACCTGCAGCATAAATATGTGGCACAGATGTTTGAAGTTGAGCATTGACTTTAATTTCGCCTCTATCACCTAATTCGATATCAGTATTTTCTAAAGCTAAGGCTGTATTCGGTTTGCGCCCGATAGCCAAAAGTACTGCATCAGCCTCAAAGTTGCCAACATTAGTACGGACTGTTGTATGATGATCGTCAGATGACAATTCAGTCGTTTCAACATTTGTATGCAATGCAATGCCTTTATTTTCTAAGTCAGTAATAGCATGTGCAACGACATCTTGATCTTCGCGTGGCATAAATGATTCACCACGTTCTAATACTGTTACCTTACTACCTAAATTCGCAAACATTGAAGCAAATTCTAAGGCAATATAACCGCCACCTACAATAACGAGATGCTTAGGTTGATAGCTAATGTTTAATAAACCTGTTGAATCGAAGACATGTTTAGCTTGATCAAGGCCTTTTATGTTAGGAATGATAGAGGTAGCACCGGTATTAATAATGATATGAGGTGCAGTAATACTATCGACGATATCGCCATGCTGATCTAATAAATTCACTTCAGTATTAGATTTAAACTGCGCTTTAAAATCCAATACATCAATGTTGTTATCGTCTGCTAATAAGTGGTAATTTTTATTGTTTAGCGCATTGACAACATCGTTTTTACGGTTATAACTTGCTTCAAAAGATTTGCCTTCTAATCCATCATGTACAAGTGTCTTCGAAGGTATACATCCTATATTTATACAAGTGCCGCCATACATTTTCGAAGATTGTTCGATAACTGCGACGTGTTGACCTGTTGATGCAGCATATTTCGCTAAAGTTTTACCAGCTTTCCCAAATCCTATTACAATTAAATCATATGTTTTCATGACATAAATCCTCCTTTTGAATGTCTTCAATGACATCTTTGATTGTTTTTTCATTATAAAAATTAATAATGATATTCTGTTCGTCTTGCTGATAATGTGACATGGTAGTTGCAATATTACGAGCAATTTGACAGTGACTGCCTTCGTCGCCAGTAAATAGACGTGTGTGGTGTTCTTTCTCTAAGACAAAATGTTTATATAATGTTGCTAGAGAGACATCAGCACTTTGATCATTTGCTAAATAACCGCCATCTTTACCTCGTATTGTGTCAATCATTTTTAAATCGACAAGTTGAGTCGTCACGCGTCGTAATTGAACAGGATTTAAACAAGTTAATTCTGCTAATGAACTACTATTGAATTTTTCTGAATGATGCTTAGTTAAAAAAGCTAATACATGCACGGCAATGTTAAATTCTAAATTCAATGTTTCTCACCTCATAATTGTAACTGTATTAGTTACAATTAAAAATCATTTTGCTCAATGTGTCAATACTTATGTTTGAAAAGTGTTGAATTAGGTGTGGTTATTGTGATGATTTATTGTTTGAAAGTTGATGCATTAACGGTGAGATTGCACAATTGAAATTTTAATTATGTATGAACTGATAGATATGAAATGAATATTGAAAATGAGAGCAATAAAATTTTGAATGATGATGTTGTGTGATTGTATAAACTTATTCGTATTTTAGATACGTTTTGATATTTCGCATGATGAGGAAATACTTTTAACAACTGATGACATATTTTAATAGTGAATATATTTTGAGATATTAATATATTTAATGTTAAGGATGTTGTCGCAATAAAATTAAAATATTGAAAGATAATTTTTATTGATTAATTGCGAATATACAAAGACACCATTATATCCATATGCTAAAATAAGAAAAAAGGCGACATGTTATCTCAATTTACCTGCATCTAGACTCCTTTACATAAGAAATAATCATCGCCGAGTTTTAAAATTTTACAACTTTGTAGATGTAAAAAGCATTTGATTTTAAATAGTTTGAAAATCATATATTTTTGAAAAAGGAGCATGCCGATGAGTATTGACATGTATTTAGACAGATCTCGAAACCAAGCTTCAAGTGTGGGGAATTTGAGTCAAACAATGAATTCAAATTATGATGCGTTGGAAAAAGCAATTACTCAATTTATCAATGATGATGCGCTTAAAGGGAAAGCGTATACGTCAGCTAAGCAATTTTTTAGTACGGTGTTAATTCCATTATCAACAAGTATGAAAACATTGAGTGATTTAACGAAGCAAGCTTGCGATAATTTTGTGTCACGTTATACGAGTGAGGTTGATAGCATATCTTTAAAAGAATCAGAGCTTGAAGAAGATATCAGATCATTAAGTCAACAAATTACGCGATATGAAAATTTAACTAACAATTTGAAAAAGCATGCTTCCGATAATCAGCAAGCCATTTCATCGAACCAACAAATAATACAAACATTAGGTCAACAAAAACATGAATTAGAAGAGAAACTACGTAAATTACGTGAGTTTAATCAAAAATCACCAGAAATATTTAAAGAAGTTGAAGAATTTCAAAAAATTGTCCAACAAGGACTTACCCAAGCGCAGAATTTTTGGAACTTTTCAACAAATCAATTTAATATACCTTCAGGTAAAGAACTTGATTGGGCTAAAGCAAGTCATGAAAAATATTTGAAAGTTGCTATGGGGAAAATTGAACATAAAGCAGAGAAAGAAACTTTAAATAAAGCAGACTTTGCTGTTATAAAGGCATATGCCAAAGAACATCCAGAAGACGATATCCCGAAAAGTATAATGAAATATATAAATGACAATAAAGATAGTATTAAACGAGATATAGGATTAGATATTACGTCAACACTTTTAGAGCAAGGCGGTATAAATGCAAGTAAATTCGGTGTATTTATCAATACAGCAGGTGGAGTGAAAGGCCCAGCCGGTCCAAATTCATTTGTGGAAGTCAAACGTACATCAGGTAATGTGTTTATAGAAAATGGTAGTAAATTTGCAAAAGGCGGAAAATATCTAGGGAAAGGTGTTGCAGGTGTAGGATTTGGTATAGGTATGTATGATGATCTTGCAAATGATAATAAAACATTTGGAGAGGCATTGTCGCATAATGGTATGACGCTTGCAGCTGGATCTGTTGCAGCATTTGGTGTAGCGGCTTTAGTAAGTAATCCAGTCGGTTGGGCTGTGGTAGGTATTTTAACAGCAGGTATTATTGGATCTACTGTTTCTGATTATCTTTATCAAAATAATTATTTTGGCATAAAAGATAAAGTGGACTGGGGAGGACATAAAATAGACGAGGGTATTGATGCTGTAAACAAAACTGCAGAAAAAGCTGTAGATAGTGTTGGTAATGCCATTGGTGATGCCACAAAAAGTATTAGTAATCATATTAATCCTATGAAATGGAGTTGGTAAATATTGCTTTGCGAATCTAAAGTTATTAATAAAAATCCTAAATATCGAATAATCAAATACGAAAGTGAATACTTAATGATTGATTTAGCAAGTAATTGGATTGTTTTCTTCTTTCCATTTATTAACTGGCTCATACCGAAAACATATGTCAAAATCACTAAGAATGATTATGAAAAATTAAATATTGTCAAACCAGTTAAAAATAAATCGATAGGATGGACTATATTCGCGGGTATTGTGTTACTTGGTGGTACTGTAAGAAGAAATACTTATTTATTTGATTTTCAATTAGAAAAACTAATTGTTTGGAGCAGCTGTTTTATTGGTTTTTTAGGGGTTATATTTTTTTATTGTTATCTAAATAAGAAATTAACATTAAATGTTTATAAGGAAAATAAAAATAATGAACTTAAATTAAGATTATTACCCTCCTTTAAAAATATGTGTTTCACAATTTTTTATTACCTCTTTACTGGTTTCATGTCTTATGGGGCATTTTACTTGTTGGTGTTTGAAAATGTACAAAATTTAATCTTATATATTTCTTGGCTTTTCATGACTATGCTATTTATGTTAATGAATATGCACTCAATTATAGATAAAAAAGTACATATATTTTTAAAGTCTAATAAATAGTTACAAATTTAGTTGGTTTTCAATTGCTAATTAGGGGGTGTAAACATTGCTGTGCGAATCTAAAATCATCAATAAAAACCCAAAATATAGAATTATTAAATATAATGATGAGTACTTAATGATCGATATAATAAGCACTTGGATTAGTTTATTTTTTCCTTTTATTAATTGGTTCATCCCCAAAAGATACGTCAAAATTAGTAGAGAAGAGTTTGAAAATTTAAATATTGTTAAACCTGCTAAAAAGAATGTTTTTTGGCCAGTTGCTAGTATCTCTACTTTATTCGCAGTTACATTAAGAAAGTATACGCTTTTACTTGACACTCAACTTGATAAAAAATTAGTTATTGCCATATGTTGCACCACATTTATAGGGATTTTAATATTTTATGTACGCCTAATTAAAAAATCATCTTTAAATATTTATAATACTAAAAATAAAAGGTCGAAAATCATCTTAATACCAACACTAAAAAATTTTTGTTTCACATTGTTCGGATATGTTTTTTTAATTTTTTGGACAGTGATTTTCTCATATGCTCTATTATCAATGAGTTATCAAAACATAATAGTATATTTTGCTTGGATTACAGCAATAATAGGTTTTTTTCTAGTGAATATAGCTTTAATTATAGATAAAAACATTCATGTCATACTTAAAAATTAAATGGTGGTAATAAATTCAGATTAAAGATATGCAAATAACAATGAATAAAATTTTTAATGATAGTAAGTTGATAATATTTTAATGTCTTTTGAAGTATCGAAAAATGTATTACACATAAAATTAAAGGGATGTGGAGACATTGGTTTGCGAGGTAATAGCTATATACAAAAATCCCAAATATAGAATTATTAAATATAATGATGAATATTTGATGGTGAATATAATAAATAATTGGTTAGTTTTATTCATTCCATTGCTTAATTGGTTGACACCAAAAAGATACATCAAGATCAGTCAAGAAGAATTAGAAAGTTTAAATACTTTCAAACCTGCTAAAAACAATGCATTTTGGCCAGCATTAGGTAGTTCAGTTTTATTTAGTGTGACTTTTAGAAAGTATATGCCTTTATTTAATGTTAGATTGGAAAAAACAATAGTAATAGCCATATTTTTTGTTGTATTTCTTGGTATTTTATTTTTCTACCTAAATTTAAATCGTAGGCTAGCATTAAGTGTTTTTACTATGAATAAAGAAAAAAGTCAGAAAATGATATTACTACCTAATTTAAAACATTTTTTCTTTATAATATTTGCATATTTATATTTCGGTGGTTTTTCATTTTTCACTTTATATGCCCTGATAACTATAGATGTTCAAAATATAATTATATTTATCTGTTGGGGTGCAGTAACTATGTTTTTCTTTTTTATAAACATTGTTCCCATTGGCATTAAAAAAGCTCATGTAATACTTCTTAAAAAAGCTGAATAATAAATGAGTTTTTTAAATCTAAAATTATTAAATTTAATATAAAAATTTGACTCATAGATAGAATGAATAAAAATCCGAAATATAGAATTATCAACTACAAAGATGAATATTTTATAATGGATATCCCATGTTAATATTAACAGTTTTAATTTCTTTGTTATGCAAATCAAAACATTATAGTATTTCTAATTAAATTTGCAATGGCTTTAATATTGTCGTTCTTAAATGTTTTTCAATTTCTGATTCAAAAGTACATGTAATTTAAAGGTCAACGAGCAATCGCGCTATATGCATATCAACTTAAGCAATACTTATTTTAACTGAGTTCTACATAACATTTTTCTAATACACCGCCTTAATTCAAACCCTAATTCTAACATTTGGAAGTTGTATTAAATCATGATAGTGTGATAGTGGAAAAGTTATAAAGATAAGGAGCTGGGTCTAATGAAGCAATTTGTAAACTTAGGTAAATCTGATGTTGAAGTGTTTCCAATCGCACTTGGGACGAACGCAGTAGGTGGGCATAATTTATATCCGAACTTAGATGAAGAACAAGGAAAAGATGTTGTTCGTCAAGCCATTAATCATGGTATTAATTTATTAGATACGGCATATATTTATGGGCCAGAACGATCAGAAGAATTGGTTGGAGAAGTTGTTAAGGAATATCCGCGAGAGCAAATTAAAATTGCTACGAAAGGGTCTCATGAATTTGATGAAAATCAAGAAGTACATCAGAACAATCAACCGGAATATTTAAAACAACAAGTTGAGAATAGTTTGAAACGTCTACAAACTGATTATATCGATTTATATTATATTCATTTTCCTGATGACAACACTCCGAAAGATCAAGCAGTTGCAGCATTACAAGAGCTTAAGGAACAAGGGAAGATTAAAGCCATTGGTGTATCAAATTTCACATTAGATCAACTTAAAGAAGCAAATAAAGATGGTTACGTTGATGTTGTACAGTTAGAATATAATTTATTGCACCGCGAAAATGAGGCAGTATTGCAATATTGTGTTGATCACCTAATCACATTTATTCCTTATTTCCCATTAGCATCCGGTATTTTAGCTGGAAAATATGATGAGAACACTAAATTTAGTGACCATCGTACTACACGTCGTGATTTTATACCTGGTGTTTTTGAAGAGAATGTGCGTCGCGTAAAAGCTTTGGAAAGCCTAGCTGCAGCACATCAAACTTCAATTGCGAACATTGTATTAGCATTTTATTTAACGAGACCAGCTATCGATGTGATTATTCCTGGTGCAAAACGTGCAGAACAAGTCATTGAAAATATTAAAGCTGCAGATATCGTTTTATCAGATGATGAGATTCAATATATCGATGAATTGTTTCCAATTGAAGACTAAATGAATTGTATTTAATGGTGATATCAGGCTGGGACATAAATCAATGTTCTATGCTCTACGAAGTTATATTGGCAGTAGTTGACTGAACGAAAATGCGCTTGTAACAAGCTTTTTTCAATCCTAGTCAGGGGCCCCAACACAGAGAATTTCGAAAAGAAATTCTACAGGCAATGCAAGTTGGGGTGTGGGCCCCAACACAGAAGCTGACGAAAAGTCAGCTTACAATAATGTGCAAGTTGGGGTGGGACGACGAAATAAATTTTTCGAAAATATCATTTCTGTCCCACTCCCATCACAAACGACGTTATATAAGGCATGACGAAATTTCGTCAAATTTATATAAAAGTTGTAAGCGTTTTACTATTCGGTAGGCAAAGCTTATGATAGTATAATTAGGTAACGAAAAACACAGATATTTATTAATCAAAAGTGAGGTTAGGCTAAAATGATTACTGTTTTGTTTGGTGGGAGTAGACCAAACGGTAATACTGCACAATTAACAAAATTCGCTTTGCAAGATTTAGAGTATCAATGGATTGACGTGACACAACATCAGTTTAAACCGATACGTGACGTGAGACATACAGCAGAGACTATTACTTCATATGACGATGACTATTTGCCGATTCTAGATAAAATATTGGCTAGTGATACAATTATTTTTGCATCACCAGTGTATTGGTATAGCATTTCAGCACCATTGAAAGCATTTATCGAACATTGGTCAGAAACATTACAAGATAAACGATATCCTAATTTTAAGGCACAAATGGCCGAAAAGGATTTTAGAGTTATTTTAGTTGGTGGAGATTGTCCAAAAATAAAAGCGAAGCCAGCAATTACGCAAATGAAATATAGTTTAGACTTTTTAGGTGCCACTTTAAATGGTTATATTATTGGAACTGCTGAAAAGCCTGGTGACATCATGAAAGACAACTATGCCTTAGCACGTGCAACTGAGTGGAATAGTATATTGCAATAAGACATACCTCATACTAAACGAAGTGATTTTTTGCTTCGTTATTTTTATTTTTAATTTTAACGGAAAATATAAATATATAAATTGAATAGACAATCATTGTTTATTAAGTATTGAGCAAGTTGTGGTATAATGCCGTTATTAAAACTTGTTAATAAGGGGAGAAAGTCATGTTCAAGGTAAGACAAGCAACTGAAAAAGATGTTGTTCAAATTAGAGATGTCGCAACTAAAGCTTGGTTTAATACATACTTAAATATATACGCTGCGACAACAGTTAATCACTTGTTAGAAGCTTCATATAATGAACATCATTTAAAGAAAAGACTTCAAGAACAATTATTCTTAGTCGTTGAAGAAGGTAATGACATCGTTGGCTTTGCTAACTTTATTTACGGTGAAGAATTATATTTATCAGCTCATTATGTTAAACCAGAATCGCAACATACAGGTTATGGTACAGCATTGTTAAATGAAGGATTATCACGTTTTGAAGATAAATTTGAAGGTGTTTACTTAGAAGTAGATAATAAAAATGAAGAAGCAGTAGCTTACTATAAAGAGCAAGGTTTTACAATCTTACGCTCTTATCAGCCAGAAATGTATGGCGAAAAGTTAGACTTAGCACTTATGTACAAAGCATTTTAAGTAAATTAAATATTATATTAAACGAAAAGGAGGGGAATAATGACTAACGCATATGTAGATTTAAAATTAGTAGAAGAAAAAGTTTTTAAAGATCCGATACATCGATATATTCATGTTGAAGATCAATTGATATGGGATTTAATTAAAACTAAGGAATTCCAAAGGTTACGTCGAATTAGACAACTAGGAACACTGTACCTATCTTTTCACACAGCAGAACATAGTCGCTTTGGACATTCTTTAGGTGTGTATGAAATAGTTAGACGATTAATTGATGAGTCATTTATTGGTCATGATGCATGGGACAATAAAGATAGACCGTTGGCATTATGTGCTGCATTATTACATGATTTAGGACATGGTCCATTTTCACATAGTTTTGAAAAAATATTTAATACAGACCATGAAGCATACACACAAGCGATTATTACTGGAGATACTGAGGTGAATGCTGTATTACGTAAAGTGTCGCCTGAGTTTCCAAGAGAAGTTGCGGAAGTAATTAATAAAACGCATCATAATAAATTGGTCATTTCGATGATTTCGTCACAAATCGATGCGGATAGAATGGATTATTTACAACGTGATGCGTATTTCACAGGTGTATCATATGGTGCTTTTGATATGGAGCGTATTTTAAGATTAATGCGACCTTCTAAAGATGAAGTACTAATCAAAGAAAGTGGTATGCATGCAGTTGAAAACTTTATTATGAGTCGTTATCAAATGTATTGGCAAATTTACTTCCACCCAGTTAGTCGTGGTGGAGAAGTGCTGCTTAATAATTGTTTGAAACGCGCAAAACAGCTTTATAATGAAGGCTATGAATTTAAGTTGCATCCACATGATTTTATTCCATTTTTTGAAGAGACAGTTACGATTGAACAATATGTTGAACTCGATGAAGCGGTAGTTACGTATTATTTGGAAAAATGGACAAAAGAAGATGATGCCATTTTAAGTGATTTAGCAAGTCGATTTATTAATCGAGACTTATTTAAATATATTCCATTTGATGGCTCAATTATTACAATATCAGAACTGCAAGAACTGTTTGAAGCAGGTGGTATTAATCCAGATTATTATTTTGTGAGTGAAGCATTTTCGGATTTGCCATATGACTATGATCGACCGGGGTCAAATCGCAAACCGATTCATTTATTAAGACAAGATGGTACGATTAGAGAAATAAGCAATCAATCATTAGTCATTCATAGTATTACAGGCATTAATCGCCAAGACTATAAATTATATTATCCTAGAGAAATGGTTGCAAAGATTAAAGATAAGACAATTAGAGAAGCTATTGAAAATTTGATTAATGAGCTTAATTAAACAGGGCTAAAATTGTTATCGTTAAATATGGAGGTTATATCATTGTCTGAGAAAAAAGGCTTTAATTTTAATATCATAAAAAATGACCCTCTAGATGGTCATAAAGGTACAAATATTGGTTCAATTAGCTTAGACAATATTGCACCAGTTTTTATCGATGTTGCTAACAAAGAAGCATTTATTGATATTGGAGGCATGCATGCTCGTGCCAAAGTTGAAAAAGGTGTGAAATGGATTACTGATAAAGCTGCTGTTGAAGGCGATGAAGCTAAAGAATATTGGTTGTGTTGGGTAACAACAGAACGTAATGAACAAGGACCATATTACGCTGGTTTAACAGCGTGCTATTTATTAGTGAATAAAGCAATTCGTCGTGGTTATAAAAGTATGCCTGAACATGTTAATATGATGGATAAATCAATGAAACATCATATTATCATTGATCAAATTGGTGACGAGAATAAAGCTATTTTAAAAGACTTTTTAATGAACCATGATGAAGGTATGTGGAAGCTTTCTTCTGATGCTTTACATCAAGCATTTAATTAAATATTAGAAACTAAAATTTCCCAATTAATCTATAAAGATATGATTCATTTCTCAATGACGACGTAAATCTTGAGGTGAAAATAAAGTCTTAGATTGGTTGGGAGTTTTTTTAATTTTTTTTGAAATTAAATTAATCTGTAGTTAATAAAAAATTTGAATAACTGACACATTTTTTTGATCATAGCTATATACTTTGTGAATTAATTCACATTATAATAAGAGTGAAGATAAGAGTATTATAAATTATCTTTAAATAAATATATGTGAAGTAAAAATTACACGTTAGCATATCGATTATGTCATTTCTTTTAACATATTAACTAGGGAAACGTTAAAAGTTAACGGTTGATATCTAACTAAAAACAAAGTCACAGTAGTATGTTTTAATCTGGCGTCTATTACAAATAAAAATTACATCTATAATTATTCGTTTTCATTTTTGAAAGTAATCGCCAATTAATATCATACATACTGGAGTGACTATAAGGAGGACATTATTATGAGAGCAGCAGTTGTAACGAAAGATCACAAAGTAAGTATTGAGGACAAAAAGTTAAGAGCTTTAAAACCTGGTGAAGCATTGGTACAAACGGAATATTGTGGTGTTTGTCATACCGATTTACATGTTAAGAATGCTGATTTTGGTGATGTTACAGGCGTTACTTTAGGTCATGAAGGTATTGGTAAAGTCATCGAAGTTGCAGAAGATGTAGAATCATTAAAAATTGGAGACCGTGTGTCTATCGCTTGGATGTTCGAAAGCTGTGGAAGATGTGAATATTGTACAACAGGTCGTGAAACACTTTGCCGTAGTGTGAAAAATGCTGGTTATACAGTAGATGGTGCAATGGCTGAACAAGTTATTGTTACTGCAGACTATGCTGTGAAAGTACCTGAAAAATTAGATCCAGCAGCAGCGTCTTCTATTACATGCGCAGGTGTGACAACTTATAAAGCTGTAAAAGTAAGTAATGTAAAACCTGGTCAATGGTTAGGTGTTTTTGGTATAGGTGGTTTAGGTAACCTAGCTTTACAATATGCTAAAAACGTTATGGGGGCTAAAATTGTTGCCTTCGACATTAATGATGATAAATTAGCATTCGCGAAAGAATTAGGTGCAGATGCTATTATTAATTCTAAAGATGTTGATCCAGTTGCAGAAGTTATGAAATTAACTGATAACAAAGGATTAGATGCAACAGTGGTAACTTCAGTTGCTAAGACGCCATTTAACCAAGCGGTTGATGTTGTAAAAGCTGGTGCAAGAGTTGTTGCCGTTGGTTTACCTGTTGATAAAATGAACTTAGATATCCCAAGATTAGTGCTTGACGGTATTGAAGTAGTAGGTTCACTTGTTGGTACAAGACAAGACTTACGTGAAGCGTTTGAATTTGCTGCTGAAAATAAAGTAACACCTAAAGTTCAATTAAGAAAATTAGAAGAAATCAATGATATTTTTGAAGAAATGGAAAATGGTACTATAACTGGTAGAATGGTTATTAAATTTTAAAAATATCAACTGACTATATAGATAAAGAAGGTAGTGCTCTGAACACTATCATTATAATCAAACACGAGGTTTTCATGAAAGATAGTGAAAATCTCGTGTTTTTTTGGTTTTGAGGTGTTGTTTGTATTTTATAAAATGGCTTACATATATGAAGCGTTGATTAAGTATGGAATTGTTAATTAATTGAACCTATTTAGCTTTAAGAAGGCATAACAAGATGACCTTATTTTATGCTATAATATTTCTATTATGCGAAGATTAAGGTGAGTAGTAAATTGGATAAAAAAGTAAGTATTCAAACAAAGCAAGTGTTGAAACAGCACAACGAAAAAGAAAAATTTGAATTTACTACTGAAGGAACTTGGCAACAAAGGCAATCTAACTTTATTCGGTATGTAGAACAAATTGAGGATGCAACAGTTAATGTTACAATAAAAGTGGATGATGATAGCGTTAAGTTGATTCGTAAAGGCGACATTAATATGAATTTGCATTTTGTTGAAGGACAAACGACAACAACTTTTTACGATATATCGGCTGGACGAATTCCACTAGAAGTTAAAACATTACGCATTTTACATTTCGTAAGTGGAGACGGTGGCAAGCTAAAGATTCATTATGAATTATATCAAGATAATGAAAAAATGGGTTCTTATCAATATGAAATTAACTATAAGGAGATAGGCGAATGAATATTATTGATCAAGTGAAACAAACATTAGTAGAAGAAATTGCAGCAAGTATTAACAAAGCAGGATTAGCAGATGAGATTCCTGATATTAAAATTGAAGTTCCTAAAGATACAAAAAATGGAGATTATGCTACTAATATTGCGATGGTACTGACTAAGATTGCAAAGCGTAATCCTCGTGAAATTGCTCAAGCGATTGTTGATAACTTAGATACTGAAAAAGCACATGTAAAACAAATTGACATTGCTGGTCCAGGATTCATTAATTTTTACTTAGATAATCAGTATTTAACAGCAATTATTCCTGAAGCAATTGAAAAAGGTGATCAATTTGGACATGTAAATGAATCAAAAGGTCAAAATGTATTGCTTGAGTATGTTTCAGCTAACCCTACAGGAGATTTACATATTGGTCATGCTAGAAATGCAGCAGTTGGTGATGCTTTAGCTAATATTTTAACTGCAGCTGGCTATAATGTAACACGTGAATATTATATTAATGATGCTGGTAATCAAATTACTAACTTAGCGCGTTCGATTGAAACACGTTTCTTTGAAGCTTTAGGTGACAATAGTTATTCAATGCCAGAAGATGGCTATAATGGAAAAGATATTATTGAAATAGGTAAAGATTTAGCAGAGAAACACCCTGAAATTAAAGATTATTCTGAAGAAGCACGTTTGAAAGAATTTAGAAAATTAGGCGTAGAATACGAAATGGCTAAATTGAAAAATGATTTAGCAGAGTTCAATACGCATTTTGATAATTGGTTTAGTGAAACATCTTTATATGAAAAAGGCGAAATTCTTGAAGTTTTAGCAAAAATGAAAGAATTAGGTTATACGTATGAAGCTGATGGCGCTACATGGTTACGTACAACTGATTTTAAAGACGACAAAGACAGAGTATTAATTAAAAATGACGGTACATATACGTATTTCTTACCAGATATTGCGTACCACTTCGATAAAGTTAAACGTGGTAATGACATTTTAATCGATTTATTTGGTGCTGATCATCATGGTTATATTAATCGTTTGAAAGCATCTCTTGAAACGTTTGGTGTAGATAGTAATCGTTTAGAAATTCAAATCATGCAAATGGTTCGTTTAATGGAAAATGGTAAAGAAGTGAAGATGAGTAAACGTACTGGTAATGCGATTACATTAAGAGAAATTATGGACGAAGTTGGCGTTGACGCTGCACGTTATTTCTTAACTATGCGTAGTCCTGATAGTCACTTTGATTTTGATATGGAATTAGCGAAAGAGCAATCTCAAGACAATCCAGTTTACTATGCTCAATATGCACATGCGCGTATTTGTTCAATTTTAAAACAAGCGAAAGAGCAAGGTATTGAAGTGACTGCTGCGAATGATTTTACAACGATTACAAATGAAAAAGCGATTGAATTGTTGAAAAAAGTAGCTGATTTCGAACCTACAATTGAAAGTGCTGCTGAGCATAGATCAGCACATAGAATTACTAACTATATTCAAGACTTGGCTGCTCATTTCCATAAATTCTATAATGCTGAAAAAGTGTTAACAGATGATATTGAAAAAACAAAAGCACATGTTGCTATGATTGAAGCGGTCAGAATTACATTGAAAAATGCATTGGCAATGGTCGGTGTAAGCGCACCTGAATCAATGTAAGAACATTTATATACACTCCAACGTAGAGTTTCTCGAAAGATACTTTGTGTTGGAGTGTTTTTAATTAGGTATGTGACATATTGGGGAATGCTTAGTATGTGAATAAGGTTAAGAGGGACGCAGTTGGATGCTACTGCACAACTGCATAAGAGAGCCTAAATCGCTAAAGCTCAAGGGGAGTAAAGGAATACAGTTGGCTTGCTTGCGCAGCAACTGCATAAGAGCCCCTAATTAATTTATTAATTAGGGGCTCTAAAAGGAGGGTGTAAATGTTAGGAACTGATGAATTGTATAAATTGTTATATAGGCATATGGGACCGCAAAATTGGTGGCCTGCTGATAATGACATTGAACTGATGTTAGGTGCAATTTTAGTTCAAAATACTAGATGGCGAAATGCAGAAATTGCATTGAATCAGATTAAAGAACATACGCATTTTAATCCCAATCATATATTAGAACTACCTATTGAAACGTTACAATCATTGATACATTCAAGTGGCTTTTATAAAAGTAAAACACTGACGATTAAAACATTATTAACATGGTTAGCACGACATCATTTCAATTATCAAGAGATTAATGAGCGATATAAAGGTGGATTAAGAAAAGAATTATTATCTTTGAAAGGTATTGGAAGTGAAACAGCAGATGTCTTACTTGTTTATATATTCGGACGTATTGAATTTATTCCAGATAGCTATACAAGAAAAATATATGATAAATTAGGATATGAAAACACTAAAAATTATGATCAATTAAAAAAAGTAGTCACATTACCAAATCATTTTACAAATCAAGATGCTAATGAATTTCATGCTCTGTTAGATGTATTTGGTAAACATTACTTTAGAGACAAAGATATAAAGAATTATGATTTTTTAGAACCTTACTTTAAAAAGTAAACGCTGTGAAGTTAGATAGATGAGTTTATATGAAATATAAAAAATAATTTACTATTTTCTTTTAGTATGTGGACTTATATAATAAATAGAAGCATATAAAGAAAAAAACAGTTGTTTGTTTGTGCAGCAACTGCATAAAAGCCTCTAATCACTAAAGGTGAAGAGGAACGCAGTTGGATGCTAAGGCACAACTGCATAAATCCCTCTAATCGCTAAAGCGAAAAGTGGGATTAAAAAGGAGATGTGATAATGTGAAGAAATCGTTAATTGCTTTTATTTTGATTTTTATGCTTGTCCTGAGTGGCTGTGGTATGAAAGATAATGATAAACAAGGTAGCGATGATAATGGCTCGTCTAAATCGCCGTACCATAGAATTGTTTCGTTAATGCCTAGTAATACTGAAATTTTATATGAATTAGGATTAGGTAAATACATAGTTGGTGTTTCAACGGTTGATGATTATCCAAAAGATGTGAAAGAGGGTAAGAAACAATTTGATGCTTTGAATCTAAATAAAGAGGAACTTTTAAAGGCAAAGCCAGATCTAATTCTTGCGCATGAGTCGCAAAAGGCAACTGCTAATAAAGTATTGTCATCATTAGAGAAACAAGGCATCAAAGTAGTGTATGTTAAAGATGCACAATCAATTGATGAAACATACAACACATTTAAGCAAATTGGGAAATTAACGCATCATGATAAGCAGGCTGAACAACTTGTTGAGGAAACTAAAGATAATATCGATAAAGTCATAGATTCAATTCCTGCTCATCATAAAAAATCAAAAGTATTTATTGAGGTTTCATCAAAGCCTGAAATATATACAGCAGGGAAGCATACATTTTTTAATGATATGTTAGAAAAATTAGAAGCCCAAAATGTTTATAGTGACATTAATGGTTGGAACCCTGTAACGAAGGAAAGTATTATTAAAAAGAACCCAGATATATTAATTTCGACGGAAGCTAAGACAAGATCAGATTATATGGATATCATCAAAAAAAGGGGTGGATTCAATAAAATTAATGCTGTCAAGAATACACGTATTGAAGTTGTAAATGGTGATGAAGTATCAAGACCAGGTCCACGTATTGATGAAGGATTAAAAGAATTAAGAGATGCAATTTATAGAAAATAAACCATTCTAATTATGCCCCTTATTGCTACATGTAAAAAAATACATGTTTGAGATAAGGGGTTTTTAAAATATATTTAGTGAATGATAGCAACGCGAGTATGTGATTGCTATAATGAATGTAATTATCGATGAAAGAAAAGAGAATGCTATGACATTTAATAAAGTATTATTGAGCTGGATAGTCATATTGATTATAACAACTAGCATATATCTATTTTGGCAGTTGGGGGATATCAATGATGTATTTAACCAGTCTATTTTAATCAATGTTAGATTACCGAGATTATTAGAAGCATTGTTGACAGGTATGATATTAACAGTTGCAGGTCTTATATTTCAAACAGTTTTAAATAATGCATTGGCAGATAGCTTTACATTAGGATTGGCAAGCGGTGCTACATTTGGTTCAGGATTAGCATTATTTTTAGGTTTAACAACGTTATGGATTCCTGTATTTTCAATAACATTTAGTTTGATAACATTAATAACTGTATTAGTCATTACGTCGGTATTGAGCCAAGGCTATCCAGTTAGAATCTTAATATTAAGTGGTTTAATGATTGGTGCATTATTCAATTCACTTCTATATTTTTTGATTTTATTAAAACCTCGCAAATTAAATACAATTGCCAATTATTTGTTTGGTGGCTTTGGTGATGCAGAATACTCAAATGTATCCATAATAGCAATCACATTTATCATTGCACTGTTTGGTATATTTATCATTCTTAATCAACTAAAGTTATTGCAATTAGGAGAACTAAAAAGTCAGTCACTAGGCTTAAATGTTCAATTGATTACATATATCGCGTTATGTATAGCTTCTATGATAACGGCGATAAATGTCGCATATGTTGGCATCATTGGATTCATTGGTATGGTGATACCACAACTCATTAGAAAATGGCAGTGGAAACAATCATTAGGAAGACAATTGGCTTTGAATATTGTAATTGGAGGACAAATAATGGTTATGGCAGATTTTATTGGTAGCCATATACTGTCACCAGTACAAATACCGGCAAGCATTATTATTGCATTAATTGGTATACCAGTGTTATTTTACATGCTAATATCTCAGTCGAAACGGTTACACTAGCACATGACATTTGCTAAAATAAAAATAACTATAAACATAAAGAGGGCATAAGCGATGGATTTGAATCAAATTAAAGCAGTTGTATTTGATTTAGAAGGTACGTTGTTGGACAGAGTTAAATCTCGAGAGAAATTTATCGAAGAGCAATATGAACGATTTCATGACTACTTAATTCATGTTCAACTGGCAGATTTTAAAAAAGCATTTATTGAGCTAGATGACGATGAAGATAATGATAAACCTGATTTATATAAAGAAATCATTAAACGTTTCCATGTAGATAGGTTAACTTGGAAAGACTTATTTAATGATTTTGAAATGCATTTTTATCGTTATGTATTTCCTTATTACGATACTTTGTATACACTAGAAAAGCTATCGCAAAAAGGCTTTCAAATTGGTGTTATCGCAAATGGTAAATCTAAGATTAAACAATTTCGATTACATTCACTTGGTTTGATGCATGTTATTAATTATTTATCAACATCAGAAACAGTTGGTTTTCGTAAACCACATCCTAAAATTTTTGAAGATATGATTGATCAACTAGGGGTATTACCTGAGCAAATTATGTATGTTGGCGATGATGCGTTAAATGATGTAGCTCCAGCACGAGCTATGGGCATGGTTAGTGTATGGTATAAACAAGAAGATGCTGAAATTGAACCACTCGAAGAAGAAGTTGATTTTACAATTACAACAGTGGAAGAATTATTAACCATTTTACCAATAAAAAATGATAATAAAGGAGAAAATTATGGATCTATTTACTAGAAAAGATGGAACATCGATACATTACAGTACATTAGGTGAAGGCTATCCTATCGTATTGATTCATACTGTACTTGATAATTATTCTGTGTTTAATAAATTAGCAGCACAATTAGCAAAATCATTTCAAGTTGTGTTAATTGATTTACGTGGACATGGCTATTCTGATAAACCTCGTCACATTGAAATAAAAGATTTTTCTGATGACATTGTTGAATTACTTAAATATTTATACATTGAAGAAGTTGCATTTGTATGCCATGAAATGGGTGGAATCATTGGTGCGGATATTTCAGTACGTTATCCTGAATTTACATCATCACTTATGTTGGTAAATCCAACATCTATTGAAGGTGAATTACCGGAAGAACGTTTATTTAGAAAATATGCCCATATTATTCGAAACTGGGATCCTGAAAAACAAGATAAATTTTTAAATAAGCGTAAGTATTATCGTCCGAGAAAAATGAATCGATTCCTTAAACATGTCGTAGATACAAATGAAATATCAACTAAAGAAGAAATTCAAGCAGTTAAAGAGGTATTCAAAAACGCTGATATTTCTCAAACTTATAGAAATGTCGTAGTACCGACAAAAATTATTGCAGGAGAATTCGGTGAAAGAACAACAAGATTGGAAGCTAAAGAAGTAGCTGATTTAATCCAAAATGCGGACTTTGAAGTATATCAAGAATCAAGTGCATTCCCATTTGTTGAAGAGCAAGAAAGATTCGTCGAAGATACAGCTTCATTTATCAACAAACATCACGATGAAAAGCATGTTTAATTTTTAGTGATAAGTGAAATATAAAAGTAGTAATTATTATTTGTAATATAATTGTAATATGACTGTTGTTTTAGAAATGATTGTTGTATAATGGTTGTGAGCACAAGACGATATAAATAAAAGGAGAGAGTGCTTATGAAAAAGCTACTAACGGCAAGTATAATTGCATGTTCTGTTGTAATGGGAGTAGGCTTAGTGAACACTAGTGCCGAAGCAGCAAGTGGCAACTCTATTGATACTGTTAAACAATTAATTAAGGGTGATCAGTCATTAGAAAATGTGAAAATTGGCGAATCTATTAAAGATGTTTTAACTAAGTACAAAAATCCTATGTATTCTTACAATGAAGATGGAACTGAACATTATTACGAATTCCATACTAAAAAAGGTATGTTATTAGTAACTACTGATGGTAAGAAAAACAATGGTAAAGTAACTCATATTTCAATGATGTATAATGATGCTAATGGTCCAACATATCAAGCTGTTAAAAATTATGTTGGCAAAGCAGTAACACATACGGAATATAGCAAAGTTGCTGGTAATTTTGGATATATTGAAAAAGGCAAAACGACTTATCAATTTGCCTCAGCACCAAAAGATAAAAACATAAAATTATATCGTATTGATTTGGAAAAATAATAATTAAATTAATCGTGCTTAACCGACAAGTTAAATCGCAATACTTGTCGGTTATTTTATTACATGGCATAATACAGTGAATATTAATTTTTATGATTTGCGAAGGGGAAATTAAACCAATACAATAAATAAAGATGTTTCATTTTAAAGGAGTACTACCAATGCGTATTAACGATAAAATTTTACTAGAAAATATAGAAGATTACTTTAATCATAAAGGTTTATCACCGCATTTGATTGATGATATTAAAGAGAAAGTAATTACTGATATAAAAAATTCTGAAAAGAAAGATCAAGATTATATTGAATATAAAAGAAAATCTCCAGCACAAATCATATTAATGATTCAAAGGAATTTATTTGCTTTACAAATGAATCCAGTTATTTTCTTTATTATAAACTTCATTCTCATATCCTATTTATATGATAAACAGTATGTTCAGTTTCAAGCTATTACTGGAATGAGTCTATTTTATTGTTTAGTGATTTTTCCAATGACTATTGTTGTATACCTAAGGGTGTCACAAAAGAATTACTTGCGTAGTAATAAAATAGAAATGATTATGGGTACAATTATCGCTATCATATCCTTGTTATTAATTATATTACAAGCATTTAATATTACTTGGGGCGTTATACCAATTACAAATTTTGGACATCAATTTTTCTTTTTCATTGGTATTATTTTAGTAATTGCCGGCATATTTTATAAGCGACTTGAGTTTTCGGGAATCGGCTTATTATTTTGTCAAAAAACCGTCGATGCAATGATTCATAATCCACAATCAGCCCAGATTTTTTCATTAATTATATGGATATTATTAGTAGTTCTAGTTATATATTTCACAATTAGATTATCTTCACGTACAAGATTATAAATATGATAAAACTATTCACTTGATTAATTGTATTAATTGAGATGAATAGTTTTTTTATTGTTGGAATAACTTTTGGTAATTTATAAATAATTTAAAAAAATTGTTTATAAAATGGAAGCGTATATAGAATGAAGGTTGGGTATATAGTTTATTGAGGGAGGTGTCACAATGAATAAAGTCACAATTAATCCTCAAATCCAATTAACTTATCAAATTGAAGGTAAAGGGGATCCTATAATATTACTTCATGGATTGGATGGTAATTTAGCTGGATTTGAAGATTTGCAACATCAACTAGCATCATCATATAAAGTACTTACTTACGATTTAAGAGGTCATGGCAAGTCTTCTAAAAGTGAATCATACGATTTAAACGATCACGTTGAGGATTTAAAAATTCTAATGGAGAAGTTAAATATTCATGAGGCACATATTCTAGGACATGATTTAGGTGGGGTAGTTGCTAAGTTATTTACAGATAAATATGCTTATCGTGTAAAATCATTAACTACCATTGCATCGAAGAAAGATGACTTAATACACAGCTTTACTCAATTGTTAATACAATATCAAGATGATATAGCGGGTTTTAATAAGTCTGAAGCGTATATTCTTTTATTTTCTAAATTGTTTAGAAATCAAGAGAAGACGATGAAATGGTATCAAAAACAAAGAATATATAGCATTAAGTCTGAGGATGATAGTGCGGTGGCAATTCGTTCATTAATTTTGCATAAAGATGAACCTATGTATTTAAAAAAACGTACATGTGTACCTACTTTGTTAATTAATGGGGAACATGATCCTTTGATTAAAGATAAGAATCATTTTAAATTGGAAGCGCATTTTTTAAATGTTACGAAAAAAATCTTCGAACATTCAGGACATGCACCGCATATTGAAGAACCAGAAGCATTTATGAATTATTATTTAAATTTTTTAAAAAGCGTATCATAATATGTGATATATAAACCTAGGGCATAAAGTCCTTAGGCAATGTGAAAAAGCTGATTACTATTCATTATTTGATAGAAATCAGCTTTTTTTGAAATGTATTTGATATATACTGCTCGTTATGCGGCTATCTTCCTTATATTAAGTGCCATTAGTGCAAAACCTCTTAACAATTAGGTAAAAAAAGACATAAAAAAAGGAAGTTTAATAGAATGTATCATCTATCAAACTTCACCAAATTGCGCTAAACAAAATTATAGTTCAATTTCGTTGTTTGCTTCAGTGATTCGTTTATTTACTCGACTCAATAATGATTCGATTTTTTTACGTTGTTGTGCATTAACAAGAATTAATACAGTTCTTTCATCATGCTCATTACGTTTTTTATCGAAGTAATCTTCTTGAGATAAAATTTTAACTGCTTTAACAACTTGTGGTTGTTTGTAGTTTAAATGATTAATAATATCTTTAAGATAGTATTCTTTCTCTTTGTTTTCGCTGATGTATGTCAATACAGCGAATTCTTCAAAGCTAATTGAAAATTCCTTTTTAATTAAACTTTTTAATTTGTCAGCATAAGTGACCATTGATAACAACTCAAAGCAATCATTGATTTTTGTAATTGCCATGTTTAAAACCTCCCTATTTGATGCATCTTGCTCGATACATTTGCCCGATAATATATTGATATCTAATCTTTATTTATTATAGATATGTTAGTCATAATTTTGCATTAAATAAGTTTTATTAAATATATTTAATGCTCTATTATTTAGTTAATTATAACTAATTAAAAATGAGAAGTAAACAAAAAAGTGTTTATAAAACAAATTATTCATTAGACACAGTGATTGTATTTCTGGGTTAGCATTTGGTTTAGTCAAAAATATCAGCATTTTTTATAATTTACCTTAATTTAATCGCCAATACAAGGTAATTTATTTAATGAAACGATTTAGCGCAATTAAATGTTTCGATATTCAATGTGTGTCTAAAGAGATTCTTTGTTATAGCTTAACTCTTCCAAGTTAACTTCTTCTACTATTTATACCCATTTTTCAGAATTTTATCACTAAAAATGAAAAATTTTTATAATTTTTTTAATTTAGTAATTCTCAGTGCAGTTTTAATGATAAGAAAAACACATTAATTTAGTGATTAAAACCAATCTATAGCACGTTAAAGTGTATATACGTTATTCCGATTGATAACGGGTAACAAATAATAGAAAGTACGATAATTGATCATGCATTAAAGCACTTTTATTTTTCAAACTCGACTCAATGAATTATAAAAAGTTGTGCATTTTGACTTATTTTTAATTAATTGAATAACCAACTATGAAATATTAGCACGAATAACATAATTTTTGCTATTAATTTGGTGTAAATTATTAAAAAATAACATTAATTTAGGTCTTAAGAATGAGTTGACTATCGAATTTGCTAAATTAAAATTTGTTGTGTCAAAGTATACTACCCAAATCAACGCTTTTCTAAAGATTTTTAGACCACAAAAAAATAGCTTATCACTTTTAAAAATAATTACAAGTTAAAATGATAAGCTAAAAGTTAATTTAAAATAATCTTAAAAGTATAATGCCTGTCAAAATACATAATAGACCAATAGTTTTTCTGGATGTCATTGCTATTTTAGGTGAACCAAATAATCCAAAGTGATCTATCAATATGCCCATTAGAATCTGGCCAAACATCCCAATAAGTGTTGTTAATGCTGCACCCATATGAGGCATTAAGATAATGTTAGCTGTTACAAAAGCCATACCAAGTATACCGCCAGTAAAATAGATAGGCTTTAATTTACCGAATTTTAAATGACTTGTTTTTAGTTTTAAAGAACTATTAAAAATAGCGGTTAAAATCAATAGCGTTATTGACCCAATTGTAAATGATACTAATGATGCAAAGGCTGGTGAATGAGTATGACTTGCTAAAGCACTATTAATTGTCGTTTGAATAGGTGGAAAGAAACCAAAAATAAATCCTAAGAGAAGCCAAAACAGTAAATACTTTTGATCAGTTAGTAATAAATTATTCTTGTTAAATTGATTCATTATGACGATGCCGACAATGAGTAACAATACTCCAATTGCTTTAATTAAATTAAAATCATGAATTGTAGCGCCAAATAAGCCAAATGTATCAATAATGACACCCATAATAATTTGACCCGCAACTGTTGCAATTACAGTTAATGTTGCACCTAATTTTGGCAATAACAATAAATTGCCAGTTAAAAAGCTAACCCCAAGCAAACCACCGACTACCCATGTGTAGTTAAATGATTGATTATTGTAAAAGTGAATAGTAAATACTTCTGGATTGATAATGATATTTAAAATAATTAAACAAATTGTTCCAACTGAAAATGAAATGAATGAAGTATAGAAAGGCGATTTAGTATACAGTGATAGTCTTGAATTGACAGATGTTTGGATAGGAATAAGCATTCCAACTAGGACACCAATGATATAGAAAAGAAGCATATGAATAAAGTCTCACTTTCCAAAGTTAATAATAAAATCATATGAATACATTATCATTATAGAGAAAATATACAACTCATTTACAATAATGTTGAAAAAAACAGGACATTATCATAACAAAATCACCCTAGACAATCATGATGAAAGTCTAGGGTGTTAGTATTTATACTAAATTAATTGCGCTTTCTTTATATCTATTTCTTATCTTCAAATAAAACAGTTGTTGTTTTATCAATAATTTGAGCAGAATGTACTTTGGTGATAGTACCACTATTTGACTTTATAATATTTAAATCTACTAATGCATTCATACTATCACGTGCAACTTGCTCGGTCACTACGTTGTTTAATTGTGGTAATTGCAGTTTTACAGGCTTGTCTAGTGAAGATTTAAAACTTAATTCAAGTGTTTTAGTCATGAATATGTCCTCCTGATTAAATTGATAAAGATTTGATGAGTTCGATATTGTTATATGTTTCTCCAGTAAGTCGCTCAATAAGTTTGCTGAATGTTTTAATTTGGTCGTTTGATGCATCAGGGTTAATGTTAGCGAATCGACGCTTAAATTCTGTTTGTTTGCCGTTAGCGTCTACTTTAGTAAATGATAATACAATAGTGATGTGGTTTATTTTACTCATATTTTAAAACCTCCTTTCACACTATATATCGAAATAAAATAATAAAATGGCTAATTTTATTTTCTATGTTTAAAATCTATAAAAAAGGCAATAGATATATGTAACTAAAATATAAAATAGCTATGATTAAGACACTTAAAGCAAGGGGAGGTTGAGTAATGAATAAAGTAGAAGCGATTAAATTTAATGATGATATTGTTAAAATGTATGAAGCGCTCAAGATAAAATCTGAACGTGACTATTTATTCTTTAAGTTAGCTATACATAGTGGATTGAAAGTATCAGAATTATTAACAATTACAGTCTCTCAAGTTAAGAGACTAATTGAAAAGTGTACGTTATCAGAAATGTGTAAAGCACATTTTCATTCGTTGATTAAAATTAGGTTACCAGAAACATTATCGAAAGAACTACTTCAATATATAGAGGACAGGAGTCTTTCGAATGAAGACGTTCTTTTTCAATCACTACGAACAAATCAAGTATTATCTAGACAGCAAGCATATCGAATAATTCACCAAGCATCAATTGAAGCTGGTATAGATAATGTAGGACTAACGACATTGCGTAAGACATTTGCATATCATGCTTATCAAAAAGGTATACCTATACCAGTCATTCAAAAGTATTTAGGGCATCAATCTGCTATTGAAACACTAAATTTTATCGGTTTAGAAAATGAGTGTGAACATAGTATTTATATTTCATTACAATTATAGAAACAAAGGAGGCTAATAATGAGTTTGGTTTATTTATTAATTGCTATACTTGTGATTATGGCGATGATACTTCTAATGTCTAAACGTAGAGCATTGGCTAAATATGCCGGGTACATAGCGTTGGTTGCACCTGTAATTTCATCTATCTATTTTTTGATTCAAATACCATCAGTAGCTAAACTGCAATATCTTTCTACCTCTATTCCATGGATTAAGACATTAGATATTAATTTAGATTTACGTTTAGATGGTTTAAGTTTAATGTTTTCTCTTATTATTTCACTTATTGGAATTGCAGTATTCTTCTATGCAACTCAATATTTATCCTCTCGAAAAGACAATTTACCAAGGTTTTATTTTTATTTAACGTTATTTATGTTCAGTATGATTGGTATTGTATTATCAGACAATACGATATTGATGTACATTTTTTGGGAATTAACGAGTGTATCATCATTTTTATTGATTTCATATTGGTATAACAATGGTGACAGTCAATTTGGTGCGATTCAATCATTTATGATTACAGTATTTGGTGGATTGGCGTTATTAGTTGGTTTTATTATGCTGTATATCATGACAGGAACGAATAATATCACTGACATATTAGGACAAGCAGATCATATTAAGAATCATGGATTGTTTATCCCTATGATTTTTATGTTTTTATTAGGTGCATTTACAAAATCAGCACAATTTCCATTTCATATTTGGCTACCTAGAGCAATGGCTGCACCTACACCTGTAAGTGCTTATTTACATTCAGCCACGATGGTAAAAGCTGGTATCTTTTTATTACTTCGATTTACACCATTATTAGGTCTTAGCAATATGTACATATATATCGTCACGTTTGTTGGTTTAATAACAATGTTATTTGGTTCAATCACAGCTTTAAAACAATGGGATTTAAAAGGAATCCTAGCATATTCAACAATCAGTCAACTAGGAATGATTATGGCAATGGTCGGTATCGGTGGTGGATATGCTCAACACCAACAAGACGCAATAGCATCTATTTATGTATTTGTATTATTTGGTGCGCTATTTCATCTAATGAATCATGCCATCTTTAAATGTGCGCTTTTCATGGGAGTAGGTATTTTAGATCATGAAGCAGGTTCAAGGGATATACGAATTTTAAGTGGAATGCGTCAACTATTTCCTAAAATGAATCTAGTCATGACGATAGCGGCTCTATCTATGGCTGGAGTACCATTTTTAAATGGATTTTTAAGTAAAGAAATGTTTTTAGATGCATTAACACAAACTGGACAATTATCCCAATTTAGTTTGATTTCAATGATAGCTATCGTGTTTGTTGGTGTTATTGCTAGTATTTTTACATTCACATATGCACTTTACATGGTTAAAGAAGTATTTTGGACTAAATATGATTCTAAAGTGTTTACTAAAAAAAATATCCACGAACCATGGTTGTTTAGTTTACCCTCTCTTATATTAATGGTGCTAGTACCTGTAATCTTTTTTGTGCCAAATATATTTGGGAAGGGGATTATCGTTCCAGCATTAAGAGGTGTATCAGGTGGTAATCATCAAATTGATCCATTGGCACCACATGTTTCGCAATGGCATGGATTTAACATACCGCTTCTTTTAACCATCATCATTATTTTATTGGGTAGTGTACTAGCAATCAAAGTAGATTGGAAAAAAGTGTTCACAGGTAAAATTAGACAGATTTCAGTTTCAAAAGGGTATGAGATGGTATATCGACATTTTGAAAAGTTTGCTACGAAGCGATTTAAACGTGTTATGCAAGATCGTTTAAACCAATACATTATTATGACCTTAGGCATATTTATGATTATCATTGGATATGGTTATATTCGAATTGGACTTCCTAAAGTACATCAGTTACATGTTTCTGAATTTGGGGCATTAGAAATTATATTAGCAATCGTAACTGTCACAATTGGTATTTCTTTAATTTTTATACGTCAACGACTGACAATGGTCATTTTAAATGGAGTCATCGGATTTGTTGTGACCTTATTCTTTATAGCAATGAAAGCCCCTGATTTAGCATTGACTCAGCTAGTAGTTGAAACAATAACGACGATACTATTTATTGTCAGTTTTTCAAGATTACCAAACGTACCAAGATCTAACGCTAACAAAAAAAGAGAAATAATTAAAATTTCTGTATCACTCTTGATGGCACTTATTGTTGTATCATTAATTTTTATTACACAACAAACAGATGGTTTATCATCAATATCAGACTTTTATTTAAAAGCTGACAAACTAACAGGTGGTAAAAATATTGTAAATGCGATACTTGGTGACTTTAGAGCATTAGATACATTATTTGAAGGATTAGTGTTAATTATTACTGGGCTAGGTATTTACACATTATTAAATTATCAAGATCGGAGGGGACAAGATGAAAGAGAATGATGTCGTGTTAAGAACGGTCACGAAACTTGTTGTATTTATTTTATTGACTTTCGGATTCTATGTCTTCTTCGCAGGTCATAATAATCCTGGTGGTGGCTTTATTGGTGGTTTAATATTTAGTTCAGCGTTTATTTTAATGTTTCTGGCTTTTAATGTTGAAGAGGTTTTAGAAAGTTTACCGATTGATTTTAGAATTTTAATGATTATTGGAGCATTGGTATCATCTATTACTGCGATAATACCTATGTTTTTTGGAAAACCATTTTTGTCTCAATATGAAACAACTTGGATACTTCCAATTTTAGGGCAAATTCATGTAAGTACAATAACACTTTTTGAATTAGGTATTTTATTCTCAGTTGTTGGTGTTATTGTCACAGTGATGTTGTCGCTTAGCGGAGGTCGATCATGAATTTAATATTATTACTAGTTATAGGATTTTTAGTGTTTATAGGAACATATATGATTTTATCAATCAATTTAATTCGTATTGTAATCGGAATTTCAATATATACTCATGCTGGTAATCTCATTATTATGAGTATGGGAACGTATGGTTCTAGTAGATCAGAACCATTAATAACTGGTGGAAACCAATTGTTTGTTGATCCCTTGTTACAAGCTATTGTACTAACTGCAATAGTTATAGGGTTTGGGATGACTGCGTTTTTACTTGTACTTGTTTATAGAACTTATAAAGTAACAAAAGAAGATGAAATTGAAGGCCTAAGGGGGGGAGATGATGCTAAGTAACTTATTGATTTTACCAATGTTATTACCATTCCTTTGTGCCTTAATCCTTGTATTTTTAAAAAATAATGATCGTATTTCTAAATATTTATACTTAGGTACAATGACTATCACCACAATTATTTCATTAATGCTATTAATTTATGTTCAGCGTCACCGTCCAATTACGCTAGACTTTGGAGGATGGTCAGCGCCCTTTGGTATACAGTTTTTAGGAGATTCTTTAAGTTTGATTATGGTTACAACCGCTTCGTTTGTGATTACTTTAATTATGGCATACGGATTTGGGCGTGGCGAACATAAAGCAAATCGTTATCACTTGCCATCGTTCATATTATTTTTAAGTGTTGGCGTGATAGGCTCTTTTCTAACATCAGATTTATTTAATTTATACGTCATGTTTGAAATTATGTTACTAGCGTCATTTGTACTCATTACACTTGGACAATCTGTAGAACAATTACGTGCTGCAATTATTTATGTTGTCTTGAATATTATTGGTTCATGGCTATTCTTATTAGGTATAGGTTTACTTTATAAAACAGTAGGTACATTAAACTTTTCACATATTGCAATGCGTTTGAATGACATGGGAGATAATCGCACTGTTACAATGATTTCATTAATCTTCTTAGTCGCATTTAGTGCGAAAGCAGCGCTGGTCCTTTTTATGTGGCTACCCAAAGCCTACGCTGTGTTAAATACTGAGCTTGCAGCATTATTTGCAGCGTTAATGACCAAAGTAGGGGCCTATGCATTAATTCGATTCTTCACTTTACTATTTGATCAACATAATGATCTCATACATCCATTGCTAGCAACTATGGCTGCTATAACTATGGTCATCGGCGCTATAGGTGTCATTGCTTATAAAGATATTAAAAAGATTGCAGCTTACCAAGTCATAATCTCAATAGGATTTATCATTTTAGGTTTAGGAACAAACACGTTTGCAGGTATTAATGGTGCAATATTTTATTTGGTAAATGACATTGTTGTAAAAACATTGCTATTCTTTATTATTGGTAGTTTAGTTTACATTACAGGCTATCGACAATATCAATATTTGAATGGCTTAGCTAAAAAAGAACCTTTATTTGGAGTTGCGTTTATTATAATGATTTTTGCTATTGGCGGCGTGCCTCCATTTAGTGGCTTTCCGGGGAAAGTACTTATTTTCCAAGGTGCATTGCAAAATGGCAATTATATTGGACTAGCGTTAATGATTATTACTAGTCTAATTGCAATGTACAGTTTATTTAGGATACTTTTTTATATGTATTTTGGAGATAAAGATGGGGAGGAAGTTAATTTTAAGAAAATCCCGCTATATCGAAAAAGAATTTTAAGTATTTTAGTAGTTGTGGTTATCGCAATCGGAATTGCTGCACCTGTTGTGTTAAATGTTACAAGTGATGCAACTGAGTTGAACACGAGTGATCAATTATATCAAAAACTTGTAAATCCGCATTTGAAAGGAGAGGACTAAATGAATCAAATAGTTTTAAATATTATCATTGCATTCTTATGGGTATTATTTCAAGATGAAGATCATTTTAAATTCTCGACTTTCTTTTCTGGATATCTAATTGGTTTAATTGTCATTTATATATTACACAGGTTTTTCAGCGATGATTTTTATGTTAGAAAAATATGGGTAGCTATTAAATTTTTAGGTGTTTATTTATATCAATTAATAACATCTAGCATTAGCACGATTAATTATATTCTTTTTAAAACAAAAGATATGAACCCTGGATTACTTTCATATGAAACAAGACTAACAAGTGATTGGGCAATAACATTTTTAACAATTTTAATTATTATAACTCCAGGGTCTACAGTAATACGAATTTCTCAAGACTCTAAAAAGTTTTTTATTCATAGTATCGACGTGTCAGAAAAAGAAAAAGATAGTTTGTTAAGAAGTATTAAGCATTATGAAGACTTAATATTGGAGGTGTCGCGATGATACAAACAATAACACATATTATGATTATTAGTTCACTCATTATTTTTGGAATTGCATTAATCATCTGTTTATTTAGATTAATCAAGGGACCTACAACAGCAGATCGTGTCGTTACATTTGATACAACAAGTGCTGTCGTAATGTCAATTGTGGGTGTGTTAAGTGTACTTATGGGCACCGTTTCTTTCTTAGATTCAATCATGCTCATTGCCATTATATCTTTTGTAAGTTCTGTTTCAATATCACGCTTTATTGGTGGGGGGCATGTGTTTAATGGAAATAACAAAAGAAATCTTTAGTCTTATTGCTGCTGTGATGTTGTTGTTAGGTAGTTTTATTGCTCTTATTAGTGCAATAGGTATCGTGAAATTCCAAGATGTTTTCTTAAGAAGTCACGCTGCGACAAAAAGTTCAACTTTATCCGTGTTATTAACTTTAATCGGTGTATTAATTTATTTTATTGTGAATACAGGATTTTTCAGTGTGCGTTTATTACTGTCACTTGTTTTTATTAATTTAACTTCACCAGTCGGCATGCACTTAGTCGCTCGCGCTGCTTATCGCAACGGCGCTTATATGTATCGAAAAAATGATGCTCACACACATGCATCAATATTATTAAGTTCAAATGAACAAAACTCTACAGAAGCATTACAATTACGTGCTAAAAAACGAGAAGAGCATCGTAAGAAATGGTATCAAAACGATTGAAGTGTTGGCTAAATTGTTAAGCATAACAATGCTTTTGAAAATCTGTTTTCAAAATTAATCATTAAAAGAGTACTTTGAAATTGGTTAGTCGATTTTAAGGTGCTCATTTTTTGTATTATAAGTTAATGTTGTTATGTGAAAGCAAGTTGTTTATTTATACAAACAATTAGTGATAAAATAAAATTAAATAATTGCAAATTTAAGTACTGCAATCGTAGACATATATCTATATTAAAGTGCTTTTGTGGTCGCTAACTCAATTTATCCTCTAAAGTATAATTACAACGAGATGTGATACTTAATTTTCAATTAAACAATACTTTTTAGAGAGGTGAAAGTTTGGAAATATTTGAAACAATTCTTATATTTATAGCTGTTGTGATACTAAGTTCGTTTGTCCATACTTTCATACCTAAAGTACCCCTAGCATTTATACAAATTTTCTTGGGCATGTTACTATTTATTACCCCAATCCCTGTTCAATTTAATTTTGATTCTGAATTGTTTATGGTAACAATGATTGCGCCTTTGTTATTTGTAGAAGGTGTTAATGTTTCTAGAGTCCATTTAAGGAAATATATTAAGCCAGTGATGATGATGGCATTAGGATTAGTCATTACTACTGTGATAGGTGTAGGTTTATTTATTCATTGGATTTGGCCAGATTTACCTATTGGAGCAGCATTTGCAATTGCTGCCATTCTTTGTCCTACTGATGCAGTAGCAGTGCAAGCAATCACTAAAGGAAAGGTCTTGCCAAAAGGAGCAATGACAATTCTTGAAGGTGAGTCATTATTGAATGATGCTGCTGGTATTATTTCATTTAAAATAGCTGTTGGAGTATTAGTTACAGGTGCTTTTTCACTTGTTGATGCTGTTCAGTTGTTTTTAATTGCATCAATTGGTGGCGCAGTGGTTGGTTTACTTATAGGTATGGCATTAGTAAGGTTCCGATTAACATTGATGCGTCGAGGATATGAAAACATTAATATGTTTACAATTATTCAATTGTTAACACCATTTGTTACGTATTTAATTGCTGAATTGTTTCACGCATCAGGAATCATTGCAGCAGTAGTTGCAGGACTTGTACATGGTTTCGAACGTGACAGAATTATGCAAGTACGTACACAACTGCAAATGAGTTACAATCATACATGGAATATACTAGGTTATGTTTTAAATGGCTTTGTTTTTTCAATATTAGGATTTTTAGTACCTGAAGTTATTATTAAAATTATCAAAACAGAACCGCACAATTTAATCTTTTTAATAGGCATCACTATTGTTGTTGCTTTAGCTGTCTATCTATTTAGATTTGTTTGGGTTTATGTCTTATATCCTTATTTTTATTTAGCCATCAGTCCATTCCAAAAAATGATGACTAAAAATGATGATGATAATCCAACGACTGAGAAACCACCAAAGCGAAGTTTATACGCTTTAATTATGACGTTATGTGGTGTGCATGGAACAATTTCTTTAGCAATCGCATTAACGTTACCTTATTTTTTAGCAGGGCATCATGCTTTTACGTATAGAAACGACTTATTATTTATTGCATCTGGTATGGTTATTATTAGTTTGGTAGTTGCGCAAGTATTATTGCCATTATTAACGAAACCTGCACCTAAAACAGTAATTGGCAATATGTCGTTTAAAGTTGCTAGAATTTATATATTAGAACAAGTTATTGATTATCTAAATCAAAAATCTACTTTCGAAACAAGTTTTAAATATGGTAACGTGATTAAAGAATATCATGATAAATTAGCATTTTTAAAAACTGTAGAGAAAGATGATGAAAACTCTAAAGAATTAGAACGTCTACAAAAAATTGCTTTTAATGTAGAAACAAAAACATTAGAGTCTTTAGTAGATGAAGGACAAATAACGAATAGTGTACTTGAAAACTATATGCGTTATGCTGAAAGAACACAGGTATATAGACAAGCATCATTAATAAGAAGAATGATTGTATTATTACGAGGTGCTTTATTAAAACGAAGAGTACAAACGAGAGTGAACTCCGCATCTTCACTTAGTGTTACGGATAACTTAATGGAATTAAATAAAATTAATAAATTAGTCCATTATAATGTGGTTAGTCGTTTGTCTAAGGAAACAACAAAAGATAATACACTTGAAATTGGAATGGTTTGTGACGGTTATTTAATGCGAATTGAAAACTTAACACCATCAAATTTCTTCAACTCAGCAAGTGAAGATACGATTACTAAAATTAAATTAAATGCATTGAGAGAACAACGTCGCATTTTACGTGAGTTGATTGATACAGATGAAGTATCAGAAGGTACAGCGTTAAAACTAAGAGAAGCCATCAATTATGATGAAATGGTTATTGTAGATAGTATGACGTAGTTCCTAATTATGCTAAAAGGGATTGATGAAAAACGGTTCTCCACCAAATGTGGTGGGTATATAATTTAAAGAACTATTTTAAATTACAACTTTTAGAGTTTTTATTATTAGGCGGCCAGTCCATTATTGGGCTTGGTTGTCTTCTTTTTTTCTCCTTTGTATAAGCTGAAAATCATCATTATACGTGCTTTAAAGTTGTTGAAATTTCTGTAACCAAAAGAAATTCGCTTGATTAATTTTATCTTATTATTAATTCCTTCTATAGCACCATTATTAAATGCTGGGTAATAAATTGTATTTCTTAACATCCTTTGATGTTTTCTATAATATTTAACCACTTTCCATACACCTTTACTCACAGACTTTTTACTAACTGAATTTAAACGATTAATAAATTTAGGCCAATTACATAACCTTAGATCTTTTCTTAATCCTTGGACAAGTTCGTAGGAGCGTCGTAGTATATCGTCTTTTGAAAGCATGAATTCTACAATGTCAGATGAGCGTTTATAAGCCTTAAAAGATTTATTCCATCTGTATTTACTAAATATGGTTTTACTAGTATCCATCAATAGAACTTTCCAGTTATTCTTAAAAATTGTATAATTAGGTCCTTTTTTATTACGGTATTCATTCATAACTTGTACACGATACTTATTAAGTTCCCTATTTAAATGTTGAACGATATGGAATCTGTCAAAAATAATAGCTGCATTAGGAAATAGGTCGCGAAATAATCGGACATAGGGTTCATACATGTCAATAGTAACCGTCTTAACTTGTTGTCGATTTTTTAAATCGAATCGCTCGAAATAGGCACGCAAGAATCTTGTAGTTCTATTTTCTAAAATATCTATAACATCATGAGTATCATTATCTATAAAAATGAAACTCATTGATCCAGTTACATTTTTAACGCTTTTAAATTCATCCATAGCGATGTGTTCTGGCAAACAATTAAACGGTTTAATTCGTAATGAATTAGCCGCTTTAGTTCTAATACGACTTACAGTAGATGGAGAGATACAGTTATCTTCTGCAGTATCAATCTCTGTTTTAACTTTAGTAGCTTCTTCTATAACTTTTTGAGTAACACATCTTGAGATAAAACACGACTCATCAACAATTGACGTTTTAGCAGTAAAAGTGCCATTGCATTCTAAGCATTTAAAACGTTGTTTAGCTAAGTTGAGGTATGTGTTATACCCTTGAGTTTTAAGTAAAGTAATACGAGAAACACGCTTACCATGTTTATGAATTTGTCCTTCATTTTTAACTCCACAACAATAACAGGCCGAAGGCTTATACGTTAGTACAGCATTAACCACTGTTGCTTTTTTTCCTTTGATAATGACGTCAATTTCTTGGTTTATATATTTTATATTTTCATCTTTTATTCTTAGTAATTCTAAGGTATCATTACACATAGGCGCACTTGTCTCCTTTAGTTTGGGTTTGGTCACTTTAAATTATAGAGGCAATTGCGCTTTTTGTGTATTAAAAAAAGCAGGAAGTTTTACCTTCCCACCATAAAAGATGAAGAACCATAAAATATGAAGAACCTGAAAAACTGAAGGGCTTTTCATCAATCCCTTTTATTTTAGGGGAATTGAATAGATAGTTTTAAACTATACGAATTATTAATATTTGAGATTTAATTGAAATAAGTTTTAAAAATTGGAGGAGATAGATTAATCGAAGTCATTTAAAGATGAAGATAAGTGCATTCACAAAAAATAGCCACACTCATATGACATCGGATGAGTGTGGCTTAAGGATCTATGGGGGGAGGAAACCATAGATGTTTACTTTGATAGGCCAGATTAAATATCAAAGTATGCGATTATTTATAGCTTGATGCAAAAGTGGTATGCCTATTAAAAGTTACTGCACATAGCTTTTAATATTCCGTTCAAAGGAAAGGGGCATACAATTGAACAATCTGTAATAGTACTTTTAACCAGCTATGCTAAAAGTCTAGTAGGGAGAACAGTTGTCCAATCACATAAGAACCTCTAACTTCGTTAGTACGATTAAGAAAAGCTTTTTAGTTAGTATGTAATACAATTTATTGACGCGCGTGAATCTCTTTTATAAGAGTGTGTAGGGAATGGCGTTGTATAAATTGTATTAGAAGAACTTCTAACGCATCTCTGTGGTTAAAAGAGATGAAGGGAACGACAGTTTAATTAAAACTGCATAAGAACTTCTAGCTTTTCTCTTTCGTTCAAAGAGAAGCAGCTGTTCGCAGTTTAATCAAAACCACATAAAGCTTTTAACTTTACTCTTTGATTTAAAGAGTGACAAATGTTTACAGTTTAATTAAAACTGCATAAGAACTTCTAGCTTTTCTCTTTCGTTCAAAGAGAAGTTCTAATACCACCATATCGTGCGATCGGGAACGGTATATATATTAATAGGAGGGTAATATATATTTAACGCACGATATGGGACTATTAGCCTTCGACTTTGTTATGTTGATGTGTAGCCTAAAATATTGGAGATACCAATATTTTAGGTTGCATCAACATCAATTCATCTTACTTCATTAAAACACAGCGTGTTATTTCATGCTTCCGTGTACAGTTTCAATATTTGATTTCATCATTTTGTAATAAGAGTCACCTTTAGTGCCTTCTTTACCGATTGAATCTGTGTACACTTCACCAAAGATATCTTTCTTCGTTTCTTCAGATAAACTTTCCATTGCTTTCTTATCAACACTTGTTTCTACTAATAAGTGTTTTAATTTGTGCTTTTTAACAAACTCAATAGCTTGTCTCATTTGTTCAGGTGTACCTTGTTTTTCAGTGTTAATTTCCCAAATATAACCTGGTGTAATACCGTATTGTTTTGAGAAGTACTTGAAGGCACCTTCACTTGTAATCATGGCACGTTGTTCTTTTGGAATGTCATTAAATTTGTCTTTACTGTCATTATTTAATTTTTCCAATTGAGCAATGTATTTGTTACCTTGCTTTTCATAATCTGCTTTATGTTTTTTGTCGTTATCGATAAATGTTTGTTGAATTGTTTTTACGTATTTAATACCATTATCTAAACTTAACCATGCGTGTGGATCTTGTTTATCTTTGTTGCCTTCTTCACCGTTTAAATAGATAGGTTTAACATCTTTTGATACTGCGATAACTTTTTTATCTTTTAATGATTTACCAGCCTGTTCTAAGGCTTTTTCAAACCAACCGTTACCAGTCTCTAAATTTAATCCGTTGTATAAAATAATGTCAGCGTCAGTTAACTTTTTAATATCTTTAGGTTTAACTTCATATTCATGAGGATCTTGACCAACAGGTACAATACTATGAATATCGACGTTGTCTCCACCAACATTTTTAGCCATATCATATAAAATTGAATTCGTCGTTACTACTTTTAATTTGCCATTTGACTTATCACTGCTTTGTTTACCACCAGTACCACATGCAGCAACTAGAAGTAATAAGGCTAATAATAAAGGTACTAATTTTTTCATGTTAAACTTCCTCGTTTCTTTCTATTCGTAAATTTTGTGAAAAATAATGTGATGATATAAATTACAAACGTACAAAGTACGATTGTCGCACCACTAGGAATGTTGTAAATATAGCTGTAATAAAGTCCGACAATTGAACTTATGACACTTATTAAACTTGCTATAATCATCATTGAGTATAGTTTTTTACTAATTAAAAATGCTGTAGATGCAGGTGTAATTAATAATGCAACTACAAGAATAATACCTACCGTTTGAATACTTGCTACTGTTACTAATGAGAGTAACAACATCACAAAGTAATGTAATAACGTCGTATTTAGACCACTCATTCTACTAAACGTTGGATCGAATGTAGAAATCATTAATGGACGATAGAAAATAATGATTAGAATAAGGACGATTGAACCAATCACAATAGTTGTTAAAAATGCACTATTTGTGATTGCCAGTAAATTACCAAACAGAATATGGTACAAATCTGTCGTAGTGTTTATTAAGCTAATAATAATAATCCCCGAAGCTAAGAAAGCGGTAAAACTAATTCCAATAGCGGCGTCAGGTTTCGTTTTACTACTAGATGTGATATAACCGATAAAAATACTTGCGATCATACCAGTTATAAGTGCGCCTACAAACATTGGAATACCAAATAAGAATGATAGGGCAACACCAGGTAATACTGCGTGACTCATTGCATCTCCCATTAATGAAAGACCACGTAATACAATTAAACTACCAACTGTACCACAAACTATCCCTACAATAATTGAAGTTATCAATGCTCGATTCAAGAATTGATATGTAAATAAATGTTCGACAAACTCTAACATGTTATATTGCTCCTTTGACTAGGGTCACTACAGTCAGTGCTACTCATAAATGTTTCGTTTAAGCGAGTGACACTCATAGCCTCTTCACTATCACCAAAGTATCGTAATGTTTGATTTAATAGAATAATGCGATCAAAGTATTGCTTTGCTTTTGATAGATCATGGTGGATGATAAGAATAAGTTTTCCTTGTTGTTTTAAGTTCTCGATTTTTGTCATGATTAATTTTTCGCTACTAAAATCAATTCCGACAAACGGCTCATCTAGAAAATAAACTTCACTTTCGGACATCAATGCTCTTGCTACTAGCACACGTTGTAATTGTCCACCACTTAATTCTGAAATTTGTCGATGACGTAAAGATTCTAATTCTAAATCGCTTAATAACTGTTTGAGTTTATCCCTTGCTGATTTATTAGGTCGTCTAAACCATCCAATTTCTTTGTAGCAACCTGATAAAATCACTTGTTCCACACTTATAGGAAAATCTAAATCAATATGTGCTTTTTGTGGAATATATGTAATATGTTGCAGTTGTTGTTGTATAGGTTTGTTATATAACAATTTAGTACCGGTAGCATTAAATTCACCAATTAAAGACTTGATAAGGGAAGATTTACCAGCACCATTCGGGCCCATGATACCAATTATTTCGCCGCGTACTGGTATCGATAAGGAAATGTTTTTAAGTACATGCTTATTACCTAAAAACAGATTTAAATCTTTTGTTTCTAACAAACGTTTATACCTCCTAATTAAAAGTTTAGGCTAACCTAATTAATTGTATAATAAACTGAGAATATTTATCATGTCAAGTAAATTCGTGATATAATATAGACAATGTATGTGAGGTGAAAGTATGTTAACTGAAGAAAAAGAGGACTATTTAAAGGCAATCCTTACGAATAATGGCGATAAAAACTTTGTGACAAATAAAATCTTATCTCAATTTTTAAATATTAAGCCTCCATCTGTAAGTGAAATGGTAGGACGTCTTGAAAAAGCAGGCTATGTTGAAACAAAACCATACAAAGGTGTTAGATTAACAGAGGATGGTTTAACGCATACGCTTGATATCATTAAGAGACATCGACTATTAGAATTATTTTTAATAGAAATATTGAAATATAATTGGGAAGAAGTACATCAAGAAGCAGAAATTTTAGAACATCGAATTTCAGATTTATTTGTTGAAAGGCTGGATAGCCTGTTAAATTTCCCAGAAACTTGCCCGCACGGCGGTGTGATTCCTAGAAATAATGAATATAAAGAGAAATATATAACAACGATTTTGAATTATGAACCTGGTGATATCGTTACAATCAAACGTGTGAGAGATAAGACCGATTTGCTAATATATTTGTCTAGTAAAGATATTTCTATTGGTAATGAAGTGGAAATTGTATCGAAAGATGAAATGAATAAAGTAATTATCATTAAACGTAATGATAATGTAATTATTGTCAGTTACGAAAATGCAATGAACATGTTTGCTGAAAAATAAAATAAAGAAGCCATAAAGATATCCATGATTGAACTGATAAAGACATATGGATAATTGCTTTAGGCTTCTTTTTTATTAGTTAATTTATCAAGTGAGTATATTTGAGTAAAATATTCACTGCATAAAGATTGAAGATAATCCAGATTGTACTATAAATGAAGATAGGTACATGACTGAGTTCTTTAAGTGCACTACCATCCCACTGTGGACTCGGACGCTGGAAAGTCAATTTAGCAATCGTCCAACTAGATTGTAGAACTTCGCCTAATAATACACCTAAAATATATTGATAACTCATTGTGACAAGTAGTTGAATTTCTACTATATTTTCATCTTTTAATATAAAATACAACATGATAGAAATTAAAGTTATAACAACAATGGGTGAGCCTTTTCTAGATGTTAAAATTAAAAAATAAATAAATATCAATAAATAGGTAAATATAAAGAAACTAGGTATCTGATAATGGCTCGACGCTAAACCTATCAATAACATAATAGGTGGCATTAAATAACCACCAATCGTTGTAAGCCATTGGCCTGCTAGATGTCTAGATTGTGTAATTGCGAATCCTTGTTGTAATGTCTGTTGTCGCTCTCGTGGACTTGTTACAATGACTAAATCTTTTGCACGGCCACCAGCGAGTTTATTAAACAGTACATGACCAAATTCATGTGTTAAAACAGGGATATAGTTTAAAATGACATCTAAATAGTTCAAAACAGGCTTATGTCTATATTGATGAATAGCAATATAACAAGCTGCAACAATAACGATAATGTATATATTAAGTTGAATTGTCGTATTAAAAAAGTTTGATAAATAATTCATTGTTAACCTCATATAAGATATTAATTTAAAGTTTGCTTAGCACTTATTATAAATGATATTGGCATCAATAGCGTTAGACTTTAGACTTACCTTAGTTAAACTAATTTTAATTTTTGAAAAGGTGAATATGTGTTAAAATAAAGCAAAATCATTTCGATATAAATAGGATGAATATAAATACTGTTAATATTGATTACACTAACATAATAATGAAATAAGATAGGAGATTCCTGTTATGACTGTTGAAGAAAGATCCAATACAGCCAAAGTTGACATTTTAGGGGTCGATTTTGATAATACAACAATGTTGCAAATGGTTGAAAATATTAAAACCTTTTTTGCAAATCAATCAACGAATAATCTTTTTATAGTAACAGCCAACCCTGAAATAGTGAATTACGCGACGACACATCAAGCGTATTTAGAGTTAATAAATCAAGCGAGCTATATTGTTGCTGATGGGACAGGAGTAGTCAAAGCTTCGCATCGTTTAAAGCAACCTCTAGCGCATCGTATACCTGGTATTGAGTTGATGGATGAATGTTTGAAAATTGCTCATGTAAATCATCAAAAAGTATTTTTGCTAGGGGCAACTAATGAAGTTGTAGAAGCGGCACAATATGCATTGCAACAAAGATATCCAAACATATCGTTTGCACATCATCACGGTTATATTGATTTAGAAGATGAGACAGTAGTAAAACGAATTAAACTGTTTAAACCTGATTACATATTTGTAGGTATGGGATTCCCTAAACAAGAAGAATGGATTATGACACATGAAAACCAATTTGAATCTACAGTGATGATGGGCGTAGGTGGTTCTCTTGAAGTATTTGCTGGGGCTAAAAAGAGAGCGCCTTATATATTTAGAAAATTAAACATTGAATGGATATATAGAGCATTAATAGATTGGAAACGTATTGGTAGATTGAAGAGTATTCCAATATTTATGTATAAAATAGCCAAAGCAAAAAGAAAAATAAAAAAAGCGAAATAGTCATGATGATAAAAATAAAACCGAGGAAATCCTTAAATGGAGATTCTCGGTTTTTTCGGTTTATTTAATAACGAAGCGGGCCTCATCGAGTTTGTTTCTAAATTCTTTTTGTTCGGCTTTGGATTTCTTTTTAAAATCGTTAAGGAAAGCTTCATATTTAGGTAATACATCATCAAGTTCACCGTAATCTTTTAACTTTCCGCCTTCAATCCAAGCAATCTTAGTACAAAATTGTCTCACTTGGCCTAAGTTATGACTAACGAAAAAGATGGTTTTGTTTTGCTCTTTAAACTCGTAAATTTTATCTAAACATTTTTGTGCAAAAGTTTGGTCACCTACAGATAAAGCTTCGTCAATGACTAAGATATCTGGATTAACTGTGATATTAATTGAAAAACCAAGTTTTGCACGCATACCACTTGAATACTTTTTAACTGGTTGATAAATAAACTCACCAAGTTCACTAAATTCAATAATCTTAGGTGTCATCGCTTTAATTTCTTTTCGCTTAAAGCCCATACATAACATTTTAAATTCGATATTTTCAATCCCTGTAAGTTGTCCACTCAAGCCAGCACTAATTGCGATAACGCTGACTTCACCATTACGATCCACTTTGCCAACAGTAGGCGACAAAGAACCGCCAATGATATTGCTCAACGTTGATTTGCCGGAACCATTGATGCCAACAAGCCCTATGACGTCACCTTCATATGCTTTTAAACTAATGTCATCTAAAGCGAAAAATGTTTTGTTTTTATGTTTGGGAATGAGCGCATCTTTCATACGTTCTTTATTTGTACGATAAATACGATATTCTTTTGTTACATTTTTAATGTTTACCGAAACGTTCATTTGTAGACCTTCCTTATTCACATTTATCTAGATTATAATATACTACTCAACAGTTGTTAAATTTTAAAACCTGTTGTAAAGTGTATAGAAGATTTTGTTATTATCAGAGTTGGTGTTTTGACACAAAATGTTAATCATCAATGATAACAATGATATTTAAAAACTAAACTTATTTCAACTTACATGATTGTATACTATAATGTATTTGTAATAAACTAATATTTTAAAGAACTAGACAATAATTTTGATAGCATCCATGTATAGTGATAGTATTTACAACAATTATTATAATACTATTTAGTTAAGTAGAGAAATAGTTAAACATTTGAAAGTGTGGTTTAATGGAATGTCAGCAATAGGAACAGTTTTTAAAGAACATGTAAAGAACTTTTATTTAATTCAAAGACTGGCTCAGTTTCAAGTTAAAATTATCAATCATAGTAACTATTTAGGTGTGGCTTGGGAATTAATTAACCCTGTTATGCAAATTATGGTTTACTGGATGGTTTTTGGATTAGGAATAAGAAGTAATGCACCAATTCATGGTGTACCTTTTGTTTATTGGTTATTGGTTGGTATCAGTATGTGGTTCTTCATCAACCAAGGTATTTTAGAAGGTACTAAAGCAATTACACAAAAGTTTAATCAAGTATCGAAAATGAACTTCCCGTTATCGATAATACCGACATATATTGTGACAAGTAGATTTTATGGACATTTAGGCTTACTTTTACTTGTGATAATTGCATGTATGTTTACTGGTATTTATCCATCAATACATATCATTCAATTATTGATATATGTACCGTTTTGTTTTTTCTTAACTGCCTCGGTGACGTTATTAACATCAACACTCGGTGTGTTAGTTAGAGATACACAAATGTTAATGCAAGCAATATTAAGAATATTATTTTACTTTTCACCAATTTTGTGGCTACCAAAGAACCATGGTATCAGTGGTTTAATTCATGAAATGATGAAATATAATCCAGTTTACTTTATTGCTGAATCATACCGTGCAGCAATTTTATATCACGAATGGTATTTCATGGATCATTGGAAATTAATGTTATACAATTTCGGTATTGTTGCCATTTTCTTTGCAATTGGTGCGTACTTACACATGAAATATAGAGATCAATTTGCAGACTTCTTGTAATATATTTATATGACGAAACCCCGCTAACCATTAATAAATGGAAGTGGGGTTCATTTTTGTTTATAATTTAAGTAAATAACATATTAAGTTGGTGTATTATGAACGTTTTAATAAAGAAATTTTATCATTTGGTAGTTCGAATACTTTCTAAAATGATTACGCCTCAAGTGATTGATAAACCGCATATCGTATTTATGATGACTTTTCCAGAAGATATTAAGCCTATCATCAAAGCATTAAATAATTCGTCGTATCAGAAAACTGTTTTAACAACACCAAAACAAGCGCCTTATTTATCTGAACTTAGCGACGATGTTGATGTGATAGAAATGACTAATCGAACATTGGTAAAACAAATTAAGGCTTTGAAAAGCGCGCAGATGATTATTATCGATAATTATTACCTATTACTAGGTGGATATAATAAGACTTCTAATCAACACATTGTTCAAACGTGGCATGCAAGTGGTGCATTAAAAAACTTTGGATTAACAGATCATCAAGTCGATGTGTCTGACAAGGCAATGGTTCAGCAGTACCGTAAAGTTTATCAAGCGACGGATTTTTACTTAGTGGGTTGTGAACAAATGTCACAATGTTTTAAACAGTCTTTAGGTGCAACAGAAGAGCAAATGCTGTATTTTGGGCTTCCGAGAATTAATAAATATTACACAGCTGATAGAGCAACGGTTAAGGCAGAGTTAAAGGATAAATATGGAATTACAAATAAGTTGGTATTATATGTACCAACATATAGAGAAGATAAAGCAGATAATAGGGCTATTGATAAAGCTTATTTTGAAAAATGTTTACCAGGATATACACTGATTAATAAATTACATCCATCAATTGAAGATTCAGACATTGATGACGTATCTTCAATCGACACGTCTACATTAATGCTAATGTCAGATATAATTATTAGCGACTATAGTTCGCTGCCAATAGAAGCTAGCTTGTTAGATATTCCAACTATATTTTATGTGTATGATGAAGGAACATATGATAAAGTGAGAGGCCTGAATCAATTTTACAAAGCAATACCGGATAGCTACAAAGTGTATACTGAAGAAGATTTAATAATGACGATACAAGAAAAAGAACATCTATTAAGTCCGTTATTTAAAGATTGGCATAAGTATAATACTGATAAAAGTTTACATCAGCTCACAGAATATATAGATAAGATGGTGACAAAATGAGGCTTACGATAATCATACCTACATGTAATAATGAGGCAACAATTCGACAATTGTTAATATCTATTGAGAGTAAAGAACACTATAGAATCCTTTGTATTGATGGTGGTTCTACTGATCAAACAATTCCTATGATTGAACGGTTACAAAGAGAACTCAAGCATATTTCATTAATACAATTACAAAATGCTTCGATAGCTACGTGTATTAATAAAGGTTTGATGGATATCAAAATGACAGATCCACATGATAGTGACGCATTTATGGTCATAAATCCAACATCAATCGTATTGCCAGGTAAATTAGATAGGTTAACTGCAGCTTTCAAAAATAATGATAATATTGATATGGTAATAGGGCAGCGAGCTTACAATTACCATGGTGAATGGAAATTGAAAAGTGCTGATGAGTTTATTAAAGATAATCGAATCGTTACATTAACGGAACAACCAGATTTGTTATCAATGATGTCTTTTGACGGAAAGTTATTCAGTGCTAAATTTGCTGAATTACAGTGTGACGAAACTTTAGCTAACACATACAATCACGCAATACTTGTCAAGGCGATGCAAAAAGCTACGGATATACATTTAGTTTCACAGATGATTGTCGGAGATAACGATATAGATACACATGCTACAAGTAACGATGAAGATTTTAATAGATATATCATAGAAATTATGAAAATAAGACAACGAGTCATGGAAATGTTACTATTACCTGAACAAAGGCTATTATATAGTGATATGGTTGATCGTATTTTATTCAATAATTCATTAAAATATTATATGAATGAACACCCAGCAGTAACGCACACGACAATTCAACTCGTAAAAGACTATATTATGTCTATGCAGCATTCTGATTATGTATCGCAAAACATGTTTGACATTATAAATACAGTTGAATTTATTGGTGAGAATTGGGATAGAGAAATATACGAATTGTGGCGACAAACATTAATTCAAGTGGGCATTAATAGGCCGACTTATAAAAAATTCTTGATACAACTTAAAGGGAGAAAGTTTGCACATCGAACAAAATCAATGTTAAAACGATAACGTGTATATTGATGACCATAAACTGCAATCCTATGATGTGACAATATGAGGAGGATAACTTAATGAAACGTGTAATAACATATGGCACATATGACTTACTTCACTATGGTCATATCGAATTGCTTCGTCGTGCAAGAGAGATGGGCGATTATTTAATAGTAGCATTATCAACAGATGAATTTAATCAAATTAAACATAAAAAATCTTATTATGATTATGAACAACGAAAAATGATGCTTGAATCAATACGCTATGTCGATTTAGTCATTCCAGAAAAGGGCTGGGGACAAAAAGAAGACGATGTCGAAAAATTTGATGTAGATGTTTTTGTTATGGGACATGACTGGGAAGGTGAATTCGACTTCTTAAAGGATAAATGTGAAGTCATTTATTTAAAACGTACAGAAGGCATTTCGACGACTAAAATCAAACAAGAATTATATGGTAAAGATGCTAAATAAATTATATAGAACTATCGATACTAAACGATAAATTAACTTAGGTTATTATAAAATAAATATAAAACGGACAAGTTTCGCAGCTTTATAATGTGCAACTTGTCCGTTTTTAGTATGTTTTATTTTCTTTTTCTAAATAAACGATTGATTATCATATGAACAATAAGTGCTAATCCAGCGACAAGGCATGCACCACCAATGATAGTGAATAATGGATGTTCTTCCCACATACTTTTAGCAACAGTATTTGCCTTTTGAATAATTGGCTGATGAACTTCTACAGTTGGAGGTCCATAATCTTTATTAATAAATTCTCTTGGATAGTCCGCGTGTACTTTACCATCTTCGACTACAAGTTTATAATCTTTTTTACTAAAATCACTTGGTAAAACATCGTAAAGATCATTTTCAACATAATATTTCTTACCATTTATCCTTTGCTCACCTTTAGACAATATTTTTACATATTTATACTGATCAAATGAGCGTTCCATTAATGCATTCCCCATCATATTACGTTGCTTCTCGCCACCAAGGTTTTTATAGTCTCCTGCACCCATGATAACTTGATTAATTCTAAATTTACCTCGTTTGGTAGTAATCGTATGGTTGTAATTTGCTGTATCACTTGATCCAGTTTTTAAACCATCTGTACCAGGCAAACTCATTTTTGCACCTTCCAATGAAAAGTTGAATGTGTAATACGTAACTGCATGCGTTGTTGGTGCTAACTGCTTTGTAAAGTCTAATATTTTAGGTGTCTCTTTAATCACGTGTAAATCTAAAATGGCATAGTCTCTAGCAGTCGTTACAGTACGTTCTTGGTCTTTATACTTTGTTGGTGCAAATGAACGTAATCTTGAATTTTCAGCACCCGTTGGATTGACGAAATGTGTATTTTTCATTCCGATAGCTTTAGCTTTGTTATTCATTAAATCAACGAAATCGCTGGTGTTTTTTGATACCTTCTTAGCTAAAATTAATGCCGCGGCATTACTAGAATTAGATACTGTAATTTGTAATAGGTCTGCGATTGTCCATACTTGTCCAGGATATAGTTTCGTATTACTCAACTCAGGTAGTGTAGACATAATATATTCTTTGTTCGTCATTGTGACTGTGTCATCAAGTGAAAGCTGCCCCTTATTTACAGCTTCCAATGTTAAGTACATTGTCATTAATTTAGTCATAGACGCTGGATTCCACTTAGTATCGATATTGTATTGATACAGTAATTGTCCAGTTTGACTTACATTAACAGCACTCGTCGGTTCGTATGCAGCCGACAAACCTGCATAACCATATTGATTTGCTGCTTGTACAGGGGTTACGTCACTGTTAGTAGCTTGTGCATATGGTGTCATAATACTTAATGTTAAACATAAAATGATGATAATAGATATTAAATTTTTCATAAAGCGTTAATCTTCCCTTTTCCAATTCTTAAATATTCCCTAAAAGCAATGGTTATTCCTACTTACGGAAATCATTGCTAATTCACTTCACCTTAATTAAATTGTTGAAAATAAAGTTTTCTGCAGTTAATTTGAAAAATAATGCAAATATATTACGTGTGTAGCTAAAGGTGTTATAATGTTTGTACGAAGAGCAAACTTACTCAAAAGCGATTAATTTTCATGTTTTAATATAAAGACTTTGAGAAGTTATTACAAAAAATGCAATAGAAATATTCTATCATATAAATGTTATGAGCGGTATTTTGGGGCAACACTTTATTTGATTTTTAAAGTTTTGTTGGGAGAAAGTATATGATAGAAATGCATGTATCTATCTAAATGAATTAACTATAAATTTCAAACAGAAGAGGTAAAACTATGAAACGAGAAAATCCATTGTTTTTCTTATTTAAAAAACTATCATGGCCAGTGGGTCTTATCGTTGCAGCTATCACTATTTCATCACTAGGGAGCTTAAGTGGACTATTAGTGCCACTGTTTACTGGACGAATTGTAGATAAATTTTCCGTGAGCCATATCAATTGGAATCTAATCGCATTATTTGGTGGTATCTTTGTCATCAATGCTTTATTAAGCGGATTAGGTTTATATTTATTAAGTAAAATTGGTGAAAAGATTATTTATGCGATACGCTCAGTTTTATGGGAGCATATCATACAATTAAAAATGCCATTCTTTGACAAAAATGAAAGTGGTCAATTAATGAGTCGATTAACTGACGATACGAAAGTGATAAATGAATTTATTTCACAAAAGCTACCTAACTTATTACCATCAATCGTTACATTAGTTGGGTCACTAATCATGTTATTTATTTTAGATTGGAAAATGACATTATTAACATTTATAACGATACCGATATTCGTTTTAATTATGATTCCTCTAGGTCGTATTATGCAAAAGATATCGACAAGTACACAATCTGAAATTGCAAACTTCAGTGGTTTGTTAGGGCGTGTCCTAACTGAAATGCGTCTTGTTAAAATATCAAATACAGAGCGTCTTGAATTAGATAATGCACATAAAAATTTGAATGAAATATATAAATTAGGTTTAAAACAGGCTAAAATTGCGGCAGTTGTACAACCAATTTCAGGTATAGTTATGTTGCTAACAATTGCAATTATTTTAGGTTTTGGTGCATTAGGAATTGCGACTGGTGCAATCACTGCAGGTACATTAATTGCAATGATATTTTATGTTATTCAGTTATCTATGCCTTTAATCAATCTTTCCACGTTAGTTACAGATTATAAAAAGGCAGTCGGTGCAAGTAGTAGAATATACGAAATCATGCAAGAACCTATTGAACCGACAGAAGCTCTTGAAGATTCTGAAAATGTATTAATTGATGACGGTGTATTGTCATTTGAACATGTAGACTTTAAATATGATGTGAAGAAAATATTAGATGATGTGTCGTTCCAAATCCCACAAGGTCAAGTGAGTGCTTTTGTAGGTCCTTCTGGGTCTGGTAAAAGTACGATATTTAATCTGATAGAACGTATGTATGAAATTGAGTCAGGTGATATTAAATATGGCCTTGAAAGTGTCTATGATATCCCGTTATCTAAGTGGCGACGCAAAATTGGATATGTTATGCAATCAAATTCGATGATGAGTGGAACAATTAGAGACAATATTTTATACGGAATTAATCGTCATGTTTCAGATGAAGAACTTATTAATTATGCTAAATTAGCGAACTGTCATGATTTTATCATGCAATTTGATGAAGGATATGACACGCTTGTAGGTGAACGAGGATTGAAACTGTCTGGCGGACAACGTCAACGTATTGATATTGCTAGAAGTTTTGTTAAAAATCCTGATATTTTGTTACTTGATGAAGCAACAGCTAATCTCGATAGTGAAAGTGAATTGAAAATTCAAGAAGCTTTAGAAACATTGATGGAAGGTAGAACAACGATTGTCATTGCGCATCGTTTGTCTACAATTAAAAAAGCCGGTCAAATTATATTCTTAGACAAAGGACAGGTAACAGGTAAAGGTACGCATTCAGAACTGATGGCATCACATGCGAAGTATAAAAACTTTGTAGTGTCTCAAAAATTAACAGATTAATTTTATATATAAGTAAGCTTGGAGCAAATACACATATACCATCGAGGAAATTAAAGTGTGGCACATTGATGGATATAGATGTTAATAAATTGCTTCAAGCTTTTGTCTATTTTAAATCATTTGAGAAGTTACGACATAATAATTCTTAAATTAATAAAATCGATATTTTAAGAAAAAAATGCTCATGGTATAATACAAGTTATAAGCAAACATACATATATTAAATACTGTAGCCACGAGTCATAATTCTTCATATTTTACATAGCAATTTAACTGATTTTAGAGTCCACGGTACAGAAGTTTGATATTTCAATGTTTCTAAATTTTTAAAAAATTAAATCATAGGTGGGTGCTAAATGTTTTTATTAATCAACATTATTGGTCTAATTGTATTTCTTGGTATTGCGGTATTATTTTCAAGAGATCGCAAAAATATCCAATGGCAATCAATTGGGATCTTAGTTGTTTTAAACCTGTTTTTAGCATGGTTCTTTATTTATTTTGATTGGGGTCAAAAAGCAGTAAGAGGAGCAGCCAATGGTATCGCTTGGGTAGTTCAGTCAGCGCATGCTGGTACAGGTTTTGCATTTGCAAGTTTGACAAATGTTAAAATGATGGATATGGCTGTTGCAGCCTTATTCCCAATATTATTAATAGTGCCATTATTTGATATCTTAATGTACTTTAATATTTTACCGAAAATTATTGGAGGTATTGGTTGGTTACTAGCTAAAGTAACAAGACAACCTAAATTCGAGTCATTCTTTGGGATAGAAATGATGTTCTTAGGAAATACTGAAGCATTAGCCGTATCAAGTGAGCAACTAAAACGTATGAATGAAATGCGTGTATTAACAATCGCAATGATGTCAATGAGCTCTGTATCCGGAGCTATTGTAGGTGCGTATGTACAAATGGTACCAGGAGAACTGGTACTAACGGCAATTCCACTAAATATCGTTAACGCGATTATTGTGTCATGCTTGTTGAATCCAGTAAGTGTTGAAGAGAAAGAAGATATTATTTACAGTCTTAAAAACAATGAAGTTGAACGTCAACCATTCTTCTCATTCCTTGGAGATTCTGTATTAGCAGCAGGTAAATTAGTATTAATCATCATCGCATTTGTTATTAGTTTTGTAGCGTTAGCTGATCTATTTGATCGTTTTATCAATTTGATTACAGGATTGATAGCAGGATGGATAGGCATAAAAGGTAGTTTCGGTTTAAACCAAATTTTAGGTGTGTTTATGTATCCATTTGCGCTATTACTCGGTTTACCTTATGATGAAGCGTGGTTGGTAGCACAACAAATGGCTAAGAAAATTGTTACAAATGAATTTGTTGTTATGGGTGAAATTTCTAAAGATATTGCATCTTATACACCACACCATCGTGCGGTTATTACAACATTCTTAATTTCATTTGCAAACTTCTCAACGATTGGTATGATTATCGGTACATTGAAAGGCATTGTTGATAAAAAGACATCAGACTTTGTATCTAAATATGTACCTATGATGCTATTATCAGGTATCCTAGTTTCATTATTAACAGCAGCTTTCGTTGGTTTATTTGCATGGTAATATGTCGAAGAGTGACTATGATAATACATTTTAACTAATAAATATGTCCAGGCATGTCGTCTATTGATATAGGTGAGATGCTTGGACTTTTTTATTATTGATATAAAGGTATTTAAATATTTTTAAAGTTACCGAAATTGAAGCATTATAAAAACCAAGTGCACATGGTAATACACTTGGCTTTTATGGGAAATGAATATTATTGTACATATGACAGTAAGGACTAGGTACAGTCATAGTACTTCGAGCAAAATTTGTTTTGTTATTATAAACAACACAAAGGAGATAACTTCTCTATTGAAGAAGTTAAAAACATTATAGCAGACAATGAAATGAAAGTAAATTAAAAATTCAGAATATTTTTAATTATTATATTGTGAGTGATATTTATTAGGGAAAGCTATTCTTCATATAAATTAGTTAAATAGTAAATCTTTGTTAGAACTCTTTCCATAGAGTTGTGACAGCATTTTTGTTGTGCTACTATTTTTATAGTCTAATAAATATATAAAGGGGATGGTTTCGTGAATAAAACGGTTAAAGATTTAATACTAGTTGTCTTAGGTTCATTTATCTTTGCTGCAGGTGTAAATGCATTTATTATTTCTGGTAACTTAGGTGAAGGCGGGGTTACAGGTTTAGCAATTATTTTATATTATGCGTTTCATATTTCACCAGCCATCACTAACTTCTTGGTCAACGCAGTATTGATTGCCATAGGTTATAAATTTTTGAGTAAGAGAAGTATGTACTTAACTATTCTTGTAACAATTCTTATTTCAATATTTTTGAGTTTAACAGAATCATGGCAAGTAGAAACTGGAAACAGCATTGTGAATGCCATTTTTGGTGGTGTAAGCGTTGGACTAGGAATCGGAGTAATTATCCTTGCAGGCGGTACAACAGCAGGTACAACAATTTTGGCGAGAATTGCAACGAAATACCTCGATGTAAGCACGCCATATGCTTTGCTTTTCTTCGATATGATCGTTGTTGCAATTTCACTTACAGTTATTCCACTTGATAAAGTATTAGTAACAGTAATATCACTTTATATAGGAACAAAAGTGATGGAATATGTCATAGAAGGTTTAAACACTAAAAAAGCTATGACGATTATTTCAACTAATCCCGACAAACTTGCCAAAGCAATAGACGAGCAAATTGGAAGAGGTTTAACCATTTTAAACGGACATGGCTATTATACGCGTGAAGAAAAAGATGTCTTATACGTTGTTATTTCTAAAACACAAGTTTCAAAAGCAAAGCGATTAATTAAACAAATCGATAAAGATGCATTCCTCGTAATTCATGATGTAAGAGATGTCTATGGTAATGGCTTTCTTGCAGATGAATAAATAAATGGTATGAGCACACATACTTAAATAGAAGTCCACGGACAAGTTTTTGAACTATGAAGACTTATCTGTGGGCGTTTTTTATTTTATAAAAGTAATATACAAGACATGACAAATCGAGCTATCCAATTTAAAAAGTAATGTTAGTCAATAAGATTGAAAAATGTTATAATGATGTTCATGATAATCATTATCAATTGGGATGCCTTTGAAAATTGATAATTTAAAAATAGAAATTATTTTTTATAAACAGAAAGAATTTTATTGAAAGTAGGGAAATTATGAATCGTTTGCATGGACAACAAGTTAAAATTGGTTACGGGGATAACACGATTATAAATAAATTAGATGTTGAAATACCAGATGGCAAAGTGACGTCAATCATTGGTCCTAACGGCTGCGGGAAATCTACTTTGCTAAAGGCATTGTCACGTTTATTGGCAGTTAAAGAAGGCGAAGTATTTTTAGATGGTGAAAATATTCATACACAATCTACGAAAGAGATTGCAAAAAAAATAGCCATTTTACCTCAATCACCTGAAGTAGCAGATGGCTTAACTGTTGGGGAATTAGTTTCATATGGTCGTTTTCCACATCAAAAAGGATTTGGTAGATTAACTGCTGAGGATAAGAAAGAAATTGATTGGGCAATGGAAGTTACAGGAACTGATACATTCCGACACCGTTCAATCAATGATTTAAGTGGTGGTCAAAGACAACGTGTTTGGATTGCAATGGCATTAGCACAAAGAACTGATATTATCTTTTTAGACGAACCAACAACATATTTAGATATCTGTCATCAATTAGAAATACTAGAATTAGTTCAGAAGCTAAATCAGGAACAAGGTTGTACAATTGTCATGGTTCTTCATGATATCAACCAAGCGATTCGTTTCTCAGATCATCTTATTGCGATGAAAGAAGGGGATATCATCGCTACAGGTTCAACAGAAGACGTATTAACACAGGAAATATTAGAAAAAGTTTTTAATATTGATGTTGTTTTAAGTAAAGATCCTAAAACTGGAAAACCTTTACTGGTAACTTATGACTTATGTCGCAGAGCTTATTCTTAATTAAGTAAGTTAATATGATAAAAAGGACAATTAACATGACAAATAGAGAGAACCCAACGCCATTGAAGTTTTTATCCTATATTATAGGTTTAAGTATGATACTACTAATCACACTATTTATTTCTACATTAATAGGTGACGCCAAAATTCAAGCCTCTACAATTATAGAGGCTATTTTTAATTATAATCCTAGCAATCAACAGCAAAACATCATCAATGAGATTAGGATTCCCAGAAATATAGCAGCAGTAATTGTAGGTATGGCGCTTGCAGTTTCTGGTGCGATTATACAAGGTGTTACTCGTAATGGTCTTGCTGATCCGGCGCTCATAGGTTTAAATTCAGGTGCTTCATTTGCTTTAGCATTAACATATGCAGTTTTACCAAACACTTCATTTTTAATATTGATGTTTGCTGGATTTTTAGGTGCTATTCTAGGAGGTGCTATTGTATTAATGATAGGCCGATCTAGACGTGATGGATTTAATCCGATGCGTATTATTTTAGCGGGTGCAGCAGTAAGTGCTATGTTAACAGCGCTAAGTCAAGGTATTGCATTAGCTTTTAGACTAAATCAAACAGTAACATTTTGGACTGCTGGAGGCGTTTCAGGCACAACATGGTCACACCTTAAGTGGGCAATTCCATTAATTGGTATTGCGTTATTCATTATATTAACAATTAGTAAACAACTTACCATTTTAAATCTTGGTGAATCATTAGCTAAAGGTTTAGGTCAAAATGTAACAATGATCAGAGGCATATGTTTAATTATTGCTATGATTCTAGCAGGTATTGCAGTTGCTATCGCTGGACAAGTTGCATTTGTAGGTTTGATGGTACCTCATATAGCAAGATTTTTAATTGGAACTGATTATGCTAAAATTCTACCATTAACAGCCTTGTTAGGTGGGATACTCGTGCTTGTTGCCGATGTGATAGCACGATATTTAGGAGAAGCGCCTGTTGGTGCAATCATTTCATTTATCGGTGTTCCTTACTTTTTATATTTAGTTAAAAAAGGAGGACGCTCAATATGATTAGTTCAAATAATAAACGCAGACAATTGATAGCACTGGCTGTTTTTAGCATTCTACTATTTCTAGGTTGTACTTGGAGTATTACCTCAGGTGAATACAACATACCTGTTGAAAGATTTTTCAAAACTTTAATTGGACAAGGTGATGCCATTGATGAGTTAATCTTATTAGATTTCAGGTTACCTCGGATGATGATTACTATTTTGGCTGGCGCAGCGCTTAGTATTAGTGGTGCAATAGTGCAAAGTGTCACAAAAAATCCAATAGCTGAACCAGGTATATTAGGTATTAACGCAGGTGGCGGATTTGCAATCGCATTATTTATTGCAATTGGTAAAATTAATGCTGACAACTTTGTTTATGTACTGCCGTTAATAAGTATACTAGGTGGTATCACCACTGCATTGATTATTTTTATTTTCAGTTTTAATAAAAATGAAGGTGTTACACCTGCGAGTATGGTATTAATAGGTGTAGGTTTACAAACAGCATTATATGGTGGCTCAATTACAATTATGTCAAAATTTGATGATAAGCAATCTGATTTCATCGCTGCTTGGTTTGCAGGTAATATTTGGGGTGACGAATGGCCATTTGTCATTGCATTTTTACCGTGGGTGTTGATTATTATTCCTTACTTACTATTTAAATCGAATACACTAAATATTATTCATACGGGTGATAATATTGCACGAGGTCTAGGTGTAAGGTTAAGCAGAGAACGTTTAATATTATTCTTTATCGCAGTGATGTTATCATCTGCTGCTGTAGCAGTAGCAGGTTCAATTTCGTTTATCGGATTAATGGGTCCGCATATTGCCAAACGTATCGTTGGACCACGTCACCAGTTGTTTTTACCAATTGCCATTTTAGTAGGGGCATGTTTACTTGTTATAGCTGATACAATTGGCAAAATTGTATTACAACCAGGTGGGGTTCCAGCAGGTATTGTCGTAGCAATTATTGGTGCACCGTATTTCTTATATTTAATGTACAAAACGAAAAATGTATAGTGTCAAAGGACACAACTTATTGCTATGAAAGGCACTTTATTATAAGGCTTTTCATAGCATTTTTTATTTAATGAGCCACTCAAGACTATTTATTTTTTCAATAATGAACCATTAAGTTATCAAGAGGATCTTATCAAAAATATATTTGATAACGGTATCAGGTTAATTCTTTATGATAGCGCATTCATTTATTCTGTTTTATACTATGACTGATAATACCAAGGAGGTACAACATGATGAAAAAGTTAATCAATAAAAAAGAAACATTTTTAACTGATATGCTTGAAGGATTGTTAATTGCGCACCCAGAGTTAGATCTGATTGCTAATACAGTTATTGTAAAAAAAGCTAAGAAAGAACATGGTGTAGCAATAGTCTCTGGAGGTGGAAGCGGACATGAACCTGCGCATGCCGGTTTTGTTGCAGAAGGTATGCTAGATGCAGCGGTTTGTGGCGAAGTATTTACATCACCTACACCTGATAAAATATTAGAAGCTATTAAAGCAGTAGATACTGGTGATGGTGTATTACTAGTTGTAAAAAACTATGCAGGTGACGTGATGAATTTCGAAATGGCACAAGAGCTTGCAGAAATGGAAGGTATAAATGTTCAAACTGTTATTGTTCGTGACGACATTGCTGTGACAAACGAAGTACAACGTCGTGGTGTTGCAGGAACAGTGTTTGTTCATAAGCTTGCCGGTTATCTTGCTGAAAAAGGTTATTCATTAACAGAGATAAAATCGCGTGTAGAAGCGTTGTTACCTGAAATTAAAAGTATTGGTATGGCAATTGAGCCACCGCTTGTTCCAACTACTGGAAAATATGGCTTTGATATTGAAGACGACAAAATGGAAATCGGTATTGGTATACATGGTGAAAAAGGTATTCATAGGGAAGAAGTAAAGGATATTGATCATATTGTTGGAACATTGTTAGACGAATTGTATAAAGAAGTTACTGCCAATGATGTCATATTAATGGTAAATGGTATGGGTGGTACGCCGTTATCTGAATTAAATATCGTAACTAAATATATTCAACAAAATTTAGCTGCAAGAACGGTTAATGTTGCTAAATGGTTTGTTGGTGATTATATGACATCTTTAGACATGCAAGGTTTTTCTATAACTATCGTGCCTAATAAACCAGAATATTTGGAAGCATTTTTAGCACCAACAACAAGTCAATACTTTAAATAAGAAGTGAATATGAATAAATATACATTTATGAGGTGGCACAAATGAAAGTGAATGATATGAAAGCACGTTTATTAAATTTAGAAGAAACGTTTAAAAAACATGAATCTGAATTAACTGAATTAGATCGAGCAATTGGTGATGGTGACCACGGGGTTAACATGGTTCGTGGGTTTAGTAGTCTTAAAGACAAACTTGATGATAGCTCAATGCAATCATTGTTCAAATCGACTGGTATGGCATTGATGTCAAATGTTGGGGGTGCATCAGGACCACTGTATGGCTTTAGCTTTGTTAAAATGTCTGCAGTCACCAAAGATGATATGGATAATCAAGATTTCATTACACTAATTCAGGCATTTGCCGAAGCGGTTGAATCACGTGGTAAAGTTACTTTAAATGAAAAGACAATGTATGATGTAGTAGCGCGAGCAGCAGAGAAGCTTGAAAATGGTGAAACTTTAACATTCAATGATTTACAGCAATTAGCAGATAATACAAAAGATATGGTAGCAACGAAAGGTAGAGCTGCATATTTTGGAGAAGAATCAAAAGGTTATATTGATCCAGGTGCTCAAAGTATGGTTTATATTTTAAACGCTTTGATTGGAGATGAAGATAATGCCTAAAATTATACTTGTTAGCCACAGTAAAGAAATTGCAAGTGGTACAAAATCTTTGTTAAAGCAAATGGCAGGTGACGTTGATATTATACCAATCGGGGGATTACCAGATGGTTCAATTGGAACTTCATTTGATATCATCCAAGAAGTTTTGACTAAATTAGAGGATGATGCATTGTGTTTTTACGATATTGGATCTTCAGAAATGAATGTAGATATGGCAATTGAAATGTATGATGGTAATCATCGTGTGTTAAAAGTTGATGCACCAATTGTTGAAGGCAGTTTTATCGCAGCAGTAAAGCTATCAATCGGCGGTTCAATTGATGATGCATTAGCAGAAATCAAACAATCATTTTAGTTAAAATTTACTAATAATGAAAAATGTAAACCTTTTTCAAATGAAACTTTATAAAAAATATGATAGTATATATGTAAATGTTTAATAAAATCTGGAGAAATAGGAGGACATTGCCATGCAACACCTTATAAAAAAACATGTATTGAATGGCGAGTTTGATTTAGTACGACAATTGATGTCCGAAACAGATTTTATGGAATTTGAAGAAGCATATATTTCAAGTGCGCATGAAGTAGAAAGTATGATGTTTTATACATGTATTTTAGATATGATTAAGTACGAAGAATCATCTGAAATGCATGACTTAGCATTTTTATTGCTTGTGTATCCACTAAGTGAATATGAAGGTGCTTTGGATTCTGCTTATTATCATGCAGACGCTTCCATAAAACTTACTGACGGCAAAGAAGTTAAAAGTTTGTTACAAATGTTATTATTGCATGCGATACCAACACCTGTTATTTCAGATAAGAAGGCTTTTGATATCGCCAAGCAAATTTTAAAATTAGATCCTAATAATAATGTTGCTCGTAACGTCTTAAAAGACACTGCCAAACGTATGGACAACGTTGTTGTTGATATAAATGAATTACACCAACGTAATGCACGTTAATTACATTTCAATTATATTAGCTTAATAATAGTTTTAACATTTGGTTGGGTTGGGACATATGTTCCAGCCTTTTTTAATACTTAAAAACTAACGAAGTATACTTGTGTGCACAAATGGTTTTTATACAACATTTTATAAATTTATACATTTTAATAAAGAACATACGATATATGGTTTAAACCTTGTTAACTGAGAGATTTTGATATGTATTCTTCGAAATTTAACTAAATTTACGAAATTCAAGAAGCACAATAATTAATCAATTTTCCTATACAAAAGTTCGTATGACTGCATTATAAAAGCATAAATTTATAATTTTTTTAAATGTCATTGAACGTGATAATGTGAATGGATTGAGCAATTTTGAAAAAGTGAAAAATAACCTATGCGACTTGCAATTAATTTTCAGTACGTTATAATGCACACTGTGCAAAATTAAGGAGGTCTATTATTCACATGATGATGAATAAAGAAGCAACAAAAATTGGATTTGCCTACGTCGGCATTGTAGTGGGCGCAGGATTTTCAACTGGACAAGAAGTTATGCAATTTTTCACTAAATATGGCTTGTGGGCTTATTTAGGTGTTATTATATCTGGTTTTATTTTAGCTTTTATTGGGCGCCAAGTAGCAAAAATTGGTACTGCCTTTGAAGCGACAAACCATGAATCAACATTACAATACGTATTCGGTGAAAAGTTTAGTAAAGTCTTTGATTATATTTTAATCTTCTTCTTATTTGGTATAGCTGTAACCATGATAGCTGGTGCAGGCGCAACATTTGAAGAAAGTTATAACATACCTACATGGCTAGGTGCTTTAATTATGACATTAGCGATTTATATTACGTTGCTATTAGACTTTAATAAAATAGTACGTGCACTTGGTATCGTTACACCATTTTTAATTGTTTTAGTTGTATTAATCGCTGGCGTTTATTTATTTAAAGGTCATGTTTCACTAGCAGAAGTTAACCAAGTAGTGCCTGAAGCAAGTATTTGGAAGGGAATCTGGTTTGGTACAATATATGGTGGATTAGCTTTTTCTGTAGGTTTTAGTACCATCGTAGCAATCGGTGGGGATACAGAAAAGCGTACAGTGTCAGGTGCAGGCGCGATGTATGGTGGTATTATCTATACTGTATTACTAGCATTGATCAACTTTGCATTGCAAAGTGAATATCCAACTATTAAAAATGCCTCAATTCCAACATTGACGTTAGCAAATAATATCCATCCTTTAATAGCAACAGTGTTATCTGTTATTATGCTGGCGGTTATGTATAATACTATTCTAGGACTAATGTATTCATTTGCAGCACGTTTTACAGAACCATACAGTAAAAATTATCATATCTTTATTATTATAATGATGGTAGCAGGTTATTTATTAAGTTTCGTAGGATTTGCTGAATTAATTAATAAGTTATATACAATTATGGGATATGTAGGCTTATTTATTGTAGTAGCTGTAATTATTAAATATTTCAAACGTAAAAATGCGGATAAAAAACATATTGCTTAATATCATATGATGGATATCCGAAACTTTACAATTGAATCACTTTGTTTTAACCTTAAAAGCAATTCGTCTCTACTCTTATCGGGCGAATTGCTTTTTATATTTATTCAGTCTATTAATATGAGCGTCTAACAAATAGAGAGGTACGATGTAATGAATAAAGATAATAAATGGACGATGATAACTGCGCTTTTTATAACTGTAATCAGTGTATTGTTAGCATTTCATCTGAAACAACATTATGACCAAATTACAAATGAGAACCATGCTAATAAAGACAAAATTAATATTAAAAATAAAAATGTGCGCATTTATCAAAACCTTACATACAATAGAGTTTTCCCTAACAGTAAATTAGATATTATTACACCTGTTGATATGTCTTCTAATGCCAAACTGCCAGTTATTTTTTGGATGCACGGTGGTGGTTATATTGCGGGTGATAAGCAGTATAAAAACCCATTATTAGCGAAAATTGCTGAACAAGGGTACATTGTTGTGAATGTAAATTATGCATTGGCGCCACAATATAAATATCCCACACCATTAATTCAAATGAATCAAGCAACTCAATTCATTAAAGAAAATAAAATGAATTTACCTATTGATTTTAATCAAGTAATTATTGGCGGTGATTCTGCAGGTGCTCAATTAGCTAGCCAATTTACGGCAATACAGACGAATGATCGCTTAAGAGAAGCCATGAAATTTGATCAGTCATTCAAACCATCGCAAATTAAAGGTGCTATACTATTTGGTGGTTTTTATAATATGCAAACAGTTAGAGAAACTGAGTTTCCAAGAATACAGTTATTTATGAAAAGTTATACTGGCGAAGAAGATTGGGAAAAGAGCTTTAAAAATATTTCACAAATGTCGACAGTAAAACAATCGACAAAAAATTATCCACCAACATTTTTATCTGTTGGAGATAGCGATCCATTCGAAAGTCAAAATATAGAATTCAGTAAGAAATTACAAGAATTGAATGTACCAGTAGATACTTTGTTTTATGATGGTACGCATCATTTACATCATCAGTATCAATTTCACCTTAATAAACCTGAATCGATAGATAACATCAAAAAAGTGTTACTTTTCTTAAGTCGTAATACATCTTCTAGTGGTATTCAAACTGAAGAGAAACCACAAATGGAAAATCCGAGTAATGAATTACCGTTAAATCCTTTAAACTAATGATAAACAGTAGTAATTTATTACTTAAGCAACATTTAAGATCTTCAAATTGAAAACGAAGAATTTAAAACATGTGGGGCTAATGTGTAAGAGTCTGAGATATAATAAATTGTTAGCGGTTCTTTATCATTTCTATCTCACCCTATTATGATGTGACATTTATTTTACAAACTAATTTGTTTTGAACCTGAAAATAACTTTTTACAACTAAATTGTCGAAAAACAGTGTGTACATGATATAATAAATTTATAAATTGAAAAGAATTCAAAAGAAAAAATAAAATATAGATTGAGCACGAAGTGATTTGAAATAAGGTTGTGAAAGGGAATGACAAGGTCAGCATTAAAACCATTTAAAAATAAACGCGTTATGGTTACTGGACGTATACAACGTGTTTTGTTTAAAAATTATTTAGATAGACATAGCACATTTAAGCCGAATGTAAGGATATTATTAAAAGATGTATTTGTTTCAGGTGTATCAATAGATCATTTATGGTTATATGAGACAAATAAATACTATGCATTGGCAATGGAACTTATTCATCAACGAGTAAAATTTAGTGCGAATGTTGTACCATATTACAAAATAAATAGAAATAATAATTTATTCGTACAAGATTATGGAATTAAGCGTAAAGGTAGGTTAATTACTGAAGAAGCTTACAATCAAAACAATCAGTATCAGGATAAGATATATGAAAAATTACCGGATATAGATTTTAGACTCGAAGATTTTTATAGTAAGGAAAACTAAACAACATATATAAAGCACTACTAATCGTAGTTGATAGTTGATCAATTACACATTAGTGGTGCTTTATTTTGAATTTAAATTTGATAAATGAATAAGAGTATACGCATTCATTTAAGATTAGATGACATTGATAAGTATGAGTAATGTATTAGGTAACCATTAAATTCGTTGTTATGCGATTCTGATACAAGATTATGATAAAATAGCTTTAATTAAGAATTTTAGCCATCATATAGTCATCGTAATATTTACCATCGATAAATAACTTATCTTTTAAAACGCCTTCGATTTGAAAATCGGCACTTTTAAAAAGCTCGAGGGCAGGTTGGTTATTGAGTGGTACATTTGCTTCAATTCGGTGTATTTGATTGTTTAAACACCAAGCCATAATGGCATCAAGAAGTGCTTGGCCAATTCCACGATGTTGATATAATTTCTTTACACCTAAATCAATTTTAGCAACATGTTTAATGCGTTGAAATGGTGTCGTATTAACAAAGGCAAAGCCAACGAGTTGTTCATCACTTTCAGCAACAAAGATGACTTTATGTGGAGAAGTGATATATTCTTCTAATTGTTTACTAGCCGACGTGACGCTAGGATCATATTCTCCTGGTGTGTAGAACATATACGGAGATTCGTCGTATATTTTCGCTAACATTGAAATGAAATTTTCTACATCTTTGATACTAACTCTACGTATAATATGGGCCATAAAAAGCCTCCAGTATTTTGAAATTTTAAAACATTTGCTACTATTATAATATATATGTAACTAAAAGGTGGAGTAATATGTTTTTTGGTTACAGTTTAAAGGAGTATTTTAGATGAAACCTAAAGTTTTATTAGCAGGTGGAACAGGATATATTGGTAAGTATTTAAGTGAAGTGATTGAAAATGATGCTGAACTTTTTACTATATCAAAATATCCAGACAATAAAAAAACAGATGATGTTGAAATGACTTGGATTCAGTGTGATATATTTCATTACGAACAGGTTGTTGCAGCAATGAATCAAATAGATATTGCTGTATTCTTTATCGACCCAACAAAGAATTCTGCCAAAATAACACAATCATCAGCAAGAGATTTAACATTAATCGCAGCAGATAATTTTGGTCGAGCAGCGGCTATCAATCAAGTAAAAAAAGTAATCTACATACCTGGGAGTCGTTATGATAATGAAACAATTGAACGCCTAGGTGCATATGGCACACCTGTAGAAACAACAAATTTAGTTTTTAAACGTTCTTTAGTTAATGTAGAATTACAAGTTTCAAAGTATGATGATGTTAGATCAACGATGAAGGTAGTTTTACCAAAGGGATGGACATTAAAGAACGTTGTAAACCATTTTATTGCATGGATGGGTTACACTAAAGGAACTTTTGTGAAAACAGAAAAATCACATGATCAATTTAAGATATATATTAAGAATAAGGTGCGACCGCTCGCAGTATTTAAAATAGAAGAAACAGCTGACGGAATAATAACTTTAATTTTATTGAGTGGAAGTTTAGTGAAAAAATACACAGTTAATCAAGGGAAGTTAGAATTTAGATTAATCAAAGAGTCGGCAGTCGTTTATATACATCTATACGATTATATCCCTCGATTATTTTGGCCGATTTATTACTTTATACAAGCACCAATGCAAAAAATGATGATTCATGGCTTTGAAGTTGACTGCCGGATTAAAGATTTTCAAAGTCGATTAAAATCAGGAGAAAATATGAAATATACTAAATGATATTGGGTGATATGGATGCAAATACTACTAGTAGAAGATGACAATACTTTGTTTCAAGAATTGAAAAAAGAATTAGAACAATGGGATTTTAATGTTGCTGGTATTGAAGATTTCGGCAAAGTAATGGATACATTTGAAAGTTTTAATCCTGAAATTGTTATATTGGATGTTCAATTACCTAAATATGATGGGTTTTATTGGTGCAGAAAAATGAGAGAAGTTTCCAACGTACCAATATTATTTTTATCATCTCGTGATAATCCAATGGATCAAGTGATGAGTATGGAACTTGGCGCAGATGATTATATGCAAAAACCTTTCTATACCAATGTATTAATTGCTAAATTACAAGCGATTTATCGTCGTGTCTATGAGTTTACAGCTGAAGAAAAACGTACATTGACTTGGCAAGATGCTGTCGTTGATCTATCAAAAGATAGTATACAAAAAGGTGACGATACGATTTTTCTATCCAAAACAGAAATGATTATATTAGAAATTCTTATTACCAAAAAAAATCAAATCGTTTCGAGAGATACAATTATCACTGCATTATGGGATGATGAAGCATTTGTTAGTGATAATACGTTAACAGTAAATGTGAATCGTTTACGAAAAAAATTATCTGAAATTAGTATGGATAGTGCAATCGAAACAAAAGTAGGAAAAGGATATATGGCTCATGAATAATTTGAAATGGGTAGCTTATTTTTTGAAATCTCGCATGAACTGGATATTTTGGATATTGTTTTTAAACTTGCTTATGTTAGGCATTAGTCTAATCGATTATGATTTTCCAATAGACAGTTTATTTTATATTGTTTCTTTGAATTTAAGTTTAACAATGATTTTTCTTATATTGACATATTTTAAAGAAGTAAAATTATATAAGCATTTTGACAAAGATAAAGAAATAGAAGAAATTAAACATAAAGATTTAGCGGAAACGCCATTTCAACGTCATACAGTTGATTATTTATATCGTCAAATCTCAGCGCACAAAGAAAAGGTTGTTGAGCAACAGTTACAATTGAACATGCATGAACAAACCATTACAGAATTTGTGCACGACATAAAAACACCTGTGACAGCCATGAAATTATTAATTGATCAAGAAAAAAATCAAGAAAGAAAACAGGCATTACTATATGAATGGTCTCGTATAAACTCGATGCTGGATACACAGCTGTATATTACTAGATTAGAATCTCAACGCAAAGATATGTATTTTGATTACGTGTCACTTAAACGCATGGTCATTGATGAAATACAATTAACAAGACATATTAGTCAGGTTAAAGGTATTGGTTTTGATGTTGACTTTAAAGTGGATGATTATGTTTATACAGATACAAAATGGTGTCGTATGATTATTAGACAGATTTTGTCAAACGCATTGAAATATAGTGAGAATTTTAATATTGAAATTGGGACAGAATTAAATGATCAACATGTTTCGTTATATATTAAAGACTATGGCAGAGGTATTAGTAAAAAAGATATGCCGCGAATATTTGAACGAGGATTTACGTCAACGGCTAACAGAAATGAAACGACGTCTTCAGGTATGGGTCTATATTTAGTAAATAGTGTAAAGGATCAATTAGGTATTCACCTGCAAGTCACGTCGACTGTTGGTAAGGGGACAACTGTCAGATTGATTTTCCCATTACAAAATGAAATTGTTGAACGCATGTCGGAAGTGACAAATTTGTCATTTTAAACATGCGTTTTGTTACTTAGAATTGATACATCAATGCAGCTTCAACGTTATAATAAGATAGATGTTAGTCATATGTTAAATTGAAGATACAAGTGCCAAAGCCTAAAGGAAATGAAGTTAAGATAAATTATAGGAGTGTTAAAGTGGCAATTTTAGAAGTAAAACAATTAACAAAAATATATGGAACTAAAAAAATGGCACAAGAAGTGTTGCGAGATATCAATATGTCTATTGAAGAAGGCGAGTTTATTGCTATTATGGGTCCCTCTGGATCTGGGAAAACGACATTATTAAATGTTTTAAGTTCAATTGATTATATTTCACAAGGTTCTATTACATTAAAAGGAAAAAAATTAGAAAAGCTTTCAAACAAGGAATTATCTGATATACGCAAGCATGATATTGGTTTTATTTTTCAAGAGTATAATTTACTGCATACATTGACTGTTAAAGAAAACATAATGTTACCACTAACGGTTCAGAAGTTAGATAAAGAACATATGTTAAATCGTTATGAAAAAGTAGCAGAAGCATTAAATATATTGGATATTAGTGATAAATACCCTTCTGAATTGTCTGGTGGACAAAGACAACGAACATCTGCTGCAAGAGCGTTTATTACATTACCTTCTATTATATTTGCTGACGAACCAACAGGTGCACTGGATTCTAAAAGTACTCAAGATTTATTAAAACGATTAACAAGAATGAATGAAGCATTTAAGTCTACAATTATTATGGTAACGCATGATCCTGTTGCAGCAAGTTATGCCAATCGAGTAGTGATGCTAAAAGATGGTCAAATTTTCACTGAATTATACCAAGGGGATGACGATAAACATACCTTTTTCAAAGAAATAATACGTGTACAAAGTGTTTTAGGTGGCGTTAATTATGACCTTTAACGAGATAATATTTAAAAATTTCCGTCAAAATTTATCACATTATGCCATCTATCTTTTTTCATTAATTACGAGTGTAGTATTGTATTTTAGCTTTGTAGCATTAAAATACGCGCATAAACTAAACATGACAGAGTCATATCCAATTATTAAGGAAGGCTCACAAGTCGGAAGCTACTTTCTATTTTTCATCATAATTGCATTTTTGTTATATGCCAATGTGTTATTTATTAAACGACGAAGTTATGAGCTTGCATTATATCAAACATTAGGTTTATCTAAATTCAACATTATTTATATACTAATGCTCGAACAATTACTAATATTTATAATTACGGCAATATTAGGTATTATTATTGGTATTTTTGGTTCAAAACTGTTATTAATGATTGTCTTTACATTATTAGGAATTAAAGAAAAGGTTCCAATTATTTTTAGTTTGAGGGCGGTATTTGAAACATTAATGTTAATCGGTGTCGCTTATTTTTTAACCTCTGCTCAAAATTTTATATTAGTGTTCAAACAATCTATTTCACAGATGTCAAAGAATAACCAGGTTAAAGAAACAAATCATAATAAAATTACATTTGAAGAGGTTGTTTTAGGCATCTTAGGTATAGTATTGATTACCACAGGATACTATCTATCTTTGAACATTGTTCAATATTATGATTCTATCGGTATACTTATGTTTATTTTATTGTCAACTGTGATTGGGGCATACTTATTTTTTAAAAGCTCTGTTTCTCTAGTTTTTAAAATGGTGAAGAAGTTTAGAAAAGGTGTTATAAGTGTAAATGATGTCATGTTCTCATCATCTATTATGTATCGTATTAAGAAAAATGCTTTTTCACTTACGGTCATGGCAATCATTTCAGCGATTACTGTTTCAGTTCTTTGCTTTGCTGCTATAAGTAGAGCGTCCTTATCAAGTGAAATAAAATATACTGCACCACACGACGTTACAATTAAAGACCAACAAAAAGCTAATCAATTAGCAAGTGAATTAAACAATCAAAAAATTCCTCATTTTTATAATTATAAAGAAGTAATTCATACGAAATTGTATAAAGATAATTTATTTGATGTAAAAGCGAAAGAACCATACAATGTAACAATTACTAGTGATAAATATATCCCTAATACTGATTTGAAACGTGGACAAGCTGATTTGTTTGTAGCGGAAGGTTCTATCAAAGATTTAGTGAAACATAAGAAGCATGGTAAGGCAATTATAGGAACGAAAAAACATCATGTTAATATTAAGTTACGGAAAGATATTAATAAAATCTATTTTATGACAGATGTTGATTTAGGTGGACCAACGTTTGTCTTAAATGACAAAGACTATCAAGAAATAAGAAAGTATACAAAAGCAAAGCATATCGTCTCTCAATTTGGATTCGATTTGAAACATAAAAAAGATGCTTTAGCATTAGAAAAAGTGAAAAATAAAGTTGATAAATCTATTAAAACAAGAAGTGAAGCGATAAGCTCAATATCAAGTTTAACCGGAATATTATTATTTGTAACATCATTTTTAGGTATTACATTCTTGATTGCTGTATGTTGCATTATATACATTAAGCAAATAGATGAAACCGAAGATGAGTTAGAGAATTATAGTATATTGAGAAAGCTTGGATTTACACAAAAAGATATGGCAAGGGGACTAAAGTTTAAAATTATGTTTAATTTTGGGTTACCTTTAGTTATTGCACTATCACATGCATATTTTACATCATTAGCATATATGAAATTAATGGGTACAACGAATCAAATACCGGTTTTCATAGTAATGGGATTATACATTTGTATGTATGCTGTTTTTGCAGTGACGGCTTATAATCATTCCAAGCGAACAATTAGACATTCCATATAAAATATACAGATGGCTTTCAGTAGAGTAGTGGATTCGAATTCACGAACTATACTGGAAGCTTTTTATTATAAATGAAGAGAAGTTATATTTTTAGCATGTATAGTTGAATACTGGGTTAAAATACCATATTAATAATGAAGTAAAGGTATGAGTGATTATGAAAGTGTTTTGAATGAAATATATTTAATTGGTGATGCTTTTAATTGAAAAGATTAACAGGATTCAACTTTGTAAATTGTATTAAATGTGAGAAAATAAAAGTATATTCATTGAGATATATATGAGTCAATGATCGTTTTAAACAAGATAAGTGTATTTTAATATGTAAAAGTTATGTAATAAATATTGTATCGTTGCAAATTTCCCAACTATATCCATTTACAATTTTTAGAGTTGTATAGATAAAAAATTGCCTATAAAATAACTTTTTCAAAACAAATGCCTACTACTATTTAAATTTTATGTAAAAGTTAAGTTTCGGAATTGTTAAAAATTTGTAAATTGAATTGTGGGATTGTAAATTTTGTGCTATTTTCATATAAGGGCAAATACAGTAAATTGTTTACTGTGAGGCATTTTTGAAATTAATATCAGTACACTAAAATTATACTGACGATTGATAATAACAAATTTGTATCATTAGTTTGTAAATTCACTTGTCTTAATTTGAAACAAATTATAACTGAATGTGATTGGTGACAATCGCTTAAATGGAGGATTTTAAATGTTTAGTAAGAAAAAAGATAAGTTTATGGTTCAATTAGAAGAGATGGTTTTCAATCTGGATCGTGCTGCTATTGAATTCGGTAAAATGGATTTCAATACACATTTAGATTTAAAAGCATACTCAGACAACATTAAAACTTATGAGTCACATGGTGACGAATTAGTACATCAAGTAATTACTGATTTAAATCAAACATTTATCACACCAATTGAACGTGAAGATATTTTATCATTATGTGATGCAATTGATGATGTTTTAGATGCAATTGAAGAAACGGCAGCTATGTTTGAAATGTATTCAATCGAATACACAGATGAATATATGGCTGAGTTTGTTGATAACATTCAAAAAGCAGTTGCAGAAATGAAACTTGCTGTCGGCTTATTAGTCGATAAAAAATTATCACATATGCGTATTCATTCAATTAATATTAAAGAATTTGAAACAAACTGTGATGGTATTTTAAGACAGTCAATTAAACATATTTTCAATAGCGAAACAGATCCAATCACATTAATTAAAATAAAAGATATTTATGAAAGCATGGAAGAAATTGCTGATAAATGTCAAATCGTAGCAAATAATTTTGAAACTATTATTATGAAAAATAGCTAAGGGGAGTATATATTTATGTCATATATAATCATCGTCACTATAGCTGTAGTTATTTTCTCGCTGATATTTGACTTTATCAATGGATTCCATGATACAGCCAATGCAGTAGCTACTGCTGTATCTACTAGAGCGTTAACGCCTAAAACGGCAATTTTAATGGCAGCAGTGATGAACTTTATAGGTGCTTTAACATTTACGGGCGTTGCAGGCACCATTACTAAAGACATTGTCGATCCATTTAAATTGGAAAATGGATTAGTTGTTGTGTTAGCTGCAATACTTGCGGCTATTATTTGGAATTTAGCTACTTGGTTTTACGGAATTCCAAGTTCGTCTTCACATGCACTTATAGGTTCAATTGCGGGTGCAGCAATCGCATCTGAAGGCTCATTTGGAGTGTTACATTACCAAGGTTTCACAAAAATTATTATTGTATTAATCGTTTCACCGATAATCGCATTTTGTGTTGGTTTCTTGATGTATTCAATTTTTAAAGTTATCTTTAAAAATGCAAATTTAACAAGAGCGAATCGTAACTTTAGATTTTTCCAAATTTTCACGGCAGCGTTACAATCATTCTCTCACGGTACGAATGATGCGCAAAAATCAATGGGTATTATTACGTTGGCATTGATTGTCGCTAATGTACAGAATGATGGCAGTGTTGAACCACAGTTATGGGTAAAATTTGCCTGTGCGACAGCAATGGGGCTTGGTACTGCAATTGGTGGCTGGAAAATTATCAAAACTGTAGGTGGTAATATTATGAAAATACGTCCAGCAAATGGTGCTGCGGCCGATTTATCATCTGCATTAACAATTTTTGTTGCATCATCGCTACATTTCCCATTATCAACAACTCACGTTGTGTCATCATCAATCTTAGGTGTTGGTGCTTCTAACCGAGCTAAAGGTGTAAAATGGAGCACTGCGCAACGAATGATCATTACATGGGTGATTACATTACCTATTTCAGCATTGTTAGCAGGTTTACTATTCTATATACTTAACTTATTTTTCTAATTGAAAATAAAACTAAACTGAACTTCAGTATCACAAACATATGGTGGTATTGAAGTTCATTTTTTTATGTAAGTAGATAACATATTTTATAGAATTTACGTAGAATGACCAAGACAAAGCATTTTAATTAGGGGGCTAAGTTATAAATTTATTCCATGGAACATAAACAGTTAGGTCATTAAAATATAAGTAAGCGTAAAATAATGATTTAATAGTTTATATTCTTCAATGAAGGAATAATTAAATAGTTATCAACTTGTTTAATTAACCTAAATTGTATTGGGCTTTATTTAATATAAATTTGTATATGTAGAAGAAAAAGCGTAAAATACTGGTATAACAAATTAAATCATTATATAGTCAACTTAGTTGCATTATTTTGATTTTTAATATATTATGCATTTAATTTAATCAAATAGGTAGGTTATTATTTTTTACCTAACTACCATTCATACAAAATATAAATAAGTATGATAGGGAAGGGTGAGATAATTTTTTGTACCAAAATGAAAATTTTTTTCAAAAATAAAAAACTAGCAATCTCACATGATGTGAATTGCTAGTATATATCAGTACAATTTATTTAATTAATGGATGAATGCATAGCTAGAAACTTCTGAAGCTGGAATTGTACGGTAGTTCATATTGTATGGACCATATGTGTAATTCATTTCAGAAATCAAGATACTACCATCACCATTGACACGTTCAACATAAGCAACATGACCATATGGACCAGGTGTGCTTTGCATAATTGAACCAACTGATGGTGTGTTGTTTACTTGGTAACCATCATTAGCTGCGTTACCAGCCCAATACTTAGCGTCTGACCAATATGTGCTAATTGGACTACCAGCTTGAGCACGACGGTCAAATACGTACCATGTACATTGACCAGCAGTGTATAAATTTTGGTGATTAAAAGATGATGCATTGCCATTGCTACCTGTTGTAGCTGTTGGTGTTGTACCACCTGATCCACCATTAGGAATTTGTAATGTTTGGTTAGGCATAATTAAATAACCACGTAAGTTATTGGCTGCCATTAATTGATCAACTGAAACACCATATCTGCTAGCAATGATATTTAATGATTCACCAGCTTGTACAGTATGAGATGATGCTGAACCAGCTTGTGGAGAAGTGTTTGACGTATTTTGTGCATCACTTCCACCTACTGAGATAACTTGACCAGGGAATACCAAGTTGTTATCTAATTGGTTATTTTGTTTAATACTCTCTACTGAAGTGTTGTATTTTTGAGCAATACTCCATAATGATTCACCAGATTGTACTGTATGTTGTGTAGAAGCTTGTGCATCATGATGCGTTAAAAATGCAGCTGCACCAGATGTTGCTGTTATTGCAAATGCTAATTTTTTCAAAGGGACTCCTCCTTAAAATTAAGTTTTACTACTTTTAAAAATTATTAAGACAATTTATATAGTAAATTAAGTTTTCGTTTTATATTACGATTTCCATATTATCAAAAATAAGTAGCTTTGTGTGGTTTGTTATTATCTTGTAATATTATTAACATTTTAGGATATCGGTTCATATTTTTATAAATGCTGATTTGATAGTGTATAAAAGCGTTTTAGTGATTTTAACTAATTATAAAAAATTATATTTTGTAACATTGTAAAATGTAAAATTACTATACTTGTTAAAGGTTATTTCTTTTGATGAAGCAAAATTTACTGTAAAATTTGACGCATAAAACGACGGTAGAAGGAGGAATTATTTTGTCGCAAAATACAAATCATTCATATTATCATCAAAACCAGCATGCTCAATCAATAAGTAAAGTGTGGCTTTATTTTATGTATTATTGGATTATATTTGGCATAGGATGCTATCTAGGTCAGTTTTTACCATTAAGTTGGCGACAACCCTTGTCATTTGGATTACTGATTATTATTTTAGCAACACTTGTTTTTGAAAGAGCGAGACGGTTCGGTTTAATTATTTCACATATTTACGCTGTAGTGATTGGCTTATTGTCATACGCAACGTTTACCACGTATTTACAAAATTTAGGACCAGATATTTTCTATAAAAATATCGCATTAGCAATTTTTGCATTTATAGCATTTGGTATTATTGGTTATTTCTTCGTTGGAGATGCATCGAGTATAGGCAAATATTTATTCGTTACATTAATAACATTAATTATTGCGAGTCTAATTGGTATTTTTCTTCAAAATCCTATTTTTTACACTATTATTACCGTCGTTAGTCTGTTGTTATTTCTACTTTATACTTTGTATGATTTTAATCGTTTAAAAAGAGGTGACTATTCACCAAGAGAAATGGGATTTAATCTATTTATTAATTTGTTGAATATTATTAAGGATATACTTTACCTTGCTAATATGTTCAGAAGATAAACAGTTAAATTAATAAAGAAATTTGTATAAAGTTTTGGAATAATCAATAATGAATATCAACCTTAAATTGGAGCGATTGTCATAAATTAGAAATTTAGATAGAGATTTTACTGATAAAGCAATAAAAATTTATTACCTTAATTGTAAAGATATTATTAATCATTAAAATGATTAACTGCTATAGTTCTAAAGTAAACAAATCTTAGAAGATAAACTTTAAACAGGTGTACTTGCCTTTCTAATTACACTTTTATTAGAAAAGTAAAGTATAGCTACGTATTAATTTTAAAATCGAAATATTAATAGGAAGAAGTATAGATAATATAAACAATTTAATGTTAGTTTGAGCTCATCTCAAAAGTAGAATGTGATTTAAATAAGTGTTTATTTTTAAATTGAAAATGAATATATAACTAACAAAAGATAATAGTAATACGTTGTAGATGTGGTCATTTAAAATTATTTTGAAAATACTAAAAAGTAGTGTGTTTTCAATTGGATAGTTTAATTAAACTGACTACATCTATTTTTGTAATATTTAAATGATTGATATATAAGTTTAAAAATTAACCATTATATAGTTTTATTTATTTTTGATTTGGTATTCGTATTGTGTTAAATTTACGTTTAATTAAATAAGTTAAATATTATAGGGAATGATAAAAGTGGTACTTAAATATAGAAAGAGGTAAAGTTATGGCAAAATCATGCTTGCATATACTTACTAATAATGAATATGCGACAACGCGTTGCCAAGATGGCATAGTCTTATTTTGGCCAATTGACGGGGAAATCGAACTACAAAAATTTCGTAAAAGTAAAATAATTGAAGATGATATATATATTATTAATCATCTGGATGTATTTAGTATTAAGAATAATAAAAAAACGATCATGTTGTATTTGAGTAGCGATTGGTTTGCGGAATTAGGCTTTACTTTCTTTAATTACCACTATACAGCAAAGTTGATTAAATCATCCTATAATTTGAAATGTCTACTATTAAAATTGACTTATCGATATCTTGATAATCAACCTCTCAATGACGCTGATATTAGAAAATTACAGGATATTATTAAAATCATTGCAAAAGAAGCAAGTATGGATAAAAAGATTGCGCAAAATCAATATCGATATGCCTATTATGGTGATTTACGTGACGAGCTCGAATATATTTATCAAAATGTAAATCAACGATTGACATTAAAAAGTGTCGCTGATAAATTATTTGTCTCAAAGTCAAATTTGTCATCACAATTCCACTTACTTATGGGCATGGGTTTTAAAAAATATATTGATACTTTGAAAATTGGTAAATCGATTGAAATTCTACTTACTACTGATAGTACTATTAGCAACATAAGTGAGCATTTAGGTTTTAGTAGTAGCTCCACTTACTCTAAAATGTTTAAAAGTTATATGGATATAACACCGAATGAATATCGTAATTTATCAAAATATAATAAATGTTTAATGCTAAAGCCAGAACCACTAGTAGGCAAAATGGTGCAAGAAGTAAAAGAAATCATATTGAATTATATTGAACATTATAAAAACCACCTAACTGATGTTATACATATTGATGAAGACAAATTTGAAACACCTAAATTGTTTCAAACGGTTATTCAAATAAATACTTATACAGAAATGAAATTAGTTTTCTTAGAAGGAATCTTTAAAACCTTATTGAATAAGAACAGTCAAGTTGTCTTTTTCATCATGCCATCGATTCTAAAAAGTAAAAATACCATGTCCGAAGAAGAAAAATTCACAATCATTAAAACAATAATTGAAAGTGATCTAAAGATAGCATTTAATATAAATGATATTGAAACAACTTATTTTGTTGAAGAAGCTTTTATGAGTGTTTTCAGACAAATATCTCCAAACGAATTAAGTAATCATAATAATTACGAAGTGCATTTTGTTTTTGATTTATCATTGATGGAAATTAGAACAATTTATCGAATGATATTAAAATTACATAACATCATGTTGAATGTGAAATTAGGATTGAACATTACCTGTTTATTTGAAAAACCTTCAGTTTTTAAATCACTAGTATCACAAATAAAGCGACTTAAATTCGATTCGTTAATAATAGATAATGCAAATTTAAGTAGCCCTTATTTGATGGGGGAAAGTGATGAGTTACTATTGAAAAATATTTTGCATTTTAAAAATTTAAAACAAGTAATTAATGAATTGGATATTGAACAAGAAAAGCTTATTTTTCTAAATGTTGAAAATCATAAACTGCTTAATAATAAAGAACGAGATTTAAGTAATAGTGCTCCATTAATTTATAAGACATTAAGTGCGCTGTATCACAACTTTGATGGCTTTGGATTAAACATTTTTGATAATCATCATACATTTAATGCGATGCATCTATATGATAAAAATGGATTTAAAACAACACTAGGTCTTATATTGGAAAAATTTATCGAATATGTCTCGAAACCAAAATACGAAAACAGTTATTATTCTATTTTTGATATAGAGAATTATTATTGCCTGGTTATTTATGATTGGCGAGTGATTGAGAGCGAGACAATTATGAGCAATTTTGAGGATAGTCAAGTTTATATAAATTTCAAAAATAATGTTTTAAACGATAAATATCTAATTGTAATAGAAACATTGGACGAAAATAGTGGCAACATTAATCATTTGATTTCTAAAGAATTAAGAGATAAATATGAATGGAACCCTAGTTTACTATCTAAAATTGACAACTACCTTAAACCAGCAATCGAGATTAAAGAGCATAATTTTAGTGATAATTCCTTGAATATTAACGTTACTTTTAATGCGTTATACATAATTAAAATAGGAAAAAAATAACACCTTGATATGTATTGCAAAATTTAATTTGCATTTGTTGGTAATTTTGACAACGTATTAAAAACAAATGAGAAAGACAATGGCAAAAAAATTTAAGATAATAATGACAGAAGCATTGTCTTTATATATTTGGGGGTGCAACATTTTGAATACTGAGAAATTAGAAACATTGCTTGGCTTCTATAAACAATATAAAGCATTATCTGAATATATTGATAAAAAATATAAGTTGTCGCTAAATGATTTAGCAGTCTTAGATTTAACGATGAAGCATTGCAAAGATGAAAAAGTACTTATGCAATCATTTTTAAAAACTGCAATGGATGAGCTAGATTTAAGTAGGACAAAATTATTAGTTTCTATAAGAAGACTAATTGAAAAAGAAAGACTTAGTAAAGTTAGATCATCTAAAGATGAGCGTAAAATTTATATTTATTTAAATAATGATGATATATCTAAATTTAATGCTTTATTTGAAGATGTAGAACAATTTTTAAATATTTAATTGAAATTGAGTGTCGAAAGCATAGAATTTGCTTATCGGCACATTTTTAATTTATACATATTTTAAAACTAAGTAACAGTTTGAAGGAATCGTAGTTCAATAATGTTAATTGTGAAAATGTATATAAACATAAAAAAATCATGTATAATATATGTTGTTAATTAAACAGTTCGAAAGCGAGATGACATTATGGGACGTAAATGGAATAACATTAAAGAAAAAAAGGCCCAAAAAGATAAAAACACAAGTAGAATATATGCGAAATTTGGTAAGGAGATTTATGTTGCAGCAAAATCTGGTGAACCCAATCCAGAATCTAACCAAGCTTTAAGGTTGGTGCTTGAACGCGCTAAGACATATTCAGTGCCGAATCATATTATTGAAAAAGCAATAGATAAAGCTAAGGGTGCTGGAGACGAAAACTTTGATCACCTAAGATATGAAGGATTTGGCCCAAGCGGATCAATGCTAATTGTTGATGCGTTAACAAATAATGTAAATCGTACTGCCTCTGATGTGCGAGCTGCTTTTGGTAAAAACGGCGGTAATATGGGTGTATCTGGATCAGTTGCTTATATGTTTGATCATGTGGCAACATTTGGTATTGAAGGAAAGTCTGTTGACGAAATACTTGAAACATTAATGGAACAAGATGTAGATGTAAATGATGTGATTGACGATAATGGATTGACAATAGTCTATGCTGAACCAGATCAATTTGCAGTCGTTCAAGATGCGCTTCGTGCAGCAGGTGTTGAAGAATTTAAAGTTGCTGAATTTGAAATGTTACCTCAAACAGATATTGAACTTTCTGAAGCGGACCAAGTAACATTTGAAAAATTAATCGATGCATTAGAAGATTTAGAAGATGTACAAAACGTATTCCATAATGTGGATTTGAAATAATGAAATCAGCAGAACAATGGATTGATGAATTGCAACTTGAATCACATCCTGAAGGTGGTTTCTATAGAGAGACAATTCGAGAAGTATTGAAAGATGGACGCAGAGCGCCGTTTAGTAGTATTTATTTTTTACTTACAGATGACAATATTTCGCATTTTCATCGAATTGATGCTGATGAAGTATGGTACTATCATGCTGGTGATTCTCTAACAATTCATATGATAAATCCGGATGGGGAATATACGACTGCAACATTGGGTACTGATATCCAAAATGGAGATGTATTGCAATATGTAGTGCCTAAAGGAACAATTTTTGCTTCTTCAATCGAAATTTCAAATACTTATAGTTTAGTAGGTTGTATGTGTCAACCGGCATTTGAGTTTAAGCAGTTTGAATTGTTTAAGCAATCTGAATTAATTACACAATATCCGCATCTTAAATCAGTGATTGAAAAATATGCTTTAAAATAAAAATGATCAATGAAGTGGTTTGAAGGTTGTTAATAAACCTTTGAGTCACTTCATTTTTATATGTATTCTTGATTGAATCAGAATAGATTTGATGCTTCAGCTGTTTTTAATGAAAATAGCATTAAATGATTTTGAAAACGATAAGAGTGTGTTATTTATATTTTTGAAAAATCACTTTTATGAAGAAATGTGTGTACTATCTAATTAATATTGTCTATTTTAAGTAAATTGAAGCGAGTTGTAGTAAAATAATAATAAATATTTTCATATGATTAACAAAAACTATAAAACTGTATCATGACATGACATCATTTATGTAGTTTTATATAATAATGACAAGGAGTTGGTGACTGTGAAAGTAAAGTATATAGATAAACGTCACTGGCGTCGCCTAATTGATAGGGAATACACAGAGGTAAAAGTTAATAATAATAGGTTTAAGGGTATTATAGGCTTAGTCACGATGAAAAAGGTTCGTGATCCTTTAGAGGTGACGGTAGTTGGACAAAATATCATTGTCGCAGATGACAATTATAAATGGTTGCAAATACTACCTGAAAAGAAACGTTATAGTATAACTGTAATGTTTGATAATAAAGGCAATCCATTAGAATATTATTTTGATATAAATATCAAAAATATAACGCAAAAAGGTAATGCGCGTACAGTAGATTTATGTTTAGATGTTTTAGCATTACCAAGTGGTGAATATGAGTTGGTAGATGAAGATGATTTAATGTTTGCATTAGAAAGTGAGCAAATTACAAAAAAGCAATTTCATGAAGCATATATGATTGCACATCAAATTATGGCAGAGTTAGAAAATGATTTTAAAGGATTCCAAAAGAAAATCATGTACTGCTTTAATAAAATTAATGCAAAGGCTCAAAAAAATCATCAAAAGCCACAAAATAAAACTAATATTGAAAAAAGCAAACAAATAAAACCTAAGCAATATAATCAAACTAAAAATCACCAACAACAAAAGAAAAACTAAGTAATTCAAGCTGCAGCCATGCCAATAAAATTGGTGAAATTATTCGTTAGTAATGAACTCATGAATGCTTGTAGCCATGAAAGTTCAATAATTGAATAATTTATGGGGGGAAATTATGAAGATTGAAGACTATCGTTTACTAATAACATTAGACGAAACGAAAACGTTACGTAAAGCGGCTGAAATTTTATATATATCTCAACCTGCTGTTACACAAAGACTAAAAGCTATTGAAAATGCTTTTGGAGTAGATATTTTTATCAGAACAAAAAAACAATTGATTACAACAACTGAAGGAACAATGATTATTGAGCATGCCCGTGACATGTTGAAAAGAGAGCGATTATTTTTTGACAAAATGCAGGCACATATTGGTGAAGTGAATGGAACAATATCAATCGGGTGTTCTTCTTTGATTGGACAAACCTTACTTCCTGAAGTTTTGAGCCTATATAATGCCCAATTTCCTAATGTTGAAATACAAGTGCAAGTTGGTTCAACTGAACAAATTAAAGCAAATCATAGAGATTATCATGTTATGATAACTCGTGGAAATAAGGTAATGAATTTAGCTAACACACATTTATTTAATGATGATCATTATTTTATTTTTCCAAAAAATAGACGAGATGATGTTACAAAGTTACCATTTATAGAGTTTCAAGCTGATCCGATTTATATAAATCAAATAAAACAATGGTATAACGATAATTTAGAACAAGATTACCATGCAACTATTACAGTGGATCAAGTAGCAACTTGCAAAGAAATGTTGATTAGTGGTGTAGGTGTTACAATTTTGCCGGAAATTATGATGAAAAATATCAGCAAAGAACAATTTGAGTTTGAAAAAGTAGAAATTGATAATGAACCGCTGATTCGTTCGACATTTATGAGTTATGATCCGAGCATGTTGCAATTGCCACAAGTTGATTCTTTTGTAAATCTCATGGCGAGCTTTGTTGAACAACCAAAGGCGTAGTTTTAGACTAATTTAAGGTTTGTATTTAATTTTAAACTATTCGGTTAAATTGAACGTAGTTGTTTGCTAACGCACCAACAGCAAAAGAGCCCCTAATTAATAAATTAAAAGGGGCTCTAAGAAGCGGGGTTATGGATATGTTTGCAGCGTTATTACAAATAAAGAATTATAAACTCTTTGTTGCTAATATGTTTCTACTAGGTATGGGTATTGCGGTTACGGTCCCATATCTTGTTCTTTTTGCAACTAAAGATTTAGGTATGACAACAAATCAGTATGGATTACTTCTAGCATCTGCAGCGATTAGCCAGTTTACAGTAAATTCAATTATTGCTAGATTTTCGGATACGCATCACTTTAATAGAAAAATTATTATTATTCTCGCATTATTAATGGGTGCGCTTGGTTTTTCAATATACTTTTTTGTAGATACAATCTGGTTATTCATATTACTATATGCGATTTTCCAAGGATTATTTGCACCAGCAATGCCCCAACTTTACGCATCTGCTAGAGAATCTATCAATGTTTCAAGCTCTAAAGATAGAGCTCAATTTGCCAACACAGTATTACGTTCAATGTTCTCATTGGGCTTTTTATTTGGTCCATTTATTGGTGCCCAATTAATCGGTTTAAAAGGCTATGCTGGATTGTTTGGTGGAACAATAAGTATCATTTTATTTACTTTAGTACTTCAAGTGTTTTTCTATAAGGATTTAAACATTAAACACCCTATTAGTACGCAACAACATGTTGAAAAAATTGCTCCTAATATGTTTAAAGACAAAACGCTTTTATTACCATTTATTGCATTTATTTTATTACACATTGGACAATGGATGTATACGATGAATATGCCTTTATTTGTTACTGATTATTTAAAAGAAAATGAGCAACATGTCGGTTATTTAGCTAGTTTATGTGCTGGTTTAGAAGTGCCATTTATGATCATTCTTGGCGTTTTATCATCTAGATTACATACTCGAACATTGTTGATTTATGGAGCGATTTTTGGTGGTTTATTCTACTTCAGCATTGGGGTATTTAAAAACTTCTATATGATGTTAGCAGGACAGGTATTTTTAGCTATTTTCTTAGCGGTTCTTTTAGGAATTGGTATTAGTTATTTCCAAGATATCTTACCAGATTTTCCAGGATACGCCTCAACACTATTTTCTAATGCAATGGTTATTGGACAGTTAGGCGGTAACCTATTAGGTGGTGCTATGAGTCACTGGGTAGGTTTGGAAAATGTATTTTTTGTATCAGCAGCATCAATCATGTTAGGTATGATACTTATATTCTTTACTAAAAATCAAAAAATTACAAAAGAGGATATGATATCAACATGACAATTATTTTATGGCTACTTATCATCGCTGCCTTCATGTTAGCATTTGTTGGGTTGATTAAGCCGATTATTCCTTCTGTTTTAGTATTATGGGTTGGCTTTCTAATCTATCAATTTGGCTTTCATAATCAGCATTTATCATGGGTGTTTTATGTATCTATGGCATTGCTAACAATACTAATTTTATGTGCGGACTTTTTAGCTAATAAATATTTTGTGAATCGCTTCGGTGGTTCTAAGTTTGGAGAGTATGCAGCTTTAATTGGTGTGGTTATTGGATGTTTTGTTTTACCGCCATTTGGAATTATTATTATACCTTTTATTTTGGTATTCATAGTTGAATTAATACAAGGCTATTCATTTGAAAGAGCAGTTAAAGTAAGTATAGGTTCAATCGTAGCATTTTTAACAAGTAGTATAGCTCAAGCAATCATTATGTTTATAATGATTGTATGGTTCTTTATAGATGCTTTATTGATTAATTAATAAAAAGCTTATTGCAAAATATGTTTTTCGGTAACTGTAATTTAGTGATTTTATCATTAACAGTACCAAATTCGCATATGATGTAATAAGCTTTTTGTTTATAAAAATGTATGAGAATGTTTTTTCGAAATATTTCTTTCAATGCGTAATCCAATAGGCATAACTATAAATGAAAATATAATAAATACCCAATTGCTTACCTGAATATATGGTCCAAAGGCAAGTAATGATTGTGGAATAAAGAATACATAGAAAAATCCTACAATTAGTAGAATGATTGCTAAATAGGTGAATATCCATATCCAATTTGAATTGTTAAAACACTGCAGTTGTATTGTTTTAAAACTAAACCATATAAATAAAAAGACAATAAAGAATCCAACGACTACTGAAAACGGGAATGAAACAAAATATAAATTACTTCCATTTTTTTCCATGAAAAATCCTAAAAATCCTTTGAGAAAACTAACAATCCCAATTAATAGAACGATGTGTTGATAGATATATTTAAAAATATTTTTAAATGTTTCATTAGGCATCGCTTTTAGTTCTTTTATTGCATGTGCTTTTGGGTCGTGATTGAAAAAATCTAAGGCTAATAAACCATGTTGTTCTGCGCTTAATAATTGTTTGAGTATACGGTTAATAATTAACTCTGTATCATGAGGGTTGACGCGAAAGTCAGAGCGCATATAAGTCATATAATTCTCGAAGATTTCTCTATCAGTATTGCTTAATCTTAATGATTTAACATTATTTTCTTTTGTTAATTGCGCAGTACTTTTCATTGTTACTTAAGCGCTCCTTTAAAAATGTTTAATTCCTAATTAAAATGGAAATGATTTTATAGTATTAATAAAGTCAATCATATCATATTAAACGCATAAATATAACGATTAATATTGGAGAGGAAAATGAGGACACTTAATAAAGATGAACATAATTATATCAAGCAAATAGCTAATATACACGAGACATTATTGTCGCAAGCAGAATCCAACTATAAATGTACTAAACTGAGTATTGCTCTTAGGTACGAGATGATATGTTCAAGATTAGAACATACAAATGATAAAATTTATATATATGAAAATGAAGGTCAATTAATAGCGTTTATTTGGGGACATTTTAGTAATGAAAAAAGTATGGTTAACATTGAACTGCTATATGTTGAACCACAATTTCGCAAACTGGGAATAGCTACGCAACTGAAGATTGCGCTTGAAAAATGGGCAAAAACTATGAATGCAAAGCGAATAAGCAGTACAATTCATAAAAATAATTTGCCAATGATATCTTTGAATAAAGATTTAGGTTATCAAGTGAGTCATGTGAAAATGTATAAAGATATTGATTAGAATTAGGATTATGTTGCTAATTCATGTTAAAATTAAAAAAGATTTAATGACGTTAAGGAGTTTTATATGAAGAAATTAATCATCAGTATTATGGCGGTCATGCTATTTTTAACAGGTTGTGGTAAAAGTCAAGAGAAAGCCACTCTGGAAAAGGATATCGATAATTTACAAAAAGAAAATAAAGAATTAAAAGACAAAAAAGAAAAGCTTCAACAAGAAAAAGAAAAATTAGCAGATAAGCAAAAAGACCTTGAAAAAGAAGTGAAAGATTTAAAACCTTCAAAAGAAGATAACAAGGATGATAAAAAAGACGAAGACAAAAATAAAGACAAAGATAAAGATAAAGAGGCATCACAAGATAAGCAATCAAAAGATCAAACTAAGTCATCGGATAAAGATAATCACAAAAAGCCTACATCAACAGATAAAGATCAAAAAGCTAATGACAAACACCAATCATAATCGTATTGCTTACTTGTTATAGATGAAAGGTACAGCGTTTTAAACCTTATTTTAAGGGTATGTATTAATTAAAATGTGGTCATGATTGAAACAGAACGTAAAAATAGACAACGTAATTAATAAAGGAGAGAAACGGCATGCATGAACAAGATTTTAGAATTTTAGAGGGTCAAGATATTACTTTGCCAGAATTAGGTAGAGAATTAGAAAATATTACAGGACATACGATTGCTGATTCTACTGGCGAAATTAAGCGTGTAATTGCACATTTACCAAACTTTGAGTCCGATACAGATACTTTTGTTGCTACATATCGTTTAAACCATCAACAAGATTTTATAGATGCAACTTTTACTGCGCTGAAATCAGATAGAGCACGTTTAAAAGAAGTGCCAGTTCATGTTGAACTTATAAGTTATATTTCTAAATCAAAATAAACTGCTATCTAAAACGCAAAGTTGATCAAAATATCGATTTTGTGTTTTTTATTGAGAAATTATATAGGAGTGTCAATCGATGATTTATTGTGAAACAGAGCGTTTAATATTAAGAGACTGGCATGAAGATGATCTGTTACCTTTTCAAAAAATGAATGCGAATTATGACGTACGTAAATATTTTCCAAGTTTATTGAGTTATCGTCGTTCAGAATTAGATATGAGAACTATGGATGCGGTTATTAAAGATTATGGCATTGGATTATTTGCTGTAGAAGATAAAGAGTCCCATCAATGGATAGGCTTTATAGGTTTGAATTATATTCCAGAAACAAGCGATTATCCATTTAAAGAATTACCGCTTTATGAAATAGGTTGGCGCTTGTTGCCTGAATTTTGGGGAAAAGGATTAGCAACTGAAGGCGCAAAGGCAACGTTGAAGTTAGCAGAAGAACATCAAATATACGATGTCTATAGTTTTACAGCAGAAGCAAATAAAGCCTCACAACGTGTAATGGAAAAAATTGGCATGACAGTGTATGATCATTTCGAATTACCCAATCTAAGTAAGTATCATTTATTAAAAAGGCAAGTGCGCTATTACATTAATCTTCGAAAGTGAAAAATTTATACATAATCGTAACAAACACCCCTAACATTGTTTAGCTGATGATAACAATATTAGGGGTGTTTGTTTATTTTTTAACCTTAGAATGATTAATCGTATGAACGAGTACCCAGAGGTTTGAAATTTAATATTGATTCTATTAATGATTCCTTAGTGTCGCATAACGGTGCAAGAGCACGATACTTAGGATCAATAAAACCTTCCTCAATCATATGGTCAATCATTGTTTGTAGTGGATTGAAAAAGCCATTAATATTATAAATGGCAATAGGCTTTTCATGGATACCTATTTGAGCCCAACTATACATTTCGAAAAATTCTTCTAGTGAACCTGCGCCACCAGGAGCCATGACAAATGCATCTGCAAGTTCTGCCATTTTATTTTTACGTTCATGCATAGAATCAACTAAAATTAATTCAGTTAAACGTTGGCTTGTGATTTCATGTTCATCTAACATTTTAGGCATGACGCCAATAGCTTTGCCGCCATGATTTAATACACCATCTTGAATGGCACCCATAATGCCAATTGACCCTGCACCAAATACTAATTCATAACCTTGTTCAGCAAAATATTTACCTAAATCGTATGCTTTTTGTACATATGAAGGGTCATGACCTTTGCTTGCACCACAATAAACTGCGATTCGTTTCATGTTAATCCAGCTCCTTAATTCGATGAATGACTTTTAATAGTGATTGTTCAAACACTTTTTGATCTTGCTTTGTAAAAGGTGGGGGACCTTTGTGGCGACCACCTTGTTTTCTAATTTGTGCATTCATATATCGTTTATCTAATAGTTGTTGAATATTTTTGGAATTGTATATCTTCCCATTATGATGCATGACAATTAAGACTTTGTCGACTAATAAACTTGCGAGTCCATAATCTTGAGTGACTACGATATCATCCTTCGTTGATAATTGAACAATTTTGTAATCAACTGCATCTGGTCCATCATCAACATATAATGTTGATACATGTGGAGGATATAATTGGTTCGAAAAATGGCTGAAGCTCCGAATAATTGTCACAAAAATGCCTGTCTCAGTTGTTAAATCTATAATAGAATCAACAACAGGACAAGCATCTCCATCAATAATAATATGTGTCACAATTATGCCTCTGTATTGTTTTCTTTATTTTGTTGAGAGGCGCTTTTGGCAACATAATCTTTATATTTTTTAAATGACTTGATGCGTGCTTTATCAGCTTCTTGTTGGCGTTTTTGTTCTTCTTTGTGTCGTTTTTCAATATTTTTTTGTAACTTTTTATTCATTTTAGCGATTTCTTTGCGATTTTTTTCAGCTAGTTTATCGCCTTTTTTCTCAGTTTTCTCATCTAATTTATTAGGTGTTAAGCCTGCTTTTTCTTCGTATTTTTGTGATTTTTTCATATCTTTAATACGTTGTATTTCATTCTTTTCGCGGGCTTTTTGCTCTTCTTTATGACGCTTTTCGATATTTTTTTGAAGTATTTTATTCATTTTATCAGCGTCTTTACGATTTTGTTTAGCTAATTTTTCGCCTTTTTTCTCAATATAGGCAGGATCATGTTCTCTAGCAAACTTTTTAAGTTCACGTTTATTTTCAAAATCTTGTTTTTTATCGCCGACATATTCTTTAACATCACTCGCTGTGTTACTGATTGCTGCAGATGTTTTTGAAGCAACTTTACTTGTAGCATCTGTAACTTTTTGTACGTCCGGATGTTGTTTGATACGTTTACGTTCAACAATTAACGGTACCAATACAATTGGTAATACATTAATCATAAATTTGATGACTTTTTTCTTATCCATAGATCTTGCCTCCATAATTACTTTATTAATTTTACATACCCTATGATACATCAATATAAACGATGATAGTAGTGAATCACTATTAAGTATTTCAGATGTTTTTTAAAAGAAGACAATAAAAACTGCCAATCAAGTGGTTCCTTAATTGACAGTCTATATTTTAAAAGGAAATTAAATACCTTTACCAATGCCAAATCCGAAGTAAAGTATAGCAATAAAGATTACTAATACAATTCTGTAAATGGCAAATGGAATTAGTTTGATTTTGTTAATTAGATGCAAGAATGTTTTGATTGCAATTAGTCCAACAGTAAATGCAGCTAAAAAGCCTAAAATATAAAAAGGTATATCAGCAATCTGAATATCTTGATAATGTTTTAATAAAGATAAACCACTAGCTGCTAACATAATTGGAACAGCCATAATAAATGTGAAGTCCGATGCTGCTTTATGATTTAATTTCATTAATACCCCAGTTGAAATTGTTGAGCCTGAACGGCTGAAACCAGGCCACATAGCTACTGCTTGAGAGATACCAATTACAAACGCTTGGAAATAATTGATTTGATCCACTGTTTGTGGGTTTTTAACTTTAACTGAATACTTATCAGCAATAATCATATAGATAGCACCTACGAATAAGCCAATCATAACAGTTGGCACACTAAATAAATGTTCTTCGATGAAATCATCAAATAGTAAGCCTAAAATACCTGCTGGCACCATACCCACTAATACATGTAATAAATTTAAACGTCTTGGCTTTGAACGTCTTTGTTGATCGTTTTCTCCTTCAACATGTTTGTGTTTACCAATATGTAAAATCTCTAAGAAGCGTTCGCGGAATACCCATGCTGCTGCAAAGACGGATCCTAATTGGATGACGATTTTAAATGTAAATGCTGATTGAGAACCTAAAAATTCAGATGATTTTAACCACATATCATCAACTAGAATCATATGTCCAGTAGAGGAAACAGGTGCAAATTCTGTTAATCCTTCGACGACCCCTAAGATAATACCTTTTATTAATTCAATGATAAACATAATGTACCCACTTTCATTACTCAATTTAATTTATTTAAATATCAAAATTACCATATCATGATAGCATATTTATTTAAAGACATGCTAGTTATAGTTATAATACTAGACTAAAGATGTATATATTCATTTTCTTTTACATGTAAAACTACAATATTTTATTGAGCTATTTAATTTGATTTTAAGGAAAACCTTTTATAATAGGTTTAGGTGATATAATTGTGAAAAAATTAACAACAATACTGTTTCAATATAAAATTTTTCCGGTACTCATGTTCTTGGTCAGTACTGGTCTCGGCATACTCGTTATAACGCAAAATATTTTAATAGCAGATTTTTTAGCTAAAATTATAAGACATCAATTTCAAGGTTTATGGATTGTATTATTTATTTTATTAGGTGTTTTACTTTTAAGAGCAACTGTGCAATTTCTAAATCAATGGTTAGGTGATACATTAGCATTTAAAGTTAAGCATATGCTTAGACAGCGGGTTATTTATAAAAATAATGGTCATCCAATCGGTGAACAAATGACTATACTCACAGAAAACATTGATGGTTTAGCACCTTTTTATAAGAGTTATTTGCCTCAAGTGTTCAAATCAATGATGGTTCCGCTCATCATAATCATTGCAATGTTTTTCATCCATTTCAATACCGCATTAATTATGTTAATAACTGCACCATTTATTCCTTTGTTTTATATTATTTTCGGTTTGAAAACGCGAGATGAGTCAAAAGATCAAATGACTTATTTGAATCAATTTAGTCAACGGTTTTTAAATATTGCTAAAGGTTTAGTGACGTTAAAGCTATTTAATCGTACAGAGCAAACAGAGAAGCATTTTTACGACGATAGTACTCAGTTTAGAACTTTAACAATGCGCATTTTACGCAGTGCTTTTTTATCGGGATTAATGCTCGAATTTATAAGTATGTTAGGTATTGGATTGGTTGCATTGGAAGCAACGCTAAGCTTAGTAGTATTTCATAATATTGATTTTAAAACTGCGGCAATTGCGATTATTTTAGCGCCTGAATTTTATAATGCAATTAAGGACTTAGGGCAAGCGTTCCATACTGGAAAACAAAGTGAAGGTGCCAGTGACGTTGTGTTTGAGTTTTTAGAACAACCGAACTATAATAATGAATTTCTATTAAAGTATGAGGAAAACCAAAAGCCATTTATTCAGTTAACAGACATATCATTTCGATATGATGATTCTGATAGATTGGTATTAAATGATTTAAATTTGGAAATATTTAAAGGTGATCAAATTGCACTTGTAGGTCCAAGCGGGGCAGGTAAATCCACTTTGACACATCTTATTGCAGGTGTTTATCAGCCAACAATAGGTACTATAAGTACAAACCAGCGTGATTTAAATATAGGAATACTTAGTCAACAGCCATATATTTTCAGTGCTTCTATAAAAGAGAATATTACGATGTTTAAAGATATAGAAAATAATACTATTGAAGAAGTGCTAGACGAAGTAGGTTTATTAGACAAAGTGCAATCTTTCACAAAAGGCATTAACACAATAATAGGTGAAGGAGGCGAAATGTTATCTGGTGGACAGATGAGACGCATAGAACTTTGCCGTCTTTTAGTTATGAAGCCAGATCTCGTTATATTTGATGAGCCTGCAACTGGTTTAGATATTCAAACAGAACACATGATTCAGAACGTTCTGTTTCAACATTTTAAAGATACAACGATGATTGTCATTGCACATAGAGATAATACAATTCGCCATTTACAACGACGCTTGTATATAGAAAATGGAAGACTGATTGCTGATGATCGCAATATTTCAGTAAATATAACAGAAAATGGTGATGACTTATGAAAACACGACTAAAATTTCAAGTAGATAAGGATTTATTGTTAGCTATAGTTGTTGGTGTTTGTGGAAGTTTAGTTGCGCTCGCCATGTTTTTCTTAAGTGGTTATATGGTGACACAAAGTGCACTTGGTGCGCCACTATACGCTCTGATGATTTTAGTCGTTACAGTAAAATTGTTTGGGTTTTTAAGAGCTATTACTCGATACGTAGAGCGCCTTATTTCTCATAAAGCTACATTTACAATGCTACGTGATATTCGGGTACAGTTTTTCGGTAAATTAGTAAATGTCATTCCTAATGTTTACCGTAAACTGAGTTCTAGTGATTTAATTTCACGTATGATTAGTCGTGTTGAGGCATTACAAAATATATATTTACGTGTTTATTATCCACCAGTCGTTATCGGTTTGACAGCGCTAGTTACAGTCATAGTTTTGGCGTTCATTTCAATCGGCCATGCGCTATTGATTATGGTTAGCATGTTGTTTACTTTACTCATTGTTCCTTGGTTAAGCTCAAAAAAAGCACGTACTTTAAAGAAACATGCAGCTAATGAACAGGCCCGATTTTTAAATCATTTTTATGATTATAAAGCTGGTATGGATGAACTACGTCGATTTAATCAAATTAATCATTATCGAGATAATTTGATGGCTAAATTAAATCATTTTGATAAATTACAACTTAAAGAGCAACGCTTTTTAACGATTTATGATTTTATATTAAATATTATTGCTATGCTTTCGATTTTTGGTAGTTTAGTTCTAGGATTAATTCAAATTAATGCAGGCCAACTAAATATTATTTATATGACGAGTATAGTTTTAATGATCTTAACTTTATTTGAACAAGCTGTACCAATGACAAATGTCGCGTATTATAAAGCGGATACTGACCAAGCATTGCACGATATTAATGAAGTGATATCTGTACCTTCTACTAATGGAAAAAAACGTCTTAATGATAAGTATGATGCAACGAACATTTATGAAGTTAAGGATGCTAGTTTTAAGTATTGGAATCAGCAAACGTATGTGTTGTCGGATATTAATTTTAATGTTAATAGAGGCGAAAAGATTGCGATTGTGGGTCCTTCAGGTTCAGGAAAAAGTACATTACTACAAATTATGGCAGGGTTATATCAATTAGATAGTGGCTCTGTTCGTTTCGAAAATATGGATATGTTTGAAATAGATGACAAAGATAAGTTTGAATCGTTAAATGTCTTGCTACAATCTCAACAATTATTTGATGGTACAATACGTCAAAATTTATTTACCGATGAAAAAGATGAAGCGGTGCAAGCAATATTTAAGCAATTAGATTTAGAACATTTGGCACTAGAACGTCAAATTGACTTAGATGGTCATACATTATCTGGCGGAGAAATTCAGCGTTTAGCGATTACGAGGATGTTATTAAAAGATACTGCATCAACATGGATTTTAGATGAACCAACAACTGCATTAGATAAACAAAATAGTTTAAAAGTTATGGATTTAATTGAAGCACATGCAGAAACATTAATTGTTGCTACACACGATTTAACTTTATTGTCACGTTTTGAGACCATCATTGTGATGATAAATGGTAAAATAGTTGAAAAGGGAAACTATCAACAATTACTCGCTAATCAAGGTGCTTTATGGAATATGATTCAATATAATGCATAAAAAAACTGCTTGATAGGCTAAGAAACCTTTCAAGCAGTTTTTTAACTAACAAGCTTACGCGTGCTAATTGTTTTTCTATTCTTAATAAATTCTAAACATTACTTTAATTGTCATGACAAAAGTTAATTATTTTTCCTTTGTTTCATCAAATGCATGAATGACTTTACCTAATAAGCGATTAAGTTCTTTAACTTCATCTTGAGATAAAGAAGAAGCTGAAGCGACTTTGTCAGATGCATTACTTAATTCTGGTCTAATAGTTTCACTTTTGTCAGTCAAGTGAATAAATACTTCACGTTGATCGACTTCGGAACGTTCACGCTTAATTAAGTCTACTTGTTCCATTCGTTTTAATAATGGTGATACTGTACCAGTATCGAGTGCTAATTCAGTTACGACTTTCTTGACGTTTACAGGAGATTCATCCCATAAAATTGTTAAGACAAGAAATTGTGGGTATGTTAGATTGTACTTCTTAAAAACTTTGTTAGAGTAGTAGCGATTAACTTGTCTTTGAGCATTGTACAAACTAAAGCATAGCTGTTCTTTTAAATTATGTTGATCAGACATTAAAGTTCTCCTCCAGACATACTATCCGTTTTTTTCTCTTTTCGGATTGGTAATCATTAAAAAGTTGATTGTTTATTAATTCACAACTTTCTTTGATTCAATGCCATGCTAAAATTAAAGTATGTTTAAAGTTTAGAAGATATTTTTGATTAAATCAAGCAAAAAGATAATTTAATATATATGTTATCATTTTTAAAAATAACTGTAATAGAAAAGAGAATATAAAATGAAAAATAATAAAGATGAAAAAATAAGAATATCCATAATTAACGGATTTTTGGGTAGTGGTAAAACCACGTTACTGACACATTATATTAGTGAATTATTAAAAAATGATGAGAAAATTAAAATCATCATGAATGAATTCGGTACTTTTGATATTGATAGCAATAGTATTTCAAATGAAATTGAAGTCCATTCATTGATTAATGGTTGTGTTTGTTGCGATCTTAAACAAGAACTTGTCTATGAACTAAAAGCCATTGCTTTAAAAGGGGACGTTAATCATGTCATCATAGAAGCGACAGGCATTGCGCATCCTTTGGAATTACTAGTTGCATGTCAAGATCCGCAAATCGTTAATTTCTTTGAAAAGCCGATTATTTATGGTGTATTAGATGCGACTCGATTTTTAGAACGTCATCAATATACCGAAAATACAGTTTCGCTGATGGAAGATCAGTTGAAACTAAGTGACATGATTATTATTAATAAAATTGATCTTATAACTGATGACAGTCTTGAGAAAATTGATAAGCAATTAGGTATGATTTGTGCAAGTATTCCAACTTATAAAACAACCTATGGAAAAGTTTCGTTGGAAGAATTGGACTTAACTGTTAAAGACAGAGAGATATCGTCTCATCATCACCATCATCATGGGATTAAAAGTATGACTTACACGTTTACAGGTCCGATTGATCGTCAATTGTTTTATCAATTTATAATGAAATTACCGGAATCTGTTCTACGTTTGAAAGGTTATGTGTCATTTAGAAATCAACCAAATGCAATTTATGAATTTCAATATGCATATGGTTTACCAGACTATGGAATAATTGGCATGCAATTACCATTAACGATTGTTATTATTGGTGAAACTTTAGATACAAATCACATACGTAATCAATTGGATATGCTACAATTTACGTAAATCAGAAAATGTGTTGTTTCAATTTAACGGAAATAGCACATTAATTTCTTAATACTTTTATTGTGAATATTTTGTGACATTGAGGGATGGAGTGGATGAGATATGGAACAAATAATGATTAATCACTATGTTCATTTTTCTAGGCTTGTACAAGGTTTTTGGCGTGCAAATGAATGGAAGATGACTGCGAAAGAGTTAAATTATTTTATAAATGAATTAGTTGAACGTGGAATTACAACGATGGATCATGCTGATATTTATGGGGATTATCAATGTGAATCACTGTTTGGTAATGCTTTGGATTTATCACCCGAATTAAGAAATAAAATTCAAATTGTTACGAAATGTGGTATCATTTTGCCTTCTAAGCAATTTGATTTTACAAATGGACATCGTTATGATTTGAGTAGTAAGCACATCGTGAAATCTGTTGAACAGTCATTAATCAATTTGAATGTAGATTATTTAGATAGTCTACTCATTCATCGTCCTTCACCATTGATGGATCCAGAACAAGTTGCTGATGCATTAACTAAACTTGTTAAACAAGGTAAGTTGAAGTCATTCGGGGTGTCGAATTTTAATCATTCACAATACCAATTGTTAAATCAATATATTATGAAAGAAAGACTACATATTAGCATCAATCAATTAGAATTATCGCCATATCACGTTGATAGTTTACAAGATGGAACAATGGATTCAATGTATCAAAACCATGTTCAAATTATGGCTTGGAGTCCTTTTGCAGGCGGTAAAATTTTCGACAAGGAAGATATTAAAGCGCAACGTATTATGAAAGTTGTTCAATCAATAGCTGACAAATATGGTGTGAGTGACACAGCTGTGATGATAGCATGGTTAGTAAAAATACCGCATAGTATCATGCCGATACTTGGAACAAGTCAGTTAAAGCGTATTGATCAAGCAATCGAAGGGCTACAACTTAATTTAGATGATCAGTCGTGGTTTGACATTTACACCGCTATTATCGGACAAGATATTCCGTAAACTTATTTACTTTTAAATCATAAAGGAGCATATCATGACAAACGAAGATAAACGTTTCGAACAATTAAGATTTGAACGCAAATTTATAGTTATTCCGTATTTAATTTATGCAGTCATTGTATTACTATTAAATATTTTCTATTCTGATTTGAAAATAACAATGACATTATTCGGACTTTTCTTTGCGTATAATGTAGTCATTTTGTTCATAGCATTTATTAAACATTATAAACGCACATTGTTACTAAGTCTTATATTAACAGTGCTTAGTGGCGCGGCATTCTTTGGAATTATTTATGTTTATGGCATTAATCATTTTTAAATATTAAAAAGAGACTATCTACAATAATCTCATTTGCATTTTATCTAACTAAGTTTAACTTTTGCTTAGAAAAATGATGCTATGAGGATATTCAGTAGATAGTTTTTTTATGATCTAATATTTAAACTTAGATATCGTTTTGTAATTAACCGAGATAACTCATCACCTAGCAATATTATTTACAAAATATTTCGATAAAATTGTGTATTTTGCATAAATTAAAAATGTATGTTTTAAAAAATTGTTATAATTAAATTAAGATTAAACAAAGGGGTGACTGTTATGTCAGAAGAAAAACATGTAGTGGAACATGAACAACAAAAGAAAGAAAAGACAAAAAAGCAATACAAGCCATTTTGGATTGTCATGAGTTTTATAATACTTATAGTTGTACTATTACTCCCGGCACCTTCAAGTCTGCCGATAATGGCTAAGGCAGTACTAGCTATTTTAGCTTTTGCAGTTATTATGTGGGTAACGGAAGCTGTATCATATCCGGTGTCAGCAACTTTAATTAATGGCTTAATGATATTACTTTTAGGATTTAGCCCGGTTCAAAATTTAGGGGAGAAGCTAGGTAATCCGAAAAGTGGCAGTGCTATTTTAGCTGGAAGTGACCTTCTAGGAACTAATCATGCATTATCATTAGCGTTTAGTGGATATGCAACTTCAGCTGTAGCTCTCGTTGCAGCTGCATTATTTTTGGCTGCTGCTATGCAAGAAACGAATTTGCATAAAAGACTAGCTCTTTTAGTGTTATCAATTGTTGGTAATAAAACTAGAAATATAGTTATTGGAGCAATTATCGTTTCAATTGTACTTGCATTTTTCGTTCCTTCTGCAACAGCTAGAGCAGGGGCAGTTGTACCAATCTTGCTGGGTATGATTGCGGCATTTAAAGTTTCCAAAGATAGCAAGTTAGTGTCTTTATTAATAATTACTTCAGTACAAGCTGTGTCAATTTGGAATATTGGTATCAAAACGGCGGCAGCACAAAATATCGTAGCGATTAATTTTATAAACCATCAATTAGGATTTGATGTTTCATGGGGCGAGTGGTTCTTATATGCAGCGCCTTGGTCCATAGTTATGTCCGTAGCTTTATATTTCATCATGATTAAAGTGATGCCTCCAGAAATTAATACAATAGAAGGTGGTAAAGATTTAATAAAAGAAGAATTGCATAAACTTGGCCCCGTTAGCCCACGTGAATGGCGTTTAATTGTTATATCGATGTTATTATTACTGTTTTGGTCAACTGAAAAAGTATTACATCCGATTGACTCTGCATCCATTACTATTATTGCTTTAGGTGTTATGTTAATGCCGAAAATTGGTGTCATGACATGGAAACATGTTGAAAATAAAATACCATGGGGAACAATTATCGTGTTTGGTGTAGGTATTTCACTAGGGAACGTTCTTTTGAAAACAGGTGCAGCTCAATGGTTAAGTGATCAAACTTTTGGTGTTTTAGGTTTAAAACATTTACCTATTATCGCGACAATTGCACTTATCACGCTTTTTAATATATTGATTCATTTGGGCTTTGCGAGTGCAACAAGTTTATCATCAGCGTTAATACCTGTTTTTATTTCGCTAACCTCTACGTTACACTTAGGAGACCAGTCTATAGGATTTGTTTTAATTCAACAATTTGTTATTAGTTTTGGTTTCTTATTACCTGTTAGTGCACCTCAAAATATGTTGGCTTATGGCACTGGTACTTTTACGGTTAAAGATTTCTTGAAGGCAGGTATACCATTGACAATTGTAGGGTATATTCTAGTGATAGTTTTTAGTATGACTTATTGGAAATGGTTAGGTTTGCTTTAATTAAAAATATAAATAAGAATCTAGGTTATTTTAAAGTGACAAAAAGCTTAATAAAATAAAAAGATAATTGAAGGGTGTTTTGTTTATGGCAATTGCTGTGTTATTAAATCGAATGTTTCGAATGGAACACAATCCATTATTTGAATATATTTATCAACAAAAAGAAGACATTGATGCATGTTATTTTATCATTCCGGAAGAGGACATGTCTTCAGCTTCTGATTTGAAAGCACAGTTTTATCGCGGTACTTTGCAGCGCTTTTACCAATCGTTGCACGCAGAAAAGCTTACACCTTATGTTATGTCTTATGACGATATCATTTCATTTTGTAAAGAGAACAATATCTCTGAAGTAGTGATTGCGGGTGATATTATGAGTTATCATCTTGAAGAATATGATATTTTACATCAACGTTCTTTATTCAATGAAGCACGTATTGCCGTTACTTTAATTCGTGGGAATCATTACTTTAAAGCGAGTAAAACAATGAATCAACAAGGGGAGCCATACAAAGTTTTTACTAGTTTCTATAGAAAATGGCGACCTTACTTGAGGCATAGAGACGTATATCACTATGATTTAAAATCATTCGAAGACTTTGTCATTGCATCACCTGATGATTTAGTGTTTGATGACATAGCGTTTGGATCCTCACAAGTAATTGAACAGAATAAATGGCAACATTTTTTAGATCAAGATATACAGAATTACGAAAGCGGAAGAGACTATTTACCTGAAGTGTTAACAAGTCAGCTAAGTGTTGCTTTAGCATATGGATTATTAGATATTATTGAAATTTTTAATGATTTATTGGCGCGTTATGATGAAGATGAGGCAAACCATGAAGCATTTATACGTGAACTCATTTTTAGAGAATTTTATTATGTGTTAATGACACAGTATCCAGAAACCTCATACCAAGCTTTCAAACCTAAATATCGACAGATAAAATGGTCGCAAAATGAAGCGAATTTTAATGCATGGTGCGAAGGGCAAACAGGATTTCCAATCATTGATGCAGCAATAATGGAATTGACACAAACTGGTTTTATGCATAATCGAATGAGAATGGTTGTGTCGCAATTTTTAACCAAAGATTTATTTATAGATTGGACATGGGGAGAAAAATTCTTTAGAAAGCACCTTATTGACTATGATGCAGCATCAAATATTCATGGATGGCAATGGTCTGCTTCTACAGGTACGGATGCAGTGCCGTATTTTAGAATGTTTAATCCAATAAGACAGAGTGAACGCTTTGATGCTAAAGCTTTGTATATCAAAACATATCTTCCGATTTTTAATCAAATTGATGCAAAATATTTGCATGATACACAACGCAATGAGTCCAACCTTTTTGAACAGGGGATTGAATTAGGTAGTCATTATCCAAGACAAATGGTAGATCATCAAGAAAAACGTACACAAGTTTTAGCTACATTTAAAGCGCTAGACTAATTCGGCTCAATTGATAGATCTGGCATGAGTAAAATCTGGAGCAGAATATAAAGTTCTTAAGCAATATAAATAAGCCAATTTCTATTATTGATGTGATAGAAATTGGCTTTCCTCAAATATATAAGTTGTATTTAGTTTTCTTATTAAATTGATGTTATCTTAGTATGTCCGTAAATAAAGTGAGGTATAGTACGACATACTCTAAAAACGTAGCGAGATAAATATATTTCAATCTAACTTTTATGTTTTGAGGCACTTGCCATTTAGGATATTGTCGTTCGTAATACGACACTTGTTGTATAAATACACCTAGTCCAAATGGCAGCATCATGAGTAAGATACTTCTTAAATAACTTAAACCAATATCATGCCATATGTGTCCAATAATCAATTGAAAGACAATGATAGATACTATTAAAACGATTATATTTATTGTCACTTGTTCAAACGCACTCCTTTTCCAAATAATAGAATTGCTGCTTGCATGACAACCATAAAACATACAAACATAGCAGTTTTAAGCGTTAGACTTTCTAGAATGTGATTTAGAACATGTAAGGGCTCATTAAAGAAATAAACGGAATGTAAGCGTAAGAAACGACCAATATAAATTCCGAATCCATTTAAAAACATTAGCACGACAACAATTAATCTATTAAGCCAACGGTGAGAAGTCAATGTTAGTATTTCAAAATAGATTAAAATCATCACATAAACCGCTAAGAAGACACCAAGCAGTAAATAGGTAAAGTATTTCCACTCACTTAAATTTAGTCCTGCGTAAAAGTTGAATTGAAATTGGTTCAAATGGATTAAATCAGTTACCATATAAAATGTATTTGGTAAAAGTAACACAAATATAAAACTATATATGATAAAGAGTGGCCATTCATACTTTTTATTCGGTTTGAATAATCGTAATAATAGACTAAGCTCAAAAGGTATATATGCTAAAAACAAATTTAAAGTCATAAATTGAAAAATTTTAGTCTCAAAAAGGGAGACGATAAATAAAATTAAAAAGTAAATTCTAGCGATGTATCGAGATTGCATCAATAATAAACACTACTTTCTAATGAAAAAGTTATTCATTCAAATGTGATAGTTATAAACGCATTCAATTCCTAATTAAAAATTTAATTTAACTCGTTGAAGTATATTAATAAACGAGAATGCATTTATGATTAAGCACTTATGATAACTTGTAATAAAATTTGATTCAACTAAAAAGTAAAGTGCTATTGAGGATCAAGTAAATTTAAACCGACTGCATCTTTGAATGAACGTTGAATGTCCAAATCAGTTACAGTAAGAATGATTTCAGCAGTTGCAGAAACAATTGCTTTAGCGAGATGTCCGCTAAAAGTTTCATATGATTGAGTACCGAAAGTAGCATGCAAATGTGCAAAATGACCATTGTCTAGACGAGAAATATTACCTAATAAGCTCGTCAATTCCAGTGGCTCAGTAATATGTTTTTCTTCGTATTGTTTCGTTGTTAAATTGAAAAATTTTAATACAACGTCATCACATGCACCAATGCCGCTGACAGATGTAAATGTTAAGTCTTGGTCATCTGCAAAGGTTGTTATACATTCAACGATATCTTCTCCTTTTTCCAACACTAGTAGTATAGTATGATTACTTTTTTGCAATTTCATATGATCAATCCCCTTTATTTTAATATGTCATTAATTATACAATTAAATGGAAAATAGTGATAATTACAAAGAAAAAATATTGTCAAATGTAGCAATGTTGTAATACAATATAGAAACTTTTTACGAATATTTAGCATGAATTGCAATCTGTCGTGGAAAAGAAGAATAACAGCTTTAAGCATGACATGGAGAAAAAAGAGGTGAGCATATGAATAAACAGATTTTTGTCTTATATTTTAATATTTTCTTGATTTTTTTAGGTATCGGTTTAGTAATACCAGTCTTGCCTGTTTATTTAAAAGATTTGGGATTAACTGGTAGTGATTTAGGATTACTAGTTGCTGCTTTTGCGTTATCTCAAATGATTATATCGCCGTTTGGTGGTACGCTAGCTGACAAATTAGGGAAGAAATTAATTATATGTATAGGATTAATTTTGTTTTCAGTGTCAGAATTTATGTTTGCAGTTGGCCACAATTTTTCGGTATTGATGTTATCGAGAGTGATTGGTGGTATGAGTGCTGGTATGGTAATGCCTGGTGTGACAGGTTTAATAGCTGACATTTCACCAAGCCATCAAAAAGCAAAAAACTTTGGCTACATGTCAGCGATTATCAATTCTGGATTCATTTTAGGACCAGGGATTGGTGGATTTATGGCAGAAGTTTCACATCGTATGCCATTTTACTTTGCAGGAGCATTAGGTATTCTAGCATTTATAATGTCAATTGTATTGATTCACGATCCGAAAAAGTCTACGACAAGTGGTTTCCAAAAGTTAGAGCCACAATTGCTAACGAAAATTAACTGGAAAGTGTTTATTACACCAGTTATTTTAACACTTGTATTATCGTTTGGTTTATCTGCATTTGAAACATTGTATTCACTATACACAGCTGACAAGGTAAATTATTCACCTAAAGATATTTCGATTGCTATTACGGGTGGCGGTATATTTGGGGCACTTTTCCAAATCTATTTCTTCGATAAATTTATGAAGTATTTCTCAGAGTTAACATTTATAGCTTGGTCATTATTATATTCAGTTGTTGTCTTAATATTATTAGTTTTTGCTAATGGCTATTGGTCAATAATGTTAATCAGTTTTGTTGTCTTCATAGGTTTTGATATGATACGACCAGCCATTACAAATTATTTTTCTAATATTGCTGGAGAAAGGCAAGGCTTTGCAGGCGGATTGAACTCGACATTCACTAGTATGGGTAATTTCATAGGTCCTTTAATCGCAGGTGCGTTATTTGATGTACACATTGAAGCACCAATTTATATGGCTATAGGTGTTTCATTAGCAGGTGTTGTTATTGTTTTAATTGAAAAGCAACATAGAGCAAAATTGAAAGAACAAAATATGTAGCATAAGTATTTTGGTGTATATTGATATAAAGTAAAGCGTAATATTATGAATGATTAGCATCGTTTTTCTTATGAATTTTATTAAGAAAATTCGATGCTTTACATTTAAAAAGATTCGATTGACTAAATGTTTTACTCTTTATATTTAAATGTTATATGTAACAAAAAATGATTTTGAGTAATAAACATGTTACAAATATTACATTCTTTTTAAATTGCAATCCACATACCTAATTCATTAACGTTAATGTGTTAAGATGATAAAAAATGAGTAAGGAAATGTGGGTAAGGGGATGACAGTAAAAAATTTATTTTTAGGCTTTGTTGCTGTAATATTAACCGTTTGTTTAATTGGTTTATTAATATTAGCAACAAATGAAGATGCGCTTGCTAAGGTACATAAAACAATTAATACGCTTAACGCGATAAATGTATCAACTGAAGATACTTATAAAAAGAAAATGGATATTCTCAATATTCATACTGCTAAAGCATCTGAAGTGAATGAAAATGTGGAAAAGCAAAATCATTTTAAACATCGTGTGAATGCAAATAAATCAAATTCTTTTAACGAACAAGAGTGCCAAGTTATTGCTGATCGTTATGCAGATAAGCATATCAATGATAATTATGGTTTAGAAAGAATTTCTAAGACAAATCATGGATATAATTATGTTTATTCCAATGATAATTCAACTAGTAAGCAACATGTAAGTATTTCAAATCAAGGCATAATAACGAAATAATAGATGGAACAGTGTATTCTAATTGGATATACTGTTTTTATTTTGCAATAATTTAATTTAAAAAGGTGAAATCAACTTATAAAATGATGTAAATGTTATGTCAAAATCAACCAATCCGTAATGTATTTTAAAATGTTAATATAGTTCTGAAGAAGTATAAATGAGGTGTTGAAATGGCTAAAAATAAGAAAACGAACGCGATGCGTATGCTTGATCGTGCAAAAATTAAATACGAAGTTCATAGCTTTGAGGTACCAGAAGAACATTTATCGGGTGCAGAAGTCGCAGAACTTATACAAGCAAATGTTAAAACAGTATTTAAAACGCTTGTTCTAGAAAATACAAAACATGAACATTTTGTATTTGTTATCCCAGTAAGTGAAACTTTAGATATGAAAAAGGCAGCTGCTTTGGTTGGAGAGAAGAAATTGCAGCTTATGCCTTTAGATAATTTGAAAAATGTAACGGGATACATTCGTGGTGGGTGTTCGCCTGTTGGTATGAAAACATTGTTTCCAACAGTCGTTGACAAATCGTGTGAAAATTATAGTCATATCAGTGTGAGTGGTGGGCTTCGAACAATGCAAATCACAATAGCTGTTGAGGATTTGATTACAATAACTAAAGGCAAAATTGGAGCAGTTATCCATGAATGATTAATAACAACAAAAAGTATGGGGCAAGATTAGGAGTGTGGCAGAGATGAAATTTTTATAAAATTCATTTCTGCCACACTCCTTTTTGATTGAATTAGCATTTTACGATCATAAACAGTCATTATAATTGAGTATTTGAACATAAAAATGTAATTTTATCGTCACAATTTGGGTGTTTGTGATTGTTTTTGGTAATTTATGATTGAAAAGTGAAAGCGTACTCATTATAATACAAAGTGAGATGGGGTGATGATGATAATTACTGAAAAAAGACACGAGTTAATATTAGAAGAACTTTCGCACAAAGATTTTTTGACTTTACAAGAATTAATAGATCGAACTGGTTGCAGTGCTTCAACAATACGAAGAGATTTATCTAAACTACAACAATTAGGGAAATTGCAACGTGTGCATGGTGGTGCAATGTTAAAAGAAAATCGTATGATTGAGGCGAATTTAACTGAAAAATTAGCAACGAATCTTGATGAAAAGAAAATGATTGCTAAAATAGCAGCTAATCAAATCAACGATAATGAATGCTTATTTATCGATGCTGGTTCATCTACATTGGAGCTAATTAAATATATTCAAGCGAAAGATATCATTGTGGTAACCAATGGTTTAACACATGTAGAAGCTTTACTTAAAAAAGGTATTAAAACAATTATGCTAGGTGGTCAAGTTAAAGAAAATACACTTGCTACGATTGGTTCTAGTGCTATGGAGATATTAAGACGATATTGTTTCGATAAAGCTTTTATCGGGATGAATGGATTAGATATTGAACTTGGATTAACTACTCCCGATGAGCAAGAGGCATTAGTTAAACAAACAGCAATGTCATTAGCCAATCAATCATTTGTACTTATAGATCATTCTAAGTTTAATAAAGTATATTTTGCTCGTGTACCTTTGCTAGAAAGTACGACAATCATCACATCTGAAAAAGCATTAAATCAAGAATCGTTAAAAGAATACCAACAAAAGTATCACTTTATAGGAGGGACTTTATGATTTATACAGTGACTTTCAATCCTTCAATTGACTATGTCATTTTTACGAATGATTTTAAAATTGATGGTTTGAACAGAGCAACAGCAACATATAAATTCGCTGGGGGGAAAGGTATTAATGTCTCGCGCGTCTTAAAGACATTAGATGTTGAGTCAACTGCCTTGGGATTTGCAGGTGGATTTCCTGGGAAATTCATTATAGATACATTAAATAACAGTGCAATTCAATCGAATTTTATTGAAGTTGATGAAGATACACGTATTAATGTGAAATTAAAAACAGGACAAGAAACAGAAATCAATGCACCGGGTCCTCATATAACGTCAACACAATTTGAACAACTGTTACAACAAATTAAAAATACAACAAGCGAAGATATAGTTATTGTTGCTGGAAGTGTACCAAGTAGTATTCCAAGCGATGCGTATGCGCAAATTGCACAAATTACAGCACAGACAGGTGCTAAATTAGTAGTCGACGCTGAAAAAGAATTGGCTGAAAGCGTTTTACCATTTCATCCACTATTTATTAAACCTAATAAAGATGAATTAGAAGTGATGTTTAATACAACAGTGAACTCAGACACAGATGTTATTAAATATGGTCGTTTGTTAGTTGATAAAGGTGCGCAATCTGTTATTGTCTCGCTTGGCGGTGATGGTGCTATTTATATTGATAAAGAAATCAGTATTAAAGCAGTTAATCCACAAGGGAAAGTGGTTAATACAGTTGGCTCTGGTGATAGTACAGTTGCAGGCATGGTGGCTGGAATTGCTTCAGGTTTAACGATTGAAAAAGCATTCCAACAAGCAGTCGCATGCGGTACTGCCACGGCATTTGATGAGGACTTAGCAACACGGGACGCTATAGAAAAAATAAAATCACAAGTTACGATTAGCGTACTTGATGGGGAGTGAAAATAATGAGAGTAACAGAGTTATTAACAAAAGATACGATAGCAATGGATTTAATGGCAAATGACAAAAATGGTGTTATTGATGAGTTAGTAAATCAATTAGACAAAGCAGGTAAATTAAGTGATGTCGCGTCATTTAAGGAAGCGATTCACAATCGAGAATCACAAAGTACAACTGGTATCGGCGAAGGTATTGCTATTCCACATGCGAAAGTAGCCGCAGTTAAGTCTCCAGCTATCGCATTCGGTAAATCTAAAGAAGGTGTAGATTACCAAAGTTTAGATATGCAACCAGCTCATTTATTCTTTATGATTGCAGCGCCAGAAGGTGGCGCCCAAACACATCTAGATGCTTTAGCTAAGTTGTCTGGTATTTTAATGGATGAAAATGTACGCGAGAAATTATTACATGCTTCATCACCTGAAGAAGTACTAGCGATTATAGATGAGGCTGATGATGAAGTGACAAAAGAAGAAGAGGCAGAAGCTGAAGCACAACAAGTTGCAACTGCAGAACAATCATCTAAACAATCTAACGAGCCATATGTGTTAGCAGTAACTGCTTGTCCAACAGGTATTGCACATACGTACATGGCACGTGACGCATTGAAAAAACAAGCGGATAAGATGGGTATTAAAATTAAAGTAGAAACGAACGGTTCAAGCGGCATTAAAAACCATTTAACTGAACAAGATATTGAAAATGCAACAGGTATCATTGTTGCTGCTGATGTTCATGTTGAGACGGATCGCTTCGATGGTAAAAATGTCGTAGAAGTACCAGTAGCAGATGGTATTAAACGCCCAGAAGAATTAATTAATAAAGCATTAGATACAAGTCGTAAACCTTTTGTTGCCCGTGATGGTCAAAGAAAAGGTAACTCAAATGACAGTCAAGAAAAATTAAGCCCAGGTAAAGCATTCTATAAACACTTAATGAACGGTGTTTCTAACATGTTGCCACTTGTAATATCTGGTGGTATTTTAATGGCAATTGTATTTTTATTTGGAGCAAATTCATTTAATCCAAAAAGCTCAGAGTACAATGCGTTTGCAGAGCAGCTTTGGAACATTGGTAGTAAAAGTGCATTCGCGCTAATCATTCCAATTTTATCTGGATTCATTGCACGTAGTATTGCGGATAAACCTGGTTTCGCTTCAGGTCTTGTAGGTGGTATGTTAGCAATTTCAGGTGGTTCAGGATTTATTGGTGGTATTATTGCAGGTTTCTTAGCAGGTTACTTAACACAAGGTGTTAAAGCCATGACACGTAAGTTACCACAAGCATTAGAGGGATTAAAGCCAACATTAATTTATCCACTATTAACAGTGACAGCTACAGGCTTATTGATGATTTATGTCTTTAATCCACCAGCATCTTGGTTAAATCATTTGTTATTAGATGGATTAAACAATTTATCAGGTTCTAATATTGTATTATTAGGTTTAGTTATTGGCGCTATGATGGCGATTGATATGGGCGGTCCATTCAACAAAGCGGCATATGTTTTTGCAACAGGTGCGTTGATTGAAGGTAATGCAGCACCAATTACAGCTGCAATGATTGGTGGTATGATTCCACCGTTAGCAATTGCGACAGCGATGTTAATTTTCAGACGTAAATTTACAAAAGAACAACGTGGTTCAATTATCCCTAACTATGTGATGGGTATGTCCTTTATTACAGAAGGTGCGATTCCATTTGCAGCTGCCGATCCATTACGTGTTATTCCTTCAATGATGATTGGTTCAGGTATAGGTGGCGCAATTGCTTTAGGCTTAGGTTCTCGAATTACTGCGCCACATGGTGGTATTATTGTAATTGTTGGTACTGATGGTGCACACTTACTTCAAACTCTTATTGCACTTCTAGTTGGTACATTAGTTTCAGCATTAATTTATGGACTTATTAAACCAAAGTTAACTGAAACAGAAATCGAAGCTTCAAAATCAATGGACGAGTAGTTTTAATGATGTAAAATGATTGTTAGCAAAGAGCTTCATATTAAGTTGTAAGTTCAATGAATATATGTTAGTTTTATACATCGTGTTAACGGTAGCTTATACAAAGCTGTAAAAACACTTTCTATTAATTCAGTTTTTATGAATTGATATGAAGGTGTTTTTATTTTTAGATAAATGAATGAAGAAATAGACACCACAAATGTATAGACTTTTTTAATATTTTGCAAAAAGTTATGCCAAACGAAGCAGATATAGTAAAATATGAGTGTCTTAAAGTGAAAATTTATAAATAAAGAAGGGTTTATACGTGTCAGAATTAATTATATATAACGGCAAAGTTTATACTGAAGATGGCAAAATCGATAATGGTTACATTCATGTGAAAGATGGACAGATTGTTGCAATTGGAGAAGGGGATGATAAAGCAGCAATTGATAATGATACGACAAATAAAATTCAAGTGATTGATGCTAAAGGTCATCATGTATTACCAGGTTTTATTGATATACATATTCATGGTGGTTATGGTCAAGATGCAATGGATGGGTCATACGATGGCTTAAAATATCTATCCGAAAATTTGTTATCTGAAGGGACGACATCATACTTGGCCACTACAATGACGCAATCTACTGATAAAATAGATAAAGCACTTACAAATATTGCTAAATATGAAGCGGAGCAAGATGTTCACAATGCAGCGGAAATTGTAGGTATACATTTAGAAGGACCATTTATATCTGAAAATAAAGTTGGTGCTCAACATCCGCAATACGTTGTACGCCCATTTATCGATAAAATTAAACATTTTCAAGAGACTGCTAACAGATTAATAAAGATTATGACGTTTGCACCTGAAGTTGAAGGTGCAAAAGAAGCGCTTGAAACGTATAAAGATGACATTATTTTTTCAATTGGTCATACAGTGGCAACATACGAAGAAGCAGTCGAAGCTGTTGAGCGAGGAGCTAAACATGTCACGCATTTATATAATGCAGCGACGCCATTCCAACATAGAGAACCAGGTGTTTTTGGAGCAGCATGGTTGAATGATGCTCTACATACCGAAATGATTGTTGATGGCACACATTCTCATCCGGCATCGGTTGCAATTGCTTACCGTATGAAAGGTAATGAACGTTTTTATTTAATTACCGATGCAATGCGTGCAAAAGGTATGCCTGAAGGAGAATATGATTTGGGTGGACAAAAAGTAACTGTTCAATCGCAACAAGCACGTCTTGCAAATGGTGCGCTTGCTGGTAGTATTTTAAAAATGAATCATGGGTTACGTAACTTAATATCATTTACAGGTGATACATTAGATCATTTATGGCGAGTAACAAGTTTAAATCAAGCCATTGCATTAGGTATCGATGATAGAAAAGGTAGTATTAAAGTAAATAAGGATGCAGATCTTGTTATTCTAGATGATGATATGAATGTAAAATCTACAATAAAACAAGGCAAGGTTCACACATTTAGCTAATAAATAATCATAATTAAATGTATGCAATAGATTTAATCTGTTAACATAAGCACTTTATATTATGATAAAATAGAAGCAATAACATTTTTTTCTGGGGGTGTCTAAATGGGAAGGCGATAACATGTAGTTGTAATTTAAGTCATAGTGATAAATTTGAATGCGTGTTACCCATGAGTGACACATATAACATGGAGGTGAATCCCTAGAAATAGGGAATTAATTGGAAACTTCGACCATAATTAGTTTGATTATATTTATTCTATTAATTGCATTAACCACTGTATTTGTTGGTTCAGAATTTGCATTAGTAAAAATTAGAGCAACAAGAATTGAACAGCTAGCAGATGAAGGAAATAAACCTGCTAAAATAGTAAAAAAGATGATTGCTAATCTAGATTATTATCTTTCTGCTTGTCAGTTAGGTATAACAGTAACATCTTTAGGGTTAGGTTGGCTTGGTGAACCAACGTTTGAAAAGCTATTACACCCGATATTTGAAGCAATCAATTTACCAACTGCATTAACGACGACGATTTCGTTTGCAGTGTCATTTATAATCGTTACGTATTTGCATGTAGTACTTGGTGAATTAGCGCCTAAATCTATAGCGATTCAACATACTGAAAAGCTTGCTTTAGTATATGCAAGACCATTGTTCTATTTCGGTAACATTATGAAACCATTGATTTGGCTGATGAATGGTTCTGCACGTGTTATTATTAGAATGTTTGGTGTAAATCCTGATGCCCAAACTGATGCAATGTCAGAAGAAGAAATCAAAATTATTATTAACAATAGTTATAATGGTGGAGAAATCAACCAAACTGAATTGGCATATATGCAAAATATCTTTTCATTCGATGAAAGACATGCAAAAGATATAATGGTACCTAGAACTCAAATGATTACACTAAATGAACCTTTTAATGTAGACGAATTACTAGAAACAATAAAAGAACATCAATTTACGCGTTATCCAATTACTGATGATGGTGATAAAGACCACATTAAAGGATTTATTAACGTCAAAGAATTTTTAACTGAATACGCTTCTGGAAAAACGATTAAAATAGCAAACTATATACATGAGTTGCCAATGATTTCAGAGACAACACGTATCAGTGATGCATTAATTAGAATGCAACGTGAACATGTACATATGAGTCTTATTATAGATGAATATGGTGGAACGGCAGGTATTTTAACGATGGAAGATATTTTAGAAGAAATCGTTGGAGAAATTCGTGATGAATTTGATGATGATGAAGTGAATGATATCGTTAAAATTGATAATAAGACATTCCAAGTAAATGGCAGAGTACTATTGGATGATTTAACTGAAGAGTTCGGTATAGAATTTGATGACTCTGAGGATATTGATACGATAGGTGGATGGTTACAATCTCGTAATACCAATTTACAAAAAGATGATTACGTGGATACAACTTATGATCGCTGGGTTGTTTCAGAAATCGATAACCACCAAATTATTTGGGTGATATTAAACTATGAATTTAATGAAGCGAGACCTACTATCGGACAGTCTGATGAAGATGAAAAATCAGAATAGATATTAATATATAAACCAACTAAGAATGATTTAATTCATTTTTGGTTGGTTATTTTTTTGACTAAAATTAATGAAAAGTGAAAATAGTATTGGAACTCAATATCTTTAATGATTTAATGAATATTTTTTATTGAAAGCGATAATTCGCATTAATTGAGTTTGTTGAAAAATTTAGGGTAATGTAAAGATATAAAAGATACATAGATTGGAGAGATATAAAGATGTTGAATGAGATACAAATATTAAATAATGGATACCCGATGCCTTCAGTTGGGTTAGGTGTTTATAAAATCTCTGACGAAGATATGACTAAAGTTGTAAATGCTGCAATTGACGCAGGCTATAGAGCGTTTGATACAGCATACTTTTATGATAATGAGGCTTCACTAGGACGAGCATTAAAGGATAATGGCGTCGATAGAGAAGATTTGTTTATAACAACGAAGTTATGGAATGACTATCAAGGTTATGAGAAAACATTCGAATATTTCAACAAATCGATTGAAAATTTACAAACTGATTATCTTGATTTATTTCTAATACATTGGCCTTGTGAAGCAGATGGTCTATTTTTAGAAACATATAAAGCTATGGAAGAACTTTACGAGCAAGGTAAGGTAAAAGCAATAGGTGTATGTAATTTTAATGTTCATCATCTAGAAAAATTAATGGCTCAATCAAGTATCAAACCAATGGTGAATCAAATTGAGGTACATCCATATTTTAACCAACAAGAATTACAAGAATTTTGTGATCGTCACGATATTAAAGTGACTGCATGGATGCCTTTGATGAGAAATAGAGGACTACTAGACAACCCTGTCATTGTTAAAATTGCTGAAAAATATCATAAAACACCAGCACAAGTTGTATTACGTTGGCATTTAGCACACAATAGAATTATTATTCCAAAATCTCAGACACCTAAACGCATTCAAGAAAATATAGATATTTTAGATTTTAATTTAGAATTAACAGAAGTAGCTGAAATTGATGCTTTAGATAGAAATGCAAGACAAGGTAAAAATCCAGATGATGTGAAAATTGGGGATTTAAAATAACTGGATGTTAAATTTTACGTTTATGAATGCCTTTTAATGTGTACATTAAAATAAATGAGTTGGTTTTTACTATTTGATAAAACAATACTCAGGTACATTCAAAATCTTTTAAATAAAAAGGATGGACATAGATGAAAATTAGAGTCGTCATTCCTTGTTTTAATGAAGGGGAAGTCATTACACAAACACATCAACAATTAACTGAAATACTTTCACAAGATAGTAGTGTGAAAGGCTATGATTATAATATGCTTTTCATAGATGATGGAAGTACGGATACCACTATAGATGAAATGCAACATCTTGCCACAATAGATAGGCATGTCAGCTTTATTTCTTTTAGTAGAAATTTTGGAAAAGAAGCAGCTATGATTGCAGGTTACCAGCATAGTACTGAATTTGATGCAGTCATCATGATAGATTGTGATTTGCAACATCCACCTGAATATATTCCGAAAATGGTTGAAGGTTTTATGGAAGGCTATGATCAAGTGATTGCAAAGCGTGATAGAAGTGGTGAAAATTTTAGTCGCAAAACATTAAGCCATTTGTATTATAAGTTAGTTAATTGCTTTGTAGAAGAAGTACAATTTGATGATGGTGTTGGTGATTTTAGACTTTTAAGCCAAAGAGCTGTTAAATCCATTGCATCACTTGAAGAATATAATCGATTTTCAAAAGGGTTATTTGAATGGATAGGCTATAATACTAAAGTGTTTACGTATCAAAATGTTGAGAGACAAAAAGGGGAATCTAAGTGGTCCTTTAAAAAGTTATTTAATTATGGTATTGATGGATTGATTTCCTTTAATAGTAAACCTTTGAGAATGATGATTTATCTTGGCTTGTTTATCTTTTCAATAAGCGTGCTATATATTATCTATTTATTCATCAATATTATGATATCTGGTGTTAATATTCCAGGATATTTTTCAACGATTGCAGCTATTTTATTATTAGGCGGCATACAGTTAATTTCAATTGGTGTTGTAGGTGAATATATTGGCAGGATATATTATGAAGTTAAGGCACGTCCTAAATATATTATTCAAGCTACAAATCTTTCAAGTATTGAAAATGATGAGAAGGATACCCATAAAGTTTATTCTAAATAAACAAAAAAAGAAGCCCTCATTAATGGGAGCTTCTTTTTAGTCTTTGCATTTTATTTTATAAATAAATCGGATTATGACGTAATGTCTAATTTGTGTAATGTTACAGTCATCGTAGTTCCTACATCTATATCACTGCTTACACTGATTTTTGCGTTATTTTGTTGCGCGAGTTCATTAGCTATATATAAGCCTAATCCAGAACCACCCGTTTTTGTATTACGAGAGTTTTCTACTCTGAATGTACGTTCGAATATACGTTCTTGTAGTTCTGGTATAATGCCAATACCTTCATCGCTAATAGCAATGTCGATAGTATCTTGATCTTTGTTTTCACTAATATTAATATCAATGCGACTACCAACATTTGAAAATTTTAGCGCATTATCAAGTAAGTTTGTTAAAATACGCTCAAGTGGCGTTCGATATTGATAAAATGCATCAATTTCGCTACAGAAATTCACTTCTAATGTGCGGTTTTCATGTTTGATACGTTGCTCATATGGTTGCAATATTGATACAAGTAATTGGTCTAGTTGTATTAATTCTGGGGGATATGTTTTACCTGTATTTAAAGTGATAATATGAGTCATATCATCAAATAATGTTGATAATCTGTTTGCTTGTTTAATTAATATGTCGTATGACTCTTTAATCTCATGATCCTTTGTGATTATACCATCACGTAGTCCTTCAGAATATGAAATAATGCTTGCTAAAGGTGTTTTTAAATCATGGGCTAAGTTTTGAATCAGTTCTGTTTTTTCTTGTTGTTCGGATTTAATTTGATTCATTTGTTGCGTAATTTCAGAAGCCATTTTATTAAAAGATTGATTTAATTCATAAATTTCTTTTGGTGAATTAAACGTTTTATCATTGCTTGCGTAATTTCCGTTAGCAAATTGCTTAGTTTTTATATTAAACTGCTTAATTTTTTGTATAAGTGGATTAATAAAAATACTACATATTAATAAGGTTAAACAGCTTGTAATTATTGTCGTTAAGGTCAAAGTTAGTGTCATATGGCCGTTAAACCACATTAAAATATATGCAATTGCTAAAATAGTTGAAGTTAATAGTATACTCGATACGACGCCAATAATGATTTGACTTCTAATTGATAACACCATTATCGGCTCCTTTCAAATTTATATCCTAATCCCCATACAGTTGTGATGGTATATGTTGTAAAGCTCTCTTTTTCTAATTTTTCTCTAATACGGTGTATATGGACATTCACGGTATTAGCATCTTCGTAATAGTCATATCCCCAAACTTTTTCAAGTAATTCTGATTTAGAAATAACTTCATTTTCTCTAGAAGCTAAATACCACAATAACTCAAATTCCTTAATACGCATAGGGACTTCGTGACCATTTACAGTCACAACTTTACTTAAGTTAATAAGTGTTAATTCATCAAACGACAGTTGTTCAACTGGTTGATGATGGTATTTCTTCATTCTTGTAAGTAAATTATTAATACGTAAAACGAGTTCCCTTGGACTAAATGGTTTTTTGACATAGTCATCTGCACCTAAAGTTAAGGCGTAAATGGTATCATGTTCTTGTGTTTTGGCAGTTAAATAGATAAAGGGGATATCTAATTTTTGCCTTTTCATTTCTTTGACAATGTCGTAACCATTAACTTCTGGCATCATGATATCAAGTACCATGATATCAATATCATTTGATAGTAAAGAAATTGCTTCTTTACCGCTAGTTGTCGTTGTTACTTTGTAACCTTCATATTCAAAATAGGTTTGACAAATGTCTACAATGTCTTGTTCATCATCCACGATCAGTAAGTGGGTCATCTATTTTTTCACCTCTGTTCTTACGACCTCTAAAGTAATTAATGATTTCTTTAAGTGAAATCTGTTTTAACAATGAGTGACTCATTAGTAAAAGGATAAAGAAAGTTAATTGAAGAGGATACGTAAATATCATATCTGCTAAGATATAATTTATCATAACAAAGGCTCCAAAGAAACTAGCAGCATATGCAAAAACTCCAAAAATTAAACCTAATCCAATTGCAATCTCTCCGAGTGGGACAACAATATCAAATAATGACGTCGTATGTGCAACTATATTTGCGAAAAACCACTTATACCACTCTGGTGAATCAGTATTGTTAGCGATGACTGGTACTAAACCTTTCAGCGTAAATCCGCCCGTTAATTTTTCGTAGCCTTGCATTAACATAACAATACCTGAACCCACACGAATGATAAATGTAACGAGTAGCAATAATTTATTCATGATGTTCACATTCTTTCTATTTATTGTGTGTAATTTATATAAACATAAGATTAAGCAACATAATGCGATTTGTAGTGTTATGTGAACAGGAAGTGTTTGAGCTCATGGGTTGCTTAAGCTAAACAAACCTCAAGCTCTAAAAAAATTTTACTTATGTGCTCTACAATCTTATGGGATTTAATAGTTGTATATATATTGAAAAAAGGAAAGTATGATTTCTACAAGCTAGGGGGGCTGTGAAATCATACGCTTTCCATTGAGTAATGAGTGTAATGTATATTTTTAAAATTTGTAATGTATAGTAATAGTATGTTGTATATAAAAGTTTAACTCAGAAATTGATTATTTTAATTTAGCGCCGCCGAAGATGACGTGAGCTTTTTTACAATAGATTGTTACTTCATCATATTTGCTTAAATCTACATTTTTAAGATCAAATGTTTGTTTTTCTTTATCGTAGTCAACCATTGCGATTTCTTTACCGTTTTTAATGTCGCCATTTTTTGTTAGGTAGACGTATAAATCTGGACCTTTTGATGATTTGTAGTTAGTAAGCATTAATTTACCATTTTTAATCTCAGCTTTACCTTCAACAGTTTCACCGTTTTTAGAACTGAATGTACCTGTTAGGTGTTTTGTTTTATCAGTTTTAACATTGCTATCTTCTGACTTTGTTTTTTGTTCAGTTTTGTTACCTTGATCTTGTGAATTAGAATTACCACAAGCGCCTAAAGTTAATACAGAGGCAACAGCACCAACTGCTAAAAAATATTTTGTATTCATGCTAACTCCTCATTTCTTCAATTTGATAAGTTAAGTTTAAAATGAAGGCAAATAATATGCCATTAACTAATTCTTAACTTCGTTTAAATATCGCTTAACTAATATTGAAGAAAGAATAATTTGAAAATGAAAATAATTGTCTGATTTAAATAAATAGGAGTCAAAATAAGAGGAGGGCATTTTTTTAGGTGAGAAAATATTTATCTGAACTAGATAACACTATAAAACACTTCTGATATTTTGAACTAAGAATATCAGAAGTGTTTTATAGTTTTGGTATTAAAATTTATAAACCTTTTGCCACAATAAAAACAACAAGAAAATAAGATAGACGATTAAATACAAGTACCAATATGGTGTTAAAACCATCATAACGATAAATGAAATGTTAATAATGATAAGTCCTTTAATCATTAGTTTCTTTATTTTGTTATTATTTTCAGCAGTTTCATCTAAGCTATTAAATGTTGAAATAAACAACATAATACCACCAATGATGAAAATTGCAGGGGCTAAAAATGGAATAGACATATATATTGATTGTGTACTTGAAAAGTCGGTAACACGTTGCGTTAAACTGACAACAATCGTTAATATGATAGCAATAAATTTTTGGTCTGTAATGTATACAGGTTTTAATTTTTTATCAATGTAAAACTGTAGTATCGTCCAAATGATAAACATCGTTATAGTACACAGAGTAATAAAGTTATATTTATCAATTATGAATGTATTTATAAAGGCGTTTATCGTAATAGATAACAACATTGCACTTAATGATAAATGTTGCATTTGATGCCTATATAAATTGAATCCAGTTATAAGTACGACGATAGCAATATTAATTAATATATATAAAATCATGATGGACTCCTGTTCGTTATACTTCAATCAACTATTATATCAATTAATATATTGTTATTCATTAGATATGACTTGTAAAAAGTAAAATAAGTTATCCTTTATACACCTTTTTTATTACTCCAAAGTAATGTATGAAGTTGTGGTAACACATAAACGTGATTCATATCATTACTTTGCATAACTAAATCCACCAACTGCTCGTAGCGTTCTAACAACTTTTCGGTATGATTATCTACGCTGTCTGATAAATATGGGTTACCAACTTGTAAATAGAAGGGAATATCTGGATAACGGTGGTGTATCATTTTGGCAAAATCATAATCTTTATCGTCGAATACAACTACTTTTAAGTTTAATGAGGAAGGTACGCATTGTGTAATCACTTCATCTAACTTTTTTAAATCAGGTGTCATAGTTGAACTTGGTGGTTTTGGACTAATCGTTAAATCATCAATTTGTGTCATCCAAGGTTGGAATTTACTGCCTTGTGTCTCCAGTGCGCTGAAAATACCTTTATCTTGAAATAAGTCAACTAACTCTTGGATACCTTTAATTAATGCTGGGTTACCACCAGAAATTGTAACGTGATTAAATAAATCGCCACCAATTCGTTTTAATTCATCATAAATTTCTTCAGCGGTCATGAGTTTTATATCGCCTTTAGCACTACCATCCCAAGTAAATGCAGAATCACACCAGCTACAGCGATAATCACATCCAGCTGTTCTCACAAACATCGTTTTTCTACCGATTACTCGACCTTCACCCTGAATGGTTGGACCGAATATTTCGAGTACAGGAATTTTAGCCATTAGTTACACCTGTTCCTTTGGTCTAAATACAACATAACTTGTTGGTGTTTCTCTTACAAATACTTGAATACATTTTGGTTGGTGTTCGAGCGATGCCAAATTTTCTTTAACAATTTGATAAATTGTTTCCGCTACGATTTCAGTTGAAGGGATTTTGTTTTTAAAAGCAGGTAAGTTATTTAACAGTTGATGGTCAAATTTACCGTGTATCATCTTTTTCAAATGGCTAAAGTTCACTAAGAAGCCAGTGTCATCTAGTTTATCACCGACAATTGTTAAATTAACAAAGTAAGTATGACCATGGACATTTTGACAAATACCTGCTTCTTCACAAGGAATGTGATGTGCAGCCGAAAAATTAAAATCTTTATTTAATTCGAATTGATATGGATGCGTTGTACTAGGATAGATTTGTTGTAACATTTTAAAGCGCTCCTTTACTTTCAAGATATTGATTTAGTCCACGTTGACGTAAATGACAAGCTGGACATTCACCACAGCCATCCCCAATGATACCGTTATAGCATGTTAATGTTTTTGTACGAATATAATCTAAAACTTCGAGTTCATCACTTAATTTCCACGTTTCTGCTTTGTTTAACCACATTAAAGGAGTATGAATGACAAAATCTTTGTCCATAGCTAGGCTTAATGTTACGTTCATTGATTTTATAAAACTATCGCGACAGTCTGGGTAGCCTGAAAAGTCTGTTTCACATACGCCTGTAATAATATGCTTAGCCCCAATTTGATAAGCTAGAGCGCCTGCAAACGACAAGAAAAGTAAATTTCTAGCTGGAACAAATGTATTAGGTATACCATCTTCATTATTAGTAATTTCCATATCATGTTGTGTTAATGCGTTTGGAGTAAGTTGTGATAATAATGACATATCTAAAACGTGATGTTTCATTCCTTGATCTTGTGCAATTTGTTTTGCGACTTCAATTTCAGTATCATGTCTTTGGCCATAATTAAACGTTACGAGTTCAACTTCTTTGAAATGTTTTTTTGCATAAAAGAGACATGTTGTACTGTCTTGACCACCACTAAAGACAACGATGGCTTTTTCATTATTTAATACACTTTCCATTTTGTAATTGCTCCTATCATTAATAATATTAATAAAGAGGTTAATGGCATTGATAAGCCCGTTTTTAATTTATAAAATAAAAAAAGCCTATCTCCATAAAAGATAGACGAAAGAAATGGGTTGCTCCTATAATATATATTAAAGGTTTACCAACGAATGTTTGAAATTTCAATGTCTAGTTTTTTATAGAGGGTTTCAGCTAGAAACCTCTGATATTCATTTATGTACGATGAATAGAATATACCATATATTAGTTAAAATCAAGGTCAGGATAATGACAATGCTTTTAAAGTTTTAGCTACATCCAATACATATTATAAAAATAAAACACATTTAGAACGGAGTATACAATGATTCTAGTCATAGATAATAATGATTCATTTACATATAATTTAATAGACTATATTAAGACTCAAACGAAACTAACAGTTCAAGTTGTTGGTATTGATAATCTGCTGATAGAAGACGTCATTAATATGAAGCCAAAAGCAATTGTTATTTCGCCTGGGCCGGGTAATCCGGATGATTATCCTATCTTGAATGAAGTGTTAGAACAATTTTATCAGCGTGTACCTATACTAGGTGTATGTTTAGGATTTCAATGTATCGTGTCTTATTTTGGTGGAAATATCATTCACGGCTATCATCCTGTACACGGACATACTACACAGTTACGCCATACCAATGAAGGTATTTTTCAAGGACTGCCTCAAAATTTCAATGTAATGCGTTATCATTCATTAATTGCTGACGGAGCGACTTTTCCAAATTGCTTAAAGATTACAGCAAAAAACGATGAAGCGATTATTATGGCATTTGAGCATATTAGATTTCCGGTTTTTGGTGTGCAATATCATCCTGAATCTATTTTGAGTGAATACGGTTATCGACAAGTTGAATTATTTTTATCGAAGGTAGGTGATTACTGTGAGAATAGAATATAATTATCGCTACTATTTAACTGAAAATGAATATAAGCAATACCATATTCAATTAAAGGGATTTATAAAGAAGTATGTTGCTACTAAGTTGGCTGATGTGGGAGAAGTGATACACTTTGCACAAGCGCAGCAACGACAAGGTAGATATGTCTCGTTATATTTAAGTTACGAAGCGGCAAAGTATTTTAATCATGTTATGTGTACACATTCATTAGCTAAAGATGATATTTATGCAGTAGCTTATAGTTTTGAAAAAGCGGAAAGCATAAATTCAACATATGAACATCAAACTTCTTATGTATCAAAGCATCATTTTTCATTTGTTGAATCTTCTGAGGTTATGATGACTAATATTAAACGTGTCCAACAAGCAATTGTTGAAGGTGAAACGTATCAAGTGAACTATACGGCGCGCTTAACGGATAACATTTATTATCCTATTAGTACTTTATATGAACGATTAACTCAATTTAGTAATGGTAATTATACTGCGTTATTACAAACTGATGAAATCCAAGTAGCGTCTATCTCACCAGAATTATTTTTTCAAAAAGGACAATTTAACAATGTCGATAACGTTATCATAAGCAAACCGATGAAAGGGACAATGCCTAGAGGTAAAACGGAAGCTGAAGATCAACAGTATTATAAAACATTGCAAACTTCTTCGAAAGATCGTGCAGAAAATGTCATGATTGTTGATTTGCTAAGAAACGATATAGGGAGAATATCACAGAGTGGCTCAATTAAGGTGTATAAACTATTTTTTATTGAGGCATATAAAACTGTATTTCAAATGACTTCGATGGTAAGTGGAACTTTAAAAACTAATACAGACTTAACTCAAATTTTAACATCGTTATTTCCTTGTGGTTCGATTACAGGTGCACCGAAACTGAATACAATGAAATATATTAAACAATTTGAAAGTTCACCTCGTGGTATATACTGCGGAGCAATTGGACTATTACTTCCAACTGAAGATGATAAAATGATTTTTAATATTCCGATTCGTACTATTGAGTATAAATATGGACAAGCGATTTATGGAGTCGGAGCAGGTATTACAATTGATTCTAAGCCAAAAGATGAAGTAAATGAATTTTACGCAAAAACCAAGATTTTGGAGATGTTATAATGCAATTATTTGAAACAATGAAAATTGATAATGGACATATCCCTAGACTTACTTATCATACTAATCGCATAAAATGTTCTTCTGAGCGATTAAACTTTAAATTTGATGAACATGCATGGCGAAATGAATTAAACGATGTAACAACAAAGTATCACAGTGGTCAATATAGACTTAAAATCGTATTAAATGCTGAAAGCAAATTTGAAACGATAGTGTCACCTTTACCTGAGAAAAGTAGTTTTACAGCAAAATTTCAAGTGTTGCCCAAAGTAGTTAATCCAACTTTTATAAAAAATAAAACGACAGAACGAAAGCATTTAGCACACAATCATGAAACAGATTTAATATTGCTAACTTCAGAGGACGGCAAGGTCCTTGAATTTGATATTGGCAACATTGTCATTGAAGAGGATGGAAAATGGTACACACCAAGTTATAAAGATGATTTCTTAAAAGGATGCATGCGTGATTATTTAATAGATAGTGACAAACTTGTTGAAAAAGACTTTAATAAAAACGAATTGATTTATAAATATCATAACAATGAGATACGTTTATTTTTGATAAATAGTTTACGAGAGGTTGCCGATGTCCACCTTTGCCTTTAAAATTAGTATGATAATAAAGTAGAAAATGATGTGAAAACAAATTTAAAAATTAAATGGGGCCAAATATGATTATTGTTTATATTGTGCTGTTGTTAATTCTTGTATACGTAAATTATCGATTAGTGAATCGATTGCTATCTGAAAATAGAATATATGTTGTTCGTTTGATAGTAACAATTACTACTGTTATAAGCTTTATCCTTGTATACGCATTAATTCACGAACTTATGCCTTTTGTTGTGCGGGCAATGGATTTAATGTACCACCAGTAAATTTAGTGAGTAGGTAAAACGAACTATTCAATCGATTCTATAATTAAAAATGAAAGTAAAGTAACCAAATATTGAAGAGGTGTACAAATGAAAATATATAGTCAAGGTGACCAAGCCATTGTAGTCGCAATTGAAAAAGAAGTATCTAAAAGTTTAACCGAAGATTTATTAACACTTCGCTCATATTTAATTGAACAAAATTATCCATTTATTATAGAAATTGTGCCATCAGAATCAGACATGATGATTGTCTATGACGCAAGGGATATGATTAAACACCATAATATACAATCACCTTTTTTATACATGAAAGCACTAATAGAATCGATTCATTTAAACATAAAACATGATTTTAACCAGCAAGATTTGATTGAAATACCAATTGTGTATGGTTCGAAATATGGTCCGGATATAGAATCACTTTTAAAACATTACAAAATCAAGCTAGAAACTTTTATTGAATTACATTCTAAGACGCAATATTTTGTTTCGATGATGGGATATTCACCTGGGTTTCCTTATTTAACTGGATTAAATAAGAAATTGTATATTAATCACACGAGTAAACAGAAAAAATTCATTCCAGCTGGTTCTGTAGTACTTGAAGGGAAAAAATGCGGTATTGTAACAACGGATACAATTAATGATTGGTTAGTTATTGGTTATACACCATTATCACTTTTTAATCCGAAAGAATCAGATTTCGCACGCTTAAAGTTAGGCGATAATATTAAATTTAGACCTATCAATGAAAATGAATTAGAAGTAGGAGCGTTTAAAGATGTCAATCATAATTGAAAAAAGTGGCTTATTCAGTAGCTTTCAGGACTTTGGTAGAAGGGGATATGAACATGATGGTGTAATTCCATGTGGTGCACTTGATACTTTAGCACATGAAATTGCTAATCGATTAGTTGCTAATGACAAGAATGAAGCAACTTTGGAAATGACTAATAAAATGGCAACGATTCGTTTTACAGAACCTACGCTGATTGCATTAGCAGGGGGTAATGTCAAAGCTTACACTGAGCATATGACTATATCTCCATATAAATTGTATTTGTTAGATAAAGGCGATGTTTTAAAGTTTAGAGAAACAAGTTATACATCGCGAGTGTATTTAGCTGTGGGAGGCGGATTTGAATTAGATGCATGGTTAGGATCTAACTCAACCGACTTTAATGTAAAAATTGGTGGTTTTAAAGGTAGAACATTACAAGATGGCGATGAAATAAAGCTTAAGAGAGATTATACAGCTCGTCATCATAAGTTATTTGAAAACCTTGCTCACACGAAACAAACAGATTGGGGTATTGATGGATACGCCTTGTCATTTAATTATATGTCTGATGTATTTCATGTCGTTAAAAATAAAGGTACGGAAGATTTTAAAGAAGATGCCATTCAAAGATTTGTGAAACATGATTATAAAGTAACGAGCAAAGCAAATCGCATGGGAATGATGCTTGAAGGTGAAAAAATCAAAGCTTTTTATGAAGATATGCCGCCGTATCAGACTGTCAAAAAAGGAACGATACAAATTAAGCGTGATGGCACACCTATTATCTTATTAAATGATCATTATACGTTAGGTAGCTACCCGCAAATCGGTACAATCGCAAGTTATCATTTAACGAAATTAGCACAAAAACCGCAAGGATCACGTTTGAAATTTCAATTTATAGATATTTTAACGGCTGAAAAGAACCTTGTTAAGTATAGTAACTGGTTAAACCAATTATTCCATGGAATAGAATATAGAATGCAATTAGAAATGATGAAATAATATTTGGTACGTAGCTCATACTCGAGTCCGATGCAAATAATTTCCTCCTAATGTATAATGAAATAATACTGTGTTTTATCTGCGAAATGTATCATTTTCTAATTCGTTTCACAGTAAAATGAAAAGATAAAGTGTGTTTTTACTTGAATTTTGACTAAAATTACTCTATATTTATTAATTGAGCTATGCTTATTATTACAATTTGATTACAAATTTTAAATTTGTTAATTGAATGATAATATTAAATAAAGAAACTTACACAAGCAAATATGAGTTGTAGCCCAAAATACTTGTTAAATCAAAGTTGAAAGCTACAAGTAATGAAAATTATAAACTTGAATCTGAAAGTAATTACTATAATTATGACAATGTTAACTTTTAAACGCACTTATTAATTAACTACATAATGTTAATATCTAATTTATTCAAGTACTTTCGCAAGATTTATTATCTAAATAACGGGGGAAAGAATCATGAGTTCACAAAAAAAGAAAATTAGTCTTTTTGCGTTCTTCTTATTAACCGTAATAACGATTACCTTGAAGACGTATTTTTCTTATTATGTTGATTTTTCTTTAGGTGTTAAAGGTTTAGTACAAAACTTAATATTATTGATGAATCCTTATAGTTTAGTAGCACTGGTTTTAAGTGTGTTCCTATTCTTTAAAGGCAAAAAAGCATTTTGGTTCATGTTCATAGGCGGCTTCTTATTGACGTTCCTATTATATGCCAATGTTGTGTACTTTAGATTCTTCTCTGATTTTTTAACGTTTAGTACTTTAAACCAAGTAGGTAACGTAGAATCTATGGGTGGTGCGGTTAGTGCATCATTCAAATGGTATGACTTTGTTTATTTCATTGATACGTTAGTTTACTTATTCATTTTAATATTTAAAACAAAATGGTTAGACACAAAAGCATTTAGTAAGAAATTTGTTCCTGTCGTAATGGCAGCTTCAGTAGCATTATTCTTCTTAAACTTAGCTTTTGCTGAAACTGACAGACCAGAATTATTAACACGTACATTTGACCATAAATATTTAGTGAAATATTTAGGACCTTATAACTTTACAGTATACGATGGTGTTAAAACTATCGAAAATAATCAACAAAAAGCGTTAGCATCTGAAGATGACTTAACAAAAGTATTAAATTATACGAAACAACGTCAAACAGAGCCTAACCCAGAATATTATGGGGTGGCAAAGAAGAAAAATATTATTAAGATTCATTTAGAAAGTTTCCAAACCTTCTTAATTAATAAAAAGGTTAATGGTAAAGAAGTAACACCGTTTTTAAACAAATTATCAAGTGGGAAAGAGCAATTCACATACTTCCCTAACTTTTTCCATCAAACAGGTCAAGGTAAAACATCTGACTCTGAATTTACAATGGATAACAGTTTATACGGTTTACCGCAAGGTTCTGCCTTTTCATTAAAAGGAGATAATACGTATCAGTCATTACCAGCAATTTTAGATCAAAAGCAAGGCTACAAATCTGATGTCATGCACGGTGACTATAAAACATTCTGGAACAGAGACCAAGTATATAAACACTTTGGTATCGATAAATTCTATGATGCAACATACTATGACATGTCAGATAAAAACGTTGTAAACTTAGGCTTGAAAGACAAAATTTTCTTTAAAGATTCTGCTAATTATCAAGCTAAGATGAAATCACCATTCTATTCTCATTTAATTACATTGACTAACCACTATCCATTCACATTAGATGAAAAGGATGCGACTATTGAGAAGTCAAACACAGGTGATGCAACAGTTGATGGTTATATTCAAACAGCGCGTTATTTAGACGAAGCATTAGAAGAATATATTAATGACTTGAAGAAAAAAGGATTATATGACAATTCAGTGATTATGATTTATGGTGACCACTATGGTATCTCTGAAAACCATAACAATGCCATGGAAAAACTATTAGGTGAAAAAATCACACCAGCTAAATTTACAGATTTAAACAGAACTGGTTTCTGGATTAAAATCCCTGGTAAATCTGGTGGTATCAATAATGAATATGCTGGTCAAGTCGATGTAATGCCAACAATTTTACATTTGGCTGGTATAGATACGAAGAATTATTTAATGTTCGGTACTGATTTATTCTCTAAAGGTCATAATCAAGTAGTTCCATTCAGAAATGGTGACTTTATAACAAAAGATTATAAATATGTTAATGGTAAGATTTATTCTAATAAAAATAATGAACTCATAACTACTCAACCAGCTGATTTCGAAAAGAATAAAAAGCAAGTTGAAAAGGATCTCGAAATGAGTGACAACGTGCTTAATGGTGATTTGTTTAGATTCTACAAAAATCCAGACTTCAAAAAGGTAAATCCTTCGAAGTATAAATATGAAACAGGACCTAAAGCAAACTCTAAAAAATAATATTTAAACACGAACTCGGATTGATAAAATATCAATCCGGGTTTTATTATGTTCTTTTATATTATGTTTTACAGTATATGTGTTGATAAAAAGGTATATTATAAAAATCATTAGCATAGTCATCAAAGCCTTATCAAGTTTTATTTATAGTTGAAGCAACAATATATTAAATTATGACACTTAACGGTATCGATTTCTTTTGATTTCAAAAAGGTGTATAATGTATAGAACTGATTTAAGTACGTAGAGATTTCAACAGAAGAAGGAAGATGGGTATGGAAGCATATAAAATTGAACATTTAAATAAATCTTATGCCGATAAGACTATATTCGATAACCTAGATTTATCAATTTCAGAAGGTGAAAAAATAGGTTTGGTGGGCATAAATGGTACAGGGAAAAGTACGTTGTTAAAAGTAATTGGTGGTATTGATGATGATTTTACAGCCAATGTTATGCATCCAAATCAATATCGAATTCGATATTCGTCTCAGAAACAGGACCTTAATGAAGATATGACAGTTTTTGATGCAGTATTAAGTTCTGATACAACAACTTTACGCATCATCAAGCAATATGAGCAGGCAGTACAAGCTTATGCGGATGACCAAAGTGATAAATTGTTCAAGCGAATGATAGATGCGCAAGATGCTATGGATCAACATGATGCTTGGGACTATAACGCTGAAATTAAAACAATCCTCTCAAAACTAGGTATACATGATACTACTAAATACATTAAAGAATTATCCGGCGGACAACAAAAACGTGTTGTACTTGCTAAAACATTAATAGAACAACCAGATTTATTGTTATTAGATGAACCTACGAACCATTTAGACTTCGAATCAATCAGCTGGTTGATCAATTATGTGAAGCAATATCCTCATACAGTTTTATTCGTAACCCATGATCGATATTTTTTAAATGAAGTTTCCACTAGAATTATTGAACTAAACAGAGGTAAGTTAGCGTCATATCCTGGTAACTATGAATCTTATATTGAAATGCGCGCTGAAAGAGAAGTAACACTTCAAAAGCAACAACAAAAGCAACGAGCTTTATATAAGGAAGAACTTGCTTGGATGAGGGCTGGAGCTAAGGCTCGTACTACAAAGCAACAAGCTAGAATTAATCGATTTAATGACCTAGAAAATGAAGTTAACCAGCAATATAAAGACGATAAAGGTGAATTGAATCTTGCTTATTCAAGATTAGGTAAGCAAGTGTTCGAATTAGAAGACTTATCAAAGGCTATTAATGATAAAGTATTATTTGAACATCTGACGGAAATTATTCAAAAAGGTGAGCGTATTGGTGTTGTTGGGCCAAATGGAGCTGGTAAAACAACACTCTTAAATATTTTGAGTGGAGAAGACCAACAATTCGAAGGTAAATTGAAGACTGGGCAGACGGTTAAAGTAGCTTATTTTAAGCAAACAGATGAGACCCTGGATAGAGATATTCGTATGATTGATTATTTAAGAGAAGAAAGTGAGGTCGCAAAAGAAAAAGATGGAACCTCGGTATCTATTACACAACTTCTTGAACGATTTTTATTTCCAAGTGCAACTCATGGTAAAAAAGTTTATAAATTATCTGGTGGAGAGCAAAAGCGTTTGTATTTATTACGTCTACTCGTACACCAGCCAAATGTTCTGTTGTTAGATGAACCGACAAATGATTTAGATACTGAGACTTTAACAATACTTGAAGATTATATTCATACTTTCGGTGGTACAGTGATTACCGTAAGCCATGATCGCTACTTCTTAAATAAAGTTGCACAGTCATATTGGTTTATTCATGATGGTCAGATGGAAAAGATTATCGGAACTTTTGAAGATTATGAAAGTTATAAAAAATCATTAGATAAAAATAAATCCACATTGAAGCAACAATCTAAATCTTATACAACTGTACGTAAGAAAAATGGTTTATCATATAAAGAAAAATTAGAATATGAACAATTGATGAAACGCATAGAACAAGCGGAAGTAAGAATGGAAGAAATTGATGTGCTCATGATTGAGGCAAGTGCAGATTATGGGAAAATTAAAGAACTAAACGAAGAAAAAGAACAACTTGAAATTCAATATGATTTAGACATCACAAGATGGAGTGAGTTAGAAGAAATTAAAGAACAACAATAAGGGGTCAATTTATGATGCAACAAACATTATCGCATTACTTTGGGTATGAAACATTTCGACCAGGACAAGAAGAAATTATTAGCAAAGTATTAGACCATCGTAATGTGCTTGGTGTCTTACCAACTGGTGGAGGTAAGTCTATATGCTATCAAGTACCAGGTTTATTGTTAGGTGGTACAACAATTGTAATAAGTCCACTAATATCATTAATGAAAGATCAAGTGGATCAATTAAAAGCGATGGGAATTCAAGCTGCTTTTTTAAATAGTAGTTTGACTCAAAAAGAGCAACAACGTATTGAAAAAGCATTATCAAATGGAGAAATTCAATTTTTGTATGTTGCACCAGAACGATTTGAAAACCGATATTTTTTAAATATGCTTCAGCGTATAAAGATTCACTTAGTCGCGTTTGATGAAGCGCATTGTATTTCTAAATGGGGTCATGATTTCAGGCCGAGTTACCAAAATGTTATTTCAAAAGTATTTACGTTACCTCAAGATTTTACAATAATAGCGTTGACAGCAACTGCCACGGTTGAAGTACAGCAAGATATTAGAGAAAAGTTAAATATCGCTCAAACTGATCAAATTAAAACGAGTACTAAGCGTAGAAACTTAATTTTTAAAGTAAATCCTACTTATCAACGTCAAAAATTTATATTGGATTATATTAAAACACATGATGAAGATGCAGGTATTATTTATTGTTCTACACGTAAGCAAGTTGAAGAGCTTCAAGAAGCCTTAGAAAGTCAGAAAATTGAAAGTGTTATATATCATGCAGGTTTGAGCAATAAAGAAAGAGAAGAAGCGCAGAATGATTTCTTATTTGATCGTGTTAAAGTAGTCGTTGCTACAAATGCTTTTGGTATGGGTATTGATAAATCCAATGTACGTTTTGTTATTCATTATAATATGCCTGGAGATTTAGAATCTTATTATCAAGAAGCGGGTCGTGCAGGTCGTGACGGGTTGAAAAGTGAATGTATTTTGTTATTTAGCGAACGCGATATCAATTTACACGAGTATTTTATAACAGTCTCTCAAGCTGATGATGACTATAAAGATAAAATGGGCGAAAAGTTAACTAAAATGATTCAATATACAAAAACAAAAAAATGTCTAGAAGCAACAATTGTCCATTATTTTGAACCGAATGAAAAATTAGAAGAATGTGAACAATGTAGTAATTGTGTTCAACAAGATAAATCATATAATATGACACAAGAAGCTAAGATGATTATTAGTTGCATCGCTCGTATGAAACAACAAGAGAGTTATAGTGTTATCATTCAAGTGTTAAGAGGAGAGTCAACAGATTATATTAAGTATAAAGGTTATGACCAAATTTCAACCCATGGTTTAATGAAAGGTTACACAACATCAGAATTAAGTCACTTAATAGATGAATTAAGATTCAAAGGGTTCTTAAATGAAAATGACGAAATATTAATGTGTGATACTTCAATTAAAAAATTACTCAGTAATGAAGTAGAAGTATTCACAACACCATTTAAGCAAAAAGCGACTGAAAAAGTATTTATAAATACGGTTGAAGGGGTTGACCGAGTATTATTCAGTCAGTTGGTAGAAGTTCGTAAAAAGTTAAGTGACAAATTAACGATAGCACCTGTAAGTATATTTTCTGATTACACGTTGGAGGAATTTGCTAAACGTAAGCCTGCTTCGAAACAAGATATGATTAATATTGATGGCGTAGGTAGTTACAAATTAAAACATTATTGTCCAGCATTTTTAGAAACGATTCAAAATTATAAAGCCAAAGTATAGTGAAGGCACCTAGTAAGCATTCCTTGTTTTACTGGGTGTTTTTTTGAATTCAAGGTAAAATAACACTATTTCTTAACTGGAGATTACCTATTATTCATTATTTTGTTAAAAAAGTTCAAGGATAAATCATTTAAATTTGAAAATTGTAATAAACGTGGTTAAATAGGGAATACATACATATAATCTCGGTTTTATGCTATGAGAAAAAAAGAGGTGGCAAAGTGATTAAGTTTAAAAATGTAACTAAGCGTTATGGCAAACATGTTGCTGTCGATAACATTAGTTTCAATATTAATGAGGGTGAATTTTTTGTGCTAATTGGACCTTCAGGTTGTGGAAAAACTACGACATTAAAAATGATTAATCGACTCATTCACTTAAGTGAAGGTTATATTTATTTTAAAGATAAACCAATAAGTGATTATCCAGTATACGAAATGCGTTGGGATATTGGATACGTATTGCAGCAGATTGCATTATTCCCACATATGACGATCAAAGAAAATATTGCACAAGTGCCACAAATGAAAAAGTGGAAAGAAAAAGATATAGATAAAAGAGTAGATGAATTACTTGATATGGTTGGATTAGAACCTGAAAAATATAAAAACAGAAAACCTGATGAATTGTCAGGGGGGCAACGACAACGTGTAGGAGTTATACGTGCGTTAGCAGCTGATCCACCAGTTATTTTAATGGATGAACCGTTTAGTGCATTAGACCCAATCAGCCGAGAAAAACTTCAAGATGATTTAATTGAATTACAAACTAAAATTAAGAAGACAATCATATTTGTTACACATGATATTCAAGAGGCGATGAAACTTGGTGATAAGATTTGTCTTTTGAATGAAGGGCATATTGAACAAATTGACACACCAGAAGGATTTAAAAATAATCCTCAAAGTGAATTTGTTAAACAATTTATGGGTAGTCATTTAGAAGATGATGCGCCATGTGTTGAAGAGAACGCAATTATTCGTGACTTGGATATTATGAAACCAATCGATGAGGTTACATCTATGAGCGCTTATCCAATTGTTTATGACAATCAACCAATTGAAGTATTGTATCAACATTTATCAGAGAGCGAGCGTGTCATTGTCATGCAAGAAGATAGCGTAGGTCAATATGTTATTGATAGGAAAGATATCTTCAAATATTTGTCCCAGAAAAAGGAGGTAGCTCAACATGACTAACTTTTTCGACATATTGAGTGAACGTAAGGGGCAACTCTTTTCGACAATGATAGAACATATTCAAATATCATTTATTGCATTATTGATTGCAACTGCTATTGCGGTACCATTAGGTATTTTATTAACGAAGACTAAAACGATATCTGAAATCGTAATGAATATTGCGGCAATTCTTCAAACCATACCATCGTTGGCATTATTAGGTTTAATGATTCCTTTATTTGGTATCGGTCGTGTGCCAGCAATTATTGCACTTGTAGTGTATGCGTTGTTACCAATTTTAAGGAATACGTATACTGGAATTAAAGAAGTTGATCCATCACTCATTGAAGCGGCTAAAGGTATAGGTATGAAACCATTTAGACGTTTAACTAAAGTCGAACTTCCGATAGCAATGCCTGTTATAATGGCTGGTGTAAGAACGGCTATGGTATTAATTATAGGTACAGCGACACTAGCAGCATTAATTGGTGCAGGCGGACTAGGAGATTTAATTTTATTAGGTATAGACCGTAACAATGCGTCATTGATATTATTAGGTGCAATTCCAGCAGCCTTATTGGCAATTATATTTGATTTAATTTTAAGATTTATGGCTAAATTATCTTATAAAAAGTTATTGATGACGTTAGGTGTTATAGTGATGATTATTATACTGGCCATCGCTATTCCTATGTTTGCACAAAAAGGTGATAAAATTACGTTAGCTGGAAAGCTTGGCTCCGAGCCTTCGATTATTACAAATATGTATAAAATTTTAATAGAAGAAGAGACCAAAAATACTGTAGAAGTGAAAGATGGTATGGGGAAAACAGCATTTTTATTTAATGCTTTAAAATCTGATGATATAGATGGGTATTTAGAGTTTACTGGAACAGTTTTAGGTGAATTAACAAAAGAACCATTGAAGTCAAAAGAAGAGAAAAAAGTTTATGAACAAGCTAAGCAAAGTCTTGAAAAGAAATATCAAATGACTATGTTAAAACCAATGAAGTATAACAATACGTATGCTTTAGCTGTAAAACGTGATTTTGCTAAACAACATAATATACGTACAATTGGTGATTTAAATAAGGTTAAAGATCAACTTAAACCAGGATTTACATTGGAATTTAATGATCGTCCAGATGGTTACAAAGCTGTTCAAAAGGCTTATAATTTAAATTTAGATAACATACGTACAATGGAACCTAAGTTGAGATATCAAGCGATCAATAAAGGTAATATTAATTTAATAGATGCATATTCAACTGACGCTGAATTAAAACAATATGATATGGTTGTGTTAAAAGATGATAAGCACGTATTTCCACCATATCAAGGAGCACCATTATTTAAAGAAAGCTTTTTAAAGAAACATCCAGAAATTAAGAAACCGTTAAACAAACTAGAAAACAAAATATCTGATGAAGATATGCAAATGATGAACTATAAAGTAACAGTTAAAAATGAAGACCCATATACAGTTGCGAAAGATTATTTAAAAGCAAAAGGGTTAATCAAATAACGACCAACGCCACATAAGATGCGTAACACCAAATTATATCTTATGTGGCGTTGTTATATTTAAATCTATAATTATGTTCAATTTAAACATGCAATAATGATTAAAAAATATGACATGTTAAACACAATGTAAGCTATTATGATGTGAAAATAGTAGCATTGCATTTTAGAAACATAGAGCGATATAATGAATATAAGTTTTTTAAAATTTCAGTTAATTCTAAGGAGGTTGTTTTTATTATGAAAGAACAACTTAATCAACTATCAGCATATCAGCCTGGTTTATCTCCAAGGGCATTGAAAGAAAAGTATGGCATTGAAGGAGATTTATATAAACTTGCATCAAATGAAAATTTGTATGGACCATCGCCTAAAGTTAAAGAAGCGATATCAGCACATTTAGATGAGTTATATTATTATCCTGAAACAGGATCACCGACATTAAAAGCGGCGATTAGTAAACATTTAAATGTAGATCAATCACGCATTTTATTTGGTGCGGGATTAGATGAAGTTATATTAATGATTTCTAGAGCAGTATTAACGCCAGGGGATACTATTGTTACAAGTGAAGCGACATTCGGTCAATATTATCACAATGCGATTGTTGAATCAGCTAATGTGATACAAGTACCTTTAAAAGATGGTGGCTTCGATTTAGAAGGTATTTTAAAAGAAGTTAATGAAGATACGTCATTGGTATGGTTATGTAATCCAAATAATCCTACAGGTACATATTTTAATCATGAGAGCTTAGATTCGTTTTTATCTCAAGTACCTCCACATGTACCAGTAATTATAGATGAAGCTTATTTTGAATTTGTGACAGCAGAGGACTACCCGGATACACTTGCTTTGCAACAAAAATATGACAATGCTTTCTTATTACGTACATTTTCAAAGGCGTATGGATTAGCGGGTTTACGTGTAGGATATGTGGTAGCAAGTGAACATGCGATTGAAAAATGGAACATCATTAGACCACCATTTAATGTGACACGTATATCTGAATACGCAGCAGTTGCAGCACTTGAAGATCAACAATATTTAAAAGAGGTAACACATAAAAATAGTGTTGAACGCGAAAGATTTTATCAATTACCTCAAAGTGAGTATTTCTTGCCAAGTCAAACGAATTTTATATTTGTAAAAACAAAGCGGGTAAATGAACTTTATGAAGCACTTTTAAATGTAGGGTGTATTACGCGACCATTTCCAACTGGTGTTAGAATTACAATTGGTTTTAAAGAACAAAATGATAAAATGTTAGAAGTTTTATCAAATTTTAAATACGAATAGTAAGTGGGGAGTGTGACAGAAATGATATTTTCTCAAAATTTATTTCGTCGTCCCACCCCAACTTGCATTGCCTGTAGAATTTCTTTTCGAAATTCTCTGTGTTGGGGCCCCTGACTAGAATTGAAAAAAGCTTGTTACAAGCGCATTTTCGTTCAGTCAACTACTGCCAATATAACTTTGTAGAGCATTGAACATTGATTTATGTCTCAAGCTCAATGCAGTGTGAATGATGAGGTGAGAGTATTCAGTGTAAAAAGCAACAATAGATGATATTGTTTTGTATCAATTGCTTTTTTGCTATACTGAATCAATACTGATATTTTGAGGAGAAGATTAAAATGACCCGTAAATCAATCGCGATTGATATGGATGAAGTATTGGCAGATACATTAGGAGAAATCATTGATGCTGTCAATTTTAGAGCGGATTTAGGTATTAAAATGGAAGCTTTGAATGGTCAAAAACTTAAACATGTTATTCCTGAACATGATGGATTAATTACAGAAGTATTGAGAGAACCAGGCTTCTTCAGACATCTTAAAGTGATGCCACATGCACAAGAAGTTGTGAAAAAATTAACTGAACATTATGATGTATATATTGCTACAGCAGCAATGGATGTACCAACATCATTTAGTGATAAATATGAATGGTTACTAGAGTTCTTTCCATTTTTAGATCCTCAGCATTTTGTTTTTTGTGGTAGAAAAAACATCGTTAAAGCTGATTATTTAATAGATGACAATCCTAGACAGCTTGAAATTTTTACTGGTACACCGATTATGTTTACAGCAGTGCATAATATTAATGATGATCGATTTGAACGCGTAAATAGCTGGAAAGATGTAGAACAGTATTTTTTAGATAATATTGAGAAATAAAATATATCACTTGAAAAATTTCATGTAGAAAAGATGATGGATAGGCTATAAAGTAATTGTGACTGAGATGAACTTTTATGTCTTAGACACTACAACACTATATTGGCAGTAGTTGACTGCGGGGCCCCAACATAGAGAAATTGGATTCCCAATTTCTACAGACAATGCAAGTTGGCGGGGCCCCAACATAGAGAAATTGGAACGCCAATTTCTACAGACAATGCAAGTTGGGGTGGGCCCCAACATAAAGAAATACTTTTTCTTTAGAAATTAGTATTTCTTATGGGAGTGGGACATAAATCAATGTTCTATGCTCTACGAAGTTATATTGGCAGTAGTTGACTGAACGAAAATGCGCTTGTAACAAGCTTTTTTCAATTCTAGTCAACCTTGCCGGCGGGGCCCCAACACAGAGAAATTGGATTCCCAATTTCTACAGACAATGCAAGTTGGGGTGGGACGACGAAATAAATTTTGCGAAAATATCATTTCTGTCCCACTCCCTCCTATTTTTAAGTACACATTAGCTTTGACTAATGATAAAGAATCGCTACATAATCAATCATTAGTCGTTCTTTATCATTTCCGTCCCGCTCTCAATAAATGTTAGTCTATCTCATTATTATAAATCGGATGAATGTGTTAATCTATGGCAGATTACACGTCATCCGATTTTTTATAGAATTTGAAAAAGACGCATAAACCACTATGATTTAAAATACAACATCAATCATTTTAGTGGCATGCGCCAAAATTATATGTCTGTTTTTGAAACAGGGTAATAGCTTAAAGCTAATAAAAACGAATATAAGGTGCGTTGAATCTTATGATTACACTCCAAACCTAATATAATATCGGGTCAAGATCATTCCGGATGCTTACAAATCATTGACAGTAAGTAACTGAATAGCATTTGGTATAACCTCAATATCAATAGGTGTTTCTAATGAAATTTCGCCATCAATATCAACTTTCATTGCTGGATCTGTTGTAAGTGAAATCTTTTTACCAGGTATATGCTCAATACCTTGAGTAATTTCATTCCAATTCATGCTATCACGCTTTTTAAAAATATCATTTAAAATACTGAAACTTTGTTCATTAAAAATGAAAGTGTTCAGTTCACCATCTTGAGGAGACAAATCAGTCAATGGTATACGACTACCACCAATGAATGGACCATTTGCTGTTAGTATCATGGTCGTTTCGCCAGAATATGTCTTATCATCTATTGATAATTGATAATTAAATTGTGTTGGATTTAGCAGTGTTTTGACAGTTGATCCAATATAACTCAATTTACCAAATATATCTTTTGAACCATCTTGTACGTTTTCAGCGTTTTGAACAATGAGACCTAAGCCAACAAAGTTGAGTGCATATTGATTATTTATTTTAATTACATCGTATGTACCAACTTGTGCAGAAATCATTTGTTCACTAGCTTGTTTATGATTAGGTGCTATATTTAGCGTTTTTGTAAAATCATTAAAAGTACCGCCTGGTAAAATGCCAATAGGGAGTTGAAGGTCATGTGACATAACACCATTTATAAGTTCGTTAACCGTGCCATCACCGCCAAGAATAAATAATATATCTACATCTTTTGCATAGTTTTTAGTTTTGATTTCTTGGCAATATTTAATAATGTCACCTTCGTTTTCACTCAATTGAATAGAAAGATGCTTACAAATTGAACTTAATGCTGTTGTAACTTCCCCAATACCTTGATTAATATTTTTTAATCCACTGTGTTCATGGTAAAAGAGGACACCATGTGTATATTTATTTTCCATAGTTTAGCCTACTTTCTAAAAATTGGTTCATTAAATATATATACCCACTTTTAATTGTTAATACCAAAAATATGTTTTTAAATAGAGAAAATGGTAATAACTGACATTGATGTCTATAGAGTGGGACGAGAAAATATAGTTATAGCTGTCTATAACGAGCATATTAAGCTTTTATTTATACTGATATCTTGAATTTAATTAATAGAAACCTATAAAAAAACAGTAAGCCATTTAAATGACTTACTGTTTTTTGAATTAGGCCAACAATATTAACGTATACCTTTCATCGCTTTGATGATTAAAGGTGAGAATGCTAATACAATTGTTGTAACAATAATTGCAACAACACCTAGGAAAATAAAGTAATTTGTTTGACCTAGTGGTTCTATTAACTTAACTAAAGTACCATTGATTGCTTGTGCAGAAGCGTTAGTTAAGTACCAAATACTCATCATTTGGGCATTAAATGCTTTAGGTGCTAACTTAACAGCAGCACTATTACCCGTTGGTGATAAGCATAGCTCACCGATAACACAAATAATGTACGATAAAATAACCCAGTTAACTGAGAAGTTTGATGAACCTGATGCATAACCTACAATACCAATTAGTATGTATGACGCACCTGCTAAGAACGTACCAATTGCAAATTTTACTGGCAGGCTAGGTTGTTTAGTTCCAAGCTTTTGCCATAAAAGTGAAATAATTGGAGCTAATAATAAAATAAATAATGGGTTAATTGATTGGAAGATCGCTTCACCAAAGTTTGTTTTCCAACCAAATAAGTTTAATTTCATATCTGAATGTTCAATTCCATATATGTTTAATACATTAGACCCTTGTTCTTGAATAGCCCAGAACACCATTCCAAGAATAAATAATGGAATAAATGCTTTAACACGAGAACGTTCAGTATCAGTGACATCTTTACTTCTAATAATTAAAGTGAAGTAAATGATTGGTAATGCAATACCTAATACTAAAACAGTATTACTAACTAAGTTAAATGATAATGAGTTAGTTAATGCACCAATAACGATAATTAATACAATTGCTAAGACAACACTTCCGATAATAAGACCATACTTTTTCTTTTCAGCTGGTGTCAATGGGTTAGTAGGTTTCATACCAACGCTACCTAAGTTTTTGCGGTTGAAAAGTACATACCATACTAAACCTAATGCCATACCAACTGCTGCAATCAAGAATCCGCCGTGGAAGTTTTTAACATTAACAAAGTGTTGCAAAATAATAGGTGATAATAATGCACCCATATTAACTGACATATAGAAAATAACAAAACCTGCATCCATACGTCTATCATTTTCAGGATATAAACGGCCAACGATATTTGAAATGTTTGGCTTCATTAAACCTGAACCAATAATGATGAAGAACATTGATGTGAATAAGCCGATTAATGCAAATGGTAAGCTTAAACAAATATGTCCGATAATAATAAAGACTGCACCTAATAAAGTAGCGCCTCTAGTGCCTGTAATTCTGTCAGCAATCCATCCGCCTGGTATTGATGTCATATAGATTAATGAACCATAAACTGACATAATTGACATAGCTGTTGTTTTATCAATTCCAAGGCCATTATCTGTTACGGCAAAGTACATGTAGAAAATGAGTAGGGCACGCATGCCATAATAACTAAACCTTTCCCAGAACTCTACAAAGAAGAGTACGCCTAGTCCTCGAGGATGCCCGAAAAATCCTGTTTGAGGTATGTCTTGAATTTGATTTCCATGGGAGTTTTGTTGTGTCATGTATACATCCCATCCTTTCTTCCCCTAATACAATAGTTTAAGTAAATTTGATTGTGCCTTATCAACTAAATATTCCAACAAATCACAAAAAAATAAAAATATTGAGAATATTCTGTTATTAAGCGCGCACAATTAATTAGAGATAATATAAAAATATACTTATTGACGTTAAAGTGCAATAGGTTTCTATAAAAATGTTGTTTAATTCGTGTACTAATATTCTTTTGGTGTACTTTGGTATAAAATGTTATTTTAATGTAACCTATTATGTATGCTAAATGAAAAACACACCAATAAGTTAGGAAAATCAACTTATTGGTGTGTTTATTAAATGATACATTTAACGATTATCTATTTTTTCGGGATATAAATCATGATTCATCAAACGATGCTCAGCCATTTTTTCATATTTAGAATTTGGACGTCCATAGTTTGTATAAGGATCAATAGAAATTCCACCACGTGGTGTGAACTTGCCCCAGACTTCAATATAATGTGGGTCCATAAGCTCTATCAAATCATTCATAATAATATTCATACAATCTTCGTGAAAATCACCGTGATTTCTGAAACTAAATAAGTATAATTTCAAAGATTTTGATTCAACCATTTTAACATTTGGAATATATGAAATATAGATAGTTGCAAAATCTGGTTGCCCAGTAATTGGACATAATGATGTAAATTCTGGACAGTTGAATTTTACGAAATAGTCACGACCTTGATGCTTATTATCAAACGATTCTAATACATCAGGACGATAGTCAAAATTGTAAGTATTGTCTTGATTTCCTAATAAAGTTATATCTTGTAATTCATCTTGTTGACGGCCATGTGCCATATAAAGCGCTCCTTTAAATTTATTTTTTTATTATTTTGGCGTCTCGGCGTGCTTTTTCAAACATGTAATAACTTGCACCGATAATAACGACGTAACCTAATGTTGCATAGAAATCTGGAGATTCTCCGAATAGAACAAATCCAAGTATTGCTGTGAAAATTATAGATGCATACGTAAAAATAGAAATATCTTTTGCTGCTGCAAAACTATATGCTAAAGTAACACCAATTTGACCCACAGCGGCAGCTAAGCCAGCCCCTAATAGATAAAGTATTTGCATCTGACTCATTGGTTCATAAGTATATGCAGTGAAAGGTATTAAAACGATGACAGAAAATAAGGAGAAGTAAAATACTATAGTATATGGTGCTTCTCTTGAACTAAGTGCTCGAACACATGTATATGCTGATGCTGCAAAAATACCTGAGAATAAGCCAGCTAATGATGGAATCATAGATGATGAAAATTCAGGTTTCACTATTAAAAGCATACCTAAAATAGCAATTATCATTGCTGTAATTTGATACTTCCTTACCTTTTCATGTAAGAAAACAATGCTTAATAAAATCGTCCAGAAAGGATTGAGTTTCATTAATGAATCGGCATCACTAAGTACCATATGATCAATGGCATAAATATTTAACAATACACCAATAAGTCCAAGTGTTGATCGTGTTATTAATAAGGGTTGACTTGAAAGTCTGCCAAACATTGGCTGATGGTATTTATATAAAAAAAATAATGGAATAAACATTGCTACTAAGTTTCGTGCTAATGATTTTTGAAAAACAGGAAGGTCACCTGCAAGTCTGAAAAACACTGACATAAAACTGAAACCAATAGCCGAAATTAAAATGGCAATGATACCTTTTACTTTAGGATTCAATTTTATCGCCTCTTTTATATAAAATTAACGTATTTATATTAGCATAAAACAACATGTTGTGCATAAATAGTTGAAATTTACTATAAAAAGACTATAATAGACTGTACCGAACAAACGTTCTGTGTTTATTTGTCGGAATAATAGGGCATTACACTTTTATGAATGTTTGTGTTATTACATAAAACAAATATCAATTCAGTATCAAGCTAATAAGCTTTTTCTTGATTTCTGTTGATACAATTGAGATTGACACAGATTTAAAAAAATCAAGTGATATCTACTAAAAAATTTTTTTAAATTTGTTCAAGTTTTTCTAATTTAGTATTGGTGCCTAGTTGGAACGTTTTACGAACATTCGATTAGAAAATGGCACTTTAAATCATAGTGTGTCTTATGTATAATGAAACACATAATATAGTGTTGGTGAAACGAAAAAGACACAATATCTTGTGTTTTGTATGCAAATGCTTTATTTATGAAGAAATTACATTTAAAAGTAATTTAACACAGAAATTTAATAGTTATTATCAATTAATAGTCATATTTTTAGAAAATGTACTGAGCAAATGGAAGATATCCAATGATGTAAATACTACATATAGTGATTTTTATACATTCAACCCATATAAGCTACTATTTTCTCAAATATAAATCTATGCAATTGGTTTACATTTGAGAAAATAAGTAGCTTCATTATAGTTAATACAATGCTGAGATAACCATAGTAACCATGTTGTTAAAGCATTTTTTAATTGGAATGACTACTTTATTTAAAAGGGTTGAAGAAAGAAGGTGATCCAATGAAAATAATATATTTTTCATTTACTGGAAATGTCCGTCGTTTTATTAAGAGAACAGAACTTGAAAATACGCTTGAGATTACAGCAGAAAATTGTATGGAACCAGTTCATGAACCGTTTATTATCGTTACTGGCACTATTGGATTTGGAGAAGTACCAGAACCCGTTCAATCTTTTTTAGAAGTTAATCATCAATACATCAGAGGTGTGGCAGCTAGCGGTAATCGAAATTGGGGACTAAATTTCGCAAAAGCGGGTCGCACGATATCAGAAGAGTATAATGTCCCTTTATTAATGAAGTTTGAGTTACATGGAAAAAACAAAGACGTTATTGAATTTAAGAACAAGGTGGGTAATTTTAATGAAAACCATGGAAGAGAAAAAGTACAATCATATTGAATTAAATAATGAGGTCACTAAACGAAGAGAAGATGGATTCTTTAGTTTAGAAAAAGACCAAGAAGCTTTAGTAGCTTATTTAGAAGAAGTAAAAGACAAAACAATCTTCTTCGATACTGAAATCGAGCGTTTACGTTATTTAGTAGACAACGATTTTTATTTCAATGTGTTTGATATTTATAGTGAAGCGGATCTAATTGAAATCACTGATTATGCAAAATCAATCTCGTTTAATTTTGCAAGTTATATGTCAGCTAGTAAATTTTTCAAAGATTACGCTTTGAAAACAAATGATAAAAGTCAATACTTAGAAGACTATAATCAACACGTTGCCATTGTTGCTTTATACCTAGCAAATGGTAATAAAGCACAAGCTAAACAATTTATTTCTGCTATGGTTGAACAAAGATATCAACCAGCGACACCAACATTTTTAAACGCAGGCCGTGCGCGTCGTGGTGAGCTAGTGTCATGTTTCTTATTAGAAGTGGATGACAGCTTAAATTCAATTAACTTTATTGATTCAACTGCAAAACAATTAAGTAAAATTGGGGGCGGCGTTGCAATTAACTTATCTAAATTGCGTGCACGTGGTGAAGCAATTAAAGGAATTAAAGGCGTAGCGAAAGGCGTTTTACCTATTGCTAAGTCACTTGAAGGTGGCTTTAGCTATGCAGATCAACTTGGTCAACGCCCTGGTGCTGGTGCTGTGTACTTAAATATCTTCCATTATGATGTAGAAGAATTTTTAGATACTAAAAAAGTAAATGCGGATGAAGATTTACGTTTATCTACAATATCAACTGGTTTAATTGTTCCATCTAAATTCTTCGATTTAGCTAAAGAAGGTAAGGACTTTTATATGTTTGCACCTCATACAGTTAAAGAAGAATATGGTGTGACATTAGACGATATCGATTTAGAAAAATATTATGATGACATGGTTGCAAACCCAAATGTTGAGAAAAAGAAAAAGAATGCGCGTGAAATGTTGAATTTAATTGCGCAAACACAATTACAATCAGGTTATCCATATTTAATGTTTAAAGATAATGCTAACAGAGTGCATCCGAATTCAAACATTGGACAAATTAAAATGAGTAACTTATGTACGGAAATTTTCCAACTACAAGAAACTTCAATTATTAATGACTATGGTATTGAAGACGAAATTAAACGTGATATTTCTTGTAACTTGGGCTCATTAAATATTGTTAATGTAATGGAAAGCGGAAAATTCAGAGATTCAGTTCACTCTGGTATGGACGCATTAACTGTTGTGAGTGATGTAGCAAATATTCAAAATGCACCAGGAGTTAGAAAAGCTAACAGTGAATTACATTCAGTTGGTCTTGGTGTGATGAATTTACACGGTTACCTAGCAAAAAATAAAATTGGTTATGAGTCAGAAGAAGCAAAAGATTTTGCAAATATCTTCTTTATGATGATGAATTTCTACTCAATCGAACGTTCAATGGAAATCGCTAAAGAGCGTGGTATCAAATATCAAGACTTTGAAAAGTCTGATTATGCTAATGGCAAATATTTCGAGTTCTATACAACTCAAGAATTTGAACCTCAATTCGAAAAAGTACGTGAATTATTCGATGGTATGGCTATTCCTACTTCTGAGGATTGGAAGAAACTACAACAAGATGTTGAACAATATGGTTTATATCATGCATATAGATTAGCAATTGCTCCAACACAAAGTATTTCTTATGTTCAAAATGCAACAAGTTCTGTAATGCCAATCGTTGACCAAATTGAACGTCGTACTTATGGTAATGCGGAAACATTTTACCCTATGCCATTCTTATCACCACAAACAATGTGGTACTACAAATCAGCATTCAATACTGATCAGATGAAATTAATCGATTTAATTGCGACAATTCAAACGCATATTGACCAAGGTATCTCAACGATCCTTTATGTTAATTCTGAAATTTCTACACGTGAGTTAGCAAGATTATATGTATATGCGCACTATAAAGGATTAAAATCACTTTACTATACTAGAAATAAATTATTAAGTGTAGAAGAATGTACAAGTTGTTCTATCTAACAATTAAATGTTGAAAATGACAAACAGCTAATCATCTGGTCTGAATTAGCAGATGATTAGACTGCTATGTCTGTATTTGTCAATTATTGAGTAACATTACAGGAGGAAATTATATTCATGATAGCTGTTAATTGGAACACACAAGAAGATATGACGAATATGTTTTGGAGACAAAATATATCTCAAATGTGGGTTGAAACAGAATTTAAAGTATCAAAAGACATTGCAAGTTGGAAGACTTTATCTGAAGCTGAACAAGACACATTTAAAAAAGCATTAGCTGGTTTAACAGGCTTAGATACACATCAAGCAGATGATGGCATGCCTTTAGTTATGCTACATACGACTGACTTAAGGAAAAAAGCAGTTTATTCATTTATGGCGATGATGGAGCAAATACACGCGAAAAGCTATTCACATATTTTCACAACACTATTACCATCTAGTGAAACAAACTACCTATTAGATGAATGGGTTTTAGAGGAACCCCATTTAAAATATAAATCTGATAAAATTGTTGCTAATTATCACAAACTTTGGGGTAAAGAAGCTTCGATATACGACCAATATATGGCCAGAGTTACGAGTGTATTTTTAGAAACATTCTTATTCTTCTCAGGTTTCTATTATCCACTATATCTTGCTGGTCAAGGGAAAATGACGACATCAGGTGAAATCATTCGTAAAATTCTTTTAGATGAATCTATTCATGGTGTATTTACCGGTTTAGATGCACAGCATTTACGAAATGAACTATCTGAAAGTGAGAAACAAAAAGCAGATCAAGAAATGTATAAATTGCTAAATGACTTGTATTTAAATGAAGAGTCATACACAAAAATGTTATACGATGATCTTGGAATCACTGAAGATGTGCTAAACTATGTTAAATATAATGGAAACAAAGCACTTTCAAACTTAGGCTTTGAACCTTATTTTGAGGAACGTGAATTTAACCCAATCATTGAGAATGCCTTAGATACAACAACTAAAAACCATGACTTCTTCTCAGTAAAAGGTGATGGTTATGTATTAGCATTAAACGTAGAAGCATTACAAGATGATGACTTTGTATTTGACAACAAATAACAATTAAATTAAAAGACCTTCACATGTAAAGGGAAATAGCGATTCGTTTCGTCTTGTCTCCTACATGTTGAAGGTCTTTTCTCTATGCTTAAAAGCGTATGCATATTTTGAAAAAGTAAAAATTGTATTTAATGATGTCAATGAGGCTAGAAAGTATACAAGATATTGCATTACAAAAGGGTGTTCTATTTTACTTTAAGCAAACAAAATACACATTCCGAAAAATTAAATTTCAGTTTAATTGCAAATATCAATAAAATTGACACTAAATTATTTGAAAGGCTATTGAAATTATGGTCAAAAAACGCTACTATTAATGAGAAATATTATCAATGATAATGATTATCATTAATTTAAAGGGAGAAAAATTTGTAATGAAGTATTTATTAAAGGGAAATATTTTGCTTCTATTACTAATATTGTTGACAATTATTTCGTTGTTCATAGGTGTGAGTGAACTATCAATTAAAGATTTACTACATTTAACTGAATCACAGCGGAATATTTTATTCTCAAGCCGAATACCAAGGACGATGAGTATTTTAATTGCTGGAAGTTCGTTGGCTTTAGCAGGCTTGATAATGCAACAAATGATGCAAAATAAGTTTGTTAGTCCGACTACAGCTGGAACGATGGAATGGGCTAAACTAGGTATTTTAATTGCTTTATTGTTCTTTCCAACCGGTCATATTTTATTAAAACTAGTATTTGCTGTTATTTGCAGTATTTGCGGTACGTTTTTATTTGTTAAAATCATTGATTTTATAAAAGTGAAAGATGTCATTTTTGTACCGCTTTTAGGAATTATGATGGGTGGGATTGTTGCAAGTTTCACAACCTTCATCTCATTGCGCACGAATGCTGTTCAAAGCATTGGTAACTGGCTTAACGGGAACTTTGCCATTATCACAAGTGGACGCTATGAAATTTTATATTTAAGTATTCCTCTTTTAGCATTGACATATCTTTTTGCTAATCATTTCACGATTGTAGGAATGGGTAAAGACTTTACTAATAATTTAGGTTTGAGTTACGAAAAATTAATTAACATCGCATTGTTTATTACTGCAACTATTACAGCATTGGTAGTGGTGACTGTTGGAACATTACCGTTCTTAGGACTAGTAATACCAAATATTATTTCAATTTATCGAGGTGATCATTTGAAAAATGCTATCCCTCATACGATGATGTTAGGTGCCATCTTTGTATTATTTTCTGATATAGTTGGCAGAATTGTTGTTTATCCATATGAAATAAATATTGGTTTAACAATAGGTGTATTTGGAACAATCATTTTCCTTATCTTGCTTATGAAAGGTAGGAAAAATTATGCGCAACAATAATAAAAAAATAATGCTTTTAATTGCAGTAACGTTATTAATTAGTATGCTGTACTTATTTGTAGGTATTGATTTTGAAATATTTGAATATCAATTTTCAAGTCGTTTAAGAAAGTTCATATTAATTATTTTAGTAGGTGCTGCCATTGCAACTTCAGTGGTGATTTTTCAAGCGATTACAAATAACCGTCTATTGACACCATCAATAATGGGGTTAGATGCAGTTTATTTATTTATCAAAGTATTGCCAGTCTTTTTATTTGGAATTCAATCGGTATGGGTTACTAATGTATATTTGAACTTTATATTAACACTTATAACGATGGTGTTATTCGCACTAATCCTATTCCAAGGTATCTTTAAAATTGGACATTTTTCAATTTATTTTATCTTACTTATTGGTGTCCTTTTAGGAACATTTTTTAGAAGCATAACAGGTTTTATTCAACTGATTATGGATCCTGAGTCATTTTTAGCAATACAAAGTAGTATGTTTGCTAATTTTAATGCTTCTAATTCGAATTTAGTTACTTTCTCAGCAGTGCTATTAGTAATCTTATTAGTCATTACAATTTTACTATTGCCTTATTTAGATGTATTGCTTTTAGGTCGTGCTGAAGCAATTAATCTTGGGATATCGTATGAAAAATTAACGCGAATTCTACTTGTAATAGTCTCAGTTTTAGTTTCTGTGTCAACTGCATTAGTAGGACCAATTACATTTTTAGGTTTATTAACTGTAAATCTAGCGCATGAACTAATGAAGACGTATGAACATAAGTATATTTTAATTGCGACAATTTGCTTGAGTTGGATTAGTTTATTTAGTGCGCAATGGGTAGTTGAAAATGTGTTTGAAGCTACGACAGAAATGAGTATACTTATTGATTTGATTGGTGGAAGTTATTTCATTTATCTATTAGTTAGAAGGAGAAATGCGCAATGATTCAAGTTGAAAATTTAACTAAAACTATAAATAATCAAATGATATTGGAAGATATTAGCATAGATATCGAAAAAGGTAAATTGACTTCTTTAATTGGACCTAATGGTGCGGGTAAGAGTACTTTACTTTCAGCGATATGTAGGTTAATTCGTTTTGATAACGGTGAAGTGAAAATAGATGGACAGCTCATGTCTGATTATAAAAATAATGACTTGTCGAAAAAAATATCTATATTAAAACAAACAAACCATACTGAAATGAATATTACGGTAGAGCAGTTGGTAAACTTTGGACGATTCCCTTATTCTAAAGGTCGTTTGACGAAAGAGGATCATGATATTGTCAATGATGCGCTAGATTTGTTGCAACTACAAGATATCAGAAATCGTAATATTAAGTCATTATCTGGTGGACAACGTCAGCGTGCATACATTGCAATGACAATAGCACAAGATACTGAATATATTTTGCTAGATGAACCATTAAATAATTTAGATATGAAGCATGCTGTTCAAATTATGCAAACGTTAAAAATGTTAGCGCATAAAATGAATAAAGCGATTGTCATTGTGTTACATGATATTAACTTTGCGTCCTGTTATTCAGATCAGATTGTAGCATTGAAAAACGGACAACTAGTTAAGTCAGATTTGAAAGATAATGTCATTCAAAGTAGTGTTTTAAGTGATTTATATGACATGAATATTCAAATTGAACATATAAGAAATCAAAGGATTTGTTTATATTTTAAGTATTGATAATTTGGAGACACTTTAAAGGGGTGATGCGCCAATTAAAGAAGGGTTAAACGTAAAGCATTTATTTATATTTCACATCAAGCACACAGATTAAGCCAAAAGAGGAGAATATTATATTATGAAGAAAACAGTCTTATATTTAGTATTAGCAGTAATGTTTTTATTAGCGGCATGCGGTAACAATTCTGATAAAGAACAATCAAAATCAGAAACTAAAGGTTCTAAAGATACAGTAAAAATTGAAAATAACTATAAAATGCGTGGCGAGAAAAAAGATGGTAGTGACGCTAAAAAAGTTAAAGAAACTGTTGAAGTACCAAAAAATCCTAAAAATGCAGTTGTGTTAGACTATGGCGCATTAGATGTAATGAAAGAAATGGGCTTATCAGATAAAGTAAAAGCATTACCTAAAGGGGAAGGCGGTAAGTCATTACCGAATTTCTTAGAATCATTTAAAGATGATAAATATACAAACGTTGGTAATTTAAAAGAAGTGAATTTTGATAAAATTGCTGCGACGAAACCCGAAGTAATCTTTATCTCTGGACGTACAGCTAATCAAAAGAATTTAGATGAATTCAAAAAAGCTGCACCTAAAGCGAAAATTGTTTATGTTGGTGCAGATGAAAAGAACTTAATTGGTTCAATGAAACAAAACACTGAAAATATCGGTAAAATTTACGATAAAGAAGATAAAGCTAAAGAATTAAATAAAGATTTAGATAACAAAATTGCTTCAATGAAAGATAAAACGAAAAACTTCAATAAAACTGTTATGTATTTACTAGTTAACGAAGGTGAATTATCAACATTTGGACCTAAAGGTCGTTTTGGTGGATTAGTTTACGATACATTAGGATTCAATGCAGTTGATAAAAAAGTAAGTAATAGCAATCATGGACAAAATGTTTCTAACGAATATGTTAATAAAGAAAATCCAGATGTTATTTTAGCGATGGATAGAGGTCAAGCGATAAGTGGTAAATCAACTGCGAAACAAGCATTAAATAATCCTGTATTAAAAAATGTTAAAGCAATTAAAGAAGACAAAGTATATAATTTAGATCCTAAATTATGGTACTTTGCAGCTGGATCAACTACAACTACAATTAAACAAATTGAGGAACTTGATAAAGTTGTAAAATAATTTTAAAAGAGGGGAACAATGGTTAAAGGTCTTAATCATTGCTCCCCTCTTTTCTTTAAAAAAGGAAATCTGGGACGTCAATCAATGTCCTAGACTCTAAAATGTTCTGTTGTCAGTCGTTGGTTGAATGAACATGTACTTGTAACAAGTTCATTTCAATACCAGTGGGCTCCAAACATAGAGAAATTTGATTTTCAATTTCTACTGACAATGCAAGTTGGCGGGGCCCAAACATAGAGAATTTCAAAAAGGAATTCTACAGAAGTGGTGCTTTATCATGTCTGACCCACTCCCTATAATGTTTTGACTATGTTGTTTAAATTTCAAAATAAATATGATAGTGATATTTACAGCGATTGTTAAACCGAGATTGGCAATTTGGACAACGCTCTACCATCATATATTCATTGATTGTTAATTCGTGTTTGCATACACCGCATAAGATTGCTTTTTCGTTAAATGAAGGCTCAGACCAACGCTTAATGGCGTGCTTTTCAAACTCATTATGGCACTTATAGCATGGATAGTATTTATTACAACATTTAAATTTAATAGCAATAATATCTTCTTCGGTAAAATAATGGCGACAGCGTGTTTCAGTATCGATTAATGAACCATAAACTTTAGGCATAGACAAAGCTCCTTAACTTACGATTCCTTTGGATGTTCACCAATAATGCGAACTTCACGATTTAATTCAATGCCAAATTTTTCTTTGACGGTCTTTTGTACATAATGAATAAGGTTTTCATAATCTGTAGCAGTTCCATTGTCTACATTTACCATAAAACCAGCGTGTTTGGTTGAAACTTCAACGCCGCCAATACGGTGACCTTGCAAATTAGAATCTTGTATCAATTTACCTGCAAAATGACCAGGCGGTCTTTGGAATACACTACCACATGAAGGATACTCTAAAGGTTGTTTAGATTCTCTACGTTCTGTTAAATCATCCATTTTAGCTTGTATTTCAGTCATTTTACCAGGAGCTAAAGTAAATGCAGCTTCTAATACAACTAAGTGTTCTTTTTGAATAATGCTATTACGATAATCTAACTCTAATTCTTTTGTTGTAAGTTTAATTAACGAGCCTTGTTCGTTTACGCAAAGCGCATAGTCTATACAATCTTTAACTTCGCCACCATAAGCGCCAGCATTCATATACACTGCACCACCAATTGAACCTGGAATACCACATGCAAATTCAAGGCCAGTAAGTGCGTAATCACGAGCAACACGTGAGACATCAATAATTGCAGCGCCGCTACCGGCTATTATCGCATCATCAGATACATCGATATGATCTAGTGATAATAAACTAATTACAATGCCGCGAATACCACCTTCACGGATAATAATATTTGAGCCATTTCCTAAATATGTAACAGGAATCTCATTTTGATAGGCATATTTAACAACTGCTTGTACTTCTTCATTTTTAGTAGGGGTAATATAAAAGTCGGCATTACCACCTGTTTTAGTATAAGTGTATCGTTTTAAAGGTTCATCAACTTTAATTTTTTCATTTGGGATAAGTTGTTGTAAAGCTTGATAGATGTCTTTATTTATCACTTCTCAGTACATCCTTTCTCATGTCTTTAATATCATATAGTATTATACCAATTTTAAAATTCATTTGCGAAAATTGAAAAGAAAGTATTAGAATTAGTATAATTATAAAATACGGCATTATTGTCGTTATAAGTATTTTTTACATAGTTTTTCAAAGTATTGTTGCTTTTGCATCTCATATTGTCTAATTGTTAAGCTATGTTGCAATATTTGGTGCTTTTTTGTATTGAATTGCAAAGCAATATCATCATTAGTTGATAAGAGGTAATCAAGTGCAAGATAAGATTCAAATGTTTGGGTATTCATTTGAATGATATGTAGACGCACCTGTTGTTTTAGTTCATGAAAATTGTTAAACTTCGCCATCATAACTTTCTTAGTATATTTATGATGCAAACGATAAAACCCTACATAATTTAAGCGTTTTTCATCTAAGGATGTAATATCATGCAAATTTTCTACACCTACTAAAATATCTAAAATTGGCTCTGTTGAATATTTAAAATGATGCGTACCGCCAATATGTTTTGTATATTTTACTGGGCTGTCTAAGAGGTTGAATAATAATGATTCAATTTCAGTGTATTGTGATTGAAAACAATTAGTTAAATCACTATTAATGAATGGTTGAACATTTGAATACATGATAAACTCCTTTGATATTGAAAATTAATTTAATCACGATAAAGTCTGGAATACTATAACATAATTCATTTTCATAATAAACATGTTTTTGTATAATGAATCTGTTAAGGAGTGCAATCATGAAAAAAAATGTTATTATCGCTGTTTTAGCGATTTTATTTGTAGTAATAAGTGCTTGTGGTAATAAAGAAAAAGAGGCACAACATCAATTTACTAAGCAATTTAAAGATGTTGAGCAAAAACAAAAAGAATTACAACATGTCATGGATAATATACATTTGAAAGAAATTGATCATCTAAGTAAAACTGATACAACTGATAAAAATAGTAAAGAATTTAAGGCACTACAAGAAGATGTTAAAAACCATCTCATACCTAAATTTGAAGCATATTATAAGTCAGCAAAAAATTTGCCTGATGATACAATGAAAGTTAAGAAATTAAAAAAAGAATATATGACGCTTGCAAATGAGAAGAAGGATGCGATATATCAATTAAAAAAATTCATAGGTTTATGTAATCAATCTATCAAGTATAACGAAGACATTTTAGATTATACGAAACAATTTGAAAAAAATAGATACAAAGTTGAATCAGAAATTAAATTAGCTGATAATAAAAGTGAAGCAACTAATCTTACGACAAAATTAGAACATAATAATAAAGCGTTAAGAGATACTGCGAAGAAGAACCTAGATGATAGTAAAGAAAATGAAGTAAAAGGCGCGATTAAAAATCACATTATGCCAATGATTGAAAAACAAATTACCGATATTAACCAAACTAATATTAGTGATAAGCATGTTAATAATGCAAGGAAAAACGCAATAGAAATGTATTACAGTCTGCAGAACTATTATAATACACGTATTGAAACAATAAAGGTTAGTGAGAAGTTATCAAAAGTCGATGTAGATAAGTTGCCGAAAAAGGGTATAGATATAACTCACGGCGATAAAGCCTTTGAAAAAAAGCTTGAAAAATTAGAAGAAAAATAACTATAATCATTTTTCAAAGTTAAAAATTTTGAATTTATGGTTAACATGTCAACTTACTATGTGTATAATGGTAAACATTGATATTAACTATATGTATAAAAATGTCACGCAGATGCTATTTAAATGTGATAAATATTTTTAGAGGTGAATAGAGTGGCTATAAAGCTAAGTTCAATTGACCAATTTGAACAGGTTATTGAGGAAAATAAATATGTTTTTGTATTAAAACATAGTGAAACTTGTCCAATATCGGCAAATGCGTACGATCAATTTAATAAATTTTTATATGAACGCGATATGGACGGTTATTATTTGATTGTCCAACAAGAACGCGATTTGTCAGATTATATTGCTAAAAAAACGAACGTTAAACATGAATCACCTCAAGCATTTTATTTTGTAAATGGTGAAATGGTTTGGAATCGAGACCACGGTGATATCAATGTGTCGTCATTAGCACAAGCAGAAGAATAATGAAACTATAGGTTGGAACATTTTGCCTTACACTACTAGACGTGAATAGCACAACTTAAATTCGTGTGAATCAGAGTAGTTTGGCTATAATGATGTTCTGACCTTTTATTTTATGTCACCTTTAGAAGCAGTTAAGTTAGTACTTTTTTACAAACATATGTATAATGTATTCGAGTATTTTTATTGAAAATATTTTGGAAAACGACGAATCCAATAAGAAAATTTAAACATGATTTGTAAGTTAGTTTAATAGGAAATATATGATAAACCAAAAGAAGCATACTGTTATTTACTGGAATAATTAATAATCATGTCATGTTAAATGTTCGCATATAATCACGAGATAAAATCTAAAATTTAAGATTAATCTTTTATGAATAAAAAACGTATCACAACAAATAATAAAGTAAGGTGGTCAAGGTTATGAAAGTATTAGTAGCCATGGATGAGTTTCATGGAATTATTTCGAGTTATCAAGCTAATAGATATGTTGAAGAGGCAGTTGCAAGCCAAATTGAAACTGCAGATGTAGTTCAAGTACCATTGTTTAATGGAAGACATGAATTATTAGATTCTGTATTTTTATGGCAATCTGGGCAAAAGTATCGTATACCAGTACATGATGCAGATATGAATGAAGTTGAAGGTGTTTACGGACAAACTGATACAGGGATGACCGTTATCGAGGGGAATTTATTTTTAAAAGGTAAAAAACCAATTGTTGAACGAACAAGTTATGGTTTAGGAGAAATGATTAAACATGCATTAGATAATGACGCAAAACATGTTGTAATTTCACTAGGTGGGATTGATAGTTTTGATGCTGGTGCAGGTATGTTACAAGCATTAGGTGCTCAATTCTATGATGACGAAGGGCGTGTCGTAGATATGAGACAAGGTGCTGGTGTAATTAAATATATTCGTCGTATGGATATGTCGAACTTACACCCTAAAATGGAAACAGCAAGAATTCAAGTAATGTCGGATTTTTCAAGTCGATTATATGGTAAGCAAAGTGAAATCATGCAAACTTATGATGCGCATCAGTTGCATCATAATCAAGCAGCAGAAATCGATAATTTAATTTGGTATTTTAGTGAGTTATTTAAAAGTGAATTGAAAATTGCAATTGGTCCAGTTGAACGTGGTGGTGCTGGTGGTGGAATTGCAGCAGTCTTGAATGGACTGTATCAAGCTGAAATATTAACCAGTCATGCATTAGTAGACCAACTAACACATTTAGAAAATTTAGTTGAACAAGCGGATTTAATTATTTTTGGAGAAGGATTAAATGAAAATGATCAGTTGCTAGAAACGACAACATTGCGTATTGCAGAACTTTGTCATAAACATCAAAAGGTTGCCATTGCAATTTGTGCAACTGCTGAAAAGTTTGATTTATTTGAATCACAAGGGGTTACAGCAATGTTTAATACATTTATCGATATGCCAGAAACTTATACTGACTTTAAAATGGGATTACAAATTAGGCATTATACGGTTCAGTCTTTAAAACTGTTGAAAACACATTTTAATGTTGAGGTTTAGTAAAGAAGGACTAAATTGATGATGCTGTCATGATGGTTAATAACATTTATGATGGTTAGCAAAACGAATTAGAAGATCGAAAGTATACGTAAAAAATATGAAAAATCACGCTATCATTGCACTGAATGTTAGCGTGATTTTTTTATTAATTAAGCCTGAGTTGAACTAGTATATAATCGTTTGTTTTTAGTGATTTTCAGCGATATCTTCTACAATTCCAATGATTACTTGTACTGCTTTTTCCATAACATCAATGGATGCATATTCATATGGGCCGTGGAAGTTACCGCAACCTGTAAAGATGTTTGGAGTTGGTAACCCCATAAATGACAATTGTGAACCATCTGTACCACCACGAATAGGTTCAGTGTTTGCTGGAATATCTAATTTGGCAAAGACACGTTTAGGTATATCAATAATATGAGGCAATGGTAATATTTTTTCTGCCATATTGAAATATTGATCCGATATATCAACTTTAACTGGATAATTTTCAAAATGGGCATTGATATCGTCACGTATTTCTAAAATACGTTTCTTACGCAATTCGAATTGTTTTTTATCATGATCACGAATAATGTATTGCAAAGTTGCTTTTTCAACAGTTCCTTCAAAGTTCATTAAGTGATAAAAGCCTTCGTATCCTTCTGTTCGCTCCGGAACTTCACTATCAGGTAGCAAACTATCGAATTGTTCACCTAAACGTATTGCGTTTACCATTGCATTTTTAGCTGAACCAGGATGAACATTTACACCGTGGCATGTAATAACCGCTTCAGCAGCGTTAAAGCTTTCATATTGTAATTCTCCATATTGACTACCATCCATAGTATAAGCAAAATCAGCATTGAAGCGGTCAACATCAAATTTATGTGGACCACGACCGATTTCTTCGTCTGGTGTAAATCCAATGCGAATGGTACCATGTTTAATTTCTGGATGTTCTTGTAAATAACAAATAGCTTCCATAATTTCCACAATACCCGCTTTATCGTCTGCACCTAGTAACGATGTACCATCAGTTACCATTAATGTATGACCAACTAAACTGTTAAGTTCTGGAAATACTTTAGGATCTAAGACACGTTTAGTATTGCCTAGTTTGTATGGCTTACCATCATAGTTTTCAATAATTTGCGGTTTAACATTTGAAGCATTGAAATCAGGTGATGTATCAACATGCGCCAAAAATCCAACTGTTGGGACGTCGGCATCGATGTTACTTTCTAATGTAGCAAATAAGTAGCCATTTTCATCTAAATCAGTTGGCAATCCTAATTGTTGTAATTCTTTTTCTAATAAATGTAACAAATCCCATTGCTTTTCAGTTGAAGGTGTTGTTGTAGATTTTGGATCAGATTGCGTATCAATTGTCGTATATCTTGTTAATCTATCTATCAATTGGTTCTTCATTATATTCGACCCCTTAAACTCTATTATTCATGTTGTAAGATTTTTTATATGTCTTACCTTTGATTTTACCATACAGTTGTTTGATACGTGTGTATAGGTAATATAGAATTTCAGAAACTAATATACCGAAAGCAATCGCACCTGAAATCAGTGTAACTTCTAAAAATGTATTTACAGCACTTGTATAATCATTCGATACTAAAAAACGAGTCGCTTGATAAGCTGCACCACCAGGTACTAATGGTATAATGCCTGGTACTATGAATATAATTACCGGTCGTTTATATCTGCGACTCATAGTATGACTCATTAAGCCTAAAATTAAGCTTCCCAAAAATGAAGCGCCAACTTTTCCAAACTCTAAATCTACCGTTAATTGGTAAATCGTCCATGCAATGGCACCTACAAATCCACATGCTACTAAGAGGCGTTTGGGTGCATTGAAAATGATAGAGAAAAGTACTGTTGATATAAAGCTGATTGTAAAATGAAATAAATAAAATAGCATGCTTTAACAGTCCTTCCTTAAATGATTAATAAAACGATTGCGACACCAGCACCGATTGCGAATGCTGTTAATGCAGCTTCAACACCTCGAGACATACCTGCAAGTAATTCACCCGCTAATAAATCTCGAATGGCATTGGTAATTAATATACCAGGGACAAGTGGCATGACACTGGCTATAGTAATGATATCTTGATTGGTTGCAATGCCTAATTTAGTAAATGTGGCTGCAATGGATATGACCACAGCAGCTGCAACAAACTCTGAGAAAAATTTAATTTGTATATAGCGTTGCACAAAGCTGAATGTTAAAAATGCGGATCCACCAGCAATGACTGCAATCCAACAATCTGATGCGACACCACCAAACATAAATAGGAAGAAGCCACATGCAATGGCAGCTGCAAAGAAATTCGTTAAAAAAGAATATTGTAATGATGCATGCTGTAAATGAATAAATTCAGATTTAGCTTCATCAATTGTGAGTTCTTTATTTGATATTTTACGTGAAAGACTATTCGTTAAAGCGATTTTCTCTAAATCTGTTGTACGCTCTTGTACACGAATTAATCTTGTACTTGTTCGATCGTTTAATGAAAAAATAATTGCAGTTGAACTGACAAAACTATATGTATTATGAAGACCATAACTATGTGCGATACGGTTCATTGTATCTTCAACTCGATATGTTTCAGCACCTGATTCAAGTAAAATTCTACCTGCAATTAATACAACATCAATCACTTTGTTTTCATCTATAATTGTGATTGAATCTGGCATATCAATTCACCTCCAATGATATGTGTTATTTATTTGAACAATTGAAGTTTACAACTTGTTGTTACAACTTTCAATAGTGAGACTTTGTGTTAGTATGATGAACTTGTATGGTTCAAATTTAAATAAGAAAAACTGTTAATCTTTGCTATTATACTATGATTTAATAATAGCAAAGGATTAACAGTTTTGTCGTTGTTATAAATTGATAATAGGGTTAAACATTACTTTGTTTCGCCCTTGATTTTTGGCTACATGCACCATATCGTCTGCATCTTTAAACACTTTACGCTGTGATTTTGGATCGTCATCTGTTAAATAACCAACACCGATAGACACTGACAATTTAATAACTTCTTTGTTTGGTAAATGGAATGATGATTTTTCAACACCCGAACGAATATTTTCAGCTAATTTAACACTTTGATCAAGTGAATAATTGTGAATGACAACTGAGAACTCTTCGCCACCATTTCTAAAAATTTTAAATTGATTCGGCACATAGTTTTTAAGTAATTGAGACATTTGTTTTAATACAGCATCACCTGATTTGTGTGAGTAGGTATCATTGACATCTTTAAATCCATCGATATCGATTAATAATAAAGCGATACTTTGATGTTCTTTTTCAGCTTTTCGTGAAATTTCATTTAAATGTCTATCAAATTCTTTTACATTACCTAAGCCTGTTAAGTAATCATATTTATCTTCGTTTTCATAACGATTTACGAGTGAGAAGAAATGCCAAATATCGACAAATGTTATCGCTGAAGCTAAAGTGATAATTAATGAAATTGGTATTAAAATGATAACTTCCGATAGTGTATAAATAGGACTCACTAACGCGACACCAAATAAAATGATTATTGTAACAACATTAAGTATTAATAATGATAGCACATCATTTTGTTTTAAAAATGGTCCAATAGCACTTGTTACTGCAGCAATAACAATCAACGTAACACCGTACATAATCGAGTTGTTAAATACTACAATTTCAACAATTGCTACAATTACTGTGGCAGATAATGTATAGACCATATTTGTAAATCTACCTAAAAACAATAAAGGAACGAATGTTAAGTGAATTAAATAATCTTCACGATAAGGGATAGGGTAGACAGATAATAATAATGATACGATTGTCATTAAAACAGTGACATAAGCCTTAGAAAAAACCATACGTTTGTTTTCTGAATACTGTAAGCGATGGAATAAATAGATTCCAGCGACTATAACAGATATATTGTATATAAATGCTTCGAACATGTCTGAATCGACTCCTTTAATTGACCACTAGCTATTGTAAGTGAAAACTTACAATTTGTCATTAGTTTACATATAAAATTAATGTATGATATAGACTTTGATGTTAAAATGTTGCCTTAAATGATATGATGAAAAAATGAATAATAGGCGATATATAAGAAATGAATCGTATAGTTGTAAATATGATATCATTGATTGAGCGAATTAATTTATAATAAAGCTATAAGATATACGTAGAAAATAGATATATCATTCTATAAAGACAATATTAAATAAATATAACGTTAAAAACAATTAATATCGATGAAGGTGAATAAATGGTTACATTATTACTAGTTGCAGTAACAATGATTGTCAGTTTGACGATAACACCAATTGTTATTGCAATATCGAAAAGATTAAATTTAGTTGATAAACCAAATTTTAGAAAAGTACACACTAAACCTATTTCAGTTATGGGTGGTACAGTGATTCTCTTTTCATTTTTAATAGGTATTTGGATTGGTCATCCTATTGAAACAGAAATCAAACCACTTATTATTGGTGCGATTATTATGTACGTACTTGGGCTTGTAGATGATATCTACGATTTGAAACCGTATATAAAATTGGCTGGTCAAATTGCCGCTGCCTTAGTAGTTGCTTTTTATGGTGTGACTATTGATTTTATTTCGTTGCCAATGGGTACAACGATTCATTTTGGATTTCTTAGTATTCCAATTACTGTGATTTGGATTGTTGCTATTACAAATGCAATTAACTTAATTGATGGACTCGATGGTTTGGCGTCGGGTGTTTCTGCAATCGGACTCATTACAATAGGATTCATTGCAATTTTACAAGCTAATATTTTCATAACGATGATTTGTTGTGTTTTATTAGGCTCTTTAATTGGGTTTTTATTTTACAATTTCCATCCTGCCAAAATATTTTTAGGTGATAGTGGGGCTTTAATGATTGGATTTATCATCGGATTCCTTTCTTTACTCGGATTCAAAAATATTACAATTATTGCATTGTTCTTCCCAATTGTTATCTTAGCAGTTCCATTCATTGATACTTTGTTCGCAATGATTCGACGTGTGAAAAAAGGGCAGCATATAATGCAAGCTGATAAATCGCATTTGCATCATAAACTATTAGCTTTAGGCTACACACATAGACAAACAGTATTATTAATCTATTCAATCTCTATTTTATTTAGTCTTTCGAGCATTATTTTGTATGTATCGCCACCATTAGGTGTTGTATTAATGTTTGTATTAATCATATTTAGTATTGAATTAATTGTTGAATTTACAGGATTAATAGATAACAACTACCGACCAATATTAAATTTAATTAGTCGGAAATCGTCACACAAAGAAGATTAGATTTTAAAACAGTAAGTAATAAAATAAAAAAATGATGTCTGTACTTTTATGTTGTTATAAAGGAAGACATACTCACAAAAAACACTAGCATGGAACGTGCTTTCCAAATTGCAAAGTAACAATACGCAATTAGAGTTAGCCCTCCTAAGCTAGTGTTTTTATTTTTATTCAGTTGGTATATCGAAAGGTAACTGCTTTGGAGTTTCTTCAGTCAAATCGAAATTTCCAGCAGTCATTTGATTTAAAAAGTTAATAAACGCTTCATAGTCACTTTTAACGACATCGATATAGTAGCTTACCTTATCAGTGTAAGTTTGGTTTCTTAACATAAAATGAGTTGAAGCTAATTCATATTCAAATTTACCAGTTTGATCATAATTCAGTGTTACTATACATGGTACTGCTTCTCGTAGTTCGACACGCCCGACATCATAAATGACGTCTCTAACAGCACCGCTATAGGCGCGAATTAAACCGCCACCACCTAATTTAATACCACCAAAATATCTTGTTACTACGACACACGCATTATGAACATCGAGCTTTTTTAATATGTCTAACATTGGGACACCGGCAGTTCCTGTCGGTTCACCATCATCATTCGCTTTTTGAATATTCATTTCAGGTCCAATAGTATATGCAGAACAATTATGAGTGGCATCTTTATGTTCTTTTTTTATTGCAGCAATAAATGCTTTAGCTTCATCTTCATTTTGAACAGGTTTGATATGAGCAATGAATCTTGATTTACTAATCACATTTTCAATAATGTGTTCTTTTTTAACAGTAATGATATTTTGTGTCATAATAACTCCTTAATTCATAAGCTTAAGATTATTTAATCTTCATTATACACTGAAAATGACATGACTATAAATCGTTTGATTGCCATTTTCTTTTTAACTGAAATATTGTATCATTGCTATGAGTATATTTTAGGAGGACGACTATGAAAATTGCTGTGATGACCGATTCTACAAGTTATCTGTCGCAGGACTTAATCGATAAATATAATATTCAAATAGCGCCATTAAGTGTGACTTTTGATGATGGAAAGAACTTTACAGAAAGTAATGAAATAGCAATTGAAGAATTTTATAATAAAATGGCATCGTCTCAAACGATTCCGACAACAAGCCAACCAGCAATTGGCGAATGGATTACTAAATATGAAATGCTAAGAGATCAGGGTTACACAGATATCATTGTCATTTGCTTATCCAGTGGGATTAGTGGAAGTTATCAATCTAGTTATCAAGCAGGGGAAATGGTTGAAGGTGTTAATGTACATGCATTTGATAGTAAGCTTGCAGCAATGATTGAAGGATGTTATGTATTACGTGCTATTGAAATGGTTGAAGAAGGATACGAACCACAGCAAATTATTGATGATTTAACTAATATGCGTGAGCACACAGGTGCATATTTAATTGTTGATGACTTAAAGAATTTACAAAAAAGTGGTCGAATTACTGGTGCTCAAGCATGGGTTGGAACATTATTGAAAATGAAGCCAGTTCTTAAGTTTGAAGATGGCAAGATTATACCAGAAGAAAAAGTTCGTACTAAAAAGCGTGCCATTCAAACATTAGAAAAGAAAGTATTAGATATTGTAAAAGACTTTGAAGAAGTAACTTTATTTGTCATAAATGGAGATCATTTTGAAGATGGTCAAGCGTTATACAAAAAGTTACAAGAAGATTGTCCTTCAGGTTATCAAGTAGCATACTCTGAGTTTGGTCCAGTTGTTGCAGCACATTTAGGTTCTGGTGGATTAGGTTTAGGCTATGTTGGCAGAAAAATAAGATTAACATAATTATAAAATTTTAATAAAAGAGTCTATATTGTAATTGGAAATTATCTCTCGTATACATGGCTTTAAATGTTCATCATTTGAAAGTCAAAATGCTAAAGATATAAGAAAATCATTATAATATTAGGCTCTTTTTTACGTTGAAATGAGGTTTTAAGCATTAAACATTACGGGAAATTAATTCATCCTCATACTTCACTTACTAATGAAAAAATTAAAAAAGAAGTAACAGGTGTCATCAAACAAAATTCAAACTATTATTGTGTTCAATGTGAAAGTACAAATCCAAAGCATTTTTATCAGTATGATTCCTCAGTACATTCCAAGAAAATTGTATATTGCAGAAATTGTATATCACTGGGTCGAATGGATAATGTAACAAGATATAAAATAACAGAGAGTTCGCAAAGTTCATCACAAGCATATTATCATCTCTCATTTGAATTGTCGGAACAGCAGTCTTATGCCTCAGAACATATTGTTCGAGCCATTAGAATGAGACAAACGATTTTGTTATATGCCGTAACAGGTGCAGGTAAGACAGAAATGATGTTTCAAGGCATTCAATATGCAAGACGACAGGGAGATAATATAGCTATTGTGTCACCGCGTGTAGATGTTGTTGTAGAAATTAGTAAACGTATTAAAGACGCATTTCTTAATGAAGATATAGACATACTACACCAGCAATCAAGTCAACAATTTGAAGGGCATTTTGTTGTATGCACAGTACATCAACTTTACCGATTCAAACAGCACTTTGATACTATTTTTATTGATGAAGTCGATGCCTTTCCTTTATCAATGGATAAAAGTTTACAACAAGCATTGAAGTCATCTTCTAAAGTTGAACATGCAACGATTTATATGACAGCAACACCACCGAAACAACTTCTGTCAGAGATTCCCCACGAAAATATAATTAAATTGCCAGCTCGCTTTCATAAAAAATCACTTCCAGTTCCTAAATATCGTTATTTCAAACTTAATAATAATAAGATTCAGAAAATGTTATACCGAATTTTACAAGATCAAATTAATAATCAACGTTATACACTGGTGTTTTTTAACAATATAGAAACAATGATTAAAACATTTTCGGTTTATAAGCAGAAAATTACTAAATTAACATACGTCCATAGCGAGGATGTTTTTCGCTTTGAAAAAGTTGAACAATTAAGGAATGGACATTTCGATGTCATTTTTACTACGACAATATTAGAACGTGGATTTACAATGGCAAATTTGGATGTTGTTGTTATCGATGCACATCAATATACTCAAGAGGCTTTAATACAAATTGCTGGACGTGTTGGACGAAAATTAGAATGTCCTGCTGGAAAAGTATTGTTTTTTCATGAAGGAGTAAGTATGAATATGATTCAAGCTAAAAAAGAGATTCAAAGGATGAACAAATTAGCATTAAAAAGAGGTTGGATTGATGAATAATTGTTTGAGTTGTGGTGCTAAGTTATATGAAAATATAACCATTTATAATTTGTTCAAGAAACCTAATAGATTATGTGACAGATGCAAAGAGAATTGGGACAATATTAAACTTGATATTAAAGCAAGGCGATGTTCAAGGTGCTTAAAACACTTAAATCAAGATGAAGCGTATTGTTTAGACTGCAAGTTTCTATCGGCACACTTTAATTTAATGGAACAATTATATTGTCAATTTCAATATGACGGTTTAATGAAAGAGATGATACATCAGTATAAATTTTTGAAAGACTATTATTTATGTGAATTATTGGCACATTTGATTGAAATACCACAAACATCTTATGACTATATTGTGCCAATTCCTTCTTCGCCGGCACATGATTTATCTAGAACATTTAACCCGGTAGAAGCAGTACTAAAAGCTAAAGGGATTCGCTTTGATAAGATTTTAAAGATGTCAAATAGACCAAAACAGTCTCATTTAACTAAGAAAGAGCGTCTGGCAGATGAAAATCCATTTATTATTGATACGGAATTAGATTTAAATGGCAAGGAAATATTACTCGTTGACGATATTTATACAACTGGATTAACAATTCATCGTGCAGGGTGTAAATTATATGCTAAAAATATCAGAAAATTCAAAGTGTTTGCGTTTGCACGATAGCGTAAAAATGTTAAAATATAATAAAGAGTTACCAATAAAGAGGTTTAAGGAGAGATTACTATGATTAGATTTGAAATTCATGGAGATAACCTCACTATCACAGATGCTATTCGCAACTATATTGAGGAAAAAATTGGTAAGTTGGAACGTTATTTTAATGACGTACCAAATGCAGTGGCGCATGTTAAAGTTAAAACTTATTCAAATTCAGCTACTAAAATTGAAGTAACAATTCCATTGAAAAATGTTACGTTAAGAGCTGAAGAGCGAAACGATGATTTATACGCAGGTATTGATTTAATTAATAATAAACTTGAAAGACAAGTTCGAAAATATAAAACACGTATTAATCGTAAGAGCCGTGATCGAGGAGATCAAGAAGTGTTTGTTGCCGAATTACAAGAAATGCAAGAAACACAAGTTGATAATGACGCTTACGATGATAACGAGATAGAAATTATTCGTTCAAAAGAATTCAGCTTAAAACCAATGGATTCAGAAGAAGCGGTATTACAAATGAATCTATTAGGTCATGACTTCTTTGTATTCACAGACAGAGAAACTGATGGAACAAGTATCGTTTACCGACGTAAAGACGGTAAATATGGCTTGATTCAAACTAGTGAACAATAAATTAAGTTTAAAGCACTTGTGTTTTTGCACAAGTGCTTTTTTATACTCCAAAAGCAAATTATGACTATTTCATAGTTCGATAATGTAATTTGTTGAATGAAACATAGTGACTATGCTAATGTTAATGGATGTATATATTTGAATGTTAAGTTAATAATAGTATGTCAGTCTATTGTATAGTCCGAGTCGAAAATCGTAAAATATTTATAATATAATTTATTAGGAAGTATAATTGCGTATTGAGAATATATTTATTAGTGATAAACTTGTTGACAACAGAATGTGAATGAAGTATGTCATAAATATATTTATATTGATTCCACAAATGAGTAAATAAGTATAATTTTCTAACTATAAATGATAAGATATATTGTTGTAGGCCAAACAGTTTTTTAGCTAAAGGAGCGAACGAAATGGGATTTTTATCAAAAATTCTTGATGGCAATAATAAAGAAATTAAACAGTTAGGTAAACTTGCTGATAAAGTAATCGCTTTAGAAGAAAAAACGGCAATTTTAACTGATGAAGAAATTCGTAATAAAACGAAACAATTCCAAACAGAATTAGCTGACATTGATAATGTCAAAAAGCAAAATGATTATTTAGATAAAATTTTACCAGAAGCATATGCACTTGTTAGAGAAGGCTCTAAACGTGTATTCAATATGACACCATATAAAGTTCAAATTATGGGTGGTATTGCAATTCATAAAGGTGATATCGCTGAGATGAGAACAGGTGAAGGTAAAACATTAACAGCGACAATGCCAACATACTTAAATGCATTAGCTGGTAGAGGTGTTCACGTTATTACAGTCAATGAATACTTATCAAGTGTTCAAAGTGAAGAAATGGCTGAGTTATATAACTTCTTAGGTTTGACTGTCGGATTAAACTTAAACAGTAAGACGACAGAAGAAAAACGTGAAGCATACGCACAAGACATTACTTACAGTACTAATAATGAGCTAGGTTTTGATTACTTACGAGATAACATGGTGAATTATTCTGAAGATAGAGTAATGCGTCCATTACATTTTGCAATCATTGATGAGGTTGACTCAATTTTAATCGACGAGGCACGTACGCCATTAATTATTTCTGGTGAAGCTGAAAAGTCAACGTCACTTTATACACAAGCAAATGTTTTTGCGAAAATGTTAAAACAGGACGAAGATTATAAATACGATGAAAAAACGAAAGCCGTACATTTAACAGAACAAGGTGCGGATAAAGCTGAACGTATGTTCAAAGTTGAAAACTTATATGATGTACAAAATGTTGATGTTATTAGTCATATCAACACAGCTTTACGTGCGCACGTTACATTACAACGTGACGTAGACTATATGGTTGTTGATGGCGAAGTACTAATTGTCGATCAATTTACAGGACGTACAATGCCAGGCCGTCGTTTCTCAGAAGGTTTACACCAAGCTATTGAAGCGAAGGAAGGCGTTCAAATTCAAAATGAATCTAAAACTATGGCGTCTATTACATTCCAAAACTATTTCAGAATGTACAATAAACTTGCGGGTATGACAGGTACAGCTAAAACTGAAGAAGAAGAATTTAGAAATATTTATAACATGACAGTAACTCAAATTCCGACAAATAAACCTGTGCAACGTAACGATAAGTCTGATTTAATTTACATTAGCCAAAAAGGTAAATTTGATGCAGTAGTAGAAGATGTTGTTGAAAAACACAAGGCAGGGCAACCAGTGCTATTAGGTACTGTTGCAGTTGAGACTTCTGAATATATTTCAAATTTACTTAAAAAACGTGGTATCCGTCATGATGTGTTAAATGCGAAAAATCATGAACGTGAAGCTGAAATTGTTGCAGGCGCTGGACAAAAAGGTGCCGTTACTATTGCCACTAACATGGCTGGTCGTGGTACAGATATCAAATTAGGTGAAGGCGTAGAGGAATTAGGCGGTTTAGCAGTAATAGGTACAGAACGACATGAATCTCGTCGTATTGATGACCAGTTACGTGGTCGTTCTGGACGTCAAGGTGATAAAGGGGATAGTCGCTTCTATTTATCATTACAAGATGAATTAATGATTCGTTTTGGTTCTGAACGTTTACAGAAAATGATGAGCCGACTAGGTTTAGATGACTCTACACCAATTGAATCAAAAATGGTATCAAGAGCTGTAGAATCAGCACAAAAACGTGTAGAAGGTAATAACTTCGACGCGCGTAAACGTATCTTAGAATACGATGAAGTATTACGTAAACAACGTGAAATTATCTATAACGAAAGAAATAGTATTATTGATGAAGAAGACAGCTCTCAAGTTGTAGATGCAATGCTACGTTCAACGTTACAACGTAGTATCAATTACTATATTAATACAGCAGATGACGAGCCTGAATATCAACCATTCATCGACTACATTAATGACATTTTCTTACAAGAAGGTGACATTACAGAGGATGATATCAAAGGTAAAGATGCTGAAGATATTTTCGAAGTCGTTTGGGCTAAGATTGAAGCAGCATATCAAAGTCAAAAAGATATCTTAGAAGAACAAATGAATGAGTTTGAGCGTATGATTTTACTTCGTTCTATTGATAGCCATTGGACTGATCATATCGACACAATGGATCAATTACGTCAAGGTATTCACTTACGTTCTTATGCACAGCAAAATCCATTACGTGACTATCAAAATGAAGGTCATGAATTATTTGATATCATGATGCAAAATATCGAAGAAGATACTTGTAAATTCATTTTAAAATCTGTAGTACAAGTTGAAGATAATATTGAACGTGAAAAAACAACAGAGTTTGGTGAAGCGAAGCACGTTTCAGCTGAAGATGGTAAAGAAAAAGTGAAACCGAAACCAATCGTTAAAGGCGATCAAGTTGGTCGTAACGATGATTGTCCATGTGGTAGTGGTAAAAAATTCAAAAATTGCCATGGAAAATAAATGATATAAAATAACTCCTTCCAATTAAACACCTATAGTTTGTGTTATGGGAGGAGTCTTTTTATTTTACAAGCGTTAAATACTTTAAAAAATGTGAAGAAGTTGTTAAACGTTGTTATGTACTTAGTTTTAAAAAATCGGTTTAGGCATATGTCGATGATAAATGTACTGATTTTTAACAATAAAAGCATAAACTAATTGTCGTGTGCTTATATTTCTTAACATTGTTATTTAACAAAATTATGTTAAAATTTAGCATTATAAAAGATACAAATCAATGACTTGAATTGAAATAGGAGCGAAGGCTATGGAATTATCAGAAATCAAACGAAATATAGATAAGTATAATCAAGATTTAACACAAATTAGGGGGTCTCTTTGACTTAGAGAACAAAGAAACTAATATCCAAGAATATGAAGAAATGATGGCAGAACCTAATTTTTGGGATAACCAAACGAAAGCGCAAGATATTATAGATAAAAATAATGCGTTAAAAGCAATAGTTAATGGTTATAAAACACTACAAGCAGAAGTAGATGACATGGATGCTACTTGGGATTTATTACAAGAAGAATTTGATGAAGAAATGAAAGAAGACTTAGAGCAAGAGGTCATTAATTTTAAGGCTAAAGTGGATGAATACGAATTGCAATTATTATTAGATGGGCCTCACGATGCCAATAACGCAATTCTAGAGTTACATCCTGGTGCAGGTGGCACGGAGTCTCAAGATTGGGCTAATATGCTATTTAGAATGTATCAACGTTATTGTGAGAAGAAAGGCTTTAAAGTTGAAACTGTTGATTATCTACCTGGGGATGAAGCGGGGATTAAAAGTGTAACATTGCTCATCAAAGGGCATAATGCTTATGGTTATTTAAAAGCTGAAAAAGGTGTACACCGACTAGTACGAATTTCTCCATTTGATTCATCAGGACGTCGTCATACATCATTTGCATCATGCGACGTTATTCCAGATTTTAATAATGATGAAATAGAGATTGAAATCAATCCGGATGATATTACAGTTGATACATTCAGAGCTTCTGGTGCAGGTGGTCAGCATATTAACAAAACTGAATCGGCAATACGAATTACCCACCACCCCTCAGGTATAGTTGTTAATAACCAAAATGAACGTTCTCAAATTAAAAACCGTGAAGCAGCTATGAAAATGTTAAAGTCTAAATTATATCAATTAAAATTGGAAGAGCAGGCACGTGAAATGGCTGAAATTCGTGGCGAACAAAAAGAAATCGGCTGGGGAAGCCAAATTAGATCATATGTTTTCCATCCATACTCAATGGTGAAAGATCATCGTACGAACGAAGAAACAGGTAAGGTTGATGCAGTGATGGATGGAGACATTGGACCATTTATCGAATCATATTTAAGACAGACAATGTCGCACGATTAATATATATTTTAAAACCGAGGCTCTAAAAGGGCGTCGGTTTTTGGTTTTTTTAAAGGTAGCTAAATAAATTGTAAATTAGATTTTGGAATATGATTTGTTTATGAATATTTAAGTACAATTCGGTAGATAGAGTTAGAATATATTTTTTAAAAGTTGTGTTTGTTAAAACAACATATGCAGTGTGCATTTAGTAATATTACCTATGGCGATTTTCAAGGTATTGAATTAATCGTTGAAAACGTTCTCAATTACATGGTATGAATACATTTTACACTATGATAAAAGGTTGTATTCTTTTTATATTGTTAACCATTTGATTACATCGTTATAACAATAGCTTTTGACAAAATGTATTGTGCTATAGTATTTGCATACTTAAAATACTAACAGCAAAGGAATGACAGCAAGATGAAAAAAACTCTTACAGTGACGGTTTCGTCAGTGTTAGCTTTTTTAGCTTTAAATAATGCAGCACATGCACAACAACATGGCACACAAGTAAAAACACCTGTTCAACATAACTATGTATCAAATGTTCAAGCACAAACGCAATCACCGACAACTTATACAGTAGTTGCTGGCGATTCATTATATAAGATTGCTTTAGAGCATCACTTAACGTTGAATCAATTATATTCATACAATCCTGGTGTAACACCTTTAATTTTTCCTGGTGACGTGATTTCACTTGTGCCTCAAAATAAAGTGAAACAAACTAAAGCGGTTAAATCACCAGTAAGAAAAGCAAGCCAAGCTAAAAAGGTAGTAAAACAACCTGTACAACAAGCGTCTAAAAAAGTAGTAGTTAAGCAAGCACCTAAGCAAGCAGTAGCTAAGACAGTTAATGTAGCATATAAACCTGCTCAAGTACAAAAATCAGTACCAACTGTACCTGTTGCACATAACTACAATAAATCAGTTGCTAACAGAGGAAACTTATATGCTTATGGAAACTGCACATATTATGCCTTCGATCGTCGTGCACAATTAGGTAGAAGTATAGGAAGTTTATGGGGCAATGCAAATAACTGGAATTACGCAGCAAAAGTTGCAGGATTTAAAGTAGATAAAACACCAGAAGTTGGCGCTATTTTCCAAACAGCTGCTGGCCCATATGGACATGTTGGTGTTGTTGAATCTGTAAACCCTAATGGAACAATTACTGTTTCGGAAATGAACTATGCTGGATTTAATGTTAAATCTTCAAGAACAATTTTAAATCCAGGAAAATATAATTACATCCACTAAGTAATATATCAAGACAAGACTATCCTCTTAGCCTGTTTAAGTAACAGGTTGAGAGGATTTTTTGGTATCATTTAATCAGAGTTATATAAAGAAGATATTTAAATGATATTTAATTGATTGATATGTAAAAAGAAAGTATAATTTATGATTAATTAATGGAGGAGGTAATTGAAATGGGTGTACATCAATATTTTAAAAGATTATCAGATATGGAAAGACTTATAAGATTACCTGGAAAATTTAAATATTTTGAACACAATGTTGCAGCACACTCCTTTAAAGTAACTAAAATTGCTCAATATCTAGCAACAGTTGAAGAATATCATGGTCGAAAGATTAATTGGAAAAGCTTATATGAAAAAGCATTAAATCATGATTTCGCTGAAGTGTTTACTGGTGATATAAAAACACCTGTTAAATATGCGAGTAGTGAATTAAAAAAATTATTTTCGCAAGTTGAAGAAGAAATGGTAGAGACCTTTATTGAAGAAGAAATTCCATTACAATATAGAGATGTTTATAAGCAACGACTGCAAGAAGGTAAAGATGATTCATTAGAAGGCCAAATACTTTCAGTTGCTGATAAAATTGATTTGCTTTATGAAACATTTGGAGAAATACAAAAACGTAATCCCGAAGAATTATTTTTCGAAATTTATGAAATGAGTCTAGAAACAATTATTCAATTTGACCATTTAGCATCTGTACAAGATTTTATTAATAATATCATTCCAGAAATGTTGACTGAAAACTTTATACCTAGAACAGAATTAAGAGAAACAACCATGAACATTTTAAATAAAAGAAAAGAGGAAAATGAATGATATGGTATTTTAGCGCAGCATTCTTTCCATGTGTCTTGGTAGTATTATTTAGTGTAATAACAAGAAGTAAATGGGTCGGTACTATTCTGACATTAATTTTAATTGGTGCCTCAATCTATAAAGAGTATTTCCATAACGAGTGGATTATTTTTATTGATGTAGTGTCATTATTAGCTGGTTATTTAATTATAGATCAACTCGAATTTCATAAACATCAAGATGAAGATCGCTAAGATTAACTTTAAAATAATGTTTCAAACAAATTTGTTGAAACAAAACGATGATTAATATAATGTGTATTTACATACTAAAAATAACAAGATAAACGATTTGATTTAAGGCAAGCATAGTTAGCACAACTATGTTTGTTTTTCTTTGTTCGACATTTTTACGAACAAACGTTTGCTTTTTGTGTGGCTACTTTGCTAAAATATGTAATGAGAAAGCGAAGAGTTGAGCGGAAATATAAATAATACGTTGAAAGAGGAGGCATATGTGACAATGGTTGAACATTATCCTTTTAAAATACATTCTGATTTTGAGCCTCAAGGTGACCAACCGCAAGCAATTAAGGAAATCGTGGATGGTATTAAAGCGGGGAAAAGACATCAAACTTTATTAGGTGCAACTGGCACAGGGAAAACATTTACGATGAGTAATGTTATTAAAGAAGTTGGGAAACCAACGTTAATTATCGCACATAACAAAACATTAGCAGGGCAATTATATAGTGAGTTTAAAGAATTTTTTCCTGAAAACAGGGTGGAATACTTTGTAAGTTACTATGATTATTATCAACCTGAGGCATACGTACCGTCTACTGACACTTTTATTGAAAAAGATGCCTCAATCAATGATGAAATTGATCAACTACGACATTCTGCTACAAGTGCATTATTTGAACGCGATGATGTAATTATTATTGCTAGTGTAAGTTGTATATATGGTTTAGGTAATCCTGAAGAATATAAAGATTTAGTAGTAAGTGTTCGAGTTGGTATGGAAATGGATAGAAGTGAATTACTTAGAAAACTTGTAGATGTGCAATATACACGAAATGACATCGATTTCCAACGAGGAACGTTTCGAGTGCGTGGTGATGTAGTTGAAATATTCCCAGCCTCTAAAGAAGAACTTTGTATAAGGGTTGAGTTTTTCGGCGATGAGATTGACCGTATCCGAGAAGTTAACTACCTAACAGGTGAAGTGTTGAAAGAAAGAGAACATTTTGCGATATTCCCAGCTTCTCACTTCGTAACACGTGAAGAAAAGTTGAAAGTTGCGATTGAACGTATTGAAAAAGAATTGGAAGAACGATTGAAAGAATTACGAGATGAGAATAAATTACTAGAAGCGCAAAGGTTAGAACAGCGTACCAACTATGATTTAGAAATGATGCGAGAGATGGGATTCTGTTCAGGAATTGAAAACTATTCCGTACATTTAACTTTGCGACCACTGGGTTCGACACCGTATACTTTATTGGATTACTTTGGCGATGATTGGTTAGTAATGATTGATGAATCACATGTGACATTACCACAAGTTCGAGGCATGTATAACGGAGACAGAGCGCGTAAACAAGTTTTGGTGGATCATGGATTTAGATTACCGAGTGCATTAGATAACCGTCCACTTAAATTTGAAGAATTTGAAGAAAAGACAAAACAACTTGTGTATGTATCTGCAACGCCTGGACCATACGAAATTGAACATACGGATAAGATGGTTGAACAAATTATTCGTCCTACTGGTTTACTGGATCCTAAAATTGAGGTTAGACCTACTGAAAATCAAATTGACGATTTATTAAGTGAAATTCAAACAAGGGTTGAGCGTAATGAACGCGTACTTGTTACAACGCTCACTAAAAAGATGAGTGAAGATTTAACCACATACATGAAAGAAGCGGGTATTAAAGTTAATTATCTGCATTCAGAAATCAAGACATTAGAACGAATCGAAATAATTAGAGACTTACGAATGGGTACATATGATGTTATCGTAGGTATTAATTTATTAAGAGAGGGTATTGATATACCAGAAGTTTCTCTAGTTGTCATATTAGATGCAGATAAAGAAGGATTTTTACGTTCTAACCGCTCATTAATTCAAACAATAGGTAGAGCTGCGCGTAACGATAAAGGTGAAGTCATTATGTATGCCGATAAAATGACTGATTCGATGAAGTATGCAATTGATGAGACACAACGTCGTCGAGAAATACAGATGAAACATAATGAAAAACATGGTATTACACCTAAAACAATTAATAAAAAAATACATGATTTAATTAGTGCTACTGTTGAAAATGACGAAAATAATGACAAAGCACAAACTGTGATACCTAAGAAGATGACGAAAAAAGAACGTCAAAAGACAATCGACAATATAGAAAAAGAAATGAAACAAGCAGCGAAAGATTTAGATTTCGAGAAAGCTACAGAATTAAGAGATATGTTATTTGAATTAAAAGCAGAAGGGTGACAAGTAAATGAAAGAACCATCCATAGTAGTAAAAGGTGCTCGTGCGCATAACTTGAAAGATATTGATATCGAACTACCTAAAAATAAATTAATTGTTATGACAGGTTTATCTGGGTCAGGTAAATCGTCATTAGCATTCGATACTATATATGCTGAAGGACAACGACGTTATGTTGAATCATTAAGTGCCTATGCGCGTCAATTTTTAGGCCAAATGGACAAACCAGATGTTGATACAATTGAAGGATTATCGCCAGCAATTTCAATAGATCAAAAAACAACAAGTAAAAATCCAAGATCAACTGTAGCAACAGTAACAGAAATATATGATTATATACGTTTGTTATATGCACGTGTTGGTAAACCTTACTGTCCAAATCACAATATAGAAATTGAATCGCAAACAGTACAACAAATGGTTGACCGCATTATGGAATTAGAGGCACGTACAAAGATTCAATTATTAGCACCTGTCATCGCTCATCGTAAAGGTAGTCATGAAAAGCTAATCGAAGATATTGGTAAAAAAGGTTATGTACGTTTAAGAATCGATGGCGAAATTGTTGATGTAAATGATGTACCTACTTTAGATAAGAACAAGAATCATACAATAGAAGTTGTTGTAGACCGATTAGTTGTTAAAGATGGAATTGAAACACGACTAGCTGACTCTATAGAAACTGCGTTAGAGCTTTCAGAAGGACAATTAACAGTTGATGTCATTGACGGGGAAGACCTTAAGTTTTCAGAAAGCCATGCTTGTCCTATATGTGGATTTTCAATCGGAGAGTTAGAACCAAGAATGTTTAGCTTTAACAGTCCTTTTGGTGCTTGTCCGACATGTGATGGCTTAGGCCAAAAGTTAACAGTCGATGTAGACTTGGTTGTTCCCGACAAAGATAAGACGCTAAACGAAGGTGCAATAGAACCTTGGATACCGACGAGTTCTGATTTTTATCCAACATTGTTAAAACGTGTTTGTGAAGTTTATAAAATCAATATGGATAAACCTTTTAAAAAGTTAACAGAACGTCAACGTGATATTTTATTGTATGGTTCTGGTGACAAAGAAATTGAATTTACATTTACACAACGTCAAGGTGGTACTAGAAAACGAACAATGGTTTTCGAGGGTGTAGTTCCTAATATAAGTAGACGATTCCATGAATCTCCTTCAGAATATACACGTGAAATGATGAGTAAATATATGACCGAACTACCTTGTGAAACTTGTCATGGAAAGCGATTGAGTCGTGAAGCGTTATCTGTTTATGTAGGTGGTTTAAATATTGGTGAAGTAGTCGAATATTCAATCAGTCAAGCGCTGAACTATTATAAAAACATTGATTTGTCAGAACAAGATCAAGCGATTGCAAATCAAATATTGAAAGAAATTATTTCCCGACTCACTTTTTTAAATAATGTGGGACTTGAATATTTAACGCTAAACAGAGCTTCAGGTACACTTTCAGGTGGTGAAGCACAACGTATTCGATTGGCAACGCAAATTGGGTCGCGTTTGACTGGTGTCTTATATGTATTAGATGAGCCATCAATTGGACTGCATCAAAGAGATAATGATCGATTAATTAATACACTTAAAGAAATGAGAGATTTAGGAAATACTTTAATTGTAGTTGAACACGATGATGATACAATGCGTGCGGCTGATTACTTAGTGGATATAGGGCCTGGTGCTGGTGAACATGGAGGACAAATTGTGTCTAGTGGGACACCTCAAAAGGTAATGAAAGATAAAAAATCATTAACAGGACAATACTTGAGTGGTAAGAAACGTATTGACGTACCTGAATATCGCAGACCGGCTTCAGATCGTAAAATTTCTATACGTGGAGCTAGAAGCAACAATCTTAAAGGGATTGATGTGGACATACCACTATCAATCATGACGGTTGTTACAGGTGTATCAGGTTCTGGTAAAAGCTCATTAGTAAATGAAGTATTATACAAATCATTAGCTCAAAAAATTAATAAATCTAAAGTAAAGCCAGGATTGTACGATAAGATTGAAGGTATTGATCAACTTGATAAAATTATTGATATTGATCAATCACCGATAGGTAGAACGCCACGCTCTAATCCAGCAACATATACTGGTGTGTTTGATGATATACGTGATGTGTTTGCGCAAACAAATGAAGCTAAAATTCGAGGATATCAAAAAGGGCGTTTTAGTTTTAATGTAAAAGGTGGACGCTGTGAAGCTTGTAAAGGTGACGGTATTATTAAAATTGAAATGCATTTTTTACCTGATGTTTATGTTCCTTGTGAAGTGTGTGATGGTAAACGATATAATCGTGAGACACTAGAGGTTACTTACAAAGGTAAAAATATTGCTGACATTTTAGAAATGACTGTTGAAGAAGCAACACAATTTTTTGAAAATATTCCTAAGATTAAGCGCAAGTTACAAACACTAGTTGATGTTGGTCTTGGATACGTCACATTAGGTCAACAAGCTACAACGTTATCAGGTGGTGAGGCTCAACGTGTGAAACTTGCATCTGAACTTCATAAACGTTCAACTGGTAAATCTATTTATATCCTAGACGAACCAACAACAGGGTTACATGTTGACGATATTAGCAGATTATTAAAAGTATTAAATCGATTAGTTGAAAATGGTGACACTGTTGTAATTATTGAACATAACCTAGATGTTATCAAAACAGCAGACTATATTATCGACTTAGGTCCTGAAGGTGGTAGTGGCGGTGGTACTATTGTTGCGACTGGCACACCCGAAGATATTGCTCAGACAAAGTCATCATATACAGGAAAGTATTTAAAAGAAGTACTTGAACGAGATAAACAAAATACTGAAGATAAATAAGATTAAAAGAAGTGAAGGGTGTTGTAAATTTACCCTTCACTTCTTTTTATTAATTTAGTAATGAATAGTAGAAAGAAAAGATGCGTAAAAAGAATTATGTTAAGATAGGGTCAATCTAGAGTTGCTAAACATAAATCGAAACTGAGAGTGGGACAGAAATGATAAAGAATCACTAATGATTTATTATGTAGTGGTTCTTTGTCATTAGCCACAGCTATTGTGTACTTAAAAATAGGAATGCATGAGTGCAACTCATGCATAAGAAATACTAATTTCTAAAGAAAAAGTATTTCTTTATGTTGGGGCCCACCCCAACTTGCATTGTTTGTAGAATTTCTTTTCGAAATTCTCTGTGTTGGGGCCCCGCCAACTTGTATTGCCTGTAGAATTTCTTTTCGAAATTCTTTATGTTGGGGCCCCGCCAACTAATTACAATATATCATTGTAGAGCTTAGGTCATTGATTTATGGCTCGGACTTTTATGGCGATATGAACCATGTAAATTAAGCAAGCAATAAATTAATGATTGATATTGACTTGTAAAATAATAACAATAATGAACAATTAATATTTATTTTAGCTTTTCAATGTAGATTGGTGTTATATTTTTGATATGATAAGAAGAGATGTAAGAGTAGGGATAAATACAATTGAGGTGAACCCATGTTAACGACAGAAAAACTAGTTGAAACATTAAAGTTAGATTTAATCGCTGGTGAAGAAGGACTATCGAAGCCAATTAAAAATGCTGATATATCAAGACCAGGCTTAGAGATGGCAGGTTATTTTTCACATTATGCGTCAGATAGAATACAACTATTAGGAACAACGGAACTATCGTTTTACAATTTATTACCAGATAAGGATCGCGCAGGTCGTATGCGTAAACTATGCAGACCAGAAACGCCTGCAATTATTGTGACACGTGGATTGCAGCCACCAGAAGAATTAGTTGAAGCTGCAAAAGAATTAAATACCCCACTTATAGTTGCTAAAGATGCGACTACAAGTTTAATGAGTCGCTTAACAACGTTTTTAGAGCATGCACTTGCAAAGACGACATCTTTACATGGTGTTTTAGTAGATGTTTACGGTGTTGGTGTACTAATTACCGGTGATTCAGGAATAGGTAAAAGTGAGACTGCGTTGGAATTAGTTAAACGTGGGCATAGATTAGTAGCAGATGATAATGTAGAAATACGTCAAATTAATAAAGATGAACTAATAGGGAAACCACCAAAGTTAATAGAACATCTATTAGAAATACGTGGACTAGGTATTATCAATGTTATGACTTTATTTGGCGCGGGTTCAATATTAACTGAAAAACGAATTAGATTAAATATTAATTTGGAAAACTGGAACAAGCAAAAGTTATATGACCGCGTAGGTCTTAATGAAGAGACGCTAAGTATTTTAGATACTGAAATCACTAAAAAAACAATACCTGTAAGACCTGGTAGAAATGTTGCGGTAATTATTGAGGTCGCTGCAATGAACTATCGATTAAATATCATGGGCATTAACACTGCCGAAGAATTTAGTGAAAGATTAAATGAAGAAATTATCAAGAACAGTCATAAGAGTGAGGAGTAGGTTGAATGGGTATTGTATTTAACTATATAGATCCTGTGGCATTTAACTTAGGACCACTGAGTGTACGATGGTATGGAATTATCATTGCTGTCGGAATATTACTTGGTTACTTTGTTGCACAACGTGCACTAGTTAAAGCAGGATTACATAAAGATACTTTAGTAGATATTATTTTTTATAGTGCACTATTTGGATTTATCGCGGCACGAATCTATTTTGTGATTTTCCAATGGCCATATTACGCGGAAAATCCAAGTGAAATTATTAAAATATGGCATGGTGGAATAGCAATACATGGTGGTTTAATAGGTGGCTTTATTGCTGGTGTTATTGTATGTAAAGTGAAAAATTTAAACCCATTTCAAATTGGTGATATCGTTGCGCCAAGTATAATTTTAGCGCAAGGAATTGGACGCTGGGGTAACTTTATGAATCACGAGGCACATGGTGGACCGGTGTCACGCGCTTTTTTAGAACAATTACATTTGCCTAATTTTATAATAGAAAATATGTATATTAACGGCCAATATTATCATCCAACATTCTTATATGAATCCATTTGGGATGTCGCTGGATTTATTATCTTAGTTAATATTCGTAAACATTTAAAATTAGGAGAAACATTCTTTTTATATTTAACTTGGTATTCAATTGGTCGATTCTTTATAGAAGGATTACGTACAGATAGCTTAATGCTCACAAGTAATATTAGAGTTGCACAATTAGTATCAATTCTTTTAATTTTAATAAGTATAAGTTTAATTGTATATAGAAGGATTAAGTATAATCCACCGTTGTATAGCAAAGTTGGGGCGCTTCCATGGCCAACAAAAAAAGTGAAGTAGTGATATTTTGAGAAAATTTTTATCAAAAACACATCATCATACAAACCCTTTATGGCGTGTATACCGTCTTGTTAAATTTTCGAAAGTTTTTAAGAATGTAATTATCATTGAATTTTCGAAATTTATTCCAAGTATGGTACTGAAAAGACATATATATAAACAACTTTTAAATATTAATATCGGTAATCAATCATCGATAGCTTATAAAGTAATGTTAGATATTTTTTACCCAGAACTGATTACGATTGGTAGTAACAGTGTTATTGGTTACAATGTAACAATTTTGACGCATGAAGCATTAGTTGATGAATTTCGTTATGGACCAGTGACGATAGGATCTAACACTTTGATTGGTGCAAATGCTACCATTTTACCCGGTATAACGATTGGTGACAATGTAAAAGTTGCAGCTGGTACGGTTGTTTCAAAAGATATACCGGATAATGGATTTGCATATGGCAACCCTATGTATATAAAAATGATTAGGAGGTGACAATTTTATGGCGCAAAAGAATAATAATGTAATTCCAATGACTTTTGATGATGCATTTTATCGTAAAATGGCTAAACAGAAGTTTAAACAAAGAGAATATAAACGAGCTGCTGAATACTTTGAAAAAGTGTTAGAATTGTCACCTGATGATCTGGAAATTCAAATTGATTATGCACAATGTCTAGTGCAACTTGGTATTGCTAAAAAAGCAGAACATTTATTTTATGACAATATTATTTATAATAGGCATCTAGAAGATAGCTTTTATGAATTGAGTCAGCTCAACATTGAAGTTAACGAACCAAACAAGGCATTCTTGTTTGGTATTAATTATGTTATTGTTAGCGACGACCAAGATTATAGAGATGAATTAGATCAAATGTTTGATGTGAAATATCAAAGCGAAGAACAAATTGAACTTGAAGCTCAATTGTTTGTAGTTCAAATACTATTCCAATATCTTTTTTCTCAAGGTCGATTAAAAGATGCAAAGAATTATGTCTTACATCAACCACAAGAAGTTCAAGATCATCGTGTCGTACGTAATTTATTGGCAATGTGTTATTTATATCTCGGTGAATATGATACGGCTAAAGCATTGTACGAAGCACTATTACAAGAGGATAGTACAGATATATATGCATTATGCCATTATACTTTGCTACTTTATAACACTAAGGAAAATGAACAATATCAAAAATATTTAAAAATATTAAACAAAGTTGTACCTATGAATGACGATGAAAGTTTTAAATTAGGTATTGTATTAAGTTATTTAAAGCAGTATCGTGCATCACAACAATTGTTGTACCCTTTATATAAAAAAGGGAAATTTTTATCAATTCAAATGTACAATGCTTTAGCATATAATTATTATTATTTAGGTGAAGAAGACGAAAGTCATTACTACTGGGATAAATTGAAGCAAATTTCTAAAGTGGAAATTGGACATGCGCCTTGGGTAATTGAAAATAGCAAAGAAGTTTTTGACCAACATATTTTGCCATTACTTCAAAGTGATGACAGTCATTATCGTTTATATGGTATTTTTTTATTGGATCAATTAAATGGTAAAGAAATTGTGATGACGGAAAGTATTTGGCAGGTTCTGGAAAATCTAAATAATTATGAGAAATTGTATTTAACGTATTTAGTTCAAGGTTTAACGCTCAATAAATTAGACTTCATTCATCGCGGCTTGTTAACGCTTTACCAAAATGAATTATTTGTAAGTGAAAATGATTTAATGGTTGCATGGATTAATCAAGGTGAACTCATAATTGCTGAAAAAGTAGATTTAACTGATGTTGAGCCATATATCGGTGCGTTTATTTATTTGTATTTTAAAAATCAACCTCGAAACGTTACAAAGAAGCAAATTACAACATGGTTAGGCATAACACAATATAAACTGAACAAAATGATTGAATTTCTCTTGAGCATATAGATTTATGAAAAGTTAGATTTATTATATAATGCGCATAATGATTAATAATGAGGAGGCGTTAATAAAATGACTGAAATAGATTTTGATATAGCAATTATCGGTGCAGGTCCAGCTGGTATGACTGCTGCAGTATACGCATCACGTGCTAATTTAAAAACAGTTATGATTGAAAGAGGTATTCCAGGCGGTCAAATGGCTAATACAGAAGAAGTAGAGAACTTCCCTGGTTTCGAAATGATTACAGGTCCAGATTTATCTACAAAAATGTTTGAACACGCTAAAAAGTTTGGTGCAGTTTATCAATATGGAGATATTAAATCTGTAGAAGATAAAGGCGAATATAAAGTGATTAACTTTGGTAATAAAGAATTAACAGCGAAAGCGGTCATTATTGCTACAGGTGCAGAATACAAGAAAATTGGTGTTCCGGGTGAACAAGAACTTGGTGGACGCGGTGTAAGTTATTGTGCAGTATGTGATGGTGCATTCTTTAAAAATAAACGCCTATTCGTTATCGGTGGTGGTGACTCAGCAGTAGAAGAGGGAACATTCTTAACTAAATTTGCTGACAAAGTAACAATCGTTCACCGTCGTGATGAGTTACGTGCACAGCGTATTTTACAAGATAGAGCATTCAAAAATGATAAAATCGACTTTATTTGGAGTCATACTTTGAAATCAATTAATGAAAAAGACGGCAAAGTGGGTTCTGTGACATTAACGTCTACAAAAGATGGTTCAGAAGAAACACACGAGGCTGATGGTGTATTCATCTATATTGGTATGAAACCATTAACAGCGCCATTTAAAGACTTAGGTATTACGAATGATGTTGGTTATATTGTGACAAAAGATGATATGACAACATCAGTACCAGGTATTTTTGCAGCAGGAGATGTTCGTGACAAAGGTTTACGCCAAATTGTCACTGCTACTGGCGATGGTAGTATTGCAGCGCAAAGTGCAGCGGAATATATTGAACATTTAAACGATCAAGCTTAATTCGAGGTCGAATTAAGATGTTGAGTTGTAAGTTATTTGGATATTTATTTTAATAGTGTCATCACCTTGTTAAAATAATGTCTTACTTTTAAATTAAAGCAAATTATATAGAAAACTAGAACTTAGTACGTATCATTTGTGCGTTTCAATGAGTTCTAGTTTTTTTTATATGTTATATTAAACTTATAACTTTATGGGAGTGGGACAGAAATGATAAAGAGCCACTAATGATTTATTATGTAGTGGTTCTTATACATTAGCCACAGCTAATGTGTACTTAAAAATAGGAATACATGAGTAAAACTCATGCATAAGAAATACTAATTTCTATAGAAAAAGTATTACTTTATCGTTGTACCACCCCAACTTGCACATTATCGTAAGCTGACTTATCGTAAGCTTCTGTGTTGGGGCCCACACCCCAACTCGCATTGCCTGTAGAATTTCTTTTCGAAATTCTCTTTGTTGGGGCCCACACCCCAACTTGCATTGTCTGTAGAAATTGGAAATCCAATTTCTCTGTGTTGGGGCCCACACCCCAACTCGCATTGCCTGTAGAATTTCTTTTCGAAATTCTCTGTGTTGGGGCCCACACCCCAACTTGCATTGTCTGTAGAAATTGGAAATCCAATTTCTCTGTGTTGGGGCCCCTGACTAGAGTTGAAAAAAGCTTGTTGCAAGCGCATTTTCATTCAGTCAACTACTAGCAATATAATATTATAGACCCTAGGACATTGATTTATGTCCCAAGCTCCTTTAAATGATGTATATTTTTAGAAATTTAATCTAGACATAGTTGGAAATAAATATAAAACATCGTTGCTTAATTTTGTCATAGAACATTTAAATTAACATCATGAAATTCGTTTTGGCGGTGAAAAAATAATGGATAATAATGAAAAAGAAAAAAGTAAAAGTGAACTATTAGTTGTAACAGGTTTATCTGGAGCAGGTAAATCTTTGGTTATTCAATGTTTAGAAGACATGGGATATTTTTGTGTAGATAATCTACCACCAGTGTTATTGCCTAAATTTGTAGAGTTGATGGAACAAGGAAATCCATCCTTAAGAAAAGTGGCAATTGCAATTGATTTAAGAGGTAAGGAACTATTTAATTCATTAGTTGCAGTAGTGGATAAAGTTAAAAGTGAAAGTGACGTCATCATTGATGTTATGTTTTTAGAAGCAAGTACTGAAAAATTAATTTCAAGATATAAAGAAACGCGTCGTGCACATCCTTTGATGGAACAAGGTAAAAGATCCTTAATTAATGCAATTAATGATGAGCGAGAGCATTTGTCTCAAATTAGAAGTATAGCTAATTTTGTTATAGATACTACAAAGTTATCACCTAAAGAATTAAAAGAACGCATTCGTCGATACTATGAAGATGAAGAGTTTGAAACTTTTACAATTAATGTCACAAGTTTCGGTTTTAAACATGGAATTCAGATGGATGCAGATTTAGTATTTGATGTACGATTTTTACCAAATCCATATTATGTAGTAGATTTAAGACCTTTAACAGGATTAGATAAAGACGTTTATAATTATGTTATGAAATGGAAAGAGACGGAGATTTTCTTTGAAAAATTAACTGATTTGTTAGATTTTATGATACCCGGGTATAAAAAAGAAGGGAAATCTCAATTAGTAATTGCCATCGGTTGTACGGGTGGACAACATCGATCTGTAGCATTAGCAGAACGACTAGGTAATTATCTAAATGAAGTATTTGAATATAATGTTTATGTGCATCATAGGGACGCACATATTGAAAGTGGCGAGAAAAAATGAGACAAATAAAAGTTGTACTTATCGGTGGTGGCACTGGCTTATCAGTTATGGCTAGGGGATTAAGAGAATTCCCAATTGATATTACGGCGATTGTAACAGTTGCTGATAATGGTGGGAGTACAGGGAAAATCAGAGATGAAATGGATATACCAGCACCAGGAGACATCAGAAATGTGATTGCAGCTTTAAGTGATTCTGAGTCAGTTTTAAGCCAACTTTTTCAGTATCGCTTTGAAGAAAATCAAATTAGCGGTCACTCATTAGGTAATTTATTAATCGCAGGTATGACTAATATTACGAATGATTTCGGACATGCCATTAAAGCATTAAGTAAAATTTTAAATATTAAAGGTAGAGTCATTCCATCTACAAATACAAGTGTGCAATTAAATGCTGTTATGGAAGATGGAGAAATTGTTTTTGGAGAAACAAATATTCCTAAAAAACATAAAAAAATTGATCGTGTGTTTTTAGAACCTAACGATGTGCAACCAATGGAAGAAGCAATCGATGCTTTAAGGGAAGCAGATTTAATCGTTCTTGGACCAGGGTCATTATATACGAGCGTTATTTCTAACTTATGTGTCAATGGTATTTCAGATGCGTTAATTCATTCTGATGCGCCTAAGCTATATGTTTCTAATGTGATGACGCAACCTGGGGAAACAGATGGTTATAGCGTGAAAGATCATATCGATGCGATTCATAGACAAGCTGGACAACCGTTTATTGATTATGTCATTTGTAGTACACAAACTTTCAATGCTCAAGTTTTGAAAAAATATGAAGAAAAACATTCTAAACCAGTTGAAGTTAATAAGGCTGAACTTGAAAAAGAAAGCATAAATGTAAAAACATCTTCAAATTTAGTTGAAATTTCTGAAAATCATTTAGTAAGACATAATACTAAAGTGTTATCGACAATGATTTATGATATAGCTTTAGAATTAATTAGTACTATTCCTTTCGTACCAAGTGATAAACGTAAATAATATAGAACGTAATCATATTATGATATGATAATAGAGCTGTGTAAAAAAATGAAAATAGACAGTGGTTCTAAGGTGAATCATGTTTTAAATAAGAAAGGAATGACTGTACGATGAGCTTTGCATCAGAAATGAAAAATGAATTAACTAGAATAGACGTCGATGAAATGAATGCAAAAGCAGAGCTCAGTGCGCTGATTCGAATGAATGGTGCACTTAGTCTTTCAAATCAACAATTTGTTATAAATGTTCAAACGGAAAATGCAACAACGGCAAGACGTATTTATTCGTTGATTAAACGTGTCTTTAATGTGGAAGTTGAAATATTAGTCCGTAAAAAAATGAAGCTTAAAAAAAATAATATTTATATTTGTCGTACAAAGATGAAAGCGAAAGAAATTCTTGATGAATTAGGAATTTTAAAAGACGGCATTTTTACGCATGAAATTGATCATTCAATGATTCAAGATGATGAAATGAGACGCAGTTACTTGAGAGGAGCTTTTCTGGCAGGTGGCTCAGTGAATAACCCTGAAACATCTTCGTACCATTTGGAAATTTTTTCTCAAAATGAGAGTCATGCAGAAGGCTTAACGAAACTAATGAATAGTTATGAGTTGAATGCCAAACATTTAGAGCGAAAAAAAGGAAGTATTACGTATTTAAAAGAAGCGGAAAAGATTTCGGATTTTCTTAGTTTGATAGGTGGCTATCAAGCGTTATTAAAATTTGAAGACGTACGTATTGTAAGAGATATGCGTAATTCTGTTAACCGACTCGTTAATTGTGAAACGGCAAATCTAAATAAAACAGTTAGTGCTGCGATGAAACAAGTTGAGAGCATTAAATTGATTGATAAAGAAATTGGTATTGAAAATTTACCAGACAGGTTGAGAGAGATTGCTAGAATTCGAGTAGAACATCAAGAAATTTCGTTGAAAGAGCTTGGAGAAATGGTATCAACTGGTCCAATTTCAAAATCAGGTGTAAATCACCGATTAAGAAAACTTAATGATTTAGCCGATAAGATTAGAAATGGTGAACAAATAGAATTATAAGTAAGAAGGTGTTTTTGGTAGTGAATTATCAAAAATACCTTTTTTATGATTAAAAAGTGTTTAATGAATAATAGTCGACTAACTATTAAATTGAGCTGGAAAGTTTAATGAAGGAAATTCAATAACCAAGCGTTACCTAATTTTCTCATTAAGTAGCATCATATGTATCAATTTGGTCATAAGAAAATATGAATGTGATAATTAATTGAGTCACTGATCATAGACAAAAACAAAATCAGCATAAATAAGAATCCCGACTTTGCGGGATTCTCTGTATTGAAAAGTATTGTATTTTATTAAAACAGCCTCCTTGAAGGGAATTGAACCCCTATCTTAAGAACCGGAATCTTACGTGTTATCCATTACACCACAAGGAGCAAATATGTAATCATATCTCTGTACTATGAGAAGTAAAATAAGTACAATCTAAAATAGATATTATCAGTTTACAAAGGAAAGAGAAAAGCGTCAAACAATGTAACTATTTAAAGTCAAAGTGTTTGACCAAATTTGACTTAATATGTAAAATAATGAGTAACAGTTATTACAAGGAGGAAATATAGATGAATTTAATTCCTACAGTTATTGAAACAACAAACCGCGGTGAACGTGCATATGATATATACTCACGTTTATTAAAAGACCGTATTATTATGTTAGGTTCACAAATTGATGACAACGTAGCAAATTCAATCGTATCACAGTTATTATTCTTACAAGCGCAAGACTCAGAGAAAGATATTTATTTATACATTAATTCACCAGGTGGAAGTGTAACAGCTGGTTTTGCGATTTATGATACAATTCAACACATTAAACCTGATGTTCAAACAATTTGTATCGGTATGGCTGCATCAATGGGATCATTCTTATTAGCAGCTGGTGCAAAAGGTAAACGTTTCGCGTTACCAAATGCAGAAGTAATGATTCACCAACCATTAGGTGGTGCTCAAGGACAAGCAACTGAAATCGAAATTGCTGCAAATCACATTTTAAAAACACGTGAAAAATTAAACCGCATTTTATCAGAGCGTACTGGTCAAAGTATTGAAAAAATACAAAAAGACACAGATCGTGATAACTTCTTAACTGCAGAAGAAGCTAAAGAATATGGCTTAATTGATGAAGTGATGGTACCTGAAACAAAATAATTCAAAGTAAAGAGTAGACTAAGCAGTCTGCTCTTTTTGTATGAGTAAACCGAGGTGTCAATAAATTGTTTACTATACTTTGAGCGGAAATATGATTGAATGAAGCTAGTTGAACCGTAACTATATGAAATGTTCCCTTCAAAGTAGACATTGAAAGGAACATTTCAATCCTTTGTTTGTAAGTCGCTCTAGACATTACATTTAGTACATATGTTGTTTCTAATGCTCATTAATGGTATTGATTATTCTTTGATTAAATCTTCAAGTGCCATTTTTAAATTACTATATTTAAATTGGAATCCCAATGCTTGAATTTTATTAGGTAATACTTTTTGAGTATCCAATACTACTGTTGACATTTGACCAAGTATGAGACGCATTGCAAGACTTGGTGCCCAAGTTTCATGGGGCTTATGCATAGCTCTTGCTAAAGTGTAGCCAAATAAATTTTGACGCTCAGGTATAGGTGCAGTTAAATTAAACGGACCACTAGCTGACTCGTTATTTATTAAAAATAAAATAGCTTGAATTAAATCATTGATATGAATCCATGAATACCATTGTTGACCAGAACCTAATTTACCACCAATGTAATATTTGTATGGTAGTTTCATTGTTTGTAACGCACCGCCTTCATTCGATAAAATCATACCGAAACGACCGATGACAACTCGCGTACCTAATTGTTCAAATTGTTGTGCGAAACGTTCCCATTGATACACAATATCTGATAAGAAATCAAATGGTAAAGTTTTATAAACTTCTGTGTAACTCATAAATAAATCAGGAGGATAGTAACCAGTGGCGCTAGCATTAAATAAAACTTTAGGTGCTTTATTACGTGATTTAAACAATTCATATAAAGCTTGCGTAGATTGAATTCTACTTAGCATTAGCGTTTGTTTATATTCCGGTGTCCATCGTTTATTCAGTGTAGCACCTGCTAAGTTGATGACCACATCGATATTTTGAGGAACTTTGTGTTCCCACCCAGATTTAGCCCAGTTGACATATGAAATTTTCTTATCATTTGAAATTTGGTCGTGTCGCGTTAATATCGTGATATGTGAATCTGATTTTTTAATTTCATTAACTAATTGAGATCCAACCATACCAGTCCCACCAGTAATTAAGTATTGTTTCATTATCATTCACCCCATGTAATTTTGTATTTAGTTACTATTTAATAATCATTATTGTTGTTCAAAGGTTATACATTATTTAGACAATAATATGTCAATAACTTTTTTTGAATTGTATTTTAATAAAAATGATATAAGTTATAATAAAGGTGTACCTTCGATAACGAATAAACATCTCTTAAAAGTATGTGTAAAACGCTGCATGATACAAACGAAGGTAAAAATTTGACTCCCTTTAGTAGTGGACCCGTACGTTAATCGTGCGGGTCGTTTTTATTTATTTCTTATTCCCATTATACATCAATTTAAAGCATTAATTTTTTAAACAAATTTAAGAATACATAGTAATATAACAATCTAAACATAAAAACTTTTAACACAACACTTAAACCAATGCTTTAATTTTCAATACGTAGCTATAATTTGTTGTAAAATCAAAAAGGTTAAAATGTTAATTTTCAAAAAAAGGCTCAAAATATGTTTGATTTAGTTATTAAATGTTAAGATATATAAGACTACTATTTCTTTGTAAAAATGAATCCGATTTACGAGTGAGTAATAGTGAAGGCAGTTTTAAGTTGAAGAAGGCAAAAAGAGTAAATGTTTATTAATATTTGTAGAAACTAGGTAAGCAAATTAGTTGTGAAAATGTTAATGGTTGCGTGATAATTTCTATATTTAAATTAGTTTGAAGTGAGGGAGAGTATGTCGAATCAAAATTACGACTACAATAAAAATGAAGATGGAAGTAAGAAGAAAATGAGTACAACAGCGAAAGTAGTTAGCATTGCGACGGTATTGCTATTACTCGGAGGATTAGTATTTGCAATTTTTGCATATGTAGATCATTCGAATAAAGCTAAAGAACGTATGTTGAACGAACAAAAGCAGGAACAAAAAGAAAAGCGTCAAAAAGAAAATGCAGAAAAAGAGAGAAAGAAAAAGCAACAAGAGGAAAAAGAGCAGAATGAGCTAGATTCACAAGCAAACCAATATCAGCAATTGCCACAGCAGAATCAATATCAATATGTGCCACCTCAGCAACAAGCACCTACAAAGCAACGTCCTGCTAAAGAAGAGAATGATGATAAAGCATCAAAGGATGAGTCGAAAGATAAGGATGACAATGCATCTCAAGATAAATCAGATGATAATCAGAAGAAAACTGATGATAATAAACAACCAGCTCAGCCTAAACCACAGCCGCAACAACCAACACCAAAGCCAAATAATAATCAACAAAATAATCAATCAAATCAGCAAGCAAAACCACAAGCACCACAACAAAATAGCCAATCAACAACAAATAAACAAAATAATGCTAATGATAAGTAGTATTTAGTCAAACAAAAATGAACCAGTATGACAGACAACACAATTAATTAGGTTGTCTCGAATATTGGTTCTTATTTTTATAATTGTTAATTAGGGGAGAGATGATACTTAAATAGTTAGTTGTTTATTTTACGGATAGTGAAATTTATTTTGAGTGAGGTGGGACAGAAATGATATTTTCGCAAAATTTATTTCGTCGTCTGACCCCAACTTCCACATTATTGTAAGCTGACTTTCCGTCAGCTTCTGTGTTGGGGCCCCGCCAACTTGCACATTATTGTAAGCTGACTTTCCGTCAGCTTCTGTGTTGGGGCCCCGCCAACTTGCACATTATTGTAAGCTGACTTTCCGCCAGCTTCTGTGTTGGGGCCCCACCCCAACTTGCATTGCCTGTAGAAATTGGAAATCCAATTTCTCTATGTTGGGGCCCCTGACTTTAATTGGAAAAAGCTTGTTACAAGTGCATTTTCGTTCGGTCAACTACTACTAATGTGACTTTTCGGATTCTAGAGCATTGTTTTATGTCTTAGTCTCAAATAATAAGCAAATGATTAGCGAGTCAGTATAAGGGTATACATTTGACTACAGCGAATAAAATAAAACGTTTTGTTGAATAACAAATCGAAAATGTATTGCAAGCGCTTTATCAAATTATTTAGAAAATTTAAGTTTTATGCTTGCAATTTTTGAAATAGAATAGTACTATTGCAAGTGTAAAGAGGTTAATTTTTGTCCCACGCGGGACTTAAAAAGGCAACCACTGGTTGTGACATATCCTTATTTACATTTATAAATATAAGGAGGAGGTAGTAGTGAAAGACTTATTGCAAGCACAGCAAAAGCTTATACCGGATCTCATAGATAAAATGTATAAACGTTTTTCTATTCTTACTACTATCTCAAAAAATCAGCCTGTCGGACGTCGAAGTTTAAGCGAACATATGGATATGACTGAACGTGTACTGCGTTCTGAAACAGATATGCTTAAGAAACAAGATTTGATAAAAGTTAAGCCTACCGGAATGGAAATTACAGCTGAAGGTGAGCAACTGATTTCGCAATTGAAAGGTTACTTTGATATCTATGCAGATGATAATCGTCTGTCAGAAGGTATTAAGAATAAATTTCAAATTAAGGAAGTTCATGTTGTTCCTGGTGATGCTGATAATAGTCAATCTGTTAAAACAGAATTAGGTAGACAAGCAGGTCAATTACTTGAAGGCATATTACAAGAAGACGCGATAGTTGCTGTAACTGGCGGATCCACGATGGCATGTGTTAGTGAAGCAATTCATTTATTACCATATAATGTATTCTTCGTACCAGCCAGAGGTGGACTAGGCGAAAATGTTGTCTTTCAGGCAAACACAATTGCAGCCAGTATGGCACAACAAGCTGGCGGTTATTATACGACGATGTATGTACCTGATAATGTCAGTGAAACAACATATAACACATTGTTGTTAGAGCCATCAGTCATAAACACTTTAGACAAAATTAAACAAGCAAACGTTATATTACACGGCATTGGTGATGCGCTGAAGATGGCGCATCGACGTCAATCACCTGAAAAGGTCATTGAACAACTTCAACATCATCAAGCTGTCGGAGAGGCATTTGGTTATTATTTTGATACACAAGGTCAAATTGTCCATAAGGTTAAAACAATTGGACTTCAATTAGAAGACCTTGAATCAAAAGACTTTATTTTTGCAGTTGCAGGAGGCAAATCGAAAGGTGAAGCAATTAAAGCATACTTGACGATTGCACCCAAGAATACAGTGTTAATCACTGATGAAGCCGCAGCAAAGATAATACTTGAATAAGAGATAAAAAGTTTAATACTTTTTAAATATCATTTTAAAGGAGGCCATTATAATGGCAGTAAAAGTAGCAATTAATGGTTTTGGTAGAATTGGTCGTTTAGCATTCAGAAGAATTCAAGAAGTAGAAGGTCTTGAAGTTGTAGCAGTAAACGACTTAACAGATGACGACATGTTAGCGCATTTATTAAAATATGACACTATGCAAGGTCGTTTCACAGGTGAAGTAGAGGTAGTTGATGGTGGTTTCCGCGTAAATGGTAAAGAAGTTAAATCATTCAGTGAACCAGATGCAAGCAAATTACCTTGGAAAGACTTAAATATCGATGTAGTGTTAGAATGTACTGGTTTCTACACTGATAAAGATAAAGCACAAGCTCATATTGAAGCAGGCGCTAAAAAAGTATTAATCTCAGCACCAGCTACTGGTGACTTAAAAACAATCGTATTCAACACTAACCACCAAGAGTTAGACGGTTCTGAAACAGTTGTTTCAGGTGCTTCATGTACTACAAACTCATTAGCACCAGTTGCTAAAGTTTTAAACGATGACTTTGGTTTAGTTGAAGGTTTAATGACTACAATTCACGCTTACACAGGTGATCAAAATACACAAGACGCACCTCACAGAAAAGGTGACAAACGTCGTGCTCGTGCAGCGGCAGAAAACATCATCCCTAACTCAACAGGTGCTGCTAAAGCTATCGGTAAAGTTATTCCTGAAATCGATGGTAAATTAGATGGTGGTGCACAACGTGTTCCTGTAGCTACAGGTTCATTAACTGAATTAACAGTAGTATTAGAAAAACAAGACGTAACAGTTGAACAAGTTAACGAAGCTATGAAAAATGCTTCAAACGAATCATTCGGTTACACTGAAGACGAAATCGTTTCTTCAGACGTTGTAGGTATGACTTACGGTTCATTATTCGACGCTACACAAACTCGTGTAATGTCAGTTGGCGACCGTCAATTAGTTAAAGTTGCAGCTTGGTATGATAACGAAATGTCATATACTGCACAATTAGTTCGTACATTAGCATACTTAGCTGAACTTTCTAAATAATTTTAGTATAGTTTTTATTCAAATACGCTAGTGCTCAGAACTATTTAGCATTAATTAAAGCTTATGAGTAAGCGGGGAGCACAAACGCTTCTCCGCTTATTTTTATATAAAATTTCCTAATTACAAGGAGGAAACACCATGGCTAAAAAAATTGTTTCTGATTTAGATCTTAAAGGTAAAACAGTCCTAGTACGTGCTGATTTTAACGTACCTTTAAAAGACGGTGAAATTACTAATGACAACCGTATCGTTCAAGCTTTACCTACAATTCAATACATCATCGAACAAGGTGGTAAAATCGTACTATTTTCACATTTAGGTAAAGTGAAAGAAGAAAGTGATAAAGCAAAATTAACTTTACGTCCAGTTGCTGAAGACTTATCTAAGAAATTAGATAAAGAAGTTGTTTTCGTACCAGAAACACGCGGCGAAAAACTTGAAGCTGCTATTAAAGACCTTAAAGAAGGCGACGTATTATTAGTTGAAAATACACGTTATAAAGATTTAGACGGTAAAAAAGAATCTAAAAATGATCCAGAATTAGGTAAATACTGGGCATCTTTAGGTGATGTGTTTGTAAATGATGCTTTTGGTACTGCGCATCGTGAGCATGCATCTAATGTTGGTATTTCTACACATTTAGAAACTGCAGCTGGATTCTTAATGGATAAAGAAATTAAGTTTATTGGTGGCGTAGTTAACGATCCACATAAACCAGTTGTTGCTATTTTAGGTGGAGCAAAAGTATCTGACAAAATTAATGTCATCAAAAACTTAGTTAACATAGCTGATAAAATTATCATCGGCGGAGGTATGGCTTATACTTTCTTAAAAGCGCAAGGTAAAGAAATTGGTATTTCATTATTAGAAGAAGATAAAATCGACTTCGCAAAAGATTTATTAGAAAAACATGGTGATAAAATTGTATTACCAGTAGACACTAAAGTTGCTAAAGAATTTTCTAATGATGCCAAAATCACTGTAGTACCATCTGATTCAATTCCAGCAGACCAAGAAGGTATGGATATTGGACCAAACACTGTAAAATTATTTGCAGATGAATTAGAAGGTGCGCACACTGTTGTATGGAATGGACCTATGGGTGTATTCGAGTTCAGTAACTTTGCACAAGGTACAATTGGTGTATGTAAAGCAATTGCAAACCTTAAAGATGCAATTACGATTATCGGTGGCGGTGATTCAGCTGCAGCAGCAATCTCTTTAGGTTTTGAAAATGACTTCACTCATATTTCAACTGGTGGCGGCGCGTCATTAGAGTACCTAGAAGGTAAAGAATTGCCTGGTATCAAAGCAATCAATAATAAATAATAAAGTGATAGTTTAAAGTGATGTGGCATGTTTGTTTAACATTGTTACGGGAAAACAGTCACAAGATGACATCGTGTTTCATCACTTTTCAAAAATATTTACAAAACAAGGAGTGTCTTTAATGAGAACACCAATTATAGCTGGTAACTGGAAAATGAACAAAACAGTACAAGAAGCAAAAGACTTCGTCAATGCATTACCAACATTACCAGATTCAAAAGAAGTAGAATCAGTAATTTGTGCACCAGCAATTCAATTAGATGCATTAACTACTGCAGTTAAAGAAGGAAAAGCACAAGGTTTAGAAATCGGTGCTCAAAATACGTATTTCGAAGATAATGGTGCGTTCACAGGTGAAACGTCTCCAGTTGCATTAGCAGATTTAGGCGTTAAATACGTTGTTATCGGTCATTCTGAACGTCGTGAATTATTCCACGAAACAGATGAAGAAATTAACAAAAAAGCGCACGCTATTTTCAAACATGGAATGACTCCAATTATTTGTGTTGGTGAAACAGACGAAGAGCGTGAAAGTGGTAAAGCTAACGATGTTGTAGGTGAGCAAGTTAAGAAAGCTGTTGCAGGTTTATCTGAAGATCAACTTAAATCAGTTGTAATTGCTTATGAGCCAATCTGGGCAATCGGAACTGGTAAATCATCAACATCTGAAGATGCAAATGAAATGTGTGCATTTGTACGTCAAACTATTGCTGACTTATCAAGCAAAGAAGTATCAGAAGCAACTCGTATTCAATATGGTGGTAGTGTTAAACCTAACAACATTAAAGAATACATGGCACAAACTGATATTGATGGGGCATTAGTAGGTGGCGCATCACTTAAAGTTGAAGATTTCGTACAATTGTTAGAAGGTGCAAAATAATCATGGCTAAGAAACCAACTGCGTTAATTATTTTAGATGGTTTTGCGAACCGCGAAAGCGAACATGGTAATGCGGTAAAATTAGCAAACAAGCCTAATTTTGATCGTTATTACAACAAATATCCAACGACTCAAATCGAAGCGAGTGGCTTAGATGTTGGACTACCTGAAGGACAAATGGGTAACTCAGAAGTTGGTCATATGAATATCGGTGCAGGACGTATCGTTTATCAAAGTTTAACTCGAATCAATAAATCAATTGAAGACGGTGATTTCTTTGAAAATGATGTTTTAAATAATGCAATTGCACACGTGAATTCACATGATTCAGCGTTACACATCTTTGGTTTATTGTCTGACGGTGGTGTGCACAGTCATTACAAACATTTATTTGCTTTGTTAGAACTTGCTAAAAAACAAGGTGTTGAAAAAGTTTACGTACACGCATTTTTAGATGGTCGTGACGTAGATCAAAAATCCGCTTTGAAATACATCGAAGAGACTGAAGCTAAATTCAATGAATTAGGCATTGGTCAATTTGCATCTGTGTCTGGTCGTTATTATGCAATGGACCGTGACAAACGTTGGGAACGTGAAGAAAAAGCTTACAATGCTATTCGTAATTTTGATGCCCCAACTTATGCAACTGCCAAAGAAGGTGTAGAAGCAAGCTATAATGAGGGCTTAACTGACGAATTCGTAGTACCATTCATCGTTGAGAATCAAAATGACGGTGTTAATGATGGAGATGCAGTGATCTTCTATAATTTCCGACCTGATAGAGCAGCACAATTATCGGAAATTTTTGCGAACAGAGCATTCGAAGGCTTTAAAGTTGAACAAGTTAAAGACTTATTCTATGCAACATTCACTAAGTATAACGACAATATCGATGCGGCTATCGTTTTCGAAAAAGTTGATTTAAATAATACAATTGGTGAAATTGCACAAAATAACAATTTAACACAATTACGTATTGCAGAAACTGAAAAATATCCTCACGTTACTTACTTTATGAGTGGTGGACGTAACGAGGAATTTAAAGGTGAACGCCGTCGTTTAATTGATTCACCTAAAGTTGCAACGTATGACTTGAAACCAGAAATGAGTGCTTATGAAGTTAAAGATGCATTATTAGAAGAGTTAAATAAAGGTGACTTGGACTTAATTATTTTAAACTTTGCTAACCCTGATATGGTTGGACATAGTGGTATGCTTGAGCCGACAATCAAAGCAATCGAAGCGGTTGATGAATGTTTAGGTGAAGTCGTTGATAAGATTTTAGACATGGACGGTTATGCAATTATTACTGCTGACCATGGTAACTCTGATCAAGTATTGACGGATGATGATCAACCAATGACTACGCATACAACGAACCCAGTACCAGTGATTGTAACAAAAGAAGGCGTTACACTTCGAGAAACTGGTCGCTTAGGTGACTTAGCACCTACATTATTAGATTTATTAAATGTAGAACAACCTGAAGACATGACAGGTGAATCTTTAATTAAACACTAATATTGTAAAAGATGTTAAGTAAACGCTTAATGACACTTATTTTTTGAAAATAATAGTAATATCATTTTGTTAAATGAAAGAATAAAGCTATAATAATTATAGAATAACTATTTAAAGGAGATTATAAACATGCCAATTATTACAGATGTTTACGCTCGCGAAGTCTTAGACTCTCGTGGTAACCCAACTGTTGAAGTAGAAGTATTAACTGAAAGTGGCGCATTTGGTCGTGCATTAGTACCATCAGGTGCTTCAACTGGTGAACACGAAGCTGTTGAATTACGTGATGGAGACAAATCACGTTATTTAGGTAAAGGTGTTACTAAAGCAGTTGAAAACGTTAATGAAATCATCGCACCAGAAATTATTGAAGGTGAATTTTCAGTATTAGATCAAGTATCTATTGATAAAATGATGATCGCATTAGACGGTACTCCAAACAAAGGTAAATTAGGTGCAAATGCTATTTTAGGTGTATCTATCGCAGTAGCACGTGCAGCAGCTGACTTATTAGGTCAACCACTTTACAAATATTTAGGTGGATTTAATGGTAAGCAGTTACCAGTACCAATGATGAACATCGTTAATGGTGGTTCTCACTCAGATGCTCCAATTGCATTCCAAGAATTCATGATTTTACCTGTAGGTGCTACAACGTTCAAAGAATCATTACGTTGGGGTACTGAAATTTTCCACAACTTAAAATCAATTTTAAGCAAACGTGGTTTAGAAACTGCAGTAGGTGACGAAGGTGGTTTCGCTCCTAAATTTGAAGGTACTGAAGATGCTGTTGAAACAATTATCCAAGCAATCGAAGCAGCTGGTTACAAACCAGGTGAAGAAGTATTCTTAGGATTTGACTGTGCATCATCAGAATTCTATGAAAATGGTGTATATGACTACAGTAAGTTCGAAGGCGAACACGGTGCAAAACGTACAGCTGCAGAACAAGTTGACTACTTAGAACAATTAGTAGACAAATATCCTATCATTACAATTGAAGACGGTATGGACGAAAACGACTGGGATGGTTGGAAACAACTTACAGAACGTATCGGTGACCGTGTACAATTAGTAGGTGACGATTTATTCGTAACAAACACTGAAATTTTAGCAAAAGGTATTGAAAACGGAATTGGTAACTCAATCTTAATTAAAGTTAACCAAATCGGTACATTAACTGAAACATTTGATGCAATCGAAATGGCTCAAAAAGCTGGTTACACAGCAGTAGTTTCTCACCGTTCAGGTGAAACAGAAGATACAACAATTGCTGATATTGCTGTTGCTACAAACGCTGGTCAAATTAAAACTGGTTCATTATCACGTACTGACCGTATTGCTAAATACAATCAATTATTACGTATCGAAGATGAATTATTTGAAACTGCTAAATATGACGGTATCAAATCATTCTATAACTTAGATAAATAATCATTTTAAACATTAAGTACTGCCATAATTTTAGTTGAGGATTATTATGTCGGTATAAATTGAATAAAGTTTTTGAGTTCACGCTTAAAAAGTTCACGCTTGTATTTATAACCTGCCACAGAGTTGAGACTGTGGTAGGTTTTTTATTTTGAAGTATTATTCATAACAGACTAATAATCATGAGGTAACTAATAACACATATTTAACTTGTATTCTTAAACTGGTATAATAAATTTATGTTGAAATGAATATTGTATGACAGGGTATTCACTTTTATTAAAAGGTAAAATTAAATAAAGGTTTTATAGAAAGTATTTAAATATATGAGGAGTAAACAAATGGCTGATAGAACGAATAAAGAAATTAAAACAGGACGCTTTATTGCAACTGCATCAATCGTATTCTCAATATTATTGATTATTCATTACTTTGTTTCGTTGGATAATGCGACTGCCAAAGCATTACTTAATTTAACGAATCAAAACACTTCAGATAAAGCGATTGATTACATTTTAAACAGCTTTAGATTCACTGGTATTATGTATATTTTGGCTTATCTAGCAGGCTTCATCACTTTTTGGAATCGACATACTTATGTGTGGTGGTTTATGTTTGCAGTTTATGTATCAAATAGTTTGTTTACGTTGATTAATTTATCAATCACAATTCAAGCAATAAAAGCTGCACACGGTGCGTACTTAACATTGCCAATTTTAATCGTTATTATAGGTTCGGTTGCATTAGCGATTTATATGCTTGTTGTTTCTATCAAACGTAAAAGTACATTTAATCGCTAGAAAATTGATTTTAACAATAAAAATATGATATACTACTTGTCGTATATAAGGAACGGAGGACAATTTATGCATACATTTTTAATCGTATTATTAATCATTGATTGTATTGCATTAATAACTGTTGTACTACTCCAAGAAGGTAAAAGCAGTGGACTTTCAGGTGCCATCAGTGGTGGTGCTGAGCAGTTATTCGGTAAACAAAAACAACGTGGCGTCGATTTATTCTTAAATAGATTAACAATTATTTTATCAATATTATTTTTTGTACTTATGATTTGCATAAGTTATCTTGGTATGTAAGGTCCGGCGATGTAAATGTCGGGCTTTTTTATTTATAATTAAGAATGTAATAGTTTAACAATAAGCTATGTAAAATATATAGCCTAGTTAAGTATGCAAAGGGAGCGTTAGATTTATGCAGATAAAATTACCAAAACCTTTCTTTTTTGAAGAAGGCAAACGTGCCGTGTTATTATTACATGGATTTACAGGCAATTCGTCTGATGTACGTCAATTAGGTCGATTTTTACAAAAAAAGAGATATACTTCGTATGCACCACAATATGAAGGTCACGCGGCACCACCAGAGGAAATACTGAAATCTAGTCCTTTCGTTTGGTTTAAAGATGCGTTAGATGGTTATGATTATCTTGTTGAACAAGGTTATGATGAAATTGTTGTTGCTGGTCTATCATTAGGTGGGGATTTTGCTTTAAAATTAAGCTTAAATAGAGATGTAAAGGGTATTGTAACGATGTGTGCACCAATGGGTGGCAAAACTGAAGGTGCCATTTATGAAGGCTTTTTAGAGTATGCACGTAATTTTAAAAAGTATGAAGGTAAAAATCAAGAGACTATTGATAATGAAATGGATCATTTTAAACCAACTGAAACTTTAAAAGAACTAAGTGAAGCATTAGATACGATTAAAGATCAAGTTGATGAGGTATTTGACCCAATTTTAGTGATTCAAGTAGAAAACGACAATATGATTGATCCACAATCCGCAAATTATATATATGACCATGTAGATTCTGATGACAAAGACATCAAGTGGTATAGTCAATCAGGACATGTTATTACGATTGATAAAGAAAAAGAACAAGTATTTGAAGATATTTATCAATTTTTAGAGTCATTAGACTGGTCAGAATAAAAAGAGATTTTAACATTAGAAAGGAGGGGCATAATGAATTTAAAGCAATCAATAGAAGAGATTATTAATCAACCTGAATATGAACCTATGTCAGTGTCAGATTTTCAAGATGCATTAGGTTTAAGTAGTGCCGACTCATTTAGAGATTTAATTAAGGTGCTCGTAGAATTAGAACAATCAGGATTAATTGAACGTACAAAAACAGACAGATATCAAAAAAAGCATAGTTCAAAAGGTCATTCAAAATTGATAAAGGGAACGTTAAGTCAAAATAAAAAAGGCTTTGCATTCTTAAGACCTGAAGATGAGGATATGGAAGATATATTTATTCCCCCAACAAAAATTAATCGTGCCTTAGATGGAGATACTGTAATTGTAGAAATACATCAATCTAAAGGTGAACATAAAGGTAAAATTGAAGGGGAAGTTAAGTCGATTGAGAAGCATTCAGTAACTCAAGTTGTTGGTACGTATAGTGAAGCTAGACATTTCGGATTTGTTATTCCAGATGATAAACGTATTATGCAAGATATTTTCATTCCTAAAGGACAAAGTTTAGGTGCAGTAGATGGGCATAAGGTACTTGTTCAAATTACTAAATATGCTGATGGTTCAGATAATCCAGAAGGACATATTTCTGCTATTTTAGGACATAAAAATGATCCTGGCGTAGATATTTTATCTATTATCTATCAACATGGCATAGAAATTGAATTTCCTGATGAAGTGTTACAAGAAGCTGAAGCAGTACCTGATCATATTGAAAATACTGAAATTAAAGGCCGTCATGATTTACGTGATGAATTGACAATCACAATTGATGGTGCTGATGCTAAAGACTTAGATGACGCAATTAGTGTTAAAAAGTTAGCGAACGGTAATACGCAGTTGACTGTAAGTATTGCTGATGTCAGTTATTATGTAACTGAAGATTCAGCTTTAGATAAAGAAGCTTATGATAGAGCGACAAGTGTATATCTTGTTGACCGTGTGATTCCGATGATTCCACATCGATTAAGCAATGGTATTTGTTCATTAAATCCTCATGTTGATCGTTTAACGTTAAGCTGTCGCATGGAAATCGATGCTAGTGGTCGCGTTGTTAAACATGAAATTTTTGATAGTGTTATACATTCTGATTATCGAATGACGTATGATGCGGTAAATCAGATTATTACTGAAAAGGATCCTAACATTCGCGAACAATATAAAGAAATTACGCCTATGTTAGATTTAGCACAAGATTTATCTAATCGTTTGATTCAAATGAGAAAACGACGTGGTGAAATCGATTTTGATATTAGTGAAGCAAAAGTATTAGTTAACGAAGTCGGTATACCAACAGATGTTCAATTAAGACAACGTGGCGAGGGTGAACGTCTAATTGAATCATTTATGTTAATTGCAAATGAAACAGTTGCTGAACATTTTAGTAAGTTAAATGTACCTTTTATTTACCGAGTGCATGAGCAACCTAAATCAGATCGCTTAAGACAATTCTTTGATTTTATTACAAACTTTGGCATCATGATTAAGGGCACTGGCGAAGATATTCATCCAACAACACTTCAAAAGGTTCAAGAAGAAGTAGAAGGTCGACCTGAACAAATGGTCATTTCAACAATGATGTTACGTTCAATGCAACAAGCGCATTATGATGATGTGAACTTGGGACATTTTGGCTTATCAGCTGAATATTATACGCATTTTACATCACCAATTAGACGTTATCCTGATTTAACAGTTCATCGTTTAATCCGTAAGTATTTAATTGAGAAATCAATGGATAACAAAGAAGTGAAGCGTTGGGAAGACAAATTGCCTGAGTTAGCTGAACATACTTCTAAACGTGAACGTCGTGCTATTGAGGCAGAACGTGATACTGATGAATTGAAAAAAGCAGAATATATGATTCAACATATTGGTGATGAATTTGAAGGTATTGTCAGCTCAGTAGCTAACTTCGGTATGTTCATTGAATTGCCAAATACGATAGAAGGTATGGTTCATATTGCGAATATGACTGATGATTATTACCGTTTTGAAGAGCGTCAAATGGCATTAATTGGTGAGCGTCAAGCTAAAGTATTTAGAATTGGTGACACAGTTAAGGTTAAAGTGACGCATGTTGATGTAGATGAACGATTAATTGATTTTCAAATTGTTGGAATGCCTTTACCTAAAAATGACCGCTCACAGCGACCAGCAAGAGGTAAAACGCGTGGCAAATCTTTAGATAAATCGAAATCTGATGATAAGGGTCGTAAGAAAAAAGGTAAGCAACGTAAAGGTAAAAACCAACGTAATAATGATAAATCAGGTAATAGTAAGCATAAGCCATTTTATAAAGATAAAAGTGTGAAAAAGAAAGCACGTCGTAAGAAAAAATAAGCAGCAATGAGGTGAGTATGAATGGCTAAGAAGAAATCACCAGGTACATTAGCGGAAAATCGTAAAGCAAGACATGATTATAATATTGAAGATACGATTGAAGCGGGAATCGTATTACAAGGTACAGAAATAAAATCGATTCGCCGAGGTAGTGCTAACCTTAAAGATAGTTACGCGCAAGTTAAAAACGGTGAAATGTATTTGAATAATATGCATATAGCACCATACGAAGAAGGGAATCGTTTTAATCACGATCCTCTTCGTTCTCGAAAATTATTATTGCATAAACGTGAAATCTTTAAATTAGGTGAACAAACTCGAGAAATTGGTTATTCGATTGTGCCGTTAAAGCTTTATTTGAAGCATGGACATTGTAAAGTATTACTTGGTGTTGCACGAGGTAAGAAAAAATATGATAAACGTCAAGCTTTGAAAGAAAAAGCAGTCAAACGAGATGTTACGCGCGATATGAAAGCCCGTTATTAAGCGATTTAGTTGCTTAATCGGGCTATATTTGATATAGTTATATGTGCTTTTGTAAATTACAAAAGTATGATTTGTTTGATTTATTATTTCGGGGACGTTCATGGATTCGACAGGGGTCCCCCGAGCTCATTAAGCGTGTCGGAGGGTTGGCTTCGTCATCAACACACACAGTTTATAATAACTGGCAAATCAAACAATAATTTCGCAGTAGCTGCCTAATCGCACTCTGCATCGCCTAACAGCATTTCCTATGTGCTGTTAACGCGATTCAACCTTAATAGGATATGCTAAACACTGCCGTTTGAAGTCTGTTTAGAAGAAACTTAATCAAGCTAGCATCATGTTGGTTGTTTATCACTTTTCATGATGCGAAACCTTTCGATAAACTACACACGTAGAAAGATGTGTATCAGGACCTCTGGACGCGGGTTCAAATCCCGCCGTCTCCATATTTGTAGCCTACAACCTTTGTGGATGTAGGCTTTTTTATTATGTGTTTTTCAGGGGATAATGCATTGCAGAATTTGTTGTGAGTATTGATATAGCAGTGTTTGTATAGGTGTTTATTTGATGGAGGAAAGAGTAATAAGTGATTATGAATTAGTTTTTGAGATATAAGGGGACAGTGATGTGTGTCAAATAAGTGTCAAAAAAGTTGGATTCTGAGTTTTACATTCAACATTGTTCATGAAGAAACTTCTTTATACGCAAAAAATTCTCCATGTTATATATGTCAATATAAAAATGTGAATCGTCTACACTTAATTGGATAAATGGCTACTGAAAAAGAACTTTTCATTTTTGTTACGTCACTAAGTGGGTGTAGTTATAAAGAGATGAGCCGAGTTTTGATATTTTCATTAGAATCAATATGCCTATTAACACAATCAGCAATAGTTGACGAGACGGAAATAAAAGAAGTCGTAGTTAAGAAATGCATTTCACAACATACCATTGTAGCCATTTTTATTGTTTTGGATGATAAACTCTTTTTGGAATTTTTAGTTTTTATAATTTGCAACTACACTACTTCTTTTACTAATATTAATGTCTAAGTAATCGATAAAAAATTCTCCATTGAATAAATGAGAAGTTAAAAACTTTACTTAACCTTTCTCATTGCATTTTCCTATTCACGATTTTAAGAACCCAACATACTACAAACGAATTTTAAAAGGCGAGAGTAAAGCTTACTTGTTTATTATACAGATTTAAAATCCAAGAGTCAGAACAGACTACTCCTCTTTATAACTATAAAAAATAGCTATGAAAAAATCTATCGTCATAGATTCCTTCATAGCTAATCTTAGTATGTTTATTTTTATTTTAGGATGCTATTTATCAACTCAACATATAACTCACTATTTTTATAACCTTCTAATATATCATTAACTTGTCTAATAGGTATTTCTGGTACTTCTCTAATGTTTTCCAATTTTGTTTTAAATTGTTTTTTTGTTATTTGCTCTTTATTTGTAGCCAATTGGAACAAGTAAGAATCTAGCATATTAATTTCTTTATATGAATACATATATCTTAATAACACTAAATCTCTAGTTTTTAAGTTAGGCGCTAGTTCTTCTTGTAATTGTTCTATTGATTGTTTCATTAATAACAATCTCATTTCTAATTCTTCATTATTCATTTTATCACACTCTTTTTATATTAATGCTTGACCAACTTGGGAAACCCAAAACCCTATGCTTCTTGCAGTAGAATCTTTAATACCAGTTCCCATCAATGCTTGTGAAACTTGACCTTGTACATTTCCCCATGTAGCCTCTTCTTGTTTTAATGCATTATTCAATGCGGGATTTACAAATTTATCCCATCTTTTTTTTATGATTTTCCGGCACGGGGACTGATTTCTTTAACACCATTAAACACAGATTTTTTATTTTTAATCATAGTTTTATAGTATCATGTTGGCTAAGCTATAAATAAGTCAGTTTCTCTAAAAATTAAATAACTGAATGTAAGACAATCAACAAACCAAATTTATACTTCATCTAAACTACTGTGGTCGTCATCTTTTTGCTTTTCTTTTTCTTTCTCTCGTTCTTGTTCTTTTTTGTACTCTTCTTCAAATTCTTTTTCTTTCTTTTCTACTTCTTCTCTTGTTTCCGCTCTATGAGAAAAATCTTCGGTTTTAAGTTTACTAAATTTGAATGATTTAGAATCAACTGTTTTATCTTCTGAGTATTTATGGACATTTAAATTAATATTTCCATCACCTCTTAACTCATAGATAAACATGGCTTGTGCAGTTTTGCCTTTTTTAATTTGATCTTGGTTATGTTCTGTCCAATCTTTATATTTTTTATCACTTAAAAGATAACCATCTCTTAATTTATTTACTGTATTTTTATCATCTTGAGTGATATTAATATAGTCATGAGAAATAGAAGATGGATTTAAATCTTTATCGTCTTTTTTAGCAGTAATTTCCATTTTAAAAGCGATATATTTCTTTTTCTCATCTTTTTCATTGATGATAAACGGTTCTTTTATTTTAGCTTCAAATTTGTCACTAACAATAGTATCGCCTTTAATTTTTATATCCATATTTTTTTTGCTTTTAAATTCTTTAAGTTCTTCATTTAATTCTTCATTGTCATTTTCTTTCTTTTTGTGACTAGCGCTCTCTTTTTTTGCACTATCTTGATGATGTCCACAAGCACCTAAGATAAGTGTACTTGCTAATAATATCCCCATTACTTTTTTCATTTAACATGTCTCCTTTATTTCGCAAAAATTTATTTTAAAAACTCTAAATGACTTATCATTTTGAGTAATTAAACAAAGTTGATATTTTGTGAGATTCTAAGATGATATTAAATAATTCTTGTAATAATGATCCTATGTATTGTTGCAATAAATTAATGAAACTATAATTACTAATATTATATTACTTTTATTGATAGAAATATATTACTTTTTTAAAAAACTTGTAATATATCGAAAGATTTAAATGTAAAATTTTGATTTGTTAAGAAATTACGTTTGTAAAAATAAAAAAATCAACTTATTTGTATGAGATGAATATGTATTGAAGAAGATGTGTTATTAATTTGGAAAATACTGGTCAAAGATGGGAGCTCTTAAAAGCGTTATTGTATTTTTTAGTCAATGCAAATAGATTGCCGTAATAATAATCGTACTTGATGGTTAAAAAATTACTTAAGGCTATAAAGCAAAACTTTTTATATGAGCAGTCGAATATAACGTTTAAAATGATTGTTTTTGGATATAAACGATTAAGTAAAATGCTTTTTCAGTTTGAAATTAATCATATAAATTTCTTATGGGAAGGTTGATATCTTAATGATTAATATCATTTCAGCTATAGGATCTATTGGAACATTTATTATGGCTTTATTTTATTTTGTATCAGTTTCAGTTCAACTTTATCAAATGAAAATTAGCTTTCTGCCAGCTTTAGGTTTTAACCAAATTTTATTAGAAAGGGAGAAGGATCAACTTAATATAATGAATTCGGCAACAGAAGAGCATCATCATAAAGATTATATTAAACTATATAATTTAGGTGGCGGTGCTGCTAAAAAAATTGCAATAGAGGTTTTATTGGGTAATGATAAAGTCATTCAGAAAAAATACGTGAATATTTTACCTAGTAAAGAAGGGTACATGTTACCAATTAATAAAAATGTGTACGAAGAATTAGAAAGAACGATTGAGAATAATGGTTATGAAGCTGATTTGAATGTACGTATGACTTATTATCATAATGTAAGTCGCAAACAACAGGAAGTTATATTAAAAGGTCAAATCGACCGTTTTAATACTTATAATAATAAAGAAATTTATGATTTGCAGTTTATCTAAAAATTGATTTAAGAGGGTAGTTGTTTATTGCGAAAAATATCATTCAATTTTAATGAAATAATGGCGTCATTACTATAAAATATTACTTTATGTTGTAATGCATTTTTCTATAAGATAGAACTAAAAGGAGGGGCAAAGATGCAAATTAGACAAATACATCAACATGACTTTGCTCAAGTTGACCAGTTAATTAGAACGGCATTTGAAAATAGTGAACATGGTTATGGTAATGAATCAGAGCTAGTAGACCAAATTCGTCTAAGTGATACGTATGACAATAACTTAGAAATAGTAGCTGTTCTTCAAAACGAAGTTGTAGGGCACGGTTTACTAAGTGAAGTTTATCTTGATAACGGAGCACAACGGGAAATTGGATTAGTGTTAGCACCTGTATCTGTTGATATTCATCATCAAAATAAAGGTATTGGGAAGCGATTGATTCAAGCATTAGAACGAGAAGCAATATTAAAAGGATATAATTTTATCAGTGTATTAGGATGGCCGACGTATTATGCCAATCTAGGATATCAACGCGCAAGTATGTACGACATTTATCCACCATATGATGGTATACCAGACGAAGCGTTTTTAATTAAAGAATTAAAAGTGAACAGTTTAGCGGGAAAAACAGGTACCATAAATTACACATCTGCTTTTGAAAAAATATGATTTAAAGCTAGGATTACATTAGGTAGAGTTCATATTAATAATAAAAAATGTTTGCAATCAAATCGTACGTTGTCGTTTGTAATTCTTAAAATAGCAATAAATAAAATGTTTGTTAGTAAAGTATTATTGTGGATAATAAAATATCGATACAAATTAATTGCTATAATGCAATTTTAGTGTATAATTCCATTAACAGAGATTAAATATATCTTTAAAGGGTATATAGTTAATATAAAATGACTTTTTAAAAAGAGGGAATAAAATGAATATGAAGAAAAAAGAAAAACACGCAATTCGGAAAAAATCGATTGGCGTGGCTTCAGTGCTTGTAGGTACGTTAATCGGTTTTGGACTACTCAGCAGTAAAGAAGCAGATGCAAGTGAAAATAGTGTTACGCAATCTGATAGCGCAAGTAACGAAAGCAAAAGTAATGATTCAAGTAGCGTTAGTGCTGCACCTAAAACAGACGACACAAACGTGAGTGATACTAAAACATCGTCAAACACTAATAATGGCGAAACGAGTGTGGCGCAAAATCCAGCACAACAGGAAACGACACAATCATCATCAACAAATGCAACTACGGAAGAAACGCCGGTAACTGGTGAAGCTACTACTACGACAACGAATCAAGCTAATACACCGGCAACAACTCAATCAAGCAATACAAATGCGGAGGAATTAGTGAATCAAACAAGTAATGAAACGACTTCTAATGATACTAATACAGTATCATCTGTAAATTCACCTCAAAATTCTACAAATGCGGAAAATGTTTCAACAACGCAAGATACTTCAACTGAAGCAACACCTTCAAACAATGAATCAGCTCCACAGAATACAGATGCAAGTAATAAAGATGTAGTTAGTCAAGCGGTTAATCCAAGTACGCCTAGAATGAGAGCATTTAGTTTAGCGGCAGTAGCTGCAGATGCACCGGCAGCTGGCACAGATATTACGAATCAGTTGACAGATGTGAAAGTTACTATTGACTCTGGTACGACTGTGTATCCGCACCAAGCAGGTTATGTCAAACTGAATTATGGTTTTTCAGTGCCTAATTCTGCTGTTAAAGGTGACACATTCAAAATAACTGTACCTAAAGAATTAAACTTAAATGGTGTAACTTCAACTGCTAAAGTGCCACCAATTATGGCTGGAGATCAAGTATTGGCAAATGGTGTAATCGATAGTGATGGTAATGTTATTTATACATTTACAGACTATGTTGATAATAAAGAAAATGTAACAGCTAATATTACTATGCCAGCTTATATTGACCCTGAAAATGTTACAAAGACAGGTAATGTGACATTGACAACTGGCATAGGAACCAATACTGCTAGTAAGACAGTATTAATCGACTATGAGAAATATGGACAATTCCATAATTTATCAATTAAAGGTACGATTGATCAAATCGATAAAACAAATAATACGTATCGCCAAACAATTTATGTCAATCCAAGCGGAGATAACGTTGTGTTACCTGCCTTAACAGGTAATTTAATTCCTAATACAAAGAGTAATGCGTTAATAGATGCAAAAAACACTGATATTAAAGTTTATAGAGTCGATAATGCTAATGATTTATCTGAAAGTTATTATGTGAATCCTAGCGATTTTGAAGATGTAACTAATCAAGTTAGAATTTCATTTCCAAATGCTAATCAATACAAAGTAGAATTTCCTACGGACGATGACCAAATTACAACACCGTATATTGTAGTTGTTAATGGCCATATTGATCCTGCTAGTACAGGTGATTTAGCACTACGTTCGACATTTTATGGTTATGATTCTAATTTTATATGGAGATCTATGTCATGGGACAACGAAGTAGCATTTAATAACGGATCAGGTTCTGGTGACGGTATCGATAAACCAGTTGTTCCTGAACAACCTGATGAGCCTGGTGAAATTGAACCAATTCCAGAGGATTCAGATTCTGACCCAGGTTCAGATTCTGGCAGCGATTCTAATTCAGATAGCGGTTCAGATTCTGGCAGTGATTCTACATCAGATAGTGGTTCAGATTCAGCGAGTGATTCAGATTCAGCAAGTGATTCAGACTCAGCGAGTGATTCAGATTCAGCAAGTGATTCAGATTCAGCAAGTGATTCAGATTCAGCAAGTGATTCAGACTCAGCAAGTGATTCAGATTCAGCAAGTGATTCAGATTCAGCAAGCGATTCAGATTCAGCGAGCGATTCAGATTCAGCGAGCGATTCAGATTCAGCGAGTGATTCCGACTCAGCGAGCGATTCAGACTCAGATAGTGACTCAGATTCCGATAGCGATTCCGACTCAGATAGCGACTCAGATTCAGACAGCGATTCTGACTCAGACAGCGATTCTGACTCAGACAGTGACTCAGATTCCGATAGCGATTCCGACTCAGACAGTGACTCAGATTCCGATAGCGATTCCGACTCAGACAGTGACTCAGATTCCGATAGCGATTCAGATTCCGACAGTGATTCCGACTCAGATAGCGATTCCGACTCAGATAGCGACTCAGATTCAGACAGCGATTCAGATTCAGACAGCGATTCTGACTCAGACAGTGACTCAGATTCCGATAGCGATTCAGATTCAGACAGTGATTCAGACTCAGATAGCGATTCAGATTCCGACAGTGACTCAGACTCAGACAGCGATTCAGATTCCGATAGCGATTCAGATTCCGACAGTGACTCAGATTCCGATAGTGACTCGGATTCAGCGAGTGATTCAGATTCAGATAGCGATTCAGAATCAGATAGTGACTCAGACTCAGACAGTGATTCAGATTCAGATAGTGACTCAGACTCAGACAGCGATTCAGAATCAGATAGTGACTCCGATTCAGACAGCGATTCAGAATCAGATAGTGACTCCGATTCAGATAGCGATTCGGATTCAGCGAGTGATTCAGACTCAGGTAGTGACTCCGATTCATCAAGTGATTCAGATTCCGATTCAACGAGTGACACAGGATCAGACAACGACTCAGACAGTGATTCAAATAGCGATTCCGAGTCAGGTTCTAACAATAATGTAGTTCCGCCTAATTCACCTAAAAATGGTACTAATGCTTCTAATAAAAATGAGGCTAAAGATAGTAAAGAACCATTACCAGATACAGGTTCTGAAGATGAAGCGAATACGTCACTAATTTGGGGATTATTAGCATCATTAGGTTCATTACTACTTTTCAGAAGAAAAAAAGAAAATAAAGATAAGAAATAAGTAATAATAATATTAAATTAATCATATGATTCATGAAGAAGCCACCTTAAAAGGTGGCTTTTTTACTTGGATTTTCCAAATATATTGTTTGAATATAATTAATAATTAATTCATCAACAGTTAATTATTTTAAAAAGGTAGATGTTATATAATTTGGCTTGGCGAAAAAATAGGGTGTAAGGTAGGTTGTTAATTAGGGAAAATTAAGGAGAAAATACAGTTGAAAAATAAATTGCTAGTTTTATCATTGGGAGCATTATGTGTATCACAAATTTGGGAAAGTAATCATGCGAGTGCAGTGGTTTCTGGGGAGAAGAATCCATATGTATCAAAAGCTTTAGAATTGAAAGATAAAAGTAATAAATCCAATTCTTACGAAAATTATAGAGATAGTTTAGAAAGTTTGATTTCATCATTATCTTTTGCTGATTATGAAAAATATGAAGAGCCAGAATATGAAAAGGCTGTAAAAAAATATCAACAAAAATTTATGGCTGAAGATGATGCATTAAAAAATTTTTTAAATGAAGAAAAGAAGATAAAAAATGCAGATATTAGCAGAAAATCGAATGATTTATTAGGTTTAACACATGAAAGATATTCTTATATTTTTGATACATTAAAGAAAAATAAACAAGAGTTTTTAAAAGATATTGAAGAAATACAACTGAAAAATAGTGATTTAAAGGACTTTAACAATACAGAGCAACATAATGCCGACGTAGAAATAAACAATTTAGAAAATAAAGTATTAATGGTAGGGTATACATTCTATAATACAAATAAGGACGAAGTTGAAGAATTATATAGTGAGTTAGATTTGATTGTTGGAGAAGTTCAAGATAAGTCGGATAAAAAAAGAGCAGTAAATCAAAGGATGTTAAATAGAAAAAAAGAGGATTTAGAATTTATTATAGATAAATTTTTTAAAAAAATTCAACAAGAACGTCCAGAGAGTATACCAGCATTAACTAGTGAAAAAAATCATAATCAGACTATGGCATTAAAGTTAAAAGCAGATACAGAAGCTGCTAAAAATGACGTATCAAAAAGAAGTAAAAGAAGTTTAAATACTCAAAATAATAAATCTACAACACAAGAAATTTCTGAAGAACAAAAAGCTGAATATCAAAGAAAGTCAGAGGCATTAAAAGAAAGATTTATAAACAGACAAAAATCTAAAAATGAGTCTGTGGTTTCACTAATCGATGACGAAGACGACAACGAAAACGACAGGCAACTTGTGGTTTCTGCGCCATCAAAGAAACCAACAACACCGACTACATATACTGAAACAACGACTCAGGTACCAATGCCTACAGTTGAGCGTCAAACTCAGCAACAAATCGTTTACAAAACACCAAAACCATTAGCTGGATTAAATGGTGAAAGTCATGATTTCACAACAACGCATCAATCACCAACAACTTCAAATCATACGCATAATAATGTTGTTGAATTTGAAGAAACGTCTGCTTTACCTGGTAGAAAATCAGGATCACTGGTTGGTATAAGTCAAATTGATTCTTCTCATCTAACTGAACGTGAGAAGCGTGTAATCAAGCGTGAACACGTTAGAGAAGCTCAAAAGTTAGTTGATAATTATAAAGATACACATAGTTATAAAGACCGATTAAATGCACAACAAAAAGTAAATACTTTAAGTGAAGGTCATCAAAAACGTTTTAATAAACAAATCAATAAAGTATACAATGGCAAATAATATTAATGCATGGCTGCAAAGCAAATAATGAGTTTGTCGTAAAAATAACAACATTTTAAACTAGCAATAAATAATATCAAAGTCATCATTTCAATGATGCAATCTAGTATAGTCCACATTCTAAACAGGTGTGGACTATTACTTTTTTCACTTTATATTACGAAAAAATTATTATGCTTAACTATCAATATCAATAATTAATTTTAAGCTGAAAAACAATAAAAATGTTAAGACAACGTTTACTTCAAGTTAATTATTATACTGAAAATTCTGGTATATAATGCTGTTAGTGAATATAACAGGGAAATTATATTGGTTATAATATTGAGTCTATATAAAGGAGAAATAACAGATGAAAAAGAAATTATTAGTTTTAACTATGAGCACGCTATTTGCTACACAACTTATCAATTCAAATCACGCTAAAGCATCAGTGACAGAGAGTGTTGACAAAAAATTTGTAGTTCCAGAATCAGGAATTAATAAAATTATTCCAGCTTACGATGAATTTAAGAATTCGCCAAAAGTAAATGTTAGTAATTTAACTGACAATAAAAACTTTGTAGTTTCTGAAGACAAATTGAATAAGATTGTAGATTCATCGGCAGCTAGTAAAATTGTAGATAAAAACTTTGCCGTACCAGAATCAAAGTTAGGAAACATTGTACCAGAGTACAAAGAAATCAATAATCGCGTGAATGTAGCAACAAACAATCCAGCTTCACAACAAGTTGATAAGCATTTTGTTGCTAAAGGCCCAGAAGTAAATAGATTTATTACGCAAAACAAAGTAAACCACCACTTCATTACTACGCAAACCCACTACAAGAAAGTTATTACTTCATACAAATCAACACATGTACATAAACATGTAAATCATGCAAAGGATTCTATTAATAAACACTTTATTGTTAAACCATCAGAATCGCCTAGATATACACATCCATCTCAATCTTTAATTATCAAGCATCATTTTGCAGTTCCTGGATATCACGCGCATAAATTTGTTACACCAGGGCATGCTAGCATTAAAATTAATCACTTTTGTGTTGTGCCACAAATAAATAGTTTCAAGGTAATTCCACCATATGGTCACAATTCACATCGTATGCATGTACCAAGTTTCCAAAATAACACAACAGCAACACATCAAAATGCTAAAGTAAATAAAGCATATGACTATAAATACTTCTATTCTTATAAAGTAGTTAAAGGTGTGAAGAAATATTTCTCATTTTCACAATCAAATGGTTATAAAATTGGGAAACCATCATTAAATATCAAAAATGTAAATTATCAATATGCTGTTCCAAGTTATAGCCCTACACACTACGTTCCTGAATTTAAGGGTAGCTTACCAGCACCACGAGTATAAAAATTGGCACTAAGTTTACGAGATATGATAAATACCTATTATTTTAAATATAGTCTACAATCTATGTGGTTGTAGGCTGTATTTTTTGCAGTTTATCAATAAACACCCATCAACAAATTATACCGTTTTTCTACTTTGAAAGTTGGAAGTAACATAATCTTAAATAAATATATTATTAATTAAGATAAATATAAGACTCAAGATTATTGTTAATAGTTTGTTCATCGCAAGTTAATTATTGTTTCTAAAATATTGGTATATAATTTTCAATGGCGAAGAAAACAGGGTGAAAAAGTCGGTTTTACAATCAAAGCAAATAAGGGAGCATAAATAAATGAAAAGGAAAGTACTAGTACTAACAATGGGTGTAATTTGTGCAACTCAATTATGGCATTCTAATCACGCAAACGCATTAGTGACAGAGAGTGTTGAAACTAATTTTGTTGTAAAAGATTCGGATAATAAAAATATTTTACAAACCCATACTGAAATTACTACTGAGGAGAAATTTTCAATAGTAGAAAAGAGTCAATTAAATAAATTAAAAGCACTATCTAATGACAACTACATAGAATATGATTTACATACTAATCAAACAGGTATTAAAAAAGGTTGGTTATATGGTTATAGTGAAATTGACTCATCACATTTCACAGACCGTGACAAACGCGTTATTAGACGTGATCATGTTAAAGAAGCACAAAGCTTAATTAACGATTATAAAGATACACAAAGCTATGAAGATCTCGCTAAGGCAACTGCAAAAGTAAGTACACTTAGTCAGTCTCACCAAAATTATTTAAATAAACAAATTGATAAAGTGAATAATAAAATAGAGAAAACTGAAAAACGCTAATCCAAAGTAAATTATAAGTTATACATCTCGTTTTTAAATGACAATTTATCCCCGTAAATATAATAAATAATCTTTTCAAATTCCGCATAGATATAGAGACGCTAATAAACCTCTTTGTCTCGATATGATAGTCTGCAACGATTCATGTTGTAGGCTTTTTAATTTTACAAATAAGGCTAAATATATAAGTTCTGACACCTAAAATATAGAAAATACATAAAAGTAAGTATAGTTATTTTATTATAATTATTAAATTTTTATTAATTAATTGTAAAAATGTAGAATTATAATTAATTAACGTTTAATATTAAAATTAACTAAAAAGAAAGAGGTGTTAGTTATGACAGAATACTTATTAAGTGCTGGCATATGTATGGCAATTGTTTCAATATTACTTATAGGGATGGCTATCAGTAATGTTTCGAAAGGGCAATACGCAAAGAGGTTTTTCTTTTTCGCTACTAGTTGCTTAGTGTTAACTTTAGTTGTAGTTTCAAGTCTAAGTAGCTCAGCAAATGCATCACAAACAGATAACGGCGTAAATAGAAGTGGTTCTGAAGATCCAACAGTATATAGTGCAACTTCAACTAAAAAATTACATAAAGAACCTGCGACATTAATTAAAGCGATTGATGGTGATACGGTTAAATTAATGTACAAAGGTCAACCAATGACATTCAGACTATTATTAGTTGATACACCTGAAACAAAGCATCCTAAAAAAGGTGTAGAGAAATATGGCCCTGAAGCAAGTGCATTTACGAAAAAAATGGTAGAAAATGCAAATAAAATTGAAGTCGAGTTTGACAAAGGTCAAAGAACTGATAAATATGGACGTGGCTTAGCGTATATTTATGCTGATGGAAAAATGGTAAACGAAGCTTTAGTTCGTCAAGGCTTGGCTAAAGTTGCTTATGTTTATAAACCTAACAATACACATGAACAACTTTTAAGAAAAAGTGAAGCACAAGCGAAAAAAGAGAAATTAAATATTTGGAGCGAAGACAACGCTGATTCAGGTCAATAATGCTCATTGTAAAAGTGTCACTGCTGCTAGTGGCCCTTTTATAATTTTTAGATCACGATATGATTTATTATCAATTCAGAATTAAAAAAGTAAATAGTATCAAAAGCAAGTGTATTTAATATTAGAAAATAAAAATTTTAAATTTAGTATTAAAATGGAATGTTACTATATAGTTCAATGTGTATTATCACAGAAAATAAAATAATGCTTTACTTCTATATTTAAAAGTGTATAATGAAAGTTAAGTAATAAAGAGCGTGAAGAAAAATGTGAGTTATTTATATAGAATATTCTCCTTTTCATTTATGAATTTGTTACAAAATATTTAGTGCAAAAGCACGACGGAGGTATTCAATATGAATAACGGTACAGTTAAATGGTTTAATGCAGAAAAAGGTTTTGGTTTCATCGAAAGAGAAGATGGTAGCGACGTATTCGTACACTTCTCAGCAATAGCTGAAGATGGATACAAATCATTAGAAGAAGGCCAAAAAGTTGAATTCGACATCGTTGAAGGCGACCGTGGCGAGCAAGCTGCAAACGTAGTTAAAATGTAATTTTAACTTATTCAAACAGTCCTTATTATAGGGCTGTTTTTTTATGCTTTAAATCGATAACAGTTGGTGTGGTAAAAGCACTAGCCGTTATTTTTTTGTCCAATAAATTGTGGAGATCTAACAATATATAATGGTTCTATAATAAATCGAATTGATGGAAAAGTTTTTTACTTTTCATCTGTCCGACTTTTGATTTTGAATAAAAAAAGCGCCAATACAGAACTTTAATAATGACGAGAATTAAAGTCTGTATATGGCGATAACAAGAAGTAATGTTAAACACTCAAAATGTTTAACAATAATAGGATACCACATCGCATAATATCTTACTACTTAATTAATAATTTAACTAATCAACTTTTTGTTAATTTTTTATTAAGACTGATTAATTATTGAGAATATTTATTGTTTTTAAAATCTCATAATAATTCAGTAATCTTGTTTTCATTTAAAAGGCGAAACATTAAAATAATTAAATAAAAATATTGCGTTTAATTTACAGCGTCAAATATACTTATTTCTAATGCTTTGGGGTCTACTGAAACAAGTAAAGAATGATCGATGTTACTAATATTGCCATTCTCCAAATTTATTTCTGTGAGTATTTGGAAGCTACCATTAGGCAATGGTTTAACAATAGACAATTGCTTTTCCGCTTGTTGTATTAAAAAAGGTTTTGTAGATTGATTATTAATATGCCATTCACTCATGTATGTTTTTCACTCCTGCTTTAAAATAGGGTTAAAAAGTTTATAGTTGAGACATTCATGTTCAACCAAAATTTTGTTCAAATTCAATAAATGTCTTGTTTAAAATAGAAATATTGTAAATGTTATCGTCCAAAATTTCACCAGTTAAGTATTTGTTTTGAATTAAAATTTGGCAGTTAGTTAAGAAGTCTTGATAATCACGATCGCAAAAATAGTTTTCACGTGCATCTTTAGCATCGCCAAAAAAGTTAGCGACTGTTTCTGTTTCTCCATTATTCGAACGTTCAATATATAATTTGTAAAATTTAGCTATTGTATACTTTTGTTCTTTAGTTAGTTCATTCAAAATATTGGGCCTCCTGAAATATCATTTGTAATCTATACCCAATTTATTGCAAAACACAAACTAATTTAACTATTTGATGAAACTGTGTTAATAAGCTTTTACAAGCCTTAGTTTGTATGGATCTATAAAATTATCTTTAATTGCATAGGGTGAAATAATATGTAGTCCATAACTTTTAACTGATTTTTCACTTACACCAAATTTATAAGCTTGGTAGATAATTTTAGTACAATACGTAAATTTTTTGCTGTTCAAATTTAATGTAACTAGATAACGATGATTTGTATTTTCATAGTTTTTCTTAACCCATTCAGCCGCTTTTTTACCTGCACCAGGATAGCTGCAACGATAAACTTTCATCCAATCATTTTTGCCACTTGCATAATTATATTTAAAAGATTCGAAGGATTGTGTAGTTGGTTTGTCGCCAGGCCCCTCAATTTGTAAAATCGTTTTATCATCAATCGCGATACTACAATGACCAAAAAATCCCCACATGACAGGGCCTTTTGTAACAATAATATCACCAGGTTGTAATTGGAATTTGTCATCTTGAATTTCTGAATACTTATTATCTGCAATTGTTTTTGGTGAGTTTATAGGGGATACGACAACGAATAATATAAGTAAAATTATCGTTCGTTTAATATAGTTCACTTAAAAGCTCCTTGTTGAAGAAATATATGTAAATAGTCTTAAATTAGAATTGTAATCTTTAATAAGCTTGTAAGACTAAAACATATCTTAAATATTAAAGTATGAGAGTGTGAAATGTCTATTAAGAATAAAAAACAGTCTGAAACATCATTGAGACGTTTCAGACTGGATATAAAATGAATTTCATTTATAGCACACCAAATATAAATGTGTATATTAATATAGCGAATCCAAAAATATAGAGAATGACAGTGAAACTTAAATAGGACTCTTTTTTAGATTCTTTGCCAGTTTTTTTCATTAATACGAGTATAAACGTAGCGGCAACTAAGAAAATTAATGCTAGCCAAAACAGAATTGCAAAATGTAAAGACATGTGAAACCCTCCTTATATACCGTAATTATTAACCTATAAAACTATAAAAAATAGGATAAATGTAATAGAGAACGAGTACGATATTTATAAAAAATAATATTTCACTTAACCAGTTTTTAGTTATCATTGCAATGGTAAAGGATACGATGAGTATCACACCACAAATGATAATACCAGGCAGGAGCCAACATAAATCATCTAAATCTTTATTATATGTGATTAAAATATTAAAGATAACAAAAGTGGTAGTAATAACTATATTGATAGCATTTAACAAAATGTTATTCATGACTGACACCTACTAGTATAAAAATAGCTTCTTAATAAATATGATAACACTATTTTCCAATAGGTAAATAAAAAGTATAGTTATTTTTAAAATATTATTTGTAGAATGCTAAAGTTTATTAATTCAAACAAGTGAGCATATATAGGGATGTATAGTATTAATATGAAAAGAATATTTACATACTAAAAACTCTTAAAGTTGTATAATTCGTTAATATTTTTAGAATCAGATATCAAAAAAATGTGCAAAATCACTTTTGCACATTTACAAATACTAGTTTTCTGATAAGATTAATAATAACACTTTAAATAGCGCTTAATAAATGAAGGGGGCAAGTCTTATGACGTTTTACAATTTCATCATGGGTTTTCAAAATGATAACACACCATTTGGTATATTGGCCGAACACGTTAGTGAAGATAAAGCATTCCCTCGATTAGAAGAAAGACACCAAGTAATTAGAGCATATGTGATGTCTAATTACACAGATCATCAATTAATTGAAACTACAAATAGAGCTATTAGCTTATATATGGCAAATTAATTTGAGTAGTACCAATTATGATGTATTAGTGCATCCCAAATATCTTTTGTTTTAAAGTTTATTTCATCATTTCTTATCGAAAATGGTGTAATAATGTCTTTATCTAACCAAGTGTTGATAAGTTCATTTGGTACACCATCTAACAACATTTCACTTTTACTAATTATAAAACATTCCCAGTCAAGTGAAACATTTTGTGGATTCACATAATTACATTGATTATGATGATCCATAAACACTCACTCCTTTAAAATTCTGTACTCTTCATTGCGTTTTACCCCGTCACATTATCTTTTAAACTAAAATCATCATTACTTATGAAAAAAATGTACATCAAAAGCAAAGGTTTTCGCTACCGAAAAAGTTTAAATAATGGTTTAATATATTTGGTACTCATTTTAATAAAAAGAGAATACATTTTGAGCTATCAATACTTTTTATTGAAGAGGTGTTATTGTTGGCTAAAACGTTATATTTAATGCGCCACGGACAAACTTTGTTTAATTTTAAGGGACTAATTCAGGGATTTGGAGATTCGCCGCTAACAGAACTTGGAATTGCTCAAGCTCAAAAGGCACGTAGTTATTATGAAACTAAGGGGATAAACTTCGATTTATATGCATCATCAACGCAAGAACGCGCAAGTGACACACTTGAAAATGTTGCACCTAACCAATCGTATCAACGTTTTAAGGGACTGAAGGAATGGCATTTTGGAATATTTGAAGGTGAGTCAGTCTATCTATTTGATAATCTATACAAGCCTGAGGACTTATTCGGAGATCGAATTGTTCCTTTCAAAGGAGAGGCAAGGCAACAAGTTGAAGAACGCATTGTGAAAACTTTACATGACATTATGTCTCAAACAAAGAATAATGCATTAGTCGTGAGTCATGGAACAATAATGGGAGTATTTTTAAGATATTGCCTTAAACTAGATGAAGCATTAAAGCATAATATCGGTAATTGTAATATCCTGAAATTTGAATATGACAATGGAACATTTAAATTTGTTGAGTTAATTGATCCAAATTTATAATAAATAAAGCGTTATACATAGACACAAGTATGTCTTTTGTATAACGCTTTTAAAATACAACTACATAACGCTTTAGAATAATAATTGAATAAGTTTTTGTAATATCATTAGAGCAACAATAATAATTATTATGCTTGATATTTTATTGATTATTGTTAATAATTTTCCAGTTTTATCAATTGATCCAACCATTTTTCCTAAAATTGCGAGTAAAAAGAACCATAACCATGAAACGCTAATACAAGCGATTGTAAACGCAATTTTATTGCTGCCACTATATAATGCAGCACTACTACCAATTACACCAATTGTATCTAAAATAGCATGTGGATTGAGTAATGAAACTGATAAAGCAAAACTTACTTGTTTCATTGGAGATATAATTTGAGCTTCTCCATCTGTTGAGGGTTTATCATGCCAAATGGTCCAAGCCATATACATCAAGAAAATTAAACCAACTATATAAATAATTGCTTGAAGTACAGGTAAAGACATAATAATGATAGATACTCCTACCACTGCAATAATAATAAGTAAGCTGTCTGACAACCCGGCTGTAATTATTGCAGGCAATACATATCTATATTTTGGTTGATTAGCTCCTTGGTTAAAAATAAATACATTTTGTGCACCTAAAGGTAAAATTAGACCAATCGCTAAGATAAATCCATGAATAATTGCGGTTACCATTAAGTTTTGACACCCCTAAAACATAGAATATTCTGAAAAAACTTATTGTTATCATATCAAATAAAAAACAACTACTCAATAGTAGAGTAGTTGTATGAAAAATAGAACCTATATGATTTGAATTTATGAGAAATGTAGAATATATAAAACTGTATTACTTATTAATCAAATCATAAAAAAGCCAATGTTCATCGAAATAGGTATTTCCGATTTTAATTGCATTTTTCTCAAAACCAAGAATGTCGAATCCTAGTGCACTATAGAAAACTTTAGCACCTATGTTGTTTGACACAATTGATGTAAGTAAAGATTCGTAATTGTTCTGCCGTGCATAATTAATAATGAAATTAATGAGCTCGCTATTAATCGATTTATCGTTATTAGTAACAAAGTTGTATTTAATTAATGATTTATGTTCTTTTCCAACGTATCGAATTTGTTCTAAGGCAGCTGTTGCGATAAGTGTTTCGTTTTCATAATAGCCAAATACAATACATTTCGGTGAACCTTGATTTAAAATGTCATGTATTAAGGTGTCAGTCATTGTTTGACTATAATGTGAATCTTGAGTGAATTCTTCATTGACTGTCGAAACAAGTCTCTTATACTCATTAAAATCATTATTCGTTAATGTTTTAATTTCAATCATTACTGACCTCCTTAATCATTATTAAGAAAGATTTTGTACTAAAAAAATTTCTTAATTACATATTAAAATGTTTATTAAAATTTTGCAATCACTGATTTATATGCACATTCTTGTAAATGGATTATCAATTTAATTATATTTATTTTTAAGTTCAGGAAATTATGGAATTGGTTATTGATCGACACTGGACTTTTATTTGGAGACGTTATGCGAAGAAGTCAAGCCAGTATTGGAACCGGTCACATTTATGATGACTAAGGGACAATCATTTTCAGTTAAATATTGCCAGAAATTTCAGTCACGAATAGAAAAAATAACCAACCAAAAATTTTTGGTTGGCAAATTTGAATTTTATGTGAATTTTATTAATAACGTTGAATAATCTCTTTAAGTTAATGCTAATCTACAACATTTACATTTAAATCGACATTAATATTTCCTTGAGTCGCTTTTGAATATGGACAAAATTCATGAGCCATTTGTAAATATTTTTCAGCTTCTTCTTGAGATATAACATTTTTAATTGTCGCATCAATTGAAACACTTAATTTAGGACTTTCTGAGTCTGAATCATCTTCTAGTCTCACTGTTAGTGTTACTTCTGGATGAGCATCACGCACTTTGTTTTGCTTTAAAATTAGGTCGAAAGCACCGTTGAAGCAAGATGCATAACCTGCTGCAAATAATTGTTCGGGGTTAGTAGCTTTACCATCTGCTTGAGCAGGCGGAACGATATCAATATCTAACGCTCGATCATCAGTATAAACATGTCCTTTACGTCCGCCAACATTCGTCGCTTTAGTTTCATAATGTATTGCCATTCTTATAACCTCCTAATTTAAAATACATTTATGCTTTACCCATTCGAAAATACCTTAATCATTTTCATTTATAGCATTGTTTGATTGAAGGATAAAAAGTTGTTGTTTACAATAAAAATAATGAGTATCTGAAATGAGGGATTTACTATGACACATGTGGAAGTAGTAGCGACTATCGCGCCACAATTATCTATCGAAGAAACTTTAATTCAAAAAATTAATCATCGTATTGATGCAATAGACGTATTAGAATTACGAATTGATCAAATTGAAAATGTCACAGTTGATCAAGTGGCAGAAATGATTACAAAGCTGAAGGTTATGCAAGATTCATTCAAATTATTAGTTACGTATCGTACAAAGTTACAAGGTGGCTATGGGCAATTTATAAATGACTTGTATCTTAATTTAATATCAGACTTAGCAAATATCAATGGCATAGATATGATTGATATAGAATGGCAAGCAGATATTGACATTGAAAAACATCAACGAATCATTAAACACTTGCAACAGTATAATAAAGAGGTGGTTATATCACATCATAATTTCGAAAGTACGCCTCCATTAGATGAATTGCAATTTATATTTTTTAAAATGCAAAAATTCAACCCAGAATACGTTAAATTAGCAGTAATGCCACATAATAAAAATGATGTGTTAAATTTATTGCAGGCAATGTCTACATTTTCAGATACTATGGACTGCAAAGTTGTTGGTATTTCAATGTCTAAACTTGGACTAATAAGTAGAACGGCTCAAGGCGTTTTTGGTGGTGCATTGACTTATGGTTGTATCGGAGAACCACAAGCTCCAGGACAGATTGATGTTACTGATTTAAAAGCACAAGTGACTTTATACTAATAAAATGAATTAGGTTGCTTTTGTGTAAGTGCTGTCTTATAATTGAGAAGTATTATCATTGTTCGTGGAGGAGCGATTTTAGATGGAATTACAACAAGCAATAGCTAATAGAAGAAGTGTGAAAAAATTTAAAAGAGATATGCACATAGATGACGCATTGCTATATCAAGCAATTGAGAAAGCTGCTGATGCTCCAAATCACGGAATGAGGGAACCATGGAGAGTTGTGCATGTTCCGAAAGACAGATTAGGAGATATGAGTAAGGATATTTCTAAATTTGCATTTCCTAATGAATTAGATAAGCAACAATGTCATTATGATGCAGTAACGAAACTAGGTGGCATGTTATTGCTTATTTTAAAAACAGATCCAAGACAACGTCAAAATGATGAAAACTACTTTGCATTTGGTGCATATGCACAAAATCTTATGTTGTTACTTTATGAAGCGGGGATAGGTACATGTTGGAAATCGCCATTATATATCTATGATCCTAAAGTAAGAAAAACACTTGGTATAAAGAAAGATGAAGTTCTTGCTGGATTCTTATATTTAACGGATTTAGAAGAAGATATGCCTAAAGCACCACGTAAAAATAGAAACTTAATTACATTATATTAATATGTATAATTATAGAAAACATTAATAAAAGCTGAGACATGAATTGATGGACATCTATCGAGTTAGAGATTTAATCTAATTTACTAGAGTCGGTACAATCACAGTCTCAGCTTTTTATTGTGAAGTATATACACATTTGTATTTTAGTATTTATTTAAAAGTTTCTGCTAAAAATGATTCAACTTGTTCAGGTGACTTAGCATTTGCTGAATGAAGGTGTGCAATTTTGTCGCCGTTTTTAAATACTAGCAAGCTAGGGATACCCATAACTTCATTTTCAACAACTACATCTTCTAATTCATCACGATTAACAGTATACCATTGGTAATCATTATATTGTTCTACGATTGGGTCAATCCATAAATCCATAGCACGACAGTCTGGGCACCATCCTGCCTCAAATTTAACAATTACAGGTGTATCGCTATTAATTATAGATTTAAATGATTCATTACTTTTGATTGCTTGCATTGTAACAACTCCTCTAGATAGTTTAATAATTTTTATTATAGCTAAATTTATATCATAATAAAAAATTTTAGCTTCAAAATGAAAGCCTTTTGCTATGGAAAATGATATATTTATTTTAAATACATAAAGGAGGTTGCAGTCGCATGATTAAATTTTACCAATATAAGAATTGTACAACTTGTAAAAAGGCAGCAAAGTTTTTAGATGAATATGGCGTAAGTTATGAACCAATTGATATCGTTCAACATACACCTACAATAAATGAATTTAAAACAATAATTGCAAATACAGGCGTAGAAATTAATAAATTGTTTAATACACACGGTGCGAAATATCGTGAGCTTGATTTGAAAAATAAATTACAAACTTTATCAGATGATGAAAAGTTAGAGTTGTTATCATCTGATGGTATGTTAGTAAAGCGTCCTCTAGCAGTAATGGGCGATAAGATAACATTAGGATTTAAAGAAGATCAATATAAAGAGACTTGGTTAGCGTAAGTGAAATGTAAACGTTTACTAAATATCTCGATATTTAGATTCATTACATGTAAAATGAAATAAGCTATACAATTGTTAATTTTTATAAATATAGTTGAATAGCATCTAGCCTTATGGCATCATTAATGATGTAAAGATTAATTAGGAGGGGATTCTCTTGGCAGTACCAAATGAATTGAAATATTCAAAAGAGCATGAATGGGTTAAAGTTGAAGGTAATGTAGCAACAATTGGAATCACAGAATACGCACAAAGCGAGTTAGGTGATATTGTTTTCGTTGAATTACCAGAAACAGATGATGAAATTAATGAAGGGGATACGTTTGGTAGCGTAGAATCAGTTAAAACTGTATCAGAATTATATGCACCAATCTCTGGTAAAGTAGTTGAAGTCAACGAAGAACTAGAAGATAGTCCCGAATTTGTAAATGAATCTCCATACGAAAAAGCATGGATGGTAAAAGTAGAAATTAGTGATGAAAGTCAGCTTGAAGCTTTATTAACAGCTGAAAAATATTCAGAAATGATTGGTGAATAATCACCGTGTAACTCCTTAATCTAAGATTGAGGAGTTTATTTTTAGTCTGAGTAAGTAAATAATATGAAAGAAAATTTATTAGGCACTATTATTTGGAGTATTGCTACATTTTATTATTCAAGAATGATGAAAATAATGAATTTAGCTATTTTAAAAATAAAAATTGGGGGAAGTTAATATGCTAAACATTCAAGACGTTAGTCATCTTTCTAAAAAGGAGCAAAAAGCATATAACCGTTTCGTAGAATCTGTAGAAAACGGTAATTTACCAGTACTACCATGTATTGAAATGGATTTAAAAGAGATGCAAGAAGAAACTTTAAGCCAGAGTAAGATTGGTGGAATGCCATTTTTAAAATCTTTTAAAGATATACCATTAGATGAAAATAATGTACCAATGGTATTGTTAGCACAGATTAATTTGAATGATCTTCCAGAACAACAAGAATTATTTCCTGTAAATGAAGGGATATTGCAGTTTTGGATTAGTTCAGAAGATCAAATGTATGGTATGTCTGAAAATTTAAAGGGAAACAATATAAACTCAAGGCTTGTTTATATAAAAGAGCCAATTACAGATTTATCACTCGAAAATATTCAAGTGCATTTGAAGTCATTAGATGCTGATAATGAGGATATCCCGTTCAGTGGAGCATTTTCTATAGAATTTAGATTGTCGAAACAAACTATTACATGTACTGATTATAAGTACGATGAGGACGTGCTTGCATTGTGGAATAAAGTCAATCCATCCTTCGCGCTAAAATCGATGTTTGGTGGATATGATGAATTAATGGAACCTGTGTGTAACACATTTACTGCTAAGGAGCCATTTAATCAACTTGGTGGTTATCCATATTTTGACCAAATAGATCCAAGAACGAACGATCAAGAACTGAAAATGTATGATAGAGTCTTACTGCAAATTGATTCTACAAGAGATGGTAATTCTTCGATTATATGGGGTGATTTAGGTATTGCCAATATCTTAGTGAAATCTACTGACCTTGAGGCTATGAAGTTTGATGATTACATGTATTCATGGGATTGCAGCTAAGAGAATCATAAAAATATATTACTTTAATAAGTGTAGTATCTATAGATCAATCTAGGGAGTGGGACAGAAATGATATTTTCGCAAAATTTATTTCGTCGTCCCACCCCAACTTGCATTGTCTGTAGAAATTGAGAATCCAATTTCTCTTTGTTGGGGCCCATCCCCAACTTGCATTGCCTGTAGAATTTCTTTTCGAAATTCTCTGTGTTGGGGCCCCTGACTAGAATTGAAAAAAGCTTGTTACAAGCGCATTTTCGTTCAGTCAACTACTGCCAATATAACTTCGTAGAGCATAGAACATTGATTTATGTCCCAGCCTGTTTTCATAAGCCACAGCTAATGTGTATTTAAAAATAGGAATACATGAGTAAAACTCATGCATAAGAAATACTAATTTCTAAAGAAAAAGTATTTCTTTATGTTGGGCCCCCCCAACTTGCACATTATTGTAAGCTGACTTTCCGCCAGCTTCTGTGTTGGGGCCCCGCCAACTTGCACATTATTGTAAGCTGACTTACCATCAGCTTCTGTGTTGGGGCCCCGCTATAATTGAAAAGTTTGTTATAGGTGTATTTTCTTTTGGTTAACTATTGTTAATATAACATTGTAGATTTTAGGATGTTGATTTTTGACTTAGCCTTTGTCTGCTTATGTTAAATGTTCCAGCTAGTCAAACATTGAGTTTGTAATTATTATATTAAGCTAGTTTAAATTTTTTGTGATTTATGTTTTATTCATACCAATTTTGTGAAATGATACAGTGACAGATGTTTATTGATTTTAAAGGGTGATGATGATGGCTATTGTAAATAAAGTGATAATTGTTGAAGGAAAATCTGATAAAAAAAGGGTGCAACAGGTTATTGCAGAACCAGTCAATATTATTTGTACTCATGGAACAATGAGTATAGATAAGCTTGATGATATGATAGAATCACTGTATGATAAACAAGTTTTTGTATTAGCCGATTCTGATGACGAAGGAGATCGAATTAGAAATTGGTTTAAACGTTATTTGAGTGAAAGTGAACATATATTTATTGATAAAACTTACTGTCAAGTTGCGAATTGCCCCAAACAATATTTGGCGCATGTACTTTCAAAACATGGCTTTACTTGTAAGAAAGAAACACCTCTTTTACCGAATATAAATAATGAAAGGTTAGTTTTAGTAAATGAATAATTCATTAGACATCAAAGATGTAACTACATTTTATGAGGAAGACAAACATTTAATCTTTGGTTATACACCAACGTGTGGTACTTGTAAGGTTTCAGAAAGAATGTTAGACATTGCTAATGAAATATTGCAGTTACCATTATTGAAAATAGATTTAAACTTTTATCCTCAGTTTTGTAAAGATATGCAAATCATGTCTACGCCGATTTTATTGTTGATGAATAAAGATAAAGAAGTAAAACGAATTTATGCATTTAAATCGGTGACTGATTTGTTAGAAAATTTAAAATAGTTATTGACGAAATTTTACTAAGGTGTTAGGATTAATACAAATTAAATGATGCGTAAACTCTTATCGAGAGTGGTGGAGGGATGTGCCCTACGAAGCCCGGCAACCGTCTTATATAGAAATGGTGCCAATTCACATAAAGTTTTAACTTTTGAAGATGAGAGAAACAATACTACTATTGCTTTCTCAATTTTTCTATCGATATTGAGAAAGCATTTTTTATTTTATTAAGCAACACAGGGAGGAATCAACGTGATTGAATTAAAAGAAGTTGTTAAAGAATATCGGACTAAAAATAAAGAAGTCCTTGCTGTAGATCACGTTAATTTATCGATTCGAGCAGGATCGATTTATGGCGTCATTGGTTTTTCTGGAGCAGGAAAAAGTACTTTGATTCGAATGTTTAATCATTTAGAAGCGCCTACATCAGGTGAAGTTATTATAGATGGAGACCATATAGGTCAATTGTCCAAAAATGGATTAAGAGCAAAAAGACAAAAAGTAAGTATGATCTTCCAACATTTTAATTTGTTATGGTCAAGGACTGTGTTAAAAAATATTATGTTTCCGCTTGAAATTGCAGGTGTCCCTAGAAGGAGAGCTAAGCAAAAAGCATTAGAACTTGTCGAACTCGTCGGTTTAAAAGGTAGAGAAAAGGCTTATCCATCAGAGTTATCAGGTGGACAAAAGCAACGTGTTGGGATTGCACGAGCGTTAGCTAATGATCCAACGGTCTTGCTTTGTGATGAGGCAACAAGTGCACTTGATCCGCAAACAACAGATGAAATTTTAGATCTACTACTAAAAATTAGAGAACAACAAAATTTAACAATTGTACTAATTACGCATGAAATGCATGTCATTCGTCGTATTTGTGATGAAGTTGCAGTTATGGAAAGTGGTAAAGTGATAGAACATGGACCGGTGACACAGGTTTTTGAAAATCCGCAACACACTGTGACAAAACGATTTGTGAAAGAAGATTTAAATGATGATTTCGAAACATCTTTAACAGAATTAGAGCCATTAGAAAAAGATGCTTATATCGTTAGATTAGTTTTCGCTGGTTCAACAACAACCGAGCCTATTGTATCGAGTCTATCAACTGCCTATGATATTAAAATTAATATTTTAGAAGCAAATATTAAAAATACAAAAAATGGAACAGTCGGCTTTTTAGTTCTGCATATTCCATATATTTCAAGTGTAGATTTCGGAAAATTCGAAAAAGAGTTAATTGAGCGACAAGTTAAAATGGAGGTGTTAAGACATGGGTAAATCATTTAGTGAAATTATAAATGAAATGATTACAATGCCTAATATTCAGTGGCCAGAAGTTTGGACTGCAATAGTCGAAACACTATACATGACAGTCGTCTCAACTATATTTGCATTTATACTCGGTCTTATTTTAGGTGTGTTATTATTCTTGTCTGCTAAAGGTAAGTCTATCGGTGCAAGGTTATTTTATTCTATCGTTTCTTTCATTGTTAACTTATTTAGAGCGATACCATTTATTATTTTAATTTTATTATTAATTCCATTTACAAGTTTGATACTTGGAACGATAAGTGGTCCGACAGGTGCGTTACCAGCCTTGATTATTGGCGCAGCACCGTTTTATGCAAGGCTCGTAGAAATTGCTTTTAAAGAAATTGATAAAGGTGTCATCGAAGCGGCCTGGTCAATGGGTGCCAATACTTGGATAGTAATTCGTAAAGTCCTCTTACCTGAAGCCATGCCAGCGCTAGTGTCTGGCATTACAGTTACAGCAATCGCTTTAGTTGGTTCAACAGCAGTTGCAGGTGTAATTGGTGCCGGTGGTTTAGGAAATTTAGCATACTTAACAGGTTTCACTCGAAATCAAAATGATGTCATTTTAGTATCAACTGTTTTTATTTTAATTATTGTATTTATAATCCAATTCATTGGGGATTGGCTTACAAATAAACTTGATAAACGATAAATTGGGGGGTTCATTTTATGAAAAAATTATTTGGTCTTATTTTAGTATTAACATTTGCAGTTGTATTAGCAGCTTGCGGTAATGGAAACAAAAGTGGCAGTGACGATAAGAAAATAACAGTAGGTGCTTCACCAGCACCACATGCTGAAATTTTAGAAAAAGCAAAACCATTATTAGAGAAAAAAGGTTATGACCTAGATATTAAAACAATTAACGATTACACTACGCCTAATAAATTACTAGATAAAGGTGAAATTGACGCAAACTATTTCCAACATACACCATATTTAAACACAGAGAAAAAGGATAAAGGTTACAAAATCGTAAGTGCCGGTGATGTTCACTTAGAACCTATGGCTGTATACTCTAAAAAGTATAAAAGTTTAAAAGAATTACCAAAAGGTGCGACAGTTTATGTGTCTAATAATCCAGCTGAACAAGGACGCTTCTTAAAATTCTTCGTTGATGCAGGTTTAATTAAGATCAAAAAAGGCGTAAAAATTGAAGATGCTAAGTTTAGTGATATTACAGAGAATAAAAAAGATATTAAGTTTAATAATAAACAATCAGCAGAATTCTTACCTAAAATTTATCAAAATGAAGACGCTGATGCTGTTATCATTAATTCAAACTTTGCAATCGAACAAAAACTAAATCCTAAAAAAGATTCTATTGCTGTAGAAAGTGCGAAAGATAATCCTTATGCAAACTTAATTGCTGTTAAAGAAGGACATCAAGATGATAAGAAAATCAAAGCATTAATTGAAGTATTACAATCTAAAGATATTCAAGACTTCATTAATGAAAAATACAACGGTGCAGTTATTCCTGCTAAATAAATCATATTAATGGCTCAGTAACGTGATGTTGCTGGGCTTTTTAATTTAAACAGGTATTTATATGATATTTAGGAATGAGATGCTATTACGGATAAAGTAAAATCCTATATGCATGCGTGCTACTCATTTATTCTTATTTTTAATTTCACATGGATAGTGACTACTACATCATAAATCATTAGTGATTCTTTATTATTTCAGTCCCACTCCCTCAAGTTAATGATGAATCTATTTCGCTAGTTATAAAATGACGTCAAATCAATATCAAAAATTATTTAAGTAAAATGTTTAGATAATTTTTCAGTGGGTAAGTATTATATATAACATTTAATTATTCCGAGGAGGCATTTATTATGGCAGACGAAAGTAAATTTGAACAAGCAAAAGGTAATGTTAAAGAAACAGTAGGTAATGTTACTGATAATAAAAATTTAGAAAACGAAGGTAAAGAAGATAAAGCTTCTGGTAAAGCGAAAGAATTCGTTGAAAATGCAAAAGAAAAAGCAACTGATTTTATTGATAAAGTAAAAGGTAACAAAGGCGAGTAATTTTACTTTTTTATTCCTAATACACTGCACATGCCACTTAGTCGGTATAACCATCGGCTAGGTGGTTTTTGTATTAAAAAAGTGGATACCAAAATTTATTAATAATTATTTTAATGTTAGAAAAAAACTAAATAAAAACTCGCTAATGATATCCAATAATATGTATACAAAACGAGACATATATTGCATATGATTAACGAGATACTGAATATATTTTATCACCCCTAAAATGATTATTCATTTTCAGCGGTAATTCGACCTAAAGTCAAACTTACAATAAAACCGATGATAAATACTACTAATGAAACGAACCACATCACGATATTAGTTGGTAAACCTGGAAATACTGCAAAGAGGGAGCCAACAACAAAACCAATGATTAATGCAAAAGTCATTAGTTTATGATGTGTTAGGAAATACTGGATAATTTTGCTTGAAATAATGAATCCAGCAAGCACCCCAAATCCGACTGCAAGTAGTATAGGAAGACCGGTAAAGTTAAGTTTAACAACTTCAGATATTGCTAGCATGACCGTACCATAGACGCCAAATACTAATAACATAAATGATCCTGAAATACCTGGGAGTAACATAGCGCTAGATGCACACATACCTGCAATAAAGTATTTAATAATAAGACCAGTTGATAGAGTAAGCGTTTCTCCAGCATGTTTATCACCATTATTCATTAATGTAATAACAATTAAGATAGCGATACCAGCTATAACCATCATGTAATGTTTAGTTGTAAATGACGTTTTATAGTTAGAAATTTTCAATAAATATGGAACGATACCAATGATTAATCCACCAAAGAAAAACATAGTTGGAATATGGTGTTGGCTTAATAAATAATTAAAAAGATTACTTAGTGATCCCATTGCCAGTAACATTCCAATTATAATGGGGATTAAAAATGTAAAACTTGGCCAAAAACGTCGTGAGAATATGCCGCTAATTGAAGCGATAAATTGATTGTAAATACCTAACAATAATGCGATAGTCCCACCGCTAACACCAGGTACCAAGTCACTCGTTCCCATAGCAAAACCTTTTAGAATATTAATCCATTTAAATTGTTGCATGAATAACTCCTTTCAAACGATTGGAATAAAATCATAAATAGCATCATACCATATTACAAATGTCCTAGTGAAATGATAACATATTTTAAATTCATAAAATCCATTGAGAAATTATGTGCACTTATTATCATTTATATTTTTAAAGAGAGCGGATTAGAGTTGTACTTTAGAGTTATTAAAAATAATAAAAAGGGTTTAAGTTGTTTATATTAAGGTATAAGTAAGTTATAATTAACTGAACGCATTATTACAAAGTCTTTTTGACTACAAATTAAAATTATTATAAACTAGTTAAGAAAACTTTATATTTTACGGAGGGAATATAAAATGGCATCAACATTAGAAATCAAAGACCTACATGTGTCTATTGAGGATAAAGAAATCTTAAAAGGTGTTAACTTGACAATTAACACTGATGAAATACATGCGATTATGGGACCAAACGGGACAGGTAAATCAACTTTATCATCTGCAATTATGGGACACCCAAGCTATGAAGTAACTAAAGGAGAAGTACTTTTAGACGGTGTAAATATTTTAGAATTAGAAGTTGATGAAAGAGCAAAAGCAGGATTATTCTTGGCAATGCAATATCCATCAGAAATTACAGGTGTTACAAATGCTGATTTCATGCGTTCAGCAATCAATGCGAAACGTGAAGAAGGACAAGAAATCAACTTAATGCAATTTATTAAGAAATTAGATAAAAACATGGATTTTCTAGACATAGATAAAGACATGGCACAACGTTATTTAAATGAAGGTTTCTCAGGTGGAGAGAAGAAACGTAACGAAATCTTACAATTAATGATGTTAGAACCTAAGTTTGCAATCTTAGATGAAATCGATTCAGGGTTAGACATCGATGCATTAAAAGTTGTATCTAAAGGTATTAACCAAATGCGTGGGGAAAACTTTGGTGCATTAATGATTACACACTATCAACGATTATTAAATTACATTACTCCTGATAAAGTACATGTAATGTATGCTGGTAAAGTCGTTAAATCTGGTGGTCCAGAATTAGCAAAACGTCTTGAAGAAGAAGGATATGAATGGGTTAAAGAAGAGTTCGGTTCAGCTGAATAATCTTATTAATACAGTATCCATGAGATGTTCATCTATATATGATGAAAATGAACATTTATACGAAATAGTAAATTTCATCAAGTAGGAGGAAAAAGTTATGACAACTGATATTTTGAACATTTCTGAAGAACAACTTGTTGATTATTCTAAAGCCCACAATGAACCTTCTTGGATGACAGAATTACGTAAAAAAGCTTTGAAATTAACAGAAACTTTAGAAATGCCAAAACCTGATAAAACAAAATTAAGAAAATGGGATTTTGATTCTTTTAAACAACACGATGTAAAAGGTGATGTTTATCAATCTTTATCACAATTACCTGAGTCAGTAAGAGAAATTATTGACGTAGATCATTCTAAAAACTTAGTAATTCAACATAATAATACGATTGCGTACACACAAGTTGATGATAATGCATCGAAAGATGGCGTTATCGTTGAAGGTTTAGCAGACGCTCTTATGAACCATAGTGATTTAGTACAAAAGCACTTTATGAAAGATGCAGTAACAGTAGATGAACATCGTATCACAGCGCTACACACGGCATTAGTTAATGGTGGCGTATTTGTTTATGTTCCTAAAAATGTAGTTGTAGAACATCCAGTACAATACGTTGTGTTGCACGACGACAAAAATGCAAGCTTTTATAACCATGTTATCATCGTTACTGAAGAAAGCGCCGAAGTCACATATGTTGAAAATTACTTATCAAATGCATCTGGTGAAGGAAATCAATTAAATATTATTTCTGAAGTGATTGCTGGTGCAAATTCAAATATCACATATGGCTCAGTGGACTATATGGATAAAGGCTTTACAGGTCATATCATTCGACGTGGTATTACTGAAGCGGATGCCTCAATTAATTGGGCACTAGGTTTAATGAATGAGGGTAGCCAAATTATTGATAATACAACAAATTTATTTGGTGATCGTTCAACAAGTTCACTTAAATCAGTAGTTGTAGGTACAGGAGAACAAAAAATTAATCTAACATCTAAAATCGTACAATATGGTAAAGAAACAGATGGTTATATCCTTAAACATGGTGTTATGAAAGAACATGCATCATCTGTATTTAATGGTATCGGCTACATTAAGCATGGTGGAACTAAATCAATTGCTAATCAGGAATCACGTGTATTAATGTTATCTGAACATGCTCGTGGTGACGCGAATCCTATTTTATTAATTGATGAAGATGATGTACAAGCTGGTCATGCTGCATCAGTAGGTCGTGTTGATCCAGATCAACTTTACTATTTAATGAGTCGTGGTATTTCTCAAAGAGAAGCGGAACGTCTTGTTATACATGGTTTCTTAGATCCAGTAGTACGTGAATTACCTATCGAAGACGTTAAACGTCAATTGAGAGAAGTAATTGAACGCAAAGTTTCTAAATAATATTTTAAAAATAAAAGTTTGTAATAGATATAGACTGTCGATATTGGTATAAGACTAATACAACGTCAGTATTTAAATGATTAGGATTTTTATTTAAGAAAGGTCGTGAATGAAGTGGCCGAACACTCATTTGACGTTAATGAAGTAATCAAGGATTTTCCGATATTAGATCAAAAAGTCAATGGCAAACGTTTAGCATATCTTGATTCAACAGCGACAAGTCAAACGCCTATGCAAGTGTTAAATGTTTTAGAGGATTACTACAAGCGTTATAATTCAAACGTTCATCGTGGTGTTCATACATTAGGATCATTGGCAACTGATGGTTATGAAAATGCCCGTGAAACCGTTCGTCGTTTTATTAATGCGAAGTATTTTGAAGAAATCATTTTCACACGCGGAACAACTGCGTCGATTAACCTTGTAGCACATAGCTATGGTGATGCAAATGTTGAAGAGGGCGATGAAATTGTTGTCACTGAAATGGAGCATCATGCCAATATTGTTCCTTGGCAACAGTTAGCAAAGCGTAAAAATGCGACATTGAAATTTATACCAATGACAGCTGACGGTGAATTAAACATCGAAGATATTAAGCAAACGATTAATGATAAAACAAAGATCGTTGCTATTGCACATATTTCTAATGTACTCGGTACAATTAATGATGTTAAAACCATTGCAGAAATAGCTCATCAACATGGCGCAATTATCAGTGTTGATGGGGCGCAAGCAGCACCACATATGAAACTTGATATGCAAGAAATGAATGCTGATTTTTATAGTTTTAGTGGTCATAAAATGCTTGGACCAACAGGTATTGGCGTATTATTTGGTAAACGTGAGTTACTACAAAAAATGGAACCGATTGAGTTCGGTGGTGACATGATTGATTTTGTAAGTAAGTATGATGCAACATGGGCTGATTTACCTACTAAATTTGAGGCGGGTACTCCATTAATTGCTCAAGCAATTGGGCTTGCAGAAGCTATTCGCTATTTAGAACGCATAGGTTTTGATGCAATTCATAAATATGAACAAGAATTAACGATATATGCTTATGAGCAAATGTCTGCAATTGAAGGAATTGAAATTTATGGCCCGCCTAAGGATCGTCGTGCAGGTGTAATAACGTTTAATTTACAAGATGTACATCCACACGATGTTGCTACAGCCGTAGATACAGAAGGTGTAGCGGTTAGAGCTGGGCATCATTGTGCGCAACCGTTAATGAAATGGTTAAATGTGTCTTCAACAGCTAGAGCGAGTTTTTATATATACAACACGAAAGAAGACATTGATCAGTTAATAAATGCCTTGAAACAAACGAAGGAGTTTTTCTCTTATGAATTTTAATAATCTAGATCAATTATATAGATCTGTCATTATGGATCATTATAAAAATCCTAGAAATAAAGGTGTATTAGATAACGGGTCTATGACAGTAGATATGAATAACCCGACATGCGGTGACCGTATACGACTAACATTTGATATAGAAGACGGCATTATAAAAGATGCTAAGTTTGAAGGTGAAGGTTGTTCGATTTCAATGGCAAGTGCATCGATGATGACACAAGCTGTTAAAGGTCATTCACTTGGAGAAGCAATGCAAATGAGCCAAGAATTTACGAAAATGATGCTTGGTGAAGACTATGTGATTACAGAAGAAATGGGAGATATTGAAGCATTGCAAGGTGTATCTCAATTCCCAGCTCGTATTAAATGTGCCACATTAGCTTGGAAAGCATTGGAAAAAGGTACTGTTGCTAAAGAAGGTAAAGCAGAAGGTACGACTGAAGAAGAATAGAATGCTGTTAATCATAGATGATTTTGATATTAGACATATAAAAGTATAAAAATTTTTATAAGATGTCATGTCATTGTTATAATATGGTTTACATCATGAATTAAAAACTTACGCACGCCGTTGTAAATATATTTTTAAGGAGTGATTGAAATGGCTAAAAAAGCACCTGATGTTGGGGATTATAAATATGGATTCCACGACGATGATGTATCCATTTTCAGATCAGAACGTGGTTTAACTGAGAATATCGTTAGAGAAATTTCTAACATGAAAAATGAGCCGGAATGGATGTTAGATTTCCGTCTTAAATCATTAAAATTGTTTTATAAAATGCCAATGCCTCAATGGGGTGGCGACTTATCAGAATTGAATTTCGATGACATTACTTACTATGTAAAGCCTTCAGAACAAGCTGAACGTTCATGGGATGAAGTGCCAGAAGAAATTAAAAGAACTTTCGATAAATTAGGAATTCCTGAAGCTGAACAAAAATATTTAGCTGGTGTTTCTGCTCAATATGAATCTGAAGTTGTTTACCATAATATGGAAAAAGAACTTGAAGAAAAAGGTATTATCTTTAAAGATACAGATAGTGCTTTACAAGAAAATGAAGAATTATTCAAAAAATACTTTGCTTCTGTAGTACCTGCAGCAGATAACAAATTTGCGGCGTTAAACTCAGCAGTATGGTCAGGTGGTTCGTTCATTTATGTACCTAAAAATATCAAACTAGATACGCCACTACAAGCTTATTTCCGTATTAACTCTGAGAACATGGGTCAATTTGAACGTACATTAATCATTGCTGATGAAGGTGCTTCTGTACATTACGTAGAAGGTTGTACTGCACCAGTTTATACAACTAGTTCTTTACACTCTGCTGTTGTGGAAATCATTGTGCATAAAGATGCGCACGTTCGTTATACTACGATTCAAAACTGGGCGAACAATGTATACAATTTAGTTACAAAACGTACTTTTGTTTATGAAAACGGAAATATGGAATGGGTAGATGGTAACTTAGGTTCTAAGTTAACGATGAAATATCCAAACTGTGTTCTTTTAGGTGAAGGTGCAAAAGGTAGTACATTATCTATTGCATTTGCTGGTAAAGGACAAGTTCAAGATGCCGGTGCTAAAATGATTCATAAAGCGCCAAATACATCTTCAACGATTGTTTCTAAATCTATTTCTAAAAATGGTGGTAAAGTTATTTATCGCGGTATTGTTCATTTTGGACGTAAAGCAAAAGGTGCTCGTTCAAATATTGAATGTGATACATTAATCTTAGATAACGAATCAACATCAGATACAATTCCATATAACGAAGTATTCAACGATCAAATATCATTAGAACATGAAGCCAAGGTTTCAAAAGTTTCTGAAGAACAATTATTTTATCTAATGAGTCGTGGTATTTCTGAAGAAGAAGCGACAGAAATGATTGTTATGGGATTCATCGAACCATTTACAAAAGAACTTCCAATGGAATACGCGGTCGAAATGAACCGTTTAATCAAGTTCGAAATGGAAGGTAGTATTGGATAGCTTTAAACCGCGTTGTTAAGCCATTCTTAACTTCCGAAAATGGCTATTGATACCATTTTGATACCATTTACTTGTCAAAAATGGCTATTGCATCGTGTTTTTTCTGAGTGTATAAATGGCTGTAAGTGCCCATCGTTTCAGTGATTTGAGCATGTCTCATGAGTGACTGTAAAACGAAAATATCTACACCATTATTTGCAAGATAAGATGCATAAGAATGTCTTAACGCGTGAATGTTATAATGGGGGAAAGCTTTTTGAAATTTCTTTTGAACATGACTGTAATGTTTGGGAGCCATTCCTCCGAAAATAAAATAACTACGTTCATCAAAATATTTGTTTAACTCTTTTTCACGTTGGTGTCGTTCAGTTAACATTGTATTGATGAATTTAGGTAAAGGAACAATATCCTCTGAACTATCTGTTTTTGGTCTCGGATATATAGTTCTATTAGAGATGTCCATTGTTTTATTTATGGATATCTCTTTTTTATATTTATTGTAGTCTGTCCAAACAAGCGCCATAGCTTCGCCAATCCTTAAACCTGTATAAAACATTAATGTAAATAACTCTCTGTAATCTTGATCTTCAATGTCTTTGATTCTTTCTTCAAATTCTTCACGCATCATAAACTTAGGTTTTGGCTTTACACGCGGAATAGGTTTAATTGATATTGTTGGATCTGTACGTAATCCAAAGTATTTTTTAGCATAATTAATTACAACTTTAAAACCTGACCAAATTGTACGAGCAGAATTTGTTGATGCTACATTCTCTATTAGATATTTACGAAACTCTTGGCATTGATTTTGTGTTATCTTATTCATTTTTATGTGCCCGAACTTAGCTTTAAAGTGTTTATGATATTCATTTTGTTTGCGTCGTTTTGTTTTAGGTCTCAAATCGCTATTTTCTAAATAGTGATGAAAAACATAATCAAATGTTTTCGAATCACTATATCCTTCGTTTACGTCATTCAAAAAAATAGCCTCTGCTCTCTTAGCTTCACGCTTAGTTGAAAAACCGCGTTGCATCTTACGTTTGTTATTACCGTATACATCTTTATATCTAATGGAAAAATACCATTTACCTGTATTATCATTCTTATATACTGGCATTTTGCTTCTCCCTCCTCAAAATTGGCAAAAAAATAATAAGGGTAGGCGAGCTACCCGAAATTTAGTACTAGGTACTAAATGTGATATAATAAAATAAAAAGTAGGTGATGAAATGTGCGTAAAGTTTACTGACGCAGAAATAGCTTATATAAAAGAATCAGTTGAAAATTATAGTAGTGAATTTGATATTTATGACGATGAACAAGAACTTAAATTAAAAATTTATGAACAAATTATGTTAAAAATAGAGTCCGAATACAAGGATATCTATTTATTCCGTCTTATTAATTGATTTACTGTATTCGGTTAATATTCTTTCGTTTTCATCAACGATGTCCTTTAGTGTGTTTAAAAGGAAGTCGCAATCACCTTTGGCTACTGCACCGGCTTGTGAATGGTTGATTATATTTCTCATACTATAAGCAATTTCTACCCGTTTTTTGGTTCTATAATTCACTTTACCCTCTTTAGTTAATTCTCCTAATAATTTGGTGTACATAGTTGAATCGGTGTCTTTATGTTTGATTTTATTCACTTTTTTTAATTTGATTAAAAACGTCTCTATAGCAACAGCAAAGGTTGCTGCAGCTGGCAAATACAACTCCCTTTTATAAGCTTGTAATCCTTGTTCTATTTGATAAGAAAAAGTTATATCATCAACAATCTTTTTCATGCTATTTAAATCTAAGTGGTTGAACGGTTGTATTTCATCATGTGCTTTGTTTATCAATTTCTCTTTCGACTTCGATATCAATGTATTGTAATGATCGTTAGCTAATCGTTTGCCATAATTAAAAAATAAATCTAAATTGTTTTGTATTATTACAGTCCCGATATATTTTCCGTAGTAAATAGACGTGTAATAAATGTAGTTATTAAAATCTAATAATCCGGATTGTTCTTCTACATACTTTTTAGAATCATATATGTATGAAGTAAAGTGTTTAGACAAATGTTTGATATCAGTATTACGAAAATTATATATTTCTTTTAATTTACTGTCATTTGAGATAACAACGATGCAAGGTTCTTCAAAAAAAGATTGATTTAGATAAAATATCGAAATCTTGTAATCGTCTTTTCTCATGAATGGGAAGGCTTCCGGATTACTACTAAACTGATAAATGTATCTGTTTTCAACTACATATTTGTAACCTTCTAAAAAATTACGCAAGTATTCTTTTAAAGTTTTATTCTCTTCCATCCCTCATCCTCCTCACGCCACACAAGCGCTATTAATCAATATCCAATAATTGTTGTTTTTTCTTATCGAACTCTTCCTGAGAAATTACTCCGACATCTAATAATTCTTTATATTTTATTAATTCATCAGCAACAGAAAAACTCATTTTTTCAGAATTGGATGGTTTCATAGAACTTTCTCGAATAGAGATTTGTTCTTGTATTGTTTCCGCCATTCTAGATACAGTGTTTTTTGATATGCTTCCTATAGCGATACTTGATGAACCGTGATGTATAATTATTTCGCCAAAAAGAAGTCCTTTTTTATACGAAACAGAATTGATTTTCTCGAATGGAAATTCATGAAATTTCAAACCATATATCATACCTTTATCTAAGAATAACAATCTTAGATCAGTACATACTATTAAGTAGGTATTATTATTGTACAATCCCGAAGTTACATACATTATGCTTTCATTATCTTTTAAAATCATAGGTAGTTCTTTCACTTCTTTTTTTGTACCAAACAAATCCTCTACACCTATTTCGCTAAATCTTTGGTAGATTTTAGATAAGTTTTCGTCAGATTTATTGATTTCACTTTCAAATTTCACTTCTTTTCTAGGTTTACTTTGGTATTCTTTTAAAATTTCTCTTTTGTCTTCAACAGATAGTTGCTTGTATTGTTTCTTTTCTTCTTTTGTTTTAGTTGCTAAATATTGACTCTCAATCATACTTTCTTTGAACGTTAATCTGCTCTTAGGTAATTCTTTCATGTTCATTTCTCCTTTATTTTTTGATTGTTAAATCGTTAGATCATAAGCATATTTAAATTCATTTATAAAATCAGATTTGCTTTCCATTTTCTCTTCTAAAAAACTTAAGTAGTTTTCTGCGTGGTAATTTTCGTTATTTGACATATAGTCGTTTAACCCATTGTGTATATGTCTTCTGATTACTTTTACCGCTATATGGATCGCTTGAAAACTCATTTGATACTTGTACGAAATTTGCTCAATATTAAAGTTGTTTATATATTTGTATCTTATATGTAAAGGAAACAATAAACATGAAGCAAATGAGTTTGCTTCATATTCTTCAGCAATCCTTCTATAATAATCTTTATATGTGAATGTTTTATTTAAATTAACTCCAGTATGTCCCATTATAAAATGACCATATTCATGAGCTAAAGTAAATCTTAGACGATTCATAGGCAGTAAATCGTTATAAACTATAATCGCTTTGTCTCCTTTTCTAATATGAAACGCTTCTTCTGAACCGAAAATAGAAGGTATTTTAAAATATAAAGTGCCAGTATTCTGAGAAAATTCAGAGAAAGTCACTAATTTAATACGTTTATCTTTTGAGATAATTTCAAATATATCTAAAGGAAAAGATAAGTTATATAGACCATTTGTGATCTCGTAAACTGCTTTCGCAGATTTAAAAAAAGATTTTTCATAATTTAATTTCAATTAAAAAGCCCCTTTGTTACTTAGTTAAATCATCCCAATCATCAAACATTGCTTCTAATATAGTCAAAGCTTTTTGCCTTTGTGCCTCCGTCATATTTTCTGTAGCTCGATGCATAATAAGAATATCTTCACTTTTATCTTCTCCGGAGTACTCATCTTTTTCTCTACCTAATAAGTAATCAACTGATACATCGAAGTGATCGGCAATTTTTTGCACCTTATCAATGCCTGGTTTGGTTTTCTCCCATCTTCTGATTTGTCCGTTTGAAAACCCTAAAGTTCTCTCTAATTCAGCAAAAGTCATACCTTTTGAATTGCACAAATTACGGATTCTTTGTACTAGATTCATAAATTTCTCCTATCACAGATTAACTTTTTCGCTATTTTTGTTGACAATTAGCATAAAAGTTAATATACTGTATTTAAGCTTTAAATTTAGCTTACTAAACACATAACAATTATTCGTTGGGGAACGAGTATTCAATACCTTTATGACAGGCATTACGAATTGTTATAGGTTTATTAAACTATGCTTAAATATTAGCATAAAAGTTATTGGTGTTCAACAGATAATTTATTTGCTTAGAAAAAATGTTATAGGAGGTGCTAATATGTCGACAACAGATTTCGGCTTGAAAGTGAGAACGGAATTATTAAAACGCAACATGACAAACAAGCAACTTGCGGAAATGCTAGAAATTTCAAGTGCTTACTTATCGGATATTTTACGTGGACGTAGAGATGCTTTTGAACAAAAGAAACGTATTGCGAAAATTTTAGAAATTAAAGAAGAGGTGAAGAGTTAATGAATGAAATTAAAACTTTCAGTAACGACATGTTTTCAATCTTAATCAAACAAGATAATGAAAATAATTTATTCGATTTAGAAACTGTCGCAAAAAGTTTGGGGTTCACTCAGTTTAAAAACGGCAAACAATATATTCGTTGGGAAACTATCAATAAATATTTAGGTAAATATCTTTCCCAAGAAGTTGGGAAAGGCGATTTCATACCAGAACCAATGGTATATAAGTTGGCTTTCAAAGCAGGTAATGCTGTAGCAGAAAAATTTCAAGATTGGTTGGCGATGGAAGTCCTACCAGCTATTCGCAAACACGGTATCTACGCAACAGACAATGTAATTGAACAAACATTAAAAGATCCAGACTACATCATTACAGTGTTGACTGAGTATAAGAAAGAAAAAGAGCAAAACTTACTTTTACAACAAGAAATCGGAGAGCTAAAACCCAAAGCAGATTATGTTGATGAAATCTTAAAATCAACTGGCACATTAGCTACAACTCAAATCGCGGCAGACTACGGTATATCAGCACAAAAGTTAAACAAACTACTACACGAAGCTAGATTACAACGAAAAGTAAATAAACAGTGGGTACTTTACTCAGAACACATGGGCAAGAGTTACACAGAATCAGACACTATAGCAATTGTACGCTCTGACGGTAGAGAAGACACAGTTTTACAAACTAGATGGACACAAAAAGGCAGATTGAAAATACATGAAATCATGACTGAATTCGGTTATGAAGCTAACGTAACTGCTTAACAGGAGGGCGCAGCAAATGCAAGCTCAAAACAAAAAAGTCATTTATTACTACTATGACGAAGCCGGTAATAGACGACTATTATCAATTGGTAATTTAGATACCTATTTATTAGCAGATATCAAATCAAGATTTGGTTTATATAAAAAGGCAATCCCTGATTTAGATAATCTATACATTCAAATAGATGGTATCGAATTTAAATTATATTAAATTTTTGGAAATGCAAAGGAGGCACAACAAATGTTACAAAAATTTAGAATCTCGAAAGAAAAAAATAAATTAAAACTCAAATTACTAAAGCATGCTAGTTACTGTTTGGAAACAAGTAACAACCCTGAACTGTTGCGAGCAGTTGCAGAGTTGCTTATAAAGATAAATCGATAAATAGCGAAGGAGTTGATTTTTTATGAATTCGGAACTAATTCTTGCAGGTGGTACTTTAGGATTAATTTTTGTGACGGTAATTGAGACTTATAAAAGTCGATCCTCTTTAAAGGAGAAAGTAATTGTGTCGATAGCTGCGGTAATTTCAGTTCTTCTGATAATTTCTCTGATTCTTCTAACGATTTAATAATTATCAGGTGAGAATAATAATTTAAAAATCGACTTAAAACTTCTCTGGCTTGTACATCTTTTTCATAATCATGTTCGAAAAATTTAAGTGCTAGATTGTATTTCTTCCAATAGTTAACTATATCGGGAGGTACATAACTAAAGTTTTTAATGATTATTTCAGAAATCTTATCTTTGCGGTGATAAGAGTAAAAACTCATGAAGTCTAATAAATCGGTAGAAGGCAACTCATAACAAGCTTTTAGAATCTCGGAGTAAAAATTATCATAGGTCTCTTTTTTGATTTGTTCTTCGAATTTTTCATTAGCCGTTTTTGTAGCAAGCCACCAAGAAAAAATTACCGCTATTAGAGGTATTGACATTTTTAAAAGTTCTAATAAACATTCCATAATTATCACTTCCTTTCACTAGGAGATAACTAAATTATACACAACACAAAAATAAAAAGGAGGAAAAGATATGATGAAAAATAGTTTGCAAGCTAAAGAACTTGCGGTAATTTTATCTGTTTCTAAATCCAAAGCAGGACAAATAATAAGAGAACTGAATAAAGAGCTTGAAGACGAAGGGTACATTGCGATACGAGGCAGAATACCCGTCCAATTAGCTAGGAAAAAATTCCCTTATCACGACTTATCAGACCAGAGAATAATAGAGGAGTTGAAGAAAGTAAATGAGTAAAACTTATAAAAGCTATCTATTAGCAGTATTGTGCTTCACAGTCTTAGCGATTGTGCTTATGCCATTGCTGTACTTCACTACAGCATGGTCAATTGCGGGATTCGCAAGTATCGCAACATTCATATTTTATAAAGAATACTTTTATGAAGAATAAAAAAACTGCTACTTGCGCCAACAAGTAACAGTATCAAGCACTTAAGAAAAATTTCAAGTTAAATATAAAATGAAAAACGGAGGAAGTCAAGATGTATTACGAAATAGGCGAAATCATACGCAAAAATATTCATGTTAACGGATTCGATTTTAAGCTATTCATTTTAAAAGGTCATATGGGCATATCAATACAAGTTAAAGATATGAACAACGTACCAATTAAACATGCTTATGTCGTAGATGAGAATGACTTAGATATGGCATCAGACTTATTCAACCAAGCAATAGATGAATGGATTGAAGAGAACACAGACGAACAGGACAGACTAATTAACTTAGTCATGAAATGGTAGGAGGTCGCTATGAAGCAGACTGTAACTTACATCATCCGTCATAGGGATATGCCAATTTATATAACTAACAAACCAACTGATAATAATTCAGATGTTAGTTACTCCACAAATAGAAATAGAGCTAGGGAATTTAACGGTATGGAAGAAGCGAGTATCAATATGGATTATCACAAAGCAATCAAGAAAACAGTGACAGAAACTATTGAGTACGAGGAGGTAGAACATGACTGAACAAACATTATTTGAACAGTTGAACAGTAAAAACGTGAATGATCATACAGAACAAAAAAATGGATTAACTTATCTAGCATGGTCATATGCACACCAAGAGCTGAAAAAGATTGACCCAAACTACACAGTAAAAGTACACGAGTTTCCACATCCAGATATTAACACAGAAAATTATTTTGTACCTTATTTGGCTACACCAGAAGGCTATTTTGTACAGGTATCTGTGACTGTGAAAGATAGTACAGAGACTGAGTGGCTTCCAGTATTGGACTTTAGAAATAAATCGCTTGCTAAAGGTAGTGCAACAACTTTCGATATTAACAAAGCGCAAAAACGATGTTTTGTTAAAGCTTCGGCTTTACACGGTTTAGGCTTATATATCTACAACGGCGAGGAACTACCAAGTGCAAGTGACAACGATATTACAGAATTAGAAGAGCGTATCAATCAGTTCGTGAACTTATCTCAAGAAAAAGGGCGAGATGCAACTATCGATAAAACGATGAGATGGCTAAAAATATCTAACATTAATAAATTAAGTCAAAAACAAATCGCAGAAGCACACCAAAAATTAGATGCGGGATTAAAACAATTGGATAGTGAGGAGAAACAATAATGTTAAACAGAGCAGTATTAGTAGGACGCTTAACAAAAGACCCAGAATTAAGAAGCGCGCCAAATGGCGTAAATGTAGGTACATTCACATTGGCAGTAAACAGAACATTCACGAATGCTCAAGGCGAGCGTGAAGCAGATTTTATAAACGTAGTAGTGTTCAAGAAACAAGCTGAAAATGTTAAAAACTACCTTTCTAAAGGGTCGCTGGCAGGTGTAGACGGGCGACTACAAACACGTAGCTACGAAAATAAAGTCGGGCAACGTGTATTTGTGACAGAAGTAGTAGCGGACAGTGTTCAATTCTTAGAACCGAAGAATAACAACCAACAACCAAACAACAATTATCATCAACAAAGACAAACTCAAACTGGTAATAATCCTTTTGATAATACCACTGCGATTACTGATGATGACTTACCGTTCTGATTGGAATGATTAAATGCCGAAAATTACTAGTTATATCACTCAAGACGACGGCACAACAACAGTTGTCATCTCGGATGTTGAATTAGGCAATAAAGAAACATTACTACTTGATAACGGGTTTGATGTAGAAGTAGATGTAAACGTTATAGATCCGTTTCAAATTACCGGCAAGCAACGTCGAAAAATATTCGCGCTTGTCAAAGACATAGAAGAACATACAGGTCAACCAATGGACTATATGAGACATATGTTCATCGAGTTTGTAAGAACGTACTACGGCTATGATGAACGTATTTCGCTAAGTAATTGTACGAGAACACAAGCAAGTCAAATCATTGAAGCAACGCTTGACTGGACGTTCTACAATGACATACCACTTAGCTACAAAACGAGTAATCTACTGAAACAAGATAAATCATTCTTATACTGGTCAACTGTTAACCGCAACTGTGTAATATGCGGAAAGCCTCACGCAGACCTAGCGCATTATGAAGCAGTCGGCAGAGGCATGAACAGAAACAAAATGAATCACTATGACAAACATGTATTAGCGTTATGTCGCGAACATCACAACGAGCAACATGCGATTGGTGTTAAGTCGTTTGATGATAAATATCACTTGCATGACTCGTGGATAAAAGTTGATGAGAGGCTCAACAAAATGCTGAAAGGAGAGAAAAAGGAATGAATAGACTAAGAATAATAAAAATAGCACTCCTAATCGTCATCTTGGCGGAAGAGATTAGAAGCGCTAAAAAAATTAAAAAATTTACCCCTGAGGATTCTAAAGGTTTTCCTGATATAACAAAAGATTCAATAAAAGAACCTAAATAAAAATATTATGGTTGATAAAATCCCATTGTTCTTTTGTTAACCACCCTTGTTTGTTATTGACTATTTCTGTAACAAACAGCTTATCTCCAGAATCGAGATAAGGTTTCAACTTTTCTATCATTTCTGAAGTTGATAAAGAAGAACGGAATAAAAATGAAGATTTCCAATAATTGCAATGACCATTAGAAATTTCCTTTTTTATAACATTTCTCAATTCCTCATATTTTTGTCCGGGTGAGTTTAAATCATATGTTAACATATAAGGTTTTTCCATATTTTATTCACCCCCAATCTAACGCAGTAGCGATAACAAAATTATACCAGAAAGGAGATAACGAAATGGCAACATTTAGAGTTTACAAAGAATCAGGTAACTTTGTCACAGTACACAAAGATTTTATACATGATTCTAATATAAGTTGGAAGGCTAAAGGTATTCTACTTTATTTGTTAAGTCGACCTGATAACTGGCAAATTTACGAAACAGAACTAGAGCAACATTCAACTGATGGACTTAGCGGTTTAAAGAGTGGAATCAAGGAACTGGAAGAAATTGGATACATTCAACGTAGTAGAAAACGTGATAAAAGTGGTAGGTTAAATGGTTATGAGTACTTAGTATATGAGCAACCGCACCACATTCGATTTTCCAACGTTGGAAAAACCGTTAACGGTAAAACCAACAATGGAAAAACCGTTAATGGTAAATCGCATACTACTAATAATAATAGTACTAATAATGATTTAACTAATAATAACAATACTAATAATGAAGGAAGTATATTGTCGGGCAACCCGACGGTGTCTTCCATTCCCTATAAAGAAATTATCGAATACTTAAATAAAAAAGCAGGAAAGCATTTTAAACATAATACAGCTAAAACAAAAGATTTTATTAAAGCAAGATGGAATCAAGATTTTAGGTTGGAGGATTTTAAAAAGGTGATTGATATCAAAACAGCTGAATGGTTAAACACGGATAGCGATAAATACCTTAGACCAGAAACACTTTTTGGCAGTAAATTTGAGGGGTACCTCAATCAAAAAATACAACCAACTGGCACGGATCAATTGGAACGCATGAAGTACGACGAAAGTTATTGGGATTAGGGGGATATTATGAAACCACTATTCAGCGAAAAGATAAACGAAAGCTTGAAAAAATATCAACCTACTCATGTCGAAAAAGGATTGAAATGTGAGAGATGTGGAAGTGAATACGACTTATATAAGTTTGCTCCTACTAAAAAACACCCGAATGGTTACGAGTATAAAGACGGTTGCAAATGTGAAATCTATGAGGAATATAAGCGAAACAAGCAACGGAAGATAAACAACATATTCAATCAATCAAACGTTAATCCGTCTTTAAGAGATGCAACAGTCAAAAACTACAAGCCACAAAATGAAAAACAAGTACAAGCTAAGCAAACAGCAATAGAGTACGTACAAGGCTTCTCTACAAAAGAACCAAAATCATTAATATTGCAAGGTTCATATGGAACTGGTAAAAGCCACCTAGCATACGCTATCGCAAAAGCAGTTAAAGCTAAAGGGCATACAGTTGCTTTTATGCATATACCAATGTTGATGGATCGTATCAAAGCGACATACAACAAAAATGCAGTAGAGACTACAGACGAACTAGTCAAATTACTTAGTGAGATTGATTTACTTGTACTAGATGATATGGGTGTAGAAAACACAGAACACACTATAAATAAACTTTTCAGCATTGTTGATAACAGAGTAGGTAAAAACAACATCTTTACAACTAACTTTAGTGATAAAGAACTAAATCAAAATATGAACTGGCAACGTATAAATTCGAGAATGAAAAAAAGAGCAAGAAAAGTAAGAGTAATCGGAGACGATTTCAGGGAGCGAGATGCGTGGTAATCACAAAACAAAATATAAAAGAAATATTACATTGTAGAGATGTATATGCTCAAAAGATGATTGATTTTGCAAACGGAGACCAAGAGAAACTTAAAAAACTTATTGATGATAAGTTGAAAGAAAAAGAAGAAAGCCCCGCAATCGTCGAATATTAAGGAGTGTTAAAAATGCCGAAAGAAAAATATTACTTATACCGAGAAGATGGCACGGAAGATATTAAGGTCATCAAACATGAAGATAACGAGAATGAAGTTTATTCGCTCACAGGAGCCCATTTCAGCGACGAAAAGAAAATTATGACTGATAGTGACCTAAAACGATTTAAAGGCGCTCACGGACTTCTATATGAGCAAGAGCTAGGTTTACAAGCAACGATATTTGATATTTAGAGGTGGCGCAATGAGTAAATACAATGCTAAGAAAGTTGAGTACAAAGGAATTGTATTTGATAGCAAAGTAGAGTGTGAATATTACCAATATTTAGAAAGTAATATGAATGGCACTAATTATGATCATATCGAAATACAACCGAAATTCGAATTATTACCAAAACTAGATAAACAACGAAAGATTGAATATATTGCAGACTTCGCGTTATATCTCGATGACAAACTGATTGAAGTTATCGACATTAAAGGTATGCCAACCGAAGTAGCAAAACTTAAAGCTAAGATTTTCAGACATAAATACAGAAACATAAAACTCAATTGGATATGTAAAGCACCTAAGTACACAGGCAAAACATGGATTACTTACGAGGAATTAATTAAAGCAAGACGAGAACGCAAAAGAGAAATGAAGTGATCTAATGCAACAACAAGCATATATAAACGCAACGATTGATATAAGAATACCTACAGAAGTTGAATATAAGCATTTTGGTGATGTGGATAAAGAAAAAGAAACGCTGGCAGATTACTTATATAACAATCCTAACGAAATACTAGAGTATGACAATTTAAAAATTAGAAATGTAAATGTAGAGGTGGAATAAATGGCGAAAACAGCAAGAATTGTAAGGATACACGATAAACCTTATAGGTTCAGTAAATTTGAAATGGAATTAATTGAAAGTCACGGTATAACACCCGGAATGGTTTCTAAAAGAGTAAAAGACGGTTGGGAACTACATGAAGCAATGGACGCACCAGAAGGTACGCGTTTAAGTGAGTACAGAGAAAAGAAAACAATAGAAAGACTGGAACAAGCTAGACTCGAACGCAAATTGGAAAGAGAGCGAAAGAGAGAGGCTGAGCTAAGAAGAAAGAAGCCACATTTGTTTAATGTACCTCAAAAACATTCACGTGATCCGTACTGGTTCGATGTCACTTATAACCAAATGTTCAAGAAATGGAGTGAAGCATAATGAGCATAATCAGTAACAGAAAAGTAGATATGAACGAAATACAAGACAATGTTAAGCAACCAGCGCACTACACATACGGCGACATTGAAATTATAGATTTTATTGAACAAGTTACGGCACAGTACCCACCACAATTAGCATTCGCAATAGGTAATGCAATCAAATACTTGTCAAGAGCGCCGTTAAAAAACGGACACGAGGATTTAGCAAAGGCGAAGTTTTACGTCGATAGAGTATTTGACTTGTGGGAGGGTTAACGATGGCAACCCAAAAACAAGTTGAATATGTGATGTCATTACAGGAGCAACTGGAATTGGAAGAGTGCGAAAAATATACAGACGAACAAGTTAAAGCAATGAGTCATAAAGAAGTTAGCAATGTGATTGAAAACTATAAGGCAAGCATAAGGAATGAAGAGCTATATGACGAATGTATGTCGTTTGGTCTACCTAATTGGTAAAAGGAGTGATGATCATGACAGATAACGCACGCAAAGAATACTTAAACCAATTTTTCGGATCTAAGAGATATCTATGTCAGGATAACGAGCGAGTGGCTCATACTCATGTAGTAAACGGCACTTATTACTTTCATGGGCATATCGTACCAGGTTGGCAAGGCGTGAAAAAGACATTTGATACAGCTGAAGAGCTTGAAACATATATAAAGCAACAGGATTTGGAATATGAGGAACAGAAGCAACTAACTTTATTTTAGAGGAGGTTATGAAAGTGAACTATGAAACAGGGTTCCAACTAGGTGTAATGGAAGCTAGGTTGAAGAAGATGAGAAAACAACGTGATGCGTGCAAGAAGCAACGTGATGAGCTTATCGTGGATATAGCTAAGTTAAGAGAGCGTAACGAAGAGCTGGAGAACATGTGGCGCACAGTCAAAAATGAATTGCTTGGAAGATACGAATTTTACCGTTTTAGACTTAACGAACTACAGATTGAGAGTAGAGCGAACAAGGCAGTAGCTATAAACATGGGAGCTAAAATCAACGCAAGTGCTATATTGTACCGAATGGACAAATTAGACGGAACAAATGAGTTCTACGAATTTTTAGGACAAATGGAGGAAGACACTAATGAATAACCGCGAACAAATCGAACAGTCCGTTATAAGTGCTAGTGCGTATAACGGCAATGACACAGAGGGATTACTAAAAGAGATTGAAGACGTGTATAAGAAAGCACAAGCGTTTGATGAAATACTTGAGGGTTTACCTAATGCTATGCAAGATGCACTCAAAGAAGATATTTATCTTGATGAAGCAGTAGGGATTATGACGAGTCAAGTTGTCTATAAATATGAGGAGGAGCAGGAAAATGACTAACACATTAACAATTGATCAGTTACAAGAGTTATTACAAATACAAAAGGAGTTCGACGATAGAATACCAACTAGAAATTTAAATGACACAGTAGCTAGTATGATTATTGAATTTGTAGAGTGGATTAACACACTTGAGTTTTTTAAAAATTGGAAGAAACAACCAGGTAAGCCACTAGATACACAATTAGATGAGATTGCTGATTACTTAGCTTTCAGTTTGCAATTAACTTTGACTATTGTTGATGAAGAAGATTTGGAAGAAACTACTGAGGTTATGGTTGATTTGATTGAAAATGAAGTTACTTTACCTAAACTACATTCAGTTTATTTTGTTCATGTAATGCATACACTAACAGAACAATTTGTAAAAGGTATTGATAATAGCATTGTACAAGTTTTAATAATGCCGTTTTTGTACGCCAATACTTACTATTCTATCGACCAACTCATTGACGCATACAAAAAGAAAATGAAAAGGAATCATGAAAGACAAGATGGAACAGCAGACGCAGGAAAAGGATACGTGTAAAGACATCTTAGATCGAGTCAAGGAGGTTTTGGGGAAGTGAATTACATCATTGCATTAGTTCTAATACTTGTATTCATAGTAATATTAAACAATTTACTCAACAGATATATGGTTTTGTACAAAGAATTAGATTTATTTACATGCAGAATTGGAATGTTATTGGTCTTAATCGTTCTAGTAGATTTTGCAAAGCAACAAAATATGTTGGCTACATTGATTGTTTTACTAATACTTTTATTCGTAGAAAAACTTAGAATCATTCAAAGGAGCGATAAGAAGTGACGCAATACTTAGTCACAACATTCAAAGATTCAACAGGACGCAAGCATACACACATAACTCGAGCTAAAAGCAATCAAAGGTTTACAGTTGTTGAGGCAGAGAGTAAAGAAGAAGCTGAGCGCAAATACGAGGCACAAGTTAAAAGAGGTGCAGTTATTAAATTAGGTCAGTTGTTTGAAAATATAAGGGAGTGTGGGAAATGACGGAAGTTAAAATTAAAACTATTTCAGGTGGAGTTTATTTTGTAAAAACGGCTGAACCTTTTGAAAAATATGTTAAAAGAATGACGGGTTTTAATGGTTATATTTACGCAAGTAATATAATCAAGCAGCCAACGTATATTAAAACAGATACGATTGAATCAATCACACTTATTGAGGAGCGTGGGAAATGAATCAGCTGAGAATTTTATTACATGACGGTAGTAGTTTGATATTACATGAAGATGAATTATTTAACGAAATAGCATTTGTTTTGGATGATTTTAGAAATGATGATGACTATTTAACGATAGAAAAAGATTATGGCAGAGAACTTGTATTGAACAAAGGTTATATAGTTGGAATTAATGTTGAGGAGGCAGACAATGGCTAAACAAATACTAAGATTATTATTCTTACTAGCGATGTATGAGCTAGGTAAGCATGTAACTGAGCATGTATATATTATGATGACGGCTAATGATGATGTAGAGGCGCCGAGTGACTTCGCAAAGTTGAGCGATCAGTTAGATTTGATGAGGGCGGAGGTGTCAGAGTAGATGTATAGCAAAGAGTCAATTGTTAATATGATAGGCACACATAAAATGAAGTGTAATGTATTAGCTGATGTAATACCGGAATATGATAGCAATTCAATTGCACAGTATGGCATACAAGCAACGTTGCCGAAACCACAAGGGGAAAACTCAAGTAAAGTTGAAGATGTTGTTGTGAGGCTTGAGAGAGCAAATAAAAGGTATGCTCAGATGTTAAAAGAGGTTGAGTTTATAAATCAATCGCAACAGAGATTGGGACACGTTGACTTTTGTTTCTTAGAGTTATTGAAGAAAGGTTATAACAGGGATGCAATTATCAAGAAGATGCCTAACTCTAAATTGAACAGAAACAACTTCTTAGCGCGCCGTGATGAATTAGCAGAAAAGATTTATCTACTACAGTGACGAAAATGACAAAAATGACAGAAATGACGAAAATGACACTATTTTTAAACTGTGAATTAATTTTATATAATTGATTTGTAAGAATTATCTTAAGACGTGGGGTAATAGCCACAACAGATGTTCTCATCGATGTGATTAAGAAGTGACAAACATATAAAAGATGATATGTTACGCTATTAATCACTTACTACCTGCCTATATGGTGGGTAGTTTAATTCTTGCATTTTGAGTCATAACTATTTTCCTCCTTTCACATTTATTGAACGTAGCTCCTGCACAAGATGTAGGGGCATTTTTTTATATTTAAAATAACTAGAGTAATTAACGTAAAGGCGTGTGATACAGTGAAAACAATTGATTAAATTAACACCGAAGCAAGAAAAGTTTGTGCTAGGACTCATAGAGGGCAAGAGCCAACGGAAAGCATATATTGACGCAGGGTATTCGACTAAAGGTAAGAGTGGGGAATATCTAGATAAAGAAGCGAGTACACTTTTTAAAAATCGGAAGGTTTCCGGAAGGTACGAAAAATTGCGTCAAGAAGTAGCTGAACAATCAAAATGGACACGCCAAAAGGCCTTTGAAGAATATGAGTGGCTAAAGAATGTAGCTAAGAATGACATTGAAATAGAGGGAGTGAAGAAAGCGACAGCTGATGCATTCCTCGCTAGTTTAGATGGTATGAATAGAATGACGTTAGGTAACGAAGTTTTAGCTAACAAGAAAATAGAAACTGAAATTAAGATGCTTGAGAAGAAGATTGAACAAATAGATAAAGGTGACAGTGGAACAGAAGATAAAATCAAACAACTTCACGACGCAATAACGGAAGTGATCGTCAATGAATAAACTTAAATCTTTATATACGGACAAACAAATTGAAATATTGAAGCAAACGCAAAAACAAGATTGGTTTATGTTAATTAATCACGGAGCAAAGCGTACAGGTAAAACAATATTAAACAATGACTTATTTTTACGTGAGTTAATGCGTGTGCGAAAGATAGCAGACGAAGAAGGAATTGAGACACCTCAATATATACTTGCTGGTGCAACATTAGGTACGATTCAAAAAAACGTACTAATAGAGTTAACTAACAAATATGGCATTGAGTTTAATTTTGATAAATATAATTCATTCATGTTATTTGGCGTTCAAGTGGTTCAGACAGGTCACAGTAAAGTAAGTGGTATAGGAGCTATACGTGGTATGACATCGTTTGGTGCATATATCAATGAAGCGTCGTTAGCGCATGAAGAGGTGTTTGACGAGATTAAGTCACGTTGTAGTGGAACTGGTGCAAGAATATTGGTAGATACCAACCCTGACCATCCCGAGCATTGGTTGTTGAAAGATTATATTGAAAATACAGATCCTAAAGCAGGTATACTGAGTCACCAATTTAAGCTCGATGACAATAACTTTCTTAATGATAGATATAAAGAGTCTATTAAGGCTTCAACACCATCAGGTATGTTCTATGAACGTAATATCAACGGTATGTGGGTGTCTGGTGACGGTGTAGTATATGCCGACTTTGATTTGAATGAGAATACGATTAAAGCAGATGAACTGGACGACATACCTATCAAAGAATACTTTGCTGGTGTCGACTGGGGTTACGAGCACTATGGATCTATTGTGTTAATAGGACGAGGTATAGATGGTAACTTTTATTTTATTGAGGAGCACGCACACCAATTTAAGTTTATTGATGATTGGGTGGTTATTGCAAAAGATATTGTAAGTAGATATGGCAATATTAATTTTTACTGCGATACTGCACGACCTGAATACATCACTGAATTTAGAAGACATAGATTACGTGCAATTAACGCTGATAAAAGTAAACTATCGGGTGTAGAGGAAGTTGCTAAGTTGTTCAAACAAAACAAGTTACTTGTTCTTTATGATAATATGGATAGGTTTAAGCAAGAGGTATTTAAATATGTTTGGCACCCTACAAACGGAGAGCCTATAAAAGAATTTGATGACGTGTTGGACTCGTTAAGATATGCCATATACACACATACTAAACCTGAACGATTAAGGAGGGGGAAATGACATTGTATAAGTTAATAGATGATATTGAAGCACAAGGAATATTGCCTAAGCATATTGAGGCTCTAATAGAGTCACATAAAGACGATAGAGAGAGAATGGTTAATCTCTATAATAGATACAAGACACATATTGACTATGTACCAATATTCAAACGTCGACCAATTGAAGAAAAAGAAGATTTTGAAACTGGTGGAAATGTAAGGCGATTAGACGTGTCTGTTAATAACAAACTTAACAACTCTTTTGACAGCGAAATTGTTGATACACGTGTTGGTTATTTACATGGTGTTCCTGTTACTTATGATTTAGATGAAAACGCAGAAAAAAACGAAAAGTTGAAAAAGTTTATAACCAACTTTGCCATTAGAAATAGTGTTGATGATGAGGATTCTGAAATAGGTAAAATGGCAGCAATTTGCGGATATGGTGCTAGGTTAGCATATATTGATACGAATGGTGATATTAGGATTAAGAATATAGATCCCTATAATGTTATTTTTGTTGGCGACAATATTTTAGAACCTACATACTCATTGCGCTACTTTTATGAAAAAGATGATGATAATGGCACTGATTATGTGTACGCAGAGTTTTACGATAATGCTTATTATTATGTATTTCGAGGAGAAGGTATTGACGCTTTGCAAGAAGTTGGACGATATGAACATTTATTTGATTACAATCCATTGTTTGGTGTACCTAACAACAAAGAGATGATAGGAGATGCTGAAAAGGTTATTCACTTAATTGACGCATATGATTTAACAATGAGCGATGCATCAAGTGAGATTAGTCAGACACGTTTAGCATACCTTGTGTTACGCGGTATGGGTATGAGTGAAGAAATGATTCAAGAAACACAAAAGAGTGGCGCATTTGAGTTGTTCGACAAAGATATGGACGTTAAATACTTAACAAAAGATGTAAATGACACAATGATTGAGAACCATTTAGATCGAATCGAAAAGAATATCATGCGTTTTGCAAAGTCAGTAAACTTTAATTCTGACGAGTTTAACGGAAATGTACCTATCATTGGAATGAAACTTAAACTTATGGCTTTAGAGAACAAGTGTATGACGTTTGAGCGTAAGATGACAGCTATGTTGAGGTATCAATTCAAAGTTATTTTATCTGCATTAAAGCGTAAAGGGTACAACTTGGATGATGATAGTTATTTAAACCTGATATTTAAGTTCACTCGTAACATTCCAGTTAATAAGTTAGAAGAATCACAAGTGCTAATTAACCTGAAGGGACAAGTTTCAGAACGAACAAGGTTAGGACAATCACAACTAGTTGATGATGTTGATTACGAATTAGACGAAATGGAAAAAGAAAGTCTTGAATTTAATGACAAATTACCTGACATAGATGAAGGTGACGCAAATGACAAATCCCAAAATAACCAATCAGAATGATATTAATGAGTATATCGAGGGTTTAATCTCTAAAGCAGAAAAACCAATAGAACAACTATTTGCTAATCGACTTAAAGAGATAAAACAAATCATCGCAGATATGTTTGAGAAATATCAAAATGATGATGTGTATGTTACATGGACTGAATTCAATAAATACAACAGGCTCAATAAGGAGTTAACTCGTATAGGTACAATGTTGACTGATGACTATAGGCAAGTAGCTAAGATGATTCAGAAGTCACAAGAAGATGCTTATATAGAAAAATTCCTTATGAGCCTTTATTTATATGAAATGGCGAGTCAAACATCTATGCAGTTTGATGTTCCGAGTAAAGAGGTAATCAAATCAGCTATTGAACAACCTATTGAGTTCATTCGTTTAATGCCAACACTACAAAAACATCGTGATGAAGTATTGAAAAAGATACGTATGCACATTACACAAGGTATTATGAGTGGAGAGGGTTACTCTAAGATAGCTAAAGCAATACGTGATGATGTCGGCATGTCTAAAGCTCAATCATTGCGTGTGGCTCGTACAGAAGCAGGCAGAGCAATGTCACAAGCTGGACTTGATAGCGCAATGGTTGCTAAAGATAACGGTTTGAAGATGAAGAAACGTTGGAATGCTACTAAAGATACACGAACACGTGATACTCATCGTCATTTAGATGGGGAATCAGTGGAAATAGACCAAAACTTTCAATCAAGTGGATGTGTTGGACAGGCACCCAAGCTATTTATCGGTGTAAACAGTGCGAAAGAGAATATTAATTGTCGTTGTAAATTACTCTATTACATTGATGAAGATGAATTACCAACTGTGATGAGAGTGCGTAATGATGATGGTGAAAACGAAGTTATACCATTCATGAATTATCGTGAGTGGGAAAAGCACAAGAGGAAAAAGAAATAATACACCTATCGACCTTAGCATGTCGTTAAACTGCTTTTTATTATGCACTTTTCGGACTGTTAGGGTACGCGAAGGGCAAAAAGGAGTTCTGATATATGAATATCGAAGAAGTTAAGTCTTTTTTTGAAGAACACAAAGACGATAAAGAAGTAAAAGATTATCTAAACGGACTTAAGACGGTGTCTGTTGATGACGTTAAAGGCTTTTTAGATACAGAAGAAGGTAAACGATTCATTCAACCTGAATTAGATCGTTATCATTCGAAAGGATTAGAATCATGGAAAGAGAAAAATCTTGAGGATCTAATCGAACAAGAAGTACGGAAGCGTAATCCTGAGCAATCAGAAGAACAAAAACGTATTAGTGCTCTTGAACAAGAGTTAGAAAAACGCGACGCAGAGGCAAAACGTGAGAAGTTAAGAAGTAACGCGCTAGGTAAAGCGCAGGAACTAAATTTACCAACATCCTTAGTTGATAGATTTTTAGGCGATTCTGATGAAGATACTGAGCAAAACTTAAAAGCTTTAAAAGAAACCTTTGACAAGTATGTTCAAAAAGGCGTTGAGTCTAAATTTAAATCGAGTGGAAGAGATGTTAAAGAATCACGAAATCAAGATTTAGACCCTTCAAATGTAAAGTCCATTGAAGAAATGGCGAAAGAAATCAATATTAGAAAATAAAGTGAGGTAATAAAATATGGCAACTCCAACATACACGCCAGGCAATGTTATTTTATCGGATTTTAAAAACGGCGTTATTCCAGCAGAACAAGGTACTTTAATCATGAAAGACATTATGGCTAATTCAGCAATTATGAAATTAGCTAAAAATGAGCCAATGACAGCACAAAAGAAAAAATTTACTTACTTAGCAAAAGGTGTAGGCGCCTACTGGGTATCAGAAACGGAACGTATTCAAACTTCTAAGCCTGAATATGCACAAGCAGAAATGGAAGCTAAGAAAATTGGTGTAATTATTCCGTTATCAAAAGAGTTTCTTAAATGGACTGCAAAAGATTTCTTTAATGAGGTTAAACCTCTAATTGCAGAGGCATTTTACAAAGCGTTTGACCAAGCTGTTATCTTTGGTACTAAATCACCTTACAACACTTCAACTAGTGGTAAACCGCTTGTTGAAGGCGCAGAAGAGAAAGGTAACGTTGTTACAGATACTAATAATTTATACGTAGACCTTTCGGCATTAATGGCTACTATTGAAGATGAAGAGTTAGATCCAAACGGAGTATTAACTACACGTTCATTCAGAAGTAAAATGCGTAATGCTTTAGATGCTAATGACAGACCATTATTTGATGCTAACGGGAACGAGATTATGGGATTACCACTATCTTATACTGGAGCGGATGTATACGACAAAAAGAAATCGTTAGCACTAATGGGTGATTGGGATTACGCACGTTACGGTATCTTACAAGGTATTGAGTATGCAATTTCTGAAGATGCCACGTTAACGACGTTACAAGCATCAGATGCTTCTGGCCAACCAGTATCATTATTTGAACGTGATATGTTCGCTTTACGTGCGACGATGCATATTGCATACATGAACGTTAAACCAGAAGCGTTCGCAACGCTTAAACCAACTGAATAGGAGGAGATATGATGGCTAATCCTGCAGAAGAGATTAAGGTAAAAAAAGACAATATGACTATTACTGTTACAAAGAAGGCATTTGACTCTTATTACAGTCTTGTCGGTTACAAAGAGGTTAAATCACGTCGTACTACGTCTGATAAGAGCGAGTGATAAAAATGACTCTTTATGAAGATGTTAAACTTTTACTCAAGAAAAATGGAGTGGAAGTTAAAAGTGATGAAGAAGAAATATTTAAGATGGAAGTTGACGGAATACTAGAAGATGTTAGGGATATAACAAACAATGATTTTATGAAAGATGGTCAAGTCATTTATCCTTACTCAATCAAAAAGTATGTCGCAGATGTCCTAGAGTATTATCAACGACCTGAAGTTAAAAAGAATTTAAAGTCAAGAAGTATGGGGACAGTGTCGTACACTTATAACGATGGTGTCCCTGATTACATTAGTGGAGTATTAAACAGGTATAAACGAGCAAAGTTTCATCCGTTTAAACCAATAAGGTAGAGGTGTTGTTTGTGTTTAACCCATACGACGAATTCCCTCACACTATTTCTATTGGAAGTATCAAAAAAGTAGGAGAGTATCCAATTATACAAGAGCGCTTTGTAAGCGATAAAACAATTAAAGGATTTATGGATACGCCTACTACATCTGAACAACTAAAATTTCATCAAATGTCACAAGAATATGACAGAAACCTATATGTACCTTATGACTTGCCAATATCTAAAAACAATTTATTTGAGTATGAGGGTAGAATCTTTAGTATTGAAGGTGATTCTGTAGATCAGGGCGGACAACATGAAATTAAGTTACTACGACTTAAGCAGGTGCCATATGGCAAAGGTTAAGTATGGTAATTGGGACTTAGTTAAGGAACTTGAGGAGTTCGAGGAAGAAACGATTAAATGGGCTAAAAAAGGCATAGCCAAGACAATTAACAAAATATATAATACTGCAGTTGCGTTGGCTCCGGTTGACATGGGTTTTTTAAAAGAAAGTATCGACTTTATGTATAAAGACGGTGGGCTTACAGGCATCATCAGTGTAGGCGCTGAATACGCTATATACGTTGAGTATGGAACGGGTATCTATGCTACTGGTCCCGGTGGTAGTAGAGCAAAAAAACTCCCTTGGTCTTATGAAGATGAAGATGGAGAATGGCACACTACTTACGGTAGTCCAGCGCAACCTTTTTGGAACCCAGCTATCGATGAAGGCAGAGCATTCTTCAATAAGTATTTTTCATAGAGGTGGTTAAATATGTGGGTATCAGTTGAACCTGAACTTACAAATCAAATATATAAAAGATTAATCTCAGACCCTAACATTAACAAACTAGTTGATGATAGGGTCTTTGACGTTGTTCAAGATGACGCTGTTTACCCATATATTGTTGTGGGTGAATCTAACGTCACTAACAACGAATCTAGTGCAACAATGAGAGAAACGGTCGGTATTGTCATACATGTGTATTCACAGTTCGCTACACAATACGAGGCTAAGCTCATTTTAAATGCGATAGGCTATGTGCTTAACAGGCCTATAGAGATAGAAAATTATGAATTTCAATTTAGTCGTATCGATAGTCAAGCGGTATTCCCTGATATAGACAGGTTTACTAAGCATGGCACGATACGGCTTTTATTTAAGTACAGACATAAAAAGAAAAACGAAGGAGTGTATTAAATGGCGCAAAAAAACTATTTAGCGGTTGTACGTCCAGCTGAAACTGATTTAGATTTAGTTGATGCTTTATTATTAGCTGACTTACAAGAAGGTGGACATACGATTGAAAATGATTTAGCTGAAATAGTACGAGGCGGTAAAACGGACTATTCTTCCAATGCAATGTCAGAATCATTTAAATTAACGATTGGTAATGTGCCTGGAGACAAAGGAATTGAAGCAGTGAAACACGCTGTACAAACAGGTGGACAGTTGCGTATATGGCTTTATGAGCGTAATAAACGTGCAGACGGTAAACATCACGGAATGTTTGGTTATGTTGTTCCAGAATCATTTGAAATGTCGTTTGATGATGAAAGTGACAAAATCGAACTGTCATTAAAAGTTAAATGGAATACAGCGGAAGGCGCTGAAGATAACTTGCCAAAAGAATGGTTCGAAGCTGCAGGTGCTCCTACAGTTGAATACGAAAAGTTCGGCGAAAAAGTAGGTACGTTCGAGAATCAAAAGAAAGCTAGTGTTGTATCTGATTCACACACGGAAGACCATTCTATGTAAACTAATAGATCAAGGGGGCGTAAGCTCCCTATTTTTTTATAAAAAAATTGAAAAGAGGTATATATTTTGACTGAATTTAATCCAATTACAACATTAAAAATTAATGACGGAGAAAAAGATTACGAAGTAGAAGCAAAAGTAACATTTGCATTTGACCGAAAAGCTGAAAAATTCTCAGAAGATAGCGAAGATGGGAGAAAAGGAGCAATGCCAGGATTCAATGTTATCTTTAACGGTTTGCTAGAATCTAGAAACAAAGCGATTTTACAATTTTGGGAATGTGCTACTGCTTATTTAAAAAACCCACCAACTCGAGAACAATTAGAAAAAGCGATTGATGATTTCATCACTGAAAACGAGGATACTTTGCCGTTATTACAAGGGGCTTTGGACAAACTTAACAATAGTGGTTTTTTCAAGAGGGAGAGTCGCTCGTACTGGATGACATTGAACAAAGCACCGAATATGGCCAAAAGCGAGGACAAAGAAATGACGAAAGCAGGCATAGAAATGATGAAAGAGAATTACAAGGAAATCATGGGCGCAGAACCTTACACGATTACTCAAAAATAAGGCAACTGACAGCTAGATATTTAGGATATATCCCTGAACATGAATTGTTAGCACTAACACCTGCTGAATGGCGTGATTGGCTTATTGGTGGTCAGGATAGGTACCTAGATCAAAGACAATTATTAATTGAACAAGCGCAAGCTAACGGCTTAGTACAAGCTTCTAAGAGGCTAACTAGTATGATTCGTGACATTGAGAAACAACGTTACGAAATAAGAGAACCTGGTAGCTATGCTCGTGTACAAAAAGCTAGATTAGAAGAAGAAAAAAGAAGACGTGAACTCTTCAAAGAAGGCACAAGAAAATTCCTTGAATCGAAAGGAGGTTAGCCTTTGGATACTCATTTTATGGCAAAGATTATGGCCAATATTAGAGATTTCCAAAGCAACGTAAGGAAAGCTCAACGATTAGCAAAGACGTCTGTACCAAACGAAATTGAAACAGATGTAAAAGCAGATATTTCAAGATTCCAAAGAGCTTTACAACGCGCTAAAGCTATGGCGCAAAAATGGCGTGAACATAACGTTAAAATAGATGGTAATAATTCACCGTTAAAACGTGCAATTGCTAGTGCAAAAACGATGTTGGCCACGTTACACAACAAAACAATAAAAGTTAATTTCGATACGAGAGGTATGACAAAAACCCAAATTTTAACTAAGGCACTGAATCAGTCCTTAACTGATTATAGTGAGAAAATGGACGCGCTAGCTACTAAAATTCGTACATTTGGTACAATTTTTGCACAACAAGTTAAAGGCTTAATGATTGCTAGTATACAAGCATTGATACCAGTGATTGCCGGATTAGTACCTGCAATAATGGCAGTACTTAATGCGGTTGGTGTATTAGGTGGTGGCGTTTTAGGTTTAGTTGGCGCATTCTCTGTCGCAGGTCTTGGAGTTGTTGGCTTTGGTGCAATGGCTATTAGCGCTCTTAAAATGGTTGAAGATGGAACATTGGCAGTAACAAAAGAAGTTCAAAACTTTAGAGATGCGAGCGATCAGTTAAAAACTACATGGCGTGATATTGTTAAAGAGAATCAAGCAAGTATCTTTAATGCGATGTCAGCAGGTATCAGAGGTGTTACAAGTGCGATGTCTCAATTAAAACCATTCTTATCTGAAGTATCTATGCTGGTTGAAGCAAACGCACGCAAGTTTGAGGATTGGGTTAAACATTCTGAAACAACTAAGAAAGCATTTGAAGCATTGAATAGCATAGGTGGCGCAATCTTCGGAGATTTATTGAACGCTGCAGGAAGATTTGGCGACGGATTAATTAACATTTTCACTCAATTAATGCCGTTGTTCAAATTTGTGTCTCAAGGACTACAGAACATGTCCATAGCTTTCCAAAATTGGGCTAATAGTGTGGCTGGTCAGAATGCTATTAAAGCGTTTATTGACTACACTACCACTAACTTACCTAAGATTGGTCAGATATTTGGCAATGTGTTCGCTGGTATTGGTAATTTAATGATTGCTTTTGCTCAAAACAGTTCTAACATTTTTGACTGGTTAGTTAAATTAACTTCTCAATTTAGAGCATGGTCAGAACAAGTAGGACAATCACAAGGATTTAAAGACTTTATCAGTTACGTTCAAGAGAATGGTCCTACTATTATGCAGTTAATCGGTAATATCGTAAAAGCGTTAGTGGCATTTGGTACTGCAATGGCTCCTATAGCTAGTAAATTACTAGATTTCATTACTAATTTAGCTGGATTTATCGCCAAACTATTCGAAGCACACCCAGCAGTCGCTCAAATTATCGGTGTTATCGGTATTTTAGGTGGCGTATTTTGGGCTTTAATGGCTCCGATCGCAGCTGTTAGCAGTGTGTTAAGTAATGTGTTTAGTATGACTTTATTGAATGTTGTCAAAAGAATACTGGATTTAACTAGAATAACTGGGGTGGTAAGTAAAGCGTTCGGTTTATTGACTGGTGCTTTCACAAGTATTTCTTGGCCAATATTAGCAGTAGTTGCAGTCATTGGTGTATTCATTGGTATTCTTGTTTATTTATGGAAAACAAACGAGAAATTCAGAAAAACAATAACAGAAGCTTGGAACGGTATTAAAACAGCAGTTTCCGGTGCGATTCAAGGTGTAGTAGATTGGTTAACTCAATTGTGGGGCAAAATTCAATCAACATTACAGCCGATCATGCCTATTTTGCAAATGTTAGGTCAAATATTCATGCAAGTTTTAGGTGTTTTAGTCATAGGTATCATCACAAACGTTATGAATATCATACAAGGATTGTGGACCTTAATTACAATCGCGTTCCAAGCCATAGGAACAGTAATATCCGTAGCAGTCCAAATCATAGTAGGTTTGTTCACTGCTTTAATTCAGTTGCTTACTGGAGACTTCTCAGGTGCTTGGGAGACTATTAAAACTACGGTTACCAATGTACTTGATACGATTTGGCAATACATGCAATCAGTTTGGGAGTCAATTATCGGCTTTTTAACTGGCGTAATGAATCGAACGCTTTCTATGTTTGGTACAAGTTGGTCACAGATATGGAGTACAATCACTAATTTTGTTAGCAGTATTTGGAACACTGTTACAAGTTGGTTCAGTCGTGTTGCTTCGAGTGTAGCCGAAAAAATGGGACAAGCACTAAACTTTATTATCATAAAAGGTTCTGAATGGGTTTCTAACATTTGGAATACAGTTACAAGTTTCGCGAGTAAAGTAGCTGATGGGTTTAAAAGAGTTGTCTCAAATGTAGGAGACGGTATGAGTGATGCACTTGGTAAGATTAAAAGTTTCTTCGGTGATTTCTTAAATGCCGGAGCGGAATTAATCGGCAAAGTAGCTGAGGGTGTAGCCAATGCTGCGCACAAAGTTGTTAGTGCAGTAGGCGATGCAATTTCATCTGCATGGGACTCTGTAACTTCATTCGTAAGTGGACACGGCGGAGGTAGTGGCTTAGGCAAAGGTTTAGCGGTATCACAAGCTAAAGTAATGGCTACAGACTTTGGCAGTGCCTTTAATAAAGAGCTATCCTCTACTTTGACAGATAGTATAGTAGATCCTGTAAGTACTTCTATAGACAGACACATGACTAGCGATGTTCAACATAGCTTAAAAGAAAATAATAGACCTATTGTGAATGTAACGATTAGAAATGAGGGCGACCTTGATTTAATTAAATCACGCATCGATGACATGAACGCTATAGACGGAAGTTTCAACTTATTATAAGGGAGGTTTGTTAGTTGATAGCGCACGATATAGAAGTAATAAGGAATGGTTCGCAGTATCGCGTCAGTGACAATCCTTTCACTTATAATCACTTGGAAGTAGTTGAATATAACGTTACAGGCGCAGGATATCATCGTAACTATTCTGATATAGAGGGTATTGATGGTAGATTTCATAATTACGCTAAAGAAGAACTTAAAAAAGTAGAGCTTAAGCTAAGGTATAAAGTACCTAAAATTGCTTATGCTTCACATTTAAAGTCAGACGTCCAAGCACTATTTGCTGGACGTTTTTATTTAAGGGAATTAGCTACACCAGACAATTCAATTAAGTATGAGCATATATTAGATATACCAAAAGACAAACAAGCATTTGAGCTTGATTATGTTGATGGACGACAACTTTTTGTAGGACTAGTAAGTGAAGTTTCTTTTAACACAACTCAAATATCAGGGGAATTTTCTTTGTCGTTTGAAACAACCGAACTACCATACTTTGAAAGTGTCGGTTTTAGTACTGATCTTGAAAGTGATAACGACCCTGAAAAATGGTCGGTACCTGATAGATTGCCTACAAACGAAGGTGATAAGAGGCGTCAAATGACATTTTACAACACTAACTCAGGAGAAGTTTATTATAACGGTGATGTTCCTTTAACACAGTTTAATCAGTTTAATGTTGTTGAAATAGAGTTAGCCGAAGATGTTAAAGCTAATGATAAGGATGGATTCACTTTCTATACAGATAAAGGAAATATCTCAGTTATTAAGGAAGTTGATTTAAAAGCCGGAGATAAAATAATCTTCGACGGTAAACATACCTATAGAGGTTATTTAAATATAGATTCTTTTAATAAAACTTTAGAACAACCGGTTTTATATCCAGGCTGGAATCGATTCAAGTCTAATAAAGTAATGAAACAAATTACATTTAGACACAAATTATATTTTAGATAAGGAGTAGCCTATGCCAATTTTATTAAAAAGTCTACAGGGTGTAGGGCACGCTATTAATGTTAGTACAAAAGTAAGTAAAAAGTTAAATGAAGATAGTTCTTTGGATCTAACTATTATCGAGAACGCGAGTACGTTTGACGCAATAGGTGCTATAACTAAAATGTGGACGATCACTCATGTTGAAGGTGAAGATGATTTCAACGAATATGTAATTGTCATACTTGATAAGTCTACTATTGGTGAAAAAATAAGGCTTGATATCAAAGCTAGACAAAAAGAACTTGATGACCTTAACAATTCTAGGATTTACCAAGAGTATAACGAAAGTTTTACAGGCGTTGAGTTCTTCAATACTGTCTTTAAAGGAACGGGTTATAAGTATGTATTACATCCAAAAGTAGATGCATCTAAATTCGAGGGATTAGGCAAAGGAGATACACGATTAGAAATCTTTAAAAAAGGACTTGAGCGTTATCATCTCGAATATGAATACGATGCAAAGACTAAAACGTTTCATTTGTATGATGAATTATCTAAGTTTGCCAATTATTACATTAAAGCTGGTGTGAATGCTGATAACGTCAAAATACAAGAAGACGCATCTAAATGTTATACCTTTATTAAAGGTTATGGTGATTTTGATGGACAACAGACTTTTGCAGAAGCGGGACTACAAATTGAATTCACTCATCCATTAGCACAATTGATAGGTAAAAGAGAAGCGCCACCACTTGTTGATGGACGTATTAAAAAAGAAGATAGTTTAAAAAAAGCAATGGAGCTAGTGATAAAGAAAAGTGTCACTGCTTCTATTTCCTTAGATTTTGTAGCGTTACGTGAACACTTCCCAGAAGCTAACCCTAAAATAGGTGATGTTGTTAGAGTGGTGGATTCTGCCATAGGATATAACGACTTAGTGAGAATAGTCGAAATCACTACACATAGAGATGCGTACAATAATATCACTAAGCAAGATGTAGTATTAGGAGACTTTACAAGGCGTAATCGATACAACAAAGCAGTTCATGATGCTGCAAATTATGTTAAAAGCGTAAAATCTACAAAATCCGACCCATCTAAAGAACTAAAAGCATTAAACGCAAAAGTTAACGCAAGTTTATCCATAAATAATGAATTGGTTAAGCAGAATGAAAAAATAAACGCTAAAGTCGATAAGATGAATACTAAAACAGTTACAACTGCTAATGGTACGATCATGTACGACTTTACTAGTCAATCAAGTATAAGAAACATCAAATCAATTGGAACGATTGGCGACTCTGTAGCTAGAGGGTCGCACGCAAAAACTAATTTCACAGAAATGTTAGGCAAGAAATTGAAAGCCAAAACGACCAACCTTGCAAGAGGTGGCGCAACAATGGCAACAGTTCCAATAGGTAAAGAAGCGGTAGAAAACAGCATTTATAGACAAGCAGAGCAAATAAGAGGAGACCTAATCATATTACAAGGTACAGATGATGACTGGTTACACGGTTATTGGTCAGGTGTACCGATAGGCACTGATAAAACGGATACAAAAACGTTTTACGGTGCCTTTTGTTCTGCAATTGAAGTTATTAGAAAGAATAATCCGGATTCAAAAATACTAGTGATGACAGCTACAAGACAATGCCCTATGAGTGGTACAACAATACGCCGTAAAGACACGGACAAAAACAAACTAGGGTTAACACTTGAGGACTATGTAAACGCTCAAATATTAGCTTGTAGTGAGTTAGATGTACCAGTGTTTGACGCATATCACACAGATTACTTTAAGCCATACAATCCAGCTTTTAGAAAAGCGAGCATGGAGGACGGCTTACACCCTAACGAAAAAGGTCACGAGGTTATTATGTACGAGTTAATCAAAGATTATTACAGTTTTTATGACTAAAGGAGGCAACCAATGGCTTACGGATTAATTACAAGTTTACATTCAATGACAGGTCGGAAAATAGTTGCTCAACATGAGTATAACTATCGCTTGTTAGATGAAGGCATGAGCAAACTTGAGAAAATGTTTATATACCATCAAAAAGAAGAAATATACGCACACTCAGCGAAACAAATTAAATACTTGAATGACAGTGTTGAAGATTATTTAACGTATTTAAATGGCCGTTTTAGCAATATGGTACTAGGTCATAACGGCGACGGTATCAACGAGGTAAAAGACGCGCGTGTTGATAATACTGGTTATGGTCATAAGACATTGCAAGATCGTTTGTATCATGATTATTCAACACTAGATACTTTCACTAAAAAGGTTGAGAAAGCTGTAGATGAACACTATAAAGAATATCGAGCGACAGAATACCGATTCGAACCAAAAGAGCAAGAACCGGAATTCATCACAGATTTATCGCCATATACTAACGCAGTAATGCAATCATTTTGGGTAGACCCTAGAACGAAAATTATTTATATGACACAAGCTCGTCCAGGCAATCATTACATGTTATCTAGATTAAAACCTAACGGGCAATTTATTGATAGATTACTTGTTAAGAATGGTGGTCATGGTACGCACAATGCGTATAGATACATTGATGGAGAATTATGGATTTATTCAGCGGTTTTGGACGGTAACAAAAACAACAAGTTTGTACGCTTTAAATATAGAACTGGAGAGATAACATACGGTAATGAAATGCAAGATATCATGCCGAATGTATTTAACGATAGATATACGTCGGCAATTTATAATCCAGTAGAAAATTTAATGATTTTCAGACGTGAATATAAAGCTTCCGAAAGACAACTTAAGAATTCGTTGAACTTTGTTGAGGTTAGAAGTGCTGATGATATTGATAAAGGTATAGACAAAGTATTGTATCAAATGGATATACCTATGGAATACACTTCAGATACACAACCTATGCAAGGTATCACTTATGATGCAGGTATCTTATATTGGTATACAGGTGATTCGAATACAGCCAACCCTAACTACTTACAAGGTTTCGATATAAAAACAAAAGAATTGTTATTTAAACGTCGTATCGATATAGGCGGTGTGAATAACAACTTTAAAGGAGACTTCCAAGAGGCTGAGGGTCTAGATATGTATTACGATCTAGAAACAGGACGTAAAGCACTTTTAATTGGGGTAACTATTGGACCAGGTAACAACAGACATCACTCAATTTATTCTATCGGTCAAAGAGGTGTAAACCAATTCTTAAAAAACATTGCACCTCAAGTATCAATGACTGATTCAGGCGGACGTGTTAAACCGTTACCGATACAGAACCCAGCATATCTAAGTGATATTACGGAAGTTGGTCATTACTATATCTATACGCAAGACACACAAAATGCGTTAGATTTCCCGTTACCGAAAGCGTTTAGAGATGCAGGTTGGTTCTTTGATGTACTGCCTGGTCATTATAATGGTGCGTTAAGACAAGTACTAACTAGAAACAGCACAGGTAGAAATATGCTCAAATTTGAACGTGTTATCGACATCTTTAACAAGAAAAACAACGGTTCATGGAATTTTAACCCACAAAGTGCTGGTTATTGGGAACATATCCCTAAGAGCATCACGAAATTGTCTGATTTAAAAATTGTTGGTTTAGACTTCTATATCACCACTGAAGAATCAAAACGTTTTTCTGACTTCCCTAAAGATTACAAAGGTATTGCAGGCTGGGTGTTAGAAGTAAAATCAAATACACCGGGTAACACAACACAAGTGCTAAGACGTAATAACTTTGCTTCTGCTCACCAGTTTTTCGTTAGAAACTTTGGTACTGGTGGTAATAGTGGTTGGAGCATAATAGAAGGTAAGGAGGTTGAATAATGTTAGTAGATAATTTTTCAAAAGATGATAACTTAATCGAGTTAAAAACAACATCACAATATAATCCAGTTATTGACACAAACATCAGTTTCTATGAATCAGATAGAGGAACTGGTGTTTTAAATTTTGCAGTAACTAAGAATAACAGACCGTTATCTATAAGTTCTGAACATGTTAAAACTTCCATAGTGTTAAAAACCGATGATTATAACGTAGATAGAGGCGCTTATATTTCAGACGAATTAACGGTAGTAGACGCAATTAATGGGCGCTTGCAATATGTGATTCCAAATGAATTTTTAAAACATTCAGGTAAGGTACATGCTCAGGCATTCTTCACGCAACATGGGAGTAACAACGTAGTTGTTGAACGTCAATTTAGTTTCGATATTGAAAATGATTTAGTCAGTGGGTTTGATGGCATAACAAAGCTTGTTTATATCAAATCTATTCAAGATACTATCGAAGCTGTCGGTAAAGACTTTAACCAATTAAAGCAAAATATGGCTAATACACAAACGTTAATAGCAAAAGTGAATGATAGTGCGACAAAAGGCATTCAACAAATCGAAATCAAGCAAAACGAAGCTATACAAGCTATTACTGCGACTCAAACTAGTGCAACACAAGCTGTTACAGCTGAATTCAATAAAATAGTTGAAAAGGAGCAAACGATATTTGCGCGTGTCAATGAAGTTGAGCAACAAATCAATGGTGCTGACCTTGTCAAAGGCAACTCGACAGTCAATTGGCAAAAGTCTAAGATTACTGATGATTATGGCAAAGCGATTGAATCGTCTGAGCAGTCCATAGATAGCGTTTTAAGCACAGTTAACACATCTAGGATTATTCATATTACTAACGCAACAGATGCGCCAGAAAAGACGGATATAGGCACGTTAGAGAAGCCTGGACAAGATGGTGTTGATGACGGTTCTTCGTTCGATGAATCAACTTATACATCAAGCAAATCTGGTGTGTTAGTTGTTTATGTTGTTGATAATAATACTGCTCGTGCAACATGGTACCCAGATGATTCAAACGATGAGTACACAAAATACAAAATCTACGGCACGTGGTACCCGTTTTATAAAAAGAATGATGGAAACTTAACTAAGCAATTTGTTGAAGAAATATCTAACAACGCTTTAAATCAAGCTAAACAGTATGTAGATGGTAAGTTTCAAAGTACAAGTTGGCAACAACATAAATTAACAGAACATAACGGTCAATCAATCCAAAAGAACTTATATAACGCCAAAGGTAATTTAGAAGCATTGGGCGCTGGGAATTATTACGTAACAAGTGTACCTGATTTACCAGGTATTGTTGAAAGTTACGAAGGCTACTTATCAGTATTTGTTAAAGATGATGCAAATAAGTTATTCAACTTCACACCTTCAAACTCTAAAAAAGTTTATACACGATCAATCACAAATGGTCGATTAGACTCACAATGGGCTACACCTAACGAACATAAAACAGCCGTGTTATTCGATGGTGCTGCAAACGGTGTAGGAACAAGGATTAATTTAACCGAAGCTTATACAAATTATGCAATTCTATTCATAAGCGGTACTTATCCAGGTGGTGTTATTGAAGCATTCAGTTTAACCTCTATACCAAATGCGATTCAATTAAGTAAAACAAATGTAGTTGACTCAGACGGTAACGGTGGTGGTAGTTATGAATGCTTAATAACTAAAGAAAGTGGTACGACGTTAAAAATCGATAACGATGTGTACCTTGATTTAGGCAGTAAAACAGGTTCTGGTGCTAATGCAAACAGAGTTACGATAAATAAAATTGTGGGGTGGAAATAATGAAAATCACAGTAAACGATAAAAACGAAGTTATCGGATACGTTAATACTGGCGGTTTACGCAATAGTTTAGATGTAGATGATAACAATGTGCCTATCAAATTCAAAGAAGAGTTTGAACCTAGAAAGTTTGTTTTCACTAACGGCGAAATTAAATATAACAGCAATTTTGAAAAAGAAGACGTACCGAATGCATCAAGCCAACAAAGTGAATCAGATTTGAGTGATGAAGAACTTCGCGGAATGGTTGCAAGTATGCAAATGCAGGTGACGCAAGTAAACATTTTGGCGATGGAATTAAAGCAACAAAACGCTATGTTAACACAACAGTTGACTGAACTAAAAGCTGGTAAAACAAATACAGAGGGGGACGTTTAAATGGAGAAAATTAAGATGATTTATCCAACTTTCAAGGACATTAAAACTTTTTATGTGTGGGGTTGCTATAAAAATGACCAAATTAAGTGGTACGTAGACATGGGTGTAATCGACAAAGAAGAATATGCATTGATCACTGGAGAAAAATATCCAGAAACAAAAGATGAAAAGTCACAGGTGTAATGCTTGTGGCTTTTTAATTTAACGCAAAGTAGGTGGCGTAATGTTTGGCTTTACCAAACGACACGAACAAGATTGGCGTTTAACGCGATTAGAAGAAAATGATAAGACTATGTTTGAAAAATTCGACAGAATAGAAGACAGTCTGAGAACGCAAGAAAAAATTTATGACAAGTTAGATAGAAATTTCGAAGAACTAAGGCGTGACAAAGAAGAAGATGAAAAAAATAAGGAAAAAAATGCTAAAAATATTAGAGACATCAAGATGTGGATTCTAGGATTAATAGGGACGATTCTAAGTACATTTGTTATAGCCTTGTTAAAAACTATTTTTGGCATTTAAAGGAGGTGATTACCATGCTTAAAGGGATTTTAGGATATAGCTTCTGGGCGTGCTTCTGGTTTGGTAAATGTAAATAACAGTTAAGAGTCAGTGCTTCGGCACTGGCTTTTTATTTTGATTGAAATGAGGTGCATACATGGGATTACCTAATCCAAAGACTAGAAAGCCTACAGCTAGTGAAGTGGTGGAGTGGGCAAAGTCGAATATTGGTAAGAGGATTAATATAGATAATTATCGGGGCAGTCAATGTTGGGATACACCTAACTTTATTTTTAAAAGATATTGGGGTTTTGTAACATGGGGCAATGCTAAGGATATGGCTAATTACAGATATCCTAAGGGTTTCCGATTCTATCGTTATTCATCTGGATTTGTACCGGAACCTGGAGACATCGCAGTTTGGCACCCTGGCAACGGAATAGGTTCGGACGGACACACCGCAATAGTAGTAGGACCATCTAATAAAAGTTATTTTTATAGCGTTGACCAAAACTGGGTTAATTCTAATAGTTGGACAGGTTCTCCGGGAAGTTTAGTAAGACACCCTTATGTAAGTGTTACAGGCTTTGTGAGACCTCCATATTCAAAAGATACTAGCAAACCTAGTAGTACTGATACAAGTTCAGCATCAAAAGCCAATGACTCAACAATTACTGGCGAAGCGAAGAAACCGCAATTTAAAGAAGTTAAAACAGTAAAATACACTGCTTACAGCAATGTTTTAGATAAAGAAGAGCATTTCATTGATCATATAGTTGTAATGGGTGATGAACGCTTAGATATTCAAGGATTATATATAAAAGAATCAATGCATATGCGTTCTGTAGACGAACTGTATACGCAAAGAAATAAGTTTATAAGCGATTATGAAATACCGCATTTATATGTCGATAGAGAGGCTACATGGCTTGCTAGACCAACCAATTTTGATGACCCGCGTCACCCTAATTGGCTAGTTATTGAAGTATGTGGTGGTCGAACAGATAGTAAGCGTCAATTCTTAATGAACCAAATACAAGCTTTAATACGGGGTGTATGGTTGTTGTCAGGAACAGATAAAGAATTATCTGAAACAACGTTAAAGGTAGACCCTAATATTTGGCGTAGTATGAAAGATTTAATTAATTACGACTTGATTAAGCAAGGTATACCGGATGACGCAAAGTATGAGCAAGTCAAAAAGAAAATGCTTGAGACGTACATCAAACGAGATATATTAAAACGAGAAAATATTAAAGAAGTAACTACAAAAACAACAATAAGAATTAGTGATAAAACATCGGTTGACAGTGCGTCAACAAGAGGACCCACTGCATCAGACGAAAAACCAAGCATCGTTACTGAAAAAAGTCCGTTCACGTTCCAGCAAGCACTGGATAGACAAATGTCTAGGGGTAACCCGAAAAAATCTCATACATGGGGCTGGGCTAATGCAACACGAGCACAAACGAGCTCAGCAATGAATGTTAAGCGAATATGGGAAAGTAACACACAATGCTATCAAATGCTTAATTTAGGCAAGTATCAAGGCGTTTCAGTTAGTGCGCTTAATAAGATACTCAAAGGGAAAGGAACGCTAGACGGACAAGGCAAAGCATTTGCAGAAGCCTGTAAGAAAAACAACATTAACGAAATCTATTTGATCGCGCACGCTTTCTTAGAAAGTGGATACGGAACAAGTAACTTCGCTAACGGAAAAGATGGAGTATACAACTACTTCGGCATTGGCGCTTACGACAACAATCCTAACTACGCAATGACGTTTGCAAGGAATAAAGGTTGGACATCTCCAGCAAAAGCAATCATGGGCGGTGCTAGCTTCGTAAGAAAGGATTACATCAACAAAGGGCAGAATACACTGTACAGAATCAGATGGAATCCTAAGAATCCAGCTACGCACCAATACGCTACTGCTATAGAGTGGTGCCAACATCAAGCTAGTACAATCGCTAAGCTATATAAACAAATCGGCTTAAAAGGTATCTACTTTATAAGAGATAAATATAAATAAAGAGGTGTGTAAATGTACAAAATAAAAGATGTTGAAACGAGAATAAAAAATGATGGTGTTGACTTAGGTGACATTGGCTGTCGATTTTACACTGAAGATGAAAATACAGCATCTATAAGAATAGGTATCAATGACAAACAAGGTCGTATCGATCTAAAAGCACATGGCTTAACACCTAGATTACATTTATTTATGGAAGATGGCTCTATATTCAAAAATGAGCCCCTTATTATCGACGATGTTGTAAAAGGGTTCCTTACCTACAAGATACCTAAAAAGGTTATCAAACACGCTGGTTATGTTCGTTGTAAGCTGTTTTTAGAGAAAGAAGAAGAAAAAATACATGTCGCGAACTTTTCTTTCAATATCGTTGATAGTGGCATTGAATCTGCTGTAGCAAAAGAAATCGATGTTAAATTGGTAGATGATGCTATTACGAGAATCTTAAAAGATAACGCGACAGATTTATTGAGCAAAGACTTTAAAGAGAAAATAGATAAAGATGTTATTTCTTACATCGAAAAGAATGAAAGTAGATTTAAAGGTGCGAAAGGTGATAAAGGCGAACCGGGACAACCTGGTGCAAAAGGTGAAGCAGGTAAAAAAGGAGAACAAGGCGCACCCGGTAAAAACGGTACTGTAGTATCAATCAATCCTGACACTAAAATGTGGCAAATTGATGGTAAAGATACAGATATCAAAGCAGAACCTGAGTTATTGGACAAAATCAATATCGCAAATGTTGAAGGGTTAGAAGATAAATTGCAAGAAGTTGAAAAAATCAAAGATACAACTCTCAACGACTCTAAAACGTATACGGATTCAAAAATTGCTGAACTAGTTGATAGCGCGCCTGAATCTATGAATACATTAAGAGAATTAGCAGAAGCAATACAAAACAACTCTATTTCAGAAAGTGTATTGCAACAGATTGGCTCAAAAGTTAGTACAGAAGATTTTGAGAGATTCAAGCAATCATTAAACAGTTTGTATGCAGATAAAAATCATAGTCATACAATCAAACAGATTGAAGGATTAGAAAATGCTTTATCAAAAAAATCAGACATAAATCACAGTCATGATGAACGTTATCTTTTATCATCAAATGCTTTTACAAAAGAGGAAGCAGATAAACTTTATCAACCTATCGGTTCTTCGCAGCCGTCACTGAATATTTGGACAGGCAGTGAAACAGAATATAATTATTTGTATCAAAAAGACCCTAATACACTTTACTTAATTAAGGGGTGATTTTATGGAAGGTAATTTTAAAAATGTAAAGAAGCTTATTTACGAAGGCGAAGAATATACAAAAGTATATGCTGGAAATATCCAAGTATGGAAAAAGCCTTCATCTTTTGTAATAAAACCCTTACCTAAAAATAAATATCCGGATAGCATAGAAGAATCAACAGCAAAATGGACAATAAATGGAGTTGAACCTAATAAAAGTTATCAGGTGACAATAGAAAATGTACGTAGCGGTATAATGAGGATTTCGCAAACTAATTTAGGGTCAAGTGAATTAGGAATATCAGGAGTCAATAGCGGAGTTGCAAGTAAAAATATCAACTTTAGTAATCCTTCAGGGATGTTGTATGTCACTATAAGTGATGTTTATTCAGGATCTCCGACATTGACCATTGAATAATTTTAAACGACTAATTTTTAGTCGTTTTTTTATTTTGGATAAAAGGAGCAAACAAATGGATATTAACTGGAAATTGAGATTCAAAAACAAAGCAGTACTAACTGGTTTAGTTGGAGCATTGTTGCTATTTATCAAGCAAGTCACGGATTTATTCGGATTAGATTTATCTACTCAATTAAATCAAGCTAGCGCAATTATAGGCGCTATCCTCACGTTACTTACAGGTATTGGCGTTATTACTGACCCAACGTCAAAAGGCGTCTCAGATTCATCTATAGCACAGACATATCAAGCGCCTAGAGATAGCAATAAAGAAGAACAACAAGTTACGTGGAAATCATCACAAGACAGCAGTTTAACGCCGGAATTAAGCACGAAAGCACCAAAAGAATATGATACATCACAACCTTTCACAGACGCCTCTAACGATGTTGGCTTTGATGTGAATGAGTATCATCATGGAGGTGGCGACAATGCAAGCAAAATTAACTAAAAAAGATTTTATAGAGTGGTTGAAAACTTCTGAGGGAAAACAATTCAATGTGGACTTATGGTATGGATTTCAATGCTTTGATTATGCCAATGCTGGTTGGAAAGTTTTGTTTGGATTACTTCTGAAAGGTTTAGGTGCAAAAGATATACCATTTGCAAACAATTTCGATGGACTAGCTACTGTATACCAAAATACACCGGACTTTTTGGCACAACCCGGCGACATGGTTGTATTCGGTAGCAATTACGGTGCAGGATACGGACACGTAGCATGGGTAATTGAAGCAACTTTAGATTATATCATTGTATATGAGCAGAATTGGCTAGGCGGTGGCTGGACTGACGGAATCGAACAACCCGGCTGGGGTTGGGAAAAAGTTACAAGACGACAACATGCTTACGATTTCCCTATGTGGTTTATCCGCCCGAACTTCAAAAGCGAAATAACACCACGATCAGTTCAATCTCCTACACAAGCACCTAAAAAAGAAACAGCAATTCCACAACCTAAAGCGGTAGAACTTAAAATTATCAAGGATGTGGTTAAAGGTTATGACCTTCCTAAACGTGGTGGTAATCCTAAAGGTATTGTCATTCATAATGACGCAGGAAGCAAAGGGGCGACAGCGGAAGCTTATCGCAACGGATTAGTTAACGCACCTTTATCGAGATTAGAGGCAGGTATTGCACATAGTTATGTATCAGGTAACACAGTGTGGCAAGCTTTAGATGAATCACAAGTAGGTTGGCATACTGCTAACCAATTAGGCAATAAATATTATTACGGTATTGAAGTGTGTCAATCAATGGGTGCAGATAACGCGACATTCTTAAAAAATGAACAGGCAACTTTCCAAGAATGCGCTAGATTGTTAAAAAAATGGGGTTTACCAGCAAACAGGAACACAATCAGATTACACAACGAATTCACTTCAACATCATGTCCACACAGAAGCTCAGTATTACACACTGGTTTTGACCCAGTAACTCGCGGTCTATTGCCAGAAGACAAGCGGTTGCAACTTAAAGACTACTTTATCAAGCAGATTAGGGCGTACATGGATGGTAAAATACCGGTTGCCACTGTCTCTAATGAGTCAAGCGCTTCAAGTAATACAGTTAAACCAGTTGCAAGTGCATGGAAACGTAATAAATATGGTACTTACTACATGGAAGAAAGTGCTAGATTCACAAACGGCAATCAACCAATCACAGTAAGAAAAGTGGGGCCATTCTTATCTTGTCCAGTGGGTTATCAGTTCCAACCTGGTGGGTATTGTGATTATACAGAAGTGATGTTACAAGATGGTCATGTTTGGGTAGGATATACATGGGAGGGGCAACGTTATTACTTGCCTATTAGAACATGGAATGGTTCTGCCCCACCTAATCAGATATTAGGTGACTTATGGGGAGAAATCAGTTAGAATGACATAGTCATGTCTATTTAAGCAGGTGCGTTACATACCTGCTTTCTATTTACATTTAAAGATAAAATGTGCTATTATTTTACTAGAACTTTTTAACATTTCTCTCAAGATTTAAATGTAGATAACAGGCAGGTACTACGGTACTTGCCTATTTTTTATGATATAATGTAATTACATTACCAGTAACCAATCTGGCTTAAAACCACATTTCCGGTAGCCAATCCGGCTATGCAGAGGACTTACTTGCGTAAAGTAGTAAGAAGCTGACTGCATATTTAAACCACCCATACTAGTTGCTGGGTGGTTTTTATGTTATAATATAAATGTGAAATGGTCATTCTTGAAATGACTCGGTCGCTACTGGCACAGACTGTTTAAAGTGTCACCACAACATGAACTGAGAATTCATATGACGTTGCTGACGAGCGACAAAGCTCTGTGTTCCTGAATGGGAGTAAGTTTATGTGGTGGTACATAACAAGTCGCTGAAATATTTGCGACATAATAAAACATATTATCGGTTTTATTATGTGCTGCAGGCACACCTTAACCATCCATACTAGTTACTGGGTGGTTGTTTTTTATGTTATATTATAAATGATCAAACCACACCACCTATTAATTTAGGAGTGTGGTTATTTTAATATATGAAGCTAAAATAACTACAAATGATACCATTTTTGATACCAAAAAATAATAACCTCAAAATTTCGAGAGAAATAACTTCATTTTAAATCGCATTAAATCAACGTTTCTATAAAAATAAGTCCTTAAAAATTAGTTTTTTCAATCGAAATGGAAGGTAGTATTGGATAGCTTTAAACCGCGTTGTTAAGCCATTCTTGACTTCCGGAAATGGGTATTGATACCATTTTGATACTGAATATAACAAAAAGCCACATTACTGTGGCTTTTTTTGTTTTATAACTAAATCGGATTGATAGATAAGCTTTGTACTTATTTATATCAGTCCGATTTTTTGATTGGTGTAAAAAATAATCATTGATGGTGGATAAAGCGACAACACAAATACAATATGATTGTGGCATTAGAGTGCTGGTCTTTATTAAATTAATTGAAAACTACATCAAATATTCTTTAAAGATAATTCGATATTAGTTCGATTAAGATTCGTTGTATAAGTGAGTTAAAATAAGAAAACTATTAATAATATTAAGTTCACTACAGATGTTGCTAATGGACCATAAGTTTTAAAGACATCTTCACTTTTATAACCAACAATCGCATCTAAAAATTGAACTAAAATCATTGCAATGGATATAGTTATCAAAAATATAGCACTATGAATGACTAAAGAAAAAATAGCTAATAAAAATAAAGGTAAGCTTCGACTAAGTGCATAATATGCATTTATATTATGACTAGATGCACATGCTTGAATTGAATAACCTAAACTTACACTGGCACTAATGATTGTAAATATTGCTAAAACAAAATACATGTTAATCCTTCTTTCTATATTTGAATATAAACAAGTACTTGTCTAAAGATATTTAAAAGATAATTAGAATAAATTTATGAGAAACTGGTTGTTATCATTATAATGGTTTCAAATGATTATAACTATGTCATAAACTGAATTTGTTGAAATTTTTCATTATGTAAATTTATTAATAACAAACAGCTCGAACTATAGCATCATTTTACTAATGAATGCATTAAAGTAACTATGATTAAAAATGCATATTAATTATCATTATTAAGTCTATTATATATAATGAATTTTAACTGGTTTATTAAACGAGAACGTCGGGAATTAAGTAACTACAATAAAAATAAGATATGACAATAAGGAGACTACACGCGTGATCATTGCCATAATTATATTGATATTTATTTCGTTTTTCTTTTCAGGAAGCGAGACGGCATTAACGGCTGCCAATAAAACAAAATTTAAAACTGAAGCTGACAAAGGTGATAAAAAAGCAAAAGGCATTGTAAAGTTACTTGAAAAACCAAGTGAGTTTATTACAACGATTCTAATTGGGAATAATGTCGCGAATATTTTATTACCAACACTTGTTACAATTATGGCTTTACGTTGGGGGATTAGCGTTGGTATTGCATCAGCTGTTTTAACAGTTGTTATCATTTTGATTTCCGAAGTGATTCCCAAGTCTGTCGCTGCAACATTTCCAGATAAAATAACAAGGCTTGTATATCCAATTATTAATATTTGTGTCATTGTGTTTCGCCCTATCACATTACTTTTAAATAAGTTGACGGACAGTATTAATCGAAGTTTATCTAAGGGTCAACCTCAAGAACATCAATTTTCAAAAGAAGAATTTAAAACAATGTTAGCAATTGCTGGACATGAAGGTGCTTTAAATGAAATTGAGACGAGTAGGTTGGAAGGTGTCATTAATTTTGAAAATTTAAAAGTAAAAGATGTAGATACAACACCTAGAATTAATGTGACGGCATTTGCTTCAAATGCGACATACGAAGAAGTTTATGAAACGGTTATGAATAAGCCATACACTAGATATCCAGTGTACGAGGGAGATATTGATAACATTATTGGGGTGTTTCATTCTAAATATCTGTTGGCTTGGAGTAATAAAAAAGAAGATCAAATTACAAACTATTCAGCTAAGCCATTATTTGTGAATGAACACAATAAAGCTGAATGGGTATTACGTAAGATGACTATTTCTAGAAAACATTTAGCAATTGTGTTGGACGAATTTGGTGGTACCGAAGCGATAGTGTCACATGAAGACTTAATTGAAGAATTATTAGGTATGGAAATTGAAGATGAGATGGATAAAAAAGAAAAAGAAAAACTTTCTCAACAGCAAATTCAATTTCAACAACGGAAAAATCGCAACGTATCTATATAAGGAGCGAACAGCTATGTGGAATAAGAATCGACTTACTCAAATGTTAAGTATTGAATATCCAATTATACAAGCAGGTATGGCAGGAAGTACGACACCGAAATTAGTTGCATCAGTAAGTAACAGTGGTGGGTTAGGCACAATAGGCGCAGGTTACTTTAATACGCAGCAATTGGAAGATGAAATAGATTATGTACGCCAATTAACGTCAAATTCTTTTGGCGTAAATGTCTTTGTACCAAGTCAACAATCATATACCAGTAGTCAAATTGAAAATATGAATGCATGGTTAAAACCTTATCGACGCGCATTACATTTAGAAGAGCCGGTTGTAAAAATTATCGAAGAACAACAATTTAAGTGTCATATTGATACGATAATTAAAAAGCAAGTGCCTGTATGTTGTTTTACTTTTGGAATTCCAAATGAATCTATTATAGAAAGATTGAAAGAAGCAAACATTAAGCTAATAGGTACAGCAACAAGTGTTGATGAAGCTATTGCGAATGAAAAAGCGGGTATGGATGCTATCGTTGCTCAAGGTAGTGAAGCAGGTGGACATCGTGGTTCATTTTTAAAACCTAAAAATCAATTACCTATGGTTGGAACAATATCTTTAGTGCCACAAATTGTAGATGTCGTTTCAATTCCGGTCATTGCCGCTGGTGGAATTATGGACGGTAGAGGAGTTTTGGCAAGTATTGTCTTAGGTGCAGAAGGGGTACAAATGGGCACTGCATTTTTAACATCACAAGATAGTAATGCATCAGAACTACTACGAGACGCAATTATAAATAGTAAAGAAACAGATACAGTCGTTACAAAAGCGTTTAGTGGAAAGCTTGCACGCGGTATCAACAATAGGTTTATCGAAGAAATGTCCCAATACGAAGGCGATATCCCAGATTATCCAATACAAAATGAGCTAACAAGTAGCATAAGAAAAGCCGCAGCAAACATCGGCGACAAAGAGTTAACACATATGTGGAGTGGACAAAGCCCGCGACTAGCAACAACGCATCCCGCCAACACCATCATGTCCAATATAATCAATCAAATTAATCAAATCATGCAATATAAATAATCGACCGCAATCCACAAAAGCACAAGCACTCCCAAACATTATTTTAGTGCTTGCCATTTTTGTGGATTGCGTTTCTATTTTACCAATCTAGTCAAACGAAATTATCAAACTAAAGTTCGCTGAAATGATTATAGTCAAACGAAAACATCAAACTAAAGCTCGCTGAAATGATTATGATCAAACGAAATTATCGAGCTGAAGGTCACCGAAATGATTATAATTAAACGAAATTATCGAGCTAAAGTTCACTGAAATGATTATAATCAAACGAAAACATCAAGCTGAAGATCGCCGAAAGATTTTAATCAAGCGAAAACATCAAATTAAAGTTCGCTGAAATGATTATGATAAAAGTTATATGGTATGATGACATTGGTGATATATATGATAAACATCGGATTAACAGGTTGGGGTGATCACTATTCATTATATGAAGATTTAGAACGCCAAACCGATAAACTTAAAACATATGCTGGACATTTTCCGGTTGTCGAATTAGATGCGACATACTATGCGATACAACCGGAAAGAAATATATTGAAATGGATAAAAGAAACGCCTGATACATTTGAATTTGTGGTCAAAATTCATCAAGCACTCACATTGCATGCAGACTACAAAACATTTGCAGATACAAGGCAAGAACTATTTGATCAATTTAAGAATATGTTAGAGCCCTTACATACACAGAAAAAATTAGCAATGGTATTGGTTCAATTTCCGCCATGGTTTGACTGCAATGCACAAAATATCAAATATATTTTGTATGTAAGACAGCAATTACAAGCATTTCCAATGTGTGTAGAATTTAGGCATCAATCATGGTTTAGTGATGCATTTAAAGAACAAACATTGGCATTTTTAACAGAACATCAAATCATTCATGCAGTAGTTGATGAACCACAAGTGAAAGATGGCAGTGTACCTTTAGTCAATCGAATCACAAATGAAATTGCGTTTGTACGTTATCATGGACGTAATCATTACGGTTGGACTAAGAAAGATATGTCAGATCAAGAATGGCGAGATGTACGCTATTTATATGATTATAATGAGCAAGAATTAATAGACTTGGCACAAAAGGCACAAATATTAGCACAAAAAGCTAAGAAAGTTTACGTCATATTTAACAATAATTCTGGTGGTCATGCAGCAAATAATGCCAAAACATATCAGCGATTATTGAATATAGAATATGAAGGGTTAGCACCACAACAATTAAAATTATTTTAAGAGGCGACGACTATGTTATTAATAATTACATTATTAGTTTTAATCGGAGGTTTGTCAGCGATTATAGGGTCTATCGTAGGCATTGGAGGCGGTATTATTATCGTTCCAACAATGGTTTACCTCGGTGTTGAACATGGATTACTACATAATATTACAACACAAGTAGCGATAGGGACGTCTTCAGTCATTCTAATTGTGACAGGACTTTCTTCATCACTTGGATATTTAAAAACAAAACAAGTTGATATTAAAAATGGTTCCATCTTTTTATTTGGACTATTACCAGGTTCATTGCTTGGGTCCTTCATTAGTAGATATTTAACATTTGAGTCATTTAATTTATATTTTGGTATCTTTTTAATTTTCGTAGCCATTTTATTAATGGTAAGAAATAAGATTAAACCGTTTAAAATTTTCGATAAACCCAAGTATGAAAAGACTTATGTAGACGCTAAAGGTAAAACATATCATTATAGTGTGCCACCATTGTTTGCTTTTATTACAACGTTTTTAATTGGTATATTGACAGGTTTATTTGGTATTGGAGGTGGCGCACTAATGACGCCACTAATGCTTATTGTATTTAGATTTCCACCTCATGTAGCTGTTGGAACAAGTATGATGATGATTTTCTTTTCAAGTGTCATGAGTTCTATAGGGCACATTGCTCAAGGTCACGTAGCTTGGGGTTATGCAATCATTTTAATTATTTCTAGTTATTTTGGTGCGAAAATCGGTGTCAAAGTGAATCAATCAATTAAGTCAGATACGGTAGTAACATTATTGAGAACAGTAATGTTGTTAATGGGTATATATTTAATTATTCGAGCGTTGATTTAATACAACTTTAAAAGGAGGACGTCAATTTGAGGCTTACAATTTATCATACGAACGATATTCATAGTCATTTACATGAATACGAACGCATTAAAGTATATATGGCAGAACAACGGCCACGACTTAATCATCCTTCTTTATATGTTGATCTAGGTGATCATGTAGATTTATCCGCACCTATAACTGAAGCAACTTTAGGTAAAAAGAATGTGGCATTACTAAATGAAGCAAAATGTGATGTTGCAACAATCGGTAATAATGAAGGGATGACCATTTCACACGAAGCTTTAAATCACCTTTACGACGAAGCAAAATTTATAGTGACATGTAGCAATGTTATAGATGAATCAGGTCATTTACCAAATAATATCGTTTCTTCTTATATTAAGGATATGGACGGTGTGAAAATACTATTCGTTGCAGCGACAGCACCTTTTACCCCATTTTATCGTGCACTAGATTGGATTGTTACCGATCCACTTGAATCTATAAAAGAAGAAATTAAACATCAACGAGGTAAATTTGATGTAATAATCGTGCTAAGTCATTGTGGCATTTTCTTCGATGAAACATTATGCCAAGAATTGCCTGAAATTGATGTCATTTTTGGTAGTCATACGCATCATTATTTTGAACATGGTGAGATCAATAATGGTGTACTGATGGCGGCAGCTGGAAAGTATGGTAATTATCTTGGAGAGGTTAATTTAACTTTTGAGGCACATAAAGTAGTACATAAAACTGCAAAGATTATTCCTTTAGAAACATTACCTGAAGTTGAAACTTCATTTGAAGAAGAAGGAAAAACGTTAATGTCCAATTCAGTAATTCAACATCCAGTAGTGCTTAAGCGTAGTATGAATCACATAGCTGAAGCTGCATACTTATTAGCTCAAAGTGTTTGTGAGTATACACATGCACAATGTGCCATCATCAATGCTGGCTTACTCGTTAAAGATATTGTAAAAGATGAAGTGACAGAATATGACATTCATCAAATGTTACCGCATCCGATTAATATGGTAAGGGTTAGACTTTCTGGTGTGAAATTAAAAGAGATTATAACTAAAAGTAATAAACAAGAATATATGTATGAACATGCACAAGGTTTGGGTTTCAGAGGGAATATATTTGGAGGATATATTCTTTATAATTTAGGGTACATTCATTCTACAGGGCGTTACTATCTGAATGGAGAAGAAATCGAAGACGACAAAGAATATGTATTAGGTACGATAGACATGTATACGTTCGGTCGTTATTTCCCAACACTGAAAGAATTACCAAAAGAGTATTTAATGCCAGAGTTTTTAAGAGATATATTTAAAGAAAAATTATTGGAATATTAAAAAGTAAGATTATTGGATTTTCATTTGTCATGAATTTCGATATAATGTTTAAAGATACACTTAACAGGAGGGTATGTGTTGTTATGGCGACAAAAAACGAGGAAATATTACGTAAACCGGATTGGTTGAAAATAAAATTAAATACCAACGAAAACTATACAGGACTTAAGAAGATGATGAGGGAAAAAAATCTTAATACTGTATGTGAAGAAGCTAAATGTCCTAATATACATGAATGTTGGGGTGCACGTCGTACAGCGACATTTATGATTTTAGGTGCCGTATGTACAAGAGCTTGTCGTTTTTGTGCGGTTAAGACAGGTTTACCTAATGAACTTGATTTAAATGAGCCTGAACGTGTAGCTGAATCAGTTGAATTAATGAATTTGAAACACGTTGTTATCACTGCTGTTGCGCGTGATGATTTAAGAGATGCTGGTTCAAATGTTTATGCTGAGACAGTACGTAAAGTTAGAGAAAGAAATCCATTTACAACGATTGAAATTTTACCATCAGATATGGGCGGGGACTATGATGCGTTAGAAACATTAATGGCGTCAAGACCTGACATTTTAAACCATAATATTGAAACTGTTCGTCGCTTAACACCGAGAGTTCGTGCGCGTGCGACTTACGACAGAACATTAGAGTTTTTACGTCGTTCAAAAGAATTACAACCAGATATCCCAACTAAATCAAGTATTATGGTTGGATTAGGTGAAACTATAGAAGAAATTTATGAAACGATGGATGATTTACGTGCGAATGATGTAGATATTTTAACGATTGGTCAATATTTACAACCTTCACGTAAACATTTAAAGGTTCAAAAATATTACACGCCTTTAGAGTTTGGTAAATTAAGAAAAGTGGCAATGGATAAAGGGTTTAAACATTGCCAAGCTGGACCTTTAGTACGTAGTTCTTATCATGCGGATGAGCAAGTAAATGAAGCTGCTAAAGAAAAGCAACGCCAAGGTGAGGCACAGTTAAATAGTTAATATTTAACAATTAATAAGGCATAAAGGCTTAGTTTGTACAAAACGAACGTGTCATAGAAGTAATCATTATTTTTATGAAACACTAAAAGTATAAACTGAGCCTTTCATTGTCATAGATAGGTGAAGAATTTGATAAAAGTAGATCAACATTACTTTGAATTAATAGAAAATTATCGCGAATGTTTTAATGAAGAACAATTTATTGCTAGGTATTCAGATATTTTAGACAAATATGATTACATTGTTGGTGACTATGGTTACGATCAATTACGATTAAAAGGCTTTTACAAAGATTCTAATAAAAAAGCAGAGATGAGTAAACGTTTTTCAAATATTCAAGATTACATATTTGAATATTGTAACTTTGGTTGTCCTTACTTTGTATTAAGACATTTGTCTAAACAAGAGGTTAAAAAGTTAATCGAAGAAGTTCATCCGTCTGATGTGATAGATGACGACAATAAACTTCAAGATGTGAAGATTAAGCCAACCATTCAAGATACTGAACATTAATAAAACCCTTAGCTAGATTGAAAATGGGAATCATGCAATTCAAGCATGGACCTGTAATCTAGTTAGGGGTTTTTATCTTTAATGAATGACTTCATTTAAATACTCAGTAATTTCATCGCCTTCTTCAGCATTTACACCTAAAATATGAGCGATATAGCCTTCTTCTTTTAAATCATCAGTACCGATAATACCGAATTTATTTGTTTGCATATTAAGTACGAGTGTCTTACCATAATGTCTATTTGTATGGACTAACATCAAATCATATCGACTATGCTCGCCAACAAAACCAACAAACTGAACTTGACTCTCTTCGTTGTCATCATATAAATACATATCAATCATTTTGTAGCGACTCCTTTTAAAAGTAGTAAAGTTAGTATAACGACAAATGAAGTATACTGCAAAATTATGATAATATATAAGCGAGAGGTGACAAGGAATGTATTTTGTAGACAAAGATAAACTAACTCAGAAATTAGCCTATTTACAAGCATTAACTGATGATTATCATGAGAGCAAGCACAATCATTATGCATTTGAACGCATTGCTCAAATGTTGATAGAATCATCGGTAGATATAGGGAATATGATTATCGATGCATTTATTTTAAGGGATCCTGGTAATTATAAAGATGTGATTGATATATTAGAACTAGAAAATGTTATTACTAAAGAAACACAGCAGGAGATTAATAAAACTGTCGATATTCGTAAACAATTTACATATGATTACACAGCCTTAGATATTAAGGTTATCATGCCAATGTTTGATGACGCATTACCTTATTACAAACAATTTATTACAGAAGTAACGATATTTTTACATCAAGAAAATGTACCAGTAACAGCTTTTGGTAAAGGAGAAAATCAATAATGAAACAGTATAAAGCGTATTTAATCGATTTAGATGGCACAATGTATATGGGAACAGATGAGATTGATGGAGCAAAACAATTCATCGATTATTTAAATGTAAAAGGCATTCCTCATTTATACGTAACTAATAATTCAACAAAAACACCTGAGCAAGTAACTGAAAAATTACGTGAAATGCACATTGATGCTAAACCAGAAGAGGTTGTAACGTCAGCGTTAGCCACTGCTGATTATATTTCAGAACAATCACCAGGAGCATCAGTATATATGTTAGGTGGGAGTGGTTTAAATACTGCGTTAACCGAAGCGGGACTTGTCATTAAAAATGACGAGCATGTTGATTATGTAGTTATTGGACTTGACGAACAAGTTACATATGAAAAGCTTGCGATTGCAACGTTAGGTGTAAGAAATGGTGCAACATTTATTTCTACAAATCCTGATGTATCAATTCCTAAAGAGCGTGGTTTATTACCTGGTAATGGTGCTATTACAAGTGTTGTAAGTGTATCGACAGGTGTATCGCCACAATTTATTGGTAAACCAGAACCGATTATTATGGTTAAAGCATTAGAAATTTTAGGATTAGATAAATCCGAAGTTGCTATGGTAGGCGATTTGTACGATACCGATATTATGTCTGGTATTAACGTAGGTATGGATACGATTCATGTACAAACAGGTGTATCTACGTTAGAAGATGTGCAAAATAAAAATGTGCCACCAACGTATTCTTTTAAAGATTTAAATGAAGCAATAGCTGAATTAGAAAAATAGATATAGTCATTTTATAAAGTAGGTGAATTGATTTGGTAAAAATAGTTGTTTCGAGGAAAATTCCAGATAAATTTTATCAACAATTAAGTAAACTTGGTGACGTTGTTATGTGGCAAAAATCATTAGTGCCTATGCCTAAAGATCAATTTGTGACAGCACTTCGTGACGCAGATGCTTGTTTTATTACATTAAGTGAACAGATCGATGCAGAAATTTTAGCACAATCACCAAATTTAAAAGTAATTGCGAATATGGCTGTAGGATATGACAACATCGATGTTGAAAGTGCAACAGCGAATAACGTGGTTGTCACGAATACACCAAATGTACTTACTGAAACAACTGCAGAATTAGGATTTACATTAATGCTTGCTATAGCACGCCGTATTGTAGAAGCTGAAAAATATGTAGAAGCAGATGCATGGCAAAGCTGGGGTCCTTATTTATTGTCAGGTAAAGATGTCTTCAATTCAACTATTGGAATATATGGTATGGGAGATATTGGTAAAGCTTTTGCAAGAAGGTTGCAAGGGTTTAATACTAATATTCTTTATCATAATCGATCAAGACATAAAGATGCAGAGGCGGACTTTAATGCAACATATGTTTCTTTTGAAACGTTGTTAGCAGAAAGTGATTTTATCATCTGTACAGCGCCACTTACAAAAGAAACACATCATAAATTTAATGCTGAAGCATTTGAACAAATGAAAAATGATGCAATTTTTATTAATATCGGTAGAGGGCAAATTGTAGATGAAACAGCATTAATCGATGCACTAGACAATAAAGAAATTTTAGCATGTGGTTTAGATGTATTAGCAAATGAACCGATTGATCATACACATCCATTAATGGGACGTGATAATGTTCTGATTACACCACACATTGGTAGCGCATCAGTAACAACACGGGACAATATGATTCAATTATGTATTAATAATATAGAAGCGGTTATGACAAATCAGGTACCACATACTCCAGTAAATTGAAAATAAGTATGGTTTTTAATCATTGGTAAAACAAGCAAAGCAATTGTTAAATATGTTATGCTTGACTTGCGAATGTATATATTTGCGCTGATGATAATTCAATAACATTATAAACTCGTCATATTAATGTGATGAGTTTATTTGATTTTGACGTATATAACAAAATTGTTATATAGACTGTAATTGTTTATTGTTTAAATAACCTTTAAAATGAATGATGTTCTCAACAAAGTGTATCATTTACAATAATTGAGTGATGACAACCAATTACTATGTTGAATCTATAAAATTAAAATTGAATTTCATTATGAATATCGATATAATGAATTGTAAAAAACAAATTTTAAAACGTATTTTATATTGAACGGTCTTTATAAAGGCGTTTTTACTAAGAACTTTAAGAGGTGCAATATGAAATCTAAAAGTAAACAGCCACCTAATAAATATGTTGAAGCATTCAAACCATATTTATTAACACTATTGTATTTGGCAATATTTATTACTTTATATTTAATTTATGGCAGTGGCGACACACACAATAACTTCATTTATAATGAGTTCTAATGAGGGAGACTTAATATGACAGATATTATTAACAAGCTGCAAGCGTTTGCGGATGCAAATCCACAAAGCATTGCTGTTAGACACACAACTGATGAATTAACTTATCAACAGTTAATGGATGAGTCTAGTAAATTAGCACATCGATTACAAGGTAGTAAGAAACCGATGATTTTATTCGGTCACATGTCACCATATATGATTGTTGGGATGATTGGTGCCATTAAAGCAGGATGTGGATATGTACCTGTAGACACTTCAATTCCTGAAGACCGTATTAAAATGATTATTAACAAGGTTCAACCAGAGTTTGTATTTAATACGACTGATGAATCATTTGAAAGTTTAGAAGGCGAAGTATTTACAATTGAAGATATTAAAACATCTCAAGACCCAGTAATTTTTGATAGTCAGATTAAAGATAACGACACAGTATACACAATCTTTACATCTGGTTCTACTGGGGAACCTAAAGGTGTTCAAATTGAATATGCAAGTTTAGTTCAATTTACTGAGTGGATGTTAGAACTTAATAAATCAGGAAATAAACAACAATGGCTTAACCAAGCGCCATTTTCATTTGATTTATCTGTAATGGCTATTTATCCATGTTTAGCATCAGGCGGTACATTAAATCTTGTAGATAAAAACATGATTAATAAACCTAAATTATTAAATGAAATGCTAACAGCAACACCGATTAACATTTGGGTATCAACACCATCATTTATGGAAATGTGTTTATTATTACCAACGCTTAATGAAGAACAATATGGTAGTCTTAACGAATTCTTCTTCTGTGGTGAAATTCTACCTCACAGAGCAGCAAAAGCGTTAGTGAGCCGTTTCCCAAGTGCGACGATTTACAACACATATGGTCCAACTGAAGCTACGGTAGCAGTTACAAGTATTCAAATTACACAAGAAATCTTAGATCAATATCCGACATTACCTGTTGGCGTTGAAAGACTAGGCGCAAGATTATCTACTACAGATGACGGTGAACTTGTTATTGAAGGTCAAAGTGTAAGTTTAGGATACTTAAAAAATGACCAAAAAACAGCTGAAGTATTTAATTTCGATGACGGTATTCGTACATATCACACTGGTGATAAAGCGAAGTTTGAAAATGGTCAATGGTTCATTCAAGGTCGTATTGATTTCCAAATCAAATTGAATGGCTACAGAATGGAATTAGAAGAAATTGAAACACAATTACGCCAGTCTGAGTTCGTAAAAGAAGCGATTGTTGTACCTGTATATAAAAATGATAAAGTTATTCATTTAATTGGTGCAATTGTGCCAACGACTGAAGTTACGGACAATGCAGAAATGACTAAAAATATTAAAAATGACTTGAAATCACGCTTACCAGAGTATATGATTCCTAGAAAGTTTGAATGGATGGAACAATTGCCATTGACTTCAAATGGTAAAATTGACAGAAAGAAAATTGCAGAGGTAATTAACGGATGATTCCATATGGTGATTTTACATTCTTCTTAATTGCTTTAATTGCATTATTACCAGTCATTATACTTGGATTTTTAGGTAAGCGAAGTTACATTTATAATGGCGTAGTTACAGCATTTATGATTGTGTTAATCTTTTCTTCTGATAAACATAATCTGTTTGACCAAAAGTATTTAAGTGTTCAATTAATTAGTTTTATTATTTACGTCGTATGGCAAGTTTTATTGATAATGTTTTATTATCATTCAAAACCAAAAAATAATTCATTTTCAAAATTTGTAACTGTAATGGTTTTATCAATATTGCCATTAGCACTTGTGAAAGTGTTACAAAGTACATGGTTAGGTGGACATCAGATTCACTTCCATGAAAGTAAATTAATTGAATTTGTTGGTTTCTTAGGAATTTCTTATGTTACATTCAAAAGTGTGCAGTTAATTATGGAAATTCGTGATGGTTCTATCAAAGAAATTAAAGTATGGAAATTAATTCAATTTATTTCATTCTTCCCAACGATTTCATCTGGACCAATCGATCGTTACAAACGTTTCGTTAAAGACGATAAAAAAGTACCAACAGGCAATGAATATCGTGAATTAGTATTAAAAGCAATTCACATGATTATGCTTGGTTTCTTGTATAAATATATTGTTGCTTACTTTATTAACACATATGCAATCATGCCGTTACAATTAGACTTACATGGCTTTGTCAATTTGTGGTTATATATGTACGCATACAGCTTATATTTATTCTTTGACTTTGCAGGTTATAGTTTATTTGCGATAGCATTTAGTTATTTATTCGGTATTAAAACACCACCAAACTTCGATAAACCTTTCAAAGCGAAAAATATTAAAGATTTCTGGAATAGATGGCATATGACATTATCATTCTGGTTCAGAGATTGTATTTACATGAGATCTTTATTCTACATGTCTCGTAAAAAATTATTGAAGAGTCAATTTGCAATGTCTAACGTGGCATTCTTAATCAACTTCTTCATAATGGGAATTTGGCATGGTATCGAAGTGTATTACATTGTTTATGGTTTATACCATGCAGCATTGTTTATAGGTTATGGCTATTATGAACGTTGGCGTAAGAAACATCCGCCACGTTGGCAAAATGGTTTCACAACAGCACTTAGCATTGTGATTACATTCCACTTTGTAACATTTGGCTTTTTAATCTTCTCAGGTAAACTTATATAATAAAGGAGAATTTAATTATGGAATTTAGAGAACAAGTATTAAATTTATTAGCAGAAGTAGCAGAAAATGATATTGTAAAAGAAAATCCAGACGTAGAAATTTTTGAAGAAGGTATTATTGATTCTTTCCAAACAGTTGGATTATTATTAGAGATTCAAAATAAACTTGATATCGAAGTATCTATTATGGACTTTGATAGAGATGAGTGGGCAACACCAAATAAAATCGTTGAAGCATTAGAAGAGTTACGATGAAATTAAAACCTTTTTTACCCATTTTAATTAGTGGAGCGGTATTCATTGTCTTTCTATTATTACCTGCTAGTTGGTTTACAGGATTAGTAAATGAAAAGACTGTAGAAGATAATAGAACTTCATTGACAGATCAAGTACTAAAAGGCACACTCATTCAAGATAAGTTATACGAATCAAACAAGTATTATCCTATATACGGCTCTAGTGAATTAGGTAAAGATGACCCATTTAATCCTGCAATTGCATTAAATAAGCATAACGCCAACAAAAAAGCATTCTTATTAGGTGCTGGTGGTTCTACAGACTTAATTAACGCAGTTGAACTTGCATCACAGTATGATAAATTAAAAGGTAAGAAATTAACATTTATTATTTCACCACAATGGTTTACAAACCATGGTTTAACGAATCAAAACTTTGATGCTCGTATGTCTCAAACTCAAATTAATCAAATGTTCCAGCAGAAAAACATGTCTACTGAATTAAAACGTCGTTATGCACAACGTTTATTACAGTTTCCACATGTACACAATAAAGAATACTTGAAATCTTATGCTAAAAACCCTAAAGAAACTAAAGATAGTTATATTTCTGGTTTTAAAGAGAATCAATTGATTAAAATAGAAGCGATTAAATCATTGTTTGCAATGGATAAATCTCCATTAGAACATGTTAAACCTGCTACAAAACCAGACGCTTCTTGGGATGAGATGAAACAAAAAGCAGTTGAAATTGGTAAAGCTGATACTACATCGAATAAATTTGGTATTAGAGATCAATACTGGAAATTAATTCAAGAAAGTAAGCGTAAAGTTAGACGTGACTACGAATTCAATGTTAATTCTCCAGAATTCCAAGATTTAGAATTACTTGTAAAAACAATGCGTGCTGCTGGTGCAGATGTTCAATATGTAAGTATTCCATCAAACGGTGTATGGTATGACCACATTGGTATCGATAAAGAACGTCGTCAAGCAGTTTATAAAAAAATCCATTCTACTGTTGTAGATAATGGTGGTAAAATTTACGATATGACTGATAAAGATTATGAAAAATATGTTATCAGTGATGCCGTACACATCGGTTGGAAAGGTTGGGTTTATATGGATGAGCAAATTGCGAAACATATGAAAGGTGAACCACAACCTGAAGTAGATAAACCTAAAAATTAAAATACAAATAGCACATAACTCAACGATTTTGATTGAGCGTATGTGCTATTTTTATATTTTAAATTTCATAGAATAGAATAGTAATATGTGCTTGGATATGTGGCAATAATAAAATAATTAATCAGATAAATAGTATAAAATAACTTTCCCATCAGTCCAATTTGACAGCGAAAAAAGACAGGTAATAACTGATTATAAATAATTCAGTATTCCTGTCTTTGTTGTTATTCATAATATGTTCTGTTAACTTAATATCTTTATATTAGAATACTTGTTCTACTTCTATTACACCAGGCACTTCTTCGTGTAATGCACGCTCAATACCAGCTTTAAGAGTGATTGTAGAACTTGGGCATGTACCACATGCACCATGTAATTGTAATTTAACAATACCGTCTTCAACGTCAATCAATGAGCAGTCGCCACCATCACGTAATAAAAATGGACGAAGACGTTCAATAACTTCTGCTACTTGATCAAACATCGTTGTATCTTCAGTAGGCATCAGGCAAGTCTCCTTTCGAGAGATGAATTTGATAATCTTTATTAGTATATTATAATAGATAGTGTAATAAAAATCTATCAAACCAATGGGGGATAAATATATGGAGCACGTGAGTGTGGTAGTATATGGGGCAGATGTTATATGTGCAAGTTGCGTTAATGCGCCAACATCGAAAGATATTTATGACTGGCTACAGCCGCTATTAAAAAGAAAATACCCAAATATATCATTTAAATATACGTATATAGATATTACAAAAGATAATGACAACTTAACAGATCATGATTTACAATTTATTGAAAGAATAGAACAAGATGAACTATTTTATCCATTAATTACAATGAACGATGAATATGTAGCAGATGGTTATATACAAACAAAGCAAATCACTCGATTTATAGACCAAAAGCTTGTGAATGAATAATATACACATAACAAAAAGCAATGTCAGTAATAGTGTGAACTGACATTGCTTTTTAATTTTAACCATTATGATATTTATATAACCAAAGTACGCCGGATTTTAAAATAGAAGCGAGTCGTCCTGTTACAGTGCGGTCCATGATATATGCAAAACCTTGTTTATCTCCTAATGACCCAACGATACCTTGTACCTTTAGTTCCGGCATTTTGTCAGGTAATGGTTCATTTAGCCATTGCTTTTTAAGCACATCGGCAATTTGATCACCTTGAACTTCGGCTAACTGAGCACTTGGCGCATGTGGTAAATCAGCACAATCACCAACTACATAGACGTTACGATATGTTGGTACTTGATGATACTGGTTAACTATCACGCGTCCATTACTATTTATATCAATCGGCAAGTTACGAACAACTTCAACAGGTTGAATTCCTGCTGTCCATACAACTAAATCAATATCTTTAGGTTCATCACAGTTATATATTTTACCAGGTTCAACTTTATTAATATTTGAATTTGGAACAACGGTAACATTATTTTTGGCGAACCATTTCGCAACATACTTACTTAATTTTTCTGGAAAATTTCTTAAAATTCGCGGCCCACGGTCATAAAGATATATTTCCAAGTCTGATCTACTTTCTCTTAATTCGCTGGCAAGTTCTATGCCACTTAATCCAGCACCAACGATACCAACTTTAGCACCTTCTGGTAGTTCACTAATACTATGGAAAGTATCCCGAGCCTTTGAGAGTGTTTGAATACTATGTGTATATTCTTCGGCTCCTGGAACGTTATGATACTTATCTTCACATCCTAAACCAATGATTAGCTCATCATAATCAATTTTAGAATTACCGACTGAGACAATTTGAGCATCTAAATCTATGTCGTTAATTTCACCATAAACTGTATTCACTTGTGGATGATTAGGGAATTTCATGCGAACATCTTTATCTGATTTCGTGCCCGCAGCTAAAGCATAGAATTCTGGTTTCAATCCATGAAATGGCATACGATCAACTAATGTGACTGTATAATCTTGTGGTAAAGAAGTAGTTAAAATGCGTGACATGATACGCATATTACCATATCCGCCGCCTAACAAAACTAAGTTTTTCATAATGAAGTACCCCTTTTATATGTTAATATTTACTTTAATTTTGAAAAGATCAAAGTGCATAGATATATTTGTTAATGAACAGTTATAAAATGCAAGTGTCTTTGATTCATCAATAACCCCTAAAAAAGTAAATATGTATTTATATGCTTATTATATATTTTTTTGAAAATGACTACAAATAAATATTTGTACTAACTAAGGCACTATTACATAACTGGGATAAGAAACATCAGTTGTTGGTAATTGAGCACATCATGTTAAAATACCAGTTTTAAAATGCTATAATATTGTAACAAATGAAATAAGAAGGTGAAGTATGAATCCGATCGTAGAATTTTGTCTCTCTAACATGGCAAAAGGTGGAGATTATGTTTTTAATCAACTGGAAAATGACCCAGATGTCGATGTGTTAGAGTATGGTTGCCTGACACATTGTGGTATATGTTCAGCCGGGTTGTATGCTTTAGTAAATGGTGATATTGTTGAAGGTGATTCGCCGGAAGAATTATTACAAAATATATATGCACATATAAAAGAAACATGGATTTTTTAAGGAGGAGTTATCATGCCAACAGTTATATTAACAGAAGCAGCTGCCTACGAAGTAAAAGATATGCTTAAAGCAAATGAAATGCCAGATGGCTATTTAAAAATTAAAGTGAATGGTGGCGGGTGCACTGGTTTAACATACGGTATGGGTGCAGAAGAAGCGCCTGGTGAAAATGATGAAGTCTTAGAATACTTTGGATTAAAAGTATTAGTAGACAAAGAAGATGCACCCGTATTAAATGGTACGACTATTGATTTTAAGCAATCATTAATGGGTGGCGGTTTCCAAATCGACAATCCTAATGCAATTGCTTCATGTGGCTGTGGTAGTTCATTTAGAACTGCAAAAGTTGCAGGTAATCCTGAAAATTGCTAATAAAATAACTTTTTAATGGTTAACCCAATTTTTGGGATACAAATTGATATCAATTATGATTAGGGACATATTTGATTATGTCCTATTTTTACGTAAAGATATTTTGTTTTATTAAAAAGCTTATTGAAAATTAAGAATCTGACTATAAATAGTAATTTAAATGATCGTGATAACGGATACATTTTTAATCGAAATCAGGCTACGAAAAAATTAATTAATTTTTTCACAATCTGACTGAATCTTGCTTGAAAATATAACATAAAAGCTATAGAATTAGTATTGGATTAAAAATGTCTTTTTTGTGAACATCACAGGTTTTTACATAATTTAAAAGACTTAAATAACAAAATGATGATAAACTAGTATACATTGTGGTAAAAGTAGTAATGACCAGTTGTTACTAGTAATTATCAGCATTTGGTTAAAAAAATATGAAAGCTTAGGTGAAATTAAATGGCTCAAGATCGTAAAAAAGTACTTGTACTTGGTGCTGGTTATGCAGGTTTACAAACTGTAACTAAATTGCAAAAAGCGATATCAACAGAAGAAGCAGAAATTACGCTTATTAATAAAAATGAATATCACTATGAAGCAACATGGTTACATGAAGCATCAGCAGGTACACTAAACTATGAAGATGTATTATATCCTGTGGAAAGTGTCTTGAAGAAAGACAAAGTGAACTTTGTTCAAGCAGAAGTAACAAAAATTGACCGTGATGCTAAAAAGGTAGAAACAAATCAAGGTATTTATGACTTTGATATTTTAGTAGTAGCATTAGGTTTCGTTAGTGAAACATTCGGCATCGAAGGTATGAAAGATCATGCTTTCCAAATTGAAAATGTTATCACAGCACGTGAATTATCACGTCATATCGAAGACAAATTTGCTAACTATGCAGCATCAAAAGAAAAAGATGATAACGATTTATCTATCTTAGTTGGTGGTGCTGGATTCACTGGTGTTGAATTCTTAGGTGAATTAACAGACAGAATTCCTGAATTATGTAGCAAATATGGTGTGGATCAAAATAAAGTTAAAATCACTTGTGTTGAAGCAGCACCTAAAATGTTACCAATGTTCTCAGAAGAATTAGTTAACCACGCAGTTAGCTACTTAGAAGACCGCGGTGTTGAATTTAAAATTGCTACACCAATCGTTGCTTGTAACGAAAAAGGTTTTGTAGTTGAAGTAGATGGTGAAAAACAACAATTAAATGCAGGTACTTCAGTATGGGCAGCTGGTGTACGTGGTAGTAAATTAATGGAAGAATCATTTGAAGGCGTTAAACGTGGACGTATCGTTACAAAGCAAGATTTAACAATCAATGGTTACGACAACATTTTTGTTATTGGTGACTGTTCAGCGTTTATCCCAGCTGGAGAAGAACGTCCATTACCAACTACAGCACAAATTGCAATGCAACAAGGTGAAAGTGTTGCTAAAAACATTAAACGCATCTTAAACGGTGAATCAACTGAAGAATTCGAATATGTTGATCGTGGAACTGTTTGTTCTTTAGGTTCACATGACGGTGTAGGTATGGTATTTGGTAAACCTATCGCTGGTAAAAAAGCAGCATTCATGAAAAAAGTGATTGATACACGTGCGGTATTCAAAATCGGTGGTATCGGTTTAGCATTCAAAAAAGGTAAATTCTAGGCTTTAAATAAAGTTTCAGCTAAACACATAAAATTAAATTATTCATTTATAAAGTCCTTCAGTGTCACTGAAGGGCTTTATTGTTGTACAATTTGAAGTGAGTAACATATCAAATCTAAGGAGGTACATTATGAATTTTAAATTAAATAACACACTAAGCAACGAAATAAATACATTGATTATTGGTATACCAGAACATTTAAATCAGTTAGAGCGCATTAGTTTTAATCATATCGATATTACAGAATCACTTGAAAGACTAAAACATCAACATATTATTGGTAGTAAAGTTGGGAAGATTTATACAACTGCATTTGATGTACAAGATCAAACATATCGTTTAATTACAGTTGGTTTAGGAAACTTAAAAGCACGTAGTTATCAAGATATGTTGAAAATATGGGGACATCTTTTCCAATACATAAAGTCAGAACATATTGAAGATACTTATTTACTTATGGATTCATTTATTTCAAAATATGATCAGTTATCAGATGTATTAATGGCATGCGGTATTCAAAGTGAGCGTGCAACATATGAATTCGATCATTATAAATCAAGTAAGAAGGCACCGTTTAAGACGAATTTAAACCTTATTAGTGAATCATTAATTGAATTAGATTTCATTCATGAGGGTATCAGTATTGGCCAATCCATTAATTTGGCAAGAGACTTTAGTAATATGCCACCGAATGTATTAACACCACAAACATTTGCAGAAGATATTGTTAATCATTTTAAAAATACAAAGGTCAAAGTAGATGTTAAAGATTATGACACTTTAGTTTCTGAAGGATTCGGACTTTTACAAGCAGTAGGTAAAGGTAGTAAGCATAAACCGAGATTAGTAACCATCACATATAATGGCAAAGACAAAGATGTAGCACCAATTGCCTTAGTTGGTAAAGGTATAACGTATGATTCTGGTGGTTATAGTATTAAAACGAAGAATGGCATGGCTACAATGAAGTTTGACATGTGTGGCGCTGCGAATGTCGTTGGTATCATTGAAGCGGCTAGTCGTTTACAACTGCCTGTAAATATTGTCGGAGTGCTTGCTTGTGCTGAAAATATGATAAATGAAGCATCAATGAAGCCAGATGATGTATTTACAGCATTAAGTGGTGAAACTGTAGAAGTAATGAATACAGACGCTGAAGGTAGATTAGTCCTTGCAGATGCTGTGTATTATGCAAATCAATATCAGCCTAGTGTGATTATGGACTTTGCTACATTAACGGGTGCAGCCATCGTTGCACTAGGCGATGATAAAGCTGCTGCATTTGAATCGAATAGTAAAGTGATATTAAACGATATATTACAAATAAGTTCTAAAGTCGATGAAATGGTATTTGAATTACCGATTACTGCAACCGAACGTGCAAGTATTAATCACAGTGATATCGCTGATTTAGTTAACCATACGAATGGACAAGGTAAAGCGCTATTTGCGGCAAGTTTTGTAACACATTTTAGTGGTCAAACACCTCACATTCATTTCGATATTGCAGGTCCAGCAACGACTAATAAAGCTTCATATAATGGTCCAAAAGGGCCAACAGGATTTATGATTCCGACGATAGTACAATGGTTAAAACAACAATAATTTAATTATTTGCCTGATACAACTTGTGTCTTGTTATACATTTCTAATTTAACTCTTGAAAGTATAAAGGATCGCATTGTATCAGGCATTTTCATTGTTGTAAGAAAATATAAATCGCATATCCTTGTGAGCATAAATCAACTTGATTAGCATTGCAAAAACTTATTATAATCATATGCTCATTCAGTCAACGACTACTAATATAACATTATAGAACTTAGGATTTTGATTGGTGTTCCAGGCTTGTAAAATTGTTTAATTTAATGAAAGTGAAAATTATTTTAAGAAAGACAATTAACTAAAAAATAAAGATTATGGGTATAGTTTGCTATTGACAGGTGTTAAAGCTACTGATACTATGTAGTCTATAAACGCTTTAGTTCGATAGAGCGATAAAGGATGGTTATCATATGATAAATGCAGTAGTAATAGCAGTAATATTAATGATTGTGCTATGTTTATGTCGATTAAACGTAGTTATAAGCTTATTTATCAGTGCGCTAGTTGGTGGCTTAATTTCAGGCATGAGCATTGAAAAAGTTATAAATGTATTTGGGAAAAATATAGTCGATGGTGCTGAGGTAGCATTAAGCTATGCATTATTAGGTGGATTTGCAGCATTAATTTCATACAGTGGTATCACAGACTATTTAGTAGGAAAAATTATAAATGCAATTCACGCTGAAAATAGTCGATGGTCAAGAGTTAAAGTAAAAGTGACAATAATCATTGCATTATTAGCTATGAGTATCATGAGTCAAAACTTAATTCCTGTACATATTGCATTCATTCCAATTGTCATCCCACCATTGTTAAGTCTGTTTAATGACTTAAAAATAGATAGACGTTTAATCGGTTTGATTATCGGTTTTGGTTTATGTTTCCCGTATGTGTTATTACCATATGGATTCGGTCAAATTTTCCAGCAAATTATTCAAAGTGGCTTTGCAAAGGCGAATCACCCAATTGAGTTTAATATGATTTGGAAAGCAATGCTTATTCCTTCAATGGGGTATATTGTTGGCTTACTTATCGGTTTATATGTATATCGTAAACCACGTGAATATGAAACACGTAAAATTTCAGATAGTGACAATGTTACAGAGTTAAAACCATATATCTTAATAGTAACAATTGTGGCAATACTAGCTACATTTTTAGTACAAACATTTACAGATTCAATGATTTTTGGTGCACTGGCAGGGGTACTCGTATTCTTTATTTCACGTGCATATAATTGGTATGAATTAGATGCTAAGTTTGTTGAAGGTATTAAAATTATGGCTTATATTGGTGTAGTTATTTTAACAGCAAATGGGTTTGCTGGTGTAATGAATGCTACTGGTGATATAGATGAATTAGTTAAAACTTTAACAAGTATTACTGGTGATAATAAATTATTTAGCATTATCATGATGTATGTGATAGGTTTAATTGTCACTTTAGGTATTGGATCATCATTTGCAACAATTCCTATTATCGCATCATTATTCATTCCTTTTGGAGCGTCAATTGGACTAGATACAATGGCATTAATCGCATTGATTGGAACAGCGAGTGCATTAGGTGACTCAGGTTCACCTGCAAGTGATTCAACATTAGGACCAACTGCGGGATTAAATGTTGATGGCCAACATGATCATATACGCGATACATGTGTACCAAACTTCTTGTTTTATAATATTCCTTTAATGATTTTCGGTACTATTGCTGCTATGGTACTATAAGCATAAAGAGGTGAAAATATGACTCATTTATTAGAGACATTTGAGATGTCAATAGATCACCAGGAAGATGGTTTAGTTGTTATTTCTATGCCTGTCACTGATAAAGTAAAACAACCATTTGGATATTTACATGGTGGGGCTTCGATTGCTTTAGGTGAAACAGCATGTTCATTAGGATCTGCTAATTTAATTGATACAACCAAATTTATTCCATTAGGTTTAGAGATGAATGCTAACCATATTCATTCTGCTAAAGATGGTCGTGTTACTGCGACAGCTGAAATTATTCATCGAGGTAAGTCGACACATGTATGGGATATAAAAATTAAGAATGACAAAGAACAATTAATTACAGTTATGCGTGGTACAGTTGCTATTAAACCTTTAAAATAAAAGAACTGCTAGCTGAAATGTTATGAGATATTCATAACTACGGCTAGCAGTTTTTTTATGCGCTATATTGTTGTAATTTTAGAAATGCTTGTTCAATGCGTTCGGCAGCTTTACGGCCACCCATAACATTTCTACCAAATGGTCCTAATTCTAAGTCTGCAAAGCATCCTGCGACAAATAGATTTGGTATCCATTCTAATTTTTCGGAAATAACAGGGTAATTACATTCGTTGATAGGTGCATCATAATTTTGTATTAATTGCTTAATAAGTGGTTGTGACATAAAATCTTGTTCAAAACCAGTTGCAACCATAATCTGTTGATATGGAACAGAATCATTTTCAGTGTTAATTACACCACCACTAATTTGAGTGATAGGTGTTTTATGCACATTTATACGACCATTTTTAATATGTTTTTTAAGGCGTAAGTACAGTTCGTGAGGCATTGATCCTTTATGACGTTCACGTTGTACAATGGCATTTCTTTCAGGCATGCTTTTAGTACTTAAAAATGAAGACATATTTTTCGGACCTAACCAACCAGGATCAGCATCAAAGTCATGTATTTCAATATCTTTATTTAGCCATAAATGAATCTTTTTATCGTTATCATGATTTAACAATTTAAGTGCAAGATGTGCAGCAGTAATGCCACTACCAACGATATGATCGGTCTTATCGTATACTACTTGATCATGTTCTTTCTCGAAGATATGATTTACATTCTGTTTGTCTTTTAAAATGTCAGGCATAAACGGAATATTTGTACTACCTATTGCAATAACGACGCAATCTGTAGTGATAATTTGTCCATCTTCTAACTTGATATGCCATTTGTCTTCTTGTTTATCTAAAGTTTGAACTAAACCTTGAACCAAGCAATCCTCTAATTGATATTGTTTAGAAGCATGTGCAATATGATTCATAAACATTGTCAATTCAGGTCGTTGATAAGGACCATAAAAAGCATTTGTATATTGGTGCTGTTTAGCGAATTGTTTTAGATGGAACGGTTGTGGATGTACGTGATGTACAATCGGTGATCTTAAATAAGGCATTTCTATTCGATTTGTATATGAGTTAAACCTTTGGCAAAAAGTTTCGTGTGGGTCAATGATTGTTAATAGGTCTGTTGTTAATCCGCTTGATAATAGTTTTTGTGCGATTGCAGTTCCCTGTATGCCACCGCCGATAATTGTCCAATGCATAATAAAACCTCTCTTTTTTTAAAGCGTAATCGTTACGATTTATGATTATTATTATCATAATACATAACGACATGAAAGGCAATTAAATTAAAGAGATATACGTAGATAGGGCGAAGATGTAGTCAAAGAAAAAATCATTGAAAAAGAGGTAACAATGTCAAAAGAAAACAGCAGTAAAATCATTCCTAATTTGGAATCATCTTACTGCTGTTTGTTGTTGATTTATATTCATGATTTTGTTATATAATCTACAATTTTGTGTCTTTTAAGTCTTCCGAAATTTCATCGACTTTAGTCTTTTTAGTATAAGGCGTTTTAATATTATATGCTGCTTTCATAATCATATGACTTGAAAGAGGACCTGTAATTAATACAAAGATAATCGCAACGATTAATTGCATATTTACAAAACCTTGAGTAGCAATAAAATATAAAAAAGTACCAAATAGTAATGACACTGCACCTAATGTTGATGCTTTTCCGGCAGCATGTGCACGTGAATATACATCTTCAAGTCTCAATAATCCTATAGCTGCTAGGGCGCTAATTAAAGCACCGATGATAACAAAGATAAGTGCAAGACTAATCAGTATGATTTTGATCATGTTCAATCACCTTACCTTTGTCCATAAATTTAGAGAATACTGCAGTACCTAAAAAGGCTAATATACCAATCATCATAATAACGACAATCATGTATTTAATATTTAATAAAATACTGAATAATGCTATAACTGCCATTAATTGAAGACCAATCGCATCTAATGCGACAACACGATCGGCAAGTGATGGGCCTAGCACAACGCGAATGAGCATAGCTAACATAGAAATGACAACTATGATTAATGCAATAACGATAATAACATTATGATTCATTATATTTCGCCCACCTCTCTTACAATTTTCTCTAATGATGTTTTAATACTTTCTACTTCTTGCTCTTTAGTTGAAAAATCTATGGCATGAATATAAATTTTTGTACGATCATCACTTACACCAAGCACTACAGTACCAGGTGTTAATGTAATTAAATTAGACAGCAAGACAATTTGCCAATCTTTTTTTAAATCTGTGTGATAAACAAAGAATCCTGGTTCATTTTTAATCGAAGGTTTAATAATAATTTTCAAAACATCAAAATTAGCTTTAATCAGTTCGATTAAGAAAATAATAACTAATTTAATAATACGATATAGCGTGATGACATAAAATCTACCTGGTAACACTCTGTGTAAGAGGTAAACAAGAACTAGGCCAAAGATGAAACCTAACACAAAGTTATTTGTTGTGTAACTATTTGTTACAAACAACCAAAACACTGCGATAATAAAGTTTAATACTAATTGTACAGCCATGTTATTTACCTCCTAATACAGCTTTAACGTAGGTTGATGGATTGTAGAATGTTTCTGCACCAGCTTTTACCATTGGATATAAGTAATCTGCTGACAATCCATATAAAACAGTTATCACAACTGCAACGATTGCAATCGTAGTTAAATATTTGACGTCGACTTTGTTATTAAGATCATATCCTTTTGGTTGACCGAAAAAGCCTTGTAGGAATATGCGAATGACAGAATATAATACGACTAAACTTGATAATAAGACGATGACACCACTTAAATAAAATCCTCTTTCAAATGTTGATTGGACAATGAAAAATTTTCCATAAAAGCCACTGAGTGGGGGAATGCCAGCTAAACTTAATGCTGCGATAAAGAATGACCAACCAAGTACAGGATATCGTTTAATTAAGCCACCAAATTGTCTTAAATCAGCAGTGCCTGTAATTTTAATCATAATTCCGATAAGCAAGAATAATGCAAGTTTTACTAACATGTCGTGCAATGTATAGTAAATAGCCCCAATCATACCTGACTCTGTCATCATTGCAACGCCGACTAAGATCACACCTACAGCAATCATGACATTGTATAGGATGATTTTTTTAATGTTGGCATATGCAACAGCACCGACACAACCAAAGATGATCGTTAATAGTGCTAAGAATAAAATGACATAATGTGAAAAGCTTACATTATCACTAAAGAATAGGCTTAATGTTCTAGCGATTGCATAAACACCAACTTTTGTTAACAAAGCACCAAAGAATGCAATGATTGGAATTGGTGGTGCATAGTATGCACTAGGTAACCAAACAAACATTGGGAATACGCCAGCTTTTGTAGCAAAAACAAAGATAAATAGTATGAAAACGATATTGACTAAGCCACTGTCATGCGCTGAAAGGTTAGCTAATTTATTGCTTATATCTGCTAGATTCAATGTTCCTACTACTGAATATAAAATCGCTACACCCATTACGAAGAAGGATGACGATACAACGTTAACAAGAACATATTTGATTGTTTCTTGTAGTTGAATTTTTGTAGAACCAATTACTAATAAGAAATAAGATGACATTAAAAATACTTCGAAAAATACGAATAGGTTGAAAATGTCACCAGTTGTGAATGCACCAATGATACCTATTAACATAAATAGTACTGAAAAATAATAATAATATCTTTCACGTTCAATACCAATTGTTTGGTATGAATATAAAATCACAATAGCTGTAATAATAATACTAGTAATTATTAGTAGGGCACTGAATATGTCTAATACAAAGACAATACTGTATGGTGCTTTCCATGAACCTAGCTCTACGCGTATTGGTCCATGTTTAACAACATTTGCTAAATTGATAATTGCCGCGACCAAGGTTAATAATGTACCGCCTAGTGCGACATAACGCTTTATAATAGGACGCTTTCCAATAAAGACAAGTAATATGGCTGTAATTACTGGAATAACTAGCGTTAACACAAGCATATTACTTTCAATCATCTTCTGGAACTCCTTTCATACTCTCAACGTTATCTGTGCCTAATTCTTTATATGTTCTAAATGCTAATACTAAGAAAAAGGCTGTTGTCGCAAAGGCGATAACGATTGCTGTTAAAATAAGTGCTTGCGGGATAGGATCAACATAGCTTTTTACGTTCGCTTCATAAATTGGAACAGTACCATGTTTAAGTCCGCCCATAGTTATTAAAAATAAGTTTGCTGCATGTGTTAATAGTGTAGTTCCCATAACAATTCGTATCAGACTTTTAGACAAAACGAGATAGACACTAATTGCTGTGAGAATACCACTAACAAAAATCATAATAATTTCCACTATTCGTTCTCTCCAATCGAAATAATAATTGTCATGACAGTACCAACTACTGCACATAAAACACCGAAATCAAAGAATACTGCTGTTGTCATATGAACAGGTTCTAATATAAATAACGGTATATCAAATGTGACATGCGTAAAGAAATTTTTGCCTAAAAACCAACTTGCGATAGGCGTCGCAATACAAAAAACTAATCCGATACCTATCAAGATTTTAAAATCTAATGGGAAAATTTTACGCATTGTTTCTATATCAAATGCAATCGTAATGATAACAAGTGAACTTGCGAATAATAATCCGCCGACGAAACCGCCACCAGGTGTATAATGTCCTGCTAAGAAAAGTGAAAAACCAAAGACCATTACCATGAAAAAGATAATAACTGCAGCAAATTGCAAAATTAGATCATTTTGTTGTCTATTCATGATTTTTCACCTCGTTACCTTGCGTTTGACGCTTTTTACGTAATTTAATCATTGTATATACAGCTAATCCTGCGATACCAAGCACAGATGACTCGAATAAAGTATCCATACCACGGAAATCAACAAGTATGACGTTTACCATGTTTTTACCGTGAGCTAAATCATAAACGTGCTCTTGATAAAACTTAGATATCGATTCAAAATGTCTATTTCCGTATGCAATTAAACCGATAATAATGACGGACAAACCAACACCACCAGCAATTAAAGCATTAGTAAGCTGGAATGAGCGCTTTTCATTATAACGATTTAAATTTGGTAAGTGGTAGAAGCATAATAAGAACAATGCTGTTGAAATAGATTCAACGACAAACTGTGTCAATGCTAAGTCGGGTGCTTTAAAGAATATAAACAATACAGACACAGCATATCCAACTGCACTTAACATAATAATGCTAAATAATCTTGATTTAGCGAAAAGAATTAAAAAGGCAGCACTTAATAATAAAATTACGATACAAACTTCGAAAATTCTAATCGGACTAACGTCTTTAAAATTAATGTTGAAAGGCACTGAGAATATAGTGACAAATGTTAATAAAATTAATGCACCAAAAATGATAACTAAATTATTACGTGAATAATCGGTAACATAGCTATTCGTCATCTTTTCAGAGTAGTTTGGAATAACATTTGCACTTCTGTTGTACCAATAATTGAATGTTAGTTTACCAGGTTGTCGTTGCAACAATTTCACCCAATAACTAAATGTCACAATTAGTAAGATACCTAAAATATAAATCACTAATGTTGATAAAAAGGCAGGCGTTAATCCATGGAACATATGGAATTCAACATCATCAATTACCGTATGATTAATCGAAGATGTAGCTGGTTCAATAATCGAATTAGTTAAAATGCCAGGGAATAAACCCAATACAATTACTAATGTAGCTAAAATAGCTGGTGATAAAAGCATTAATATTGATACTTCGTGTGCTTTTTTAGGTAATTGTTCAGGTTTATATTGTCCGAAAAATATATGCATTATAAATTTAATTGAATATACAAATGTGAAGACACTGCCCACTATACCAATGATTGGGAATAGGTAGCCTAATGTATCAACACTGAATAAATTTGCTTGGCTTGCTGTAAATGTTGTTTCTAAAAATGATTCTTTTGATAAGAAACCATTGAACGGTGGTACACCAGCCATACTTAATGCTGTAATAACAGTGATTGTAAATGAAATAGGCATAATTGTTAGTAAGCCACCTAATTTCTTAACATCACGTGTACCAGTAGAATGATCCACTGCACCTGTAATCATAAATAGGGCACCTTTAAATGTTGCATGGTTGATTAAATGGAATATTGCAGCCGTAAATGCAGCAGCATATATTTTGCTATCATCGCCTTGATAGTGATAACTAATGGCACCGATTCCAAGCATCGCCATAATCATACCTAATTGGGATACTGTTGAAAATGCCAGTATACCTTTCAAGTCTTGTTGTTTTGTTGCGTTTAGCGAAGCCCAGAATAACGTAATTAAACCAACGAGTGTGACAGTCCATACCCAACCTTGCGATGCTGCGAAGATTGGTGTCATTCGAGCGATTAAATATAACCCTGCTTTAACCATTGTTGCTGAATGAAGATAAGCACTGACTGGTGTAGGTGCTTCCATTGCATCTGGTAGCCAAATATAAAATGGAAACTGAGCAGATTTTGTAAAAGCACCAATCATGATTAAAATCATCGCAAAAATGAAGAATGGGCTATTTTGAATTTCAGAAGCATGTTGAATCATGTACTGAATGCTAAATGATTGTGTTGGTATAGCGAGTAAGATGATACCACCTAATAATGATAGACCACCAAATACTGTGATTATGAGCGATTTTTGAGCACCATATATAGATGCTTGTCGTTCGCGCCAGAATGAAATAAGTAAAAAACTAGAAAATGACGTTAGCTCCCAGAATAAATATAGAATAATAACATTATCTGAAAGTACGACACCTAACATTGCACCCATAAATAGTAATAAATAACAATAAAAATTCCCTAGTTGTTCTGACTTACTTAAGTAGCCGATTGAATATAATACTACTAAACTGCCGATTCCTGAAATAAGCAAACTAAAGAGTAAACCTAAGCCATCAAGATATAAATCAAAGTTCATACCAAAATGAGGCATCCAATTTAAGGTTTTCATTACAGTATTACCTGACATCGTCGTTTTAATTAATGTAAGCATATAAATAAATATGACGATAGGGACAGGTAATACGAACCATCCTAAATGTATACGTTTAAAAAATCTATACAGGATAGGAATAATGAGTGCGAATATTAACGGTAATATCACCGCAATATGTAACAAACTCACTATGTTGTCCTCCTTTAAAAAATATTTATGTTATTCATTATACATGAATGATATAGTTCTGAAAAACGTACACACTCCTTGTTGTGCTTTATTTTCAGAAGTATTTAAATAAGAAGAAACACGTCATTTTTTATTTAAAATTTTCTTTGTATTGAAGTGAATAATCTTCTTTTAAGCGTGCTAAACTAGCTAAAGACATTTCAGCATGTTTTGTTTGCTGAGCTTTAAGTTTAGTTTCTAAATCTGTAATTGCTTGTTGAAGTGAATCTTCATAGCGCAATACATCAACATTGAAGTCGCGTAATTGTGAACGTTTCGTATAGCGTTTTTCAAAATGGCTTAATGCTTTGCGTTCATGGAAAAATACACCTTCAGTTTCAGTAGGGTTATGTAAATCACCTTGTTTCGGGTGTTTGATAACTTGTTCAACTTTAACAAGGACATCGTCTCCATTTTCTTCAACAATCGTGACACCATAGCTACCTGTTTTGTGTGAAAATCGATATAGCTTCATGCTATTTTCCTCCCTTAAAAGTATGTTAATATATATGTATCATAACATGAATGGAGAATATAAATGGCTAACTATCCACAGTTAAACAAAGAAGTACAACAAGGTGAAATTAAAGTGGTTATGCACACAAATAAAGGTGACATGACATTCAAATTATTTCCAAATATTGCACCAAAAACAGTTGAAAATTTTGTGACACATGCAAAAAATGGTTATTATGATGGAATAACATTCCACCGTGTCATTAATGACTTCATGATTCAAGGTGGCGATCCAACAGCTACTGGTATGGGTGGCGAAAGTATTTATGGCGGTGCTTTTGAAGATGAATTTTCATTAAATGCATTTAACTTATATGGCGCATTATCAATGGCTAACTCAGGACCTAATACTAATGGTTCACAATTTTTCATTGTTCAAATGAAAGAAGTACCTCAAAATATGTTAAGTCAACTTGCAGATGGTGGCTGGCCTCAACCAATCGTTGATGCATATGGCGAAAAGGGTGGTACACCATGGTTAGATCAAAAACATACAGTATTCGGTCAAATCATTGATGGTGAAACTACTTTAGAAGATATTGCAAATACAAAAGTGGGACCACAAGACAAACCACTTCATGATGTTGTAATTGAATCTATTGATGTTGAAGAATAATAGCTAAACATAATTAACTACCAACATTTTAAACTCGGATAAAGCTAATTTATGAATGGATTAGTATATATTCCAACGAAACAAATAAACTAACATGATGAGCAATCTCAATATATTTATCAAGAAAGCACAGTTTTTAAATAGATGTGTATTCTAAAGATAATAGTTGAGGTTGCTTTTTATGTTTTTAAAGAGAATTGCTATTCAAATAGTTAATAAATTGAAAACAAAGTAGCTGGATATCATATTGATTTAGATAGGAGTTTGTTGCTAATTTTATTTGTAAATCCAAGTTTGTAGAATTCTTATTCATTTATAAAATAATATTCGTATGATTTGATGTTTTAATTAGTCCACCATTTCGATTTGTGCTATGATAATAGTGTTAAGTAAACGAAATAAGGGGTTATTAAGTTGAATAACTACAAAATTGGCCAACATATCAAGGTGCGTGTAACTGGTATTCAACCATACGGTGCGTTTGTTGAGACCCCTAATCATACTGAAGGACTGATTCATATATCAGAAATTATGGATGACTACGTTCATAATTTGAAGAAATTTCTATCAGAAGGCCAAATTGTTAAAGCTAAAATTTTGTCTATAGATGATGAAGGAAAGCTTAATCTATCATTAAAGGATAATGATTACTTCAAAAATTATGAGCGTAAGAAGGAAAAACAATCAGTATTAGATGAAATCAGAGAAACAGAAAAATATGGGTTTCAAACACTTAAAGAACGCTTACCAATCTGGATAAAACAGTCAAAGCGAGCAATTCGAAACGACTAAAGGAACAGATAAATCGTACCGAAAATCATACAAAGGGTCTGAAATGAAAGTTTCTTAGACTATAAAAGAGATTAGTATCTATTAAATTTTATTAGATACTAATCTCTTTTTGTCTACGATAACGTAATATGATTGATTCTATTTACACGTACAAATGGTTTAAGGTGACATATCCATTATCTTTGTTAGATAGAATCGTTGATTTGCAATATTGTATGTGGATTTGTTTTTTTTATTTATTTTAGAAATGAGAACTACAACTTAAAGTATTAAACGAATTGCAACTATATAAACAGATAATTGGAGAATGAAAAAATTACATGTTATAGTCAACTCAATAATTTTAAGGAGGAATTAAGTAATGAAAAGTAAATACGAACCATTGTTTGATAAAGTAGAATTACCAAATGGAGTAGAGTTGAGAAATCGATTTGTGTTAGCCCCTTTAACACATATTTCTTCAAATGATGATGGTACTATTTCAGATGTAGAACTTCCTTATATTGAAAAGCGTTCACAAGATGTTGGTATTACAATTAATGCTGCGAGTAATGTGAGTGATGTCGGAAAAGCATTTCCAGGACAGCCGTCAATCGCGCATGACAGTGATATTGAAGGACTAAAACGATTAGCTACAGCAATGAAGAAAAACGGTGCCAAAGCACTCGTACAAATACATCATGGTGGTGCACAAGCATTGCCTGAATTAATACCTGATGGAGACGTCGTAGCACCAAGTCCAATTTCTTTAAAAAGTTTCGGTCAGAAACAAGAACATAGTGCTAGAGAAATGACGAATGAAGAGATTGAACAAGCAATCAAGGATTTTGGTGAAGCAACACGACGTGCAATTGAAGCAGGGTTTGATGGTGTTGAAATACATGGCGCGAATCATTACTTAATTCATCAATTTGTATCACCATACTATAATAGAAGAAATGATGTATGGGCAAATCAATATAAATTCCCGGTCGCTGTGATTGAAGAAGTGCTTAAAGCGAAAGAAGCGTATGGCAATAAAGACTTTATAGTTGGATACAGATTATCTCCAGAGGAAGCGGAGTCTCCAGGAATCACAATGGAAATTACAGAGGAACTCGTTAATAAAATTAGCCATATGCCAATCGACTATATTCATGTTTCAATGATGGATACGCATGCAACGACACGTGAAGGTAAATACGCTGGACAAGAAAGACTACCTTTAATTCACAAATGGATAAATGGTCGTATGCCACTTATCGGTATTGGTTCAATTTTCACAGCTGACGAAGCTTTAGATGCAGTTGAAAATGTTGGTGTTGACTTAGTAGCCATTGGTAGAGAGCTACTACTGGATTATCAATTTGTTGAAAAAATTAAAGATGGACGGGAAGATGAAATTATTAATTACTTTGATCCAGAGAGAGAAGATAATCATCACTTAACTCCTAATTTATGGCATCAATTTAATGAAGGATTCTATCCATTACCACGTAAAGATAAATAAGTGTTTAACTGTTACCACTAATGATATTGTGTATGCAATTTGTTAGTGGTTTTCAATATTTATAAATAAAAATATTCTTAGTAAAATACACTTTTGATTAAGTGTAAAATTATCAATTCTTTTGCTTGTAATCATTTAAGTAATTATGTCATTATAAATGTAAGGGTTTTCAAAATAGACAAATTTAATGAAACTTAGTGATTATTTCATCTTTTTTGGTGGAAAAGTATCTGCTTTGAAAACTAATGTAATTATTTGGATAATGTTTCATGTATAATAGTTATAAATGATGAAAAGGGGAGATATGATGACTAAATCTGAAAAAATTATTGAGTTAACAAATCATTACGGAGCACATAATTATTTACCATTGCCAATTGTCATTTCAGAAGCTGAAGGGGTATGGGTTAAAGATCCTGAAGGCAATAAATATATGGATATGTTATCTGCATATTCCGCTGTTAACCAAGGTCATAGACATCCGAAAATTATTCAAGCATTAAAAGATCAAGCTGATAAAGTGACTCTAGTTTCACGTGCTTTTCATAGTGATAACTTAGGTGAATGGTACGAAAAAATTTGTAAACTGGCAGGTAAAGATAAAGCTTTACCAATGAATACAGGTGCTGAAGCAGTAGAAACAGCTTTGAAAGCAGCACGACGCTGGGCATACGATGTTAAAGGAATTGAGCCAAATAAAGCAGAAATCATTGCATTTAATGGTAACTTCCATGGTCGAACAATGGCGCCAGTTTCATTATCTTCAGAAGCAGAATACCAACGTGGTTATGGTCCGTTATTAGATGGATTTAGAAAAGTTGATTTTGGAGATGTAGATGCATTGAAAGCTGCAATTAATGAAAATACTGCAGCAGTTTTAGTAGAACCAATTCAAGGTGAAGCGGGTATAAATATACCGCCAGAAGGATATTTGAAAGCAATTAGAGAATTATGTGATGAACATAATGTCTTATTTATTGCTGACGAAATCCAAGCAGGATTAGGTCGTTCGGGTAAATTATTTGCTACGGATTGGGATAATGTAAAACCTGATGTCTATATTTTAGGTAAAGCACTAGGTGGTGGTGTCTTCCCAATTTCTGTTGTATTAGCAGATAAAGAAGTATTAGATGTCTTTACACCTGGCTCACATGGTTCAACATTTGGTGGTAATCCACTTGCTTGTGCTGCATCAATTGCTGCATTAGATGTTATCGTTGATGAGGATTTACCAGGGCGCTCTTTAGAATTAGGAGATTATTTTAAAGAACAATTAAAGCAAATTGATCATCCATCAATTAAAGAAGTCCGTGGACGTGGTTTGTTTATAGGTGTGGAACTTAATGAAAGTGCTAGACCATATTGTGAAGCTTTGAAAGAAGAAGGCTTATTATGTAAAGAAACGCATGATACTGTCATTCGTTTTGCACCACCATTAATTATTACTAAAGAAGAATTGGACCTTGCACTTGAAAAAATAAGACATGTATTTCAATAATGTCAAAAAGTTGTAACAATCAGTTTGTAAGGGCTTTAAAAAGGAATACGTTATGTTACAATATGTTTGAAAGCGAAATCATTAGGTAAAGAAGAGGCGAAAAGGATCATGACTGAGAACAATAATTTAGTAACTTCTACTCAAGGAATTATTAAAGAAGCATTGCATAAATTGGGATTTGACGAAGGAATGTACGATTTAATTAAAGAACCTTTAAGAATGTTACAAGTGCGTATCCCTGTACGAATGGATGATGGCACAGTTAAAACATTCACAGGTTACCGTGCGCAACATAATGATGCTGTTGGACCAACAAAAGGGGGCGTGCGTTTCCACCCAGATGTTGATGAAGAAGAAGTAAAAGCATTATCAATGTGGATGACTTTGAAATGTGGCATTGTAAACTTACCATACGGTGGTGGTAAGGGTGGTATCGTTTGTGATCCACGTCAAATGAGCATTCATGAAGTTGAACGTTTATCACGCGGATATGTAAGAGCAATTTCACAATTCGTAGGTCCGAACAAAGATATTCCAGCACCAGATGTATTTACAAACTCACAAATTATGGCTTGGATGATGGATGAATATAGTGCATTAGATAAATTTAATTCACCAGGTTTCATCACAGGTAAACCAATTGTATTGGGTGGTTCTCATGGACGCGACAGATCAACTGCACTAGGTGTAGTTATTGCAATTGAACAAGCTGCAAAACGTCGTAATATGCAAATTGAAGGTGCCAAGGTTGTTATTCAAGGTTTCGGTAATGCCGGAAGTTTCTTAGCTAAATTCTTATATGATTTAGGTGCAAAAATTGTAGGTATCTCTGATGCTTACGGTGCATTACACGATCCAAATGGCTTAGATATAGATTATTTATTAGACCGTCGTGATAGTTTTGGTACGGTAACAAATTTATTTGAAGAAACAATCTCAAATAAAGAATTGTTTGAATTAGATTGTGACATTTTAGTACCAGCGGCTATTTCAAACCAAATTACAGAAGACAATGCACATGATATTAAAGCTAGTATCGTTGTTGAAGCTGCTAATGGACCTACAACACCAGAAGCAACACGTATTTTAACTGAACGTGGTATATTATTAGTTCCAGACGTATTAGCAAGTGCTGGTGGTGTAACGGTTTCTTACTTCGAATGGGTACAAAATAATCAAGGTTATTATTGGTCTGAAGAAGAAGTAAATGAAAAGCTACGTGAAAAATTAGAAGCGGCATTTGACACGATTTACGAATTGTCTCAAAATCGAAAAATAGATATGAGACTTGCAGCATATATCATAGGTATTAAACGTACAGCAGAAGCAGCTAGATATCGTGGTTGGGCATAATTAATTATCATATGTGATTTAACGAGCTTGGGACAGAAAACAAAGCCCTAAGCTCGTTAATTTTATTTTAGCAGCAGTTGACTGTAAAACAATGCCCGTGTAACACGCTCTTTTCAAAAATAGTCGGGGCCCCAACACAGAGGCTGGTGGAAAGTCAGCTTACAATAGTGTGCAAGTTGGCTGGCCCCCAACACTGAGAATTTTTAATTAAACCAGGCTGGGACATAAATCAATGTTCTATGCTCTACGAAGTTATATTGGCAGTAGTTGACTGAACGAAAATGCGCTTGTAACAAGCTTTTTTCAATTTTAGTCAGGGGCCCCAACACAGAGAATTTCGAAAAGAAATTCTACAGACAATGCAAGTTGGCGAGGCCCCAACACTGAGAATTTCTAATTAAACGCTCAACTATATATAGTTGATCAAAAAGACAGCAGTAGGATAATTTCAATTTGGAAATATCTTACTGCTGTTTTTTATAGTAATAGCTATATTTTTGTATTTATGTTTTCTAGTTTAACAATACTACTTAATGACTTCTTTATATTTATCAGCGAAATTTGTAAAGACACCATCAACGCCATATTTATTTAATCGTAACATATCAGCTTTTTCATTCACTGTATAAGGATGTACTATAAATCCTAAGTCTTTTAAATGATGGGTATTTTGTTCAGTTAAATCTGTATAATCAGGACCTAATCCAATCGCATAAGAGCGTATCTCTTTTAAGCGTTGGTCGTTAAATTGTTGTAGTTCACCTTTATCAACTAATTTTACTAATGGCACATGCTTATTTTGACGATGAATTTTCTTTAAACTTTCGTCAGAAAATGATTGAATCATTACATGTCCATTTTTTAATTTATTGTTATTTAAAAGGTGATGCTTTTTCAATGAAGCTAATAATTGTTCTTCCATTCCTGGGTATACATCAGGTGACTTTGTTTCAATATAATAGTTTGCATTCGGGCCATAACGTTCTAAAATTTCATCTAAAGTGGGTACTTTAGCATTTTTATAACTTGCTCTTGCGTATTTTGGATATTTTTTATTAAACCAACTTCCTGCATCTAACTGTTTTAATTCATCAAGGGTATAATCCTCAACTTTACGGTGTCCATTTGTTGTACGGTTAACAGTTTCATCATGCATAGCAACTAAATGTCCATCTTTGGTACGTTGTAAATCAATTTCGATATAAGATGCTTTTAACTCATTATGACTCTTATCATATGCTTGAAACGTATGCTCTGGTGCATAGCCACTTGCGCCACGATGTGCGATAGTAGTGAATCGCTCATTCGTTAAATTTGTATGCCATTGAATAGCCTGAGGTTTATTTGCAATTTGATTTGTTTGTTCAGCGCCAGCAGTAGGTACTGATAAAAATCCCATAGTAAAAACAGCAGAAGCAGCCATAAATTTAGTGAAGCTTTTCGAAGAGTTAGTCATAGTCTTTATCCTTTCATCTCTTTATTTGTAGTCTAACAATTTTAAAATACTACAAAAACCTGCTTGTGAAAACGCTTTACACATTTCTTTTACAATTTATAACATTTCTGTAATATAAATTTAAAAGAATTATCAAACATTTTAGGAATCTTAAAAATGTGATGTTCAACAAGACGAAGAGAGCATTAAAATACCCACAATGTAATTTTAATAGACATTGTGGGTAGGTAGATTAACGTATTTATTGTGATAGTAATTGTTTAGCAACATCAAGTTGTTGTTTGACCGATGATTGCCCCGTTGACCCGTAACTTTGACGTCGTTTCAAGCAATTTTCAGGCTGCAAATAATCGTAAATATCGGCATCGATACTAGAATGATGTTGTTGATATGTTGCTAAAGGAACATCTAATAAATAATGACCTTGTTGTATACATTCTAAGACGATTTTTCCTACAATTTCATGTGCAGTTCTAAATGGAATATTTTTAGTTACTAAATAATCTGCTAGTTCCGTTGCATTTGAAAAATCTTCTTTAACAGTTTGATTGAGTCGTTCTTTATTAATTGTCATCGTTTGAATCATACCTTCGAAAATACGTAAAGAACCTTTAATTGTATGGACAGCATCGAATAAACCTTCTTTATCTTCCTGCATATCTTTGTTATATGCTAGAGGTAATCCTTTTAAAGTCATAAGCATGCTCATTAAATGACCAGTCGTTCGACCAACTTTACCTCTAATTAATTCTGCCATATCAGGATTTTTCTTTTGTGGCATAATAGATGAGCCAGTTGAAAATGCATCTGATAATGTAATGAATTTAGCTTCGTCTGTGGACCAGAAAATAATTTCCTCTGCAAAGCGTGATAAGTGAACCATCGTTAAAGAAATATTATGCAATGTTTCAATAATATAGTCTCTGTCACTAACAGCATCTAGGCTATTCTCATAGAGACTGCCAAAGTTCAACAATGCTGTTGTCTCGTGTCTATCGATAGGGTATGTGGTACCACTTAAGGCTGCTGCACCTAAAGGATTAATATCGATTCGTTTTAAACTATCTTCAAATCGTTGTTGGTCTCGTTGTAACATCCAAAAATAAGTCATAATATGATGTGCAAATGAAATTGGCTGTGCACGCTGTAAATGAGTATAACCAGGCATAATTGTATCAACATTATTGGAAGCGATGTCTACAATTACACTTTGTAACGACTTAATTAATGCGATGATATCTTGCACTTGTTTCTTAGTGTACAAGTGCATATCTGTTGCAACTTGATCGTTTCTACTGCGTCCAGTATGCAACTTACCACCAGCATCACCAATACGTTTAATTAATTCATGTTCAATATTTAAATGAATATCTTCTAATGATGCACTAAATTGAATTTGATCTTGATGATAATCATGTTGAATAGATTTTAGTCCTTGTATAATTTGTTCGCTGTCTTGTTGACTAATAATGCCTTGATTCGCAAGCATAGTTGCATGCGCAATGCTGCCTTCGATATCTTGATCTATGAGCGTTTGGTCAAAAGTAATGGATGCGTTAAAGTCGTCAACCCACTCTTCAGGTTGTACTTCAAATCTACCGCCCCAAGCTTTATTGCTCATTGCTATAGCCTCCATGCAACATCGCATTTACTTGAGTAGGTAAACCATAGATATCGATAAAGCCAACAGCAGCGTCTTGATTAAATGCATCTTCTTTTGTATAAGTTGCTAATTTTTCATCATATAATGTGTAAGGTGATTTTCTACCATTCACGATGGCATTACCTTTGAATAATTTAATTCTGACATCACCACTTACGTATTGCTGAGTACTATCAATAAATAATTTCAAGCTATCAGTTAAAGGTGAGAACCAAAGTCCATTGTATAGTTGTTCAGCAAATTGCTTCTCAATGATTGGTTTAAAGTGTGCGACATCTTTAGTTAACGTAATCGTTTCTAATGCTTTATGCGCTTTTAAAATAACTTCTGCAGCAGGTGCCTCATAAATTTCTCTTGATTTGATACCTACAAGTCTATTTTCTACATGGTCAATTCTTCCGATACCATGCTTACCAGCTAATGCATTCAACGTTAAAATTAAATCGTCTAATTCATATGTTTTGCCATCAATTTGAACTGGGATGCCTTTATCAAACGTTAAAATGATTTCATCAGCAGTATCTGGTGTTTCTTCTAAAGCATTTGTTAGATCGAACGCATCCTCTGGTGGCGCAGCATAAGGATCTTCTAAAATACCACATTCATTCGCTCTGCCCCATAGATTTTGATCGATAGAATAAGGTGAATCATGGTTGATTGATACAGGGATATTATGTTTAATTGCATAATCGATTTCTTCTTCACGACTCCATGCCCACTCACGTACAGGTGCGAATGCTTTCAATGATGGGTTTAATGCTTTAATGGCAACTTCGAAACGTACTTGGTCATTCCCTTTACCAGTACAACCATGTGCAATACCTACTGAATTTGTTTTCTCAGCAATCTCTACTAATTTTTTAGCGATTAATGGTCTTGATAAAGCTGAAACTAATGGATATGCATTTTCATACATTAAATTTCCTTTGATTGCATAACTTACATACTCATCACTAAATTCTTTTGTTGCATCAATAATATGACATTCAACTGCTCCCATATCTAAAGCTTTTTTATAAACGATGTCTAAATCTTTACCTTCACCAACATCTAGGCAACAAGCTACAACGTCGTATCCTTTGTCGATAAGCCATTGAACGGCCACACTTGTATCTAGTCCTCCTGAATATGCTAAAACAATTTTCTCTTTCATAAAATTCACCTCATTGTAGTTATCTGAATATTTCGTATGAACACATGATAGCAAACTTTTAATGAAAATAAAACCATTATTTTACATATTTATTCATAAAATGCGATAGAGATAGTTAGAGTTGTAAGTATAAATGCTTATTTATCAATGTTTAAAAGTATTTTAAAAAACATGCAAATTGTATAAAAAATGTTTGAGTGTTTGACGCCAGTTTGAAATGTTTGTTGAAAAATAGGTGTGAAACGTCACATAAATATCAATTTTATTGATTAAGTACAAACTTGTGAATTGAATCGCAAACGTAAACTTAGTAAAATTAAGATATTAAATGAAACAGGAGGCTTTTATAGATGACTCATATTCAATTAGATTTTAGTAAAACGTTAGAATTTTTCGGTGAACACGAATTAAAACAACAACAAGAAATTGTTAAATCAATTCACAAAACAATTCATGAAGGTACTGGTGCAGGTAGTGACTTCTTAGGCTGGGTTGATTTACCAGTTGATTACGACAAAGAAGAATTTTCAAGAATTGTTGAAGCATCAAAACGCATTAAAGAAAATTCTGATGTTTTAGTAGTCATCGGTATTGGTGGTTCTTACTTAGGTGCACGTGCAGCAATCGAAATGTTAACGTCATCATTTAGAAACAGCAATGAATACCCTGAAATTGTATTTGTTGGTAATCACTTATCATCAACATATACGAAAGAGTTAGTTGATTATTTAGCAGACAAAGATTTCTCTGTAAACGTTATTTCTAAATCTGGTACAACTACAGAACCAGCAGTTGCATTTAGATTGTTCAAACAATTAGTTGAAGAAAGATACGGTAAAGAAGAAGCACAAAAACGTATATTTGCAACAACGGATAAAGAAAAAGGTGCTTTAAAACAGTTGGCTACAAACGAAGGTTATGAAACGTTTATCGTACCTGATGATGTAGGTGGAAGATATTCTGTTTTAACAGCAGTAGGATTATTACCAATTGCAACAGCTGGAATTAACATCGAAGCTATGATGATTGGTGCTGCAAAAGCACGTGAAGAATTATCTTCAGATAAATTAGAAGACAACATTGCATACCAATATGCGACAATTCGAAACATTTTATATGCAAAAGGTTATACAACAGAAATGTTGATTAACTATGAACCATCTATGCAATACTTTAATGAATGGTGGAAACAATTATTTGGTGAATCAGAAGGTAAAGACTTCAAAGGTATCTATCCTTCAAGTGCCAACTACACAACTGATTTACATTCTTTAGGTCAATATGTACAAGAAGGCCGTCGTTTCTTATTCGAAACAGTGGTAAAAGTAAATCATCCTAAATATGATATTACTATTGAAAAAGATAGTGATGATCTAGACGGATTAAATTATTTGGCTGGTAAAACAATCGACGAAGTTAACACAAAAGCATTCGAAGGTACATTATTAGCGCATACTGATGGTGGTGTTCCTAACATGGTAGTGAACATTCCACAATTAGATGAAGAAACTTTCGGTTATGTCGTATACTTCTTCGAACTTGCTTGTGCAATGAGTGGATACCAATTAGGTGTAAATCCATTTAACCAACCTGGTGTAGAAGCATATAAACAAAACATGTTCGCATTATTAGGTAAACCTGGTTTTGAAGACTTGAAAAAAGAATTAGAAGAGCGTTTATAAAATACATTACTTCAATGATTAGTGAAGTTTGAAAAGATAGAACTAGACGTTAACTATTTAAAGCATATTTTCGAGGTTGTCATTACAAATGTAAAAATGTAATGACAACCTCGTTTTTATTTATATGCAAGAACTAGGTTACTAGCTAATGTGACAAGATGTTAAGAGAAAATTAAAGAAAAAATAACATCTGTCATACAATAATATTGTTATACTACTAGAGACTGATTTATTAGCATGATTACATGTTAATGTTTCTTTACTTAGTAATTAACTTTATAATGTAAGAATAATTATCTTCAACCAAAGAAAGGGATTGATGATTTGTCGTTTCATCAAGTAGAAGAATGGTTTGAGATATTTCGACAGTTTGGTTATTTACCTGGATTTATATTGTTATATATTAGAGCGATAATTCCAGTATTTCCTTTAGCACTCTATATTTTAATTAACATTCAAGCTTATGGACCTATTTTAGGTATATTGATTAGTTGGCTTGGATTAATTTCTGGAACATTTACAGTCTATTTGATCTGTAAACGATTGGTGAACACTGAGAGGATGCAGCGAATTAAACAACGTACTGCTGTTCAACGCTTGATTAGTTTTATTGATCGCCAAGGATTAATCCCATTGTTTATTTTACTTTGTTTTCCTTTTACGCCAAATACATTAATAAATTTTGTAGCGAGTCTATCTCATATTAGACCTAAATATTATTTCATTGTTTTGGCATCATCAAAGTTAGTTTCAACAATTATTTTAGGTTATTTAGGTAAGGAAATTACTACAATTTTAACGCATCCTTTAAGAGGGATATTAATGTTAGTTGTGTTGGTTGTATTTTGGATTGTTGGAAAAAAGTTAGAACAGCATTTTATGGGATCGAAAAAGGAGTGACATCGTGAAAAAAGTTGTAAAATATTTGATTTCATTGATACTTGCTATTATCATTGTACTGTTCGTACAAACTTTTGTAATAGTTGGTCATGTCATTCCGAATAATGATATGTCACCAACCCTTAACAAAGGGGATCGTGTTATTGTAAATAAAATTAAAGTTACATTTAATCAATTGAATAATGGTGATATCATTACATATAGGCGTGGTAACGAGATATATACTAGTCGAATTATTGCCAAACCTGGTCAATCAATGGCGTTTCGTCAGGGACAATTATACCGTGATGACCGACCGGTTGACGCATCTTATGCCAAGAACAGAAAAATTAAAGATTTTAGTTTGCGCAATTTTAAAGAATTAGATGGAGATATTATACCGCCTAACAATTTTGTTGTGCTAAATGATCATGATAACAATCAGCATGATTCTAGACAATTTGGTTTAATTGATAAAAAGGATATTATTGGTAATATAAGTTTGAGATATTATCCTTTTTCAAAATGGACGATTCAGTTCAAATCTTAAAAAGAGGTGTCAAAATTGAAAAAAGAATTATTGGAATGGATTATTTCAATTGCAGTCGCTTTTGTCATTTTATTTATAGTAGGTAAATTTATTGTTACACCATATACAATTAAAGGTGAATCAATGGATCCAACTTTGAAAGATGGCGAGCGAGTAGCTGTAAACATTATTGGATATAAAACAGGTGGTTTGGAAAAAGGTAATGTAGTTGTCTTCCATGCAAACAAAAATGATGACTATGTTAAACGTGTCATCGGTGTTCCTGGTGATAAAGTAGAATATAAAAATGATACATTATATGTCAATGGTAAAAAACAAGATGAACCATATTTAAACTATAATTTAAAACATAAACAAGGTGATTACATTACTGGGACTTTCCAAGTTAAAGATTTACCGAATGCGAATCCTAAATCAAATGTCATTCCAAAAGGTAAATATTTAGTTCTTGGAGATAATCGTGAAGTAAGTAAAGATAGCCGTGCGTTTGGCCTCATTGATGAAGACCAAATTGTTGGTAAAGTTTCATTTAGATTCTGGCCATTTAGTGAATTTAAACATAATTTCAATCCTGAAAATACTAAAAATTAATATGAAACAAATACAACATCGTTTGTCGGTTTTAATACTGATAAACGATGTTTTATTTTGTTAGTACCACAATAAAAGCTAAGTTCGAAATGAACTTATAATAAATCAATCACAATCACTTTGTGTTAAAATATGTGTCAAAGGAAGTGAGGGTTTGTCATGACATTACATGCTTATTTAGGTAGAGCGGGAACAGGTAAGTCTACGAAAATGTTGACCGAAATAAAACAAAAAATGAAAGCAGATCCGCTTGGAGATCCAATCATTTTAATTGCGCCAACTCAAAGTACATTTCAATTAGAACAAGCCTTTGTCAATGATCCGGAATTAAATGGTAGTTTAAGAACAGAAGTGTTGCATTTTGAACGATTAAGTCATCGTATTTTCCAAGAAGTTGGTAGTTATAGCGAACAAAAGTTATCTAAAGCTGCAACGGAAATGATGATTTATAACATTGTTCAAGAACAACAAAAGTATTTAAAACTTTATCAATCACAAGCAAAATATTATGGGTTTAGTGAAAAATTAACAGAACAAATTCAAGATTTTAAAAAATATGCAGTAACGCCTGAACATTTAGAACACTTTATTGCTGATAAAAATATGCAAACTCGAACTAAAAATAAGTTAGAGGATATTGCTTTAATATACCGTGAGTTCGAACAACGCATTCAAAACGAGTTTATTACTGGTGAGGATTCATTACAATATTTTATTGATTGTATGCCGAAATCAGAGTGGCTAAAACGTGCTGATATATATATTGATGGTTTTCACAACTTTTCAACGATTGAGTATTTAATAATCAAAGGATTAATTAAATATGCGAAGAGTGTCACAATTATATTGACGACAGATGGTAACCACGATCAATTTAGTTTATTTAGAAAACCATCGGAAGTGTTACGACATATTGAAGAAATAGCAAATGAACTCAATATTTCTATTGAACGTCAATATTTCAACCAATTATATCGCTTCAATAATCAAGATTTAAAGCATCTTGAACAAGAATTTGATGTACTTCAAATCAATCGAGTGGCATGTCAAGGTCATATCAATATTTTAGAATCTGCGACTATGAGAGAGGAAATAAATGAAATTGCGCGACGTATCATCGTTGATATTCGTGATAAGCAATTACGATATCAAGATATTGCAATTTTATATCGTGACGAGTCTTATGCTTATTTATTTGATTCCATATTACCGCTTTATAATATTCCTTATAACATTGATACAAAGCGTTCGATGACACATCATCCGGTCATGGAAATGATTCGTTCATTGATTGAAGTTATTCAATCTAATTGGCAAGTGAATCCAATGCTACGCTTATTGAAGACTGATGTGTTAACGGCATCATATCTAAAAAGTGCATACTTAGTTGATTTACTTGAAAATTTTGTACTTGAACGTGGTATATACGGTAAACGTTGGTTAGATGATGAGCTATTTAATGTCGAACATTTTAGCAAAATGGGGCGTAAAGCGCATAAACTGACCGAAGATGAACGTAACACATTTGAACAAGTCGTTAAGTTAAAGAAAGATGTCATTGATAAAATTTTACATTTTGAAAAGCAAATGTCACAAGCGGAAACTGTAAAAGACTTTGCAACTGCTTTTTATGAAAGTATGGAATATTTCGAACTGCCAAATCAATTGATGACAGAGCGAGATGAACTTGATTTAAATGGTAATCATGAAAAGGCGGAGGAAATTGATCAAATATGGAATGGCTTAATTCAAATCCTTGACGACTTAGTTCTAGTATTTGGAGATGAACCAATGTCGATGGAACGTTTCTTAGAAGTATTTGATATTGGTTTAGAACAATTAGAATTTGTCATGATTCCACAAACATTAGATCAAGTTAGTATTGGTACGATGGATTTGGCTAAAGTCGACAATAAGCAACATGTTTACTTAGTTGGAATGAACGACGGCACCATGCCACAACCAGTAACTGCATCAAGTTTAATTACTGATGAAGAAAAGAAATATTTTGAACAACAAGCAAATGTAGAGTTGAGTCCTACATCAGATATTTTACAGATGGATGAAGCATTTGTTTGCTATGTTGCTATGACTAGAGCTAAGGGAGATGTTACATTTTCTTACAGTCTAATGGGATCAAGTGGTGATGATAAGGAGATCAGCCCATTTTTAAATCAAATTCAATCATTGTTCAACCAATTGGAAATTACTAACATTCCTCAATACCATGAAGTTAACCCATTGTCACTAATGCAACATGCTAAGCAAACCAAAATTACATTATTTGAAGCATTGCGTGCTTGGTTAGATGATGAAATTGTGGCTGATAGTTGGTTAGATGCTTATCAAGTAATTAGAGATAGCGATCATTTAAATCAAGGTTTAGATTATTTAATGTCAGCATTAACGTTTGACAATGAAACTGTAAAATTAGGTGAAACGTTGTCTAAAGATTTATATGGTAAGGAAATCAATGCCAGTGTATCTCGTTTTGAAGGTTATCAACAATGCCCATTTAAACACTATGCTTCACATGGTCTGAAACTAAATGAACGAACGAAATATGAACTTCAAAACTTTGATTTAGGTGATATTTTCCATTCCGTTTTAAAATATATATCTGAACGTATTAATGGCGATTTTAAACAATTAGACCTGAAAAAAATAAGACAATTAACGAATGAAGCATTGGAAGAAATTTTACCTAAAGTTCAGTTTAATTTATTAAATTCTTCAGCTTACTATCGTTATTTATCAAGACGCATTGGCGCTATTGTAGAAACAACACTAAGCGCATTAAAATATCAAGGCACGTATTCAAAGTTTATGCCAAAACATTTTGAGACAAGTTTTAGAAGGAAACCAAGAACAAATGACGAATTAATTGCACAAACATTAACGACAACTCAAGGTATTCCAATTAATATTAGAGGGCAAATTGACCGTATCGATACGTATACAAAGAATGATACAAGTTTTGTTAATATCATTGACTATAAATCCTCTGAAGGTAGTGCGACACTTGATTTAACGAAAGTATATTATGGTATGCAAATGCAAATGATGACATACATGGATATCGTTTTACAAAATAAACAACGCCTTGGATTAACAGATATTGTGAAACCAGGTGGATTATTATACTTCCATGTACATGAACCTAGAATTAAATTTAAATCATGGTCTGATATTGATGAAGATAAACTAGAACAAGATTTAATTAAAAAGTTTAAGCTGAGTGGTTTAGTGAATGCAGACCAAACTGTTATTGATGCATTGGATATTCGTTTAGAACCTAAATTCACTTCAGATATTGTACCAGTTGGTTTGAATAAAGATGGCTCTTTGAGTAAACGAGGCAGCCAAGTGGCAGATGAAGCAACAATTTATAAATTCATTCAGCATAACAAAGAGAATTTTATAGAAACAGCTTCAAATATTATGGATGGACATACTGAAGTTGCACCATTAAAGTACAAACAAAAATTGCCATGTGCTTTTTGTAGTTATCAATCGGTATGTCATGTAGATGGCATGATTGATAGTAAGCGATATCGAACTGTAGATGAAACAATAAATCCAATTGAAGCAATTCAAAATATTAACATTAATGATGAATTTGGGGGTGAGTAATAGATGACAATTCCAGAGAAACCACAAGGCGTGATTTGGACTGACGCGCAATGGCAAAGTATTTACGCAACTGGACAAGATGTACTTGTTGCAGCCGCGGCAGGTTCAGGTAAAACAGCTGTACTAGTTGAGCGTATTATCCAAAAGATTTTACGTGATGGCATTGATGTCGATCGACTTTTAGTCGTAACGTTTACAAACTTAAGCGCACGTGAAATGAAGCATCGTGTAGACCAACGTATTCAAGAGGCATCGATTGCTGATCCTGCAAATGCACACTTGAAAAACCAACGCATCAAAATTCATCAAGCACAAATATCTACACTTCATAGTTTTTGCTTGAAATTAATTCAACAGCATTATGATGTATTAAATATTGACCCGAACTTTAGAACAAGCAGTGAAGCTGAAAATATTTTATTATTAGAACAAACGATAGATGAGGTCATAGAACAACATTACGATATCCTTGATCCTGCTTTTATTGAATTAACAGAACAATTGTCTTCAGATAGAAGTGATGATCAGTTTCGAATGATTATTAAACAATCGTATTTCTTTAGCGTTGCAAATCCAAATCCTACAAATTGGTTGGATCAATTGGTGACACCATACGAAGAAGAAGCACAACAAGCGCAACTTATTCAACTACTAACAGACTTATCTAAAGTATTTATCACAGCTGCCTATGATGCTTTAAATAAGGCGTATGATTTGTTTAGTATGATGGATGGCGTCGATAAACATTTAGCTGTTATAGAAGATGAACGACGTTTAATGGGGCGTGTTTTAGAAGGTGGTTTTATTGATATACCTTATTTAACTGATCACGAATTTGGCGCGCGTTTGCCTAATGTAACAGCGAAAATTAAAGAAGCAAATGAAATGATGGTCGATGCCTTAGAAGATGCTAAACTTCAGTATAAAAAATATAAATCATTAATTGATAAAGTGAAAAATGATTACTTTTCAAGAGAAGCTGATGATTTGAAAGCTGATATGCAACAATTGGCGCCACGAGTAAAGTACCTTGCGCGTATTGTGAAAGATGTTATGTCAGAATTCAATCGAAAAAAGCGTAGCAAAAATATTCTGGATTTTTCTGATTATGAACATTTTGCATTACAAATTTTAACTAATGAGGATGGTTCGCCTTCAGAAATTGCCGAATCATACCGTCAACACTTTCAAGAAATATTGGTCGATGAGTATCAAGATACGAACCGGGTTCAAGAGAAAATACTATCTTGCATCAAAACGGGTGATGAACATAATGGTAATTTATTTATGGTTGGAGATGTTAAGCAATCCATTTATAAATTTAGACAAGCTGATCCAAGTTTATTTATTGAAAAGTATCAACGCTTTACTATAGATGGAGATGGCACTGGACGTCGAATTGATTTGTCGCAAAACTTCCGTTCTCGAAAAGAAGTACTGTCAACGACTAACTATATATTCAAACATATGATGGATGAACAAGTCGGTGAAGTAAAATATGATGAAGCGGCACAGTTGTATTATGGTGCACCATATGATGAATCGGACCATCCAGTAAACTTAAAAGTGCTTGTTGAAGCGGATCAAGAACATAGTGATTTAACTGGTAGTGAACAAGAAGCGCATTTTATAGTAGAACAAGTTAAAGATATCTTAGAACATCAAAAAGTTTATGATATGAAAACAGGAAGCTATAGAAGTGCGACATACAAAGATATCGTTATTCTAGAACGCAGCTTTGGACAAGCTCGCAATTTACAACAAGCCTTTAAAAATGAAGATATTCCATTCCATGTGAATAGTCGTGAAGGTTACTTTGAACAAACAGAAGTCCGCTTAGTATTATCATTTTTAAGAGCGATAGATAATCCATTACAAGATATTTATTTAGTTGGGTTAATGCGCTCCGTTATATATCAGTTCAAAGAAGACGAATTAGCTCAAATTAGAATATTGAGTCCAAATGATGACTACTTCTATCAATCGATTGTAAATTACATTAATGACGAAGCAGCAGATGCTATTTTAGTTGATAAATTAAAAATGTTTTTATCAGATATTCAAAGTTACCAACAATATAGTAAAGATCATCCGGTGTATCAGTTAATTGATAAATTTTATAATGATCATTATGTTATTCAATACTTTAGTGGACTTATTGGTGGACGTGGACGACGTGCAAACCTTTATGGTTTATTTAATAAAGCTATCGAGTTTGAGAATTCAAGTTTTAGAGGTTTATATCAATTTATTCGTTTTATCGATGAATTGATTGAAAGAGGCAAAGATTTTGGTGAGGAAAATGTAGTTGGTCCAAACGATAATGTTGTTAGAATGATGACAATTCATAGTAGTAAAGGTCTAGAGTTTCCATTTGTCATTTATTCTGGATTGTCAAAAGATTTTAATAAACGTGATTTGAAACAACCAGTTATTTTAAATCAGCAATTTGGTCTCGGAATGGATTATTTTGATGTGGATAAAGAAATGGCATTTCCATCTTTAGCTTCGGTTGCATATAAAGCTGTTGCCGAAAAAGAACTTGTGTCAGAAGAAATGCGATTAGTCTATGTAGCATTAACAAGAGCGAAAGAACAACTTTATTTAATTGGTAGAGTGAAAAATGATAAATCGTTACTAGAACTAGAGCAATTGTCTATTTCTGGTGAGCACATTGCTGTCAATGAACGATTAACTTCACCAAATCCGTTCCATCTTATTTATAGTATTTTATCTAAACATCAATCTGCGTCAATTCCAGATGATTTAAAATTTGAAAAAGATATAGCACAAGTTGAAGATAGTAGTCGTCCGAATGTAAATATTTCAATTATATACTTTGAAGATGTGTCTACAGAAACCATTTTAGATAATAATGAATATCGTTCGGTTAATCAATTAGAAACTATGCAAAATGGTAATGAGGATGTTAAAGCACAAATTAAACACCAACTTGATTATCAATATCCATATGTAAATGATACTAAAAAGCCATCAAAACAATCTGTTTCTGAATTGAAAAGGCAATATGAAACAGAAGAAAGTGGCACAAGTTACGAACGAGTAAGACAATATCGTATCGGTTTTTCAACGTATGAACGACCTAAATTTCTAAGTGAACAAGGTAAACGAAAAGCGAATGAAATTGGTACGTTAATGCATACAGTGATGCAACATTTACCATTCAAAAAAGAACGCATATCTGAAGTTGAGTTACATCAGTATATCGATGGATTAATCGATAAACATATTATCGAAGCAGATGCGAAAAAAGATATCCGTATGGATGAAATAATGACATTTATCAATAGTGAGTTATATTCGATTATTGCTGAAGCAGAGCAAGTTTATCGTGAATTACCGTTTGTAGTTAACCAAGCATTAGTTGACCAATTGCCACAAGGAGACGAAGACGTCTCAATTATTCAAGGTATGATTGACTTAATCTTTGTTAAAGATGGTGTGCATTATTTTGTAGACTATAAAACCGATGCATTTAATCGTCGCCGTGGGATGACAGATGAAGAAATTGGTACACAATTAAAAAATAAATATAAGATACAGATGAAATATTATCAAAATACGCTTCAAACGATACTTAATAAAGAAGTTAAAGGTTATTTATACTTCTTCAAATTTGGTACATTGCAACTGTAGTATTTTGATTTTCAAAAGAATAAAAAATAATTTCGATTAAGTGCAAAGTCCTTGTAGCAGAATGAACACAACTCATTTTCAAAATTGTCTTACTTATTTATTTGTTATTTGATAACGAAAAAAGTTATAATGTGAATTAAGATAAAGATGAGGAGTTGAGAATGAATGAAATTCTTATCATTCAAGTATAATGACAAAACTTCATATGGCGTTAAAGTAAAACGCGAAGATGCTGTATGGGATTTAACACAAGTATTTGCTGACTTTGCAGAAGGAGATTTCCATCCTAAAACATTGTTAGCTGGTTTACAACAAAATCATACTTTAGATTTTCAAGAACAAGTACGTAAAGCAGTTGTAGCAGCAGAAGATAGCGGCAAAGCTGAAGACTATAAAATTTCATTTAATGACATTGAATTCTTACCACCAGTAACACCTCCGAATAATGTGATTGCTTTTGGTAGAAATTACAAAGATCATGCGAACGAATTAAATCATGAAGTAGAAAAATTATATGTATTTACAAAAGCAGCGTCATCTTTAACAGGAGATAATGCAACAATTCCAAATCATAAAGATATTACTGATCAATTAGATTATGAAGGTGAATTAGGTATTGTTATTGGTAAGTCTGGTGAAAAGATTCCAAAAGCATTAGCTTTAGATTATGTTTACGGCTATACAATTATTAACGATATCACTGATCGCAAAGCACAAAGTGAACAAGATCAAGCATTTTTATCAAAAAGTTTAACTGGCGGTTGCCCAATGGGTCCTTATATCGTTACTAAAGACGAACTACCATTACCTGAAAATGTAAATATTGTTACAAAAGTTAACAATGAAATTAGACAAGATGGTAACACTGGCGAAATGATTCTTAAAATTGATGAATTAATAGAAGAAATTTCAAAATATGTTGCACTACATCCGGGAGATATTATTGCAACTGGTACACCAGCAGGCGTTGGTGCAGGTATGCAACCACCTAAATTTTTACAACCAGGTGATGAAGTTAAAGTGACTATTGATAATATTGGAACGCTGACAACTTATATCGCTAAATAATTATCATTTAAAAAGCTAACCAGTCTTTATATAGATTGGTTAGTTTTTTCTTGCTTTTCTAAAAAGGTGTTAAAGATAAATTATTTATAATGTTACCATTTTGAGATGAAAGTGAAATATTGATATTAAGAAGTAGTTGATTATTTTACAGCAGATTCACAATATTCTAATAAGGAATAAAATGTCATGTTCTTCCTCTCAAATATAGAAGTGTGGTAGAATATATATTCGTGTATAATCAAATCATGATTAAATTACAAGCAAGTGGGTATTAATCCCAAGAAGCTTTAATTTAATAATATAAATAATTAAAGTGGGGGGAATCAGTATGTTATATTTACATATATTAAGTTGGGTATTAGCGATTATTTTATTTATCGCTACATACTTAAACATTTCAAAAAATCAAGGCGGATCACCATTTTTCAAACCGTTGCACATGATTTTACGCTTATTTATGCTGTTGACGTTAATTTCAGGATTTTGGATATTAATTCAGTCATTTATGAATGGCGGGGCAAATCATATGTTGCTTACATTGAAAATGCTGTGTGGTGTTGCAGTAGTTGGATTGATGGAAGTGTCGATTGCTAAAAGAAAGAGACATGAACAAAGTCACAAAATGTTTTGGATAACAATGGCATTAATTATCATCACAATGGTATTAGGTGTCATTCTACCGTTAGGGCCTATATCAAAATTATTCGGTATTGGCTAATTGATAAGACATATAGTATATGACATAAGGCATGGACAATTATTAGTCCAAGACCTTATGTCTTTTTTGATTCTAAAAATGTTTAAACATAAAAAAAGGACTGGATAGTAGTACCAGTCCAACATAATTCTAACCTAGACAATTAAGATTAGATTGAATCGCATGATTCATTTATTTAGCTTTGTAACCAATCATATTGATTAAATCTTTAGGGTGGCTATATGGTGGTGCATAAGCCACTTCAAACTCAGTTAACTCATCTACAGTTAGCTGGTTCATCATTGCCATCGATAGTACATCAATACGTTTATCTGCACCTTCTTTTCCTACTGCAGCTGCTCTTAAAATCTGACGGTTTGAAGTGTCATAATATACCCTTAAGTGTAAAGGGGAATTTCCTGGGTAATAATTCGCGTGTGCACCTTGAGTGACTTCCACCATTTTATAGTCAAATTGCTTTAGTTCATTTGGTTTAACGCCGACACTCGCAAATGTATAATCAAAGAACTTCACAATATTGTTGCCTAAGAAGCCTTTGAATTCAATAGTGTCATTTCCAGCAATTTGTTCGGCAACAATACTTGCTGCACGGTGAGCGCCCCAAGCTAAAGGAACACTAGCCGGTAGATCGACATGTCGATAATGTGATGTTGCAATATCGCCTATTGCATAAATGTTTGGAACATTTGTTTCAAATTTATCGTTTACCGGTATGAAACCTTTTCGATCAAGTTTGATATTTGAACTTTCGATAAATTTTGAATTGGGGTGAGTACCGACACCTTCAATAATCATATCGTAATGTTCAACTTTTCCTGATTTAAATGTAATTTCATTTCCATTGATAGCATCAATTTCCTCATTTAAACGGTATGGAATCTCCCGCTTATCTAATTCATCAAGTATAGGTTGATTCATGTCAGCATCCATTAATTTATTTATCTTATCAGATCGATGAATTAAAGTAGGGTGTAAACCACGTTCGTAAAGATTTTCAAGAACTTCTAATGAAACATACCCTGCACCTATAACCAATACTTTATCAACTTGATTTGCTTTGATGAATTGATCGATAGCATCAGTGTCTTCTAAATTTCTAAGTGTAAATGTAATATCACTTTCAAAGCCAAGGCTATTTGCACTTGCACCAGGGCTTAAAATGAGTTTATCGTAAGATTCTTCAAATTGTTCGTTGGTCTTTCTATTTAATACAGTTACAGTTTGTCTTTCATCATTGATTGCAATAACTTCATGATAAGTTTTTACTGTAATTTGCTTTCTATCATAAAATTTTTCAGGTGTATACGCTAAAGCATATTTTCTATCTTCAACAACTTCGCCAATGACATAAGGCAATGCACAATTAGCAAAGCTCATATCACGATCTTTTTCAAAAATAATAATGTCACTTTCTTTATCTAAACGTCGAATTTGGCTGGCACATGTTGCACCGCCAGCGACTGCTCCGACTACGACTATTTTGGGCATCGTAACTTACCTCCTATTGTTTTAAAATATTATAAAATGATTAGTTATAAATTAACAGTAATATCTAATATTTAAATTAAAGAAATCATTCAAATATCGACCAATGCCATCTTCATTATTGTTGAATGTAATATTGTTCGCTACATCTTTAAGTTCTTGCAAACCATTTTCCATAGCAACACCATGGCGGGCGTACTCAATCATTTCAATATCATTATCTTCATCACCGAATGCAATAATATTATTTCGGTCAATATTTAAAAATTGTCTAACTTGCTCAATGCCTCTTGCTTTATTAATACCAAGTTTTACAATTTCAATGACAGGGAATGGTGCGCCCCAGCGTCGATGCTCAATATGATCGGCATAAAAATGAGTAAGCATATTTTTGATTTCAGGTATTTTACTTTCTTCGGCTTCAATTAAAATTGAGGTAGGGGATTCTTTCAAGTGGACAAGTAAATTACCAGTTTGAATTCTTGGATTACCCATTGAAAAACCTTCAAATAATCTTGGATCATGATTGTTAATGAAAACATAATCTTTCACTTCTGCTATAATATTCGATACTTGATATTGTTGTAATCCTTGAATAATGTTTTGTGCGATGCCTAAATCTAAAATTTCATGGCAAGTTTTGAAGTTTTTATCTTTAGGGTGATGTACGTAAGCGCCATTAAAATTAACAATTGGTGTCGTTAAATTTAATTCATGATAATACATTTGACTTGCACGATAAGGTCTGCCAGTCGCAATCATAATTTGGTGTCCACGTTGTTGTAATTCATTTAATACTTGTTTAGTATATGATGAAATTTCTTTGTTATCGTTTAATAATGTTCCGTCTAAGTCTAGACATATTAAATGTGGTTGCATATCTCTCTCCTCATAAGTTGCTTAGTTCATATAGATACATCATAGCATTTTATTGGCGTTTTGTCGGATATTTGATATATTATGAATAATATGACATTAAAGAGGTGATATGGATGGAAGAGGCATTGAAAGATAGTATCTTAGGTGCATTAGAAATGGTAATTGACCCTGAATTAGGAATTGATATCGTTAATTTAGGTTTAGTATACAAAGTGAATGTTGATGATGAAGGCGTATGTACAGTTGATATGACTTTAACATCAATGGGATGTCCAATGGGACCTCAAATTATTGATCAAGTTAAAACAGTATTAGCAGAGATTCCTGAAATTCAGGATACTGAAGTGAATATCGTATGGAGTCCACCTTGGACAAAAGATATGATGTCACGTTACGCTAAGATTGCACTTGGTGTGAGCTAACATAAACGTGCATTGCCTGTAGAATTTCTTTTAGAAATTCTCTGTGTTGGGTCCCCGCAGTCAATATAACATTGTAGAGTATAATTCATTGTGAATAAGCTCCCTTCAAAGTAGACATTGAAAAATGAAAATTTTGAAGGGAGCCTTATTTATGTTCTAGGTTCTGATTTCATTTTGAAAATTTATATCTAACTTGTTTCAAAAAATATGAATTAAGACAGTGACTTGCACTTCCAAGAGTGCACAATTCATTTTCTAGTTGAATATTTTCTTGGAAATTTTTATAATAAATTGAATTTATATTACAGTTATATTACAATACATAATACTTCATAGTTTTTAAGTTGCCGAGTTGCATTACAAATTGGATTTCGAAGTAAGAATCATCATTGGTAATTTTTTTAATTTAACAGTATTTTAGTCAATATGATTTTGATGATGTCGTAATTCAATAATATACATATGCATTTCAATATTCTTTTAAACAGCATAACTAAATTTAATTAAGCATCTAAGAAGAACAGTTTTAAAAGGGAAGAATGCAAAAATGAACAAAACAAAGGGTTTTACAAAGTATAAGAAAATGAGATATATGCCAGGGCTCGATGGTTTGAGGGCAATCGCTGTTCTAGGAATTATTATTTACCACTTAAACAAGCAATGGTTGACAGGTGGCTTTTTAGGTGTGGATACATTTTTTGTGATCTCTGGTTATTTAATTACAAGCTTATTACTCAAAGAGTATGATGACACAGGTATCATTAAATTGAAAAGCTTTTGGATACGTCGTTTAAAACGTTTATTACCAGCAGTCATAGTTTTATTAATGGTTGTAGGGACAGCAACCTTATTATTAAAATCAGATAATATCATTAGGGTTAAACATGATATTATTGCTGCGATATTTTATGTATCAAACTGGTGGTATATAGCAAAAGATGTTAATTATTTTGAGCAATTTTCATTTATGCCATTAAAGCATTTATGGTCTTTAGCAATTGAAGAACAGTTTTACATATTTTTCCCAGTTATTTTGGTTACATTATTGTTAACAATTAAAAAGCGATACAAAATAGGATTTATTTTTTGGGGAGTATCAATAATTTCTTTAGGGTTAATGATGTTTATCTACAGTATTAATGGGGATCATTCACGAGTGTATTTTGGTACAGATACTAGATTACAGACATTGTTACTGGGTGTTATTTTAGCTTTTTTATGGCCACCGTTTAAATTGAAAAATGATCCACCTAAAGTTGTAAAATATGTTATTGATAGCATAGGTAGTTTATCATTTATAGTACTTATATTATTATTTTTCATTATTAATGATGAGACGAATTGGATATATGATGGTGGTTTCTATTTAATATCCATATTAACGTTATTTATTATTGCCAGTGTCGTTCATCCATCTACATGGATAGCGAAGATATTTTCAAATCCAGTGTTAGTATTTATCGGGAAAAGGTCTTATAGTTTATATTTATGGCATTTTGCAGTAATTAGTTTCGTACATAGTTACTATGTAGATGGACAGATACCTGTATATGTGTACTTTATAGATATAAGTTTAACAATTATATTTGCAGAGCTATCATATCGCTTTATAGAAACTCCATTTAGAAAAGAAGGTATTAAAGCTTTAAATTGGCGACCTTCTTATATACCACAATTTATAAGAATGGCAATTGTAGTAACCTTGTTAATTCCATTTATGTTGATTTTAGTAGGTGCATTCAATAAATATGGTAAAGACATTATTGGAGAAAAAGCGAATAGCTTTGATACCACTATTGAAGATAATTATTTAATGCGGATAGCACCAATTGATAACATTCACATTGATGGCTTAGTAAGTGAGAAGAAAAAGGAATCTTCCGACGTATATAATAATATTAAACCTCTTTTAATCGGTGATTCAGTAATGGTTGATATCGGTGAGTCATTTAAGTCATCAGTTCCTAAGTCTAGAATTGATGGAAAAGTAGGGCGTCAATTGTATCAAACCTTACCTTTAGTTAAAGCGAATTATTCACAATATAAAAAATCATCTGATCAAGTCGTATTAGAATTAGGTACAAATGGCGACTTTACTGTCAAACAGCTCGACGATTTACTTAATCAATTTGGAAAAGCCAAGATTTATTTAGTTAATACACGTGTTCCAAGAATTTATGAGGCAAATGTAAATCGATTATTAGCTGACGCGGCGAAACGAAAGTCCAATGTCACATTAATTGATTGGAATAAGCGATCACAAGGACATAGTGAATATTTTGCACCAGACGGTGTACATTTAGAGTACAAAGGAGTCCTAGCTTTAAAAGATGAAATATTAAAAGCACTTAAAAAGAAATAACATATGTTTAATAAGTCTAGTTAATGTGTAACGTAACATTAGCTAGATTTTTTTATTCAAAAAAATATTTACAAATATTAGGAAATTTAAGTGTAAAAGAGTTGATAAATGATTATATTGGGACTATAATATAATTAAGGTCAAAGAAAGTCAAAGTCAAAAGTGCAACTTGACCAACTCTACAAATTAGAGGTGAAATTATATGGATATAAATAAAATGACATATGCTGTTCAAAGTGCTTTACAACAAGCAGTTGAACTGAGTCAGCAACATAAATTACAAAATATAGAAATTGAGGCAATTTTAAGCGCTGCCTTAAATGAAAGTGAAAGCTTATATAAAAGTATTTTAGAACGAGCAAATATTGAGGTAGATCAATTAAACAAAGCTTATGAAGACAAACTAAACACGTATGCATCTGTAGAAGGTGACAATATACAATATGGTCAATATATTAGCCAACAAGCAAACCAATTGATAACTAAGGCTGAATCATACATGAAAGAATATGAAGATGAATATATTTCAATGGAGCATATTTTACGTTCGGCAATGGACATTGATCAAACAACAAAACATTATATAAATAATAAAGTAGAAGTTATCAAAGAAATTATTAAAAAAGTAAGAGGGGGAAATCACGTGACATCACAAAATCCAGAAGTTAATTACGAAGCATTAGCTAAATATGGCCGCGACTTAGTAGAAGAAGTTAGACAAGGTAAAATGGATCCTGTTATAGGAAGAGATGAAGAAATTCGAAATACGATTCGTATTTTAAGTCGTAAAACTAAAAACAACCCTGTGCTCATTGGTGAACCAGGTGTTGGTAAAACTGCAATTGTTGAAGGATTAGCGCAACGTATAGTTAAGAAAGATGTGCCAGAATCATTATTAGATAAAACTGTTTTTGAGTTAGATTTAAGCGCATTAGTAGCGGGCGCTAAATATCGTGGTGAATTTGAAGAGAGATTAAAAGCAGTCCTAAAAGAAGTTAAAGAGTCTGATGGTAGAATTATATTATTTATTGATGAAATCCATATGCTTGTAGGTGCTGGTAAAACAGATGGTGCCATGGATGCAGGCAACATGCTAAAACCAATGTTAGCACGAGGAGAGTTACATTGTATTGGTGCAACAACTTTAAATGAATATCGAGAATATATTGAAAAAGATTCGGCATTAGAGCGTCGTTTCCAAAAAGTAGCAGTTAGTGAGCCTGATGTTGAAGATACAATTTCAATTTTACGTGGTTTAAAAGAACGATATGAAGTGTATCATGGTGTGCGTATTCAAGATAGAGCCTTAGTTGCTGCCGCTGAATTGTCTGATCGTTACATCACTGATCGTTTTTTACCAGATAAAGCGATTGATTTAGTTGACCAAGCATGTGCAACAATTCGTACGGAAATGGGATCAAATCCAACTGAATTGGATCAAGTTAATAGACGTGTCATGCAATTAGAAATTGAAGAAAGCGCACTTAAAAATGAATCTGACAATGCGAGCAAACAGAGATTACAAGAACTACAAGAAGAGCTTGCCAATGAAAAAGAGAAACAAGCAGCACTTCAATCTCGTGTAGAATCAGAAAAAGAAAAAATAGCAAATTTACAAGAAAAACGTGCGCAACTAGATGAAAGTAGACAAGCGTTGGAAGATGCACAAACAAATAACAATTTAGAAAAAGCTGCTGAACTACAATATGGAACAATTCCTCAATTGGAAAAAGAACTTAGAGAATTAGAGGATAATTTCCAAGATGAGCAAGGTGAAGATACAGATCGAATGATTCGTGAAGTTGTAACAGACGAAGAAATTGGCGATATTGTCAGCCAATGGACAGGCATACCAGTTTCAAAATTAGTTGAAACAGAACGTGAAAAATTACTTCACTTAAGTGACATCTTGCATAAACGTGTTGTAGGTCAAGATAAAGCGGTTGACCTGGTTTCAGATGCAGTAGTTAGAGCAAGAGCAGGTATTAAAGATCCAAACAGACCTATTGGTAGTTTCTTATTCCTAGGTCCAACTGGAGTAGGTAAAACTGAATTAGCTAAATCATTAGCTGCATCATTATTTGATTCTGAAAAACATATGATTCGTATTGATATGAGTGAATATATGGAAAAACATGCAGTATCAAGATTGATAGGGGCACCTCCAGGATATATTGGACATGATGAAGGGGGTCAATTAACTGAAGCGGTTCGTCGTAATCCATACTCAGTTATCTTATTAGATGAGGTTGAAAAAGCGCATACTGACGTCTTTAATGTATTATTGCAAATTTTAGATGAAGGCCGTTTAACTGATTCTAAAGGACGTAGCGTTGATTTTAAAAATACTATTATTATTATGACAAGTAATATTGGATCTCAAGTTTTATTAGAAAACGTAAAAGAGACTGGTGAAATTACAGAATCAACAGAAAAAGCTGTTATGACAAATTTAAATGCATATTTCAAACCAGAAATTTTGAATCGTATGGATGACATCGTATTATTTAAACCTCTATCTATTGATGACATGAGTATGATTGTAGACAAAATATTAACGCAATTAAATATAAGATTATTAGAACAGCGAATCTCAATTGAAGTTTCTGATGATGCTAAAGCTTGGCTAGGTCAAGAAGCTTATGAACCTCAATACGGTGCAAGACCATTAAAACGTTTTGTACAACGCCAAATTGAAACACCATTAGCACGTATGATGATTAAAGAGGGATTCCCAGAAGGTACAACGATTAAAGTTAATTTAAATTCAGACAATAACTTAACGTTTAATGTTGAAAAAATTCATGAATAAAATTGAACCAAGAATGTGATGATTAATCGCATTCTTGGTTTTTTAGATTTGAAATTTATTATAATTGTTCATTGGCAATATACTTTTTAAATGATTTAATAAAAACCAATATTTCTGGGCTTTCTTTTTTGCTGTATATATATGTAAATGAAATAGGCGCTTGTAAAATTTTCGTGTTAATAACCGAAATATTGTAATCACTATCTGTTGTTATATAAATAGGCAGGAATGATATACCTTGATTCATTTCGATTAATTTAATTGAAGTATGCACATCATTGATAGATAGAAATTGTGCTTTTCCATAAATATTTAAAATATTATTTTTAAGTGATGACCAATATTCTGGATGGTTATCACTTATTATTTTGTATTTTTCAAATAAAGATGCCTCAGTTAGAAGATGATTATTCTCTTTATTGGGAGCAATCAATACAATTTTACCTTCGCATACTTTTTCAGAATGAACTTCTCTTAGTTTAGGTTGATTTCTGCTAATCCCGATGTCATACGTATGATTATTAATATCTTTTTCAATATTTTCATTTTTGACATGGAGAGAAACATCGATAAACGGATGCTCGTTAAAGAAAGATTTTAAAAATTTGGGCATAATGAATGTCGCGATATATGAAGACACGACAACATTTAATTTCGATTGAAACATCGTTTTTTTAAGTTGGATATGTTTGATGCCACTTTCATATTGTTCAATAAAACTTTGCGCAATTGGAAGAAATGTATGACCATCTTCAGTCAAGATAATTTGATTTTTATAAGTTTCAAATAGTTTCACATTGAGATGCTGTTCTAAATTTTTAATTTGCTTATGTATAGAAGGTATAGTGAGATTAATTTCTTCACTAGCTAATCGATAGTTTAACGTCTTCGCTAAAATGACAAATGTATAGTACCAATCCAAATTCATGAACTTACCTCTTTCAAAAAAGTTAATAATTCATTAGATAATATTTAATTTTTATTGCATAAAAATAATATTAATATTATATCAGAGGTTATCGAGGGGGTGAAGTAATATGATTCGAATTCAAGATAATACAATAAGGGATGGTATGCAACAAAGTAATGTTCGAAAAAGTCTAATTATAAAAAAAGAAGTATTGAAACAAATTAACAAGTTAAATATAAATTCTGTTGAAGTAGGCATGTGTACAACTATCGAGGATGAATTTAATATTCATCAATTCAGAGACATTTTAAGTCCTGAAAAAGAATTAGTAGTATTGACTAGGCTTAATGAAAAAGAAATAAAAAAAATAGTCAAATTGAAAATTCATAATTTAGTGGTAAAAATACTATTGCCAATATCTGACTTGCATATAAAAGAAAAGCTTAATTTTTCAAATAAATATTATATTCAGAAAATCAAAGACTGCTTGGATATATTAAAGAAAGATAAAAAAGGAGTAGATATTTGTTTTGAAGATGCAACAAGGACTTCTAGAGAAAAATTGAAAGAATACATGGAAATTATTTCAAAATATCAAGTTAGAACAGTTACATTTGCGGACACTGTAGGATGTTCGACACCATTAGAATACGGAGATATTTTTAATTACTTTGTAAAAAAATATTCTAACATAATTTTTTCTGCTCATTGTCATAACGATCTAGGGTTGGCTACTGCAAATACATTAACTGCAATTTTAAATGGTGCAAAGCAAATAGAAACTACATTTTTGGGAATTGGTGAGAGAGCGGGTAATGCTCCTATTGAGGAAATAATTACTATTTTGACAAAAAAACAAATAGAAAGTACGGAATTCACTTTACCCGACGTATATAAAACTAGTATTAATATTTCTAAAATTCTCGATTTTCAAATATCAGAAAACAAACCTATAATTGGTGAAAATATATTTAAACATGAATCAGGAATTCATCAAGATGGTACTAAAAAAAATATAAATATGTATCAATATTTAGTTCCTAGTGATTTAGGATTGAAAAATTCACAAGTTGTTCAGTTTCCAATAAGTAATATTTCTAGTAAGAAAATCTTGCACAATAAATTTAAATCAATAGTTAACACTGAAGAAATTGATGAAAATATTTCTTTCTATAAACTTGTGAACAAGTTTTCACCTGAAGTAGCACCTGAAGATACAGTGGATTTACTTCAGATAATAAAAAGGAGGAGTAAAGATGGAAATTTTAAATGATTCTGTAAAAAGTTTTGAAAAACTTTATTTACAATTACAAGATGGTTTTCCAGTGATTGTTCCTACTGATACTAATTATAATTTATGTAGTTTACCAAACAATGATCTTTGTATCGATAAAATATTTGAATATAAAAAGAGATCGAAAGATAAGCCATTATCATTATTTATTGATAAGCCAGAGGATTGGAAATTGTATGGAGATAATCAAAATACGGAAATAGTTGATAAACTAGTTGAAATATTTTGGCCTGGACCATTAAATATTATTTTAAAAAATAAAACAAGCTATAATTATATGCTCAATAATTCAGATAGTATAGCTATAGGATGTGTGCAAAATAAAACGATGAGAAGGTTTATTTCATATATTAATTCACCTATAGCAATTACTTCAGCAAATATCTCTGGAACTGCCGATGATATTTTAATAACTGAAAATGAAGCAATTAAGCACATGGGCGAAAATGTAAGATATATGCTAAGAAGTCAAAATAAAACTAACTATAAAACATCTAGTACGATTATTAAAGTGACAGATAATAAAATTGAATTATTAAGAGAAGGAGATATAAAGTTTGAAGAAATAAAAGAAAGACTAGGTACAGGTATTATTTATGAATAAGTTAATACTTGGGATTTATTTGTACCGAATTTTTTCACGAGCATACTTTTATTTACCGTTTTTATTAATTTACTTTTTGATTCAAGGTTATTCCATAATACAATTAGAAATATTAATGGCGTCTTATGGCATTGCAGCATTTTTATTCTCTCTATACAAAGAGAAGTGTTTTAAAATTTGTAACTTAAAAGATTCTAATAAATTAGTTGTTAGTGAAATATTCAAAATCATCGGTTTATTGTTGTTATTATATCAAAATCAATATTTAATTTTAGTAGTGGCACAAATATTATTAGGGTTAAGTTACTCAATGATGGCGGGTGTTGATACCGCAATAATTAAAAGAAATATAACAAATGAGAAATACGTACAAAATAAGTCAAATAGCTATATGTTCCTATCATTATTAATTTCAGGGATTATAGGTAGTTATCTTTATGGAATAAATATTAAATGGCCTATAATAATGACTGGTATATTTTCAATTCTAACAATTATAATTATTCGATGCACATTAGTTGAAAATAGGGAATTAAATTTAATAGGAGAAACAAAGGGAAAGATAAAGAAATTTCTACCGGAAGAGAAGTTTTGGATATTGCATTATTCTTTTTTAAGAGCGTTAATATTAGGATTTTTTATAGGATTTATTCCAATTAATATATATAATGATTTAAAACTGAATAATTTACAATTTATTTCAGTATTAACTTGTTACACAGTTATGGGTTATTTATCTTCACGTTATTTAACTAAATACTTGAACTATAAGTTTGTGTCAGAAATTTGTTTAATAATATTTTTAATAATATATACATATCAAAGTTTCATAGCAGTTACTATTTCTATGATATTTTTAGGTATTTCTTCAGGGTTAACTCGTCCACAAACTATAAATAAACTTTCTAGCAGTAGTAACTTAAGAGTGATGCTTAATTATGCAGAAACGTTATATTTTATTTTTAATATCGCATTTTTACTTATTGGTGGTTATCTATATTCAATTGGAACTATTCAATATTTAATGTTATTTATGTCATTATTGACGTTTATATATTTACTAACATTATTTTATTTAAGGAGAGATCAACATGAAAATCAACACAGAATTTAAAGGAAATAATATACCATATGAATATGCGGCAGGCGCAGATATAAGTGATTTAATAAATGGCAATCCAATTAAATCATTCCCGTTTGAAATAACAGAACTTCCAAAAGATACTAAATATCTTGCATGGTCTCTGATAGATTATGATGCAATACCAGTTTGCGGATTTGCATGGATTCATTGGAGCGTTGCTAATGTAAGTATCACTGGTGATTCAATTTCTATAAAAGCAGATTTATCAAGAACAAAGGGTGACTATGTACAAGGTAAAAATAGCTTTACTAGTGGGTTGTTGGCTGAAGATTTTTCAGAAATAGAAAATCACTATGTAGGACCAACACCACCTGATAAAGATCATCAATATGAATTAACAGTTTATGCGTTAGATCATTCTTTAAATTTGAAGAATGGGTTCTACTTGAATGAATTTTTAAAAGAAGTAAATCAACATAAAATTGATCAAACAAGTATTAACCTTATAGGAAGAAAAATTTAATGCTAAATATCTCATCAATATAAAATTGTTCAATTAAAAGTACAAAGAAACAAGAGATTTAATTTATATATTAGGTACGGCGTTCGCTATAATGCAAAGAAGTAATTAAATTTAAGAAATGTAAACTTAGTTATTGTAATGTGAATTTATTTGAAAAAATAGAAAGTATTAACAATTATAGCTTTTACATTAATTAAAATTTATTTTTAAAAACAAGTAAACAATTTACATACTTATAATTTTTGAAACTTTTAGATTTGTGTTATATTGATTTTGTAAGATACTTTAACTCACAAAGGAGAGAGATTATATGAAATTAAAATCATTTATAACTGTAACTTTGGCACTGGGCATGATCGCAACGACTGGCGCTACTGTGACAAGTAATGAGGTATCTGCAGCAGAAAAGGACAAACTACCGGCAACTCAAAAAGCTAAAGAAATGCAAAATGTTCCATATACAATTGCAGTAGATGGCATTATGGCTTTCAATCAATCTTACTTAAATTTACCAAAAGATAGCCAATTATCATATTTAGATTTAGGAAATAAAGTTAAAGCTTTATTATATGATGAACGTGGTGTAACACCTGAGAAGATTCGAAATGCAAAATCTGCCGTTTACACGATTACTTGGAAAGATGGTAGTAAAAAAGAAGTGGATCTTAAGAAAGATAGCTACACAGCAAACTTGTTTGATTCAAATTCAATTAAACAAATTGATATTAATGTAAAAACTAAATAAACACTTAAAATTATCAAATTCAACATGAAGCATTTAATTTTACAGTGATGATTATAATATAATTGCCTTGATACAAAGATTACTCGTAAATGACATCTTTGTATTAAGGCTTTTTCTAAATTTAAAAGTGATGGGTTAGAGGTTATTGAGCTTTAAAATATTCAAAATACAAAACATTAATGGCCAAAAATAAAAGCCGCCTTTATCTGGGCAGCTTCAATAATAAGAAAGACATATTTCATTTTATACTAAATAGTTATTGTGATGAATCTTTCGGCGGTTTAATTACTGCAGCAAAAATTGCTGTGAAAATCGTGAACAATACTGCCATGATAATTGGATTCACTACATTTAAGCTGTCTCCACCTACTAGGCTATTAAGTACAAAGTTAACCATTTGCATTAATAATAATGCCCAAAAGAATGTTACGAGGTGTTTCATGTCATTCTACCTCCACTTTAATTATATATATTTTATTTTAAGTGAAAGTTAGAAATTTGTATAGTAACATCTCATATATTTTGACCATATTATACAGTTTAAATAAATGATTTTATCTGAATGGCTATTCAAATTTAAGCGCATTAAAACCAATTTCATACTGAAATTTGACGATAATAAAGCATTAAAATTTTATTAACTAGTCAATATTCCTACCTCTGACTTGAGTTTAAAAAGTAATCTATGTTAAATTAATACCTGGTATTAAAAATTTTATTAAGAAGGTGTTCAACTATGAACGTGGGTATTAAAGGTTTTGGTGCATATGCACCAGAAAAGATTATTGACAATGCCTATTTTGAGCAATTTTTAGATACATCTGATGAATGGATTTCTAAGATGACTGGAATTAAAGAAAGACATTGGGCAGATGACGATCAAGATACTTCAGATTTAGCATATGAAGCAAGTGTAAAAGCAATCGCTGACGCTGGTATTCAGCCTGAAGATATAGATATGATAATTGTTGCCACAGCAACTGGAGATATGCCATTTCCAACTGTCGCAAATATGTTGCAAGAACGTTTAGGGACGGGCAAAGTTGCCTCTATGGATCAACTTGCAGCATGTTCTGGATTTATGTATTCAATGATTACAGCTAAACAATATGTTCAATCTGGAGATTATCATAATATTTTAGTTGTCGGTGCAGATAAATTATCTAAAATAACAGATTTAACTGACCGTTCTACTGCAGTTCTATTTGGAGATGGTGCAGGTGCGGTTATCATCGGTGAAGTTTCAGAAGGCAGAGGTATTATAAGTTATGAAATGGGTTCTGATGGCACTGGTGGTAAACATTTATATTTAGATAAAGATACTGGTAAACTGAAAATGAATGGTCGAGAAGTATTTAAATTTGCTGTTAGAATTATGGGTGATGCATCAACACGTGTAGTTGAAAAAGCGAATTTAACATCAGATGATATAGATTTATTTATTCCTCATCAAGCTAATATTAGAATTATGGAATCAGCTAGAGAACGCTTAGGTATTTCAAAAGACAAAATGAGTGTTTCTGTAAATAAATATGGAAATACTTCAGCTGCGTCAATACCTTTAAGTATCGATCAAGAATTAAAAAATGGTAAACTCAAAGATGATGATACAATTGTTCTTGTCGGATTCGGTGGCGGCCTAACTTGGGGCGCAATGACAATAAAATGGGGAAAATAGGAGGATAACGAATGAGTCAAAATAAAAGAGTAGTTATTACAGGTATGGGAGCCCTTTCTCCAATCGGTAATGATGTCAAAACAACATGGGAGAATGCTCTAAAAGGCGTAAATGGTATCGATAAAATTACACGTATCGATACTGAACCTTATAGCGTTCACTTAGCAGGAGAACTTAAAAACTTTAATATTGAAGATCATATCGACAAAAAAGAAGCGCGTCGTATGGATAGATTTACTCAATATGCAATTGTAGCAGCTAGAGAGGCTGTTAAAGATGCGCAATTAGATATCAATGATAATACTGCAGATCGAATCGGTGTATGGATTGGTTCTGGTATCGGTGGTATGGAAACATTTGAAATTGCACATAAACAATTAATGGATAAAGGCCCAAGACGTGTGAGTCCATTTTTCGTACCAATGTTAATTCCTGATATGGCAACTGGGCAAGTATCAATTGACTTAGGTGCAAAAGGACCAAATGGTGCAACAGTTACAGCATGTGCAACAGGTACAAACTCAATCGGAGAAGCATTTAAAATTGTGCAACGCGGTGATGCAGATGCAATGATTACTGGTGGTACGGAAGCTCCAATCACTCATATGGCAATTGCAGGTTTCAGTGCAAGTCGAGCGCTTTCTACAAATGATGACATTGAAACAGCATGTCGTCCATTCCAAGAAGGTAGAGACGGTTTTGTTATGGGTGAAGGTGCTGGTATTTTAGTAATCGAATCTTTAGAATCAGCACAAGCTCGAGGTGCCAATATTTATGCTGAGATAGTTGGCTATGGTACTACAGGTGATGCTTATCATATTACAGCGCCAGCTCCAGAAGGTGAAGGCGGTTCTAGAGCAATGCAAGCAGCTATGGATGATGCTGGTATTGAACCTAAAGATGTACAATACTTAAATGCCCATGGTACAAGTACTCCTGTTGGTGACTTAAATGAAGTTAAAGCTATTAAAAATACATTTGGTGAAGCAGCTAAACACTTAAAAGTTAGCTCAACAAAATCAATGACTGGTCACTTACTTGGTGCAACAGGTGGAATTGAAGCAATCTTCTCAGCGCTTTCAATTAAAGACTCTAAAGTCGCACCGACAATACATGCGGTAACACCAGACCCAGAATGTGATTTGGATATTGTTCCAAATGAAGCGCAAGACCTTGATATTACTTATGCAATGAGTAATAGCTTAGGATTCGGTGGACATAACGCAGTATTAGTATTCAAGAAATTTGAAGCATAATTATAAAAATCTTCAGTAACGTTGTTTTAGTTACTGAAGATTTTTTCTGTTTCTTTATACTAAGATGAGCGACAGCACAATCGTCATAATAAAATATAGAATATTTATTAATAATAAGGGGATTATCCATGTAGAAACAAAGTAATGCTCTTTTTTTACCTCTTGTGGGTTGAAAAATGGATCATCAGAGATAGACTTCTTCTTTTTCGAAGATGACATTTGATACTTTAATCTTCTAAAACCATAACTTGTCGCATCAAAAATGCCTTCTTGTACAAGTAAAATCAAAAATATGCTAATAAAAATAATTAATGAAACATAAAACAATATATTTAAATATGTAATGATAGTATGGCTATTAAAAACCCATATAATAAACGTTAATATTGGCGTTATTAGTGCCATTCCAAGCCATTTTTTCAACATTTGATCACTCCCACTTATAGAAAACTCTTACGCATAGTTTACATTAAAATGAGACATTGAGGAATGATTTTTTAATTTCTGCAGCTTTATTGAAATTCTAAAATCAATCATTCTTCATTAGTTTAAAGCAAAAAAATATTGATATATAGTAAATATTGTATATATAATATTAGTTAAGATTTCAGAAAATTTTGAAGGGAATGGAAATTTAGAAATCGGAATTTGTTAGAGGAGGGGATTAGATGGGGAAATATATTTTCAAACGATTTATTTATATGCTTATTTCTTTATTTATTATTATTACAATTACATTTTTCTTAATGAAATTAATGCCAGGTTCGCCATTTAACGATGCTAAATTAAATGCTGAACAAAAAGAAATTTTAAATGAAAAATATGGATTAAATGATCCTGTAGCTACGCAGTATTTACATTATTTAAAAAATGTTGTTACAGGCGATTTTGGTAATTCATTCCAGTATCATAATCAACCTGTGTGGGATTTGATTAAACCGAGACTACTACCTTCTTTTGAAATGGGTCTTACAGCAATGTTCATCGGTGTGATACTGGGACTTATTTTAGGTGTTGCAGCAGCTACTAAACAAAATTCTTGGGTTGACTATACAACTACAGTTATTTCAGTTATTGCTGTATCTGTACCATCTTTTGTACTTGCTGTACTTTTACAATATGTATTTGCAGTTAAATTAAGATGGTTCCCAGTAGCTGGATGGGAAGGTTTTTCGACCGCGGTATTACCGTCACTTGCATTATCTGCAGCTGTTTTAGCAACTGTCGCCAGATACATAAGAGCAGAGATGATAGAGGTATTAAGTTCAGACTATATTTTATTAGCGAGAGCTAAAGGTAATTCGACAATGCGTGTACTTTTTGGACATGCACTTAGAAATGCTTTAATTCCAATTATTACAATTATCGTTCCCATGTTAGCAAGTATTTTAACAGGCACTTTAACAATTGAAAATATTTTTGGGGTTCCTGGATTAGGGGATCAATTCGTACGTTCAATTACAACAAATGATTTCTCAGTAATCATGGCAATCACACTATTATTTAGCACACTGTTTATCGTTTCTATTTTTATTGTAGATATTTTGTACGGTGTGATAGATCCACGAATTCGTGTTCAAGGAGGTAAAAAATAATGGCTGAAAATAAAAACAATTTGTCGATTAACGACGATCATTCTAATGCAGCTATGACGCATACCTCTGACGCTATCGCATCATCTGATTTTATTATTAGAGAATTAGACTTGAATCAGGAACCTGAAATGCAACGAGAAAGCAAAAACTTTTGGCAAGATGCTTGGGCTCAGTTAAAACGAAATAAGTTAGCTGTTGTCGGTATGATAGGTTTAATTATCATTGTAATATTTGCTTTTATCGGTCCAGTTATAAATAAACATGATTATGCTGAACAAAATGTAGAACATAGAAATCTTCCGGCAAAAATACCTGTATTAGACAAAGTTCCATTTTTACCTTTTGATGGTAAAGATGCAGATGGCAAGGATGCTTATAAAGCAGCAAATGCTAAAGAAAATTATTGGTTTGGTACTGATCAGTTGGGTCGAGATTTATGGACAAGAACATGGAAAGGTGCTCAAATTTCATTGTTTATCGGTGTTGTTGCAGCGATGTTAGATATTTTTATTGGCGTTGTATATGGTGCGATTTCTGGATTCTTCGGTGGACGTGTCGATACGATTATGCAACGTATACTTGAAGTCATAGCATCTATTCCGAATTTAATTGTCGTAATTTTATTTGTATTAATTTTTGAACCATCCATTTGGACAATTATATTGGCTATGTCTATCACAGGCTGGTTAGGCATGAGCAGAGTTGTACGTGGAGAATTTTTAAAATTGAAAAATCAAGAGTTTGTCATGGCTTCGAAAACATTGGGGGCTTCAAAATTCAAATTGATATTTAAGCATATTTTACCTAATACGTTAGGTGCTATCGTGGTTACATCAATGTTTACAGTACCTAGTGCTATTTTCTTCGAAGCATTTTTAAGTTTCATTGGTATAGGTGTACCTGCACCTCAAACATCGTTAGGGTCATTAGTAAATGATGGGCGCGCAATGTTATTAATTTATCCACATGAATTATTTATACCAGCAATGATTTTAAGTTTATTAATTCTATTCTTTTACTTATTTAGTGATGGATTACGTGATGCATTTGATCCGAAAATGCGTAAATAAAAGGGGGCATAGCATATGACTGAAAGAATATTAGAAGTAAATGATTTGCATGTTTCCTTTGATATTACAGCAGGGGAAGTGCAGGCAGTGAGAGGTGTAGATTTTTATTTAAACAAGGGGGAAACATTGGCAATTGTTGGTGAATCAGGTTCAGGTAAATCTGTAACAACAAAAGCAATTACAAAATTATTCCAAGGGGACACAGGAAGAATTAAAAAGGGAGAAATTTTATTTTTAGGGGAAGATTTAGCAAAAAAACCTGAAAATGAGTTAATTAAATTACGTGGCAAAGATATTTCAATGATCTTTCAAGATCCAATGACATCTTTAAACCCAACGATGCAAATTGGTAAACAAGTCATGGAACCATTAATTAAGCACAAAAATTATAGTAAAGCACAAGCTAAAAAGCGCGCATTGGAAATACTAAATCTTGTAGGTTTACCAAATGCAGAAAAAAGATTTAAAGCATATCCTCATCAATTTTCAGGTGGACAAAGGCAAAGAATTGTTATTGCAACCGCATTAGCTTGTGAACCTAAAGTGCTCATTGCTGATGAACCAACGACTGCATTAGACGTAACGATGCAGGCACAAATTTTAGATTTAATGAAAGAACTACAACAAAAAATCGATACAGCAATTATTTTTATAACGCATGATTTAGGGGTTGTTGCGAATATTGCTGATAGAGTGGCAGTTATGTATGGTGGTCAAATGGTTGAAACAGGAGATGTTAACGAAATATTTTATGATCCAAAGCATCCATATACATGGGGATTATTATCGTCAATGCCTGATTTATCAACAACAAATGACACACCATTACTAGCGATTCCTGGAGCGCCACCTGATTTATTACACCCACCTAAAGGTGATGCATTTGCGAGACGTAGTCAATATGCATTAGATATTGATTTTAAAGTAGAACCACCGTGGTTTAAAGTTTCACCGACACATTTTGTGAAATCTTGGTTATTAGACGCACGTGCACCAAAAGTTGAACTACCCGAGCTGGTAAAACAACGTATGAAACCGATGCCTAATAATTATGAAAAACCACTCAAGGTAGAAAGGGTGTCGTTCAATGAAAAATGATGAAGTGCTATTATCTATTAAAAATTTAAAGCAATATTTTAACGCAGGAAAGAAAAACGAAGTGAGAGCGATTGAAAATATTTCGTTTGATATATACAAAGGGGAAACATTAGGTTTAGTAGGAGAATCGGGGTGTGGTAAATCTACAACTGGTAAATCAATTATTAAACTTAATGATATTACAAGTGGAGAAATTTTGTATGAGGGTATTGATATACAAAAGATTCGTAAACGTAAAGATTTGCTTAAATTTAATAAAAAGATACAGATGATTTTTCAAGACCCATATGCGTCTTTAAATCCTAGGTTAAAAGTAATGGATATAGTAGCTGAAGGTATTGATATCCATCATTTAGCAACTGATAAGCGTGACCGAAAAAAACGTGTCTATGATTTACTTGAAACTGTTGGATTAAGTAAAGAACATGCCAATCGCTATCCTCATGAATTTTCAGGTGGACAACGCCAACGTATTGGAATTGCCCGTGCATTAGCCGTTGAACCAGAATTCATTATCGCGGACGAACCAATATCGGCATTGGATGTTTCAATCCAAGCTCAAGTAGTTAATTTATTATTAAAATTACAACGTGAAAGAGGGATTACGTTCCTATTTATAGCTCATGATCTATCAATGGTGAAGTATATTTCAGATCGTATTGCAGTCATGCATTTTGGGAAAATAGTTGAAATTGGACCGGCAGAAGAAATTTATCAAAATCCATTACACGATTATACTAAGTCTTTATTATCAGCCATTCCACAACCTGATCCTGAATCAGAACGCAGTCGCAAACGATTTAGTTATATTGATGATGAAGCAAATAATCATTTAAGACAATTACATGAAATTAGACCGAATCACTTTGTCTTTAGTACTGAAGAAGAAGCGGCACAACTACGAGAAAATAAATTGGTGACACAAAATTAAGGGGAAGGGGGAAATGCAATGACGAGAAAATTTAGAACACTTATTTTAATTTTGATTGCTACAATTGCATTAAGTGGTTGTGCTAATGACGATGGTATTTATTCAGATAAAGGTCAAGTATTCAGAAAAATTTTGTCATCAGACTTAACATCCCTTGATACATCATTAATAACGGATGAAATATCTTCTGAAGTGACTGCGCAAACATTCGAAGGTTTATACACATTAGGAAAAGGTGACAAACCGGTGTTAGGTGTTGCGAAAGCTTTTCCTGAAAAGAGTAAAGATGGTAAAACTTTAAAGGTTAAATTAAGAAGCGATGCTAAATGGAGCAATGGTGACAAAGTGACTGCACAAGACTTTGTTTATGCTTGGAGAAAAACAGTTGACCCTAAAACAGGTTCTGAATTTGCATACATTATGGGGGACATTAAAAATGCGAGTGATATTAGTACTGGTAAGAAACCTGTAGAGCAATTAGGTATCAAAGCATTAAATGATGAAACATTACAAATTGAATTAGAAAAGCCGGTTCCATATATTAATCAATTATTAGCACTTAATACCTTTGCACCTCAAAATGAAAAAGTTGCCAAAAAATATGGTAAAAATTACGGTACGGCAGCTGATAGAGCGGTATACAATGGTCCATTTAAAGTTGATGATTGGAAACAAGAAGATAAAACCTTACTATCTAAAAATCAGTATTATTGGGATAAAAAGAATGTAAAATTAGATAAAGTGAATTATAAAGTTATTAAAGACTTACAAGCCGGTGCATCATTGTATGATACTGAATCAGTAGATGACGCAGTTATTACTGCAGATCAAGTAAATAAATATAAAGACAACAAAGGATTAAACTTTGTGTTAACGTCTGGGACATTTTTTGTAAAAATGAATGAAAAACAATATCCTGATTTTAAAAACAAAAATTTAAGATTGGCTATCGCACAAGCAATAGATAAAAAAGGATACGTTGATTCAGTGAAAAACAATGGCTCAATTCCTTCCGATACACTAACAGCCAAAGGAATTGCGAAAGCGCCTAATGGCAAAGATTATGCGAGTACCATGAATTCGCCTTTAAAATATAATCCTAAAGAAGCAAGAGCACACTGGGACAAAGCTAAAAAAGAGTTAGGTAAAAATGAAGTGACATTTTCAATGAACACAGAAGATACACCAGATGCAAAAATATCTGCTGAATATATCAAATCGCAAGTTGAGAAAAATTTACCAGGAGTTACTTTGAAAATTAAGCAATTACCGTTTAAACAAAGAGTATCACTAGAACTGAGTAACAATTTTGAAGCATCACTTAGTGGTTGGTCTGCAGATTACCCTGATCCTATGGCTTATTTAGAAACAATGACCACAGGTAGCGCACAAAATAATACAGACTGGGGTAATAAAGAATATGATCAATTACTTAAAGTAGCAAGAACCAAATTGGCACTTCAACCGAACGAACGATATGAAAACTTGAAAAAAGCAGAAGAAATGTTCCTAGGAGATGCACCGGTAGCACCAATTTATCAAAAAGGTGTTGCACATTTAACAAATCCTCAAGTAAAAGGATTAATTTACCATAAATTTGGTCCAAATAACTCACTTAAACATGTATATATTGATAAATCGATAGATAAAGAAACAGGTAAGAAGAAAAAATAATATGCTTTGTAAATTAGGCTGGAGACATATCTCCAGTCTTTTTGTGTTGGATAAAAACTTTGGGAATAAAAATTTAAAATAAGTCGTTTTTTAAATTACTGAAATTGATTAAATGCATAAATAACTGAATATTCTAAAAATAAACTTGTAATAATTTTTTCTATGAGTAAACTAAAAAGAAAAAATTAGATTGAAAGTAGGAGGCATATGTATGGGGAAGCTAATTAAATATATTTCAATACTTCTTATTGTCGTTTTAGTGTTGAGTGCTTGCGGAAAAAGCAGTAATAAAGATGAAGGAGTAAAAGATGCTACTAAAACGGAAACCTCAAAACATAAAGGTGGTACCTTAAATGTAGCATTAACAGCACCGCCAAGTGGTGTTTATTCTTCGTTATTAAATAGTACACATGCAGATTCTGTAGTTGAGGGATATTTTAACGAAAGCTTATTAGCAACTGATAAAAAAATACGTCCTAAGGCATATATTGCTTCATGGAAGGACATCGAGCCGGCTAAGAAAATAGAATTTAAAATTAAAAAAGGTATTAAATGGCATGATGGTAATGAATTGAAAATTGATGATTGGATTTATTCAATTGAAGTCTTAGCTAACAAGGACTACGAAGGTGCTTATTATCCAAGTGTAGAAAATATCCAAGGTGCGAAAGATTATCATGAAGGAAAAACTGATCATATTAGCGGATTGAAGAAAATAGATGACTACACTATGCAGGTTACATTTGATAAAAAACAAGAAAATTACTTAACAGGATTTATTACTGGACATTTATTAAGTAAAAAATATTTATCAGATGTACCAATTAAAGATTTAGCGAAATCAGATAAAATCCGAAAATATCCTATTGGTATTGGACCGTATAAAGTTAAGAAAATCGTTCCAGGTGAGGCTGTTCAACTCGTTAAATTTGATGATTATTGGCAAGGTAAGCCTGCACTAGACAAAATCAATTTAAAAGTTATTGATCAAGCTCAAATTATTAAGGCAATGGAAAAAGGCGATATTGATGTTGCGAATGATGCTACCGGTGCAATGGCAAAAGATGCTAAGTCATCTAATGCTGGTCTCAAGGTATTATCTGCGCCAAGCTTAGACTACGGTTTAATAGGATTCGTATCTCATGATTACGATAAAAAAGCTAATAAAACTGGTAAAGTGAGACCAAAATATGAAGACAAAGAATTACGTAAAGCAATGCTTTATGCAATTGATAGAGAAAAATGGATTAAAGCGTTTTTCAATGGTTACGCTAGTGAAATCAATAGTTTTGTACCATCTATGCATTGGATAGCAGCCAATCCTAAGGACCTAAATGATTACAAATATGATCCTGAAAAAGCTAAAAAAATCTTAGATAAGTTAGGTTATAAAGATAGAGATGGTGACGGATTTAGAGAAGATCCTAAAGGTAATAAATTTGAGATTAACTTTAAACATTATTCAGGTTCAAATCCTACTTTTGAACCAAGAACTGCTGCGATAAAAGATTTCTGGGAAAAAGTTGGCTTGAAAACAAATGTGAAGTTAGTAGAATTCGGTAAATATAATGAAGACTTAGCAAATGCATCTAAAGATATGGAAGTGTACTTCAGATCATGGGCAGGAGGTACAGATCCAGATCCATCAGATTTATACCACACTGATAGACCTCAAAATGAAATGAGAACAGTTTTACCAAAATCAGATCAATATTTAGATGATGCATTAGACTTCGAAAAAGTAGGCATTGATGAAAAGAAACGTAAAGATATTTATGTTAAATGGCAAAAATATATGAATGATGAGTTACCTGGATTACCAATGTTCCAAGGTAAATCGATAACTATTGTTAACGATAAAGTACGAAACTTAGACATTGAAATTGGAACTGATCAAAGTTTATATAATTTAACTAAAGAAGCTTAGTAATGTAACCTCGACGATTTTGTCGAGGTTTACTTATATGGGGGGATGTTATGAATAATGTATTGTTAGAGGTTAAAGATTTAGAAACATCATTAAAAATAAATAATGAATGGTTAGCAACTGTTGAAAATATTTCTTTTGAATTATCTAAAGGAGAAGTTTTGGGTATAGTAGGGGAATCTGGTTGCGGTAAGTCCATATTAAGTAAGTCAATTATTAAATTATTACCAGAAAAGATATCTAAACTAAGTAGTGGAGAAGTTATATTTGATGGTAAACGAATCGATACGCTCAATGAGAAGCAATTGCTAGATATTCGAGGAAATGATATTGCTATGATTTTTCAAGAACCTATGACTGCTTTAAATCCTGTATTTACCATAAAAAATCAACTTGTGGAATCTATAAAATCACATAAAAAAATTTCTAAAAAAGAAGCAAATAACTTAGCAAAAGATTTACTAAAAAAAGTTGGAATTGCTAGACAAGATGAAATATTAAATAGCTATCCTCATCAATTATCTGGTGGTATGAGACAAAGAGTAATGATTGCAATGGCCATTTCATGTTCTCCTAAATTATTAATTGCTGATGAACCTACAACAGCATTGGATGTCACGATTCAAGCGCAAATATTAGACTTATTAAAAGAATTGCAAAAGGAAACGCAAATGGCAATTATGATGATTACACATGATTTGAGTGTAGTTGCTGAGTTTTGCGATAAAGTCTTAGTTATGTATGCAGGTCAAATTGTAGAATTTGGAGGCATAAAAGAAATACTACACAATCCGAAACATCCTTATACCCAAAAATTATTATCAACAATTCCAAAACTTAAAGAAGGGCAGAAACGACTTGAAACGATAGAAGGAATTGTGCCATCAATCCAAGCATTTCACGTTAATAAGTGCAGATTTGCAAATAGATGTAACAAAAAACTGGATATTTGTAATAATCAATCTCCTAAAATGCATGTTTGTGAAGACGTCATTGTACGTTGTCATTTGTACAAAAATGAATATAAGGAGATATAAGAATGGAAAATATTTTAGAAGTCAACCAAATAAAAAAATACTACAAAATTAAAACTGGATTATTACAAAAAACTCAGTACGTTAAAGCTGTTGATGACGTATCGTTTTCAATAAAAAAAGGACAAACTTTTGGATTAGTAGGAGAATCGGGTTGTGGTAAGTCAACGTTAGGTAAAGTGATTATCAGGCTTGAAGATGCAACTTCAGGTTCAATAATTGTTAATGGTGAAGATATAACAAGATTACAAGGTAAAAAACTCAGAAAATCACGACAACAATATCAGATGATATTTCAAGATCCGTATGCATCATTGAATCCGATGCAAATGGTTGGAGATATCATTTCAGAACCTATTTTAAATTATAAAAAATTGCCAAAAGAAGAAATAAAAAAAGAAGTACTATATTTATTAAAATGTGTTGGCCTAAGTGAAGATGCATATTATAAATATGCACATGAATTTTCAGGTGGACAGAGACAAAGAGTGGGAATTGCAAGAGCATTGGCTTTGCGTCCGAGTTTAATTGTTGCTGATGAGCCTGTAAGTGCATTAGATGTATCTGTTCAATCTCAAGTACTGAATTTATTAAAAGATTTACAAGAGCAATTTAAGTTAAGCTATTTATTTATCGCGCATGATTTAAGTGTAGTGAAACATATTAGTGATGTAATTGGAGTTATGTATTTAGGTCATATAGTTGAAATTGCATCTGATAAAGAAATTTATGAAAATCCCAAACATCCATATACAAAAGCATTAATTTCATCAATACCACAAATTGATAAACATAATAACAATAGAATTATATTAAAAGGAGAATTACCTTCGCCAAGTAATCCGCCGCAAGGTTGTCCTTTTCATACAAGATGTCCGATTGCAAAAGATAAATGTAAAGAAAATATACCACAATTAAAGGACATTGGTAACGAACATCAAGTTGCTTGTTTCTACGTAGATAAAGTAGGTGATTTAAATGCTTAAATTAATACTTAAAAGGTTAGGGTTAATGATCCCGTTACTAATTTTAATCTCAATAGTTGTATTTTCATTAGCAATCATACAACCAGGAGATCCATTTTCAGATTTACAAAACGGTAAAATAAAACAAGAAGCAATAAATGCACAAAGGGAAAAGTTAGGCCTCAACGACTCAATACCACATCAATATATTAGATGGGTCAATCATGTTATACATGGTGATTTAGGGGAGTCAATCAAATATAAGAGGCCGGTAATTGATGTTATTGAGGAAAGAATTCCAAATACAATATTACTCGGTGCTATGTCATTAATTATTACTTATATTATCTCATTTGCTTTAGGAATAACGTCAGGTAGATATTCTTACAGTTTGACTGATTATACTGTGCAAATATTTAATTATTTGATGTTAGCTATTCCATCTTTTATTGCGGGAGTATTTGCAATTTTTATTTTTTCTTTTGAATTACAATGGTTTCCGTTTCAAGGTTCTGTTGATATTAACCTTAAAGAAGGTACTTTTGAATATTATATGAGTAAAATTTATCATACATTTTTGCCTGCATTAACTTTAGGATTATTATCTACTGCTGGTTATATTCAATATTTACGTAATGATATTATTGAAAATTCTAAAAAAGATTATGTATTGACGGCAAGGTCAAAAGGATTATCTATGAATAAAATTTATAATAAACATATATTGAGAAATTCTTTAATACCTATTATTACATTTTTAGGTGCTGATATTGTAAGTATTTTAGGTGGAGCTGTGATTACTGAGACTATCTTTTCATATAACGGTATCGGTAAATTATTTTTAGAATCGGTAATAGGTCAAGACTATCCATTAATGATGGCATTAACGTTATTTTTCTCATTTTTAGGTTTATTGGGTAATTTGATTTCTGATATTACTTATGGATTTATAGATCCAAGAATTAGAAGTAACTAGGGGGGATTGGAATGCAAAATAAGTCAAAATCGCCTTTTAAAATTGCATTGTCTAGATTTATTCATAATAAAATTGCAATGTTATCGATTATTTTTTTATTAATCATAACTATTGTATCAATTATAGCGCCATTAATAGCTCCTTTTCCAGTGAACCAACAAGATTTATTAAATATAAAAGGTGAAATGACAGCACAAAACATTCTTGGTACAGACTCTGGTGGTAGGGATAACTTTAGTCGTTTGTTATATGCAGGTCGTATTTCATTATCCATTGGAATTACATCTACAATAGGAATGCTTTTGATTGGAATTACAGTTGGAGTGATTTCTGGTTATTTTGGAGGTATTGTTGATACATTATTAATGAGAATAACCGAATTTGTTATGTTATTTCCATTTTTAATATTTGCAATTGTATTAAATGCTGCACTTGGAGATAAAATTAAAAATCCTTATGGATCTGCCATAATTCTTGTTCTAGTTATTATCGTATTAAGTTGGGGAGGTATTGCAAGACTTGTTCGTGGTAAAGTACTTCAAGAAAAAGAAAATGAATACTTTTTGGCAGCAAAATCAATTGGTACACCCACATATAAAATTATTTTGAAACATCTTTTGCCGAATATATTAAGTGTAGTTATCGTACAAGCAACATTGTTATTTGCCGGTATGATTGTAGTGGAATCAGGATTGAGCTTTTTAGGATTCGGAATTAGTAAAGCAATACCATCTTGGGGTAATATGTTGAGTGATGCTCAAGAAGGGGATGTTATAAGTGGTAAACCGTGGATATGGATGCCACCTGCTATAATGATTACATTAACTATATTAAGTATAAACTTTGTAGGGGAAGGGCTTAAAGATGCTTTTAATCCTAGAGGTAGACGTTAAATAATAAAAGAGGCACTAGTTAATTCTAGTACCTCTTTATTTTATCTCTTACGTCCTAATCCCATCGCTTTTTCCATTTTTTTGACAGTTTTAAATGAAACTTTGTGTGCTTTATCTCTACCTTGATCTAAAATATCATCAAGTTTATCTGAGTTATAGAAACTTTCGTATTTTTCTTGGAATTCTACTAAAAATGCTTTAACTATTTCAGCAAGGTCACCTTTAAATTTACCATAACCTTCCCCTTCATATTTTGCCTCAATATCTTTAATTGGCATGTCGGTTAATCCAGCGTATATTGAAATTAAATTTGTTATACCTGGCTTGTTGTCACGATCAAATTTAATAATACCATCTGAATCAGTTACTGCGCTTTTAATTTTTTTAGCTGCAACATTCGGCTCGTCCAATAATGAAATGAAGTTTTTAGCATTATCATCACTCTTACTCATTTTTCTTGTTGGGTCTTGTAAACTCATGACACGTCCACCAACTTTAGGCATACGAATTTCAGGTTTCACAAGCACATCATTATAGCGACTATTAAATCTATCTACAAGGTTACGAGTCAATTCGATATGCTGCTTTTGGTCATCTCCAACTGGAACGATATTAGTATTGTAAAGAACAATATCAGCTGCCATTAAAGGTGGATATGTTAATAGACCAGCTGGTATACCTTCAACTGCTTTCTGAGCTTTATCTTTGTATTGCGTCATACGCTCTAATTCTCCAACAGAAGCAATCGTAGTTAACATCCATCCTGCTTGTACGTGTGCAGGGACTTCAGATTGTATGAACAATGTTGCTTTGTCTGGATCTATACCAGAAGCTAAATAAATCGCTGCTAATTGTCTGGTCTGTTTACGTAATTTTAAACGATCTTGTGGCATTGTAATTGCATGTTGATCTACGATACAGAAATAACAATCATAGTCATTTTGCACATCAACAAATTGTTTTAGTGCGCCAATATAATTTCCAATAGTAGGAATTCCACTAGGTTGGATGCCTGAAAATAATGTCTCCATTTAAATGCCTACTTTCTTAGTAATATTTTAATAATTATCATTATAACAGTATTTCTTAAAAATGTAAGATGTGTTAGAATATACGTATAACTTACTACTAACAAAGGATTAATAATCTTTTTTATAAGTGTAGAAACTTATCTGAAAAATTAGGTTTTTCTCATTTAATTTTAATGTTAGATAGTTATAATAAATAGTAACGATTAAGAATTTTAGAAAAAAATGTTTTTTCTTGATCTATAACTAAATTTTAAGCAATGAATTTTATTCATTCAAATAGGAGAGTGAGATGTATGGTAACATTATTTACTTCACCAAGTTGCACATCTTGCCGTAAAGCGAAAGCATGGTTACAAGAACATGACATTCCGTATACGGAGCGTAATATTTTTTCTGAACATTTAACAATTGATGAAATTAAGCAAATATTAAAAATGACTGAAGACGGTACTGATGAAATCATTTCTACACGTTCTAAAACATACCAAAAATTAAATGTTGATATTGATTCACTACCATTACAAGACTTATATTCAATCATTCAAGATAATCCTGGCTTATTACGTCGTCCAATTATTTTAGATAATAAACGACTACAAGTTGGTTATAATGAGGACGAGATTCGACGTTTCTTACCTAGAAAAGTTCGTACGTTCCAATTACAAGAAGCACAACGTATGGTTGACTAATAACCATTTAACTATGTGTCATACTTTACTAAAAGATATGTCAAGCAACACTATTTCTATAGTGTTGCTTTTTTGGTTTTAATTTTACAATAATTGCTTAGTATCTTTTAAATCAAATGTGCAATTGTTAATATAGCTCTATATTAGAGTGTTTTGGATGAAACATTTGCTATGATAAGGTAAAATTAAATTAAGAAAGTGCTTTAATGCTTTAACTGTATAAATCATTTAAATAGTTTTGCTACAACGAATATGTTATTATAAGTTACCAAAATATTTTAGAGAAAGAAATCAAACAAATAAATTGTATTTTGTTTGATGCTTTAATACAATGTGGATACTATTCATCGACTGTAAGGAGTGAGATGATATGAGAATAGAACGAGTAGATGATACAACTGTAAAATTGTTTATAACATATAGCGATATCGAGGCCCGTGGATTTAGTCGTGAAGATTTATGGACAAATCGCAAACGTGGCGAAGAATTCTTTTGGTCAATGATGGATGAAATTAACGAAGAAGAAGATTTTGTTGTAGAAGGTCCATTATGGATTCAAGTACATGCCTTTGAAAAAGGTGTCGAAGTCACAATTTCTAAATCTAAAAATGAAGATATGATGAATATGTCTGATGATGATGCAACTGATCAATTTGATGAACAAGTTCAAGAATTGTTAGCTCAAACATTAGAAGGTGAAGATCAATTAGAAGAATTATTCGAGCAACGAACAAAAGAAAAAGAAGCTCAAGGTTCTAAACGTCAAAAGTCTTCAGCACGTAAAAATACAAGAACAATCATTGTGAAATTTAACGATTTAGAAGATGTTATTAATTATGCATATCATAGCAATCCAATAACTACAGAGTTTGAAGATTTGTTATATATGGTTGATGGTACTTATTATTATGCTGTACATTTTGATAGTCATGTTGATCAAGAAGTCATTAATGATAGTTACAGTCAATTGCTTGAATTTGCATATCCAACAGACAGAACAGAAGTTTATTTAAATGACTATGCTAAAATAATTATGAGTCATAACGTAACAGCTCAAGTTCGACGTTATTTTCCAGAGACAACTGAATAACGATATTAATTAAGCAACGCACTATGAAAGGAGACTCTTTGGAGTCTCTTTTTTTATTGATTTCAAAAGCTGAAAAAGTAATAGTAGTTAAACTTACGTGTAATATTTTGAGGTGAAGATATGTTAGTAGCTTTAAATGAAGAAAAGGAACGTGTGTTAGCAACTACTGCATTGAGAAAGACACAATATTTTTGTCCTGTGTGTGGCAAGCAAGTTATTTTAAAGCGTGGGCTCAAAGTAATTAGTCATTTTGCACATAAACATTTAGCGGAACAAAAATGTTTTAATAATGAAACGATTAAACATTATAAAAGTAAATTGATTTTAGCACAGATGATACAGCAACAAGGATGTAAAGTAGAGATAGAGCCATTTTTAAAAGAAATAAAACAAATTCCGGATATTTTGATTAATAATAAATATGTTATTGAGCTACAGTATTCGCCAATTCCTTATAAACAGATTCTTCAACGAACGGAAGGTTTAAAGAAAATGGGATATAAAGTAAGTTGGTTATTAAATGATGTTGATTATTGTCATAATAAAGTGAAGTTCAATCATTTTCATAGTTTGTTTATTAATCCAATCACTCGAAAACTTCATACGTTCAATTTAGAGAAAAAACAAATAATGATGTTTCAACAAATACAATATTTAGGCGGGCACAAATATGTCGCTGAAAAAAGGAATGCCAAAATTATTGAGTTGTTTAATGAGGCGCCTTGTGATTATCATGCTGTTTATAAATTATCAAAGTTCGCAATTAATCAATATATCAAATATTGTCGCTGGCAAAATTCTGTTTTAGAACCCACTTTAAGTGCAATGTATCAATTACAGTTAACTGATCAAGAAGTAGTGTACAATTATGGTTATATTTTTCCAGAGCAAATTTATATTGAAAATCATCCAATTGAGTGGCAATTACAAGTTGATTTATGGTTAAAGAATGGAAAAAGCAAATTAGTAAATGACAATCTTAATTATTTTAAACTGAAAAAATTTATTGTTGCTCTAGAAAGTAAAACAGCAATTATAGAAAAACTTATTAACAATTATTTAAATATTTGTTCAGATAGAGGTAATGACGTGCAAATTTTGTTCTAAAATGAGAAAATTATATCAATTATATTTTATTAGGAGGTTTACTACATATGAGTCAACAATTATCGAGAGAAGAACAGGAACGTAAATATCCTGAATATACATGGGACTTAACAACAATTTTCAAAGATGATGAAGCTTTTGAGGCTGCATTTAAAGAAGTTGAAAATGAGTTAGGCAAAGAAGAACAATTTAAAGGACACATTGGTGATAGTGCTGAGACATTATACAATGCGTTAGAATTAGAAGATACATTAGGTACTAAATTAGAAAAAGTATATGTATACGCGCACCTAAAACAAGACCAAGACACAACGAACGACAAGTATACTGGTATGGAGTCAAGAGCACATCAATTAATTATTAAATTTAGCTCGGCATGGAGTTTCTTAGTGCCAGAGATTTTACAAATTGATGAAGATAAAATTCAATCATTTGTAAATTCATATGATAAATTACAAAAATTCGCATTTGATTTGAAGTTGATTAATGAAAAACGTCCTCATATTTTAGATGCTGAAACTGAAAAGTTATTAACAGAAGCGCAGGACGCGTTATCAACGCCATCAAATGTATACGGTATGTTTAGCAACGCTGATTTAGTATTTGAAGATGCGATTGATAAAGATGGAAATGCACACCCGTTAACACAAGGTACATTTATTAAGTATTTAGAATCAGATGATCGCAAACTAAGAGAAAGTGCTTTTAGAAATGTATATAAAGCATATGGTGCTCATAATAATACGCTTGGCGCTACGCTAGCAGGTGAAGTGAAGAAAAATGTATTTAATGCTCGTACACACAATTACAAAACTGCAAGAGAAAAAGCATTAAGTAATAATCATATTCCAGAAAATGTATATGACAATCTAGTAAAAACTGTACATAAATATTTACCATTGCTACATAGATATACTGAATTGCGCAAAGAATTGCTAGGTTTAGATGACTTGAAAATGTATGATTTATATACACCATTAATTAAAGATATTAAGTTTGAAATGCCTTATGAAGAAGCTAAAGAGTGGATGTTAAAAGCTTTAGAACCAATGGGTGAAGAATATTTAAATGTAGTTAAAGAAGGCTTAAACAATCGTTGGGTCGATGTCTATGAGAATAAAGGTAAACGTTCAGGTGGCTATTCATCAGGTGCACATTTAACTAATCCATTTATTCTACTTAACTGGTCTAATACTATTTCAGACTTATACACATTAGTTCATGAATTTGGGCATTCAGCACATAGTTACTTCAGTAGAAAATTCCAACCGTCAAATTCTAGTGACTACACTATTTTTGTCGCTGAAGTTGCATCAACTTGTAACGAAGCACTTTTAAGTGATTATATGGATAAACATCTTGATGATGAAAAACGCTTATTATTATTAAACCAAGAATTAGAACGTTTCAGAGCTACATTATTCCGACAAACAATGTTCGCAGAATTTGAGCATAAAATTCATGCAATTGAAGAAGCAGGTGAACCATTAACGCCAACTAGAATGAATGAAGAATATGCCAAATTAAATAAATTATACTTCGGTGATTCTGTAGAAACTGATGAAGATATTAGTAAGGAATGGTCACGTATTCCACACTTCTATATGAATTATTATGTATATCAATACGCAACTGGTTACAGTGCAGCTCAAAGCTTAAGTCATCAAATTTTAACAGAAGGTAAGCCAGCAGTAGATAGATATATTAATGAATTCTTGAAAAAAGGTAGCTCAAATTATCCAATTGAGATATTAAAAAATGCTGGTGTAGATATGACAACACCTGAACCAATTGAACAAGCTTGTGAAGTTTTTGAACAAAAATTGAACGCTTTTGAAAAATTAATGAAAGCTTAGTACTATTGTATTCGCTTACATTATGAACAGATTGTGACAATTTAAATTAAGTACTATTAAAAGGTTGAAATGGTAGAGATAGCATGTTATATTATGAACATGAAATTAATCACATAACAAACATACCCCTTTGTTTGAAGTGAAAAATTTCTCCCATCCCCTTTGTTTAGCGTCGTGTATTCAGACACGACGTTTTTTTATGTTCTTTTTTAATAAGAGAGAAGTGAAGTTGTATAAAAATGTATTAAATATGCACTTTTTATACATTAACGATTAATATAAGTCTATTATGTACCAAATTTATAATTTGTATAATTTTCGAACTGGTTAAATTCGAAAAATATCACTAATATATTTAGATCGATGTGTAACATTACGTTCTAATAATTTAATGTTGCAAAATTAAGAGTCAGTAAAAAGACCTCGTTACATTTATGGTGTACGAGGTCTTTAATTTATTTATTTTGATTTGATTTTAGGCATTTTAGATTTCCAGAAATCGCCGTCTGGATATTTAAGTTTTTCAATTTTTTGTTGAATGGCTAACTTCTTTAACTCTTTGTTTAAAAGTTTTTCTGGCCATTCATAAATAGTAAGTAATTCTTCCATCGTTACAAGTTGTTGTTGCTGTATATAAGTTTCTAATTTAGGAGGAAGATTCTTTTCGATAGGTTTACCCATCAATTCATTAATTATATAAGTATAGATGTGATATGGGTATAATCCTTCGACTTTTAAACCTTCTTCATGAACATCTTCACTAAAGAAAACGAGAGAAGGGGCTTGTTCGATTTCCATTTCTCTTGCAATATGCAAATCAATTTTCAAGCTTTCGGTTAGTTTACTTTTTTGTAAGTCGTCTTTAAATACTTCTAAATCAATACCTGCATTTTGAATACAGTCACAAATCATTGATTCTGTAATAATATCTCTTTTAGGTATGATTTCATTTTGCATTAAATGTATAAATCGTTCGGCACGTACACGACCTTGTAACTCAGCTGCTTTATAAGCTAGGGCGATGTTATCAAAGTTGGATGTACTTTGAGCTTGGCATTTCGTTAATACTTTTAACGAAGGATTTAATATATGTCTGATACGTATATATTGATTATATTCAATTCTTAATTTGGATAAGATTGCTGATAATTTGAAGCAATCGGAGCTAAATGGATCGAAAAATGAATAAATTTCGATTTTACTTACAGGTGATAGATTAATATCTTCACGACTCTTATTTTCCATTATTCGTAATTCTCCAGCCATGTTTATTCACCTACAATTAATTTTAGGAATTCACCATATGATTAGCAGTTAATCTTAAGCGCTCAAATAAATAATCTCCAACACCTTGTGGAAACGCAGCGCGATTAATTGCTGTCTGCATATTTTCTAACCATGCATCTCTTTCAAATTCAGTGATTGTAAAATCCATATGTCTTTTTCTTAGCATAGGATGTCCGTGTTCTTCGGTATAAATGTTTGGACCGCCCAAAAACTGTGTTAAAAATTGTTTTTGTTTACGACTTGTTTCTGCAAAATCTCCTGGAAACAGGTGATTAAGTCGTTCATCTTTTTCTACAAGGGTGTAAAAATAATCAATCATATCGTATAACGCTTCTTTACCAATGATGTCATATGGTGTTGTTGTCATTTAATCACCCATTTTCAAAAATTTACTATTACGAACTTAAGTTAATATATAACTAATATAACATGATTTTAAACATTTGAAAGAAATATGCATATTTGCCAATTTAATTTATATTGTTTGAAAGTGTTTCTTTTTTCTTGAAAAAACGTTGAACTTTATTTAAAGGTTGATGATGTTCGAGGTTTAGTTCGTTTAATAAAGATTGGAACTTTTGTAAACCTTGATTATAGTCTTTAACTTCGAACTCTAACTCATAATCCGCAGTATCGAAATACTCACTTTTATCTAAAACGAGTAAATCACCTTTATATTTAGTTTCTTGGCGATATGTCGTTAATGCACCAAGTATTGATAAAGTTGTATCTTTTACACCAAACTGTTCAACTATAATTTGACGAATGTCATCTGGAAGATTGTCGTTTGAAATAATCAAGTTCATCTCTGGTTTAATGTCGACGATATAGTTGTATTCTAATAGACCAACCTTTGCTGGTGTCTTTAAAGTCATTTCATATTGATTGTCTTTAACTCTTATGCGTAGTGCAGAGCGATGTTCCTTTAATTTGAAATCGGGTGTATCAATATAGTAATTGACTTGCTTAAAAAGCACACTGTCTTTAAAATATTTCTCTTGCAATTTATTATAGATTGATGCAGTTATCATTTGTTTAAATTCTATTTCATGATTTGTTGCCATGATATGTATACACCTCGTATCAAATTCAATTTATCTTAACTATATTATGAATGACAAAGTTGAATTTTAAAAGCAATTTCCTTTATCTATTATCAATGTTAATTTGACCATTAAAAATAGTGTTCGTAAGTGTTTTGTATTATTGAATTGTGTTAAAATGTTATGGAATAAGAGGAGGATTAAGCATGCGTTTATATATTAATGAAATTAAAATTAAAGATGACATACTTTATTGTTATACAGAAGATTCTATTAAAGGATTATCTGAAGTAGGACAAATGCTCGTTGATAGTGATAATTATGCCTTTGCGTATACATTAGATGATGGTAAAGCGTATGCTTATCTCATTTTCGTACAAGAAACATGGACGATGTTGCATGAAAACACGACTAAAAAAATTATTATCAATGATGAACTAGAATTGACTGAATTCCACCAAGAACTTACTTATATTTTAGACAACATAAAAGGGAATAATAATTATGGTAAGGAATTTGTTGCAACCGTTGAAGAAACATTCGACATTGAATAAAGCGGGGTGAAGCACTATGAATCAATGGGATCAGTTCTTAACACCTTATAAGCAAGCGGTTGATGAGTTGAAAGTGAAACTTAAAGGCATGCGCAAACAATATGAAGTTGGTGAACAAGCGTCGCCAATAGAATTTGTTACTGGTCGTGTTAAACCGATCGCTAGTATTATAGATAAGGCAAACAAACGACAAATACCATTTGATAGGTTAAGAGAAGAAATGTACGATATCGCTGGTTTAAGAATGATGTGCCAATTTGTAGAAGATATTGATGTTGTCGTCAATATTTTAAGACAAAGAAAAGATTTTAAAGTAATTGAAGAACGAGATTATATTCGTAACACTAAAGAAAGTGGTTACCGCTCGTATCATGTCATTATTGAATATCCAATTGAAACATTACAAGGCCAAAAATTTATATTGGCTGAGATTCAGATTCGTACATTAGCAATGAATTTCTGGGCAACGATTGAACATACTTTACGATATAAATATGATGGTGCTTATCCGGATGAAATTCAACATCGTTTGGAAAGAGCGGCAGAAGCAGCGTATTTACTTGATGAAGAGATGTCTGAAATTAAAGATGAAATTCAGGAAGCTCAAAAATATTACACGCAAAAACGTTCTAAAAAACATGAAAATGATTAACGAGGTGTTATAAATCATGCGTTATACAATTTTAACTAAAGGTGACTCCAAGTCTAATGCCTTAAAGCATAAAATGATGAACTATATGAAAGATTTTCGCATGATTGAGGATAGTGAAAATCCTGAAATTGTTATTTCAGTTGGTGGTGATGGTACATTACTACAAGCATTCCATCAGTATAGCCACATGTTATCAAAAGTGGCATTTGTTGGAGTTCATACAGGTCATTTAGGATTTTATGCGGATTGGTTACCTCATGAAGTTGAAAAATTAATCATCGAAATTAATAATTCAGAGTTTCAGGTCATTGAATATCCATTGCTTGAAATTATTATGAGATACAACGACAACGGCTATGAAACAAGGTATTTAGCATTAAATGAAGCAACGATGAAAACTGAAAATGGCTCAACACTTGTTGTGGATGTTAACTTAAGAGGGAAACACTTTGAGCGATTTAGAGGCGATGGATTATGTGTATCAACACCTTCGGGTTCAACGGCTTATAACAAAGCGCTAGGTGGCGCACTGATACATCCTTCACTTGAAGCAATGCAAATTACAGAAATTGCCTCAATAAATAATCGTGTGTTTAGAACGGTAGGATCACCACTTGTATTACCAAAGCATCATACATGTTTAATATCACCAGTTAATCATGATACCATTAGAATGACGATAGATCATGTTAGTATCAAACATAAAAATGTTAATTCAATACAATACCGTGTAGCAAATGAAAAAGTGAGGTTTGCACGTTTTAGACCATTCCCGTTCTGGAAACGTGTACACGATTCTTTCATATCAAGTGATGAAGAACGATGAAATTTAAGTATCATATATCACAACAAGAAACTGTTAAAGCTTTTTTAGCACGACATGATTTTTCTAAGAAGACAGTGAGCGCCATTAAAAATAATGGCGCTTTAATTGTTAATGATGAACCAGTCACAGTACGTAAGCAATTAATGCCAAATGATATATTAGAAATTCATTTACCGCGAGAAATACCGAGTGTTAATTTAATACCTTATGCTCGTAAGCTAGAAGTATTGTATGAAGATGCTTTTATCATCATAGTTACTAAACCAAACAATCAAAATTGTACGCCTTCGAGAGAACATCCTCATGAAAGTTTAATCGAACAAGTACTATATCATTGTCAGGAACATGGTGAAAATATTAACCCACATATTGTTACGCGTCTAGATCGTAATACAACTGGTATTGTGATATTCGCTAAATATGGACATATCCATCATTTATTTTCTAAAGTAAACTTGAAAAAAATATATACTTGCCTTGTATATGGCAAAACCCATACATCTGGTATTATTGAAGCTAATATTAGACGGTCAAAGGATAGTATTATAACTAGAGAAGTTGCCTCGGATGGTAAATACGCTAAAACATCTTATGAAGTAATAAATCAGAATGATAAATACAGTTTATGCAAAGTTCATTTGCATACGGGACGTACACATCAAATTCGTGTACATTTTCAACATATTGGGCATCCAATTGTGGGAGATTCTTTGTATGATGGTTTTCATGACAAAATTCATGGTCAAGTACTGCAATGTACGCAAATATATTTTGTTCATCCAATCAATAAGAACAATATTTATATTACAATTGATTATAAGCAATTACTTAAATTATTCAATCAACTCTAATTCACACAGGGGGTGTAAGTATGTCAATGAACACAGATGAAAAAGAGCGTGTTCAAGAGGAATTATATGATGAGACATTATTAGATCAATACTTAGAAAATGATGATATTGATCAATTTAGAGATGAATTTCTAGCATTACACACATATGAACAAAGTGAGTATTTTGAAGATACTACCGATGAAAATAGACAAAAGATTTTTCAATATTTATCACCTGAAGAGGTTGCAAATTTCTTTGATCAATTAGATATTGATGACGATGAATATGAGTTGCTATTTGATAAAATGAATGCGACATACGCAAGTCACATATTAGAAGAAATGTCATACGATAATGCAGTAGATATTTTAAATGAGTTGACTAAACCAAAAGTTGCTAGTCTTTTAACATTGATGAATAAAGATGACGCGAATGAAATCAAAGCATTACTTCACTATGATGAGGATACGGCCGGCGGTATTATGACGACGGAGTATTTATCACTTAAAGCGCATACGCCTGTTAAAGAAGCGTTATTATTGGTCAAAGCGCAAGCGCCAGACGCAGAAACAATATATGTTATATTTGTCGTTGATGATGATGGTAAATTAGTAGGTGTTTTATCACTAAGAGATTTAATTGTAGCTGAAAATGATGCTTATATTGAAGATATTATGAATGAACGTGTCATTAGTGTGAATGTAGCAGACGACCAAGAAGATGTTGCTCAAGTTATGAGAGACTATGATTTCATGGCTGTACCTGTTATAGATTACCAAGAACATTTGCTTGGTATCATCACGATTGATGATATTTTAGACGTTATGGATGAAGAGGCTAGTGAAGACTACTCTCGTTTAGCCGGGGTATCAGATATCGATTCGACTAATGATTCAATCATTAAAACAGCATTAAAACGTTTACCATGGTTGATTATTTTAACATTTTTAGGAATGATTACTGCGACAATTTTAGGGAGATTTGAAAAAACATTAGAAAATGTAGCGCTACTCGCAGCGTTTATTCCTATTATTAGTGGTATGTCAGGAAATTCAGGTACACAATCTTTAGCCGTTTCAGTTCGTAACATTACGACAGGGGAAATTAATGAGCAAAGTAAATTTAGAATTGCATTAAGAGAAGCGGGAAGTGGTGTATTATCGGGCGTTGTATGTTCAACAATATTATTTACAATTATTGTTGCAATATATCATCAGCCACTTTTAGCATTAATCGTTGCAGGAAGTTTAACTTGTGCGATGACGGTGGGGACGTTTGTAGGTTCGATGATTCCATTATTGATGAATAAATTAAATATCGATCCAGCAGTGGCTAGTGGACCATTTATTACAACAATTAATGATATTATTAGTATGTTGATTTATTTTGGTTTAGCTACATCATTTATGGCTTACTTAATTTAAGGAGGAGTTATGGAGTTTTTATCTTTAGTTATTGTTGTTTTAGCAGCGTTTTTAACTCCAATAATTGTCAATCGATTAAATATTAATTTCTTGCCAGTTGTTGTTGCAGAAATTTTGATGGGGATTGTGATTGGAAATTCATTTCTAAATATAGTAGAAAGGGATTCAATTCTAAATATTTTATCAACGTTAGGCTTTATCTTTTTAATGTTTTTAAGTGGTTTAGAAATTGATTTTAAAGCTTTTAAAAAAGATAAACGCGCACGTCAAGGACAAAATGATGATGAATCCTCAATTCCAGGGCATCTTAATCTAGCGTTAACTGTATTTGCATTTATTATGATTATTTCGATTCTTTTAGCGTATGTATTTAAATGGCTTGGATTAGTGGATGATGTGTTATTAATGGTCATTATCATTTCAACTATTTCCTTAGGCGTAGTTGTTCCAACTTTAAAAGAAATGAATATTATGAGAACAACTATAGGGCAATTTATCCTATTAGTAGCAGTACTTGCGGACTTAGTAACTATGATTTTATTAACGGTCTATGGCGCAATCAATGGTCAAGGCGGCAGTACAATATGGTTAATAGGTATATTAGTTGTTTTCACAGCAATTTCATATATTTTAGGTGTTCAATTTAAAAGAATGTCATTTTTACAAAAATTGATGGATGGTACGACGCAAATCGGTATTCGTGCGGTATTTGCATTAATAATATTATTAGTAGCCCTAGCAGAGGGAGTTGGCGCAGAAAATATATTAGGTGCATTCTTAGCAGGTGTCGTTGTTTCATTATTAAATCCAGATGAAGAAATGGTTGAAAAGTTAGACTCATTTGGTTATGGGTTCTTTATTCCTATTTTCTTTATAATGGTTGGTGTAGATTTAAACATACCTTCATTAATTAAAGAACCGAAATTACTAATTATCATACCGATTTTAATCGTTGCATTTATCATTTCAAAATTAATTCCAGTCATGTTTATTCGACGTTGGTTTGATATGAAAACAACGATTGCATCAGCATTTTTATTAACATCAACATTATCGCTCGTGATAGCTGCAGCCAAAATTTCAGAAAGATTAAATGCTATTTCAGCTGAAACGTCAGGTATATTAATTTTAAGCGCAGTCATTACATGTGTATTCGTTCCGATTATTTTCAAAAAACTGTTTCCAGTTCCAGATGAGTTTAACCGTAAAATTGAAGTTAGTTTAATTGGTAAAAATCAATTAACGATTCCTATAGCGCAAAATTTAACATCTCAGTTATATGACGTGACATTATATTATCGCAAAGACTTGAGTGATCGTCGTCAATTGTCAGATGATATCACGATGATAGAAATTGCTGATTATGAACAAGATGTTTTAGAACGACTAGGTCTGTTTGACCGAGACATAGTTGTTTGTGCTACGAATGACGATGATATTAACCGAAAAGTTGCTAAATTAGCCAAAGCACATCAAGTTGAGCGTGTCATTTGCAGACTTGAAAGCACAACGGACGATACAGAGTTAGTTGATTCAGGTATTGAAATTTTCAGTAGCTACTTAAGTAATAAAATCTTATTAAAAGGTTTAATTGAAACACCTAACATGTTGAATTTATTAAGTAATGTTGAAACGTCACTATATGAAATTCAAATGTTAAATTATAAATATGAAAATATTCAATTACGTAATTTCCCATTCGGAGGAGACATCATCTTCGTGCGTATTATCCGTAATAATGAGTCGATTGTTCCGCATGGAGATACACAATTGCGATATGGAGATCGCTTAATTGTTACCGGTGCTAAAGAATACGTTGATGAATTGAAGCAAGAGTTAGAATTTTATTTTTAACAATAATGATATTAAAATGCAGACGTATTTTAGTACGACGTAAAATTAATGATTTTAAAATGCTAGTATGTATATGATTTTGATAAATAAATGCTTTTTACGTAAATCAAGTTTGATACAGAAAGGACTAAATCAAACATTTATCGTTGTAATACGTTTAAATAACTTTATTAAAAAGTCATAATAGTGTTAAAATGTATTGACGAATAAAAAGTTAGTTAAAACTGGGATTAGATATTCTATCCGTTAAATTAATTATTATAAGGAGTTATCTTACATGTTAAATCTTGAAAACAAAACATATGTCATCATGGGAATCGCTAATAAGCGTAGTATTGCTTTTGGTGTCGCTAAAGTTTTAGATCAATTAGGTGCTAAATTAGTATTTACTTACCGTAAAGAACGTAGCCGTAAAGAGCTTGAAAAATTATTAGAACAATTAAATCAACCAGAAGCGCACTTATATCAAATTGATGTTCAAAGCGATGAAGAGGTTATTAATGGTTTTGAGCAAATTGGTAAAGATGTTGGCAATATTGATGGTGTATATCATTCAATCGCATTTGCTAATATGGAAGACTTACGCGGACGCTTTTCTGAAACTTCACGTGAAGGCTTCTTGTTAGCTCAAGACATTAGTTCTTACTCATTAACAATTGTGGCTCATGAAGCTAAAAAATTAATGCCAGAAGGTGGTAGCATTGTTGCAACAACATATTTAGGTGGCGAATTCGCAGTTCAAAATTATAATGTGATGGGTGTTGCTAAAGCGAGCTTAGAAGCAAATGTTAAATATTTAGCATTAGACTTAGGTCCTGATAATATTCGCGTTAATGCAATTTCAGCTGGTCCAATCCGTACATTAAGTGCAAAAGGTGTGGGTGGTTTCAATACAATTCTTAAAGAAATCGAAGAGCGTGCACCTTTAAAACGTAACGTTGATCAAGTAGAAGTAGGTAAAACAGCGGCTTACTTATTAAGTGACTTATCAAGTGGCGTTACAGGTGAAAATATTCATGTAGATAGCGGATTCCACGCAATTAAATAATATCATTCAACAGCTTTGTTCACGTTATCATATATGTGAGCAAAGCTTTTTTGCTTTTATAATAATCGGACTGATGGAAAATTATTTGATATTTCATCTGACTGATTTTTTTTATGCACAAAAAAATCTCCTCAAAAGCTGTAGTTTCAACTTTTGAGGAGATAGTATCTTATATTCTTAAAAGACATCCACAGAATTAGTCCTTAACATTACTGTTTGCTTTATCAATAATGCGTTGGCGGTATTTGAAAATATTACTAACAACCGTTTTAAGTACAGCATATAATGGCACTGCAATCAGAACTAATGTAAAGCCACCTAAATCTCCTGCTGCTAAAATAACAACGATAATTGTTAAAGGATGGATACTTAAAGATTTACCCATTACATTTGGCGTAATGATATTACCTTCAAGTTGGTGTGCAATTAATGTAATGATACAAACCCATATAAATGTAGTAGGACTATCTATAATACCGAGTATTGCTGCAGGTGCAAATGATAACCATGAACCTAAGAAAGGAATTAAGTTTGCGACACCAGCAAATAGAACTAATAAAGGAATATATGGTAAGTCAATAATTGAATAACCGATATATAAGAATATACCTAAAATAACACTGACAGTTACTTGACCTTGAATGTAAGATTTTAATGTAAAGTTTAAATCAGTTAATAAATCTACGAAAAATACTTTACGTTCACCTTTGAAAAATTTAGCAACAGCTGGGATAAATTTTTCATGGTCTTTTAACATATAAATTAAGAAGAATGGAACCATAATCAATAAGAAGATGGTTGAAATTAATGATGTAATGTACTGTAATGAATTAGATAAAATATTAGTAACGCCATCACCCATTGATTTAACCATATTTGTAATTCTACTTGTTACATCTTCAGGTAATTTATCCATTTGAGCTAGTGCGAATTTAATAATTTGCTCTGCTTCTTTTTGTAGGGCAGGTGTCTGACTAATTAAATTGTTGATATTTGAAATGATGATTGGTGCAACAAACGCAACAATTAAGCCGATAATAGCAAACAAAGCTAACATGATTGTTGTTATACTAGCCCATCTTGGAAAACCGACTTTTTCAAGTAAGTTTTGAAAAGGTAGACAGATATAAAATAAAAAACCACTAATTAAAAATGGAAGAAATACAGAACCGATGATTGTAGCTATTGGAGTAAATACTTCGTGCACTTCCATAAATAGTTTGATGAGAATGAACAGCATAATCAGAGCGATGCCAGTTCGGAACCAAACCTTGTTTAACATAAACGATGTTCCTCCTATTTTTCTAAACTTAGTTATTATTTAGTATATCCTAAATAGCAGTGCTTAAAAAGGTTAATATTTTTTAAATATACTTAAATTAACCATTCACTTTCTATTTTAAGATATTTACTTTCAATAGTTTGTGAGACTTTTCAATGACTCGTAAGTCTGCAATTGGATCAAACAGCACCAGTTTATATGAATAACTTATTTTAATATTAAACGTGTTTAAATAATGAAATGATCATATTAATATTTATAAGAATATTCTGAAAAATATATTGAAGTGTCTCGTGCTTAATCGTATAATATTTTTATGTTTAAACAATAGGGGGAATCTTATGATTGAAAAATTAGTAACCTTTTTAAATGAGGTTGTTTGGAGTAAGCCATTAGTTTATGGTTTGCTAATTACTGGTGTGCTATTTACATTGCGTATGCGATTTTTTCAAGTTAGACATTTTAAAGAAATGATTCGATTAATGTTTCAAGGAGAGAAGTCTCCTAATGGTATTTCAAGTTTTCAAGCGATAGCCATGTCTTTAGCAGGCAGGGTTGGTACAGGTAATATTGTCGGTGTATCTACTGCAATATTTATAGGAGGACCTGGTGCAGTATTTTGGATGTGGATTACTGCGTTTTTAGGTGCAAGTAGTGCTTTTATTGAATCTACACTTGGTCAAATATTCAAGAGAGTTGAAAATAATGAATACCGTGGTGGACCAGCGTATTATATTGAATATGGTATTGGTGGTAAATTTGGTAAAATTTACGGAATTATCTTTGCTATTGTTACGATTATCTCAGTAGGTCTATTGCTTCCTGGTGTGCAATCTAACGCTATAGCAAGTTCTATGCATAATGCGATTCATGTTCCACAATGGTTAATGGGTGCTATTGTTGTAGTTATTTTGGGATTAATTATTTTTGGTGGTGTACGTAGTATTGCCAATGTTGCAACAGCCGTTGTACCATTTATGGCAATTATTTACATACTGATGGCTGTCATTATCATTTGTATCAATATACAAGAAGTGCCAGCGTTATTTGCATTAATTTTCAAATCAGCATTTGGATTACAATCTGCTTTTGGTGGTATCGTTGGCGCAATGATAGAGATTGGTGTTAAACGTGGATTATACTCAAATGAGGCTGGTCAAGGTACAGGTCCACACGCAGCAGCGGCAGCAGAAGTATCACATCCAAGTAAACAAGGTCTAGTACAAGCATTTTCAGTTTATATTGATACATTATTTGTATGTACTGCAACTGCTCTGATTATACTTATTTCTGGTACATATAATGTGACTGATGGTACGGTTAATGCGAATGGCACACCGCATTTAATTAAAGATGGCGGTATTTATGTTGAAAATGCAACAGGTAAAGATTATTCAGGTACTGCGATGTATGCACAAGCCGGCATTGATAAAGCGTTCCATGGCAGTGGTTATCAATTTGATCCTACTTTCTCTGGCGTAGTTTCGTACTTTATTGCATTTGCTTTATTCTTCTTTGCATTTACTACAATTTTGTCGTACTACTACATTACAGAAACAAATGTTGCTTATTTAACGCGTAATCAAAATAATCAAGTTTCATCGATATTTATTAATATTGCTCGTGTGATTATTTTGTTCGCTACATTTTACGGTGCAGTTAAAACAGCTGATGTAGCATGGGCATTCGGTGATTTAGGTGTAGGTCTAATGGCTTGGTTAAATATCATTGCGATTTGGATTTTACATAAGCCTGCCGTAAATGCTTTAAAAGATTATGAAATTCAAAAGAAACGTTTAGGAAACGGTTATAATGCAGTTTATCAACCTGATCCGAATAAATTACCTAATGCTGTCTTTTGGTTGAAGACATATCCAGAACGTTTAAAACAAGCACGTGCCAAAAAGTAATCTACTTTTGTTTATAGTATATGTAGTGATCATTTGATAAAAAAAGAAACAGCATTGATAATTTTAGGTGCTCAGAAATTTGAATTTTAAAAATATAGTGTCTCTTGGTACAATAACAATACAACTACTAGGGGGCACTTTTTTATGTCAGAATTTAAAACTGGTAAGATTAATAAACATGTTTTATATAGTAATATTTTAAATAGAGATGTCACGATAAGTATTTATTTACCAGAATCTTATAATCAACTTGTTAAATATAATGTCATTCTTTGCTTTGACGGATTAGATTTTTTACGTTTCGGGAGAATACAACGTACATATGAATCGTTAATCAAAGAAGCGCGTATTGATGATGCGATCATTGTTGGATTCCATTATGAAGACGTTGATAAGCGTAGAGAGGAATTTCATCCACAAGGAAGTCGTTCTCATTTAACTATTCAATCAGTCGGTAAAGAAATATTGCCATTTATTGACTCGACGTTTTCTACACTGAAAGTAGGTAATGCAAGGTTATTAGTAGGGGATAGTTTAGCGGGTAGTATTGCCTTATTAACGGCGTTGACCTATCCAACGATTTTTAGTCGTGTAGCAATGTTAAGTCCACATTCAGATGACAAAGTATTAGATAAGCTAAATCAATGTGCTAATAAAGAACAATTGACAATTTGGCATGTCATTGGTCTAGATGAAAAAGATTTTACTTTACCAACAAATGGTAAGCGTGCCGATTTCTTAACACCGAATAGAGAATTAGCTGAACAAATTAAGAAATATAATATAACTTATTATTACGATGAATTTGAAGGTGGTCACCAATGGAAAGATTGGAAACCATTGCTGTCAGATATATTATTGTATTTTTTACGTAAAAACACAGATGATCAACATTATGAGTAATTTACATTAGTAGATTTAGTATGAATTGTCTTCATATAGTTTGGTCTATAATATAATTTATAAAAGATTTTACTGTTTGATTTAATTTAAATTTGTCGAAATTGCAAAAGATGTATAATGAATTATTTTTAATGTAACGGTTTTCAAAGAAATTTGATATAATAGCAATAGGTTAAACAAAGGAGGAATTCAGATGATTTTAGGATTAGCATTAATTCCATCAAAGTCATTTCAAGAAGCGGTGGATTCTTACCGTAAAAGATATGATAAACAGTATTCACGAATTAAACCACATGTGACAATTAAAGCGCCATTTGAAATTGAAGATGGTGATTTAGATTCTGTCATTGAACAGGTTAGAGCTCGTATTAATGGTATACCAGCAGTAGAAGTTCATGCTACAAAAGCTTCTAGCTTCAAACCAACGAACAATGTGATTTACTTTAAAGTTGCGAAGACGGACGACTTAGAAGAATTGTTTAATCGCTTTAATGGAGAAGATTTCTATGGAGAAGCTGAACATGTTTTTGTGCCACACTTTACAATAGCACAAGGACTATCTAGCCAAGAATTCGAAGATATTTTTGGTCAAGTAGCATTAGCTGGGGTAGACCATAAAGAAATTATCGATGAATTAACTTTGTTACGTTTTGACGATGACGAAGATAAATGGAAAGTTATTGAAACGTTTAAATTAGCTTAAGTAACATAATAGTATTGTTAATCGTAGTATGTTTGAATTAATAAGAAAATGGTCATTTTTATTGAATGTAATAAAAATGACCATTTTCTTTATTTTAAAATACGTTTTAACCTTACTTAGCTTTTTCTCTATTTGCTATAAAGTAGCTTCCATAAAATACAGCTAAGACTAAAAAGATTAATGCCGAGAAATAAAATGTATTGTTTAAATCGTTGGTAAATTGTGTAATTAATCCGCCAAATAATGGCCCTATCATTGAGCCGAATCCTTGGATACTATTAAAAACACCCCAAGTTTCTTCTTGTTCATCTGATTTGATAAATCGTGCCATAAAGGTATTCCATGCTGGTAATAAGATGCCATACATTAGACCGATAGCTAAAGCGATAATCCACACGATGTGAATATTAACAATCATAGATAGAGTAAAAATTAATATCATGTATAAAATAAATCCGCTTAGAATAACACCATACATAAAGTTTCTGCTGCGGTTATCTATTAGTTTCGATAAAAATAGCATCGAAACTGCACAGCCGATACCACCAATAATGATTGCAACAGTATATTCAATTGTGCTTACGTTAATAACCTTAGTAGCATATGTTGGTAATATAGGAACTAGGGCAGCAATTGCGGCACCTTGTAAAAGAATACCAGGGAACAACAATAAATGGCGCTTTGTCACATCAACAATTTGTCTCAATTGAGCTTTAACTGGACGAGTATTATAATTTGTTAACTTTACATCGACAAAATAATATAATATCCATGCAATTAAAACGACTAAAGACATCATGAAGGCAAAGCGTGTTGGGTGCACTTTGATAAGTAGATTCATAAAAACCATACCTACCAATAGGCCTAACAACCATGAAAAATAAACATAGCCCATTTGTTTGCCACGTTTATCTTCTTCAACACTGGATAACATAATGACCCAAATAGGACTAACTGCAATACCGAGCATCATAGCACTAAATATGATTACAAAAGGTGATGCTGGAAACCAAATAACTAAAAATAAACTTGTAAATGCTAAAATAAATCCAGTCGTTAAAACGATTTTTGTGCCGAATTTTTTCAGTAAAAATCCTATAACAAAGTTTGTAGATGCATCAGCAATAAAATGTATTGAAAATGCTAGAGACGTTATTGCTACAGCAATGGATGTAACTGTTGGCAAGAAATTAATATAGCTTAGGATATACATGCCTCTCGCAAATTCCATTAAAAATAAGATAATAAGCATTAAAATGAAATTTTTATGATTAGCGTAATTATTTAACGAAGAATCTTGCATATAAAGGAACCTTTCCATAAATCTCTTGTGGTTGTGATGAATGACCGATTAAATCAAGTAAGTCTCGACATATTGTCTGTGTAGCATACTTAATTTTATCTTGTTCCATTGCACTAATCATGTTAGTTAATTGCTCATTACCGTTCGTTAAACTTGCTACAATTTTTATTGCTTCTTCTGGAGTATCAGCGATTTTACCAAAACCTTTTTCTTCAAAGTAAAGGGCATTTTCAAGCTCTTGACCAGGTGCAGGATTTAGGAAAATCATTGGAATACAACGGGCGAAACCTTCAGTTATTGTGATACCACCAGGTTTCGTAATCATAAGTTGACTTGATGCCATCCATTCATTCATGTGTTTGGTATAACCTAGAATCAATACATTCTCGTTAGATTTAAACTTAGCTATTAAAGAACGCTTTAGCTCTTTGCTCTTACCACAAATCATAACTACTTGTGCATTTGCACTTTTCGCTAATATATCAGTAATCATCGTGTCAAAACCTTTAGATACACCAAATGCACCAGCTGACATTAAAATAGTTTGCTTATCTGGATCTAAGTTGTTGTCTATTAACCACTGCTTTTGATTAATAGGCGTTTCAAATTTGTTATCAATAGGAATACCTGTCACTTTAACTGTTGAAGGATCAATACCTACGTCTATGAAGTCTTGTTTCGTTTCTTTTGTTGCCACATAATATCTTGTTGAATACGGCGTAATCCAGTTTTTATGTAAGCGATAGTCTGTCATCACTGTAGCAACTGGAATATTAATGTTAAATTGCTCAGTTAGTACCGACATAACTGGTGTAGGAAACGTTAATAATATTAAATCTGGCTTTTCTTTTATCAATAAATTAATTAACTTATTAAGTCCATAGTATTTGTAAAAACATTTGTCTAGTTTATCTGGGCGGCTGTAATAAAACCCTTTGTACATATTTCTAAAATATTTAAAGCTATTGATATACCATTTTTTACAAATAGAAGTCAAAATTGGATGAGCTTCCATAAATAAATCGTGCTCAATGACGCTTAAATGGTCTAGATTCATATCATTAAGTTGATTAACGATACTCTGTGTAACTTGCATATGACCGTTACCGAATGAGCCAGTAATAATCAATATCTTTTTATTTTGAGTAACCATTAATAGCCACCCTCCGTTAGTTTGAAAATTTTATTTAAGTGTAACTTATTTTACGGCATTATAAAAGAAATAAAGACGCAAAGTCGTTACATTTATAGCAATTTTAATCAATAGATGAATTGATACAAAATAAAACGTTATTTTATAAAGCAATTTATTGTTCTATGTTTTATTTGTATATTTAAAATTATCCAGTATACAATTATAGCATATTTTTGGAAACAATTATGATATTATACCATGTTACAAGATGGTTTTAATAATTTAAGATGAGCCATAATTGTAAAACTAATTCATAATACCGTATGTTTTATTTTTAATAGTAGAAATTAGAAAATGCTGATTAGTAGGATATAACAGTGAAATTATAAATTTATTAACATCAACAAAACGTGTATAATAAACATATTGTAGAAAAAGGAGCGGTTCAGTTTGGATGCAAGTACGTTGTTTAAGAAAGTAAAAGTAAAGCGTGTATTGGGTTCTTTAGAACAACAAATAGATGATATCACTACTGATTCACGTACAGCGAGAGAAGGTAGCATTTTTGTCGCTTCAGTTGGATATACTGTAGACAGTCATAAGTTCTGTCAAAATGTAGCTGATCAAGGGTGTAAGTTGGTAGTGGTCAATAAAGAACAATCATTACCAGCTAACGTAACACAAGTGGTTGTGCCGGACACATTAAGAGTAGCTAGTATTCTAGCACACACATTATATGATTATCCGAGTCATCAGTTAGTGACATTTGGTGTAACGGGTACAAATGGTAAAACTTCTATTGCGACGATGATTCATTTAATTCAAAGAAAGTTACAAAAAAATAGTGCATATTTAGGAACTAATGGTTTCCAAATTAATGAAACAAAGACAAAAGGTGCAAATACGACACCAGAAACAGTTTCTTTAACTAAGAAAATTAAAGAAGCAGTTGATGCAGGCGCTGAATCTATGACATTAGAAGTATCAAGCCATGGCTTAGTATTAGGACGACTGCGAGGCGTTGAATTTGACGTTGCAATATTTTCAAATTTAACACAAGACCATTTAGATTTTCATGGCACAATGGAAGCATACGGACACGCGAAGTCTTTATTGTTTAGTCAATTAGGTGAAGATTTGTCGAAAGAAAAGTATGTCGTGTTAAACAATGACGATTCATTTTCTGAGTATTTAAGAACAGTGACGCCTTATGAAGTATTTAGTTATGGAATTGATGAGGAAGCCCAATTTATGGCTAAAAATATTCAAGAATCTTTACAAGGTGTCAGCTTTGATTTTGTAACGCCTTTTGGAACTTACCCAGTAAAATCGCCTTATGTTGGTAAGTTTAATATTTCTAATATTATGGCGGCAATGATTGCGGTGTGGAGTAAAGGTACATCTTTAGAAACGATTATTAAAGCTGTTGAAAATTTAGAACCTGTTGAAGGGCGATTAGAAGTTTTAGATCCTTCGTTACCTATTGATTTAATTATCGATTATGCACATACAGCTGATGGTATGAACAAATTAATCGATGCAGTACAGCCTTTTGTAAAGCAAAAGTTGATATTTTTAGTTGGTATGGCAGGCGAACGTGATTTAACTAAAACGCCTGAAATGGGGCGAGTTGCCTGTCGTGCAGATTATGTCATTTTCACACCGGATAATCCGGCAAATGATGACCCGAAAATGTTAACGGCAGAATTAGCCAAAGGTGCAACACATCAAAACTATATTGAATTTGATGATCGTGCAGAAGGGATAAAACATGCAATTGACATAGCTGAGCCTGGGGATACTGTCGTTTTAGCATCAAAAGGAAGAGAACCATATCAAATCATGCCAGGGCATATTAAGGTGCCACATCGAGATGATTTAATTGGCCTTGAAGCAGCTTACAAAAAGTTCGGTGGTGGCCCTGTTGATCAATAAAAGATTTATTGATGAAGGTAAAACTATTGATGTTTATTTATTCGAAGCATTAAATAACCAGATAATCATTGCTATACCAGATTGGTTTTGGTCATATCAGATGGCAATGACATTAGATGAAGAAACTTGTTTTGAAGCAATACTCATGCAATTGTTTGTTTTTAAAGAAGAGGAAGAGGCAGAATCGATTGCATCACAACTAACAGATTGGATAGAAACATATAAAAAGGAGAAAGACTAATGAACTTAAAGCAAGAAGTTGAGTCTAGAAAGACTTTTGCGATTATTTCACATCCCGATGCAGGGAAAACAACGTTAACTGAAAAACTATTGTACTTCAGTGGTGCTATTCGTGAAGCGGGTACAGTTAAAGGGAAGAAGACTGGTAAATTTGCGACAAGTGACTGGATGAAAGTTGAACAAGAGCGTGGTATTTCTGTAACTAGTTCAGTAATGCAATTTGATTACGATGATTATAAAATCAATATCTTAGATACACCAGGACATGAAGACTTTTCAGAAGATACGTATAGAACATTAATGGCAGTTGACAGTGCTGTCATGGTCATAGACTGTGCAAAAGGTATTGAACCACAAACATTGAAGTTATTTAAAGTTTGTAAAATGCGTGGTATTCCAATCTTTACATTCATTAATAAATTAGACCGAGTAGGTAAAGAACCATTTGAATTATTAGATGAAATCGAAGAGACATTAAATATTGAAACATACCCTATGAATTGGCCAATTGGTATGGGACAAAGTTTCTTTGGCATCATTGATAGAAAGTCTAAAACAATTGAACCATTTAGAGATGAAGAAAATATATTACATTTGAATGATGATTTTGAGTTGGAAGAAGATCATGCAATTACAAATGATAGTGCTTTTGAACAAGCGATTGAAGAATTAATGTTGGTTGAAGAAGCGGGTGAAGCCTTTGATAATGACGCGCTGTTGAGTGGAGACTTAACACCTGTATTTTTCGGTTCAGCTTTAGCTAACTTTGGTGTACAAAATTTCTTAAATGCATATGTTGATTTTGCGCCAATGCCAAATGCGAGACAAACAAAAGAAGACGTTGAAGTAAGCCCGTTTGATGATTCATTTTCAGGATTTATCTTTAAAATTCAAGCCAACATGGACCCTAAACACCGTGATAGAATTGCCTTTATGCGTGTCGTTAGTGGTGCATTTGAACGTGGTATGGATGTTACTTTGCAACGTACTAATAAAAAGCAAAAGATCACACGTTCAACGTCATTTATGGCAGACGATAAAGAAACTGTGAATCATGCTGTAGCAGGCGATATCATTGGACTATATGATACTGGTAATTATCAAATTGGAGATACTTTAGTTGGTGGAAAACAAACCTACAGTTTCCAAGATTTACCACAATTTACGCCAGAAATTTTTATGAAAGTTTCTGCTAAAAACGTCATGAAACAGAAGCATTTCCATAAAGGTATTGAACAATTAGTACAAGAAGGTGCGATTCAATACTATAAAACATTACACACAAACCAAATTATTTTAGGTGCTGTTGGTCAGTTACAATTTGAAGTTTTCGAACATAGAATGAAAAACGAATATAATGTTGATGTTGTTATGGAGCCAGTAGGCCGTAAAATTGCACGTTGGATTGAAAATGAAGACCAAATTACAGATAAGATGAACACATCAAGATCGATTTTAGTGAAAGATAGATATGACGATTTAGTATTCTTATTTGAAAATGAATTTGCAACAAGATGGTTTGAAGAGAAATTCCTTGAAATTAAATTGTATAGTTTACTTTAACAGCTCAATTGTATAATCGAATTTGTTACATTAAAAATAATTGTTTCGTTGAAGAAAAATAAATTGTATATTTTAAAAGAAAAAGGTATACTATGATGTATCAAATGAATAACCTATGGCATTTTGTCAGAGGGGAGTAACTTAAGAATCATGACCGTATAAATGATTCGACACTTTATCGTCATTACGAAGATATCTTCCGGTAAAGTGGGCAATTTAAATTGCTTAGTGAGACCTTTGCTATTTATTTAGCATAGGTCTTTTTGTTTGTACTTAACTTATTTATTTAAAGGAGTTGTACATGTTAATGGATCCAAGTTTGATCTTACCTTATTTATGGGTACTTGTCGTTTTAGTATTTTTAGAAGGCTTATTAGCAGCAGATAACGCGATTGTTATGGCTGTAATGGTTAAGCACTTACCACCCGAACAACGTAAAAAAGCTTTGTTTTACGGTTTGTTAGGTGCATTTGTATTTAGATTTTTAGCATTATTCTTAATTAGTATTATCGCGAACTTTTGGTTTATTCAAGCTGCAGGAGCGGTTTACTTAATTTATATGTCAATCAAAAATCTGTGGCAGTTCTTTAAACACCCAGAAATTGAAAGTCCTGAAGCTGGAGATGATCATCATTATGATGAATCTGGTGAAGAGATTAAAGCAAGTAACAAATCATTCTGGGGAACTGTGTTGAAAATAGAATTTGCAGATATCGCATTTGCCATTGATTCTATGCTTGCTGCTTTAGCTATTGCTGTAACACTTCCTAAAGTTGGTATTCACTTTGGTGGTATGGACTTAGGTCAGTTCGTAGTCATGTTCCTAGGTGGAATGATTGGTGTTATTCTAATGCGTTATGCAGCAACATGGTTTGTAGAGCTATTAAACAAATATCCAGGACTTGAAGGTGCAGCCTTCGCGATCGTTGGTTGGGTAGGTGTTAAATTAGTTGTCATGGTATTAGCGCACCCAGACATCGCTGTATTGCCTGAGCACTTCCCACATGGCGTATTATGGCAATCTATTTTCTGGACAGTACTAATTGGATTAGTAATTATCGGTTGGTTAGGTTCAGTTGTTAAAAATAAAAAATCGCATAAATAATTGATGTGAAGCGGACAATCTTAATTTAGTTTAAGGTTGTCCTTTTTCATTTAATTGAGTGATTTATGAAAAATGGATTTTGAAGAATGTGAATCAAAAGATGCGATATAGTATTAAGAAAATGTGCCTTTTATATTTAGCATTTTTTCAATAGAAATTATATAGATTTTAAAGCAAATTAGGTGTTAATGTGTCATAATGATAAGTGATTTTATTGAATGGAGTGGACATTAGTGGATATTGGTAAAAAACATGTAATTCCTAAAAGTCAGTACCGACGTAAGCGTCGTGAATTCTTCCACAACGAAGACAGAGAAGAAAATTTAAATCAACATCAAGATAAACAAAATATAGATAATACAACATCAAAAAAAGCAGATAAGCAAATACATAAAGATTCAATTGATAAGCACGAACGTTTTAAAAATAGTTTATCATCGCATTTAGAACAGAGAAACCGTGATGTTAATGAGAATAAAGCTGAAGAAAGTAAAAGTAATCAGGATAGTAAGTCAGCATATAACAGAGATCATTATTTAACAGACGATGTATCTAAAAAACAAAATTCATTAGATTCAGTGGACCAAGATACAGAGAAATCAAAATATTATGAGCAAAATTCTGAAGCGACTTTATCAACTAAATCAACCGATAAAGTAGAATCAACTGAAATGAGAAAGCTAAGTTCAGATAAAAACAAAGTTGGTCATGAAGAGCAACATGTACTTTCTAAACCTTCAGAACATGATAAAGAGACTAGAATTGATTCTGAGTCTTCAAGAACTGATTCAGACAGCTCGATGCAGACAGAGAAAATAAAAAAAGACAGTTCAGATGGAAATAAAAGTAGTAATCTGAAATCTGAAGTAATATCAGACAAATCAAATACAGTACCAAAATTGTCGGAATCTGATGATGAAGTAAATAATCAGAAGCCATTAACTTTACCGGAAGAACAGAAATTGAAAAGACAGCAAAGTCAAAATGAGCAAACAAAAACCTATACATATGGTGATAGCGAACAAAATGACAAGTCTAATCATGAAAATGATTTAAGTCATCATACACCATCGATAAGTGATGATAAAGATAACGTTATGAGAGAAAATCATATTGTTGACGATAATCCTGATAATGATATCAATACACTATCATTATCAAAAATAGATGACGATCGAAAACTTGATGAAAAAATTCATGTTGAAGATAAACATAAACAAAATGCAGACTCGTCTGAAACGGTGGGATATCAAAGTCAGTCAACTGCATCTCATCGTAGCACTGAAAAAAGAAATATTTCTATTAATGACCATGATAAATTAAACGGTCAAAAAACAAATACAAAGACATCGGCAAATAATAATCAAAAAAAGGCTACATCAAAATTGAACAAAGGGCGCGCTACGAATAATAATTATAGTGACATTTTGAAAAAGTTTTGGATGATGTATTGGCCTAAATTAGTTATTCTAATGGGTATTATTATTCTAATTGTTATTTTGAATGCCATTTTTAATAATGTGAACAAAAATGATCGCATGAATGATAATAATGATGCAGATGCTCAAAAATATACGACAACGATGAAAAATGCCAATAACACAGTTAAATCGGTCGTTACAGTTGAAAATGAAACATCAAAAGATTCATCATTACCTAAAGATAAAGCATCTCAAGACGAAGTGGGATCAGGTGTTGTATATAAAAAATCTGGAGATACGTTATATATTGTTACGAATGCACACGTTGTCGGTGATAAAGAAAATCAAAAAATAACTTTCTCGAATAATAAAAGTGTTGTTGGGAAAGTGCTTGGTAAAGATAAATGGTCAGATTTAGCTGTTGTTAAAGCAACTTCTTCAGACAGTTCAGTGAAAGAGATAGCTATTGGAGATTCAAATAATTTAGTGTTAGGAGAGCCAATATTAGTCGTAGGTAATCCACTTGGTGTAGACTTTAAAGGCACTGTGACAGAAGGTATTATTTCAGGTCTGAACAGAAATGTTCCTATTGATTTCGATAAAGATAATAAATATGATATGTTGATGAAAGCTTTCCAAATTGATGCATCAGTAAATCCAGGTAACTCGGGTGGTGCTGTCGTCAATAGAGAAGGAAAATTAATAGGTGTAGTTGCAGCTAAAATTAGTATGCCAAACGTTGAAAATATGTCATTTGCAATACCTGTTAATGAAGTACAAAAGATTGTAAAAGATTTAGAAACAAAAGGTAAAATTGACTATCCCGATGTAGGTGTTAAAATGAAGAATATTGCCAGTCTAAATAGTTTTGAAAGACAAGCAGTTAAATTGCCAGGAAAAGTTAAGAACGGTGTTGTTGTAGATCAAGTTGACAACAATGGTTTAGCAGATCAATCTGGTCTGAAAAAAGGTGATGTAATTACTGAATTAGATGGCAAACTTTTAGAAGATGATTTACGCTTTAGGCAGATTATATTTAGTCATAAAGATGACTTGAAATCAATTACAGCGAAGATTTATAGAGATGGTAAAGAGAAAGAAATTAATATTAAACTAAAATAATGTTGAGGTGAACAACGTGTCAATTTTTAGCCAGTTTTTAAAAAGATCAAGCCCTCAACAAGGTATTGTATTGTACTATATCGTCGCAATTGTCATTGCATTTTTATTATTAAACTTACCGTATGTTCATAAACCAGGTGTAGAAGTAAATCCAATTGACACATTATTTGTTGCCGTATCCGGAATTAGTGTTACTGGATTGTCTCCGATAAGTATTGTCGATACCTATTCTACATTTGGACAATTAATTATCCTCGTGATATTAAATATTGGTGGAATTGGCGTCATGGCAATTGGTACGATGTTATGGGTGGTACTAGGTAAACATATTGGAATTAGAGAACGTCAGTTAATTATGTTAGATAATAACAAAAACACAATGAGTGGTACCGTCAAATTGATTATTGATATTGTAAAATCAATATTTGTAATCGAACTCGTAGGAGCCATGTTATTAGCATTTTACTTTTATCGAGATAATCCAGATTTAAAATATGCAATCATGCAAGGTGTTTTTGTTTCTATTTCTGCCACTACCAATGGTGGATTAGATATTACAGGTAAGTCATTAATTCCTTATGCACATGATTATTTTGTACAAGCGATAGTTATATTTTTAATAATTTTAGGATCAATCGGCTTCCCAGTATTATTAGAAGTTAAAGCTTATATTCAAAATAGGGTTACTAATTTTAGATTTTCATTATTTACTAAAATTACGACATCAACATATTTATTCCTATTTATTGTTGGGGTATTAGCCATTCTATTATTTGAACATAACCATGCGTTCAAAGGTTTAAGTTGGCATCAATCGTTATTCTATTCGCTGTTTCAATCAGCGACTACAAGAAGTGCGGGTCTTCAAACAATTGATGTGACAACACTAAGTGACCCCACTAATATTATCATGGGTATTTTAATGTTTATAGGATCTTCGCCAAGTTCGGTTGGTGGCGGTATTCGTACAACAACTTTCGCTATTTTAATTTTGTTTTTAATTAACTTTAGTAATAATGCCGATAAAACATCCATTAAAGTTTACAATAGAGAAGTACACATTATGGATATTCAACGTTCATTTGCAGTATTTACAATGGCGACAATTTTAACATTTTTAGGAATGCTAATTATATCAGCTACTGAAAATGGTAAGCTTACATTTTTACAAGTATTTTTTGAAGTCATGTCTGCATTTGGAACTTGTGGACTATCGCTTGGTGTCACAAGTGATATTAGTGATATTTCTAAGGTCGTACTAATGGTACTCATGTTTATAGGACGTGTTGGCTTAATATCATTTATCATTATGATAGCAGGACGTCGAGAACCAGATAAATTCCATTATCCAAAAGAACGTATTCAAATAGGATAATATAATAGCAATCTAAGTTTAGTTAATATAGATTTTAACTGGAACTTAGATTGCTTTTTTAGTTTGTATTTTTAACTTATTTTATAAGACGATTGGTTTTCAAAATGGTAAACTAGTAACAATGAGAGGTGTAACATGATGGAAAAAAATGAAAACATTAATGTAGAGATTTTAACTACGTCAGATATGCATAGTCATTTCTTAAATGGTGATTATGGTTCAAATATTTATAGAGCTGGTACTTATGTTAACCAAATAAGAGCACAAAATCATCGCGTCATTTTATTAGATAGTGGCGGAAGTTTAGCTGGCTCGTTAGCGGCCTATTATTATGCTATTGTTGCACCTTATAAACGACATCCAATGATAAAGTTAATGAACAGAATGCATTATGATGCTAGCGGTGTGAGTCCAAGTGAATTCAAGTTTGGTTTATCATTTTTAACTCGTTCAATTGCTTTGGCACGTTTTCCATGGTTATCAGCAAATATTGAATACAATGTTACTAAGGAGCCTTATTTTTCAACTCCATATTGTATTAAACATTTTGGTGACTTAAAAATTGCTATCGTAGGCGTCACAGCAGATGGTTTAATGGAAAATGAGTATTCTGAAATGGAGCAAGATGTATCTATTGAAAAGACATTAGTGGCATCAAAACGTTGGATTAGATATATCCATGAAGTTGAAGAGCCAGATTTTTTGATTGTAATTTATCATGGTGGATTGAATAAAATTAGTAATAGTACGAAAAATAAAAAGGCAAGTTCGAATGAAGCTGAAAAATTAATGGAAGAACTCGGTGTTATAGATTTAATGATTACAGCTCATCAGCATCAAACAATAGTAGGTCAAGATCATGAAACGTATTATGTTCAGGCTGGTCAGGATGCCAAAGAGCTTGTACATCTTTCGATTAATTTTAAAAAGAGAACAACAACTTATGATGTTGAAAGCATTGATTCTAAAGTGATTGACTTAAATGAGTATGAAGAGGATCAAGAATTATTAGATTTAACATTCTATGATAGAAAAGCAGTGGCTTATTGGTCACAGGAAATCATAAGTGATAAAGGTTTGATGTTATCAGTGAATGGGTTACAAGATTTAGTCTGTCAAACACATCCATTTTCGCAATTATTACATGATGCAATTCAGCTTGCATTTGATAATGATATAACATGTGTCCACGTGCCTATGAACGGAGAGAAGGGGTTGAGTGGACAGATTCGAAATGAAGATTTGTATCATGCATACCCATATCCAGATAAGCCAATGGATATGACAATTAGTGGTCAAAATATCAAAGATATATTGGAGTATAGTTATTCACATTTAGATTTTGTTAACGAGCAATTAAGCTTAACAATTATTGATGAAACGTTATGTACAATGTGGCAAGGATTCAATTATGAGATTGATATGAATCAAGAACCTGGGCAACGAGTAATGTTAGATCAAATTGATTTGACTAAGAGTTATAGAGTTACAATGACTGACTATTGTTATCGTAACTACAAGAATTATTTAAAAAATGCTATTATACATGAATCGTACGATGAAACAATGAGTACATTAATTGCAGAGAAGTTAAGAGATCCGAATTATCGTATTTCATGTAGTGATAATTTTGTAGTTAAAAACAGGTAAATATTGCTATGTAATAAATTAATTATAAGTTCAACAAGTATAAAAACCTTTCTTAGAGAAGATTATCTAGGAAAGGTTTTTAGAATTTTAAAATTGATATAAAAGAACAGTGAAATTCTCATTCATTATATATAAGTAAACAAAAAAGCTAAAATGGTATATACCATTTTAGCAAGTAACGGAAACGGAGGGATTCGAACCCTCGCGCCGCTTTCGCGACCTACACCCTTAGCAGGGGCGCCTCTTCAGCCAACTTGAGTACGTTTCCAATGGCTCCACAGGTAGGACTCGAACCTACGACCGATCGGTTAACAGCCGATAGCTCTACCACTGAGCTACTGTGGATTAATTTGTATGTGTTTGAATATCAAGCACAAATATTATTATAACAAGATTAAGTTAATTTGCAATAGATACCTTAAAAAAATATGCAGAACATTTACACTATATTTATAAAACATTCCGCATATTTTAAAAATAAACAATTTATTTATCTTCAAATAAAGAATAGCGTGTCAATGCTTCAAACACATTCAATGTGGCTTTATTATAATCTATTGGTTGGTCGGGATTTTTTGATATCATGCGAGATTGTTTATCTACCATGTAATAGTAAAAAATGGAATTGTTATATTGATGCCATAAACTGTGGTATGAAACATGAAGAATGATAGATTCATTATTAATAAATGTCACTTTACATTTACGATTTTTTAATTCTTTAATACTTTCGATATAATGCATATTTAACCAAATATTTTCATTTTGTCTGTCAGAATGTGTTGGGAAAAAATAAGTTGGAAATAATGGTGTTAGTAAAATAGGTGGTTTACTAGAAATGCCAGTAATGCGGTTTGTCTCTGCTTTCTTGCCAAGATAAGTATTACCATAAAATTTGCAAGAGCGTTCAATGATTTTCTGGACTTTAAAAGGATTTTGAATACGCGTTTTGTCAAACCGAATTATTTCACTACCGTTTCTTTGATCGTCATCATCAAATGCTGGTCGAATAACCATGTCTCCTTTGCGTATCACATAAATATTTTGAGAATACATAAGCAAAACCTCGCTTTATTAAGTTTTAAACCATTAATATAAAAATACAATTAATGATATAAAGATATTTTATAATAAAATTCTGAGTTGTCAAGTTATTATTTTGGTGAAAATGTACAATAATTTTTAACTAATAGTCAGAATATTCATTGATTTCAAAATTAGAAAAATGTATACTTATTATAAATTAAAGAAAGGTAGTGGTTTCTATGAAATACAATACTAATGTTAAACATACAACTTTAGAAGCGTTTGTCACAACTGTCAATGATTTGGGTATTGAATTAATTATCAATGAAGCACTTCGAGAGGTAAGAAAACGACAGCTCATAGAACTTATAGATGACGCACTCGTCAATAAAGATGAAGCAGCATTTAATCAATATACGGCAGAATACAAAAATTTGGAGGCATTTCTCGGTGAATAACATTGATTCGAATTCCATAACGCAATCATAAAAGGACTATTCTTAACATCTCATACATGTAAGAATAGTCCTTTAATCGTTTATGACATTAATCTAATTAATTCATGTCTATCTATGTCACCGAAATAATGATATAAATCATATTCTGATAGTGCTTCTTCTATGTGCTCAAAGTCGTGTAGACAGCCAACTAATGCATTTTCAAGATCAGTGACATCTCCGACACCAAAGAAATCACCGAAAATTTTTGCATGTTCGATTTTACCTCGTTTAACATCAAACTTAATTTGTACAAATCCTTTTTCAAATTTTTCCTCGCGTTCAAAGTTATATTTAGGGTTTCTACCATAATTCCATGCCCAAGTTCTATATTTGTCGTTACTTAACTTTTCAATATTTTCCCAATCTTCATCCGTTAATTTATATTCTTCTACTTCAGTTTCTCCAAAGATAGTTTTCAAGATGATTTTTTTAAATTCTTCAATTTCTAAAGGGTCATTTAAAAATTCTTGAATGTTTGCTACTCGTTTACGAACAGATTTAATACCTTTTGATTTAATCTTAGCTGGATTAACTTTTAGTGCATTCTGAACTTCGTCTAAATCACTATTTAACATCAACGTACCATGACTAAACATTCTATTTTTAACTTTAACCATAGCATTCCCTGAGATTTTCGCTTGTCCAACTTGAATATCGTTACGACCAGTTAATTCAGCATTTACGCCTAAAGATTGTAATGCTTGAACAATTGGTTCAGTGAATTTTTGGAAATTGTGGAAACTGTTACCATCATCATCTGTTATAAAACTAAAGTTTAAATTGCCAGTATCATGATAAACAGCGCCACCACCAGAAATTCTTCTAACTACATCGATGTTATGAGCATCTATATATGTCTGATTTACTTCCTCTATCGTATTTTGATTCTTTCCAACAATGATAGATGGTCTATTTATGTAAAATAAAAAGTAACTTTCTTCTGCTGGTAAATTTTTTAAAACATATTCTTCCATTGCTAAGTTTAAAGTTGGATCTGTAATATTATTATTACTAATGAATTTCATTACAATCTCTCCCTTATATCTATATATATTCTCTACTTATTTATGCCTTAACTTTGCTCAAAATGCCAATTATATACTCACAAATCATTCTAAATATCGGCTTAAAGTTACATTTTATTATTTTTGATTGTTAATAGTTTATTTGTTAAGTGAATTTTAGTACAATATAATTTAGTTATGATTTAAGGAGGACTTAAAATGACTGTTGCAGAAGTGGGTAACATTGTTGAGTTTATGGATGGATTAAGAGGTCGTGTTGAAAAAATCAACGATAACTCTGTTATTGTTGACTTAACAATTATGGAAAATTTTAATGACCTTGATTTACCGGAAAAAACTGTTATCAATCATAAACGATATAAGATTGTTGAATAAGAAGGTAAGTTATAATGAATAAAATCTCGAAGGCTTTAACTTGGTTTATTATAAGTTTCATTATATTTCATCTCATATTATTTATTATGTGGGGCGAACACCAAGAATACTGGTATTTATATACAGGTATAATGCTAATTGCTGGTATCAGTTATGTATTTTATCAAAGAGATATTGAATCTAAGCGGTTGCTTACATCAATTGGTGTTGGTATTATTACGGCAATTATTTTAATTATGCTTCAACTTTTATTCTCACTTATAACTTCTAATTTAAGTTATAGTTCATTAATTAAAGAATTAGCAAGAACAGGTGTCAATTGGAAGTGGCAAATGTTAGTAACTTTACTTTTTGTCATTCCATGTCACGAGTTATATATGAGAACTGTTTTACAAAAAGAATTAACACATTTTTCAATACCGAAATGGATAGCTATATTAATAACTGCAATTTGTTCTAGTTCATTATTTATTTATTTAGATAATTGGTGGATAGTAACATTTATATTTGTTGCACAAGTGATATTATCATTAAGTTATGAGTATACTCGACGCATAGCAACAACATCCGTTGCGCAAATTGTTGCTATTATATTGTTATTAATTTTTAATGCTTAAATAAGCTTTTCTTAGACGTCTGTGTTCTAAGAAAAGCTTTTTGCTTTAGAAAAGCAATACGAAGATTCAAGGCATGCTTTATTATAGTGTATACATTTTTAACGGCAAGCAGTTATTATTGAGGTTATATTTTAGTCAGTTTTTATTACTAAATATTTTATAAAAATAGTATAATATTTTGTGGGCAAGTTGAATTGATGGTGGCTATCTGAGTAAAGGGGGGTGGTACCTATGGCATTACTTAACACTTTTGAAAGGAAAAGCCTATTGTGATATCTATTGCAAACGCATTACATTTAATGTTAAGTTTCGGTATGTTTATCGTCACTTTCATTGGTATAGTAGTAGCAATAATAAATTTAAGCAATAAAAAATAACCATCATTTCAAAACTTTGACATAGAATGATGGTTAAAGAAAATCTCATTTAGTCACCGTCTTTTTAACGGGCTCATTAGGCGACATGTTCCTGCATGTCGTCTTTTTACATTTTTATAGTAACATATCTTTTATTTAATTGTCTATTTTTATTAGATGTGTAACAAAATTTTGAAGTATTTTCCGTATATTGCCTGCTAAACATGTCAGATTTGAAAGGAAAATCATACTGTGGTAGAAATCAATTATGATTATATGGTAGTACTTATAAATAAGTGATTTCTATTGAATATGTAATGAAGTTCATATATTAATATAACTTTCATTGATATAGAAGTCGCAATGATTAATTTAAACAATAAAAAACAACCATCATTTCAAAACTTTGACAACGAATGATGGTTAAAGAAAATCTCATTTAGTCACCGTCTTTTTAACGGGTTCAATAGGGGACATGTTCCTGCATGTCGTCTATTTATGCACTGCGCAATTTAACAATAATACAATTATACTTTGATGTCCATTTAACATAAAGTGGTTGAAATTTGTAGCAAATAAATTAACCTTGACTATTTTCAGAAAATTCTGTATAAATAACGAAAAAGAGATATGGATTAAATATGAAGAGGTGTTTTTATAGAAGAATAAAATTTTTGGCACTATATTATATTTAACTTTATCACTTGGATTATCAACAGCAGCTTATGCATCTACAGAATACGCAGAAGGAGGCACTTGGAGTCACGGTGTCGGCAGTAAGTATGTTTGGTCTTATTATTATCATGGTCATAAAGGACATGGTGCAACAGCTATTGGAAAATATAGATCATTTAGTGGTTATACAAGAGCTGGTGTAAAAGCAAAAGCATCAGCTACTAAACATAATTGCTGGGTCAATAGAGCGTATTATAACATTTATTAAATACTAAAAAATCATAGAAAATAAACAACGCAAGAGGTACAACATGAAATGGTTCAAATTAATACTTGATGTTACAACCTTCATTCTGATTGCTATATTGTTATTTGTTTATACATATAAAGAAAACGAAGAAATATTGCCTGATACTAAATACCCTATAGCGGTAACTGACTGGAATAAAAAATATAGTAAAAATGAGATTTATAAACGTATAAATCAATTCGCTAAAAATGAGAACGTAGCAATCTATAAATCAACTTCAAATTATACAAACAAAAACGTAGATAAAGATATATATGTATTTAATAAATCAAAAGCAACAACTATCACTCCTTTTAACGCTAAATATAACATTCATTATTTAAGTGACGACGAATTATTAAAAAAAGATATCAAAGGAAGTTATTTTGTAAAAGACAAAAATTTTGACGTGTCTAAATTCATAAATTTTTTAAAAGAATATGGTGTTACTGCTGAATCATACAAAATAGATCATATGATGATTGCCGTTGGTGTCATTAAACAAATGAATATAGAAGTTCCGTTATCCGCACTTTTAATCGTTTATTTTATTTATTATATTTTCGAAAAGAACATTAATTTCAAAGCGTATGCGATTAAGTATTTAAATGGTTTTACATTAAGAAAAATAATTTTTGAAAATTTTTCAAAAAAATGCACGTATTGGGTAACGTTAATCATAAGTCAAATTCTTTTAACTACAAGTGTACTTTGGATATTAAATTACACGGGTAATTTAGATTTATTCATATTAAGATTAGTTCTGCTTTCATGTCTTTTCATTTTAACGATTAGTGTTATTAATTTATGGACTTTCTTAATGTTACTAAATTTAAATATTGCTAATATGATTAAAGGTAAGCAGCACTTTAAAACAATTCGTTTTATTAATACAGTTTGTAAAAGTATTCTCTTAGTACTAATAGCTAGTGTAATGATAGAAAATACTAGTGTTATTAAAGATTTGAATAAAATAAAGGAAACTGAGAAATATTGGAATGTATTAGATGATTATTACACGATTGAATTTGCACCTTATCACGAAACGAAACAAAGTTTGATTGATAATATGCTGCGATCAGAACAATTAGTAAAGGCTAGTGAAGCAGAAAATAATGCGATTTTATTCAAACCAAAGGGTGACTCCGTTGACAATGACAACTTTTCGCCTGATGAGGGGAATGTAATATTAGTAAATAATCAGTTCTGGTCGATTTATTACAAGCAGTTTCAACCTGATATTCCGATAAAAAATCAAAAAAATAATGTCGAAGTAATTATTCCACAAAAGTTTCATGCAATGCGTAATGAAATCAATCAAGCATATCATTCATGGTTTGAATTTGTACAAAATAAAAATAATAAAGAGAATAAGTTATCTATACAGTTTATCAACAAAAATGATTATCGAATTTTTTCATTTGATGCACGAGATAGTCGCCATTTGTCATTTATAGAGGCGCCAATCATTGTGAATGTTCAGGCATCAGATTTATCGAATGATTTTTATTATGCCATGATCAGTCAAGGCGGGTATTTATTCAAAAATTATGACGCGCTAGTAAAAAATATTGAAAATTATCATCTTGATGGGGAAATCAGTGGAATAACCAATTATAAAGATAGCGTGATGGAAATGTATCATGAAAACAATTTGAAATTAACAGTACTCAACTTTTCACAAATCATTATCGCAATCATTTTAATAATTATTATTTTATTTGATGTGAAATATTATTTTGAACAGCATCGAAAATTACTCGTAATCAAAAAGCTATATGGTTATTCAACATTAAGAGCCAATTACCAATACTTATTAATAAATAATATAGTTGTTGTTTTTATTGGAATATTGACGAATGTAATTTTACATTCTCAGTATATAATGATGATATTTGCAACGATTCTTGTCGTTCAAATATTATTGCAGATTTGCAGCCTATACTATCATGGCCGACGTTTTAATGAAGTTATCAAGGAGTTTTAACTATGAAATTTATCATTGCAATATTATTAGGATTAATCGTATCCATTACTATTGCTTTTACAATCATACATCATCCTATACTTGATCGTTTTAATCCTTTCTTAAAAACGGAGTATAGTTATGCCAAAGTGCCAAAAGGTACGCAACAATATGTTAATATTACGGCTTATAGTGAAAGAGGGGAAAAGCTTGATTATAAATTAACATTTAATGGATTTTCACCTAGTAGAACGTATGTCGAAATAAAGCATAAAGGGCAATATGTCATATCGATCACATATGTTGAAAAAGAGGATATACCAAAAGAGGTAAGACAAGAATGATAGAATTAAAAGATTTAACCATACAAAAAGGTAATATACATATTTTGAAGAAACTTAATTTGAAATTTCAATGTGGAAAATCATATGCACTTATTGGTAAAAGTGGATGCGGTAAATCTACATTATTAAATACTATTGCTGGACTTGAAAAAACGGGGAAACAATATGTCTATTTTAATGGTCAATTAGAACAATTTAAATCTAATTTTTACAGAGATAAATTAGGATATTTATTTCAAAATTATGGATTAATCGATAATTTGACAGTAAATGAAAATTTAGATATTGGATTAGCATATAAAAAAATAAGTAAGAAAGAAAAAGAACAATTAAAGATACGTTATATAGAACAGTTTGGTCTGTCAAACAGTTTAAAAAGAAAAGTTCATACGCTAAGTGGAGGTGAACAACAACGTGTCGCTTTAATTAGAATGATGTTAAAAGATCCGATTGTTATGTTAGCTGATGAACCAACGGGTGCGTTAGATCCTAAAACAGGACAGATGATTATTCAATCATTATTTGATTTGGTCGATGAAAATAAAGTGCTGATTTTAGCAACACATGATATGGCTATTGCAAATCAATGTGACGAAATAATAGATTTAGAACAGTATAGTAAAGTAGCATCTATGTGATATCCAAAAGATAAAATTAAAAGCCAATCAATGGGAAATGTTGACTTCAACACTCCGTTTGATTGGCTTTTATAATGTGTTACTAAGTTATGAAAGTAACAACGGTAAACTGAAAAAAAGCAATATAATAATATTTAATACGATTAGTAATAAATGTAATTGATTTTTCGTTTTAATATAGCAAAAAACAATGACTAAAGATAACAACAATATCATGATTGCACCTGGGAAGAACCATAATGCTGAAGCTGTGTACCAAATCATTGGTAACGCCATAATAATAAAAGATATAAGACAAGAAAGGATACCAATAATATTATAAGTTCTAGTCAAAATTACACCTCCAATTTTCATTTTAAAATGACATGCGTAAAACAATCATTTTAAATACATCATACAATAAAATTAAATTGTGCGGTAGAAGAATTTGAAATTAAATTGAATTGGCTTGATTAAAAGGTGATTTTATAGAAGTTAATAAAAATGGTTATTTAATAGAAAAACATAATATTAAAGACATGGCTGATAAAATACTAAAGCTTGTTAATAATGATGTTTTAGCAGAGGAGTTTGGTTCGAAAGCGAGAGAAAACATTATAGAAAAATATTCAACGGAATCAATATTAGAAAAATGGTTAAATCTTTTCAATAGCTAAATGAAAAAATCCTAGGTATTCATGAGTACCTAGGATTTTTACGCATGATATATACAAAAAAAGAGAGGATAGTCCTCTCAAATAATAGTTAATAAAATTGTAGCCATTTCTTCCAGCTGTAACTACTAATACAAGCTAAGTTCATTACGATATGTATGATTTCAAATTCATAACCACTTACATATCCTCTTGTAAGTTTAAGTGTGAAGATTGAGCCTAACATAACACAAATATAAAAAACATTAACATAAGGCGTTAAAAAGCCGATAATAAGTGCTAAACCTCCAACAACTTCACCAATTGACATCAATACTGCGATGGTAGGTGGTAAACCTAAAGAGCCTAAGAAGTGAATTGTTCCATCTAAATCAACAAATTTCAAAGTACCATGCACTAAGAATGATGTTGCTAACATCCATCTAATTAAAAGCATACCTAATTTCATCATGTCACCTCCAACATTCATATTTTTAAAACATAGTCCAAATTATATTTGTAAACATGTGGAAAGTAAAGATTTTTTATAAGATTAATTATTAAATATTTATTAAATATTCTATTGTATTGAACAATTGTTGTAGAAAGATGTTTAAGTCATCAGTTACTTTTTGTATTTATAAATAAAGATTAGTACAGCATAGTGCAAAGATTATAGGGAAATGAATTAACTATTGCATCGCTATTTATGAATCGTAAACACTATTATGAAATTGCGAGAGTAGTATGGATAATTAGAATGATGGTTTGAGATAAATGAGTATTATTAACCAGTGCGTCATCTTCAAAATTAGAGGCCATTTGCTGTTTATAATAAGAAGATTTGATAATAAACTATGATAAGAAAAAATAATAGCATACCAAATATATCATAAACAAATTAAATGATAAAATAATAATGCAGTTTTCTATTAAAGTTGTTTGGAGGTAAATATGTGAATAGGAATATCGTTAAATTAGTTGTGTTTATGCTAATCTTAGTTGTAGCAGTAGCGGGTTGTGGTCAAAAAGATACTGAAGAGAAAACTGAAATGACGACAATAAAAGATGAATTAGGAACTGAAAAAATTAAGAAAAATCCTAAACGTGTTGTTGTATTAGAATATAGTTTTGCTGATTATTTAGCAGCATTAGATATGAAACCTGTTGGTATTGCAGATGATGGCAGCACTAAAAATATAACAAAGTCAGTAAGAGATAAGATTGGGGCATATGAATCGGTTGGATCTAGACCGCAACCGAATATGGAAGTGATAAGTAAATTAAAACCGGATTTGATCATTGCAGATGTTAGCAGACATAAGAAAATCAAATCAGAATTGAGCAAAATTGCTCCGACAATCATGTTAGTTAGCGGTACGGGAGATTATAATGCAAATATTGAAGCATTTAAAACAGTCGCTAAAGCAGTAGGCAAAGAGAAAGAAGGCGAGAAGCGTCTGGAAAAGCATGATAAAATATTAGCGGAGATTAGAAAGAAAATTGAACAGAGTACGTTAAAATCTGCATTTGCATTCGGTATCTCAAGAGCAGGTATGTTTATTAATAATGAAGATACATTTATGGGACAATTCTTAATTAAAATGGGTATTCAACCTGAAGTCACAAAAGACAAAACTACGCATGTTGGTGAACGCAAGGGTGGTCCTTATATATATTTAAATAATGAAGAACTTGCCAATATCAATCCAAAAGTTATGATTTTAGCCACTGACGGAAAAACGGACAAAAATAGAACGAAATTCATTGATCCTGCAGTTTGGAAATCATTAAAAGCTGTGAAAGATAACAAAGTTTATGACGTTGACCGAAATAAGTGGTTGAAATCAAGGGGGATTATCGCAAGTGAAAGTATGGCAGAAGATTTAGAAAAAATTGCAGAAAAAGCAAAATAAAAATACAGCGCTACTCGTAAATCATATAAGAGTGGCGCTGTATTTTTAATTATGTTTATTATCTGTCGGATGTGATGATTTACCTGAAAGTTTATTTCGAATAAATTTAATTACATAACCGACAAGGATTGTTTTAACAGTTCTTTTAATGAATTGGCGCATCGTTACATACCTCATTTCTCTATATCTTACGAACTATATACCCATTCATATATGCTTTTTAAACGTCATTGTCACAATTTAATTTTTAGGGAATATAATATAACCATCTTTATCTGCTTTTTTAGTAAAAATGACAAAAATTGCATGTATTATTGAGATGATGGTAGGGATACCTGTCCAGAAAAATAATAAGTGAAAAAGACCTTGTCCAAATTTATCAGCATAAAATTTATGAATACCTAAACCTCCAAGAAATAATGCAACAATAACATAAATGGCTTTATTGACTTTCATTTGTAAATCCTCCTTAACTATAATTCTACTTAAATTCGTTGTGAAAACCAATATTTCTAACTTTAGAATTTTCAAACTTTCTAAAATTATAAGTATATCTTTTTAAAATAAGCTAGAATTTCTATATAATAAATGTTAATAACGTAAAAGGGAATGATGACATAGTGATACGTCAAGCACGTCCAGAGGACCGATTTGATATTGCGAAGTTAGTTTATATGGTTTGGGATGATATGGAATTAGAATTGGTAAAGCATCTACCTAAAGACATGGTATTAGATGCAATTGAAAAAAGCTGTGTTGATGCAACATATCGAACTTTTTATCAGCATATTTTAGTTTATGAAGTAGAAAATAAAGTAGCAGGTTGTATTATTAGCTATAGTGGTGAAAATGAATTGAAATACGAAAAAGCATGGGAACTACTTGACTTGCCAGAAGAAATAAAACAATATGGCACGCCATTACCTGTAAAAGAAGCTAAAGACGATGAGTATTATATAGAAACAATTGCGACATTTGCAGCATATAGAGGTAGAGGCATCGCGACAAAGTTATTAACGTCATTACTTGAATCAAATACACATGTTAAATGGAGTTTGAATTGCGATATTAATAATGAAGCAGCATTAAAGTTATATAAAAAAGTAGGCTTTATATCTGATGGACAGATTGAATTATACAAGCACATGTATCATCATTTAATTGTTAAATAAAAAAACTCGACAGTTCGATGTAAGTCGATTGCCGAGTAGTATCATTTTCTATTAAATGCCTGCAAATAATGCACTAATATAAATACCTAATGCATATAATAAACCGAAAAATGTATTTGTTTTACCAGCAGCAGCCATTGCTGGCATCATTGTAGGCGGTGTATCATTCTTCTTGAAACGTCTGATAACTTTAACAGGCATTGGGAATGATAACAACGCAAGTAAGTAAAATAATGAGCCACCAGGTTTAATAATGATCGTAAGTACAATAAAGGCATAAGCGATAAAGTACATGATTGCCATAAATGTTAAAGAAGCATTTTTACCTAATAGAATGGGTAAAGTTTTGCGACCACTTGCTTTATCTTTGACACGGTCGCGAATATTGTTAGCCATATTAATTAAACCGATAGTGATTACTATAGGTACACTTAACCAAATTACATAACTTTGAATATTGCCAGTTTGAATAAAGAATGCAATAACGATAATAAACATACCCATAAATACGCCTGAGAATAATTCACCGAAAGGCGTCCATGAAATAGGGAAAGGGCCACCTGTATATAGGTAACCAACAGCCATACATACTAATCCAACTGGTAATAACCAAAATGAAGAGTTAGCAGCTAAAAACAAACCTAATATTGCTGCTAAGATGTAAAATGCAATGGCTAATCGTAGCACAAGCTCTGGGCTCATACCGTTGCGAACAATGGCACCACCAATGCCTACAGATTCATGATCATCAAGGCCTTTTTTATAATCATAGTATTCATTAAACATATTAGTTGCTGCTTGAATAAGTAAGCATGCTAGTAACATGGCAATGAATAGGCTGATTTTAATATGATCTTCGCTACCAAGAAAATATATTTTAGATGCTGCTGTACCAACTAAAACGGGTACTACGGAAGCAGTTAATGTATGAGGACGCATTAAATGCCAATATTTCTTAACTGTAGAATATTGCTGATATTGATTACTCATTGAATACAAAACCTCTTTAAATCATATTTTTTATAACAAAGATATTTTAATAGAAAGTAGCATAAAGGTCAATTGACGTGAAAAATTGCAAGATAAGTTTAAGCAATTCTTGTAACACAATTATCCAAAAATGATACAATATAATAATGAGTGAAAAAAGACGAAGAAAGAAGTGAAATGGATGGCTACGGGCGTATTAGAGGACGATATTGTCAAAGAGATATATGGCAGCTCAAAGGAATGGGTTTCAGTTGAAGTGAAATTATCACAGTCACTAGACCCGAGCACATTATTTCATCTCACTGACAATGAGGCAGGAGATCGCTTTTATATGCGTTTGAATGATAATCGAACGTCATATTTTGGCTACAAAGCAATTCAATTATTCAAAAATAATTCTAAAAATAAACAATCTATTTTTAAAGACTGGGAAAAATTAAAACATAACATCACATTTATACATCCGCAATCTGAGAAACATCATCTTCGAGTTGTTGGAGGGTTTCAATTTTCAAGTCATAAATCAGATGATGAATGGCGAGAGTTTGGACTAAATCATTTTGTATTACCTGAAGTTTTAATTTCAACTGATAATAATGGGACATTTTTAACTTATACAGTTAAAAGGGAAAGTTTTACTGTTGAGGCATTGAACGATTTAATGGATTTGTTCAACAATATATCGGATATAGATGTGGACGAGCAAATTGGGGAAATTACTAGAAATGAAGATATTTATAAAGATGACTGGCGTCAACTTGTAGTAGAAGCTATAGAATCTATTAATAATGAAGAAAAAATTGTACTAGCACGTAGACGGTTAATAAAGTTCGATAAAGATATCAGTATTCCATATATTCTAAAGCAAGCATATTCTAAAGAAAAAAACAGTTATATATTCTTGTTAGAATCACAAGATTCTATTTTCTTTTCACAAACACCTGAACAATTAATAAAGGTCAATAATAAAATACTATCGACTAAAGCTGTAGCAGGTACAATTAAACGTTCACAAGATGAGGACGAAGATACAAAAAATGTTGAAGCATTTTTAAAAGATAATAAAAACTTAATCGAACATCGATTTGTTGTTGACAGTATTTTACATGATATTAAACCTTATATCACTGAATTACATTATGATAAGACGCCTAAAATTCTAAAAAATGATCATTTATATCACTTGTACACTGAAATAAAGGCGCCACTGAAGGATGATTCGTATATTAGTTTAATTGATCATTTACATCCAACACCTGCTTTAGGTGGCTATCCAAAAGAATTTGCGATGGATTTTATTGAACAGAAAGAATTTGGTACACGAGGATTATATGGTGCGCCGGTTGGCTATATAGATATATATGATGATTGTGAATTTATTGTTGCAATTCGTTCGATGCTTATTAAGAAAGCACAAGCAACTTTATTTGCTGGGTGTGGCATTGTTAAAGATTCTGATCCAGATAGTGAATTGGCAGAAACGAACCTTAAGTTCACACCTATGATGAATGCATTAGGAGTCGATATGAATGGGAAATCATAAAGCAGCTTTAACGAAGCAAGTTTTTACATTTGCATCTGAGTTATATGCATACGGCGTAAGGGAAGTAGTTATCAGTCCGGGATCACGCTCAACGCCACTTGCACTTGCATTTGAAGCACATCCAAATATTAAAACATGGATACACCCCGATGAGCGAAGTGCAGCATTTTTTGCAGTTGGGTTAATTAAAGGCAGTGAAAGACCTGTCGCTATATTATGTACGTCAGGTACAGCAGCAGCGAATTATACGCCTGCAATTGCTGAAAGCCAAATTAGTAGAATTCCATTAATCGTTTTAACAAGTGACCGTCCGCATGAATTAAGAAGTGTAGGCGCACCACAAGCGATTAATCAAGTAAATATGTTTAATAATTATGTAAGTTATGAGTTCGATATGCCTATTGCGGATGATAGTAAAGAGACCATTAATGCAATTTATTATCAAATGCAAATTGCTAGTCAATATTTATATGGACCACATAAAGGGCCAATTCATTTTAACTTGCCATTTAGAGATCCGTTAACACCTGATTTGAATGCAACAGAATTGTTAACTTCTGAGATGAAGATTTTACCGCACTATCAAAAAAGTATAGATGCATCGGCATTAAGACACATTTTAAATAAGAAAAAAGGTTTAATTATTGTAGGGGATATGCAGCACCAAGAAGTTGATCAAATACTAACGTATTCAACGATATATGATTTGCCTATTTTAGCTGATCCTTTAAGTCATTTAAGAAAATTTGATCATCCGAATGTTATCTGTACATATGATTTGCTGTTTAGAAGCGGCTTAGACTTAAATGTTGATTTCGTAATTCGTGTTGGGAAACCAGTGATTTCTAAAAAGTTGAATCAATGGTTAAAGAAAACTGATGCATTTCAAATATTAGTGCAAAACAATGATAAGATTGATGTCTTTCCTATAGCGCCAGATATTTCATATGAGATTTCTGCAAATGATTTCTTTAGATCATTAATGGAAGACACGACCATCAATCGCGTAAGTTGGTTAGAAAAATGGCAATGCTTAGAGAAAAAAGGGCGTAAAGAAATTAAATGTTATTTGGAACAAGCTACAGATGAGAGTGCATTCGTTGGTGAATTGATTAAGAAAACATCTGAAAAAGATGCATTATTTATTAGTAATAGTATGCCTATCAGAGATGTAGATAACTTGTTATTGAATAAAAATATAGATGTCTATGCGAATCGTGGTGCGAATGGTATTGATGGTATCGTTTCAACTGCACTGGGTATGGCTGTGCATAAACGAATAACATTATTGATAGGTGATTTGTCATTTTATCATGATATGAATGGACTATTAATGTCAAAATTAAATAATATTCAGATGAATATTGTATTATTGAACAACGATGGTGGCGGTATTTTTTCATATTTACCACAAAAAGAAAGTGCAACTGACTATTTTGAACGGTTGTTTGGCACACCGACGGGATTGGATTTCGAGTATACAGCTAAGTTATATCAATTCGATTTTAAACGTTTTAACAGTGTTTCAGAATTTAAAAATGCCACATTGTTATCTGAAACTTCGACGATTTATGAATTGATAACGAATCGCGAAGATAACTTTAAACAGCATCAAATTTTATATCAGAAATTGAGTGAAATGATTCATGACACATTATAAATACTATGAAGCAAACGTTGAGACCAATCAAGTTTTAGTATTACTGCATGGTTTTCTTAGCGACAGTCGTACTTATTATAATCACATCGATAAATATACTGATATCTGTCATGTCATCACTATAGACTTACCAGGCCATGGCGAAGATCAGTCTTCAATGGATGAAACGTGGAATTTTGATTATATTACGACGTTGTTAGACCGAATTTTAGATAAATATAAAGATAAATCAATAACATTGTTTGGATATTCAATGGGTGGGCGTGTTGCATTATATTATGCAATTAATGGTCACATCCCTATATCTAATTTGATATTAGAAAGTACGTCACCAGGTATTAAAGAAGAAGCAAATCAATTGGAACGCCGTCTTGTTGATGATGCACGTGCTAAAGTATTAGACATAGCAGGTATTGAATTATTTGTTAATGATTGGGAAAAGTTGCCATTATTTCAATCGCAACTAGAATTACCAGTTGAAATACAACATCAAATAAGACTACAACGATTGTCTCAATCGCCACAGAAAATGGCCAAAGCATTAAGAGATTATGGTACAGGTCAAATGCCAAACTTATGGCCGCGCCTGAAAGAAATTAAAGTACCAACATTAATATTAGCTGGAGAATATGATGAAAAATTTGTACAGATTGCGAAAAAAATGGCAAATTTAATTCCTAATAGTAAATGTAAATTAATTTCTGCTACAGGTCATACAATTCATGTGGAAGATAGTGATGAATTTGATACAATGATATTAGGATTTTTAAAGGAGGAGCAAAATGACTAACAGACAATGGGAAACACTTAGAGAATATGATGAAATCAAATATGAATTTTACGAAGGGATTGCTAAGGTAACAATAAATCGCCCTGAAGTACGCAATGCGTTTACACCTAAAACAGTTGCTGAAATGATTGACGCATTTTCACGTGCACGTGATGATCAAAACGTTTCAGTTATCGTATTAACTGGTGAAGGTGATTTAGCATTCTGTTCTGGTGGTGACCAGAAGAAACGTGGACATGGTGGTTATGTAGGTGAAGACCAAATCCCTCGCTTAAATGTATTAGATTTACAGCGTTTAATTCGTATTATTCCAAAACCGGTTATCGCGATGGTAAAAGGTTATGCTGTAGGTGGCGGTAATGTACTAAATGTTGTTTGTGACTTAACGATTGCTGCTGATAATGCTATTTTTGGACAAACTGGTCCTAAAGTAGGTTCATTTGATGCAGGTTATGGTTCAGGATATTTAGCACGTATCGTTGGACATAAGAAAGCACGTGAAATCTGGTACTTATGTCGTCAATACAATGCACAAGAAGCTTTAGATATGGGCCTAGTAAATACAGTGGTACCTTTAGATAAAGTTGAAGATGAAACTGTGCAATGGTGTAAAGAGATTATGAAACACTCACCAACAGCTTTACGATTCCTTAAAGCAGCTATGAATGCTGACACAGATGGTTTAGCTGGTTTACAACAAATGGCTGGGGATGCAACATTGCTTTATTACACAACTGATGAAGCGAAAGAAGGCCGTGATGCGTTTAAAGAAAAACGTGATCCTGACTTCGATCAATTCCCTAAATTCCCATAAGTTATTTTGAATATGATATTAAGTCACTTGCGTCGTTTATTAGCGACGATAGGTGGCTTTTTTATTTTATAAGAATTTAAAAGAGAATTTTAATTAATTATCATAAAGATAAGATGGTTTGAGTAAATTAATAGAGAAAGAATAAATGTTAAAGATTATTATTACAATGAAAAAACGAGCTGGTGAGAAATTGAATTCTCGCCAACCCGCTTTATGAAGTGAAATCATTTAAATTAGTTATACTAAGCGCTCATAAACGATTGGGCGCGAAGTGCCAATACCTTGTTTGGATGACGTTTGCATGAGGATATGCTGTGTATCATCATAATCAAGAATATAAGTGATTTCTTCATTATCAATAGATGAAAATTTAATGCGTTGATGTGCCGTATCTATAAAAAGAATATGATATTGATTGTGACTTGTATCATCGCCATGACGTATACAAATTGATTTTTGTAATTGATGATTACTCCAATTACCAATGAATAAATTGATATTGGTTTGTTCTAGATGTGTGAGTTTGGTTGTGTCGTAAACTAAATTTATAAATTGTAGTTGATACATAGTTTTACCTGCCTTTAATCAATATCTATATTACTTTTTAGTAACCTATCATTGAACCATACCAGTTATAATCACGATTGAATGATAAATGTAATAGGCTTGAATCTGCATCTTGGATTGATAATTCTGTATCCCAAGGATTCCAGTAAATAAGTTTTTCTTGGTCATTAATTTTAGCATTACCAACAACTGCTAGGGCATGTCCTAAATGTGGATCATTAGGGTTTTGAGATACACTTTGTGCAAGAATCATAATTCCTACATTATCTTTTGTAAGTTGATCAACTTGTTCATATGATGGTACGCCTTCTTGATAATGAATATCTCTGCCTTGTGATTTACCGTATTCAATCATTTGATTAGGGAATGTTGAGCAATTAGGAAGGTCTTGCTCACTTACTTCAGGGTATAATGTACGCATAATATCATGTGCATTATAAGTGTCTGTATTTTTAGTTGCATTTAATAATGCTGCCATACTAAATCCTGCACACCATGAGTTATCGAATTGTTGTTCTCTAATTTTGAAGTTTTTTAATGTATTTTCATATTGAACTTGATCTTCTTGTATCGCTTCGTTTTCTTCAACTTTAGTAGGTGTTACTGTATTTTTTAACTCTTGTTTCAATTTTGCTGAAACTGTTTTAGCACTTTCTTTTTCTTTTACATTACCAGGTAGTGGCGTAGCTTTTACTAATCTAACTTTGCCATCTTCTTCAAAATAAAACCCTTTTTCATCAGTAAGAACAGTGATATTTGAATTTTTATCTTTAATTTGGTCTAAATCTTTAGCGATGAAGTTTGAAATTTTAACACTGTAATTCATGTCTTCTTTTGATTTGTTTAAATCATCTTTATTTTTAGGGCTAAGTGTTAAAGTATAAACAATTTTACCGTCTTTTATAACTGGATAATAGTAACTATTATCTTCTTCACCATTAAATTTATAAATTTTAAAAGCTTCGCCAAGTTCATATTTACCAGTTTTTGCATTACTTTGTTTATCTAATGCTTTAGCATAACCAGCAAATTGTTGTTGTGCTAGATCTTTTACTTTTTGAGGTACTTTGTCACTCTTAACATTAATTTCTAGCTGTTTAGAGTGTGAATCGGCTTTGGCTTTATTGTTATTAGCAAATGCGCCTAGTGATAAAATAAGCATTGAAACCATTATGATGCTTATAATATTGAATACTCTAGATTTATATGAACTATTCATATAATACCCTCCATTTAAATCAAAATATTTTGCGTTGCTAAGACTTTGCTTCTATTTACTAAATCTAAATTAAGATGAAGTTTATGCAGCGTCAGGGTTGTCTGAATTATTGTTATCGCCATTGTCTGGATTATCAGGGTTGTTAGGGTTGTCAGGGTTATTTGGTTCATCTGGGTTGTTAGGGTTATCAGGATTGTTAGGGTTATCAGGATTGTTAGGGTTATCAGGATTATCTGGGTTATTAGGTTGGTCATCGTTGGCAAAATGGATATCTTCAATATTTTGTTTTAAGAAGTTGCGTACATTTTCATTAATAAATACCGCACCATTAAATTCATTTGGTACACCGCCCCAATGAATTCCGATCACTTCATTTTTTTCATTAAATACAGGTGAACCTGAGTTACCACCAGTTGTACTTAAATCATATTGCATAGCTTCGCCTTTGAGGTAAGTGATTTTTCCTTTACTTTCCCACATTGTTGCTACAGGTTTATCACCAGGATATCCTGTTACAGTAATATTTTGGTTAACTTGTGTTTCAGCATTATTACTCATTGTTGCTGGTTTAACTACTTCACCAATATGTTTGTTTTGCTCATTAGGGGAGAATTTAACTATTGCTAAATCACCTTCGCCTGAATATTTAGTGATTTGTTCAGCAGTGAAACCACCATTTGGATAATTGTCTTGGTTAATTGCAGAAGGGAATGCTTTTAAAGCATGAGGATCACCGTGCGTAGCATCTACGACGTGTTTATTTGTTAAAAGAGTATCTTTACCTACAACTACACCGGAAGCAATAAATGTACCAGTAGGTGCTTCAACTTGAATATAAGTTACGGGTGCATAATGACCATTCGTTGTATCTGTGATTTGGTGACGATCGTTATTCGGTAATATAACATTTGCGTGTTCACGTTGTTCTAATGGTTTAAGGTTACCGCCTTTTTTAATCTTAGGTGTTTGCTGTTTGCTTGACTGCGTTTGTTGTGGATGATTGTCCATAGCTTTTGATGATAACGCGTTTGCTGCTGGAGAACTCACAAGTGTCGCTGTTGTCAAAGTTGCAACGAATAAAGAACTAACTTTTAAAAATTTACCTTTCATCTAAAAACCTCCAAAAAATTTATTTACAAGTTAAATATAACACTAAAAATTTTTAAGTCAATAAGAATATATAAATAAATTAAAAAGTTTTTGTAAAGATTAGAGTTTACAAAAACATTAAGGGAATTAAAATTGAATTGTATTATACTTTATTCAATTGAGTTAAATTGATAAGATCGTCAATTGTTTGCATTTATCTAAAAGAATAAATAAGAAAGGAATTGAGAGCGAATGGAAAGTATTTGTTTATAATAATAAATAGTAACTTTTGAATAATAATTGTTTGGCCAAAGGTAGATTAATATGAATGGTGATATATTATTTGAGTGCTTAAGTTTCGAAGAACAATTATAAGTTAGCATATTAAAACCTTTTGATAGAATCATTTTGAGTGAGGTGTTTAAAGGAGAGGAATATAACTCGGTAGTATTTACAGTCTCTATAGAGTATTATTTAAAACTTATAGAATATAAAAAACTGAACGTACTATGAATTTAGTTCACGACGTCCAGTTCAACATATCATTTTTATTTAGTATTTAAATATTTAGCAAGTCTCTTCATACCTTCTTTTAAAACATCCATTTCATAAGCATAGGAAATCCTTACAAATCCTTTACCGAATTCTGTAAAGGATGAGCCTGGAACGATTGCTAAATGTGTTGATTCAAGTAAATCGACACAAAATTCGAAATCGTCATCGGTGATATGTTTAATACTTGGGAAAATATAAAACGCGCCTTCAGGTTGAGCGGTAATCTCAAAACCTAATTTAGTTAATTCAGATACTAAATAATTTCTTCGTTCTACATAAGCTTCGTTCATATATTTAGGAGCTTCTAATCCTTCGTTAAGTGCTGTTATACATGCTATTTGAGCTGGAACATTGGCACAAATACAATTATAGGCGTGCATAAATGTTAATTTATCAATCAAATATTGAGGCCCTAATAGAAAACCAATTCTTATTCCGGTTGCTGAGTGTGATTTACTTAAACCACCAATTAATATTAATTGATCACGAATGTCTTCAAATTCAGCGAAGGATACATGTTTACCACTAAATGTATTTTCAGCATAAATCTCATCGCTAATAATAAATATCGGATATTTTTTTAATACATTTACGATATTTAAAACTTCATTTCTTTTTAAAACTACGCCAGTTGGATTAGTCGGATAATTTAACAAGACAGCTTTTGTCTTTGGAGAAATATGACTTTCTAATGCATCAGGTGTAATTTTGAATTGTGTTGCTGTTGTATCAATATAAATTGGTTTACCACCTAGTACTTCGATGAGTGGTATGTAGCCTGCATAAATTGGTCCCGGTATTATAATTTCATCTCCAGGCTCTATGATAGAACGTAACGTTGTGTCTATTGCTTCACTTGCTCCATTTGTCACAATAATTTCTTCAGGATCATAGGAAAAATGATAACGATTTTTGAAGTATTGACTAATTGCTTCGCGAGTTTCTAATAACCCTTTATTGTGAGAGTATGATGTCTTGTCATTGTTAATAGCATCAATATATGCCTTTTTCACAACATCAGGCATCGGGAAGTCTGGTTGGCCAATAGTTAAATTAACACAATCATCCAAATTATTCATACGATTTGAAAATTGGCGAATACTTGGTGCTCTTAAATATTTAGAATTAGAATTTAAAGAAAGTTTCATTTGTGACACCTCAAATATAAATCAAATATTGTCTAAAAATTTAGAAATTAATAATATCATAACATACTTTTAAACCAAAAAAGGGTAAATTACTTAAGCTTTATTTGAAAAACGAAAAATGTCTAAATACACTGTAGTAACTACTTTTCAAAATGAATAAAGTGGTTACAGTTAATGTACTTAGACACTATAAAATTATGAATCTTTAAACTGTGATGGTCTTTGTAAATTAATTATTGGATTTGTCCATTTACAAACAAAGTTTGTAGATAATACATATACGATGATTACAGATATACTTATTAAATAAAGATAAGTCATTAATGATATAGGATTATCGAATGGGTACCATTCAAATCCTCTAACAATGCCAATAATTAAACCATGTAATAAATATACGTATAGCGTACGACTACCAATATAAGTATATAATTTTTTCTTTGTTGACATTAAATTTAGAAACGCAGTCATTGCGATTAATATAATTCCATATAATATAAGTCGTTTAAAAGGACTGAATATACTCTGTCCTTCATTTTCAAGTGAAGTATATGGTGAACTTCCCAATAACCAATCTGCATTGATAGGATGAATCACGTAAATGATAAAAAACAAAATAAAGGTAATGATAGATACTGGTATTAGTTTTTTATTTTTAAAAATAGCCGTATGTTTTTTGGTGAAAATGTAACCTAGGTAAAATATTGGGAAAAATACGATTGTCCTTGAAATGCTCAAGTAGCTATCGATGTTATCTGAAAAACCTGCTCCAATAGATATAATAATTGAAACTGATAGCACTTTATATGGATTAAATCTTCTAACTATTACTAAAATGACATGAAAGAAAAATAGCGTGATCAAAAACCATAACGCAAATACTGGGTTAAAAGGATCAAGTTGTAATTCGTCACTTTTACCTGTTAAGAAATAATATATTGAAAAGAATGCAAAAAATATCATATAAGGTACTATCAAACGTTTTGAAATTTTTTCTAAATAGTATGGTTTATCAATATTTTTCGCGAAATAACCAGATATAAACAAAAATGTTGGCATATGGAAACTATAAATAACTAGGTATAATGCTGATAAATATTTATCGCCACTAGTGTAGGGTTGTAACATATGTCCAAATACGACTAATAATATTAAAATTGCTCTTGCGTTGTCAAAAAAATAATCTCTCTCTTTTAATGAAGTCATATTTTATCTCCTTTATGTCCATAAGACTCTTACTAATTTATTATATTTTGTATTAGTTATGCAACAAATTTGTCTATTGTGTCGAATAGTATTGTAAAAATTATAAAAAAAGCATATAATATTATAAATAATATGTAGTGGAGTAGATCAACATGTATAAACAACTTGAAAAACTTATTACACTGACTAACAATGACTTAAACTTAGTGAATAGAAGATTTGGACAACGCACGGATATCACATCTGAACAGCTAGAACTTCTCCGTATTTTATTTAATTACGATCGCTTATCACAGTATGATTTGACGATGAAGATTAGCAGGGAACAATCTATAGTTTCAAGGTGGATTAAGAAATTAGTTTTGAAAGGTTACATCACAAGTCAACAATCTAGCGAAGATTTAAGATGTAAAGAATTAATTTTGACTGATCAAGCACGTACATTAATTTCACAAATAAATAATGCACGTTGCGAATTGATTGAAGCAAGATGTCAATGTTTATCGGAAGTCGAATTAGACAATTTAAATCAATTACTTGATAAGTTAAATCAACGACGCATATCGTTGTAACACGACAATAGCAAACACATAATTTAGTGTCATTGTGCACACAACAAAAATTGAATCATGAATTACAAGCAAAAGTAGCGGTGATTGTTAAAATTGATGGTAAACAATCACCGCTATTTTTGCTTGTGTATGTATAAAAAAGGGATCAAAGGTCATCCCCCATGATTGATAGTGGGGGATGACTTTTGATCCTATGTTCATGTTGCTTATTTATATTGTGGGATGTCGAAGTATTTGCCGACTTCGCCAATTTTATCATAGTAGCCTTTGATGATTTTAGCATTGATGTTAGCCCAATCTACATCTGTAGCATATTGGTGTGTTCCTGGATGTGCAGGATTCCATCTCATTTTGTAAAGTGTATTTTGACCAGCTTTTACATATGAGTTGCCGATGAATTTAGCACCACCAACGATTGCTTTTGATACTGTGTCCCAACCAGCTTGTTTAGCATATTTAATACCTTCACGTAAAGGATCGTTATCATATGCAGCAATACCAAATACGTTATGGTATTTCGTGTTTGAGTTAGTTACAACTTTGTTGTTCACTACATCTGCACCTTTCGCTAATTGAGAAGTACCGTTACCTGTTTCTAATAGGGCATGTGAGATAAGATAAACTTCATTAATGCCATACATTTGAGCAGCTTTGTTAAATGCAGCACCTTGGTTTTCTAATACACCTTTACCTTTTAAGAATTGATTAATTTTATCAATAGAAATATTTTGTGGTTGGTCTAAGCGTAAGAATTGATATTTTAATGCTGGATCTTGAGCTAAACGCTTCGTATCCATTGCATGCTTAACATCATTAAAGTTAGCATCTGTCCACTTACCTGGTACACGTTGTACTTGTGGTTTATATTGTAAACCAGCTTGTATTTGAGCAACTTGGTTTAATGTCATACCTGTTTGATTATACTTAATTAATTCTTTAGCTAAATCAGTTGATTTAATCCATGCTAATTTACCGTTAGATAATTTACCATAGTACCAAGTTTGTCCATTAATGACTTGTTCTTTAACAACTGCGAATGGTTGTTCATTAAATGCTTTTAATGAGTATTTAGCTGTATCAGAATTTGGTGTTACATAGTAATAACCATTACCATTTTTAATTACATAAGTGTAGTTATAATCTTTGGCAGCTGATGTAGTTGGTTTCACAGCAGTTGGTGCAGTTAAATCTTTTGCATTTACCCAACCAGTGCGGTTATTAATAGTACCGTATAAATAAACATCTTTGCCTACAGATACTTGTTTCGTTGCATTAAATGTACCTTGAGCAATGTTATTGCCTGTTAAAATGACTTGGTTTTTAGTACCCCAAGGAACCATTGATAAGCCGTTATTTGATTTATTAACAGTATATTTTTGAGTCGTTTTAACTTCTTTGCCTAGGTTTTGAACATTTAAGTCTTTTACATTGAACCAACCTAATGGGATGTTATGGCTTGTATTGTTTAATAATACATACGTTTCATTACCATGAGCACGCTCTTTTGTTACATAGAACGTACGGTCTGCATATTTCGCACCGTTTTTCGCTGTTTTTTCATAAACAGAAGCACGAATACCAGTGTTGTTTGGTTTAACTTGAGCAATCTTGCTAACTGTTTGAGTCGTTTGTGGTTTAGTAACAGTATAAGCTTTTACAGCTGTTTTTGGTTGTGCTACTGCTTTTTTAGGTGCAGCAGGTACAGCTAAATATGCTTTACTTACCCAACCAGATTTACCATTTACAGTTCCAAATAAATAGATAGATTTATCAATTTGTTGTTGCTTAGTCGCTTTAAAAGTTTGGTTACCTGTACCAGAAACTGCACCAGCTTCTTGTTTATAAGTGCCCCAAGGTACTGAATATAATTTAGTGCCTGGTTTTACTGTATATGTTTGCATTACATTTACAGGTGATTTTGCATTGTTATAAATAACGTCACCTTGTTTAACCCAACCAATTAAAGTTGGACTATTGTAATCTTTAACTAAGTAGAATTTGTTTCCACCTAAACTTGCTTCTTTTGTTACAGCAAATGTTTTTTGAACTTCTTTCGTTGGCTTACCAGTTTTGTCATAAACTGTAGTGAATAAGCCATTGTTTTTAGCATTAATTTGAGCAACACCGTTTAATGATGAAACTGTTAATTTATTATTTGTTGTAGGTGTTGATGGCTTAGGTATTGGTGTAGGCGTAGGTTTAGCAGTATCAACTAAATATGCTTTACTTACCCAACCAGATTTACCATTCACAGAGCCATATAAATAAATTGATTTATCAATTTGTTGTTGCTTTGAAGCCTTAAATGTTTGGTTTCCAGAGCCAGACACGCTACCAGCAACTTGTTTAGATGTACCCCAAGGTACTGTATAAAGTTTCGTACCAGATTTGATTGAATATGATTGATTTACATTTACAGGTGATTTAGCTGTGTTGTAAACCACATCGCCTTCTTTAACCCAACCAAATTTATTACCAGAATTGTAATCTTGAACAAGATAGAATTTTTGATTACCTAATGTAGCTGTTTTAGATACAGCAAATGTTTTTTGAACTTCATTAGTTGCTTTACCAGTTTTGTCGTAAACAGTAGTATATAAACCACTATTTGTTGGTTTGATTTGTGCGACACCATTGTTTGCTGCAACTGTTAATTTACCAGTTGATGGTTTCGACGGTGTTGTTGGTTTTGATGGTGTAGTAGGGGTAGTTGTAAATTGCGTACCCCATGGCGCCACTTTACCCATTTTTATTAAATATTTTTCATTAATTAAGTCATATAATTGATCATAACTATAATTATGACTTCTTAAATATCCATGTGGATCGGCATGGTCCGTACCACCTAAATATTTACTTACAGCGTAGTGAGTCCATACTGTACCATTTCCATCATACTCAGCACTGTCTGGTTTTAAACCATAATATTGTAATTGTGTAGCTGCATAGTCAGCATAGTTATTCATTGAACGTGCAAATGAAGCATAGTCGTGTGTGTGTACGATTTCAACATTGATGAATCTAGGGTTACCGACTGCACCGACACCCCAAGATAAGTAATCCGTTGGTGCTGTTTCGATTATACGATCCCCATCAACAAATGCATGTACGAATGCGTTTTGATAGTTATTTTTCATATAACTAATTTCACCATTTATCGTCGAACGATCATTAGCTGTATCATGAACTACGATACCTTCAGGACGACCTACGCCGTTACGGTATGCGTATTTAGGGAAGTAAGATGTATAATCTTCTTCAATTTTAGGTGCTTTTAAGTTATTTTTACGAATGTAATCGTTAATTGAAGAGTTTACTTGTGGTTTATATTTTGGCAAACTCGTTTTTGGTGTTGCAGCAACTGATCTTGGTTGTGCTGAAGCGCTAAAAGTAGTTACTTTAGGTGTCGCTTCAGTTTTAGCTTTAGGTGCTGCGGCTTTATATTGCGTTTCAAGAGCTGCAGGTTTAGCAGCTGATTTAATTAATTCTGGATTAATTTGATGTTCTGAATTATCATCTTCATCATCAACTAAACTATAACCAGCATTTGTAACATTAGTGTTAGTTTTAGGTGCTGTAGTGCTTGTTGACTTTGCAACAGGCTGCGTATTATTTGTAGTCGCTGATTGATTAGCACGAGTGTCACCATTTACTTGTGCAGTATCAACTTTTTGACTTACTTGAGCATTGCCTGTTTTGTTATTTGCTGTTTTTGGTTGGACAATAGCAGGGTCTTGATATACTTGAGTGCCAGAAATGTTTTGCGTTGGATTTTTTACCTCAGCTTTTGCTTGTTCAGTAGTTGCTTTAACTTTATTACTATCTAAAACATTTTTATTAGTAGTTTGATCTTGTGTCGTCTCAGCTGCTTGAACTTGATGTGCAGTGACTGCTGAACCTACAAGCGTTAATGCAACCATTGATGGTAGTTTGTAATTGAATTTTTTCGCCATTCTATTTATTACTCCTAACATTTATTAATTATTACTAACATTATAGTACCTGTTTTATATACCTGTGCGTATTTAACCAATTTGTAATATACTCTTAATTTACATTTTCACTGTAAAAAAATGAAAAAAATTTTGAATCTCAATGGTGACGTGACAAATCAAATAGAATTGATGTCAATTTAAGAATTGGTTTATTACAAATGTTTCTAAAATAGATACAACTTTTTTTAATTAAGCGAGGTTAACTTTTTTGTCATTTCAATATGCTCGATGCCTTCCTCAAGAAATATATTACCTCTCATTTTAAAGTTTAAACTTTCATAAAATGGGATAGCATGACATTGGGCATTCATAGTAGCTACGTAAAAACCTTCATCTTTAGCTAATGATTCTACAGCTTGCATAAGCATTCTACCCATTCCTTGTCCACGATGTGATTTCATCACAGCTACTCGTTCTATTTTGACAGTTGTTTCATTAATAGGGCGTATTCGAGCAGTGGCAACTGGCTGTCCATTATCATATCCAATGAGGTGAATAGATTCAGATTCATATTCATCAATTTCACTTTCCTCAGGGACGCCTTGTTCTTCTACAAACACTTTCTTTCTTATATAGAAGCAATCTTCTAACATCTTTTGATTGTTTACTTTTGAAAACATAAAATTCCTCCACATCCTAACAAAATCATTTACATTTAATTTACTAATAATAACATAGAATAACGATTGTTATTTTCCTCAAAAATAATTAGACATAAAAAAGCTATAAAGATGATTCACAAGAATCATCTTTATAGCTAATTAATTATTAATGTTATAGTGCTTCTTTTCTAATAATTGCTGTATATTGCCAAAAGATTCGCATTTGAGCAATATTCCAATTATTCATTCCCATTGTAAATCCTGAAGGCTTAAATATATTCACATCAGTTACTTCTAATGCTGCTGCAACTAAATATTGTAATGGAATGCTTAGTGATTTCATTGTTTCGGTAATGCCATTTTCATCATATACCCATGAAAATGGTAACTCTGATTCGAAAACATCAACACTATTGAAAATTTCAGGTAGGGCTAAAATATAACATGCACCATCTACAATAGGATTGTCGATACTATTTTTGTAATAAATTAGGAGTGCTTCATAGTTTTCTCGATGCTCATGATTGACGTAAAAAAATTCACTTCTAAAATGAGCCATATCTTGGCTATGAATGATTTGTTGTTCTAACATATTAAACATGCCATTTATATTTGCAATCTTTTCGTATGTTTTTCTACTCATGTATGATGCTCCTTTCATAAATAGTAAATGTTAATCGTCATATAATATTAATTTACAACACCATTTTGGTTATTTGAAGCTTGTGGCGCTTGTTGTGTGCCACCTTGATTTTGATTTAAGTTTTGATCTGTAGCAGGTTGTTGTTGATTGCTGGAATCACTGTTATTAGTTGAATCATTGTTCTCGTTAGATGTCTTATCTTTATCTGTCGTATCATTTTGTTCTTTTCTCAATAAACTACTATCTAAAGGCGTTAACGGTATTAATGAACCATAATGATTAATGACACGTTGATCTAAGAAATCATTTTTATCATTAATAGGTGATAATTCTAAGTCTTTACGAAGTAAGTTTGCATATTTTTGAATGCTTTCAACACTTGGATGATAATAGTAAATACCATTTAACATATCATCTTTACCTTTTAATTGCGCAGTTTTAATTTCAACATCATTTGTTAAGTACATTTTTGCTAAAGCTTTAATTTCAGAGTTAGTTAAATTATGCTTTGCATTTTTGCCTACAATTTGAATCACGTTATCAAGTTTATCAATAGAATCAACTTCCTGTGCTTTTTGGAATAAAATCTTAATTAATTCCATTTGACGTTGTCCACGTTTTAAGTCTGAATCATGATGTCTAGTTCTAGCAACTGCTAAAGCCTCATCACCATTTAATTTTTGGTACCCTTTTTTAATTTTAATCTTACCAGTATCATCTGTGTTAGGTTCATTTAAGTCGTATGGCACATCATAGTATATGCCACCAAGCTCATTTACAGCCTCGACAAATGCTTTCATATTGACTCTCACATAATAATCAACAGGTACATTCATGGTAGCTTCTACCGAATCCATTGCGGCAATTGGACCACCATATGCATGTGCATGGGTAATCTTATCGTAATAGCCAACTTTAGGAATGTAGCTGATAGTATCACGTGGAATACTAAGCATTCTAATTTGATGTTTTGATTGATTAAAAGTAGTTAAAATCATAGCGTCTGATCTAGAGTGTTCAGCATCCTGTCCTTTTTTTCTTCTTCCATCGTTATCATCGATACCTAAGAAAAGAATAGAGATAGGTTGTTCTTCGGGATTGACTTTATTATCTCTTAAGTTGGATTGACGATTAGCATTTTTGCTGTCTTGAGAAGATTCGAATGCATCTTGGGACGTTTTAAAAAGTAACGTAGCGAAGACTATTGGAACAACAATGAGAACCAATGCTAGAAGGATCAAAAAGTATTTTAAAAATTTATTCATGATTGATGCTCCTATATTAAATTTTTGTTAAATCATAATCATAATTTTAAAATATAATTAGTTGAACGATATTTATACAACTTCATTACTAATACATTATAGCCTTAAATTGTAGTACTTTATAGTAAAAAATACAAATGTTATGTCAAAGTTCCTTGTAATTTGAATGTTTTGTTAAAATCAAAAAGCATTTTTAAAAATATAATGCGACTTTAGTATGATGTCTTAAAAAATTTAAAGGCGTAATATAAATTCGAGTGATTTATACAAAGTGATAAGGTATAATTAATTTTGTTGTATAGATAACATATTAGAAAAACTTATTACTATGTAGCGTAAAGCATAAATGAATGATAAGTTAATTTTTGTAAGTTGTATTATTAGGCATCTAGGTTCAAATTTTTAACGATTTAAATATATAAAATGAATACATTGTGAGGCAATTATCAAATGAAATTTAATAAAGTAAAACTAGTTATACATGCGTGTGTACTATTATTTATCATTATTTCTATAGCGTTAATTTTTCATCGATTACAGACGAAGACACATTCTATAGACCCAATACATAAGGAAACAAAATTATCAGACAATGAAAAATATTTAGTGGATCGTAATAAGGAAAAGGTTGCGCCGTCTAAACTAAAAGAGGTATATAATAGCAAGGATCCTAAATATAAGAAAATTGACAAGTATTTACAAAGTTCATTATTTAACGGTTCAGTAGCTATATATGAAAATGGCAAATTGAAAATGAGTAAAGGTTATGGATATCAAGATTTTGAAAAAGGTATTAAAAACACACCGAATACGATGTTTTTAATAGGTTCAGCTCAAAAATTTTCAACAGGGTTACTGTTAAAACAGTTAGAAGAAGAACATAAAATAAATATCAATGATCCAGTAAGTAAATACCTTCCATGGTTTAAAACATCTAAGCCTATCCCATTGAAAGATTTAATGTTGCATCAAAGTGGATTATATAAATATAAATCCTCAAAAGATTATAAAAATTTAGATCAAGCAGTTAAAGCGATTCAAAAACGTGGTATTGATCCTAAGAAATACAAAAAGCATATGTATAACGATGGGAATTATTTAGTACTTGCGAAAGTTATTGAAGAAGTTACAGGTAAATCTTATGCTGAGAATTATTATACAAAAATAGGAGATCCTTTAAAACTTCAGCACACAGCATTTTATGATGAACAACCTTTTAAAAAATATCTAGCAAAAGGTTATGCTTATAATAGTACAGGACTTTCATTCTTAAGACCTAATATTTTGGACCAATACTATGGTGCAGGTAATTTATATATGACACCAACAGATATGGGTAAATTAATTACTCAAATACAACAATATAAATTATTCAGTCCTAAAATAACCAATCCATTATTACATGAGTTTGGTACGAAACAGTATCCAGATGAATATCGATATGGTTTCTATGCTAAGCCAACATTGAATAGACTTAACGGGGGATTCTTTGGACAAGTCTTTACTGTTTACTATAATGATAAGTATGTAGTTGTACTTGCATTAAATGTAAAAGGAAACAATGAAGTTCGAATCAAACATATTTATAATGATATTTTAAAACAAAATAAACCTTACAATACGAAGGGTGTTATTGTTCAATAATTAATATAGAAGATATAACATGTATATGGCATTAAGGCATCGACCTTATCTGACCAGTATACGAGTTATATCTTTTTTTTTATAGTGGTAAAAAGTTTAAAGTATAAGGTTGAAGAAGGATGAGTTTAAAAATATGTGTTAACTGATAAAAGGGGAAATCATTTGGTGAGTTGGCATCAGACTAAAATGAATGAAGACGAATACATTGGTCCATGCGTGGTGTGAATGTTTTCTAAATCTAACTGGAAATGATAATTTAATAATGTACACTTTTGATTGTTTAAACATGTACAATTTTTAAAAACCTAGGGATAATTTTATTGACGTGAACAACATTGAGATTATCTTTAGACATAAATATGGATTTTGAAGTTACTATATTTATTAGTTGTGGTTGTTAATGTATTAATTGAATTGATTATAATGATTGTCTTATAAGATATAGAAGGGGACTTAACCATTTAAAAATTGAAGGAAAATAAAAACCAGCTAACAAAAGTGTTAGCTGGTTAAACTTTACATTATTAAAATGTTGTTTATAAGTGTGAAGAGTGACCGCCTTGCATAACCCAATATGTTCCGACAACGAAACAAAGTGTAATTACAAGAGCAAAGATAACTTTGAATGTTTGTAAACGTCCATCTTTACCTTCAGTTAAATGCATGAACATTAATAATTGAAGTCCTGCTTGGACGAATGCAAAGCCAAAGATAATTGTCAACTTCGCGTGGAATGTTAATGACGTGTATAGTGTTACGTAAACTGCTAAAAGCGTTAATACGATAGATGCGATAAATCCTACAGTATGTTTCATTATTGTACTCATCCGCTATACACCATCCCTATCATATATACGGCAGTAAAGATGAAAACCCAAACAACATCTAAGAAGTGCCAGTATAAACTTACTATAAATAATTTTGGCGCATTATATTTGTCTAATCCGCGTCGTTGGATTTGGATTAATAAACAAATGGCCCAAACGATACCTAGCGATACGTGACAACCATGCGTTCCTAATAGGATAAAGAAACTAGACCAGTAAGAACCAATTGTTGGGTTAACGCCTTCTGATGCATAGTGTGCGAATTCATAAATTTCGAATCCAACAAAGACTAAACCTAAAAGTAACGTAATGATCATCCAAAACATCATTAACTTTTGTTTTTCTTGGCGCATGTAGTAAATAGCAATACCACATGTGTAAGAACTGAATAATAATGCAAACGTCATTATTAAAACAAGAGGCAATTCAAATAACTCAGTAGTCATTTTACCTGCATAATCGCCACCATGTTGCAAAGTTAATAGTGTCGCAAATAGGGTACCGAATAACGCAAATTCGGCTGTAATGAAAATCCAAAAGCCAAGCTTATTTAATTCGCCTTCATGTGTGCGTGAATCAATAGTGTTTGTATCATGACTCATGACTTACAGCCTCCCTTTCTTTAATACGCGCTTCTCTTAATCTAGCTTCAGTTTCAGCAACTTCAGCAGCAGGGATATGATATCCGTGATCGATTTGGAAACTGCGATAAATCATAGTACCAAAAATACCGAATAAACAAATTAATGCTGGAATTACAGTTTCGAAAATTAAGAAGAAACCGCCGATAGTCATAAAGATACCAATCCAGAATCCAACAGGAGTATTGTTTGGCATATGAATGTCTTTGTAATTATGGTTGTCTAAGTAATGACGACCATGTTCTTTCATATCAACAAATGTGTCGTAGTCATTCCAATCTGGTGTAATGGCAAAGTTGTATTTAGGTGGAATTGCTGATGCAGTAGTCCACTCTAGAGTACGGCCAAGGCCATCCCAGTTATCTCCAGTTGCTTCACGTGGAGATTTGAAGTGACTGTATACGATACTAACAACAAGGAATAAGAATCCGATTGCCATTAATAATGCACCGATAGTTGAAATTAAGTTTAATAAGAACCAACCATCTGATGGCATATAAGTGTATAAACGACGTGGCATACCATCTAATCCAAGAATGAATTGTGGTAAGAAACAAACGTTAAATCCGATCATGAAGAACCAGAAGCACCATTTGTTTAATGTTTCGTTTAATTTGTAACCCATCATCTTTGGATACCAGAAGATTAAACCAGCTAAGCAGGCAAATACAACACCAGTAACCAATGTATAGTGGAAGTGAGCTACTAAGAAGTACGTATTGTGATATTGATAGTCAGCTGATGCCATTGCTAACATTACACCCGTAACACCACCTAAAAGGAAGTTAGGGATAAATGCTAATGAGAATAGCATTGGTGACTCAAATGTAATACGTCCTTTATATAATGTTAATAACCAGTTAAACAATTTCACACCAGTTGGAATACCAATCAGCATTGTTGAAATTGAGAAGAATGAGTTGATTAACGCACCATTACCCATTGTGAAGAAATGGTGAACCCAAACTAAGAAACTAAGGAACGCGATACCGGCAGTTGCCCATACCATACTTTGATGTCCGAATAAACGCTTACGAGCGAATGTCGGGATAATTTCTGAGTAAATACCAAATGCTGGAAGGATAACGATATAAACTTCAGGGTGCCCCCATACCCAGAAGAAGTTAGCCCAAAGCATTGGCATACCGCCATGTGCAACTGTGAAGAATGCTGTGTCAAATATTCTATCAGTTGTCATTAATGCTAACGCTACTGTTAAAGGAGGGAAAGCAAGAATAACAATTAATGTAGTAATAAATGTTGTTACTGTAAACATTGGCATTTGCATAAACTTCATAGTTGGTGTTTTACATCTTAAAATTGTTACAAAGAAGTTGATACCTGTAGCTAAGGTACCAAGCCCTGAAATTTGTATAGCTATTAAGTAATAGTTAACACCCGGACCAGGACTGAATTCACCTGCTAGTGGCGCATAGTTTGTCCAACCAGCTGCTGGTGAACCACCAATAATAAATGACAGGTTGAATAAAATCATACCTGCAAAGAATAGCCAGAAACTTACGTTGTTTAATACTGGGAATGCAACATCACGTGCTCCAATTTGTAATGGAACAACGATATTCCATAAACCAAAGATAAATGGCATTGCCATGAAGATAATCATGATTACACCATGTGTACTAAAAATTTCGTTATAGTGGTTAGATTCTAAAAATTTGTTATCAGGTACTGTTAATTGCGCACGAATAAGTAACGCATCAATACCACCACGGACGAACATTAATACGGCACAGATTAAATACATAATACCGATTTTCTTATGGTCTACAGATGTGAACCATTCTTTGTAAAGATATTTCCATAATTTAAAGTAAGTAATTACTGCGATTAAACCAATAACTAAGAATGGGGCACCAATTTGTGCCATTGTAATCATCCAGTTACCTTTAACTAGTAATTGATCCCATGGAAAATTCATTAATGTCCACCTCCATGATCATCATTGTCTTGATCTTGCGCATCTTTTGAAATTTTCTTCATTTCTTTCGCATTTTTCGATTCATCTTTCTTGAACTCATTGTTATATGGTTCGTCATTTCCAAGAATCATCAACTTCATACCATGTCGTTTATAGTTCGCATTTGTAATTTGAGCTTTACGAGCAGGTATTAATGGTTTGTCTGATACATCTTTAAACATATTTTCTTCACTAGTGAAGTTTGGATCTTTCAATTCGAAATTGAAACGTTTATATGCATAGAAGATGTATTCTGGATCGGCTGCTGGATCAACAAACGCCATATGTGTACCATTAAATTCTAAAGCTTTATTAGGTGTGCTTGGTAATAATTGTTTATCAAATGTATCTTGATCTAACGTTTTCTTACCTTTAACTTCTTTCACCCATTTGTCGTAGTCTTTTTGACTAACGGCATTTACTTTAAATGTTTGACGTGAGAATCCTTCACCATTGAAGTTAGAGTTACGACCTCTGAACGTACCAGTTTGAGATGCTTCTAACGTCCAATTCATTGTCATGCCAGTCATGGCATATTTTTGACCACCTAATTGTGGAATCCAGAAACTTGTCATTGTATCCATAGCTTGAAGCTTAAATACGACAGGACGATCTTTAGGGATTGTTAATGTATTAACAGTCTCTATATGTTCATCTGGATAAGCAAAGAACCATTTGTATCCTGCACTTACTGCATATACAACCATTGGATCTTTCTCACTCTTCGGTGGTTTTTCGTAATCGTATAAAGTTTTAACTGTAGGAATAGCTAAAGCAGCAACGATTATGATAGGTATTACAAACCATATTGTTTCAATGATGGCATTATGGTGCATCTTACCAGATTCGGCATTCTTATTATAACTATACTTGTAAATAAAAATGGCGAACATGCCAAGTACAACGAAACAAATAACAAGCATGAAGACGATTGAATAAAGAATCAAGAACTTCTGACTACTTGCTACTGGCCCTTTTGCGTTGAAAATTTCTATATTTGAACAACCACTAAGTAAAATTAGTGTGCCAAATAATAGAAGCAAAGACTTAAATTTTGACACTTTTTTGACCTCCTAATACTACAAATGTAGGGCTTAACATTAATTTTAAGTTATTACACAATATTTACAAGGGCTTATGGGAAAAAAATTAATAAAATTGTATCAAAAATGTTGATAAATCAAGGTGTGACGTGGGTTCACACATTTGTTAAAATTATGTGTACATTTTGTGACTAATAGCGTTTTTGAAAAAATTGCTTCATATTTAAAAGGAAAGTTGAGAATAGCTTTCAATTAAAGGTTAATTGAATGAAAATAAAAAAAGTTTGAAATTGTCTAATAAATTGAAAATGATGGCTAGTTCATTGAAAGGAAGCGCAAACACTTTAAAAAGGAATTTGCCAAAAGTAATTTATCGTTAAACAATGAAAAGTGGAAATTTGTTTGTTCAAAATCAAAACATTTTTTAAAAAGAGCAGTTAAGTTTTAATAATTTGATAGGTAGTCCTTTGGTATACAGAAAAAATACAATATTTAGGTTAAAGTTGCAGATGAAGTTGGAATAACAAATAAAATGGTAGCAAAACATGTTCGTTTGCTACCATTTTATTTACAGTATAGTGATGAGGGCTATTTAACCTCAATATACCTAGTGGAAATTTTAATTGCACCATCTGAATCAGTGACATGATATTTAATTTGATATTTACCAGATTTAGATGTATCAATTTGGCCATCGACTTTAATTTTATCGGTTAAATCTCCATCTTCTTTATCAAATGCACTTATGCCGTTTAGAAGGTTATAATCTTGACCTTTCTTAATAACGATATCATTAGCGCCTTTAATTTGTGGTGTAGTATTCGTCGTTGCATCTGCATTTAAATTTGGTGTTACTAGTGTAGCAGAAACACCGAGGGCTGATAATGACTGTAATAGTTTATTCATAATGTAACCTCCGAATGATAAGTCATTTCTGAGTTAGCTTTACTATACCTTAATTTATATTATTTACACATCATACTATAGTCCTAATCTTACCCTATAAAGAATGAAATTTAAATATAAATTTATAAATAATGAGGAAATAATTATTATTTTGAAAATCTGCCACAATTGTAAAATTAATAATTTAGGGATAATTTGAAATCAAATATAACTTTATTCGACAGTTTGAACTTAAATTTTTGTGTATCAAAACAATAAGAAAAGGGAGGCGAAAATGATAAAGAACCACTAATGATTAACTATGTAGTAGTACTTTATCATAGTCACAGCTTCTTTGTTGGGGCCTCGCTGACTTGCATTGTCTGTAGAATTTCTTTTCGAAATTCTCTGTGTTGGGGCCCATCCCCAACTTGCACATTATTGTAAGCTGACTTTTCGTCAGCTTCTTTGTTGGGGCCCCGGACTATAATTGAAAAATGCTTGTTACAAGCTTATTTTCATTCAATTAACTACTGTCTATATAAAATTGTTGAGCCAAGAACAAAGTGAAATGCTCCCTTCAAAGCCTTCATTTATTCAATGTCTACTTTGAAGGGAGCATTTGATCGATTAATGTCCCAGGTTTTTCTTGTTATTCATTGCAATTGCAAAATAATATTTAATGTGGGTTAAAAGAGTTCATTAAAACTCAGTTATTAGGGAGTGGGACAGAAATGATATTTTCGTAAAATTTATTTCGTCGTCCCACCCCGGCAAGGTTGACTAGAATTGAAAAAAGCTTGTTACAAGCGAATTTTCGTTCAGTCAACTACTGCCATTATAACTTTGTAGAGCATAGAACATTGATTTATGTCTCAGGCTCTTTACGAATCAATACCTCGACGCATTTTTTCTGCAAGCAAAGTATTATTTAATACCATAGTAATTGTTAATGGACCAACGCCACCAGGAACTGGTGTAATAGCTCCAGCAATTTCTTTAACCGCATCATAATCAACGTCACCTTTTAATTTGCCATTTTCATCTGGCGTATTGCCAACATCGATAATTACTGCTCCTTCTTTGACCACATCTTTTGTTACTAAACTAGGCTTACCAACTGCACTGACAATGACATCAGCATCTTTTAAATATGATGCCATATCTTTTGAACGAGAATGTAAGATTGTTACTGATGCATTTTTTTGAAGTAGTAACTTAGAAACTGGTTGTCCGACAATATGACTTCGTCCAATTACAACTGCATTTTTAGCTTCTAAATCAATATCAGCATGTTTTAATATTTCCATGATGCCGAGCGGTGTGCAAGGTACAAAAGTTTGTTCATCGATATATAATTTCCCTATATTTATTGGATGAAATCCGTCCACATCTTTTTCAGGATTGATTGCTTCTAATATTTTCTGTTCGCTAACTTGTTTTGGTAATGGTACTTGTACCAAAATACCACTTACAGAATCATCATTATTTAGTCTATTTAGTTCGTTTAATACTTCTTCTTCAGTAGCTGTTTCTTCCAAATGTACGATTTCTGAAATCATACCAATTTTTTCAGCTGCTTTCTTTTTTGATCTAACATAACTTTGACTAGCGCCATCATTACCAACTAATATAACGGATAATTTAGGTGTAAAACCCTTTTCTTTTAGCGCTTCAACTTGATCTTGTAACCCCTGTCTGTAGTCTTTGGCAATTTGTTTACCATCTAAAATTTTAGCAACCATAAAAACTTCTCCTCCTATTGTCAATATCCTAACTTTGTTAGTTTATAAAACTAATTTACATAGCAAAAGACGTAAATTCAAACAAAAAATCAAAATAAAGTTCGATTTTTGATTGAAAAAGCAGAAATTGCTTGTTATGCTATATCTATAATATACAACTAAAGTAATTCACAATTCAAACTTTTGAAAGGGTGTACAAAGTGAAAGTAGCAGTCATTATGGGCAGTTCTTCCGATTGGAAAATTATGCAAGAGAGTTGTAACATGTTGGATTATTTTGAAATTCCGTACGAAAAACAAGTAGTATCCGCACATCGTACGCCAAAAATGATGGTTCAATTTGCTTCTGAAGCGAGAGAAAGAGGTATAAACATTATCATTGCAGGCGCTGGCGGTGCGGCACATTTACCAGGTATGGTTGCATCATTAACGATGCTACCAGTTATTGGTGTGCCGATTGAAACAAAAAGTTTAAAGGGTATAGATTCTTTATTATCAATTGTTCAAATGCCAGGAGGTATTCCGGTTGCAACGACTGCAATTGGTGCAGCAGGTGCTAAAAACGCAGGTATACTTGCAGCAAGAATGTTAAGTATTCAAAATCCTTCTTTAGTTGAAAAACTAAATCAGTATGAATCTTCGTTAATTCAAAAAGTGGAGGACATGCAAAATGAACTTCAATAAATTAAAGTTTGGTGCGACTATTGGCATTATTGGTGGTGGTCAGCTTGGAAAGATGATGGCACAATCAGCTCAAAAAATGGGTTATAAAGTGGTTGTATTGGATCCTTCTGAAGATTGTCCATGTAGATACGTTGCACACGAATTTATACAAGCCAAGTATGACGATGAAAAGGCACTCAATCAATTAGGACAAAAATGTGATGTGATTACTTATGAATTTGAAAACATTTCAGCCCAACAATTAAAACTATTATGTGAAAAGTACAATATTCCGCAAGGTTACCAAGCTATACAGTTATTACAAGACCGCTTAACTGAAAAAGAAACATTAAAAAGTGCTGGTACCAAAGTTGTCCCGTTCATTTCAGTAAAAGAATCTACAGATATTGACAAAGCAATTGAAACATTAGGATATCCTTTTATTGTAAAAACTAGATTTGGTGGCTACGATGGCAAAGGTCAAGTTTTAATTAACAACGAAAAAGACTTACAAGAAGGTTTTAAATTAATTGAAACTAGTGAATGCGTAGCTGAAAAATATTTGAATATCAAGAAAGAAGTATCTCTTACTGTTACAAGAGGAAACAACAATCAAATCACTTTTTTCCCATTACAAGAAAATGAGCATAGAAATCAAATACTTTTCAAAACAATTGTTCCAGCGAGAATAGATAAAACAGCTGAGGCGAAAGAGCAAGTTAATAAAATTATCCAATCGATTCATTTCATTGGAACATTTACAGTGGAATTTTTTATAGATAGTAACAACCAATTGTATGTGAACGAGATTGCACCAAGGCCTCACAATTCCGGACATTATTCAATTGAAGCATGTGATTATTCACAATTTGATACTCATATTTTAGCAGTTACCGGACAATCATTACCAAATTCAATTGAATTATTAAAGCCTGCAGTCATGATGAACTTACTAGGTAAAGACTTAGATTTATTGGAAAATGAATTTAATGAACATCCAGAGTGGCACTTACATATTTATGGTAAGTCTGGGCGTAAAGATAGCAGAAAAATGGGGCATATGACTGTACTAACGAATGATGTAAACCAAACTGAACAAGATATGTACGCTAAATTTGAGGGGAGTAATTAAAGCATGACATTATTATATGAAGGAAAAGCGAAGCGCATTTTCTCAACAAATCAAGAAAATGAATTAAGAGTTGAATATAAAGATGAAGTTACTGCTGGAAACGGGGCTAAGAAAGACACAATGGCAGGTAAGGGGCGATTAAATAATCAAATTACTTCTATTATATTTAAATATTTACAAGAAAATGGAATAGAAAGTCACTTTATTAAACAATTATCTGAAACAGAACAATTAGTTAAGCCTGTGAAAATAATTCCATTAGAAGTAGTTGTTCGTAATATTGCTAGTGGATCTATTACAAAGCGTTTAGGTTTTGAAAATGGTGAAGTTTTTAGAGAACCACTTGTAGAATTTTTCTATAAAAATGATGCGTTAAATGATCCGTTGATAACGGATGACCATGTTAAATTGCTCAATATAGCATCAGATGAAGATATTGAAATACTAAAATCCAAAGCATTAAAGATTAATAATGTGTTGAAACAATTAATGGATGCTATGAATTTAAAATTAGTAGATTTTAAAATCGAATTTGGAAAGACTGAGACTGGTCAAATTTTGTTAGCGGATGAAATATCTCCAGATACATGTCGAATTTGGGATAAAGCTACCAATGCAAACTTTGATAAAGATGTATATAGAAATAACACTGGATCACTGATTGAAACATATCAAATATTTTTAAACAAATTGGAGGATTTAAAATAATGAAAACAATTGAACTACATATCACATTACAACCACAAGTATTAGATACGCAAGGACAAACGCTTACTCGAGCTGTACATGACTTAGGTTATGCACAAGTGAATGATATTCGTGTAGGAAAAGTATTATATATGACAGTGGATGAGGTTAGTGATGAAAAGGTACACAACATTATTACAACTCTAAGTGAAAAATTGTTTGCAAATACAGTGATTGAAGAATATAGCTATAAAGTGTTAGATGATGAAAAGGAGAATGCATAAAATGAAATTTGCGGTTCTTGTTTTTCCAGGTTCGAATTGTGATAGAGACATGTTTAATGCTGCTATTAAAAGTGGTGTTGAAGCGGAATATGTAGATTATAGAGAAACATCACTAAGTGGATTTGATGGCGTACTTATTCCTGGTGGATTTTCATTCGGGGATTACTTAAGATCTGGGGCAATGGCTAGTGTAGCGCCGATTATTTCGGAAGTTAAACGTCTTGCAACTGAAGGTAAGCCAGTATTAGGTGTTTGTAATGGGTTTCAAATTTTAACTGAAATAGGCTTATTACCTGGTGCATTATTGCATAACGATTCACATTTATTTATTAGTAGAAATGAAGAGTTAGAAATAGTGAATAATCAAACGGCATTTACAAATCTTTATGAGCAAGGTGAAAAAGTTATATATCCTGTAGCTCACGGTGAAGGTCATTATTATTGTACTGATGAAATATATCAACAATTAAAAGCTAACAATCAAATTATTCTGAAATATGTGAATAATCCGAACGGTTCATATGATGATATTGCAGGAATTGTTAACGAAAAAGGCAATGTATGTGGCATGATGCCACATCCTGAAAGAGCTTTAGAAACGTTGTTAGGTACTGATAGTGGTGTGAAATTATTTGAAGCGATGGTAAAAAGTTGGAGGGAACAACATGTCTAAATTTATCGAACCAAGCGTTGAAGAAATTAAACTTGAAAAAGTATATCAAGATATGGGATTAAGTGATCAAGAATATGAAAAAGTTTGCGATATTTTAGGCAGACAACCTAACTTTACAGAAACAGGTATCTTTTCTGTTATGTGGAGTGAACATTGCTCTTATAAACATTCTAAACCGTTTTTAAAGCAATTTCCTACGTCAGGTGAGCATGTGCTTATGGGTCCAGGTGAAGGTGCAGGGGTAGTCGATATAGGTGATAATCAAGCCGTAGTATTTAAAGTAGAGTCTCACAATCATCCATCAGCAATTGAACCATATCAAGGGGCTGCTACAGGCGTTGGTGGAATCATTCGTGACATTGTTTCTATTGGGGCTAGACCTATTAATTTGTTAAACAGTCTTAGATTTGGAGAATTAGATAATAAACAAAACCAAAGATTACTTAAAGGGGTTGTAAAGGGTATCGGAGGTTATGGTAACTGCATTGGTATTCCAACAACTGCTGGTGAAATCGAATTTGATGAACGTTATGATGGCAATCCACTTGTTAATGCAATGTGTGTTGGTGTTATCAATCACGACATGATTCAAAAAGGCACAGCAAAAGGTGTAGGTAATTCGGTCATTTATGTTGGTTTGAAAACTGGTCGAGATGGTATTCATGGTGCTACTTTTGCATCTGAAGAATTGACGGAAGAAAGCGAAAGTAAACGACCTTCTGTACAAATCGGTGATCCATTTGTAGGTAAAAAATTAATGGAAGCAACACTTGAAGCAATTACATTTGATGAATTAGTTGGTATTCAAGATATGGGTGCTGCTGGTTTAACATCTTCATCGTCTGAAATGGCGGCAAAAGGTGGTAGTGGGTTACATTTGAGATTAGAACAAGTGCCAACACGTGAGCCAGGTATTTCTCCTTATGAAATGATGCTTTCAGAAACTCAAGAACGTATGTTACTAGTTGTTGAAAAAGGTAATGAACAAAAATTCTTAGATTTATTTGATAAGCACGAATTGGATAGTGCTGTTATAGGTGAAGTTACAGATACAAATCGTTTTGTTTTAACATATGATGATGAAGTTTATGCTGACATTCCAGTTGAACCACTAGCTGATGAAGCACCTGTATATATTTTAGAAGGAGAAGAAAAAGATTATAATACTTCTAAAAATGATTATACACACATCGATGTTAAAGATACTTTCTTTAAATTACTTAAGCATCCGACTATAGCATCTAAACACTATTTATATGATCAATACGACCAACAAGTTGGTGCCAATACGATAATTAAGCCAGGACTTCAAGCATCGGTAGTACGTGTGGAAGGCACAAATAAGGCAATTGCTTCAACAATTGATGGTGAAGCGCGTTATGTATATAACAATCCATATGAAGGTGGAAAGATGGTAGTAGCTGAAGCTTATCGAAATTTAATTGCCGTGGGTGCAACACCATTAGCAATGACAGATTGTTTAAATTATGGTTCTCCTGAAAAGAAAGAAATCTATCAACAGTTGATAGATTCAACGAAAGGTATGGCAGAAGCATGCGACATTCTTAAGACACCAGTAGTTTCTGGAAATGTATCTTTATATAACGAAACGAAAGGTACTTCTATTTTCCCAACACCAGTTGTTGGAATGGTAGGTTTGATTGAAAATGTAAATTATTTAAATGATTTTGAACCTCAAGTTGGAGATAAATTATATTTAATCGGTGATACTAAGGACGACTTTGGTGGTAGTCAACTTGAAAAGTTAATTTATGGCAAAGTTAATCATGAATTTGAGTCATTAGATTTGAGTTCAGAAGTTGAAAAAGGTGAATCAATCAAGACCGCTATTCGTGAAGGACTATTATCACATGTTCAAACAGTTGGTAAAGGTGGCTTACTGATTACCTTAGCTAAACTAAGTGCGCATTACGGTTTAGGATTAAAATCTTCAATAGATATAACAAATGCACAATTGTTTAGTGAGACACAAGGCCGATATGTTGTTTCTGTTAAATCAGGTAAAACTTTAAATATTGATAATGCAATAGAAATTGGACTTTTAACAGATAGTGATAATTTCAAAGTAACAACACCATATACAGAGATTAGTGAAAATGTTTCAGATATTAAACAAATATGGGAAGGGGCAATTGCTCAATGTTTAACTACTCAGGATTAAACGAAGAATGTGGCGTGTTTGGTATTTGGAATCATCCTGAAGCAGCGCAACTAACATATATGGGACTTCATAGTTTGCAACATCGTGGTCAAGAAGGTGCAGGTATAGTTGTTTCTGATCAAAATGAATTAAAAGGCGAGCGAGGATTAGGCTTACTAACTGAAGCGATTAACGATGATCAAATGGAACGATTAAAAGGATATCAACATGCAATTGGTCACGTCCGTTATGCTACTTCAGGTAATAAAGGTATTGAAAATATTCAACCGTTTCTGTATCACTTTTATGATATGAGTGTAGGTATTTGTCATAATGGTAACCTCATTAATGCTAAATCATTGCGTCAGAATTTAGAAAAACAAGGTGCTATCTTCCATTCGTCTTCAGATACTGAAGTCATTATGCATTTGATACGTCGAAGTAAAGCTCCTACTTTTGAGGAAGCATTGAAAGAAAGTTTGCGAAAAGTTAAAGGCGGTTTTACATTTGCGATATTAACTAAAGATGCGTTATATGGCGCAGTAGATCCAAATGCTATCAGACCACTTGTTGTAGGTAAAATGAAAGATGGTACATACATCCTTGCAAGTGAAACATGTGCAATAGATGTGTTAGGTGCAGAATTTGTTCAAGATATTCATGCAGGTGAATATGTCGTGATTAACGATAAAGGTATTACAGTTAAATCTTATACACATCATACGACAACTGCAATTTCTGCGATGGAATATATTTATTTTGCTAGACCAGACTCAACAATAGCTGGTAAAAATGTCCATGCAGTACGTAAAGCTTCTGGTAAAAAATTAGCCCAAGAAAGCCCTGTAAATGCTGATATGGTCATCGGTGTACCCAATTCATCGCTATCAGCTGCGAGTGGTTATGCTGAAGAAATAGGTTTGCCATATGAAATGGGACTAGTTAAAAATCAATATGTTGCAAGAACATTTATTCAACCAACTCAAGAATTACGTGAGCAAGGTGTGAGAGTGAAGTTATCTGCGGTAAAAGATATAGTAGATGGGAAAAATATCATTCTTGTTGATGATTCCATTGTTCGCGGTACGACAATTCGACGCATTGTGAAAATGTTAAAAGATTCTGGTGCAAATAAAGTGCATGTGCGTATAGCATCACCGGAATTTATGTTCCCAAGTTTTTATGGAATCGATGTTTCAACTACGGCAGAATTAATTTCTGCAAGCAAATCACCTGAAGAAATTAAAGATTATATTGGCGCTGATTCATTAGCATATCTATCTGTAGATGGGTTAATTGAATCAATTGGTTTAGATTATGACGCGCCATATAGTGGCTTATGTGTAGAAAGTTTCACTGGAGATTATCCTGCAGGGTTATATGATTATGAAGCAAATTATAAAGCACATTTAAGTCATCGACAAAAGCAATATATTTCTAAAAACAAACACTTTTTTGATAGCGAGGGAAATTTAAATGTCTAAAGCATATGAACAATCTGGTGTAAATATTCATGCTGGTTATGAAGCTGTAGAAAGAATGTCTAGTCATGTTAAACGTACGATGCGTAAAGAAGTTATCGGTGGTTTAGGTGGATTCGGTGCTACATTTGATTTATCACAATTAAATATGACAGCGCCAGTTTTAGTTTCTGGAACAGACGGAGTAGGTACGAAATTAAAACTAGCTATCGACTATGGGAAACATGATTCGATAGGTATCGATGCAGTTGCAATGTGTGTTAATGATATTTTAACGACAGGTGCAGAACCATTGTATTTTTTAGATTACATCGCTACAAATAAAGTTGTTCCTGAAGTTATTGAACAAATTGTTAAAGGTATTAGTGATGCATGCGTTGAAACGAATACTGCACTTATCGGTGGAGAGACTGCTGAAATGGGTGAAATGTATCACGAAGGTGAATATGATGTAGCCGGATTTGCTGTTGGAGCAGTTGAAAAGGATGACTATGTAGATGGTTCAGAAGTGAAAGAGGGACAAGTTGTTATAGGACTTGCGTCAAGTGGCATTCATTCAAATGGATACAGTTTAGTGCGCAAATTAATTAATGAATCAGGCATTGATTTGGCATCAAACTTCGATAATCGTCCATTTATAGATGTCTTTTTAGAACCAACTAAATTATATGTCAAACCTGTACTTGCTTTAAAAAAAGAAGTTTCTATTAAGGCAATGAATCATATTACTGGTGGAGGTTTTTATGAAAATATTCCACGTGCATTGCCAGCCGGATATGCTGCTAGAATTGATACTACATCATTTCCAACGCCAAAAATATTTGATTGGTTACAACAACAAGGCAATATAGACACAAATGAAATGTATAACATTTTTAACATGGGTATTGGCTATACGGTTATCGTTGATGAAAAAGATGCATCACGCGCTTTGAAGATTTTAGCAGAACAAAATGTGGAAGCTTATCAAATTGGTCATATTGTGAAAAATGAGTCAACTGCAATTGAATTGTTGGGGGTATAACAATGGTTAAAATTGCGATTTTTGCATCAGGTTCAGGAAGTAACTTTGAAAATATAGTTGAGCATGTTGAATCAGGAAAACTTGAAAATATTGAAGTTACGGCGCTATATACGGATCATCAAAATGCGTTTTGTATAGATAGAGCAAAAAAGCACGATATTCCTGTTTATATTAATGAACCAAAACAATTTGATTCAAAAGCAGCGTATGAACAACATTTAGTAACATTATTAAATAAAGATAAGGTAGAGTGGATTATTTTAGCTGGCTACATGCGTCTAATTGGTCCAGATTTATTAGCTTCATTTGAAGGTAAAATATTGAATATACATCCATCTCTATTGCCGAAATATAAGGGGATTGACGCAATAGGCCAAGCATATCATAGTGGCGATACTATTACTGGTTCGACAGTACATTATGTTGATTGTGGTATGGATACGGGAGAAATTATTGAACAGAGACAATGTGATATTAGACCGGACGATTCAAAAGAACAATTAGAAGAGAAAGTAAAAAAATTGGAATATGAGTTATATCCAAGTGTTATTGCTAAAATTGTAAAATAAGGAGTATGTATGTGATGAAGAAAGCTATTTTGAGCGTATCAAATAAAACAGGTATTGTAGAGTTTGCTAAAGCGTTAACGCAATTAAATTATGAATTATATTCAACTGGTGGTACTAAACGTATATTAGATGAAGCAAATGTACCAGTTCGTTCTGTTTCAGACTTAACACATTTTCCAGAAATAATGGATGGCCGTGTTAAAACATTACATCCGGCTGTTCATGGTGGCATTTTAGCTGATCGAAATAAACCGCAGCATTTAAATGAATTATCAGAACAACATATAGATTTAATTGATATGGTAGTAGTTAATTTATATCCATTCCAACAAACTGTTGCAAACCCTGATGTGACGATGGACGAAGCAATTGAAAATATTGATATTGGTGGTCCAACAATGTTACGTGCTGCAGCTAAAAACTATAAACATGTAACAACAATTGTACATCCGGCAGATTATCATGAAGTATTGACGCGATTAAGAAACGATTCGTTAGATGAGTCATATAGACAATCATTAATGATTAAAGTTTTTGAGCATACTGCAGAATATGATGAAGCGATTGTACGTTTCTTTAAAGGGGATAAAGAAACTTTAAGATATGGAGAAAATCCACAACAATCAGCGTATTTTGTGAGAACTTCGAATGCTAAGCACACGATTGCAGGTGCTAAACAATTACATGGGAAACAATTAAGCTATAACAATATTAAAGATGCAGATGCTACACTAGCTTTAGTTAAAAAGTTTGATACACCTGCTGCAGTTGCGGTTAAACACATGAATCCATGTGGTGTTGGTATCGGTGACACGATTGAACAAGCATTTCAACATGCGTATGAAGCGGATAGTCAATCAATATTTGGTGGAATTGTTGCATTAAACCGAGCTGTAACACCTGAGTTAGCAGAGCAATTGCATAGTATCTTTTTGGAAGTCATTATTGCACCAAAATTTACAGATGAAGCATTAGATATTTTAAAACAAAAGAAGAATGTAAGATTATTAGAAATTGATATGACTATAGACAGTAACGAAGAAGAGTTTGTTTCAGTATCTGGCGGATATTTAGTTCAAGATAAAGACAATTATGTCGTGCCAAAAGAAGAAATGAAAGTTGTTACAGAAGTAGCACCTACTGATGAACAATGGGAAGCAATGTTATTAGGATGGAAAGTTGTACCATCAGTAAAAAGTAATGCAATTATTTTAAGTAATAATAAACAAACTGTAGGTATAGGTGCTGGACAAATGAATCGTGTCGGTGCTGCTAAAATTGCGTTAGAGAGAGCTATTGAAATCAATGATCATGTAGCGTTAGTATCTGATGGATTTTTCCCTATGGGAGATACAGTTGAACTTGCAGCACAACATGGTATAAAGGCAATTATCCAACCGGGTGGTTCGATTAAAGATCAAGATTCAATTGATATGGCTAATAAACATGGTATTGCAATGGTAGTCACAGGCACTCGACATTTTAAACACTAATTTTAAAGGGGCGTAACATAAATGAATGTATTAGTAATTGGTGCTGGTGGACGAGAACATGCACTTGCATATAAACTTAATCAATCGAATCTAGTTAAACAAGAGTTTGTCATTCCAGGTAATGAGGCAATGACACCTATAGCTGAAGTACACACTGAAATTTCAGAATCTAATCATCAAGGGATACTAGATTTTGCTAAACAGCAAAATGTTGATTGGGTAGTTATAGGTCCAGAACAGCCGCTAATTGATGGATTAGCAGACATTTTACGAGCGAATGGTTTCAAAGTGTTTGGTCCAAATAAGCAAGCAGCTCAAATCGAAGGCTCAAAATTATTTGCTAAAAAGATAATGAAAAAATATAATATTCCAACTGCTGATTATAAAGAAGTTGAGCGAAAAAAGGATGCTTTAACATATATTGAAAACTGTGAATTGCCCGTTGTTGTCAAGAAAGATGGGTTAGCTGCTGGGAAAGGCGTTATTATTGCAGATACTATTGAAGCAGCCAGAAGTGCTATTGAGATTATGTATGGTGATGAAGAAGAAGGTACTGTTGTATTTGAAACGTTTTTAGAAGGTGAAGAGTTCTCGCTAATGACATTTGTTAATGGTGATTTAGCAGTACCTTTCGACTGTATTGCACAAGATCATAAACGCGCATTTGATCATGATGAAGGACCAAATACTGGTGGTATGGGGGCTTATTGTCCAGTACCACATATTAGTGACGATGTTTTAAAACTTACAAATGAAACAATTGCACAACCCATTGCAAAGGCAATGCTTAATGAAGGTTATCAATTCTTCGGTGTATTATACATTGGTGCTATTTTAACTAAAGATGGTCCAAAAGTAATAGAATTTAATGCCCGTTTTGGTGATCCTGAAGCTCAAGTATTATTAAGTCGCATGGAAAGTGATTTAATGCAGCATATTATTGATTTAGATGAAGGAAAACGTACTGAATTCAAATGGAAAAATGAATCTATTGTAGGGGTCATGTTGGCATCAAAAGGATATCCTGATGCATATGAAAAAGGGCATAAAGTAAGTGGCTTTGATTTAAATGAAAACTATTTTGTTAGTGGATTAAAGAAGCAAGGTGATACCTTTGTTACTTCAGGTGGTAGAGTTATACTTGCCATCGGAAAAGGTGACAATGTACAAGATGCACAGCGAGACGCATACGAAAAAGTATCTCAAATACAAAGTGACCATTTATTCTATCGTCATGACATTGCGAATAAAGCACTACAACTTAAATAAGTATATTTAAAAAATACTAAGATTAGCTATGAAGAAATCTATAACGATAGTTTTTTTCATAGCTTTTTTAGTTGTAGAGTCTAGGACATTGATTTCTGTACCAAATTTGTGATTATGCATATGTAATACAAAAGAGGCGCCACAACATGTTTGGATGAACAAAATAACATGTTTGTGGCACCTCTTTTGTTTAGTATGGAATAAATGGTTTTCTTTTTCTATACAATGAATTTCTAATTTAGTATCTATACAATTATGGATAAAATTTAACCTACACGACCAAGACGAACATCATCTATGCCCGTGATGGGTAAGGTGATTGAACAATAATATGCCATAGTAATAATGGCAATTAAAACTATAATAAAGATTATATCTTTATATGAGAAAGGTACGTTGTAATAGTAAGTACGAGGACCATCTCTAAATCCTTTCGACTCCATCGCAACTGATAATTGATGTGCCTTTCTAATATTTTGGCTTAATAGAGGTATAATTAAATGCTTAAATCTCTTTAACCCTCTATAATTTGCTGCGTCTATCATCTGATAGCGCATTTTTAAAGATCTGCGAAGCTGTATTAAAGAACTAATCATTAAAGGTATCATACGAATGGCAGCCATGAATGCATAAGCAACTTTTGATTTAACCTTTAAATGTTGCATTAAACTATAAAATATCATGACAACCTGAGATGTAAGTGCGATTAAGATACCGAAAAATGAAATAGCAATGGTTCTTAATGATACATGTAAACCACGAACTAAACTTTCTGTTGTAATATGGATAAATCCGAATTTCAAAATTGTATGGCTACCATTCCCGTATAAAATCATGAACAGGGAAGAGAGTAATGCAAAGCCAATACTTATAGTTATAAAAATTGCTGTAATTTTAAACTGAGTACCATTAAACATCAATAAGAAAACTAACATTAAGATAGTGATATAAAGCATAAAATCGAAATTATGCACAAATATAATAAAGAAAAATAGTATAATTCCAAGAAATAGTTTCGTTATAATGTTGACATCATCAACAAATGATTGCCGAACTTTCCATTGCTCATACATTCGTATCACCATCACAATCTAGTAACGCACCATCTGAAATTTTAAGTCTTCTTGATGGATAACGTTCAATTATTTCATCGTCATGTGTAACCATGACAATACTTTGTCCCAAATTAATTCGCTTTTGGAAAAGTTTGATCAACTGGAATGTATTATGGCTATCAAGTCCAAATGTCGGTTCATCTAAAAAGATAATATCAGCTTTAGAACTTAGTGCGGTAGCTACGCTAAGGCGTCGTTTTTGACCAATAGACAACTCATAAGGATGTTGATCTTTTACATTTTGTAAATCTAAAAGTTTTAAAAGTTGTATCGTTTCATCATCACTTTGATCTTTAGAAAGGTGATTAAAATGAATGTTAATTTCATCATAAACCGAATTTGTTATAAATTGTAATTCTGGGTTTTGATAAACTAGGTACATGTGTTTTGCTGCATGTTTAATTTTTGTTAAACGCTGATTTTCAAAATAAACATCACCTTGATATTTAATCAATTGCATAATTGATTCAAGCAAGGTTGTTTTACCACTACCATTTGCCCCTGTAATTGTAATCCACTCACCTAGACCAATTTCTAAATCTGAGAATGAGAGCAATGTTGATTTACCGCGAATAATACGTCCATTTTTAAATTGTAATAAGTGTGAGTTTGTTGTTGGAAAGTCAACACGACTTGGTGCGAATTCCCATGCACGTGGATGCCACACACCATATTCACTGAGTAAATGAACATACTTCTGTAATATGATTTCAGGACATTCATCGGCAATGATATTTCCGTTATAATCCATCAAAATGACGCGGTCGACATGATTCCAGATGTGTTTAACTTTATGTTCAACGATTACAACAGTTTGATCTTCCCAAAGTTCAATTAGTTTAGTCCATAAATCTTCTGTTGCTTGAACATCTAACATTGCTGTCGGTTCATCTAAAAACAATGTTTTTGATTGTTGAAGAATGGTTTCAACAATTGCCAATTTCTGTTTCATCCCGCCACTTAAATCTTTGATATACGTTTCAGGGGTAACATTTAAATTGACCATATTTAAAGCATTGATAATTAACGCATCCATGTCTTCACGTGGTACTTGTCTATTTTCTAAAACGAATGCAAGTTCTTCGTATACTTTTGGCATACAAAACTGGCTATCAGGGTCTTGGAAAATAACGCCACTTAATGGGTCAACGATTAGTTCATCATATTTCATAGGTAATTCAATTAAATTAGGAACAATACCACTTAATACATTCAGAAGTGTACTTTTACCGCAACCAGAAGGACCGAGTAAAAGTACTTTTTCTTTGTCTTGAATAGTGATATTTAAATGATCGAAAATTTTACGCTGACCATTTGGATATTTTAATCGTAAATCACTTACTTTTAACACTCTGAATGCTCCTCTTATAAGTTGTCGTAATCTTCTTTAGCAGCTGGTCTAAATAATTTTGTTACGCCTGTCTTATCTAAAGCTTTTACTAAAAGGTAAGATAGGACGCCGGCGACTACTGCACCACTAATTAATCTAAATACGATGAATAATGTTAAGTTCCAACCTGCAACTTCATTTAAATAACCATAGAAATAATCTATAGGGAAAGCCGCGATTGCTGTACAAAAACCTGCTAACATAGCTACCATAACTGAACGAGATTGATATTTAAAAATTGCAAAGACAAGTTCACACGCTAAACCTTGTATGAAAGCGTAAACGATTGTCGGAATATCGAAACGACCCATAATGATAGTTTCGCCGGCACCTGCAGCAAATTCAGCCAGTAAAGCAATACCTGGTTTTGGAATAATTAGATAGCAGACAATCGCTGCCATGAACCAAACCCCGTTTGTTAATTGTTCGAGGTGAAGGCCTGTAGCTTGCACACCATTGTAAACAAACCACCATAAATTGTAAATAACTGCGAATACTACTGAAATAAGTACGGTTACTAGTATTTCAGATAGCTTTAAACCTTTTGACATTTTTACATCCTCCTAATAAAAAAACGCACAACCATCCATAGGAAAGTTATGCGTTCACAATATATATTAGTAAAACATATGTATAGTAACACTTTCCTACGCTAGTTCAAGCTAGATCAGGTTCAAAGGGTTTGAGGGCAAGCCTCATCTCAGTATAAAACACCCCTAGTGTGTGCGATTTATTTAATTAATTATACTGTAAGACGTTTGTAAACTTATGTCAATAGGTTGTCTTCATGAAATTTCGTTTAATTCGATTTAAAATTTATAATATTAGCATTGGATTTAAATTGAAGATGTAGTAGGAATGTTAGTAATTAAAGATATAAAAATATGCGACATGTAATAAGATTGAGCTGATAAATGAAGAGGGATACTTATCAATCATACCTCTTTAACAACAGTGAAGAACCCGTGCATAATGGCTTACGAATTATAGTTTGTAGGGTAAAAGAGGGATACATGCGCCGAGCACATGCAAAAAAGCCCCTAACAACTAAAAGTTGTAAGGTAAAAGAGGGATACATGCGCCGAGCACATGCAAAAAAGCCCCTAACAACTAAAAGTTGTAAGGTAAAAGAGGGATACATGCACCGAGCGCAAGCAAAAAAGCCCCTAACAACTAAAGGTTGTAAGGAAGAAGAGGGATACATGCACCGAGCACATGCATAAAATCCCCTAACAACTAAAAGTTGTAAGGTAAAAGAGGGATACATGCGCCGAGCACATGCATAAAATCCCCTAACAACTAAAAGTTGTAAGGAAGAAGAGGAACACATGCGCCGAGCACATGCATAAAATCCCCTAACAACTAAAAGTTGTAAGGGGATTTAAATTAATTTAGTGTATCTTGGATATCTTGTTTTGTTTGATTAATATCTTCTGTTTTTTCTTCTTTTTTATCTTTTAATTTTTCTTCAACTTCTTTAGCTTTTTCTGCTGCTTTTTTATTTTGATTTTCATTAGACATGATTAATTCCTCCCAAATTGGATAATTATTTATATATAAATCTTACCCGGTTGTACTTTCGTTAAACTTTTCTAAGTCTATAGCACTATTTATTCATTTATCTAAAGACAACAACATTAGATTAATATATAATGATTTTGAGGTGAACATAATGTCTTTTCTTAGGAAACACGCCGAAATTATTTTTAGCTATTTAATCGGTATCGTTTCACTCTTCACTGGTCTCATTATTTTAATTAACTTGCCATTAATTAAACAATTAAATGGTGGTAAAAAAGTTGATACACATGTTCATAATGTGTGGGAATTTCTGAATGCATTTTTCAGTGAAATTATTAAAGTAATGAGTCGATTTATAGGTAATTTCCCTATAGTTAGTGCAATTGTGATAATTATATTCGGTATTTTAGTTATGTTGATTGGTCATACATTACTTAGAACTATTAAGTATGACTATGATATTTCTATCTTTTTCTTAGTTATCGGTATCATGTACTTTATTATTACTCTTATATTAATGACTCAAGTTTATGGATTCTTTGCAGTGATTTTCATTATTCCATTTACAATTCATATAGGATATATCGTCTATAAAGATGAATTGAATCAGGAAAATGTAAAAAATCATTTCATGTGGATAATTGTGAGTTATGGTATAAGTTACTTAATTACACAAATTGCATTGTATGGCAGAATTGATGCTAATGAAATAGAGTCAATTGATATCTTAAGTGTCAATGCTTTCTTTATAATTATGTGGTTACTTGGTCAAATGGCTATTTGGAATTTCTTGTTCTTGCGCCGAGCTTTACCTTTAACAAAGCAAGAATTAGGTGAAGAGGAGCCAGAATTATCAAGAACAAGTAAAGGGAATGTCACGAATCAAACTAAAATTCACTTGAAACAACTCCAAGATAAGACTACAGAATATGCACGTAAGACAAGAAGAAGTGTCGATTTAGATAAAATTAGAGCTAAAAGAGATAAATTCAAAAAGAAAGTTAATGATATTATCGATATTCAAGAAGACGATATTCCTGATTGGATGAGAAAACCGAAATGGGTTAAACCAATGTATGTCGAACTATTTTGTGGTGTCGTCATCTTTTTATTCACATTTTTAGAATTTAATAATCGTAATGCATTATTTGTATCTGGTGATTGGAAATTATCACAGACACAATATGTTATTGAATGGGTTACATTATTAATTCTGTTATTCATTATTATCGCATATATCGCTACAACGTTAACTTTCCACTTGAAAGGTAAGTTTTATTATTTACAACTATTTATGGGGAGCATTTTATTCTTTAAATTGTTAACGGAATTTATAAATATAATGATTCATGGACTACTACTTTCAGTGTTCATTACGCCAACATTACTATTAATGTTATTGGCAATCATCATTTCTTATTCGTTACAATTACGAGAGCGACCATAATTAAAAGCATTATAAAAGTACTATCTATTAAACATTTTGATGTGTACGCTATAAGTTAGATATATCTCTAACTTATTTAGATACAGGTCAATGAAGTTTATGGATAGTACTTTTTTTGTAACTAGATTTGATTGATTCAGGTGATGTGAATTAAGTATTGAAAATTGTATACAAAGTTTTAGTGCAAATAAAATAGTTGAAAAGTTATCCATTTGTAAAATCAAGAAAACTAGTAAATAGTTGAAGCGACATATGGAATTTGCGAAACGATATATAGTATTTCCTTTGTAGAAATTTAACATATATCATTCGAATTACTAATTTGTTAAAATCAACAGTAAGATTAGAAGTAGATGATATTGAAATTTGGCAAACAATTTAATCTATATAAAACTACAACGAAACACAGAAAGGAAGTTGTCAGATGAAAATAGCAACTCTGAACAAAGGCAAAGAAACAAAATATTTTAATGGATATCCTTTAATTGAAGAAGAGGATATCTATTCACAAGATCATTTAAAAGAAGGAGATATTTTTCAAATTGTGACTGATAAATCACAATATGTTGCAACGGCTTATGTTGGTCGCCAACATAAAGGATTAGGTTGGGTTCTAACATACGATAAAGCTCAAGAAATCAACACAGCTTTCTTTGTGAAATTGTTTAATACTGCATTAGCAGAACGTGATTATTATTTTAATATAGATGGAACAAATGCTTTTAGATTATTTAATGCTGAAGGTGATGGTGTTGGGGGATTAACAATCGACAATTACGATGGTCATTTGTTGATTCAATGGTACTCAAAAGGTATTTATAAATTTAAATATGCCATTCTTGAAGCGGTTAGAAAAGTATTTGATTATAAATCTATTTACGAAAAAGTAAGATTTAAAGACAGCGAATATAGTGGTGGTTTTGTTGAAGGCGATGCACCTGAGTTTCCAATTGTTATCGAAGAAAACTTCACATTTTATAATGTAGACCTTGAAGATGGTTTGATGACAGGTATCTTTTTAGATCAAAAAGAAGTGCGCAAGAAATTAAGGGGTCAATATGCCAAAGAACGCCATGTTTTAAACTTATTTAGTTATACAGGTGCTTTTTCTGTAATAGCAGCAAGTGAGGCATCTTCAACAACAAGTGTAGATTTGGCTAATCGTTCTCGTAGTTTAACTGAAGAAAATTTTGGATTAAATGCTATTGATCCTAAATCCCAATATATTTATGTCATGGACACTTTTGATTTCTATAAATATGCTGCACGACATGGACATAGTTATGACACGATCGTGATTGATCCACCTAGCTTTGCACGCAACAAAAAACGTACATTTTCAGTGCAAAAAGATTATGACAAATTAATTAATGGCGCCTTAAATATTTTATCATCTGAAGGAACATTATTGTTATGTACAAATGCAAGTGTATATCCATTAAAGCAATTTAAAAATACTATTAAAAAGACGCTTGAAGAGAGTGGCGTTGATTATGAATTAACTGAAGTTATGGGTTTACCAAAAGATTTTAAAACGCATCCACATTATAAGCCATCTAAATATTTAAAAGCTGTTTTTGTAAATATTAGACATTAATTTGATAAAAAGGGGTATAGTAACTTATTGAGAAAAAGAAGGGTGATAATATTATGGGATTCAAAAACAATTTAACATCAAATTTAACAAATAAAATTGGTAATTCAGTCTTTAAAATAGAAAATGTTGACGGAAAAGGTGCAATGCCAACGACGATTCAAGAATTGAGAGAAAGACGACAACGTGCTGAAGCAATTGTAAAGAGAAAGTCTTTAATGTCATCAACAATGAGCGTTGTTCCAATTCCGGGTTTAGATTTTGGTGTTGATTTAAAATTAATGAAAGATATTATCGAAGATGTAAATAAAATATACGGATTAGATCATAAGCAAGTTAATAGCCTTGGGGATGATGTGAAAGAAAGAATTATGTCTGCAGCAGCAATTCAAGGTAGTCAATTTATTGGTAAAAGAATTTCAAGTGCATTTTTAAAAATAGTTATTAGAGATGTAGCTAAACGTACTGCTGCAAAACAAACAAAATGGTTTCCTGTTGTAGGACAAGCTGTGTCTGCATCTATTAGTTACTATTTTATGAATAAAATTGGAAAAGATCACATTCAAAAATGCGAAAATGTTATTAAAAATGTCATGTAGGTGCTATAATAGTTTTGCAATTTGCAAATTTTACTGAAACCGGTTTTAAACGAATTGAATTTAAAGCATGGTTTTGGTAAAGTTAATGTATAAAACTAAGTTAGTATTGTAATAATATTGAAGATTCTAACTATACGAAGGAGAAATGTAATTATGGAACAAAATTCATATGTAATCATCGACGAGACTGGTATTCACGCTAGACCAGCAACAATGTTAGTACAAACAGCTTCAAAATTCGATTCTGATATTCAATTAGAATATAACGGTAAGAAAGTAAACTTAAAATCAATCATGGGTGTTATGAGCCTTGGTGTTGGTAAAGATGCTGAAATTACAATTTATGCTGACGGTAGTGATGAATCTGACGCCATTCAAGCAATCAGTGACGTCTTATCAAAAGAAGGATTGACTAAATAATCATGTCTAAATTAATTAAAGGTATTGCTGCATCTGATGGTGTCGCAATTGCTAAAGCTTATTTATTAGTTGAGCCAGACTTAACATTCGACAAAAATGAAAAAGTCACTGATGTTGAAGGAGAAGTTGCAAAGTTCAATAGCGCTATCGAAGCTTCTAAAGTTGAGTTAACTAAAATTAGAAATAATGCAGAGGTTCAACTAGGTGCTGATAAAGCTGCTATCTTTGATGCACATTTATTAGTTTTAGATGACCCTGAATTAATTCAACCAATCCAAGATAAGATTAAAAATGAAAACGCTAATGCTGCTACAGCATTAACGGATGTAACAACACAATTTGTTACAATTTTTGAATCTATGGATAACGAATACATGAAAGAACGTGCGGCTGATATTCGCGACGTTTCTAAACGTGTGTTATCACATATTTTAGGTGTAGAATTACCGAATCCGAGTATGATTGATGAAAGCGTTGTTATTGTAGGGAATGACTTAACGCCATCTGATACTGCTCAATTAAATAAAGAATTCGTACAAGGTTTTGCTACAAACATTGGCGGAAGAACAAGTCACTCTGCAATTATGAGTCGTTCTTTAGAAATTCCAGCAATTGTTGGTACAAAATCAATTACTCAAGAAGTTAAACAAGGCGACATGATTATCGTAGATGGATTAAATGGTGATGTAATCGTTAATCCAACTGAAGATGAGTTAATCGCTTATCAAGATAAACGTGAGTGTTATTTTGCTGACAAGAAAGAATTACAAAAACTACGTGATGCTGATACTGTTACAGTTGATGGTGTTCACGCAGAGCTTGCTGCAAATATTGGTACACCTAATGATTTGCCAGGTGTTATTGAAAATGGTGCACAAGGTATCGGCTTATATAGAACTGAGTTTTTATATATGGGTCGTGACCAAATGCCTACAGAAGAAGAACAATTTGAAGCTTATAAAGAAGTATTAGAAGCAATGGACGGTAAACGTGTTGTTGTACGTACTTTAGATATAGGTGGAGATAAAGAATTATCATACTTAAACTTGCCTGAAGAAATGAATCCATTCTTAGGTTACCGTGCGATTCGTTTATGCCTTGCGCAACAAGATATTTTCAGACCACAGCTACGTGCATTATTACGTGCATCAGTTTATGGTAAGTTAAATATCATGTTCCCAATGGTTGCAACAATTAACGAATTTAGAGAAGCAAAAGCTATATTATTAGAAGAAAAAGAAAACCTTAAAAATGAAGGTCATGACATTTCGGATGATATAGAATTAGGAATCATGGTAGAGATACCTGCAACAGCAGCATTAGCTGATGTCTTTGCTAAAGAAGTAGATTTCTTCAGTATCGGTACAAATGATTTAATTCAATACACATTAGCTGCTGACCGTATGTCAGAGCGTGTATCATATCTATACCAACCATATAACCCTTCAATCTTACGTTTAGTTAAACAAGTTATTGAAGCGTCACATAAAGAAGGTAAATGGACAGGTATGTGTGGTGAAATGGCTGGAGATGAAACAGCTATTCCATTATTGCTTGGTTTAGGTTTAGATGAGTTCTCTATGAGTGCAACGTCTATTCTGAAAGCAAGAAGACAAATTAATGGTTTAAGTAAAAATGAAATGACTGAACTTGCTAACCGTGCAGTCGACTGTGCAACGCAAGAAGAAGTTATTGAATTAGTTAACAACTACGTAAAATAATTAATTCTTTCGAAAGACAGAATTATAAATAAACCCGAAGTATTCATTGTGAGTAATTATGAATACTTCGGGTTCTTTTTTATGATTTATGTTAATTTCAATGGAATGTTGTTGCTAACTAATTAAACAACTATGTGTCATTAACAAAATGTTGTTCTTTAATTAATGTTAGTTAATTTAAAAATCGATATTTAATTTATGATAGCTATAAATGATGAAGTTGATTTAGATGAAAATTAATCTTAGATATTTAATACTTTGTTGATTTCATCAAGATCAACATGGTACATTGGATTGCCATTCAACAAAATAAACGGAGTTGAAAAAGCATCAAAATCTATCATTTCGTTTCGATATTGTTGATTGTTGATATTTCTCTCTTCAAAATCAATTTGATGCTCATTTAGATAATTTTTTACAAATGTACAAGGTGGACAATCATTCTGCGTATAAACGATTATTTCTGACATGTATCATGCTCCTTCGTGCTTTATTCTAATGTAATATACACAATTATACATTGAAATTCAAATTTGTGAACACATTGTGAACTGACATAAATTATACACAATTTCATAGCGCATAATGTTTTAAAAATACACATTATAGCAATTATAATTAAGTTCATTGTGTTGTCATCAAAAAAAGAAAAAGGTGATGTTTTTAAATGGATACAGTTGAAATCAGTCGGTTTTTGACAGCTATGACTTTAGCAGTTCATATCATTTTTGCAACGATTGGTGTTGGTATGCCTTTAATGTTCGCAATTGCAGAATTTTTAGGTATTCGCAAAAATGATCTTCAATATATAGCTATGGCCAAAAGATGGGCTAAAGCTTATACAATTACTGTAGCAGTGGGAGTTGTTACAGGTACAATTATAGGACTTCAATTATCATTGATTTGGCCTACATTTATGGAAATGGGTGGACACGTTATTGCACTTCCATTATTTATGGAAACATTTGCGTTCTTCTTTGAAGCTATTTTCTTAAGTATATATTTATATACTTGGGATCGTTTTAAAAATAAATGGACACATTTCTTAATTAGTATACCAGTAATTATTGGTGGCTCTTTCTCAGCCTTCTTCATTACTTCAGTGAATTCATTTATGAATACGCCTGCAGGTTTTGAGTTGAAGAATGGAAAGATGGTCAATGTTCAACCTATAGAAGCGATGTTTAACCCATCGTTTATAGTTCGATCATTTCACGTAATTACTACAGCCGGTATGACGATGGCATTTGTTATTGCATCAATAGCAGCTTTTAAATTATTGCGTAATCGTCAACCTAAAGATACTGTCTACCATAAGAAAGCTTTGAAAATGTCTATGATTGTTGGATTCTTTTCAACTTTACTTTCTATGTTGGCAGGGGATTTATCTGCAAAATTTTTGCATAAATTCCAACCTGAAAAATTAGCAGCTTATGAATGGCATTTCGATACATCTTCCCATGCTAAATTATTATTATTTGGTGTGTTAGATGAAAAGACTCAGCAAGTTAAAGGTGCGATTGAATTACCTGGACTATTGAGTTTCTTAGCAGATAATAGTGTCAAAACTAAAGTGCAAGGGTTAAATGATTTTCCAAAAAGTTTACATCCGCCTATGATTGTCCATTATTTCTTTGATTTAATGGTAACGATGGGAATTTTATGTTTTGTCATTTCAGGTGTTTATGTTTTAACTTTAATGTTTAAAAAGCTTAGAAAGTTTTCTACTCATAAATGGATGCTTTACGGAATATTATTAACAGGACCAGCTTCAATGCTAGCTATAGAATTTGGATGGTTCTTAACAGAGATGGGTAGACAGCCTTGGATTGTTCGTGGTTATATGCGCGTGGCAGAAGCAGCAACACAAGCAGGCGGAATAACCTTCGTTACAATTTTATTTGGCATATTGTACATCATTTTAATGTATACATGTGCATACGTATTAATTCGTATGTTTAAAAATAAACCGGCGTATGAAGATGTAAATCGTTTAGCCAAGAAGCAAGGAGGAGAAATAGAAAAATGATTTATGCATTTATAGGTATAACAGTGTTATGGTTGTTTTTATTTTGCTATATCATTATTGCTTCTATAGATTTTGGGGCAGGTTTCTTCGCATTGCATTCAAAGTTAACTGGTGATGAAAAGAAAATTAATCACTTAATTTCACGTTATTTGAACCCAGTTTGGGAAGTTACGAATGTATTCTTTGTTTTCTTCTTCGTAGGATTCGTAGGTTTCTTTCCAGAGTCAATCAAATATTTAGGCACGGTATTGTTAATACCAGGTTCAATAGCACTGATTATGATATCATTGAGAAACAGTTTTTATGCATTTGAAAATTATGGTCAAGATACAAAATTAGCATGGATGATCATGTATGGGGTAAGTGGATTATTAATTCCAGCTTCATTATCTACTGCTTTAACTATTACAGAAGGTGGCTATATTAATGTTCGAAACAATGTTATCGATCTAGATTGGGTGCAGTTACTATTAAGCCCATTTGCTTGGTCTGTAGTATTCTTGGCAATTATTTCAGTTTTATATATTTCATCAGGATTTTTGACATATTATGCTAAAAAAGCAAATGACGAACCAGCATATAATTTAACAAGACAATGGCACATATTTTTAGGGCCACCGATGATTATCATTTGTTTATTCGTATTTCTATCATTACGCATTCAAAATTCTGAACATTTTTATTCAGCTGTTTTTGACTACTGGTGGATGTTTGCTATAAGTTTCTTATTCTTTGCATTAGCTTCATTGTTAACATTCTTTAAGAAAAAACATGGTTTGGCTTTTGTATTTGTTATTTTACAAATGATGTTCGCGTTCTTTGGCTATGGAATTAGTAAATTGCCATACCTTTTATATCCGTTTGTAAAAATTACAGATGCATATGTTAATCCAGAAATGGGCTGGACATTAGTGATTGTCTTTATTTTAGGTTTACTTTTATTACTTCCATCGTTAATATTATTATTAAGATTATTTGTTTTCGACAAAGAATATGTTGAAGGAAAGAAATCATAAGTTGAGACGATACCCCAACTTTCATTTACTTGCATTACTGCATTTAGATAATTTAGTTGGGGTACTCATTTATAATAATTTTAAATTTATATTTTCAATGAATTGATGAAAATCATTTAATGGAGGGCGAGTATGGGTAAAGAATATGTAGTCATCGGTCTAGGTCGTTTTGGAGGTAGTATCGTTCGTGAGTTGAATGCATTAGACATGGATGTAATGGCCATCGACCATGATGAAAATAGAGTGAATGAATATAGTGATATCGCTACTCATGCGGTTGTTGCAGACACAACAGATGAAGCAGTTATGAAAAGTTTAGGTATCCGTAACTTTGATCATGTCATTGTGGCAATTGGTGAAAATATTCAATCAAGTACGTTGACGACTTTAATTTTAAAAGAGTTAGGTGTAAAAAAAGTAACTGCTAAAGCACAAAATGATTATCATGCAAAGATTTTAAATAAAATTGGAGCAGATACGGTTGTGCACCCTGAGCGTGATATGGGTAGACGTATTGCGCATAATGTTGCGAGTGCAAGTGTACTTGATTATCTTGAGTTGGCAGACGAGCATTCTATTGTAGAATTGAAAGCAACTGAAAAGATGGCGGGGCAGTCTATCATTGATTTAGATATAAGAGCACAATATGGAATTAACATTATTGCAATTAAACGAGGCAAAGAGTTCATCATTTCACCAAATCCAAATATTAATTTAGAAATAGGTGATATTTTAATCATGATTGGACATGATAATGATTTAAATCGCTTTGAAAAAAATATTGCGACGAGATAATCGGGAGTGGGACAGAAATGATATTTTCTCAAAATTTATTTCGTCGTCCCACCCCGGCAAGGTTGACTAGAATTGAAAAAAGCTTGTTACAAGCGCATTTTCGTTCAGTCAACTACTGCCAATATAACTTTGTAGAGCATTGAACATTGATTTATGTCTCAAGCTCATCATATATAAAGAAAAAGCTACTAACAATGGGTGGTGAGTTTAATTAAAACTTCACTTCAAAGTTAGTAGCTTTTTGATTATTTATTGTTTGATTCTTTTTGTTCGTTTACCTTCATAATGACTGGTAAAATCATTGGTTTTCTAGCTGTTTTTTCAAATAAATAAGGTTGTAATGTTTCAATGATAGAAGATTTAATCTGATGCCATTGAATATCTTTATTTTGATTTAACTTACTAATAACATCAGTTTTGATTTTGCGTTGTGCATCATAAATTAATTGACCTGATTCCCTCATATATACAAATCCTCGAGAAATAATGTCTGGACCAGAAAGTAATTTATTTGTATTAAAATCAATACTAACAACAACGATAACTAAACCTTCTTCAGATAATAGCTTACGGTCTCTTATTACAACATTACCGATATCACCGATACCACTACCATCAACAAGTACATTACCAGATGGAATGCGACCAGCTTTACGTGCTGAATCGTGTGTTAAAGCTAAGACATCTCCAATATCAAAGATGAAGACATTATCTTCTTCAACGCCGCATTCAACACCAGTCTCACCATGTGCTTTTAACATACGGTATTCACCATGAATAGGTAAGAAATATTTCGGCTTGATTAATCGAAGCATTAATTGTTGATCACCTTGAGAACCATGCCCTGAAGTATGGATGTTAGAAATCTTGCTATGGATAACATCTGCACCAGCTTTATACAAGGAATTAATAGTTCTGTTAATACTTTTTGTATTACCTGGGATAGGTGATGAACTAAATACAACGGTATCTTCAGGTATAATTTTAATTTGCTTATGAGTACCATTAGCAATTCTAGATAATGCTGCCATTGGTTCACCTTGTGAACCAGTACATAGTATCAATAACTCATGCTTCGGTACGGTATTAATTTTATTAGGTTCAATAAATGTTTCAGGTGGTGCTTTAATATAACCAAGTTCCATACCGATTTTAATATTGTTTTCCATCGAACGACCGAACGTAACAATTTTACGGTTATTTTTGATAGCAGCTTCAACTGCTTGTTGAACTCGGTAAATATTAGAAGCGAAGGTAGCAAATATAATACGACCTTTACAATTACGGAAGATCTTATCTACGTTTTGACCAACTTCACGTTCGCTTAAAGTAAAATCAGGCACAAGTGAATTTGTTGAGTCTGAAAGTAAACATAGAACGCCTTCTTCGCCTAATTGAGCCATTTTAGCAATGTTTGCTGGTTTGCCTACAGGTGTAAAATCAAATTTAAAGTCACCGGTATGAACTACTTTTCCTTCAGGTGTATCTACGATGACGCCATAAGTTTCAGGAATACTATGCGTAGTTAAGTAGAAAGAAATCGTAAAGTGCTTAGATTTAATCACACTGTCCTCATTGATTTCATTTAGTTTAGCAGTACGTAATAAATGATGTTCTTCAAGTTTATTACGGATTAAACCTAATGCTAAAGGACCACCATAAATAGGTATATTAAGTTGTTTTAATAGGAAGGGCACACCGCCTATATGGTCTTCGTGACCATGTGTTATAAATAGGCCAACAATTTTATCTTGGTTTTGAACTAGATATGTGTAGTCAGGTATAACATAATCAATCCCTAATAAGTTATCATCAGGGAATTTGATACCTGCATCGATAATGACAATTTCGTCTTTATACTCAACTGCATAAGTATTTTTACCGATTTCACCTAGACCTCCAAGTGCATATACACCTACTTCATTTGGATGTAATTGTTTCATTATTTAGCAATCTCCACATTAAAGTGTTCTGAGTTTTCTTTTTCGTAATCTAAATGTGCGCCCTCTAATTTAGTGATAAATTCGATATTAAAATTACGATCTTTCAAGTAACGACGTACTTGTTCTTCTGTTTGAGCTTCAACATAAAGTGATTGTGTATTTTCACGCACAATTACCTCGTCTCTGTTATGTTGATAAAAAACTTTAAATACTGCCATGTTAAAAATTCCTCCTAAGAATGTTTGTTTAATTTATTGTTAACCCTAGTAAAATCGTATTGGAGTATATATCGATAAATTCATTCCAATCATCTCTATAATTTAACTTAATAACGATTTGGTTAATAACTAGGTTCATCATGTCGTTCATTTTAAAAAATTAGTGAAATAACACTAAAATTTCAGTTAAATCTTATTTTACATGATGAATGATAATAAATAAAGCAGTTTATCTCACTAGAAATCTAAGTATTTCGAATAAATGTGCAGTTCTATTTATTAAAATAAATGTAGAGATTATAAATTAATGTTAAGAAAGAATTAAAGGATTTTATATGAAACGGTAAAATTTAAATGAGGGGATAAAAAGTTTGGTAGAAAGGTGAATATATTTAACTGTTGTTTATTCGAAAAAGTTGTACAAGAAAAAGCTTAGGACATCATATTTATCCTAAGCTTTGATAATTAGTAAAAATGTGCTTTAAACTTCTACAGCATCTGTATGTGGTTGTAATGGGTGATTTTTGTCAATGTGATCATAGAACATTACACCATTTAAATGGTCAATTTCATGTTGGAAAACAATTGCTGGATATCCTTTTAGTCGTAATTGTATATCATTACCTTCGATGTCTTTGGCTTTAATTGTAATTCTATTATGACGGTGAACTAGACCAGCAACATTATCATCGACACTAAGGCAACCTTCACCAGTTGGTAAATAAGCTTCTTGAACGCTATGACTTACAATTTTTGGGTTCACAAGCATATAGTCATAAGATTTGCCACTGCCATCATCTGGTATTAAAACAGCAATCATACGTTTAGAAATATTAATTTGAGGTGCAGCCAAACCAACGCCTGAACGTAAACCATATCGTTTCGCGATTTCCTCATCTTGACTATTTACTAAAAACTCTCTCATGGCGATTAATGTTTCTTTTTCTTCTTTAGTTAATGGTAATTCTAACTCAGCTGCTTTTTGACGCAAAGTTGGATGACCATCTCTAATGATGTCTTTCATTGTTAACATATATTGCACCTTCCTTATTTTAATTTGTTTTAGTTGAATGACAGTAAAAAGGTTGTTAAGATACTCATACATTTTTATGTGTAAATATCTACAAAGTTAACCAACTACTGCCAATGTTTATTTTAGATAGTATATGTAAATTTTCAGATATGCTAATTGCTTAAAAAATGATTAAAGTGTTGGTTCCAAGCAATGATACTTTAGAAATTTATTTATCATCTTGACTTTAAAAATTATATTATAAATGACGTAACTGTCAACAGATATACTTAGTAATGAAGATGTGTAATGTAATTGTTTAAAATTGATTTCCAAGCAGATTTTATTTATCATTTAATTTAAATAGCAAGTGGAGGTACAAGTAATGAAATTTGGAAAAACAATCGCAGTAGTATTAGCATCTAGTGTCTTGCTTGCAGGATGTACTACGGATAAAAAAGAAATTAAGGCATATTTAAAGCAAGTGGATAAAATTAAAGACGATGAAGAACCAATTAAAACTGTTGGTAAGAAAATTGCTGAATTAGATGAGAAAAAGAAAAAATTAACTGAAGATGTCAATAGTAAAGATACAGCAGTTCGCGGTAAAGCAGTAAAAGATTTAATTAAAAATGCCGATGATCGTCTAAAGGAATTTGAAAAAGAAGAAGACGCAATTAAGAAGTCTGAACAAGACTTTAAGAAAGCAAAAAGTCACGTTGATAACATTGATAATGATGTTAAACGTAAAGAAGTAAAACAATTAGATGATGTATTAAAAGAAAAATACAAATTGCATGGTGAATACGCGAAAGCATATAAAAAGGCTGTAAACTCAGAGAAAACATTATTTAAATATTTAAATCAAAATGACGCGACACAACAAGGTGTTAACGAAAAATCAAAAGCAATAGAACAGAACTATAAAAAGTTAAAAGAAGTATCAGATAAGTATACGAAAGTACTAAATAAGGTTGGTAAAGAAAAGCAAGACGTTGATCAATTTAAATAATTAATATAATACAGATGGTAGGAAACAACTAATACAGTTCCTATTATCTGTATCTTTTTTTATTAAAACAGAACTTTTTCAAATGGTTTAACAGTCCCATTTATTTGTGGTACAATTAGTAAGGATAAAATGAATTTCTATACAATTATGGGAAAGGTATGGTGAATTGAATGGCTCCTAAGTTACAAGCCCAATTCGATGCAGTAAAAGTTTTAAATGATACTCAATCGAAATTTGAAATGGTTCAAATTTTGGATGAGAATGGTAACGTCGTAAATGAAGACTTAGTACCTGATCTTACGGATGAACAATTAGTAGAATTAATGGAAAGAATGGTATGGACTCGTATCCTTGATCAACGTTCTATCTCATTAAACAGACAAGGACGTTTAGGTTTCTATGCACCAACTGCTGGTCAAGAAGCATCACAATTAGCGTCACAATACGCTTTAGAAAAAGAAGATTACATTTTACCGGGATACAGAGATGTTCCTCAAATTATTTGGCATGGTTTACCATTAACTGAAGCTTTCTTATTCTCAAGAGGTCACTTCAAAGGAAATCAATTCCCTGAAGGCGTTAATGCATTGAGCCCACAAATTATTATCGGTGCACAATACATTCAAGCTGCTGGTGTTGCATTTGCACTTAAAAAACGTGGTAAAAATGCAGTTGCAATCACTTACACTGGTGACGGTGGTTCTTCACAAGGTGATTTCTACGAAGGTATTAACTTTGCAGCAGCTTATAAAGCACCTGCAATTTTCGTTATTCAAAACAATAACTATGCAATTTCAACACCAAGAAGCAAGCAAACTGCTGCTGAAACATTAGCTCAAAAAGCAATTGCTGTAGGTATTCCTGGTATCCAAGTTGATGGTATGGATGCGTTAGCTGTATATCAAGCAACTAAAGAAGCACGTGACCGCGCAGTTGCAGGTGAAGGTCCAACATTAATTGAAACTATGACATATCGTTATGGTCCTCATACAATGGCTGGTGACGATCCAACTCGTTACAGAACTTCAGACGAAGATGCTGAATGGGAGAAAAAAGACCCATTAGTACGTTTCCGTAAATTCCTTGAAAACAAAGGTTTATGGAATGAAGACAAAGAAAATGAAGTTATTGAACGTGCAAAAGCTGATATTAAAGCAGCAATTAAAGAGGCTGATAACACTGAAAAACAAACTGTTACTTCTCTAATGGAAATTATGTATGAAGATATGCCTCAAAACTTAGCAGAACAATATGAAATTTACAAAGAGAAGGAGTCGAAGTAAGCCATGGCACAAATGACAATGGTTCAAGCGATTAATGATGCGCTTAAAACTGAACTTAAAAATGACCAAGATGTTTTAATTTTTGGTGAAGACGTTGGTGTTAACGGCGGTGTTTTCCGTGTTACTGAAGGACTACAAAAAGAATTTGGTGAAGATAGAGTATTCGATACACCTTTAGCTGAATCAGGTATTGGTGGTTTAGCGATGGGTCTTGCAGTTGAAGGATTCCGTCCGGTTATGGAAGTACAATTCTTAGGTTTCGTATTCGAAGTATTTGATGCGATTGCTGGACAAATTGCACGTACTCGTTTCCGTTCAGGCGGTACTAAAACTGCACCTGTAACAATTCGTAGCCCATTTGGTGGTGGCGTACACACACCAGAATTACACGCAGATAACTTAGAAGGTATTTTAGCTCAATCTCCAGGTCTAAAGGTTGTTATTCCTTCAGGCCCATACGATGCGAAAGGTTTATTAATTTCTTCTATTAGAAGTAATGACCCAGTCGTATACTTAGAGCATATGAAATTGTATCGTTCATTCCGTGAAGAAGTACCTGAAGAAGAATATACAATTGACATTGGTAAGGCTAATGTGAAAAAAGAAGGTAATGACATTTCAATCATCACATACGGTGCAATGGTTCAAGAATCAATGAAAGCTGCAGAAGAACTTGAAAAAGATGGTTATTCTGTTGAAGTAATTGACTTACGTACTGTTCAACCAATCGATGTTGACACAATTGTAGCTTCAGTTGAAAAAACTGGTCGTGCAGTTGTAGTTCAAGAAGCACAACGTCAAGCTGGTGTTGGTGCAGCAGTTGTAGCTGAATTAAGTGAACGTGCAATCCTTTCATTAGAAGCACCTATTGGAAGAGTTGCAGCAGCAGATACAATTTATCCATTCACTCAAGCTGAAAATGTTTGGTTACCAAACAAAAATGACATCATCGAAAAAGCAAAAGAAACTTTAGAATTTTAATACATTTTAAAAGTTAACGAAGTTAGCGTATTTTAGTCTCATTGATTAAAATGAAATGTTTAATTTACGAAATCTTAGGAGGGCAAAAACGTGGCATTTGAATTTAGATTACCCGATATCGGGGAAGGTATCCACGAAGGTGAAATTGTAAAATGGTTTGTTAAAGCTGGAGATACTATTGAAGAAGACGATGTTTTAGCTGAGGTACAAAACGATAAATCAGTAGTAGAAATCCCATCACCAGTATCTGGTACTGTAGAAGAAGTTATGGTAGAAGAAGGTACAGTAGCTGTAGTTGGTGACGTTATTGTTAAAATCGATGCACCTGATGCAGAAGATATGCAATTTAAAGGTCATGATGATGATTCATCATCTAAAGAAGAACCTGCGAAAGAGGAAGCGCCAGCAGAGCAAGCACCTGTAGCTACTCAAACTGAAGAAGTAGATGAAAACAGAACTGTTAAAGCAATGCCTTCAGTACGTAAATACGCACGTGAAAAAGGTGTTAACATTAAAGCAGTTTCTGGATCTGGTAAAAATGGTCGTATTACAAAAGAAGATGTAGATGCATACTTAAATGGTGGTGCACCAACAGCTTCAAATGAATCAGCTGCTTCAGCTACAAGTGAAGAAGTTGCTGAAACTCCTGCAGCACCTGCAGCAGTATCATTAGAAGGCGACTTCCCAGAAACAACTGAAAAAATCCCTGCTATGCGTAGAGCAATTGCGAAAGCAATGGTTAACTCTAAGCATACTGCACCTCATGTAACATTAATGGATGAAATTGATGTTCAAGCATTATGGGATCACCGTAAGAAATTTAAAGAAATCGCAGCTGAACAAGGTACTAAGTTAACATTCTTACCTTATGTTGTTAAAGCACTTGTTTCTGCATTGAAAAAATACCCAGCACTTAACACTTCATTCAATGAAGAAGCTGGTGAAATTGTGCATAAACATTATTGGAATATCGGTATTGCGGCGGACACTGATAGAGGTTTATTAGTACCTGTAGTGAAACATGCTGATCGTAAGTCTATTTTCCAAATTTCAGATGAAATTAATGAATTAGCTGTTAAAGCACGTGATGGTAAATTAACAGCCGATGAAATGAAAGGTGCAACATGCACAATCAGTAATATCGGTTCAGCTGGTGGACAATGGTTCACTCCAGTTATCAATCACCCAGAAGTAGCAATCTTAGGAATTGGCCGTATTGCTCAAAAACCTATCGTTAAAGATGGAGAAATTGTTGCAGCACCAGTATTAGCATTATCATTAAGCTTTGACCACAGACAAATTGATGGTGCAACTGGCCAAAATGCAATGAATCACATTAAACGTTTATTAAATAATCCAGAATTATTATTAATGGAGGGGTAAAACATGGTAGTTGGAGATTTCCCAATTGAAACAGATACTATAGTAATCGGAGCAGGTCCTGGTGGATACGTTGCAGCAATTCGTGCAGCTCAATTAGGACAAAAAGTAACAATCGTTGAGAAAGGTAATCTTGGTGGTGTTTGCTTAAACGTAGGATGTATTCCTTCAAAAGCATTACTACATGCTTCTCACCGTTTTGTTGAAGCACAACATTCTGAAAACTTAGGTGTTATTGCTGAAAGTGTTTCTTTAAACTTCCAAAAAGTTCAAGAATTCAAATCATCAGTTGTTAATAAATTAACTGGTGGTGTTGAAGGCTTACTTAAAGGTAACAAAGTTAACATCGTTAAAGGTGAAGCATATTTCGTAGATAACAATAGCTTACGTGTTATGGACGAAAAGAGCGCACAAACATACAACTTTAAAAATGCAATCATTGCAACAGGTTCAAGACCAATTGAAATTCCTAATTTCAAATTCGGTAAACGTGTTATCGACTCAACAGGTGCTTTAAACTTACAAGAAGTACCAGGTAAATTAGTTGTAGTTGGTGGAGGATACATTGGATCAGAATTAGGTACAGCATTTGCTAACTTTGGTTCAGAAGTAACCATCCTTGAAGGTGCTAAAGATATCTTAGGTGGCTTCGAAAAACAAATGACACAACCTGTTAAAAAAGGTATGAAAGAAAAAGGTGTTGAAATCGTTACTGAAGCTATGGCTAAATCAGCTGAAGAAACAGATAACGGAGTTAAAGTTACTTATGAAGCTAAAGGCGAAGAGAAAACAATCGAAGCTGATTATGTATTAGTAACTGTAGGTCGTCGTCCAAACACAGACGAATTAGGCCTAGAAGAATTAGGTGTTAAATTCGCTGACCGTGGATTATTAGAAGTTGATAAACAAAGCCGTACGTCTATCAGCAATATCTATGCAATTGGTGATATCGTTCCAGGTTTACCACTTGCTCACAAAGCTAGCTATGAAGCTAAAGTTGCTGCTGAAGCAATTGATGGTCAAGCTGCTGAAGTTGATTACATTGGTATGCCAGCAGTATGCTTTACTGAACCAGAATTAGCTACAGTTGGTTATTCAGAAGCGCAAGCTAAAGAAGAAGGTTTAGCAATTAAAGCTTCTAAATTCCCATATGCAGCAAATGGTCGTGCATTATCATTAGATGATACTAACGGATTTGTTAAACTTATTACACTTAAAGAAGATGATACTTTAATCGGTGCTCAAGTAGTTGGTACTGGTGCATCAGATATTATCTCTGAATTAGGTTTAGCAATTGAAGCTGGTATGAATGCTGAAGATATCGCATTAACAATCCATGCACATCCAACATTAGGTGAGATGACTATGGAAGCAGCAGAAAAAGCTATCGGATACCCAATCCATACAATGTAATAACTGATTATCTATAAAGATTCAGTCATTAAAAGCTGTAGCATATGCTACGGCTTTTTTGTTTTAGGTAAAGTAATGTAAGGAAATTGATTTGAGATATCGTTAACATGTGACATGCATGTTATACTAGCGATGCTAACAAAAGAATTGAAATGGAGGGTTCAACAATGGAATATGAGTATCCAATTGATTTAGACTGGAGTAATGAAGAGATGATTTCAGTGATAAATTTCTTTAATCATGTAGAGAAGTATTATGAATCCGGCGTGACGGCAGGCGACTTTATGGGTGCATATAAAAGATTTAAAGAAATTGTGCCTGCTAAAGCAGAGGAAAAACAAATTTTTAATACTTTCGAAAAAAGTAGTGGCTATAATAGTTACAAAGCAGTTCAAGATGTAAAAACTCACTCTGAAGAACAAAGAGTAACAGCTAAAAAATAATTCGTTCGAAATTAACACAATTTAATAGGATTTTTTCTTTAAAACTATTGCTAATAAAGCTATATTTTGATACCTTTATCAAGTGTTAAACAAAATGTTTGATAAAAGTAAACTTAATATAGCTTTTTTAGGTGGAAAAATAAATGAACATAGGTAATAAAATTAAAAATCTTAGAAGAATTAAAAATTTAACGCAAGAAGAACTTGCTGAACGTACAGACTTATCGAAAGGCTACATTTCACAAATAGAAAGTGAACATGCCTCACCAAGTATGGAAACTTTCTTAAATATTATAGAGGTGTTAGGAACGACGCCAAGTGAATTTTTTAAAGACAGTGAAAATGAAAAAGTATTATACAAGAAGGAAGAACAAGTTATTTATGATGAGTATGATGAAGGTTATATATTAAATTGGTTAGTTTCAAAGTCAAATGAATATGATATGGAGCCATTAATATTAACTTTAAAGCCTGGAGCATCATATAAAAATTTTAATCCATCAGAGTCTGATACGTTTATTTATTGTATGTCAGGTCAGATAACACTTAATTTAGGCAAAGAGATATATCAAGCACAAGAAGAAGACGTTTTGTATTTTAAAGCACGAGATAATCATCGTTTGTCAAACGAATCAAACAATGAAACACGAATACTTATTGTAGCGACAGCTTCATATTTATAGGGGGGATCTTATTTGGAACCGTTATTATCATTAAAATCAGTTAGTAAAAGCTATGATGATCTTAATATCTTAGATGACATAGATATTGATATTGAATCAGGATACTTTTATACATTATTAGGTCCTTCAGGTTGTGGTAAAACAACAATTTTAAAATTAATTGCAGGGTTTGAATATCCTGACAGTGGTGAAGTGATTTATCAAAACAAACCAATTGGTAATTTACCACCAAATAAACGTAAAGTGAATACAGTCTTTCAAGATTATGCATTATTTCCACACTTAAACGTATATGATAATATCGCTTTTGGTTTGAAATTAAAAAAATTATCAAAAACCGAAATTGATCAAAAAGTAACTGAGGCATTAAAATTAGTAAAACTTTCAGGTTATGAAAAAAGAAATATTAATGAAATGAGTGGCGGACAAAAGCAACGTGTTGCAATTGCACGTGCTATCGTAAATGAACCAGAAATATTATTGTTAGATGAATCTTTATCCGCATTAGATTTGAAATTGCGTACTGAAATGCAATATGAATTACGAGAATTGCAATCTAGATTAGGTATTACATTTATATTTGTAACACATGATCAAGAAGAAGCGTTAGCATTAAGTGACTTTCTTTTTGTATTAAAAGATGGGAAAATTCAACAATTTGGCACACCAACAGATATATATGACGAACCAGTGAATCGATTTGTAGCTGATTTTATTGGAGAATCTAATATTGTTGAAGGACGCATGGTTAGAGATTATGTCGTGAATATTTATGGGCAAGATTTCGAATGTGTCGATATGGGTATTCCTGAAAATAAAAAAGTAGAAGTCGTTATTCGACCAGAAGATATATCATTAATCAAAGCTGAAGAAGGATTATTTAAAGCAACTGTTGATTCTATGTTATTTAGAGGGGTCCACTATGAAATATGTTGTATAGACAATAAAGGTTATGAATGGGTAATACAAACGACTAAAAAAGCTGAAGTAGGCAGTGAAGTTGGTCTTTATTTTGATCCTGAAGCCATTCATATTATGGTTCCTGGAGAAACAGAAGAAGAATTTGATAAACGTATTGAAAGCTATGAGGAAGTAGACAATGCGTAATACTAATAAATTTCTCTTAATCCCGTATTTACTATGGATGGTTATATTTATTATTGTACCAGTTGTATTACTCATTTATTTTTCATTTTTAGATATCAATGGACATTTTAGTTTCACGAATTATCAACAAATTTTTACTACAAAATATTTGAAAATGTTTGCATATTCAATTTTATATGCCGCTTTAATAACAATTATTACGTTGGCTATCAGTTATCCAGCTGCCTATTATATTACTCGTTCGAAATTTCAAAATATCTTATTAATGATAATGATTATTCCAACATGGATAAATTTATTGTTAAAGACATATGCTTTTATAGGTTTATTAAGTCATGATGGCGTGATTAATCAATTTTTCCACTTATTTAATTTACCATCATTCAATTTGTTATTTACAACTGGTGCGTTTTTAGTAGTGGCAAGTTACATTTATATACCATTTATGATTTTACCTATATTTAATAGCATGAAAGCAATTCCTAATAATTTATTGCAGGCCTCAAGTGATTTAGGTGCCAGTCCTTTCTATACTTTTAGAAAAGTAATCATGCCGTTAACAAAAGAAGGTGTTATGACTGGGATTCAAGTAACCTTTATTCCATCACTTTCATTATTTATGATTACAAGATTAATTGCAGGTAATAAAGTCATAAATATAGGTACGGCAATAGAGGAACAATTTTTAACAATTCAAAATTATGGTATGGGATCAACTATAGCTATATTCTTAATTGTATTTATGGCATTCATTTTAATCATTACAAAATCATCTAATGGGAGAGGGTGAATCATATGAAATGGTATGGAAAGCTGTATATCGGGATACTTTTAGCGATTTTATACATCCCAATATTCTTTTTAATGTTCTATTCATTCAATTCGGCTGGTAATATGATTCACTTTGAACATTTTACATTAGAGCATTATCAATCATTATTTCAAAATGATCATTTAATGTCGGTCATTTTTAATACGATAGCTGTAGCACTTTTAGCAGCCTCAATTTCTACAGTTATTGGTACATTTGGTGCCATTGCTATTTATTATTTAAGAAATAAAAAGTTTAAAGTAACTTTACTAACATTGAATAATGTCTTGATGGTATCATCCGACGTTGTCATAGGTGCATCATTCTTAATTATGTTTACAACGATTGGCCATTTTACTGGTCTTGGTTTAGGATTTTGGACAGTTCTAATATCTCATATTGCATTTTGCATACCTATAGTTGTGATTATCGTCTTACCACAACTGTATGAAATGAATAATAATATGTTAAATGCTGCAAGAGATTTAGGAGCGACTGAACCACAATTATTAAGCAACATTATTATTCCTAATATTTTACCTTCTATTATAGGAGGTTTCTTTATGGCTTTAACTTATTCACTAGACGATTTCACAGTAAGTTTCTTCGTTACTGGTAATGGCTTTAGTGTGTTATCAGTTGAAGTTTATGCTATGGCGAGAAAAGGAATTAGTATGGAAATTAATGCGATTTCAACATTATTGTTTGCTGTTATTGTATTAGGAATACTAGGATATTATTTGATTCAATACGTGATAAATAAGAAAAAACTAATCAAGCGAGGTGTAAAATAATGAAACGTTTTTTACAACTCATTATAGGTGCATTAGTTGTGGGTATGCTTTGTCTTACTTTAAGTCATTGGTTTAAATCTAAAGAACAAGTGCATACAAATCAAAAAATTTACGTATACAATTGGGGCGAATATATTGATCCAGAGTTAATTAAGAAATTTGAAAAAGAAACTGGCATTCAAGTCGTTTATGAAACTTTCGATTCAAATGAAGCGATGGAAGCCAAAATTCGCAATGGCGGTACACATTATGATGTTGCTTTTCCTAGTGAATATACAGTTCAAAAATTGAAAAGAGATCATTTATTGTTACCAATAGATCATAATAAGGTACCTAATATTAAAAATTTAGATTCAGATTATATGAATATGTCATTTGATAAAGGCAATAAATATTCTTTACCTTATTTCTTTGGAACTGTAGGTATTTTATATAATAAAGAAAAGTATCCAAATGAATCATTTGATAGTTGGAAGTCATTGTATAATCCTAAATTTAAAAACCAAATTTTACTAGTTGACGGTGCTAGAGAGATTATAGGCATGAGTTTGAATAAACTTGGGTATAATCTTAATGACCGTAATTCGCACCATTTAAAAGAAGCAGAGCGAGATTTAACCAAACTAGCACCACAAGTAAGAGGTGTCGTAGGTGATGAAATTACCATGATGCTTCAACAAAATGAAGGTAACATAGCGGTTGTTTGGAGTGGTGTTGCAGCACCTCTAGTGCAAGAAGGGGATAAATATAATTATGTTATTCCTAAAGAAGGATCGAATTTATGGTTCGACAATATGGTAATTCCAAAAACGGCACAAAATAAAGAGGGTGCATATAAATTTATGAATTTTTTATTAGATGCTAAAAATAACAAGCAAAATACAGAATTCGTAGGCTATGCAACGCCAAACAAGGCTGCTCGACAATTGTTGCCTAAAGAGATTAAAGACGACCATCGTTTTTATCCGACTAAGAAAGAGCAAGAACGCCTTGAAGTTTATAAAGATTTAGGACCTGAAGTTTTAAGTGAATACAATGAAAACTTTTTGAATTTCAAAATGTCATTAAAATAAAATCATAAATAGTAGTTATTTACTGTATATTTAGTTATAATAACGGGATAAGTACTATAAGGAGTTGTAACGAATGACTGGAGAACAATTTACTCAAATTAAACGTCCAGTAAGTAGATTAACTGAAAAAGTTCTAGGTTGGTTATGTTGGGTGATGTTATTAGTGCTTACTGTCATTACGATGTTTATAGCACTTGTTTCATTCAGTAATAACACATCGATAGCTAATCTTGAAAATACATTAAACAATAATGCATTTATCCAGCAATTATTAGCTGGAAATGGCTATAATACAACACAATTTGTAATATGGTTACAAAATGGTATATGGGCTATTATCGTTTACTTTATTGTTTGTTTGTTGATTTCATTTTTAGCTCTCATATCTATGAATATAAGAATCTTGTCAGGTTTCTTATTCTTAATATCAGCAATTGTAACGATTCCTTTAGTTTTACTTATCGTTACTTTAATCATTCCGATATTATTCTTTATTATTGCGATGATGCTATTTATAAGAAAAGATAAAGTTGAAATGGTTGCGCCACAATATTATGAAGAGTATAACGGACCGATTTATGATTATCGTGAACCTGTGTATGAGCGCCCCCAACCGAAAGATGATTATTATGATGTGCCTAAATATGAAAAAGAATTGGATAAATCAAATACTGTATATGATCAAGAACAGGAAAGAGATAAATATGATCAATTTCCTAAACGTGCAGTTGAAAGTGAATATAATCATGATGAGCGCACTGAGGAAGAACCATCAGTATTATCCAGACAGGCTAAATACAAACAAAAAAGTACTGAAGAACTAGGTATTGAAGATGATGGTTATTATGCAGAACCTGAAGTTGATCCAAAAGAATTGAAAGCACAACAAAAGCGAGAAAAAGCTGAAATTAAAGCTAAGAAAAAAGAAAAACGTAAAGCTTATAACCAACGAATGAAAGAACGTAGGAAAAATCAACCTAGCGCAGTTAGTCAACGTCGAATGAATTTTGAAGAGCGACGTCAAATTTACAACAATGATATTTCTGAAGAACGCAATTCAAGTGAAGTTAAGGACAAAAAAGAGCAAGAATAAATATTGATGATACCCAGATTAGTAAGTAGAGGTCTTTTGCTTATTAATCTGGGTTTTTATATGAGGTTAATCATCGATAACGTTTAATTAAAGTGTTTAGGTGTCAAAATTTTAAATGACGATTTCTCATTACCATACACCTAAATTATCATCAATCTGAATTCAGATGTTTATTATAAAAATTAGATGAAAAATATGTTAATATACAAGTAATTTAATGTGCGTATATCTATAGGCTCGTAGTATACTTATTAAAATATTAAACAAAGAAAGGATTTTAAGATGAATAGAAAACCTGAATTAATCATGGCTTGGATTGCAAATAGTATTAGTATTATTTATTTATTAGTTATGGGGCTATCCTATTTTTCTTTAAAAAGTGGTAATGCATCACAACGTGAAGAATTAGCGAAGCAATTATCTCAGAACGGTGGCAATGTTTCTTTAGATATGCTTCAGACAACAATGGGTGCATTAGCAATTATTTTATTAATTTCAACACTTTATGGTATATTTGCGACAATTTGTATTAAAGGGCGTAGAAAATTATCGATTATACTTTTTGTTATCGCGATAATTGTAAGTTTGATGGCTCTTAATTTAATTGCAATTGTCTTATGGGTTATCGTGATGATTATGTTGATTTCTAAAAAAGAATCAAAAGAAACTACACATAAGGACGATGAGTATATTTATCATTAATATGTTCATAGCAAAAAAACCATTAAAATGTTAAGTTGTTAATTATTAGATACAACCAACATTTTAATGGTTTTATTTTTAACTTTGTAGTTCTTGGAATGTTTGAACGATTAAATAGACATTTAAAATACTTAGAATAATAATAAGTGTCCATGAAATGATATTAACCCATGTTTTATTATAGAAAGGTCCCATCAAGTCTTTATTACTAGTAGCTAATTGTAATGGTATTAAACAGAATGGCAGAGCAATACTTAAAAATACTTGAGAGAATACAAGTAGTTGCTCAATTTTAGCTGCATTACCTTTAAAAATGATTAAGCATACGATAACAGGAATGACAGCAAGGGAACGTGTAATTAAACGTCTTAACCAATTTGGTATGTGTAATCTTAAAAATCCTTCCATTACAATTTGTCCTGCTAAAGTACCAGTAATCGTTGAATTTTGACCTGACGCTAATAATGCAACTGCAAATAATGTACTCATGATTGCACCCATTGTTGCACCTAGTACAGGTTCAGTTTTTAAGGCGTGATATAAATCATAGAAACCACCTAAATCGTCAGCGTTCGAGTTGAAAAATAGTGATGCTCCTAACACTAATAATAAGCAATTGACTACAAATGCGATTGATAACTGAATGTTCGAATCTATCGTAGCAAATTTAATCGCTTGCGCCTTTTCTTCATTGTTATGTCTTGAGTATGTTCTAGATTGTACAATTGATGAATGTAAGTACAAATTATGAGGCATAATTGTAGCGCCAATAATACCTAATGCAATATAGAGAATGCCGTTATTTGTAATGATTTCACTATGTGGTATAAATCCATTTAACACAGCATTCAACTGTGGTGATGAAATATAGACTTCAAATATAAAGATGAATAACACTGTGAAAATTAATGTACCAACAATAGCTTCAATTTTTCTAAAACCATATTTCATTATAAATAGTAGTAAAAATACATCAAGTACAGTTATTAGTGCACCGACGATTAAAGGTATGTTAAATAGGAGATTAAGAGCAATAGCACTACCAATAACCTCAGCAATATCTGTAGCGATAATTGCTAGTTCTGCAATGATCCAAAAGATTATAGCAATAGGTCTTGATAAATAATGTCGTGTCATTTGAGCTAAGTCCATACCTGTTGCTATTCCTAATCTCACTGTCATGCTTTGAAGTAACATTGCTGATAAACTTGAAATAAGAATTACGAATAGCAAAGTATAGCCATATTGGGCGCCACCTTGCATTGATGTTATCCAGTTTCCGGGATCCATGTAACCAACAGCGACTAATAACCCAGGTCCAAGAAATGATAAAAATTTCTGTTTATTTGAACTGCGATGATCGAATTTAATTGTATTGTTTATTTCGTCTAAACTTAATTGTTCATTTGTTGAATGTCGTTTATTATTCATTTTGACTCACCTCTACTTCTTATGGACAATATAATAACCTAATAAAATGTTTAGGTCAACCTAAATTTATTTTAATTTTTTTAAAAGTATGAATTATTATGTTGAACGTTCGATTTAATATTAAGAAAAAAGAGCACGAAATCATGGATGTGATTACGTGCTCTATTATTTAAACAAAGTTATTTATGCAGAATAAAATGGTAAGAACTGATCGAAGGTTTCTTCTAAAAATGCAATAAATGCTTTGTCACTTTTTAATCTTTTATCTTGTGGTGTGATTGCACGCGCTATAAAGAATTCACCTTTTTTCACATTGATGGCTCTTTGTATCGCTTCTTTTAAATCATCATCCGTTAAATCTTTAATAAATGGTTTATCAGGTTTCATATGATCTAAGCAAACACGATAATCATCAGGTAATTGTTGAATAGCTTTAAATTTTCTTTCAAAAACTTTTGCACGTGTTGCTTTATCTTTTGCTTCATGCATGATTCCAAACATAACAAACAGTTGATCTTCAAACATACCAATTTGGAAATGAGGTAACATTTTATAGCCTCTTTTGCTTGTAGCAAAAGCAACCCATGTATCTTTAGGAGGATTCACACTTCTTCTAGCATGTTTTGCTACGTGAGGATAAAATGTTTCACCAGTTTGACTTGTAAAGAAGTCACTAAAATATTCTCCTAATTCATGGAGTTGTGGTCGTATGTATTCGTTTAAAGCTTCCATTCGTGCGTCTAAGCCTTCTACGTTGAACGCTTTGAAATCTTTAGGTTTAAATGTATATTTTGTCATAGAGTACCTCCTGTATAGTGTTTAAAAATATTGTAGCATATGTTTTATCAATTGCGGCTTAAGACGCTCTCATTAAAATTAGTATTTTCATTTTTATCATAAGAAGTTATTTTTATAAAATGTTGATGTATAATAAAGATGTTAGGAGATGATGTTATGGCACTTTATGGATTTGCCCAAGGACTTATTCAAGAAGCAGGAATTAGAATTAAACAATTGATGGAGCAAAATTTAACAATTGAAACAAAGTCAAATCCGAATGACCTTGTTACAAATGTAGATAAAGCAACAGAAGATTTCATTTTTGATACAATTTTAGAAACATATCCCAATCATCAAGTATTAGGTGAAGAAGGGCATGGTCATGACATCGATACTTCCAAAGGTACGGTATGGGTTGTTGACCCAATAGACGGTACATTGAATTTTGTTCATCAACAAGAAAATTTCGCAATTTCAATTGGTATTTATATCGATGGTAAACCTTATGCAGGTTTTGTATATGATGTTATGGCTGACGTCTTATATCATGCTAAAGTAGGGGAAGGCGCATATCGAGGTAGCCAACCCTTGAAACCATTGAATGATTCTAATCTAAGACAAAGCATTATTGGGATCAATCCGAACTGGTTAACTAAACCAATTTTAGGAGAAATCTTTAAAGAAATTGTTAATGATTCTAGAAGTGCAAGGGCATATGGTAGTGCAGCGCTTGAAATCGTTTCAGTTGCTACAGGTAATTTAGAAGCATATATGACGCCAAGACTTCAACCATGGGATTTTGCTGGCGGATTGGTTATTTTATATGAAGTAAATGGACAAGCTTCAAATTTACTAGGAGAACCATTAACAATTAGTGGTCCAAATTCAATCTTAGTTGGAAATCGAGGTCTCCATCAAGAAATTAGCAATGATTATTTAGAGCCCTACCATGATACGTTAATACAATTACATGAACAACGATTTAAAAGAAAATCAAAATAATTACCAAAAGCGTAATATGTAGTCCTAACAATTAGGTAACATATTACGCTTTTATACCTTAAATAATAAAAACACGCGCCAATATAAAACCATTTAAATGTTCATAATGAACATGTGTGGTCTTAAATCAACGCGTGTTATTGTCGATATAACTTATAGCCAATCGTTTTCTCGATATTTTTTCTTTGTAGTAAATCCAATTCCAAAGGTTGCAACGAGTAATATAAATGTTAAAATCATCATTGGTACATTTGATGCACCAACAGCAAAACTAAATAATACTAAGAAAACAACAGCTAATATAGAAAATACCCAAAAGATATTTTTAGATTTTTTTTGTTTCATCCTATCCCCACCTTTTGCTTATCTTTTCTCAATTATATGATATAATAAAAAAGTTGTAATTAAAAGTGGGATTTTACTTAAGAAAGAAGGAAACTATTTATATGACTAATAAAAGAGAAGATGTCCGCAATATAGCAATTATTGCTCACGTTGACCATGGTAAAACAACTTTAGTAGATGAGTTGTTAAAACAATCTGGTATATTCAGAGAAAATGAACATGTCGATGAACGTGCAATGGACTCTAACGATATCGAAAGAGAGCGTGGAATTACGATTCTAGCCAAAAATACGGCTGTTGATTATAAAGGTACACGTATTAATATTTTGGATACACCAGGACATGCAGACTTTGGTGGAGAAGTAGAACGTATTATGAAAATGGTTGATGGGGTTGTCTTAGTAGTAGATGCGTATGAAGGTACAATGCCTCAAACACGTTTTGTACTTAAAAAAGCGCTAGAACAAAACCTGAAACCTGTTGTTGTTGTTAATAAAATTGATAAACCATCAGCACGTCCAGAGGGTGTTGTAGATGAAGTTTTAGATTTATTTATTGAATTAGAAGCAAACGATGAACAATTAGAATTCCCTGTTGTTTATGCTTCAGCAGTAAATGGAACAGCTAGCTTAGATCCTGAAAAACAAGATGATAATTTACAATCATTATATGAAACAATTATTGATTATGTACCAGCTCCAATTGATAACAGTGATGAGCCATTACAATTCCAAGTAGCATTGTTGGACTACAATGATTATGTTGGACGTATTGGTATTGGTCGTGTATTCAGAGGTAAAATGCGTGTCGGAGATAATGTATCACTAATTAAATTAGACGGTACAGTGAAAAACTTCCGTGTAACTAAAATCTTTGGTTACTTTGGATTAAAACGTTTAGAAATTGAAGAAGCACAAGCTGGAGATTTAATTGCTGTTTCAGGTATGGAAGACATTAATGTTGGTGAAACTGTAACACCACATGACCATCAAGAAGCATTGCCAGTTCTACGTATTGATGAGCCTACTCTTGAAATGACATTTAAAGTTAACAATTCTCCATTTGCTGGCCGTGAAGGTGACTTTGTAACAGCACGTCAAATTCAAGAACGTTTAAATCAACAATTAGAAACAGATGTATCTTTGAAAGTTTCTAACACAGATTCTCCAGATACATGGGTAGTTGCTGGTCGCGGTGAATTGCATTTATCAATCCTTATTGAAAATATGCGTCGTGAAGGTTATGAATTACAAGTTTCAAAACCACAAGTAATTATTAAAGAAATAGATGGTGTAATGTGTGAACCATTTGAACGTGTGCAATGTGAAGTGCCACAAGAAAATGCAGGTGCTGTTATTGAATCATTAGGTGCACGTAAAGGTGAAATGGTTGATATGACTACAACTGATAATGGACTTACACGTTTAATCTTTAATGTACCGGCTCGTGGTATGATTGGTTATACGACTGAATTTATGTCAATGACAAGAGGTTACGGTATTATTAACCATACATTTGAAGAATTTAGACCACGTATTAAAGCACAAATTGGCGGTCGTCGTAATGGTGCATTAATTTCAATGGATCAAGGTTCTGCAAGTACTTATGCCATTTTGGGACTTGAAGATAGAGGTGTAAACTTCATGGAACCTGGTACTGAAGTTTATGAAGGTATGATTGTTGGTGAACATAATCGTGAAAATGATTTAACTGTTAACATCACTAAAACAAAACATCAAACTAACGTACGTTCTGCAACGAAAGACCAAACACAAACAATGAATAGACCGCGTATTCTAACATTGGAAGAAGCGTTACAATTCATTAATGATGATGAACTTGTTGAGGTTACACCAGAAAGTATACGTTTAAGAAAGAAAATTTTAAACAAAAATGTTCGTGAAAAAGAAGCAAAGCGTATCAAACAAATGATGCAAGAAAACGAATAATTTAACATAATAAAAGAGAAGCTGAGCGATGAAAGTTGCTTAGCTTCTCTTTTGGCATATAATATTTGAAAAAGTGTTTAAATGCTATTATTTCCTGTTACTTTCACATTTTCAAATTTCTAACTTGTTTATTCAGATATTAATCGAGCGGATAGTGTTGCGCACGTTGTTTAGGTGTGTCTAATCGACTTTTACAATCATCACACATAAATGTTCGAATAGGATTGTTTTTAAGTCGTTTAGACTCAGTTGTGCGCTCATCTATAAATACTTTTGCATCACAGATAATGCATTGCACTTGTCTCAAATTAAATCACCTCAATATGAGTTACATGGTTGATTCGATATGAATAACCATCTTCTTGATTGTAAATAAAACTATCTACACCATTATCGCTGTAAAGTCGTTTACCGTCTTTTGCAAATTGGAAAAATAAATAGGGTAATAGATCTATCGGTATATCTAAATGATCATGCTCATTTGATAATCGAATAGTAGTTGCAGAGTCATGTGGTTCGGAATGTTTGAAAAATGGTGTCATATTAATGACAAATGAACCTTCTAACATGGCACGTTTTTTATATTTTATTTCTGAATTTAAAGTAGGCGGATTAGTTTGTCCTTCTAGGATAGCACGATTCCATTCATGATTATCTTCAAAGTCGATTGGTTTTGAACCATCAAATACACCTTTTTCTAAATCTTCGATGCTAACTTTTCTATCATCGAAAATCCAAGTCGTACTATCTAATGTTATAGGAAACTTTACGGCTCCTTTAATTTGTATCATTTTCCCACTCCCTATCAATGTATATAGCATTATTTTAACACAAATTGCTAACGACACATTTTAAATCTACTTGCTTTTTAATATTTAGTAAGATAAACTTTTAGTAAGACTTGAGAATTTATATAGAGGGGGAGCGTGTCATGGCGAAACAAGCAACAATGAAAAATGCAGCTTTGAAACAATTGACTAAAGATGCTGATGAAATCTTGCATCTGATTAAAGTTCAACTAGATAATTTAACATTACCTTCATGCCCATTATATGAAGAAGTACTAGATACACAAATGTTTGGACTTCAAAAAGAAGTTGATTTTGCTGTTAAATTAGGTTTAGTTGACCGCGAAGATGGCAAACAAATTATGTTACGTCTTGAGAAAGAACTTTCAAAATTACATGAAGCTTTTACACTTGTTTAAGGTTTAATATATAAGCATATTAAAATGGCGTGAGATATCGACAATTGAGCTGCGCCGATTTTATATTTATAGTTTAATTACTGATTAAAGTGGCTGTTATGTTGTCTTCTTGATGACATGTCAGTCACTTTTATTGGGTTTTAGCAATTCACGATATTAAGTAAACAAATATTCTATAAATTACCTCAAGAGACCTGTTAATATTTGTGATTATGACTGTGTCATGTATATAATAAGTAACATGGATTTTTAAAATTAAAGTATAAAACGAAATCATTTGAAGTATAAATTGTAGAATTGGATGACTGAATATATGAAGAATTTTAGAAGTATTTTACGGTATATTGGTAAAACCTCAAAGTTTATTGATTATCCGTTATTAGTTACATATATTGTATTGAGTTTAATTGGATTAGTGATGGTATATAGTGCAAGTATGGTTCCAGCAACTAAAGGCACATTGACTGGTGGTATCGATGTTCCAGGAACGTATTTTTACAACCGACAATTAGCATATGTCATAATGAGTTTTATAATTGTATTTTTTATTGCATTTTTAATGAATGTTAAATTACTGAGTAATATTAAAGTGCAAAAAGGTATGATTATAACTATCGTCTCACTATTATTACTGACGTTAGTAATAGGTAAAGATATTAATGGTTCTAAAAGTTGGATAAACTTAGGATTTATGAACTTACAGGCATCTGAGTTATTAAAAATTGCAATCATATTATATATCCCATTTATGATCAGTAAAAAAATGCCTAGAGTATTAAGTAAACCAAAATTAATTTTAAGTCCTATTGTATTAGCATTAGGTTGTACGTTTTTAGTTTTCTTACAAAAAGACGTAGGGCAAACATTACTAATATTAATTATTTTAGTTGCGATTATTTTTTATTCAGGAATTGGGGTAAACAAAGTCCTAAGATTTGGTATACCAGCAGTGCTAGGATTCTTAGTAGTATTTGTCATTGCATTAATGGCTGGTTGGTTACCAAGCTATTTAACTGCCAGATTTAGTACGCTAACAGATCCATTCCAATTCGAATCAGGAACTGGATACCATATTTCCAATTCATTGCTTGCGATAGGTAACGGTGGCGTATTTGGAAAAGGATTAGGAAATAGTGCAATGAAATTGGGCTATTTACCAGAACCACATACAGATTTTATTTTTGCAATTATTTGCGAAGAATTAGGTTTAATCGGAGGATTGCTAGTTATTACTTTAGAGTTCTTTATTGTATATCGTGCCTTCCAGTTTGCAAATAAAACATCATCATATTTTTATAAACTTGTGTGTGTTGGGATTGCCACATACTTTGGAAGTCAAACGTTTGTAAACATTGGCGGTATTTCGGCAACAATTCCATTAACTGGTGTGCCATTGCCATTTATCAGCTTTGGTGGATCATCAATGATTAGTTTAAGTATTGCTATGGGATTACTTCTGATTGTAGGTAAACAAATCAAAGTAGACCAGCAACGAAAGAAACAACAACAAAAAGTTGATATAAGAAGACAATTTAATTAAAAAAATACTAGCCAATATTTAGTACGAGATGACTTCTGTCATTAAGCAATGCTAAACATTGGCTATTTATATACTCTTTGTCAAATTGGACTGATGAGTTCAATAACGGAAGTTAGGCAACCAAACAACGCTTAACTTCCTTTTTGTTTTGATATTACGAGATTACTCATGATTATCAAATTTTATAAACAAAACAACGTATAATTATAACTAAATTTTATGACTAAAAATTACTAAATGTGGTGGCGAAATTAGAATCATGATGATAAGATAAAGTTATCGCTATTGATAATAAATGTTGATGTTTTGCAATTTTATTTTTAATTTTTTAGAGTTGTAGAAATCGAAAATGTTTCACAACAAAAACGTGAACTACCTGTTGTTGCATAGTCATTTTTGAAATTATTATTTCTGAAGCGGAGGTTTTAATTGTCTCAAGAATGTTAAATTTTGAAAATTTGAAACATAACTATAGCAAAACAGAGCGCTTTAAGATAAAATTTTATTATCTAATTAGTTAGAAAATTCTAATAGTTTGAGGAGTGTATCGCTATTGAAACAAATAAAAAAGTTACTTGTTGCTAACCGTGGAGAAATTGCAATTCGTATATTCAGAGCGGCGGCAGAATTAGACATCAGCACAGTTGCAATTTATTCGAATGAAGACAAAAGTTCATTACATAGATATAAAGCAGATGAATCCTATTTAGTTGGAAGTGATTTAGGTCCTGCTGAAAGTTATTTAAATATTGAGCGTATCATTGATGTAGCAAAACAAGCGAATGTGGATGCGATTCATCCTGGCTATGGATTTTTAAGTGAAAATGAACAATTTGCGCGTCGTTGTGCAGAAGAAGGAATTAAATTTATTGGTCCTCATTTAGAACATTTAGATATGTTTGGAGATAAAGTTAAAGCTCGTACAACGGCTATCAAGGCAGATTTACCAGTTATTCCTGGTACAGACGGTCCAATTAAATCATATGAATTAGCAAAAGAATTTGCAGAAGAAGCTGGTTTCCCGCTAATGATTAAAGCCACAAGTGGTGGCGGCGGTAAAGGTATGAGAATCGTTCGTGAAGAAAGTGAATTAGAAGATGCTTTCCATAGAGCAAAATCAGAAGCTGAAAAATCATTTGGTAATAGTGAAGTTTACATAGAAAGATACATTGATAATCCAAAGCATATTGAAGTACAAGTCATAGGTGACGAACATGGAAATATCGTACACTTATTTGAACGTGATTGTTCAGTACAACGTCGTCATCAAAAAGTTGTAGAAGTTGCACCATCAGTTGGATTATCACCAACATTACGTCAACGTATTTGTGATGCTGCAATTCAATTGATGGAAAATATTAAATATGTCAATGCAGGTACTGTTGAATTTCTAGTATCTGGTGACGAATTCTTCTTTATAGAAGTTAACCCTCGTGTACAAGTAGAGCATACAATTACAGAGATGGTAACAGGAATTGATATTGTTAAGACACAAATTTTAGTTGCAGCAGGTGCCGATTTATTTGGTGAAGAGATTAATATGCCGCAACAAAAAGATATTACAACATTAGGCTATGCCATCCAATGTCGTATTACAACAGAAGATCCGTTAAATGATTTCATGCCGGATACTGGAACAATCATTGCTTATCGTTCAAGCGGTGGCTTTGGTGTACGTCTTGATGCTGGAGATGGTTTCCAAGGTGCTGAGATATCACCTTATTATGATTCATTACTCGTAAAATTATCTACACATGCGATATCATTTAAACAAGCAGAAGAAAAAATGGTACGTTCATTACGAGAAATGCGTATTCGTGGTGTTAAAACTAATATTCCATTCTTAATTAATGTAATGAAGAATAAAAAGTTCACAAGTGGTGATTACACAACTAAATTTATTGAAGAAACACCAGAACTTTTCGACATTCAGCCGTCTCTAGATAGAGGTACTAAAACATTAGAATATATAGGTAATGTAACAATTAATGGTTTCCCAAATGTTGAGAAACGTCCGAAACCAGACTATGAATTAGCATCAATTCCAACTGTATCTTCAAGTAAAATCGCTTCATTTAGTGGTACGAAACAATTGCTTGATGAAGTAGGTCCAAAAGGTGTAGCTGAATGGGTTAAAAAGCAGGATGATGTCTTACTAACAGATACAACCTTTAGAGATGCACACCAATCATTATTAGCTACACGAGTTAGAACTAAGGATATGATTAATATCGCATCCAAAACAGCGGACGTATTTAAAGATGGTTTCTCACTAGAAATGTGGGGCGGTGCTACATTTGATGTGGCATATAATTTCTTGAAGGAAAACCCATGGGAACGACTTGAACGTCTACGTAAAGCTATCCCAAATGTATTATTCCAAATGTTGTTACGTGCTTCAAACGCAGTTGGTTATAAAAACTATCCTGATAATGTTATTCATAAATTCGTACAAGAAAGTGCTAAAGCAGGCATAGATGTCTTTAGAATTTTCGATTCATTAAACTGGGTAGATCAAATGAAAGTTGCCAATGAAGCAGTACAAGAAGCGGGCAAAATCTCTGAAGGTACTATTTGTTATACAGGTGACATTTTAAATCCTGAGCGATCAAACATTTATACTTTAGAGTATTATGTCAAACTAGCTAAAGAGTTAGAACGTGAAGGTTTCCATATTTTAGCGATTAAAGATATGGCAGGCTTATTAAAACCTAAAGCCGCTTACGAATTGATTGGTGAGTTAAAATCAGCTGTAGATTTACCAATTCATCTTCACACTCATGATACAAGTGGTAATGGTTTATTAACATACAAACAAGCAATAGATGCTGGGGTCGATATCATTGATACTGCTGTTGCTTCAATGAGTGGTTTAACAAGTCAGCCAAGCGCCAATTCGTTATATTATGCATTAAATGGCTTCCCACGCCACCTTAGAACTGATATTGAAGGTATGGAGTCACTTAGTCATTATTGGTCAACTGTACGTACTTATTATTCAGACTTTGAAAGTGATATCAAATCACCGAATACTGAAATTTATCAACATGAAATGCCTGGTGGACAGTATTCGAATTTAAGTCAACAAGCTAAAAGTTTAGGTTTAGGCGAAAGATTTGATGAAGTCAAAGATATGTATCGCAGAGTGAATTTCTTATTTGGTGATATCGTAAAAGTAACTCCATCGTCTAAAGTAGTTGGTGATATGGCACTTTATATGGTACAAAATGATCTTGATGAACAATCCGTGATTACAGATGGCTATAAATTAGATTTCCCAGAATCAGTAGTGTCGTTCTTCAAAGGCGAAATAGGACAACCTGTAAATGGTTTTAATAAAGATTTACAAGCGGTTATTTTAAAAGGCCAAGAAGCACTAACAGCTCGTCCAGGTGAATATCTAGAGCCAGTTGATTTTGAAAAAGTCCGTGAGTTGCTTGAAGAAGAGCAACAAGGTCCTGTTACGGAGCAAGATATTATTAGTTATGTATTATATCCAAAAGTATATGAACAATATATTCAAACTAGAAATCAATACGGAAACTTATCGTTACTTGATACGCCTACATTCTTCTTTGGAATGCGTAATGGTGAAACAGTAGAAATCGAAATCGATAAGGGTAAACGATTAATTATTAAACTAGAAACGATTAGTGAACCAGATGAAAATGGTAATAGAACGATTTACTATGCGATGAATGGTCAAGCGAGACGTATTTACATTAAAGATGAAAATGTGCATACAAATGCGAACGTTAAGCCAAAAGCAGATAAGAGTAATCCAAGTCATATCGGTGCTCAAATGCCAGGTTCAGTAACTGAAGTCAAGGTTAGTGTTGGTGAAACTGTGAAAGCTAATCAGCCGTTGCTAATTACTGAAGCTATGAAAATGGAAACAACAATTCAAGCACCATTTGACGGTGTGATTAAACAAGTAACTGTAAATAATGGTGACACAATAGCGACAGGCGATTTATTAATCGAAATTGAAAAAGCAACTGACTAAAATGATTAAAATAAAACGAGATTACACAACAATTGACGTGTAATCTCGTTTTTACATGGCTTAGGTTTAATTTTAAATATTGATATAAAAAACCGTAATTTTAATGGGCGTGCCATTAAAATTACGGTTTGCTTTTTTGTTATTGCTTGTCACTTCTTACTGATCGTAACATTAGCATGATAAAGTATGTTGTCATACCAAATAAATAAGTGATAAATAATGCATGGAAAAGTGCGATTATCAGGTTAACATTTGTCATAATAGATAATGCACCTGTGATAACTTGTAATATAACAAGTATAAATGCAGCTGTATAACCATAATGAACAGTACGATTATTTGGATAATTTTTAACAGCGTGAATATAAGTAATCATAATAATCGTAAACACTATAAAAGCCATGATACGATGCGTGAGTTGAACCCAATCTTGTTCTGAATGTGGTACAAGATCGTGGAATGGCAATGGCCAACCACCATATGCTAAACTTGCATCCGCATGTCTCACTAGTGCACCAGTATAAACACCACAATAAATGATGATTGCCATTAACCATGTTAAACGTCTTAATGGCTTTTTGATATATAATTCGTCAGCTTCATATTTTTGATCTATAGAGAAAATAATCAATGTTATTAAAAATACAGATGAGAAACTGATTAATGATATACCAAAGTGCAATGCTAAAACGTAATCGTTTTGTTGCCAAATAACAGCGGCAGCTCCGATTAATGCTTGCAATAATAAGAATCCAACACTAATGATTGATAAAGGTTTAATTTCTTTAATATAGCCTATATGTTTCCATGCAGTGATAACTAACCATAAGACCATTAATAAAGACAAAGCTGAAACGGCTCTATGACTTAACTCAATAATCGTATCAATAGGAAAGAATTCTGGAATCAACGCACCATGACATAGTGGCCAAGAAGAACCACAACCATCAGCTGATCCGGTTTTGGTAACTAAGGCTCCACCAAGTTGTACAAATGTCATCATTAACGTTGCTACGACACCTAACCATTTTAAATTCTTTTTGCCAAACAATTTATACACCCCATCATAAAAAAACGCATCACTGAGAATTAGAATTAATAGCCGGATTTGAGATGATACTATAAATTGACCTGATTGTAGGATATGAAAAGATGGGATCCAACGCAGGAAATATGATTTAATTTTACAAGTATTGTATGTGGACGACATAAAAAGAACTTAATCGTAATGATTTTTTTATTGGGATAATTATGTAATCCACGTTTACTCAAATTTGAAGCTTAAATATTAATCTCTTTTAGATGCATGATTCTACTTATTAAAATTTTCTAACATATACATTATAGCAATAAATTAAATGTTATTTGTGTCACAAAATTGACATTTTCTCTTGTCGTTAATTTGTCACATTTTAATTTTATTAAACCTAGTCTTTTTATGCAATCTAAGATATCATAATCTTATATGAACAAATTTAAGGAGGGGGATTATGAGCAAAGAGCATACTTTGTCACAAAATATTAGCAGAGTTAACTTCAAAGAATTGCAACAGATAATTAAAATGGGACTTGTTCAAGGTAACTTAATTCCGGCTTTTGCGGGCGCATGGCTAGCAGTTGTAATGACAAATCATTCCTTCTTATCATCAATACCTCAAATTTTATTAATGCTATTTGGATCTACTTTAATTATGGGTGGCGCATGTGCGTTAAATAATTATTACGACCAAGATATTGATCGTATTATGCCTAGTAAACAAAATAGACCAACTGTAAATAATAGAATTACAGATCAAAATTTATTACTATTAAGTTTTGGTATGATGTTAGTTGGAGAAATTTGTTTGTTTTTATTGAATATACCATCAGGCGTACTTGGTCTTATGGGGATTGTAGGTTATGTGTCTTATTACTCAATATGGTCTAAAAGACATACAACATGGAACACAGTGATTGGGAGTTTTCCTGGAGCAGTACCACCACTAATTGGATGGGTTGCAATTGAAGGACAAATTAGTTTAACAGCGATTGCGCTGTTTTTAGTTGTATTTTGTTGGCAACCAATTCATTTTTATGCCTTAGCTATTAAACGTAAAGATGAATATGCACTTGCAAATATTCCAATGTTACCATCAGTTAAAGGCTTTAAACGTACACGTGTCAGTATGTTTATCTGGTTGATTATTTTATTGCCAGTACCTTTATTACTAATAAATTTAGGTGTCGTATTCGTAGTGTTAGCTACATTATTAAATTTAGGATGGATTGCATTAGGTTTAACAACATTTAAGAAAAATTCAGATCAAACAAAATGGGCAACACAAATGTTTATATATTCACTAAATTATTTAGTGATCTTTTTCGTGTTAGCTGTAATTGTTTCATTACTTACTTTGATCTAGATTAATTAAGTTAGGATGAAAAATATGGGCGTTCCAATTTTACCAACGATTAGTACGACATGTATTGTCATTAGTGCAATTTTAATTGCCATTGGTTGGAGACTTATTTGGAAAAGGGAAATAAATAAACACAAAAATGTTATGTTAGCTGCAGCTGTTTTTGCTTTAACTTTTTTCTTAATCTATGCAAGTAGAACGATTTTTATCGGTAATACAGCATTTGGCGGACCAGCATCAATTAAGAAATATTATACGATTTTCTTATTTTTCCACATTAATTTAGCAACAATTGGTGGTATTCTAGGCCTAGTTCAAATTATTACTGCATTTAAAGATAAATATAATGTACACCGCAAATTCGGGCCATTCGCTTCAGTTATATGGTTCTGTACTGCAATTACAGGTGTAGCAGTTTACTTATTATTATATGTATTATATCCAGGTGGAGAAACGACATCACTGATTAAAGCAACATTTGGTCATTAATATGCTTATACAAATGATACTAATCTGATAAGGCAATTTGTTTTATCAGGTTTTTTGATGAAGAATAGTCGGACAGTTGATGGTATTCATTTGATACCTTAACTGTCCATTTTTTTATACATATTTTAATCTTAATAATGAAATTCAACCTGAAAACATAAAGATAGGTTATGATATAGAGTGTAGGGAAAATCTTTATGACGTTAAAATTATGCCTGAAGATGATTTTGTTTTATCGAAACGACACAGTTATGTCAGTGTTGAAAATTTGCTAATTAATGTGTTGTTTTTTACAATAGTATTAATACTTTTTAGGTGGTTGATTGATGAAAAAGTTAATTATAAGAGTCGTCGGTGTATTATTTTTAGTTGGATTTTTAATATATCTTTTTTATTCACCGAGATTAAAATTTGATGTATTAGAGAACCCGAATAAAGGTAATAAAGTAAATAGATCTGAACAGGTGAATAAATCAAATAACCATGCTGAAAATCCAAAGCCTAAAGAAGGTGTTGGTACATGGGTAGGTAAAGATATTAAAGTGCTTACTTCTAAATTTGGACAAGCAGATCGTGTCTACCCTTTTAGAGATGGTTACAAAAATTATGTGTTTAAAGACAAAAACAGTTATTACATTGTTTCAACTAAACGTGAAGAAATCGTTTCAGTGTATGCTACAGGTGAGAAAGTCAATGTTAGTCCGTTAAAAATAGGACAACATTCTGCAGAAATTTTTAATCATACAAGTATTAATCCAGAACCTTCCTTTAAAGTTGATGGTAAAAAATATGAATTTGAACTTTCAGATGAAGATTTAAAAACACAAACACTGATTAAATATGGCGACATATATGCACAAGTGTATTCTGATCAACAATCGAAAAAGGTGCTAAGTGTACGATTTTTAACAAAAGAAATGTTAGCAGATATTGAACCTTATCAATTAAATTCTAATTCTACGTCAGAAGAGCATAATAAGCGTCCAGTTGAGCAAAATCCAAATCAATTAATTTCTCTTTATGAAGTAACGAATGAAATGAGAAAATTAAAAGGATTAAAACCATTGAAAATCAATAGCGATTTAGCACATATTGCATCTAATAACTTATATGAAGCGACCTCTAATGGTTCTGATAGTGTTGAATTTACAGAGGACGCATTAAGAGGGCAATTAGATAAAAATCACGTTACTTATAAAACAACTGCTCAAAATGTTGGTTATGCGTTTAATGATGTACCAACATTAATCCATAGTTGGATGAATTCAGATATACATCGATCTCGTCTATTAAATTCAAAATACGATGAGATGGGTGGAGATGTAATGAGAGATTATTATTCACTAATTTTCTTAGAAAAATAACAATGAGGGGTATTTATGATTAATGAAGCTTCACTAGCGATATTAGATGATATTGATGAACTAGCTGATATGATAGTTGCATCAGATATTTATGCATCATTTGAGCAAGCTAAACAGGCGCTCGAAAACAATGACGAAGCACATTTACTTTATCAATCATTTTTAAAATCAAAAGAGAAATATGATGAAGTAATGCGTTTCGGGAAATATCATCCTGATTATAAGAAAGTCATGTTAGAGACAAGACAACGCAAAAGAGCATATGAGATGCTTGACGTTGTGATGCATTACAAAGCTAGGGAAATGGCACTTCAACATTTAATTGATGAAGTTGTTACGAAAATTGCGTACGCTGTTTCAGAGCATGTCAAAATAGAAACAGGTAATCCATTCTTTCAAACATCACATAGTGGTTGTGCGACGGGCGGATCCTGTAATTGTTCATTATAAAAAACATCGAGTCAGAAAAAGGTGGTTATTGAAACCACTAACTAGCATCTGACTCGATGTTTTTATTTATTCGGGATTGTTTGTTTGAATTGTTGTGCTAAATCTGGTCGATCTGTCACAATCGTGTGTGCACCTTTTTGGTATAAATCATTCATCAGATCTATACTATTTACGCCATAATAGCCTGGAATGATATTCATATCATTTAACCATTTGATAAAACGAGATGAAGTCAAATCAATGCCTTTAAAATGAGTAGGCATTTGGAACGTTTGTGCTAATGGTTGGTAGTACCTACCACCTAATAAATGATATTTTAAAAATGCTTCTGTAACTTCCTGTTGGCTAGCACCAATTGCGACGGATCCTTGTGCAATTTTATTAAAACGAACGATTTGTTCTTTATAAAAACTTGTCACAAGAACGCGGTCAAATGCTTGATTTTCTGCAATTGTATCAAACATAATTTGTGGTGCGATTGAGCCTTCATAGGATTCAGGAGCATCTTTTAAGTCTACGTTTATATACATATCAGGATATTGCTTCAGCAACTCATCGAAGGTTAGTATAGTTGTGTGTGCATGACCACGATATGGTGTTAGTCCATTGATATCTTTGAAGTGATAAGCTGCGTCTAATTTCTTTAATTCTGCTAATGTGTGGGCACTAACTTTTCCAGAGCCGTTCGTCGTTCTATCAACAGTTGCGTCATGAAAAACGATAAGCTGTTGATCTTTTGTGAGTCTCACATCTGTTTCAAAGCCATCAACGCCTAATTGTTTAGCATAGTCAAATGCAAGTTGCGTTTGCTCTGGTCTTAAAGCCATACCACCGCGATGCGCAAATATATATGGTGCATTGCCTTTGAAAAAAGCAGGGATGGTTTGCTTTTTAGTAATCACTTTATTTTTATTGATCATTAATAGACTACTTAAAAATCCAGCACCGACTAGTACCGCATTTAAAATGTTTCTGTTTACTTTTTTCATAGAAAATTCCTCCTCGTTTACTTTTATAGCTTAACAAAATCATAGTTCTGACTACAGCGAAATGTGTGGTTAATCATATAGTGATGCTCTTGAGAATTGAATTAATATAATGATGTTTAATATAATCTAAATACATTTATCGAGCAATTACATAAGACATAATTAAGGTAGCTTAATATTTTAAAATTAATAAAGACATGATATGATTAATGCTGAAAATAAATGGAGTGAGGTTTAAATGAATTTAATCCCAAGAACTAGTATTGTAGTTTATTTAAAACATATGAAACATGAACGACAAATCCGAAAATATGGACATATCGTTCATTCAAATAGAGATCGTAAATTTGTAATTATGTATGTGAATGAGCAGGATGTTGATCAAATTGTACATAAACTAATGCAACTTAAATACGTTAGACACATTGATGGCTCACCATATAAATACTTAAAGAAAACTTACGAAAAAGAGAAACACGAAATATATAATTAATATTATTGAAGTTCTGGTATCCATTTTTGGAGCCTTAACACACTAATTAAATAATTATAATATAACGATAAATCATGAAATGCTTGAGGGGGCTGTACATCGATACCTAAAATTGGTATGTCGAATTTTTCAGCACAATCATTAATCATTTGAAACTTTTTATTTGAATCTGGATATGGATATTTAATAGCGTTAATCATGATATAAAATGCTTGGAAATGATTGCCAGTTGTAGGGTTCATAATGATTGCTACAGATGACTTTTTATTTTCAGCTTGTGGTGAATGAAAATAGATAATTTTATCAATACGTTGATGGTTATATTCAATCATCGTCATGAATTCGAACAAATCTGTTAGACCTTCACCAAGTGTAATAAATGTTTGTTTCATTGGTTTATCATTCTCCTTTTTCTCAATAAATTATATTAAATAACTAAATGAATTGGAAGTGTGAACAACATGCGCGTCATTGCAGGTAAACATAAAAGTAAAGCTTTAGAAAGTATGGAAGGCCGTAATACGAGACCAACTATGGATAAAGTTAAAGAAGGTATCTTTAATAGTTTATATGATGTGTCAGGTATAGGTTTAGATTTATTTGCAGGAAGCGGGGCGCTTGGAATAGAAGCACTCTCTCGAGGTATGGATAAGGTAATCTTTGTTGATCAAAATTTTAAAGCTGTAAAAGTTATTAAATCAAATCTTGCGAATTTGGATTTAGAGGCACAATCTGAAGTTTATAAAAATAATGCAGATAGAGCTTTAAAAGCATTGTCAAAACGTGATATTCAATTTGATGTCATTTTCTTAGATCCACCTTATAATAAAGGTCTCATTGATAAAGCTTTAAAACTAATTTCAGAGTTTAATTTATTGAAAGAAAATGGTATCATCGTTTGTGAATTTAGCAATCATGAAGAAATAGACTATCAACCGTTTAATATGATTAAACGTTACCATTATGGGTTGACAGACACATTGTTATTAGAAAAGGGAGAATAGCATGGAACATACAATAGCGGTCATTCCGGGTAGTTTTGACCCCATTACTTATGGTCATTTAGACATTATTGAGAGAAGTACAGATAGATTTGATGAAATTCATGTCTGTGTTCTTAAAAATAGTAAAAAAGAAGGTACGTTTAGTTTAGAAGAGCGTATGGATTTAATTGAACAATCTGTTAAACATTTACCTAATGTCAAGGTTCATCAATTTAGTGGTTTACTAGTCGATTATTGTGAACAAGTAGGAGCTAAAACAATCATACGTGGTTTAAGAGCAGTCAGTGATTTTGAATATGAATTACGCTTAACTTCAATGAATAAAAAGTTGAACAATGAAATTGAAACGTTATATATGATGTCTAGTACTAATTATTCATTTATAAGTTCAAGTATTGTTAAAGAAGTTGCAGCTTATCGAGCAGATATTTCTGAATTCGTTCCACCTTATGTTGAAAAGGCATTGAAGAAGAAATTTAAGTAATAAAAATAACAGTATTTTAGGTTTATCATGGTTTACAATCCTAAAATACTGTTTTCATTTGTTAACGATATTGCTGTATGACAGGCGTGTTGAAATCTGTTTGTTGTTGCCCGCTTATTGCATTGTATATGTGTGTTGCTTTGATTTCATTTGTGAAGTAATGTGCATTGCTTTTGTTAATATTGGTTATATATTGTCTTTCTGGGAACGCTGTTTTTAAATGCTTTAAATATTGTCTGCCACGGTCGTTCATCGCTAATACTTTAACTGCGTGAATGTTACTCGTAACATCTGTAGGTTTAATGTTTAATAATACATTCATTAACAGTCTTTGGATATGCGTATATGTATAACGCTTTGTTTTTAGTAATTTTACAAAATGATGAAAATCAGTTGCTTCATAAATGTTAGATTTCAAACGATTTTCAAAACCTTCAGTAACAGTATAAATATTTTTTAATGAATCTGTAGTCATAGCTATGATTTGATATTTCAAATATGGAAATATTTGATTTAATGTTATATGAGGTGTTACGTACAAGTGTTGAATATCTTTAGGTACCACATGATGCCAATGATCATCTTGACTAATGATTGATGTTCTAATAGATGTACCACTTGCAAACTGATGGTGTTGAATTAATGAATCATGATGTTGAGCATTTTCTCGTTTGATAGAAATTGCATTGATGTTTTTAGCATTTTTAGCAATTGCTTTCAGGTAACTAATACCAAGTATGTTGTTAGGACTTGCTAGTGCTTCATGATGCTCTAATAATTCGCTAATGATACGAGGGTAGCTTTTACCTTCTTTTACTTTTTGTGAAAAGGATTCAGATTGTTCAATTTCATTAATGCTGTGTGCTAATTGCTTTAATGTTTTGATATCATTATTTTCACTACCAAATGCAATTGTATCGACACTCATATAATCTGCGACTTTAACTGCTAGTTCGGCAAAATGATCGCCAGATGATAAACTGGCAGTTGCTGGTAGTTCGATAACTAAATCAGCTGTTGATAATGCCATTTTTGCACGAGTAAACTTATTATAGATTGCTGGTTCGCCACGCATGACAAAGTTACCACTCATTATTGCAATAGTAACGTCAGCATTTGTAAGTTTTTTAGATTGATTAATATGATATTGATGCCCATTATGAAAGGGATTATATTCTGTGATTAAGCCAACGCTTTTCATTTGCAATTCGTCCTTTCGGTATTCATTATTAATATTGTAACAGAACATGATATGTTAAGAAAAAATCTTGACAACTTGTTCTTAGAAAGTTAAAATAAATTTTGTGCTTGTTAGAGGTGAAGCCATATGAAATGGTCAATTACGCAATTAAGGAAATATCAAGGTAAGCCATTTGAATTTGATCAAACGGTGAGTTTTGACAATTTAAAAGAATCATTAGATTTAATTGATTTATCTCCAATTACAATCCAAGGTCAGTTAACCATTAAGTCAACAGAAGTCGTTGCGGATATTCACATTACTGGAACGTATACAATGCCTTGTGCACGTACTCTTGTACCAGTAAAAGTCCCACTAGATGTAACTACTACAGAAGTATTTGATTTAGAAGGGTACAATCAGTATAACGATGATCAAGATGATGTAGATGAACACTATCACATTATTAAAGATGGTATGGTTAATCTTCAGGATATTGTCGAGGATATAGTTATTATTGAGAAACCAATGAGAGCTTATTCAGAGCAAAGTGACCAAATGTTGACAGTAGGTAATGGTTGGGAAGTAATCGATGAGGATCAATTAGATGAGCTTGCTAAACAGCAAGAACAAGATGATTCAGAATCACGACAAGTTGATCCAAGGCTTCAAAAATTACAACAATTATATGATAAAGAGCAATAAGTAGTTTAATTAATGATATAATGTTGTTAATTAAACTAACATTTAGTATTTTTCGTTTATAATCTAAGGAGGATATATCATGGCAGTACCAAAAAGAAGAACTTCTAAAACTAGAAAAAACAAACGTCGTACGCATTTCAAAATTTCAGTACCAGGTATGACTGAATGCCCAAACTGTGGCGAATACAAATTATCACACCGTGTATGTAAAAACTGTGGTTCTTACAATGGCGAAGAAGTAGCAGCTAAATAATTTTAGTTACTCAATATAAAAAGTCCCGCTTAAAATGATTGTTTTAAGTGGGACTTTTTATATTGCGAAAAATAATTGGCGAACGAGGTAACTGGATACCTCATCCGCCAATTAAAATTTGTTAATTTAATAATTAAATATAAAGACGATTTATTAGTTTTTACGTTTTCTAGGTAATACGAATGCAACGATGCTACTTAAAGCTAGTAATGCCATTAATGGTAATGTCATATCTTTATTTGATTCTTCACCAGTTTGTGGTAATGATTTTGCTTTATTTTCTTGTGTATTTTTATTGTTTTGGCTTTGAGTGTGTCCATCATTTGTGTTTTTAATGTTTGCTTTTTGTAATGGAGCACTATCTTTTGCTTCGCTAGAACCTGCTGAAGTTTGAACAACATCTTTTGTTGTTTTTGATGAAGCAGTTGTTGGTTTTGCAACATTTTGAGTCGTAGATACTACCTTAGTTGGAGTTGTACTACTTGATTCTACTTCACCTTTAGTTGGTTTTGTAGCAGGCGTTTTGTCTTTACCTGACTCACTAGATGCGTCATTTTCTTTTTCAACACTTGGTAATTGTTTATTGTCATCTTTTTGGCTGTCTTGTTTTTGTGATTCTTTTTCAACAGGTGATGGTGTTGGTTTGCTAGGCGTAGCTGGAGTAGCTTCCTTCTTAGCTGAGTTATCTTGTTGTTCTTTTTTGTTAGATTTATCGGTATTGGCTTTTGTAAATGCTTCTTTATCAACGATTCTGACATGGTATTGTCCATCATAATCAATCGTTTTTACGTGAACTTTAACGATAGCATCATATAGAGTTTTACCTTCAACATATGGGAAAATAATTGTTCTAGTATTATTTTTAGCATCTTTGCTTATAGTTCTAACACGTTGACCTTCAACCATGAAATCTTTCCAGTAATCGTCATTAGTAGTTTCCATGACCATATATTTTTTGCCGTTAAGCATACCTGTTTTAATAGGGTGTTTAACAAAAGTATCCATCATAGATTCGTTATTCTCAACACTTTCATAAACAACATATTTTGTATCTTGTAAATCAGTCATTTTTTCATTTGTTGGTTGTACATTTTGGAATTCAGTAATAGCTGATTTCACTTGCTCATCTAAAGCTTTCTTTGTATCCTCTAATTTCTTCTTGTACTCAGCCTTTAATTTTTCAGGAAGTTTATCTTGAATTTTATTTAATTCATAAACTTGTCTTTCTAGTGTTTTCGCTTTTTTATATGGCGCTAATAATTTTTCAGCTTTATAATCTTCTTCAGTTTTGAATTTATCTGCACTGTTATAAATTGGTTGTGCGAATTCCATTAATGTGTAATCGTATTTTTCTTCTTTGTTATTGAAGTGAGTTGAACTTACAATTTTAACGGCTTTTGTTCCATTTGAAACAGAGAAGCGAATGTAAGCGTAATCTTTAACAGTATCGTATGATACTAATTTAATTGGCAACTTTTTGTCACCTTCATAAACTTCAAATTTTCTCCAAAATTGACCTGATTGTAATCCTAATTCAATTTCTGGTTTTGAATCAGTGAAAATAACTCTAGCAGGTTTAACAGAGCTGGCATAATGATAAAATTGTTGCTCACCATTTTCTTTTTTCATTTCAAAATCAATTGGACGAGAGTTTGGTGCGCTATGATCTTTATCTTTTATTGCAGGGTTTTTAATCGCTTCTCTAAGTTCCTGATTCAAAATAGGATATGTATTGTTAGTGGCTTTTGCTGCTGGTTTAACTGCTTTTGTTTCCTTAGGGGCTTTAACTTCTTTAACTTCTTTAGCTTCTTTTGTTTCAGAAGTAGGGGCCTCAACTTCTTTATTAGATACTGAGACAGCATTAGCTACTGGTTTAGTTTCTGGAGCTTTTTCAGATGTTGTTGTTGGACTTGCAACTGCTTCAGTTTTTGGTTGTGCTTCTGTATTTGTACCACCTGTTTCTTCAGCTGCTGCTTGTGCTTCGCCATTTGACATTAATAATAAAAGTGTACTAATCGCTACAGATGCAACGCCTAGTGATGACTTTCTAATTGAATAAAATGATTTAAATTCTTTTTGCTGTTTGTTCATGTTGTAGAAACAACTCCTAATTGTATATTATCAACTGATAATCATTATCAATTGATTACTTGTATTGTACATTGAAATGGTAGTTAATTGCAACATTATTTTATAAAAAAATAACCTATGTTATAGATTATGAAATATCTATGACATAGGTTAAATAAAATTTAAAATAAAAAATATATTAAGTTATGAGTGTGACGATGATTTATTTAGATTCTTTTCTTTTGAAAAGTAATAAAGATAATGAACCTAAAAGGGCAAGTGTTGCGAAGGCAACTGTGCTAATAAAGTTATCAACTGAAGTTAAACCAGTTTTTGGTAATTCTTTAGCTTTAGATGCTTGTTTAGGCGTTTCGTTATGTTTTGTAACTTTGTTAGTTTGTTGTGATTTATTATCACTTACAGCTTGATTGTTGCTTTCAGATTTCGCTGTTGCAACATCTTTAACAGGTGTTTGAACTTTATTTTGTTCTTGAGCAGTTTGTGCTGTTTTAACTGTATGAGCAGTTTGTGTTTTAGTTTGATCTTTTGTTGTGTCAGTACTTACAACTTTAGTAGAGTGATTGTCTTCAACTTTGCTTGTTGTAGTTACAGTAGGTTTAACTTTTTCAACTTTAGGTTGAACTGGTTTAGTTTGCTCAGTAGGTGTTTTAGGTTGAGCTGGTTTTGGTTGAACCGGTTTAACATTGTTTGGTTTTGCTGCGTCAGCTAATGTAGGAATTGCTTTTTCAAATTCCAAATGCGTAGTATATCTATGATTGTAATTAATTTGTGGCACGACAATATGTACTTTAGTAGTTAAGCTCTTATATCCAGGTTCAACTGCAACATTGATTGTTCTAGTATCCGCTTTTTTATTATCGTTAACAACAGTTGTTGCTAATTCTTGATTGTTTGCATTGTAAAATTTGTATTCTTTCCAGAATGATGCATTGTTTAACACGGTTTGGAAATAATATTTATTATTTTGTTTAATTACTTTACCAGGGTGTTGCATATAGTCATCCATGTGTGACTTCTCTGAAGAGCCATCTTTTTGCACTTGGAAATTAATTGGTTGTGATGTTGCTTGAGAAACTTGTGTGCTTTGATTATTAGTTGCGTTCGTAGCTTCTGTTGCCGCATTGACTTGTTGGCTGTCTGCGCCTATGTATACAAGGGAACCTAAAATGATAGATGCTGTACCCATTGTAATCTTTTTCATAGCTGATGAACGTTGTTCTGATTGATACTTACTGTTTAAATAATGTTTTGTCATGTTGTTTTCCTCCTAAGGATACAAATTATGTGTTGTTATATGAGATGATTAACCATTGCAATTGATAATGGTTATCAATTATACTAGCACATCTATTTCCGTATAACAATAATAAATTGATTATAAAATAAATATTGACAATGATAATCATTATTATTTATGATTTTACTAAAGACTTAAAAGCAATCATAAAAAGGAGGATTATGTTTTGAAAAATATTTTAAAAGTTTTTAATACAACGATTTTAGCGTTAATTATCATCATCGCGACATTCAGTAATTCTGCAAATGCCGCAGATAGCGGTACTTTGAATTATGAGGTTTACAAATACAATACCAATGACACGTCAATTGCTAATGACTATTTTAATAAACCGGCAAAGTACATTAAGAAAAATGGTAAATTGTATGTTCAAATAACTGTCAACCACAGTCATTGGATTACTGGAATGAGTATCGAAGGACATAAAGAAAATATTATTAGTAAAAACACTGCCAAAGATGAACGCACTTCTGAATTTGAAGTAAGTAAGTTGAACGGTAAAATAGATGGAAAAATTGACGTTTATATCGATGAAAAAGTAAATGGAAAGCCATTCAAATATGACCATCATTACAACATTACATATAAATTTAATGGACCAACTGATGTAGCAGGTGCTAATGCACCAGGTAAAGATGATAAAAATTCTGCTTCAGGTAGTGACAAAGGATCTGATGGAACGACTACTGGTCAAAGTGAATCTAATAGTTCGAATAAAGACAAAGTAGAAAATCCACAAACAAATGCTGGTACACCTGCATATATATATGCAATACCAGTTGCATCCTTAGCATTATTAATCGCAATCACATTGTTTGTTAGAAAAAAATCTAAAGGCAATGTGGAATAATGAGAAATGTTAAACAAATTGCTACAAAATCTATTATAGCTATTATTAGCTTATGTATACTTACATATACAACAATGATTGGTAGCGTGTTGGCTGATGAGATAAAATATCCATCAGCCAAATTTAATCAACCTGAAGCAAAAGATAAAACAGAATTAACTACATCAATTTTTGATGAAAAGATAAAAGAGAATAAAGCGTTAGAGTTACTAATTTTTAATCAAGAAAATAAAAATGTAACTGAGGAACAACAACTAGTTGACGAAAAGGCGCAATTGATTTCAGATATGACTGGTAAAATTTACTTGCAAGTAAAGCTAAAAGGTCAAATAGATAAAGAACAACTTGTTTTTCAAAATGACAAAAATGAAGAATTTCCTTTTGTTATAAAAGATGAAAAGGATGACACAATAGTAAGAATTTTAATTGAACAGCATATGGATAAAATCAATATGCATGTTAAAACGTTGGCTGAAAAGAAAAATCTAGATAACAAAGAAATGGTGTATTCTATTCATTTTAAAGAGAAAAAAGTACAACATGATGATGCAAAAGAAGTGCCTTCAAAACATCAAAATCAAGAAAATAATCAAGATCAGCTTAAAAAAGATATTGATGACAAAAAAGATAGTCAAAAATCAGATACTAAGGAAAGACGTACTAGCCTTTTTACTGAAAAAGGATTAAATGATATTCCTGTACAAAAAGATAAAGTGCAACAAGACAGTAATAAAAAGATTGAAAATGAGCGACCTAAAGCATCAGGTACATTAAAAGTTGAAAATAGCCCTCCAACAATAAAAAAGGTTGAAAATAATCACAAAGAGCAACCGAAACATAAAGATGAAAAATCAAAAAAGGAAAAGAAAAAAGTAGTTGAAAAAGAAAAAGCGTTACCAGCTTTTAATAGAGATGATGATAGCAAGAATAGTAGTCAATTATCTAGTGATATTAAAGAACTTGATGAACCAAATCATAAAAAGCAATATATGTTATTTGCAGCTGGCATTGTGTTAGCAACTATTTTACTTATTTCGGCACATTTATACAGCAGAAAGAGAGGTAACCAAGTTTGAGAATCATAAAGTATTTAACCATTTTAGTGATAAGCGTCGTTATCTTAACCAGCTGTCAATCTTCCAGTTCTCAAGAATCAACTAAATCCGGCGAATTCAGAATCGTACCAACAACTGTTGCATTGACAATGACATTGGACAAATTGGATTTACCAATTGTCGGCAAACCCACGTCATATAAGACATTGCCTAATCGTTATAAAGATGTACCGGAAATTGGTCAACCAATGGAGCCGAATGTTGAAGCTGTTAAAAAGTTAAAACCAACACATGTTTTGAGTGTGTCAACGATTAAAGATGAAATGCAACCATTTTACAAACAATTAAATATGAAAGGCTACTTTTATGATTTTGATAGTTTAAAAGGGATGCAAAAGTCGATTACACAATTAGGTGATCAATTTAATCGTAAAGCACAAGCAAAAGAATTAAATGACCATTTAAATTCTGTAAAGCAAAAAATTGAAAATAAAGCAGCTAAACAAAAGAAACATCCCAAAGTATTAATATTAATGGGTGTACCGGGTAGCTATTTAGTAGCAACTGATAAATCATATATTGGTGATTTAGTTAAAATAGCAGGTGGAGAAAATGTTATTAAAGTGAAAGATCGTCAATATATTTCGTCTAATACTGAAAATTTGTTGAATATCAATCCAGATATTATTTTACGATTACCACACGGAATGCCTGAAGAAGTTAAGAAAATGTTTCAAAAAGAATTTAAACAAAATGATATTTGGAAACATTTTAAAGCTGTGAAAAATAATCATGTTTATGACTTAGAGGAAGTGCCATTCGGTATTACAGCAAATGTTGATGCTGATAAGGCAATGACTCAATTATATGATTTATTTTATAAGGATAAAAAATAGTGAGTTGATATGATGATAAAAAATAAAAAGAAACTACTATTTTTATGTTTGTTAGTCATTTTAATCGCAACTGCTTATATTTCGTTTGTAACCGGTACAATTAAATTGTCATTTAATGACCTATTTACAAAATTTACAACTGGTAGCAATGAAGCAGTGGATTCAATCATTGATTTGCGATTGCCACGTATATTAATTGCATTGATGGTTGGCGCAATGTTAGCAGTTTCTGGAGCATTATTACAAGCAGCACTACAAAATCCTTTGGCAGAGGCGAATATCATTGGCGTTTCCTCAGGTGCACTTATAATGAGAGCACTTTGTATGTTGTTTATTCCACAATTGTACTTTTACTTACCATTATTAAGTTTTATTGGAGGTTTAATACCATTTTTAATAATTATATTGTTGCATTCTAAATTTAGATTCAATGCTGTAAGTATGATATTAGTAGGTGTTGCGTTATTCGTATTATTAAATGGTGTTTTAGAAATTTTAACTCAAAACCCTTTAATGAAAATTCCTCAAGGCTTAACAATGAAAATATGGAGCGACGTATACATATTAGCAGTATCAGCATTATTGGGATTAATATTAACATTACTATTGTCCCCTAAATTGAATTTACTAAATTTAGACGACATACAAGCGCGAAGTATCGGTTTTAATATTGATCGTTACAGATGGTTAACAGGTTTATTAGCAGTATTTTTAGCAAGTGCAACTGTTGCGATTGTTGGACAACTAGCCTTTTTAGGTATTATTGTGCCACATGTGGTTAGAAAGCTAGTTGGGGGCAATTACAGAGTACTTATTCCGTTTTCTACAGTTATTGGTGCATGGCTATTGTTAGTGGCTGATTTATTAGGACGAGTGATACAGCCTCCTTTAGAAATTCCAGCCAATGCTATTTTAATGATTGTCGGTGGTCCAATGCTAATTTACTTAATTTGTCAAAGTCAACGAAATCGAATCTAAAACGGTACAACAACTGGTTTAGTGATGACTGAAGAAACGTCGTTAATAAAAGAGGATTTTTATGAGAATGAAGCGATTTTTAACTATTGTACAAATTTTATTGGTTGTAATTATTATCATTTTTGGTTACAAAATTGTTCAAACATATATTGAAGACAAGCAAGAACGCGCAAATTATGAGAAATTACAACAAAAATTTCAAATGCTGATGAGCAAACATCAAGAACATGTGAGACCACAATTTGAATCACTTGAAAAAATAAATAAAGACATTGTTGGATGGATAAAATTATCAGGAACATCATTAAATTATCCAGTACTACAAGGTAAGACAAATCACGATTATTTAAATTTAGATTTTGAGCGAGAACATCGACGTAAAGGTAGTATTTTTATGGATTTTAGAAATGAATTGAAGAATTTAAATCATAATACTATTTTATACGGGCACCATGTCGGTGATAATACGATGTTTGATGTGTTAGAAGATTATTTAAAGCAATCGTTTTATGAAAAACACAAGATAATTGAATTTGACAATAAATATGGTAAATATCAATTGCAAGTATTTAGTGCATATAAAACTACTACTAAAGATAATTACATACGTACAGATTTTGAAAATGATCAAGATTATCAACAATTTTTAGATGAGACAAAACGTAAATCTGTAATTAATTCAGATGTTAATGTAACGGTAAAAGATAAAATAATGACTTTATCAACGTGCGAAGATGCATATAGTGAAACAACGAAAAGAATTGTTGTTGTCGCAAAAATAATTAAGGTAAGTTAAACAGAAAAGAGGATAATTATGAAATTTATGGCAGAAAATAGGCTGACGTTAACAAAAGGAACAGCAAAAGATATTATAGAACGATTTTACACGAGACATGGGATTGAAACATTAGAAGGCTTTGATGGCATGTTTGTTACACAAACTTTAGAACAAGAAGATTTTGATGAAGTGAAAATTTTAACAGTTTGGAAATCAAAGCAAGCTTTTACGGATTGGTTAAAATCTGATGTCTTTAAAGCAGCGCATAAACATGTTAGAAGTAAAAATGAAGATGAAAGTAGCCCGATTATCAATAACAAAGTAATTACATATGATATAGGCTATAGTTACATGAAATAATTGAATTTAAAGAGGTTGCAGTACTTGTTATGACAATTGGTATTGTTAGCTTTTGTAACGACCATACATGATACCGATGATGGTCGTTTTTTTAATGAACACAAACATGCTAACAACAAATTGCTAAAACATAGTTTGATTTGAATGTGCTTTGAAAATAATCATCAATTATATCATTTTGATTTATTTTGAAGAAGAAAAGAATTAATAATGATATTTTGGGGCGTATGATTTATAGTAGTAGTATCGATAAAAGAAATTTATGCAATTTGAAATATTATGAGTGATAAAAGCGATTAATTAATATTAACTATACAATCAAATGTTTTCATCTTATTAATGATTAATATTTTTATTTTTAAAAATAAAGCGAGGAGCTATCAATGGAACAAATTACTTCTGCACAAAATAATAGAATTAAACAAGCGAACAAGCTAAAAAAGAAACGTGAGAGGGATAAAACTGGATTAGCTTTAATTGAAGGTGTGCATTTAATTGAAGAAGCTTATCAAAGTGGAATTGTAATTACACAATTATTTGCAATTGAACCGGCAAGATTAGATCAGCAAATTATCGCATACGCGCAAGAAGTTTTTGAAATAAACATGAAAGTTGCTGAATCTTTATCAGGTACAGTGACACCACAAGGGTTTTTCGCAATCATTGAGAAGCCGCATTATGATATTTCTAAAGCACAACAAGTATTGCTCATCGATCGTGTTCAAGATCCTGGAAATTTAGGCACATTAATTAGAACTGCGGATGCTGCTGGAATGGATGCTGTAATAATGGAGAAGGGTACGACAGATCCTTATCAAGATAAAGTGTTGCGAGCGAGTCAAGGTAGTGTTTTCCATTTGCCAGTTATGACACAAGATCTCGATACGTTTATTACTCAATTTAATGGTCCTGTTTATGGTACAGCACTTGAAAACGCAGTGGCATACAAAGAAGTTACTTCAAGTGATTCTTTTGCATTACTATTAGGTAATGAGGGAGAAGGTGTTAATCCTGAATTATTAGCACATACTACACAAAATTTAATCATACCTATTTATGGTAAAGCTGAAAGTTTAAATGTAGCGATTGCAGGTAGTATTTTACTTTATCATTTGAAAGGTTGACCGTGTTGAAAGTTTTCCGATATAATTATAATTAATTGTTTAACAGAACATTTCTACGTGAATGCATACACAATTGAATATAAACCAATAAAAAGGCATGGACATTTATATAAATAATTGTTTTAGGGAGAATAATCGTGACTGCAAGTTATTCCAATTATTTAAAGTCTTTTCACCTTTTTGGTTACTTAAAGAGATTTAAGTCGGAAAGACAATCCGTTATCAATATTAAACAAGTGTATGCTTAGGCATAAATTTGGGTGGTACCACGGAAATGACTTTCGTCCCTTATTTTTAAGAGGATGAAAGTCATTTTTTAGTTAAACAACAAATATGATCAATAGAAAATGAATAGTTCGAATAGGGAGGTCAGTGACATATGTCTGAACAACAAACAATGTCAGAGTTAAAACAACAAGCGCTTGTAGATATTAATGAAGCAAATGATGAACGTGCACTGCAAGAAGTTAAAGTGAAATACTTAGGTAAAAAAGGGTCAGTTAGCGGACTAATGAAATTGATGAAGGATTTGCCGAATGAAGAGAAACCTGCGTTTGGTCAAAAAGTGAATGAATTGCGTCAAACAATTCAAAATGAATTAGATGAAAGACAACAGATGTTAGTTAAAGAAAAATTAAATAAGCAATTGGCTGAAGAAACAATTGATGTATCATTACCAGGTCGTCATATTGAAATCGGTTCAAAGCATCCATTAACACGTACAATAGAAGAAATTGAAGACTTATTCTTAGGTTTAGGTTATGAAATTGTGAATGGATATGAAGTTGAACAAGATCATTATAACTTCGAAATGCTGAATTTACCTAAATCACACCCTGCACGTGATATGCAAGATAGTTTCTATATTACGGATGAAATTTTATTACGTACGCATACATCACCAGTGCAGGCACGTACGATGGAATCACGTCATGGTCAAGGTCCAGTTAAAATTATTTGCCCTGGTAAAGTGTATCGTCGTGACTCTGATGATGCGACACATAGTCATCAATTTACACAAATCGAAGGATTAGTTGTTGATAAAAACGTTAAAATGAGTGATTTGAAAGGCACTTTAGAATTGTTAGCTAAGAAATTATTTGGTGCTGATCGTGAAATTCGTTTACGTCCAAGTTACTTCCCATTCACTGAACCTTCTGTAGAAGTTGATGTGTCATGTTTTAAATGTAAAGGAAAAGGTTGTAATGTGTGTAAACACACAGGATGGATTGAAATTTTAGGTGCTGGAATGGTACATCCTAATGTATTAGAAATGGCTGGTTTTGATTCTTCAGAGTACTCTGGATTTGCATTTGGTATGGGACCAGACCGTATTGCAATGTTGAAATATGGTATAGAAGATATTCGTCATTTCTATACTAATGATGTGAGATTTTTAGATCAATTTAAAGCGGTAGAAGATAGAGGTGACATGTAATGTTGATATCAAATGAATGGTTGAAAGAATATGTAACAATCGATGATTCTGTAAGTGATTTGGCAGAACGTATTACGCGCACAGGTATTGAAGTGGATGATTTAATTGACTACACAAAAGATATCAAAAATTTAGTTGTCGGTTTCGTTAAGTCAAAAGAGAAACATCCTGATGCCGATAAATTAAATGTTTGCCAAGTTGATATCGGAGAAGACGAACCTGTACAAATCGTATGTGGTGCACCGAACGTTGATGCAGGACAATATGTCATTGTTGCTAAAGTAGGTGGCAGATTGCCTGGTGGTATTAAAATTAAGCGTGCCAAATTACGCGGTGAACGTTCAGAAGGTATGATTTGTTCGTTACAAGAAATTGGTATTTCAAGTAACTATATACCGAAAAGTTTTGAATCAGGCATTTATGTTTTTAGTGAATCCCAAGTTCCAGGAACAGATGCCTTACAAGCTTTATATTTAGATGATCAAGTAATGGAATTTGATTTAACGCCGAATCGTGCAGATGCTTTAAGTATGATAGGTACTGCTTATGAAGTTGCAGCATTATATAATACAAAAATGACTAAGCCAGAGACAACATCAAATGAGCTTGAGTTATCTGCAAATGATGAATTGACTGTGACAATTGAAAATGAAGATAAAGTACCATATTATAGTGCACGTGTTGTTCACGACGTGACAATTGAACCTTCGCCAATTTGGATGCAAGCACGCTTAATAAAAGCGGGTATACGTCCTATTAATAATGTTGTTGACATTTCAAATTATGTGTTATTAGAATACGGTCAACCATTGCACATGTTTGATCAAGATGCGATTGGTTCACAACAAATTGTTGTTCGTCAAGCTAATGAAGGCGAAAAAATGACAACATTAGATGATACAGAACGTGAATTATTAACGAGCGATATTGTCATTACTAATGGACAAACTCCAATTGCATTAGCTGGTGTTATGGGTGGCGATTTTTCAGAAGTTAAAGAACAAACATCAAATATAGTGATTGAAGGTGCTATTTTTGATCCAGTTTCAATTCGTCATACATCAAGACGTTTAAATTTACGCAGTGAATCATCTAGTCGTTTTGAAAAAGGAATAGCTACTGAATTTGTAGATGAAGCAGTCGACCGTGCATGTTATTTATTACAAACTTATGCAAACGGAAAAGTGCTAAAAGATAGAGTGTCTTCAGGAGAACTTGGTGCATTTATTACACCAATCGACATCACTGCTGATAAAATTAATCGCACTATTGGATTTGATTTGTCACAAAATGATATTGTTACTATTTTTAATCAACTAGGGTTTGATACAGAAATAAATGATGATGTTATTACAGTGCTAGTACCATCACGTCGTAAAGATATTACAATTAAAGAAGATTTAATTGAAGAAGTTGCACGTATATATGGATACGACGATATTCCATCAACGTTACCTGTCTTCGATAAAGTTACTAGTGGTCAGCTAACTGATCGCCAATATAAAACTAGAATGGTTAAAGAAGTGTTAGAAGGTGCTGGATTAGATCAAGCTATTACGTATTCGTTAGTTTCTAAAGAGGATGCTACTGCATTTTCGATGCAACAGCGTCAAACAATTGATTTATTGATGCCAATGAGTGAAGCGCATGCGTCATTACGTCAAAGTTTATTACCACATTTAATCGAAGCAGCATCATATAATGTGGCACGCAAAAATAAAGATGTAAAATTATTTGAAATCGGCAATGTCTTCTTTGCTAATGGAGAAGGTGAACTACCAGATCAAGTTGAATATTTAAGTGGTATTTTAACTGGAGATTATGTAGTCAATCAATGGCAAGGTAAGAAAGAAACGGTTGATTTCTATTTAGCAAAAGGTGTCGTGGATCGAGTATCTGAAAAGTTAAACCTTGAATTTAGTTATCGTCGTGCTGATATTGATGGATTACATCCAGGTCGTACTGCTGAAATCTTATTAGAGAATAAAGTTGTTGGTTTTATTGGTGAATTACATCCAACATTAGCAGCTGATAATGATTTAAAACGTACGTATGTTTTTGAGTTGAATTTTGATGCATTAATGGCTGTGTCGGTAGGTTACATTAATTACCAGCCAATTCCGAGATTCCCAGGCATGTCTCGTGACATTGCATTAGAAGTAGATCAAAATATTCCAGCAGCTGATTTATTATCAACGATTCATGCACACGGTGGCAATATATTAAAAGATACACTTGTCTTTGATGTATATCAGGGCGAACATTTAGAAAAAGGTAAAAAATCAATTGCAATACGTTTAAATTATTTAGACACAGAAGAAACATTGACAGATGAGCGCGTTTCAAAAGTGCAAGCGGAAATTGAAGCAGCATTAATTGAACAAGGTGCTGTTATTAGATAATGATTTAAACCCCATGTATAAGGATATCTGAAGTAGATTGATATCCTTAACATGGGGTTTTATTTTTGGATTCACCAATTAGGTTTCGATTCATTTAAAAATCAAAGAGGCACAGCGGAATACAGATGATGCTTCTCACAACTGCATATAAAGTCATACTTATGAGCAAAGCAAATTAGTATGACTTACCTAATAGGATTTCCTATTAGGATCCAATTTATCTTGATTTTATAAATCATAGAGGCACAGTGGATTACAGATGATGCTTCGCATCACTGCATATAAAGTCATACTTATGAGCAAAGCAAATTAGTATGACTTACCTAATAGGATCACCTATTAGGATCCAATTCATTTTATAAATCAAAGAGGAACAGCGGAATACAGATGATGCTTCGCACAACTGCATAAAAGCCTCTAATGATTAAAAATCAAAGAGGCTTTAAAATTTTTTGGGCTTTTTCACGATTTTTAAAATGCTTTTTTGAAATGGTATCTAAACGTGAAAGACCGTATTTTTTTATAATTTTTGCGGCAATTACATCGACTTTAGCACCGGCACCTTTAGGAATCGTCATATTAATATATTTTGATATTTGATCCATATATGTAATAAATGCGTATCTAGAAATTATGCTTGCCACTGCAATGGCTAATGACTTCGATTCTCCTTTTGTTTCAAATTTTGTTTTCTTTGGAAGTGGTATATCGGATAATGCGTAATGGCTATACACTTCGCGTTTTGCGAACTGATCAATGACGATATAGTCTAATTGAGACGAATCAATTTTTTCAAGTACATTTTTGATGGCTTCATTATGAAGAACAGCTTTCATTTTTACTTGAGTCCAGCCTTTTGCTTGCTGAATATTATATTTATCATTGTGTAGTGTTAATAGTGAATGTGGGATGAAAGCAACCAATTGCTCAGCAAGTTCTACAATTTTGGTATCGGTTAATTTTTTTGAATCATCTACACCCAAAGTTTTTAAAATAGGAACATGCTCTTTGGTAACAAAAGCAGCACACACAGTCAAAGGACCAAAGTAATCGCCACTTCCAGCCTCATCACTACCAATACAGTTAAATTGATCATACATTAAAGTTTGTTCAAGAGAAGAATTAGCCATATTTTTCTTTTTAGTTTTATTAGTATTCAATTGAGAATGCTGCGGTAGAAGTTCTTTAGACACAGCTTCTGCATGATTACCTTGAAACATGACTTTACCTGATTGGTAAATATTTACAGTTGTATTTTGATACTTTGCACGTGCTTTCATACCTTGAGGTAAATTCTCAGTATCAAAAGTAATGCGTGACATTAATGTCGTTATGTCTTTATCCGACAATTTAAAAACGATATTCGCCATTTGTGTAAATCCTTTCATATAATTTCATTATCATTAGCAAAAATAATCATATCATAAATGATAATAACGTCAGAAACATTTATGTATGTTGTAAAGAATTAATTGCGGATACTTACAAAATACATAGTGGTCATGTATAATGTTTATGAAAATGTTATAGTGACACAATTTAAACATGATAAAGTATTGAATAGAAAATTCTTTACATTATTTCATTATAAAAAGAACATTAAGTCATCTATAGAGATTGTGTTGTTGTTTTATCATAATTGCAATATAACAATATTAGTATCAAATTCAGACAAACTATCCAGTCATATTTTATAACGTGAATTTAGATTTTAAAAAAAGGATCAGGAGAAATTATAAATGGCACAGTTTAAAAACAAGGTAAATGTATCAATTAATGATCAGCTTTTTACAATTGTTGGGGAAGATAACCCAGAGCACATACGATATGTAGCACATTTAGTTGATGATAAAATAAAAGAATTAGGGTATAAAGCAGCAGGTTTAGATACTTCAAGAAAAGCAATACTAACTGCTGTGAATATTATGCATGAAAAAGTACTACTAGAAGAAGAAAATCGACGTTTGAAACAACAAATTCACAAATTGCAGCAGCGTGAGCAATAAATGGTCATTGATTTTATCATAATCATTTTCTTTGTGTATTTTGTCATCGTTGGATTCAGACGAGGTTTTTGGTTATCTATGATACATTTGAGTGCAACGATTGTATCATTGTGGATTGCCAGTCAATTTTACAAATCTATTGTAGAAAGATTAATTGTATTTATTCCATATCCTAAAACAACAGCATTTAATACAACTTTTGCGTTTCATTTTAATCATCTACAAAATCGATTTGAAGCGATTGTAGCTTTTTTAATGATTACATTGTTTTGTAAGTTCATTTTATATCTAATTATCGTAACTTTTGATAAAATAATAGCGTATCAAAACATTCATATTTTCAGTCGTGCAATGGGAATGATAGTTGGTGTGTTTATGACGATAATTGTCTTACACTTTACGTTATATCTATTGGCATTATATCCTAACGAAGCATTACAACATCAGCTTAAAATATCTATTGTGAGTCATTCATTGATTTTTCACATCCCATATTTATCGGCTTTCACCATTAATTTATAAATTATCATAAGAGGTCAGGACAAAGGTATATATTAATGATACGTCCTGGTCTTCTTTTTATGGAGTGTTATTATGACAAAAAAAGATGTTATCAAACTATTAGAACAAATTGCTACTTATATGGAATTAAAAGGGGAAAATACTTTTAAAATATCAGCGTATCGAAAAGCAGCTCAAAGTCTTGAATTAGATGAACGACCATTAGATGAAATATCTGATGTAACGGAGTTAAAAGGCATTGGTAAAGGTGTTGCAGAAGTAATCAATGATTACCGTGAGACCGGTGAATCTCAGTATTTACAGCAATTACAGGAAGAAGTTCCGGAAGGTCTTATTCCACTTTTGAAAATTCAAGGACTTGGAAGCAAGAAAATTGCTAAGCTATATAAAGAGTTGAATATTGTTGATAAAGCGTCACTTCAAGTTGCTTGTGAAAATGGAAAAGTTAGTGAATTAAGCGGATTTGCTAAGAAAACGGAACAAAACATATTAGAAGCTGTGAAACAACTTGGTGCTAAGAAAGATAGATATCCAATTGATCAAATGAGAAGACTTAATCAAGAAATCATTGATTATATAGATACATTAAATTATATCGATCAATATTCATCTGCAGGAAGCTTCCGTCGTTTTAAAGAAATGAGCAAAGATTTAGATTTCATAATAAGTACCGATAACCCAAAAGCAGTGCAGCAGCAATTATTAAATATTCCCAATAAAGTAAAAGAAGTTGCAGTGGGGAACACAAAAGTTTCATTAGAATTAGCGTATGATGATGAAACGATTGGTGTCGATTTTCGATTAATTGAACCAAGGGCTTTTTATCATACATTGCAACATTTTACTGGGTCAAAAGAACATAATATAAGAATTCGACAACTTGCTAAAGCACGTGATGAAAAAGTAAGTGAATATGGAATTGAACAAGCTGATGGTACATTAATTCAATATGATAGTGAAGCCAAGATATATGAACATTTTAATGTGAATTTTATACCACCTGCTATGCGAGAAGATGGTAGCGAATTTGATAAAGATCTAAGTAATATCATTACATTAGATGATATTAATGGTGATATTCATATGCATACAACGTATAGTGATGGTGCGTTTTCTATTCGAGACATGGTAGAAGCAAATATCGCAAAAGGTTATAAATTCATGGTAATTACTGATCATTCACAAAGTTTACGTGTTGCTAATGGCTTACAAGTGGAAAGACTTTTAAGACAAAACGAAGAAATTAAGGCTTTAGATAAAGAATATAGTGAAATTGATATTTATTCAGGTACAGAAATGGATATATTACCTGATGGCTCGCTGGATTATGATGATGAAATTTTAGCACAACTTGATTATGTAATTGGAGCTATTCATCAAAGCTTTAACCAATCAGAAGAACAAATTATGGAACGATTAGCTAATGCATGTCGCAATCCATACGTGCGACATATAGCGCATCCAACAGGGCGTATTATAGGTAGAAGAGATGGTTATAAACCGAATATTGAACAATTAATGGCATTAGCTGAAGAAACGAATACAGTATTAGAAATTAATGCCAATCCACATCGACTGGATCTGAACGCTGAAATCGTTCGTAAATATCCAAATGTGAAATTAACTATTAACACTGATGCGCATCATACAAATCATTTAGATTTTATGAATTATGGCGTAGCAACTGCGCAAAAAGGATTTGTAACAAAAGATAGAGTGATTAACGCATTATCGCGTGAAGCTTTTAAAGACTTTATTGAAAATAATATAAAACTTAAGAAATAGAGGGATTTTATGAGACAAAAAACATTAGACGTCTTAGAATTTGAAAAAATAAAATCACTCGTTGCCAATGAAACTATTAGTGACTTAGGCTTGGAAAAGGTCAATCAAATGATGCCAGCTACTAATTTTGAAACGGTTGTTTTTCAAATGGAAGAAACGGATGAGATTGCTCAAATCTATAATAAGCATCGTTTACCAAGCTTGAGTGGCTTATCTAAAGTATCAGCATTCATTCATCGCGCTGATATTGGCGGCGTTTTAAATGTATCAGAGCTTAACTTGATAAAAAGATTAATTCAAGTACAAAATCAATTTAAGACATTTTATAATCAATTGGTTGAAGAAGATGAAGGTGTTAAATACCCAATATTAGATGACAAGATGAATCAATTACCTGTGTTAACTGATCTTTTTCATCAAATAAATGAAACATGCGATACGTATGATTTATATGATAATGCGAGTTATGAATTGCAAGGGATTAGAAGTAAAATTTCTAGCACGAATCAACGTATTAGACAAAATTTGGACCGTATTGTTAAAAGTCAAGCAAATCAGAAAAAATTATCAGATGCTATTGTAACAGTTAGGAATGAAAGAAACGTTATACCTGTCAAAGCTGAATATCGACAAGATTTTAATGGGATTGTACATGATCAATCTGCTTCAGGACAAACATTGTATATTGAGCCATCATCAGTTGTTGAAATGAATAATCAAATTAGTCGATTACGTCATGACGAAGCAATTGAAAAAGAACGCATTTTAACGCAACTAACTGGTTATGTGGCTGCGGACAAAGATGCACTACTTGTGGCAGAACAAGTCATGGGGCAGTTAGATTTTTTAATCGCAAAAGCGAGATATAGTAGAAGTATTAAAGGAACAAAGCCGATATTTAAAGAGGAACGTACTGTATATTTACCTAAAGCATACCATCCATTATTAAATCGTGAGACTGTTGTAGCTAATACCATCGAATTTATGGAAGATATTGAAACGGTAATTATTACAGGACCGAATACAGGTGGTAAAACTGTAACATTAAAAACATTAGGTTTAATTATTGTTATGGCTCAATCAGGATTGTTGATTCCCACACTTGATGGTAGTCAGTTAAGTGTATTTAAAAATGTATATTGCGATATCGGAGATGAACAATCAATAGAACAATCATTATCAACTTTTTCATCTCATATGACGAATATAGTTGAAATTTTAAAGCATGCAGACAAACATAGTTTAGTTTTATTTGATGAATTAGGTGCAGGTACAGATCCAAGTGAAGGTGCTGCATTAGCAATGAGCATTTTAGATCATGTTAGAAAAATTGGTTCTCTAGTAATGGCAACGACGCACTATCCTGAACTTAAAGCATATAGTTATAATCGAGAAGGCGTTATGAATGCGAGTGTAGAATTTGATGTAGATACTTTGAGTCCAACGTATAAGTTATTAATGGGTGTGCCGGGTCGTTCAAATGCTTTTGACATTTCTAAAAAGTTAGGTCTTAGTTTGAATATTATTAATAAGGCTAAGACGATGATTGGTACTGATGAAAAAGAAATAAATGAAATGATTGAATCATTAGAGCGTAATTATAAACGTGTAGAGACACAGAGGTTAGAACTGGACCGTCTTGTAAAAGAAGCGGAGCAAGTGCATGATGATTTATCTAAGCAGTATCAACAATTCCAAAATTATGAAAAGTCTCTAATAGAGGAAGCGAAAGAAAAAGCAAATCAGAAGATTAAAGCTGCAACAAAAGAAGCTGACGATATTATTAAAGACTTAAGACAATTGCGTGAACAAAAAGGTGCAGATGTTAAAGAACATGAATTGATTGATAAGAAGAAACGATTAGATGATCATTATGAAGCGAAATCTATAAAGCAAAATGTACAAAAGCAAAAATACGATAAAATTGTTGCTGGTGATGAAGTAAAAGTATTATCTTACGGTCAAAAGGGTGAAGTTTTAGAAATTGTCAATGATGAAGAAGCAATTGTTCAAATGGGAATTATTAAAATGAAGTTACCTATTGAAGATTTAGAGAAAAAACAAAAAGAAAAAGTTAAGCCAACGAAAATGGTTACACGTCAAAATCGTCAAACAATTAAAACTGAACTTGACTTACGAGGCTATCGTTATGAGGATGCTTTAATTGAACTAGATCAATATTTAGATCAAGCCGTTTTAAGTAATTACGAACAAGTTTATATCATTCATGGTAAAGGTACAGGTGCACTTCAAAAAGGTGTACAACAACATTTGAAGAAGCATAAAAGTGTTAGTGACTTTAGAGGTGGTATGCCAAGCGAAGGTGGATTTGGCGTTACCGTTGCAACACTAAAATAAATTATAATTTGATAAATTAAATAGCTGCAGTTAAAATAATGTAAAGCAACAAGAATACATTTCAAACATGTTATTTGAAATAAGCATAAAAATTGAGCAAATAGAAATACATGAAGCATGTTATCTGATATAATTTGAACATCATAATAATAATTAAGGAGGATTGGCATTTATGGCAATCGTAAAAGTAACAGATGCAGATTTTGATTCAAAAGTAGAATCTGGTGTACAACTAGTAGATTTTTGGGCAACATGGTGTGGTCCATGTAAAATGATCGCTCCGGTATTAGAAGAATTAGCAGCTGACTATGAAGGTAAAGCTGACATTTTAAAATTAGATGTTGATGAAAATCCATCAACTGCAGCTAAATATGAAGTGATGAGTATTCCAACATTAATCGTCTTTAAAGACGGTCAACCAGTTGATAAAGTTGTTGGTTTCCAACCAAAAGAAAACTTAGCTGAAGTTTTAGATAAACATTTATAAGTTATAACCAATGACGACTGGGGCATTTCTTTAATGAATTGCTCCAGTTTTTGTTTGTGTTTTTAATATAAAAAGTTGAGTGATAAGTCATCATATTGTTTACGACTTGAGAATGGTGGGATTAATAAATCTATGAACGTTAAATGATAATCTAGCATGCTGATAGATTTGTAGCAGTTGGTTTGATAAAACCATGTTCAATATTACATGATGTGCATGAAAAGTCATACTCGAAGATGTTGATTATGAGCTAGAATTAGTGGTGATAAATTTGAAGCACTTTTGTAGCATCATTCATTTTAAAATTAGAAGGGGGGATATTTTTGGAAGACTATAAGCAACGAATTAAAAATAAATTAAATGTCGTACCTATGGAACCAGGCTGCTATTTAATGAAAGATCGTAATGATCAAGTGATATATGTTGGCAAAGCTAAAAAGCTAAGAAATCGATTGAGATCATATTTTACGGGTGCTCATGATGCTAAAACAACGAGACTGGTTGGTGAAATACGTCGTTTTGAGTTTATTGTCACGTCAAGTGAAACAGAGTCACTTTTACTGGAATTGAATCTGATAAAACAATATCAACCAAGATATAATATATTATTAAAGGATGATAAAAGTTATCCATTTATTAAAATTACGAAGGAGAAATATCCTAGACTACTAGTGACGAGAACTGTAAAACAAGGTACTGGCAAATATTTCGGACCGTATCCGAATGCATATTCTGCTCAAGAAACTAAAAAGTTATTAGACAGAATATATCCATATCGCAAATGTGATAAGATGCCAGATAAATTATGTCTTTATTACCATATTGGACAATGTTTAGGACCATGTGTATATGACGTTGATTTGAGTAAATACGCACAAATGACGAAGGAAATTACTGATTTTCTGAATGGGGAAGACAAAACAATTTTAAAAAGTTTAGAAGAGCGAATGTTAACTGCAAGTGAATCACTTGATTTTGAACGGGCTAAAGAATATAGAGATTTAATTCAACATATTCAAAATCTGACAAACAAACAAAAAATTATGTCATCAGATAAAACGATTCGTGATGTCTTTGGTTATTGTGTTGATAAAGGATGGATGTGTATCCAAGTTTTCTTTATACGACAAGGTAATATGATAAAGCGAGATACAACGATGATTCCATTACAGCAAACAGAAGAAGAAGAATTTTATACATTTATTGGACAATTTTATAGCTTAAACCAACATATTTTACCTAAGGAAGTTCATGTACCACGTAATTTGGATAAAGAAATGATTCAATCTGTTGTGGACACTAAAATCGTTCAACCCGCGCGAGGTCCCAAAAAAGATATGGTTGACCTAGCTGCACATAACGCTAAAGTATCCTTAAATAATAAATTTGAATTAATATCACGTGATGAGTCAAGAACGATTAAAGCTATTGAAGAACTTGGAACACAAATGGGAATTCAAACACCAATTAGAATTGAAGCATTCGATAATTCTAATATTCAAGGTGTGGATCCAGTGTCAGCAATGGTTACATTTGTCGACGGTAAACCAGATAAGAAAAATTATAGAAAGTATAAAATCAAAACGGTTAAAGGTCCAGATGATTACAAATCAATGAGAGAAGTAGTAAGACGACGATATTCTCGCGTTTTAAACGAAGGATTACCATTACCTGATTTAATAATAGTCGATGGTGGTAAAGGACATATGAACGGGGTTATTGATGTGCTACAAAACGAATTAGGTCTTGATATCCCTGTTGCAGGTTTGCAGAAAAATGATAAACACCAAACATCTGAATTATTATATGGCGCTAGTGCAGAAATTGTACCACTGAAGAAAAATAGCCAGGCATTTTATTTGTTGCATCGTATCCAAGATGAGGTTCACAGATTCGCAATCACATTTCATAGACAAACACGTCAAAAGACAGGCTTGAAATCAATACTTGATGATATAGATGGTATCGGTAACAAACGTAAAACATTATTATTGCGTTCATTCGGTTCAATCAAGAAAATGAAGGAAGCTACACTTGAAGATTTTAAAAATATAGGTATTCCTGAAAACGTCGCAAAGAACCTACATGAACAATTGCATAAATAAATTACTGGGCGTGAGAATCATTCTCATGCCCCAAAATATATGAAATAATGTTACAATATGGTTAACAAAGTTATTTTTTTGAATGTACGTGGAAGCGTTTTCTAAATGAGAAAGTTTATCATCACAAGCAATTTTAAATATCGAATCCAAATGTTACATTGTTCGACATGCAGTTTGGTGATCGTACAGTGTGTATTTGTCTTTAAAATGTTTCGCTTAATGATAATGACAACGCTAGAAACGATATCACTTTAGGGGGTTAAGCGTACGTTTAATATAAATAGCTCAATAAATTAAATATTCGTTCACAGGGGGGACTCCTTTTGGCTCAATCAAAAAATGAATTTTATCTAAGACGTATTCACTCGTTATTAGGTATTATCCCAATAGGTGCATTTTTGGTCGTTCATTTATTAGTGAATCACCAAGCAACACAAGGTGCTGAAGCGTTTAATAAGGCATCTAACTTTATGGAATCATTACCATTTCTAATTATTGTAGAATTTTTATTTATATACATTCCGTTGTTATATCACGGTTTGTTTGGTATACACATTGCATTTACAGCAAAAGAAAATGTTGGACATTACTCGATTTTTAGAAACTGGATGTTCTTCTTCCAAAGAGTGAGTGGTATCTTAACATTTATCTTTATTGGTATCCATTTATGGCAAACACGTTTACAAAAAGCATTTTACGGCAAAGAAGTGAATTACGATTTAATGCACGAAACATTGCAACATCCTGGATGGGCAATATTTTATATTATTTGTATTATTGCTGTTGTGTTCCACTTTGCAAATGGCTTATGGTCATTCTTAGTTACTTGGGGTGGACTTCAATCTCCAAAATCACAACGAGTATTTACATGGGTTTCATTAATCGTATTTTTAGTTATTTCGTATATTGGTGTTACTGCAATTATTGCCTTTATGTAATACATCGCATTTAACAAATATAGATTGAAAATTTAGGGGAGTGAAATTTTTATGGCAGAGAAACATCTTATTGTTGTCGGAGGTGGCCTAGCGGGCTTAATGTCAACAATTAAAGCGGCAGAAAAAGGTGCACATGTAGATTTGTTCTCAGTTGTACCAGTAAAGCGTTCGCACTCTGTTTGTGCCCAAGGTGGCATTAATGGTGCGGTCAATACTAAAGGGGAAGGCGATTCTCCTTGGATTCACTTTGATGATACAGTGTATGGTGGCGACTTCCTTGCAAACCAACCACCTGTTAAAGCGATGACAGAGGCAGCACCTAAAATTATTCATTTATTAGACCGTATGGGTGTAATGTTCAATAGAACAAATGAAGGTCTATTAGATTTTAGACGTTTCGGTGGTACATTACACCACAGAACAGCATATGCAGGGGCAACAACTGGACAACAATTATTATATGCATTGGATGAACAAGTTCGTGCATATGAAGTAGATGGATTAGTTACGAAGTATGAAGGATGGGAATTTCTTGGCATAGTTAAAGGTGACGATGATAGTGCAAGAGGTATCGTTGCACAAAATATGACAACTGCTGAGATTGAAACATTTGGTTCAGATGCAGTTATTATGGCAACGGGTGGCCCTGGTATTATTTTCGGTAAAACAACAAACTCAATGATTAATACAGGATCAGCGGCTTCCATTGTTTACCAACAAGGCGCTATTTATGCTAATGGTGAGTTCATTCAAATTCATCCTACTGCAATCCCTGGTGATGATAAACTGCGACTAATGAGTGAATCAGCACGTGGTGAAGGTGGACGAATTTGGACATATAAAGATGGTAAGCCTTGGTACTTCTTAGAAGAGAAATATCCTGATTATGGTAACTTAGTACCTCGTGATATCGCAACGCGTGAAATTTTCGATGTATGTATTAACCAAAAATTAGGTATAAATGGCGAAAACATGGTATATCTTGATTTGTCACATAAAGATCCACATGAGTTAGATGTAAAACTAGGTGGTATCATTGAAATTTATGAAAAATTCACTGGTGATGACCCACGCAAAGTACCAATGAAGATTTTCCCAGCTGTTCACTATTCAATGGGTGGTCTATATGTAGATTATGATCAAATGACAAATATTAAAGGGTTATTTGCAGCTGGAGAATGTGACTTCTCTCAACATGGTGGTAACCGCTTAGGTGCCAATTCATTGTTATCAGCGATTTATGGTGGTACAGTAGCAGGTCCAAACGCGATTGATTATATTTCAAATATTGATCGATCATATACTGATATGGACGAAAGTATTTTTGAAAAACGTAAAGCTGAAGAGCAAGAACGTTTTGATAAATTATTAGCTATGCGCGGTACAGAAAATGCCTATAAATTACACCGTGAACTTGGTGAAATTATGACAGCAAATGTAACTGTTGTTCGTGAAAATGAAAAACTGTTAGAAACAGATAAAAAGATTGTTGAATTGATGAAACGTTATGAAGATATTGATATGGAAGATACTCAAACTTGGAGTAACCAAGCGGTATTCTTTACCCGTCAACTATGGAACATGTTAGTACTTGCACGTGTTATTACGATTGGTGCATATAACCGTAACGAATCACGCGGTGCCCATTATAAACCAGAATTCCCAGAGCGTAATGATGAAGAGTGGTTAAAAACGACAATGGCCTCATTCCAAGGCGCATTTGAAAAACCACAGTTTACTTATGATGACGTCGATGTGAGTTTAATACCACCTCGTAAACGTGATTACACAAGTAAGTCTAAAGGGGGTAAAAAATAATGACTGAACAATCAGTGAAAAACACTCCACAACATGAAACACAATCTAAACCGAAACAAAAAACAGTAAAATTAATTATTAAACGACAAGATACAAGTGATTCTAAGCCTTATGAAGAAACATTTGAAATTCCATATCGTGAAAATTTAAACGTCATTGCTTGTTTAATGGAAATTAGACGTAACCCAGTTAATATTAAAGGTGAAAAAACAACACCTGTTGTCTGGGATATGAACTGCTTAGAAGAAGTATGTGGAGCATGTTCTATGGTTATCAATGGTCGTGCAAGACAATCTTGTTCTGCGATTGTTGATCAATTAGAACAACCTATTCGTTTAGAGCCAATGAATACTTTCCCAGTTATCCGTGACTTACAAGTTGATCGTTCTAGAATGTTCGATAACTTAAAACGTATGAAAGCATGGATCCCAATTGATGGAACGTATGATTTAGGTCCGGGACCACGTATGCCAGAGAAAAAACGTCAAACAGCTTATGAATTATCTAAATGTATGACATGTGGTGTATGTTTAGAGGTTTGTCCTAATGTTACTGAAAATAATAAATTCGTTGGTGCACAAGCAATCTCGCAAGTTCGTTTGTTTAATTTGCACCCAACAGGATCTATGACTAAAGATGAACGTTTAAATGCATTAATGGGTACTGGTGGCTTACAGCAGTGTGGTAATTCACAAAACTGTGTTAATGCTTGCCCTAAAGGTATTCCATTAACAACATCCATTGCAGCAATGAACAGAGAAACAACATTCCACATGTTTAAATCATTCTTTGGTTCAGACCATGAAGTAGAATAAAAATTAATCCCTTTTGAGTTAAAATGTTATGTTCCTTTCAAAATTAAATTGAATGGAGATACACAATAACTTGGAAGGGATTTTTTTAATAAGCAGATTACATGACAATATGATAGTGGGCTGATTTAAAATAAATATTATAATGACAAAAATGGTAAACACAGTGCATAATACTAAAATCCAATGCTTAGTTATGATAAACTAAAAATTAAATTAAAAGTAAGGATGACCGAATATGAATAAACCAATAGGTGTAATAGACTCTGGTGTCGGAGGTTTGACAGTAGCTAAAGAAATTATGCGTCAGTTGCCAAATGAGACGATTTATTACTTAGGTGATATTGGACGATGTCCATATGGGCCAAGACCAGGAGAACAAGTAAAACAATATACAGTTGAAATCGCTCGTAAATTAATGGAATTTGATATAAAAATGCTCGTGATTGCTTGTAATACAGCAACTGCTGTAGCTTTAGAATATTTACAAAAGACCTTATCAATCCCAGTGATTGGTGTAATTGAACCAGGTGCTAGAACAGCAATAATGACTACTAGAAATCAAAATGTATTAGTACTAGGAACTGAAGGCACAATTAAATCTGAAGCATATCGTACGCATATTAAACGTATCAATCCACATGTAGAGGTACATGGCGTTGCCTGTCCAGGTTTTGTGCCACTTGTAGAACAAATGAGATATAGTGATCCAACAATTACAAGCATTGTCATTCATCAAACACTGAAACGTTGGCGTAATAGTGAGTCTGATACTGTCATTTTAGGATGTACCCACTATCCATTGCTCTATAAACCTATCTATGATTATTTTGGTGGTAAAAAGACAGTGATTTCGTCTGGATTAGAAACGGCTCGTGAAGTTAGTGCATTGCTAACATTTAGTAATGAACATGCAAGTTATACTGAACATCCAGATCATCGATTTTTTGCAACAGGTGATCCTACTCACATTACTAACATTATCAAAGAGTGGTTAAATTTATCTGTCAATGTGGAACGTATATCAGTGAATGACTAGGAGGATTTTTAATGAAAGAGATTGTTATTGCATCGAATAATCAAGGGAAAATAAATGACTTTAAAGTAATATTTCCAGATTACCACGTAATAGGTATTTCAGAACTAATACCAGATTTTGATGTGGAAGAAACAGGATCAACATTTGAAGAAAATGCTATATTAAAATCAGAAGCTGCTGCAAAAGCATTGAATAAAACTGTCATAGCTGATGACAGTGGACTAGAAGTTTTTGCATTAAATGGTGAGCCAGGTATATACTCTGCACGTTATGCTGGTGAAAATAAAAGCGATGAAGCAAATATTGAAAAATTATTAAATAAGCTTGGTAATACAACTGATCGTCGTGCGCAATTTGTTTGTGTCATAAGTATGAGTGGCCCTGATATGGAAACAAAAGTATTTAAAGGTACTGTTTCAGGTGAAATTGCAGATGGAAAATATGGCGAAAATGGTTTCGGATATGATCCGATATTTTATGTACCGAAATTAGATAAAACCATGGCTCAACTTTCAAAAGAACAAAAAGGGCAAATTAGTCATAGACGAAATGCGATTAATTTACTTCAAGCTTTTCTTGAAGGTGAAAAAAATGTCTAAATGGATTATTGTGAGTGATAACCATACTGAATCAGGCGTTTTATATCAAATTTATGAAATGCACCCAGATGCAGATGTATATTTACATTTAGGAGATTCAGAATTCGCGTATGATGATACGGAACTTAGCTTATTTAATAGAGTAAAAGGCAATTGTGATTTTTACCCAGAATTTGAAAATGAAGCGGTCGCAAAATATAATGACGTGAAAGCATTTTATACTCATGGACATTTATATCAAGTCAATCGAACAAGAGATTTATTAGCTGAAAAAGGACTTGAATTAGGTTGTTTGTTTGCATTTTATGGACATACACATGTGGCAAAATATGAGTATATTAATGGTGTTCATGTTATTAATCCTGGAAGTATATCTCAATCTAGAAGTTCAATGGAAGAAACATATGCTGAAGTTATTATTGATGATCAAACTTTACATGGCACCATCAATTTCAAAAATCGACATCACGAAACAATCAGTCATACTACTTTTTAAATAGAAGTAGCTATGGCTTTTTTTAGTTTATAGACTGATTTAACTAGGAGGTCGTGTCATGAATGTTTGTTTAAAAGTATTTCTGACAATTTTATAAGATAATTGGAATGAATAACACATTTATGTTATGAAAAGAATTGTAATTTTGGAGAATGTGATTGTTGATAACCCTATATGGTTGAATCATGTTGATTATTTGGTTAAAAGTGTATTATTAAAAAGTATAAAATTAAGATTCCAAGAAGTCAGGAAATTTGAAATTTTAGTTAAAATCATGAATCGTATACATATTTAAAAGGATTTCTAAAGTCATAAATTATATCAATAATTTGATGGTTAAAATATGGAGTAGCAAAATTCTTGAAATTCAGAAATGTAGTGACACAAATATTAATGTTTAGTTAATAAATAGTTAATGTAGTTTTTTGTATCTGTCTATTATTATAAATATATACAAAATAAATATTTGAGGATAGGTGTTATTAATTATGAAAAAGAATTTTATTGGGAAATCAATTTTAAGCATAGCTGCTATTAGTTTAACGGTATCAACGTTTGCCGGTGAATCTCATGCACAAACTAAAAACGTTGAAGCTGCTAAAAAATATGATCAGTATCAAACAAACTTTAAAAAACAAGTAAATAAAAAAGTTGTGGATGCACAAAAAGCTGTAAACTTGTTCAAACGTACAAGAACTGTTGCAACACACCGTAAAGCACAAAGAGCTGTTAATTTAATTCATTTCCAACACAGCTATGAAAAGAAAAAATTACAAAGACAAATCGATCTAGTTTTAAAATATAATACTTTAAAATAATTGATAGAAGCCATGCTATAGAGTGTGGCTTTTTGCTATATCCAAAGGTATAATTATTTTATAATATTGTGTTTATTTGAATGGTGAGCTTATTGGGATAAATCATATAAATAATTACTTAAAAGTGAATGCAATAGTTGTTTATGTTTTGAACAAGCGAGGTGGCTATTGTGAAAAGGAAATCGAATGTATTAACAATCATAAAAATTGTAACGGATATAGTGGCAACCGTGTTAATCATACGTGCTTTATTAAACAGTCGTAAAGATGCTAAATAAATTGGAAGTTACTTAAAATAAAAAAGCACGCCAATACGTTAGCATTGTTTTCTAACGTTTGGCGTACAACTATTTAATTCAGTATGTTAATTAATCCCAATAAATCGAGTCGATTTCACCGTTTTTAACAACTTTAATATTTTTTCTGTTCTCTTCTAAAGGACGAGTTAAGTCAAAAGTATAGTAATCTCTAGGACCACCATCTTTAATTCTGACAACTGCTTTCTTCACATCACCTTGGCTTAATTTTTTAACAATAAGGTACAGATCATTAACAGTTTCAGCTTTGTAAGGAGTTAGATTTTTATCAGACTCTTTCATTAACTTATCAATACGTTCATCGTCCTTTTTAGCTTGATCTGCTAAATTTTTTGCGATTTCTAAACCTTTCCATTCATAACTAAAGAAAGCTTTAGCATCATTAGTTTGAGTTAAAAGACCTGCAGCGATTACTGTAGATGCGATAATAGTTTTTGTGATATTTTTTTTCATAATAAGTTCTCCCTGTAAAATAAATTTGTACTTACTAATGCGAGTACACTGCTATTTTACAAACGGTTTCATGCATTTACCAGTTAACACTTCATTAATTAAAATTAAGTGCAAATTAATAAGGTTTAATGCAATCGAAAAAGAATAATGATGAATTTGATGGTATTATTTTTATTTGAGGTATTATTGAATTTGTTGATAGTATAATAATAGTAGTAAACGTCACTCAACTATGATTGGATAATTTTTATTGTTAAAACGATATATATTTCTTTGCATTTTGTTTGCAATGTTGGGTAGACAAACACTCCAAATTGTTATACATATAGCTTTTTTGATATATATTTTTTATAAAACAAAGAAATGATTCATAGTAGAGAAGTAATTAATATGTATAATTTTACTTATAAAGAAATAAGAGATATATTCTAATTATGGTTGATATGTTATGATTAATATATAAGTTAAAAATTATACTATTTAATTGAATTATGCATTTTCGAAGTAAACATAATTCAACACTTACATTTTTAATTAGATAAAATAGTGTAAAATCACGTGCCAAGATTACTATAGAGTAGGCATTGAGTATTATTGGCAATCACTTAAGTGATTGTTATTTTTCGTGGTCAATAATAAAGATATAAATAAATATATTGAGGTCAAACGATGATAATTAAAATTTTAACAATTCTATTACTACTTTGTATATTGAGCTATTTGGTTACAAATAGAAAGAAGCCTTTTCTGTTCTTAAAGACACTCTTTATGGGTGTGGTATTTATCTTTATAGGATATATTTCACTGGCAATATCTGCCGTAATTATTTATGGTATTATTCAATTTATCACAATTGATTTTGGTAGTTTTTTCTTAATGGGTATTATATTGATCTTGATTTCAAGTATATTCCAATTATTTATAGTTAGATTACTTTTTAGAAAAAAGAATGTCGATTTGACAGAGGTTGTCGTTTTAGAGCATTTAATTCAATGGTTCTTAGTTTACTTTGCGATCTATCAAGCAGTAAATGAAAAAATGGACATTAATGATATTAATATCGACAATTTCCAATCTGTCTTTTTTGACGTGTCTAATTTGAATTTAGTAATTCTACCAACGTTAATCATTAGCTGGGTCACAATATTTAACTATAGAATGAGAAGTTACAAATAAAATCTATGAAATTATACCATCAGACACCAACATTCAAATGGTGTCTTTTTTTGTTGTGTGGTTTTATTTTTGAAATTCGAAAAAGTAGAGGCGTGAATTTTTTGACTAGTGTATAAGTGCTGATGAGTCACAAGATAGATAACTATATTTTGTCTATATTATAAAGTGTTTATAGTTAATTAATAATTAGTTAATTTCAAAAGTTGTATAAATAGGATAACTTAATAAATGTAAGATAATAATTTGGAGGATAATTAACATGAAAAATAAATTGATAGCAAAATCTTTATTAACAATAGCGGCAATTGGTATTACTACAACTACAATTGCGTCAACAGCAGATGCGAGCGAAGGATACGGTCCAAGAGAAAAGAAACCAGTGAGTATTAATCACAATATCGTAGAGTACAATGATGGTACTTTTAAATATCAATCTAGACCAAAATTTAACTCAACACCTAAATATATTAAATTCAAACATGACTATAATATTTTAGAATTTAACGATGGTACATTCGAATATGGTGCACGTCCACAATTTAATAAACCAGCAGCGAAAACTGATGCAACTATTAAAAAAGAACAAAAATTGATTCAAGCTCAAAATCTTGTGAGAGAATTTGAAAAAACACATACTGTCAGTGCACACAGAAAAGCACAAAAGGCAGTCAACTTAGTTTCGTTTGAATACAAAGTGAAGAAAATGGTCTTACAAGAGCGAATTGATAATGTATTAAAACAAGGATTAGTGAGATAATACTTCTGTCATTATTTTAAGTTCAAAATAATTTAATATTATATTATTTTTTATTAATAAAACGACTATGCTATTTAATGCCAGGTTAATGTAACTTTCCTAAAATTGACTATATAATCGTTAAGTATCAATTTTAAGGAGAGTTTACAATGAAATTTAAAAAATATATATTAACAGGAACATTAGCATTACTTTTATCATCAACTGGGATAGCAACTATAGAAGGGAATAAAGCAGATGCAAGTAGTCTGGACAAATATTTAACTGAAAGTCAGTTTCATGATAAACGCATAGCAGAAGAATTAAGAACTTTACTTAACAAATCGAATGTATATGCATTAGCTGCAGGAAGCTTAAATCCATATTATAAACGTACGATTATGATGAATGAATATAGAGCTAAAGCGGCACTTAAGAAAAATGATTTCGTATCAATGGCTGATGCTAAAGTTGCATTAGAAAAAATATACAAAGAAATTGATGAAATTATAAATAGATAATAAATAAAACAGGTTGAGACAAAAAATGGTCTTAACCTGTTTTCAATTTGCATATGTGATAAATTCTATATCAAAATGCTTATGTATAATGAATGACATTTAAAAGTAGGGGAGACAAATATAAATACAATAGTTCCTAGGATTACTCTCAAAATAACTATATCAATTATTTACTTTGCTCTTCTATTTTTTAAAATATGTACATGTTTAAATAATCAAAAGTGTACATTATTAAATTATCATTTCCAGTTCTAGTGCTATATTGGTAGTAGTTGACTAAATGAAAATAAGCTTATAACAAGTTTTTTCAATACTCGTGGGGCCCCAACACAGAGAATTTCGAAAAGATATTCTACAAACAATGCAAGTTGGGGTGGGGCCACAACAGAGAGAAATAGGATCACCAATTCCAACAGACAATGCAAGTTGGCGGGGCCCCAACATAGAGAAATTGGATCACCAATTTCAACAGACAATGCAAGTTGGGGTGGGGCCCAACACAGAAGCTGGCGAAAAGTCAGCATACAAAAATGTGCAAGTTGGCGGGGCCCCAACATAGAAGCTGGCGCAAAGTCAGCTTACAAAAATGTGCAAGTTGGGGTAGGACATCGATAAAAAAATACTTTTTCTTTAGAAATTAGTATTTCTTATGCATGAGTTTTACTCATGTATTCATTTTTTAAGTAGACATTAGCTACAGCTAATGATAAAGAACCACTACATAATAAATCATTAGTGGTTCTTTATCATTTCTATTTCACTCTTTTACTGGAAGAAAAAGTTTACGTTTGTAGAACATGCCACAATACCAAAAATAATTAAGAAAAATAAGACGATAAGCATGATGACACTTTTCAAACAACCTCTATCAGTTTCTTCCGATTTTCTTTGTTGAACCTTTTTATAATCTTCAAGTAGTTTTGTCGCTTTTTTATTTATATGTTTATTCATGATGTTGACTCCTTATAATATATGTTTAATTCATTAAAATAGTTGAAAACATGACTTGAAATAAAGATATAAAGCTAAAGTAAGGATGTTCAATTGTTTCAAATTTTATGAAAGTATAACGTTAAATATGTTAATTTGATGATGATATTTGCTTTTTATTTTCCAAATGGAATTTACTTAAACTGATGCATTAAAATATTAATGAAGCACTAGAATACATAAATGAATAGTAATGGTGCACAGTATAGAATAATTAAGGCTATATTAAGTATAAATATCGTTAACTGTAAGCTATCTTTAGTTTTAATATAAACTATTAGGATAATCGACGTAAGAAGAATCATATATATTAATGATGAAGAAGTCCATACAAAATCCGCATCATTTGTTGTTAATAATGGGACTATAATTAATCCGAAATTAATCATGCATGCTATATATACTATAATGTTATACACAATGTTAATTTTTGTTCACCACCTTATACTTCTATTTTAAAAACTTCTTTATAATGATATATTGTTTAATGTTGAAATAATTAGATTATCTAATTTTCATTTGCTTTACATGTAAAAGGCTATATATAGTATGCTCTTTATGATTCTAAATGCTTTTTAATATTTAATGCTCATCAACATTTGGATTTTGAATATTCAATTCAAAAACTTTATTAGCTACGTCAATTGTAAAATCAGAACCATAGTTGACATGAGCTACTTTTAATTTTCCATCTAAATAATAGATTGCGATTGCAACATCGTAAAATTCGTCAATGACAAATAAACTCTTTTCGTTTGTTACAACCTCATGCTCTCCTGAGTATACAACGTTAATTTCCCAATCATTAAAAACCATTTGTTAACCTCCTTGAACATTTAAATTGATTCAACTTAAGTTTAACTTATTCATACAACTTCGTACAATATCTAGATGAACATTAATTGTATTTCTAGAAATCTTTTTCAATTATATGTACTAATTATACTTTTAAATTTCTTATTTCAGTATAGTTTTAAAACGATTTTAAAATAATTCTGCAAATATATTAACACATAATGTGTTCAAAAAGTTTTGAACAATTTCAAAACTTTTATATAAAGGGTTTGACAACATGGAATTCAAATTTCTTATTTTAAAAATCACCTCATATAGTGTCATGTTTAGTCTAATTTTTAAGTCAGGAAAGCAAATCAAGTACATAGTTTAAATTAAAAATATCATAAGTTAATTAAACTAAATTAAGTATAAAAATTAGGTTCTTCATCTTTTATGGTGGGAAGGTAAAACTTCCTGCTTTTTTTAATACACAAAAAGCGCAATTGCCTCTATAATTTAAAGTGACCAAACCCAAACTAAAGGAGACAAGTGCGCCTATGTGTAATGATACCTTAGAATTACTAAGAATAAAAGATGAAAATATAAAATATATAAACCAAGAAATTGACGTCATTATCAAAGGAAAAAAAGCAACAGTGGTTAATGCTGTACTAACGTATAAGCCTTCGGCCTGTTATTGTTGTGGAGTTAAAAATGAAGGACAAATTCATAAACATGGTAAGCGTGTTTCTCGTATTACTTTACTTAAAACTCAAGGGTATAACACATACCTCAACTTAGCTAAACAACGTTTTAAATGCTTAGAATGCAATGGCACTTTTACTGCTAAAACGTCAATTGTTGATGAGTCGTGTTTTATCTCAAGATGTGTTACTCAAAAAGTTATAGAAGAAGCTACTAAAGTTAAAACAGAGATTGATACTGCAGAAGATAACTGTATCTCTCCATCTACTGTAAGTCGTATTAGAACTAAAGCGGCTAATTCATTACGAATTAAACCGTTTAATTGTTTGCCAGAACACATCGCTATGGATGAATTTAAAAGCGTTAAAAATGTAACTGGATCAATGAGTTTCATTTTTATAGATAATGATACTCATGATGTTATAGATATTTTAGAAAATAGAACTACAAGATTCTTGCGTGCCTATTTCGAGCGATTCGATTTAAAAAATCGACAACAAGTTAAGACGGTTACTATTGACATGTATGAACCCTATGTCCGATTATTTCGCGACCTATTTCCTAATGCAGCTATTATTTTTGACAGATTCCATATCGTTCAACATTTAAATAGGGAACTTAATAAGTATCGTGTACAAGTTATGAATGAATACCGTAATAAAAAAGGACCTAATTATACAATTTTTAAGAATAACTGGAAAGTTCTATTGATGGATACTAGTAAAACCATATTTAGTAAATACAGATGGAATAAATCTTTTAAGGCTTATAAACGCTCATCTGACATTGTAGAATTCATGCTTTCAAAAGACGATATACTACGACGCTCCTACGAACTTGTCCAAGGATTAAGAAAAGATCTAAGGTTATGTAATTGGCCTAAATTTATTAATCGTTTAAATTCAGTTAGTAAAAAGTCTGTGAGTAAAGGTGTATGGAAAGTGGTTAAATATTATAGAAAACATCAAAGGATGTTAAGAAATACAATTTATTACCCAGCATTTAATAATGGTGCTATAGAAGGAATTAATAATAAGATAAAATTAATCAAGCGAATTTCTTTTGGTTACAGAAATTTCAACAACTTTAAAGCACGTATAATGATGATTTTCAGCTTATACAAAGGAGAAAAAAAGAAGACAACCAAGCCCAATAATGGACTGGCCGCCTAATAATAAAAACTCTAAAAGTTGTAATTTAAAATAGTTCTTTAAATTATATACCCACCACATTTGGTGGAGAACCAAAAATTAGCCGAAAAACATCATTTCTGAAGTTATCGGCTAAAGTTATAAATTATATTTATTTGTACATGAACAAATAATTTACATTAATTTGTCATTTCTTCTTTTTCCCAATCGATTTTATATCTTTCTGAAGAACGATCTGTCCATTTATCTTTAGTATTGGTACCTTTCCAATTTGTTGAAGTCCAATGCAATTGGTAGTCATCACGAACTCGTTCGTATATTACATCTATATTTGTTTGTTGTTTGGATGCTTTTCTATCCATAGTAATAACTGTAGCGAAGTCTGGTGAAAACCCTGAAGATAATAGAGAACTTGCTTTGTTAGGATCAAGGAAGTTCTCTGCTGCTTTCATAGAACCATTTCTAGTTTTCATGAAAAGTTGATTGCCATATACCGGGTTCCAAGAATCTCTATCATATGGTCCCCAATTTTGATTCACCATATTGTTAAATATCACTTTCCAGCCTACTTTTTTATCAGTTGGGCTCTCTAAAATTGTTTTGAAATCAGGTTGAACATATTTCAGTGTATGACCAATCGAAACATTTGCACCAATAAGGCCGCCAATTTTTCCTGTATCATCACCAGTAACATTACCGTTGAATCCATAAGTTAAAGTACTCATATACTCTTTTGTATCAATCGAATTTCTTGGATAGTAATCAGATATTTGAGCTACTTCATTATCAGGTAGTTGCAACTGTACCTTAAAGGCTGAAGGCCAGGCTAAACCACTTTTGTTAGCACCTTCTTCGCTATAAACTCTATATTGACCAGCAATGGTACCTTTCGTTCTAATAACTAGCAGTTTTTTATTGTGATTTTTATCATCGATAAAACTATAAAATACTTTTTTGTGCATGCCATTTTCTTTATCATAAGTAACTAAATCACCTGTTTTTACTGTAGTATTGCTTCCAATATCTGTAGTACCGGTTTTAATATTAATATCAGAATCTGCGGCATTAGCGACAGGATTCATTAATATGGAACCTAGCAATAGTGTTGTTGTTACTGAGCTGACTATACGTGTTTTCATTTTCATCATCCTTCTATTTTTTTTAACGATTTGAGGAAACAATAATCAATATGTCAATTTAGAATATTGCAGTTGAGACATATCAAATATTTATAATCGTTTATATTAGTATATTTAATGTAGCAACTGATAAATTACTGAGTGATGATGAGTGATTATTTTAAGAATATGTTTTTAACTTTTATTTAAAATTTGAAAGGAAGCATTTCAATTTCGAGGGTTAGTCAAAGTTGAATAAATTCTTTATGAAACAAGGAAAAGACATAGCTAATTTTATTGATTAATTTCTTTAAAACTAATGATTTGTTTGATTTAAAAATGTAATCGATTACAATATAAAAATACAAATATCTTAGAATTAAATCAATTAATTAACTATTAAATAAAAATTAACTATATATTAACTACTGTAAATTAATAAATAGAAATAGAGAAAAAGGGTATTAATTATGTTTGGAATTTCGTCGGGAATAATTTTTGCCATTACATAGAAATATCTAATAGATAATGAAAAAGTATCGTATGTATTTTTAATATAGTGTAAAATATCATATGTAAAATAAAATGTAGATTTTTAGTTAGAGGCATTATAAGAAAATTTTGAGTATAGGTTAGCTTTTAATTATGAATCTTATTGAAATTTGATTAATAAATATATGATAGGGGATTAAAATGAAACTATTTTATATCGTATTTCTTATTATTATATGGCTGAATATATTTTTAGGAAATGAAATTATCCATACACTGACTGTTTTAATAACAACATTGTATATTGTTAATTCAAGAAAGGGGATTAAAAATGACAGAGTTGAATAATATTATAAACTCTCTTCAATCTTTGTTTGAGTCTGAATCAGGCTATAAAATTTCGAAAAATTCAGGAGTTCCATATCAAACAGTACAAGATTTAAGAAATGGGAAAACCAAACTAGAAGATGCTAGATTTAGAACGATTATTAAACTTTATAGTTACTATGTCTCATTAAAAGAACATTAATCATGGGACAATAAAGTATTGCTATAATAATTGAATCATTAAATGAAGGAATAGAGCCTAAGACATAATAAATCAATGTCTTAGGCTCTACAATATTATATTGGTAGTAGTTGACCGAATGAAAATGACCATGTAACAAGCATTTTTGGGGCCCCAACACAGAAGCTGACGAAAAGTCAGCTTACAATAATGTGCAAGTTGGGGATGGGCCCCAACACAGAGAATTTCAAAAAGAAATTCTACAGACAATGCAAGTTGGCGGGGCCCCAACATAGAGAAATTCAAAAAGAAATTCTACAGACAATGCAAGTTGGGGAGTGACAACGAAATAAATTTTATAAAATACCATTTCTGTCACATTCCTACTCCCAATTCCATTTAAATATATAGAAAATTTCACCTATTATATACATCATACACTTTAAAAATTATCATTTAAATAATCTGATTTGGAATTAAAGTGCATGAAGTATAAGTCACCTTCATATACTAATCAAAGAGGACGTCAACAGTTATTTTATTAGGATTTTTAACATAAACATTTGCTAGATCTGAATGTAATCTTTTGCTTAAATCAATAGTGTAGTTATTACCGCCACCGGTGATCTTAAGCTTACCTTTATTACGATTTTCGGTATATAATATTTTATTTTTTATTAACGCTTCTCGTGCACGGAAATCGATTTCTTTCAATGTTAATACTGGTTTATTGCCTTGGTATATTTTATGCGCACCAATAATCGTTTGTAGTTTATCTTTGTATTGCACAAAAAGATTATAAGTTTTATCAGAAGGTTTTGCGGCTGGTGTAACGCCACCTGTAAATGTCTCTCTATAAGACCACCATAACTGATCAGTATCTTTGTCTTTTAGTCCAAACACATCTACGTAACGATCTTTTAACTGATTAATATTTCCCCAACTTTCAGCGCCCCATAAAGATATATGTGCTGACCATGAATATCTCTTAAGTTCAACATAAATGTTTCCATTATCATATTGATATAGCCATTTATTTGAAAATGAAAAATGAGGCTGTGTGTAATATTTAATTAATTCATTGATGTTAGTTTCATCTTGACCAATGCTATAAGCTTTAGCTTCAGAGTAAAAACTAAATACTGGTTTTTGATTTTGAGGTAATACAGTACCTAATAGTAATAATGTTGTCGTTAAAATTATATTTTTCGTGATGTTCTTACTCATTAGAACATCTCCTTTCAGAGGAATCATGATACGAGGAATAAGAAATTTAAATGTGAGCGAAGTCAATATAGTATTTGCGATTATTTTTATTAACTCCATTATTATTGTTAGTTTGATTTTTCGAGGATAACTTCAATTTTTGCATTTTGAGGTTTTTTAACATATCTATTTGCATCAGTTGATGGCAACCTTTTACTTAAATCTATTGTGTAGTTATTGTCTGTACCTGTTATTTTAATTTGTCCTTTATTATAAGAATTATTATATAATTTTTTACTTTTAATTAATGTTTGACGAATACGAAAATCTAATTCTTTTAAAGTTAAAACAGGCTTATTGCCTTCATAAACTGGAAATCCGCCAGTAAACGTTTCTGCTTTATCTTTATATGTTACATTCAGTTTATAGTGTTTATCGTTAGATGTTGCTGCAGGAGTAACACCACCAGTAAACGTTTCTTGAGATAATGCAAAAGAATCAATGGTTTCTTGGTCTTTTATGCCAAAAATATCAACGCTTTTATTTCTTAATTGGTTGATATTGCCCCAACTTTCAGGTCCATAAACTTGAATATGACTATACCAAGAAAACTGTAACAACGTTGCATGAATCGTACCGTTATCTTTTTGCCATAACGTACTGTTAGAGAAGGTTAAATATTTTTGCGAGTAATATTTAGTTAACTCATTAACGTTAGTTTCGTTTTGATTTATATAATAAGCTTTCGCTTCAGATGAAGAATTGATAGGTGTATTAGGAAATTGTGTAAATGCTGTACCTAATAGTAACAATGTTGTTGATAAAATAATTTTTTTCGTGATGTTATTGTTCATTCGAATTTCTCCTTTGAGTATTGTTGGAATGTTTAATTATAAAAAGGGGTTAATTAGATAATTGAAATTATCCGCATTTACAAAAGGTAATAGGTTAGTTAGATTTTTCGAGTATGACTTCAATTTGTGCATTTTTAGGATTTTTAACATAACGGTTTGTGTCAGTTAATTTTAACTTTTTACTTAAATCAATCGTGTAATTATTTCCATCAGCAGTTATCTTAATTTGACCTTTATTAAATTCTCCGTTATATAACTTTTTATTCTTTATTAATGTTTGACGAATACGGAAATCTAATTCTTTTAAAGTTAATACTGGTTTATTTCCTTTGTAAAATTCATGTCCACCGATGATAGTTTGTTGTTTATCACTATATTTTAAAAATAGTCTATAAGGTTTATCAGATGAAGTAGCTGCTGGCGTAACACCACCAGTAAATGTTTCATCATAAGTCCAGTAACCTTCAACTGTGTCCTCATCTTTAGTTCCAAATATATCAACGTATTTATTTCTTAACTGATTAATGTTTCCCCAACTCTCGGATCCAAACACTTGAATATGACTATACCAAACCCACGTTTGCAATGTTGCATGAATGCTACCATTGGGCTTTTGCCATAGCCATTTTCCAGATAATGAAAAATGCGGCTGAGTGTAATATTTGATTAACTCATTGATATTAGTCTCGTTTTCACTGATATTATAGGCTTTTGCTTCAGATGAAAAACTGATTGGTGTTTTAGGAAGTTGTGTTGATGTGGTTCCTAAAAGTAACAATGCTGTTGATAAAACTAATTTATTCATGATGTTCTTTTTCATATGAAAATCTCCTTTGCGTGAATTACCCAAAGTATATAAGCTATTACACCGATTCGGAATTAAATAAAAGCTAAAACTATGTTAAATAAACTTAAACAGTTAGTAGTGTTATTTAAGCAAAACTTATCATTTTTAAGTTTTGGACAGAAACAGTACTTAATAAAGTAGGCGGGAGTTATATATTAAAAACGACACGTTACAATTATTCTCTAATCAATTGCATTAAATTGTTTGATAATTGAATTTTCTAACTACTTGAAAAATAGTTATACTTTAAATGTAGTACTTATTTTAATTATTTCCTACTACTTAAATTTAATATTAATAAAATGTTCATTTAATTATTGATAAAATATTACAAATTTTAATAGTAGGTTGTGTTTATTTTGTATGCGCTTACAATTTAGGTGTAACTAAAATAAAAGGAGTTGTTATTAATGAAAAATTTACGAAACAGAAGTTTTTTAACTTTATTAGACTTTTCACGACAAGAGGTAGAATTCTTATTAACACTCTCCGAGGATTTAAAACGTGCTAAATATATTGGCACTGAAAAGCCTATGTTAAAAAATAAAAATATTGCACTGTTATTTGAAAAAGATTCTACAAGAACGCGATGTGCATTTGAAGTTGCAGCGCATGATCAAGGTGCAAATGTAACTTATTTAGGCCCAACTGGATCACAAATGGGTAAAAAAGAAACAACTAAAGATACTGCACGTGTGCTTGGTGGAATGTATGATGGCATTGAATACCGTGGTTTTTCACAAAGAACAGTAGAAACTTTAGCTGAATATTCAGGCGTACCAGTGTGGAATGGTTTAACTGATGAAGATCATCCTACTCAAGTTCTTGCTGATTTCTTAACAGCAAAAGAAGTCTTAAAAAAAGATTATGCAGATATTAACTTTACATATGTTGGAGATGGTCGTAATAACGTTGCAAATGCATTAATGCAAGGTGCTGCCATTATGGGTATGAACTTCCATTTAGTTTGTCCAAAAGAATTAAATCCAACAGATGAATTATTAAATCGCTGTAAAAATATTGCCGCTGAAAATGGTGGCAACATATTAATCACAGATGATATTGACCAAGGTGTAAAAGGTTCGGATGTAATTTACACTGATGTTTGGGTATCAATGGGTGAACCTGATGAAGTATGGAAAGAACGACTTGAATTATTGAAACCATATCAAGTAAATAAAGAAATGATGGATAAAACTGGTAATCCAAATGTTATTTTTGAGCATTGCTTACCATCTTTCCATAATGCTGATACGAAAATTGGTCAACAAATTTTTGAAAAATATGGTATTCGAGAAATGGAAGTTACAGATGAAGTATTCGAAAGTAAAGCTTCAGTTGTATTCCAAGAAGCTGAGAACAGAATGCATACAATCAAAGCAGTCATGGTTGCTACATTGGGTGAATTTTAAATGATATAAGGAAGTGAATATGATGGCGAAAATAGTAGTAGCATTAGGTGGTAATGCTTTAGGAAAATCACCTCAAGAACAACTCGAGCTTGTTAAAAATACTGCGAAATCATTAGTAGGATTAATAACAAAAGGACATGAGATTGTTATTAGTCATGGTAATGGACCACAGGTTGGAAGCATTAATTTGGGACTTAACTATGCTGCAGAACATAACCAAGGTCCGGCATTTCCATTTGCTGAATGTGGCGCAATGAGTCAAGCTTACATCGGCTATCAATTACAAGAAAGCTTACAAAATGAATTGCATTCTATTGGAATGGATAAACAAGTGGTAACACTAGTGACACAAGTTGAAGTTGATGAAAATGATCCGGCATTTAACAATCCTTCAAAACCAATTGGGTTATTTTACAACAAAGAAGAAGCTGAACAAATTCAAAAAGAAAAAGGATTTATATTTGTTGAAGATGCTGGAAGAGGATATAGACGCGTTGTTCCTTCACCACAACCCATCTCTATTATTGAATTAGAGAGTATTAAAACACTTATTAAAAATGATACACTCGTTATTGCTGCTGGTGGTGGAGGTATACCAGTAATTAGAGAGCAACATGATGGTTTTAAAGGTATTGATGCAGTTATAGACAAAGATAAAACAAGTGCGTTGTTGGGTGCTAATATTCAATGCGATCAATTGATTATTTTAACAGCAATTGATTATGTATATATTAATTTTAACACTGAAAACCAACAGCCTTTGAAAACAACAAATGTTGATGAATTAAAACGATATATAGACGAAAATCAATTTGCAAAAGGAAGTATGTTACCAAAAATTGAAGCAGCCATATCATTTATTGAAAACAATCCAAAAGGAAGTGTGCTTATAACATCATTAAATGAATTAGATGCTGCCTTAGAGGGTAAAGTAGGTACTGTGATTAAAAAGTAATTGAATTGAAACGCTTTTCAATTACTATATGTCAAATGCATGATTTTTATTATTTATGTGCACCCCCTGAAAATAATGCCTCTATTTTGATGCGGGGTGCACTTTCTTAATTTATATTTATAAAATCTTTAAGGTAGAAATGCTAGGTTAAATGTCGAAGGAGATGAAACCGTGGAAAATACAATTAATGAAAGTGAAAAGAAAAAACGATTTAAATTAAAAATGCCAGGTGCATTTATGATTTTATTCATTTTAACGGTTGTTGCAGTTATAGCAACATGGGTTATTCCTGCTGGTGCATATTCTAAACTTTCTTACGAACCTTCATCCCAAGAACTAAAGATAGTTAACCCTCATAACCAAGTGAAAAAGGTTCCGGGTACGCAACAGGAACTAGACAAAATGGGGGTTAAAATTAAGATTGAACAATTTAAATCAGGTGCAATTAATAAGCCAGTATCAATTCCGAATACTTATGAAAGATTAAAGCAACATCCAGCTGGACCAGAACAAATAACAAGTAGCATGGTTGAAGGTACGATAGAAGCGGTCGATATCATGGTATTCATTCTTGTACTAGGGGGACTTATTGGCGTAGTTCAAGCCAGTGGTTCTTTTGAATCGGGATTGTTAGCTTTAACGAAGAAAACAAAAGGGCATGAATTTATGCTAATTGTGTTTGTATCAATACTAATGATTATCGGCGGGACGTTATGTGGTATTGAAGAAGAAGCTGTAGCATTCTATCCGATTTTAGTCCCTATATTTATAGCGTTAGGATACGATTCTATCGTTTCAGTTGGTGCCATATTCCTTGCCAGCTCTGTCGGTAGTACATTTTCAACTATTAACCCGTTCTCGGTTGTAATTGCCTCTAATGCCGCTGGTACAACTTTTACGGATGGCTTGTATTGGAGAATAGGTGCTTGTATTGTCGGTGCGATTTTTGTTATTAGTTATTTATATTGGTACTGTAAAAAAATTAAAAACGATCCTAAAGCGTCATATTCTTATGAAGACAAAGATGCTTTTGAACAGCAATGGTCTGTATTAAAAGATGACGATAGTGCCCATTTTACTTTGCGTAAGAAGATAATCCTTACATTATTTGTACTACCATTTCCAATTATGGTATGGGGAGTTATGACGCAAGGTTGGTGGTTCCCAGTTATGGCTTCAGCATTTTTAATATTTACAATTATAATAATGTTTATTGCTGGGACAGGTAAATCTGGATTGGGAGAAAAAGGAACTGTAGATGCATTTGTCAATGGTGCATCAAGTTTAGTAGGTGTATCTTTAATTATTGGTTTAGCTCGAGGTATTAATTTAGTGTTGAATGAAGGTATGATTTCAGATACAATCTTACACTTTTCATCATCTTTAGTTCAACATATGAGTGGACCATTATTTATCATCGTATTACTATTTATTTTCTTCTGTTTAGGTTTTATCGTGCCATCATCTTCTGGATTAGCGGTATTATCAATGCCTATCTTTGCACCACTAGCTGATACAGTAGGTATACCAAGATTCGTCATCGTTACGACATATCAATTTGGTCAATATGCGATGTTATTCTTAGCGCCGACTGGACTTGTTATGGCCACACTACAAATGTTAAACATGCGATATTCACATTGGTTCCGATTTGTATGGCCGGTAGTTGCTTTTGTATTGATTTTCGGTGGCGGAGTACTAATTACGCAAGTACTAATTTATTCATAATTTGAAATGCTATATTATAAAAATACTAATTGGGTTTTATGCATCTCGTAGGTTTGTAGAAATACTAAACTAAGCGAGGTGCATTATTATTTTTGATTAAGAAAATAATGACGGTAATGATAACACTAGTAAGTAATTGATACAATGCTCTATTTAATAATGATATTTTTAAAATTTGTTTTTAATGTAATGTTAGATCTATGGTATATTATATTTATCGTGGTAAATATGTATTTGCTGTAAACAGTTTTTGTAACACATGACACATATGGTTGTGAAAATAGCATATATAAAGGATGGCTATAAATGACACATTTGACAAAGGTTTTAGATACACTAACTGGAATATGCGTAGTATTATTATTTAGTAAATATTTTGTGGCGTATGCAAATATGGTGTTTGATTGGAATTTAAGATGGTATTTGCTAGAAAACATACCACATTTGCCAATTATATTATTTATTCTGATGTTTATTTTCGGAGTACCTTCTGAAATGATAAAAGATAGGCAAAGGAAAAATAACGGTGTTTAATTTATCGATATTTAGAGGTGATAAAATTTGTCAACTATTACAAAGACTAAAATAAAAATCTTTATTAATTATTTTATTGGTATATTAGCCTTGGCGTTTGCTGCTTATATATTATTTAAATAAAGGTTAGAGTGAAACGTGTTTATGAACTAGACGTTCTAGTATAGTTACTACAGCTTTAGTCAGAAGGTATCATTGATAAGATCATATTAAATCAAAGAGGCATTGATATACACTAAAAAGAGGCAAGATTACCTGCCTCTTTTTTAGTTATTAAATATGCGTGTTAATTCTTGGTAATAGTGTTACTGAGACGCATTACGAAGAAATTTATCTTGATTTTCCTTTTTTAAAAAGAAGTGAAGATATCCTATAAAGACTCTAAGTACTATTACAGTGGCTAATAACACTTCGATAAACAAAAGACCTTTCCAAATATCTGGAAACATAAGTACAGGCAAACTGTTCTTTAAAGCAGTTGCTGAGATTACTAAAGGGAATGTGAAAGCTGAAAATACGGGCGAAAAAGGTTCTTTTAGTAATTTAGGCAATTGTATAATGATATAAAAATAAAATATTTGAGCTAATATTAAAAATATAATTACGATAAAAGCATTCGCCTTAGGAAAGGCTATAACATATGCTGCAGCGACTAAAGAAAATGGTGCACAAATTGTCGATGTGTTCGGTTTGATTGACGTCTGCAATGGAAATGCTTTTAATCGCTTGAAAACAATAGGTAAGACAATACAAGTAGCTACAAAGCCATATATTACTGTTAATTGACCTATGAAAAAACATCCGCTAACGGGTGCCGTCAATCCTGCGATAGCAATACCAATAAAAAGTACAGTCCACGAAGGATAAACATTTTCAAGTGAAAAATCTTTTAAATATTTTATTGAAAAAATAATCATATGCGTCATAATTCCCACAAGGCATAAAATCCAAATAGGCGTTATTAAGCTATTGATAAAAGTTATGTTACTAAAAAATGTATTTAAATAAGTAGTACCTAAAAAGCCAGACATGAAAAATGTTGTGAACACTGATGAAACTAGAGGACTGTTTAATTGTTCTTTCACATTATTAAAATATTTGATCATAGTACATAAAAGGTGAATCCAAATCAAGAAAGCAAAGATTCCGCAAACAGCGTTTAAAGTAAGAGATAAGTCTTTTAATAGATTACCCAGGCCTAATAATCCTAAGACTAGTCCTGACGTTACTAGAGGTGCTTTTTGAAGTCTCATGATTTACAACCTTTCTTATGTGATTTTCTTCACTAATTATATCATGATAGCTATGGCCAATTAATAAGAAGAGTGTGTACTATTACGTTATTAGAGTATGTATATTGGATTGATAGACACATAATTGACATTTAAATCTCAAAATTAATGATATTTGAGGTATGCTTTGCAACCTAAATATTGGAATATGTGGAAAAGTAATTATTTAATTTAAATGATGATTGAAGATTTACAAGGGGGTGTACAAAATGAGAAATCAAATTCAAAAACTATTAGACAGTGATTTGAGCAGTTTACATATATCGAAACAAACAGGAGTTCCACAAAGCACAATACACAGAATGAGAAAAAAAGAAAGATCATTAGACAATATGTCATTGAAAAACGCTGAACTACTTTATAAATTTGCCAATAGTATATTTAGCAATGAAAATTAAGAAGAATAATTAGTGAGTTAAATAATTAAAAAACCACGTCTCGATGGACGTGGTTATTTTTTTAAATGTATTTAATTATAGGATTTCGGGCCCCTGAAAAGTCCCTAAAATTTTGAATAGTATCAAAATCTATAGGAATAATATAATAATAAAAATCTCTACGCATGCAAATGGTGAGTGTTAAAAATCTTGGTGTAGTGTTGGTGTAGTTCAGGTGCAGTATAGATGAAATTTGAGCACAAAATTACTTAATTAAAAATGTATAAACAAGTGTCAGACGCGTGTCAATTGTGTGTCAAAAAATTCTATGACGAATAAGCATGCTTGTTTTAATTACTGTATTTTCGGGGCTTATGCGGGGGACGTTTTGGTGACGCATCATACTATATTACTGAAATTCAAAACAAAAAGAGCCCCGTAATCACGGAACTCTTTTGTTTGGTAATGCGTATAAAAATACCTATAAACGTCCTGGGAGGGATTCGAACCCCCGACCGATGGCTTAGAAGGCCATTGCTCTATCCAGCTGAGCTACCAGGACACGTTTAACAACACAAGAATTATTATATCTAAATGAACTTAAATTAGCAATACCTTGTAAATAAAAATGTTTATATTTTTCACTATTATAGAGCTATTTATCTAAAAAGGTTCAATAAGACTTAAATGCGAATTCAGGCAACTTAATTGTGTTAAATACAGTTTTGAATGCCTAACTGTATTTCTTTTCTCTTTAAAATACAGTTAAGTACATTATAAGATGTTGTGCGGATAAACAAACTAATTGCATCAAATTTATTTTAAAATAACAACAACAAAACGTTAAGCGAATAACATTTCGGTGATTTAAAAGCTACGCACGTTTTTGTTATCTTCAAATTTAAATTTTAAGGAGTGTTTTCAATGGAAGGTTTATTTAACGCAATTAAAGATACCGTAACTGCAGCAATTAATAATGATGGCGCAAAATTAGGCACAAGCATTGTGAGCATCGTTGAAAATGGCGTAGGTTTATTAGGTAAATTATTCGGATTCTAATTTCAATATGTTATGTAAGTAATCAGTATTATTTCAAAGGTGAGGGAGAGATTTAAATGACTGGACTAGCAGAAGCAATCGCAAATACTGTGCAAGCTGCACAACAACATGATAGTGTGAAATTAGGCACAAGTATCGTAGACATCGTTGCTAACGGTGTGGGTTTACTAGGTAAATTATTTGGATTCTAATATAATAACTAATATTCTTTAAAATAAACTGGGTGAGCATACTTTAATGTTATGCACTCAGTTTATTTTATTTGCAGAAATTTGAGCCTCTGTTAAGATTTAGATACATAGACAATATAGGAGATGGGGAAATTGGGATATAAAAATATTTTGATAGACTTTGATGATACAATTGTTGATTTTTATGATGCAGAAGAATGGGCGTTTCACTATATGGCGAATGTTTTTAATCATAAAGCAACAAAGGATGATTTTTTAACATTTAAAAAAATCAATCACCAACATTGGGAAGCTTTTCAACAAAATAAATTAACGAAGTCTGAAGTATTATCAGAACGATTTGTGAATTACTTCAAACATCATCAAATGGAAGTTGATGGGCATCGTGCAGATGTGTTATTTAGAAATGGATTAGCAGAAGCTAAAGTTAAATACTTTGATCAAACATTAGAAACAATTGTCGAATTATCGAAAAGACATGATTTATATATTGTTACTAATGGTGTAACCGAAACGCAAAAGAGAAGGTTAAATCAGACGCCGTTGCATAAATATATTAAAAAGATATTTATATCTGAGGAAACAGGATATCAAAAACCTAATCCGGAATTTTTTAATTATGTTTTTAATGATATTGGTGAGGATGAAAGACAGCACTCGATTATAGTTGGAGATTCTTTAACATCTGACATTCTAGGTGGAATCAATGCGGGTATAGCTACTTGCTGGTTTAATTTTAGAGGATTTGATCATAATCCAGGAATTATACCTGATTATGAAATTAATTCATGGAAACAACTAAATGATATTGTACGTTAAGACAAATAATTTGAAAATGATTTACTTATATTAGCTTAAGAAAGTAATTGTAAAAACGACACTACGAAAAGATGCATTTTCATGCTCGTAGTGTCGAATATTATTATCTTATGGTTTCCACAATAAGACATCATGTCCCTCTATATTTTTAGCTTCCACATCTGTAAATCCATGATGTAAAAAGAAATCCTTAGAATCATTTCTGCCAATGGCTTTAATTGGCATATTGAAACTCTTTGCAAAATCAATCAATTCTGAAGCGTACCCTCTGTTTTGATATTTTGGTAATACTTCTAACTTCCATAATAATATATAATCTTCAAAATCTGGGAAGTAGATTTCTTCGACATCACCTTTTTTTAGTAATGCCATTCTAGCTCCTAATTGATCTCCGACAAATATGCCATAAAATGGTGAATCTGAACTTGCATCAATCATTTGACCGTTTAACTCATTGACCATGTATAAGTCTTTGTTGCCAAACGCTCTAAAGTTTTCGAATAATTCGTCAGTTTTGTAATTAATTTCAAGACGTTTGATTTCACTCATATTTATCTACCCCTTATTTGTTTACTACTATTATTATACATTAAACCACTTGTGTTTTTCATTGATTTGAAAATGTAAAACAATGAATATTATAAATTTTCCATGATTAAATTGATTTTCAAGCCGTAAAATTGTCAATCACCGGTATAGACTTTATACTATAGTTTGTAATCGCGTACTTAAGGAGAAAAAACATGGACTGTAAAGTAGTTAGTTTAAATGAAAAAGATCAGTTTATACCAAAAATAAAGAGCAGTGACCCTGTAATAACAGGATTATTTCAATATGATGCAGCTCAACAAACTAGTTTTGAAAAAAGGATGTCTAAAGAAAATAATGGAAGAGAAGCGGCATTAGCGAATGTTATTCGTGAATATATGAGTGATTTAAAGCTTTCAAATGAACAAGAATTAAACATACAACATTTAGCTAATGGTTCAAAAGTTGTGATTGGTGGACAACAAGCAGGGCTTTTCGGGGGACCATTGTATACATTCCATAAAATATTTTCAATCATTACTTTATCTAAGGAATTAACGGATACACATAAGCAACAAGTAGTACCAGTTTTTTGGATTGCAGGAGAAGATCATGATTTCGATGAAGTGAATCATACATTTGTTTATAACGAAAATCATGGGTCGCTGCATAAGGTTAAATATCATACAATGGAGATGCCAGAGACGACAGTCTCTAGATATTATCCTGATAAGGCTGAGTTGAAACAAACTTTAAAAACGATGTTCATTCATATGAAAGAAACTGTTCATACACAAGGTCTACTGGAGATTTGTGACAGAATTATTGACCAATATGACTCGTGGACTGATATGTTTAAAGCACTACTGCATGAAACATTTAAAGCATATGGCGTTCTATTTATAGATGCGCAGTTTGAGCCGTTAAGAAAAATGGAAGCGCCTATGTTTAAAAAGATTTTGAAAAAACATCAGTTGCTTGATGATGCTTTTAGAGCAACACAACAACGTACTCAAAATCAAGGCTTGAATGCGATGATACAAACAGATACAAATGTTCATTTATTCTTACATGATGAAAATATGCGCCAATTAGTTTCGTATGATGGTAAGCATTTTAAATTAAATAAAACAGATAAGACATATATAAAGGAAGAAATTATAAATATTGCGGAAAATCAACCTGAATTATTTTCTAATAATGTAGTGACAAGACCATTAATGGAAGAATGGTTATTTAACACGGTGGCATTTGTTGGAGGACCGAGTGAAATTAAGTACTGGGCTGAACTAAAAGATGTATTTGAACTATTTGATGTTGAAATGCCTATCGTGATGCCAAGGCTTAGAATTACTTATTTAAATGACCGTATAGAAAAATTACTTTCGAAATACAATATTCCATTAGAAAAAGTGTTAGTCGATGGTGTTGAAGGAGAAAGAAGTAAGTTTATTAGAGAACAAGCATCACATCAATTTATTGAAAAGGTAGAAGGTATGATTGAACAACAGCGTCGTCTAAACAAAGACTTATTAGATGAAGTGGCGGGGAATCAAAATAATATTAACCTTGTGAATAAAAATAATGAAATTCATATACAACAGTATGATTATTTGTTAAAACGTTATCTTTTAAACATTGAAAGAGAAAACGACATCAGTATGAAGCAATTTAGAGAAATTCAAGAAACACTCCATCCAATGGGAGGATTACAAGAAAGAATATGGAATCCACTTCAAATTTTGAATGATTTTGGGACAGATGTGTTCAAGCCCTCCACCTATCCACCACTTTCTTACACTTTTGATCATATTATTATAAAACCTTAATATACCAAGGGTTTAGCCCGATTTATCTTAATGATAAATCGGGCATTTTTTTGTTTTTTAAAATAAATTTCACAAATTTTGTATAAATAGTGGTGGATAGTGGGGAGATGTGGTAAATTATATATAAGGTGAGGTGATAAAAAATGTTCATGGGAGAATACGATCATCAATTAGATACAAAAGGACGTATGATTATACCGTCCAAGTTTCGTTATGACTTAAATGAGCGTTTTATTATCACAAGAGGCCTTGATAAATGTTTATTCGGTTACACTCTAGACGAATGGCAACAGATTGAAGAGAAAATGAAAACCTTACCTATGACAAAAAAAGACGCACGTAAGTTTATGCGTATGTTCTTCTCTGGTGCTGTTGAAGTAGAACTTGATAAGCAAGGGCGTATTAACATCCCTCAAAACTTGAGGAAATACGCTAATTTAACTAAAGAATGTACAGTAATCGGTGTTTCAAATCGTATTGAGATTTGGGATAGAGAAACTTGGAATGATTTCTATGAAGAATCTGAAGAAAGTTTCGAAGATATTGCTGAAGATTTAATAGATTTTGATTTTTAAAATGGAGGAATTGAAGTGTTTCATCATATCAGCGTTATGTTAAACGAAACCATTGATTATTTAAATGTAAAAGAAAATGGTGTGTACATTGACTGTACGCTAGGTGGAGCGGGACATGCCCTTTATTTACTAAATCAATTAAATGACGACGGAAGATTAATAGCAATCGATCAAGACCAAACTGCAATTGATAATGCTAAAGAGGTATTAAAGGATCATTTGCATAAGGTGACTTTTGTTCATAGCAACTTCCGTGAATTAACTCAAATATTAAAAGACTTAAACATTGAAAAAGTAGATGGAATTTATTACGACTTGGGTGTTTCAAGCCCACAACTCGACATTCCAGAACGAGGATTCAGTTATCACCATGACGCAACATTAGACATGCGTATGGACCAAACACAAGAACTAACAGCATATGAAATTGTTAACAATTGGTCATATGAAGCGTTAGTGAAGATTTTTTATCGTTATGGCGAGGAGAAATTTTCAAAACAGATAGCTCGAAGAATCGAAGCACATCGTGAACAACAACCAATAACAACAACATTAGAATTAGTTGACATTATAAAAGAAGGTATTCCTGCAAAAGCAAGAAGAAAAGGCGGACATCCTGCAAAACGAGTATTTCAAGCACTACGAATTGCAGTAAACGATGAATTGTCAGCTTTTGAAGATTCAATAGAACAAGCGATTGAATTAGTGAAAGTAGACGGCAGGATTTCGGTAATCACTTTCCATTCTTTAGAAGATCGTTTATGTAAACAGGTGTTCCAAGAATATGAAAAAGGTCCAGAGGTACCAAGAGGATTGCCAGTTATACCAGAAGCATATACACCTAAGTTAAAGCGTGTTAATCGTAAACCGATTACCGCTACAGAAGAAGATTTAGATGACAATAACAGAGCACGAAGCGCGAAATTACGTGTAGCTGAAATACTTAAATAAGGAGCAATTTATAATGGCTGTAGAAAAAGTGTACCAACCATATGACGAACAAGTTTATAATAGTATACCGAAGCAACAACCACAAACTAAGCCCGAAAAGAAGACTGTTTCGAGAAAAGTGGTTGTACAATTAACTAAATTTGAAAAAGTTTTATACATAACTTTGATTACTGTAATTGCTATGTTAAGTATTTATATGCTATCTTTAAAAATGGATGCGTATGATACGCGAGGAAAGATTGCAGATTTAGATTATAAAATAGATAAACAATCAAGTGAAAACAGTGCTTTACAATCTGAAATCAAAAAGAATTCTTCTTATGAACGCATATACGAAAAGGCTAAGAAACAGGGGATGAGCCTTGAGAACGATAATGTAAAGGTAGTGCGTAGTAATGGCGAAGCAAAAAATTAAAATTAAAAAAAATAAAATAGGGGCAGTCCTACTTGTTGGTTTATTCGGACTGCTCTTTTTTATATTGGTTTTAAGAATTTCATATATCATGATTACTGGACATTCTAATGGTCAAGATTTAGTCATGAAGGCAAATGAAAAGTATTTAGTTAAGAATGCACAACAACCAGAACGAGGAAAGATATATGATCGTAATGGTAAAGTGCTAGCAGAAGATGTAGAAAGATATAAACTTGTTGCAGTAATAGATAAAAAGGCGAGTGCCAATTCTAAAAAACCTAGGCATGTAGTTGATAAAAAAGAGACTGCAAAGAAATTATCTACAGTCATTGATATGAAGCCAGAGGAAATTGAAAAGAGACTTAGTCAAAAGAAAGCTTTCCAAATTGAATTTGGACGCAAAGGAACAAATTTAACGTATCAGGACAAATTGAAAATAGAGAAAATGAATTTGCCTGGTATTTCTTTATTGCCTGAAACAGAACGCTTTTATCCAAATGGCAATTTTGCATCACACTTAATTGGTAGAGCTCAGAAAAATCCGGATACTGGTGAACTTAAAGGTGCACTTGGAGTTGAAAAGATTTTTGATAGTTATTTAAGTGGATCTAAAGGATCATTGAGATATATTCATGATATTTGGGGATATATCGCACCAAATACTAAAAAAGAGAAGCAGCCTAAACGTGGTGATGATGTCCATTTAACAATCGATTCAAATATTCAAGTATTTGTTGAAGAAGCTTTAGATGGCATGGTTGAAAGATACCAGCCGAAAGATTTATTTGCGGTTGTCATGGATGCCAAAACTGGAGAAATTTTAGCATACAGTCAGCGACCAACATTTAATCCTGAAACTGGTAAAGACTTTGGTAAAAAGTGGGCAAATGACCTTTATCAAAACACATACGAGCCTGGATCAACATTTAAATCATATGGGTTAGCAGCTGCTATTCAAGAAGGTGCTTTTGATCCTGATAAGAAATATAAATCTGGACATAGAGATATTATGGGTTCACGTATTTCAGACTGGAATAGAGTCGGTTGGGGTGAAATCCCAATGTCACTCGGATTTACTTATTCATCTAATACATTGATGATGCATTTACAAGATTTAGTTGGTGCAGACAAAATGAAATCTTGGTATGAACGATTTGGATTTGGAAAATCAACTAAAGGTATGTTTGATGGAGAAGCACCTGGTCAAATTGGATGGAGTAATGAGTTGCAACAAAAAACGTCATCATTTGGTCAATCGACAACAGTAACACCTGTTCAAATGTTACAGGCGCAATCAGCGTTCTTTAATGATGGTAATATGTTAAAACCATGGTTTGTGAATAGCGTTGAAAATCCTGTTAGTAAAAGACAATTTTATAAAGGTCAAAAACAAATCGCAGGCAAACCAATAACAAAAGATACTGCTGAAAAAGTTGAAAAGCAATTGGATTTAGTTGTGAATAGTAAGAAGAGTCACGCTGCAAACTATCGTATTGATGGTTATGAGGTCGAAGGTAAGACTGGTACAGCACAAGTCGCTGCACCTAATGGTGGTGGATACGTTAAAGGTCCAAACCCATATTTTGTAAGTTTTATGGGTGACGCACCGAAGAAAAATCCTAAAGTTATTGTATACGCTGGTATGAGCTTGGCACAAAAAAATGACCAAGAAGCTTATGAATTAGGTGTTAGTAAAGCGTTTAAACCAATAATGGAAAATACTTTGAAATATTTAAATGTAGGTAAATCAAAAGATGACACATCTAATGCAGAGTATAGTAAAGTGCCAGATGTTGAAGGTCAAGACAAACAAAAAGCTATTGATAATGTGAGTGCAAAATCATTAGAACCAGTTACTATCGGTTCTGGCACACAAATAAAAGCACAATCTATAAAAGCAGGGAATAAAGTCTTACCTCATAGTAAAGTACTGTTATTAACAGACGGAGACTTAACTATGCCTGACATGTCAGGATGGACGAAAGAAGATGTCATTGCTTTTGAAAACCTAACAAATATTAAAGTAAATTTAAAAGGTAGCGGTTTTGTGTCCCACCAATCAATTAGTAAGGGACAAAAACTTACTGAAAAAGATAAAATAGACGTAGAATTTTCATCAGAGAATGTAGACAGCAATTCGACGAATAATTCTGATTCAAATTCAGTTGATAAGAAGAAATCTGACAGTAAAACTGACAAGGATAAGTCGGACTAACAAGAATGGCTACATTAAATAAGGGTGTATTGTCACTATTTGTTTTTACTAAAGTAATGCTGTGATAGAAAAAAACATCTTCATTTAATCTTTATAAATAAGTGTTGATAGAGAATTTTAAGGTAGACGAGGTCAGATTAACTTGTTTGTTATAGGCAAACTTTTTATACTGGCCTCTTATGCCGTAAAAAAGAAAAATTATAAATTTTGATTACAACTTTGTTTATTTAATTGAAAAATTGATAATATATTAGTGGTTAAAAAAGTCTGGATTAAGAAGAGGAGATAGTTATGATTTTTGTATATGCGTTATTAGCGCTAGTGATTACATTTGTTTTGGTACCTGTTTTAATACCTACATTAAAAAGGATGAAATTTGGTCAAAGTATTCGAGAAGAAGGTCCACAAAGCCATATGAAGAAGACTGGTACACCAACGATGGGTGGACTAACATTTCTATTAAGTATTGTGATAACGTCTTTGGTGGCTATTATATTTGTAGATCAAGCTAATCCAATCATACTGTTATTATTTGTGACGATTGGTTTTGGGTTAATTGGTTTTATAGATGATTATATTATTGTTGTTAAAAAGAATAACCAAGGTTTAACAAGTAAACAGAAGTTTTTGGCGCAAATTGGTATTGCGATTATTTTCTTTGTTTTAAGTAATGTGTTTCATTTGGTGAATTTTTCTACGAGCATACATATTCCATTTACGAATGTAGCAATCCCACTATCATTTGCATATGTTATTTTCATTGTTTTTTGGCAAGTAGGTTTTTCTAATGCGGTAAATTTAACAGATGGTTTAGATGGATTAGCAACTGGACTGTCAATTATCGGATTTACAATGTATGCCATCATGAGCTTTGTGTTAGGAGAAACGGCAATTGGTATTTTCTGTATCATTATGTTGTTTGCACTTTTAGGATTTTTACCATATAACATTAACCCTGCTAAAGTGTTTATGGGAGATACAGGTAGCTTAGCTTTAGGTGGTATATTTGCTACGATTTCAATCATGCTTAATCAGGAATTATCATTAATTTTTATAGGTTTAGTATTCGTAATTGAAACATTATCTGTTATGTTACAAGTCGCTAGCTTTAAATTGACTGGAAAGCGTATATTTAAAATGAGTCCGATTCATCATCATTTTGAATTGATAGGATGGAGCGAATGGAAAGTAGTTACAGTATTTTGGGCTGTTGGTCTGATTTCAGGTTTAATCGGTTTATGGATTGGAGTGCATTAAGATGCTTAATTATACAGGGTTAGAAAATAAAAATGTATTAGTCGTCGGTTTGGCAAAAAGTGGTTATGAAGCAGCTAAATTATTAAGTAAATTAGGTGCGAATGTGACTGTCAATGATGGGAAAGACTTATCGCAAGATGCTCATGCAAAAGATTTAGAATCTATGGGTATTTCTGTTGTAAGTGGAAGTCATCCATTAACATTGCTTGATAATAATCCAATAATTGTTAAAAATCCTGGAATACCTTATACAGTATCTATTATTGATGAAGCAGTGAAACGAGGTTTGAAAATTTTAACAGAAGTTGAGTTAAGTTATCTAATCTCTGAAGCACCAATCATAGCTGTAACGGGTACAAATGGTAAAACGACAGTTACTTCTCTAATTGGAGATATGTTTAAAAAAAGTCGCTTAACTGGAAGATTATCCGGCAATATTGGTTATGTTGCATCTAAAGTAGCACAAGAAGTAAAGCCTACAGATTATTTAGTTACAGAGTTGTCGTCATTCCAGTTACTTGGAATTGAAAAGTATAAACCACACATTGCTATAATTACTAACATTTATTCGGCGCATCTAGATTACCATGAAAATTTAGAAAACTATCAAAATGCTAAAAAGCAAATATATAAAAATCAAACGGAAGAAGATTATTTGATTTGTAATTATCATCAAAGACAAGTGATAGAGTCGGAAGAATTAAAAGCTAAGACATTGTATTTCTCAACTCAACAAGAAGTTGATGGTATTTATATTAAAGATGGTTTTATCGTTTATAAAGGTGTTCGTATTATTAACACTGAAGATCTAGTATTGCCTGGTGAACATAATTTAGAAAATATATTAGCAGCTGTGCTTGCTTGTATTTTAGCTGGTGTACCTATTAAAGCAATTATTGATAGTTTAACTACATTTTCAGGAATAGAGCATAGATTGCAATATGTTGGTACTAATAGAACTAATAAATATTATAATGATTCCAAAGCAACAAACACGCTAGCAACACAGTTTGCCTTAAATTCATTTAATCAACCAATCATTTGGTTATGTGGTGGTTTGGATCGAGGGAATGAATTTGACGAACTCATTCCTTATATGGAAAATGTTCGCGCGATGGTTGTATTCGGACAAACGAAAGCTAAGTTTGCTAAACTAGGTAATAGTCAAGGGAAATCGGTCATTGAAGCGAACAATGTCGAAGACGCTGTTGATAAAGTACAAGATATTATAGAACCAAATGATGTTGTATTATTGTCACCTGCTTGTGCGAGTTGGGATCAATATAGTACTTTTGAAGAGCGTGGAGAGAAATTTATTGAAAGATTCCGTGCCCATTTACCATCTTATTAAAGGGTGTGAGTATTGATGGATGATAAAACGAAGAACGATCAACAAGAATCAAATGAAGATAAAGATGAATTAGAATTATTTACGAGGAATACATCTAAGAAAAGACGGCAAAGAAAAAGGTCAAAGGCTACACATTTTTCTAATCAAAATAAAGATGATACATCTCAACAAGCTGATTTTGATGAAGAAATTTACTTGATAAATAAAGACTTCAAAAAAGAAGAAAGCAATGATGAAAATAATGGTTCTGCTTCTAGTCATGCGAATGATAATAATATCGATGATTCTACAGACTCTAATATTGAAAATGAGGATTATAGATATAATCAAGAAATTGACGACCAAAATGAATCGAATGGAATTGCAGTCGGCAACGAACAACCTCAATCAGCTCCTAAAGAACAAAATAGCGACTCGAATGATGAGGAAACAGTAACGAAAAAAGAACGAAAAAGTAAAGTAACACAATTAAAGCCATTAACACTTGAAGAAAAGCGGAAGTTAAGACGTAAGCGACAAAAACGAATCCAATACAGTGTTATTACAATATTAGTATTGTTGATTGCTGTTATATTAATTTACATGTTTTCACCACTTAGTAAAATTGCGCATGTAAATATAAATGGAAATAATCACGTTAGTACTTCAAAGATAAACAAAGTTTTAGGTGTTAAAAATGATTCGAGGATGTATACGTTTAGTAAAAAAAATGCTATTAATGATCTCGAAGAGGATCCATTAATCAAAAGTGTTGAGATACACAAGCAATTACCAAACACATTAAACGTAGATATCACAGAAAATGAAATTATTGCTTTAGTGAAATATAAAGGTAAATATTTACCTTTATTAGAAAATGGTAAATTGCTTAAAGGTTCAAATGATGTCAAAATTAATGATGCACCTGTCATGGATGGTTTCAAAGGTACAAAAGAAGATGATATGATTAAGGCGTTATCTGAAATGACACCTGAAGTTAGACGATATATTGCCGAAGTGACATACGCCCCAAGTAAAAACAAACAAAGCAGAATTGAATTGTTTACGACAGATGGACTTCAAGTAATCGGTGATATTTCGACGATATCTAAGAAAATGAAATATTATCCGCAGATGTCACAATCATTATCAAGGGATAGTTCGGGTAAACTAAAAACAAGAGGCTATATTGATTTATCAGTCGGTGCTTCATTTATCCCATACCGTGGAAACACGTCTAGTCAATCAGAAAGCGATAAAAATGTGACTAAATCATCTCAAGAGGAAAATCAAGCAAAAGAAGAATTACAAAGCGTTTTAAACAAAATTAACAAACAATCAAGTAAGAATAATTAAAAAATTTTGATATTGTCTATGTTTATAGTTCACAAGCCATTCAACGTATTGTAAACTAAGGATAGTGTATTTTTTTAATAGTAATTTGTCAGGAGGTGCCTATCTATGGAAGAACATTACTACGTAAGTATTGATATTGGATCATCAAGCGTAAAAACAATAGTAGGCGAGAAATTTCACAATGGTATAAATGTGATAGGTACAGGACAAACCTACACGAGCGGTATAAAAAATGGTTTAATTGATGATTTTGATATTGCGCGACAAGCAATCAAAGACACAATTAAAAAGGCATCAATCGCTTCGGGTGTTGATATTAAAGAAGTTTTCCTGAAATTACCTATCATTGGAACGGAAGTTTATGATGAATCAAATGAAATCGACTTTTATGAGGATACAGAAATCAACGGTTCACATATCGAAAAAGTATTAGAAGGTATTAGAGAAAAAAATGATGTGCAAGAAACAGAAGTAATTAATGTGTTCCCGATTCGTTTTATAGTCGATAAAGAAAATGAGGTTTCAGACCCTAAAGAATTAATTGCCAGACATTCATTAAAGGTTGAAGCAGGCGTAATTGCTATTCAAAAATCGATTTTAATTAATATGATTAAATGCGTAGAAGCATGTGGTGTTGATGTATTAGATGTTTACTCTGATGCATATAACTATGGTTCAATCCTAACAGCTACTGAAAAAGAGTTAGGTGCATGTGTCATTGATATTGGTGAAGACGTTACGCAAGTTGCTTTTTATGAACGCGGTGAATTAGTAGATGCTGATTCTATCGAAATGGCAGGGCGTGATATTACAGACGATATTGCACAAGGATTAAACACTTCTTATGAAACTGCTGAAAAAGTTAAACACCAATATGGTCATGCATTCTATGATTCTGCTTCAGATCAAGATATCTTCACTGTTGAACAGGTTGATAGTGATGAAACAGTACAGTATACTCAAAAAGATTTGAGTGACTTTATTGAAGCGCGTGTAGAAGAAATATTCTTCGAAGTATTTGATGTTTTACAAGATTTAGGATTAACAAAAGTAAATGGTGGGTTTATTGTAACTGGTGGATCTGCAAACTTACTTGGCGTAAAAGAATTATTATCAGATATGGTAAGTGAAAAAGTTAGAATTCACACGCCATCACAAATGGGAATTAGAAAACCTGAATTTTCTTCAGCAATTTCTACAATTTCTAGTAGTATCGCTTTTGATGAGTTATTAGATTATGTTACAATTAATTATCATGATAATGAAGAAACTGAAGAAGATGTTATTGATGTGAAAGACAAAGATAACGAATCTAAATTAGGCGGATTTGATTGGTTTAAACGTAAAACAAACAAAAAAGATACTCATGAAAATGAAGTAGAGTCAACAGATGAAGAAATTTATCAATCAGAAGATAATCATCAGGAACATAAACAGAATCATGAACATGTTCAAGACAAAGATAAAGATAAAGAAGAAAGTAAATTCAAAAAACTAATGAAATCTCTATTTGAATGATTATTGGCCAATAAAACTAGGAGGAAATTTAAATGTTAGAATTTGAACAAGGATTTAATCATTTAGCGACTTTAAAGGTCATTGGTGTAGGTGGTGGCGGTAACAACGCCGTAAACCGAATGATTGACCACGGAATGAATAATGTTGAATTTATCGCTATCAACACAGACGGTCAAGCTTTAAACTTATCTAAAGCTGAATCTAAAATCCAAATCGGTGAAAAATTAACACGTGGTTTAGGAGCAGGAGCTAACCCTGAAATCGGTAAAAAAGCTGCAGAGGAATCTCGTGAACAAATTGAAGATGCAATCCAAGGTGCAGACATGGTATTTGTTACTTCTGGTATGGGTGGCGGAACTGGTACTGGTGCAGCACCAGTCGTTGCTAAAATTGCAAAAGAAATGGGCGCATTAACTGTTGGTGTTGTAACTCGTCCATTTAGTTTTGAAGGACGTAAACGTCAAACTCAAGCTGCTGCTGGAGTAGAAGCTATGAAAGCTGCAGTAGATACATTAATCGTTATACCAAATGACCGTTTATTAGATATCGTTGACAAATCTACGCCAATGATGGAAGCATTTAAAGAAGCTGATAACGTGTTACGCCAAGGTGTACAAGGTATCTCAGACTTAATCGCTGTTTCTGGTGAAGTAAACTTAGACTTTGCAGACGTTAAGACAATTATGTCTAACCAAGGTTCTGCATTAATGGGTATTGGTGTTTCTTCTGGTGAAAATAGAGCGGTAGAAGCTGCTAAAAAAGCAATCTCTTCTCCATTACTTGAAACATCTATCGTTGGTGCACAAGGTGTGCTTATGAATATTACTGGTGGCGAGTCATTGTCATTATTTGAAGCACAAGAGGCTGCTGATATTGTCCAAGATGCTGCAGATGAAGACGTTAATATGATTTTCGGTACAGTTATTAATCCTGAATTACAAGATGAGATTGTTGTAACAGTTATTGCAACTGGTTTTGATGACAAACCAACATCACATGGTCGTAAATCTGGTAGCACTGGATTCGGAACAAGCGTAAATACTTCTAGCAATGCAACTTCTAAAGATGAATCATTCACTTCAAATTCATCAAATGCACAAGCAACTGATAGTGTAAGTGAAAGAACGCATACAACTAAAGAAGATGATATTCCAAGCTTCATTAGAAATAGAGAAGAAAGACGTTCAAGAAGAACAAGACGTTAATCGGTTAATATATATACACAAATAATTCAACACAAATCATCAGATAACATATCTGATGATTTTTTTACTAATTTTTAGAACATGTAGAAGGACATTTAAGTTTTTCGAAGTCATTAAAAGTGTTTAAGTATCGTGTCAAAATTAAGTCAAAAATTATTTGCGCAACATTTTAACTTTAAACATAAATGTTATATTATATAATTATTAACTTTGTACAGTTAGACGAAGATAATTTAAATGAAATGATGGTGACGATCGAGTGAATGATAATTTTAAAAAGCAACCGCATCATTTAATATATGAAGAATTATTACAACAAGGTATTACTCTAGGTATTACAACTAGAGGAGATGGTTTAAGCGACTATCCTAAAAATGCTTTTAATATGGCGAGATATATTGATGATCGCCCATATAATATTACTCAACATCAATTGCAATTAGCTGAAGAAATTGCGTTTGATAGAAAAAATTGGGTGTTTCCCATCCAAACACATGAAAATAAAGTCGCTTGTATTACAAAGGATGATATAGGCACAAATATAGACACTTTAACTGATGCGCTTCATGGTATTGATGCGATGTACACATATGATAGTAATGTCTTATTAACGATGTGTTATGCAGACTGTGTACCAGTATATTTTTATAGTACAAAACATCATTTTATTGCATTGGCGCATGCAGGTTGGCGTGGTACCTATACTGAAATTGTAAAAGAAGTGCTAAAACATGTGAACTTTGATTTGAAAGACTTACATGTCGTTATTGGACCATCTACATCATCAAGTTATGAAATTAATGATGATATTAAAAATAAATTTGAAACATTGCCAATTGATAGTGCCAACTATATTGAAACTAGAGGACGAGATCGTCATGGTATTGATTTGAAAAAAGCCAATGCTGAATTATTAAATTATTATGGTGTTCCTAAAGAAAATATTTATACGACAGCGTATGCTACATCTGAACATTTAGAATTATTTTTCTCTTATCGATTAGAAAAAGGTCAAACAGGACGCATGTTAGTATTCATTGGTCAACAGTAAACAAGGAGGAGATATGTTTGCGTGTGAAAGATAATTTACAACAAATCTCAACACAAATTAATGACAAAAGTGAAAAAAATAATTTTTCAACAAAACCAAACGTGATTGCAGTTACAAAATATGTTACAATAGAGCGAGCTAAAGAAGCGTATGAGGCTGGAATAAGACATTTTGGTGAGAATAGATTGGAAGGCTTTTTTCAAAAGAAAGAAGCATTACCATCAGATGCGGTGATTCATTTTATAGGATCATTACAATCTCGAAAAGTTAAGGACGTTATAAACGACGTAGATTATTTCCATGCTTTAGATCGATTGAGCTTAGCCAAAGAAATTAACAAACGTGCAGAACATAAAATTAAATGTTTCTTGCAAGTGAACGTTTCGGGAGAAGCTTCTAAACATGGTATTGCTTTAGAAGATGTTGATCAGTTTATAGATGATCTTAAAAAATATGACAAAATCGAAATTGTAGGTTTAATGACGATGGCACCATTGACAGATGATGAAGCATATATTAGATCGTTATTTAAACAGTTACGTTTGAAAAAAGAAGAAATACAACGACTCAATTTAGAATATGCGCCTTGTGATGAATTATCAATGGGAATGAGTAATGACTATCTTATTGCAGTTGAAGAAGGTGCGACGTTTGTTAGAATTGGGACTAAACTTGTAGGAGAAGAGGAGTGAGCCACTTGGCTTTAAAAGATTTATTTAGTGGATTTTTTGTAATAGATGATGAAGAGGAAGTAGAAGTACCTGACAAACAACAACAGGTCAATGAAGCGCCAGCAAAAGAGCAGTCACAACAAACAACAAAACAAAACGCAATCAAATCAGTCCCTCAAAAATCTGCATCAAGATATACAACAACGTCAGAAGAAAGGAATAACCGTATGTCTAATTATTCAAAAAATAATTCACGTAATGTTGTAACTATGAACAATGCTACACCAAACAATGCATCACAAGAAAGTTCAAAAATGTGTTTATTCGAACCACGTGTTTTTTCAGATACACAAGATATTGCTGATGAGCTTAAAAACCGCCGTGCGACACTTGTCAATTTACAACGTATTGATAAAGTATCAGCGAAAAGAATTATTGATTTTTTAAGCGGTACTGTTTATGCAATCGGTGGAGATATCCAACGTGTAGGTACTGATATTTTCTTATGTACGCCTGATAATGTGGAAGTAGCTGGAAGCATTACAGACCATATTGAAAATATGGAACATTCATTCGACTAAGGAGTTAACATATGGATATAAATGTGCTAGCTACAATATTTAAATTTATCCTTTTTGTTGTTGAAATTTATTATTTCGGCATGATTATATATTTCTTTACATCTTGGGTACCAAGTATTAGAGAAACTAAGGTAGGTTATTTTTTAGCGAAAATATATGAACCTTTCTTACAACCATTTAGAAAAGTAATTCCACCTATTGGAATTATCGACATATCATCAATCGCTGCAATTATCGTTTTAGTATTATTCCAAAAAGGGTTACTCCAAATCTTTAATTGGATTTTAATTCAATTACAATAAATTAAGCGACATAACGAGGCAAGGGTACATGATACTTTAGCCTCGTTTTTGATATGTATTTTTCTGAATATAAGGGCAATAGATGGTATTTTATAATTTTTTTAAGGTAGTGATTAACATAGATATTTATCAACACTTTAGACAGGAAGAATACGAATTAATTGATCAGCTAACGGATAAATGTGATCAAGCGGAACAACATTATGCACCAGTATTAACGCATTTTTTAGATCCAAGAGGGCAATATATATTGGAAGTGATTTGTGGCAGTTATGAAGATTTAAACGTCTCTTTTTATGGCGGGCCTAATGCTGAAAGAAAAAGAGCAATCATTTCGCCGAACTATTATGAACCTAAAGAAAGTGACTTTGAATTAACTTTAATGGAAATAGAGTATCCTGAAAAATTCGTCACTTTAAAACATCAACATATTTTAGGGACATTAATGTCTTTAGGTATCGAACGCGAACAAGTTGGAGATATAATTGTGAATGAACGAATTCAATTTGTTTTGACAAGTAGATTGGAATCATTTATTATGTTAGAATTACAACGTATTAAAGGCGCATCAGTTAAACTTTATACTATTCCAGTAACAGATATGATACAATCTAATGAGAATTGGAAAAATGAAAGTGCAACAGTTAGTTCTTTAAGGTTAGATGTTGTTATTAAAGAAATGATACGTAAATCACGTACGATTGCGAAACAACTAATTGAAAAAAAACGTGTTAAAGTGAATCACACTATTGTTGATTCAGCAGATTTTCAATTACAAGCAAATGATTTAATATCCATCCAAGGTTTTGGTAGAGCACACATTACTGACTTAGGTGGTAAAACTAAAAAAGATAAAACGCACATTACCTATAGAACATTATTCAAATAGTAATGATTTAAGGAGGATAACAAATGCCTTTTACACCAAATGAAATTAAGAATAAAGAGTTTTCACGTGTAAAGAATGGTTTAGAACCTACTGAAGTTGCTAATTTTTTGGAGCAACTAAGCACTGAAATTGAATGTCTTAAAGAAGATAAAAAACAACTTGAAAAAGTAATCGAAGAGAGAGATACTAATATTAAGTCTTATCAAGACGTGCATCAATCTGTAAGTGATGCTTTGATACAAGCTCAAAAAGCTGGTGAAGAAACTAAGCAAGCTGCAGAGAAACAAGCTGAAGCGATTATAGCTAAGGCAGAAGCGCAAGCTAATCAAATGGTTGGTGACGCGGTAGAAAAAGCACGCCGTTTAGCATTCCAGACTGAAGATATGAAACGTCAATCAAAAGTATTTAGATCGCGTTTCCGTATGTTAGTTGAAGCGCAATTAGACTTATTAAAAAACGAAGATTGGGATTACTTGTTGAATTATGATTTAGACGCTGAACAAGTGACGCTTGAAAATATTCATCATTTGCATGAAAATGATTTAAAGCCAGATGAAGTTGCAGCAAATGCACAAAATAATGCATCAAATACACCAGACAATAATCAACAATCCAATGATTCAGAAACAACTAAGAAGTAAGAATTAAATAAAGACAGACGCGTAATATACATTTAACTTTTCACAGCGAATTAGGTAATGGTGAGAGCCTAGTAAAAGCATGTATGTTATATCACTGGCTTTTTAATATTTAAATAATGTAATGAGAGAACTCTAAGTTGAGTTAATAAGGGTGGTACCGCGAGCAATCGTCCCTTTTAATTTAACTTAGAGTTTTTTAAATTTTTAAGGAGTGAAAAAAATGGATTACAAAGAAACGTTATTAATGCCTAAAACAGATTTCCCAATGCGAGGTGGTTTACCAAACAAGGAACCGCAAATTCAAGAAAAATGGGATGCAGAAGATCAATACCATAAAGCGTTAGAAAAAAATAAAGGTAACGAAACATTCATTTTACATGATGGCCCACCATACGCGAATGGTAACTTACATATGGGACATGCCTTGAACAAAATTTTAAAAGACTTTATTGTACGTTATAAAACTATGCAAGGGTTCTATGCACCATACGTACCAGGTTGGGATACACATGGTTTACCAATTGAACAAGCATTAACGAAAAAAGGTGTTGACCGAAAGAAAATGTCAACAGCTGAATTCCGTGAGAAATGTAAAGAATTTGCTTTAGAACAAATTGAATTACAGAAAAAAGATTTTAGACGTTTAGGTGTTCGTGGTGACTTTAATGATCCATATATTACATTAAAACCTGAATACGAAGCTGCACAAATTCGTATTTTTGGAGAAATGGCAGATAAAGGTTTAATTTATAAAGGTAAAAAGCCAGTTTATTGGTCTCCTTCAAGTGAGTCTTCATTAGCAGAAGCAGAAATTGAATATCACGATAAACGTTCAGCATCAATTTACGTTGCATTTGACGTTAAAGATGACAAAGGTGTCGTTGATGCAGATGCTAAATTTATTATCTGGACAACAACGCCATGGACAATTCCATCAAATGTTGCGATTACCGTTCATCCTGAATTAAAATATGGTCAATACAATGTAAATGGCGAAAAATATATTATTGCAGAAGCCTTGTCTGACGCTGTAGCAGAAGCACTGGATTGGGATAAAGCATCAATCAAATTAGAAAAAGAATACACAGGTAAAGAATTAGAGTATGTTGTAGCACAACATCCATTCTTAGACAGAGAATCGTTAGTGATTAATGGTGATCATGTTACTACAGATGCTGGTACAGGTTGTGTACATACAGCACCAGGTCACGGGGAAGATGACTATATTGTTGGTCAAAAATATGAATTGCCAGTAATTAGTCCAATCGATGATAAAGGTGTATTTACTGAAGAAGGCGGCCAATTTGAAGGGATGTTCTATGATAAAGCTAATAAAGCCGTTACTGATTTATTAACAGAAAAAGGTGCACTATTAAAATTAGACTTTATTACACATAGCTATCCACACGACTGGAGAACAAAAAAACCTGTAATCTTCCGTGCTACACCACAATGGTTTGCCTCAATCAGTAAAGTAAGACAAGATATTTTAGATGCAATCGAAAATACAAACTTCAAAGTAAATTGGGGTAAAACACGTATTTACAATATGGTTCGTGACCGTGGCGAATGGGTTATTTCTCGTCAACGTGTGTGGGGTGTACCGTTACCAGTATTTTATGCTGAAAATGGCGAAATTATCATGACGAAAGAAACAGTGAATCATGTTGCTGATTTATTTGCAGAACACGGTTCAAATATTTGGTTTGAAAGAGAAGCGAAAGACTTACTACCAGAAGGATTTACACATCCAGGCAGCCCTAACGGTACATTTACTAAAGAAACAGACATTATGGACGTTTGGTTTGATTCTGGTTCATCACACCGTGGCGTGTTGGAAACAAGACCGGAATTAAGTTTCCCAGCGGATATGTATTTAGAAGGTAGTGACCAATATCGTGGTTGGTTCAACTCTTCTATCACAACTTCAGTTGCTACAAGAGGAGTATCACCTTATAAATTCTTACTTTCTCATGGTTTTGTTATGGACGGTGAAGGTAAGAAAATGAGTAAATCTTTAGGTAATGTGATTGTACCTGACCAAGTGGTTAAACAAAAAGGTGCTGATATTGCGAGACTTTGGGTAAGTAGTACGGACTATTTAGCTGATGTTAGAATTTCTGATGAAATTTTAAAACAAACATCTGATGTTTATCGTAAAATCAGAAATACATTAAGATTTATGTTAGGTAACATTAACGATTTCAATCCTGACACAGATAGCATTCCTGAATCAGAGTTATTAGAAGTGGATCGTTACTTGCTAAATCGTTTACGTGAATTTACTGCAAGTACGATTAACAACTATGAAAACTTTGACTACTTAAATATTTATCAAGAAGTTCAAAACTTTATCAATGTTGAGTTAAGTAATTTCTATTTGGATTACGGTAAAGATATTTTATATATTGAACAACGTGATTCTCATATCCGTCGTAGTATGCAAACAGTGTTATATCAAATTTTAGTTGATATGACGAAGTTGTTAGCACCAATCTTAGTGCATACAGCTGAAGAAGTTTGGTCTCATACACCACATGTTAAAGAAGAAAGTGTTCACTTAGCAGACATGCCTAAAGTTGTAGAAGTAGATCAAGCTTTATTGGATAAATGGCGTACATTTATGAATTTACGTGATGATGTGAACCGTGCATTAGAAACTGCTCGTAATGAAAAAGTTATTGGTAAATCATTAGAAGCTAAAGTTACGATTGCTAGTAACGATAAATTTAATGCATCTGAATTCTTAACTTCATTTGATGCATTACATCAATTATTTATCGTGTCACAAGTTAAAGTTGTAGATAAGTTAGATGATCAGGCAACAGCTTATGAACATGGTGATATTGTCATCGAACATGCAGATGGTGAAAAATGTGAAAGATGTTGGAACTATTCAGAGGATCTTGGTGCTGTTGATGAATTGACGCATCTATGTCCACGATGCCAACAAGTTGTAAAATCACTGGTATAATTGAAATTGTATAAAGTACTTATACAGATGATATAAATTAAAGCTCTCTTCATAATCATGTTGTAGTTTTTGTTGACATGATGAAGAGAGTTTTTTTGTGAATAAAAAAATGACCAAGTTACTGGTTATATGTGTTAAAAAATGTGTAATTTACTAAAATAAAAATTATTCAGGAATGGTACAAATTCTCTGAAGCTTATAAATGCGTTATAGTTGCTATTCTCAATTATGTTCGCGATAATTTTAAGTAAAAGTAAGCACAGATATTGAATTTGATAGGAGTTAATTGAATGTATCATAACAGTAACGCAAACTTTGTAAATGGTATCACTTTAAATGTGAGAGATAAGAATGAATTAAAGCCATTTTATGAGGACGTATTAGGATTAAATATTATAAATGAGACATTAACATCGATACAATATGAAGTAGGTCAAAATAATCATGTCATTACACTTGTTGAATTACAAAATGGACGTGAACCTTTAATGTCCGAAGCGGGACTGTTTCATATCGCAATTAAACTACCTCAAATTAGTGATTTAGCTAATTTACTAATTCATTTAAGCGAATATGATATTCCAGTTAACGGAGGTATACAGCCTGCTTCGTTATCATTATTTTTTGAAGACCCAGAAGGAAACGGTTTTAAATTTTATGTTGATAAAGACGAAGCGCAATGGACGAGGCAAAATGATTTAGTAAAAATTGATATTAGACCATTAAATGTACCGAGATTAGTGAGTCATGCAACAAAATTGTTATGGTTAGGTATTCCAGATGACGCTATTATAGGTGCATTGCATATTAAGACAATTCATTTATCAGAGGTAAAAGAGTACTACCTCGATTATTTTGGATTAGAGCAATCGGCATATATGGATGATTATTCAATATTTTTAGCATCGAATGGCTATTATCAACATTTGGCCATGAATGATTGGGTATCAGCAACGAAACGTGTAGAAAATTTTGATACGTATGGATTAGCAATTGTTGACTTTCATTATCCTGAAACAACACATTTAAATTTACAAGGTCCGGATGGTATCTATTATCGCTTTAATCATATCGAAGTTGAAGATTAGTATATACTTTGAATGGACGAACCATATAATGAATCGTTTTTAATGATCTTTTTATACAAGTTATGAAGGAGGCTGGGACATTAAGTTCTTAGGCAATGTAAAAAGCTGATTTCTATTAATTATTTGATAGAAATCAGCTTTTTTGATATGTATTTTATAATGTACAGCTCGTTGAGCTGCTATTTTCCTTATATTAAGTGCCATTAATACAAAACCTAGCTCTCGTTTAACTTTATTTATTCCTCGAACTGACATTCGAGTGAAACTCAAAATAGCCTACTTTCTTAAATTAACAATATCTATTCTCATAGAATTTGTCCAATTAAGTGTAGACGATTCATGTCTTATTTTTTTAAAGTATTTAAAAGTAAAATTACATGTTAATACGTAGTATTAATGGCGAGACTCCTGAGGGAGCAGTGCCAGTCGAAGACCGAGGCTGAGACGGCACCCTAGGAAGGGACCCATCATCAAAAATTCTATTTATAGAATTTTACAGTAATGTGCCAGATGGGCATAGCGAAGCCATTCAATACGAAGTATTGTATAAATAGAGAACAGCAGTAAGATAATTTTTAATTAGAAAATATCTTACTACTGTCTTTTTAGGGATTTATGTTCCAGCCTGCTTTCCTAATTTTTAATGTCATCTTAAATATGATAAATGAATAATTAAGTTCATATTTAATGTCAAAACATAGTAGTTTATCAAGTATTGAGTGAGTAACATTAGATTTAATGTAATATGCTTACTTTTTTTATTAGCAGGTGTAAGCTATAATATAAAGAGTTGTCTTATGGACGATTGATTGGAGGAACGAAAATGCACAAAAAATATTTTATTGGCACTTCCATTTTAATAGCAGTATTTGTCGTTATATTTGACCAAGTTACTAAATATATTATAGCTACTACAATGAAAATTGGAGATTCATTTGAAGTGATACCGCACTTTTTAAACATAACATCACATCGAAATAATGGTGCTGCATGGGGAATATTGAGTGGAAAAATGACATTTTTCTTTATTATTACCATTATTATATTAATAGCCTTAGTATATTTCTTTATTAAAGATGCTCAATATAATTTGTTTATGCAAGTTGCTATTAGTTTACTTTTTGCAGGTGCACTTGGAAACTTTATTGATAGAATTTTAACAGGAGAAGTTGTTGACTTTATTGATACAAATATTTTTGGTTATGATTTTCCAATATTTAATATAGCAGATTCAAGTTTAACAATTGGTGTAATATTAATTATTATTGCCTTATTAAAGGATACTTCCAATAAAAAGGAGAAGGAGGTTAAGTAATGGAGACTTATGAATTTAACATTACAGATAAAGAACAAACAGGTATGCGTGTAGATAAGTTGCTGCCTGAATTAAATAATGATTGGTCTCGTAACCAGATACAAGATTGGATTAAAGCAGGTTTAGTCGTTGCAAACGATAAAGTTGTTAAATCTAATTATAAAGTGAAACTTAATGATCATATAGTTGTCACTGAAAAAGAAGTGGTTGAAGCTGATATTCTACCTGAAAATTTAAATTTAGATATTTATTATGAAGATGACGATGTTGCAGTTGTATATAAACCGAAAGGCATGGTAGTTCATCCATCACCAGGGCATTATACCAATACATTAGTTAATGGTTTAATGTATCAAATTAAAAATTTGTCAGGTATTAATGGAGAAATTCGTCCAGGTATTGTTCACCGTATAGATATGGATACTTCTGGTTTATTAATGGTTGCTAAAAATGATATTGCTCATCGTGGGCTTGTAGAACAATTAATGGATAAATCTGTTAAAAGAAAATATATCGCTTTAGTTCACGGGAATATTCCTCATGATTACGGTACAATCGATGCGCCAATTGGTAGAAACAAAAATGATCGTCAATCTATGGCTGTTGTTGATGATGGTAAGGAAGCAGTGACACATTTTAACGTACTAGAACATTTTAAAGATTATACGCTTGTTGAATGTCAACTTGAAACAGGACGTACGCATCAAATCCGTGTGCACATGAAATATATTGGCTTCCCATTAGTTGGTGATCCAAAGTATGGACCGAAAAAGACATTGGATATTGGTGGTCAAGCTCTACATGCTGGACTTATTGGATTCGAACATCCAGTAACAGGTGAATATATTGAAAGACATGCTGAATTACCACAAGACTTTGAAGATTTATTAGATACAATTCGAAAAAGAGATGCATAATTGTGTTGTGCTATAATTACGATAACATTATTATGTAAACTATAAGTATTTATCGTTTTCGTTTTTTTAAAATGAAAACACATTATAAAATAGATTAAGGTTAACATTTTTACTGAGATCGGTTAATTTTTCAATATAGATTGACAAAGCGCCTGATTAGTATTATCCTTATAACAGTTTAAGTACAACATAAAGAGTCTTTAATTGAGCGTCCAGAGAGACGTCAAAGACATGAAAATATAGATATATACTAAAATGATCATAACACTTTCACATATGCAAGAATAAGTAGTAATACTACGATTCTTCTATGTAAATAGGCTGATTGTATATACTAAACCTCATGTCGATATTAAAGACATGAGGTTTTTTGTTTCTAAATTTTGAAAGGGTGAGAATATGTCTGAACGTATTATAATGGATGATGCCGCAATACAACGTACAGTGACGAGAATCGCTCACGAAATTTTGGAGTATAACAAAGGTACTGATAATTTAATTCTTTTAGGTATCAAAACAAGAGGTGAATATTTAGCGAATCGTATACAAGATAAAATTCATCAAATTGAGCAACAACGTATACCTACTGGAACAATTGATATTACATACTTTAGAGATGATATAGAGCACATGTCATCACTTACGACAAAAGACGCAATAGACATCGACACAGATATTACAGATAAAGTAGTCATCATTATTGATGATGTGCTGTATACTGGTCGAACGGTTCGTGCTTCACTTGATGCTATTTTGCTAAATGCTAGACCTATTAAAATTGGTTTAGCTGCTTTGGTTGATCGAGGACATCGTGAGTTACCAATTCGAGCAGATTTTGTTGGTAAAAATATACCTACTTCTAAAGAGGAAACGGTAAGTGTCTATTTAGAAGAAATGGATCAAAGAAATGCAGTTATAATTAAATAATACCCCTTTTAATTCAGTACGAGAGACTGAAAAAGGTGGGGGAGTTGAATGATAAATAAGTTTTCATATGCTTGTTTATCTAATAATACCCTCATGTTCGACAACTATAAGTCAATTTCTATGGACGAAAATGACTTGTAGCAACTTGTCACACTTTTTGTCTCTTTACATATACTGATGTAAAGAGATTTTTTTATTATCGGAGGAAATGAATATTATGCAAAATGATGAAATGTTTGAACGAACAGTAAAACCAGTACTAGATGTAAATGAAAAACCACAACCAGCGCAATGGGCATTTTTAAGCTTACAACATTTATTTGCGATGTTTGGCGCAACAGTACTAGTACCATTCTTAACAGGACTACCAATATCCGCAGCGTTACTAGCTTCGGGAATCGGTACATTACTTTATATCTTAATAACGAAGGCGCAAATACCAGCATACTTGGGATCTAGCTTTGCATTTATCACACCAATTATCACGGGATTAAGTACGCATAGCTTAGGAGACATGCTTGTAGCATTATTCATGAGTGGTGTTATGTACGTCATCATCGGAATTCTAATCAAATTAAGTGGGACAGCATGGTTAATGAAATTATTACCACCAGTTGTTGTTGGACCAGTCATCATGGTAATTGGTTTAAGCTTAGCGCCTACTGCAGTCAATATGGCAATGTATGAAAATCCTGGAGATATGAAAGGTTACAATATCAGTTTCTTAATTGTTGCAATGATAACCTTGCTTGTAACAATAGTCGTTCAAGGATTTTTTAAAGGATTCCTATCTTTAATTCCAGTACTTGTAGGTATTATCGTAGGTTATGTGGTAGCGATTTTTATGGGGATTGTGAAATTTGATGCAATTATGTCAGCAAAATGGATAGATTTCCCTCATATTTATCTGCCATTTAAAGATTATGTACCTTCATTTCACTTAGGACTTGTACTTGTAATGATTCCGATTGTGTTTGTAACAGTAAGTGAACATATTGGGCACCAAATGGTATTGAATAAAATCGTAGGTAGAAACTTCTTTGAAAAGCCAGGACTTGATAAATCAATCATTGGTGATGGTGTTTCTACAATGTTTGCCAGTATTATTGGTGGACCACCAAGTACAACATACGGTGAAAATATCGGTGTATTAGCGATTACAAGAATATACAGTATTTACGTCATTGGTGGTGCAGCAGTTATAGCAATTGTTTTAGCATTCATTGGTAAGTTCACTGCATTAATTTCTTCTATACCTACACCAGTTATGGGAGGAGTATCTATATTACTTTTCGGTATTATTGCAGCAAGTGGCTTAAGAATGTTAGTTGAAAGCAAAGTAGATTTTGCGAACAATCGAAATTTAGTTATAGCTTCTGTAATTTTAGTTGTAGGTATCGGTAATTTAGTATTTAACTTAAAAGAAATTGGTATCAACCTTCAAATTGAGGGGATGGCATTAGCTGCACTTTCAGGAATTATTTTGAACTTAATCTTACCTAAAGAGAAAAAACAAAACAATTAAGATTTACAAATTAAGGAGGGCGCTTTTATGAATCATTTATTATCAATGGAACATTTATCTACAGATCAAATATACAAACTTATCCAAAAGGCAAGTCAATTTAAATCTGGTGAACGTCAACTACCAAACTTTGAAGGGAAATATGTCGCAAATTTATTCTTTGAAAATTCTACTCGAACAAAATGTAGTTTTGAAATGGCAGAACTTAAGCTAGGGTTAAAAACGATTAGCTTTGAAACATCAACATCATCTGTTTCAAAAGGTGAATCTTTATATGACACATGTAAAACTTTAGAAAGTATTGGCTGTGATTTATTAGTCATTAGACATCCGTTTAATAACTACTATGAAAAATTAGCGAATATTAACATCCCAATTGCGAATGCTGGTGATGGTAGTGGACAACATCCAACACAAAGTTTACTTGATTTAATGACGATATATGAAGAATATGGATATTTTGAAGGCTTGAATGTATTGATTTGTGGAGACATTAAAAATTCACGTGTCGCACGTAGTAATTACCATAGTTTAAAAGCATTAGGTGCAAACGTAATGTTTAATAGCCCAAATGCTTGGATTGATGATTCTTTAGAAGCACCTTATGTAAATATAGATGATGTTATAGAAACAGTAGATATAGTTATGTTATTAAGAATTCAACATGAAAGACATGGGCTTGCAGAAGAAACTAGATTTGCAGCAGATGATTATCATCAAAAGCATGGCTTAAATGAAGTGCGCTATAACAAATTACAAGAACATGCTATTGTTATGCATCCGGCACCTGTGAATAGAGGAGTAGAAATACAAAGCGATTTAGTAGAAGCTTCAAAATCAAGAATTTTTAAGCAAATGGAAAATGGCGTTTACTTAAGAATGGCAGTCATTGATGAATTATTAAAATAGGTAAGGGGACGAAAATGATGAAATTAATTAAAAACGGTAAAGTATTACAAAATGGAGAATTACAACAAGCAGATATTTTAATTGATGGTAAGGTAATTAAACAAATTGCACCTGCAATTGAACCAAGCAATGGTGTTGACATCATAGATGCGAAAGGTCACTTTGTGTCACCTGGATTTGTCGATGTTCATGTTCATTTACGTGAACCTGGTGGTGAATATAAAGAGACAATTGAAACTGGTACTAAAGCTGCTGCTAGAGGCGGATTTACAACTGTATGTCCAATGCCTAACACAAGACCGGTACCAGATTCTGTAGAACATTTTGAAGCTTTACAAAAATTAATCGATGACAATGCTCAAGTACGTGTATTACCTTATGCTTCAATTACAACACGTCAATTAGGTAAAGAATTGGTTGATTTCCCAGCACTAGTAAAAGAAGGTGCCTTTGCGTTTACAGATGACGGTGTAGGAGTACAAACTGCAAGCATGATGTATGAAGGCATGATTGAAGCTGCAAAAGTAAACAAAGCCATCGTAGCACACTGTGAAGATAATTCATTAATCTATGGTGGTGCAATGCATGAAGGGAAACGCAGTAAAGAGTTAGGTATACCAGGTATTCCAAACATTTGTGAATCTGTTCAAATCGCAAGAGATGTACTATTAGCTGAAGCAGCAGGTTGTCATTATCATGTATGTCATGTTTCTACTAAAGAAAGTGTTAGAGTCATTCGTGACGCTAAACGCGCAGGCATTCATGTTACAGCTGAAGTTACACCACACCATTTATTGTTAACAGAAGATGATATTCCTGGTAATAATGCCATTTATAAAATGAATCCACCATTGAGAAGTACTGAAGATAGAGAGGCTTTGTTAGAAGGGTTACTAGACGGTACAATTGACTGTATCGCAACAGACCATGCACCACATGCACGTGATGAAAAAGCACAACCAATGGAAAAAGCACCATTCGGAATTGTTGGTAGTGAAACAGCATTCCCATTATTATATACGCATTTTGTAAAAAATGGTGATTGGACATTACAACAATTAGTAGATTACTTAACAATTAAACCATGTGAGACATTTAATTTAGAATACGGCACATTAAAAGAAAATGGTTATGCAGATTTAACAATCATTGATTTAGATAGTGAACAAGAAATTAAAGGAGAAGATTTCTTATCAAAAGCAGATAATACACCATTTATCGGCTATAAAGTTTATGGAAATCCGATCTTAACAATGGTTGAAGGCGAAGTTAAATTTGAGGGGGATAAATAATATGCAAAGCAAACGTTATCTAGTGTTAGAAGACGGTTCTTTTTACGAAGGCTACCGTTTAGGATCTGATAACTTAACTGTAGGAGAAATTGTATTTAATACAGCTATGACAGGTTATCAAGAAACTATTTCAGATCCATCATATACAGGTCAGATCATTACTTTTACGTATCCATTAATCGGTAATTATGGTATCAATAGAGACGATTTTGAATCATTAGTACCTACATTAAACGGTATTGTAGTGAAAGAAGCGAGTGCGCATCCAAGTAATTTTAGACAACAAAAGACACTTCATGACGTTTTAGAATTGCATCAAATTCCAGGGATTGCAGGTGTTGATACAAGAAGTATTACGCGTAAAATTCGACAACACGGTGTGTTAAAAGCTGGTTTTACTGATCGAAAAGAAGATATTGATCAACTTGTCAAACATTTACAACAAGTAGAATTACCTAAAAACGAAGTAGAAATCGTTTCGACTAAAACACCGTATGTTTCGACAGGTAAGGATCTAAGTGTCGTACTTGTAGACTTTGGTAAGAAGCAAAATATTGTTCGAGAATTAAACGTCAGAGGTTGTAACGTCACAGTTGTACCATATACAACTACTGCCGAAGAAATTTTAGCAATGGCTCCAGATGGCGTTATGCTATCAAACGGACCAGGTAATCCTGAAGTTGTAGAATGTGCGATTCCAATGATTCAAGGAATTTTAGGGAAAATTCCGTTCTTTGGTATCTGTCTAGGACATCAACTTTTTGCATTATCTCAAGGAGCAAGCTCATTTAAAATGAAGTTTGGTCATCGTGGTGCGAACCATCCAGTTAAAAATTTAGAGACTGGAAAAGTTGATATTACGAGTCAAAACCATGGATATGCAATAGATATAGATTCGTTAAAAAGTACTGATTTAGAAGTTACTCATCTTGCATTAAATGATGGTACTGTAGAAGGTTTAAAACATAAAACATTACCAGCATTTTCTGTTCAATACCATCCTGAAGCAAATCCAGGACCGTCAGATTCAAACTATCTATTTGATGATTTTGTAGCAATGATGACTAATTTTAAGGAAAAGGAGCGTCATATCAATGCCTAAACGTAATGATATCAAAACAATTTTAGTAATAGGGTCTGGGCCAATTATCATAGGTCAAGCAGCTGAATTTGATTATGCTGGAACACAAGCATGTCTAGCTTTAAAAGAAGAGGGATATCGAGTTATTCTTGTAAATTCAAATCCAGCGACAATCATGACTGATAAGGAAATTGCGGATAAAGTATATATCGAACCGTTAACTCATGATTTTATAGCGCGAATTATACGTAAAGAGCAACCTGACGCTTTACTTCCAACTTTAGGTGGTCAAACAGGTTTAAACATGGCGATTCAACTACACGAAAGTGGTGTGCTTCAAGATAATAACGTCCAATTATTAGGAACTGAGCTAACATCAATTCAACAAGCAGAAGACCGTGAAATGTTTAGAACATTAATGAATGATTTAAACGTTCCTGTACCAGAGAGTGACATTGTAAATACAGTAGAGCAAGCCTTTAAATTCAAAGAGCAAGTGGGATACCCGCTAATTGTTAGACCGGCATTTACGATGGGTGGTACCGGAGGCGGTATTTGTCATAATGATGAAGAATTACATGAAATCGTCTCAAATGGTCTTCATTATAGTCCAGCAACGCAATGTTTATTAGAAAAATCTATCGCAGGTTTTAAAGAAATCGAATACGAAGTAATGCGTGATAAAAACGATAATGCCATCGTTGTATGTAACATGGAAAATATTGATCCAGTTGGTATTCATACTGGCGATTCAATTGTTGTGGCTCCTAGTCAAACATTATCAGATGTTGAGTATCAAATGTTACGTGATGTTTCATTAAAAGTTATTCGAGCTTTAGGTATCGAAGGTGGTTGTAATGTTCAATTAGCATTAGATCCCCATTCATTCGATTATTATATTATAGAAGTAAATCCGCGTGTATCACGTTCATCAGCGTTAGCTTCAAAAGCAACAGGATATCCTATTGCAAAATTAGCTGCTAAAATCGCGGTTGGTCTAACATTAGATGAAATGTTAAATCCAATTACAGGAACATCTTATGCAGCGTTTGAACCAACTTTAGACTATGTGATTTCAAAAATACCAAGATTTCCTTTTGATAAATTTGAAAAAGGAGAACGAGAGCTTGGCACACAAATGAAAGCAACAGGTGAAGTTATGGCCATTGGTCGAACTTACGAAGAATCATTGTTAAAAGCAATTCGATCACTTGAGTATGGTGTGCATCACTTAGGATTACCAAATGGTGAAAGCTTCGATCTTGATTATATTAAAGAACGTATTTCACACCAAGATGATGAACGATTATTTTTCATCGGCGAAGCAATTAGAAGAGGGACAACATTAGAAGAAATTCATAATATGACTCAGATTGATTACTTCTTCTTACACAAGTTCCAAAACATTATTGATATTGAGCATCAATTAAAAGAGCATCAAGGTGATTTAGAATATCTTAAATATGCAAAAGATTATGGATTTAGTGATAAAACAATAGCGCATCGCTTTAATATGACGGAAGAAGAAGTATATCAATTGCGTATGGAAAATGATATTAAACCTGTTTACAAGATGGTTGATACTTGCGCAGCTGAATTTGAATCTTCAACACCATATTATTATGGTACATACGAAACTGAAAATGAATCCATAGTTACTGACAAAGAAAAAATCTTAGTATTAGGCTCTGGACCAATTCGAATCGGCCAAGGTGTAGAATTTGACTATGCGACAGTTCACGCCGTTTGGGCAATTCAAAAAGCAGGGTACGAAGCGATAATTGTGAATAACAATCCAGAAACAGTTTCAACAGACTTCTCAATTTCTGACAAATTATACTTTGAACCTTTAACTGAAGAAGATGTGATGAATATCATTAATTTAGAAAAACCTAAAGGTGTCGTTGTACAATTTGGAGGACAAACAGCGATTAATTTAGCAGACAAATTGGCTAAACATGGTGTTAAAATACTTGGTACTTCACTAGAAAATCTAAATCGTGCTGAAGATAGAAAAGAATTTGAAGCACTATTAAGAAAAATTAACGTGCCACAGCCACAAGGGAAATCAGCTACATCACCTGAGGAAGCATTAGCGAATGCTGCAGAAATCGGATATCCGGTTGTAGTAAGACCTTCTTATGTATTAGGTGGTCGCGCAATGGAAATTGTAGACAATGACAAAGAGTTAGAAAACTATATGACCCAGGCTGTAAAAGCGAGTCCGGAACATCCGGTACTAGTCGATAGATATTTAACTGGTAAAGAAATTGAAGTTGATGCGATTTGTGATGGAGAAACGGTCATTATTCCAGGAATCATGGAACATATTGAACGTGCTGGTGTACATAGTGGTGACTCAATCGCTGTATATCCGCCACAAACTTTGACAGAAGACGAGTTAGCAACACTTGAGGACTATACTATAAAATTAGCTAAAGGTTTAAACATCATTGGCTTAATCAACATTCAATTCGTTATAGCTCACGATGGTGTATATGTTTTAGAAGTAAACCCACGTTCTAGTAGAACGGTACCATTCTTAAGTAAAATTACTGATATTCCAATGGCACAATTAGCTATGCGAGCAATCATTGGGGAAAAACTAACAGATATGGGTTATCAAGAAGGGGTTCAACCATATGCTGAGGGTGTATTTGTGAAAGCACCGGTATTTAGTTTTAATAAATTGAAAAATGTTGATATTACTTTAGGACCTGAAATGAAGTCTACAGGTGAAGTAATGGGGAAAGATACTACATTAGAAAAGGCGTTATTCAAAGGGTTAACAGGTAGTGGTGTTGAAGTTAAAGATCACGGTACAGTATTAATGACCGTCAGTGACAAAGATAAAGAGGAAGTTGTTAAATTGGCACAACGCTTAAATGAAGTTGGCTATAAAATTTTAGCAACGTCTGGAACAGCTAATAAATTAGCTGAGTATGACATACCTGCAGAAGTAGTAGGCAAAATCGGTGGCGAAAATGATTTATTAACACGTATTCAAAATGGTGATGTTCAAATCGTTATAAATACAATGACTAAAGGTAAAGAAGTAGAAAGGGATGGCTTCCAAATTAGACGTACTACAGTTGAAAATGGTATTCCATGTTTGACATCTTTAGATACAGCTAATGCCTTAACGAATGTAATTGAAAGTATGACATTTACAATGCGTCAAATGTAAATCAATCAAACTGTATCGGTGGGGCTGTAATTAACCATTTACTTAAAGAAGTTTATATTACAGCCTCATTATTTTAATGAATTTCTTAATATAAAGGGAGACATATATGATGAAAGATTTACCAATTATTGCATTAGATTTTGAATCAAAAGAAAAAGTAAATCAATTTTTAGATTTATTTGATGAATCATTATTCGTAAAAGTAGGTATGGAACTTTTTTATCAAGAAGGTCCTCAATTAATTAATGAGATAAAAGAAAGAGGCCATGATGTATTTTTAGATTTAAAACTGCATGATATTCCTAATACAGTTGGTAAGGCGATGGAAGGACTAGCTAAATTGAATGTTGATCTGGTAAATGTTCATGCTGCTGGTGGCGTAAAAATGATGTCTGAGGCCATTAAAGGATTAAGAAAACATAATCAACATACAAAAATTATTGCAGTAACACAGCTTACGTCAACAACAGAAGACATGTTACGACACGAACAAAATATACAAACATCGATTGAAGAGGCCGTTTTAAATTATGCCAAGTTAGCAAATGCAGCTGGTTTAGATGGCGTTGTTTGTTCACCTCTTGAAAGTCGTATGTTGACTGAAAAGTTAGGTACATCATTTTTAAAAGTAACACCAGGTATTAGACCTAAAGGTGCATCTCAAGATGACCAACACCGTATTACGACACCGGAAGAAGCAAGACAGCTTGGTTCGACGCATATTGTAGTCGGTAGACCGATTACACAAAGTGACAATCCAGTCGAAAGTTATCATAAAATTAAAGAAAGTTGGTTAGTATAATGGCTAAAGAAATTGCAAAATCATTATTAGATATTGAAGCTGTAACATTATCACCAAATGATTTATATACATGGAGTTCAGGTATTAAATCACCGATTTACTGTGATAACCGTGTTACGTTAGGTTATCCTTTAGTTCGAGGCGCAATCCGCGATGGTTTAATTAACTTAATTAAAGAACACTTTCCTGAAGTAGAAGTTATTTCTGGTACTGCAACAGCTGGTATTCCACATGCAGCTTTTATTGCTGAAAAATTAAAATTACCAATGAATTATGTTCGTTCATCAAATAAGAGTCATGGTAAGCAAAATCAAATCGAAGGTGCTAAAAGTGAAGGTAAAAAAGTAGTTGTGATAGAAGATTTAATTTCGACAGGGGGATCTTCAGTCACAGCAGTTGAAGCCTTAAAACAAGCAGGTGCAGAAGTATTAGGTGTTGTAGCTATCTTTACTTACGGTTTGAAAAAAGCAGATGATACATTTAGCAATATTCAACTACCTTTTTACACTTTAAGTGATTACAATGAATTAATTGAAGTAGCTGAAAATGAAGGTAAAATTTCTAGTGAAGATATTCAAACATTAGTTGAATGGAGAGACAACTTAGCATAATATAGACACTAGAAGGAGGAATTCAACAAATGAATGACAAAACATCTAATGATTTATATGGGAAGATAAAACATTGTAACGAATTTATCAATCATTCAAATGATTCCAATCTATCTAGTAGTCACGATGTCGACGAAAGTTCAACGAAGCAAAAACATATAAAAAATAAAACAACTATAGATCATAATGATGATTTATTTAAACATGTAAAGGATATATTACGTAAACAAGGACAAATTTAAAAACAAAAAAGCTATAGTGTTTAATATCAGGGGCTGCTTAACCGCATCCGAATATTACAAACACTATAGCTTTTATTATATAAAAAATTTATTAGCGGATAATTAACTTTATTAAAATCCAACCAATTAAGAATACGAGTAATAGGACTAATACTGGAATCACATAATGTAACATAACGTCCCTCCTTTAACTTAATTTTAATTGTAATCAAATTTGACAATAAGTCAAAACATTAATACCTATGATAAGTATCATTTATTAACATATGTATCATATTTTTAATCTTGCGTAATTTTTATCGTTAACTATGTGATTTAATCAACAGGCCAATAAGACGTTTGTCATTCGTGCACATAACGGTATGACGCGCTTTTGTCATTTTAATTATGTTAAGATAATAGTAGTTATAGAAGTTCGATCTATAGGAGGCATAGCATGGATATTCCAAAAATCACGACATTTTTAATGTTTAATAACAAAGCTGAAGAAGCTGTTAAACTATACACAAGCTTATTTGAAGATAGTGAGATTATAACAATGGCTAAGTATGGTGAAAATGGACCTGGTGATCACGGGACTGTACAACACTCAATATTTACATTAAATGGACAAGTATTCATGGCGATTGATGCTAATAGTGGCACAGAATTACCAATGAATCCTGCGATTTCATTATTTGTTACAGTAAAAGATACTATTGAAATGGAACGACTATTTAATGGATTAAAAGATGAAGGTGCCATTTTAATGCCAAAAACGAATATGCCACCATACAGAGAGTTTGCTTGGGTTCAAGATAAGTTTGGAGTAAGTTTTCAATTAGCATTACCTGAGTAAAAGGATTCGCACAGCGTTGAATGATAAAGAAACACTTTTTCTTATGCATGCGTTTTACCTATGTATTTCTATTTTAAGTACACATTAGCATTTTAGTTTCACTCATTTTTAAAATCACAAAGATAATTTGTAACTTAAATGATGATACGTTATTTAAAAACACGATACTTCGTTTCAATGAACGCATTAAATAATAAATAAACACCTCGCAAAAGAAAGTAGTCCTTTCTTATGGTGAGGTGTTTATTTGTCGACAACTTGATTATAATTGTTTCATTTTTTGAATAAGTTCATAATCAGGTGTAGCATACAAAGTTTTTTGATTGTCATATGTTACAAACCCAGGCTTTGCACCTGATGGTTTGTGCACATTTTTAATTAATGTGTAATCAACAGGTATTTGTCCAGAATTACCAGCTTTTGAAAAGTATCCTGCTAACATAGCCGCTTCCTTGATTGTCGTATCACTTGGTGCATCATTAAATATAACGACATGTGAACCAGGAATATCTTTTGTGTGTAACCATGTGTGAGTTTTTTTAGCTTTTTTATTTGTTAAATAATCATTTTGCTTGTTATTCTTGCCAACATATATATCGTCGCCATCAGTTGATACATAATGTTGTAATTGAATCTGCGCTTTCTTTTTCTTAGTTTGATTTTTACGCTGTTTCATAAAGCCTTGTTCTGCTAATTCATCTCTAATTTCATCAATGTCATGGACAGAAATATGATGTAATTGTTGTTCGATTGTTGAAAAATAATCTATATTATCTTTCGTCAATTGAATTTGATGTTGTAATTCACGTTCTCTCGTTTTCATACGATTATATTGTTTATAATAATATTGAGCATTTGCTGATGGGGATTTTGTAGGATTTAAAGGAATGACAACTTCTTCATTCGTATAATAATTCAATGCTGTCACTTCTTTATCGCCTTGCTTAATTCGATATATATTAGCAGTGATCAATTCACCATATAACTGTTCGGTATCTTTATTTTTAGACTGCTCATATTCTTCAATCAACTTCGCTAATTTATTTTGATATTTGTGCAACTGCTGTTGAACAAATCGAACTAAATCATTCGCACGTTGTTTAACGCGTTCACGTTCGCCACGCGCGTCATAAAAACGATCAAGTAAATCATTTAATGAATCGTACGTAACTGTATCATCATTAAATTGATTTAACTTTATAAAATAGAAATCCTCTTTACCTGTTTCATGATTTTTATGAAAAATAGGAGTAGGTGGTAACTTGGTTTCTGCCATTACTTCGTCGAATGCTTCTGGTAATGTTGATGAAGTCATAAATTGACGACGACTAACGATTTCATTCGTAATTAAAGGGCTAAATCCTTCAAACTGATTCAATAATTGTTTAGCAATATTACCTGCGTTAAAATCGATATATTTCAACACCTCTGCACCTGTAATATCATACGGATTTATTTTGTGCTGAGTAGGTGGTGCTTCATAATTAAATCCTGGCATTACTGTACGATAGTGATTCGTATTTGGTGTTAAGTGTTTAAATCCTTCAATTATTTTGCGATTTTCATCTACTAAAATTAAGTTACTATGTTTACCCATAATCTCAAGGATGACAGTGCGGTAAATAGTATCGCCAATTTCATCTTTACTCTTTATATCGATTTCAATGCGACGATCATTACCAATTTGCTTAATCGATTCGATAATACCACCTTCTAAGTGTTTTCTAAAAACACGCGCAAACATGGGTGGATTAAATGGATTATCATATTTTTTAGTAGTCAATTGTAATCTTGAAAAGTTTGGATGGATTGACAATAACAATTGATGGTTTTGTCTATTTTGACGTACAACCATTAGTATCGTGTCATTATCAGGTTGATTGATTTTGTGAACGCGTCCTGTTGTTAAAAATTGTAGAGACTCAACCATTTTCTTTGTAAATAATCCATCATAAGCCATAATTTATCTTCCACCTTCTTCATATCATTCGTTTCATTTTAACATGATTGTAACTTTTCGGTATAGTTATTGAACCATACATTATGCCACACATTTTACATTATCTAAAAGTTCGCAATTCAATTTATTTAATTAAAATTAATCGTGCAATATAACGATATTGTTAGACTTAATAGAAATTATGGCATGCAATTTCAAATATGCTATACAATATAAAGAACAATGTGATATCATATTTAAATAATAGAAGATTAGCTTAGAGAGGTCGTAAGGCATGGATAATGAAAAAGGATTGTTAATCGTTTTATCAGGACCATCTGGAGTAGGTAAAGGTACTGTTAGAAAACGAATATTTGAAGATCCAAGTACATCATATAAGTATTCTATTTCAATGACAACACGTCAAATGCGTGAAGGTGAAGTTGATGGCGTAGATTACTTTTTTAAAACTAGGGATGCGTTTGAAGCTTTAATTAAAGATGACCAATTTATAGAATATGCTGAATATGTAGGCAACTATTATGGTACACCAGTTCAATATGTTAAAGATACAATGGACGAAGGTCATGATGTATTTTTAGAAATTGAAGTAGAAGGTGCAAAGCAAGTTAGAAAGAAATTTCCAGATGCGTTATTTATTTTCTTAGCACCTCCAAGTTTAGATCACTTGAGAGAGCGATTAGTAGGTAGAGGAACAGAATCCAATGAGAAAATACAAAGTCGTATTAACGAAGCGCGTAAAGAAGTTGAAATGATGAATTTATACGATTACGTTGTAGTTAATGATGAAGTAGAACTTGCGAAGAATAGAATTCAATGTATTGTAGAAGCTGAGCACTTAAAAAGAGAGCGCGTAGAAGCTAAGTATAGAAAAATGATTTTGGAGGCTAAAAAATAATGTTAAATCCACCTTTAAACCAATTAACGTCACAAATTAAATCAAAGTATTTAATTGCAACAACTGCAGCGAAAAGAGCGCGTGAAATTGATGAACAACCTGAAACTGAATTATTAAGTGAATATCATTCATTTAAACCAGTTGGTAGAGCGTTAGAAGAAATTGCTGACGGTAAAATTCGCCCTGTTATTTCAAGTGATTATTATGGTAAAGAATAGTTTCGACCATTAAAAATATGTGAAGCTAGACGTACATCAAATACGTCAAGGCATATCCAAATCAAACGCACCTATGTAGGTGTGTTTTTTTAGTTTATCCAATGATTGATGTTATAATAATACTAAATTTGTATCTATAAAAAAGTAATGAGCATTTGTGCGCATATGATGATGTAAAGCGTAAATGTCATAGTGATATTTAAGGGAGATTGAATATGAAGAAAATATTATTAGCCGTTACAGGTGGCATTGCGGCATATAAAGCAATTGATTTGACAAGTAAGTTAACACAATCTGGGTATGAAGTTCGCGTTATGTTAACGAATCACGCACAAAAATTTGTGACACCATTAGCATTTCAAGCAATAAGTCGAAATGCTGTTTATACAGATACTTTTATAGAAGAAAATCCTTCAGAAATACAGCATATTGCATTAGGTGATTGGGCAGATGCAATCATTGTTGCACCTGCAACGGCAAATACAATTGCAAAATTGAGTGTAGGTATTGCTGATGATTTGGTGACATCAACGTTGCTAGCAACAGAGACACCGAAATTTATTGCGCCTGCTATGAATGTGCATATGTATGAAAATAAACGTACGCAGCAAAATATTAATATTTTAAAAGAAGATGGGTATCATTTTATCGAACCAGGAAGCGGATTTCTAGCATGTGGTTATGTTGCTAAAGGACGTATGGAAGAACCGCTTCAAATCGTTTCTGTTATTGATGCTCATTTTCAAAATAGTAATCGTTTAGCTAATAGTTCATTTCAAGATAAACGCGCATTGGTTACAGCAGGACCAACTATTGAAGTTATCGATCCAGTCAGATTTGTATCCAATCGTTCTTCTGGAAAAATGGGCTATGCAATAGCTGAAGCATTGCGAAATCGAGGAGCTATCGTGACGTTAGTTGCTGGTCCTACAACACTAGAGGATCCAAAAGATATTGAAGTTATTCATGTTCAAAGTGCTGAAGAAATGTTTGAACAAGTGACAAGCCGATTTGACGAACAAGATATTGTTGTAAAAGCAGCAGCCGTATCTGACTATACACCGGTTGATGTATTAGAACATAAGATGAAAAAGCAGGATGGTGATTTGTCAGTATCTTTTAAACGTACTAAAGACATTCTTAAATATTTAGGTGAACATAAAACATCACAGTATTTAATAGGCTTTGCAGCAGAGACTGAAGATATTGAAAATTATGCACAACAAAAATTACGCAAGAAAAATGCAGATGTGATTATTTCAAATAATGTTGGGGATATGTCTATCGGATTTAGTTCTGATGATAATGAATTGACAATGCATTTTAAAAATAATGAAAAGGTAAATATCAAGAAAGGAAAAAAAGTAGTATTAGCTGCACAAATTTTAGATGAACTAGAAACTAGGTGGCAATAATGATAGCGAAAGTCATAGTCGATGTCGCGTCGAAGAGCGTTGACTATAAATTTGATTATATAATTCCCGAACAACTCGAATCTGTCATCCAACCTGGTGTGCGTGTAATTGTACCTTTTGGACCAAGAACGATTCAAGGTTATGTAATGGAAGTAACAGCAGAACCTGATGCACAACTTGACGTTTCGAAGTTAAAAAAAATCATAGAAGTGAAAGATATACAACCAGAATTAACATCAGAATTAATAGCTTTAAGTGAGTGGATGGGTTCAACTCATGTCATTAAACGTATTTCTATGCTAGAAGTGATGCTTCCAAGTGCTATTAAAGCGAAGTATAAAAAAGCATTTAAGATGAAAGATGACATAGAGCTACCTTCAGCTTTATTACAAAAATTTGATAAGCATGGTTACTATTATTATAAAGATGCGCAAAAAAATAATGATATTCAATTGCTTATGAAGTTGTTAAAAGATGATATCGTTGAAGAAAAAACGATTCTCACACAAAATATAACTAAAAAAACCAAGCGTGCTGTTCGTGTCATTGAAGGGTATCATCCTGATGAAGTATTAGCTAAGTTGGAGAAAGTTATTAAACAATACGATTTGTATGCTTACTTGTCTGAAGAACAACATAAAACAATATTTTTAACTGATATTGAGGATATGGGCTTTTCAAAATCCAGTTTAGATGGACTTATCAAAAAAGGTTATGTTGAAAAATATGACGCGGTTGTTGAAAGAGACCCATTTAAAGATCGTGTTTTCGAACAAGAATCAAAACAGCAATTAACAGAAGACCAATATAAAGCATATGAAGCGATTAAAGCTAAAATTGTAAGCCAAGAGCAAGAAACATTTTTACTTCATGGTGTGACGGGATCAGGTAAAACAGAAGTATATTTACAAACGATAGAAGATGTTTTAAGCCAAGGAAAACAGGCGATGATGTTAGTTCCTGAAATCGCTCTAACACCGCAAATGGTTTTACGCTTCAAACGTCGATTTGGTGATGACGTTGCTGTATTACATTCTGGCTTATCTAATGGGGAACGTTATGATGAGTGGCAAAAAATTAGGGATGATCGTGCGAGAGTAAGTGTTGGTGCAAGGTCAAGTGTGTTCGCACCTTTCAAAAATTTAGGGTTAATCATCATTGATGAAGAACATGAATCTACATATAAACAAGAAGATTATCCGAGATATCACGCTAGAGAAATTGCCCAATGGCGAAGTGAATATCATCACTGTCCAGTCATTTTAGGAAGTGCAACACCATGTCTTGAAAGTTATGCACGAGCTGAAAAAGACGTTTATCATTTGCTATCATTACCAAACAGAGTGAACCAACAAGCTTTACCTGAAATTGATATAGTAGACATGCGTGAAGAATTGAGTGAAGGTAATCGGTCAATGTTTTCAAAAGATTTACGTGAAGCCATACAATTAAGATTAGATCGACAGGAACAAGTTGTTTTATTTTTAAATCGACGTGGTTATGCATCGTTTATGTTATGTCGGGATTGTGGATATGTACCGCAATGTCCAAACTGTGATATTTCATTAACGTATCATAAAACGACAGACTTATTAAAATGTCACTATTGTGGTTACCAAGAGACGCCACCGAATCAATGTCCAAATTGTGAGAGTGAACACATTCGACAAGTAGGTACTGGTACTCAGAAAGTTGAAGAACTATTGCAACAAGAATTTGAAGATGCGCGCATAATTAGGATGGATGTAGATACAACCTCAAAGAAAGGTGCACATGAAAAGTTATTGACTGAATTCGAAAAAGGTAACGGTGACATTTTACTAGGTACTCAGATGATTGCGAAAGGATTAGATTATCCAAATATTACTTTAGTTGGTGTGCTGAATGCAGATACAATGTTAAATTTACCTGATTTTCGGGCGAGCGAACGTACTTATCAACTATTAACGCAAGTGGCTGGTAGAGCTGGTCGTCATGAAAAGGCAGGTCAAGTCATCATTCAAACGTATAATCCAGATCATTATTCAATATTGGATGTTCAAAAAAATGATTATTTAACATTTTATCGTCAGGAAATGGAATATCGTAAATTAGGAAAGTATCCACCGTATTATTATTTGATTAATTTCACAATCTCACATAAAGAAATGAAGAAGGTTATGGAAGCATCGCAGCATGTTCATAAAATTTTATTACAGCATTTAACAGAAAAAGCGCTTGTACTAGGTCCATCTCCGGCAGCACTTGCGAGAATCAACAATGAATTTAGATTCCAAATTTTAGTGAAATATAAAAGTGAACCTGGATTATTACAAGCCATTCAGTTTTTAGATGACTATTACCATGAAAAATTTATAAAAGAAAAATTAGCATTGAAGATTGATATTGATCCACAGATGATGATGTAACATTACTAATTATTAGAAACAAGTTCAGTATGTACGAGTATTTGAACCAGTGTTTGAATATTTACTTTAAGTACAGAAAAAGGGCAGAATATACAACTGTTAACTATTTAAATTAGCAGTTTATATTCTGTCTTTTTATATGGCTTTATAACTTACGTGATTTTGGTTTGATAAGGAATTTATTAGTATTTTCATTTACGAATTCTGATTTTAATGCAAGCGCCATACTTACTGATGAATAAAAGTACTAATGATTAAACAAACTATTTTTAAATGGCAAATTGAAATAGTGCAAATTTTACACTTATAAATTAATGGCTATAAACTATTTTATATCTATCTATGTTTTAACTACTTAAATTATTAGACAAAACAATTTTCTTAAATTATCAATTAAAGTATTTAAAAATATTGATGGTTAATGTAAAATATCAATATAAATAAGTTTTTTAAATTTATGTATGTTTATTTGATTCAAACAAAATAACTTAAGAGGAGAAAGTTTATGAAAAAGACACTGGGATGTTTACTTTTAATTATGCTTTTAGTCGTAGCAGGTTGTTCTTTTGGTGGGAATCATAAATTATCATCAAAGAAATCAGAAGAATCAAAACAAGAAACTGTAAAAAAAGAATCGGAAGAAGAGAAAGATCCAGATTTAGAGAAATATGAAGAAATAGAGAAGAAAATGAAAGGAATTAAAGATGCGCCATCTCTTGATAAGTTGGATCCATTAATGACAGAAAAGTCGTTTACGAATAGTAAAGGGATTCAAGGATGGAAAGATTACAAAGAATTAATGGGTAAAGTGGAACTTGCAGATTATAGATTTACTAAAGATTCAAAAGGATCTTCAATAAAAGATGTTGATGCATTCTTTAAAGGTAAGAAAGGTATAAAAAGGAAAGTGATTGAAACACACGATGATGTAAAACAAGTTGATTATTGGTATGTAGATCCAGATGGAAAGAAAATTGGCAATTCAAACACACCTGTTTTTTACGCAGAAATTATGACAAAATATAAAGATGGAAAGTTAGTTTATGCATCAGTCGAACCAGGATCTTACGTAATACATAAAGATGATGCAATTAAATATGACGATTATTCTAAGTTAAAAAAATTAAGTCAGCTAACTAAACTTGATCATCCAAAACCAGTTCCATATAGCGTAGCTCAAATCAAATCTTTCGGAGTACCTTTAACAAGCGTTTCATTTATGACACATGGATCAAAGGATACTAAAGATGAAGTGTTGCCGGCATTGGCCTATTTCACTTTTTCACCAAAAAATTATGAAGACAAGTCTAATCCAGATCCAAAAGTTTTAAATTTAGTACATATGGATTTCTTAAATGCATCTAGTGATTTTGGTAACGCACATTTTGTTGTTTTAAGTAAATATATTAAAGAGTATGAATCAAACTATGAAACAGCGTCAGATGATTCTTTAAAATAGTATTTACTGTGTGAAAAATAAATAGTGTACTACATTAAATAATCGCAATAATAATCCCGATAAACAATCAGCATTACTGCTTATCATATAGAGTTCGTAATAACTATAACTCTATGATTCGCAAATAATAAATGATTGTCATCGGGATTTATTTTTATCAATTTATAAAGTGACATTACCTTGTTCATCAGCAGGTTTGAAAACAGTAATCACTGCACTAATAATTGCTAAAATGTGTGGGATACCTGTCCAACAGAATATTAAGTGTAGAATACCTTGCATATTCTTGCCGGCATAAAATTTATGAATACCAAAACTACCTAAGAACAATGCTAATAAAATATAAATAACTTTGTTTACTTGCATTTCTTTCCCTCCAGTTGAATTGCTTATAATGTCATTAGCTTCTCTTTTTATTATACCCACTTTTAGTTCAAACATTCTAGTTTAAGCATTCCCAATCATCTAAATTTCAGTTATTCATTCCTTACAATAAATTTAGGATTACACTTCAGTTGCATTGTATTATTTTACGTGTGAAATATACGTAATGAATCACATGACAATCTTCAAATTGAAAAATATACATTCTATGATGTAAGGTCGCATTTTTAATATATTTACGTTATAATAGTTTGATGAATTTTATTGAGGAGTAAGAGTTATGGCGATTAAAAAGTTAGTACCAGCATCGCATCCTATTTTAACGAAAAAAGCGCAAGCAGTTAAAACATTTGATGATTCGTTAAAAAGATTATTACAAGATTTAGAAGATACAATGTATGCACAAGAAGCTGCTGGCTTATGTGCACCTCAAATTAATCAGTCATTGCAAGTGGCAATTATTGATATGGAAATGGAAGGATTATTACAACTTGTTAATCCGAAAATTATTAGTCAATCAAATGAAACAATAACAGACTTAGAAGGTTCAATTACATTGCCAGATGTTTACGGCGAAGTGACAAGAAGTAAAATGATAGTTGTCGAAAGTTATGACGTCAATGGGAACAAAGTTGAACTAACTGCACATGAAGATGTAGCAAGAATGATTTTGCATATTATAGATCAAATGAACGGTATCCCTTTTACAGAACGTGCGGACCGTATTTTAACAGATAAAGAAGTGGAGGCATATTTTATAAATGACTAAAATAATATTTATGGGTACACCAGACTTTTCAACAACTGTTTTAGAAATGCTTATTGCAGAACATGATGTCATTGCAGTCGTAACGCAACCAGATCGACCTGTTGGACGTAAACGTGTTATGACACCACCACCAGTTAAAAAAGTTGCAATGAAATATGATTTACCTGTATATCAGCCTGAAAAATTAAGTGGATCAGAAGAATTAGAACAATTGCTTCAATTAGATGTAGATTTAATTGTAACTGCTGCTTTTGGACAATTATTACCTGAATCATTGTTGGCATTACCAAAACTTGGCGCAATTAATGTACATGCATCATTGTTACCAAAGTATAGAGGTGGTGCACCAATTCATCAGGCAATTATCGATGGTGAACAAGAAACCGGCATAACAATTATGTATATGGTTAAAAAATTAGATGCGGGTAATATTATTTCGCAACAAGCAATTAAAATAGAAGAAAATGATAATGTCGGTACGATGCATGATAAATTAAGTGTATTAGGGGCAGATTTATTAAAAGAAACTTTACCATCTATTATAGAGGGCACAAATGAAAGTGTACCTCAAGATGATACGCAAGCAACATTTGCTTCCAATATTCGACGCGAAGATGAGCGAATTAGCTGGAATAAACCAGGAAGACAAGTGTTTAATCAAATTCGTGGATTATCACCATGGCCAGTTGCTTATACAACTATGGATGACACTAACTTGAAAATATACGATGCTGAACTCGTTGAGACTAATAAGATAAACGAGCCTGGAACCATTATAGAAACGACTAAAAAAGCCATTATTGTTGCTACAAATGATAATGAAGCTGTTGCAATTAAAGATATGCAATTAGCTGGGAAAAAGAGAATGTTAGCTGCCAATTATTTAAGTGGTGCGCAAAACACACTAGTAGGGAAGAAACTTATATGATCGAAAACGTGAGAAGTCTTGCTTTTGACACGATTCAAGATATATTAAATGAAGGTGCGTATAGTAACTTGCGTATCAATGAAGTGTTGTCAGAAAATGAATTAAATGCAATGGATAAGGCTTTATTTACAGAAATTGTCTACGGAACCGTTAAAAGAAAATATACGTTAGATTTTTATTTAAAGCCTTTTGTGAAAACAAAGATTAAGGCATGGGTTAGGCAATTATTATGGATGAGTATTTATCAATATGTATATTTAGATAAAGTTCCAAATCATGCCATTATTAATGAAGCAGTTGAAATAGCAAAAGAACGCGGTGGCTATCATAATGGTAATGTCGTAAATGGTATTTTACGTACAATGATGCGTAGTGACTTACCTGATTTTAATGAAATTGCAGATCCTAAAAAAAGAATGGCAATCGAGTATAGTATGCCGAAGTGGATTATAGATCATTGGGCAACACATTATGGTCTCGAAGAAACTGAAACAATTTTACAGTCATTTTTAGAAACGACATCAACAACTGTGCGTGCCAACCTGACGCGAGCATCATTAGATGATATTATTGAAAAGTTGCAAGACGAAGGTTATGACGTTGAAAAAGATCATGACTTACCTTATTGTCTCCATATAGGAGGACAACCAATTATTCATTCTCGTTCATTTAAAGATGGATTCGTTTCAATTCAAGATAAAAGCTCAATGTTTGTTGCACACATTATGAATGTAGACCGACATGATCACGTATTAGATGCATGTAGTGCACCTGGCGGTAAAGCTTGTCACATTGCTGAAGTTTTAATGCCAGAAGGGCAAGTTGACGCTTCAGATATACATGATCACAAAATAGACTTAATTAATTTTAATATAAAAAAATTACGATTAACAAATATTAAGGCTTTTCAACATGATGCGACAAAACCTTATGATAAAACATACGATAAGATACTTGTTGATGCACCATGTAGCGGATTAGGTGTAATGAGACATAAGCCGGAGATTAAGTATACTCAAAGCAAACAACATATTGAGTCACTAGTTGAATTACAGCTTGAAATATTGGAAAATGTAAAAAACAATGTAAAAATAGGTGGCGAAATCATCTATTCAACATGTACAATTGAGCAACTAGAAAATGAAAACGTGATTTATACGTTTCTGAAAAATAATAAAAACTTCGAATTTGAACCGTTTCAACATCCGATAACTGGAGAGTTGGTCAAAACGTTACAAATCATGCCGCAAGACTTTAATTCAGATGGATTCTTTATCACTAAGATAAAAAGAAAGGACAATTAGGAATGATAACTGCTGAAAAGAAAAAGAAGAATAAATTTCTTCCAAATTTTGACAAGCAATCAATATATTCATTGCGATTTGACGAAATGCAAAACTGGCTCGTTGAACAAGGTCAACAAAAATTTCGAGCGAAACAGATTTTTGAATGGTTATATCAAAAAAGAGTAGATTCGATTGATGAAATGACGAACTTATCGAAAGACTTACGACAGCTTTTAAAAGATAACTTTACTGTTACAACTTTAACAACTGTAGTAAAACAAGAAAGTAAAGACGGTACAATTAAATTCTTATTTGAATTACAAGATGGCTATACAATTGAAACTGTTTTAATGAGACATGATTATGGAAATTCAGTATGTGTAACGACACAAGTAGGTTGTCGTATCGGATGTACGTTTTGTGCTTCTACACTTGGCGGCTTAAAAAGAAACCTTGAAGCTGGCGAAATTGTTTCACAAGTTTTAACAGTTCAAAAAGCCCTTGATGCTACAGAAGAGCGCGTATCTCAAATTGTCATAATGGGTATCGGTGAACCATTTGAAAATTATGATGAAATGATGGACTTTTTAAGAATCGTCAATGATGATAACAGTTTAAATATTGGTGCACGTCACATTACAGTATCAACATCAGGTATCATTCCTAGAATATATGACTTTGCGGATGAAGATATCCAAATTAATTTTGCTGTAAGCTTACACGCCGCAAAAGATGAAGTGCGATCACGCTTGATGCCAATTAACCGTGCATATAATGTTGAGAAGTTAATCGAAGCAATTCAATATTATCAAGAAAAAACAAATCGTCGTGTTACTTTTGAATATGGTCTGTTTGGTGGTGTGAATGACCAACTAGAACATGCAAGAGAATTAGCACATTTAATAAAAGGCTTAAACTGCCATGTTAACTTAATTCCTGTCAACCATGTTCCAGAAAGAAATTATGTGAAAACGGCTAAAAATGATATCTTTAAATTTGAAAAAGAATTAAAGAGACTAGGAATTAATGCCACAATACGTCGTGAACAAGGTTCGGATATTGACGCAGCTTGTGGTCAATTAAGAGCAAAGGAACGACAAGTAGAAACGAGGTAAAGACAAATGCTAGAGGCACAATTTTTTACTGATACTGGACAACATAGAGATAAGAATGAAGATGCGGGTGGTATTTTTTATAATCAAACTAATCAACAACTTTTAGTTCTGTGTGATGGTATGGGCGGCCATAAAGCAGGAGAAGTTGCAAGTAAATTTGTTACAGATGAGTTGAAATCCCGTTTTGAAGCGGAAAATCTTATAGAAGAACATCAAGCTGAAAATTGGTTGCGTAATAATATAAAAGATATAAATTTTCAGTTATATCACTATGCACAAGAAAATGCAGAATATAAAGGTATGGGTACAACATGTGTTTGTGCACTTGTTTTTGAAAAATCAGTTGTGATAGCAAATGTCGGTGATTCTAGAGCCTATGTTATTAATAGTAGACAAATTGAACAAATTACTAGTGATCACTCATTTGTTAATCATCTTGTTTTAACGGGTCAAATTACGCCGGAAGAAGCATTTACACATCCACAACGTAATATTATTACGAAGGTGATGGGCACAGATAAACGTGTGAGTCCAGATTTGTTTATTAAGCGATTAAATTTTTATGATTATTTATTATTAAATTCAGATGGATTAACTGATTATGTTAAAGACAATGAAATTAAGCGTTTGTTAGTAAAAGAAGGTACAATAGAAGATCATGGTGATCAATTAATGCAATTGGCATTAGATAACCATTCGAAAGATAACGTTACTTTCATACTCGCGGCTATTGAAGGTGATAAAGTATGATAGGTAAAATAATAAATGAACGATATAAAATTGTAGATAAGCTTGGCGGCGGTGGCATGAGTACCGTTTATCTTGCAGAAGATACGATACTTAACATTAAAGTTGCAATTAAGGCGATTTTTATACCACCTAGAGAAAAAGAAGAAACATTAAAACGTTTTGAACGAGAAGTACATAACTCATCACAGCTATCACATCAAAATATAGTAAGTATGATCGATGTTGATGAAGAAGATGACTGTTACTACTTAGTAATGGAATATATTGAAGGTCCGACTTTGTCTGAGTATATTGAAAGTCATGGGCCATTAAGTGTTGACACGGCGATTAATTTTACGAATCAAATATTGGATGGCATTAAACATGCGCATGATATGCGTATTGTACATAGAGATATTAAGCCACAAAATATATTAATTGACAGCAATAAAACGTTGAAAATATTTGATTTTGGAATTGCTAAAGCTTTAAGTGAGACGTCTTTAACTCAGACTAATCATGTGTTAGGTACTGTGCAGTACTTTTCGCCAGAACAAGCAAAAGGTGAGGCAACGGATGAATGTACAGATATTTATTCTATAGGTATTGTGTTATATGAAATGCTTGTTGGTGAACCACCCTTTAATGGAGAAACTGCAGTTAGCATTGCGATTAAACATATTCAGGATTCTGTGCCAAATGTGACAACAGATGTACGTAAGGATATTCCGCAATCTTTAAGTAATGTCATTTTACGCGCTACAGAAAAAGACAAAGCGAATCGTTACAAAACAATTCAAGAAATGAAAGATGATTTGAGTAGTGTTTTACATGAAAATCGAGCGAATGAAGATGTCTATGAACTCGATAAAATGAAAACGATAGCGGTACCTTTGAAAAAAGAAGATCTAGCAAAGCATATTAGTGAACATAAGTCGAATCAACCTAAACGTGAAACGACGCAAGTACCTATTGTAAATGGGCCTGCTCATCATCAGCAATTCCAAAAGCCAGAAGGTACGGTGTACGAACCAAAACCTAAAAAGAAATCAACACGAAAGATTGTGCTCTTATCACTAATCTTTTCGTTGTTAATGATTGCACTTGTTTCTTTTGTGGCAATGGCAATGTTTGGTAATAAATACGAAGAGACACCTGATGTAATCGGGAAATCTGTAAAAGAAGCAGAGCAAATATTCAATAAAAACAACCTGAAATTGGGTAAAATTTCTAGAAGTTATAGTGATAAATATCCTGAAAATGAAATTATTAAGACAACTCCTAATACTGGTGAACGTGTTGAACGTGGTGACAGTGTTGATGTTGTTATATCAAAGGGCCCTGAAAAGGTTAAAATGCCAAATGTCATTGGTTTACCTAAGGAGGAAGCATTGCAGAAATTAAAATCGTTAGGTCTTAAAGATGTTACGATTGAAAAAGTATATAATAATCAAGCGCCAAAAGGATACATTGCAAATCAAAGTGTAACCGCAAATACTGAAATCGCTATTCATGATTCTAATATTAAACTATATGAATCTTTAGGCATTAAGCAAGTTTATGTAGAAGACTTTGAGCATAAATCCTTTAGCAAAGCTAAAAAAGCCTTAGAAGAAAAAGGGTTTAAAGTTGAAAGTAAGGAAGAGTATAGTGACGATATTGATGAGGGTGATGTGATTTCTCAATCTCCTAAAGGAAAATCAGTAGATGAGGGGTCAACGATTTCATTTGTTGTTTCTAAAGGTAAAAAAAGTGACTCATCAGATGTCAAAACGACAACTGAATCGGTAGATGTACCATACACTGGTAAAAATGATAAGTCACAAAAAGTTAAAGTTTATATTAAAGATAAAGATAATGACGGTTCAACTGAAAAAGGTAGTTTCGACATTACTAGTGATCAACGTATAGACATTCCTTTAAGAATTGAAAAAGGAAAAACAGCAAGTTATATTGTTAAAGTTGACGGTAAAACTGTAGCTGAAAAAGAAGTCAGCTATGATGATATTTAAATATAATTGAAGTAAATGTACCGAGGTTTCTATTTGGAAGTCTCGGTATTTTTATGTTGAGATTGCGGTAGTTTTAAAATGCTTAATGTCATCATTTACAGTTGAGCATTGTCTATCAATTCTGTATCACTCTCACAATATTTATATCATTTGAAATGATCATTTATATATTAATTTTCCAGTCTTTGATATAATAAATGCAGTAAAATTAATCGAGAGGTGCCATTTTGAAGACAGGTCGAATAGTGAAATCAATTAGTGGGGTATATCAAGTAGACGTTAATGGCGAACGTTTCAATACAAAACCACGAGGATTATTTAGAAAGAAAAAATTTTCACCGGTAGTTGGTGATATAGTGGAATTTGAAGTACAAAACATTAACGAAGGCTATATTCATCAAGTGTTTGAGCGGAAAAATGAGTTGAAAAGACCACCTGTAAGTAATATAGATACACTAGTAATTGTAATGAGTGCTGTCGAGCCAAATTTTTCAACGCAATTATTAGATCGATTTTTAGTTATTGCACATTCGTATCAGTTAAATGCGAGAGTTTTGGTGACTAAAAAAGATAAAACACCAATTGAAAAGCAGTTCGAAATTAATGAGTTGTTGAAAATATATGAAAATATTGGCTATGAGACTGAATTTATTGGAAATGATGATGATCGAAAAAAAATTGTAGAAGCTTGGCCAGCTGGACTTATAGTACTTAGTGGTCAATCAGGTGTCGGTAAGTCCACTTTCTTAAATCATTATCGTCCAGAACTTAATCTTGAGACAAATGATATATCAAAATCATTAAATCGAGGAAAGCATACTACAAGACATGTCGAACTATTCGAACGTCAAAACGGTTATATTGCAGACACACCTGGATTCAGTGCTTTAGATTTTGATCATATAGATAAAGATGAAATAAAAGATTATTTTCTTGAATTAAATCGATATGGTGAAACATGTAAGTTTAGGAATTGTAATCATATCAAAGAACCTAATTGTAATGTTAAGCATCAATTAGAGATAGGGAATATTGCGCAATTTAGATACGACCATTATTTACAACTATTTAATGAAATTTCAAATAGAAAGGTTAGATATTAAATGACAAAACTATATCCATCATTATTATCTGTTGATTTTTTGGATTTACAACATGAATTAAAACGACTTGAAGAAGCAGGTGTCGACGGAGTTCATTTTGATGTTATGGATGGTCAATTTGTGCCTAATATATCTATTGGTTTACCAATATTAGATGCAGTAAGAAAAGGCACAACATTACCTATAGACGTACATTTGATGATTGAAAATCCAGAAAAGTATATTGCATCATTTGCAGAACATGGTGCCGATATGATTTCAATTCATGTCGAATCAACGCCTCATATTCATCGTGCTATTCAAATGATTAAACATTTAGATAAAAAAGCTGGTGTAGTAATTAATCCTGGTACACCAATATCACAAATTGAACCTATTTTAGACATTGTTGATTATGTATTAGTGATGACAGTTAACCCAGGGTTTGGTGGTCAATCATTTATTGATCAATGCGTAGAAAAAATAGCGGGTCTTAATGCTATTAAAATGGAACGTCAATTAAACTTTGATATTGAAGTTGATGGAGGCGTAAATACCGATACAGCGAAAGTTTGTGTTGAAAATGGTGCTACAATGCTAGTAACAGGTTCATTTTTCTTTAAACAAGAAGATTATAAAAAAGTCACACAAGCATTGAAAGGTTGAGTGTATATGCATATAAATTTATTATGTTCTAATCGACACTTGCCGCAAGATATTTGGGCCAAAAGTAATGAAGGTAAATGGGGCGGCGTTGATAGAGGTGCTTTGATTTTATTGAAGCATCAAATTATCCCTTTTTTCTCAGTGGGAGACTTTGATTCAGTCAGTAAAGAAGAACGCCAACTTCTAACAGAACAGTTACAAATCAAACCAGTTCAAGCTGAAAAAGCTGATACGGATTTAGCTTTAGCGGTTGATAAAGCTGTTGCACTTGGATTTGATAGTATTACAATTTATGGTGCAACAGGCGGACGATTAGATCACTTTTTTGGGGCAATTCAGTTATTATTGAAAAAAGCATATTATAAACATGATGTTCATATAGAAGTTATCGATCAACAAAATAAAATTGAATTATTGCCTAAAGGTCAACATACAGTTGAAAAAGATAAGAGTTATCCGTACATTTCATTTATACCGATGACTGATGATGTAGAACTTTCTCTAGCAGGTTTTAAATATAATTTAGCTAGACAAATGCTTAATATAGGTTCTACTTTAACTATTTCAAATGAAATTGAGTCTTTGCAAGCGAAAGTAACTGTACATGATGGGTTGATTTTGCAAATTAGAAGTACAGATTTAAATTAAGTATATTCAAATTTGTGAGGATTTTTAATAAAGTGCATGTGTTATTTAATAAAGTGACGTTTATAGATAGAATTTATAACATAATAATAGATGAATCACGCTGTAATTAATGAAGATTATGGCGTGATTTATTATTGGAAGGAAAATTGTAGGTCCTAGTACATTGATTTATGTGCCAAAATCGATATTGAACCCATAAGTCCAATTTGACAGAGAACCATTATTAAACGTATTAACCAAATTATATTGATAGTTCGAATTTCACTATGAACCATTATGTATTGTTTGGTAACAAAAAAAGAACTAAGAGGTTGAGCTCTTAGTTCTTAAGTAAATGTGTCCTCCACATAAGGTCACATTTTTTATGTGCAATATATTTATTAAACTCTAGTTACTTTACCAGATTTTAAAGCACGTGCAGAAACCCAAACTTTTTTAGGTTTACCGTCAACTAGGATTCTAACTTTTTGAAGGTTAGCGTTCCATCTACGTTTAGTAGAGTTTAAAGCGTGTGAACGTCTGTTACCAGTCGAAGCTTTACGACCTGTTACGAAACATTGTTTACCCATATGAGTACCTCCTTTAATAAATATAAATACACATAACTACTTATATACTTAATTAAGATAGCATAGTTTCATTTGAAAAACAATGAATAATTTTCACATAAAAGTCAAAAATACTGAGTTTTGTGATATAATTGTAGACTGTGAAGTTATGTAGTATGATATTTTAGAGAAATAAGTGAATGAAACATTTAAAATTTTTATTTAATGATACTACATCTATTAAAAGAAAACGCCTATAGATAATCGTCATGAGTGTAAATTCAGTTTACTCAAAATATAATAGGTGATTTAAGCGTAAGTCATTCTGATAAGTTGTACCATTGATATTTTATAAAAATAATCAATGAAACTTAAAGCGTTTATGACTACACTAAGTGGTAAAATTTTAAAAGTGATTAGGGAAAACGAATAATAAACTTTGAAATTTAGGAGGGACAAAGATATGACATTAGAGATTTCAAATGATTACGGTAAAATTGATATTTCAAACGAAGTGATTGCTTCGGTTGTAGGTGGAAAGGCCGTTGAATGTTATGGTATTGTAGGTATGGCATCTAGACAACAAGTTAGAGATGGTATTGCGGAAATACTAGGACATGAAAATTATGCTAAAGGCATCAAAGTAACTGAAAATAATGGCGTAGTGGATATAGATATGTACATTATTGTAAGTTATGGTGTGAAAATATCTGAAGTTGCCAATAATGTACAATCAACAGTGAAATATACTTTGGAAAAATCACTTAATGTATCAGTAAATTCAATCAATATATATGTACAAGGTGTACGTGTGAATAATACAGGCAAGAAAGCTTAGGAGGACAACTTGAAATGATTAGCAAAATTAATGGTAAATTATTTGCCGATATGATTATACAAGGGGCACAAAATTTATCTAACAATGCAGATTTGGTAGATTCTTTGAATGTGTATCCAGTGCCAGATGGTGATACAGGAACAAATATGAATCTTACTATGACTTCAGGTCGCGAAGAAGTAGAGAATAATTTGTCGAAAAATATCGGCGAATTAGGTAAAACATTCTCGAAAGGTTTACTAATGGGTGCAAGAGGTAACTCTGGTGTCATCTTGTCACAATTATTCAGAGGATTTTGTAAAAATATTGAAAGTGAATCTGAAATTAATTCAAAATTGTTAGCTGAAAGTTTTCAAGCTGGTGTTGAAACGGCATATAAAGCTGTTATGAAACCAGTTGAAGGTACAATACTTACAGTTGCAAAAGATGCTGCGCAAGCTGCAATAGAAAAAGCAAATAATACTGAAGATTGTATAGAATTAATGGAGTACATTATTGTAAAAGCCAATGAATCACTTGAAAACACACCAAACTTATTAGCTGTACTTAAAGAAGTTGGTGTTGTTGATAGTGGCGGTAAAGGTTTGTTATGCGTTTACGAAGGATTCTTAAAAGCGCTTAAAGGTGAAAAAGTTGAAGCCAAAGTTGCAAAGATAGATAAAGATGAATTTGTACATGATGAACATGATTTCCATGGTGTAATTAATACTGAAGATATTATTTATGGCTATTGTACTGAAATGATGGTTCGTTTTGGAAAGAATAAAAAAGCCTTTGATGAACAAGAATTCAGGCAAGATATGAGTCAATTTGGTGATTCTTTATTAGTCATTAATGATGAAGAAATTGTGAAAGTTCACGTGCATACCGAATACCCAGGTAAAGTGTTTAATTATGGTCAACAATATGGTGAATTAATTAAACTTAAGGTTGAAAATATGAGAGAACAGCACCGTGAAGTGATTCGAAAAGAACAGCACACAGCTAAACCGAAAATGGAAACGGTTGAAACAGCAATTATTACTATTTCTATGGGTGAAGGTATTTCAGAGATATTCAAATCAATGGGTGCCACACATATCATTAGTGGTGGACAAACGATGAATCCTTCTACAGAAGATATCGTTAAAGTCATTGAACAATCAAAATGTAAACGTGCAATTATTTTACCGAATAATAAAAATATTTTAATGGCAAGTGAACAAGCAGCGAGTATTGTTGATGCAGAAGCAGTTGTTATTCCAACGAAATCTATTCCTCAAGGTATAAGCGCACTATTCCAATATGATGTGGACGCAACACTTGAAGAAAATAAAGCGCAAATGGCTGATTCAGTAAATAACGTTAAATCTGGTTCATTAACGTACGCTGTTCGTGATACGAAAATTGATGGCGTTGAGATTAAAAAAGACGCGTTTATGGGCTTGATTGAAGATAAGATTGTAAGCAGCCAAAGTGATCAATTAACAACGGTTACTGAGTTGTTAAATGAGATGTTAGCAGAAGATAGTGAAATATTGACTGTGATTATTGGTCAAGATGCAGAGCAAGCAGTTACAGATAACATGATAAACTGGATCGAAGAGCAATATCCAGATGTAGAAGTGGAAGTTCATGAAGGTGGACAACCAATTTATCAATATTTCTTTTCAGTAGAATAAAAATTTAAAATAAAAAACTACCAATGATAAATCATCAGTTGGTAGTTTTTTATTTTGCTATTTTAGTGTTATTGCGGGTTAAAAGTATCATTCTCGAGTTGCTAACAATGTCATGTTCAACTTAGTCATGATAAAATAAATAACATACTAAATGATACGTAAAATCAAATAAAACATAGGTGATTTATTTTGGCTAAAGTAAACTTAATAGAAAGTCCATATTCTCTTTTACAATTAAAAGGTATAGGTCCTAAGAAAATAGAAGTATTGCAACAACTAAATATTCATACAGTGGAAGATCTTGTTCTTTATTTGCCAACTAGATATGAAGATAATACAGTGATTGATTTGAATCAAGCAGAAGATCAATCTAACGTTACGATAGAAGGACAAGTATATACAGCTCCAGTAGTTGCATTTTTTGGAAGAAATAAATCAAAATTAACCGTTCATTTAATGGTAAATAATATTGCTGTCAAATGTATTTTTTTCAATCAACCGTATTTAAAAAAGAAAATCGAATTAAATCAAACTATAACTGTTAAAGGTAAGTGGAATAGAGTTAAACAGGAAATTACTGGTAATAGGGTTTTCTTTAATTCACAAGGGACACAAACTCAAGAAAACGCAGATGTTCAATTAGAACCAGTCTATCGTATTAAGGAAGGTATTAAACAAAAGCAAATACGAGACCAAATTAGACAAGCGTTAAATGATGTGACAATTCATGAATGGTTAACTGATGAACTAAGAGAAAAATATAAATTAGAGACCTTGGACTTTACTTTGAACACATTACATCATCCTAAAAGTAAAGAGGATTTATTACGTGCTCGTAGAACCTATGCATTTACTGAACTGTTTTTATTCGAATTACGTATGCAATGGCTAAATAGATTAGAAAAGTCATCTGACGAAGCAATTGAAATTGATTATGACTTAGACCAAGTTAAATCATTTATTGATCGTTTACCTTTTGAACTAACTGAAGCACAGAAATCCAGTGTTAATGAAATTTTTAGAGATTTAAAAGCACCAATACGTATGCATCGATTACTTCAAGGTGATGTAGGTTCAGGAAAAACAGTAGTTGCTGCAATTTGTATGTATGCGTTAAAAACGGCTGGTTATCAATCAGCATTGATGGTACCAACTGAAATTTTAGCAGAGCAACATGCTGAAAGTTTAATGGCTTTATTTGGAGATTCTATGAACGTTGCATTGTTAACTGGGTCAGTAAAAGGTAAGAAACGAAAGATACTTTTAGAACAACTTGAAAATGGTACGATTGATTGTTTAATTGGAACCCATGCTTTGATTCAAGATGATGTGATTTTCCATAATGTTGGTTTAGTAATTACAGATGAACAACATCGATTTGGTGTGAATCAACGCCAGCTTTTAAGAGAAAAAGGTGCAATGACGAATGTGTTATTTATGACAGCAACGCCGATACCAAGAACACTAGCAATATCAGTTTTTGGTGAGATGGATGTGTCTTCAATTAAACAATTACCAAAAGGTCGTAAACCTATCATTACTACTTGGGCAAAGCATGAGCAATACGATAAAGTTTTGATGCAAATGACCTCAGAGTTGAAAAAAGGTCGTCAAGCATATGTCATTTGCCCGCTAATAGAAAGTTCTGAGCATCTCGAAGATGTTCAAAATGTTGTCGCATTGTACGAGTCTTTACAACAGTATTATGGTGTTTCCCGTGTAGGGTTATTGCATGGTAAGTTATCTGCCGATGAAAAAGATGAGGTCATGCAAAAGTTTAGTAATCATGAGATAGATGTTTTAGTTTCTACTACTGTTGTTGAAGTAGGTGTTAATGTACCGAATGCAACTTTTATGATGATTTATGATGCGGATCGCTTTGGATTATCAACTTTACATCAGTTACGCGGTCGTGTAGGTAGAAGTGACCAGCAAAGTTACTGTGTTTTAATTGCATCCCCTAAAACAGAAACAGGAATTGAAAGAATGACAATTATGACACAAACAACGGATGGATTTGAATTGAGTGAACGAGACTTAGAAATGCGTGGTCCTGGAGATTTCTTTGGTGTTAAACAAAGTGGGTTGCCAGATTTCTTAGTTGCCAATTTAGTTGAAGATTATCGTATGTTAGAAGTTGCTCGTGATGAAGCAGCTGAACTTATTCAATCTGGCGTATTCTTTGAAAATACGTATCAACATTTACGTCATTTTGTTGAAGAAAATTTATTACATCGCAGTTTTGACTAATTACCATGCTGATTTGTCAATTTGAGTGCAACACTTCGTTAATTGAGTGATATGACACTTGAACTATTTAAATGTAAAGTGGTATTTTAACAATTTATAAATTTCCGACTAAATAATAGCTAAATAATACAGTTATTTGTTGAGTCGGTTAAATAGAAAGTGTTATGATATGTGAGGAATGTTTAAGACTAGGTACTAAAAAATGAGGGGTGAGACGTTGAAACTAAAGAAAGATAAACGTAGAGAAGCAATCAGACAACAAATTGATAGCAATCCCTTCATCACAGACCATGAACTAAGCGACTTATTTCAAGTGAGTATACAAACAATTCGTTTAGATCGCACTTATTTAAACATACCAGAATTAAGGAAGCGTATTAAATTAGTTGCTGAAAAGAATTATGACCAAATAAGTTCTATTGAAGAACAAGAATTTATTGGTGATTTGATTCAAGTCAATCCAAATGTTAAAGCGCAATCAATTTTAGATATTACATCGGATTCTGTTTTTCATAAAACTGGAATTGCGCGTGGTCATGTGCTGTTTGCTCAGGCAAATTCGTTATGTGTTGCGCTAATTAAGCAACCAACAGTTTTAACTCATGAGAGTAGCATTCAATTTATTGAAAAAGTAAAATTAAATGATACGGTAAGAGCAGAAGCACGAGTTGTAAATCAAACTGCAAAACATTATTACGTCGAAGTAAAGTCATATGTTAAACATACATTAGTTTTCAAAGGAAATTTTAAAATGTTTTATGATAAGCGAGGATAAAATTATGGTTAAATTAGCAATTGATATGATGGGTGGCGACAATGCGCCTGATATCGTATTAGAAGCCGTACAAAAGGCTGTTGAAGACTTTAAAAATCTAGAAATTATGCTTTTCGGTGACGAAAAAAAGTATAATCTGAACCATGAACGAATCGAATTTAGACATTGTTCTGAAAAGATTGAAATGGAAGATGAGCCTGTTAGAGCGATTAAACGTAAAAAAGATAGCTCAATGGTAAAAATGGCTGAAGCTGTGAAATCTGGTGAAGCAGATGGATGTGTGTCAGCAGGTAATACTGGTGCTTTAATGTCAGTTGGTTTATTCATTGTTGGACGTATTAAAGGTGTAGCTAGACCGGCTTTAGTAGTAACATTGCCAACGATTGATGGAAAAGGTTTTGTCTTTTTAGACGTTGGTGCAAATGCTGATGCTAAACCTGAACACTTATTACAGTATGCGCAACTAGGGGATATTTATGCTCAAAAAATTAGAGGTATTGATAATCCGAAAATCTCATTATTAAATATAGGTACCGAGCCAGCTAAAGGTAATAGTTTAACGAAAAAATCATTTGAGTTATTAAATCAAGATCATTCATTGAATTTTGTTGGGAATATTGAAGCGAAGACATTAATGGATGGCGATACAGATGTTGTAGTTACCGATGGCTATACTGGGAACATGGTCCTTAAAAATTTAGAAGGTACTGCAAAATCAATCGGTAAAATGTTAAAAGATACGATTATGAGTAGTACTAAAAATAAATTAGCAGGTGCAATATTGAAGAAAGATTTAGCAGAATTCGCTAAAAAGATGGATTACTCAGAATACGGTGGTTCAGTATTATTAGGATTGGAAGGTACTGTAGTTAAAGCACACGGTAGTTCAAATGCTAAAGCTTTTTATTCTGCAATTAGACAAGCGAAAATCGCAGGAGAACAAAATATTGTACAAACAATGAAAGAGACTGTAGGTGAATTAAATGAGTAAAACAGCAATTATTTTTCCGGGACAAGGTGCCCAAAAAGTTGGTATGGCACAAGATTTGTTTAATAACAATGATCAAGCAACTGAAATTTTAACTTCAGCAGCAAAGACGTTAGACTTTGATATTTTAGAGACAATGTTTACTGATGAAGAAGGTAAATTGGGTGAAACTGAAAACACGCAACCAGCTTTATTGACGCATAGTTCGGCATTATTAGCAGCGCTAAAAAATTTGAATCCTGATTTTACTATGGGGCATAGTTTAGGTGAATATTCAAGTTTAGTTGCAGCTGACGTATTATCATTTGAAGATGCAGTTAAAATTGTTAGAAAACGTGGTCAATTAATGGCGCAAGCATTTCCTACTGGTGTAGGAAGCATGGCTGCAGTATTGGGATTAGATTTTGATAAAGTCGATGAAATTTGTAAGTCATTATCATCTGATGACAAAATAATTGAACCAGCAAACATTAATTGCCCAGGTCAAATTGTTGTTTCAGGTCACAAAGCTTTAATTGATGAGCTAGTAGAAAAAGGTAAATCATTAGGTGCAAAACGTGTCATGCCTTTAGCAGTATCTGGACCATTCCATTCATCGCTAATGAAAGTGATTGAAGAAGATTTTTCAAGTTACATTAATCAATTTGAATGGCGTGATGCTAAGTTTCCTGTAGTTCAAAATGTAAATGCGCAAGGTGAAACTGACAAAGAAGTAATTAAATCTAATATGGTCAAGCAATTATATTCACCAGTACAATTCATTAACTCAACAGAATGGCTAATAGACCAAGGTGTTGATCATTTTATTGAAATTGGTCCTGGAAAAGTTTTATCTGGCTTAATTAAAAAAATAAATAGAGATGTTAAGTTAACATCAATTCAAACTTTAGAAGATGTGAAAGGATGGAATGAAAATGACTAAGAGTGCTTTAGTAACAGGTGCATCAAGAGGAATTGGACGTAGTATTGCGTTACAATTAGCAGAAGAAGGATATAATGTAGCAGTAAACTATGCAGGCAGCAAAGAGAAAGCTGAAGCAGTAGTCGAAGAAATCAAAGCTAAAGGTGTTGACAGTTTTGCGATTCAAGCAAATGTTGCCGATGCTGATGAAGTTAAAGCAATGATTAAAGAAGTAGTTAGCCAATTTGGTTCTTTAGATGTTTTAGTAAATAATGCAGGTATTACTCGCGATAATTTATTAATGCGTATGAAAGAACAAGAGTGGGATGATGTTATTGACACAAACTTAAAAGGTGTATTTAACTGTATCCAAAAAGCAACACCACAAATGTTAAGACAACGTAGTGGTGCTATCATCAATTTATCAAGTGTTGTTGGAGCAGTAGGTAATCCGGGACAAGCAAACTATGTTGCAACAAAAGCAGGTGTTATTGGTTTAACTAAATCTGCGGCGCGTGAATTAGCATCTCGTGGTATCACTGTAAATGCAGTTGCACCTGGTTTTATTGTTTCTGATATGACAGATGCTTTAAGTGATGAGCTTAAAGAACAAATGTTGACTCAAATTCCGTTAGCACGTTTTGGTCAAGACACAGATATTGCTAATACAGTAGCGTTCTTAGCATCAGACAAAGCAAAATATATTACAGGTCAAACAATCCATGTAAATGGTGGAATGTACATGTAATATATTTGAGCTAAAGCTCATTGACGCAGTGGTTGACTGGTCATCCAATGGAGAATTGTCTGACCTAGTCAACTTTGCGGGGGAAATTCTAAGCAACCTAGATAAGGTTCCAGAATTTCTCCCTAAGAAACACTAATCAATAAATTGATAAGAAGATTAGAGGAACGCTTGAGCTAAAGCTCAAGATAAAGACGCAGAAATCAATAAATTGATAACTGGGATAGAGGTACGCCTGAGCTAAAGCTCAAGATAAAGACGCAGTAATCAATAAATTGATAACTGGGATAGAGGTACACCTGAGCTAAAGCTCATGCATAAGAAACACTAATCAATAAATTGATAAGTGTTTCTAAAATTTCTACTTGTTTTTTAGAATTTAAAATGGGAAAATATAATAGTCTATGTATAGGCATTTTTAAAGGAGGTGAATCGACGTGGAAAATTTCGATAAAGTAAAAGATATCATCGTTGACCGTTTAGGTGTAGACGCTGATAAAGTAACTGAAGATGCATCTTTCAAAGATGATTTAGGCGCTGACTCACTTGATATCGCTGAATTAGTAATGGAATTAGAAGACGAGTTTGGTACTGAAATTCCTGATGAAGAAGCTGAAAAAATCAACACTGTTGGTGATGCTGTTAAATTTATTAACAGTCTTGAAAAATAATAAATCTTACATCTGGGTCGTCAGTATTGTCGACTCAGTTTTTTTCTTTAATTATCAATAGTTTTAACGTAAAATTAAAGATGATTCAAGAGCAACACATAAAGGAGATAAAATAATGTCTAAACAAAAGAAAAGTGAGATAGTTAATCGTTTTAGAAAGCGCTTTGATACTAAAATGACAGAGTTAGGCTTTACTTATCAAAATATTGATTTATACCAACAAGCATTTTCGCATTCGAGTTTTATTAATGATTTTAATATGAATCGTTTAGACCATAATGAGCGTTTAGAGTTTTTGGGTGATGCGGTATTAGAATTGACGGTTTCACGATATTTATTTGATAAACATCCCAACTTGCCAGAAGGGAATTTAACAAAAATGCGTGCCACTATTGTATGTGAGCCCTCACTTGTAATATTTGCGAATAAAATTGGATTGAACGAAATGATTTTACTTGGTAAAGGTGAAGAGAAAACAGGGGGACGTACAAGACCATCATTAATATCAGATGCATTCGAAGCATTTATTGGGGCATTGTATTTGGATCAAGGACTAGATATAGTTTGGAAATTTGCTGAGAAAGTTATTTTCCCACATGTAGAACAAAATGAGTTATTAGGCGTGGTAGATTTTAAAACACAATTCCAAGAATATGTGCACCAGCAAAATAAAGGTGATGTAACCTATAATTTAATAAAAGAAGAGGGACCGGCACATCATCGTCTATTCACTTCAGAAGTTATTCTGCAAGGGGAAGCAATAGCTGAAGGTAAAGGGAAAACGAAAAAAGAATCAGAACAACGTGCTGCTGAAAGTGCCTATAAGCAATTAAAACAAATTAAATAGAAATTTATATGATACGACATATAGGTGTTCGATTTAGGATTTAAGGAAGAATTTTTAATATTTTATGGAACAACTTCGAAATTTAATATACAAATATTAAAATATCGTATACATGTGTTCTTTAAAATTGTGATAAGGAGTTTAGGATGGTTTATTTAAAATCAATAGATGCCATTGGATTTAAGTCTTTTGCAGATCAAACCAATGTTCAATTCGATAAAGGTGTAACTGCAATTGTTGGTCCAAATGGAAGCGGTAAAAGTAATATTACAGATGCTATTAAATGGGTGTTGGGTGAACAATCGGCTAAATCATTACGTGGCTCAAAAATGGAAGATATTATCTTCTCAGGTGCAGAACATCGCAAAGCTCAAAATTATGCTGAAGTACAGTTAAGATTAGATAATCATTCTAAAAAGCTCAGTGTTGATGAAAACGAAGTTATTGTAACAAGAAGATTGTATCGAAGTGGTGAAAGTGAGTACTACATAAATAATGACCGTGCAAGATTAAAAGATATTGCCGATTTATTTTTAGATTCTGGATTGGGAAAAGAAGCGTATAGCATTATCTCGCAAGGTAGAGTTGATGAAATACTAAATGCTAAACCAATTGATAGACGTCAAATTATTGAAGAATCGGCTGGTGTACTTAAATATAAAAAACGTAAGGCTGAATCATTAAATAAACTTGACCAAACAGAAGATAATTTAACGAGAGTAGAAGACATTTTATATGATTTGGAAGGTCGCGTAGAACCTCTAAAAGAGGAGGCAGCTATAGCTAAAGAATATAAGACACTTTCACATCAAATGAAACATAGTGACATTGTAGTTACAGTGCACGATATTGATCAATATACAAATGACAATAGACAATTAGATCAACGTTTAAATGATTTACAAGGTCAACAAGCAAATAAAGAAGCTGACAAGCAACGTTTAAGCCAACAAATTCAACAATATAAAGGTAAACGACATCAACTTGATAACGATGTTGAATCGCTTAATTATCAATTAGTAAAAGCTACGGAAGCCTTTGAAAAATATACGGGACAATTAAATGTTTTAGAAGAACGTAAGAAAAATCAATCTGAAACAAATGCACGATATGAAGAAGAACAAGAAAATTTAATGGAGCTTTTAGAAAATATATCAAATGAGATTTCTGAAGCTCAAGATACTTATAAGTCTCTGAAAAGTAAACAAAAAGAACTCAATGCTGTCATTCGTGAACTTGAAGAACAACTATATGTTTCAGACGAAGCACATGATGAAAAATTGGAAGAAATTAAAAACGAATACTATACATTAATGTCAGAGCAATCAGATGTTAACAATGATATTCGTTTTTTAAAGCATACTATAGAAGAGAATGAGGCTAAAAAATCAAGACTAGATTCTCGATTAGTTGAAGTTTTTGAGCAATTGAAAGATATTCAGGGTCAAATAAAAACGACAAAAAAAGAATATCAACAGACCAACAAAGAACTTTCTGCTGTAGATAAAGAAATTAAAAATATAGAAAAAGATCTCACTGATACAAAAAAAGCACAAAATGAATACGAAGAGAAATTGTATCAAGCATATCGATATACCGAAAAAATGAAAACACGTATTGATAGTTTGGCAACGCAAGAGGAAGAATACACTTATTTTTTCAATGGCGTCAAACATATTTTGAAAGCTAAAAATAAAGAATTAAAGGGTATTCATGGTGCAGTTGCGGAAATTATTGATGTGCCATCTAAATTAACTCAGGCAATTGAAACAGCATTAGGTGCTTCATTACAACATGTCATTGTAGATTCAGAAAAAGATGGACGCCAGGCTATTCAATTTTTAAAAGAACGTAATTTAGGTCGTGCGACGTTTTTACCATTAAATGTTATACAGAGTAGAGTGGTAGCGACTGATATTAAATCTATTGCTAAAGAGGCAAACGGATTTATTAGTATTGCTTCGGAAGCAGTGAAAGTAGCACCAGAATATCAAAATATTATCGGGAATTTATTAGGTAATACGATTATCGTTGATCATTTAAAGCATGCAAATGAATTGGCACGTGCGATTAAATATCGAACTCGTATTGTTACTTTGGAAGGTGATATTGTAAACCCTGGTGGTTCTATGACTGGTGGTGGCGCTCGTAAGTCCAAAAGTATTCTGTCTCAAAAAGACGAGTTGACAACAATGAGACACCAATTAGAAGATTACTTGCGTCAAACAGAATCATTTGAACAACAATTTAAAGAGTTGAAGATAAAAAGTGATCAATTAAGTGAACTGTATTTTGAAAAAAGTCAAAAGCATAATACACTTAAAGAGCAAGTGCATCATTTTGAAATGGAGCTCGATAGATTAACTACACAAGAAACACAAATAAAAAATGATCATGAAGAATTCGAATTTGAAAAAAATGATGGTTATACGAGTGACAAAAGTCGACAAACTTTGAGTGAAAAAGAAACTCATTTAGAAAGTATTAAAGCATCTTTAAAACGACTAGAAGATGAAATTGAACGCTACACAAAACTTTCTAAAGAAGGTAAGGAAAGCGTAACTAAAACACAACAAACGTTACATCAGAAACAATCTGATCTTGCTGTGGTTAAAGAGCGTATTAAAACACAACAACAGACAATAGATCGATTAAATAATCAAAGTCAACAAACTAAACATCAATTAAAAGATGTTAAAGAAAAAATTGCATTCTTTAATTCGGATGAAGTGATGGGCGAACAAGCTTTTCAAAATATTAAAGATCAAATTAATGGTCAACAAGAAACGAGAACACGCTTATCTGATGAATTAGATAAATTGAAACAACAACGTATTGAGTTGAATGAACAAATCGATGCGCAGGAAGCTACACTACAAGTTTGTCACCAAGATATTTTAGCTATCGAAAATCACTACCAAGATATTAAAGCTGAACAATCAAAGTTAGATGTATTAATTCATCATGCGATAGATCATTTAAATGATGAATATCAATTGACTGTTGAACGTGCGAAATCTGAATATACGAGTGATGAATCGATTGACGCATTACGTAAAAAAGTTAAGTTAATGAAGATGTCGATTGATGAACTAGGTCCTGTAAACTTAAATGCAATTGAACAATTTGAAGAGTTAAATGAACGTTATACATTTTTAAGTGAACAACGTACAGATCTTCGTAAAGCTAAAGAAACATTAGAGCAAATTATAAGTGAAATGGATCAAGAGGTTACTGAAAGATTTAAAGAAACTTTCCATGCTATTCAAGGACATTTTACAGCTGTGTTCAAACAATTGTTTGGTGGAGGCGATGCAGAATTGCAATTAACTGAAGCCGATTATTTAACAGCTGGTATTGATATTGTGGTACAACCACCGGGTAAAAAGTTGCAACATTTATCGTTACTGAGTGGTGGTGAGCGTGCATTAACTGCTATTGCTTTACTATTTGCAATTTTAAAAGTAAGATCTGCACCTTTTGTTATATTAGATGAGGTTGAAGCTGCACTAGATGAAGCAAATGTTATTAGATACGCAAAATATTTAAATGAGTTATCAGACGAAACACAATTCATTGTTATTACACACCGTAAAGGAACAATGGAATTTGCAGATAGGTTATACGGTGTAACAATGCAAGAATCAGGTGTTACTAAACTTGTGAGTGTGAATTTAAATACAATAGATGATGTGTTGAAGGAGGAGCAATAATGAGCTTTTTTAAACGCTTAAAAGATAAGTTTGCAACAAATAAAGAAAATGAAGAAGTTAAATCCTTAAGAGAAGAACAAGGTCAAGACAAATTAGAAGATACACATTCTGAAGGTTCAACGCAGGACGTAAATGATTTAGCAGAAAATGCTGAAGTGAAAAAGAAGCCACGCAAGTTGAGTGAAGCGGATTTTGATGACGATGGCTTAATATCAATTGAAGATTTTGAAGAAATTGAAGCTCAAAAAATGGGTGCTAAATTTAAAGCAGGACTCGAAAAATCTCGTCAAAATTTCCAAGAACAATTAAATAATTTGATAGCGAGATATCGTAAAGTAGATGAAGACTTTTTTGAAGCTTTAGAAGAAATGTTAATCACTGCAGACGTCGGTTTTAATACAGTGATGACGTTAACTGAAGAATTACGTATGGAAGCACAACGACGTAATATTCAAGATACTGAAGATTTGCGTGAAGTCATTGTTGAAAAAATCGTAGAGATTTACCATCAAGAAGATGATAATTCAGAAGCTATGAACATAGAAGATGGTCGTTTAAATGTCATTTTAATGGTCGGTGTGAATGGTGTTGGTAAAACAACAACAATTGGAAAATTAGCTTACCGATATAAAATGGAAGGTAAAAAAGTAATGTTAGCTGCGGGCGATACTTTTAGAGCGGGTGCTATTGATCAATTGAAAGTTTGGGGCGAACGTGTTGGTGTAGATGTAATTAGCCAAAGTGAAGGTTCTGATCCAGCTGCTGTTATGTATGATGCGATTAATGCCGCTAAAAACAAAGGTGTTGATATTTTAATCTGTGATACCGCTGGACGTTTACAAAATAAAACAAATCTAATGCAAGAATTAGAAAAAGTTAAGCGTGTAATTAATCGAGCAGTGCCAGATGCGCCTCATGAAGCATTACTATGTTTAGATGCTACAACTGGTCAGAATGCGTTGTCACAAGCTAGAAACTTTAAAGAAGTAACAAATGTTACAGGTATTGTATTAACGAAATTAGATGGTACAGCCAAAGGTGGTATCGTATTAGCCATTCGTAATGAATTGCACATTCCAGTTAAATATGTAGGTTTAGGTGAGCAATTAGATGACTTACAACCATTTAACCCTGAAAGTTATGTCTACGGCTTATTCGCTGATATGATTGAACAAAATGACGAAATAACAACAGTTGAAAATGATCAAATTGTAACAGAAGAAAAGGACGATAATCATGGGGCAAAATGATTTAGTTAAAACGTTACGAATGAATTATTTGTTTGATTTTTATCAATCCTTATTGACGAATAAACAACGTAATTATTTGGAATTATTTTATCTCGAAGATTATTCTTTAAGTGAAATCGCAGATACTTTTAATGTGAGTAGACAAGCAGTTTATGATAATATAAGAAGAACTGGCGATTTAGTTGAAGATTATGAAAAGAAATTGGAATTATACCAGAAATTTGAGCAACGCCGAGAAATATATGATGAAATGAAACAACATTTAAGTAATCCAGAACAAATACAACGTTATATTCAACAATTAGAAGACTTAGAATAGATATAAATTGAGGGAGGACATCGATATGGCATTTGAAGGCTTATCAGAACGCCTGCAAGCGACGATGCAAAAAATGCGTGGTAAGGGTAAACTTACTGAAGCTGATATAAAGATAATGATGCGTGAAGTAAGATTAGCGTTATTTGAGGCTGACGTAAACTTTAAAGTGGTAAAAGAATTTATTAAAACAGTATCAGAACGCGCATTAGGTTCCGATGTAATGCAATCATTAACACCAGGGCAACAAGTTATTAAAATAGTTCAAGATGAATTAACGAAGTTGATGGGTGGAGAAAATACATCGATTAATATGTCAAATAAACCACCTACTGTTGTTATGATGGTTGGTTTACAAGGTGCTGGTAAAACAACAACTGCAGGTAAATTAGCATTATTGATGCGTAAAAAATACAACAAAAAACCTATGTTAGTTGCAGCAGATATTTATCGTCCAGCAGCGATAAATCAATTACAAACAGTAGGGAAACAAATTGATATTCCTGTATACAGTGAAGGAGATCAAGTAAAGCCACAACAAATTGTAACTAATGCATTAAAACATGCTAAAGAAGAACATTTAGACTTTGTAATCATTGATACAGCAGGTCGATTACACATCGATGAAGCATTGATGAACGAATTAAAAGAAGTAAAAGAAATTGCTAAACCAAACGAAATTATGTTAGTTGTCGATTCAATGACGGGTCAAGATGCTGTCAATGTTGCAGAATCTTTTGACGATCAACTTGATGTCACAGGTGTTACCTTAACTAAATTAGATGGTGATACACGTGGTGGTGCAGCTTTATCTATTCGTTCGGTGACACAAAAACCAATTAAATTTGTTGGTATGAGTGAAAAGTTAGATGGTTTAGAGCTATTCCATCCTGAACGTATGGCATCACGTATTTTAGGTATGGGTGATGTGTTAAGTTTAATTGAAAAAGCGCAACAAGATGTGGATCAAGAAAAAGCAAAAGATTTAGAGAAAAAGATGCGTGAGTCATCGTTTACTTTAGATGATTTTTTAGAACAACTTGATCAGGTGAAAAATCTAGGACCACTGGATGATATTATGAAAATGATTCCAGGTATGAATAAAATGAAAGGGCTAGATAAGCTTAATATGAGTGAAAAGCAAATTGATCATATTAAAGCGATTATCCAGTCAATGACGCCGGCTGAAAGAAACAATCCAGACACATTGAATGTATCACGTAAAAAGCGTATTGCTAAAGGGTCTGGTCGTTCATTACAAGAAGTCAATCGTTTGATGAAACAATTTAACGATATGAAGAAAATGATGAAACAATTCACTGGTGGCGGTAAAGGTAAAAAAGGTAAACGCAATCAAATGCAAAATATGTTAAAAGGTATGAATTTACCGTTTTAATGTTTAATATAACACGCTGATTTTTGTTGCAATGAGATGTGCATCCCGAAAGTTATACTAAAGAATATAACTTTATGGGGTGCATATTTTTAGATACACAATAATAATTAAAAACTGAAATTGCGGATTTGCTAGAACATGAGGTTATTGTTGCTAATATTAATAAGTTATATTGGTGGAACATGTGCGTTAGAAGTGGTACCATTCATGTCCTTACGAGATAAATTAACTTAACACGTAGGTGGTGAAGGCTACTATGAATTTTTATAACCTATTAACAGTCTAATTTAGTAATCACATAGTTATTATTGTAAGAAAAAGGTTCAATAATTTTCCTGGTAAAGAAAAAACTCTTTACAAACATTCATACACCTGTTAATATTATTTCTTGTAGAAAATAAAAATTAAAACATGACTTAAAGGAGATTTTATAAATGGCAGTTAAAATTCGTTTAACACGTTTAGGTTCAAAAAGAAATCCATTCTATCGTATCGTAGTAGCAGATGCTCGTTCTCCACGTGACGGACGTATCATCGAACAAATCGGTACTTATAACCCAACGAGCGCTAATGCTCCAGAAATTAAAGTTGACGAATCGTTAGCTTTAAAATGGTTAAATGATGGTGCGAAACCAACTGATACAGTTCACAATATCTTATCAAAAGAAGGTATTATGAAAAAATTTGACGAACAAAAGAAAGCTAAGTAATTTAGCGTAAAATTGTTCTAACAATAAGAATAACTCGTTTACACTGACAGTTATTACTCAATGATACGTTGGGAATATCACATGTTAGTAATATAGAACGTATTGGGTACCATAATGGTGCCCTTTTTCTTTGAATTATTTTCAATTAAAATAGAAGTGTTCAAAGCATAGAGTTGGAGGTAATAGAATGAGAGTTGAAGTTGGTCAAATTGTTAACACACATGGTATTAAAGGTGAAATTAAAGTAAAATCCAATTCAGACTTTACAGACGTTCGTTTTCAACCCGGTCAAGTGCTGACAGTTGTGCATAACAATAACGACCTTGAATATACTGTTAAGTCACATAGAGTGCATAAAGGGCTTCATATGCTTACATTTGAAGGTATTAATAATATTAATGATATTGAGCATTTAAAAGGGAGTTCTATTTATCAAGAGCGTGATCATGAAGATATCGTACTTGAGGAAAATGAATTTTATTATTCAGATATTATAGGATGTACAGTTTTTGATGATCAAGAAACACCAATAGGTCGTGTAATTAATATATTTGAAACAGGTGCGAATGATGTGTGGGTGATTAAAGGATCTAAAGAATATTTGATTCCTTATATTGCTGATGTTGTAAAAGAAGTGGATGTTGAAAATAAAAAAATTATCATCACGCCAATGGAAGGATTGTTGGATTAATGAAAATTGATTATTTAACTTTATTTCCTGAAATGTTTGATGGTGTTTTAAATCATTCAATTATGAAACGTGCCCAAGAAAACAATAAATTACAAATCAATACGGTTAATTTTAGAGATTATGCAATTAACAAGCACAACCAAGTAGATGATTATCCGTATGGTGGCGGACAAGGTATGGTGTTAAAGCCTGAACCTGTTTTTAATGCGATGGAAGACTTAGATGTCACAGAACAAACACGCGTTATTTTAATGTGTCCACAAGGCGAGCCATTTTCACATCAGAAAGCTGTTGAATTAAGCAAGGCTGACCACATCGTTTTCATATGCGGACATTATGAAGGTTACGATGAACGTATCCGAACACATCTTGTCACAGATGAAATATCAATGGGTGACTATGTGTTAACTGGCGGTGAGTTACCGGCAATGACAATGACTGATGCTATTGTTAGACTGATTCCAGGTGTTTTAGGTAATGAACAGTCACATCAAGACGATTCATTTTCAGATGGGTTATTAGAGTTTCCGCAATATACACGTCCACGTGAATTTAAGGGTCTAACAGTTCCAGATGTTTTATTGTCTGGAAATCATGCCAATATTGATGCATGGAGACATGAGCAAAAGTTGATCCGCACATATAATAAAAGACCTGACTTAATTGAAAAATATCCATTAACTAATGAAGATAAGCAAATATTAGAAAGATATAAAATAGGATTGAAAAAAGGTTAGTATTGTGCTAACATATTCTGAGTGTGGAAACACAAAAATCACTATGATCCGCTGCTATATATTTGTCGAGGCAAGAACATAGGTTGAAGAGGAGAATTTATAATGACAAATCACAAATTAATCGAAGCAGTAACTAAATCACAATTGCGTACAGACTTACCAAGTTTCCGTCCTGGTGATACTTTACGTGTACACGTACGTATCATTGAGGGTACTCGTGAGCGTATCCAAGTATTCGAAGGCATTGTAATTAAACGTCGTGGCGGTGGCGTTTCTGAAACGTTTACAGTTCGTAAAATTTCATCAGGTGTTGGCGTGGAACGTACATTCCCATTACACACACCAAAAATTGAAAAAATCGAAGTTAAACGTCGTGGTAAAGTACGTCGTGCTAAATTATATTACTTACGTAGTTTACGTGGTAAAGCTGCTAGAATCCAAGAAATTCGTTAATCAGCATTTAAACAAAGCTATGTATGAGTCAAATTCGACTCAAACAATAAAGCCATCTAGGTCACTTTTATGGAGTGATATAGATGGCTTTTTTTGCTGTTTAGTTAATGTAAAGTTGATAATGTAATTGTTTTTTTCTTATTTATTCATAACGTGTTTGCTCAAAAATGCTTATATAAACAAAAATCTACTAAGTGCCATTGAAAAGGACTTAGTAGATTTATTAAATATATGCGTAGCAACATTATTTTTGTCTTGCCCATCTCGTGAAAATAATACTACATATAATGCCAAATATAGTAATTGTTATAAGTAAATAATAGTATGGTGGGGTATAGCTCAATTGAATCTTTGTTATATTTTTAGGTGCTTTAATGCCGGTCATAACACCATTTACTTGTGCAACTTTAAGACTTTGATCACCTGATGTCGCTTTCATACCTTGATTATATGCTGTTGGCAAAACAATATACCCAGATGAATTTTTATTTTTAGTAATAGTATAACCTTGCTTTGTCTTACTAACTTTGACAGCCTCTAATGAATTTGAAGCGTCTTTAAGCGTGGTATAATCTTCGCCGTATATCCCTTTTAAATTTACTCGATACTTACCTTTAGGCAATGATAATCTAATTCTATCTGAAGCTTTAATGCGTATCGTTACGGGTGTTACAAAGCGTCGATATTTATAAGTGAGTTTATTTCTTTCTTGTGTATATTCATTCACTTTAACATCATGAGCTTTATCCGGCGAAAGTAATTCTAAATCCATTTCAAAATACAAATCTTTAAATTGATTAGAAACTGATTTTGGCAACTGTACAGTTAGACCACCATTATTTTGTTTAACTTGTAATAAATGTTTTGTAGGAGATTGCCAGGCTGAACTATTTAATTTAATTGTTGAATCTGATAGTAAATTTTTATTGGCTTTAAAATGTGTATTAACATCTTTAGTATTGTTAGAAACAATCCCTTGCAACATTGCTTGTTCTTTATCTAATGGAGATTTTAATTCTTTATTGGAAAAGACCTTATTTGTAATATGTGCACTTGGATAATGGATGGTATTTTTAGAATGAATCCAACGAACTTTATTGTCTTTGTGTTCAGAGTTAATTTTAAATCTATATGGTAAGTTGTCATCATGATTCACTCTAATTCGATCATTAACATTCCAAAGTGATAGTAAATTTTGACGATTGCCAAGTAATCTATAAGTGCTGTTTTTATCAATTGGCATATTAATTTGGAGTGTCTTGTCATAATATTTTAAAATGTCTCCATTAAAAATACTAGAATATAATGAAATGCCATTATAATGATATATAAATGGTGAATTTAATGCATAGTCTGACATATAATCAATGCGATTAAATGGGCCTGTTGCATTTTGATTTATCTTTTTTATAAGCTGGTTTACATAGTTACTATGGTAATCATGTTGTTTCAACGTTGATAATGATTGTTGATAAGGTTTGATTGCCATATTTTTGTTGTTATCTAAAATGACGATTTGTTGAATCATAACGATTAATACTAATATTGCAACGGTTAATTTTTTATAACGCCATAAACTAAATTTTAAAATAACGGCAAGCACCATTAGCAGGATAATACCTACTATAAGTGCAAGTGGGTGTGTCGGTGATAGTAATACATAAAGTAATGCGATGATACTTACTGGTATTGTTCTGATTAAATAATATTTCATATTTAATGTTGATAAATGTTGAATAAACAATCCGCAAAGAGCGCTTGATGATAGTGCTAAGATATACACCCAACGCCTTTCTGGAAATGAAAAACCATTAAAAGCACTGTCGAAATACTGTGATAATGAACCAATAAATAATATCCATGTTACTATTGCGAAAAGTCTATAAAAGTAAAAACGATACAGTTTGAATGACAATAATGCAACGATAGTAAGAATTGAAATCGTAATATAAAATCCATCGCTAAAGAAAAAATAATGATAATCAAGTGGTGTCAAAAACGGTATATCAACATTGGGATTTTGCTTTCTGTCATTTTCCAAAAACGCAGAAATGCCAGTGAATAAACCAAATACACTTGATAACACACTCAAAACTGTAGCAGATATGACGCAAATAAATTTTTGTGTTCTAGAGACAATGTCATATTTGTAAGTGAAAATGAGTCGATATAAATAGTAGCAACCTATAATAATAGCTTGATAATAACTGAAATAAAAATTGCTAAATAGTGTTAAGGCTATCGCAACAATGAAAATACCGATTTTGCGTTGTTGAAAATATCTTTCCAAACCAAGAATCGATAATGGCAATAAATATAATAAATTTCCATAAAATGACCAAGTAAAATTAAAGTATATAACGACAGTTGACATGCCGTATAAAATCGTAGCGATCATATTTGTTGAGCGTTTAAAGTGTAATATTTTAAATAAGTAGAAGGTCACGACAAATGTTATGATAGCTCGTATCATAGCCATAATAAGTTGGTTTGTCGGCCAAAAATGTATTGTTGTCGGATTAAATATACCAACCGTTTCTCCTATTTTAATGAATAGAAAATTTAGCCACATTAAAGGTGACAGCGAATAATAATATGATAGTCCTTTCATATAATCGCCACCTAATCCAAACGATGCATCATATAAACTAGAAAAACTACTTAGATGTTCATACAAATACATTTGAAATGGCATCATTTGACGGAATCCATCTCCAGCCCCACTAAAAACAGTACCATTCACAATATAATCATAGATATGAGTAGAAAATAAAATAAGCGTTAATATTACACTAATGAAAGTTATAACAAAGAATTGTTTGACGTTTGAATTTAGCCACTTTTTTAACACAACATTATCCTCAACTTTCAAATTTAAAATTAAGTTTAACTGAAACTAAAGTTAATGAGGTTCTTGATAGGTAAAGACGAAGATGACTGTGGAACAGATACCTTATCATAGTTACTTAAACTTTGGATCATTTTCAGTTTATCATTAAACAAATATATTGAATAATAAAAATGTCATACTGATAAAGATGAATGTCACTTAATAAGTAACTTAGATTTAACAAATGATGATTTTTAATTGTAGAAAACTTGAAATAATCACTTTTACCTAAATCTAAAGCATTGTTAAGAAGTGTGACAATGTTAAAATAAATATAGTTGAATTAATGAATTTGTTCTATAATTAACAGGTTATAGATTTTAATAATGAGAAAAGAATTGACGAAAGTAAGGTGAATTGAATGGTTATTCAATGGTATCCAGGACATATGGCGAAAGCCAAAAGAGAAGTAAGTGAACAATTAAAAAAAGTAGATGTAGTGTTTGAACTAGTAGATGCAAGAATTCCATATAGTTCAAGAAACCCTATGATAGATGAAGTTATTAACCAAAAACCACGTGTTGTTATATTAAATAAAAAAGATATGTCTAATTTAAATGAGATGTCAAAATGGGAACAATTTTTTATTGATAAAGGATACTATCCTGTATCAGTGGATGCTAAGCACGGTAAAAATTTAAAGAAAGTGGAAGCTGCAGCAATTAAGGCGACTGCTGAAAAATTTGAACGCGAAAAAGCGAAAGGACTTAAACCTAGAGCGATAAGAGCAATGATCGTTGGAATTCCAAATGTTGGTAAATCCACATTAATAAATAAACTGGCAAAGCGTAGTATTGCGCAGACTGGTAATAAACCAGGTGTGACCAAACAACAACAATGGATTAAAGTTGGTAATGCATTACAACTATTAGACACACCAGGGATACTTTGGCCTAAATTTGAAGATGAAGAAGTCGGTAAGAAGTTGAGTTTAACTGGTGCGATAAAAGATAGTATTGTGCACTTAGATGAAGTTGCCATCTATGGATTAAACTTTTTAATTCAAAATGATTTAGCGCGATTAAAGTCACATTATAATATTGAAGTTCCTGAAGATGCAGAAATCATAGCGTGGTTTGATGCGATAGGGAAAAAACGTGGCTTAATTCGACGTGGTAATGAAATTGATTACGAAGCAGTCATTGAACTGATTATTTATGATATTCGAAATGCTAAAATAGGAAATTATTGTTTTGATATTTTTAAAGATATGACTGAGGAATTAGCAAATGACGCTAACAATTAAAGAAGTTACGCAGTTGATTAATGCGGTTAATACAATAGAAGAATTAGAAAATCATGAATGCTTTTTAGATGAGCGAAAAGGTGTTCAAAATGCCATAGCTAGGCGCAGAAAAGCGTTAGAAAAAGAACAAGCTTTAAAAGAAAAGTATGTTGAAATGACTTACTTTGAAAATGAAATATTAAAAGAGCATCCTAATGCTATTATTTGTGGGATTGATGAAGTTGGAAGAGGACCTTTAGCAGGTCCAGTCGTTGCATGCGCAACAATTTTAAATTCAAATCACAATTATTTGGGCCTTGATGACTCGAAAAAAGTACCTATTACGAAACGTCTAGAATTAAATGAAGCACTAAAAAATGAAGTTACTGCTTTTGCATATGGTATCGCGACAGCTGAAGAAATAGATGAATTTAATATTTATAAAGCTACTCAAATCGCCATGCAGCGAGCTATTGATGGATTATCAGTACAACCAACGCATTTATTGATAGACGCGATGACGCTTGATAATGCACTGCCTCAAGTATCTTTAATCAAGGGTGATGCAAGAAGTGTGTCCATTGCAGCTGCAAGTATCATGGCGAAGGTTTTTCGTGATGATTATATGACACAGTTATCTAAAGATTATCCTGAATACGGTTTTGAAAAAAACGCGGGTTATGGTACCAAACAACATTTACTAGCAATCGATGATATTGGCATTATGAAAGAGCATAGAAAAAGCTTTGAACCTATAAAATCGTTACTGTAAATCGTAAAATTCAATTAAATGATAAAAAAGTAGCATTTAAGTTTACAATAGCGCTTACATTTTTTATAATTGTAAGGGAACTTAACCTAAGTAACAGGAGGATGGAAGATGAATATCCACGAGTATCAAGGTAAAGAAATATTTCGTTCAATGGGCGTTGCAGTTCCAGAAGGACGAGTAGCATTTACTGCTGAAGAAGCGGTGGAGAAAGCAAAAGAATTAAATTCTGATGTATATGTTGTAAAAGCACAAATTCATGCTGGAGGTAGAGGTAAAGCAGGCGGAGTAAAAATTGCTAAATCTTTATCTGAGGTAGAAACATATGCAAAAGAATTATTAGGGAAAACTTTGGTGACACATCAAACTGGTCCAGAAGGTAAAGAAATTAAACGTTTATATATCGAAGAAGGTTGTGCTATTCAAAAAGAATATTACGTTGGATTCGTTATTGATCGTGCGACTGACCAAGTAACATTGATGGCGTCTGAAGAAGGGGGCACTGAGATTGAAGAAGTTGCTGCGAAGACTCCTGAAAAGATCTTCAAAGAAACTATCGATCCAGTAATCGGACTTTCACCATTCCAAGCAAGACGAATTGCGTTTAATATTAATATTCCTAAAGAATCTGTTAACAAAGCTGCTAAATTCTTATTAGCACTTTATAATGTATTCATTGAAAAAGATTGTTCAATCGTAGAAATCAACCCATTAGTTACAACAGCTGATGGTGATGTATTGGCATTAGATGCTAAAATTAATTTTGATGATAATGCATTATTCAGACATAAAGATGTTGTAGAATTACGTGATTTAGAAGAAGAAGATCCGAAAGAGATTGAAGCGTCTAAACATGATTTATCATACATTGCATTAGATGGTGACATCGGATGTATGGTTAATGGTGCAGGTTTAGCCATGGCAACAATGGATACGATTAATCATTTCGGTGGAAACCCAGCCAATTTCTTAGATGCAGGCGGAAGCGCTACTAGAGAAAAAGTAACTGAAGCATTTAAAATCATTTTAGGTGATGAAAATGTTAAAGGTATTTTTGTAAACATTTTCGGTGGCATTATGAAATGTGATGTTATCGCAGAAGGTATCGTTGAAGCTGTAAAAGAAGTAGATTTAACTTTACCACTAGTTGTACGCTTAGAAGGTACAAATGTTGAGTTAGGTAAAAAAATCTTAAAAGACTCAGGATTAGCAATTGAACCAGCAGCAACAATGGCTGAAGGTGCACAAAAAATTGTTAAACTAGTCAAAGAAGCATAAGGAAAGGATGGGAGCACTAAGATGAGTGTATTTATAGATAAGAATACTAAAGTAATGGTACAAGGTATTACAGGGTCTACTGCCCTTTTCCATACAAAACAAATGCTTGATTATGGTACGAAAATAGTAGCAGGTGTGACGCCTGGTAAAGGTGGTCAAGTTGTTGAAGGCGTTCCTGTTTTCAACACTGTTGAAGAAGCTAAAAATGAAACTGGGGCAACGGTTTCAGTCATTTACGTTCCAGCACCATTTGCTGCAGACTCAATTTTAGAAGCAGCTGATGCAGACTTAGATATGGTTATTTGTATCACTGAACATATTCCTGTATTAGACATGGTTAAAGTTAAACGCTACTTACAAGGTAGAAAAACACGTTTAGTTGGTCCGAACTGTCCAGGTGTGATTACAGCAGATGAATGTAAAATTGGTATTATGCCTGGCTATATTCACAAAAAAGGTCATGTTGGTGTAGTATCACGTTCAGGTACACTAACATATGAAGCAGTGCACCAATTGACTGAAGAAGGTATTGGTCAAACTACAGCTGTTGGTATTGGTGGAGACCCAGTCAACGGAACAAACTTTATTGATGTTTTAAAAGCATTCAATGAAGATGACGAAACGAAAGCAGTTGTTATGATTGGTGAAATCGGTGGTACAGCTGAAGAAGAAGCAGCTGAATGGATTAAAGCGAATATGACAAAACCAGTTGTAGGCTTTATCGGTGGACAAACAGCACCTCCTGGAAAACGTATGGGACATGCTGGTGCAATCATTTCAGGTGGTAAAGGTACTGCTGAAGAGAAAATAAAAACATTAAATAGTTGTGGTGTGAAAACAGCGGCAACACCTTCAGAAATTGGTTCAACATTAATTGAAGCTGCTAAAGAAGCAGGTATTTATGAATCATTATTAACAGTTAATAAATAAAGTTAAAAGATGATATAAATGGCTATAGCCCATTCCATACTTTATAAAAGTATCGGAAATGGGCTATTTGTCGTGCAATGAATTTTAGTACACTTTTCATATTTTGGAAAGACAAGTTAATTATTTTACCTCCTACAATAGCTTTATAAAACAAAGAAAATTTTAATTAAAATATATAGTGCACTATGTTATAATGTTTATATATTATTGTAAGGAGTGTTCCATCATGAATAAACAACAAAGTAAAGTACGCTATTCAATTAGAAAAGTTAGTATTGGAATTTTGTCAATTTCAATAGGTATGTTTTTGGCATTGGGTATGTCGAACAAAGCATATGCAGATGAAATTGATAAATCTAAAGATTTTACAAGAGGGTATGAGCAAAATGTATTCGCGAAATCAGAGTTAAATGCTAATAAAAATACGACAAAAGACAAAATAAAAAATGAAGGTGCTGTTAAAACATCGGACACAAGTTTAAAGTTAGACAACAAATCAGCAATTTCAAACGGAAATGAAATTAATCAAGATATAAAGATTTCAAATACTCCGAAAAACTCAAGCCAAGGTAACAATCTAGTTATTAATAACAATGAACCTACTAAAGAAATTAAAATTGCAAACTTGGAAGCTCAAAATTCTAATCAGAAGAAAACGAATAAAGTTACTAATAATTACTTTGGTTACTACAGTTTTAGAGAAGCTCCAAAAACACAAATCTATACTGTAAAAAAAGGAGACACACTTAGTGCTATAGCATTAAAATACAAAACTACAGTTTCAAATATTCAAAATACAAATAATATAGCAAATCCTAATTTAATATTTATTGGTCAAAAATTAAAAGTGCCAATGACACCATTAGTAGAACCAAAACCAAAAACAGTGTCTTCAAATAATAAAAGTAATAGTAATAGCAGTACATTAAATTATTTGAAAACATTAGAGAATAGAGGATGGGATTTCGACGGTAGTTATGGATGGCAATGTTTCGATTTAGTTAATGTATATTGGAATCATCTTTATGGTCATGGATTAAAAGGATATGGAGCTAAAGATATACCATATGCAAATAATTTTAATAGTGAAGCTAAAATTTATCACAACACACCAACTTTCAAAGCTGAACCTGGGGACTTAGTGGTTTTTAGTGGAAGATTTGGTGGAGGATATGGTCATACAGCTATTGTCTTAAATGGTGATTATGATGGAAAATTAATGAAGTTCCAAAGTTTAGATCAAAACTGGAATAATGGTGGATGGCGTAAAGCAGAGGTTGCACATAAAGTTGTTCATAATTATGAAAATGATATGATTTTTATTAGACCATTTAAAAAAGCATAATTTAAATCGAAGGCAGGACATTGAAATATGAAATTTTCAACTTTAAGTGAAGAAGAATTTACCAACTACACCAAAAAGCACTTCAAACATTATACACAGTCTATAGAATTATATAATTATAGAAATAAAATAAATCATGAAGCACATATTGTGGGAGTGAAGAATGATAAAAATGAAGTTATAGCTGCATGTTTATTAACAGAGGCACGAATTTTTAAATTCTACAAATATTTCTACTCTCATAGAGGTCCTTTACTTGATTATTTCGATGCTAAATTAGTTTGTTACTTTTTTAAAGAATTATCTAAATTCATTTATAAAAATAGAGGAGTATTTATTCTTGTTGATCCATATTTAATAGAGAATTTAAGAGATGCAAATGGTAGGATAATAAAGAATTATAATAATTCAGTGATAGTAAAGATGCTAGGGAAAATTGGGTATCTCCATCAAGGTTATACAACAGGATATTCAAATAAAAGTCAAATTAGGTGGATTTCTGTATTGGATTTAAAAGATAAAGATGAGAATCAACTTTTAAAAGAAATGGAATACCAAACTAGAAGAAATATAAAAAAGACTATTGAGATTGGTGTTAAGGTTGAAGATTTATCTATTGAAGAAACAAATCGATTTTATAAATTGTTTCAAATGGCTGAAGAAAAACATGGTTTTCATTTCATGAATGAAGATTATTTTAAACGAATGCAAGAAATATATAAAGATAAGGCAATGTTAAAGATAGCTTGTATAAATCTTAATGAATATCAAGATAAATTAAAAATACAATTATTGAAAATCGAAAATGAAATGATGACTGTGAACAGAGCATTAAATGAAAATCCAAATTCTAAAAAGAATAAATCAAAATTAAATCAGTTAAATATGCAATTATCTAGTATTAATAATAGAATTAGTAAAACCGAAGAACTAATATTAGAAGATGGACCTGTTTTGGATTTAGCTGCTGCTTTATTTATATGTACTGATGATGAAGTTTATTATCTATCAAGTGGATCAAATCCGAAATATAATCAGTATATGGGTGCATATCATCTACAATGGCATATGATAAAATATGCAAAATCACATAATATTAATAGGTATAATTTTTATGGAATAACAGGCGTCTTTAGTAATGAGGCGGATGATTTTGGTGTTCAACAATTTAAAAAGGGTTTTAATGCACATGTTGAAGAATTAATTGGTGATTTCATCAAACCAGTAAGACCAATTCTATATAAATTTGCAAAACTTATTTATAAGGTTTAATTATAAAGTATGTTGGAAATTGAAATTTTAAATTCTTTCCAACATACTTTTCACTTTTTAAGTCAGTATTTTTACTCCTTAAAATAACATTACATCGACAATGTTTTTGTATTAGAAATGTAAAACAAAAATAGAATATGATTTTGTATGATTACAAAAAGGAGTTGATTTATTGATTAAACTATTTTTGCTTAAGTTATACTGGGCACACTTTTCGACTAAACAAATTCATCAATTTTTAATGGCATATCCTAATGTAATTAAAGAGGAGGGAAGAAAAAAAGATAGTTATTTATGTGAATGGGTGAATAGGGAAGAAAATGTTCTTTTATTACGTAAATACTATGCTTTTATAAAACTTGATCATAACGATATTATTAAAGAACTGCAGAAATTAAAAGTAAGTTACATTACATATATGGATTCTGAATACCCAGTGCTATTAAAAGAAATATATCAATTTCCATTACTTCTTTTCTATAAAGGGAACATCAAATTAATAAATAATATGCATCATTTGGCAGTAGTAGGTGCAAGAGATTCTACAAGTTATACCCAACAGTCTTTAGAATTTTTATTATCAAATGATAAAAGCAAATATTTAACAATTGTTTCCGGCCTTGCTCAAGGAGCTGATGCAATGGCACATCAAATAGCTTTAAAATACAATCTCCCTACAATTGCAGTTTTAGCCTTTGGCCATCAAACACATTATCCCAAAAGTACATTAGCATTAAGAAATAAAATAGAAGAAAAAGGTTTAGTTATATCCGAATATCCACCACATACACCAATTGCTAAATATAGATTTCCTGAGCGCAATAGAATTATCAGCGGTTTGTCAAAAGGGGTTTTAATTACTGAGGCTAAGGAACAAAGTGGCAGTCACATCACGATAGATTTTGCATTAGAGCAAAATAGAAATGTTTATGTTTTACCTGGATCTATGTTTAATCCTATGACAAAAGGTAATTTATTACGTATCCAAGAAGGTGCTAAGGTAGTATTAAACGCTAATGATATATTTGAAGACTACTATATTTAAAACTAAAAATAACGAGTTGCTTCATATTTCTTTTGTTACCCTTTGTAATTTATTTTTTAATAAAATCTATAAAAAATAGACAGGGAAAATGATTTGTTTAGATATAAAACGTTGACAAAAGCAAAATTAAGCGTTTATCATTTATCTTTAGTAATTAGATTAGCGAGGGGGAAATGACATTGGCAGATAATTTAGTCATTGTTGAATCGCCTGCAAAAGCAAAAACCATTGAAAAGTATTTAGGTAAGAAATATAAAGTTATAGCTTCAATGGGACACGTCAGAGACTTACCAAGAAGTCAAATGGGTGTCGACACTGAAGATAATTACGAACCAAAATATATAACAATACGCGGAAAAGGTCCTGTTGTAAAAGAATTGAAAAAACATGCAAAAAAAGCGAAAAACGTCTTTCTCGCAAGTGACCCCGACCGTGAAGGTGAAGCAATTGCTTGGCATTTATCAAAAATTTTAGAGCTTGAAGATTCTAAAGAAAATCGCGTTGTTTTCAACGAAATAACTAAAGACGCTGTTAAAGAAAGTTTTAAAAATCCTAGAGAAATTGAAATGAACTTAGTCGATGCACAACAAGCGCGTCGAATATTAGATAGATTGGTTGGCTATAACATCTCGCCAGTTCTATGGAAAAAAGTGAAAAAAGGTTTGTCAGCGGGTCGAGTTCAATCTGTTGCACTTCGTTTAGTCATTGACCGTGAAAATGAAATTCGAAACTTTAAACCAGAAGAATATTGGACTATTGAAGGAGAATTTAGATACAAAAAATCAAAATTCAATGCTAAATTCCTTCATTATAAAAATAAACCTTTTAAATTAAAAACGAAAAAAGATGTTGAGAAAATTACAGCTGCACTAGATGGAGATCAATTCGAAATTACAAACGTGACTAAAAAAGAAAAAACGCGTAATCCAGCAAACCCATTTACAACTTCTACATTACAACAAGAGGCGGCACGTAAATTAAACTTTAAAGCAAGAAAAACAATGATGGTCGCACAACAATTATATGAAGGTATAGATTTGAAAAAACAAGGTACGATTGGTTTAATAACATATATGAGAACCGATTCTACACGTATTTCAGATACTGCCAAAGCTGAAGCAAAACAGTATATAACTGATAAATACGGTGAATCTTACACTTCTAAACGTAAAGCATCAGGGAAACAAGGTGACCAAGATGCCCATGAGGCTATTAGACCTTCAAGTACTATGCGTACGCCAGATGATATGAAGTCATTTTTGACGAAAGACCAATACCGATTATACAAATTAATTTGGGAACGATTTGTTGCTAGTCAAATGGCTCCAGCAATACTTGATACAGTCTCATTAGACATAACACAAGGTGACATTAAATTTAGAGCGAATGGTCAAACAATCAAGTTTAAAGGATTTATGACACTTTATGTAGAAACTAAAGATGATAGTGATAGCGAAAAGGAAAATAAACTGCCTAAATTAGAGCAAGGTGATAAAGTCACAGCAACTCAAATTGAACCAGCTCAACACTATACACAACCACCTCCAAGATATACTGAGGCGAGATTAGTAAAAACACTAGAAGAATTGAAAATTGGGCGACCATCAACTTATGCACCGACAATAGATACGATTCAAAAGCGTAACTATGTCAAATTAGAAAGTAAGCGTTTTGTTCCTACTGAGTTGGGAGAAATAGTTCATGAACAAGTGAAAGAATACTTCCCAGAGATTATTGATGTGGAATTCACAGTGAATATGGAAACGTTACTTGATAAGATTGCAGAAGGCGACATTACATGGAGAAAAGTAATAGACGGTTTCTTTAGTAGCTTTAAACAAGATGTTGAACGTGCTGAAGAAGAGATGGAAAAGATTGAAATCAAAGATGAGCCAGCCGGTGAAGACTGTGAAGTTTGTGGTTCTCCTATGGTTATAAAAATGGGACGCTATGGTAAGTTCATGGCTTGCTCAAACTTCCCGGATTGTCGTAATACAAAAGCGATAGTTAAGTCTATTGGTGTTAAATGTCCAAAATGTAATGATGGTGACGTCGTAGAAAGAAAATCTAAAAAGAATCGTGTCTTTTATGGATGTTCGAAATATCCTGAATGCGACTTTATCTCTTGGGATAAGCCGATTGGAAGAGATTGTCCAAAATGTAACCAATATCTTGTTGAAAATAAAAAAGGCAAGACAACACAAGTAATATGTTCAAATTGCGATTATAAAGAGGCAGCGCAGAAATAATATTTTTATTCCCTAGAGACATTTTAAGATTGTTAAATAGAATCATTAGTGAATCTTATTTTAAAGATAGTAATGGATTAATCTAAATAAGTGCGGATAATATAAACATAACAACATAATTAAAAGACATAAATGACAATAAAAGGAGTATAGAAATGACTCAAACTGTAAATGTAATAGGTGCTGGTCTTGCCGGTTCAGAAGCGGCATATCAATTAGCTGAAAGAGGAATTAAAGTTAATCTAATAGAGATGAGACCTGTTAAACAAACACCAGCGCACCATACTGATAAATTTGCGGAACTTGTATGTTCCAATTCATTACGCGGAAATGCTTTAACTAATGGTGTGGGTGTTTTAAAAGAAGAAATGAGAAGATTGAATTCTATAATTATTGAAGCGGCTGATAAGGCACGAGTTCCAGCTGGTGGTGCATTAGCAGTTGATAGACACGATTTTTCAGGTTATATTACTGAAACACTTAAAAATCATGAAAATATCACAGTTATTAATGAAGAAATTAATGCCATTCCAGATGGATACACAATTATCGCAACAGGACCACTTACTACAGAAACCCTTGCGCAAGAAATAGTGGACATTACTGGTAAAGATCAACTTTATTTCTATGATGCAGCTGCTCCAATTATTGAAAAAGAATCTATTGATATGGATAAAGTTTACTTAAAGTCCCGTTATGATAAAGGTGAAGCTGCATATTTAAACTGTCCTATGACTGAGGATGAATTTAATCGCTTTTATGATGCAGTATTAGAAGCTGAAGTTGCACCTGTAAATTCATTTGAAAAAGAAAAATATTTCGAGGGTTGTATGCCTTTTGAAGTAATGGCAGAACGCGGGCGCAAGACATTACTATTTGGACCAATGAAACCAGTAGGATTAGAAGATCCAAAGACTGGGAAACGTCCTTATGCAGTGGTTCAATTAAGACAAGATGACGCTGCTGGCACACTCTACAATATTGTCGGCTTCCAAACACATTTAAAATGGGGAGCTCAAAAAGAAGTCATTAAATTAATTCCAGGTTTAGAGAATGTTGATATTGTTAGATATGGTGTGATGCATAGAAATACCTTCATTAACTCACCGGACGTATTAAACGAAAAATATGAATTGATTTCACAACCAAACATACAGTTTGCGGGACAAATGACTGGTGTTGAAGGTTATGTAGAAAGCGCAGCTAGCGGCTTAGTTGCAGGTATCAATCTTGCGCATAAAATATTAGGCAAAGGTGAGGTAGTATTTCCGAGAGAAACTATGATTGGAAGTATGGCTTACTATATTTCTCATGCTAAAAACAATAAGAATTTCCAACCTATGAATGCTAACTTCGGGTTATTACCATCTTTAGAAACTAGAATTAAAGATAAAAAAGAACGCTATGAAGCACAAGCTAATAGAGCTTTGGATTACTTAGAAAATTTCAAAAAAACTTTATAAAATAGTTAGAAAGACTAGATATGCTATTCATTCTTAAGTCATCAACGAGTAAGTAATGACTTTCTAAATGGAAAATACTTATCCTAGTCTTTTTAATTTTGGAATTGTTACGTATTTCTGACAATTTAGAATTCGTATTCAAAAAAATATCTAAATAAATAACACGCAATAAGTTGATTGATGTAACATGTAAGAGAATGTTTTAAATAAACTTTATTTAAAAGACAATGAAATAATAAATGGCAAGGCTATTAATAAAGACTTTTAGTAATTAATTTAAAAAAGAGGTATTCTAATTAACAGGTTTTCCGATTAGTTACAATTATTTAATTCTCAAAAGATTTAGAATTGATTATCAAATTACTGTAAGCCCTTTGCTGTATATGCTACAATTCTTATTGATGGAGGGTAAATGTATTGAATCATATTCAAGAAGCGTTTTTAAATACATTGAAAGTTGAACGGAATTTTTCGGAACATACATTGAAATCATATCAAGATGACTTAATTCAGTTTAATCAATTTTTAGAACAAGAACATTTACAGTTGAAAACTTTTGAATACAGAGATGCTAGAAATTATTTGAGCTATTTATATTCAAATCATTTGAAAAGAACATCTGTTTCTCGTAAAATCTCAACGTTAAGAACTTTCTATGAATATTGGATGACGCTTGATGAGAACATTATTAATCCATTTGTTCAATTAGTACATCCGAAAAAAGAAAAATATCTTCCGCAATTCTTTTACGAAGAAGAAATGGAAGCGTTATTCAAAACTGTAGAAGAGGACACTTCAAAAAATTTACGGGATCGAGTTATTCTTGAATTGTTGTATGCTACAGGCATCCGTGTTTCGGAATTAGTAAATATTAAAAAACAAGATATAGATTTTTACGCGAATGGTGTTACCGTATTAGGAAAAGGGAGCAAAGAGCGTTTTGTACCGTTTGGTGCTTATTGTAGACAAAGCATCGAAAATTATTTAGAACATTTCAAACCAATTCAGTCATGCAATCATGATTTTCTTATTTTAAATATGAAGGGTGAAGCAATCACTGAACGCGGTGTACGATATGTTTTAAATGATATTGTTAAACGAACAGCAGGCGTAAGTGAGATTCATCCCCACAAGCTCAGACATACATTTGCAACGCATTTATTGAATCAAGGTGCAGACCTAAGAACAGTACAATCGTTATTAGGTCATGTTAATTTGTCAACAACTGGTAAATATACACACGTATCTAACCAACAATTAAGAAAAGTGTATCTAAATGCACATCCTCGAGCGAAAAAGGAGAATGAAACATGAGTAATACAACATTACATGCAACAACAATTTATGCTGTAAGACATAATGGGAAAGCAGCTATGGCTGGAGATGGACAAGTAACGCTTGGTCAACAAGTCATCATGAAACAAACGGCAAGAAAAGTGCGACGTTTATATGAAGGTAAAGTGTTAGCTGGTTTCGCAGGTAGTGTAGCAGATGCGTTTACGTTATTTGAAAAATTTGAAACAAAATTACAACAGTTTAGTGGTAACTTAGAAAGAGCTGCTGTTGAATTGGCACAAGAATGGCGAGGCGATAAACAATTACGTCAATTAGAAGCTATGCTAATTGTAATGGATAAAGATGCTATTTTAGTTGTCAGTGGAACTGGCGAAGTTATTGCCCCAGATGATGACCTTATCGCTATTGGATCAGGGGGCAACTACGCATTAAGCGCAGGACGTGCATTGAAACGCCATGCATCGCATTTGTCTGCTGAAGAAATGGCATATGAGAGCTTGAAAGTAGCGGCTGATATTTGTGTCTTTACCAACGATAATATTGTTGTTGAAACACTATAATAATCAGAGCACGATAAATAATTACGACCAATTAATTTTAGTTAAAAGACGGAGGAATGAAATTAATGGATACAGCTGGAATAAGATTAACTCCAAAAGAAATCGTATCTAAATTAAATGAATATATCGTTGGACAAAATGATGCTAAACGTAAAGTGGCAATTGCCCTACGTAATCGATACAGAAGAAGTTTATTAGATGAGGAATCAAAGCAAGAAATTTCACCTAAAAATATTTTGATGATTGGACCAACCGGCGTTGGTAAAACTGAAATTGCAAGAAGAATGGCCAAAGTTGTCGGCGCGCCATTTATAAAAGTAGAAGCTACTAAATTTACTGAGGTAGGTTATGTAGGACGAGATGTTGAAAGTATGGTTAGAGATCTTGTTGATGTTTCAGTAAGATTAGTCAAGGCGCAGAAAAAATCATTGGTACAAGATGAAGCAACAGCTAAGGCCAATGAAAAACTTGTTAAGTTATTAGTTCCAAGTATGAAAAAGAAAGCGTCTCAAACGAATAATCCTTTAGAGTCACTTTTCGGAGGTGCAATTCCAAATTTCGGACAAAATAACGAAGATGAAGAAGAACCACCTACTGAGGAAATTAAAACAAAACGTTCTGAAATTAAGAGACAGCTAGAAGAAGGCAAACTTGAAAAAGAAAAGGTAAGAATTAAAGTCGAACAAGATCCTGGTGCTTTAGGTATGCTAGGTACAAATCAAAATCAGCAAATGCAAGAGATGATGAATCAATTAATGCCTAAAAAGAAAGTTGAGCGAGAAGTTGCTGTTGAGACGGCAAGGAAAATCTTAGCTGATAGTTATGCGGATGAACTAATTGATCAAGAAAGCGCTAACCAAGAAGCGCTTGAATTAGCAGAACAAATGGGTATCATCTTTATAGATGAAATCGACAAAGTTGCGACGAATAATCATAATAGTGGTCAAGATGTCTCAAGACAAGGTGTTCAAAGAGATATTTTACCTATACTTGAAGGTAGCGTTATTCAAACCAAATATGGTACTGTGAATACTGAACATATGCTGTTTATAGGTGCTGGAGCTTTCCATGTATCTAAGCCGAGTGACTTGATACCAGAATTGCAAGGTCGTTTTCCGATTAGAGTTGAACTTGATAGTTTATCGGTAGAAGATTTTGTAAGAATTTTGACAGAACCAAAATTGTCATTAATTAAACAATATGAAGCATTGCTTCAAACAGAAGAAGTTACTGTAAACTTTACCGATGAAGCAATTACTCGCTTAGCTGAGATTGCTTATCAAGTAAATCAAGATACAGACAACATTGGTGCACGTCGACTTCATACAATTTTAGAAAAGATGCTAGAAGATTTATCATTCGAAGCACCAAGTATGCCGAATGCAGTTGTAGATATTACCCCACAATATGTTGATGATAAATTAAAATCAATTTCAACAAATAAAGATTTAAGTGCATTTATTCTATAAAAATATACAAAAGGAGAAAAATTCATGAGCTTATTATCTAAAACGAGAGAGTTAAACACGTTACTTCAAAAACACAAAGGTATTGCGGTTGATTTTAAAGATGTAGCACAAACGATTAGTAGCGTAACTGTAACAAATGTATTTATTGTATCGCGTCGAGGTAAAATTTTAGGGTCGAGTCTAAATGAATTATTAAAAAGTCAAAGAATTATTCAAATGTTGGAAGAAAGACATATTCCAAGTGAATATACAGAACGATTAATGGAAGTTAAACAAACAGAATCAAATATTGATATCGACAATGTATTAACAGTATTCCCACCTGAAAACAGAGAATTATTCATAGATAGTCGTACAACTATCTTCCCAATTTTAGGTGGAGGAGAAAGATTAGGTACATTAGTACTTGGTCGAGTACATGATGATTTTAATGAAAATGATTTGGTACTAGGTGAATATGCTGCTACAGTTATTGGTATGGAAATCTTACGTGAGAAGCATAGTGAAGTAGAAAAAGAAGCGCGCGATAAAGCTGCTATTACAATGGCAATTAATTCATTATCTTATTCTGAAAAAGAAGCGATTGAACATATCTTTGAAGAACTTGGCGGTACGGAAGGCCTATTAATCGCATCAAAAGTTGCAGATAGAGTTGGTATTACTAGATCTGTAATTGTAAATGCACTACGTAAATTAGAAAGTGCTGGTGTAATTGAATCACGTTCTTTAGGAATGAAAGGTACTTTCATTAAAGTTAAAAAAGAAAAATTCTTAGATGAATTAGAAAAAAGTAAATAAGTCGATGAGTCTGGGACATAATTCAATGTCCTAGTCGTGACGATGTTATCTTGGCAGTAGTCAACTCAACGAAATGACTTTGATGATTATGTTGAAGTCATTTCTTTATTTTTGTCTAATTTTCAATCAAATTGATATTTCACATTAACTTGATAGAATTACCTTTAAATTTATGGAAAAATGCTTGAAAAACATTTGCTTTAGACACGGCATTATGTTATATTTATTTTCGGCTATAAAGCCAATACACACATATCAAACGTGATTGTGTAAAGGGTGCAATATTTATATATTGTCTTTACAATAGTTTGCTATGGAGGTAATTAACCAATAGGAGGAATTTATAATGGCAGTAATTTCAATGAAACAATTACTAGAAGCGGGTGTTCACTTCGGTCACCAAACACGTCGTTGGAACCCAAAAATGAAAAAATATATCTTCACTGAGAGAAATGGTATTTATATCATCGACTTACAAAAAACAGTGAAAAAAGTAGACGAGGCATACAACTTCTTGAAACAAGTTTCAGAAGATGGTGGACAAGTCTTATTCGTAGGAACTAAAAAACAAGCACAAGAATCAGTTAAATCTGAAGCAGAACGTGCTGGTCAATTCTACATTAACCAAAGATGGTTAGGTGGATTATTAACTAACTATAAAACAATCTCAAAACGAATCAAACGTATTTCTGAAATTGAAAAAATGGAAGAAGATGGTTTATTCGAAGTATTACCTAAAAAAGAAGTAGTAGAACTTAAAAAAGAATACGACCGTTTAATCAAATTCTTAGGCGGAATTCGTGATATGAAATCAATGCCTCAAGCATTATTCGTAGTTGACCCACGTAAAGAGCGTAATGCAATTGCTGAAGCTCGTAAATTAAATATTCCTATCGTAGGTATCGTTGACACTAACTGTGATCCTGACGAAATTGACTACGTTATCCCAGCAAACGACGATGCTATCCGTGCGGTTAAATTATTAACTGCTAAAATGGCAGATGCAATCTTAGAAGGTCAACAAGGCGTTTCTAATGAAGAAGTAGCTGCAGAACAAAACATCGATTTAGATGAAAAAGAAAAATCAGAAGAAACAGAAGCAACTGAAGAATAATCAACTGTTGAATCTGACTTAGATATAGTTTAAATGGGTGATAAGATATTAATGCTTATCACCTTTTTTAAAAAGAAAATCGAGGCAAATTACAAATATTCAATTAGAGTATTGGCAATCTTGCCTATAATAATGCTAAAATCATAATATATAAAATGATAACTTATTGGAGGAATAATGAATGGCAACTATTTCAGCAAAACTTGTTAAAGAATTACGTAAAAAAACTGGCGCGGGTATGATGGATTGTAAAAAAGCGCTAACTGAAACTGATGGTGACATCGATAAAGCGATTGATTACCTACGTGAAAAAGGTATTGCTAAAGCAGCTAAAAAAGCAGACCGTATTGCGGCTGAAGGTTTAGTACATGTAGAAACTAAAGGTAACGACGCAGTTATCGTTGAAATCAACTCTGAAACAGACTTTGTTGCTCGTAACGAAGGATTCCAAGAGTTAGTTAAAGAAATCGCTAATCAAATATTAGATACAAAAGCTGAAACTGTTGAAGCTTTAATGGAAACAACTTTACCAAATGGTAAATCAGTTGATGAAAGAATTAAAGAAGCAATTTCAACAATCGGTGAAAAATTAAGTGTTCGTCGTTTTGCTATCAGAACTAAAACTGATAACGATGCTTTCGGCGCTTACTTACACATGGGTGGACGCATTGGTGTATTAACAGTTGTTGAAGGTTCAACTGACGAAGAAGCAGCAAGAGACGTTGCTATGCATATCGCTGCAATCAACCCTAAATATGTTTCTTCTGAACAAGTTAGCGAAGAAGAAATCAACCACGAAAGAGAAGTTTTAAAACAACAAGCATTAAATGAAGGTAAACCAGAAAACATCGTTGAAAAAATGGTGGAAGGACGTTTACGTAAATACTTACAAGAAATTTGTGCTGTAGATCAAGACTTCGTTAAAAACCCTGATGTAACAGTTGAAGCTTTCTTAAAAACAAAAGGTGGAAAACTTGTTGACTTCGTACGCTATGAAGTAGGCGAAGGTATGGAAAAACGCGAAGAAAACTTTGCGGATGAAGTTAAAGGACAAATGAAATAATCTGTCATAAAGTAAAACAAGGAAGAAGACACCTTTAATGTTGCTTTATTAAAATGTAAATCATTCTAATAAAACGACAACTGTGTCTTCTTTACTTGTATATGTTACATATATTCACGATAGAGAGGATAAGAAAATGGCTCAAATTTCTAAATATAAACGTGTAGTTTTGAAACTAAGTGGTGAAGCGTTAGCTGGAGAAAAAGGATTTGGCATAAATCCAGTAATTATTAAAAGTGTTGCTGAGCAAGTGGCTGAAGTTGCTAAAATGGACTGTGAAATCGCAGTAATCGTTGGTGGCGGAAACATTTGGAGAGGTAAAACAGGTAGTGACTTAGGTATGGACCGTGGAACTGCTGATTACATGGGTATGCTTGCAACTGTAATGAATGCCTTAGCATTACAAGATAGTTTAGAACAATTGGATTGTGATACACGAGTATTAACATCTATTGAAATGAAGCAAGTGGCTGAACCTTATATTCGTCGTCGTGCAATTAGACACTTAGAAAAGAAACGCGTAGTTATTTTTGCTGCAGGTATTGGAAACCCATACTTCTCTACAGATACTACAGCGGCATTACGTGCTGCAGAAGTTGAAGCAGATGTTATTTTAATGGGCAAAAATAATGTAGATGGTGTATATTCTGCAGATCCTAAAGTAAACAAAGATGCGGTAAAATATGAACATTTAACGCATATTCAAATGCTTCAAGAAGGTTTACAAGTAATGGATTCAACAGCATCCTCATTCTGTATGGATAATAACATTCCGTTAACTGTTTTCTCTATTATGGAAGAAGGGAATATTAAACGTGCTGTTATGGGTGAAAAGATAGGTACGTTAATTACAAAATAAATTTAGAGGTGTAAAATAATGAGTGACATTATTAATGAAACTAAATCAAGAATGCAAAAATCAATCGAAAGCTTATCACGTGAATTAGCTAATATCAGTGCAGGAAGAGCTAATTCAAATTTATTAAACGGCGTAACAGTTGATTACTATGGTGCACCAACACCTGTACAACAATTAGCAAGCATCAATGTTCCAGAAGCACGTTTACTTGTTATTTCTCCATACGACAAAACTTCTGTAGCTGACATCGAAAAAGCGATAATAGCGGCTAACTTAGGTGTCAACCCAACAAGTGATGGTGAAGTGATACGTATTGCAGTACCTGCCTTAACAGAAGAGCGTAGAAAAGAGCGCGTTAAAGATGTTAAGAAAATTGGTGAAGAAGCTAAAGTATCTGTTCGAAATATTCGTCGTGATATGAATGATCAGTTGAAAAAAGATGAAAAAAATGGCGACATTACTGAAGATGAGTTGAGAAGTGGTACTGAAGATGTTCAGAAAGCAACAGACAATTCAATAAAAGAAATTGATCAAATGATTGCTGATAAAGAAAAAGATATTATGTCAGTATAAAACTAATATACAATGACATATTAAAATGCCAGTATTAAACGATAATGTAACATTTAAAATGGGCATGTTTAATTAAATCAAAGATGCATGTGATAATTTAAATTCACAATGAGCATAAAAATGGTGTTTAAACAAGTTAATTAAACATATACTTTATAAATAATAGGCATTAGGTATATTGCTATAATAAAGTTATGTAATTTTTAACCTCAGTATGTATGTCACATTTCTGGTGTAAACTGTACCGAGTCAGACTTTGGTACAGTTTTTTTATTTGCTTATTCAATGCATTAAATGAGTATGATAAAATGATAATGATTGTTTAGTAACTTATATTATATGACAGAGATGATCAGGCTCGGAGGAAAGACCATGTTTAAAAAGCTAATAAATAAAAAGAACACTATAAATAATTATAATGAAGAATTAGACTCGTCTAATATACCTGAACATATCGCTATTATTATGGATGGTAATGGGCGATGGGCTAAGAAGCGAAAAATGCCTAGAATTAAAGGCCATTACGAAGGTATGCAAACAATAAAAAAAATTACTAGGATAGCTAGTGATATTGGTGTTAAGTACTTAACTTTATATGCCTTTTCCACTGAAAATTGGTCAAGACCTGAAAGTGAAGTAAATTATATTATGAATTTGCCTGTCAATTTCTTAAAGACATTCTTACCGGAACTAATTGAAAAAAATGTCAAAGTTGAAACAATTGGATTTACTGATAAGTTGCCAAAATCAACGATAGAAGCAATTAATAATGCTAAAGAAAAGACAGCTAATAATACCGGCTTAAAATTAATATTTGCAATTAATTATGGTGGCAGAGCAGAACTTGTTCATAGTATTAAAAATATGTTTGACGAGCTTCATCAACAAGGTTTAAATAGTGATATCATAGATGAAACATATATAAACAATCATTTAATGACAAAAGACTATCCTGATCCAGAGTTGTTAATTCGTACTTCAGGAGAACAAAGAATAAGTAATTTCTTGATTTGGCAAGTTTCGTATAGTGAATTTATCTTTAATCAAAAATTATGGCCTGACTTTGACGAAGATGAATTAATTAAATGTATAAAAATTTATCAGTCACGTCAAAGACGCTTTGGCGGATTGAGTGAGGAGTAGTATAGTATGAAAGTTAGAACGCTGACAGCTATTATTGCCTTAATCGTATTCTTGCCTATCTTGTTAAAAGGCGGCCTTGTGTTAATGATATTTGCTAATATATTAGCATTGATTGCATTAAAAGAATTGTTGAATATGAATATGATTAAATTTGTTTCAGTTCCTGGTTTAATTAGTGCAGTTGGTCTTATCATCATTATGTTGCCACAACATGCAGGGCCATGGGTACAAGTAATTCAATTAAAAAGTTTAATTGCAATGAGCTTTATTGTATTAAGTTATACTGTCTTATCTAAAAACAGATTTAGTTTTATGGATGCTGCATTTTGCTTAATGTCTGTGGCTTATGTAGGCATTGGTTTTATGTTCTTTTATGAAACGAGATCAGAAGGATTACATTACATATTATATGCCTTTTTAATTGTTTGGCTTACAGATACAGGGGCTTACTTATTTGGTAAAATGATGGGCAAACATAAGCTTTGGCCAGTAATAAGTCCGAATAAGACAATCGAAGGATTCATAGGTGGCTTGTTCTGTAGTTTGATAGTGCCTCTTGCAATGTTATATTTTGTAGATTTCAATATGAATGTATGGATATTACTTGGAGTGACATTGATTTTAAGTTTATTTGGTCAATTAGGTGATTTAGTGGAATCAGGATTTAAGCGTCATTTCGGCGTTAAAGACTCAGGTCGAATACTACCTGGACACGGTGGTATTTTAGACCGATTTGACAGCTTTATGTTTGTGTTACCATTATTAAATATTTTATTAATACAATCTTAATGCTGAGAACAAATCAATAAACGTAAAGAGGAGTTGCTGAGATAATTTAATGAATCTCAGAACTCCTTTTGAAAATTATACGCAATATTAACTTTGAAAATTAGACGTTATATTTTGTGATTTGTCAGTATCATATTATAATGACTTATGTTACGTATACAGCAATCAATTTTAAAATAAAAGAAATTTATAAACAATCGAGGTGTAGCGAGTGAGCTATTTAGTTACAATAATTGCATTTATTATTGTTTTTGGTGTACTAGTAACTGTTCATGAATATGGACATATGTTTTTTGCGAAAAGAGCAGGCATTATGTGTCCAGAATTTGCGATCGGTATGGGGCCAAAAATTTTTAGTTTTAGAAAAAATGAAACACTTTACACTATTAGGTTATTGCCTGTTGGTGGATATGTTCGTATGGCAGGAGATGGCTTAGAAGAGCCACCAGTCGAGCCCGGTATGAACGTTAAAATTAAACTGAATGAAGAAAATGAAATAACACATATCATATTAGATGATCATCATAAGTTTCAACAAATTGAAGCGATCGAAGTTAAAAAATGTGATTTTAAGGATGACTTATTCATAGAAGGTATCACTGCTTATGATAATGAAAGACATCATTTTAAAATTGCTAGAAAGTCTTTCTTTGTTGAAAATGGTAGCTTAGTTCAAATTGCTCCGAGAGACAGACAATTTGCACATAAAAAGCCATGGCCGAAATTTTTAACATTATTTGCGGGACCGTTATTTAACTTTATATTAGCTTTAGTCCTATTTATTGGTCTTGCATATTATCAAGGTACACCTACGTCTACTGTAGAACAAGTCGCAGATAAGTATCCAGCTCAACAAGCAGGATTACAAAAAGGTGATAAAATTGTTCAAATTGGCAAATATAAAATATCTGAATTTGATGATGTTGATAAGGCGTTAGATAAAGTTAAAGATAATAAGACGACTGTTAAATTTGAACGTGATGGTAAAACGAAGTCAGTTGAATTAACACCTAAAAAGACTGAAAGAAAACTGACTAAAGTAAGTTCAGAGACGAAGTATGTTCTCGGATTCCAACCAGCGAGTGAACATACACTTTTCAAACCAATTGTATATGGATTTGAAAGCTTTTTGAAAGGTAGTACACTAATTTTTACAGCTGTAGTCGGTATGTTGGCTAGTATATTTACGGGCGGATTCTCATTTGATATGTTAAATGGTCCGGTTGGTATTTATCATAACGTCGACTCAGTTGTTAAAGCGGGTATCATTAGCTTAATTGGTTACACTGCGTTATTAAGTGTAAACTTAGGTATTATGAATTTAATTCCTATTCCTGCACTAGACGGTGGTCGTATTTTATTTGTTATATATGAAGCGATTTTCAGAAAACCAGTTAATAAAAAAGCGGAAACAACGATTATTGCTATTGGTGCCATTTTCATGGTCGTTATTATGATATTAGTAACGTGGAATGATATTCGACGATATTTCTTATAATTTAGGAGGATAAATAATTATGAAGCAATCCAAAGTTTTTATACCAACGATGCGTGATGTGCCATCAGAAGCAGAAGCACAAAGTCATCGTTTATTATTGAAATCGGGTTTGATAAAACAAAGTACAAGTGGGATTTATAGTTATTTACCGCTAGCAACACGTGTGTTAAATAATATTACTGCAATTGTGCGACAAGAAATGGAACGTATCGATTCTGTTGAAATTTTAATGCCAGCGTTACAACAAGCTGAATTATGGGAAGAATCAGGACGTTGGGGTGCATATGGCTCAGAATTAATGCGTTTACAAGATAGACATGGAAGACAATTTGCATTAGGTCCAACACATGAAGAATTAGTTACATCAATAGTAAGAAATGAATTGAAATCATACAAACAATTACCGATGACATTATTCCAAATTCAATCTAAATTCCGTGATGAAAAGAGACCACGTTTTGGTTTACTTCGTGGGCGTGAATTTATTATGAAAGATGCGTATTCATTCCATGCTGACGAGGCATCATTAGATCAAACGTATCAAGATATGTATCAAGCGTATAGCCGTATTTTTGAGAGAGTTGGCATTAATGCTAGACCAGTTGTAGCAGATTCAGGTGCTATAGGCGGTAGCCATACACATGAATTTATGGCATTAAGTGCTATCGGTGAGGATACAATCGTTTACAGTAAAGAAAGTGACTATGCTGCTAATATCGAAAAAGCAGAAGTCGTTTACGAACCAAATCATAAGCATTCTACTGTGCAACCTTTAGAAAAAATTGAAACACCAAATGTTAAGACTGCACAAGAATTGGCAGACTTCTTAGGTAGACCAGTAGATGAAATCGTTAAAACGATGATTTTCAAAGTTGATGGCGAATATATTATGGTTTTAGTGCGTGGCCATCATGAAATTAATGACATTAAATTAAAATCTTATTTCGGCACAGATAATATTGAATTAGCAACACAAGACGAAATTGTTAATTTAGTTGGTGCAAATCCGGGTTCACTAGGTCCTGTTATTGATAAAGAAATCAAAATTTATGCAGATAATTTTGTGCAAGATTTAAATAATTTAGTTGTCGGTGCTAACGAAGATGGCTATCACTTAATTAATGTAAATGTAGGTAGAGACTTCAACGTTGATGAATATGGCGATTTCCGTTTTATTTTAGAAGGCGAAAAGTTAAGTGATGGTTCAGGCGTTGCACATTTTGCTGAAGGTATTGAAGTTGGTCAAGTATTCAAATTGGGTACTAAGTATTCAGAATCAATGAATGCTACATTCTTAGATAACCAAGGAAAAGCTCAACCTTTAATTATGGGCTGTTACGGTATTGGAATTTCTAGAACGCTAAGTGCGATTGTTGAACAAAATCACGATGATAATGGAATTGTTTGGCCTAAATCAGTTACTCCATTTGATTTACATTTAATTTCTATTAATCCTAAGAAAGATGATCAACGAGAGCTAGCAGATGCACTATATGCTGAATTTAATACTAAATTTGATGTGTTGTACGATGATCGTCAGGAACGTGCAGGTGTCAAATTTAATGATGCCGATTTAATTGGTTTACCACTGCGAATTGTTGTTGGTAAACGTGCATCGGAAGGTATTGTAGAAGTTAAAGAACGTTTAACAGGTGATAGCGAAGAAGTTCACATTGATGACTTAATGACTGTCATTACAAATAAATATGATAACTTAAAATAATTAAGATCGAATGAATTATAAGAGTAGGAAAAAGCTGAAAGAAATCTGATGCTTATGTCCTGCTCTTATTATTTTTGATATAATGATTATTCGATGAAAAATGACTGAAGACATAGTATAATTAAAGATAAATTTGTTTTAACAATATTATGATTAGCCAAATATAAAGCATTTAATTTTCTATCATTACTATGCTCACATAATCTAAATATTGTTCGAACACGTAAAAGTAATTTCTATTTAAGGTGGTAATTGTCTTGGCAATGACAGAGCAACAAAAATTTAAAGTGCTTGCTGATCAAATTAAAATTTCAAATCAATTAGATGCTGAAATTTTAAATTCAGGTGAACTGACACGTATAGATGTTTCTAACAAAAACAGAACATGGGAATTTCATATTACATTACCACAATTCTTAGCTCATGAAGATTATTTATTATTTATAAATGCAATAGAGCAAGAGTTTAAAGATATCGCCAACGTTACATGTCGTTTTACGGTAACAAATGGCACGAATCAAGATGAACATGCAATTAAATACTTTGGGCACTGTATTGACCAAACAGCTTTATCTCCAAAAGTTAAAGGTCAATTGAAACAGAAAAAGCTTATTATGTCTGGAAAAGTATTAAAAGTAATGGTATCAAATGACATTGAACGTAATCATTTTGATAAGGCATGTAATGGAAGTCTTATCAAAGCGTTTAGAAATTGTGGTTTTGATATCGATAAAATCATATTCGAAACAAATGATAATGATCAAGAACAAAACTTAGCTTCTTTAGAAGCACATATTCAAGAAGAAGACGAACAAAGTGCACGATTGGCAACAGAGAAACTTGAAAAAATGAAAGCTGAAAAAGCGAAACAACAAGATAACAACGAAAGTGCTGTCGATAAGTGTCAAATTGGTAAGCCGATTCAAATTGAAAATATTAAACCAATTGAATCTATTATTGAGGAAGAGTTTAAAGTTGCAATAGAGGGTGTCATTTTTGATATAAACTTAAAAGAACTTAAAAGTGGTCGTCATATCGTAGAAATTAAAGTGACTGACTATACGGACTCATTAGTTTTAAAAATGTTTACTCGTAAAAACAAAGATGATTTAGAACATTTTAAAGCGCTAAGTGTAGGTAAATGGGTTAGGGCTCAAGGTCGTATTGAAGAAGATACATTTATTAGAGATTTAGTTATGATGATGTCTGATATTGAAGAGATTAAAAAAGCGACAAAAAAAGATAAGGCTGAAGAAAAGCGTGTAGAATTCCACTTGCATACTGCAATGAGCCAAATGGATGGTATACCCAATATTGGTGCGTATGTTAAACAGGCAGCAGACTGGGGACATCCAGCCATTGCGGTTACAGACCATAATGTTGTGCAAGCATTTCCAGATGCTCACGCAGCAGCGGAAAAACATGGCATTAAAATGATATACGGTATGGAAGGTATGTTAGTTGATGATGGTGTTCCGATTGCATACAAACCACAAGATGTCGTATTAAAAGATGCTACTTATGTTGTGTTCGACGTTGAGACAACTGGTTTATCAAATCAGTATGATAAAATCATCGAGCTTGCAGCTGTGAAAGTTCATAACGGTGAAATCATCGATAAGTTTGAAAGGTTTAGTAATCCGCATGAACGATTATCGGAAACGATTATCAATTTGACGCATATTACTGATGATATGTTAGTAGATGCCCCTGAGATTGAAGAAGTACTTACAGAGTTTAAAGAATGGGTTGGCGATGCGATATTCGTAGCGCATAATGCTTCGTTTGATATGGGCTTTATCGATACGGGATATGAACGTCTTGGGTTTGGACCATCAACGAATGGTGTTATCGATACTTTAGAATTATCTCGTACGATTAATACTGAATATGGTAAACATGGTTTGAATTTCTTAGCTAAAAAATATGGCGTAGAATTAACGCAACATCACCGTGCCATTTATGATACAGAAGCAACAGCTTACATTTTCATAAAAATGGTTCAACAAATGAAAGAATTAGGTGTATTAAATCATAACGAAATCAACAAAAAACTCAGTAATGAAGATGCATATAAACGTGCAAGACCTAGCCATGTCACATTAATTGTACAAAACCAACAAGGTCTTAAAAATCTATTTAAAATTGTAAGTGCATCATTGGTGAAGTATTTCTACCGTACACCTCGAATTCCACGTTCATTGTTAGATGAATATCGTGAGGGATTATTGGTAGGTACAGCGTGTGATGAAGGTGAATTATTTACGGCAGTTATGCAGAAGGACCAGAGCCAAGTTGAAAAAATTGCCAAATATTATGATTTTATTGAAATTCAACCACCGGCACTTTATCAAGATTTAATTGATAGAGAGCTTATTAGAGATACTGAAACATTACATGAAATTTATCAACGTTTAATACATGCAGGTGACACAGCGGGTATACCTGTTATTGCGACAGGAAATGCACACTATTTGTTTGAACATGATGGTATCGCACGTAAAATTTTAATAGCATCACAACCCGGCAATCCACTTAATCGCTCAACTTTACCGGAAGCACATTTTAGAACTACAGATGAAATGTTAAACGAGTTTCATTTTTTAGGTGAAGAAAAAGCGCATGAAATTGTTGTGAAAAATACAAACGAATTAGCAGATCGAATTGAACGTGTTGTTCCTATTAAAGATGAATTATACACACCGCGTATGGAAGGTGCTAACGAAGAAATTAGAGAACTAAGTTATACAAATGCGCGTAAACTGTATGGTGAAGACCTGCCTCAAATCGTAATTGATCGATTAGAAAAAGAATTAAAAAGTATTATCGGTAATGGATTTGCGGTAATTTACTTAATTTCGCAACGTTTAGTTAAAAAATCATTAGATGATGGATACTTAGTTGGTTCCCGTGGTTCAGTAGGTTCTAGTTTTGTAGCGACAATGACTGAGATTACTGAAGTAAACCCGTTACCGCCACACTATATTTGTCCGAACTGTAAAACGAGTGAATTTTTCAATGATGGTTCAGTAGGATCAGGATTCGATTTACCTGATAAGACGTGTGAAACTTGTGGAGCGCCACTTATTAAAGAAGGACAAGATATTCCGTTTGAAACATTTTTAGGATTTAAGGGAGATAAAGTTCCTGATATCGACTTAAACTTTAGTGGTGAATATCAACCGAATGCCCATAACTACACAAAAGTATTATTTGGTGAGGATAAAGTATTCCGTGCAGGTACAATTGGTACCGTTGCTGAAAAGACTGCTTTTGGTTATGTTAAAGGTTATTTGAATGATCAAGGCATCCACAAAAGAGGCGCTGAAATAGATCGACTCGTTAAAGGATGTACAGGTGTTAAACGTACAACTGGACAGCATCCAGGAGGTATTATTGTAGTACCTGATTACATGGATATTTATGATTTTACGCCTATACAATATCCTGCCGATGATCAAAATTCAGCATGGATGACGACACATTTTGATTTCCATTCTATTCATGATAATGTATTAAAACTTGATATACTTGGACACGATGATCCAACAATGATTCGTATGCTTCAAGATTTATCGGGCATTGATCCAAAAACGATACCTGTAGATGACAAAGAAGTCATGCAAATATTTAGTACACCTGAAAGTTTAGGTGTTACTGAAGATGAAATTTTATGTAAAACAGGTACGTTTGGGGTTCCAGAATTCGGTACAGGGTTCGTGCGTCAAATGTTAGAAGATACAAAGCCAACAACATTTTCTGAATTAGTTCAAATCTCAGGATTATCTCATGGTACAGATGTGTGGTTAGGCAATGCTCAAGAATTAATTAAAACCGGTATATGTGATTTATCAAGTGTAATTGGTTGTCGTGATGATATCATGGTTTATTTAATGTATGCTGGTTTAGAACCATCAATGGCTTTTAAAATAATGGAGTCAGTACGTAAAGGTAAAGGTTTAACTGAAGAAATGATTGAAACGATGAAAGAAAATGAAGTGCCGGATTGGTATTTAGATTCATGTCTTAAAATTAAGTACATGTTCCCTAAAGCCCATGCAGCAGCATACGTTTTAATGGCAGTACGTATCGCATATTTCAAAGTACATCATCCACTTTATTACTATGCATCTTACTTTACAATTCGTGCGTCAGATTTTGATTTAATCACGATGATTAAAGATAAAACAAGCATTCGAAATACTGTAAAAGACATGTATTCTCGCTATATGGATCTAGGTAAAAAAGAAAAAGACGTATTAACAGTCTTGGAAATTATGAATGAAATGGCGCATCGAGGTTATCGAATGCAACCGATTAGTTTAGAAAAGAGTCAGGCGTTCGAATTTATCATTGAAGGCGATACACTTATTCCGCCGTTCATATCAGTGCCTGGGCTTGGCGAAAACGTTGCGAAACGAATTGTTGAAGCTCGTGACGATGGCCCATTTTTATCAAAAGAAGATTTAAACAAAAAAGCTGGATTATCTCAGAAAATTATTGAGTATTTAGATGAGTTAGGCTCATTACCGAATTTACCAGATAAAGCTCAACTTTCGATATTTGATATGTAAAATGAAATAATCAAGGTATTTATTTAATGCGTATGGCGTAGTTAAAGAAATACAAAATTGGTGCTGGACATAAAATTATGCCTGTATTTCTTTTCAACGTCTTACGAGTCTATTCGAATGTAATGGTGAAATAAATGAACAAACTTTTACAAGAATCTCTGATTAATAGTGAAGTCATTTGTTTCAAGCATAAACTTATGCTATAATTAAGTTGCTTAAAAATTAGTGAACTCAGGCAGAAGAGTGGGAGATTCCCGCTCTTTTCTATTTGCCAAAAAGGGAGGCCTGTATGAGTAAAATTACAGAACAAGTAGAAGTGATTGTTCAACCAATTATGGAAGACTTGAATTTTGAACTTGTAGACGTTGAATATGTCAAAGAGGGTAGAGATCATTTTCTTAGAATCTCTATTGATAAAGAAGGTGGCGTAGATTTAAATGATTGTACGCTAGCTTCTGAAAAAATAAGTGAAGCTATGGATGCAAATGATCCTATTCCTGAAATGTATTATTTAGACGTAGCGTCACCTGGTGCAGAACGTCCAATTAAAAAAGAACAAGATTTCCAAAATGCAATAACTAAACCTGTATTTGTTTCTTTATATGTACCAATTGAAGGTGAAAAGGAATGGTTAGGCATTTTACAAGAAGTCAATAATGAAACAATTGTAGTACAAGTTAAAATCAAAGCAAGAACGAAAGATATAGAGATACCGAGAGACAAAATAGCAAAAGCACGTCACGCAGTTATGATTTAACGTGATGAGGAGGAAAAAACGTGTCAAGTAATGAATTATTATTAGCTACTGAGTATTTAGAAAAAGAAAAGAAGATTCCTAGAGCAGTATTAATTGATGCTATTGAAGCAGCTTTAATTACTGCATACAAAAAGAATTATGATAGTGCAAGAAATGTCCGTGTGGAATTAAATATGGATCAAGGTACTTTCAAAGTTATCGCTCGTAAAGATGTTGTTGAAGAAGTATTTGACGACAGAGATGAAGTGGATTTAAGTACAGCGCTTGTTAAAAACCCTGCATATGAAATTGGTGATATATACGAAGAAGATGTAACACCTAAAGATTTTGGTCGTGTAGGTGCTCAAGCAGCGAAACAAGCAGTAATGCAACGTCTTCGTGATGCTGAACGTGAAATTTTATTTGAAGAATTTATAGACAAAGAAGAAGACATACTTACTGGAATTATTGACCGTGTTGACCATCGTTATGTATATGTGAATTTAGGTCGTATCGAAGCTGTTTTATCTGAAGCAGAAAGAAGTCCTAACGAAAAATATATTCCTAACGAACGTATCAAAGTATATGTTAACAAAGTGGAACAAACGACAAAAGGTCCTCAAATCTATGTTTCTCGTAGCCATCCAGGTTTATTAAAACGTTTATTTGAACAAGAAGTTCCAGAAATTTACGATGGTACTGTAATTGTTAAATCAGTAGCACGTGAAGCTGGCGATCGCTCTAAAATTAGTGTCTTCTCTGAAAACAATGATATAGATGCTGTTGGTGCATGTGTTGGTGCTAAAGGCGCACGTGTTGAAGCTGTTGTTGAAGAGCTAGGTGGCGAAAAAATCGACATCGTTCAATGGAATGAAGATCCAAAAGTATTTGTAAAAAATGCTTTAAGCCCTTCTCAAGTTTTAGAAGTTATTGTTGATGAAACAAATCAATCTACAGTAGTTGTTGTTCCTGATTATCAATTGTCATTAGCGATTGGTAAAAGAGGACAAAACGCACGTCTAGCTGCTAAATTAACCGTCTGGAAAATTGATATTAAATCAGAAACAGATGCGCGTGAAGCGGGTATCTATCCAGTAGTTGAAGCTGAAAAAGTAACTGAAGAAGATATTGCTTTAGAAGATGCTGACACAACAGAATCAACCGAAGAGGTAAATGATGTTTCAGTTGAAACAAATGTAGAGAAAGAATCTGAATAATAGGTTGGAGTGAAGTATCTATGAAAAAGAAAAAAATTCCGATGCGAAAATGTATTCTTTCAAATGAAATGCATCCCAAAAAAGATATGATTCGTGTTGTTGTTAATAAAGAAGGCGAAATCTTTGCGGATGTTACTGGAAAGAAACAAGGCCGTGGCGCATATGTTTCTAAAGATGTTGCTATGGTTGAAAAAGCACAACAAAAAGAAATTTTAGAAAAATATTTTAAAGCATCTAAAGAGCAATTGGATCCTGTTTACAAAGAAATTATTAGATTAATTTATAGAGAAGAGATTCCAAAATGAGTATAGATCAAATATTAAACTTTTTAGGATTAGCAATGAGAGCTGGTAAAGTAAAAACAGGTGAATCAGTCATTGTTAATGAGATTAAAAAAGGAAATTTGAAGCTCGTTATTGTTGCAAATGATGCGTCTGATAATACAGCTAAATTAATTACAGATAAATGTAAGAGTTACAAAGTTCCATTCAGAAAGTTTGGAAATCGAAATGAATTGGGAATAGCACTTGGAAAAGGTGAGCGTGTTAATGTAGGGATTACTGACCCAGGCTTTGCTAAAAAGTTGCTATCAATGATAGATGAATATCATAAGGAGTGATTATATGAGTAAACAAAGAATTTACGAATATGCGAAAGAATTAAATCTAAAGAGTAAAGAGATTATAGATGAGTTAAAAAGCATGAATATAGAGGTTTCAAATCATATGCAAGCTTTGGAAGATGACCAAATTAAAGCATTAGATAAAAAGTTCAAAAAAGAACAAAAGAACGACAATAAACAAAGCACTCAAAATAATCACCAAAAATCAAACAATCAAAACCAAAATAAAGGGCAACAAAAAGATAACAAAAAGAATCAACAACAAAATAATAAAGGCAACAAAGGCAATAAAAAGAATAATAGAAATAATAAGAAAAATAACAAGAATAATAAACCACAAAATCAACCAGCTGCTCCAAAAGAAATACCATCAAAAGTGACATATCAAGAAGGTATTACAGTAGGCGAATTTGCGGATAAATTAAATGTTGAATCATCAGAAATTATCAAAAAATTATTCTTACTTGGTATTGTTGCTAATATCAATCAATCATTAAATCAAGAAACAATCGAATTAATTGCCGATGATTATGGCGTTGAGGTTGAAGAAGAAGTTGTGATTAATGAAGAAGATTTATCAATCTACTTCGAAGACGAAAAAGATGATCCAGAAGCAATTGAGAGACCAGCAGTTGTAACAATTATGGGACATGTTGACCATGGTAAAACGACTTTATTAGATTCAATTCGTCATACAAAAGTTACAGCAGGTGAAGCAGGCGGAATCACTCAACATATTGGTGCATATCAAATTGAAAACGATGGCAAAAAAATCACTTTCTTAGATACACCGGGACATGCTGCATTTACAACGATGCGTGCGCGTGGTGCACAAGTAACAGATATTACAATTTTAGTAGTAGCAGCTGACGATGGTGTTATGCCACAAACAATTGAAGCAATTAACCATGCTAAAGAAGCAGAAGTACCAATTATTGTTGCAGTAAATAAAATTGATAAACCAACTTCAAATCCTGATCGAGTTATGCAAGAATTAACTGAATATGGTTTAATTCCTGAAGATTGGGGCGGCGAAACAATTTTCGTTCCACTTTCTGCATTAAGTGGTGATGGTATCGACGATTTATTAGAAATGATAGGATTAGTTGCAGAAGTTCAAGAACTTAAAGCAAATCCTAAAAACCGTGCTGTTGGTACAGTTATCGAAGCTGAATTAGATAAATCACGTGGTCCTTCTGCATCATTATTAGTACAAAACGGTACATTAAATGTTGGTGATGCGATTGTAGTTGGTAATACTTACGGCCGTATCCGTGCAATGGTTAATGACTTAGGTCAAAGAATCAAAACGGCTGGTCCATCAACGCCTGTTGAAATTACAGGTATTAATGATGTGCCACAAGCTGGGGATCGCTTTGTTGTATTTAGTGATGAAAAACAAGCTCGTCGTATTGGTGAATCAAGACACGAAGCTAGCATTGTACAACAACGTCAAGAAAGTAAAAATGTTTCATTAGATAACCTGTTTGAACAAATGAAACAAGGTGAAATGAAAGATTTAAACGTTATTATTAAAGGTGATGTTCAAGGTTCTGTTGAAGCTTTAGCTGCATCATTAATGAAAATTGATGTTGAAGGCGTAAATGTTCGTATCATTCATACAGCGGTTGGTGCAATTAATGAGTCAGACGTGACACTTGCTAATGCCTCAAATGGTATTATCATTGGTTTCAATGTTCGTCCAGACAGTGGTGCAAAACGTGCTGCAGAAGCTGAAAATGTTGATATGCGTTTACACAGAGTTATTTATAATGTTATCGAAGAAATTGAATCAGCGATGAAAGGTTTACTTGATCCAGAATTTGAAGAACAAGTTATCGGACAAGCTGAAGTTCGTCAAACATTCAAAGTTTCTAAAGTTGGTACTATTGCTGGATGTTATGTTACTGAAGGTAAAATTACGCGAAATGCTGGTGTACGTATTATTCGTGATGGTATTGTTCAATATGAAGGCGAATTAGATACACTTAAACGTTTCAAAGATGATGCTAAGGAAGTTGCAAAAGGTTATGAATGTGGTATTACAATTGAAAACTACAATGACCTTAAAGAAGGCGATGTTATCGAAGCATTTGAAATGGTTGAAATTAAGCGTTAATTAAATAAATTACAAGCTAAAAGTATAGTTAAGATTGATATGCTCCCTATAAATATTGCACTTTTTAAGTGTCTACTTTATAGGGAGCATATTTGATACTAGCTTTTGGTTTTTTATTAGAATAGATTACCTATTAAAAGTTACGTTATATGGACATGATTTTGTATAAAATTTTGTGGTGGCCTAGAATGATTTTTAATGACAAAATATAATGTCGACTATTATTGGAAAATTTTCTGTTGAAATGCCTATCTTACGGCAAACTTTATTTGATTTTATAGGCTTAATTTATTAAAATAACGTGTGAGCTAAAATAATTGTTTAAGCATTGTTACACTAAAAAATGCAAATAACAATTGAACTTAAAGATAAAGAGGTGACAAGAATGAGCAGTATGAGAGCAGAGCGTGTTGGTGAACAAATGAAGAAGGAATTAATGGATATCATCAACAATAAAGTCAAAGATCCTCGAGTTGGTTTTATTACAATTACAGATGTTGTTTTAACAAATGATTTATCGCAGGCTAAAGTATTTTTAACTGTATTAGGTAACGATAAAGAAGTAGAAAATACATTTAAAGCACTTGATAAAGCAAAAGGCTTCATTAAGTCTGAATTAGGTTCTAGAATGCGATTACGTATTATGCCGGAATTAATGTATGAATATGATCAATCAATCGAATATGGTAATAAAATTGAACGAATGATTCAAGATTTACACAAACAAGATAGATAATTTAGTGTTAGGTATCTGGAAAATGTTTGATAATTTCTTAATATCGGTATATTAACATTAAACAGTTAATACATAGATGTGTAGAAATAGTTAACATTTTCCAGTTTTTTTATGAATAAATTCAGTTGATACGCTATTAAAATATATTTTAAAAAAGAAGGTGACTATATGTATAATGGGATATTACCAGTATATAAAGAGCGCGGTTTAACAAGTCATGACGTTGTATTCAAATTGCGTAAAATATTAAAAACTAAAAAAATAGGTCACACGGGTACGCTTGATCCCGAAGTTGCAGGCGTGTTACCGGTATGTATAGGTAATGCAACGAGAGTTAGTGATTATGTTATGGATATGGGCAAAGCTTATGAAGCAACTGTATCGATAGGAAGAAGTACAACGACTGAAGATCAAACGGGTGATACATTGGAAACAAAAGGTGTACACTCAGCAGATTTTAATAAGGACGATATTGACCGATTGTTAGAAAATTTTAAAGGTGTTATTGAACAAATTCCGCCAATGTATTCATCAGTCAAGGTGAATGGCAAAAAATTATACGAATATGCGCGTAATAATGAAACAGTTGAAAGACCAAAGCGTAAAGTTAATATTAAAGACATTGGGCGTATATCTGAATTAGATTTTAAAGAAAATGAGTGTCATTTTAAAATACGCGTCATCTGTGGTAAAGGTACATATATTAGAACGCTAGCAACTGATATTGGTGTGAAATTAGGCTTTCCGGCACATATGTCGAAATTAACACGAATCGAGTCTGGTGGATTTGTGTTGAAAGATAGCCTTACATTAGAACAAATAAAAGAACTTCATGAGCAGGATTCATTGCAAAATAAATTGTTTCCTTTAGAATATGGATTAAAGGGTTTGCCAAGCATTAAAATTAAAGATTCGCACATAAAAAAACGTATTTTAAATGGGCAGAAATTTAATAAAAATGAATTTGATAACAAAATTAAAGACCAAATTGTATTTATTGATGATGATTCAGAAAAAGTATTAGCAATTTATATGGTACACCCTACAAAAGAATCAGAAATTAAACCTAAAAAAGTCTTTAATTAAAGGAGATAGAATTTATGAAAGTCATAGAAGTGACACATCCTATACAATCTAAACAGTATATTACAGAGGATGTTGCAATGGCATTCGGATTTTTCGATGGCATGCATAAAGGTCATGACAAAGTCTTTGATATATTAAATGAAATAGCTGAGGCACGCAGTTTAAAAAAAGCGGTGATGACATTTGATCCGCATCCGTCTGTCGTGTTGAATCCTAAAAGAAAACGAACAACGTATTTAACACCACTTTCAGATAAAATCGAAAAAATTAGCCAACATGATATTGATTATTGTATAGTGGTTAATTTTTCATCTAGGTTTGCTAATGTGAGCGTTGAAGATTTTGTTGAAAATTATATAATTAAAAATAATGTAAAAGAAGTCATTGCTGGTTTTGATTTTACTTTTGGTAAATTTGGAAAAGGTAATATGACTGTTCTTCAAGAATATGATGCGTTTAATACGACAATTGTGAGTAAACAAGAAATTGAAAATGAAAAAATTTCTACAACTTCTATTCGTCAAGATTTAATCAATGGTGAGTTGCAAAAAGCGAATGATGCTTTAGGCTATATTTATTCTATTAAAGGCACTGTAGTGCAAGGTGAAAAAAGGGGAAGAACTATTGGCTTCCCAACAGCTAACATTCAACCTAGTGATGATTATTTGTTACCTCGTAAAGGTGTTTATGCTGTTAGTATTGAAATCGGCACTGAAAATAAATTATATCGAGGGGTAGCTAACATAGGTGTAAAGCCAACATTTCATGATCCTAACAAAGCAGAAGTTGTCATCGAAGTGAATATCTTTGACTTTGAGGATAATATTTATGGTGAACGAGTGACTGTGAATTGGCATCATTTCTTACGTCCTGAGATTAAATTTGATGGTATCGACCCATTAGTTAAACAAATGAACGATGATAAATCGCGTGCTAAATATTTATTAGCAGTTGATTTTGGTGATGAAGTAGCTTATAATATCTAGAGTTGCGTATAGTTATATAAACAATCTATACCACACCTTTTTCTTAGTAGGTCGAATCTCCAACGCCTAACTCGGATTAAGGAGTATTCAAACATTTTAAGGAGGAAATTGATTATGGCAATTTCACAAGAACGTAAAAACGAAATCATTAAAGAATACCGTGTACACGAAACTGATACTGGTTCACCAGAAGTACAAATCGCTGTACTTACTGCAGAAATCAACGCAGTAAACGAACACTTACGTACACACAAAAAAGACCACCATTCACGTCGTGGATTATTAAAAATGGTAGGTCGTCGTAGACATTTATTAAACTACTTACGTAGTAAAGATATTCAACGTTACCGTGAATTAATTAAATCACTTGGTATCCGTCGTTAATCTTAATATAACGTCTTTGAGGTTGGGGCATATTTATGTTCCAACCTTAATTTATATTAAAAAAGCTTTTTACAAATATTAACATTTATTATATGTTAAGCTAATATTGAGTGAATAATAAGGTTACAATGAGATAAAGATGATATAAGTACACCTAGAGTAATAATCAAGATATTAAAAATAAAGTATGTTTTTTAAAAAATATAACTTATATTTATACTGATAAGGGTGGGACGATAAGTCTATTTTGTAAATAATAGATGGATATCCCGCTCTCTTTTTTTCCAATTCAATATTTTATAACTAATATTAAAATACGATAATAAATGATATGATATAACTATTAGATTCAAGAGAGGAGATTTATAATGTCTCAAGAAAAGAAAGTTTTTAAAACTGAATGGGCAGGAAGATCTTTAACGATTGAAACAGGGCAATTAGCTAAACAAGCAAATGGCGCTGTATTGGTTCGTTATGGAGATACAGTCGTGTTATCGACGGCAACTGCATCAAAAGAACCTCGTGATGGAGATTTCTTCCCATTAACAGTGAACTACGAAGAAAAAATGTACGCTGCGGGTAAAATTCCTGGTGGATTTAAAAAGAGAGAAGGACGTCCTGGTGACGATGCAACATTAACTGCGCGATTAATTGATAGACCAATTAGACCTTTATTCCCTAAAGGGTATAAGCATGATGTTCAAATTATGAACATGGTATTAAGTGCAGATCCTGATTGTTCACCACAAATGGCTGCAATGATTGGTTCATCTATGGCGCTTAGTGTGTCGGATATTCCATTCCAAGGGCCAATCGCCGGTGTAAATGTGGGTTATATTGATGGTAAATATATCATTAACCCAACAGTAGAAGAAAAAGAAGTTTCTCGTTTAGACCTTGAAGTAGCTGGTCATAAAGATGCAGTAAACATGGTAGAGGCAGGCGCTAGTGAGATTACTGAACAAGAAATGTTAGAGGCGATTTTCTTTGGTCATGAAGAGATTCAACGTTTAGTTGATTTCCAACAACAAATCGTCGACCACATTCAACCTGTTAAACAAGAATTTATTCCAGCAGAGCGTGATGAAGCGCTAGTTGAACGTGTGAAATCTTTAACCGAAGAAAAGGGACTTAAAGAAACAGTTTTAACATTTGATAAACAACAACGAGATGAAAATCTTGATAACTTAAAAGAAGAAATCGTCAATGAATTTATCGATGAAGAAGATCCAGAGAATGAATTACTTATTAAAGAAGTTTATGCAATTTTAAATGAATTAGTGAAAGAAGAAGTTCGACGTTTAATTGCAGATGAAAAAATTAGACCAGACGGCCGTAAACCTGATGAAATCCGTCCATTAGATTCTGAAGTTGGTATTTTACCTAGAACGCATGGTTCAGGTCTATTTACACGTGGTCAGACTCAAGCACTTTCAGTTTTAACATTAGGTGCTTTAGGCGATTATCAATTAATTGATGGTTTAGGACCTGAAGAAGAAAAAAGATTCATGCATCATTATAACTTCCCGAACTTTTCAGTAGGTGAAACTGGTCCAGTACGTGCGCCAGGTCGTCGTGAAATTGGACATGGTGCGTTAGGTGAAAGAGCATTAAAATATATTATTCCTGATACTGCTGATTTCCCATATACAATTCGTATTGTAAGTGAGGTACTTGAATCAAACGGTTCATCATCTCAAGCGTCAATTTGTGGATCAACCTTAGCATTAATGGATGCGGGCGTACCGATTAAAGCACCAGTTGCTGGTATTGCTATGGGCCTTGTTACACGTGAAGATAGCTATACGATTTTAACTGATATCCAAGGTATGGAAGATGCATTAGGTGATATGGACTTTAAAGTCGCTGGTACTAAAGAAGGTATTACAGCAATCCAAATGGATATTAAAATTGACGGTTTAACGCGTGAAATTATCGAAGAGGCTCTAGAACAAGCGAGACGTGGTCGTTTAGAAATAATGAATCATATGTTACAAACAATTGATCAACCACGTACTGAATTAAGTGCTTACGCGCCAAAAGTTGTAACTATGACAATTAAACCAGATAAGATTAGAGATGTTATCGGACCTGGTGGTAAAAAAATTAACGAAATTATTGATGAAACAGGCGTTAAATTAGATATTGAACAAGATGGTACTATCTTTATTGGGGCCGTTGATCAAGCTATGATAAATCGTGCTCGTGAAATCATTGAGGAAATTACACGTGAAGCGGAAGTAGGTCAAACTTATCAAGCCACTGTTAAACGTATTGAAAAATACGGTGCGTTTGTAGGCCTATTCCCGGGTAAAGATGCGTTGCTTCACATTTCACAAATTTCAAAAAATAGAATTGAAAAAGTGGAAGATGTTTTAAAAATCGGTGACACAATTGAAGTTAAGATTACTGAAATTGATAAACAAGGTCGAGTAAATGCATCACACAGAGCATTAGAAGAATAATATTTAAAGTCATATGACGACAATGTATCGTCATGTGATTTTTTTATGCCATTTTTTACGAAGTGATCCATTTTGAATTTGTTGTATTGAACATTTTAAAACGCTTTATTATTTTGAGTGCAACTGTTAATTATCCTGTATGTATAGTGATTAATAGTGTACATCAAGTGTTTTTTAACTTATAATGAATAGTGAGTTTATATATGGACGGGTAACAAATTTAGGAGGTAAGATTTTGAGTTTAATAAAGAAAAAGAATAAAGATATTCGCATTATACCATTAGGCGGTGTTGGCGAAATTGCTAAAAATATGTATATCGTTGAAGTAGACGATGAAATGTTTATGTTAGATGCTGGACTTATGTTTCCAGAAGACGAAATGCTAGGTATTGATATTGTTATACCAGACATTTCATACGTACTTGAAAATAAAGATAAATTGAAGGGTATATTCCTTACACACGGACATGAGCACGCGATTGGTGCAGTGAGTTATGTTTTAGAACAATTAGATGCACCAGTATATGGATCTAAATTGACAATAGCGTTAATTAAAGAAAATATGAAAGCCCGTAATATTGATAAAAAAGTTCGCTACTACACAGTTAACAATGATTCAATTATGAGATTCAAAAACGTGAATATTAGTTTCTTTAATACGACACACAGTATTCCTGATAGTTTAGGTGTTTGTATTCACACTTCATATGGTGCCATTGTGTATACAGGTGAATTTAAGTTTGACCAAAGTTTACATGGACATTATGCACCAGATATTAAACGTATGGCAGAGATTGGTGAAGAAGGCGTATTTGTCTTAATCAGTGATTCTACTGAGGCAGAGAAACCTGGATATAATACTCCGGAAAATGTAATTGAACATCATATGTATGATGCTTTTGCAAAAGTGCGAGGTCGCTTGATTGTTTCATGTTATGCTTCGAACTTTATACGTATTCAGCAAGTTTTAAATATTGCTAGCAAGCTAAATCGTAAAGTGTCATTTTTAGGAAGATCACTTGAAAGTTCATTTAATATTGCTCGTAAAATGGGGTATTTCGACATTCCTAAAGATTTGCTAATTCCTATAACAGAAGTTGATAATTATCCTAAAAATGAAGTGATAATTATAGCTACTGGTATGCAAGGAGAACCTGTAGAAGCCTTAAGTCAAATGGCGCAACATAAGCATAAAATTATGAATATCGAAGAAGGCGATTCTGTATTTTTAGCAATTACGGCTTCTGCTAATATGGAAGTTATCATTGCGAATACATTAAATGAGCTTGTACGTGCTGGCGCACATATTATTCCAAATAACAAGAAGATTCATGCTTCAAGTCATGGTTGCATGGAAGAATTAAAAATGATGATTAATATTATGAAACCTGAATACTTTATTCCTGTACAAGGTGAATTTAAAATGCAGATAGCACATGCGAAGCTAGCAGCTGAAGCAGGTGTTGCACCGGAAAAGATTTTCCTTGTGGAAAAAGGAGATGTCATTAATTACAACGGTAAAGATATGATATTAAATGAAAAGGTAAATTCGGGAAATATTTTAATAGATGGTATTGGTATTGGGGATGTAGGAAATATCGTGTTGAGAGACCGTCATCTTTTAGCAGAAGATGGTATCTTTATTGCTGTAGTAACGTTAGATCCTAAAAATAGACGTATAGCTGCGGGTCCTGAAATTCAATCTCGTGGGTTTGTATATGTACGTGAAAGTGAAGACTTATTACGTGAAGCAGAAGAGAAAGTACGTGAAATAGTAGAAGCTGGTTTACAAGAAAAACGCATAGAATGGTCTGAAATTAAGCAAAATATGCGTGATCAAATTAGTAAACTATTATTCGAAAGTACAAAACGTCGTCCTATGATTATTCCAGTAATTTCTGAAATTTAATCAAAAAGTCATTAACATAAAAGAGGTCAGAACAAGTCACCGAAATATAATGGTTGTCATGGACAATTTACTTATATTTTATGATGGTCAATTGAAAGGGGTAACGATTAATCTGTTATCTTAAGTAAATTGATACATAGATGATATTGTTCTAACCTCTTTCATCGTCTGTTTGGACTACATATTCTAAACATCAAATAGGAAATTATATATAATAACGTCGTTTTAACTAAGGCAACATAAGGAGGTGCGTCAATTGGCACAAGCAAAAAAGAAATCGACAGCTAAGAAAAAAACAGCATCAAAAAAAAGAACAAATTCAAGGAAAAAGAAGAATGATAATCCGATACGTTATGTCATAGCTATTTTAGTAGTTGTATTAATGGTGTTGGGTGTTTTCCAATTAGGAATAATCGGTCGTCTAATTGACAGCTTCTTTAATTATTTATTTGGGTACAGTAGATATTTAACATATATTTTAGTACTCTTAGCAACTGGTTTTATTACATACTCTAAACGTATTCCTAAAACTAGACGAACGGCTGGTTCGATTGTATTGCAAATTGCATTGCTATTTGTATCACAGTTAGTTTTTCATTTTAATAGTGGTATCAAAGCTGAAAGAGAACCTGTACTTTCTTATGTATATCAGTCATACCAACACAGTCATTTTCCAAATTTTGGTGGCGGTGTATTAGGTTTTTATTTATTAGAGTTAAGCGTACCTTTAATTTCATTATTTGGTGTATGTATTATTACTATTTTATTATTATGCTCAAGTGTTATTTTATTAACAAACCATCAACATCGTGATGTTGCAAAAGTTGCACTGGAAAATATAAAAGCTTGGTTTGGTTCATTTAATGAAAAAATGTCGGAAAGAAACCAAGAAAAACAATTGAAGCGTGAAGAAAAAGCGAGACTTAAAGAAGAACAAAAGGCACGTCAAAATGAACAGCCACAAATAAAAGATGTGAGTGATTTTACGGAAGTGCCTCAAGAAAGAGATATTCCAATTTATGGGCATACTGAAAATGAAAGTAAAAGCCAGTGTCAACCAAGTCGAAAAAAACGAGTGTTTGATGCAGAGAATAGTTCGAATAACATCGTAAATCATCAAGCAGATCAGCAAGAGCAATTAACAGAACAAACTCATAACAGTGTTGAAAGTGAAAACACTATTGAAGAAGCTGGTGAAGTTACGAATGTATCGTATGTTGTTCCACCGTTAACTTTACTTAATCAACCTGCAAAACAAAAAGCAACATCTAAAGCTGAAGTACAACGTAAAGGACAAGTACTAGAGAATACATTAAAAGATTTTGGGGTAAATGCAAAAGTGACACAAATTAAAATTGGTCCTGCAGTAACTCAATATGAAATTCAACCAGCTCAAGGGGTTAAAGTGAGTAAAATTGTAAACTTGCATAATGATATTGCATTAGCTTTAGCAGCAAAAGATGTTAGAATCGAAGCACCAATACCTGGTCGCTCTGCAGTAGGTATTGAAGTGCCAAATGAGAAAATTTCATTAGTTTCACTAAAAGAAGTTTTAGATGAAAAATTCCCGTCTAATAATAAACTAGAAGTTGGATTAGGAAGAGATATATCAGGTGATCCAATTACTGTTCCACTAAATGAAATGCCACACTTATTGGTGGCAGGATCGACGGGTAGTGGTAAATCTGTTTGTATAAATGGTATTATTACAAGTATTTTATTAAATGCTAAGCCGCATGAAGTTAAACTTATGTTAATCGATCCGAAAATGGTTGAACTAAATGTTTATAACGGAATTCCACATTTATTAATTCCGGTTGTTACAAATCCTCATAAAGCTGCTCAAGCTTTAGAAAAAATTGTAGCTGAGATGGAAAGACGTTATGATTTATTCCAACATTCATCAACTAGAAATATTAAAGGTTATAACGAATTAATCCGTAAGCAAAATCAAGAATTAGATGAGAAGCAACCAGAATTACCTTATATCGTTGTTATTGTAGATGAGCTTGCAGATTTAATGATGGTAGCTGGTAAAGAAGTTGAAAATGCGATTCAACGTATCACACAAATGGCACGTGCAGCAGGTATACATTTGATTGTAGCAACACAAAGACCTTCTGTGGATGTAATTACAGGTATCATTAAAAATAACATTCCATCTAGAATTGCTTTTGCTGTGAGTTCTCAAACAGATTCAAGAACTATTATTGGTACTGGCGGCGCAGAAAAGTTACTTGGTAAAGGTGACATGTTATACGTTGGAAATGGTGATTCATCACAAACACGTATTCAAGGGGCGTTTTTAAGTGACCAAGAGGTGCAAGATGTTGTAAATTATGTAGTAGAACAACAACAGGCAAATTATGTAAAAGAAATGGAACCAGATGCACCAGTGGATAAATCGGAAATGAAAAGTGAAGATGCTTTATATGATGAAGCGTATTTGTTTGTTGTTGAACAACAAAAGGCAAGTACATCATTGTTACAACGCCAATTTAGAATTGGTTATAATAGAGCATCTAGGTTGATGGATGATTTAGAACGCAATCAGGTAATCGGTCCACAAAAAGGAAGCAAGCCTAGACAAGTTTTAATAGATCTTAATAATGACGAGGTGTAAAAAAATGTCAGAAATGAATGCGGTATATAACGTTAAACAATACATTTTAAATTTGATTAAGCAAAATAAATTGGAATATGGTGACCAACTTCCAAGTAATTTATCAATTGCCAGAGAATTAAATGTAAAAACCGACGATGTTTATGAAGCAATTCAGGCATTGATTACTGAACAAGTCATTAAAGATAATTTTGAAGAGGGCACAAGTGTTAAATCACTGCCCCCTTTCTTTTATCCATTGAATGAACTTATAAGTATTGGGCAAATGATTAAAAATGCAGGATTTGAATGCGGAACTGAATACTTAAATTTTGATGAGCAACCAGCAACTATGTTAGATGCAAATTTGTTGAGCGTTGAAGAAGGATATCCAGTAACCATTATAGAACGATTACGAACTGCCGATGGAGAACCGGTCGTCTATTGTTTAGATAAAATTGCTAAAAAAGAATTAACATGTACAGAGTATCAAATGAGCAATGGATCGATACTAAGTGCGATAAAAGAACAAAGTAATCATAATATTTGTTACGCTGATACAGAAATTGAAGCGGTAAATTATGAACCTCGAATATCCGAAGTACTGAATGCTTCGCCACACGAAGGTTTGATTTTATTAAAAATTACGCACTACAATGAATTAGATGAACCTATTTTGTATTCATTAAATTATATGAAAAATAGCTTAGTTCAATTTAAAATCACTAGAAAAATATAGATGTAAGAAGATATAGAGGAGGCTATATATTTGAGTAGACAATCTCAACCAAATATACATATCAAAGTTTCACCAACAACTAAATTTAAAACAACTACTATAGTTTTTAAATTTATGGCACCTTTAGAATATGACACAATTACAGCTAGATCATTATTAAGCAAATTATTAGTTCGAGCAACTAAGAAATGGCCAACCGATAAGTCGTTTAATAATCACTTAGCCGATTTATATGGTGCGTATGTGAATAGTACAATTTCAAAATTCAAAGATCAGCATGTCATTACATTTTCATTAGAAATTGTTAATGAACGTTATTTAAGAAACGGTGAATCATTATTTAATCAAGGATTAGATTTATTACAAGAAATCATTTGGAATCCATTAATTGAAAATAAAGCATTCAATGATAATTTTGTTAACCAAGAGAAAACATTATTAGCCAAAAAAATAGAAGCAATGGTAGATAATAAAGCACAATATTCGTTTTTAAAATTACTCGACCATATGTTTGAAAATGAAGCATATAAATACTTATCTACAGGACAACTAGAACAAATCCCACATATTACTGCTGAAACACTATATCATACATATCAATCAATGATTAATAATGATCAATGTTCTGTTTATGTTGTCGGCAATGTAGAACCTGAAAGTGTTGAGAAACAAATACGTGAAAAATTTGCACTTAAACCATTCGATAAACATCAATTCCAACATTCTACTCATCATTTACACGATGAAGAAGTTGATTATATTGTTGAATATGATGACGTGGATCAAGCTAAATTAAATATGGGATACCGTTTTCCAACACAATATGGACAAAGTGGATATGCTGCGTTTGTTGTATTTAACATGATGTTTGGAGGAGATCCTTCATCTGTTTTATTTAATGAAGTGCGAGAAAAGCAAAGTTTAGCGTACTCTATACATTCACAAATTGATGGCAAAAATGGCTATTTATTTGTTTTGAGTGGGGTTTCAAGTGATAAGTACGAAACTGCAAAAGACACTATTATAAGTGAATTTGAAAAAATAAAAGCAGGAGATTTCACTGAAGAAAAATTAGAGTTAGCTAAAAAAGTAATCATTTCTCATCGATATGAATCTGAAGATCGTCCGAAAAGTATTATAGAGATTATGCATAACCAAATATTATTAGAGCAACCACAAAGCAAAGAAACATTTATAAATGATATACAGAAGGTAAGTCGCGAAGATATTGTTTCTGTTGCTGAAAAAGCATTTTTAGATACAATCTATGTGTTGACAAAAGGAGGGGATAAATAATGAAAGAGCGTTATTATGAATTAATAGACGAAAGAGTATTCGAACAAGAATTAGAAAATGGTTTACGATTATTTATTATCCCCAAACCAGGTTTTCAAAAGACATTTGTCACTTACACTACACAATTTGGTTCATTAGATAATCAATTCAAACCCCTTGGACAAGACCAATTTGTTACTGTACCTGATGGAGTTGCTCACTTTTTAGAACATAAATTATTTGAAAAAGAAGAAGAAGACTTATTTACTGCGTTTGCTGAAGATAATGCACAAGCAAATGCGTTTACAAGCTTTGATCGTACAAGCTACTTGTTCAGTGCAACTGATAATATTGAAAACAACATTAAACGTTTACTTACAATGGTTGAAACGCCTTATTTTACAAAAGAAACTGTTGATAAAGAAAAAGGTATTATTGCAGAAGAAATAAAAATGTATCAAGAACAACCTGGATATAAATTAATGTTTAATACATTGCGTGCAATGTATCAACGACATCCAATACGTGTTGATATTGCCGGTAGTGTAGAAAGTATATACGATATTACAAAAGATGATTTGTATCTATGTTATGAAACGTTTTATCATCCATCAAATATGGTTTTATTTGTTGTTGGTGATGTGAATCCAGAAGAAATATGTCGAATAGTAAAACAACACGAGGATGCTCGTAATAAAGTTAACCAACCCAAAATCGAACGAGGACTTGTTGATGAACCGGAGGATGTTAAAGAAGCATTTGTTACTGAATCTATGAAAATTCAATCACCAAGACTAATGCTTGGTTTTAAAAATAAACCATTACAAGAAGCGCCTCAAAAATATGTACAACGTGATTTAGAAATGTCATTATTCTTTGAGTTAATTTTTGGGGAAGAAACAGATTTTTATCAGAATTTATTAAACGAAGGACTTATCGATGATACATTTGGTTATCAATTTGTACTAGAGCCGACGTATAGTTTTTCAATCGTGACAAGCGCTACTGAAGAACCAGATAAATTAAAAAAATTATTATTAGATGAGTTGCGTGATAAAAAAGGCAATTTCCAAGATGCAGAAGCATTTGAACTTTTGAAAAAGCAATTTATAGGTGAATTCATATCAAGTTTAAACTCACCTGAATATATTGCTAATCAATATACTAAATTGTATTTTGAAGGTGTTAGCGTGTTTGACATGTTAGACATTGTTGAAAATATCACGTTAGATAGTATTAACGAAACGTCATCGTTATATTTAAATTTAGATCAGCAAGTCGATAGTCGTTTGGAGATTAAAAAGTAATGAAAGCATTAGTATTAGGTGGTTCTGGTTCAATTGGTTCTGAGATAGTCAAACAATTATTAACTGATGGATTTGAAGTTTATGTGCAATATTATCGTACTGATATAAATGAATTAACTAGCAAATTTAATGATGATAAAGTTCGTTTTATACAAGCGGATTTATCTCAAACAATTGATATTGACAAAACATTTGGTGACATTAAATCATTAGACTGTTTAATATATGCAAGTGGTCAGTCTTTATATGGTGTTTTACAAGATATGAAAGACCATGATATTGATGCATGTTATCAGTTAAATGTCTTGCAATTAATTCGATTATGTAGATATTTCGTTGATGTTTTACGTCAAAGTGCCAATGGAAGAATTATTGTAATTTCATCAATTTGGGGTGAGACAGGAGCTAGTATGGAAACTATTTATTCGGCGATGAAAAGTGCACAATTAGGTTTCGTTAAGGCGCTTAGTCAAGAGCTTGCACTAACATCAGTGACAGTAAATGCTATCGCACCTGGATTTGTAGCCGGTAATATGGCAAGTGAGTGGCAAGAAGATGAACTTCAAGCAATGATAACTGAATTACCACAACAGCGATTGGTTTTACCGAGTGAGGTTGCTCATACATGCGCCTATTTATATCACTCAAATGCTAGAAGCGTTACTGGAACTATACAGAAAGTTAATGGTGCTTGGTATATTTAAAATATAGAACTATTTTTATGAGCAAATGTTTTTATGATTGATGTTATAATATGAATATTACAATGAATCATAATTTGTTAATTAAACAAGGGGTGAGGTTCACCATGACAGTTGCAGAGAAAAAAGAATGGTACCTAGAATACGAAATTGAAATTAATAGACCGGGTCTTTTAGGTGATGTATCTAGTTTATTAGGTATGTTAGGTATAAGTATTGTTACAATTAATGGTGTTGATCAAGGTAAACGAGGCCTTTTAATTAAAACAGACAATCTTGAAAAAGTTGAACGTTTTGAGCAAATAGCTCGTGGTATAAATGAAATTGAAATAACAAAGCTTAAAAAACCAGAATTAAGAGACCGTCTTGCAGTTAGACATGGTAGATATATTGAGCAAGATGCAAAAGATAAGAAAACCTTTCGATTTGAGCGTGAAGATTTAGGCTTGTTAGTAGACTTTTTAGCTGAATTGTTCAAAGAAGAAGGTCATAAGTTGATTGGCATTAGAGGTATGCCACGGGTTGGTAAAACTGAATCAATTGTTGCGGGAAGTGTTTGTGCACATAAGAGATGGTTATTTATTAGTTCTACTTTAATAAAACAAACTGTACGTAGCTCTCTAATTAAAGGGGAATATGATGCCAATCATGTATACATTATTGATGGTGCAGTTACTGCCAGAGAATCTAATCCAAAACATCAAGAGCTTGTTAACGAAGTTATGACGTTACCATCAATCAAAGTCGTTGAACATCCAGATTTATTTGTTGAAACAAGTACTTGTACAATGGAAGATTTTGACTATATTATCGAATTGAGAGAAAATGAAAATCAAGAAATACATTACGAAGAAATGAAGAAACAGACAGTCCAAAGTAAGAATAATTTAGATTTTGGAGATCCGTTTGGTGGTGGTTTTGGTTTCTTCGAGTAAGTGTAAGGAGGCTATGAATTGAAAACGGTCGGTGAAGCGCTAAAAGGTAGACGTGAAAGGTTAGGAATGACTTTAACAGAATTAGAGCAACGTACTGGAATTAAACGTGAAATGCTAGTGCATATTGAAAATAATGAATTCGATCAACTACCGAATAAAAATTACAGCGAAGGATTTATTAGAAAATATGCAAGCGTAGTAAATATTGAACCTAACCAATTAATTCAAGCTCATCAAGATGAAATTCCATCGAACCAAGCCGAATGGGACGAAGTAATTACAGTTTTCAATAATAATAAAGACTTAGATTATAAGAGTAAATCAAAAGAGCCAATACAATTATTAGTAATCATGGGTATTACAGTTTTAATAACTTTATTGTTATGGATCATGTTAGTTTTAATATTTTAACAGAAATAAATTAGTGAGAAATGAGGATGTATAATGAATATTCCGAACCAGATTACGGTTTTTAGAGTAGTGTTAATACCAGTTTTTATATTGTTTGCGTTAGTTGATTTTGGATTTGGCAATGTGTCATTTCTAGGAGGATATGAAATAAGAATTGAGTTATTAATCAGTGGTTTTATTTTTATATTGGCTTCCCTTAGCGATTTTGTTGATGGTTATTTAGCTAGAAAATGGAATTTAGTTACAAATATGGGGAAATTTTTGGATCCATTAGCGGATAAATTATTAGTTGCAAGTGCTTTAATTGTACTTGTGCAACTAGGACTAACAAATTCTGTAGTAGCAATCATTATTATTGCCAGAGAATTTGCCGTAACTGGTTTACGTTTACTACAAATTGAACAAGGATTTGTAAGTGCAGCTGGTCAATTAGGTAAAATTAAAACAGCAGTTACTATGGTAGCAATTACTTGGTTGTTATTAGGTGATCCATTGGCAACATTGATTGGTTTGTCATTAGGACAAATTTTATTATACATTGGCGTTATTTTTACTATCTTATCTGGTATTGAATACTTTTATAAAGGTAGAGATGTTTTTAAACAAAAATAAATATTTGTTTATACTAGATTTCATTTTCATATGGAATCTAGTTTTTTTAATCCCAATTTTAGAAATTAGCCACGCAATTGTTTATAATGATATATTGTAAAACAATATTTGTTCATTTTTTAGGCAAATGTGTTGTAGCATCTGATACATTGAATCTAAAATTGATGTGAATTTTTAAATGGAATACATGAAAAAAGAATTAAACGATACAAGGGGGATATAAATGTCAATTGCCATTATTGCTGTAGGCTCAGAACTATTGCTAGGTCAAATCGCTAATACCAACGGACAATTTCTATCTAAAGTATTTAATGAAATTGGACAAAATGTATTAGAACATAAAGTTATTGGAGATAATAAAAAACGTTTAGAATCAAGTGTACGTCATGCGTTAGAAAAATATGATACTGTTATTTTAACAGGTGGCTTAGGTCCTACGAAAGATGACTTAACGAAGCATACAGTGGCCCAGATTGTTGGTAAAGATTTAGTTATTGATGAGCCTTCTTTAAAATATATTGAAAGCTATTTTGAGGAACAAGGACAAGAAATGACACCTAATAATAAACAACAGGCTTTAGTAATTGAAGGTTCAACTGTATTAGCAAATCATCATGGCATGGCTCCAGGAATGATGGTGAATTTTGAAAACAAACAAATTATTTTATTACCAGGTCCACCGAAAGAAATGCAACCAATGGTGAAAAATGAATTGTTGTCACATTTTATAAACCATAATCGAATTATACATTCTGAACTATTAAGATTTGCGGGAATAGGTGAATCTAAAGTAGAAACAATATTAATAGATCTTATCGATAAACAGACTAATCCTACGATTGCGCCTTTGGCGGGAAGTCATGAAGTATATATTAGATTGACTGCAAATGCCGACTCAAAAGAACAAGCACAATCATTGATTCAACCTGTTAAACAAGAAATTCTTGATCGTATTGGAGAATATTATTATGGTTCAGATGACACATTAATTGAGCAAGCTGTAATAAAGAAAATTCATGAACCTTTTGTAATATATGATGGTATTACTAATGGTGCTTTATATCATCGATTGAAAGAAGTGGATTTAAACGATGTTCTAAAGGGTATGATTAATCACAATGAAAACTTTGTTGATATTAATAAACCTATTGAGCAGCAATTAAAAGATGCAGTGCAATTTGTTAATAAATTGTTTAATGTGTCATCAGCAATTATTCTATTAGAGTATGATGGTGTAGTCCATATAGGCTATGATAATAACTTTGAATTTAAAACTGAGCAATTTAAAATGTCTAAATCTAGAAATTTATTAAAGAACAGAAGTCAAAATTATGTGCTCATAAGATTATTAAATTGGCTTAGAACAACAAATTAATTGTATTATCGATAAAAATATAAGCACGTTTGTTCGTTTTTGCGTTTTGATTTCAAGATTTTATACGAACAAATATTCGCAAAACACTTGTATTTTATTTTGAATCCTTGTATAGTATTGATAAGATAATTAAAAGATAGCAATTTCAATTAGGAGGTCTCGCTTTGGATAACGATCGTCAAAAAGCTTTAGATACAGTAATTAAAAATATGGAGAAATCTTTCGGTAAAGGTGCCGTAATGAAGTTGGGTGACAATATAGGTCGCCGAGTTTCAACTACATCAACTGGTTCAGTTACATTAGATAATGCGCTAGGTGTAGGTGGCTATCCTAAAGGACGAATTATTGAAATTTATGGTCCTGAAAGTTCTGGTAAGACAACAGTAGCGCTTCACGCTATTGCTGAAGTACAAAGTAATGGCGGGGTGGCAGCATTTATCGATGCTGAACATGCTTTAGATCCAGAATATGCTCAAGCATTAGGCGTAGATATCGATAATTTATATTTATCGCAACCGGATCATGGTGAACAAGGTCTTGAAATCGCCGAAGCATTTGTTAGAAGTGGTGCAGTTGATATTGTAGTTGTAGACTCAGTTGCTGCTTTAACACCTAAAGCTGAAATTGAAGGAGAAATGGGAGACACTCACGTTGGTTTACAAGCTCGTTTAATGTCACAAGCGTTACGTAAACTTTCAGGTGCTATTTCTAAATCAAATACAACTGCTATTTTCATCAACCAAATTCGTGAAAAAGTTGGTGTTATGTTCGGTAATCCAGAGACTACACCAGGTGGACGTGCATTAAAATTCTATAGTTCAGTAAGACTAGAAGTACGTCGTGCAGAACAGCTTAAACAAGGACAAGAAATTGTAGGTAATAGAACTAAAATTAAAGTCGTTAAAAATAAAGTGGCACCACCATTTAGAGTAGCTGAAGTTGATATTATGTATGGACAAGGTATTTCTAAAGAGGGTGAACTTATTGATTTAGGTGTTGAAAACGACATCGTTGATAAATCAGGAGCATGGTATTCTTACAATGGCGAACGAATGGGTCAAGGTAAGGAAAATGTTAAAATGTACTTGAAAGAAAATCCACAAATTAAAGAAGAAATTGATCGTAAATTGAGAGAAAAATTAGGTATATCTGATGGTGATGTTGAAGAAACAGAAGATGCACCAAAGTCATTATTTGACGAAGAATAGTACACAAATTTATATCTATAGTTAAACTTAGCAAATATCCTTATAGGATTGATTGAAAGTGATATTCATCTCATAAAGCTAGAATAATATCTAACTTTATGGGATACACTACAAATCGAGACTATAAGGTTTTTTATTTTATTTATTATTACATTATCAATAGTTTTATAATCGAGCTTCAAAACTTTAGAAAATAGTAGAAATAGCATTCAATATAGTGCAAAAGTGCAAATTGATAACTTGACACTTATCTCCTATAAACCGTACAATTAATTTGTATGATTTATATATAATTTCATAAAGTCATATTGAATTTCATATAAAGAGCAAACCCTAGAAAAGGAGGTGTTTGTGTGAATTTATTAAGCCTCCTACTCATTTTGCTGGGGATCATTCTAGGAGTTGTTGGAGGGTATGTTGTTGCCCGAAATTTGTTGCTTCAAAAGCAATCACAAGCTAGACAAACTGCCGAAGATATTGTAAATCAAGCACATAAAGAAGCTGACAATATCAAAAAAGAGAAATTACTTGAGGCAAAAGAAGAAAACCAAATCCTAAGAGAACAAACTGAAGCAGAACTACGAGAAAGACGTAGCGAACTTCAAAGACAAGAAACCCGACTTCTTCAAAAAGAAGAAAACTTAGAGCGCAAATCTGATCTATTAGATAAAAAAGATGAGATTTTAGAGCAAAAAGAATCAAAAATTGAAGAAAAACAACAACAAGTAGATGCAAAAGAGAGTAGTGTTCAAACGTTAATAATGAAGCATGAACAAGAATTAGAACGCATCTCCGGTCTCACTCAAGAAGAAGCTATTAATGAGCAACTTCAAAGAGTAGAGGAAGAACTGTCACAAGATATTGCAGTACTTGTTAAAGAAAAAGAAAAAGAAGCTAAAGAAAAAGTTGATAAAACAGCAAAAGAATTATTAGCTACAGCAGTACAAAGATTAGCAGCAGATCACACAAGTGAATCAACGGTATCAGTAGTTAACTTACCTAATGATGAGATGAAAGGTCGAATCATTGGACGAGAAGGACGAAACATCCGCACACTTGAAACTTTAACTGGCATTGATTTAATTATTGATGACACACCAGAAGCGGTTATATTATCTGGTTTTGATCCAATAAGAAGAGAAATTGCTAGAACAGCACTTGTTAACTTAGTATCTGATGGACGTATTCATCCAGGTAGAATTGAAGATATGGTCGAAAAAGCTAGAAAAGAAGTAGACGATATTATTAGAGAAGCAGGTGAACAAGCTACATTTGAAGTGAACGCACATAATATGCATCCTGACTTAGTAAAAATTGTAGGGCGTTTAAACTATCGTACGAGTTACGGTCAAAATGTACTTAAACATTCAATTGAAGTTGCGCATCTTGCTAGTATGTTAGCTGCTGAGCTAGGCGAAGATGAGACATTAGCGAAACGAGCTGGACTTTTACATGATGTTGGTAAAGCAATTGATCATGAAGTAGAAGGTAGTCATGTTGAAATCGGTGTAGAATTAGCGAAAAAATATGGTGAAAATGAAACAGTTATTAATGCAATCCATTCTCACCATGGTGATGTTGAACCTACATCTATTATATCTATCCTTGTTGCTGCTGCAGATGCATTGTCTGCGGCTCGTCCAGGTGCAAGAAAAGAAACATTAGAGAATTATATTCGTCGATTAGAACGTTTAGAAACGTTATCAGAAAGTTATGATGGTGTAGAAAAAGCATTTGCGATTCAGGCAGGTAGAGAAATCCGAGTGATTGTATCTCCTGAAGAAATTGATGATTTAAAATCTTATCGATTGGCTAGAGATATTAAAAATCAGATTGAAGATGAATTACAATATCCTGGTCATATCAAGGTGACAGTTGTTCGAGAGACTAGAGCAGTAGAATATGCGAAATAATTTTTGTCTCCCTCACAAATTAGTGAGGGAGCTTTTTTAAGTTGTAGTCTCAATCTAATTAGACAGCACTTTATCGGTAATAACTATAGTAAACAGTGGTTATTTGAAAGTAAGACGGACCTTATATTAAATAAGAAGTTATTGCTTTTAATAAAAATGTTTTAGGCTTAGTATTTACTATATTTATATTATGTAAACCTATAAAGATGAGTGCTTTTCTAACCAATAAAAAAGAAGAGAAGATGTAACACATCTTCTCTTCTGCAATATTAATTAGGATTTATTTCTAAGTTGAGTTATTTTAATTGTAAATCTGTTTTCTTTAATTCTTTTATAACTTCTGCAGTATCATAACAATTTGTTGCAATTGTTGAATATCTCTCTGCTAAACGATATGCATTAATGTAAAGCTTTAAACTTTCTTTAGCTATATCCTCTGCATCTTCGAATTTTGATGGGTTAGACATAACCACTAATTCTGCAAATTTTTCTGGATCAATATTAATAGACATGTATTTATTTACAACTCCTATTTATTTTGATGTCTTAATACTAACATATTGAAGTTTTCAGACAAAGTAATGTCTCTCTATAATTGAAGAAAAATAATTCAAAGAATTTAATATTTACTTTAAATATTAGAACGTATGAATTAAACTAGTATTTATGAGAGGATGAACAAAACATGAGAATAATGTTTATAGGGGATATCGTAGGTAAAATTGGACGAGACGCAATTGAAACGTACATACCTCAACTGAAGCAAAAGTATAAACCAACAGTTACAATTGTAAATGCTGAAAATGCAGCACATGGTAAAGGTTTGACTGAAAAAATATATAAACAATTACTAAGAAATGGTGTAGATTTCATGACTATGGGTAATCACACATATGGTCAACGTGAAATTTATGATTTTATAGATGAAGCAAAACGACTAGTAAGACCAGCGAATTTTCCGGATGAAGCGCCGGGAATTGGTATGAGATTTATACAAATTAATGATATTAAACTTGCAGTTATTAATCTGCAAGGAAGAGCGTTTATGCCAGATATTGATGATCCTTTTAAAAAGGCAGATCAATTAGTCAAGGAAGCACAAGAACAAACTCCGTTTATATTTGTTGATTTTCATGCAGAAACAACTTCTGAAAAGTATGCAATGGGATGGCATTTAGATGGTAGAGCTAGCGCTGTTGTTGGAACGCATACACACATTCAAACAGCAGATGAACGTATTTTACCAAAGGGGACAGGGTATATAACGGATGTTGGTATGACAGGTTTTTATGACGGCATTTTAGGAATAAATAAAACAGAGGTAATTGAGCGTTTTATCACTAGTTTGCCACAAAGACATGTTGTTCCAAATGAAGGTAGAAGTGTATTATCTGGTGTTGTTATTGATTTAGACAAAGAAGGTAAAACAAAGCACATCGAACGTATATTGATAAATGATGACCATCCATTTTCAACATTTTAAAATTACGTAAGTAAACATTCGAATTGGACCCTATCGTCCATTAGTATGAATTTAATATAGTACCACTGTTTACATAGTAAATCGGTGGTTCTTTTTGTTATCATTTAATATGAAATATATCCATAGGAGGCATATAACTATGAAACCACAATTATCGTGGAAAGTTGGCGGTCAACAAGGCGAAGGTATTGAATCAACTGGGGAAATCTTCGCTACGGCTATGAATAGAAAAGGATATTATTTATATGGATATAGACATTTTTCAAGTCGTATCAAAGGTGGACATACGAATAATAAAATTAGAGTTTCTACGACGCCTGTTCATGCAATTAGTGATGATTTAGATATTTTGATTGCATTTGACCAAGAAACAATTGATGTTAACCATCATGAAATGAGAGAAGACAGTATTATTTTAGCTGATGCCAAGGCTAAACCTGTGAAACCAGAAGGATGTCATGCACAGCTTATTGAATTACCTTTTACAGCAACCGCTAAAGAATTAGGTACAGCATTAATGAAAAACATGGTTGCAATAGGTGCTACTAGCGCATTGATGAATTTGAATACAAATACATTTGAAGAACTTATTACTAATATGTTTTCTAAAAAAGGTGACAAGGTAGTTGAAGTCAATATCCAAGCATTAAACGAAGGTTATCAATTAATGCAATCCCGCTTACCTGAAATCGACGGGGACTTTGAATTAGAGTCAACAGATGCACTACCACATCTATATATGATTGGTAACGATGCCATTGGATTAGGTGCAATTGCTGCAGGTTCACAATTTATGGCGGCATATCCTATTACACCTGCGTCTGAAGTTATGGAATATATGATTGCCAATATATCTAAAGTAAACGGAGCGGTTATTCAAACAGAAGATGAAATTGCTGCTGTAACTATGGCTATTGGTGCAAATTATGGTGGAGTCAGAGCGTTTACGGCTAGTGCTGGTCCAGGTTTATCTTTAATGATGGAAGCAATTGGATTATCTGGTATGACTGAAACGCCATTAGTCATTATTAATACTCAACGAGGTGGACCTTCTACTGGATTACCTACGAAACAAGAACAGTCAGATTTAATGCAAATGATTTATGGTACACATGGTGATATTCCAAAAATAGTTGTAGCACCAACTGATGCAGAAGATGCATTTTATTTAACTATGGAAGCCTTTAATTTAGCAGAACAATATCAATGCCCTGTTATAGTTTTAAGTGATTTGCAATTATCTTTAGGTAAACAAACTGTTGAAAAATTAGATTATAATCGCATTGAAATTAAACGTGGTGAAATCATTCAATCTGATATTGAACGTGAAGAAGATGATAAAGGTTATTTCAAGCGTTATGCGTTAACATCCAATGGTGTTTCTCCTAGACCTATCCCCGGTGTTAAAGGAGGTATTCATCATATAACTGGTGTGGAACACAATGAAGAAGGTAAACCTAGTGAATCTGCGTCAAATAGACAACAACAAATGGAAAAACGAATGCGTAAAATTGAGCAGTTACTAATTGAATCGCCAGTAGAAGCTAACTTACAACATGAGGATGCAGATATTCTTTATATCGGTTTTATTTCTACAAAAGGTGCAATTCAAGAAGGTAGTAACCGTTTGAATCAACAAGGCATAAAAGTTAACACTATACAAATTAGACAATTGCATCCATTCCCAACAAGCGTTATTCAAGATGCAGTTAATAAAGCGAAGAAAGTCGTTGTAGTGGAGCACAATTATCAAGGACAATTGGCTAGTATTATAAAAATGAATGTCAATATTCATGATAAGATTGAAAATTATACAAAGTATGATGGGACACCTTTCCTACCACATGAAATCGAAGAAAAAGGCAAAATAATTGCTACTGAAATAAAGGAGATGGTATAGATGGCGACATTTAAAGATTTTAGAAATAATGTTAAGCCTAACTGGTGCCCCGGATGTGGCGATTTCTCAGTACAAGCTGCAATTCAAAAAGCAGCCGCAAATATAGGGTTAGAACCTGAAGAAGTAGCTATCATCACCGGTATAGGATGTTCTGGCCGTCTTTCAGGATATATTAATTCTTATGGCGTTCATTCTATTCACGGACGTGCATTACCTTTAGCTCAAGGTGTAAAAATGGCGAATAAAGATTTAACTGTTATTGCATCGGGAGGAGATGGTGATGGTTATGCTATAGGTATGGGGCATACAATCCATGCTTTAAGAAGAAATATGAACATGACGTATATAGTCATGGATAATCAAATTTATGGTTTGACAAAGGGACAAACATCGCCGTCATCAGCAGTAGGATTTGTTACTAAAACAACGCCAAAAGGTAATATAGAAAAAAATGTTGCGCCTTTAGAATTAGCATTATCATCTGGTGCCACATTTGTAGCCCAAGGTTTTTCAAGCGATATTAAAGGATTAACAAAACTAATTGAAGATGCAATTAATCATGATGGATTTTCATTCGTTAATGTCTTTTCACCATGTGTGACTTATAATAAAATTAACACATACGATTGGTTTAAAGAACATTTAACAAGTGTTGATGACATTGAAAATTATGATTCTACAGATAAACAATTAGCGACTAAAACTGTTATTGAACATGAATCTTTAGTAACTGGTATTGTTTATCAAGATAAAGAAACACCATCATATGAATCTCAAATTAAAGAGTTAGATGATACACCACTTGCTAAAAGAGATATCAAAATTACTGAAGACACCTTCAATGCATTAACTGAACAATTTATTTAATAATTAAAACTGAGTCGTATAAATGTATTTATAACAGATCCATTTATGCTACTCAGTTTTTTACTATTACAAAAAATAAAGGAGTTTTTAAAAATGAAAGACACATTAATGAGTATACAAATAATTCCTAAAACACCAAACAATGACAATGTTATACCTTACGTAGACGAGGCGATTAAAATAATTGACGAATCTGGTTTGCATTTTAGAGTAGGTCCGTTAGAAACGACAGTACAAGGAAATATGAATGAATGTTTAATTTTAATACAATCATTAAATGAACGAATGGTGGAACTTGAATGTCCAAGTATTATTAGCCAAGTTAAGTTTTATCATGTGCCAGATGGCATCACTATTGAAACTTTAACTGAAAAATATGATGAATAACATTAAAAGTGAAGTAAACTGGATTTGAATTGGCTTGTTAGAGATGACGTATAACTTTAACTGTTTTTGCACTTTATAGTTAAATTTAATATAATTATTAAATGATACGGGCAAATAGAAAGGATTTTGTAAAGTGAACGAAGAACAAAGAAAAGCAAGTTCTGTAGATGTTTTAGCTGAGAGAGATAAGAAAGCAGAAAAAGATTATAGTAAATATTTTGAACATGTTTATCAGCCGCCTAATTTAAAAGAAGCGAAAAAAAGAGGTAAACAAGAAGTTCGTTATAATAGAGATTTCCAAATTGATGAAAAATATCGCGGTATGGGGAACGAGCGTACATTTTTAATTAAAACATATGGATGTCAAATGAATGCACATGACACTGAGGTCATTGCTGGTATACTTGAAGCATTAGGCTATCAAGCAACGACTGATATTAACACTGCAGATGTTATTTTAATTAATACATGTGCGATTAGAGAAAATGCCGAGAACAAAGTGTTTAGTGAAATAGGTAATTTGAAGCATTTGAAAAAAGAACGACCTGATATTTTAATCGGTGTTTGTGGTTGTATGTCACAAGAAGAGTCAGTAGTGAATAAAATTTTAAAATCGTATCAAAATGTAGATATGATATTTGGTACACATAATATTCATCATTTACCAGAAATTTTAGAAGAAGCATACTTATCTAAAGCAATGGTTGTTGAAGTATGGTCTAAAGAAGGAGACGTTATTGAAAATCTTCCAAAAGTCCGTGAAGGCAACATTAAAGCATGGGTCAATATTATGTATGGTTGTGATAAGTTTTGTACATATTGTATTGTTCCATTTACAAGAGGTAAAGAACGAAGCCGTAGACCTGAAGACATTATAGATGAAGTACGTGAACTTGCTCGTGAAGGTTACAAAGAAATAACGCTTTTAGGTCAAAATGTAAATTCTTATGGTAAAGATTTACAGGATATAGAATATGACTTAGGAGATCTTTTACAAGCAATTTCTAAAATAGCGATTCCAAGAGTTCGTTTCACAACAAGTCATCCTTGGGACTTTACAGATCACATGATTGATGTTATTTCAGAGGGTGGTAATATCGTTCCTCATATCCACTTGCCAGTTCAATCTGGAAATAATGCAGTATTAAAAATAATGGGTAGAAAATATACACGAGAAAGTTATTTGGATTTAGTAAAACGAATCAAAGATAGAATTCCTAATGTAGCATTAACTACAGATATTATTGTAGGGTATCCAAATGAATCAGAGGAACAATTTGAAGAAACTTTAACTCTGTATGATGAAGTTGGTTTTGAACATGCATATACGTACTTGTATTCACAACGTGATGGTACGCCTGCTGCTAAAATGAAAGATAATGTACCTTTAAATGTCAAAAAGGAACGATTGCAACGTTTGAATAAAAAAGTTGGTCATTATTCACAAATAGCTATGAGTAAGTACGAAGGACAAACTGTAACAGTACTTTGTGAAGGTAGTAGTAAAAAAGATGATCAGGTTCTTGCTGGCTACACTGATAAAAATAAGCTAGTTAATTTCAAAGCACCTAAAGAAATGATTGGTAAACTAGTGGAAGTACGAATATATGAAGCTAAACAGTATTCATTAAATGGCAGTTTTGTAAAGGAAGTAGAGCCGGAAATGGTGATTCAATAAATGTATAATAAAGATGACGTGTTGAAACAAGCGGATAATATTGCAAATAAAATTAAAAATTTGGATACTATCAAAACATATCAACAAATTGAAGCACAGATTCATCAGAACCAAACGATAAAGACTAAAATGGATATGTTAAAAAAGCATCAAAAACAAGCAGTAAACTTTCAAAATTACGGGAAACAAAATGCGCTAGAACAGTCGGAACATACCATTCAAAGTATAGAAGCAGAAATAAATACATTGCCCATAGTTGAACAGTTTCAAACTTCACAATATGAAGCGAATCAATTATTGAAAATGTTTGTATCAACAATGGAAACACGTTTAAATGACCATAATAAAGCCAAGCATAGTGATTAATTACAAACAAAAAGGAGAACAATCATATGAAATCAAGAAAACTGGCTATAACTGCACTTTTAATTGCAATAAATGTTGTATTAAGCAGTATTATCATCATTCCTCTAGGACCAGTTAAGGCAGCACCAGTACAGCATTTTGTAAATGTATTAAGTGCGGTCATAGTAGGTCCTTGGTATGGATTAGCTCAAGCGCTTATATCATCAATTTTAAGAGTTCTTTTTGGTACTGGTACAGCTTTTGCATTTCCAGGTAGTATGATTGGAGTTTTATTGGCTAGTATGTTTTACATATATCGTAAACATATATTCATGGCCGCGGTCGGTGAAGTACTTGGAACTGGTGTCATCGGAAGTTTAATTTGTATACCATTAGCATATTTCCTTGGGCTTCAAGACTTCTTCATTAAACCGCTAATGATTACGTTCATAGTCTCAAGTGCTATCGGATCTATTATAAGTTATTTCTTATTAATTACTCTAAAAAAACGTGGTATTCTTCAAAGGTTTATAAAATAATTTTATGATATATGATTTCAAACAGAGTCATTGTTCATTTTAATATTGAACGCCCTTACTTAATTAAATGTCTTGAATGTTAGAATTTTAATTTAATTCTAAACATGCTATTGACACATTTTATTAGGTTTGAGGCGTTTTCTTATACATTTAAGATGCTTCGTGATTATATGGTATGAATAGGTTTGTAAAAGTAAGTATGTTAAAATGTATAAGTTAAATAATTAATAATTAGAAAGCTTACAAACGAATATATTGTAAAGACAAATTTTAAAAAGAGACAAGGGTTGTGAAGAAATAATATGTCTAATGTTACACCAATGATGCAGCAATATTTAAAAATAAAATCAGAATACCAAGATTGCTTATTATTTTTTAGACTAGGTGATTTCTATGAAATGTTTTATGAAGATGCCAAGGAGGCATCACGTGTACTTGAAATTACTTTAACTAAAAGAGATGCTAAAAAAGAAAATCCAATTCCGATGTGTGGTGTTCCGTATCATTCTGCAGATAGTTATATAGATACACTTGTTAATAATGGATATAAAGTAGCTATTTGTGAACAGATGGAAGATCCGAAACAAACGAAAGGTATGGTTAGACGTGAGGTAGTAAGAATTGTGACTCCAGGAACTGTGATGGAGCAAGGTGGTGTAGATGATAAACAAAATAACTATATTTTAAGTTTTGTTATGAATCAACCTGAAATTGCGCTTAGTTACTGTGATGTTTCTACTGGCGAATTAAAGGTTACACATTTTAATGATGAAGCGACTTTATTAAATGAAATTACGACGATAAACCCTAACGAAGTTGTTATCAATGACAATATTTCCGATAATTTAAAAAGACAAATTAATATGGTGACAGAAACAATAACAGTCAGGGAAACGTTATCATCAGAAATCTATAGTGTGAATCAAACTGAACATAAATTAATGTATCAAGCGACACAATTATTGCTAGATTATATTCATCATACACAAAAACGTGATTTATCGCATATCGAGGATGTTGTTCAATATGCAGCTATAGATTATATGAAAATGGATTTTTATGCTAAGAGAAACCTTGAGTTAACGGAAAGCATTCGATTAAAATCAAAAAAAGGAACGCTACTTTGGCTAATGGACGAAACGAAAACACCAATGGGAGCACGCCGCTTAAAACAATGGATAGATAGACCACTAATAAGTAAAGAACAAATTGAAGCACGATTAGATATCGTTGATGAATTTAGTGCTCATTTCATAGAAAGAGACACCTTAAGAACATATCTTAATCAAGTGTATGATATTGAACGTCTTGTTGGGCGTGTTAGTTACGGAAATGTTAATGCGAGAGATTTAATTCAACTTAAACATTCCATTTCTGAAATACCGAATATTAAAGCATTACTAAATTCTATGAATCAGAATACGCTTGTACAAGTTAATCAACTAGAACCCCTTGATGATTTACTTGATATATTAGAACAGAGTTTAGTAGAAGAACCACCAATTTCAGTTAAAGATGGCGGACTATTCAAAGTTGGTTTTAATACGCAATTAGATGAATATCTTGAAGCTTCAAAAAACGGAAAAACATGGTTAGCAGAATTACAAGCCAAAGAAAGACAACGTACAGGAATAAAATCATTGAAAATAAGCTTTAATAAAGTGTTTGGTTATTTTATAGAAATAACACGTGCCAACTTGCAAAATTTTGAACCAAGTGAATTTGGTTATATGAGGAAGCAAACGTTATCGAATGCTGAACGTTTTATAACTGATGAACTTAAAGAAAAAGAAGATATCATTTTAGGTGCGGAAGACAAAGCCATCGAATTAGAATATCAATTATTTGTTCAGCTACGTGAAGAAGTTAAAAAATATACTGAACGTTTACAACAACAAGCTAAAATTATTTCAGAGCTAGATTGTTTACAGAGCTTTGCAGAAATTGCTCAAAAATATAATTACACTAGGCCTTCATTTAGTGAAAATAAAACATTAGAATTAGTGGAATCTAGGCACCCAGTAGTGGAAAGAGTAATGGATTATAATGACTATGTGCCTAATAATTGTCGATTAGATAATGAAACATTTATATATTTAATTACAGGTCCGAATATGTCTGGTAAATCGACATATATGAGACAAGTTGCCATAATTAGTATAATGGCCCAAATGGGAGCTTATGTCCCTTGTAAAGAGGCAGTGTTACCTATATTTGATCAAATATTCACTAGAATAGGTGCGGCAGATGATTTGGTTTCAGGTAAGAGTACGTTTATGGTAGAAATGCTAGAAGCACAAAAGGCATTAACTTATGCAACAGAGGATAGTTTGATTATTTTCGATGAAATTGGACGTGGTACTTCAACGTATGACGGTTTAGCTTTAGCGCAGGCAATGATAGAGTATGTAGCTGAAACATCGCATGCTAAAACGTTATTTTCAACACATTATCATGAATTGACAACATTAGATCAAGCATTACCAAGTCTAAAAAATGTTCACGTCGCTGCTAATGAATATAAAGGTGAACTTATATTCTTGCATAAAGTCAAAGATGGTGCAGTTGACGATAGTTATGGTATTCAAGTTGCGAAATTAGCTGATTTACCTGAAAAAGTTATTAGCAGAGCACAAGTGATCCTAAGCGAGTTTGAAGCGTCTGCTGGTAAAAAATCATCGATATCAAATTTAAAAATGGTCGAAAATGAACCTGAAATTAATCAAGAAAATTTAAACTTAAGTGTTGAAGAAACAACTGATACTTTATCTCAAAAAGACTTTGAACAAGCATCATTTGATTTGTTTGAAAATGATCAAGAAAGCGAGATTGAACTACAAATTAAAAATTTGAATTTATCTAATATGACACCAATTGAGGCATTGGTGAAGTTAAGTGAATTACAAAATCAATTAAAATAGAGGTGTTGCAAAATGGGGAAAATTAAAGAACTCCAAACCTCATTAGCAAATAAAATCGCAGCAGGTGAAGTAGTTGAAAGACCGAGTTCTGTTGTGAAAGAACTGTTGGAAAATGCTATAGATGCAGGCGCTACAGAAATAAGCATTGAAGTAGAGGAATCTGGCGTCCAATCTATTCGCGTAGTCGATAATGGAAGCGGAATTGAAGCGGAAGACTTAGGATTAGTATTTCATAGACATGCGACTAGTAAATTAGATCAAGATGAAGATTTATTTCATATTAGGACATTAGGATTCCGTGGTGAAGCACTAGCCAGTATTTCATCAGTTGCTAAAGTAACATTGAAGACTTGCACGGATAATGCTAATGGAAATGAAATATATGTAGAAAATGGTGAAATATTAAATCATAAGCCTGCAAAAGCGAAAAAAGGAACAGATATACTTGTAGAATCATTATTTTATAATACACCAGCACGTTTAAAATATATTAAAAGTTTATACACTGAACTAGGTAAAATAACAGATATTGTCAATAGAATGGCTATGAGCCATCCGGACATTCGAATAGCACTCATTTCAGATGGCAAAACAATGTTAAGTACAAATGGTTCAGGACGAACTAATGAAGTGATGGCAGAGATTTATGGGATGAAAGTTGCACGAGATTTAGTACATATATCTGGAGATACAAGTGATTATCACATTGAAGGTTTTGTTGCAAAGCCTGAACATTCTAGAAGTAATAAGCACTATATTTCTATTTTTATTAATGGACGATACATTAAAAACTTTATGCTAAATAAAGCGATTTTAGAAGGCTATCATACACTCTTAACAATAGGTAGGTTCCCGATTTGTTATATTAATATTGAAATGGATCCAATCTTAGTAGACGTAAATGTTCATCCAACAAAACTAGAAGTGCGTTTATCAAAAGAAGAGCAACTATATCAATTGATAGTGAGCAAAATACAAGAAGCATTTAAAGACCGTATATTAATTCCTAAAAATAACTTGGATTATGTGCCAAAAAAAAATAAAGTATTATATTCATTCGAACAACAAAAAATCGAATTTGAACAAAGACAAAACACAGAGAATAACCAAGAGAAGACGTTTTCATCTGAAGAAAGTAACAGTAAGTCATTTATGGCAGAAAATCAAAACGATGAGATAGTTATAAAAGAAGATTCATATAATCCATTCGTAACGAAAACATCTGAAAGTTTAATAACTGATGATGAATCTTCTGGTTATAATAATACACGTGAAAAAGATGAAGACTACTTCAAAAAACAACAAGAAATTTTACAAGAAATGGATCAAACATTTGATTCAAATGAGGATGCATCTGTGCAAAATTATGAGAATAAAGCGTCTGATGATTATTATGATGTAAACGATATTAAAGGAACAAAAAGTAAAGACCCTAAACGAAGAATTCCATATATGGAAATTGTTGGCCAAGTACATGGGACGTATATTATTGCTCAAAATGAATTTGGCATGTACATGATTGACCAGCATGCAGCTCAAGAAAGAATAAAATATGAATATTTTCGAGATAAAATAGGTGAAGTTACCAATGAAGTACAAGATTTATTAATCCCGTTAACATTTCATTTTTCAAAGGATGAACAATTAGTTATTGATCAATATAAAAATGAGCTTCAACAAGTAGGTATCATGTTAGAACATTTTGGTGGTCATGATTATATTGTAAGTAGCTATCCAGTTTGGTTCCCTAAAGATGAAGTAGAAGAAATCATTAAAGATATGATTGAGCTAATTTTGGAAGAGAAAAAAGTAGATATTAAAAAATTACGTGAAGATGTAGCAATCATGATGTCATGTAAAAAATCTATTAAAGCGAATCATTATTTACAAAAACATGAAATGTCTGATTTAATTGATCAATTAAGAGAAGCGGAAGATCCATTTACATGTCCACATGGTCGTCCAATAATCATTAATTTTTCAAAATACGAATTAGAAAAATTATTTAAGCGTGTGATGTAGAGAGGATGAATCAAGTGAATAACAACATATTGCCTGCTATAAGAAACATTAAAGATTTAGAGAAACTGATTAAAACAGATTATAAAATGTGTGTGCTTCTAGATATGCATATAGGACATATAAAAAGTATTATGGAATTGCTGAAGCAAAATCATATAGAGTGTTTTATTCATATAGATTTGATAAAAGGTTTAAGCCACGATGAATTTGCAAGTGAATTTATTATTCAGCAATACAAGCCAAAAGGTATCGTATCGACTAAATCTAAAGTAATAAAAAAAGCTAAATCATTAAATACTTTAACGATTTTTAGAGTATTTATTATTGATAGTCAAGCATTGAAACGCAGTATAGATTTGATAAAAAAAGTGGAACCTGATTTTGTTGAAGTACTTCCAGGTGTTGCGAGTAAAGCGATTCATCATATTCAGAAAGAAACAAACACACAAGTCATTGCAGGTGGCCTAATTAATACAATAGATGAAGTCAATGAAGCTGTTAAAAATGGAGCGAAATATGTAACAACTAGTTATGATAAACTTTGGTAAATCATAAGTCTGCAAAAATTTCATTTTTCACGAGATTTAGTCATATAACATAATAAAAAAGCCGTTTTCATATGGGATATGTAATAAGGTATTTAAGGTATCATACAAAGAATAATTAAATAACATAATTAGCACCTCTAAAACGATTAAAATCATTAAAGTTTTAGAGGTGTTTATTAGTAAAAAATGCAACTAGTCATAAAAAATATGGCTGAAGAATGTCAATTAAACAAAATGGCGTCATAAATAAATTAGTGCGGATTGATATTTCTAGTTTTCAAATTAAACTACTTTTATAAAGACTTGAAAAATTAAATTTGACAAAATTTTTACAAAAACCATTGACAACGCTTTCATATCGATAGTATCATAACAAATATAATAAAAGTTAATACATAGAATAGAGACGGGAGATTTCTACGAGCCAAACTGCTAGTGTAGGAATCTCTTTGTCTTTTTGGGAGGACATTTAATATGAATGTATATTTAGCAGAATTCCTAGGAACTGCAATCTTAATCCTTTTTGGTGGTGGCGTTTGTGCCAATGTCAATTTAAAGAGAAGTGCTGCGAATGGTGCTGATTGGATTGTCATCACAGCTGGATGGGGATTAGCGGTTACAATGGGTGTGTTTGCTGTCGGTCAATTCTCAGGTGCACATTTAAACCCAGCGGTGTCTTTAGCTCTTGCATTAGACGGAAGTTTTGATTGGTCATTAGTTCCTGGTTATATTGTTGCTCAAATGTTAGGTGCAATTGTCGGAGCAACAATTGTATGGTTAATGTACTTGCCACATTGGAAAGCGACAGAAGAAGCTGGCGCGAAATTAGGTGTTTTCTCTACAGCACCGGCTATTAAGAATTACTTTGCCAACTTTTTAAGTGAGATTATCGGAACAATGGCATTAACTTTAGGTATTTTATTTATCGGTGTAAACAAAATTGCCGATGGTTTAAATCCTTTAATTGTCGGAGCATTAATTGTTGCAATCGGATTAAGTTTAGGCGGTGCTACTGGTTATGCAATCAACCCAGCACGTGATTTAGGTCCGAGAATTGCACATGCGATTTTACCAATAGCTGGTAAAGGTGGTTCAAATTGGTCATATGCAATCGTTCCTATCTTAGGACCAATTGCCGGTGGTTTATTAGGTGCAGTGGTATACGCTGTATTTTATAAACATACATTTAATATTGGTTGTGCAATTGCAATTGTTGTAGTTATTATTACTTTGATTTTAGGTTACATTTTAAATAAATCATCAAAAAAAGGTGATATCGAATCAATTTACTAAAATAAAAAGAAACGTAAATAGCATAATTTAACATGTTTGATTCATGGATTATGCTATTTTTTCGCCAAAATTTAACAGATTTTGTACAATGGGTTAGCGATTATTTTTTAATAAAGGAGATACTACTAATGGAAAAATATATTTTATCTATAGACCAAGGAACAACAAGCTCAAGAGCGATTTTATTCAATCAAAAAGGGGAAATTGCAGGGGTAGCACAACGTGAGTTTAAGCAATATTTTCCACAATCAGGTTGGGTTGAACATGATGCAAATGAAATTTGGACATCTGTGTTAGCTGTAATGACGGAAGTAATTAATGAAAATGATGTTAGAGCTGATCAAATTGCAGGAATCGGTATTACAAACCAACGTGAAACAACGGTTGTTTGGGACAAACATACTGGCCGCCCAATTTATCACGCAATTGTTTGGCAATCACGTCAAACACAATCAATTTGTTCAGAATTAAAACAACAAGGATATGAACAAACATTTAGAGATAAGACAGGATTACTTTTAGATCCGTATTTTGCAGGTACAAAAGTTAAATGGATTCTAGACAATGTTGAAGGTGCACGAGAAAAAGCAGAAAATGGCGATCTATTATTTGGAACGATTGATACTTGGTTAGTATGGAAATTATCAGGAAAAGCTGCGCATATTACTGATTATTCAAATGCGAGTCGTACATTAATGTTTAATATCCATGATTTAGAATGGGACGATGAGTTATTAGAACTACTTACAGTACCTAAAAATATGTTGCCAGAAGTTAAACCTTCAAGTGAAATATATGGTAAGACAATTGATTACCACTTCTATGGTCAAGAAGTACCAATCGCTGGTGTAGCTGGTGATCAACAAGCAGCATTATTTGGACAAGCTTGCTTCGAATGTGGTGACGTGAAAAACACATATGGAACTGGTGGCTTCATGTTAATGAATACAGGTGACAAAGCGGTTAAATCTGAAAGTGGTTTATTAACAACAATTGCTTATGGTATTGATGGAAAAGTAAATTATGCGCTTGAAGGTTCCATCTTTGTTTCGGGTTCAGCAATCCAATGGTTACGTGATGGATTAAGAATGATTAATTCAGCACCACAATCAGAAAGTTATGCGACACGAGTTTACTCTACTGAGGGTGTTTATGTTGTTCCAGCTTTTGTAGGTTTAGGAACACCATATTGGGATTCTGAAGCACGTGGTGCGATTTTCGGTTTAACACGTGGAACTGAAAAAGAGCACTTTATCCGTGCAACTTTAGAATCATTATGTTACCAAACTCGTGACGTTATGGAAGCAATGTCAAAAGACTCTGGTATTGATGTCCAAAGTTTACGTGTCGATGGTGGTGCAGTTAAAAATAACTTTATTATGCAGTTCCAAGCAGACATTGTTAATACTTCTGTTGAAAGACCTGAAATTCAAGAAACTACAGCTTTAGGTGCTGCATTTTTAGCAGGTTTAGCAGTTGGATTCTGGGAGAGTAAAGATGATATCGCTAAAAACTGGAAATTAGAAGAAAAATTCGATCCGAAAATGGATGAAGGCGAAAGAGAAAAATTATATAGAGGTTGGAAAAAAGCTGTTGAAGCAACACAAGTTTTTAAAACAGAATAAACTTGTAGATTAGACTTTTGTATAAACATTGTGATACAATCAATTTAAGTTAATATTTGAATCGAGAAACGAGAGATTTGTTCGAACATGTACAATTGAAGGATTGTTTATGTGGGACAAGTCTCTCGTTTTTACATTTTTTAGGAGGCGTTTTGGAATGGCATTGTCTACTTTTAAGAGAGAACATATTAAAAAGAATTTAAGAAATGATGAATATGATTTAGTAATTATTGGTGGCGGTATTACAGGTGCAGGTATTGCACTAGACGCGAGTGAAAGAGGAATGAAAGTTGCATTAGTTGAAATGCAAGACTTTGCACAAGGAACAAGCTCAAGATCTACAAAATTAGTCCATGGTGGTTTACGTTACTTAAAACAATTCCAAATTGGAGTAGTTGCCGAAACTGGTAAAGAACGTGCGATTGTTTATGAAAATGGGCCTCATGTTACGACTCCAGAGTGGATGCTTTTACCAATGCATAAAGGTGGAACATTTGGTAAATTCTCAACATCAATTGGTTTAGGAATGTATGATCGTTTAGCAGGTGTTAAGAAGTCTGAACGTAAAAAAATGTTATCTAAAAAAGAAACTTTAGCTAAAGAACCATTAGTTAAAAAAGAAGGTCTAAAAGGCGGCGGTTACTATGTTGAATATCGTACTGACGATGCGCGTTTAACTATTGAAGTTATGAAGCGTGCTGCTGAAAAAGGCGCAGAAATTATCAACTATACTAAATCTGAACACTTCACTTATGATAAAAATCAACAAGTAAATGGTGTTAAAGTTATAGATAAATTAACTAATGAAAATTATACAATTAAGGCTAAAAAAGTGGTTAATGCAGCAGGCCCATGGGTTGATGATGTTAGAAGTGGTGATTATGCACGCAATAATAAAAAATTACGTTTAACTAAAGGTGTACATGTTGTTATTGATCAATCAAAATTCCCATTAGGTCAAGCAGTATACTTTGATACTGAAAAAGATGGAAGAATGATTTTTGCAATTCCACGTGAAGGAAAAGCGTATGTAGGTACTACAGATACATTCTATGACAATATCAAATCTTCACCATTAACTACACAAGAAGACAGAGACTATTTAATCGATGCGATTAATTACATGTTCCCTAGTGTTAATGTTACAGATGAAGATATTGAATCAACATGGGCAGGAATTAGACCATTAATTTACGAAGAAGGCAAAGACCCTTCTGAAATCTCTCGTAAGGATGAAATTTGGGAAGGTAAATCAGGTTTATTAACTATTGCAGGTGGTAAATTAACAGGCTATCGTCACATGGCTCAAGACATTGTTGATTTAGTATCTAAACGCTTGAAAAAAGACTACGGTTTAACATTTAGTCCATGTAATACAAAAGGTCTGGCAATTTCAGGTGGCGATGTAGGTGGTAGCAAGAACTTTGATGCGTTTGTAGAGCAAAAAGTAGATGTAGCTAAAGGATTCGGCATTGATGAAGATGTTGCAAGACGTTTAGCATCTAAATATGGTTCAAATGTTGATGAATTGTTCAACATTGCGCAAACATCTCAATACCATGATAGCAAGTTACCATTAGAAATTTATGTAGAACTTGTTTATAGTATTCAACAAGAAATGGTATACAAACCTAACGATTTCTTAGTTCGTCGTTCTGGTAAAATGTATTTCAATATTAAAGATGTATTAGATTATAAAGATGCTGTCATCGATATTATGGCAGATATGCTTGATTACTCTCCAGCTCAAATTGAAGCATATACTGAAGAAGTTGAGCAAGCAATTAAAGAAGCGCAACATGGAAATAATCAACCAGCAGTTAAAGAATAATTAATTTGTACAATCATAAACTGGTGTCCTGTTTTAAGGGCATCAGTTTTTTTATACGAGATACATTAGTCAATTGAAACTATGCATCACTAAATGTATGATAATAATAAAAGCGAATATAAAAACGTTGTTATTAAAGGTGTGAGATGATGACTGAAAAACAATTTAAATTAACTGTACAAGATAATACGAATATTGAAGTTAAAGTGAATTTTACAGATGTAGATTCAAAAGGAATTATTCATATATTTCATGGTATGGCTGAACATATGGAACGTTACGATAAATTAGCACATGCACTTTCAAAGCATGGCTTCGATGTGATACGTCATAATCATCGAGGACATGGTATTAATATTGATGAATCAACAAGAGGGCATTACGATGATATGAAACGAGTTATCGGTGATGCCTTTGAAGTAGCGCAAACAGTGAGAGGCAATGTTGATAAACCATACATTATAATCGGACATTCAATGGGATCCGTTATAGCTAGATTGTTTGTAGAAACATATCCGCAATATGTTGATGGTCTAATTTTAAGTGGTACTGGTATGTATTCATTATGGAAAGGTTTACCAACCGTTAAAGTGTTACAACTGATTACAAAAATTTATGGTGCTGAGAAACGAGTTGAATGGGTTAACCAGTTAGTATCAAATAGTTTTAATAAAAAAATACGTCCATTACGTACACAAAGTGATTGGATTTCTAGTAATCCAATTGAAGTAGATAACTTTATTAAAGATCCATATAGTGGATTTAATGTGTCAAATCAATTATTATATCAAACAGCCTATTATATGCTACATACATCACAATTAAAAAATATGAAAATGTTAAATCATGCCATGCCTATATTATTAGTTTCAGGATATGACGATTCTTTAGGTGATTATGGTAAAGGGATTTTAAAATTGGCGAATATATATAGAAAAGCTGGCATTAAAAATGTTAAAGTGAATCTTTATCATCATAAACGTCATGAAGTGTTATTTGAAAAAGATCATGACAAAATTTGGGAAGACTTGTTTAAATGGTTGAATCAATTTTATAAAAAATAAAGAAAGTGGAATTAAATATGAATAAAAATAAGCCTTTTATTGTAGTAATTGTGGGGCCAACTGCTTCAGGTAAAACAGAGCTTAGCATAGAACTCGCGAAGCGTATCAATGGTGAAATCATAAGCGGTGATTCTATGCAAGTTTACAAACATATGAATATTGGAACTGCAAAAGTAACACCTGAAGAAATGGATGGTATTCCACATCATTTAATTGATATCTTGAATCCTGATGATACATTTTCAGCATATGAATTCAAGCGATTAGCAGAAGATTTAATTACTGATATAACGAATAGAGGTAAAGTTCCAATCATAGCAGGTGGAACAGGCTTATATATTCAATCATTAATATATAATTATGAATTAGAAGATGAAACAGTTACACCTGCACAATTATCCATAGTTAAACAAAAGTTATCTGCATTAGAACATTTAGATAATCAGCAACTACACGATTATTTAGCTCAATTTGATGCGGTTTCTGCAGAAAATATTCACCCTAACAACCGCCAAAGAGTGTTGCGCGCTATTGAATATTATTTAAAAACAAAAAAACTTTTGAGTAATCGCAAGAAAGTGCAACAATTTACTGAAAATTATGATACATTATTATTAGGGATTGAAATGTCGCGTAAAACATTATATTCAAGAATAAATAAACGTGTTGATATTATGTTGGATCACGGATTATTTAGAGAAGTGCAACAACTTGTTGAACAAGGCTATGAATCTTGCCAAAGTATGCAAGCTATTGGATATAAAGAATTAATACCTGTGATTAACGGACAAATGATTTATGAAGATGCTGTCAATGATTTAAAGCAACATTCACGCCAATATGCAAAACGACAAATGACATGGTTCAAGAATAAAATGAGTGTTCATTGGTTAGATAAAGAAAATATGTCACTTCAAATGATGTTAGATGAGATTACAACCCAGATTAAGTAAAAGGAGTCCGACAGATGATTGCAAACGAAAACATCCAAGACAAAGCACTAGAGAATTTTAAAGCAAACCAAACTGAAGTAACTGTATTCTTTCTAAACGGTTTCCAAATGAAAGGTGTTATTGAAGAATACGACAAGTATGTCGTAAGCTTAAATTCTCAAGGCAAACAACACTTGATTTACAAACATGCGATCAGCACTTATACAGTAGAAACTGAAGGTCAAGCATCTACTGAAAGTGAAGAATAAGTTGTAATCATATGGGCACGATTTAATGACTCGTGTACATAACGTTTGAAGTATGATAAATAGATATAGAAATAAAGTCATATGTGACATCAATTAAATGATGTTCAAATGACAAGATACAATAGAGGAATGTTTGTAATAAAAACGCTTCATATAAAGGTCGAGTCAATATATGATACGACTTTATATGAAGCGTTTTATTTGCTATGAGCTAGTATATTTTATAATAATTTTTCTATTTCTCTTTCGATTTGAACAGGTTTTTTTTGAGGTGCAAATCGTTTAACAACGTTACCTTCGCGATCCACTAAAAACTTAGTGAAATTCCATTTGATTTTCTCATTAAAGAATCCGTGTTGTGCCGCAGTCAAATATCTAAATAAAGGTAATTGATGTTCCCCTTTTACGTCTATTTTTTGATGCATAGGGAAGGTAACACCATAGCTTAATTTACAGTTTTGAGCTGCTTCTTCGCCTGATCCAGGTTCTTGACCACCAAATTGATTACAAGGGAAACCTAGAATTACAAACCCTTGATCTTTGTATTTCTCGTATAATGATTGCAAACCTTCAAATTGTGAAGTAAAGCCACATTCGCTAGCTGTATTAACAATTAGCATAACGTCACCCTTATATGCATCTAATTTGTAAGTAACACCTTTATTTGTTTCTACTACAAAATCATAAATTGTCTCCATTGAATCATCCTTTCGATTTACTTAAAATGTACCATAAAATCGTGTAATAGTCTTTACTAAAACTCTATGATAGAATACTTTGAGTAGGATTTTATTAAGGAGATGTATAACATGGCTCAGCAACAAATTCATGATACTAAAAATAAACTAGAAAAAGCTGTCTTAGTCGGTGTACATGCTCAAGATGATAAGCAATTTAATTTTGAGTCTACAATGGAGGAATTATCATCTTTATCAGAGACTTGCCAACTTGAAGTGTTGGGTCAAATTACTCAAAACAGAGATCGTGTAGATCGCAAATATTATGTTGGTAAAGGTAAAATTGAAGAAATTCAAGCATTTATTGAGTTCAAAGATATTGATGTAGTCATCACAAATGATGAATTAACGACTGCACAATCCAAATCACTAAATGAAGCTTTAGGTGTAAAAATTATTGATAGAACTCAGTTGATTCTTGAAATATTTGCATTAAGAGCAAGAAGTAAAGAAGGTAAATTGCAAGTAGAGCTAGCACAACTTGATTATTTATTACCTAGATTGCAAGGCCATGGTAAAAGTCTTTCTCGTTTAGGTGGCGGTATTGGAACTAGAGGCCCTGGTGAAACGAAGTTAGAGATGGATCGCAGACATATTCGAACTCGTATGAATGAAATTAAACATCAATTGCGGACGGTAGAAGAACATCGCGAAAGATATCGAAATAAAAGAAATCAAAATCAGGTGTTTCAAGTAGCTTTAGTTGGTTATACAAATGCTGGTAAATCATCATGGTTTAATGTTTTAGCAAATGAAGAGACGTATGAAAAGGATCAATTATTTGCAACGTTAGATCCTAAAACACGACAAATTCAAATAAATGATGGATTTAATTTAATTATTTCAGATACTGTTGGTTTTATACAGAAACTACCTACGACGTTAATTGCAGCTTTTAAATCAACTTTAGAAGAGGCTAAAGGTGCAGATTTATTAGTACATGTCGTAGATAGTAGCCATCCTGAATACCGTACGCAGTATGACACAGTTAATGATTTAATCAAACAATTAGATATGAGTCATATTTCTCAAATAGTTATTTTTAATAAAAAGGACTTATGTGATCATGCATCAAATCGTCCAGCAAGTGATTTGCCTAATGTTTTTGTTTCTTCTAAAAATGATGGTGATAAATTACTTGTTAAGACGTTATTTATTGATGAAATCAAAAGGCAATTAACTTATTATGATGAGACAATTGCGACGAATAATGCAGATCGATTATATTTTCTAAAACAACATACATTAGTGACTGAACTTAAATATGATGAAATTGAAAATGTTTATCGTATAAAAGGATTTAAAAAATAATAAAAGGACGAAATTCAAATGAAAGATATAAGTAAGATAGTAGCTGACGTCGAATCAACGTTAGCACCATATTTTAAAGAAATTGAAGAAACAGCATATATTAATCAAGAAAAAGTATTAAATGCATTTCATCATGTCAAAGCAACCGAAAGTGATCTACAAGGATCAACAGGATACGGGTATGATGACTTTGGACGTGATCATTTAGAAGAAATATATGCGCAGGCATTTAAAGCAGAAGATGCAATTGTTCGTCCGCAAATTATTTCAGGTACGCATGCGATTACTATTGCATTACAAAGTTTATTAAAACATGGTGATGAATTAATTTATATAACGGGTAGTCCATATGACACTTTACTTGAAGTCATTGGCGTAAACGGAAATGGTATTGAAAGTTTAATGGAGCACGGCGTATCGTATAAAGATATTGCACTTAAAGAAGGTAAGATCGATATTGAAAGTGTGTTAGATGGGGTTTCTGAGCGCACCAAAGTAATAGCGATTCAACGTTCGAAAGGCTATGATCAAAGACCTTCAATTCCGCTAGATGAAATTGAAAAGGTAATTACTAGGTTGAAAAACGTGCATCCTAATATTTTAATATTTGTGGATAACTGTTATGGGGAATTTGTTGAAAGACGTGAACCTATAGAATGTGGTGCCGATTTAATAGCAGGATCATTAATTAAAAACCCTGGCGGTGGTTTAGCTAAGATTGGTGGATACATTGCTGGTAGAAAAGATTTAATTGAACGATGTGGTTATAGATTGACAGCACCTGGTATTGGTAAAGAAGCGGGTGCATCATTAAATGCATTGCTTGAAATGTATCAAGGTTTCTTTTTAGCACCACACGTTGTCAGTCAGAGTCTTAAAGGTGCATTGTTTACTAGTTTATTTTTAGAAAAAATGAATATGAACACAACGCCGAAGTACTACGAAAAACGAACTGATTTAATTCAAACAGTTAAATTTGAAACGAAAGAACAAATGATTTCATTTTGTCAAAGTATTCAACACGCATCCCCAATTAATGCACATTTTAGTCCAGAACCTAGTTATATGCCTGGTTACGAAGATGATGTTATTATGGCAGCTGGTACGTTTATTCAAGGTTCATCGATTGAATTATCTGCAGATGGACCTATTCGTCCTCCTTATGAAGCATATGTTCAAGGAGGATTAACATATGAACACGTTAAAATTGCTGTGACAAGAGCTGTTAATCAGTTGAAAGAACAAGGACTTATATAATAGATTAAATTTCACCCTAAATGATAATGTGTCTTGGGTGAAATTTTTTGCGGAGATTTATCAGATTATTTTTAAAAATTGAAAAAATATTTTAGCTGTAGATTGTTTTATGTCGTTTTAGAAGTCGAAATCGCAGTTATATCAATGTTTTAAGCTTTATGTTAGAAAACCTGACATATTTTTGAAATCCTAAAAAAATTATGATAAGTTATTAACAAGTTCAAAAGTAGAGGAGAGGAACAATGATATCGAATGATGCAATCAGACGAAATATGGCTGTCTTCTCTATGAGTGTAGTAAGTAAGTTAACGGATTTAACGCCAAGGCAAATACGTTACTATGAAACACATGAACTCATCAAACCTGAAAGAACAGAAGGTCAAAAACGTCTGTTCTCACTCAATGATTTGGAAAGATTACTAGAAATTAAATCATTATTAGAAAAAGGATTTAATATCAAAGGGATTAAACAAATCATTTATGACTCACAAGAGCATTTAACAACAGATGAACAAGAGATAAGAAAAAAGATGATTGTAGATGCCACGCAAAAGCCTATTGGAGAAACTTTGCCAATAAATCGTGGTGATTTATCCCGATTTATTAAATAAAATTTGGAGGATTTTAAAATGCCAAAACGTACTTTCACTAAAGAAGACATTCGTAAATTTGCAGAAGAGGAAAATGTAAGATATTTAAGATTACAATTCACTGATATTTTAGGAACAATTAAAAATGTTGAAGTGCCTGTAAGCCAATTAGAAAAAGTACTTGATAACGAAATGATGTTTGACGGTTCTTCTATCGAAGGTTTCGTACGTATCGAAGAATCAGATATGTACTTACATCCAGATTTAGATACTTGGGTAATCTTCCCATGGACTGCTGGACAAGGTAAAGTTGCACGTTTAATTTGTGATGTATATAAAACAGATGGAACACCATTTGAAGGGGATCCTCGTGCAAACTTAAAACGTGTATTAAAAGAAATGGAAGATTTAGGCTTCACAGACTTTAACCTAGGGCCTGAACCAGAATTCTTCTTGTTTAAGTTGGATGAAAAAGGGGAACCAACTTTAGAACTTAATGATGATGGTGGATATTTCGATTTAGCACCTACAGATTTAGGTGAAAACTGTCGTCGTGATATTGTTTTAGAATTAGAGGATATGGGCTTCGATATTGAAGCTAGTCACCATGAAGTTGCCCCTGGTCAACATGAAATTGACTTTAAATATGCAGATGCTGTTACAGCATGTGATAATATCCAAACATTTAAATTGGTTGTTAAAACAATCGCACGTAAACATAATTTACACGCAACATTTATGCCTAAACCATTATTCGGTGTGAATGGTAGCGGTATGCACTTTAACGTTTCATTATTCAAAGGTAAAGAAAATGCATTCTTTGATCCAAATACTGAAATGGGCTTAACGGAAACTGCATATCAATTTACAGCAGGTGTGCTTAAAAATGCACGCGGATTTACTGCTGTATGTAACCCGTTAGTAAACTCATATAAACGTTTAGTACCTGGTTATGAAGCACCATGTTATATTGCATGGAGTGGTAAAAACCGTTCACCATTAATCCGTGTACCATCTTCAAGAGGATTATCTACTCGTATCGAAGTACGTTCAGTAGATCCAGCTGCAAACCCATACATGGCGTTAGCTGCAATCTTAGAAGCTGGACTAGATGGTATTAAAAATAAATTAAAAGTTCCAGAACCAGTTAACCAAAATATTTACGAAATGAACCGTGAAGAACGTGAAGCAGTAGGCATTCAAGACTTACCTTCAACACTTTATACTGCATTAAAAGCAATGCGTGAAAATGAAGTTATTAAAAAAGCTTTAGGAAATCATATCTATAATCAATTTATTAATTCAAAATCAATTGAATGGGATTACTACAGAACTCAAGTATCTGAATGGGAAAGAGATCAGTACATGAAGCAATATTAATACGCTAAACAATGATGGGAAATCAGTAATATCAAGGGCTAGAGCGTTTTGCTTTAGCTCTTTTTTGATTTGGAAAGATGGGATTTCACTTGACCACTTTTGTTAAAAAATGGATTTGGTCAAGTTTTGGTCAAGTAAATGTTTTATGTATTTATTTTTTTAAAGCTGGGGAAGACCATTTTATATTTTAGTTCACATGAATTTTAATATATTTGGAGGTGATGAGATGAGGCGATAAAAGAACGTCGCGAAAACGTTGAGTATTACTTGAAAATAGCCATATTCATATTACTTCTCATCGAATTCATTTGCAGAACGTTCTAAGGTAAGACCCCGAAAAGAGGGACCTTACTACGCATTATTAAGGGGGTAATACTATATGAAAAGAGAAACAAAACAAAAAATATCTTTTTGTTTATCGATCGGTATTTTCATTTTAGTTATACTACTATTGATATTCTAAAAAATTAAAAATTTCGCCTCATCTAATTTATGAATTGCTATGATGAAATATTCAATACAATCAAAAAATTGATAGAAAACAAAGAGATATCAAGTTATCAAATTAATAAAGATACTGGGATAAGTTACGGTAATATTAATGCTATGCGCCGTGGGGAAAGAAGAATAGAAAATTTAAGCTTAAAGAATGCAAAGATCTTATATGAATATGCGAAAAAGGTATTGTAATATAAGCATTGAGTTCAATAGGCATACAATAACTGCCCAAACTAGTGACTGAGTGGGTGTTTTTATAGTATTAAAAGTTTTCTAAAAGTGAAAGAAATCATGTTTAGTGATTTACTTATGTTTTTTAAAATAGTATAATAATTTTATATAATATATAGAACTTCAGTATACCTTTTGAGTATATATGGAGTTCTTTCTTTTTTACAAGATGTATATGTATAAATGGAAATGTTTATTACATTACATAAAAACCTTTAGGTGCTCTTAGATGGATGTTAATCATAAAAAAAGAGATTTTGAAAAATATAGGCTATTATAATTTAGAATTACAAATTATAAATCTTGCCAGTGGATATGGGAGTTCAACATGTCACTTACCCCAATTTGTGGAATGTTAAATAACTATAAAGAGGAAAGGAGAAAAAATGATAAGAATGGTTAAAGAAAAAGAACGAATAGCAAAATTAAATTTCGAATAGCTGTGACGAGCTTAATAATTCAAGTACTTAATTTTATCAAATCGTTCTTTTAAAAAGGTAAAGGGCAAAAGACCTTTACCACATTAAATAGGGAGGTGGTATTTATGACAAGAGAATTAAGGAAAAAATTAACTCTCTATCTTAACATTGCAACTTTAATATTATTTATTATTAATTTAACTAGAAAAAAATAAATTATTCTTTCATTTTGACAAAAATTATGAACCAGTTTAAAGAAATTTATAATACAATAGAAAAATTACTAAATGATAAATCAATATCTAATTATAGAATTAATCAAGACACTGGTGTTTCTTATGGTGGTATAAGTGAATTAAGAAGCGGGAAAAGAAAAGTGAATAATTTAACTTTAGAAACAGCGGAAAAACTCTATAATTACCAAAAACAATTAGAAATAATGATTGAATATTAAAATAAGGCCATATCTTTTGAAATATCATGGAGTGAGCCTTTTAAATCATCTAATTTTAAAGTATATTAAATATGGATAGCTTAATGTGAATATAAATAAAAAATTATCAAATAATATAATATAGAATATATGAAGACAAGAAATTTTATAAATATATAATAAAAAACCAATACTATTAGGTATTAGTTTATGAATTAACAAGTTTGGCAACTACAAAGAAACAATGTATTGCTAAACGTAGTTACTGCATTAGGATTATTATAATTATAAATAGAAAGAGAGCGTGATTAAAAATGAATGAGATTGAAACTATTATAAGTGAAATAGAAAAGTTATTAACTAACAATACACCATATAGTATTTCAAAAAATTCAGGTGTACCACGTCAAACAGTTACAGATTTAAAGGTAGGTAAAACTAAAATAAAAGAAGCTAAATTTAAAACGATAATCAAGTTATATGAATATCAAAGAACATTAGAAAATAAAACAGAATGTTAACAAAAATATTTTGTTAGGTTAGGTGGACAAGAAATTAAATTTCTAATGATTTCATGGTTGTCTGTCCACGTTTTGTCCACCTCAATAAGATAATCTCTTAGTTTTAGAAATTGTACATGGTTAAATAATCAAAAATGCATATTATGAAATTATCATTGCCATTAAATCTTGAATAATCTTTAAGTGATGATATTAAAGGCTGAACACAGTAAATAAGTTAATTTTAATGCAGTATTCTATATTATACATATTTTGTAATAATGTTTGTGCGAATTATTTTTTATTGACAATTTTTTATATTAAATTGTGTAATTGGCATATATGATGATTTGTGATAATTATATTGTAATATAGCATTTGGTTTATGATTCCAAAATTAATAGATTTGAAAAGTATACTTTATTTCATGAAAGTTTTTGGTACATTTATTTGAAAATGTTTTTATTACAAAGTTACATGGCTAAATGTTTCTTAACAAAATTAATTTTTCGAGTGTAAAGAATCGTGTGGTAAACATAATTTATATAGATTATAAGGAGGTGAAAATGGTCGAGGAAGTTAAAACGATAAAATAGTTTGAATCTTTTGATTTCAATTCTGGTAGGACTATTGAATTTGCAATCTAATAAGAATGTGAGGTTTGATTTAATATGAAGTCATATTCTTTGAATAAAATATTACTTTCTCACCATTAGTAAAATGAAGATGACTATTAAAGTGCGAAAAACAAATAAAAAAGAGAAAATAGAATTTTTAATAGGGACGTTTATAATTATTTTAGTAATATTAGGGTTCAAAATTATGAAATAAATGTATAGTATTTGAGAAGGCTATATGACTCCGGAAAAATTAAAGTCTAAAGATATCTCAATATCTAAAATCTAAAAGACTACTGGAGTTAGTAGTTTGAATATTGAAAGACTCTAATCTAATAAAAATACATAAAAGGTTTAACTTTAGAAGTGGTTGTAAACTTCAATGAATATTAAACATTGAAGTTTAGTAAAAGGCGTAAGGTATAAAAGCAATCGTTTGTCTTTGACAAAGTAATTGATGATGAAAAGTCGTTAATATGTTGAAAGAAAAATTGATAATATGAAATTTAACTATTATGAAGTGATGATAGCCATTAATGAATAGAAAAATAATAAAATCATTTATAAATAAAAACTACGTTGAGTTCACAGATTTCGAAAAAAGCAGTAAAAATTGTACAGATATGGAGATGAAAAAATGTCAGAATACAAGAAAAAGATAATTGAATTAATTGAAAGTAATTTAACAGGATATGAAATTTCTAAAAAAACTGGAGTTTCTCAATATGTACTTTCACAATTAAGACAGGGCAAACGCGAAGTAGATAATCTAACCCTGAATACAACAGAAAAATTATATGAATATGCCAATAAAGTTTTGTAATATAACTACTGTATAAATTAATCAAGCTATGTTTATTTGATTTAACTATTAATAAAAATCATATGGTAAATGGATATTATAATGATTAAAATACAAAAATAGTACATTCCAATTTGTGAAAAAGGAGTATGTCGTTTCATTTAGAATTTATTACACTAAATTAGCATCGAATAAGGGAAAATGAGTGTTAAGTTTTAAATGATAAAATAGATTGGAATGGATCGTCTTGAAATGCTCCCTTCAAAGTTTTCATTTTTTCAATGTCTACTTCGAAGGGGCATTTCCATTATATTGTTATAGCTTTTTATATTTGTATAATGAACATATAAGTTTAAGAAGATGAGAGTGAAGGAAATAAAAAAGCTCAAATGTACCAAATTGTTAATCTTAATAAATCTCTACTTTATAAAGATTGAATGGACATTCGAGCGTTAATCAGTCAGGAGGGAATTTCACTCCTACAATTTAATAATAATACTTGCTTCAACACTGTACAAGGAGTGATTTGTTATGTTCAAAGTGAATTATTCGATTTTAAGTTATTATCCAGAATATAATATCGCAGTAAGTTGGCAACGTTTAAGAGAAGGAAAAACAATAAAAAACAAGATTTAATACTGCTGCGTCATGAGGCGCTTGAACATTATTTGATGAATAAGTATAATTTCAACTATGATTATGCATATAAAATTGTATCAAAAAATACGATTATTCAATTTTTATAAAAAAGAAGGTGGATTAAATGCTTACATTAATAAAATTGAAAGAAGATGAACAGGTTATAATATATGAATATATACCTGAAGATGATATAAGTAACGGTAAAGGTTCAGTAACTTTTAATAAAAAAGATGCAGAGGTTATAGATTTCTCATTATCTGAAATAGAAAATGAAGAATATTTTATGTTATATCGTAATAAGTCTTTTTCTGTAGTAAGAGACTTTATCGAGAAGCAAGAATTTCCCGAAAATTATAAAATAGCATGGTATTAAAGCATCCTTTCTACACAGATAAAGAGAAAGCGATGCTATTTTTATATGCTTTTTTCATTATTCGTTGAAAAAGAAGAGTCACAAAAGTTAACATATTTAAAAGAACTTGGTGAAGATGACGAATATAAATATGTTGCCAAAATAGATAGTAAAACATCTAAATTATGTCATTCACTCAACGGAAAAATATTTATAGTTAAAGATATGATACCAGGTGTGAATGCGCCACCTATGCATCCTTGGTGTAGAAGTACCACAGTGCCACATGTTGGCAATTGGTGAGACAAGTTCATTAAAGAGCGTGAAGGTAAGTATCAAGTAGAAGTAAAAGAAGCAAAATTACAAGAAAAAGCTAAAAAAGAAATGCTTGATATGATAAGTAATGGTAAAATAAAGATGCAATTGAATAATGAAAAACAACAGCGTCATATTTTAAACACAAATGAATATAATAACAAGAAAAATAATTCATCTTTCTTACCCAGTTATATTACAATAGATTCTAATGAAATTGAAAAGGTGACTAAAAAAGAATTTATTGATTTTCCAGTTTTGTTTGATGATGAAGGGAATTTCAGAAAAAAACAAGTTATAGATTACAAAAAGATAATAGGTAAATCTTATGTGAATGGTAAATATATGTTGAAACGAAATTAGGTAAAGTTCATTATTCTAAAACTGGTTTTCATGTAGTTCCGTATATTGAAAAGGAGTGATTAAATATGAATTTACAGTCATACATAGGCAAATTAGTCAAATTAACGCTTACTAATAATAAAATATTAATTGGAAAAGTGATAGACTTTGATGATAAAGTTGATAATTTTGATGGTTATAATTCGATAGAAATTGATACAGGTAGAATTACATATGATATATCAGAAAATAAAATTAAAACTATTGTTTTACAAAAATAGCATCCTTTCTACACAGATAAAGAGAAAGCGGTGCTATTTTTTGCACTTTTATAACAACTAAGGATACAAGACATATACCTTCAACAATATCCTCATTTAAACCTATCGATTTCCTAAGCTCAATTTTAAACACAAAGTTTATTTGAAATGATGCACACCTATAAAAATCTTAATCATCGAAAAGTCACAAACATCTCCATATTAAAAACTTAAATAGTGCATTTCATTTAAACTAAACATAGATATTCTTACAAATATATACTTAGTAATTCGATTGTTAATACATCACTTTCATAAAATAACTATAACCATCATAATACTTCTCAAATCTCGTCAAATTAAAGTAAATACAGCACAAATTAACATTTTTAAATATATAAAATAAAACAAGATACTCAATAATCTGTAGTATCTTGTTTTGGAATAATGTAATTTTATATCATCAACGGCTTCAAATGAGTAGTTTCATATAAATCAATAAACACAACTACTCAACTGATCTTAATTAATAAATGATTTGTCAGATGACACATAACAGCATTATTAGATTAATTCTAATAGTTTGTTTAAATTTTCTTCGGTTGTCGCCCAGCTGGTTGCGAATCTAACAACACGATGTTGATCATCGTATTTTTCCCAAACAGCAAATTTAACTTTTTGTTCTAACTCTGCTATTTTCTCGTTACTTAAAATAAAAAATTGTTGATTGGTTGGAGAATCAAAGTAAAGACGATAGCCTTTATTTTTAAACCCGTCTTTCATCTTATTTGCCATTTCGATAGCATGTCTGCTTATATTAAAATATAAATTGTCCGTAAATAATTCTAAAAATTGTATGCCTGTTAACCGTCCTTTTGCTAAAAGGGCACCGTGATGTTTGATTCGAGTGGTAAATTGTTTCGGTTCATTATTTTTCGTAAAAACAATGGCTTCCCCGCATAATGCACCTATCTTCGTACCACCTATATAAAATACATCACAATATTTAGCGATGTCTTTAATAGTCATATCTGATTGATCACTCATCAATCCATACCCTAATCGTGCACCATCCATAAATAATGGAAGCTGATATTGCTTACATACTTTGCATAACTCTTCCAATTCTGATTTAGAGTATAAAGTGCCATATTCTGTAGGATGAGAAATATATACCATTCCTGGGAATACCATATGGTCCTTTTTAAAATCACTTTTAAATGTCTCCATGTAAGTTTCAACATCTGAAGCACTAACTTTTCCTTCCTTAGAGGGTATAGTAATTACTTTATGTCCACTATATTCAATTGCACCACCCTCATGCACAGCAACATGACCAGTGTCTGCTGAAATGACCCCTTCGTAACTTTCTAACATTGAATTAATAACAACCTGATTGGTTTGTGTTCCACCTACTAAAAAACGAATTGTAGCATTTGGACAATCAATTGTATCTTTAATCTTTTCAATTGCCTGAGCTGTGAATTGATCAAAGCCATATCCCGAAGCTTGTACAAGATTTGTATCTACTAATCGTTTTAATACTTTTTCATGAGCACCTTCTAAATAATCATTTTCAAATGAGATCACTACATTTCCCCCTAAAACTAATATCAGCATTTTAATATGATAAACTAATTTCAAAACTAGTTCGATATTTAAAATGTATTGTGAATTGTTAAAGTTTGTATCGCATTATCGCGAAGTTGAATAAATATATTATACATCAAACAATACATTAAGAAAATTAATTAATTTTTAATCATAGCGACTTTTCATGCTGGAACACATATATTAATGATTGAATTTTACTGTTAAAAGTTCTATGATTTAGGAAATAGAGAAAAGAGGGGATTTAAATGGAACAAATTAAACTTAAAACTTTTACAGCTGAGACTTTAGAGTTATTAGAAAAAAACATTAATGCTTTTTTAAGTTCTGAAGAAGCTACAAATTTAAAATTAGTAAATATTACTATTAAAGAAATAGAAGAAAGAACATTCCCAAATAATGAAGAAGAATTCAATGCAATTTTAACTTTATCTGTGAATAAATAATATGATGTGAAAGGTGCAAAATGTTTTTTGTGCCTTTCTTTATAGGAGAAAAGACTATGCGATATACATTTTCAAATGATTTAGGAACACTTTTTACCATTATTTTAGCCATTGGATTCATCATTAATTTAGTATTGGCTTTTATTATTATCTTTTTAGAAAGAAATAGACGTACAGCGAGTTCAACTTGGGCATGGCTATTTGTACTTTTTGTCTTACCATTGATTGGTTTTATTCTTTACTTGTTTTTTGGTAGAACCGTTTCGGCACGTAAATTGAATAAAAACAATGGTAACGTGTTAACGGATTTCGATGGACTTTTAAAACAACAAATAGAAAGCTTTGATAAAGGTAATTATGGTACTGATAACAAACAAGTTCAAAAACATCATGATTTAGTACGTATGCTTTTGATGGATCAAGATGGTTTTTTAACTGAAAATAATAAAGTTGATCATTTCATTGATGGAAATGATTTATATGATCAAGTTTTAAAAGATATTAAAAATGCAAAAGAATATATCCATTTAGAGTACTATACTTTCGCTTTAGATGGTTTAGGTAAAAGAATTTTACATGCTTTAGAAGAAAAATTGAAACAAGGTCTAGAAGTAAAAATATTATATGATGATGTTGGATCTAAAAATGTTAAGATGGCAAATTTTGATCACTTTAAATCATTAGGTGGCGAAGTTGAAGCATTTTTTGCTTCTAAATTACCCTTATTAAATTTCCGTATGAATAACAGAAATCATAGAAAAATCATCGTAATCGATGGTCAACTAGGTTATGTCGGAGGATTTAACATTGGTGATGAATATCTAGGATTAGGTAAACTAGGGTATTGGAGAGATACGCATTTACGTATACAAGGGGATGCGGTTGATGCACTGCAGTTGCGATTTATTTTAGACTGGAATTCGCAAGCGCACCGTCCACAGTTTGAATATGATGTTAAGTATTTCCCTAAAAAGAACGGACCATTGGGCAATTCACCAATTCAAATAGCTGCAAGTGGCCCAGCTAGTGACTGGCATCAAATTGAATATGGTTATACAAAAATGATTATGAGCGCTAAGAAGTCGGTATATTTGCAATCGCCTTATTTCATTCCGGATAACTCATATATAAATGCCATTAAAATTGCAGCTAAATCAGGTGTAGATGTTCATCTAATGATTCCATGTAAGCCAGATCATCCTTTAGTTTATTGGGCGACATTTTCAAATGCCTCTGACTTATTATCAAGTGGTGTTAAAATTTATACGTATGAAAATGGATTTATACATTCTAAAATGTGCTTAATTGATGATGAAATCGTATCAGTGGGCACAGCAAATATGGACTTTAGAAGTTTTGAATTAAATTTTGAAGTAAATGCCTTTGTATATGATGAAAATCTTGCTAAGGATTTAAGGGTGGCTTATGAACATGATATTACAAAATCAAAACAACTAACCAAAGAATCATATGCCAATAGACCGCTGTCTGTTAAATTCAAAGAATCGTTAGCAAAATTAGTTTCGCCAATTTTATAATTTATTTGTAAGGAGTCTCGATTATAGAGGCTCTTTTTATTTTGCCCAAAATTAAAATAACGATAAATATATTATGTAAACCTAATAATGACATTTGTCATTTCAAATCTATGACAAAGTGTTCTATTTTAAATCTAATAAATTTACTAATATTAAATTAAGAAAAAAATAGAGGTGATTAAATTGATTCAAATATCTAATATCAACAAGTCATTTAATAAAAGATGTGTTCTAAAAAATATTTCGTTCGATATTGAACAAGGTAAATGTATCGCTTTAATTGGAAAAAATGGTGCTGGAAAGTCAACGTTAATTGATATATTAATTGGTAATGTTAATGCTAATTCTGGTGAGATATTTGATAAAGACAAGTTATTACAAAGTGAAAATCGCAGTATAATGTTCCAAAAAACGATGTTTCCAGATCAATTAAAAGTTATTGAGATTATCAACTTATATCAATCATTTTACGAAAATCCATTACCATTGGAAGAAATAATAGAACTGACGAAATTTGATTCTAGTCAACTGAACCAATTTGTAAATAAACTTTCTGGTGGTCAACAACGATTACTCGATTTTGTATTATCTTTAATCGGACAACCACAATTGATCTTATTAGATGAACCAACATCGACTATGGATATAGAAATTAGAGAATATTTTTGGTCAATTATTGAAAATTTAAAAGAAGATAATCGAACGATACTCTATACATCGCACTATATTGAAGAAGTCGAACGTATGTCAGACAAAATTATTCTCATTGAAAATGGAGAAATAATACTTAATGATTCAACGTCACATATTAGAACCAATCAGCAATCTCAGATTACGTTATCCGATGAATATATAAGAAAGTTAAAACTAGATAAAGATGATTTAGTTATTCAAAAAAATCATAATGGCACTATCAAAATTATTACTTCAAATGTAAATGATACGATTTTATATCTTCAACAACTTCATATTAATTTGGATGATATTGAAATACAAAAAGTCTCAATTGTTGATTCATACTTCAACAATAAAAAGCAAAGGGGATCTAATTATGATACTAAGTTACTTGAAAATCGAATTTAAAGTTATAATGCGTAAAAAAACAACATTAATATTATCTATTTTATTTCCTGTGATATTCTATATATTATTTACTTCGATATTGGAATTGCCGGAAGATGTTAAACCTAAATTTTATAAAGAGTATATGTATAGTATGACGGTTTATAGTTTGTTAAGTTTTAGTTTACTAACTTTTCCATTAGATATTATTAATGAAAAACAAAATGAATGGCGCCAAAGATTAATGGTAACACCATTTACTTTTACTAGTTATTATATTTCAAAAGTAGTGAAAACTATGCTGCAATTTGCAATAGCGATATTAGTTATTTTTATGGTTGGACATTTTTATAAAGGTGTTGCAATGAGTGCAGTTCAATGGTTAGAGTCAGGAATATTTTTATGGTTAGGTGCGTCTCTATTAATAACTTTTGGCATATTATTTTCTTTGTTAAATGATATTCAAAAAACAAGTGCTTTAGCTAATATCGTAACAATTGGTTTAGCAGTATTAGGTGGATTGTGGTTTCCGATAAACACATTTCCAAATTGGCTTCAACATGTTGCTCATGTTTTACCGAGCTATCATTTGCGTAAACTAGGTGTAGATATTGCTTCAAATCATCATATCAATTTAATATCATTTGCTATAATACTCTTGTATGTTTTAGGGAGTATAATAGCAGTATATTGTATTAGTCATTTTAAAAGGGCGGAATAAAATATGAAATTTTTAAAAGATACTTCAATTGCTGAAATATCGTCTATACTTTATCTGATTTTTCCTATTGCCGGTATATTTTTTAATGAAGTATATGGTCCCAAATGGTTGTATATTATATCAGTCATTGTCTTTTCGTTGTCGTATCTTATATTAGTTATAGTAAATAATAGACTTAATACATTAATGTTTTACATTTTGTTGATTATTCATTATTTTATTATTTGTTATTTTGTTTTCAGTGTACATCCAATGCTAAGTTTGTTTTTCTTTTATAGTGCTTTTGCCGTTCCATTTACTTTTAAAAATAATGTTAAAAAAACGGCAACTAATCTTTTCATACTAACAATGATTATATGTACAATAATAACGTACTTATTGTATAACAACTATTTTGTTGCAATGATGGTTTATTATGTCGTTATATCGTTAATAATGCTAGATAATTTTAAAAAAATGAAAAACCGTGAATATCAAAAAGAAATAGCAGAAAAAAATAGACATATTAATACATTAATTGCTGAACAAGAGCGACATAGAATTGGTCAAGACTTACATGATACGTTAGGGCATGTGTTTGCAAGTTTATCATTAAAATCAGAATTAGCTTATAAACTAATAGATACTGATGTAGAAAAAGTAAAAGCTGAATTATTAGCAATTAATAAATTATCTCGTGAATCATTGAACAAAGTTCGAGAAATTATTGATGATGTAAAATTACCATCATTTATTGAAGAGATTGATAGTATACGTAAAGTTTTAAAAGATGCTGATATTGATTTTACATTTGAAAATAAAGAATTAGCGCAAGTATTAAGTCCTACTAAACAATCTATGTTAGTTATGATTACGCGTGAAGCGATAAATAATGTTATTAAACATGCAAATGCTTCAAAAGTTCATGGTAAATTAAAAACTGTAAACAATCATAAATTACTGCTTATGATTGAAGATGATGGCAAAGGTATCGATAGTGATTGTGAGGTGAAAAGTATTTCACAGCGTGTACAACATTTAAATGGAACTTTAGCAGTCGACTCAACAAATGGAACTAAAATAATCATTGAAATCTCAACAGGAGGAATAGCATGACATCTTTAATTATTGCAGAAGATCAAAATATGTTACGACAGGCAATGGTTCAATTAATTAAACTACATGGTGATTTTGAAATTTTAGCAGATACTGATAATGGTCTCGATGCAATGAAACTTATTGAAGAATATAATCCTAACGTTGTTATTTTAGATATAGAAATGCCAGGCATGACTGGACTTGAAGTTTTAGCGGAAATTAGAAAAAAGCATTTGAATATTAAAGTGATTATTGTAACAACTTTTAAAAGACCGGGATACTTTGAAAAAGCAGTTGTGAATGATGTGGATGCATATGTTTTAAAAGAACGTTCTATAGAAGAATTGGTGGAAACCATTAATAAAGTAAATAACGGAGAGAAAGAATATAGCGCCACATTGATGACTTCATTTTTTGTAGATAAAAACCCATTAACGCCCAAAGAACAAATTGTATTAAGGGAAATTGGCAATGGTTTAAGTAGTAAAGAAATAAGTGAAAAATTATTTTTGACAGATGGAACAGTTAGAAATTATACATCTGTTATAATTGATAAATTATTTGCAGATAATCGTTTTGATGCTTGGAAAAAGGCAAATGAAAAAGGCTGGATCTAAATACAAACAAAAAAGTATTGAGTGTTTTGATTTAAGAGACTTGGAAAGTGAGTCAATAATCAAAATCTTACTCAATACTTTTATTTTGGTACTCGCAATTTAGATTTGTTAACTAATTTTTTCGCTTATTATAAAACGAAACAATCAAGTAAACGATAAAGCCTACAAAGATACCCAATAAAATAGATAGTACTGCCGTCACTATTAATGGTAATTTGAAAAATATTTGTAGGAAAATACCAATGATAATTGCGATAATTACTGCAATTAATGTGACTGTATTTTCATTTGAAATGTTCATTTATTTTCACTCCTTAACAATAACATTATATCATGCTATAGCTTTCCAAAATATTGAAATATGTAGATATGGCTATTGACGATATTTCTTAACTTTTATATGATTAATCGGAATGAAAAAAGAGAAGTAGGTGGCAATATGAAGTCAAATAAATCGCTTGCTATGATTGTGGTAGCCATCATTATTGTAGGTGTATTAGCATTTCAATTTATGAATCATACGGGTCCTTTCAAAAAGGGGACGAATCATGAAACTGTACAAGATTTAAATGGTAAAGATAAAGTACATGTTCAAAGAGTTGTGGATGGTGATACATTTATTGCAAATCAAAATGGTAAAGAAATTAAAGTTAGGCTTATAGGGGTTGATACGCCAGAAACGGTGAAACCGAATACGCCTGTACAACCATTTGGCAAAGAAGCATCAAATTATAGTAAGAAGACATTAACAAATCAAGATGTTTATTTAGAATATGATAAAGAAAAACAAGATCGCTATGGTAGAACATTGGCGTATGTATGGATAAGTAAAGATCGTATGTACAATAAGGAATTAGTGGAAAAGGGACTTGCTAGAGAGAAGTATTTTTCACCAAATGGCAAATATAGAAATGTATTTATAGAAGCACAAAATAAAGCTAAACAACAGAAATTAAATATTTGGAGTAAATAATTAAATAGGTGATTATATATATTAAAGTAAAATATACTTGAAGCATCGATTTATTATTACCATAACTTTATATATAAAGAAATAATTTAAAGGCATAATAACCATAGTGCGTATCGAGCGTAATGGATTATTATGCCTTTGATTTTACTTGAATATAGCTGTGATTTGATCAACCTGTTCTTTATTTAAAGGGTGTTTAGATAGCTCTATGGCTTCGCTAATAATACGTCGTAATGAAGATTTTGTTGAAACGGTATCAACATATTTATCTCTTTCTTCAGAACCTTGAATGATATTAACTGTACCATCACTAAAGTAAATAACACCGGTACTTTGGACTTTAAAGTTAAAGTTTTGTTCAATATGATCCTTTAATGCTTTAGCATTATTTGCTGCTAATTGATATGGATCATAATCATAAAAATCATAAATAACACGATTTGGTTGAACTGTTTCTGTAAAAGTATAGATAGACTTTCTTGATGAATTAAACTGATCATGATATTGCTGGCTAATGTAATGACCGACAACTTTTTCAATATTACTATTGCTCATTTCTGTATCATGCTCATCAGGTACATCAAAGTGATAAAATGTTTTTTCACCCCAACTTTTTACATCAACGTTTATTAAACCGATATCTGAAACAATGATAAAATCAAATGAACGTGCATACTCGAAAAACGGATGTTTAGTAGCTAAATTGCTTGTAACGATAATATCGTAATATTTTAATTTACCATTTTCGAGATAGCTATCTAAAATCTTGCGTAATTCTCTTTTAGCATTTTTGTATGCATGGTGTCCAACATCATTATTAGAACTCAGCATTTGACTTCTTAATTCAGCATTTTCTGCACTTAATGCTTTATTCTTTTTAATAAGTTGCTTTCTTGCATAAACTTCGGTATCTATTTTACTATTACTATACCTTTGATTTAAAACTAATATACCAATTAATGCTACAATGATAATGATAAGTACAACATAAAAAGACATTTTTTCACCAATCCTTTTTGACTTCTTTAACTTTGTATACAATAATAATTAATAAAGATTAATTGTTATTCAATTTCCCACATTTTTATTAGTTGATTTTAGTTCATCATTGTTATAATCAAATTATAAACTGACAGATATTGATGTTCAATGAATATGACGTGAAAGATTCGTGAATTCAAGTTTATGTCGAATTTATGTTATAACGGTCATTTAAATGACAGAATTAGGTCACTCATAGTATTTTGAAGATTGAATTCATTAATTTTAAAATGTATAATGATATTTGTGAAAGCGCTTGCTTAGGAGGTGTATTTGAGAGTGAATGAAATGAATGCTAAAGAACAATTAGTGGACAATTTAATGAAAACATCATCGCAATTATTTAAATTTCACGGTGAAGTTGCCATGCAGCTTTTCTTAAATGATGAATTAAAATTACCTTCTATTGTTGAAATATGCGTGGAACGTAAGCGTTTAAGTGATATTGTGAAAGTTATTCCGCAATCATATGCGTTACTATACATAGATAAGCAAGATCAAGCAATAGCTAAAGAAGATTTATCACTTTCAAAAATTGCAAAAGTTTATGTGCAATATGATGATACAACAATAATGAGTATTTTCGTTTATGATGTAGTAAACGATGAATGGATTTTTAGATTGGATCCGAATATACGTATACCTAAGAGTAACATATACTTCCATAGTTTAAATTGGGATGTGGATTATATTAAACCGGAGATCGTTCTAATGTATGATCTAATGCAACACCATCAGTATCATCATTATTCCAATTATAAACGAGTCATAGATGCATTAAGCTACTATCAATTTTTTATTTTAAAATTTGTAGTAGGTGAGCAACGTATTAAGGATGCAATCCAGAGAACAATAAATAATTAAGAAAAAGCAATTCATAACGCAGTTGAATACATGTGTTACGAATTGCTTTTATATTAGTTTTTATCACACAAGTTTTTTAATGCAACCCCGTGATAGCAAAACTCATATGTAGATAATACAGCTTTTTCAGCATCATCTACATGAATTCCAAACATCATCGAGATTTCCGAAGCACCTTGGTTAATCATTTTTAAGTTAATTTTTGATTCAGCTAAGGCATGTGTAATTTTATTTGCAGTACCGATGACTTTATTCATACCTTCGCCGACAATCATTAATATTGCTAAATCATGCTCAATACTTAGCTCATCAACATCACATTTTTGACGAATTTCATTTAATACTTTTGTTTCTTTATTTTGAATTTGTTTTGAACGCATAACGATACTGATAGTATCAATACCTGAAGGCATATGATCAAATGAAATATTATTATCCTCTAAGACACCTAATATCTTTCTAGTAAAGCCGACTTGTCTATTCATTAAATACTTTTTGATATTAATGACAGTAAAATCTTTATCACAACTTATACCGCTAATCACATTTTTCGCATTTATTTCTCTATCATGCACTATAAATGTACCCTTATCTTGAGGGCGGTTCGTATTTTTAATCACCACAGGGATGCGATCTTTATAAAGTGGTTGTAAGGCTTCATCATGGAAAACACTAAAACCAGCATAAGATAATTCACGCATTTCTCGATAAGTGATTTCTTCGATTAATTCAGGATCTTTGATGATATTTGGATTAGCTTTATAAATACCAGACACATCGGTGAAATTTTCATAAATTGTGGCTCTAACACCACTTGATATGATGGCGCCAGTTATATCTGATCCGCCACGTGGAAATGTAACTATATATCCTTCATGAGATACGCCAAAAAATCCTGGGATAATTAGTTTTTCATCATAATCTCTTAATTTTTTAATTTCAGAGTAAGCACTATCTAATATTTGTGCTTCTTGTGGGACGTCAGTAACAAAAATACCCGCTTCCTTCGGTGATATATATTTTGTTGGTATACCTTGACTATTATTATATAAAGCTATCAATTGCGCATTAAAATCTTCACCACAAGAAAGTAATGCATCTAATAGTCTCTTTGGTTCATTTTTTAATTGATTAATATAATGTTCCAAAGTCACATCTATCGTCCGTAAAATACTTTCATCCATTTGCAATTCTTTTACAATATCATCATAACGCTGAATAATTTCTCTTTTTTTATCATGATAATCAAGATGATTAATGACCTTTTCATATAATCTGATTAACAAATCAGTTGTTTTAATATCATTATCATGTCTTTTACCTGGAGCAGAAACGATAACAATCTTTCGCTCTGGATCAGAATTAACAATATTTAAAACCTTTTTAATTTGAGTAGCATTGGAGACGGAGCTACCACCGAATTTGGAAACTTTCATAGTGCATGCCAACCTTTCTAAAAAATCAGAAAATTGTATTCAGTTTTGTAAGTAAGAATGATATTATGTATTTATATTTTGAATATTACGAACTTTACAAAAATAAAGAATAATTCTATACTATACTATCATCTAGTGTTTTTCAATAATACATTTGTTTTTCTCAAAAGCACAAACGGAGGTACATAAAATGAAAAAATTAAATATAGCATTATTAGGATTAGGTACTGTCGGATCTGGTGTTGTTAAAATCATCGAAGAGAACCGACAGCAAATTCAAGATACATTAAATAAAGATATTGTCATAAAGCATATTCTTGTTCGAGATAAATCTAAAAAGAGACCGCTAAATATTAGCCAATATCATTTAACTGAAGATGTTAATGAAATTTTAAATGATGATTCATTAGATATTATCGTTGAAGTCATGGGAGGAATTGAACCAACTGTAGATTGGTTAAGAACAGCACTTAAAAATAAAAAACATGTTATTACCGCAAATAAAGATTTATTAGCAGTACATCTTAAACTTTTAGAAGATTTAGCAGAAGAAAATGGTGTAGCTTTAAAGTTTGAAGCGAGTGTAGCAGGTGGTATTCCGATCGTAAATGCCATAAATAATGGTTTGAATGCGAATAATATTTCAAAATTTATGGGAATTTTAAATGGTACCTCTAATTTTATTTTATCTAAAATGACTAAAGAGCAAACGACATTTGAGGAAGCACTTGATGAAGCGAAAAGACTTGGTTTTGCTGAAGCGGATCCAACTGATGATGTAGAAGGGGTAGATGCAGCGCGTAAAGTTGTCATTACATCATATTTATCATTTAACCAAGTCATTAAATTAAACGACGTTAAACGAAGAGGAATTAGTGGCGTAACTTTAACTGATATTAATGTAGCCGATCAACTGGGGTATAAAATTAAATTGATTGGTAAGGGAATATATGAAAATGGCAAAGTTAATGCATCGGTAGAACCAACGTTAATTGATAAAAAGCATCAATTAGCAGCTGTAGAGGATGAATATAACGCGATTTATGTTATTGGTGATGCCGTTGGTGACACGATGTTTTATGGAAAAGGAGCAGGCAGTTTAGCAACAGGTAGTGCCGTTGTCAGTGATTTATTGAATGTAGCATTATTCTTTGAATCAGATTTACACACATTGCCACCACATTTTGAATTAAAGACAGATAAAACAAGGGAAATGATGGATTCAGATGCAGAAATTAATATTAAAGAAAAATCCAATTTCTTTGTAGTAGTGAATCATGTCAAAGGTTCAATTGAAAATTTTGAAAATGAGTTAAAGGCAATATTACCATTTCACCGATCATTAAGAGTTGCAAATTACGATAATCAATCATATGCCGCTGTTATAGTTGGATTGGAATCATCACCGGAAGAATTAATCACTAAGCATGGATACGAAGTTGACAAAGTATACCCAGTAGAAGGAGTTTAATTATAATGAGAAGATGGCAAGGATTAGTAGAAGAGTTTAAAGCACATTTACCAGTAAATGAAAATACACCAAAATTAACATTGAACGAGGGAAATACACCACTCATTCATTGTGAAAATATGTCTAAAATACTAGGTATAGATTTATATGTGAAGTATGAAGGTGCCAATCCGACAGGTTCATTTAAAGATCGCGGTATGGTAATGGCTGTGACAAAAGCAAAAGAGCAAGGTAAGAAAATTGTAATATGCGCTTCGACTGGAAATACATCAGCGTCTGCAGCAGCATATGCAGCGAGAGCAGGTTTAAAAGCTATCGTCGTAATACCAGAAGGTAAAATTGCATTAGGTAAATTGTCGCAAGCAGTAATGTATGGTGCAGAAATCGTTTCTATTGAAGGAAACTTTGATGAAGCTTTAGAAATTGTAAAAGAAATTGCAAAAAGTGGCGAAATAGAGCTTGTAAACTCTGTCAATCCATTTAGAATCGAAGGGCAAAAGACAGGCTCATTTGAAATTGTACAACAATTAGACGGTGAAGCACCTGATATTTTAGCGATTCCTGTAGGTAATGCAGGTAATATTACTGCATATTGGAAAGGCTTTAAAGAATATCATGAAGCTAAAGGATCACAATTGCCGAAAATGTTTGGCTTCCAAGCTGAAGGCGCATCACCAATTGTTCAAAATAAAGTCATTAAAAATCCTGAAACGATTGCAACTGCTATTCGAATTGGTAATCCTGCTAGTTGGGATAAGGCGACTAATGCTCTTAAAGAATCAAATGGATTAATAGATAGTGTTACTGATGATGAAATTCTAGAAGCATATCAGTTAATGACAACTAAAGAAGGTGTCTTTAGTGAACCAGCAAGTAATGCTTCTATTGCAGGTTTAATTAAATTGCATAGACAAGGTAAATTACCTCAAGGTAAAAAAGTAGTTGCTATTTTAACTGGTAATGGATTAAAAGATCCTGATACTGCTATTTCACTACTAGATAATCCGATAAAGCCATTGCAAAATGATAAAGATAGCATTATCGATTATATTAAAGGAGCTTTATAACATGTCGAATGTTTTGGAGTTAACAATTCCTGCATCAACAGCCAACCTTGGAGTTGGCTTTGATTCTATAGGTATGGCTTTAGATAAATTTTTGCATCTGTCTGTAAAGGAAACATCAGGGACAAAATGGGAATATATTTTCCATGATGATGCATCTAAGCAATTGCCTACTGACGAAACAAACTTTATTTATCATGTAGCACAACAAGTTGCTTCTAAATATAGTGTTGACTTGCCTATTTTATGTATCGAAATGAGAAGTGATATTCCATTGGCAAGAGGGTTAGGTTCGTCAGCTTCTGCTTTAGTAGGAGCTATATATATCGCAAATTATTTTGGTGATATCCAACTGTCTAAACATGAGGTATTACAATTAGCGACTGAAATCGAAGGACATCCTGATAATGTTGCGCCGACCATTTATGGTGGTTTAATCGCTGGATTTTATAATGATGTCTCGAAAGAAACGTCAGTTGCACATATCGACATACCAGACGTGGATGTGATTGTAACGATACCAACTTATGAACTAAAAACAGAAGCATCAAGACGTGCTTTACCACAAAAATTAACACATAGTGAAGCGGTAAAAAGTAGTGCAATTAGTAATACAATGATTTGTGCATTAGCACAGCACAATTATGAATTAGCAGGTAAACTCATGCAACAAGATGGCTTTCATGAACCGTATCGTCAGCATTTAATTGCTGAATTTGATGAAGTGAAAACAATTGCTAGTCAACATAATGCCTATGCAACTGTAATTAGTGGTGCTGGACCAACTATTTTAATATTTAGTCGTAAAGAAAATAGTGGGGAATTGGTTCGCTCTTTAAATAGTCAGGTAGTATCATGCCATTCTGAATTGGTCGATATTAATATCAGTGGTGTTAAAGAACGAATTGTATACCAATAGACGCTTTATATTGTAAAATAGTATTAAATGCAGAATAGAGAGGAGATTTAATGCGATATGACAAATTATAAAGTTGTCGTTTTAGATATGGATGACACATTGCTAAATTCAGATAATGTGATATCAGAAGAAACTGCAAATTATTTAACAGCAATTCAAGATGAAGGTTATTATGTTGTTTTAGCATCTGGTAGACCTACTGAAGGTATGATTCCAACTGCTAGAGATTTAAAATTACCTGAACATCATAGCTATATTATTAGTTATAACGGTAGTAAAACGATTAACATGACTAATGAAGAAGTAGAAGTAAGTAAATCGATTGGTAAGCAAGATTTCGATGAAATTGTAGATTATTGTCGAGACAGAGGCTTTTTCGTTCTTACATATCATGATGGTCAAATTATTTACGACAGCGAACATGAGTATATGAATATTGAAGCAGAATTAACAGGTTTACCGATGAAACGTGTTGATGATATCAAAGCGTATATTCAAGGCGATGTACCCAAGGTCATGGGTGTAGATTATGTAGCGAATATTACAGAAGCTAGAATTGATTTGAATGGTGTGTTCAATGATAATGTAGATGCTACGACAAGTAAGCCATTCTTCTTAGAATTTATGGCCAAAGATGTTTCAAAAGGTAATGCAATTAAAGCGTTATGTCACAAATTGGGATATTCGGTGGATCAAGTCATTGCTTTTGGTGATAGTATGAATGATAAATCAATGTTTGAAGTCGCAGGTCTAGCTATTGCTATGGGGAATGCATCAGATGAACTTAAGCAATATGCAGATGAAGTTACGTTGGACCATAATGAAAATGGTATTCCACATGCGCTCAAAAAATTGTTATAAATTTTAAAATAAGCCTTAACACATGATATTTGAATAAGATATCTTGTGGTTAAGGCTTTTTATTTATGTGAAAATGACTTCAGTTATACTATGGAGGATTTGAAATACATATTTTAGATTAGTAATGATATCAAACGAATAGAGTAAATGTATATTTTTTGAATAAATCAAGTATTAACTAGTCACGGAAGGTAGGTAAATAAATTTGATCATTCTGAATAATAACGAATGCATTAAAAAAGGTTCTTCATCTTTTATGGTGGGAAGGTAAAACTTCCTGCTTTTTTTAATACACAAAAAGCGCAATTGCCTCTATAATTTAAAGTGACCAAACCCAAACTAAAGGAGACAAGTGCGCCTATGTGTAATGATACCTTAGAATTACTAAGAATAAAAGATGAAAATATAAAATATATAAACCAAGAAATTGACGTCATTATCAAAGGAAAAAAAGCAACAGTGGTTAATGCTGTACTAACGTATAAGCCTTCGGCCTGTTATTGTTGTGGAGTTAAAAATGAAGGACAAATTCATAAACATGGTAAGCGTGTTTCTCGTATTACTTTACTTAAAACTCAAGGGTATAACACATACCTCAACTTAGCTAAACAACGTTTTAAATGCTTAGAATGCAATGGCACTTTTACTGCTAAAACGTCAATTGTTGATGAGTCGTGTTTTATCTCAAGATGTGTTACTCAAAAAGTTATAGAAGAAGCTACTAAAGTTAAAACAGAGATTGATACTGCAGAAGATAACTGTATCTCTCCATCTACTGTAAGTCGTATTAGAACTAAAGCGGCTAATTCATTACGAATTAAACCGTTTAATTGTTTGCCAGAACACATCGCTATGGATGAATTTAAAAGCGTTAAAAATGTAACTGGATCAATGAGTTTCATTTTTATAGATAATGATACTCATGATGTTATAGATATTTTAGAAAATAGAACTACAAGATTCTTGCGTGCCTATTTCGAGCGATTCGATTTAAAAAATCGACAACAAGTTAAGACGGTTACTATTGACATGTATGAACCCTATGTCCGATTATTTCGCGACCTATTTCCTAATGCAGCTATTATTTTTGACAGATTCCATATCGTTCAACATTTAAATAGGGAACTTAATAAGTATCGTGTACAAGTTATGAATGAATACCGTAATAAAAAAGGACCTAATTATACAATTTTTAAGAATAACTGGAAAGTTCTATTGATGGATACTAGTAAAACCATATTTAGTAAATACAGATGGAATAAATCTTTTAAGGCTTATAAACGCTCATCTGACATTGTAGAATTCATGCTTTCAAAAGACGATATACTACGACGCTCCTACGAACTTGTCCAAGGATTAAGAAAAGATCTAAGGTTATGTAATTGGCCTAAATTTATTAATCGTTTAAATTCAGTTAGTAAAAAGTCTGTGAGTAAAGGTGTATGGAAAGTGGTTAAATATTATAGAAAACATCAAAGGATGTTAAGAAATACAATTTATTACCCAGCATTTAATAATGGTGCTATAGAAGGAATTAATAATAAGATAAAATTAATCAAGCGAATTTCTTTTGGTTACAGAAATTTCAACAACTTTAAAGCACGTATAATGATGATTTTCAGCTTATACAAAGGAGAAAAAAAGAAGACAACCAAGCCCAATAATGGACTGGCCGCCTAATAATAAAAACTCTAAAAGTTGTAATTTAAAATAGTTCTTTAAATTATATACCCACCACATTTGGTGGAGAACCTTAAAAAATGCAGTGACAATCTAACATTAATTGTTAAAATCACTGCAAGCATCTTGATTTTATTTAGCTGTTTGTGTCCAGTCATGCTTACCTCTGAAACGTTTTACATGAGCATATATTTGGTCAGCAGTATAATCTAAATTTGTATAAACTGTAATACTGAACGCTGATTGGTTTTCAGCAAATGATTCTTCGGAAAATAATTCCTTTAAGTGCGTAAATAAATCATTCATTTGTTTATGGTTTAAACCGGGATATTCCCTTAAAGTTCTCTTTAATAATTGTCCGTTCTTTTCTTCTAATGCTTGAACTACAATAACAAATCTTTCATCTTGCTTTAGTACATCATCAAATAAATTTGTTTGTCCAATCATTGAATTTCACCCCTGAAAAGTTATTGTTATCTATATTATACACGATATGCAAAATTTCTAAAATAAAGAATGGTAACATGGTAATAATAAAATATAAACAGAATACTAGTTAATACACTTTATACTAGAAAAAGATATTAAAGTATATCTGCTTTACACCATTAAAAAGCGGCAAATGCTATAGATAATCTAAAGCATCTGCCGTGTAAGAATTTATTTATTTTTGATTGTCATAATCGTGTGGTTTTAAATTAATTGTTTCTAGCTTTACAAATTTTGTTTTGTGAATGATTTTATGAATAAAGTAAATCAACGCTAGAATGATTAAAGGTAAAAAGTTTTTAAAAGCATTTAACCATTGATCTTTTAAAATATATTCAACTGAGCCACCAAATAGCAAGAATAATAGTGTAGTGATGACAATGATTGGTCCTAATGGATAAAAAGGTGCTTTATATGGTAGGACCTTATTAGGGTCTTGACCTTGTTTTTTAATAGCTTGTCGCAATCGTATTTGTGACCAAATGCTTGATCCCCAAACAACTATAATCATTGAACCAATAATTTCAAGTAAATTAAAAACGGCATTTGAATTAAAGTTTGCATAAATAATAACAATAACAACGACTGCATAAGTAGTTAATAATGCTCTTAAAGGTAACTTAGTTGTCTTGTTTAATTTACTTAAAAATTGGGGTGCTTTTTTGTCTGAACTTAAGGAATACAACATTCTGCCTGTTGTATAAACACCTGAATTTGCAGCGGATAATAATGAAGTTAAAATAACCGCGTTGATTACTGATGCTGCAAAGGCTATGCCTACTCTATCGAATACAATTGTAAATGGGCTTTGACTTATTGAACTACTTGCTCTTAATAATGATGGATCTGTGTACGGAATAATTGCACCAATTACTGCAATTGATAAGACATAGAATAAAAGAATACGCCAAAATACTTGTTTAATTGCCTTAGGCATAGACTTTTTAGGGTCATCTGATTCACCAGCAGTTACTGCTACTACTTCTGTACCACCAACCGAAAATCCGGCGACTAATAATACGCCTAAGAAACCAGAGATACCACCAACAAACGGTGCTTGGCCTTTTGTATAGTTTTCAAATCCATATGTATGACCACCTAAGATACCGAAAATCATTAAAAAGCCAAAAATAACGAATACGATAATTGTTAACACTTTAATCAATGATAACCAAAACTCAGTTTCTCCAAATGATTTTACAGAAAAAATGTTTAATAATAGTAAAATTGTAATAAAGATTAAGCTCCAAGTAATGGGGTGGAAAAATTTAAATGTGTCCCAGAAATAAAGCACATTTGACGCTACTATGACATCAACACTTGTAACTAATGACCACAATGCCCAATACAACCATCCCATGGTAAAGCCAAGAGATGAGTCAATAAAGCGTGTTGAATAAGAGCTGAATGAACCTGATACTGGATAAAATGTTGCCAACTCTCCAATTGATGACATTAAGAAATATAGCATGACACCAATAACAAGATAAGCGAGTATAGCGCCTCCAGGACCAGCTTGAGAAATGATATTACCAGTAGCTACAAATAGACCAGTCCCAATTGCACCACCTATAGCAATCATGGAAATGTGTCTTGAGTTAAGACTACGGTTCATTTTATTATCTTCCATATTTAGTCTCCCATCTATTTAAATATACCCATTATTGTAAGCTTTTTAAGTGTACTATTCAATAACTATTTAGTACTGTAAAGCGAAAAAATTAAAATTTTCTGATTTTTTAATCATCTTGAGCATGTTTAATTGTAATTTTGATGGGGTTAAATTATAATATGTATTAAATTATAATTATTATAAATTGTGGAGGGATGACTATGTCACAACAAGACAAAAAGTTAACTGGTGTTTTTGGGCATCCAGTATCAGACCGAGAAAATAGTATGACAGCAGGGCCTAGGGGACCTCTTTTAATGCAAGATATTTACTTTTTAGAGCAAATGTCTCAATTTGATAGAGAAGTAATACCAGAACGTCGAATGCATGCCAAAGGTTCTGGTGCATTTGGGACATTTACTGTAACTAAAGATATAACAAAATATACGAATGCTAAAATATTCTCTGAAATAGGTAAGCAAACCGAAATGTTTGCCCGTTTCTCTACTGTAGCAGGAGAACGTGGTGCTGCTGATGCGGAGCGTGACATTCGAGGATTTGCGTTAAAGTTCTACACTGAAGAAGGGAACTGGGATTTAGTAGGGAATAACACACCAGTATTCTTCTTTAGAGATCCAAAGTTATTTGTTAGTTTAAATCGTGCGGTGAAACGAGATCCTAGAACAAATATGAGAGATGCACAAAATAACTGGGATTTCTGGACGGGTCTTCCAGAAGCATTGCACCAAGTAACGATCTTAATGTCAGATAGAGGGATTCCTAAAGATTTACGTCATATGCATGGGTTCGGTTCTCACACATACTCTATGTATAATGATTCTGGTGAACGTGTTTGGGTTAAATTCCATTTTAGAACGCAACAAGGTATTGAAAACTTAACTGATGAAGAAGCTGCTGAAATTATAGCTACAGATCGTGATTCATCTCAACGCGATTTATTCGAAGCCATTGAAAAAGGTGATTATCCAAAATGGACAATGTATATTCAAGTAATGACTGAGGAACAAGCTAAAAACCATAAAGATAATCCATTTGATTTAACAAAAGTATGGTATCACGATGAGTATCCTCTAATTGAAGTTGGAGAGTTTGAATTAAATAGAAATCCAGATAATTACTTTATGGATGTTGAACAAGCTGCGTTTGCACCAACTAATATTATTCCAGGATTAGATTTTTCTCCAGACAAAATGTTGCAAGGGCGTTTATTCTCATATGGCGATGCGCAAAGATATCGATTAGGAGTTAATCATTGGCAGATTCCTGTAAACCAACCTAAAGGTGTTGGTATTGAAAATATTTGTCCTTTTAGTAGAGATGGTCAAATGCGCGTAGTTGACAATAACCAAGGTGGAGGAACACATTATTATCCAAATAACCATGGTAAATTTGATTCTCAACCTGAATATAAAAAGCCACCATTCCCAACTGATGGATACGGCTATGAATATAATCAACGTCAAGATGATGATAATTATTTTGAACAACCAGGTAAATTGTTTAGATTACAATCAGAGGACGCTAAAGAAAGAATTTTTACAAATACAGCAAATGCAATGGAAGGCGTAACGGATGATGTTAAACGACGTCATATTCGTCATTGTTACAAAGCTGACCCAGAATATGGTAAAGGTGTTGCAAAAGCATTAGGTATTGATATAAATTCTATTGATCTTGAAACTGAAAATGATGAAACATACGAAAACTTTGAAAAATAAATTTGATATGTAGTTTCTATATTGCGTAGTTGAGCAGTTTATGATATCATAATAAATCGTAAAGATTCCTAACAAGAGAGGGTGTTTAACGTGCGCGTAAACGTAACATTAGCATGCACAGAATGTGGCGATCGTAACTATATCACTACTAAAAATAAACGTAATAATCCTGAGCGTATTGAAATGAAAAAATATTGCCCAAGATTAAACAAATATACGTTACATCGTGAAACTAAGTAATTCTTATCATTCAAATACGACGATTTGAAAATAAAGCGGGCTTACCTATTATATTGGGGAGCTCGCTTTTTTATGAAATTTTTGTGAAGAGTGATTAATGGATTGAGTTTCATCGGTAGAACAATATATGATTGTATTAGTTGTTACTTTATTAAAATTTGAGAATATTTATAGAAGGAAATAGATTACTGATTTTATAAAGTCACTTTGTTAGCGAATGCTTGAAAGAGTATTTAATATAGTAGAATTTAAAATTTCAAAGCGGAATTTAATAAGTACGAAGTAATTCTGGGTATGTTTTATAAATGTTCGATAATACACTTTAATCTTAAATATGATGGTTTAGAAAATGATTTAACAAAGAAATGAAACTTTACTGTTGAATTATGTGAGGATTGTGTTATTATATAAATCGTAATAATTACGATTTGATAAAAAGTGAGGTAACTATATATGGCTAAGAAATCTAAAATAGCAAAAGAGAGAAAAAGAGAAGAGTTAGTAAATAAATATTACGAATTACGTAAAGAGTTAAAAGCAAAAGGTGATTACGAAGCGTTAAGAAAATTACCAAGAGATTCATCACCTACACGTTTAACTAGAAGATGTAAAGTAACTGGAAGACCTAGAGGTGTATTACGTAAATTTGAAATGTCTCGTATTGCGTTTAGAGAACATGCGCACAAAGGACAAATTCCAGGTGTTAAAAAATCAAGTTGGTAAAATCAAATTTCGCACTTTAGCCCATTTACAATATCAATAAAACAATGTACAGTATATACGAATGCTATAAACTGAATGTTTTCTCATATTAATAAGGAAACATTCGGTTTTTAATTTGCATTTAAAAATAATTAGTTTTTAAAGGGGCTATTTAAAGTGAAAATATTTGATTACGAAGATATTCAATTAATACCTAATAAATGCATAGTTGAAAGTAGGTCTGAATGTGATACAACTATCCAATTTGGTCCGAAAAAATTCAAGCTACCTGTAGTTCCTGCAAATATGCAAACAGTTATGAATGAGAAATTAGCGAAATGGTTTGCTGAAAATGATTACTTTTATATCATGCATCGTTTTGATGAAGAAGCAAGAATACCTTTTATAAAACATATGCAAAATTCAGGCTTATTTGCATCTATTTCAGTTGGTGTAAAGAAAGCGGAATTTGATTTTATTGAAAAGTTAGCTCAAGAAAAATTAATCCCCGAATATATTACAATAGATATTGCGCATGGTCACTCAGATTCAGTGATAAACATGATTAAACATATAAAAAACCATATACCTGATAGTTTTGTTATTGCTGGTAATGTTGGTACGCCAGAAGGTGTTAGAGAATTAGAAAATGCTGGTGCTGATGCTACCAAAGTCGGTATAGGTCCTGGTAGAGTTTGTATTACAAAGATTAAAACAGGTTTTGGTACTGGTGGTTGGCAGTTAGCGGCATTAAACATATGTAGTAAAGCAGCTCGTAAACCTTTGATTGCCGATGGTGGTATAAGAACGCATGGCGACATCGCTAAATCAATTAGATTTGGTGCATCAATGGTCATGATTGGTTCATTATTTGCGGCACACGAAGAATCACCTGGTGAAACTGTAGAACTTGATGGTAAACAGTATAAAGAATATTTTGGTAGTGCATCTGAATTTCAAAAAGGCGAACATAAAAATGTAGAAGGTAAAAAAATGTTTGTAGAACATAAGGGTTCATTAATGGATACCTTAAAAGAAATGCAACAAGATTTACAAAGCTCAATTTCATATGCCGGTGGAAAAGACTTGAAATCATTACGTACTGTAGATTATGTTATTGTTAGAAACTCCATTTTCAACGGTGATAGAGATTAATATTTATAGTAGGTGATGTAAATTAAAAAATTCATAGTAACTGTTGTTGCGTTTTTATCAATTATTATCATTGCGCCAATAACAGAATTTAAACCATTCATTCATTTACAAAATGAAGTAAGACAATATATTGACATTCACATCAATAAAGAAACAATTTCTGCGGAAAATAAATTGGATACACCGAAGAAACAACAATTTGCCTTTAATAATATACAAATGAACATGTCGAAATCAGATGTTGAGAAAACATTAAATAAACCAAAAAGAGTGACATTTAATGAATATGGTACGAAGTGGTATACGTATTATGATGACGATTACAATAATTTTATAATGATAAGTTACATGAAAGATAAAGTTAATGCGTTATATACAAATCAAAATATAATCACTTCAAAATCAAAAATTAAATACAATACACCTAAATCGGTTGTAAGGCAAAGATTAGGCGAACCAGAAACAGAGATTGTTAAAGGTAGAGTGCGTTACGAACAAAATAATAAAGAATATGATGTTTTCCATAAAAATCACATTTATACTACGGTATTTTATGATAAGCATCGACGTAATAATGTAACAGCTGTTTTACAAGTAAGTGATGCTATGGAAAATAGATTAAAAGAACAATATGGAGCACCTTCGAAATCGCTTGCAGATAGTTTTGAACTACAAAATTTTGATTTAGTTAATGCTGAAAGAAAACAACATCAATTATCTACATTGAAGTATTCTAAACAGAATTCTGAAACTGCTCGTAAGCATAGTAAAGATATGGCCAAAAATCATTATTTTGATCATACAAATTTAAAAGGTCAATCACCATTTGATCGATTGAAAAAAGATGGTATTACATTTAACTCAGCCGGAGAGAATTTAGCATATGGTCAAGTTAGTAGTATCTATGCACATCAAGGATTAATGAATTCTATTGGTCACAGAAAAAATATTTTAAATGATACGTTTAAAATATTAGGTGTTGGTGTTGATTTTAATGATGAAAAACAACCTTTTTGGACAGAAAATTATACTGGTTAATGTTTTTGGTATGAGTTTAAAGGGTAATGTTTGTCTGTAAGGAAGTAGATAAACATGATGACAACAGATAAACCAAAAGATGCGGATATACTTGAACGCGTCAAAGATATACTTAATAAAAAAGAAAGAAAAAAATAATAATGGCTCGCTCCTGTAAATTATTACGGGGGCGAGTTTTAATTTGTGTAACATTTTGCAGGAATCTGTAATTCAAAATTTATATTAAAGAATGAGATTATCTAACAATTCGCAATTTCTGTTTGAACTGAATTTAGATTAGAATAAATAAAACCTCTTGAAAACGAAACTTTTTCAAGAGGTCCAAAATTTATAAAAATGAGGGTTTAACAATTACGATAATATATAACGGTTTAAAATATTACATTTCGCGGTACAAACCAATTACTTTCCCAATTACAGCAACATTGTCGAGGTAAATTGGCTCCATTGTACTATTTTCAGGTTGTAATCGATAACGATTTTTTTCTTTATAGAAGCGTTTGACAGTTGCTTCATCTTCCTCAGTCATAGCAACAATAATGTCTCCATTTTCTGCTATGGTTTGACTGCGAACAATTACTTTGTCTCCGTCTAATATACCAGCCTCAATCATACTGTCGCCTACGACGTTTAATATGAATATGTCGCTATTATGTGTCGATGTTAAGTGTTCAGGTAATGGAAAATACTCTTCAATATTTTCTACAGCGGTAATAGGAACACCTGCTGTGACTTTACCAATAACTGGCACATGAATCGTTTCTTCCATATTAATATTATCATTTGTTTGATCACTTACAATTTCTATAGCACGTGGTTTCGTTGGATCTCTTCTTATATATCCTTTTTCTTCAAGACGTGAAAGATGACCATGAACAGTTGAACTGGATGCTAAGCCAACTGCTTCACCAATTTCGCGAACACTAGGCGGATAACCTTTCATTTGAACAACTTGTTTAATATAGTTATATATTTCGCTTTGTCGTTTTGTTAATTCTCTCATATATAGGCACTCCCTAAATTAATTTAAATACAGTATATCATTAATTCACAACCAAAACAAACATTTGTTCGTTAAAATATTGACACAGAACATAAGTTCTGATAAATTACTTATACAAACAAATGTTCTAGGAGTGGAAATGATGTTTTACAATAAATATAAAAACGTATCAACATATATCATCATATTTTTAGTTTCAAGTGCAGCCTTTGCAATATTCTTGTTAAGTGCGAACGTTAGTGCTCACTCGGAACAAGTGTACGAAATGACTGACCATCAAATTAAGAACAATACGATAAATAAAGCATACGAACATAAAGACCCTACAAACAATGGCGAACAAAGAGATGGGAAAGTGTTCGCTTTAATAAATTGATACATTGTCACAACGTTATTTTGCCTATTTTTGCGAAATAGCGTTTTTTTATTACTTTTTTGCTGGTCTTAAATTTGTTATATTTTGTTAAAGTATTATAATGATTGAATAAACAAATTGAAGGTAGGTTTTTTAATTGAGTAATTCTGATTTGAATATCGAAAGAATTAACGAGTTAGCTAAAAAGAAAAAAGAAGTAGGATTAACTCAAGAAGAAGCAAAGGAGCAAACAGCCTTAAGAAAAGCTTATCTTGAGAGTTTTAGAAAAGGGTTTAAACAACAAATTGAAAATACTAAAGTAATTGATCCAGAAGGTAATGATGTAACACCTGAAAAAATTAAAGAGATACAACAAAAAAGAGATAATAAAAATTAAATCACAAATCTGTAAAGAATTTTCTGACATTATAACTTGAAATAAGTATTTTACTTATCTTTTTATTTTAAAATAAGTTATAATGTATTTGATAAAATTGAAGAAGGGAAGATACACAAGATGTTTAATGAAAAAGATCAATTAGCTGTTGATACGCTACGTGCACTAAGTATCGACACAATCGAAAAAGCGAATTCTGGTCATCCAGGATTACCTATGGGAGCTGCCCCAATGGCTTACACTTTGTGGACACGTCATCTGAATTTTAATCCACAATCTAAAGATTACTTCAATAGAGACCGTTTCGTATTATCGGCAGGGCATGGTTCAGCATTATTGTATAGCTTGTTACATGTTTCTGGTAGTTTAGAATTAGAAGAATTAAAGCAATTTAGACAATGGGGTTCTAAAACACCAGGCCATCCTGAATACAGACATACTGATGGTGTAGAAGTTACTACTGGACCACTTGGACAAGGTTTTGCTATGTCAGTAGGATTAGCTTTAGCAGAAGATCACCTAGCAGGGAAATTTAATAAAGAAGGATATAATGTTGTAGATCATTACACATATGTATTAGCTTCTGACGGTGATTTAATGGAAGGTATATCGCATGAAGCAGCTTCATTTGCTGGACATAATAAATTAAGTAAATTAGTTGTTTTATACGATTCAAATGATATTTCATTAGATGGCGAATTAAACAAAGCTTTTTCTGAAAACACAAAAGCTCGTTTTGAAGCATATGGTTGGAATTACTTACTAGTTAAAGATGGTAATGATTTAGAAGAAATTGATAAAGCGATTACTACAGCTAAATCTCAAGAAGGACCAACGATTATTGAAGTTAAAACAACAATCGGATTTGGTTCACCGAATAAAGCAGGAACTAATGGTGTTCATGGGGCACCTTTAGGTGAAGTTGAAAGAAAATTAACATTCGAAAATTACGGTTTAGATCCTGAAAAACGTTTTAATGTTTCAGAAGAGGTATACGAAATTTTCCAAAATACTATGTTAAAACGTGCTAATGAAGATGAATCTCAATGGAATTCATTATTAGAAAAATATGCAGAAACATATCCTGAATTAGCAGAAGAATTTAAATTAGCGATTAGTGGTAAATTGCCTAAAAATTATAAGGATGAATTACCACGTTTTGAACTGGGTCATAATGGTGCATCTCGTGCTGATTCTGGTACTGTTATTCAAGCAATCAGTAAAACTGTCCCTTCATTCTTTGGTGGATCAGCAGACCTTGCTGGTTCAAACAAATCCAATGTAAATGATGCAACAGATTATAGTTCTGAAACACCTGAAGGTAAAAATGTGTGGTTTGGTGTACGTGAATTTGCTATGGGTGCTGCTGTAAATGGTATGGCTGCACATGGAGGTTTACATCCATATGGTGCAACATTCTTCGTATTTAGTGATTATTTAAAACCAGCGTTACGTTTATCATCAATTATGGGATTAAATGCAACGTTCATCTTCACACATGATTCAATTGCAGTAGGTGAAGATGGTCCTACTCATGAACCAATTGAACAATTAGCTGGATTAAGAGCTATTCCAAATATGAATGTTATCCGTCCTGCTGATGGTAATGAAACAAGAGTAGCATGGGAAGTTGCCTTAGAATCTGAATCTACACCTACTTCATTAGTATTGACACGTCAAAACTTACCGGTTTTAGATGTACCAGAAGATGTAGTTGAAGAAGGCGTTCGAAAAGGTGCCTATACAGTTTATGGCTCTGAAGAGACACCAGAATTCCTATTATTAGCTTCAGGTTCAGAAGTTAGTCTTGCAGTTGAAGCTGCTAAAGATCTTGAAAAACAAGGTAAATCAGTGCGTGTTGTTTCAATGCCTAACTGGAATGCATTTGAACAACAATCTGAAGAATATAAAGAATCAGTTATTCCATCAAGCGTAACAAAACGTGTTGCGATTGAAATGGCTTCACCGCTTGGATGGCATAAATATGTAGGTACTGCAGGTAAAGTTATTGCTATTGACGGCTTTGGCGCAAGTGCACCTGGCGATTTAGTAGTTGAAAAATATGGATTTACTAAAGAAAATATCTTAAACCAAGTTATGAGCTTATAAGAATAATTTATAAAGCGAGTATGTTTAGAAGTCTAGGATGCATAATCTTAGGCTTCTTTTAAAGTGTTGAAATTTAGAGTATAGCACTTAAACTACATCATAAGTGATAAGTTATGAAAGTATACTATTTCAGATTAATCTTTAAAAGCTCTGTTATAACAGCATGATTTTTGATATTATTTTTAGTATCGATATTAAAATACTTGAATAAACTAGTTCTTGAAATAATGTGATGAATTTAGTAAAATTCAGTAGGATAAAGAAAGCGGGTGAAACAATGGCAACTTGGTTAGCAATTATTTTTATAGTAGCTGCATTAATTTTAGGTTTAATTGGAGGTTTCCTTTTAGCTAGAAAATATATGATGGACTACTTGAAGAAAAACCCACCAATCAACGAAGAAATGCTTCGTATGATGATGATGCAAATGGGTCAAAAACCTTCTCAGAAGAAAATTAATCAAATGATGACGATGATGAATAAAAATATGGATCAAAATATGAAGAGTGCGAAAAAGTAAATTCGCAATTGATAGAGGCTATTTTCCAGATATGGAAATGGCCTCTTTTTATAATCAAATTAATAAAAACAAATATGTTTATTAAAATTAAAGTTAACAAAATGACGAATAGACTGAGAAATGCTATAATTCATTTTGTATGATTTACAGAGAGTTTATTTAACGAGAAGGTGTCTGCGTGCTCTATTTAATATTTTCAATCATTGTAGCTTTATTTATGGGAACTATAGTTATAGTTATTCGTATGAAAGCTCAAAATTATCCGGTAAATGAGAAAAAAATAGTTTTGCCACCGTTTTTTATGGCGACCGGTGCATTGATGTACGTCGTTCCATATTTTAGGCTAACAGGATCGGAAATGCTAGAAGCCTTTATAATTGGTTTGCTTTTTTCTACAGTTCTAATTTGGACTTCTCGATTTGAAGTCAAAGGTACAGAAATTTATATGAAACGATCTAAAGCATTTCCAGTTATTTTGATTTCATTACTTATCATTCGTACTGTGATGAAAATATTCATTAGTAATGAAATAGATCCTGGAGAATTAGGCGGCATGTTCTTTTTATTAGCATTCTGTATGATTGTTCCTTGGAGAGCAGCAATGCTATATAAATACAAAAAACTAAAGAAAACATTAATCAATTAATTACTTTTAAAACCACTTGTGATCGACTTCTAAATCAGTCAATGAGTGGTTTTAATTTTACTTGAAAAGGTGAAATGATTATATTAAAATAAAAGCGAACAAATGTTCTATATGGAGGCAGTAATGAAAATTATACATACAGCAGACTGGCACTTAGGGAAAATATTAAATGGCAAACAGCTTTTAGAAGATCAAGCGTATATTTTAGATATGTTCGTAGAAAAAATGAAAGAAGAAGAACCTGATATCATTGTGATAGCTGGAGATTTATATGACACAACATATCCAAGTAAAGATGCAATCATGTTATTAGAACAAGCGATTGGAAAGTTAAATTTAGAACTGCGTATACCAATAATTATGATTAGTGGAAATCACGATGGTAAAGAGAGGTTAAACTATGGGGCGAGTTGGTTTGAACATAATCAGTTATTTATAAGAACAGATTTTACATCGATTAATTCACCAATAGAGATAAATGGGGTTAATTTTTATACACTCCCTTATGCTACTGTGAGCGAAATGAAACACTACTTTGAAGATGACACCATTGAAACACATCAACAGGGAATTACGCGCTGTATTGAAACAATAGCACCGGAAATTGATGAAGATGCCGTCAATATTTTAATTAGTCATCTGACTGTTCAAGGTGGAAAGACATCTGATTCTGAAAGACCATTAACTATTGGAACGGTTGAATCAGTTCAGAAAGGTGTTTTTGATATATTTGATTATGTCATGCTAGGTCACTTGCATCATCCATTTAGTATAGAAGACGACAAAATTAAATATAGTGGCTCCTTATTGCAGTATTCATTTTCGGAAGCGGGTCAAGCTAAAGGGTATAGACGTTTAACAATTAATGATGGCATTATTAACGATGTATTTATTCCTCTTAAGCCACTTAGACAATTGGAAATTATCTCAGGCGAATATAATGATGTTATTAATGAAAAAGTTCATGTGAAAAATAAAGATAATTATTTACATTTTAAACTTAAAAATATGTCTCATATTACTGATCCAATGATGAGTTTAAAACAAATTTATCCTAATACTTTAGCGCTGACGAATGAAACTTTTAATTATAATGAAGAAAATAATGCTATAGAAATAAGTGAAAAAGATGACATGTCAATTATCGAAATGTTTTATAAACATATAACTGATAAAGAATTATCGGATATCCAATCTAAAAAGATAAAAAATATTTTAGAAAACGAATTGAGAAAGGAGGATTAATGAATGAAACCATTACATTTAAAGTTGAATAATTTCGGCCCCTTTTTAAAAGAAGAAATTGATTTTTCTAAAATTGATAATAATGAATTGTTTTTAATAAGTGGTAAGACTGGATCGGGTAAAACAATGATTTTTGATGCAATGACTTATGCCTTGTTTGGTAAAGCATCAACTGAACAAAGAGAAGAAAATGATTTGAGAAGTCATTTCGCTGATGGTAAACAGCCGATGTCAGTAACATTTGAATTTCAATTAAATCATCGAATTTATAAAGTGCATAGACAAGGCCCTTATATCAAAGAAGGTAATACAACAAAAACGAACGCTAAATTTGATGTATTTGAGATGGTGGATGGCAAGTATGAAATTAGAGAAAGTAAAGTAATTTCAGGTACCCAATTCATTATTGAATTATTAGGAGTAAATGCAGATCAATTCCGACAATTGTTTATTTTGCCTCAAGGTGAATTCAAACGCTTTTTAATATCAAACAGTCGTGAAAAGCAAGGGATATTAAGAACACTGTTTGACAGTGAAAAATTTGAAGCTATACGAGAAATATTAAAAGAAGAACTAAAAAAAGAAAAAGCTCAAATCGAGAATAGATATCAACAAATTGACCTTTTATGGCAAGAAATTGAATCATTTGATGATGACAAAATAAAAGGCTTATTAGAGCTTGCCACTCAGCAGATAGACAAATTGATTGAAAATATACCACTTTTACAAGCTAGGTCGAAAGAAATACTAGCATTTGTAAATGAAAGTAAAGAAACTGCTATTAAAGAATATGAAATAATAGAAAAGAAAACACTAGAAAATAATATATTAAAAGATAATATTAACCAACTCAACAAAAATAAAATTGATTTCGTTCAATTGAAAGAGCAACAACCTGAAATAGACGAAATTGAAGCTAAGTTAAAGTTGTTACAAGATATTACCAACCTATTGAATTATATTGAAAATAGAGAAAAAATTGAAACTAAAATTGCTAATAGCAAAAAAGATATTTCTAAAACCAATAATAAAATATTGAATCTTGATTGTGATAAGCGAAACATAGACAAAGAGAAAAAAATGTTAGAAGAAAACGGAGATTTAATTGAAAGTAAAACCTCTTTTATTGATAAAACTAGAGTATTATTTAACGATATTAATAAGTATCAACAAAGTTATCTCAATATTGAATGCTTGATAACTGAGGGTGAACAATTAGGTGATGAATTAAATAATCTAATTAAAGGTTTAGAAAAGGTCGAAGATTCAATAGGTAATAACGAAAGTGATTACGAGAAAATTATCGAACTAAATAATGCGATAACTAACATAAATAATGAAATTAATATAATTAAAGAAAATGAAAAAGCTAAAGCTGAATTAGATAAACTATTAGGTAGTAAGCAAGAGTTAGAGAATCAAATTAATGAAGAAACAACTATAATGAAGAATCTCGAAATAAAATTAGATCACTACGATAAATCAAAATTGGACTTAAATGATAAAGAAAGCTTTATAAGTGAAATTAAATCTGCTGTAAAGATTGGAGATCAATGTCCGATATGTGGTAATGAAATTCAGGATTTAGGGCATCATATTGATTTTGACAGTATTGCTAAACGTCAAAATGAAATTAAAGAAATTGAAGCAAATATCCACGCAATAAAATCGAATATTGCTGTGCATAATTCTGAAATTAAATTTGTTAATGAAAAAATATCGAATATTAATATTAAAACGCAAAGTGATTTTTCACTCGAAGTATTGAATAAGCGTCTGCTAGAAAATGAAAATGCATTGAATAATCAAAGAGATCTTAATAAATTTATAGAACAAATGAAAGAAGAAAAAGATAATCTAACGTTGCAAATTCATAATAAACAATTGCGTCTAAATAAAAATGAATCTGAGTTGAAATTATGTCGAGATCTCATCACTGAATTTGAAACACTCTCGAAATATAATAATATCACTAATTTTGAGGTGGATTATAAGAAGTATGTTCAAGATGTGAATCAGCATCAAGAACTCTCAAAGGAGATTGAAGATAAGTTAATGCAATTGTCTCAAAGAAAGTTAATTGAGCAAAATAATCTAAATCACTATGAAAATCAACTAGAAACTTACAATAATGACTTAGAATTGAATGAACAATCTATTGAAATGGAAATGTCGAGGCTGAATTTAACTGACGACAATGATATAAATGAAATAATAGCCTGGAGGGGCGAGCAAGAGGAATTAGAGCAGAAAAGGGATACTTATAAAAAACGTTATCATGAATTTGAAATGGAAATAGCTAGGTTAGAATCATTAACCAAGGATAAAGAGTTATTGGACTCTGATAAATTAAAAGATGAATATGAGCAAAAAAAAGAAAAGATGAATACACTGATAGATGAATACTCTGCTGTTCATTATCAATGTCAAAATAATATTAATAAAACACAATCTATAGTTTCGCATATTAATTACTTAAATCAAGAATTAAAGGATCAACAAGAAATTTTTCAATTGGCTGAAATTGTCAGTGGTAAGAATAACAAAAATCTTACATTGGAAAACTTTGTCTTAATTTACTATTTAGATCAAATTATTGCCCAAGCAAATCTGAGATTAGTAACAATGTCAGATAATCGATACCAACTAATTAGGCGAGAAGCGGTTTCTCATGGTCTTAGTGGCCTAGAAATTGATGTATTTGATTTGCATTCAAATAAGTCTAGACATATTAGCTCGTTATCAGGTGGAGAAACTTTCCAATCGTCGCTTGCATTAGCTTTAGGGTTAAGCGAAATTGTACAGCAGCAATCAGGAGGTATTTCACTAGAATCAATATTTATTGATGAAGGATTCGGTACATTAGATCAAGAAACGCTTGAAACAGCGTTAGACACTTTATTAAATCTTAAATCAACTGGTAGAATGGTTGGGATTATTTCACATGTGAGCGAATTGAAAAATAGAATACCTTTAGTTTTAGAAGTGAAATCAGATCAATATCAGAGTTCAACAAGATTCAAAAGAAATTAAAACATAAAAAATAGAGATGGTACTTTGGAATGTATAGAACAACCTTAGCCCATCTCTTTTTATTTAAAAATTATTTTTTCTCACGCAATAAATCTCTGATTTCAGTTAATAACACAACATTTTCTTCCACAACTGCTTCTTCTTCGGCTTCTTCTTTCTTCATTAATGTATTTGCAATCTTAACAAAGATGAATAAAGCAAACGCGATGATAATAAAGTCGATAACAGATTGGATAAATAAACCGTATTTAATACCCCAGAATGACCATTCTTTAGCAAAATCAACTGATCCGAAAATTTTACCAATTAATGGCATGATGATATTTTCTACTAATGAAGATATAATCTTGTTGAAAGCTGCACCCATCACAACAGCAATTGCTAAATCTAAGACGTTACCTTTTAAGGCGAACTCTTTGAATTCTTTTAACATTACACTCAACCTCTCTTTTTTAAATGTAACCTCAATTATACAACAAATAAAAAAATTAGAAAATAGATTATTCAAGAAAATTTGATTATCGCAAAGACCTTTGTTATCCTATAAAGGTGCGTGAGTTATTGAATAAAATGTTTAGATAATCTTTTTATTCTACTACATAAAATTAAATATAGAATTGAAGGGAGTAATTAATTATGAATTCTTCTTCACCAGAGAATCCAAATGGAAAGAAGTATTCACCAGTCTTCATCTATAGTGCAATTGTTGTTGCTATAGTCGTATTACTTGGTGCATTTTTACCTGAACAATTCAACTATGTTACCAATAATATTAAAATGTGGATTACAGAAAAGTTAGGTTGGTATTATCTTATTCTTACTACGATTATCGTGTTCTTCTGTATATTCCTTATTTTTAGTCCTATTGGAAAACTTAAACTAGGTAAACCAAATGACAAACCTGAGTTTAATACAATTTCATGGTTTGCTATGTTGTTTAGTGCTGGTATGGGGATAGGTTTGGTGTTTTATGGTGCAGCTGAACCGATGGCGCACTTTGCTACGCCACCTACAGCAGATCCCAAAACTACTGAAGCTTATACTGAAGCTCTACGTTCAACATTTTTCCATTGGGGATTCCATGCTTGGGCTGTTTATGGTGTTGTTGCGTTAGCGTTGGCATATTCGCAATTCCGTAAAGGTGAACCAGGTTTATTATCTAGAACTTTACGTCCTCTTTTAGGTGATAAAGTAGAAGGTCCTATTGGGATTTTTATTGACGTTTTATCTGTATTTGCGACAATCGTTGGGGTAGCCGTTTCGTTAGGTATGGGTGCTCTACAAATTAATGGTGGTTTACATTACTTGTTCAATGTTCCAAACAATACGTTTGTACAAGCGATTATCATCATTGTTGTTACTATCTTATTTATAGCAAGTGCATGGTCTGGATTAAGTAAAGGTATTCAATACTTAAGTAACTTGAACATTGGTTTAGGTACTATTTTAATGGTAGCTGCTTTAATTGTTGGACCAACTGTTCTTATTTTAAATATGTTAACTAGCTCTACGGGTAGTTTACTAAACACATTCTTGTTTAATAGTTTTGATACAGCTGCTTTAAATCCTCAAAAACGTGAATGGATGTCTTCATGGACACTTTATTACTGGGGTTGGTGGTTAAGTTGGAGCCCATTCGTTGGAGTGTTTATTGCACGAGTTTCAAAAGGACGTTCAATTAGAGAGTTCATTTCTGGTGTCTTGCTAGTTCCAGCAATTGTTAGTTTTGTTTGGTTTAGTGTCTTTGGTGTATTAGGCATCGAGACAGGTAAGAAACACAAAGAAATTTTTGATATGACTCCTGAAACACAGCTATTTGGAGTGTTTAATCATGTGCCATTTGGCATAGTTTTATCGTTGATTGCATTATTATTAATTGCATCATTCTTTATTACATCTGCTGACTCAGCAACATTTGTATTAGGAATGCAAACAACATTTGGTTCATTAAATCCATCTAGTATGGTAAAAGTTGTTTGGGGAATTTCACAGGCCTTAATAGCATTTGTACTTTTATTAGCTGGTGGCGGTAATGGCGCTGAAGCTTTAAATGCGATTCAAAGTGCTGCAATTATAAGTGCATTCCCATTCTCCTTTGTCGTCATACTCATGATGGTAAGTTTCTACAAGGATGCGAACCAGGAACGTAAATTCCTAGGTTTAACATTGACTCCGAATAAACATCGCTTACAAGAATATATCAAGAGTCAACAAGAAGATTATGAATCTGACATTCTTGAAAAGCGTCAGTCACGTAGAAATATAGAGAAAAAAGATAACTAATAAAATTTAGTTAAGTATTTAAATAACAAGTAGTATGTCATTCTAGTAGCTAGAACAGATATACTACTTGTTTGTTTTTGTGGAAAATTGAGTATATTCAAAAGGATAAGAACGAGAATTTCGTTATTAAACTACGAATTCTCGATTTTTTTATATTTTAAGATAGGTTTATTTCTGACAACTTAATAGAAAGAGGTTTGACAAAGCTAAAGTGAAGTACGACGGTATAAAAAAATTAACTATACTTTTATAGAAAATTAACTCAGACTGGGACATAGATCAATATTCTATGCTCTACGAAGTTATATTGGCAGTAGTTGACTGAACGAAAATGCGCTTGTAACAAGCTTTTTTCAATTCTAGTCAGGGGCCCCAACACAGAGAATTTCGAAAAGAAATTCTACAGGCAATGCGAGTTGGGGTGAGGGCCCCAACACAGAAGCTGACGAAAAGTCAGCTTACAATAATGTGCAAGTTGGGGATGGGCCCCAACAAAGAGAAATTGGATTCCCAATTTCTACAGACAATGCAAGTTGGCGGGGCCCCAACATAGAAGCTGGCGGAAAGTCAGTTTACAATAATGTGCAAGTTGGGGTGGGACGACGAAATAAATTTTGCGAAAATATCATTTCTGTCCCACTCCCATCAAAAGAATGACATTGAAAAGAAATATTAAAGTTTGGCGCCACAATTTTCTTTCTGCTCAATGAAATAATACGTTTGAAAATTGAATTGAATCATTCACGAAATTGATAATTATTCTCAATTAATAAAAAATACTTATTACACCTTACCTGTATGATAAGTTTTGCTTATATACTCTGATTAAAAAGTCAAAACCTAAATTAAGCGTTTTCTAAGCATGATGAGTTGTTTATCAATAAATATAATAATACAATTTAATCAAGGCATATAAATATAAAAATGTATCAAGGGGGATCATTAAATGGCTGCAAATTTTAAAGAGCAATCAAAAAAACATTTTGACTTGAATGGCCAAAGTTATACTTACTATGATTTAAAAGCTGTAGAAGAGCAAGGTATTACTAAAGTTTCCAATTTACCTTATTCAATTCGTGTTTTGTTAGAATCTTTACTTCGTCAAGAAGATGATTTTGTAATTACAGACGATCATATTAAAGCTTTAAGTCAGTTTGGAAAAGATGGAAATGAAGGCGAGGTACCATTTAAACCTTCTCGTGTTATTTTACAAGATTTCACAGGTGTACCAGCCGTAGTTGATTTAGCTTCTTTACGTAAAGCAATGGATGACGTTGGGGGAGATATTACTAAAATTAATCCAGAAGTACCGGTGGATTTAGTTATTGACCACTCAGTTCAAGTGGATAGCTATGCAAATCCAGAAGCTCTTGAACGTAATATGAAATTAGAATTTGAACGTAACTATGAACGTTATCAGTTTTTAAATTGGGCAACGAAAGCATTTGATAATTACAATGCAGTTCCTCCTGCAACTGGAATAGTTCACCAAGTTAACTTAGAATATTTAGCAAGTGTTGTACATGTTCGTGATGTAGATGGTGAAAAAACTGCATTTCCAGATACATTAGTTGGTACTGATTCACATACAACAATGATAAATGGTATTGGCGTACTAGGATGGGGTGTTGGTGGTATTGAAGCTGAAGCTGGAATGCTTGGACAACCTTCTTATTTCCCAATTCCAGAGGTTATTGGTGTACGACTAGTAAATTCATTACCACAAGGCGCAACAGCAACTGATTTAGCGTTAAGAGTAACTCAAGAGCTACGTAAAAAAGGTGTTGTTGGTAAATTTGTGGAGTTCTTTGGTCCAGGTGTACAACATTTACCACTAGCAGACCGTGCTACAATTGCAAACATGGCACCAGAGTATGGAGCAACTTGCGGATTCTTCCCAGTTGATGATGAATCTCTTAAATATATGAAGTTAACTGGTAGATCAGACGAACATATCGCGCTAGTAAAAGAATATTTGAAACAAAACCATATGTTCTTTGATGTTGAGAAAGAAGATCCTAATTATACAGATGTTATCGAATTGGATTTATCAACAGTTGAAGCATCGCTTTCAGGACCAAAACGTCCTCAAGATTTAATTTTCTTAAGTGATATGAAATCATCATTTGAAAATTCTGTAACAGCTCCAGCAGGCAACCAAGGACACGGTTTAGATAAAAGTGAATTTGATAAGAAAGCTGAAATTAACTTTAAAGATGGATCAAAAGCTACAATGAAAACAGGTGATATTGCAATAGCAGCAATTACATCATGTACAAATACATCTAACCCTTATGTAATGTTAGGTGCAGGTTTAGTTGCTAAAAAAGCAGTTGAAAAAGGCTTGAAAGTTCCTGAATACGTTAAAACTTCTCTAGCACCAGGATCAAAAGTTGTTACCGGATATTTAAGAGATGCTGGCTTACAACCTTATTTAGATGATTTAGGCTTCAACTTGGTTGGTTATGGATGTACAACTTGTATCGGTAATTCAGGTCCTTTATTACCAGAAATTGAAAAAGCGATTGCTGATGAGGACCTATTAGTGACATCTGTATTATCTGGTAACCGTAACTTTGAAGGTCGTATCCATCCTCTTGTTAAAGCCAATTACCTAGCTTCACCACAGTTAGTTGTTGCTTATGCATTAGCTGGAACGGTTGATATTGATTTACAGAATGAACCTATTGGTAAAGGTAATGACGGTGAAGATGTATATTTGAAAGATATTTGGCCATCAATTAAAGAAGTTTCAGATACCGTTGATAGTGTTGTAACACCTGAATTATTTATTGAAGAATATAATAACGTATACAATAACAACGAATTATGGAATGAGATTGATGTAACTGATCAACCTCTATATGACTTTGATCCTAATTCAACATACATTCAAAATCCATCATTCTTCCAAGGATTATCTAAAGAACCGGGTACGATTGTTCCATTAAATGGTTTACGTGTTATGGGTAAATTCGGTGATTCTGTGACAACTGACCACATCTCTCCAGCAGGTGCAATTGGTAAAGATACGCCAGCTGGTAAATATTTACAAGATCATCAAGTGCCTATTCGTGAATTTAATTCATATGGTTCAAGACGTGGTAATCACGAAGTAATGGTTCGAGGTACGTTTGCTAATATACGTATTAAAAACCAATTAGCGCCAGGTACTGAAGGTGGTTTTACAACTTATTGGCCAACAAATGAAGTAATGCCTATCTTTGATGCTGCAATGAAATATAAAGAAGATGGTACAGGTTTAGTTGTATTAGCTGGTAACGATTATGGTATGGGTTCATCTCGTGACTGGGCAGCAAAAGGTACAAACTTATTAGGTGTTAAAACAGTTATTGCACAAAGTTATGAACGTATCCATCGTTCAAATTTAGTTATGATGGGTGTATTACCATTAGAGTTTAAAAAAGGTGAATCAGCTGATTCTCTTGGTCTAGATGGTACAGAAGAAATTTCTGTTAATATTGATGAAAATGTTCAACCACATGACTACGTCAAAGTTACTGCTAAGAAGCAAGATGGTGATTTGGTAGAATTTGACGCTATGGTTCGTTTTGACTCACTTGTTGAAATGGATTACTATCGTCACGGTGGAATTTTACAAATGGTTTTAAGAAATAAATTAGCGCAATAAAAAATAGATATCACAGTAAAATTTCAATCGGTATTTGAGGCACTTTGATAGTGCTCAAAAATACTTCTATAAACTTTATGATATAATAGGTCGGTTCAAAACCTTTGTGTTCTTGGCCGGCCTCTTCTTGTATTTTATGTTAGAATGAGATATAAAGTTAAACTGAAAGAAGGCTTAAAATGATATATAGTATTACAGAAATAGAAGCGCGTTATGCTGAAACTGATAAGATGGGTGTAATTTATCACGGGAATTATGCAACTTGGTTTGAAGTTGCGCGGTTGGATTATATATCGAAGTTAGGTTTTAGTTATGCTGATATGGAAAAACAAGGAATCATTTCACCTGTGACTGACCTCAATGTCAATTATAAAAAGTCTATTTTTTATCCAGAAAAAGTTAAAGTTAAAACTTGGGTTGAAAAATATTCGAGATTACGTTCAGTGTATAAATATGAGATTTTTAATGAAAAAGGTGAACTTGCAACTACAGGTTCCACAGAATTGATTTGCATTAAAGAAGATACTTTTAAGCCTATACGGTTGGATCGTTATTTCCCAGATTGGCATGAAGCTTATAGTAAAGTGCAAACGCTCAATAATGAAGGGAAAACAGTAGAGATAATGGATGGTATTGATTCTTTATAAGTTACTGTAAATGTTTGGAGAGGCAATATTAACAATTAATCTATAAGAAATAGCCAATACGTTAACATTAATGTAATTAGCGTGAAGATAAGCTAATATATAGCAAAAACGAACTTGTTCATACAACATCAGATGTGCTAAACCAAAGTACAACTTCCGAGGTTCAGGACACATCAGAATGTGTAAACAAGTTCGTTTTATTTTAGTTATTTTGTGGAATAAGAAATTTCATCTTCGTGATCAACTACATTTACAATAATGTGGTCATCTTCAAAGTACCACAAATCTTTTTCCGCTACGACAACATTTAAATCGTCATATTGTTGTTCATAGCCAATATCAACATCTTTCTTTGGTTCAACTGTAAAAGCAGGACTAAATCCTTGCTTGAGTTGGAATTCGCCACCATATCTTACAAAAAACACGAGCACTTTATTATTTTCAGGCAACTCAAGTTCATTTTTAAACCAAGTTACTGCTGCATCAGTAAGTTCTATTTGCATAACAATGACCTCCTATATTTATTACAGAATGGGAGTGGGCCAACTTGTATTATTTGTGGAATTTCTTATCGAAATTCTCTGTGTTGGAGCCCACCCCAACCTGCTCATTATTGTAAGCTGAATTTCCATAAGCTTCTATGTTGGGACCCCCGACCAGAATTGAAAAAACCTAGTTATAAGCGCATTTCGTTCGGTTAACTACAGCTAATATAACATTGTGGAGCCTATGACATTGATTTATGTCTCGGTCTCAAATGTTCTTGTAAAAAAACTAAGTATAGTTGAATTTTAAGTTAAAAAAATTGTTTTTGCAAAAATAAAATAATCCATCAACTGCAAAAAAATATGCAATGATGGACTAATGTCAAAAAATTGTTACATCCATTTTATTTTAGGTTCTTCGCCTCTAAAAATCCTTGCGATATTAGAGCGATGTCTAATTATCAATATGATTGAAACTAAGAAACTAACGACTAATAAAATATAGTCTTGAATGATAAGCGAGCCAATCACACAGCAAATTGCTGCAACGATACTTGCTAAAGAAACATATTTAAAAATCTTCAATACAATAAAGAAGATAATTGCAAGTATTAGTAAAAGTATCGGATTGACTCCCAAGACGACACCTGCACTAGTTGCAACAGCTTTGCCACCTTGGAATTTTAAATAAACAGGATAAACGTGTCCAAGTATAGCGAATAAGCCAACAATTAAACCATTTGTAAAAAAAGTACTAATAGGGCCATCTGCGTGAACTGGTAACCATAAAGGGAAGAAAACAGTTATGAACCCTTTGAAAATATCTAGAAATGTTACCAAGAATCCTGCAGGACGACCTAATACTCTAAAGCTATTAGTAGCGCCAGTATTACCACTACCAAATTGTCTAATATCTTTTTTGAAAAATAATTTTCCAATTACGAATCCACTTGGGAAAGCGCCGATAAGATAACTTAGTAGTAACATGACGATTATCATCATAAATATTACACATCCTTTAATATCTTAGGACTATTTTATCATATTCATTTAAATTACGGCTAAAAATTTTAAAAACGGGGATTAATATATGGAATTAAGCTATGAAAGTTAATTGATACTTGCATTTTACGCTGATTTATATAAGAATAACTATTGTATAGTTTTAAAAACGAACGTACGTTTGCAGGAGGCGAAATCATTGGCAATGAATAAACAAAATAATTATTCAGATGATTCAATACAGGTTTTAGAGGGGTTAGAAGCAGTTCGTAAAAGACCTGGTATGTATATTGGATCAACTGATAAACGGGGATTACATCATCTAGTATATGAAATTGTCGATAACTCCGTCGATGAAGTATTGAATGGTTACGGTAACGAAATAGATGTAACAATTAATAAAGATGGTAGTATTTCTATAGAAGATAATGGACGTGGTATGCCAACAGGTATACATAAATCAGGTAAACCGACAGTCGAAGTTATCTTTACTGTTTTACATGCAGGAGGTAAATTTGGACAAGGCGGCTATAAAACTTCAGGTGGTCTTCACGGTGTTGGTGCTTCAGTTGTAAATGCATTGAGTGAATGGCTTGAAGTTGAAATCCATCGAGATGGTAGTATATATCATCAAAGTTTTAAAAACGGTGGTTCGCCATCTTCTGGTTTAGTGAAAAAAGGTAAAACTAAGAAAACAGGTACCAAAGTAACATTTAAACCTGATGACACAATTTTTAAAGCATCTACATCATTTAATTTTGATGTTTTAAGCGAACGACTACAAGAGTCTGCGTTCTTATTGAAAAATTTAAAAATAACGCTTAATGATTTACGCAGTGGTAAAGAGCGTCAAGAGCATTACCATTATGAAGAAGGAATCAAAGAGTTTGTTAGTTATGTCAATGAAGGAAAAGAAGTTTTGCATGACGTGGCTACATTTTCAGGTGAAGCAAATGGTATAGAGGTAGACGTAGCTTTCCAATATAATGATCAATATTCAGAAAGTATTTTAAGTTTTGTAAATAATGTACGTACTAAAGATGGTGGTACACATGAAGTTGGTTTTAAAACAGCAATGACACGTGTATTTAATGATTATGCACGTCGTATTAATGAACTTAAAACAAAAGATAAAAACTTAGATGGTAATGATATTCGTGAAGGTTTAACAGCTGTTGTGTCTGTTCGTATTCCAGAAGAATTATTACAATTTGAAGGACAAACGAAATCTAAATTGGGTACTTCTGAAGCTAGAAGTGCTGTTGATTCAGTTGTTGCAGACAAATTGCCATTCTATTTAGAAGAAAAAGGACAATTGTCTAAATCACTTGTGAAAAAAGCGATTAAAGCACAACAAGCAAGGGAAGCTGCACGTAAAGCTCGTGAAGATGCTCGTTCAGGTAAGAAAAACAAGCGTAAAGACACTTTGCTATCTGGTAAATTAACACCTGCACAAAGTAAAAACACTGAAAAAAATGAATTGTATTTAGTCGAAGGTGATTCTGCGGGAGGTTCAGCAAAACTTGGACGAGACCGCAAATTCCAAGCGATATTACCATTACGTGGTAAGGTAATTAATACAGAGAAAGCACGTCTAGAAGATATTTTTAAAAATGAAGAAATTAATACAATTATCCACACAATCGGGGCAGGCGTTGGTACTGACTTTAAAATTGAAGATAGTAATTATAATCGTGTAATTATTATGACTGATGCTGATACTGATGGTGCGCATATTCAAGTGCTATTGTTAACATTCTTCTTCAAATATATGAAACCGCTTGTTCAAGCAGGTCGTGTATTTATTGCTTTACCTCCACTTTATAAATTGGAAAAAGGTAAAGGCAAAACAAAGCGAGTTGAATACGCTTGGACAGACGAAGAGCTTAATAAATTGCAAAAAGAACTTGGTAAAGGCTTCACGTTACAACGTTACAAAGGTTTGGGTGAGATGAACCCTGAACAATTATGGGAAACGACGATGAACCCAGAAACACGAACTTTAATTCGTGTACAAGTTGAAGATGAAGTGCGTTCATCTAAACGTGTAACAACATTAATGGGTGACAAAGTACAACCTAGACGTGAATGGATTGAAAAGCATGTTGAGTTTGGTATGCAAGAGGACCAAAGTATTTTAGATAATTCTGAAGTACAAGTGCTTGAAAATGATCAATTTGATGAGGAGGAAATCTAGTGAGTGAAATAATTCAAGATTTATCACTTGAAGATGTTTTAGGTGATCGCTTTGGAAGATATAGTAAATATATTATTCAAGAGCGTGCATTGCCAGATGTTCGTGATGGTTTAAAACCAGTACAACGTCGTATTTTATATGCAATGTATTCAAGTGGTAATACACACGATAAAAATTTCCGTAAAAGTGCGAAAACAGTCGGTGATGTTATTGGTCAATATCATCCACATGGAGACTCCTCAGTGTACGAAGCAATGGTCCGTTTAAGTCAAGACTGGAAGTTACGACATGTCTTAATAGAAATGCATGGTAATAATGGTAGTATCGATAATGATCCGCCAGCGGCAATGCGTTACACTGAAGCTAAGTTAAGCTTACTAGCTGAAGAGTTATTACGTGATATTAATAAAGAGACAGTTTCTTTCATTCCAAACTATGATGATACGACACTCGAACCAATGGTATTGCCATCAAGATTTCCTAACTTACTAGTGAATGGTTCTACAGGTATATCTGCAGGTTACGCGACAGATATACCACCACATAATTTAGCTGAAGTGATTCAAGCAACACTTAAATATATTGATAATCCGGATATTACAGTCAATCAATTAATGAAATATATTAAAGGTCCTGATTTTCCAACTGGTGGTATTATTCAAGGTATTGATGGTATTAAAAAAGCTTATGAATCAGGTAAAGGTAGAATTATAGTTCGTTCTAAAGTTGAAGAAGAAACTTTACGCAATGGACGTAAACAGTTAATTATTACTGAAATTCCATATGAAGTGAACAAAAGTAGCTTAGTAAAACGTATCGATGAATTACGTGCTGACAAAAAAGTCGATGGTATCGTTGAAGTACGTGATGAAACTGATAGAACTGGTTTACGAATAGCAATTGAATTGAAAAAAGATGTGAACAGTGAATCAATCAAAAATTATCTTTATAAAAACTCTGATTTACAGATTTCATATAATTTCAACATGGTCGCTATTAGTGATGGTCGTCCAAAATTGATGGGTATTCGTCAAATTATAGATAGTTATTTGAATCATCAAATTGAGGTTGTTGCAAATAGAACGAAGTTTGAATTAGATAATGCTGAAAAACGTATGCATATCGTTGAAGGTTTGATTAAAGCGTTGTCAATTTTAGATAAAGTAATTGAATTGATTCGTAGCTCTAAAAACAAGCGTGACGCTAAAGAAAACCTTATCGAAGTATTCGAGTTCACAGAAGAACAGGCTGAAGCAATTGTAATGTTACAGTTATATCGTTTAACAAACACTGACATAGTTGCGCTTGAAGGTGAACATAAAGAACTTGAAGCATTAATCAAACAATTACGTCATATTCTTGATAACCATGATGCATTATTGAATGTCATAAAAGAAGAATTGAATGAAATTAAAAAGAAATTCAAATCTGAACGACTGTCTTTAATTGAAGCAGAAATTGAAGAAATTAAAATTGACAAAGAAGTTATGGTGCCTAGTGAAGAAGTTATTTTAAGTATGACACGTCATGGATATATTAAACGTACTTCTATTCGTAGCTTTAATGCTAGCGGTGTTGAGGATATTGGTTTAAAAGATGGTGACAGTTTACTTAAACATCAAGAAGTAAATACGCAAGATACCGTACTAGTATTTACAAATAAAGGTCGTTATCTATTTATACCGGTTCATAAATTAGCAGATATTCGTTGGAAAGAATTGGGGCAACATGTATCACAAATAGTTCCTATCGAAGAAGATGAAGTGGTTATTAATGTCTTTAATGAAAAGGACTTTAATACAGATGCATTTTATGTTTTTGCGACTCAAAATGGCATGATTAAGAAAAGTACAGTGCCTCTATTTAAAACAACGCGTTTTAATAAACCTTTAATTGCTACTAAAGTTAAAGAAAATGATGATTTGATTAGTGTTATGCGCTTTGAAAAAGATCAATTAATTACCGTCATTACTAATAAAGGTATGTCATTAACGTATAATACAAGTGAACTATCAGATACCGGATTAAGGGCAGCTGGTGTTAAATCAATAAATCTTAAAGCTGAAGATTTCGTTGTTATGACAGAAGGTGTTTCTGAAAATGATACTATATTGATGGCCACACAACGCGGCTCGTTAAAACGTATTAGTTTTAAAATCTTACAAGTTGCTAAAAGAGCACAACGTGGAATAACTTTATTAAAAGAATTAAAGAAAAATCCACATCGTATTGTAGCTGCACATGTAGTGACAGGTGAACATAGTCAATATACATTATATTCAAAATCAAATGAAGAACATGGTTTAATTAATGATATTCATAAATCTGAACAATATACAAATGGCTCATTCATTGTAGATACAGATGATTTTGGTGAAGTAATAGACATGTATATTAGCTAAAAACTATATGCAATCACGAAATTAAATGATAAAATACAGTAATGTTAAATTTTGACTAAATTCAAGGGATTTATATTAAATGCTGACCAAGTACTTATCGTTAAATTAGCGATAGACTTTGACCAAACTAATATAAATCTCTTGTATTGTATAAGAAATGATGATGTATCTCTATATTTACTGAAGTTTCAATTCGGTCTAATTTTATAGAAGGTGCATGATTCATGTAGAGGATGCGAGGGGTTTATTTTGAAAGATTTCGATAGTTTAATTCCTGGATGGTTTAAAGAATTTGTCCATGTTGGTACCGATTTAATATGGTCTCAATATTTAATTGGTCTATTATTGACAGCTGGATTCTTCTTTACAATTAGTTCTAAATTCGTTCAATTACGAATGTTACCTGAAATGTTTAGAGCTTTAGTAGAACGTCCAGAAACTTTAGAAGATGGTAAGAAGGGTATTTCGCCATTCCAAGCATTTGCGATTAGTGCTGGTTCGAGAGTTGGTACTGGTAATATTGCTGGTGTTGCGACTGCGATTGTTTTAGGCGGTCCAGGTGCAGTGTTTTGGATGTGGGTTATTGCATTTATAGGTGCAGCGAGTGCATTTATAGAAGCGACTTTGGCTCAGGTTTATAAAGTACATGATAAAGATGGTGGATTCCGTGGTGGTCCAGCTTACTATATTACTAAAGGTTTAAATCAAAAATGGCTAGGTATCGTATTTGCGATTTTAATTACAATTACATTTGCATTTGTATTTAACACAGTGCAATCTAATACAATTGCGGAGTCGTTAAATACGCAATATAATATTAGTCCAGTAATCACAGGTATTATTTTAGCAATCGTAACAGCTATTATTATATTTGGTGGTGTACGTAGTATTGCTACGTTATCTTCGTTAATTGTACCGATTATGGCTATCATTTACATTGGTATGGTTTTAGTAATATTGCTATTTAATTTAGATCAAATTGTTCCTATGATAGGTACGATTATTAAAAGTGCATTTGGTATCGAACAAGTAACTGGTGGCGCTGTAGGTGCTGCGGTTCTTCAAGGTATCAAACGTGGTTTATTCTCTAACGAAGCTGGTATGGGTTCTGCGCCGAATGCAGCGGCAACTGCTGCCGTACCACACCCTGTTAAGCAAGGTTTAATCCAATCATTAGGTGTGTTCTTTGATACAATGTTGGTTTGTACAGCAACTGCAATCATGATTTTACTATATTCAGGATTGAAATTTGGTGATAACGCACCTCAAGGTGTTGCAGTTACTCAATCAGCACTTAATGAGCATTTAGGTTCTGCTGGAGGTATTTTCTTAACAATAGCAGTTACACTGTTTGCATTTTCATCTGTTGTAGGTAATTACTATTACGGTCAATCTAATATTGAATTTTTATCAACAAATCGTGTGATATTATTTATCTTTAGATGTCTTGTTGTAGTACTTGTCTTTGTCGGTGCAGTTGTAAAAACAGAAACAGTATGGAATACGGCAGACTTATTTATGGGCTTAATGGCAATTGTAAACATTATTTCCATTATAGGACTGTCCAATGTAGCTTTTGCATTGATGAAAGATTATCAAAAGCAGAAAAAAGAAGGCAAGAACCCTGTCTTTAAACCTGAAAACTTAGAAATTAACTTATTTGGAATTAGTGCTTGGGGCGCTAACAAATATAAGAACTCTGATAAATAAATATTTTTAATGTAACGATTCATTATATAAAAATCAAATAAACCCTGAGGTTTTCAAATTAAAGCGAAAATCTCAGGGTTTTAAATTTGTACTCAATAATCATCTGTATCATTACACTAGTTAATCTAAAATTTGATTATATATTAATATAGTAAGGTTGAGATTTATTTCCTCCATTGGTGTGCAAAGACTATACCATTTATAAGACATATTGTTGGATAGATGAATATAAATTTATTTTAGTTTTGCACAATTTAATAGTGCGTTTTAGTTTGTATTGAGTATTAATTCAGATAATATATAAATAAATAGAATTATTTGTAAATATGGGAGTCAGATTTTTTTATTATAGTTATTCCACTTTGAGAGACATCGAAATTAAATTAAGATATATCATATAGGATAGGCGTGTAATAGAACACAAGTATTTAAATTATTATACTTTCAAGTTAGACATTTCCGATATATAATCTTAATAATAGAAAAATAGGTGATGATAATGGGAGAATATATTGTTACTAAAACATTGAACAACAATGTCGTAGTATGTACTAATAATGATCAAGAAGTTATTTTAATCGGTAAAGGTATTGGTTTTAACAAAAAAGAGGGAATGGCGTTAAACGACCAAACTATTACAATAGAGAAAATTTATAAATTAGAAAGTGAGCAACAAAAAGCACATTATAAAAGTTTAGTTGAAATCGCTGATGATAATGTATTACAAGTAATTATTGATTCGTTGAATTTTATTTCTAATACTGCGATGAATGTTGATTCAAAACAACTTGTAGTTTCATTAACGGATCATATTATATTTGCTTATAAACGCTTAAAACAAAATCAAGTTATTAGCAATCCATTTGTTATGGAAACTATGCAGTTATATAGTGATGCATATCATATTGCTAAACAGGTGATTGATCAGTTAAATGCAGCATTAGATGTACATTTTCCTGAAGATGAGATAGGATTTATTGCATTACATATTGCATCTAATACAGAAGATTTATCTATGCATGAGATGACCTTGATCAATAATGTTATTAAAAAAGGTATAGATATCATTGAATCAGACCTTGTGACAACTGTTGATAAGGAATCATTACAATACCAACGTTTTATAAGGCACGTACAATTTTTAATTCGCCGATTAAGAAGAAAAGAATATATACATGCACAAGATGATTTTGTGTCTATGATTAAAAATCACTATCCGATTTGCTATAACACAGCATATAAAATTTTAACTATGATACAAAAACAATTTGATGTTAATATCAGTGAGTCTGAAATTATATATTTAACATTACACATTCATCATTTTGAAGAAAGGATTAATCAATCCTAAATTAAGTGTATTACACGGGCGTTTCGTTACTGTAAAGGGTATTTGTATGGTATCATTGATGTTAGTAATTTTACATAAGTGGACTGTTTTTATACAACATCTTATGAATATTTTAAGTGGTGGTGAATCTATAATTGAATGAAAATGAAAAGAATATAAGAAAGAATTTTTTAAAATTTACCGAATCACGGTATATGAAGTTTGTTGGTGGGAATGATTTAGTCTTCTCATTAATAGCGCTAGTATTGTTGGGTATTGTTATTTTTATTTTCGAAAAAGTATCATATGTTTTTGATCCTTTTATCATCGTTTTTAAGACGATAGCAGCACCTATCATCGTCTCTTTAATTCTATTCTATCTATTTAACCCAATCGTAAATATGATGGAACGTTATAGAATACCAAGAGTTGCAGGTATTTCTATTATTTATCTAGCTGTAGTAGGTGTTATTACGTTAATTGTTAATTTATTGATACCTATTATTGGTTCGCAAGTAGATAGTTTAGTTAAAAATTCACCGCAATATCTAGAAAAATTAATTAATTCTATTGATAAAATAGCAAATAATACGTTTTTCTCTTCGTATTATAGTCAAATTAATGATTGGTTAAATTCTTTACCTAAGAAAATACCATCTATGTTAAGTGAATTTACAGATGGCTTTGGGTCTAAAATTGCAACGTTTGCAGAAACGATTGCTAATATTGGCGTTGTGATTGTCACAACACCATTTGTACTATTCTTTATGCTTAAAGATGGACATCACTTCAAAGAATTTTCAACGAATATTATGCCACCGAAATTCCGAAAAGATTTTCATGATCTACTTGAAAAAATGAGTGTTCAAGTTGGTTCATACATTCAAGGACAAATTATCGTTTCATTCTGTATCGGTATACTGTTGTTTATCGGTTATTCGGTTATCGGGTTGAAATATAGCTTAGTATTAGCTAGTATTGCGGCAGTTACAAGTGTTGTACCATATTTAGGGCCTACTATAGCGATTTCTCCAGCTATTGTAATAGCTGCTATAACATCGCCGTGGATGCTCTTAAAATTAGCAGTAGTATGGACTTTAGTACAATTTGTTGAAGGGCACTTCATTTCACCAAATATCATGGGTAAAACACTTAAGATTCATCCACTTACAATCATTTTCATTTTACTGTGTGCAGGCAAATTGCTTGGTATTGTAGGCGTTATTTTAGGTATTCCGGGATATGCTATTTTAAAAGTATTAGTTACTCATTTATTCCAATTATTTAAACGTCGATACAATCGTTTCTATGGTAATGATGTAGGTGAATATGATATTAAAGAAAGTAATAAAATAGTTGAATAAGTAATAAAAAATACCAATGACTATATGTTTGTTGGTATTTTTTATGGTGCTTATAATGTTGGGCAGTTACATTTATGATTATCAGCACATGTTTAGCTTATAAATTTTTACGAAAGTTTAGCCGTTTATAAAGCACATGCATAATGAAACGAGTATTTGCCACTTGATTAGTACTTCATTATTATGTCGAAAATAAAAATAAGTGGTATTTTTAATATATTAAGAAGCACTCATAATCGGCTGTTAATTAATAATATTTTTCATAAGTATTGATTCATCATTTTCTTTATGTTAAATATGAATCAGTATAGATAACCATATTGTTCTGTTTGAGATAGAAATATTTTCTATTTACTTCTTAATACAGATATCAATATGACAAAAGTGTTATATAAATCAAAGGTAAATGATATGCTATTTTTATGGTTTATATGATATATTTTGATTTATAACAGAAATAATTAGAATTGATGTGAAAAAATGAATCAGGAAGTTAAAAACAAAATATTTTCAATCTTAAAAATTACGTTTGCTACAGCTTTATTTATTTTTGTAGCAATCACATTGTATCGGGAGTTATCTGGTATTAACTTTAAAGATACGTTGGTTGAATTTAGTAAGATTAACCGTATGTCCTTAGTGTTACTATTTATTGGTGGTGGGGCATCGCTTGTTATTCTATCAATGTATGATGTGATTTTATCTAGAGCTTTAAAAATGGATATATCCTTAGGCAAAGTTTTAAGAGTAAGTTATATCATCAATGCATTGAATGCGATTGTAGGTTTCGGTGGCTTTATTGGTGCAGGCGTTAGAGCAATGGTTTATAAAAACTATACGCATGATAAAAAGAAATTAGTTCACTTTATATCCTTAATACTTATTTCAATGTTGACAGGTTTAAGCTTATTATCATTGCTAATTGTATTCCATGTTTTCGATGCATCTTTAATCTTAGATAAGATTACATGGGTAAGATGGGTATTATATGTAGTGTCATTTTTCTTACCATTATTCATTATTTATTCAATGGTTAGACCACCCGATAAAAACAATCGTTTTGTAGGATTGTACTGCACTTTAGTGTCGTGTGTTGAATGGTTAGCAGCTGCAGTTGTATTATATTTCTGTGGTGTAATTGTTGACGCTCATGTATCATTCATGTCCTTTATTGCAATATTTATCATTGCTGCATTATCAGGTTTAGTCAGCTTTATTCCTGGTGGTTTCGGCGCTTTCGATTTAGTTGTATTACTAGGATTTAAAACTTTAGGTGTCCCTGAGGAAAAAGTATTATTAATGCTACTTCTATATCGTTTTGCGTACTATTTTGTACCGGTAATTATTGCATTAATTTTATCATCATTTGAATTTGGTACATCAGCTAAGAAGTACATTGAGGGATCTAAATACTTTATTCCTGCTAAAGATGTTACGTCATTTTTAATGTCTTATCAAAAGGATATTATTGCTAAAATTCCATCATTATCATTAGCAATTTTAGTATTCTTTACAAGTATGATCTTTTTTGTAAATAACTTAACGATTGTTTACGATGCTTTATATGATGGAAATCACTTAACGTATTATATTCTATTGGCAATTCATACTAGTGCTTGTTTATTACTTTTACTGAATGTAGTTGGTATTTATAAGCAAAGTAGACGTGCCATTATCTTTGCTATGATTTCAATTTTATTAATCACAGTGGCGACATTCTTCACTTACGCTTCATATATTTTAATAACATGGTTAGCTATTATTTTTGTTCTGCTTATTGTAGCTTTCCGTAGAGCACGTAGGTTGAAACGCCCAGTAAGAATGAGAAATATAGTTGCAATGCTTTTATTCAGTTTATTTATTTTATATGTTAACCATATATTTATTGCTGGAACGTTATATGCATTAGATATTTATACGATTGAAATGCATACATCTGTATTGCGCTATTACTTCTGGCTTACGATTTTAATCATCGCTATCATCATAGGTATGATTGCATGGTTGTTTGATTATCAATTTAGCAAAGTACGTATTTCTTCTAAAATTGAAGATTGCGAGGAGATTATTAATCAGTACGGCGGTAATTATTTGAGTCACTTGATATATAGTGGTGACAAGCAGTTTTTCACTAATGAAAATAAAACAGCATTTTTAATGTATCGTTATAAAGCAAGTTCATTAGTGGTTCTTGGAGATCCGTTAGGTGATGAAAATGCCTTTGATGAATTGTTAGAAGCATTCTATAATTACGCTGAGTATTTAGGCTATGATGTTATATTCTATCAAGTTACAGATCAACACATGCCTTTATATCATAATTTCGGTAACCAATTTTTCAAATTAGGTGAAGAAGCAATTATTGATTTAACGCAATTTTCAACTTCAGGTAAAAAACGCCGTGGATTTAGAGCGACTTTAAACAAATTCGATGAACTTAATATTTCATTCGAAATTATTGAACCACCGTTTTCAACTGAATTTATAAATGAGCTTCAACATGTAAGTGATTTATGGCTAGATAATCGTCAGGAAATGCATTTCTCTGTGGGTCAATTTAATGAAGAATACTTATCTAAAGCGCCAATTGGTGTAATGCGAAATGAAGAAAATGAAGTAATTGCATTCTGTAGTTTAATGCCAACATACTTTAATGATGCCATTTCAGTCGATTTAATTAGATGGTTGCCAGAGTTAGATTTACCATTAATGGATGGATTATACTTGCACATGTTACTTTGGAGTAAAGAACAAGGTTATACAAAATTTAATATGGGTATGGCAACGTTATCGAACGTTGGTCAATTGCATTATTCATATTTAAGAGAACGACTTGCAGGCCGTGTCTTTGAACATTTCAACGGTCTATATCGTTTCCAAGGATTACGTCGTTATAAATCTAAATATAATCCGAATTGGGAACCACGCTTTTTAGTTTATCGTAAAGATAATTCGCTTTGGGAATCACTTTCTAAAGTAATGCGTGTAATACGTCACAAATAATTAAAATCCAAGTGCTAAGAGGTATACAGTTATGCCTGAAGCGCTTGGATTTTTTGGTTTCTATAAAGAATGATTTATAAAAAACGGTACAGATAAGAATATTTAAGTTTCCTATCTGTACCGTATTTTAATATTGAAATGAGCTTAAGTTAAGTCGCCTAACTTTTATTATCAGCCCAATCAGTTTCATCAAGTATAAATGTTATTGCTTATTTTTGTATTCTTGGCGTATTTTTTGTTCTTCTGCATAGCGCTCTGGATTTTTCTTATAAAAATCTTGGTGATAGTCTTCGGCTTTGTAAAATTGTGACGCTGGTAATATTTTTGTTGCAATTGCCTTATCAGCATTAATCGTATTTTTAAGCTGCTCGATATATGTCTCAGCGAGTTCTTTTTGATGATCATTAGTGTAGAAAATAGCTGTTTGATATTGAGGACCACGGTCTTGATATTGACCACCTGTATCTAATGGGTCAATGACTGAGAAAAATATTTCTAATAACTTATTGTATGAGAATAATGCAACATCATATTGAATTTCAACAGTTTCTAAATGACCACTCGTACCTGATTTTACTTGTTCGTAAGTAGGATTTTCAATATGTCCGCCCATATATCCAGAAGTTACTTTTTCTATGCCGTCAAAGGTGTCAAATGGTTTCGTCATACACCAAAAGCAACCTCCGGCAAAATAAGCTGTATTAATATTCATTTTTGACATCCTTTCATTAGACCTTAGTACGATTTATTAAGAAATCACTTGCTTTTTGAATTGTTTTTATATAACGTTAATATGTGATTATTATAGTACACAAAAATCTATTTTTGAAGATATAAGGTAGGTAAATATGGATAAAGAAACTAATGACAACGAATATAGACGTCAAAGTGAACATCGCACTTCGGCGCCTAAGCGAAAAAAGAAGAAGAAAATTAGGAAATTACCTATCATTCTTCTGATTGTTGTAATTTTACTTATCGCATTAGTTGTATATATTGTACATAGTTACAATAGCGGTGTAGAATATGCCAAGAAACATGCGAAAGATGTTAAAGTACATCAATTTAATGGACCAGTAAAAAATGATGGTAAAATTTCTATTCTTGTACTCGGTGCAGATAAAGCACAAGGTGGACAATCAAGAACAGATTCTATCATGGTTGTTCAATATGACTTTATCAATAAAAAAATGAAAATGATGTCTGTCATGCGTGATATTTATGCAGATATTCCAGGATATGGAAAACACAAAATTAATTCAGCATACGCTTTAGGTGGTCCAGAGCTACTTAGAAAAACACTTGATAAAAATTTAGGAATTAATCCTGAATATTATGCAGTAGTTGATTTTACTGGATTTGAGAAAATGATTGATGAATTAATGCCAGAAGGTGTACCAATTAATGTCGAAAAGGATATGTCGAAAAATATTGGTGTATCTTTGAAAAAGGGTAACCATAGGTTGAATGGTAAAGAATTACTTGGTTATGCAAGATTCCGTCACGACCCTGAAGGTGACTTCGGACGCGTGCGACGTCAGCAACAAGTGATGCAAACATTGAAAAAAGAAATGGTTAATTTTAGAACAGTTGTTAAATTACCAAAAGTTGCAGGTATTTTAAGAGGCTATGTGAATACAAACATTCCTGATTCAGGGATTTTCCAAACAGGTTTGAGTTTTGGCATCCGAGGTGAAAAAGATGTTAAGTCATTGACTGTGCCAATCAAGAACTCATACGAAGATGTCAATACAAATACTGATGGTAGTGCATTACAGATTAATAAAAACACAAATAAACAAGCTATTAAAGACTTTTTAGATGAAGATTAAAAATAAACAAGGCGATTTCTATCATACTCAGATAGAAGTCGCCTTGTTCGTTTTCAAAGAATTAATTGGCATGCATCTTATGAAGAATTATTGATCTGACTTTCTTACGCCAGCCACACCATAATGGTTTGGTTTCATTTCTTCTATAACAACGTGAATTGCTTGTCTATTTGCCCCCGTTGTTTTTTCTACGGCGTCAGTTACTTCGCTAACTAAATTTTTTAATTGTTCATCCGAACGACCTTCTAATAATTTTACATTGACGATTGGCATCATCCAAACCTCCTAATCATTATTAATTTGAGTATATCATGTAATACTTAAAAATTCATTTGCAAAATAACAGAACATTTGTTCTAAAATAGTTGAAATAGAACACGTGTTCGTATATAATAAGGTTCAAGTAAGGGAGGAATAACAGTGTATAATTATCATTTATTAGAAGATAGGGATGTTCTATGTATTGACCAAAAAAGTTTTTTTGCGAGTGTTTCTTGTATTGAAAAGGGGCTAGATCCATTAGAAACAAAGTTAGCTGTTGTTGCAGATACTAAGCGTCAGGGTTCTGTAATATTGGCTGCGACACCTAAATTAAAAGAATTAGGCATCAAGACAGGGTCGCGATTGTTTGAAATACCACATAGAAATGATATTTACATTATCAATCCAAGTATGCGTAAATATCTTAATGTTTCAGTTGCTATTTCTAAGATTGCATTGCGTTATATTCCACCTGAAGATTTACACCAATATAGTATTGACGAATTTTTTATGGATGTTACTGATAGCTATCATAGATTTAGTTCTACAGTACATGCATTTTGCGAAAGACTTAAACGTGAAATTTATGAAGAAACAGGCATTTATTGTACTGTGGGCATTGGTTCTAATATGTTATTAAGTAAAATTGCTATGGATGTTGAAGCGAAGCATAGTCAAAATGGTATAGCTGAATGGCGATATCAAGATGTACCAACGAAATTATGGCCAATTCAGCCCTTGCGAGATTTTTGGGGTATTAATCGTCGAACAGAAGCCAAATTGAATAAAAGAGGAATTTTTACTATAGGAGATTTAGCGAAATATCCATATAAATTTTTAAAAAAAGAGTTCGGTATTTTAGGTGTTGATATGCATCTACATGCGAATGGGATAGATCAGAGTAAAGTACGTGAAAAGCACAAGATCAGCAATCCATCGATATGCAAAAGTCAAATATTAATGAGAGATTATCATTTTGATGAAGCAAAAGTAGTAATGCAAGAGTTAATTGAAGATGTTGCTAGCAGAGTTCGAGCAAGAAAAAAAGTGGCAAGAACGATACATTTTGCCTTTGGCTATAGTGATGAAGGCGGTGTACATAAGCAATATACTTTGAAAGATCCAACAAACTTAGAAAAAGATATTTATAAAGTAGTAATGCATTTTGCAGATAAATTATGTAATAAACAAGCACTATATCGTACGCTAAGTATATCTTTGAGTCAATTTATTAATGAGGATGAGCGACAGTTAAGTCTGTTTGAAGATGAATACCAACGCAAACGTGACGAATGCCTAGCTAAAACGATAGACCAATTACATTTGAAATACGGCAAAGGTATTGTGTCCAAAGCAGTATCGTTTACAGAAGCAGGTACAAAACATGGTAGATTAGGTTTAATGGCTGGACATAAAATGTAATGACTATACGGTTTAAGGAATATATAACTGTGATTCGTATAAAATAAGTCTCTAAAGATAAATATTTCATATATCACAATAGATTTCACAATAATATCTAAGAATACATGGGAATTTATCAAAAGAGACTTAATAATTATTGGATATAACAATCAAAATCACTCAATGCTTGCATACCGCGTTCTCGGTCAGTAGGATTTTTGAAACTAATTTTTAAAGCACCGTATATATCTTCGCGTACTTCTAAGATTCTTAAGTTGCTTATAGATATGTTATGTAAACTCATGATATAAGTCACTTTACTTATCATACCTGATTCATCCGGAATATCTACATATAGATCATACGCAGTATTTAGTCCACCTAGTTGTTTAGCGGGTAGTGCGTCGCGATACGATTTAGCTTGGGCAAAAAATGATAACAATTTTTCAGAATCATTGCTTTCAATTAGTCTTTCTAAATCTTGAAACTGACTTTTTAGCTGTCGAATCATTTCTAAAATATACGTTTTATTACTCAAGGTGATATCTTTCCACATTTGTGCATTACTACTAGCTATACGAGTGATATCACGAAAACCACCAGCTGCAAGTTTATTAACTAAATGATGTTCTTGACCGTTCTTTTGACTAACATGAACTAAACTAGATGCAACGATATGAGGTAAATGACTTACGACGCTTGTTACGTAGTCGTGTTCTTCAGCAGTAGTTACAATAAATTTAGCAAGAGTAGGTGATAACAGTTCTTTTAACGTGTTTGCTGCTTGCTCATTTCTTGGCTCATTATAGACTAAAATATAATAAGCGTTTTCAAATAAGTGCTTTTTAGCATTTAGTACACCAGATTTATGACTACCAGCCATTGGATGACCACTGACTAAATGAATATTATGCTTTAATAAATTGGATTCGTGTTGCTGTATCATTGCTTTAGTACTACCAGTATCAGAAACAATAACACCAGGTTTAGTTGGCATATCTATAAGCTCGCTAAGATATTTATTTGTGATAGCAACAGGTGTTGCATAAATAATTACATCGGCTTTTTTAATAGCTTCACTATAATTTAAACATTTTTCATTAATAATGCCGATTGATTTAGCTTTATCTAACTGAGAAGTATCTGCATCGTATGCAATAATATTAGTATTAGGGTTATGGTATTTTATATTGCTAGCAAGACTTCCACCAATTAATCCAAGTCCAACAAATAAAACTGTTGTCATATAAATCACCTTATTTCGAAATTTTCAGAATAATAACATTGTAAATGAGCTGTTGACACAGTGCAATAGTAAATAAAAATCGATAATAGCATTAATAGATAAACGGAGATAAATCATCTACAATAAAGAGTATAGTAACACAATGGCAACGGAGGGGTAAATCAATGGAACCAATATTAGAAATGATTAAAACATTAACAGGTATTAATAGTCCTTCAGGAGACACAGAAGAAGCAATTCAATTTGTCGAAAAATATGCAAAAGACTTGGGTTATCAAACAACACTAACAAATAAAGGTGCGTTATTAATAACAGTGCCAGGCAAAAATGATGAAGTACAACGCTGTATTACTGCTCATGTTGATACTTTAGGTGCAATGGTTAAAGAAATTAAAGAAGATGGTCGCTTAGCAATAGAATTAATTGGAGGATTCACGTATAACGCGATTGAGGGTGAATATTGCCAAATTAAAACTGATGCTGGTCAAATATATACAGGAACAATTTGTCTGCATGAAACAAGTGTTCATGTATATAGAAATAATCATGAAATACCTAGAGATCAAAAGCATATGGAAATAAGAATTGATGAAGTAACTACATCAGAAGAAGATACAAAGAGTTTAGGTATTTCAGTAGGTGATTTTGTTAGCTTTGATCCACGTACAGTTATCACGTCATCAGGTTTTATTAAATCTCGTCATTTAGATGATAAAGCTAGCGTAGCGATGATACTACAATTACTAAAGAAATTAAAAGAAGAGCAAATAATATTACCACATACAACGCAATTTTATATTTCTAATAACGAAGAAATAGGTTACGGTGCAAATGCATCAATTGATTCGAAAATCAAAGAATATATTGCATTAGATATGGGCGCGTTGGGAGACGGTCAAGCATCGGATGAATATACAGTTTCTATTTGTGCCAAAGATGCTTCAGGTCCATATTATAAGCAATTGAAATCGCACCTAGTTAATCTTTGCAAAATAAATAACATTCCATATAAAGTAGACATATATCCATATTATGGTTCAGATGCTTCAGCAGCTTTACATGCTGGTGCGGATATCAGACATGGTTTATTTGGCGCTGGCATTGAATCATCTCATGCAATGGAACGAACACATATTGATTCTATTAAAGCGACAGAGAAATTACTATATGCATATTGCTTATCACCAATTGAGTAAACAATTAGTGTTGACAAATGTGAACGACCTATGTAATATAATGAACTATAAAAATAATTAGAATTTTCTAAAGAAATAGTAGCAGATATGAAACGTAGCAAATAGAAAGCTAATGGGTGATGGGAATTAGCACGCCATATCTTGTGAATTGGACTTTGGAAAACAATTGAATGAGTTTTGAAAGTGAACATGAATTATGTTAACTAAGGTGGCACCACGGTAACGCGTCCTTACAGGTATATGCGTTATGTGGTGTCTTTTTATTTAGACAAAATGTAGTAGTTAATTAAAGGTAGCAACAGAAAGTTAGTGGATGATGTGAACTAACACCGAGATTAATGAAATTGGGTTTTGTCTGCAACAGAAAAATTATATATAGTAAAGAGTGAACTATGAATATTTTGAATATTCGGTTAATTTAGGTGGTACCACGCGTCAGCGTCCTTTATATTGATAAGGATGCTGGCGCTTTTTTGAAAGGAGCGTATAGAATGGATATATTTTATAAAAAAATAAAAGCAAATGTAACGCCCGAAGTTTTAGCACAACTTCATTCCAAGAAGATCATTTTGGAAAGTACAAATCAACAACAAACTAAAGGTCGCTATTCAGTTGTTATTTTTGATATTTATGGCACTTTAACTTTAGATAATGATGTATTATCAGTAAGCACTTTAAAAGAATCGTATCAAATCATTGAAAGACCGTACCATTATTTAACGACTAAAATAAATGAAGACTACCATAATATTCAAGATGAGCAACTTAAGTCATTACCGTTTATATCTGGATATGTTGGGACGTGTAGCTTTGATTTAGTAAGACATGAATTTCCTAAATTGCAATCAATACAATTAGAAGATCACAAGCAGCACGATGTAAGGTTATATATGGTTGAACAAGTTTATGTATTTGACCATTACAAAGATGAGTTATATATCATCGCGACGAATCAATTTTCAAATTCAACAAAATCAGATCTTGAGAATCGAGTTAATAAGTCTATCGAAGACTTAACTAAAATCCAACCATTCATGCCTACACAAGATTTTGATTTTAAAACTAAAGAAATTCAATCAAATATTTCTGAAGAAAGATTTATCGAAATGATTCAGTATTTCAAAGAGAAAATAACAGAAGGGGATATGTTCCAAGTTGTGCCATCAAGAATTTACAAATATGCGCATCATGCTAGTCAGCATTTAAATCAACTTTCGTTTCAACTGTATCAAAATTTAAAACGACAAAACCCAAGTCCATATATGTATTATCTTAATATCGATCAACCATATATTGTCGGTAGTTCTCCCGAAAGTTTCGTAAGTGTCAAAGATCAAATTGTAACAACTAATCCTATTGCAGGTACGATTCAACGTGGTGAGACGACACAAATAGATAATGAGAATATGAAACAACTACTTAATGATCCAAAAGAATGCAGCGAACATCGTATGCTAGTTGATTTAGGACGTAATGATATTCATAGAGTAAGTAAAATCGGTACCTCAAAAATTACTAAATTAATGGTTATTGAAAAATATGAACATGTTATGCATATCGTAAGTGAAATCACAGGTAAAATAAATCAAAATTTATCACCAATGACAGTTATTGCGAATTTATTACCAACAGGTACCGTTTCAGGTGCACCAAAATTACGTGCAATTGAAAGAATATATGAACAATATCCACATAAACGAGGCGTTTATAGTGGTGGTGTTGGATACATAAATTGTAATCATAACTTAGATTTTGCTTTAGCAATTCGAACGATGATGATAGATGAGCAGTATATCAACGTAGAAGCTGGTTGTGGCGTTGTATATGATTCTATTCCTGAAAAAGAACTGAATGAAACGAAATTGAAAGCTAAAAGCTTATTGGAGGTGAGGCCATGATCTTAGTTGTAGATAATTATGATTCCTTTACATATAACCTAGTGGATATTGTTGCTCAACATACTGACGTCATTGTTCAATATCCTGATGATGATAATGTGCTGAATCAATCGGTGGACGCTGTTATTATATCTCCTGGTCCAGGGCATCCATTAGACGATCAACAGTTAATGAAAATCATATCAACCTATCAACACAAACCCATTTTAGGTATTTGCCTAGGTGCTCAGGCACTGACTTGTTATTACGGTGGAGAAGTCATTAAAGGCGACAAGGTTATGCACGGAAAAGTTGATACACTAAAGGTTATATCGCATCATCAACATCTGTTATATCAAGATATACCAGAACAGTTTTCAATTATGAGATATCATTCATTAATAAGTAACCCTGACAATTTTCCAGAAGAATTGAAAATTACTGGACGTACCGAAGATTGTATACAGTCATTTGAGCATAAAGAAAGACCGCATTACGGTATTCAGTACCATCCTGAATCATTTGCTACAGACTATGGTGTCAAAATAATTACAAATTTCATTAATCTAGTGAAGGAAGGATGAAAACCATGACATTACTAACAAGAATAAAAACTGAAACTATATTACTTGAAAGCGACATTAAAGAGCTAATCGATATACTTATTTCTCCTAGTATTGGAACTGATATTAAATATGAATTACTTAGTTCCTATTCGGAGCGAGAAATCCAACAACAAGAATTAACATATATTGTACGTAGCTTAATTAATACAATGTATCCACATCAACCATGTTATGAAGGGGCTATGTGTGTGTGCGGCACAGGTGGTGACAAGTCAAATAGTTTCAACATTTCAACGACTGTTGCTTTTGTTGTAGCAAGTGCTGGCGTAAAAGTTATAAAACATGGTAATAAAAGTATTACCTCAAATTCAGGTAGTACGGATTTGTTAAATCAAATGAACATACAAACAACAACTGTTGATGATACACCTAACCAATTAAATGAAAAAGACCTTGTATTCATTGGTGCAACTGAATCATATCCAATCATGAAGTATATGCAACCAGTTAGAAAAATGATTGGAAAGCCTACAATATTAAACCTTGTGGGTCCATTAATTAATCCATATCACTTAACGTATCAAATGGTAGGCGCCTTTGATCCTACAAAGTTAAAGTTAGTTGCTAAAACGATTAAAGATTTAGGTAGAAAACGTGCAATCGTTTTACATGGTGCAAATGGTATGGATGAAGCAACACTATCTGGTGATAATTTGATATATGAATTGACTGAAGATGGAGAAATCAAAAATTACACATTAAATGCGACTGATTATGGTTTGAAACATGCGCCGAATAGTGATTTTAAAGGCGGTTCACCTGAAGAAAATTTAGCAATCTCCCTTAATATCTTGAATGGTAAAGATCAGTCAAGTCGACGTGATGTTGTCTTACTAAATGCGGGTTTAAGCCTTTATGTTGCAGAGAAAGTGGATACCATCGCAGAAGGCATAGAACTTGCAACTACATTGATTGATAATGGTGAAGCATTGAAAAAATACCATCAAATGAGAGGTGAATAATATGACGATTTTAGCAGAAATTGTTAAATATAAACAGTCACTTTTACAAAATGGCTATTATCAAGACAAACTTAATACCTTGAAAAGTGTGAAGATTCAGAATAAAAAATCTTTTATAAACGCAATTGAGAAAGAACCAAAGCTAGCAATTATTGCAGAAATTAAATCGAAGAGTCCTACAGTTAATGACTTACCTGAACGAGATTTATCGCAACAAATCTCAGATTATGAAAAGTACGGTGCAAATGCCGTGTCCATTTTAACTGATGAAAAGTACTTTGGTGGTAGTTTTGAAAGATTACAAGCATTGACAACAAAAACAACATTACCCGTATTATGCAAAGACTTTATTATAGACCCGCTTCAAATTGATGTTGCTAAACAAGCTGGTGCATCTATGATTTTATTGATCGTTAACATCTTATCGGATAAACAATTGAAAGATTTATATAACTACGCTATATCGCAAAATCTAGAAGTGTTAATTGAAGTACATGATCGCCATGAATTAGAACGTGCCTATAAGGTTAATGCTAAATTGATTGGTGTAAATAACAGGGACTTAAAACGATTTGTCACAAATGTGGAACATACAAATACTATTTTAGAAAATAAAAAACCCAATCATCATTATATTTCTGAAAGTGGTATTCACGATGCATCTGATGTAAGAAAAATCTTGCATAGTGGTATCGATGGCTTACTAATAGGTGAGGCGCTTATGCGTTGTGACAATCTATCTGAATTTTTACCACAACTGAAAATGCAAAAGGTGAAGTCATGATGAAATTGAAATTTTGTGGCTTTACATCAATAAAGGATGTTACAGCGGCCAGTCAATTACCTATTGATGCGATAGGTTTCATCCATTATGAAAAAAGTAAAAGGCATCAAACAATTACCCAAATAAAAAAGTTAGCGTCTGCTGTTCCAAATCATATCGATAAAGTATGTGTCATGGTAAATCCTGATTTAACAACAATTGAACACGTATTAAGCAATACGTCAATTAACACAATACAGTTACACGGCACAGAATCTATTGATTTTATACAGGAAATTAAAAAGAAATATTCAAGCATTAAAATCACTAAAGCTTTAGCTGCAGATGAAAACATAATCCAAAACATAAATAAATATAAAGGGTTCGTAGATTTATTTATTATCGACACACCCTCAGTGTCGTATGGTGGTACCGGTCAAACATATGACTGGACTATTTTGAAGCACATAAAAGACATACCTTATTTGATAGCAGGAGGCATTAACTCTGAAAATATTCAAACAGTTAATCAACTTAAATTATCACATCAAGGTTATGATCTTGCATCAGGTATAGAAGTAAATGGGCGAAAAGATATAGAAAAAATGACAGCAATTGTAAATATTGTGAAAGGAGATAGAGACAATGAATAAACAAATACAAACAGAAGCAGATGAATTAGGTTTCTTTGGTGAATATGGAGGGCAATATGTTCCAGAAACATTAATGCCAGCAATTATTGAGTTGAAAAAAGCTTATAAAGAGGCAAAAGCAGACCCAGAGTTTCAAAGAGAACTGGAATACTATTTATCAGAGTATGTAGGACGCGCGACACCACTTACATATGCTGCATCATATACTGAAAGCCTAGGTGGCGCTAAAATATATTTGAAACGAGAGGATCTAAATCATACAGGCGCCCATAAAATTAATAATGCGTTAGGTCAAGCGTTGCTTGCTAAAAGAATGGGCAAGAAGAAGCTTGTTGCTGAAACTGGTGCGGGTCAACATGGTGTAGCTAGTGCTACGGTTGCTGCATTATTTGATATGGAACTTGTTGTCTTTATGGGAAGTGAAGATATTAAAAGACAACAACTTAATGTATTTAGAATGGAATTACTTGGTGCAAAGGTTGTGGCAGTTGAAGAAGGTCAAGGGACTTTATCGGATGCAGTTAATAAAGCATTGCAATATTGGGTAAGTCATGTAGATGATACACATTATTTATTAGGTTCTGCATTAGGTCCAGACCCATTCCCAACGATTGTTAGAGATTTTCAGAGTGTCATTGGTAAAGAAATAAAATCACAGATATTGAAGAAAGAAGGTCGACTTCCGGATGCAATTGTAGCATGTATCGGTGGTGGCTCAAATGCAATCGGTACATTTTATCCATTTATTAAAGATGATGTTGCATTATACGGTGTTGAAGCCGCAGGTCAAGGCGAGGATACTGATAAACATGCACTTGCAATTGGCAAAGGATCACCTGGCGTATTACATGGTACTAAAATGTATTTAATTCAAGATGAAGGTGGGCAAGTGCAACTAGCACATTCTATTTCAGCAGGACTTGATTATCCTGGTATTGGGCCTGAACATTCTTATTACCACGACATTGGTAGAGTAACTTTTGAAAATGCAAGTGATACACAAGCAATGAATGCTTTAATCAACTTTACAAAACATGAAGGTATTATACCTGCAATTGAAAGTGCACATGCACTGAGTTATGTTGAAAGACTAGCGCCTACGATGTCGAAAGAAGATATTATTGTAGTAACTATTTCTGGACGTGGCGATAAAGATATGGAAACAATTAGACAATATATGGCAGAGCGAGGTCTTGCAAATGACTAAATTATTTATACCTTATATTATGGGCAATAAAGATTTGATTGAAAATGCAACATTGTTGAGTGAAAATGGTGCAGATATAATTGAAATTGGTGTACCTTTCTCTGATCCGGTTGCTGATGGTCCAGTTATCATGGAAGCAGGTCAACAAGCGATTAAACAAGGCATCACGATAGATTATATTTTCAATCAATTAGAAAAACATGGTGATCAAATTAAGTGTAACTATGTATTAATGACGTATTATAATATTATTTGTCATTATGGAGAACAAGCGTTTTTTGAAAAATGTCGAGATACTGGTGTCTACGGCTTAATTATTCCTGATTTACCATATGAATTATCGCAGCGTTTAAAACAACAATTTAGTCACTATGGCGTCAAAATCATATCGTTAGTTGCGATGACTACTGATGACAAACGTATAAAAGATATCGTATCTCATGCGGAAGGCTTTATTTATACTGTGACGATGAATGCGACAACAGGACAAAACGGTGCGTTTCATCCAGAATTAAAACGAAAAATTGAGTCAATTAAAGCGATAGCCAATGTGCCAGTTGTCGCAGGATTTGGTATAAGAACACCACAACATGTTGCAGATATAAAAGAGGTTGCAGATGGCATCGTCATTGGTAGCGAAATCGTTAAGCGATTTAAATCTAACACGCGTGAGGAAATCATTAGATATTTACAATCTATCCAACAAACATTGAATAATTAAGTTTACTTGATTTAAAAAAATTAGGCGAATACTGTTTGAAAAAGTGAAAAACGGTGAATTATAAAATTGAATAGAAATGATACAAAAGTAATATGAGCAAACCCAAACGTTCATATTACTTTTTTTGAAATTGTATGCAAAAATCTAAATATTACTATAAAAGTATACGCAATTAAAGCGTTTATGTTTTAGTTTTAACATTAACTATTGTATACTTATTTAGATTAGATTTATTATTTTTGACATTTGCAGAGGGGAAATAGAAAAACTGCAAATACGGAAATGAAATTAATTAACGAGAGACAAATAGGAGTAATGATAATGAAGTTTACAAATTTAACAGCTAAAGAGTTTGGTGCCTTTACAGATAGCATGCCATACAGTCATTTCACGCAAACTGTTGGCCACTATGAGTTAAAGCTTGCTGAAGGTTATGAAACACATTTAGTGGGAATAAAAAACAATAATAACGAGGTCATTGCAGCTTGCTTACTTACTGCTGTACCTGTTATGAAAGTGTTCAAGTATTTTTATTCAAATCGCGGTCCAGTGATCGATTATGAAAATCAAGAACTCGTACACTTTTTCTTTAATGAATTATCAAAATATGTTAAAAAACATCGTTGTCTATACCTACATATCGATCCATATTTACCATATCAATACTTGAATCATGATGGCGAGATTACAGGTAATGCTGGTAATGATTGGTTCTTTGATAAAATGAGTAACTTAGGATTTGAACATACTGGATTCCATAAAGGATTTGATCCTGTGCTACAAATTCGTTATCACTCAGTGTTAGATTTAAAAGATAAAACAGCAGATGACATCATTAAAAATATGGATGGACTTAGAAAAAGAAACACGAAAAAAGTTAAAAAGAATGGTGTTAAAGTAAGATATTTATCTGAAGAAGAACTGCCAATTTTTAGATCATTTATGGAAGATACGTCAGAATCAAAAGCTTTTGCTGATCGTGATGACAAATTTTACTACAATCGCTTAAAATATTACAAAGACCGTGTGTTAGTACCTTTAGCGTATATCAACTTTGATGAATATATTAAAGAACTAAACGAAGAGCGTGATATTTTAAATAAAGATTTAAATAAAGCGTTAAAGGATATTGAAAAACGTCCTGAAAATAAAAAAGCACACAACAAGCGAGATAACTTACAACAACAACTTGATGCTAATGAGCAAAAGATTGAAGAAGGTAAACGTCTACAAGAAGAACATGGTAATGAATTACCTATCTCTGCTGGTTTCTTCTTTATCAACCCATTTGAAGTTGTTTATTATGCTGGTGGTACATCAAATGCATTCCGTCATTTTGCCGGAAGTTATGCAGTGCAATGGGAAATGATTAATTATGCATTAAATCATGGCATTGACCGTTATAATTTCTATGGTGTTAGTGGTAAATTTACAGAAGATGCTGAAGATGCTGGTGTAGTTAAATTCAAAAAAGGTTACAATGCTGAAATTATTGAATATGTTGGTGACTTTATTAAACCAATTAATAAACCTGTTTACGCAGCATATACCGCACTTAAAAAAGTTAAAGACAGAATTTTTTAGGAAGGGAATTATCAAAACATGAAATTTACAGAGTTAACTGTTACCGAATTTGACAACTTTGTACAAAATCCATCATTGGAAAGTCATTATTTCCAAGTAAAAGAAAATATAGTTACCCGTGAGAATGATGGCTTTGAAGTAGTTTTATTAGGTATTAAAGACGACAATAACAAAGTAATTGCAGCAAGCCTTTTCTCTAAAATTCCTACTATGGGAAGTTATGTTTACTATTCGAATCGTGGTCCAGTAATGGATTTTTCAGATTTAGGATTAGTTGATTATTATTTAAAAGAGTTAGATAAATATTTACAGCAACATCAATGTTTATATGTTAAATTAGATCCGTATTGGTTATATCATCTATATGATAAAGATATCGTGCCATTTGAAGGTCGCGAGAAAAATGATGCCTTAGTAAACTTGTTTAAATCACATGGTTACGAGCATCATGGCTTTACAACTGAGTATGATACATCGAGCCAAGTACGATGGATGGGCGTATTAAACCTTGAAGGTAAAACACCCGAAACATTGAAAAAGACATTTGATAGTCAACGTAAACGTAATATTAATAAAGCGATAAACTATGGTGTTAAAGTCAGATTCCTTGAACGTGATGAGTTCAATCTTTTCTTAGATTTATATCGTGAAACTGAAGAGCGTGCTGGATTTGTGTCAAAAACAGATGATTATTTTTATAACTTTATTGACACATATGGAGATAAAGTATTAGTACCATTAGCATATATTGACCTTGATGAATATGTGTTAAAGTTGCAACAGGAATTGAATGACAAAGAAAATCGTCGTGATCAAATGATGGCGAAAGAAAACAAATCAGATAAACAAATGAAGAAAATTGCAGAATTAGATAAGCAAATTGATCATGATCAGCATGAATTATTGAATGCAAGTGAATTGAGCAAAACGGACGGCCCAATTCTAAACCTTGCTTCTGGCGTTTATTTTGCAAATGCATATGAAGTGAATTATTTCTCTGGTGGTTCATCAGAAAAATATAATCAATTTATGGGACCATACATGATGCATTGGTTTATGATTAACTATTGCTTCGATAATGGCTATGATCGTTATAATTTCTATGGTTTATCAGGTGATTTTACGGAAAACAGTGAAGATTATGGCGTATACCGCTTTAAACGTGGATTTAATGTACAAATCGAAGAATTAATAGGGGATTTCTATAAACCAATTCATAAAGTGAAATATTGGTTGTTCACAACATTGGATAAATTACGTAAAAAATTAAAGAAATAGATGTAAATGATGTTAGGGCTTATAGTTATTGATACTATAGGCTCTTTTTTATGCTTTTTTTAGCGAAATTTTAATTATTTCACACTAAGAAAAACTAGTATGTATTTGTCAATCTAATGTTTTTCATTATAATGATGTTTTATTGATTTAGTTTTATGATTAAAAGATTATGCAAAACATAAAATATATAGCGTCATATTTGAGTTTTAATGATAATATTTTTATAATATATAATATAAAATAATGGTTATCTGAGTATGAAATGCAAGTAAGTGAGGTAGTTAAAAAATGAATCGAATTGAAAAACATGCCAAAAACACTTTTATTATTCTGATGCTCATTATGTTATTTTGGATTTTTATGAGTTTTATTTTCCAGAAATTATTATTTCCACCTTCGAAAAATAATTTAACTACATATGAAGCATTAAAATATTATACACATTTAAAGGGATATTACGGTTTGGATCATATATCAAAAGGAATAGCATACATTGCCTGTGTGTTAATTCCATTCAATTTCTTTTTTAGATTCAATGACATCAAAAAAGATAATAACTATAATAATATTATAAGTACGTTATTCCTATTATTATACTTTTTAGTTAATGGAATTTCGTTGATTATTCAAGGATTCACTGCAGAATTTACAATTAGTTTAATTAGTGAGTCAAATATTCATAATAATCATGAATTTGCTGTGAACTTATTTAGATATGTCATACAAGAAGGTGGTATTTCTTTTAGTACATATCTAGTGTGTAACTTTTCTATAATAATGTGGTTATTCTTTTCGTGTTCTTTATTAAAAGAACGAAAACCAGTTGTCAGATGTTTACCATTAATTATATCTTGTTTAAAATTAATATTAATCCTACTATTTTTACTTTCAATACTTTTGGTCATATATCAAACTCAATCTGCACAAATCTTATTTATTTTTATAGATTTTCTAAATTTTGTCGCGTTAATTTTAGTTTATTTATGTACTAATCCTAATAATAGAGGTATTGATAAAATAGCATGTGTTAAATAAAAAGTTAATAGTAACTACAAACATACTTTACTAATAATCAAAACGACTTATACAAAATCGAAGTTATATAAGTCCCCTTATGGAATTTCACATTCTAGTTTACATAATATATATTATAGGAAGTAATGTGTGTGACGCAAAAGGTACCCTACATCATAATCATTATCTAATATCGTCACATAACTTACTTATGCTATAATCATGGTATTATATTGTTTGGAGTGATTTGATGAGATTTGTCTTTGATATTGATGGTACGCTTTGTTTTGACGGCCGATTAATTGACCAGACTATTATTGATACATTGTTACAATTACAACATGATGGTCATGAACTTATATTTGCATCAGCACGTCCGATTCGTGATTTGTTGCCAGTTTTACCATCAGTATTTCATCAGCACACATTAATTGGCGCAAATGGTGCTATGATTTCACAGCAATCAAAGATTTCTGTTATCAAACCAATTCATACAGATACATATCACCATATCTTAAAAATAATTCAAAAGTATGAGTTAGATTATATTATTGATGATGATTGGAATTATGCTGCACAACTTGACGCTGAGAACGCGATTTTTGAGCGTTTAGATCCACATAAGCTGGCCAGTTGTATTGATGTTGCAAATATCGACACACCAATCAAGATCATTTTATTAAATATAGACCCGGCACAAATTACAACTATATTAGACGAGCTAAATAAATACCATCAAGAATTGGAAATGATTCACCATTCAAATGAGTATAACATTGATATAACAGCGCAAAATATTAATAAATATACTGCATTACAATATATATTTGATGCAGATGTTAAATATATAGCATTTGGTAATGACCACAATGATATTTTCATGTTACAACATGCTAGTAGTGGCTATATTATAGGACCATCAGAAGCATACACACACGCAATATTGAAACTTGATAAAATCAAACACATCAATAATAATACACAAGCTATTTGCAAAGTCTTAAAATCATATAAATAAAAGCACCCCTATCAAATGATAATCATTATCAATCGATAGGGGCTATTTTAATAAAATTCGTCCTCGAACATTTCTTCCTCTTCATCTAATCCAAATAATTCTGCCATTTCTCCATGTTCAATTAACATGTTTAAATATGCATCGCGGAGTTCTTCTTCACTCATATCATTAATCATTTCTTTAAGACTATCAATCCACATATTTCTGCGTAATTGATAGTCTTCTTCAACTTCGTTTAACATCATTATATGTTTATTTGCTGCTTCTGGACTAGCTGTAAAGAGTAATGCAATCATATGTTTACATATCACTCGTCTTCCATCAGCATGAGGACAATTACATTTGGATTTTCTAGGATGTTCCATATCAATATAACAACGATATACTTTGTTGCCACTGCCCTTTACTTCAGCCTCATGCTGCGTTTCTGAAAATGATTTTAAGTTAATGACGCATTCACTTTGATAATAATTAAAGCCTCTTTCTATAGAACGAATACTTGCAATATCAAGTAATCCCATTAATGATACTCCTTTTTATTATTATTTTTAAATAAAGAAAATAAAATCGATAAGTGTCTAGATTAATATACTTGATTCATCTATATTTTATAACAAGTCTAGAATTATCGCATTCTTAAATAGCTAATATGAAAATGTTTGCACTAATTCTTTTGTATAAGGGTGTCTATCAACATTAAATAATTCCTCTATTGCAAAATCATCGACTATCATGCCATCCTTAAGAACGATAATTCTATTAACTAAGCGTTGTAACACGGATAAATCATGAGAAATAACGATAAAATGATTTAAGTTCGTAATCGTTTGCGCTTTTAATATATTGATTACATTTTGTTCAGCTATAACATCTAAATTTGAAGTTATCTCATCACATATTAAAACGCGAGGCTGTGCTAATAACGAACGCATGACATTAAATCTTTGTAATTGTCCGCCACTCACTTCGCTTGGTAATTTAGTCAATAATTGCGCGTTTAACTCAAAAGTAGATAAATGTTGTAATAATAATTGATCCTGAGCAGTATTATCAGTTAGGCCTCTGTAATAATATAACGCTTCTTTTAATGAGGTCTCAATCGTCCAATCAGGGTTAAAGCTAGTTAAAGGGTGTTGGAAAATCGTTAACACAGCATTATCACTTAAGTAAATTTCTCCTTTAACAGGTTTAAACAAGCCAAGAACCAATGAAGCGAGCGTACTTTTACCACAGCCACTTTCGCCTAAAATACCAACATTTTCTCCATCAGGTATAGTAATATTGATATCTTGTAGCACCATCTGCTTTTTATTATAACCAAAAGTCACATGTTTTAACTCAATCATAGTAATCCCTCTTTAATTGTGTTCTATATTTAATTAGACGTTCAGTATACGGATGCAAATGCTCATACTTGAAATGATTAATATTACCTCGTTCAATGATTTGACCTTCTTTTAAAACATAAATGTACTGACAATATTTCAATACATGACTTAAGTTATGTGTGATAATAAATAATGTTTGACCATGTTCTAATACAATATGCTGTAATAAATCCATCACTTGATTACCGTTCAAAGCATCCAATGATGCAACTGGTTCGTCTGCAATGATTAATTTAGGCTCCAACATGAGAACGCTTGCTATGTAAACGCGTTCAAGTTGGCCCCCAGAAAGTTGGAAACTATATTTATTTAATATATCTTTGCTTTGTAAATTAACCCACGACAAAGCCTTGTCAATTTTTGACAAAGCCTCTTCTTTACTACTTTTATAATGCTTACGATAAATCGCAGTTAACTGTTTACCTAATTTAGTATGGTCGTTAAAACTTTCTGCATAATTTTGAGAAATATAACCAATTGTATGACCATAATATTGACTCAATCTACTAATATTTTCTCCATCAAATTGGTACGAATCATACGTGCAGCTTAAATCAAATGGTAAATATTCAAGTAAGGCTTTAGCAATCAAACTTTTCCCAGCGCCGCTCTCTCCAATCAAGGCATTAATCTGTTGACTAAAAATTTTCAAATCAATCCCTTTAATAAGATATTTCTCACAAGTATTCTTTATTGTTAAATTTTGTATATCAATGAGACTCATCATATTCACCTCGTTGTTTTAGCAATCTATCTCTTAGCGCATCTCCGGTTAAATTAAAAATTAAAATAGTTATAGCAATGACTGAAGCAGGTGCAATCAACATAATTGGATGAGACGAAATAAAATCACGACCTTGTTGCAACATAGCGCCCCACTCTGGTGTTGGCGGTTGTGCACCTAACCCAATAAATGATAGTGAACTTATATATAAAATGATTTTACCGAAATCAACGACCATCAAAACGATAATAGCCGGTATAATTTTAGGTGTTAAATGACGTATTAATATTGTTCTTGTAGGTACATGAAATAATTGTGCCATTTTTATATAAGGCTTATTCATTTCGCTATTAACTATACTTCTAGTCAACCTTGTGTAATTCATCCATTTTATTACTGTAATTGAGATAACTAAATTCCACAAAGATGGTTGAAAAAAGCTTGCTAAAGCAATCATGATGATAAATTCTGGAATACTTAGACCAACATCAATAAACCTTAACACTAATCGTTCAATCCACCCTTTTTTATATCCGGCAAATAGACCTAGTGTAACACCTATGACAACGATAGCTATTAATGTTAAAACAGTAACAAACAATGTTGAACGTGCACCGATAATAATTCGGGTAAATAAATCTCTCCCATAATCATCAGTTCCTAATAAATGCAACCAACTAATAGGTTCAAAAGTTTGTGATAAATTGACTTTGGTTGCATTTTCACTACTGACAAAGAATTGCAGTACAATTACCACAAAAATAAATGCAACGAATACAAAAAATATCAGGTTATTCTTTGAAAATATTTTATGCATGACGGTCACTACTTTCTGATATCAATGGTGTATTGGTTTTGTTTTTTGGATTTCCTAATTGTAAACGCTGCTTCGGATCAAGTAATAACGTTAATAAATCAGCAATCGTATTGATAATAACAACGAAGAAGCCAATAAATAACACGCATCCTTGAATAACAGGATAATCTCGAGATTTAATACTATCCATTAATAGATAACCAATACCAGGTATATCAAATAAATTTTCAATCACTACAGTACCACCTATTAGACTGCCAAGTGAAATCCCTAGTAATGGGATAATCGGCAAAATTGTTGGTTTTAGTAAATCATGAATTAAAATATAACGTTCATTCATACCGCGTAATCTTGATGCTTGTACGATATTACTTTGCAATAACATCAATAAATTAGAACGCACTAAACGAATGATGTATGCACACATACCTAAAGATAGCGTGATTACAGGTAATATAAACTGACTTAGTATAACGCTATCTATATTCATTAAATTTGTGACAATAAATAATAAAATAATACCGATAAAGAACGCTGGTAAACTAATCGATAGTGTTGAGATCACTCTAATCACTTTATCCGTCCACTTATGAAATCGTTTGGCTGCTATAATGCCGAGCGGTATAGATATGCATAACGACACTACTAATGTTGAAAATGATATGAGTAATGTTATGGGTGCATAGTTGAATAATATCTGTGTTACCGGTTCTTTTGATTCAAAACTTTTTCCTAAATTAAAATGTAATAAATGATTCATCCAATGCCACCACTGTACCAATAAAGAATCATTTAATCCCAATTTATCTTTGGTTGCATTTATTTGTTCCGTCGACACTTGTGCTACATCAAGATGTAATATTTTATCAACAGGATTGCCTGGTGATAATTTCATTAAAATGAATGTAAGTGTAGAAATAACAAATAAAACAACTATCATTTGCATCAGTCTATACAACATAGACTTTATTATGAACATAATAGTCCCCCTCCTTGTGTAAGTTACTAACACTTTCTTTTTACATGAGAATGGCGCATGTATATGCAACTTACATATTAAGAACCAACGTTCATTATAGTATTATCCATAAAGAAATTGAAGTATATTTAATTTTTTAACAAAATCATTATAAAATATAATATTTTGAATCAAGTCAACCATGTAAAATATAAAAAAGTCAAAACAAAAACAACTATAGCACTGTATTCCATCTCTTTCGAAATAATTGTTACTGCAGTGTAACTTAAAAGTCGATGATTTTGTGCATATAGTTGTCGAATATTATTTTTTATCTTTACGGCGAAGTTCAGCGCCCTCATAGCCGTATTTTTCAATTTGCTTTTCTAATTTACGCGCTTTTCTTTCTTTACGCCAATTTCTAGTAAAATACCATAATAGAAAACTAATTAATAAACTCATAATCGCTAAAAATGCAGCGTATCCTAATAATGGTTGATATTTTATATCTTGAAAATTTGGAATAAAAAATGCAAGCACACCTAATATAACAAATGTAATTACTGCAGATACAAACCATTTATTTAAAACTAAGCAACAGAATATTGTTAATAAAATCATTATTAATGTTGTGATCCATAAATAATTAGGCATATCGAATAATGTCATATTCATTCTCCTTTTATTTCATTACTTTCCTTGTATACATTTTATTATAAATTTTTAAAAACTTAAACAATAGCAGTCAGTTTCAAGCAATATTCTATCTACTATTAGAAAAATCATTGTTCCTTGCGACATGGAAATCGTAACATTATCGTTTAGGAGACAAAATTATGTATAATGAATGTATTATACCAAAGGAGTGATTATATGTCTCAAGGTTTACCTTTAAGAGAAGATGTTCCTGTTTCAGAAACATGGGATTTAGTAGACTTATTTAAAGATGATCAACAATATTATGAAAGTATTGACGCTCTAGTACAACAAGCAAATCAATTTCATCATACATATGCAACAACATTAAATTCAATCGAACAAATTAATACTGCTTTAGCTGAATTAGAAAATATTTTAATTGCCTTAGATCGCTTAAGTAATTATGCAGAACTACGTTTAAGTGTAGATACTAGTAATATCGAGGCACAAGTATTGAGCGCTAAATTATCTACTACATACGGTAAAATTGTTAGCCAATTATCATTTGTAGAGTCAGAAATACTTGAATTACCAGAAGAAATACTTCAACAATTAGAAGAATCATGTCCATATCAACACTATATTAAACAGTTAATAAAACAAAAGCCATTCCAATTATCTGCGTCGGTAGAACAAGTATTAGCAACTTTATCACCTACGCTAAACAGTCCTTACGATTTATACGGCACGACAAAAATGCTAGATATTACATTCGATTCATTTGAACATGATGGTACAACGTACCCTGTCGACTATGCTACGTTTGAAAATGATTATGAAGATAATAAAGATCCTGAGTTTAGACGTAAAAGTTTCAAATCGTTTAGCGATGGGATTCGAAAATATCAGCATACTACCGCGGCTACATATAATATGCAAGTACAACAAGAAAAAATTGAAGCTGATTTACGTGGATTTGAATCAGTCATCGATTATTTATTACATAGTCAAGAAGTAACGCGTGATATGTTTGACCGTCAAATCGATATGATTATGCGTGACTTGGCACCAGTTATGCAGAAATATGCTAAACTTTTACAACGTATTCACGGATTAGATAACATGCGTTTTGAAGACTTGAAGATTTCTGTAGACCCTGATTATGAACCAGAGATTTCAATTGAAGACTCAAAAAATTATATTTTCGGTGCGTTAAGTGTTTTAGGTGATGACTATACAAACATGTTACGTGAAGCATACGATCAGCGATGGATTGATTTTGCACAAAATAAAGGTAAAGATACAGGCGCATTTTGTGCAAGTCCATACTTTACACATTCATATGTGTTTATTTCTTGGACTGGTAAAATGGCTGAAGCATTTGTCTTAGCACATGAATTAGGTCATGCAGGTCATTTTACATTAGCTCAAAAACATCAACCATATCTTGAATCAGAAGCATCAATGTACTTTGTTGAAGCCCCTTCTACAATGAATGAAATGTTGATGGCCAATTATTTATTTAACACAAGTGATAATCCAAGATTTAAGCGTTGGGTTATTGGCTCAATTTTATCTAGAACATATTATCATAATATGGTTACCCATTTATTAGAAGCTGCTTATCAACGTGAAGTGTATCACAAAGTAGATCAAGGTGAATCTTTAAATGCGCCGACATTAAATGAAATAATGCTAAATGTTTATAAACAATTTTTTGGAGATGCAGTAGACATGACTGAGGGTGCTGAATTAACATGGATGCGTCAACCTCATTACTATATGGGATTATATTCGTATACGTATTCTGCTGGCTTAACAATCGGAACTGTCGTTTCTCAAAAGATTAAAAATGAAGGCCAACCAGCTGTTGATGCTTGGTTAAAAACATTGAAAAAAGGTGGTAGTGTATCACCTGTCGAACTTGCAAACATTGCAGGTGTAGACATTACTACAGAACAGCCACTTAAATCTACAATTCAATATATTTCTGATTTAGTCGATGAAGTTGAAAAATTAACAGATGAAATTGAGCAAGCAAATAACTAAGATGCGAGACAATTTATAGTAGAACAATATAAACCAAGATTTTCACATTACTAATTGTGAGAATCTTGGTTTTTTTGAGGGTTTATGAATGATAGAAATATATATTTATCGTAAGGGATTTTATAGTAATAACTTTAAGTTATTGTTCGTAATGTGTACCTGTTAAATAAAAATAAACACTTTCAGCGATGTTAATAATATGATCACCAATACGTTCTAAATGTCTTGCTGCTAAATGAGCTTGTGCAGCGACAAATGGATCGTTATCAATAAGATACGTTGCGTTAATAATATGACTATATAAGTCATCGATATCTTCATCACGCTCAATTATTTCTCTTATTAATACGGTATCTTTCTTTTTAAATGCTTGATCTAAGTCCTTTAACATTAACATAGCTAATTTACCCATTGTCTTTAAACGGGTTAACACATAATCATCTGTAATCTTTGTACGCAATCGAATATTGGCAATACTCGATGCATTATCTCCTATTCTTTCTAAATCGGAGGCGATTTTTAATGAAGAAATCATCATACGCAAATCACTCGCAATGGGCTGTTGCTTTGTAATTAACATGATAACTCGCTCATTAATATCATAATTTAATTGATTGATATGTTTATCGTTTTTAACTGTTTGTCGTGCAAAGCCTCTATCGTCAATACTTAATGATTTTATACCATTTTCAATACTCACATAGACATTTGCACCTAACCGACGTAATTCCTTTATTAAATCATCAAGTTGCTCCTGATATCGCTGTCTAATTATTGCCATTATATATCAACCAAACCTTCCTGAAATATAATCTTCTGTTTTCTTGTTTGATGGGTTAGAGAAAATTTTATCAGTATCATCATATTCATTGACATAACCATTTAAGAAAAATGCAGTTTTATCTGATACACGAGCTGCTTGTTGCATATTATGTGTAACCATAATAATTGTATACTTTTCTTTTAGTTCTTGAACCAACTCTTCTACTCTTAATGTTGAGATTGGATCTAATGCTGATGTCGGTTCATCCATTAAAATGACTTCAGGTTCAATTGCTAAACAACGCGCGATACAAACACGTTGTTGTTGCCCACCGGATAAACTATATGCATTTGTGTGCAACCTATCCTTTAATTCATCCCAAATTGCAGCGCCACGTAATGATTTCTCAACGATTTCATCAAGAACTTTTTTATTTTTAATACCGTGAATCTTTGGACCGTAAGTAATATTATCGTATATTGATTTTGGAAATGGATTAGGTTGTTGAAAGACCATGCCCACATTTGTACGTAATTGTTCTTTAGAATATTTTTGATCAAAAATGTCTTGATCTCGATATAATATTTTACCAGCTGTTTTCACAGAAGGTACTAACTCAACCATTCGATTCAAAGTTTTAATATATGTTGATTTGCCACAACCAGATGGACCTATAATGGCAGTAATTTGGTTTTCATAAATATCTAAATTAATATTTTGTAATGCATGATTTTCGCCATACCATAAGTCTAAATTTTGTGTTGAATATATAACAGAATGTGAGTTTGTATCATCTGGTGTTTTATGATGACTTTGTGAGACATCAAACGTATGACTTTGAGATATTTGTTTAGTTTGTGCAAGTGTTTGCGCCATATTTAAAACTCCCTTTTTAATAGATAAATGAGATTGATTGTTTAAATTAGAATTTTTTACTAAATTTGTTACGTAAAATAATCGCAACGCCATTCATTAAGATTAAGATAACTAGTAAAACGATAATGCCTGCCGATGCAACATTCTGGAATTCTTCTTGAGGCATTTTCGCCCAAGTAAATATTTGGATTGGTAATGCTGAAAATTGATCCAATATACTTCTAGGTGTTGCCAATAATATAGTCGGTATACCGATTAGCACAAGTGGCGCTGTTTCTCCCAGTGCTCTTGAAAGAGACAAAATGAATCCAGTTAAAATACCAGGTAACGCTGCTGGTAAGACAACACGTCTTATCGTTTGCCATTTATTAGCACCTAAACCATAAGAAGCTTCGCGTACTGAGTTAGGTACAGCTCTAATTGCTTCCTGACTTGAAACAATAATAATTGGTAATATCAGTAAGGTCATTGTTAGCGCTGCTGCCAATATACTGTTACCCATTTTCAAGGCTTCAATCCCCGCACCACCAACGAACAAAGTGTAACCTAATAACCCAAATACAACTGATGGTACACCAGCTAAATTGGAAATACTGATTTTAACAAACTGAGTAAATTTGTTGTTTTTCGCATATTCTTCTAAGTATATAGCTGTACCTATTCCTAGGATGATTGATAATGGAATGATACTTAACATTAACCAAAGTGAACCGATTAACGCGCCTTTAACGCCAGCCATAGATGGTGTTGAAGAAGAAAAATTAGTGAAAAACTGTAAATTTAAATGACTTACCCCTTTAATCAATGTTTGAGTTAACAACGCAATAAGTACGACAAGTCCTAATAATGTACATGCTAAAAATATGAGTTTGAACACTTTATTTTTAACCGTTCTGGATGATAAATGTTTTTGGACAAGTTGTTGATCGACGAGTGATTGTCTATTATTATCTGTCGTTTCCATATTAATACTCCTCCCTAAAACGCTTAGAAATCCACTGAGAAAGTAAATTCATGATTAAGGTAAAGATAAATAGTGTGAACCCTACAGCATAAATACTGTAATAAATATTTGATCCAAATGTTGCATCACCTGTCGCTATCTCAACAATATATCCAGTCATTGTTTGAATCGAACTTGTTAAACTTAATGAAGCTGTTGGCGAACTACCTGCCGCTAATGATACAATCATCGTTTCTCCAATTGCTCTTGAAATCGCGAGAACGATTGAAGCTACAATACCTGATGTTGCTGCGGGAAGTACGACTTTAGTTGCTACTTCTAATTTAGTTGCTCCAAGTCCATAGGCACCTTCTCGAATTTTATTTGGTACAGATGCCATTGCATCCTCACTCAAACTTGTGATGAGAGGGACAATCATAATACCGACAACTAAGCCGGGACTTATAGCATTAAACTCTCCAAGACCTGATATGAAAGATCTTAATACTGGTGTAACAAAGGTTAATGCAAAGAAACCAAACACAATTGTTGGTATTCCTGCTAAAATTTCTAATATCGGTTTAATTATGCGTCGTGCACGGTCACTTGCATATTCACTTAAATAAATTGCTGCACCAAGCCCGACTGGAACTGCAAATATAGTCGCAATAACTGTGATTTTTAAAGTCCCTATTATCAATGCCCAGATACCAAACTTAGGGTCTGAACCGGTAGGATTCCAAGTAGTAGAAAATAGAAATTCAGTTATTGGAATTCTGGTGAAAAAAGTGATGGTTTCTAAAAGCAATGTGATTAATATACCTAGTGTTGTTAAAATGGAAATCGCTGAAATTGCGGCTAAAATAACTGGTATAATTTTGTCATTATGCTTCCCTTTTTTATTAATATTTTTTTCGATTAAAGCTTTAACATTAGTAGATGAAGTCATAATCAAACCTCTTTCTATTACTCCCAAAATAATTAGATTTGTAAAATAATGATGAACCACTATTTTAAGTTGATAAGCTTGTAGACTAACTGAATGTCAAAATCAGCGTCTCGATAAATCAAGCTTTGTACTCTAAATAATGATTCACCATCAAAATCATGTTTCAAGACACATTTGAAATTGCGTCTTATTATTTTTTGTCTTCAGACTTTTTATCATCAGATTTCTTGTCGTCTGATTTTTGATTTTTATCAATAAATGCTTTTAAATCATCTAATTGTGATTTGTATGTTTTCTCTGGTGCTGCTACATATCCAGCTTCTTCAGCTGCTTTACCTTTATCTTCTAAGACGAATTTGATAAATTCTGACATTACTTTATTATCTTTCAATGCTTTTTCATTTACATAAATGAATAATGGTCTACTTAATGCATAAGAGTTATCTTGAATTGTTTTTTTCGTAGGCTCTGTTGCTTTACCATTTTCATCTTTGATTTTAACTTCTTTTAATTTATCTTTATTTTGTACGTAGAAGTTATATCCAAAGTATCCGATTCCCTCTTTGTTTTTCGTTACAGAAGAAACGATAGCATTTGTATCAGCATTTTTTTCTGCTTTAATATCTTCTTTATTCATTACTTCATTTTCGAAGAAGTCATAAGTACCATGACTTGAGTTTGGTGATACAGCATTTATTTTTTTATCTGGCCATTTACTATTAACATCTTTCCATGTTTTAGCTTTTCCAGAATAAATTGCTTTTAATTGCTGTTTGTCTAATTCATCTACAAAATCATTTTCTTTATTTACAGCAACCGTTACACCATCTTGCGCAATTTTAAATTCTTTGTATTTGATATTCTTATCTTGTAATTTTTGCTTCTCTTCATCTTTAATTGGTCTAGAAGCATCAGCGAAGTCGATATCTCCTGCAATGAATTTTTGGAAACCAGCACCTGTACCAGCTTGTCCTGCTGAGATTTTAGCATCCGAGTGATCTTGAGCCCATTTTTCATTTAATTTCTCCACAATTGGTGCTACTGTTGATGAGCCATCACCTTTAGCTTCCCCTTTTAAATCACTATTACCACTGCCACCATTACCGCCACCACAAGCACCTAATAATAGTGTTGCACCTAAAGCTGTAGTACCAACAAATTGCCATTTTTTCATTGAAATATCCTCCCTGTATGAACAACAAATAGTATTTGTATTGATTACATCTTTATCTTAACCTTGAATTATTAACCTCATTTTTAGAAACTGTAAATGTTACATAAAAATTTGTTAAGAAAATGTAAATATTAATTTTTGTTAATCTAAAAAATATTGCTTCATTAGTAAAATTAAAATGCTTCCTGAAAAATTATCGAAATTTAAATATGTACACAAAAAATGAGGCTGGGACATAAATCCCTAAAAAAACAGCAGTAAGATAATTTTCAATTAGAAAATATCTTACTGCTGTTCTCTATTTATACAATACTTCGTATTGAATGGCTTCGCTTTGCCCGTCTGGCACATTACTGTAAAATTCTATAAATAGAATTTTTGATGACGGGTCCCTTCCTATGGTGCCGTCTCAGCCACCCCAACCGGCACATTGTTGTAAGCTGACTATATGTCAGCTTCTGTGTTGGGGCCCCTGTCTTCGACTGGCACTGCTCCCTCAGGAGTCTCGCCATTAATACTACGTATTAACATGTAATTTTACTTTGAAATACATTAAAGCCCAAATTAATCAAAAGCTTTCTGAACCAGAAACGAAAAAAATCTATAGTCATAGAAAAATTTATGTAGAGCCTGTTTTTGGATTTATGAAGGTTATTTTGGGTTTCACTCGAATGTCAGTTCGAGGAATAAATAAAGTTAAACGAGAGCTAGGTTTTGTATTAATGGCACTTAATATAAGGAAAATAGCAGCTCAACGAGCTGTACATTATAAAATACATATCAAAAAAGCTAATTTCCATCAAATAATTAATAGAAATCAGCTTTTTTACATTGCCTAAGAACTTAATGTCCCAGCCTATTCGTTTGAATTATTTAATTTTTTACTTTGAAAGGAATGTTTAAAAAACTACTTCATCTGTCCGACTTAATATTGAATATAAAAAACACGCATCCTACGACACGTGTAAAAATGATTATTCTTTTGAGTCAATTCGACTCCAACCTTTTTTAGTTAAAGTGATTTTACCTGTTTCTATATTAATAATCTTCTGTTTATATAAGTGACCGATTGCACGTTTGAATGAACCTTTACTCATATTGAATACTTCTTTAATCGCTTCAGGGCTTGATTTGTCCCAGAATGGTAATTCACCATCATATTCAACTAGTAAATCAAAGATGACTTGGCCGTCATCGTCTAAACGTTCATGTGCAAGTGGTAAAAATGAACCATTTAACTCACCTTTATCATTATGCCCGATAATTCTAACTTGAACAGATTCACCTAATCTTGGTTCAGCTTTACGTTCTGATTCATGTACGAAAATTTTGTAACCTGATTCGCTTAATAAGAAGCTACCAATTCGTAATACGCGGTAAGGTTTGGCTTCAATGACTTCGTTTTTTAAATTATCATCGTGTACAGGTGTAAACATATTTTCTACAACAGATTCACTCGCTAAACGTCCATACATATGATTCTCACGGTCAATTCGTAATGTAACTAGCAAATGATCACCAGGTTGTGGCCATAGTGATTTCACTTTTGGTAAATCTTCCCATGGTACTAACACTTCACGGGGTAAACCAACATCTATACGTGCCCCATCGCGATCCGTTTTAAGTACTTTAGCAAAATCATATTTATCTTTCGTAATATCAGGCATATTTTGAGTTGCAAATAATTCACCTGAACGGTTTGGATAAATGAAGAAACTATATTCTTCACCTACTTCTAATTCATCATCATCGTTCATTTCTGATTGGTTTAACTTTACGTTTTCACCGTTTGGTCCTTTTAAAAGGTAAGTTGAGCCTTGTAACCCTACTACTTCAAGGAATTCTATAGAACCTACTATATCTTTGTCTAATGCCATGTTATTCTCCTTCGATTCTTGTATTCTTTATTATTATAACATGTGTGAGTCATTCTATCATTACAACTTATATGAGGTCGAAACTGTGACGATAATATGATATAATTCTTCCGTTAGAATATCGAATGAAAAAAAGGAGAAAATGCATGTTACAAGTAACTGATGTGAGTTTACGTTTTGGAGATCGTAAACTATTTGAAGATGTAAATATTAAATTTACAGAAGGTAATTGTTATGGATTAATTGGTGCGAATGGTGCAGGTAAATCAACATTCTTAAAAATATTATCTGGTGAATTAGATTCTCAAACAGGACATGTTTCATTAGGTAAAAATGAACGTCTAGCTGTTTTAAAACAGGACCACTATGCTTATGAAGATGAACGCGTGCTTGATGTTGTAATTAAAGGTCACGAACGTCTTTATGAGGTTATGAAAGAAAAAGATGAAATCTATATGAAGCCAGATTTCAGTGATGAAGATGGTATCCGTGCTGCTGAACTTGAAGGTGAATTTGCAGAAATGAATGGTTGGAATGCTGAAGCTGATGCTGCTAACCTTTTATCTGGTTTAGGTATCGATCCAACTTTACACGATAAAAAAATGGCTGAATTAGAAAACAACCAAAAAATTAAAGTATTATTAGCGCAAAGTTTATTCGGTGAACCAGACGTACTATTACTGGATGAGCCTACTAACGGTCTCGATATTCCAGCAATCAGTTGGTTAGAAGATTTCTTAATTAACTTTGATAATACTGTTATCGTAGTATCGCATGACCGTCATTTCTTAAATAATGTATGTACTCATATCGCTGATTTAGACTTCGGTAAAATTAAAGTTTATGTTGGTAACTATGATTTTTGGTATCAATCTAGTCAGTTAGCTCAAAAGATGGCTCAAGAACAAAACAAGAAAAAAGAAGAAAAAATGAAAGAGTTACAGGACTTTATTGCACGTTTCTCAGCTAACGCTTCTAAATCTAAACAAGCAACAAGTCGTAAAAAACAACTTGAGAAAATTGAATTAGATGATATTCAACCATCATCAAGAAGATATCCTTTCGTTAAATTCACGCCTGAGCGTGAGATTGGTAACGACTTATTAATCGTTCAAAATCTTTCTAAAACAATTGACGGCGAAAAAGTATTAGATAATGTATCATTCACAATGAATCCAAATGATAAAGCGATTTTAATTGGAGATAGTGAAATTGCAAAAACAACATTACTTAAAATATTAGCTGGCGAAATGGAACCAGACGAAGGTTCATTTAAATGGGGTGTTACTACATCATTAAGTTACTTCCCTAAAGATAACTCAGAGTTCTTTGAGGGTGTAAATATGAATCTCGTTGATTGGTTAAGACAATATGCTCCTGAAGATGAACAAACAGAAACATTTTTACGTGGTTTCTTAGGTCGTATGTTATTTAGTGGTGAAGAAGTTAAGAAAAAAGCTAGTGTGCTTTCAGGTGGAGAAAAAGTACGTTGTATGCTAAGTAAAATGATGTTATCAAGTGCGAATGTACTTTTACTTGACGAACCTACTAACCACTTAGACTTAGAAAGTATTACTGCTGTCAATGATGGTCTTAAATCATTTAAAGGTTCTATCATCTTTACTTCTTATGACTTCGAATTTATCAACACGATTGCAAACCGTGTTATCGATTTAAATAAACAAGGCGGCGTTTCAAAAGAAATTCCATATGAAGAATACTTGCAAGAAATCGGCGTTTTAAAATAAACATAATATGTAGAATTTCTTTTCGAAAATCTCTGTATTGAGGCCCGACCAACTTGCACATTATTGTAAGTTGGCTTACTGTCACCTTCTATATTGGGACTTATTCCGCAACTTGTATTGTTTGTAGAAATTAGGAATCCAATTTCTCTATGTGTTGCACCGACAAGGATTGAAAAAAGCTAGCTACAAAGTCATTTTCATTCAGTCAACTACTGTCAATATAACATTGCAGGGTCTAGGGCATTGATTCATGCCCGAGACTATATTCAATTTAATAGACATTAACTGGTCGTGAGGCTGGGACATAAATCCCTAAAAAAACAGCAGTAAGATAATTTTCAATTAGAAAATATCTTACTGCTGTTCTCTATTTATACAATACTTCGTATTGAATGGCTTCGCTTTGCCCGTCTGGCACATTACTGTAAAATTCTATAAATAGAATTTTTGATGACGGGTCCCTTCCTAGGGTGCCGTCTCAGCCTCTTTTTACATTGCCTAAGAACTTAATATCCCAGCCTCGTGTCCTTTTTATTTTATTTTTTAGCACATCAGCACAGTGAACACCCCTTCTCTAAATTACAAATACAGTTATCACCGCATTAAAAGAGTACATTTATTTAATGTGCATATTGAGTATGCTATAAGTATTTTGAATTTTATTTTTCAAAAAGTCTCATTATCACCACCTTTTAAAATATAAGCAACGCTATAACTTGAATTTTCAGGTTATTCCAAAAAATCTAAATTATCGGTTTACATTCATATTTGTCATATGTATAATGAACACATACCAATTTAATAATATTTTGATGAGGCGCATCAATCATGAGTAAAGTTTAGATTACTGTCTGCTAACAGCTGAATTTGAAAGGGTGCGATGCCGAAGCGATTATAATAGCAGTTATAATTTGTTGGACTTTTTGGTTAAGAGCTGAGAGTTTGTCATTATTTAAAAATAATGGAGTGCATCACTTGTATATAGATTAAGAGCAAGTTCGCATTCCGAACTTGTTCTTTTTTTATTATTGTGTGCCCTTCCTAACAATTAGGAGGATTATATGGTAACAAGAAGTGTGTTGAAATTTGGCGGATCATCCGTCAGTGATTTTACAAAAATAAAAAGGATCGCTGAAATGTTAAAGGAGCGAGTCAATCAAGATGAACAATTAATTGTCGTTGTAAGTGCTATGGGTAACACAACAGATCAATTAATGACGAATGTATCGACCTTGACTAAAGCACCAAAACAACAAGAACTGGCATTATTATTGACAACCGGAGAGCAACAAACTGTATCTTATTTATCAATGGTATTAAATGATATCGGTGTGAATGCCAAAGCAATGACTGGCTATCAAGCGGGTATTAAAACCATTGGCCATCATTTAAAAAGTAAAATTGCTCAAATTAATCCTCAAACATTTGAACAAGCCTTTCAAGAAAACGATATTTTAGTAGTTGCTGGATTTCAAGGCATCAATGAACATCAGGAATTAACAACTTTAGGCAGAGGCGGTTCTGATACGACCGCTGTGGCACTTGCTGTTAGTAATCAAATACCTTGTGAAATTTATACCGACGTTGATGGTGTGTATGCCACTGACCCAAGACTTTTACCAAAGGCTAAACGACTAGACATCGTCTCATATGAAGAAATGATGGAAATGAGCGCTTTAGGTGCTGGTGTACTTGAAACAAGAAGTGTTGAATTAGCTAAAAACTATAATATCCCTTTATATTTAGGAAAAACTTTATCGAACGTGAAAGGAACATGGATTATGTCAAATGAAGAAATATTAGAGAAAAAAGCAGTTACTGGTGTGGCTTTGGATAAACATATGATGCATGTAACAATTAGTTATCCCCTACCTGACAATCAGCTACTTACCCAACTATTTACGGAACTTGAAGAAGGTGCTGTAAATGTTGATATGATTTCACAAATCGTCAACTTGGATGGGCTACAACTATCCTTCACGATTAAAGATAGTGATTTTCATCAAATTTCTATGATTCTTGAAACATTAAAGAATCAATATGAAGCATTAGCTTATAAAATCAATGAGCATTATGTCAAAATTTCATTAATTGGCTCAGGCATGCGTGATATGTCAGGTGTGGCATCAAAAGCATTTTTGACATTAATTGAAAATAATATACCTTTCTACCAAACAACAACATCTGAAATAAGTATTTCATACGTCATTGATGATTTTAATGGGCAACAAGCGGTAGAAAAACTATATGACGCATTTAACATTTAATGGTAAAATGATTGTTAAAATATTCTAAAAATTGGAAATTATTATAAAATGGAGTGACAAGTTATGACAAAGTTAGCAGTTGTGGGTGCAACAGGATTAGTAGGCACAAAAATGTTGGAGACATTAAATCGTAAAAATATTCCTTTCGATGAATTAGTATTATTTTCATCAGCACGTTCTGCAGGGCAAGAAGTTGAATTTCAAGAAAAAACATATACAGTACAAGAATTAACTGATGCTCGTGCTAGTGAACATTTCGATTATGTATTAATGAGTGCTGGTGGCGGTACAAGCGAACACTTTGCCCCACTCTTTGAAAAAGCTGGTGCAATCGTTATAGACAATTCAAGTCAATGGCGTATGGCAGAAGATATTGATTTAATCGTTCCGGAAGTCAATGAACCTACATTTACAAGAGGTATCATTGCCAATCCAAACTGCTCTACGATTCAATCTGTTGTGCCATTAAAAGTATTGCAAGATGCTTATGGTTTAAAACGAGTGGCATATACAACATATCAAGCTGTATCAGGTTCAGGGATGAAAGGTAAGAAAGATTTAGCTGAAGGTGTAAATGGTAAAGCACCAGAAGCATATCCACATCCAATTTATAATAATGTGTTACCGCATATTGATGTGTTTTTAGAAAACGGATATACAAAAGAAGAACAAAAAATGATTGATGAGACGAGAAAAATTTTAAATGCGCCAGACTTAAAAGTAACAGCAACATGCGCACGTGTGCCTGTTCAAGATAGTCATAGTGTTGAAATTGATGTAACGCTTGACAAAGAAACGACAGCAGAAGATATTAAAGCGTTATTTGATCAAGATGACCGCGTTGTTTTAGTAGACAATCCAGAGAACAATGAATATCCAATGGCAATCAATTCCACTAATAAAGATGAAGTGTTTGTTGGCCGTATACGTAGAGATGATTCATTAGAAAATACTTTCCATGTATGGTGTACATCAGACAATTTATTAAAAGGTGCTGCATTAAATGCTGTACAAGTATTGGAACAAGTTATGCGTTTAAAAGGAGCGAATTAAAATGACACATTTATTTGAGGGTGTTGGCGTTGCACTTACAACCCCTTTTACAAATAACAAAGTTAATCTTGAAGCTTTGAAAGCACACGTTAATTTTTTACTAGAAAATAATGCCCAAGCAATCATCGTTAATGGAACTACTGCTGAGAGCCCTACTTTAACAACAGATGAAAAAGAACGCATTCTAAAAACAGTTATTGATCTTGTAGATAAACGTGTTCCTGTCATAGCTGGAACTGGAACTAATGATACTGAAAAGTCAATCCAAGCTTCATTCCAAGCTAAAGCCTTAGGGGCTGATGCAATTATGTTAATTACGCCCTACTACAACAAAACGAACCAACGTGGTTTAGTCAAACACTTTGAAGCGATTACAGATGCTGTGAAATTACCAGTCGTGCTGTACAATGTTCCTTCAAGAACGAACATGACAATTGAACCAGAAACTGTAGAAATATTAAGTCAACATCCTTATATAGTTGCTTTAAAAGATGCTACGAATGATTTTGAGTATTTAGAAGAAGTGAAAAAGCGAATTGATACAAATTCATTTGCATTATATAGTGGCAATGATGACAACGTCGTCGAATACTATCAACGTGGCGGTCAAGGGGTTATCTCTGTTATTGCCAATGTCATTCCTAAAGAATTTCAAGCGTTATACGATGCTCAACAAAGTGGATTAGATATTCAAGATCAATTTAAACCAATCGGCACACTGTTATCAGCCCTATCAGTTGATATTAACCCAATTCCTATTAAAGCTTTAACAAGTTATTTAGAATTTGGAAACTATGAATTACGTTTACCATTGGTTAGCCTAGAAGATACAGATACTAAAGTGCTTCGTGAAGCATATGACACATTTAAAGCGGGTGAAAATGAGTGAAAATATTACTAATTGGCTATGGTGCAATGAATCAACGCGTTGCTAGATTAGCAGAAGAAAAAGGACATGAAATCGTTGGGGTCATTGAAAATACACCGAAAGCAACAACGCCATATCAACAATATCAACATATTGCAGATGTTAAAGATGCCGATGTTGCAATAGATTTTTCAAATCCGAATCTATTATTCCCATTATTAGATGAAGAGTTTCATTTGCCATTAGTTGTGGCAACAACTGGCGAGAAAGAAAAACTACTTAATAAGTTAGATGAATTGAGTCAAAATATGCCTGTATTTTTCAGCGCGAACATGAGTTATGGCGTTCATGCACTGACTAAAATTTTAGCAGCTGCTGTTCCCCTACTTGATGATTTCGACATCGAATTGACTGAGGCACATCATAATAAAAAAGTAGATGCACCAAGTGGTACGTTAGAAAAATTGTATGATGTGATCGTATCTTTGAAAGAAAATGTAACACCTGTGTATGATAGACATGAATTAAATGAAAAACGCCAGCCACAAGATATTGGTATACATTCTATTCGTGGAGGTACGATTGTCGGTGAACATGAAGTTCTATTTGCTGGCACTGATGAAACGATTCAAATCACACATCGTGCACAATCAAAAGATATTTTTGCGAATGGTGCTATACAAGCAGCAGAACGCTTAGTTAATAAACCAAACGGCTTTTATACGTTTGACAACTTATAAACATATTAAAGGAGATCGATTATTTTATGGTACAACATTTAACAGCTGAAGAAATTATTCAATATATAAGTGATGCTAAAAAGTCTACACCAATAAAAGTATATTTAAATGGTAATTTTGAAGGCATCACATACCCAGAAAGTTTTAAAGTATTTGGTTCAGAACAATCTAAAGTAATCTTTTGTGAAGCGGATGATTGGAAACCTTTTTACGAAGCATATGGTAGTCAATTCGAAGATATAGAAATTGAAATGGATCGTCGCAATTCTGCCATTCCATTAAAAGACTTAACAAATACGAATGCACGTATTGAACCAGGTGCATTTATTAGAGAACAAGCCATTATTGAAGATGGTGCTGTCGTTATGATGGGCGCAACAATTAATATTGGCGCAGTCGTTGGCGAAGGTACAATGATTGATATGAATGCTACTCTCGGTGGTCGTGCTACAACTGGTAAAAATGTACATGTAGGGGCTGGCGCAGTATTGGCAGGTGTGATTGAACCCCCTAGTGCATCACCAGTTATAATCGAGGATGATGTATTAATCGGTGCAAATGCAGTTATTTTAGAAGGTGTACGTGTTGGTAAAGGTGCTATTGTTGCAGCTGGCGCGATTGTGACACAAGATGTACCAGCTGGTGCAGTTGTTGCTGGTACACCTGCAAAAGTGATTAAGCAAGCTTCTGAAGTACAAGATACTAAAAAAGAGATTGTAGCAGCATTAAGAAAACTGAATGACTAGTGACGTCAACGTATAATAATTTCAAGGTTGAGATACGATTATGTCTCAACCTTATTGTTTATCATTGAATAAACTTATGATCACAAATTTCGAAATACGTTACACTATTTATATAGTAATTTAACACAAAGGATTGATAATTATGAATGAATTAGAATTTGTTACGAAACATCGCCGTCATTTACATCAACATCCTGAATTAAGCTTACATGAATTTGAAACAACTGCTTATATTAAAGCGTTTTTAGATAGTTTAAATATTAAATACGATTGCCCATTGGAAACTGGCGTCATTGCATACTTAGAAGGTAATGGCTCACATACGATAGCGTATAGAGCTGATATTGATGCGTTACCTATTTTAGAGGAAAATGATGTGCCTTATCGCAGTCAATCTGATCATGTGATGCATGCTTGTGGACATGATGGTCATACAACTGCATTAATGCTTTTTGTACAACGTTGCAAAGACATGCAAGACGCAGGTCAATTACCGCAAAATGTCGTTTTCATTTTCCAACCTGCAGAAGAAACTGGTGGCGGTGCAAATCGATTAATAAAAGCCGGTGCCTTTGATAAGTATCCAATTGAAGCGGTATTTGGTATTCATGTTAACCCATTTGCTGATGAAGGCATTGCAGTGATAAGAGATGAAGAAATTACGGCCAGCGCAACAGAGTATCGCTTTTTCTTAACAGGCCTGTCAAGTCATGTTGCTGATAAAGAACAAGCTCATTCTTGTGGTGAAGCATTACAACATGTATTAACTCAAATATCACAAATTCAACAATTTCACCTTAACGGTTTGAAACGAAATATTGTTCATATTGGTCATTTTAAAGCTGGTGAAGCGATTAACACTGTACCAAGTAATGGTTATTTAGAAGGTACAATTCGTACATATGATATTGATGATTTAACAATCGTTAAAAATCAAATGCACAAGATAGCAGAAAGTGTCAAGCTTCTGTTTAATGTAGAATGTGAAGTTAAATTTGCAGAAGGTTATCCCCCTACAATCAATAGTCCGAAATTACGTACTCAAATAGAGGACGCCTTAATAAAAGCTGATTTAAATGTCTATGACAAACCAACGCCATTCTTATTTGGGGAAGATTTTAGTTTTTATGGTCAACAACTAGCTCCAGCTTACTTTGTTTTTATAGGAACACGAAATGAAGATAAAGGTTTTGTAACTGGTTTGCACACATCACATTTAAATTTTGATGAAAAAGTGTTAATAAACGTGGTTAATTTTTACGAAAATTTATTAAATAATTACAAAGAGGTGTAATACATTGACAGCAACATGGTCTGTAAATAAGAAAATATTTTTACAAAATGCAATCACAGTCAAAAACAATCAGCCATTAATGGCAGTTGTTAAAAATAATGCATATCACTATGACCTAGAATTTGCTGTAACTCAGTTTATCCATGCAGGTATAGATACATTTAGCACAACATCACTACGAGAAGCAATTCAAATTAGACAACTTGCTCCAGATGCAACAATCTTTTTAATGAATGCAGTTTACGAGTTTGATTTAGTCCGTGAACATCAAATACACATGACTTTGCCGTCGTTGACATATTACTATAACCATAAAAATGATTTAGCAGGTATTCATGTTCACTTAGAATTTGAAAATTTATTACATCGGTCTGGATTTAAAGATTTAAACGAAATTAAAGAAGTATTGAAAGATCACCATCATAATCAAAATGCAAAAATGATTATTAGTGGTTTATGGACCCATTTTGGATATGCTGATGAATTCGATGTGTCAGATTATAATGTTGAACGTTCACAATGGATGGAAATTGTTGAAGCACTTTTATCTGAAGGTTATCAGTTCGACCTAATCCATGCTCAAAATAGTGCGAGTTTTTATCGGGAAGGACAAATATTACTACCCCACCATACACATGCGCGTGTAGGTATTGCGTTATACGGTTCAAGACCATATAGTTCACTGAATCAACATGATATAGTTCAGTCATTAACTGTAAAAGCACATGTTATTCAAGTGCGCGAAGTACAAGCTGGTGATTATTGCGGTTATAGCTTTGCCTTTGAAGTGACTAAAAACAATACAAAATTAGCTGTAGTTGATATCGGTTATGGCGATGGAATTTTAAGAACTCGTGCTAAACATGAAGCACTTATCAATGGTAAACGCTACCCGATACGTGCATTAATGATGAGCCATATGTTTGTTGAAGTAGATGGCAATGTACATGCACAAGATGAAGTTATTCTTTATAATAATGATATCCGCATCGATGAATATACCTTTAAAGGTGTTGGTGCAAATTCTGAACAATTAAGTGCTATGAATCATGATTCTTTAAAAAAGGAGTACATTTCAAATGACTGTTAAATATAATCAAAATGGCGAATTAACAATGGATGGTATTAGTTTAAAAACGATTGCACAAAGCTTTGGTACACCTACCATTGTTTATGATGAACTACAAATTAGAGAACAGATGCGCCGTTACCATCGCGCATTTAAAGATAGTGGATTAAAATACAATATTTCATACGCCTCAAAGGCATTTACTTGCATTCAAATGGTCAAACTTGTAGCTGAGGAAGATTTACAGTTAGATGTTGTTTCTGAAGGTGAATTATATACAGCTTTAGAAGCAGGTTTTGAACCGAGTCGCATCCATTTCCATGGTAACAATAAAACGAAACATGAAATTAGGTATGCTTTAGAAAATAATATCGGTTATTTTGTTATAGATTCATTAGAAGAAATTGAATTAATAGACCGCTATGCTAATGATACGGTTCAAGTTGTATTACGAGTTAATCCAGGTGTTGAAGCACATACACACGAATTTATTCAAACTGGGCAAGAAGATAGTAAGTTTGGATTATCAATTCAATATGGCTTAGCTAAAAAAGCAATTGACAAAGTCCAACAATCTAAACACTTAAAATTAAAAGGTGTACATTGTCATATTGGTTCACAGATTGAAGGTACAGAAGCATTTATTGAAACTGCTAAAATTGTTTTACGTTGGCTTAAAGAGCAAGGCATTCAAGTTGAATTATTAAACCTTGGTGGTGGCTTTGGTATTAAATATGTTGAAGGTGACGAAAGTTTCCCTATCGAAAGTGGTATTAAAGATATTACAGACGCAATAAAATCCGAAATTAAAGTTCTAGGTATAGATGCACCAGAAATAGGTATTGAACCGGGACGATCAATTGTAGGTGAAGCTGGCGTTACTTTATATGAAGTTGGAACCATTAAAGAAATTCCAGAGATTAATAAATATGTTTCAATCGATGGCGGTATGAGTGATCATATCAGAACTGCACTTTATGACGCAAAGTATCAAGCATTGCTTGTTAATAGAAATGAAGAAGCAGATGACAGTGTAACTATAGCTGGAAAATTATGTGAGTCTGGTGATATCATTATTAAAGACGCTAAATTACCTTCATCAGTCAAACGTGGAGACTATCTTGCTATATTATCAACTGGTGCATATCATTACTCTATGGCATCCAATTACAATCAAATGCAAAAGCCTTCTGTGTTTTTCTTAAAAGATGGCAAAGCACGTGAAGTTATAAAGCGACAATCGTTAAGACAACTCATTATTAATGATACAAAATAAAAATAAACAAAGTAATCCCCGAAGCACAGAAAATTATACTGTGACTCGGGGAATTTTTATGCATTATAGATGACTGTAGAAAACATGCTTGGACATATACTCTAAAAAAGGAAGAACAGCACATTTTTAGTTAGAAAGTATTTATTTCTTTTTGTCATTAATCCTTTATATTTAGTTAGCCCTATTCAACTAATTTAAAGCATCATATACATACCACACTTTAAACAAGCATCATGAAATTAGATTTTATGCTTTACTTGCTTTTTCAAATAATATAAAACGATAAGAATTAACAACAAATATAATGTATAAAACAGAATTTCATCAAATCCAAAATCTTTACTTGTAATTAATACATCAATATCTTCTAATTCCATCATCTCTGCTTTAATATAATTATTAAACTTTGGCAAAGTCATTAAATGTACATTGTAAATATAGTAATAAAAGTCGATAAATATGATGTTAAAAAATATGTATGTTTTATCAATATTAGTTTTGAAAAATAGTATCCCAGAAATCATTATCGGAATCACTAATACAATCATCATTGCTGCTAAAATATTAATATTTAATCCAATTGCAGATAATACACCGAAAACTAATAAATTAGCAACTAAACTAAGGATAAGATATTTCATAAAATCACCTCGTCGTTGTACACCATAATTATATTATATAAATATAATTTTCTATTGCAAACAATGTTGGTGATATAAAAAAAGAGTTCTCAATTTGGCTGAGAAACTCATCGCGTTAAGTATTTGTAATAAGCATATAAAAACACCTTACTTCTTGGTAAGGTGTTAGTTAAAATCAATGATTCAAATCTAAGAATTATAGTTTAACAACGTTTGCAGCTTGTGGACCGCGGTCGCCTTCAACTACTTCAAACTCAACAGCTTGACCTTCTTCTAATGATTTGTAACCATCTTGGTTAATTGCTGAAAAATGTACGAATACGTCATTTTCTCCTTCAACTTCGATAAAGCCGAATCCTTTTTCAGCGTTAAACCATTTAACTGTACCTTGTTTCATAATCTGAAACCTCCAAGACTAAAATTCATTCAATATGCTTATTCGCATATTACAAAAAATACATGCAAATTTCACTCAAATATTCTTTGCAATATGGAATAATCATCTGCTTAACTTGTATTATAGTGCAGTTATTACCAAATTGCAATACAATAATAAAAAATATTCATTTAATCAATTATTGGTAGTTTATAATATACTTCATTATTTTGTAAAACAATGAAACTATAAAATATTTGTAAATCCTCTTCACAATCTTCGCAATAGTTCATGTCACAATTATTATAAAATGCATAAATATTATATTTGCCTGTGACATAATTATCGAACTGAACTTTACATTGATTAATCAATTGTTGATAGTGCTTAAACATGTCATCAAAATCTTGATATTGATATTTTTCAACAATGTTTTCTGGCCAGTCACTGAATAACCACCATCCCTCATAATCGGCTCTAATTTTGGTAACTGTCCACATTATTAAAGACCCCTTCCATACTTCAAAAACTCTATACTTATTTTTATACCTTTATCCTCTGAAAATCAAGTTTGACGACTTGAAACAAACAAAGTAGTAACTATAGTAATTATTAGTTTTTTTAAGTAAAACTACGTATAATAACATTATGAGGTGGTAAAAATGAGACATATACATTTACAAGTATTCGGACGCGTTCAAGGCGTCGGATTTAGATATTTTACACAACGCATTGCAATGAACTATAACATTGTCGGTACTGTTCAAAATGTAGATGACTATGTAGAGATATATGCACAAGGGGATGACGCAGATATAGAGAGATTTATTCAAGGTGTAATTGAAGGTGCCTCACCAGCATCAAATGTAACAAGCCATCAACTTGAAGAGTTAGAACTAAATCAAAAATTATCGGATTTTCGATCAATATAAAATGCTAAATAAAGGAAGATGACAGTGAGATATAATATTTCTCATATATTTGGGGTGTTAGTGGGAATTCCTGTAGCGTTTTTAACAAGCATATTTGGGATGATTGCACTTGATGTATCTTTTTTAATTGATATGTCTATTGGTATTGTTGGCTTTTTAATGACATACCTACCGATACAAAAACTCACTTCACGCAAATATTTAAACGAAATTGGTTTGACTAGAAAAGACTATCGCTATATTCGAAATCAGTTAAATCATACACACCAAAAACTTAGAGGTATTTTAAAAACGTATGTCAATATAAGATCAATTAAAGATTTTAGGCAGATTAATGATATATACCAAATTTCACGTTCTATTTATACGACAGTTAGACAGAGACCTGCATCATTTTATAAAGTTGAAGGCTTTTTTTATTCTCATATTGATAATGCTTTAAATTTGGTTGATGCATATACACGTCTAGCAAAAATGCCCAAAAAATCAATTAATGAACAGCAAAAGTTAGAACAAACACGAATTACTTTGGATGAGGTCAAACGAACATTAATCGCTGATTTAAAGCGTCTCAACGAAGATGATTATGAACGTTTAGATATTGAAATGGAATTAAATAAGTTACATCAAAAACATCATCAAGATTGATGTAAAATAGCAACTATTGGAGAGATGATTGATGACTGAAAATAAAAGTTTCAAAGAAAGCCATCCACTAGATGATTTTATAAGCGATAAAGAATTATCGAATACTACTATTCAAAAAGAAAAGTTAACAATTGAACAACAAAAACAGGTAGACACAATCAGTAAACAAATTAACCCTTTAGACAATGAAGGTTTATTAGCGTTTGGTTCTGATTTACAGAAACAAATGTCTCAATTTTCACATCAAATGTTGGATGAAGTACAAAGTAAAGATGTTGGTCCTATTGGAGATACTTTGTCAGATCTAATGTCAAAACTAAAGTCAGTTAATCCAAATGAGTTAAATACTGATAAACCATCTATGTTAAAAAGAATTTTTAGCAGAGCAAAGTCGTCTATCAATGAAATCTTTTCAAGAATGCAATCAGTTAGTGCTCAAGTCGATCGCATAACGATTCAACTGCAGAAACATCAAACACATTTAACAAGAGATATTGAATTATTAGATACGCTATATGATAAAAACAAACAATACTTTGATGACTTATCATTGCATATCATTGCTGCACAGCAAAAAAAGTTGCAATTAGAAAATGAAAAGCTACCACAATTGCAACAGCAAGCGCAGCAATCCACTAATCAAATGGATATTCAACAAGTTGCAGATATGCAGCAATTTATAGATAGACTAGATAAACGCATATATGACTTACAGCTTTCAAGACAAATAGCTTTGCAAACTGCGCCACAAATTCGTATGATTCAAAATGTTAATCAAGCACTTGCCGAGAAGATACAAAGTTCAATTTTGACAAGTATTCCACTATGGAAAAATCAAATGGCCATTGCGCTTACATTAATGAGACAGCGTAATGCAGTTGCTGCACAACGAGCTGTCACTGATACAACTAATGATTTATTAACAGCAAATGCTGAAATGTTGAAACAAAATGCGATTGAAACTGCAACAGAAAATGAGCGTGGCATTGTTGATCTTGATACATTGAAACGTACACAGCGTAACATTATTGAGACAATTGAAGAAACATTAATTATTCAACAACACGGTCGCGAAGAACGACAATTAGCTGAAAAAGAATTACAACAATTAGAACAAGATTTAAAGTCACATTTAGTGAACATCAAAGGACCGAATAAACAATCATAAATTACGAATTAGATATAACAAAAAGGAAGCATCCTACGATTAAATTGGAGATGCTTCCTTTTATATTATTCGTTATTCCTGTTGATATTTAATTGGATCTTGTTTTACAAATATGCCGACTAGATAGCCTAATATCGTTGCAATAATTGCTACTGGGAACCACTCTAAAGAATACGCTCTTAGAGGCAATGATTCTATAAAGTTAATTTTCAGCCAACCTAACTTACTAATAACACTGAAAATCGACAATATAAATACGATAATAACTGGAATTTGTTGTGAAATGCGTTTTGTCGGTATGAATTTGGCAATTAAAATTAATAATACAACAGTTATTGCTACTGGGTATACAATGCTTAATACCGGAATTGACATTGAGATAACAGCATTTAAACCTTGGTTAGCAATAATAAAACTCATTAAAATGAAAACTAATACAAATGCTTTGTATGATACTTTAGGTACGATTCTATGGAAATATTCAGAAACTGCAACAATAAGCCCGCATGCTGTAGTTAGACATGCCAGCGCCACAATGATGCCCAATAAATATTTTCCGAATGAACCAAATCCTGTTGAAGCCATTGTCGTTAATAAATATGTCCCAATGTTTCGATCTTTGGATTTCAATTGATCTAACGTCATGTCACTTACTGGCATATGATTACCAATATAACCTAATGAAATATATATGAAAATTAAAGCTACGGCTGCAATTAAACCAGCAGTCAAAGTTTGTTTGAATATTTGATTTGTTTTAGTAATGCCTGTTAGTTTTACTGCATTAACAACAATCATTGAAAAAGCAATTGCTGCAATGGCATCCATTGTTAAATAGCCTTGTGTAAAGCCTTCAGCAAAACTTGAAAAATTAGAATGATATAGTGCTTCATTGCCCTTTCCAGCACTATTACCGCTAAAGTCTAAGTATCCTTTAATAATCATCGCTAAAATAGTAATCAATAATAATGGTGTTAATAATGAACCAATACGATCGATTAACTTAGATGGATTTAAACAAATATACAAAACGACTATGAAGTAGATAATCGTAAATATAAATAAAGCGATACTACTATTGCTATGTATAATTGGTGTAATTGTCATTTCAAAAGATGTAGATGCAGTTCTAGGTATTGCGAAAAGTGGTCCTATAGTCAAATAAATGATGATTAAGAACAATATTGAAAATTTAGGTGAAATTTTATTTAATGCGCCAATATATCCTTCTTTATCAAGTGCACCTACAATCACACCTAATAATGGTAAACCAATCCCAGTTAGAACAAACGCTAAAATGGCGGGCCAGAAAAATTGACCACTATCCAATCCGAGATTAGGAGGAAAAATTAGATTGCCTGCGCCAAAAAACATAGCGAAGAGCGTAAACCCAATGACCCATGTATTTTTATTCATAGAGTTACTCCTTTTTTTAAAACACGAAATAATTTACAAGTAAATATTTTAGCACAAAAAATAATAAAGAGTCTATATGAAATATGTTGTACATAGCAGAAACAAAACACATGTGTTGTTTAAATCAAATTATGCCAGAAAATAAAATTCTTCAAATTCACTTTTTAAATAGTAACTGATGACTTTTATTCACAATTTCATATAAACTCATATTTTAAACTTATTTATAAAGATTTAAGTAGTAATTTTTTTAATAATGGAGAGAGATGTCCAGGTAAATGCGCAACACCTTCAACGAAAATAGCATATTGACCATAAATATTATGAATTGTTTGTTCAACATCTTCAGTTATTGGATCTTGACTCAAAAATACATTAAATACTTCAATACCAAATTTACGTGACATTTCTACAGCTTCATACGTATCAATAATACCATCTTGACTATAATTAAATGCAGACGGTTCGCCGTCTGAAAATACGATTAAAAATCGTTGATGTTGATTTCGACGCATTAATCGTTCACTTGCAACTCTAATAGCAACACCATCACGATTATCATCTTGAGGTTCAAGTGCCATAATACGTGGGCCATCTTTTTCAAAGGTTGAGTAATCATAGTTAATAATTTCATTAATGATATTTGGTTGTGCATGATCGTCTGAATCAAAGGCATCCTCACTGAATGATAAAATTTCATGTTTAATGTTCAATGCTTTTAACGTCTCGTGGAATAACACTACACCTTTCTTCGTTTCAGCCATTTTATCATGCATACTTGCTGACGCATCAATTAACAATGTAAACGTCGCATCAAATGATTTACTTAAATCTTGTTTTTTGTAAAACAATTTATATTGATCGTCGATAAACCAATTAATTAAATCCTTTTGTAATCGCCCTTTTGTTAAATTAAAACGTGCATCTCGTTGTTCTCGTTCAATCGTTTTCTTTATAATTTGAATTAAGTCTTTGATTTCATATTGTACGTCTTGTTTCGATTCTTGATATTCTAAAACATATTGTGGCTCAATTTCAGGAATTTGCCATTTTATTTCTACATTTTTGTTCACACCATCAAGTTGAAATGCTTGGCTTTGACCAACAGCATCGCCTTCTTCACGATTTAGCGTATCGTTTGATCCTTTGCCCTTTTTGGTCATCATATCAGTCATATCATCTGTAGCATCGCCTTCACGTGCTTCATCATTACCTAATGTTTCACTATTTTGTCCTTCGTGAAGCTCCATTTCTAAATAGGCGCCACCTTTTGACTCACTATCTGCAGATTTAGAGTCAGCTTTTTCACTTTCGTTATCATCATCTTCTGAAGTATCATCTTGCCCATCGACTTGACTTGCATCAGTTCTCTTTAAATCATCAAACTCTGGACTAGCTAATGTATTATATAGTGTTTTAGGTAAGTAATAATATTCGTTTAGCATATCTTCTTTTAAAATATCATCTACTTGATACATAATTCTTTGAGCCAGATACATATTATCTTCAGAATTTTGATTTTGGAAAAAATTAGGTAAATATAAGAACATATTTACTAAAATATCATCTAAATCTGAATGTATAGATGGTATATCGAAGAAATCTTGACTTAAAAATGCATGTTCTAAATACAAAAATAATAAATCTGTATATTGTGTTTTAGTACGATACACTTTAATTTGAGATTCCGTATATGATACCCGTGTATCTAAGCGAAGATCAATTAATTTAGCAGTACTTGGGCGCTCAACTTTAATAGAATTTAATACGCGCATATCTTCTAATAATTTAAAAAGTTGTTGATAAAATTTAGGGTGTTTAAAAGTTTTATCTTGTACTACTTCATTTACAATTTGTACATCCATCATATGATAACCGTAAGCAGCTAACATAACATCTGTTTTTAAACCAGCCATTTCGATATGGCTTGGTCGATGTGACCAAAACCAACTCGTAATCAAAACATTTTGAACAGGATTATAGTAAGGGAATTTTTGGATTTTAACTTGTGTTTGTTCATTTTTTAATAAGAGTCGAGCTAAGTCTTGCAACATCATTACTTGCTTGGCATCTAACTGTTCGTCGTTAAATTTTATGAAACGATCACTCATGTTTTATCCCTCTTTAAAAGTTTAGTTCTACAGCATTATATATTGCTTGTTGTTCACGTTCATCTTCCAATTTATCAATAATTGTACGTTTAATTGCACGTTCAACTGGCATTACAGTGATTAAATCACACAAGTCTAATAATGCACGGATACTAGCGGCTTCTTCAGAAATTTGTCCCTGCTTAGACATAGTACGTAAATCTTCGTTAAACTTAATAATTTGTTCGATTTGTTTATCATCTTGTAATAAACTTTGCTCTTTAATCACATTTTTTAAAATGTCCCCGTCAATATAATCAACGTGAATAACAACAAAGCGATTTTTTAGTGCTTCATTCATTGGCAAAGTACCAACATAACCTTCATTTATCGCTGCTATAACGTTAAATCCTGGTACAGCTTTGATTACTTCACCAGTGTATGGATTCGTAATTTGACGACGATAATCTAATACACCATTTAATACAGGCAATGTTTCAGGTTTAGCCATATTTATTTCATCAATATATAAAATATGCCCCTCTTTCATAGCTTTAATAACTGGACCATCTACAAAGACAATTTCTTGTTGACCTTCCGCATTTGTTTTAATTGTTTTAAAGCCTAATAAGCTTTCTGTATCTAAATCAACAGAACAATTGACTTGATGCATGGGTGTATCAACAACTTCACTTAATGTTTCTGCCAACTTTGTTTTCCCTGAACCTGTTGGACCTTTAAGTAAAATATTTTTATTTAAATCAAATAATGCCTTCGCATCATTGAAAACTGTTGAATCTGAATTCTTATAATGTTTTAGTGCCATTTTAAAACGTTCTCCTTTAAATAAATTAAAAAACTAAGACATGGAATAAGTTCTTCAAATGCCTTAGTTTACTATTCTATTCTGATATAAAACGCAATACTTAGTATGCGAATTGTTTATATTTTACCAAATTTACTAATTGAAAATCTCATATTAGGCTTCATTTCAATAATTATGCGTTTAAACTTCTTTGAAATATGTTTTATAGTAACCGCCAACTAATCCAGAATTATCTATTATTTGATAATATTCTTCAGTTTCGTTGATAACATCATATTGTTTGCCAACCGTTAACATGTCAGAAACTGTAAATTTCTTTGCATCTGTATTAATGACTTCTACTTTCTTGATTGGTGTACGTTCTTTCCAAGTTTCATGTAACATAAATTTTGTCCTCACTATCGTAAAAAAATTATTTTTGTAAAGTGAATATAAACGATAATCCACTGTTTTCAGTAATTCTAATTGATTCAATATCATCTTGCTCAAGCGTTTGATATGGTATTTCCACTTCATCTAAGCGCGATTTCGCTTGATTAAAGAAATCTGCATCTTTCGTTTCAAACTCAACTTGATCGACTGCGCCATATTCCGGCATTGTCATTTCTGTTTCTACAGGCATTAAATGTATTTCGCCACCTAGACCACCCGTTCCAACTTTGAATACTTGGACATGATAGTCAGCATTGTCGAAGGGTTGGTATTCTGCAAATACTTCAAGTCCGAATATATTTGTTAAAATTTGACCTGTAATATCTACATGATTCACTTTAAGAATCACTGGTCCTAAACCTTGCACTTGATGTAACGGATTGACCGCACTCTCAAAAGAAGGCATACCTAAACCAACGCCATAATTATTCTCGTTTGAATATATTGAGAAAATATGACCATTGTTATCTTCGAGACTGAAATATTTATTGCCATTTAATTCTTTAACTGTTGTAAATGGAATATCCTTATTCGATAATATTTCCGCATACTCCTCTAAACCTGAGTCAGTTGGTGTACGTAATCCAATACCCACAAAGTGAGATTCTTCTAATTGCTCACTTGGAACTTGTATAAATTGAAGTCTTGTTCCTGGGCTTATATCTGCATCGCCGAAACGAATTGAGTTTTCAAGAAGTTCTTCATAATTTAATCCTAATATGTCAACCATGAAATGTTTTGTCTGTTCTATATTTGTTGTACCTAATGTTATACTTCTAAGTCCACACATTATAGCCACCTCTATCTTTATCTTTACTATTATATTATAACTTATTTTAATCATAAATTATAGAATATCGGTCAGTTGATTTTGATTATAGATTAATATGTGAAAAATGTATTTCTTTAAAAGAACTATTTCATTTAAATAGGTAACATAATATTGTTATGGTCGCTATTGAGTATGTCATTAATGAGTATCTGTATATAGCAATTGAATATTTCGTTTTATGTAGTACATAAAAAACATATACATGTCGTATCCATAAAGTGAATTTACATCTTGTTCAGATGATTTTAAATTAACTAAAGGCGCTTATAGAATTCATAAATTTCATCGCTTGTTATTATCTAAAATGATTTCATTAGCATATTGAAACACGCCATTCCACCTATATTTCTATTGTGAGTCTATTTCAATAAAAATGATATATTTTTTAAGTTGTCAAAATTAAACTCACATTTTAATACGAAGCATTATAAAAATAAAGTACAGCAGTAAGATATTTCGACTAGAAAATAATCTTACTGCTGTTTGTTATTGATTTGATTACGTTTTTAGGAATAGTAAACTATTTTGTGTTGTGGATTAAGATTCTAATAATAAGTCTTCTGGGTTTTCAATTAATTCTTTAATTGTTTTTAAGAATCCAACTGCTTCTTTACCGTCAATAATTCTATGATCATAGCTTAATGCAATATACATCATTGGACGATTTTCGATTGTATCTTGATCAATCGCAATTGGTCTTGTAATAATTGAATGCATGCCTAAGATTGCAGCTTGATTACCATTGATAATTGGCGTACTCATCATTGATCCAAAAATACCGCCATTTGTAATCGTAAATGAACCATTAACCATATCATCTAAGCCAAGTTTTTTCTCTCGTGCTTTAACTGCTAAATTAGCAATTTCTGCTTCGATTTCTGCAAAATTCTTTTTATCACAATCTCTTACAAATGGTACTAATAATCCATCATCTGTAGAAACAGCTACACCAATATCATAATATTGTTTCGTAATCATGTCGTCGCCATCGATTTCTGCATTAACTTCTGGATACTTTTTCAAAGCTGCTACAGAAGCTTTAGTAAAGAATGACATAAATCCTAATTTAGTACCATCATGATCTTTCATAAATTGTTCTTTCTTACGTTTACGCAATTCCATAACATTTGTCATGTCAACTTCGTTAAATGTTGTTAACATAGCTGTATTATTAGATACCTCTAATAATTTTTTGGCAGCTGTTTTCTTTCTGCGTGACATTTTTTCACGAATCACTGGTTTTGTAGGATATTGATTGTATTTTTTCTCTTCTTTTGCAGGTGCTTGTTGTGTTGTTTGTGTTGATGCCGGTGCCTGTTGTTTCTTATCAATATCTTCTTTACGAACCACATCATTTGTTTTCGGACTTACTTCAGCAAGATTCACACCATTTTCACGAGCATATCGACGCGCAGAAGGCGTAGCATTAATACGTTGCTGATTGTCATCATTTGCTTGATTGACTTCAGCTTTATCTACCGAATTATTTGTTGTTTCTTCTTTTTTATTATTTGTTTCTTCATTTTGTTGTGGAGTATTGTCGTTACTATTTTCTTTAGAAGCATTGCCACTACCTTCGCCGATGATAGCAATTGCTTGTCCAACTTCTACAGTGTCGCCTTCACTTGCAAGTTGTTCAGATAATACACCTGCTTCTTCAGATACAACTTCGACATTAACTTTATCAGTTTCTAATTCAAGAATAGCTTCACCTTTTTCTACGCTATCCCCTACGTTTTTCAACCATTCTGCAATGGTACCTTCTGTAATAGATTCTGCTAATTCTGGAACTTTAACCTCTGGCATGACTTATTTCCCCCTAGTTATTTTTTAATGCATTTTCTATAATTTTATTTTGAACAAGTTTATGAATTTCTCCATCGCCTTCAGCTGGAGCAGCCCTTTGAATTCTGCCATGATAACTTAAATCATATTTATCTGCAACTAGCACTTTAACATATGGATAGACATATAACCATGCACCTTGATTTTTAGGTTCTTCTTGTACCCATGACACTTCTTCAAGGTTTGGCAATTGTGCTAGTAATGCTTCAATCTCTTCCTCTGGGAATGGATACAATCTTTCAATCGCAACGAGTAACACGGATTCGTCTGGATTTTTAGCTAATGCTTCTTTTAAATCAATGAACATTTTACCAGTTGCTAAAATAACTTTTGTAACCTTATCCGCTTGATATGATTCTGTCAAAATTGGCTCAAATCCACCAGAAGTAAACTCATCAATTGGTTTGGCAACTGTTTTATTTCTCAATAAGCTTTTTGGTGACATAACAACCAATGGTCGCATTTGTTCAGAATCTAAACTAGCTGCTTGTGCACGCAATAAGTGGAAATAATTACTTGAACTAGATAAGTTGACAACTGTGCAATTATTTTCAGCAGCTAATTGTAAAAATCGCTCTAATCTTGCTGATGAATGTTCAGGTCCTTGACCCTCATATGCATGAGGTAAGAATAATGTTAATCCTGAACGTTCTCCCCATTTTGAGCGAGAACTGAATAAGAAGTTGTCAAAAATCATTTGTGACATATTTGCAAAATCACCATATTGCGCTTCCCAAATATTGAAGCTTTTTTTGTTTTCCACATTATAGCCGTATTCAAAACCAACTACTGCTGCTTCTGAAAGCGGAGAATTGTGTATATCAAATGTCGCTTTTTGATCAGGAACATGATGTAAAGGTGTATATGTTTCACCTGTTTGCTCATCATGTAACACGGCATGCCTATGACTGAATGTACCACGTTCACTATCTTGACCAGTTAAGCGAATCGGTGTACCATCTTGTAAAATTGTCGCAAATGCAAGTTGTTCTGCTTGTGCCCAATCAACTAAGCCATCTTCTTTATTAAACGGCTCATGACGCTTCTCAAGAACTTTGTTTAACTTTTTCAAAATGTTAAAGCCATCCGGATATGTTAACAATGCATCATTTATTTCTTTCAAATGATCAAACGTAAATGATTGTTCGTCTGCTTGTAACGGTAATGCAAGTTCTGCAGGTTTTTCCATATCTGGATTATCCATTTTATCAGCTTTATTAATTTTATCATGAGCTTGTCTTAGTTCCTTTTGGACTTGTTCTATAAATGAATGCATTTCATCTTCTGAAATGACACCTTCATTAACAAGCTTTTTACCAAACACATATTCAACAGAGTCATGTTTGCGAATATTCTGATAAGGAACTGGATTAGTAATTGATGGTTCATCCATTTCGTTATGTCCGAAACGACGATAACCTACTAAATCAATAACGACGTCTTTATGAAACTCTTTTCTAAATTCCATTGCAATATCAATTGCTTCAATAGTAGCTTCAACGTCATCAGCATTGACATGGAATATTGGCACATCATAACCTTTGGCCACATCTGTAGAATAAGTTGTTGAACGTGCATCAATTGGTTCTGTAGTAAATCCAATTCTATTGTTAGTAATAATATGCAATGAACCACCCGTAGAATAGCCTTTCAAGTTTCCTAAGTTCATTGTTTCGAAGTTAATTCCTTGACCAGGATAAGCAGCATCGCCATGTATAATAATTGGCATTGCTTTATGATGATCAGTCGTCGGAGCCCCAGCTCGTTGTGTATCATCTTGTGCTGCTCTCGTACGCCCCTCAACAACAGGTGCAACAATTTCCAAGTGACTTGGATTGTTAGCCAGTGCAATACGCTGCATTGTACCGTATGAATCAGTAGTTTTAATGCCACCAAGGTGATATTTCACATCACCAGTCCATCCAGCAGTTAACTGCAAGCTACCATCTTCAGGTAAGAATTTCATTGGATCTGTATGCATAAATTCTGAAATCATCATTTCGTACGGTTTTTCTAAGACATGCGTTAAAACGTTTAAACGTCCACGGTGAGCCATGCCTATTTGTATATTTTTAATACCTTCTTTCGCAGCAATCGTAATAGTACGTTGTAACATCGGTACAAGTGCGTCTACCCCTTCAATTGAAAAACGCTTTGCACCAACGAAGTTTTTATGAAGATATTTTTCAAACCCTTCAACATACGCTAATTGTTTGAATAGTGCCCTTTTTTCGTTATTATTTAACGTTACTTTATATGGCGTTTCAATTCTTCTTTTTAACCAACCACGTTCGGTATTGTTATTAATATGTGTATACTCAAATGCAATTGGTCCTTTGTAACGTTTTTCCATTCTTAAAATTGCTTCATAAGCATTATCATAAATGTCGGCAAAGTGATCTGAAACAATTCCTGCTGATATACCTTCCAAAGTCTGTTGATCTAAATCAAAGTCTTCAATCTCTAATTTAGGTACATGTTTCCTTTTTGGAGGATTTACAGGATAAATATCGGCTTTAAGATGCCCGTATTGGCGAATATTATCAATTAGACGCATGACACGCTTAATTGTGCCGTCGCTATTTTGACTACTTGTACTTTTTAAAGCTGGTACAATTGAGTCATCATTCTTAATTGTGCTGAATAAGACTTGTAAATCTTCTGGTACAGATGATGGATCTTGTAAAAAGTCATCATATAGATCTAACATTAGACCTAAATTCGCACCGAAGTTTACAGGAGCCTCTGAAACTTCTTTTCTTTCGTTAGTCATTTTACACCCTCCACAAAAATGTTGAAACGCTTACAATGTAATAATATCACTATTTAGTTATTTGTTAAAGTAGATTTACCTATTTATCTGCTAAAAAGAAGAATCAACAAAAGCGTTGATTCTTCTAGGTTTATAGATGTATTTTATTGTAAATTTTGGGAGTACAACAGAAATGATAAAGAACCACTGTTTATTTGTTTTATAGTTGTTCTTATACATTAGTCACAGCTAATGTGTACTTAAAAAATTGATCCTATGACTTTGATTGACGTCTCAGACATGATTAAAATATGATTTTAAACGTTGTTCCTTTATTAATTTCACTTTTAATTTTAATCGATCCTCCGTTTAATTGAATGATTTTTTGAGCAATAGATAATCCGAGTCCATTACCGCCTTGACTTCTTGAACGAGATTTATCCACTCGATAAAAGCGATCAAAAATGAAATCTTGATCTTCCTCTGGAATACCAATTCCATGATCTGTAATTTCAATTATTTTTTGCTTATTTTTTAACCTTGTCTTAACTTTAATTTTCTTATTCTTCACATCATATTTGATTGCATTATCAATAAAGATTAAAAATAATTGTTCGAATTGATGAGGTTTCATTTTAATTTCTAGATTTTTAGATGTCAGATCCGTATCAAATTGATAATCAGGATGCAATTGTTTTAATGAGTGTATTCGCGAGCGAATTTCATCATTAATATGCACGGTCTGCGCTTCAGAAGAAATGTCATTTACATCTCCTTTAGTCAATTCAAGTAATTCTTCGACTAATTTTATGATACGATTCATTTCTTCAATAGAAATATTTAACGATTCTTCTAATACTGCTGGGTCTTTTTTTCCCCATCGCTGAATCAAATTTAAATGACCTTGAATAATTTGTAATGGTGTTCGTAATTCATGTGACGCATCTTCAACAAATTGTCTTTGTTGATTAAATGATTCTTCAATTTGGCTCATCATCTCATTAAACGTATTTGCTAAATTATCTATTTCTTCATAATTTGTATTTAATTGCAATTTATTTTGAAAACCATCTCGTCGAATCTCAATCATTTTATTTGATAAACTGACAAGCGGTTTAGTAATTTGTGTTGAAAATACATAACTGATTGTGGCAGTTATAATTGTTGCAATCACTCCAAATGCCAGCGCAATGATATACAATGATTTTACGATGTTATCATAATTTTCTAGTGAATGAATTAACAAGCTATACCCTTTGAAATCTTGCGTTGTAATTGGTTCTTTAATAATTAAATATTCAATGCCTTTATAGCGTTTTTTTATTACGCGGTCAAAATAACGGTGTTCATAACCTGGTTCAACTCTCACTGTGTTATCATTCGATGTCTCAAATAATTTATTATTATGCTCATCATAAATAATTATCTCTTGAAAATTACCTAAAGATGCATTCAAGTCTAATGCAGATATATCTTTAACAGGCTTAGAATGAAATAAATTATTAATATCGCTTGAGCTTCGTTCTGCATCATCAAGCTCACTATTATGCAGTGTATCTTTCAAGAAAAAAATAATAATTAAACAAAACAAAAATATCGTGACAAACGTAATCATCGTGGTAACAATAATCCAGTTATTGCGCAATTTACGTTTTGTCATCGTATCACATACCCAACGCCACGAACTGTTTCAATCATTTTGTCACGATCGTATGGTTTTAACTTGTTTCGTAAATATCTTATATAAACATCTACGACATTTGTTTCTACTTCACTATTATAACCCCATACATGATTTAAAATTTGTTCCCGTTGCATAACATGGTTTTTATTTTCAGCTAGAAGATATAGTAAATCATACTCTGTTTTTGTTAATTCAATTTCTGCGCCATTTACCGTCACTTTAAAAGCGTTCTTATCAATTGTAATACCGTTGACATCGATAATATCCTTTTGTGGCTGACGACGTAAAATTGCACGAATTCTTGCTAAAAGTTCTTCAATATCAAACGGCTTAACTATATAATCGTCTGCACCGTAATCAAGCCCAGCAACTTTGTCATACGTATCACTTTTCGCTGTAATTATAATGATAGGTGTAGATTGTTGTTGTCTAATTTTGCGACAAATTTCTAAGCCATTAATTGACGGCAACATTAAATCTAATATGATTAAATCATAGTAATGGCTAAGCGCTTTATCTAAACCGTCTTGTCCATCATACTCTGTGTCCACATTGTAATTTTCATGTGTGAGTTCCAATTCAAGAAATCTTGCTAAGTTTTGTTCATCTTCTACTATTAAAATTTGCGTCATTTGTACACCTCATATTACGACTTTTTCTAATAAGGTAATATATTTTAAATTTTGTATTTTTCTATACAATAGTTGCTTTTTAAATTAGTTTGTTTACGTTTAAATTTTATCACAAATCAATAACCATGTTTTAAATTTTTCAAGCTACAATCATTAATTATTTATTAACTCAAATATTTAATAATCAGTTAATGGCATTCTGTTAATTCTGATTGCAGTACTTAAATATAGAATACTGTAACACAAGGCCTTACCGCAATATTAATTGTTGTCATATACTGACTTTTCACTATTGTAAAATGAATAGTTATTATCTTTATTTTCACAAAATGACCGTAGTTTAAACATTTTCACACATCATTTCAATGTGCGATTTTGAACTTGGAAGTAACATTTCATAATGTATAAATTCAAAAGGAGTATGTAAACAATATAATTTTTAAACCTCATAACTTTTAAATATTCTAATTCTAATGAGAAATACAAATTTTTTTATTTTCTAAAATAGCGTAATCATGCGTTTTATTTACTATTCTTAAAAAATATTCAAAAAAAGTTTTAGTTTCTAATTGACAATGATTCTCACTAATGTATAATAGTAGTTGAAAATGATTATCAATACCACATAGAACATCCCCCCACAACGTTTCGTTCTTGTTGGATTGGTCATTTTCAAATATTCCCCTTTTATATGCCCGTAAAAGACAATATACGTTATAACAACGTTTTATAAAAGCAGTAAACCCTTACGACACTTTAGGTTTACTGCTTTTGTTTTTTTACTATTTAATTTATTAATTTATTTCTAAGTAATAACGTTGATAAAATAATGCAAAATACGCCACCAATAATGCCGGCAATAATATCTGTTGGATAATGTACACCTAGATATACACGTGATATGGAAATCAATAAAATCATAGCTGCACATAACCCTATAAGAATACCTTTTGAATTACCTTGATTTAATCGATTTAATAGATAGATACCACTTCCAAAATATGCAGTTGATCCCATAGCATGACCGCTAGGAAAACTAAATCCTGTTATATCAATTAAACGCAGCAATGTAGGTCTTTCTCTATCGAATATATTTTTTAATGCTGGATTCAAAATTCCAGATAGTGCCATTGTTAATGCAAAAAATAATGCTTCAATTTTGTGGCGCTTTAACATGAGATATGCCACAAGAAGTAATGAAATACATAACATTGCCCAGACTTCACCTACTTTAGTAGCCCCAAGCATGATAGATGTCGTAATAAAGCTCTCTGATGAATATATAAATTCATAAACTTCATTATCAATCCATTTCCCTAGTCTTGATTCGTGGAAAAACGCGATAATTCCAAAAACCAATGCAAAAACGATGAGCAAAGAGATACGTTTCCATTGACTCATAAAGCATTACCCCCCATTAATTCAATGCGTCTTTAATCATCTTATCAAATAAAGCTTCTTTCGTATAACTTTGTTCATACGATTTCATATTATTGATAATTCGAGTTCTTTCCTGTTCCATTTCATTTAGTTCTTGTAATAAAATTTGTGCTGTTAATTGTTCTTCATCAATCGTTTTAGCATAACCTTTATCAGCAAAATGATTTGCATTGTCAATTTGGTCGCCTCGGGATTGATCTAAACCTAATGGTACTAATAACATTGGTATACGTAATGTTAAGAACTCATAAATCGCATTTGATCCAGCTCTACTTATTACTGTATCCGTAATTGCTAATAAATCTGTTAAATCCTCTTTAACAAATTCATATTGTATATATCCTGATTTTTTAACTTGAGCATCTTTTAATCCTTTACCAGTTAAATGTATCACTTGATATTGTTGTAATAATGCATCTAAGTTTTCGCGAATAATGCTATTTAATTTTTTACTTCCTAAGCTTCCACCCATAACAAGTAAAACTTTTTTATTTTCATTAAAGCCTGTTAATTGATAACCATTATGTGCATTACCATTTTTTAAATCTTCTCGAATTGTTGCTCCAATAAAATCAGCTTTCTCTTTAGGTAAGTAGTTTAGCGTTTCTTCAAATGTTGTATATATTTTCTTGGCAAATTTAAGTGCTATCTTATTCGCTAATCCTGGTGTTAAGTCAGATTCATGAATAATAGTTGGTATATTTAATGATTTGGCTGCAATAACAACAGGCACAGATACAAATCCACCTTTTGAAAATAATAGATCAGGTTTTTCTTTTTTCAAAACTTTACGAGCATCAAGAATACCTTTCAATACTTTAAATACGTCTTTGGCATTTTCTAAAGAAATATATCTTCTTAATTTACCACTCGAAATAGGATAATACTTAATTTCTGGTAGTTGTGATTCAATCATTTCTCTTTCAATACCATTTTTAGAACCAATATAAAGCGCTTCATAACCTTGTGATAATGCAGTTGGAATTAAACTTAAATTTACTGATACGTGTCCAACTGTTCCCCCTCCGGTAAATGCGATTTTCGTCATTAATATTACCTCTATTCTTTTAAATTTTTATAATATGCATAAAATGGTTCACCTTTATCATATGGCGGATATTCCATTAATTGTTCACCGACCTTATGAAATCCATATTTCGCAAATAAACCTTGTGCAGGTTTGTTTAACGCAAAGGTGTCCGTTAAAATAACTTCTGCACCACGTGCTTTAACTACATCAATAACATAATTGAATAATTCTGTAGCAGCTCCTTTATATTCTTTCGAACCAGTTAATCGATGAATAACAAAGGCGCCTTCTCTATTTACTGGCCAGTCAATGTCATCATACCATTCTGCTTGGTCTTGGTCGACAACAATAAAGCCATAAATTTTGTCATTTTCCTCTAATACGTACAAATAATCTTTAGCAATATCTTCTTCAAAATGTTCTAAAAGTGGGTACTGATCGTCCCATTGCTCGTTGTCGTGTTCTTTCATTAATTCTTTTGCTTCTTCTACTAGATTTAAGATTTGATCTAAATCTGACATTTTACCTAGACGGATCATGTACGTCACTCCTTATATCGTTATGTTAAACATGTTTTTCAGTACATGTTAATCTTACACACTATTAACATGCTTTAAACCTTTATTATGAATGAAAAATAGTAATTATCACACTATGGGATGAAAATAACCAATAAAAGTATCATATACCAATTAATCGATTGTTAAAACTAGTGAATAATACTATTTAAAAAGTATATGCTCATAGTATATTAAAGCATGAATTGTTAACAGCGATGATAGAAATTGCGTTATTTACATCATTTGTAAATGTCTAATTTATATCTTTTAGGGTTAGACGTCAATAAAAATAAACACGCCTCCTAAATTGCTATCTTTGCAAATTTAGGAAGCGTGTCATTAACATAATAATAATACAATTTTAGTAGTGTGTATCGCTTATTTTAAAATATTAATCAACTTATCGAGAACATCATCATGTTTATTAGCTTTTTCAACTAATAACTCAGTAAATTTATTATTCGTTTCTTTATTAAATTCACCAGTTACCTCGAGTTTATTCGCTTGTTGGAAAGCTTTAACTTGATTTTCTAAAGCTTGATCAAATTGCGTTGATTCATTATCAACTTTATAACCTAAAGCTGATAAACCAATTTTAATAGTTTTAATATTTTTATCATCGTCTCCAACTTTAAATGTTTTCGTATTAGGAATGACATTTAAAGATTGATATTTAGGTGTGTCAATAGTAACGTCTGGTTTAATGCCCTTACCGTGAATATAATGACCATCTGGCGTTAACCATTTCATTTCAGTATATTTTAACAATGAACCATCCTTAAACTCTCTTGTAGTTTGTACGACACCTTTGCCGAATGTTTTTGACCCATAAACTTTAGCTTTATTATAGTCCTTTAGCGCACCAGTAAACACTTCAGAAGCACTAGCTGAACCTTCATTCACTAAGATGGATATATCCATGTCTTTCGCTTCTTTTAACGAGTCATTAGAAGTTTGAATTGCTTCAGTATCTTTACCTTTTTCTAGTTTAACAACAGTTTTTCCTTTATCGATAAAAATATTTGCCATTTTAACAGCTTCATCTAGTAGTCCACCAGGATTATTTCTTAAATCTAAAACAATCTTTTTCAAACCATCTTTGTGAGCTTTAAGAACTGCATCTTTCAATTCACCTGATGTATCATTCTGGAATTTATTAATAGTAATAACTCCAACCTTACCTTTTTTCTTATACTCAACACTTTTAACATGAATTTTTTCACGTTTAATCTTAACGTCTTTTTCTTCACTGCCTCGTTGAACAGTTAAAGTTACTTCAGTGTTTTCTTTACCACGAACGTCTTTGACAACTTCGTCTAATGCTTTTCCTTTAATTGATTTTCCATTTACTTTAGTAATGACATCTTTAGGACGGATGCCAGCACGTTCTGCTGGAGAACCCTTCATAGGGCTAGTAACCATAATTTGATCATTTTTCTTTTGCATTTCTGCACCAATACCTACAAAATCACCTGAAACACCTTCATTAAAGGATTTCGTTTGTTCTTTTGTTAAATATTCAGAATAAGGATCTTTTAATTCTTTGACCATACCATCAATTGCAGCTTTACTTAACTTGTCAGAGTCCTGTTTTTTGTAATAATCACTATTTAAGATTTTATACACATTTTCAATTTTATTTAAGTTTGCTTGATCAGTTTTGTTTAAACCACTTATTTTTTGATTTATAAAAATATATGCAACAACTGTGATGACAGCTGTTATTAGGGTTGTGCCAATTAATATTGATATGAATTGCCAACGTTTTAAGTGAACGCGTTTCGATGAATTAGTTTCTTGGTCTTGATTGCTTGTTGCAATTTCAGCGCGTTCATCATCGGATGAAGATGTGTGTTGCTTATCATCCATTGTATCACTTCCTTATTATGTATTATGTACTTTTAAATTCTGTGTAGTTAATCATATCAATTTATGCAAGATAGCGCACCATATTTCACTATAATTGATTAATTTTTAGTCACAACTTAGTTTATTTTAAATTAAAACCAGGATAACGAATTGCATCACCCTGGTTCTAACTATTATTTTTAAAAATTATATTAAAATTTTAGCCATTCCGTATATTCTTCATATAAATCATCAAATACAGACATTGGCAATGTGAAATCACCATGTGTCTCAATATAATCAGACAGTATGTTAAAATCATCATCGTGTTTTGGGAAAGCAAGATCGTCAAATATCTCTTCTGCTAGACGACCTTTATCGTCGTGTCGACCACGAACTGTCATGACAAATTGATAAAACGAATAGTTTTTCATTAGTTCATTGTCACATCAATCACTTTTGTTTCACCTTTAATCACAGCATTTTCATCATAAATATTAATTGAAGCTGCTTGATCAGTGTTAGTAATTATAATTGGTGAAATAACAGATTTAGCGTTATTATTAATAAATTCAAGGTTGAATCTTACTAATGGATCTCCGACGTTAACTTCGTCACCACTAGACACTAACACTTCAAATCCTTCACCGTCTAATTGAACTGTGTCTAAACCGATATGAACTAATAATTCTAATCCGTTATCTGCTTTTAACCCAATCGCATGCTTAGTTGGAAAGACATTGTCAACACGTCCTGCAATTGGAGACACAACTTCTCCTTCAGTTGGATTAATACCAAAACCTTCGCCCATCATTTTTTGTGCGAATACAGGATCTGGAATATCTTCAATTTTCACGTATTCTCCAGTTAATGGTGCATAAATTGCGATATCTTTCTGAACTTCTTTGCCTTTTCCGAATAATTTTTTAAACATACTTTCCACTCCTACTTATCAAAATGTGATATTAAATCGCCATAACCCAATTCTTCTAATTTTTCATATGGAATAAATTGAATTGCAGCGGAATTGATACAGTATCTTAAGCCGCCACTTTCTTTAGGTCCATCATTAAAGACGTGTCCTAAATGACTATTTGATTCTTCTGAACGCACTTCAGTTCTTACCATACCAAATGATTTGTCGACTAATTCTATAATTTCATCGTCATCAAGCGCTTTAGAAAAGCTAGGCCATCCACATTCAGAATGAAACTTTTCTTCAGATGTAAATAAAGGTTTACCAGAAATCTTATCTACATAAATCCCTTTAGCAAAATGATTCCAATATTCATTCATAAATGGTGGTTCAGTGCCATTTTCTTGTGTAACAATATATTCTATGTCTGTTAGTTCACTTTTATCTTTTTTAAGCATTTTGATTCCCCCAATGTGATTCTATAAACGCTTTTCTACCTGAACCACGTTGATATTGGTAATAATGTACCGGGTTCTTTTTATAATAATCTTGATGGTAGTCTTCAGCTGGATAGAAATTTTTATATGGTTTAATAGGTGTAATCACTGGTTTCTTGAAAATACCTTGTTCATTTAATTGTTGCTTTTTAAACTCAGCAGCCTTTTTCTGATGCTCATCATGATAGAAAATGACTGGTTGATAGCTTTCGCCTCTATCGAAAAATTGCCCTTGATCATCAGTTGGGTCAAATGTTTTGAAATATATGTCTAATATATTTTCAAAGGAAGTAACCTCTGGATCAAACGTAATTTGTACTGCTTCGACATGGCCGGTTTTATTCGTACATACCTGTTCATAAGTAGGGTTATCAACATGACCGCCACTATAACCAGATACGACTGACTTGATGCCTGGATATGATGTAAATGGTTTAACCATGCACCAGAAACATCCTCCTGCTAATGTTGCATATTCTTTTGTCATATGAATTACCTCCTCTATCTATCTAATTATAAATTTAGTCTATAAAGGATTGAAATGGAAGTAATTAACACTGAAAAGATTAAATTTACTTCTTAAGGACTACGAGGCCAATCGCACCTTGACCAGTATGTGCAGAAATAACTGGTGTAGTTACATTTATATCGTAATTATTCACATGAAAAGCTTCGTTAAAAACTTTCTTCAATTTATCAACATATTCAATGACGTTAGCATGTGCGACACCAATGGATTTGATTTCATGATCTCCTATAAATTCAGCAATTTCCTTTTTCAAGTATTGGATACTAGAATTTTGAGTTCTCGCATTGTGCACAAGCTCTAAGCGACCATCATCAAGTGTACCAATTGGTTTAATTTTCATAAGATTACCAATCAAACCTTTTGTTTTACTAATTCTGCCACCTTTAATTAATTGATTCAATTGCCCTATAACTACAAATAATTTAATGTTTTCTCTTAAATGATTTAACTTTTTAACTATTTCAGAAGTTGAGACACCTTCTTTTACAAGCTCTACTAGGTGTTGTATTTGATACCCTAAACCAAAAGAAATAGATTTTGAATCAATAACAGTTACATTAGCATCTACCATTTGACTTGCTTGGTAAGCAGTGTTATATGTACCACTTAATCCTGAAGAAAGATGAATACTTATGATTTCAGAGCCATCTTTTCCTAGTTCTTCATAAGCAGATATAAATTCACCTATGGCTGGCTGACTTGTCTTTACATCTTCATCATTTTCAATATGATTAATAAATTCTTCTGATGTAATATCTACTTGGTCAACGTATGAAGCTCCTTCAATAGTTAAACTTAAAGGAATTACATGAATGTTGTTTGCTTCTAAGTATTCTTTAGATAAATCGGATGTTGAGTCTGTTACTATAATCTGTTTTGTCATGGTCGTTTTCCCCCTTATTTTTTACGAATTAAATGTAGAAAGGTATGTGGAATTGTATTTTTCTCATCTAGTTTACCTTCAACTGAAGAGGCAACTTCCCAGTCTTCAAATGTATAAGGTGGAAAGAACGTATCACCACGGAATTTACCTTCAATAACAGTAATATACATGTCGTCCACTTTATCAATCATTTCTTCAAATAATGTTTGCCCTCCAAATATGAAAACATGGCCCGGTAGTTGGTAAATATCTTCAATAGAGTGAATTACATCAACGCCCTCTACGTTGAAACTTGTATCTGAAGTAAGTACAACATTTCGACGATTCGGTAGTGGTTTACCAATCGATTCAAATGTCTTACGACCCATTACTAAAGTATGACCTGTTGATAATTTTTTAACATGTTTCAAATCATTTGGTAGGTGCCAAGGTAATTGATTTTCAAAACCAATTACTCGTTGCAAGTCATGTGCAACTAGAATGGATAAAGTCATAATTATCCTCCTTCTTCTATCATTTCATTTTTTATTACTAAGTTATCTTTAATTTAACACAATTTTTATCATAAAGTGTGATAGAAATAATGATTTTGCATAATTTATGAAAACGTTTAACACAAAAAAGTACTTTTTTGCACTTGAAAATACTATGATGTCATTTTGATGTCTATATGGTTAGCTAACTATGCAATGACTACACTGCTATTGGAGCTTTTATTGCTGGATGTGATTCATAGTCAACAATTTCCAAATCTTCATAATTTATGTCGAAAATAGACTTGTCACTGTTAATTTTTAATGTTGGAGGATTGAAGCTTTCACGTGCTAATTGTGTTTGAATCGCATCAATATGATTTGAATAAATATGTGCATCTCCAAATGTATGCACAAATTCTCCTACTTCAAGTCCACATTCTTTGGCAATAAGGTGTGTCAATAAAGCGTAGCTTGCGATATTAAATGGCACACCTAAAAAGATATCTGCGCTACGTTGGTATAACTGGCAACTTAACTTACCATCTTGGACATAAAACTGGAACATGGTATGACAAGGCGGAAGTGCCATTGTATCAATTTCTGTTGGATTCCATGCAGATACGATGTGTCGTCTTGAATCTGGATTATGCTTAATTTGTTCAATTACTGTTTTAAGTTGATCAAAATGATTACCATCTTTATCAACCCAATCTCGCCATTGTTTACCATAAACATTTCCTAAATCACCGAATTGCTTCGCAAAAGTATCATCTTCAAGAATACGTTGCTTAAATTGTTTCATTTGTTCTTTATATTGTTCGTTAAATTCAGGATCACTCAATGCACGATGCCCGAAATCTGTCATATCTGGACCGTTATACTCGTCTGATTTTATATAATTTTCAAAAGCCCATTCGTTCCAAATATTATTATTATATTTTAATAAGTATTGGATGTTTGTATCTCCTTTAATGAACCATAATAATTCGGTTGCTACTAATTTAAAAGAAACTTTCTTTGTCGTTAATAGTGGAAATCCTTTAGATAAGTCAAAGCGAAGTTGATGACCAAATTTCGAAATCGTACCTGTATTTGTGCGATCATTTCGTGTATTTCCTATTTCTAAAACCTCTTCACAAAGACTGTGATATGCTGCATCAAATGAATTCAACATATGCGATAACACCTCATTTTCATTATTTATAGTATGTATATTTAGTTTGATATAACTTAATTTTATGTAGCATTTTGTTATCACTCATTTTAGGAATATGATATTAATATCATGAATTCCGTTACTTTATTTATAAAATGCTGATTAAGTACCTACCACATCGTAACGTGATATATGTTTCCAATTGGTAATTGTTTACCCAAATCTATAACTTTAATGCTAAAAAATTTTAAAAAAGAGGTTAACACATGATTTGAATATTATGTTTGATGTCCTATTAAAACAGTTAAATTTCTAGAAAATATAGTTGGTAAAAACGGACTTTATTTAACAAATAGAATACAACTATATTCTCTATTTTCAATGACAGACACCATTTTTAATATTATAAAATGTGTTAACCTTTATATTTATTTATGTGTACTATTTACAATTTTCGTCAAAGGCATCCTTTAAGTCCATTGCAATGTCATTAATATCTCTACCTTCGATAAATTCTCTAGGCATAAAATAAACTAAATCTTGACCTTTGAATAAAGCATACGAAGGACTAGATGGTGCTTGCTGAATGAATTCTCGCATTGTAGCAGTTGCTTCTTTATCTTGCCCAGCAAAAACTGTAACTGTATTTGTAGGTCTATGTTCATTTTGTGTTGCAACTGCTACTGCAGCTGGTCTTGCTAATCCAGCTGCACAGCCGCATGTAGAGTTAATAACTACAAAAGTAGTGTCATCAGCATTTACTTGGTTCATATACTCCGATACTGCTTCGCTCGTTTCTAAACTTGTAAAACCATTTTGAGTTAATTCGCCACGCATTTGTTGCGCAATTTCTTTCATATAAGCATCATATGCATTCATATTTAATTCCTCCAATTAAATTGTTCTGTTTGCCATTTGTTTCCATACTGAACCAAGTGCCTCATCTCCGTTTTCAATACGAGATATGGCCATTTCAATTTGTAATTTAACTTCAAACGCATTGTCATTAATATGGGCTTTTAGTGCGGGAAGCTGCTCTGCATTACCTTCATCAAAGATAAACATAGCAGCACGCCACCTAACGATTTTCTGTGGATCATCTAATAGTAGCACCATTTCTGGTAGTGCCTCTGGATACCCTAAATCGCTTATGCAATCCCCTGCTGTTCTTCTTACAGCAGGACTTTTATCACGAAGCCCCTTATATAAATACGGTAAAATTTCTTTACTTTCAATCATACCTAATAATACAATCGCTTGACGTCTAACCGGTACTTTTTCATCAGATAAAGCTAAATCAAGTAGCGGTATATCTTCAAAAGTCGGCTTTGGAAAATGGTTTAACATTCGTAATCGAGTCTTCCAATTATCAGTTGCATGATATTCATCCAAAGAGACATGTCGATAGAAATGATAATTATTAGTTGCGTGATTTTCTTCTAAAGCATGTTTTACCAATACGGGTAACTGTGATTCTGGATAGGTAGCTAGCACTTCTTCTAGGACACCATCCATTACTTCTTCAATATTTCCATAGCGATTTCCTAAATCTAGCCATTTACGCATAAAAACAATATTGTCATGTGCTGTTTGCGCTTGAGTCATATGATCAACATATGTTTGTGGTAATTGTTCTCTTAATTCTTGGTCAGCAGAAGTTAGCTTAATTTGATACGGTATACCCTTAAAAGTTAATAATTCAGCTTTAATTTCACCAAAATAATTGTCAATTTGAGGTTCATTTACAGATTCTAAAACCTTATTCGCATCAGAAAAAGCAGCTTTAATATCAGGTAATATGACTTCCCAATCAGCTTTTGGTGCCTTATCAACAGCTAAGAAGTTCATGACATGAAAAATGGAAGTGATACCATCTATAGATAACAACTGATTTATAAATCTTGGTTGTGTTTCTTCTACTTTTTTATAAGTATTAGATAACTTGTCTTCTCTTGTATATGACAAAACAACTTTCATTGTATTTGGACTTGGTGTTGGCTCTATACGTAAAATTTCCATATACTTTATTCCCCACGAATACTAGTTGATGAAAAATTTATTCGAATACAGCCTCTACTTTTGGCAATACTGTTTCCCAATTTGCGTCATTTTCTTTATCTACTGAAATAAAGTCCATAACATGGAAAATTGATTTAACGCCTTCAACCTTTAAGATGTCATTAATAAATGCTGGCTGTGAATCATCAACTTTAGTATACGTATCTGATGTCATACCTTCTCTGCTTTCACTAAGTGTAATCTTCATTGTGTTGTGGTTCGGTGTTTCTGATATAGATATAATTTTCATTTGACTTCCTCCTATTGAAGTTCATTTCCTAATTGTTTTATTTCTTTCCCTATTGAACACTCATTGATACAAAAATGATGCGCCTTCGTTTTCCCCTCTAATTTACGCAGACGAGTTTTGATTGGACATTGATTGCAATAAGTATTCATTAAATCATCTATTTTCGCGAGTGCATTTTGCTCTGAAAAAGTTAAAATACGCGACACTTCCTTTATTACTTCAAAATATTGCAACCTTGTAAATAAGTGTTACTGTTTTAAATTTGACATAAAAATATTATAACATTTTTGACCCTAAGATTTGAATGAAACCTTTTACAATTCTATACGTAAAATGTATTTATATTCAAATGCTATTGCATCGCAAACGATTTTTCAGTAAAATGAGTAAGTTATTTATTGAGCGGTTTCTAAACACCCGCATGATCAAAATTTAGGAGGACATTTTAATATGTATAATGAAATTTTAGGACTAGTTACGTTTATTGCAACGTTCGTACTTATGGTACTTATGTATCGCTTTTTTGGTAAACAAGGTTTAATTGCATGGGTTGCAATTGGCACAATCATTGCCAACATACAAGTGATTAAAACTGTAGAAATCTTTGGTATTTCAGCAACTTTAGGTAATGTCATGTTTGCTTCTATTTATTTAGCAACAGATATTTTAAATGATATTTATGGGCGTAGAGTTGCAAAAAGAGCAGTTTGGTTAGGCTTTTCATCAACATTAATTATGATTATTGTTATGCAATTGTCATTACATTTTATTCCTGCACCAGAAGATATGGCACAAAAAGCATTACACGCAATCTTTGATGTTGTGCCACGTATTGCTTTAGGCTCAATTGTCGCATATATTATTGGTCAACATATTGATGTATTTATCTTTTCACTAATTAAAAAAGTATTTAGTTCTGATAAAACGTTTTTCATCCGTGCATATGGTAGTACATTTTTAAGCTCAATAATTGATACAGCTTTATTTGTAGCTATCGCTTTTATCGGAAGTTTACCTGGTACAGTTGTATTTGAAATATTTATTACAACTTACGTATTAAAATTAGCTTCAACAGTTTTCAATGTACCATTTGGATATATTGCTAAATCATTTTATCGTAAAGGTAAGATTGATAAGTTAGATCAAGGCTATTAACGCACTTACTACACAAAAGAATAAGTTTTAAGGGAGTGGGACAGAAATGATATTTTCGCAAAATTTATTTCGTCGTCCCACCCCAACTTGCATTGTCTGTAGAAATTGGGAATACAATTTCTCTTTGTTGGGGTCCATCCCCAACTTGCACATTATTGTAAGCTGACTTTTCGTCAGCTTCTGTGTTGGGGCCCACACCCCAACTCGCATTGCCTGTAGAATTTCTTTTCGAAATTCTCTGTGTTGGGGCCCCTCCCCAACTTGCACATTATTGTAAGCTGACTTTTCGTCAGCTTCTGTGTTGGGGCCCCTGACTAGAATTGAAAAAAGCTTGTTACAAGCGCATTTTCGTTCAGTCAACTACTGCCAATATAACTTCGTAGAGCATAGAACATTGATTTATGTCCCAGCCTGAAGATGATTTTTTTAGGAAGTATATTACAGTACTACGTATTAGAAAATCATCTTTGAATCAGCGAGTATTTTAAACACGTGTTACTTATTTAAGTGATGCGTGTTTTTTAATGGATTACCCAACATATTTTGTATTACAGTAATAGTAACTTTAACTAAGTATTGAATAGAAAGTAGGTTTATTATGGCGAAAATAAATTTTGATGCTGCGACGAAAGGAAATCCAGGCATAAGTACATGTGCCATTGTAATCAAAGAAGATAAGCAGCATTATACATATACACATGAGTTAGGCGAAATGGATAACCACACTGCAGAATGGGCTGCATGTATTTATGCACTAGAACATGCACGTGAATTAAATGTTCAAAACGCACTATTATATACAGACTCAAAGCTAATTGCAGATAGCATTGAAGCTGGTTATGTGAAAAACGCAAATTTCAAACCTTATTTTGATCAAATAGAAATATTTGAAAAAGATTTTGATTTATTATTTGTTAAATGGATACCGAGAGAACAAAACAAAGAAGCGAATCAACACGCTCAACAGGCATTGTATAAATTAATTAAAAAGAATAAATAAAAGGAGCACCGACTGATGTGATGTCAATCGGTGCTCCTCAATTTATCAAAGAAACAAATTATTTTTTATTTTTCTTAGATTTCTTTTTCTTCTTTTTAGCTGCTACCTTTTTAGAAGTATTTTTTGATGCTGACTTTTTGTCTTTGGATTGGTTATCTTTTTGATTTTTCTTTTTAGCCAATAATAAAGGAACGTCCTCATCTTTAGATTCAATACTAGTTGTTGTTTCAACATCTTCCTCTTTATCTTTGCGTCGTTTTGCGAATAAGAGTGGTGAATGTTCGTTATCTTTCAACACTTTTTCATCTGTGTTTTCATTTGTAACTTCCACATCTTCTTCATCTTCTTTACGACGACGTTTTGGTAAGAAGAACGGCGTATGTTTAACTTTATCGAGTGACTCGCCATTATTTAGCGAATCTTTTTCTTCAACAGTAACATCTTCTTCATCTTCTTTTCTGCGACGTTTCGCAAATAAAAGTGGTAAATGTTTTGTATCGTCTAAAGTCTCTTTTATTGAATCTTTATTATTATCTCTTATTTCTAATTCTTCCTCTTCATCTTCTTTACGACGACGTTTGGCAATGAAGAACCAGAAACTAGCTAGTAAGCCAGAGATACCCACCACACCAATAGCGTTTTTAATAACATTACCGAAATTATTACTAAAGTGACGCATATGAAGTGGATCAATGTCATCATCTTCATCAAGTTTCTTTTTATGTCCAATAGTCGAACTGTTAAATGGATGATTTGCAGTTCCATAACCAATTGTTAAATGGCTATTAGATTCATTTCCAGTACTTGACGATTGTTTAGCACGATCAGATATTACAATTTGTACTGCTGAAATTCGAGCAATACCATTGTTCAATGCAGCCTCAACTTGCTGTAATGTATGCGCATTATTAATATCTCTAATTGTTTCAAGCACAATTTCGTTAATTTGATTCATTGCTGCTTGTTTTTCATCAGCTGTGCCAATTTCACTATTTCGAATACTATTTATTTTTTCATTTGAAAAGTCTTTAATTCTACTAATAGCTTCTTGCTTGCGTTTAGCTAGTTCTTTTGCTGTTGGATTAGCTGCTTTCATTTGAGCTTTAAATTGTTCCAATTGCTCAGTTATTTCACTGATGCTTTGCGCACGTTGAATCGCTTGAATTGCTTGTTCTTTTAATTGATTTAACTTAGCAATAGCTTCTTGCTTCTCTTTATCTGTTAGATCAGTACGAGCTTTGATTTCATCAATCATATGTTGAATTGCATCTTCAATCGATTTAATTGCATTTGATTTTGCTTGTTCAATCGTAAATTGTTCTGGATTAAATTGTTCAATATACGCTTGTTCTTGTTGTTGAATTTCTTCAACTGAATGAACATCAGGTGCATTGTTAACATGATCAATTGCTTGTTGTTTAAGCTTATTAACTTCTGCAATTGCAGCTTCTTTTTGTTCCAGTGTTAATGTCACACTATTATTGATTTCATCAATCTTTTGTTGTGCCGCATTTTCGATTGATTCAATTGCCTGTTGTTTGACTACTGACAATTCTTTTTCTACAACTTTTACAGGAACATTAACAATCACTTTTGATCCATCAAGCAATGTAACTTCAACTTTTGCTGTTAAGCTATCAGAAATCGTTGCAGTTGATGGTGTATCAATAACTTCTGCTGAAAGCTGATCAATTAAGTTTATGTGTGCAAGAATATCTTGTTCTGTAATGATGTCATCACGATGTACAATGAGTTCACCATTAACTAGGATTTGCTCAGGTGTTGCTTCAAAAATTTCATTTACAGCAGGTTGTTCATCAACCTCCCATACATGTGTATTTCTAATGTCATCTAAACCTAAGTTTAATCCTCGATTTAATTGATCTATAGTTTGAGCATTCTCAACGTTTTGTAGTGCTCGTTTTTCAGCTTCGTCAATTTCTTTGAGCGCTTTTGCTTTTTGCTCAGGTGTTAAATCTGGATTTGAATTGATTTGATCACGCTTCGCATTAGCTAAGGCTTTTATTGCATTTTTCGCATCTTCTTTAGCTTTCACTAAATCTTTGATGTCTTGTAATGCTTGTGCAAGTTGTGCTTTGGCTTGTTCAATTTCTTCTTTAGTCATCGCATTGTTAATGTCGTTATGACCTTGTTGCAGTATTTGATTGATTCGATCTTTAAGCGCTTGTTTTTCCTTATCTGTTAGATTTGGATTTTGATCGATTTCGTCAATTAATGCTTGAACTTGTTTATCAACATCTTGTTTCGCATTTTCTTTAGCTTTCACTAAATCTTTAATTTCTTTTAATGCTTGTGCAAGTTGTGCTTTGGCTTGTTCAATTTCTTCTTTAGTCATCGCATTGTTAATGCCGTTATGACCTTGTTGAAGTATTTGATTAATACGATCTTTAAGTGCTTGTTTTTCCTTATCTGTTAGATTTGGATTTTGATCGATTTCGTCAATTAATGCTTGAACTTGTTTATCAACATCTTGTTTCGCATCTTCTTTAGCTTTCACTAAATCTTTGATGTCTTGTAATGCTTGCGCAAGTTGTGCTTTAGCTTGTTCAATTTCTTCTTTAGTCAGCGCATTGTTAATGTCGTTATGACCTTGTTGAAGTATTTGATTAATACGATCTTTAAGTGCTTGTTTTTCCTTATCTGTTAGATTTGGATTTCGATCAATTTCGTCAATTAATGCTTGAACTTGCTTATCAACGTCTTTATTGGCATCAATTTTTGCTTTTGGTATTTCATTAGCATGCACTTGTTCAATCGCGTGGTTGCCTGCTGTTTGAACTTGAGATACAGCCTGATTACTTGTTGCTTTATTAATGTTGTTGATGATGCTGTTTGCCAATTCTTCTGCTTTATTTTTCGCAATAAGCTTGTCTTGATCCGTCGCATTTGAAGCTTCGATTTCTTTTAGCTTATTAGCTAAAGCTTGATTAATTGATTGAATTGCCTTGTCTTTAGCATCTTGTAGTCGTTGATCACCATTAAGATTATGGATTGCATCATTGACTGCTTGGATTGCGCCATTGATATCATTCACATTTGTGTTATCACTATTTAGCAATGTATTTGCTAGACGTTTGGCATCATCGAAGTTTGTTTTAGCATTATCGTCAGCGTTTTGGTAATTGACAGTTTGCTCTGCATTTGGAATTTCATTGTCAACTAAATGTTTCAATGTTTCCATTGCATCATTTAAGTCAATTTGATTATTAACAATATCTGTTACATCTGATACAGTATCGGCATTGTTAATTGCTTTATGTGCAAGATCTTGTTGCTGTTGATTTAATCCATTTAACGAATTAACAAACGCATTTGCTTTATCTTTGGCATTTGCAAGGTTTTGGTCTCCATTTAATGCATTTTGAGCATCGATAATATTTTGTTTCAATTGCTCTGCTTCAGCTTTTGCAATTGCATTACCTTGCACTTTATCTAACTCATGTGCTGCATTCGCAATTGCATTATCATAATTTGCTTTCAAATTGTCATCTGCATTGATGTAATTTGTGCTGCTGATAACACCAAGGTGCTGTTCGTCAATATATTGTTGTACTGCACCCATTGCATTATCTAATTTAGTTGCTCTATTAATTGCTCGAGATGCTTTATTTAGCGTTTCAGCATTATTAATTTGTTGGATTGCTAATTGTCTTTGAGCATTGTTTAGATGTGTTAATTGATCCAATCTTTGTAATGCTTCAGCTTTACGATTATTAAGTCTTTCTTCACCATTTAATGCTTTCTTAGCTGCAGTGACTGCATCATTTAATTTGATAACTTGTTCTGCAGTTAAGTTTTGCCCAGACGATTTATCAAGTGCTTGTTTCGCTTTATCAACCGCTTCATCATATACTTGTTTGACTTGTGTATCTGCATTGACATAGTTCGTGCTACCTTTCGTGCGTCCTTCATTGCCAGTGATTTCTTGTGACAATTGATCCATTGCACGATTAAGTGCCTTAGCCTCATCTACAATTTGTTGGATTTGATTTAAATCGTTTGATTGATCGATGCGACCTTTAAATCCATCTTGTTGAGCATTGTTTAATGCATTCAATTGGTCGATGTCATGTTTACCATTTGTTTTAGCAAGTGCTACACGTTCATCACCATTTAATGCTTGTTTTGCATTTAAAATATTTTGAAGTGCTTGATCCACTTGTTGCTTATTCGCATTTTGTTTCAATACATTTTCAGCATCAGCAATCGCTTGTTTATAAGCCTTTTGCTTATCTGAATCTGCTTGTGTGTAATCTATAGTTTGCTCAACGTTAGCATGTTCATTAACTGCTTGTTGTAATTGATCCATTGATTGGTTCAATTGCGTTGCTTGATCTACTAATTCAGCGATTGGTTGAAGTTTCGTCGCTTGATCAATATTTTGTTTAGCAGTTGCAATTTGATCAGCATTTAAATGTGTTAATTGGTCAATAGTTTGTTTCGCTTGTGTTTTAGCTTCAGCGACTCTCTCATTACCATTTAACTCATTCACTTTTTCTTGAAGCTTAGTTAATGCTTGTTCTACAGCGTCTTTATTCGCATTTGAACCATTAGTTGGATCTGTAATGCTTTGTGCAGCTTGTAACGCTTGATCTACTGCTTCTTTTTTATCAGTTGACGCTTCAGTGTAATTTGGTTGAGCCTTATCTGTATTCACTTGATCAACTTTATTTTTCAATGTTTCCATCGCGTGATCAAGTTCAGTAGCAGTTTGAACATGTTGTGCAACCTCTGTTCTTGTAGGCGCTGCATTTATAGCATCAGTTAATGTTTGTTGTTGTGCATGATTTAAGTTTGGCAATGCATTTACAGTTGTTACTGCTTGTTGTTGATCACGAGCAAGTTTTTGATCACCATGTAGATTATCTTTTGCAGTTGTTACTGCTTGTGTTAATTGTTCTACTTGTGATTTGTCGAGTGTTGGATTACCTGTTTGGTTAATTAAATCTTTTGCATTTTGAACTGCTGCTTGGTAAGCATCTTTTTGCGGTTTATCTTCATTGATAAACTTGCTACCCGCTTCCGTTTGTTGTTGATCTTGAATACTATTTCGTAATGCTTGCATTGCTTGATCAAGCGCTTTTGCTTCAGCTAATTTTTGCGCTACTTCGCCACGAGTTGCTGCGTTGTTTATTTGGCTTTCAAGTGCTTGACGTTGCGGATTATTCAAACCATTTAATTGATTTAAATCAGTAACCGCATGTTGTTTATCGTCTGCAAGTTTTTGATCACCGTGTAGGTTATCTTTAGCTTGTTTAAAAGCATGTGTCAATTGTTCAACTTGTGCTTTATCAAGCGTTGGATTACCTGTTTGGTTAATTAAATCTTTTGCATTTTGAACTGCTGCTTGGTAAGCATCTTTTTGCGGTTTATCTTCATTAATAAACTTGCTACCAGATTCTGTTTGTTGTTGATCTTGAATGCTATTACGTAAAGCTTCCATTGCTTGGTTAAGTGCTTGTGCTTCAGTTAATTTTTGTGCTACTTCACCACGAGTTGCTGCATTATTGATTTGATTTTCAAGTGCTTGACGTTGTGGTGTATTCAAGTTAGACAAGTTATTTAACGTTTCTGTTGCACGTTGCTTATCTTGAGCTAGTTTTTGATCACCATGTAAATTGTTTTTAGCATCAGTCACTGCCTGTGTCGCTTGATCAATGATTGATTTAGCTAATGTAGGATCAGTTGTTTTGTTAATCAAATCTTTCGCGTGTTGTACTGCTTGCGTATATGCATCTTTTTGCGCTTGATCCTCGTTAATAAATTTACTACTTGCTTCAGTTTGTGGTTGATCCTTAATACTTTCTTTTAATGCTTTCATCGCTTCATTTAATGCTTGCGCTTGTGCAATGATTTCAGCCACTTTATCACGAGTTGTTGCATTATTAATTTGATTTTCTAGCGCTTGTTGTTGAGCTGGTGTTAATTGATCTAAATGATTTAGAGAATTTCCAGCAGTTTGCTTATCTTGAGCTAATCGTTCAACACCATCTAATGCATTTTTAGATGATATTACTGCTTGAGTCGCACTTGATACATTACCTTTATTGATAGTTGGATTATTTAATCCTGCAATGATAGACTCAGCATTTTGAACTGCTTCATCATAGGCTTGTTTTTTATTCGGTTCTGCATTGACATATGCACTGCTCGCACGTGTTGCATCTTTGTCAGCAATACTTTGTTGTAATGCATCCATAAGTTGATCTAATGCTTGTACTTCAGTCAAATCTTGCTTAACTGCTGTTCTAGTTGTTTCACTATCAATTAACGTATCTTCCATATGTTTTTGTGCATTGTTTAGATGTGCTAATTGGCTAACCGTTTGTTTAGCATGATCTTTATCATTTTGTAATTTCACATCACCATGTAATGCTGCTTTCGTTGTATTCACAGTTGCCGCTACTTGATTAATCGCATTATTATCTAATGTTGCAGTTTGTTCATTGATAATATTATTTGCGGCTTGAACAGCTTGATCATAGTTTTGTTGCTCTGGTTGATCTTCGTTGATATATTTGCTATTTGCTTTAGTTGCTGCGTTATCTTGAATGCTCTGTCTTAAACCATGCATTGCTTGGTTAAGCGTATTCGCATTTTGTTCAATTTGATGAACTGCAGTTACTAAAGTTGCAGCTGTAACTTGGTCTTTTAATGCTGTTTTTTGAGGATCATTTAAGCTTGTTAAAGCATCAATTGCTTGCGTCGCATTTGTTTTAGCAACTTGTAAATTATGATCTCCATTTAACGCTTGAAGTGTTGTTTGAACTTTAGTAATAGCTTGTTCTACTTCTGTTTGGTTCGCATTTTGACCAGTTTGTTTGTTAATCATTGCTGCTGCTTCATTTACCGCTGTATTATAAGCAGTTTGTTTATCAGTATCAGCATTGATGAAGTTACCACGTTGTTCAACGGCTTGATGATCTGCAATCGCATTAATTAAGTTACCCATCGCAGTATTTAAAGATTCTGCTGTTTGTTTGTGACCATTAACTGCAGCAATATCAGATGATTGCGTAATTTGTGATTGTAACTGTTGCTTTTGCGCATTATTCAAATGATCTAATTGATCAAGTCTGTTGTTTGCTTGTTGTTTAGCTGCTGCAAGGTTTTCATCACCATCTAATGCAACTTTCGTATTATTCACTTGTGTCGTTGCACCATTAACATCATCTGGATTCATCGTAGGCGATGTAGTTTGATTAATGATATTATTAGCAGCTGTTACAGCTTTGTTATAGTCATTTTGTCTTTGCGCAGTTGCATCATGATAATCTTCAGACGCTAATGTCGTTTGATTATCCGCAACACTATTTCTTAATAATTCCATCGCATGATCTAACGTTTGTGCTTTTTGATTAATCGTAGTGACATCTGTAACAAGTGGCGCTTGTGTAATTTGACTTTCAAATGATTGTTTTTGTGCATCATTTAAGTGTGTTAAGTTCGCCAATTGTTGTTTTGCTTGTTGTTTTGCATTTGCCAAATTGTCATTACCATTTAATGCTTGTTTCGCTGCGTTCACTTCATTAGTGATGCTTTCAACTTGTGCTTGTACTTCATTAGTACCACTTTGTTTATTCAATAATGCTTCAGCTTTTGCTACTGCCTGTTTATACGCATTTTGTTTGTCAGGATCTGCATTTAAGTAATTACCGTCCGCTAATATTTGATCTTTATCATTAATAGCTTGTGATAATTGATCCATTGCTTGATCTAGGCTCGTTGCTGTTTGTTTAACTTGGTTCACTGTAGCAATTTCAGGCGATTGATCGATTTGACCTTTTAATGCTTGTTTTTGAGCATCGTTTAAATGCGTCATTCCACTTACGGCATCTTTAGCATTTTGCTTTTCAGTGGCTAATTTAGCTTCACCGTTTAAGCTATTTTTAGCATCAGTCACTTGAGTTAATGCACGAGTAATGTCATCTGGGTTAAGCGTTGGATTTGTCGTTTGATTGATAATACCTTCCGCTTGAGACACTGCATTTGTATATGCTGTTTGCTTATCGACATCAGCATCGTGGTAGTTCTCACTTGCTTTCACAGTATCTTTATTTGCAATACCTTGTTTCAAGTTACCCATTGCTGTATTCACATTTTGTGCATTTTGTTTAGTTTGTTCAACTGTAGCTAAAGCTTGTGCTTGATTGATTTGGTTTCGTAATGCATCACGTTGTGGTTGATTTAAGTCACGTAACGTATCAAGATTTGCTAAAGCATCTTGTTTCGCTTGCGCTAATTTTTCATCACCGTTTAATGCATCTTTCGCTTGATTCATAGTTGTAACTGCTTTTGTTACTGTATCAGGCGCCAATACAGGTGTTGGTGTGCCATTTGCGATTTGTTGCGCTTGGTTAGCTGCATTGTTATAAGCTTGTTGTTTGTCTTGATCCGCTTGTGTAAAGTCAACTGATTGTGGTACTTGACTATTCGCTTGAATTTGTTGTTTCAACGTACCCATTGCATTATTTAACGCATCAGCATTTTGCTTAATAGCATTAACACCTGTAACAAGTTCTGCATGCGACACTTGGTCTTTTAATGCTGTTTTTTGTGGTTGATTTAAGTTTGGTAACTGATCAATGGCTGTATTTGCATTGTCTTTAGCAACTTGTAAGTTATGGTTACCGTTTAAATCACCCTTAGCTTGATTCACTTGTTGTAACGCTTGAGCCACTTGTTGTGGATCCACGTTTGCATTTGGTGTACCACTAATGATTTGTTCAGCATGCGCTACCGCATTGTTATATGCATTTTGCTTATCAGTATCAGCATTGACAAAGTTACCATTTGCTTTAGTTTGGTCTTTATCTGCAATACCTTGTTTCAATTGTGTCATTGCTTGATTTAAATCTTGTGCTGTTTGCTTAATCGTGTTTACATTTGCAACAGTTTGCGCAGCATCGACTTGTTGTTTTAATGCATCTTTTTGCGCTTGATTTAAATCATTTGCATTTGTAATTACTTGTTTCGCTGCATCTTTTGCACGTTGTACATTGTCATTACCATTCAATGCTTGTTTCGCTTCGTTCACACGTTGCATCGCTTGTTCCACTTCAGTTTGACTTGCATTGCTGCCATTTGCTTTAGATAAAATACCTTCTGCATGTGAAACCGCATTAGTATAATCATCTTTCTTAGCTTGATCTGCATCAGTAAAGTTAATGCTATTTAATGTCTCAGTTTTATCTTGTAATGCATTGTTTAAGTTAGTCATAGCATTATTCAGATTTTGAGCATTTTGCTTAACATTATTAACTGTTGCAATATCTGGTGCTTGTTCAACTTGAGTTGTTAGCGCTTGTTTTTGAGCATCATTTAAATGATCTAGTGTACCAAGTGTTGTCTTAGCATCTTGTTTGGCATCAGCTAATTTTTGATTACCGTTAAGTGCTTGATTTGTGTCATTCACTTTAGTTAATGCTTGTTGAATTGTATTTGGATCCATTGTTGGATTTGTTGTTTGTTTTAACAATTCTTCTGCTTTTGTTACTGCATTATCATATGCTGTTTGCTTGTCAGTATCAGCATCGTGATAGTTCTCGCTACCTTTAATTTGTGCTTTATTCGCAATACCTTGTTTCAATTGTGTCATCGCGTCATTAAGCGTTGTTGCCGCTTGTTGAATAGCATTGACGTTTGGTACAAGTGTTGCTTGCGTGATTTGTTTGCTGTATTCATCACGTTGCGCTTGGTTTAAGTTTGGCAATTGATCAATAGCATGTTGAACATTTTGTTTCGCCGTTGCTAAGTTTGTATTACCATTTAAATCATTTTTAGCTTGCGTAACTTTATTTAACGCTGCAGTAATTTCGCTAGGTGTAACGACAACATCAGGCGTACCACTAATTAATGCTTCAGCTTTCGCTACTGCTTGATTATATGCATTTTGCTTGTCAGAATCTGCATTGACAAAGTTACCATCAGCTTTTGTTTGTTCTTTATCTGCAATGCCTTGTTTTAATTGTGTCATCGCATTGTTTAACTCTTGCGCCGTTTGTTTAACATTGTTTACACCAGCTACAGTAGTTGCATTTTGTACTTGTTGTTTTAATGCATCTTTCTGTGCTTGGTTAAGATCATTAGAGTTATTAATTAATGCTGTTGCTTCGTCTTTTGCATGTTGAACGTTGGCATTACCATTTAATGCTTGTTTTGCTGCATTTACTTGTTGGATTGCTTGTTCAACTTCAGTTTGTGTTGCATTACCACCATTAGCTTTTGAAATGATATTTTCAGCATTTGTAACTGCAGTGTTATATGCTTGTTGTTTTGCTTGATCTGCATCAGTGAAGTTAACTGTTGCTTTCGTAGCATCTTTATCAGCTATCGCTTGTTTCAAGTTACCCATCGCAGTATTTAAGTTTTGCGCATTTTGCTTAATTTGATTTGCTTCATCAACAGTATGCGCGCCATTAATTTGATTAGTAACAGCTTGTTTTTGCGCATTATTTAAGTTGTCTAATGAACCTAAAGATTGCGTTGCTTGTTGCTTCGCTGCCTCTAAGTTTTCATTACCATTTAAAGCATTTTTAGACGTGCTTACTTGTCCAGCAGCTTGATTGATAACAGTCGGATCTAATGAAGGGTTTGTAGTTTGATCAATAATACCTTGTGCAGTTGTGACAGCATTATTGTACGCATCCTTTTTATTCGGACTTGCATCAGTATAATTTTGGTTTTGTTTTGTTGTCGCATTATCTGCAATACTTTGACGTAATTTGTCCATTGCTGCATCAACATTGTTTGCTTTTTGTTCATTACCTTGTGCTTCTGCAACAGTAGTCGATTGTTGTACCAATTGTTTTAATGCCTCTTTTTGTGCATTTGTTAAATGGCTTAAACCGTCAATTGCTGTATTTGCGTGTTGTTTCGCTTTTTCAAGGTTTTGAGTACCATTAAGCGCTGCTTTTGTAGTATTCACTTGATTCATAGCTGCTTCAACTTGATCTTTAGGCACGTTCGTACCTGTAGATTTATTTAAAATATTTTCAGCATTACGAACCGCTTCATTGTATGCATTTTTCTTCTCTGGATCTGCATCTGCAAAGTTTTGACTGCCAAGTGTAGTGTCTTTATCATTCAAGCTATTTTTCAAGTTACCCATCGCTGTATTCAGTTCCTGAGCGGTTTGAATGGCTTGCGTTACTTCAGCTACAGTGTGCGCTTGATTGATGTTTCCAGTAACAGCACCTTTTTGTGCATTGTTTAAGTTATCTAACGTAGATAATGTTTGGTTTGCATTGTTTTTAGCATCTGTTACTTTTCTATCACCATTCAACGCTTGTTTAGTAGTTGTTACAGTTGAAAGTGCTGCTTCAACTTGTGATTGGTTCGCATTTGTACCATTTGCTTGATTAATAATATTTTCAGCAGCAGTTACCGCATTGTTGTATGCTGTTTGTTTTTCTGGATCTGCATCTGTAAAGTTAACACTTTGTTTCACTTGATCTTTGTCTTGGATTCCGTTGATTAAACGTTCCATTGCTTGATCTAATTGTTCAGCTTTAGTTTTCACTTGATTTACTGTGCTAATATTTGGTGCATTTGTCACTTGTGTATTTAAATCTTGCTTTTGAGCATTGTTTAAATGACTTAATCGGTTGATGTTAGCAGTTGTTTCTTGCTTTTTATTTGCTAAGTTTTGCGCACCATTAAGCGCAGTTTTGTTAGTGTTCACTTGATTAGCTGCTTGTGTTACTGCAGATGGATCAAGTGTTGGCTGACTCGTTGCATTAATGATATTTTCAGCACTTGTAACTGCTGTATTGTATGCATTTTGTTTATCTGTATCTGCATCAACATATGGTTGACTCGCTTTTACTTCATCTTTATTCGCAATACTATTTCGAAGTTGATTCATTGCATTGTCAAGATTTGTTGCATTGTCTTTCACACTTTGTACACCAGTTACTTGTGTCGCGCTATCAATTTGACCAGTAATACTTTGTTTTTGTGCATCAGATAAATGTGTCATTTGACGTAATGCATCTTTAGCTTGTTGCTTCGCAGTTGCTAAGTTTGTATCACCATTTAAACTTGTTTCAGCATTATTGACACGTTGTGTTGCCGCAGTAACATCTGCTGCATTTGTAATCACATTAGGTGAACCATTTACGATATTCTTCGCAGCATTATATGCATCAGTGTAAGCACCTTGTTTATCAGGACTTGCGTTAGTGTAATTACCACCAGCTACAATTGTGTCATGATCACCAATTGCTTGTTTTAATTGATCCATCGCATTATTAAGTGATGTAGCACTATTTTTCAGATCAGTTACACCTGATACGCGTTGTGCAGCATTCACTTGTTGTTTCAATGCTGTTTTTTGCGGTGTATTCAATTGTGTCAAGTTATCGATAGCTTGTGTAGCTTCAGTTTTAGCGCGTTGTAAGTTCGCGTCACCGTTCAAAGCATTTTCAGTAGACGTTACACTTTGAATTGCTTGTTCAACAGCTTGCTTATCTTTATTCGTACCATGATCTTTATTTAAGTAAGATTCAGCTTGTGTGATGGCATTATCAAATGCTGTTTTCTTAGTTGGATCTGCGTCAATGTAGTTTTCGCTCGCTTTAGTTTGATCTTTATTTGCGATTGCTGACTCTAATCGTTGCATTGCACCATCTAAGTCTTGTGCTTTCGTTTTAACACTATTTACACCGTTGACTGTTGTTGCACCTTCGATTTGTGATGTTAAATCTTGTTTTTGTGCATTATTTAAGTGTGTTAATGTACCTAAGTTTGCTTTCGCATCTGATTTTGCTTGTCTTACATTTGCATCACCGTTTAAAGCATTCTTAGCAGTCGTTACTTGATTTAATGCAGCTTCAACTTGTGCTTTTGTCATATTTTGACCGTTTGCTTTATCTAAAATACCTTGAGCATTCGTAACAGCATTTGTGTAAGCATCTTTCTTACCTTGGTCAGCATCTGTAAAGTTCACTTGTTGTTTAACAGTGTTTTGGTCATTAATACCATTTTGAAGTTGACCCATTGCTGTATTTAATTCATTAGCAGTATTTTGTGCAGCAGTTACGTCTGCTACTGTCGTTGCATTGTCAATTTGACTAGTTGCTGCAGTTGATTGCGCGTTATTCAAGTTACTATATGAAGCTAATGCACGTTTTGCTGTTTCTTTCGCTTGAGCAACTTTATTATCACCATTCAAGTCGTTTTTAGCTTGATTCAATTGGTTAAGCGCTGCTTGAACTTGTGTTTCATTCGCGTTACTGCCATTTGCATTAGTAATTGCTTCTGCTTGTGTAACTGCAGTATCATACGCTTGTTGTTTTGGTTGATCCGCATCTGTGTAATTGACACTACGTTTCGTATTATCCTTTTCAGCAAGTGCATGTTTCAAATTACCCATCGCTGTGTTTAACGATGTTGCTTTATTTTTAGCCGCTGTGACAGCTGCAAGATTTGGTGCTTGATCCACTTCAGCATTTGCCGCAGTTCGTTGTGCATTGTTCAAGTCTGTCAAACGACCGATATCTGATTTCGCAGTTTGTTTTGCTGCTGCTAATTTTTCATCACCGTTCAATGCAGACTTCGCACTGTTCACTTGGCTCGCTTTTTGGTTAATTGTATCAGGATTCATTTCAGGGTTATTCGTTGCACTAATAATACCTTCAGCATTAGTTACCGCATCATTGTATGCATTTTGTAAATCTGCATTCGCGTCTTGATAATCTTCGCTTGATTTAGTCGCATCTTTAGAAGCAATACTTTGTCTTAATTGATTCATTGCTTGATTTAAAGTACCAGCATTTGCTTGGATGCCTTGAACACCAGCAACAGTTGTACCACGTTCAATTTGTTCTGTTAAGTTTGCTTTTTGAGCATTAGTTAAATGTGACATTGTCGCTAATTGTTGTTTAGCTGTGTTCTTCGCTTCATTTAATCGCGCGTCACCATTTAATGCTGTTTTAGCAGTATTCACACGTTGTAATGCTTGTTCAACGGCTACTTTATTGTCATTTGAACCAGCTGTTTTATCTAATAACGTTTTAGCTGCTGTTACAGCATCATTGTATGCAGTTTGTTTATCTCTATCTGCTTCAGTATATTTCTGAGCTGCTTTTGTAGCTGCTTCGTCATTAATACCACGTTGTAAGTTGCTCATTGCAGTATTTAATTCAGATGCCATTGTAGACACTTGATTTACACCTGCAACTGTTGTCGCACCTTCAATTTGTGATTTCAATGCTGCTTTTTGTGCATTATTAATTGATGTAAGGTTATTCAATGCATTTTTCGCAGTTGTCTTAGCGTTCGCAACATTTTGATTACCGTTCAATTCGTTTTTAGCACGTTGTACATTTTGTAACGCAGTTTCGACACCGTCTTTTGCAGTATTTGGACCTTGTGCTTTATTTAAAATTTGTTCAGCTTGCGTCACTGCATTTGTATATGCATTACGTTTCGCTTCATCTGCATCAGTGAAGTTAACACCTTGCTTAATCGTATTTTGATCTTGAATACCATTTTTCAAGTTCGTCATAGCTGTATTTAATGCGTCCGCATTATTTTGCGCTTGTGTTACTTCATTAACATGCGTTGCACCTTCGATTTGGCGTTTCGCTGCATCTTTTTGTGCATTAGTTAAGTCACTTAAGCCATTCAAATGTTGCTTCGCATTTGTTTGCGCAGTTCTTAAGTTTTCTTGACCGTTTAACGCTTGTTGTTTAGCTGTCACTTGGTCTTTCGCTTGATTAATTTCTTGCGCAATCATTGATGGACTAGTTGTTTGACCAATGATTGCTTTTGCTGCAGTGACTGCATTGTTGTAGTCATTTTGTTTGTTTTGACTTGCATCTGTGTAGTTTTGACCTGCTTTAATCGTTGCTTCATTCGCAATGCTATCTCGTAGACCTTTCATTGCAGTGTTTAATGTTTGTGCATTATCACGAACAGTTTGAACATTTGGCAACGTCGTCGCTTGACCCACTTGTTCTTTAAGTTTTGCTTTTTGCGGACCATTTAAAGAAGTTAAACCATCAATTGCTGTGTTAGCATTTTGTTTCGCTACTTCTAAATTATGATTACCGTTTAACTGCGTCTTCGCATTCGTTACTTGCGTTGCTGCATTTGTAACATCTGATGGTGTTAACGTTGGTGTTGGTGTACCACTAACGATATGTTCTGCAGCTGTCACTTTTTCATCATATGCTTGGCGTTTATTCGCATCAGCATTGACATAATTACCACTAGCTTTTGTGTCAGCTTTATCAGCAATGGCACGTTTTAAAGCTGTCATCGCAGTATTTAATTCAGTCGCAGTATGTTCAACACCATTTGCTGCAGATACGCGTCCTGCACTTGTTACTTGTGCTTTCAATGCTTCTTTTTGTTTTGTATTTAAGTCCGAAGCATTTGTAATCGCTGTGTTCGCAGCCTGTTTCGCACGTTCTAAGTTTTGAATACCGTTTAATGCAGTATTGGCTTGTGTAACAGCTTGCATTGCTCTTTCGACATCTGCTTTAGGTGTATTTCCTCCAGCTGTTTTATTTAAAATAGTTGCTGCTGCATTTACTGCTTGAGAATAAGCCGTTCGTTTAGCATCATCAGCATCTTGATAATTTTGACTTTGTAACGTCGTGTCTTTATCACGAATTGATGTTTCTAATTGACCCATAGCACCATCTAATTGTTGCGCTTTGGCTTTAACTGTATTAACACCTTCAACATTTGTTGCTTGTGTAATTTCATTATCTAACGCATTACGTTGTGCATTATTAATGTGTGTTAATGTACCTAACGTTTGTTTCGCAGCAGCTTTAGCTTCATTTAATTTCGCATCACCGTTCAACGCCGTCTTCGTACTGTTCACATTTTGTAATGCTTGTTCAACTGCTGCTTTGTCTACATTTTGACCACTAGCTTTTGTTAAAATTGCTTTTGCTGCATTTACTGCTTGATCATAAGCTGATTTCTTACTTGGCTCAGCATCTAGGTATTTCTGAGTTTGTTTTGTTTGTGTCTCATCATTGATACCATTTTGTAAACTGTGCATTGCGTTATTTAATTCTGTTGCTTTTGCAGTTTCTTGATTTACACCAGCTACTGTAGTTGCACCATCAATGTTACGCGTTAACGCATCTTTTTGTGCATTGTTAATTGATGTTAAGTTATTCAAGTTGTTTTTCGCTGTTGTCTTAGCTTGAGCTAAGTTTTGCGCACCATTTAATGCATGTTCTTTAGTTGTCACTTGTGATGTTGCTTGCGTAATAGTATTTGGTTCCATCGTTGGGTTCGATGTTTGATTAATGATTGCTTTTGCTGCAGTAACTGCGCTGTCGTACTCGTTACGATTATTTGGACTTGCGTCAGTGTAGTTTTGACCTGCTTTAATCGTTGCTTCATTCGCAATACTATCTCTTAAGCCTTTCATCGCTGTATTCAACGTTTGAGAACTATTTTTAACAGTTTGAACACCATCTAATGTAGTTGCACTTTGAACTTGTTCTTTTAATTTTGCTTTTTGTACATTATTCAATTGTGCTAAGCCGTCAATTGTATTGTTAGCATGCTCTTTCGCTACACGTAAGTTGTTATCACCATTTAATGCTGTTTTAGCCGCATTGACTTGTGATGCCGCACTATTTACGTCATTGACTGTTAATGTCGCATTTGGTGTACCATTAATGATATTTTCAGCGTTAGTCACTTTTGAATCATACGCTTGACGTTTTTCTTGATCAGCATTGACATAATTACCGCTTGCTTTTGTTCTTTCTTTATCCGCAATAGCTGCTTTAAGTGCTGTCATCGCACCGTTCAATTCAGTAGCTGTATGTTGAACGTTATTTGCATCAGATACACGTTGTGCATTGTTAACTTGTGTTTTTAATGCATCTTTTTGTTTTTGGTTTAAGTCTTGCGCGTTGTTAATTGTGTTCGTCGCATTTGTTTTAGCTTGAGCTAAGTTTTGTGCACCATTTAACGCTGCTTTTGTTGTATTGACTTGATTTGCCATGTCATTAATCGCATTAGCATCCATATTTGGATTGTTCGTTGCATTAATAACACCATTTGCATTATTTACAGCAGTATTGTAATTATTTTTGTTGCTATCAGATGCATCAAGATAATTTTGACTTGTTTTCGTCGTATTATCATTTTGGATACTTGTACGTAATGCACCCATGGCAGTATTTAATGTATTACCTTTATCTTTAACACCATTTACACCAACTACATTTTGCGCTTGTTCAACTTGATGCTTCAAGTTGTCTTTTTGTAATTGTGTTAAGTTAGGTAAACCATTAATCGTATTTGTTGCTGAAGTTTTCGCATTTCTTAAGTTTTCAGCACCATTTAAAGCCGCTTTCGCTCTTGTAACTGCATTTAATGCATTATCAACGTCTGCTTTAGATGTGTTACCACCTGTTTGTTTATTTAAAATGCCTTCAGCCGCTGTGACAGCTTGCGTATATGCATTTCGTTTTGATTCATCTGCATCAAGATAATTTTGATTTCTTAATGTCGCATCTTTATCATTGATTGCACCTTGTAAGCTATTCATAGCGCCGTCTAATGTATTGGCATTTGTTTTTACAGTATTAACGCCATCAACAGTCGTCGCTTGATTGATTTGACCTTCTAACGCAGTACGTTGTGCATTCGTAATATGGTTTAAAGTACCTAAGTTTTGTCTAGCTGCCGCTTTCGCTTCTGCCAGTTTAGCATCCCCATTCAATGCATCTTTCGTACTTGTTACTTGTTGTAATGCACGGTCAACTGCTGCTTTATCTGAATTGGAACCTGTTTGTTTATTTAAAATTGCTTTCGCAGCAGCTACAGCTTGATCATAAGCAGTTTTCTTACTTTGTTCAGCGTCACGATATTTTTGAGTTTGTTTTGTTGCATTTTCATCATCAATACCATGTTGTAATTGACCCATAGCTGTATTAAGTTCATTTGCAGTTTGTTGGATACTTGTTACATTTGCAACACGTTGCGCACTTGTAACTTGTGCTTTTAACGCATCTTTTTGCGCTTTATTTAAGTTAGTAGCACCATCGATGGCATTTGTTGCTGTTTGTTTCGCTTGCGTTAAATTATGTGTACCATCTAATGCATTTTTCGTTGATGTCACTTGTGTAGCGATTTGGTTAATTGCATTAGCATCCATATTTGGATTGCTTGTTGCATTAATGACACCATTAGCACTATCAACAGCATTGTTATAGTTTGTTTTGTTACGTTCTGTAGCATCAAGATAGTTTTGGCCATTTTTCGTAGCTGTGTTATCTTGTATGCTATTTCTTAACGTACCCATAGCACCATTTAATGTGTTGGCACTTGATTTAACAGTATCTACACCTGCAACATTTTGTGCTTGTTGCACTTGTTGTTTCAATTTATCTTTTTGTGCTGTTGTTAAATGTTGAAGGCCGTTTATAGTAGTGTTTGCATTTGATTTAGCTTGCTCTAAATTATGGTTACCATTTAGGGCACCTTTCGCATTTGTCACTTGTGACAACGCGTTTTCAACGGCAGCTTTATCTAAATTTGATCCACTATTTTTATTTAAAATATTTTCTGCGTTCGTAACGGCTTGAGTATAAGCAGTTTTCTTATCTGAATCAGCATCATGATAGTTTTCGCTCGCTAAAGTATTCGCTTTATCATTAATACCATTTTGCAAGTTAGCCATCGCTGTATTCAATTGTGTACCTGTATTAGATACCGCTTCAACACCAGCTACTGTTGTTGCTTGATCAATTTTAGTTGTTAAGTCACGTTTTTGTGCATTATTAATTGACGTTAAGTTATTTAATGCATTTTTAGCTGCATTCTTCGCATTTGTAACGTTTTGATCACCATTCAATGCATTTTTAGCACTTGTAACATTTTGAATAGCCGCTTCAACATCTTGTTTAGACGTATTTGCACCTTGCGTTTTATTCAAAATTGTTTCTGCTCTGCTTACCGCATTTGTATAAGCATCACGTTTAGCTTTATCTGCATCAGTGAAGTTAACACCTTGTTTAACTGTGTTTTGATCATGGATAGCTTGTTCCAAGTTGCCCATTTGCGCGTTTAACTCAGTTGCTGCATTTTTAGCAGCTGTTACCTCACTCACATGACCTGCACGATCAATTTGTGATGAGATTGCAGATTTTTGGTTATTTGTTAAGTGTGATAACGTATTTAAGTTTTGCTTAGCAGTGTTTTGTGCATTTCTTAAGTTTTCAGCACCGTTTAAACCATTTTTAGCATTATTCACTTGTGTTGTAGCTTGGGTAATCGCACTAGTATCCATAGTTGGATTGTTAGTTTGATTAATGATACCTTTCGCATTTGACACAGCGCTATTATATGTTGATTGGTTATTCGGACTTGCGTCTGTATAGTTTTGACTTGCTTTGACTGTTGTTTCGTTAGCAATACTATCTCTTAAGCCTTTCATTGCATTGTTCAATGATTGTCCATTTGTTTGAACAGATTGTACGTCTTCTAATCTATTGGCTTGTCCCACTTGTTCTTTTAATTTAGCTTTTTGAGGAGTATTTAATTGCGTTAATGCATCAATAGCAGTATTGGCGTTTTGTTTTGCAACACGTAATCTTTCGTCACCATTTAATTCTTGTTTCGCGCTGTTTACTTGATTAGCTGCAGCTGTTACTTCTGAAGGTGTTGTAACAACCGTTGGCGTACCGCTAATAATATGTTCAGCATTGGTAACTTTAGTTGTGTAAGCATTTTGTTTAGTGCTATCGGCGTTGACATATTTACTGCTTGCTAACGTATTCGTCTTATCTGCGATGGCATGTTGTAATTGACCCATTGCCGTGTTCAGTTCAGTCGCATTACGTTGTACATCATTTGCATTAGATACGCGTTGAGCACCATTAGCTTGTGCTTTTAATGCATCTTTTTGTTTTTGATTTAAATCAGATGCGCCATTAATTGCTGTAATCGCTGCTTGTTTCGCATTATTTAAGTTTTGCGTACCATTTAATGCATGTTTCGCACTATTAACATTATTAAGTGCTTGTTCAACCGCTGTTTTCGCTGTATTCGGTCCAGTTTGTTTATTTAAAATGGTTTCGGCAGCTGATATAGCTTGATTGTAAGCATTACGTTTTTGCTCATCAGCATCCAAGAAGTTTTGGCTCGCTAATGTTCCTGACTTATCGTTGATAGCCGTTTGTAAGTTACCCATTGCGCCATCTAAACTATTTGCACTTTGTTTAACTGATTCAACACCAGCTAAGTTTGTAGCTTGTGAAATTTGATTTGTTAAATCATTGCGTTGTGCTGTAGTGATATGCGTTAAAGTACCTAAATGTTGTTTCGCTGCGTTTTGAGCTGCAATTAATTTTGCATCACCATTCAATGCATCTTTCGCAGTATTAACACGTTGCAATGCTGCTTCAACTGCATTTTGCGCAGTGTTTGGACCTGTCGATTTATTTAAAATCGCTTTCGCTGCAGTAATAGCATTATCATACTCTTGTTGTTTATTTGTATCAGCATCACGATATTTCTCAGATGATTTCACTTGAGATTCGTTGTTAATACCATTTTGTAAGTTAGCCATAGCTTGATCTAAATGTTGTGCATTTTGTTTTACAGTATCAACACCACTCACTCTTGTCGCACTACTAATTTGACTAATCAAATTGTTCTTTTGAGCATCTGTAATACTCGTTAATGTGTTTAAGTACGTTTTCGCATTTTGTTTTGCCGTAGCTAAGTTTTCATCACCGTTAAGTGCCGTTTTAGAACTATTCACTTGCTCTGCTTTTTGTGTAATCGTACTTGGATTCATTTCTGGATTACTATTCGCATTAATAATCGTTTCAGCAGCAGCTACCGCGTTGTTATATGCTGTTTGCTTATCATTATTAGCATCTACGTAATCTTCACTTGCTTTAGTCGCATCATTGTTAGCAATACTTTGTCTTAACGTATTCATCGCTTGATCTAATGTGTTGGCATTTGATTGAACCGTATGAACACCAGCAACAGTAGTACCACTATTAATTTGATTTGTAAAATTCGTTTTTTGTGCAGTTGTTAAATGCGTCATATTATTTAACTGCTGTTTCGCTGTTTGCTTCGCTTGATCTAATAAACGCGTACCATCTAAGTTATTTTTAGCCGAATTCACTTGATTCATCGCTTCAGTAACTTGATCTTTCGTTTTATTTTGACCATTTGATTTATTTAAAATATCTTTCGCAGCTTGCACCGCATTTGTGTATGCTGTTTTCTTACTAGGTGTCGCATCTTGATAATTTTGACTATTAAGCGTCGTTTGTTCATCATTGATTGCACCCTGCAAGTTACCCATCGCTGTATTTAAATCTGTACCTTGTTGTTTAACGGTATTTACACCAGCAATATTTGATGCAGCATTAATTTTAGATTTAACATCTGCTTTTTGTGCATTATTTAAATGTGGTAATGCATCAATTGCTCTTGCAGCATCTGTTTTAGATTGTACTAATTTTTCATCACCATTTAATGCATTTTTATTAGTAGTAACAGCTGAAGTTGCACGATTAACATCATCAACAGACATTGTCGGATTAGCTGTTTGATTAATAATTGTTTCAGCACTTGAAACTGCACTGTTATATGCATTTTGTTTAGCTGTATCTGCATCCGCATAATCTTCTGTACGTTTCACTTGATCTTTATCTGCAACAGCTTGTCTTAAGTTACCCATTGCACTATTCAAGTTTGTTGCATTTTGCTTAATTGTATTAACTGCATCAATTTGATGCGCACCATTAATTTGCGATTGTAAGTTTTGACGTTGTACATTATTTAAATTGTTTAAATGACCTAATGCAGTATTCGCTTCTTGTTTCGCAGCATTTAACTTAGCTTCACCATTCAATGCATGTTCTTTACTTGTGACATTTGATAAAGCATTGTTAACATCACTTGGTGTTATAACTGGATGTTGTGCATTACCATTAATAATGTCATTCGCATGGTTGTATGCATTGTTGTAATCATTTTTCTTATTAGTATCTGCGTTGACATAATTATCACTTTGTACGACTTGGTTATGATTAGCAACGCCACGTTTTAAACCTGTCATAGCAGTATTTAAGCTTTGAGTCGTTTGTTTAATATCATTTACTGCTTGCACGTTTTGTGCACTATTCACTTGTTGTGTTAATGCATTCTTTTGTGCTTGGTTTAAATCACTTGCATGCGTAATCGCATTTGTTGCTTCTGTTTTCGCACGTTGTAAGTTTTGTTGACCATCTAAAGCATCTTTCGTCGATTTAACAGATGCTGCTTTTTGGTTCACTGTGTTAACATCCATCGTTGGATTAGTCGTTTCTCCAATGACACCTTTAGCCGCATTAACTGCATTATCATAGGCTTGTTTATTAGCTGGTGTTGCGTCAGTGTAATTTTGACCTGATTTAATTGTATTATTATCCGCAACACTGTCTTTTAATTTCGTCATCGCAGTATTTAAAGCCGTAATGTTAGACTTAATTGTTTCAAGCGCAGCATGATTTTGAGCAGCATTAATTTGTTGCGTGAAATTATTTTGTTGTGCTTGGTTTAAGTTAGATGCACCATGTAATGTTGTTAACGCTGGCTGTCTATCTAATGTTAAACCTTGACGTGCTGTATTTAATTGATCCTTAGCTTGGTTTGCCTCTGCCACTTTATCATTGATATTTTGGACAGTTGGGTTGCCATTCAACACTTGATTAATTTCAGTTAACTTTTGACGTGCTGCTTGTAATTTTTGGTTGTATGCATTTAACGAAGCGGTTGTCATACCTGTTGTATCTGTTGGTTGATTAATGCTTTGTTCTAATTGCGTTTTCGCATTTTGAAGCGGCGCTTTATCTGGTGTTAACGCTTGACGTGCATGATCTAAATCAGATTTCGCTTGATTTGCTGCAGACGTATTTGTATTAATTTGATCTACAGTAGGTGAACCTGCTAATACTTGATTGATTTGTTGAACCTTATTACGTGCAGCTGTTAACTTCGCATTGTATGCATTTATAGAGTCTTGTGTCATACCAGTTGTACTTGTTTGCGTATCAATACTATGTTGTAGTTGATTTTTCGCATTTTCTAAAGGTGCTTTATCGACTGTTAAGCCATTGCGCGCTTGATCAAGTGCTGTTTTAGCAGCATTCGCTGCTGTCACGTTTTGACGAATCGTTGCTACATCTGGATGAGATGCTAGTACGCGATCAATTTCTTGAATTTTAGTTCTAGCTGCTGAAAGTTTGTCATTAAATGCAGCAACAGATGCGCTTGTCATACCAGTCGTACTCGTTGGCTGATCAATATCATTTTGCAACTGAGTTTTTGCAGTTTGTAATGGTGCCAAGTCTGGTGTTAATCCAGCAATTGCTTGTTTTAAGCTATTATATTTTTCTTCTACTTTTGTTTTTTCTGCGGCAATTTGTTGGTCTGTCGCGTCACCATTGTTAATAACATTTTGTGCATTTGTTGTTTCTGTTTGACCTGCACGTTTAGCATTTTCATATGCTTGGATTGATGATTGTGTCATACCATCAGTAGTTACTGATTTATTGATTTCTTCATCAAGTTTCGTCTTAGCAGTTCTTAAAGCACTATTATCAGCTAAAGGTACTAATTGATTAATTGCTTGCGTTAATCGCTCATTGACACGATTTACATTTGTTAACGCAGATTGTACCTCTTGCACTGTTCTTATTGGCTTCTGAATGATAGCATTAGCGCTATTTTTAGCACTTGTTAAGTCACTTTGAAGTGCACGAATCGAATTATTGTAAGCAGTAATACTTGCCGGCTTCTTACCAGTCGTTGTACCTGTGCGATTCAATTGTTGCACTGCTTGCTCTAAGGCATGTGTATCTGCAGTTAAATCATGTTTCGCTTGGTTTAATGCTGTTAATGCGTTATCGACACGATGTTTTTCATCTGAAATTTGTTGTGCAGTTGCATCGCCATTGTCAATAACACGTTGAGCTGCAGTTATTTCAGTTTCTGCTTCACGCTTCTTCGCATTATAGTTATCAATACTTTGTTGCGTCATACCAGCAGTTGATGGTACTTGGTTCACAGAACTTTGTAAGTTATTTTTAGACGTTACTAATTGGCTATTATCTTCTTTATTTTGAAGTAATGCTTTAGCTTGATCAATCTTAGTTTGTGCTGCACGAACTTTAGTTAGTACGTCAGAAACTTGTTGTGGTGTTGCACGCTCATTATTAATCACTTGTTGTGCTTCTGTTTTCGCGGTATTGATTTGTTGTTGCGCATTATGCATTGCATTATTGTACTGCGTAATTGTACCTGGCTTTTTACCTTCAGTGCTTACTGGATCATCTAAATGATTTTTAGCTGTGATTAACTCACGTTTATCCGCTTTTGTGAAAATGGACTCTTGTACTTCTTCAGTACTACCATCATTGTAAGTTACTGTCACAGGAATCGTCGTTGTGCTACCACCAGCTAAATTAGTAGGCATTGCTGTGCCATTTTTAATCGTTGCAGTACGTTTATTAGCAACTTGAACTGCATTGTTAATTTCAGCTGCTGTTACATTTGAACCATAATCTTTCACAATTTCAGTTGTGTTGACAGTATGAGCTGCCGGTGCAGTTAATGTACTTGGATTACTACTTACTGAGTGACCTGTACCTGCTTTCGGAGTAATTGTGATTGATGAATTTGGTTTTATAGTATTGGCATTGAACGTCACTTTACCAGTTTGTGCATCTAACGTTACATAGTCAGGCTTATTCGCAATTGTCCATTGATTATTTTGACCACGAACAACATTAATTGTCTTACTATGTTCTGCACCATTACCCACTTTTTCAGTGTAAGCAATATCCATTGCTTGTGTTGGATTAATTAAATGTCCTGATGGATTATTAGGCGTGATATCAATATGACCATTTTGCCAAATTTTCGTAGTCGCTTGGTTCGGTTGTGGTGCGACAACTGTGAAATCATCACTACGTTGCTCGTCACTGATTGTTTCGCCACTACCTTGTGTTGCAACAACTTGAATTGTATCAGCAGGATTGAAAGTACCTGCTGCCACAGTAATACCATTATTAGTTCCAACAATACCTGTTACATTAGCTGCTGATGCTTCTTTCACCCATGGGCTCGTATTATTACGACGTGTAAATGTCGTTACAACATTTCCATTACGTTTAATAACTAATTTGTCAGCATATGTCGTAACATTACCAGCATGAGTATTGACTGTTTGGTTCGCACCAGGTGCAATTGTAATCGCTCCTGCCGCTGTTTCAGTGACAGTTGGTTTCGCTGGTTGAACATCTTTTACTACAAATTTCGCTGGTAAAGATGTTGCAAATGTATGTCCATTATAGATGACATCATATTTTGCATTAACGACTTGTGCAGTATTTGGTTTATTCATTGCTGCCCAGTTTGCATCGTTTGTACCCGTAGTATCACGATTCCATTTATACGTAAATCCATCTGTTGGTAAACCTGAAGCGTTTTGCATATGTGCATATCCTGATGCTTGCGTACCACTTGCTAAAGTGCCACCAACTGTTGTTGTATAAGTAGTTTGAGGGAATTCAAATTGATATACGTTCACAGTTACAGGAACTCGTTTAGCAGCTGAAATACCTGGATATGTGACATCGACATTTAAATGTTGAACGCCTGCTTGCTGGTTATTTGGTTGTTGTCTATTTGCCCATGCTGCTGTAATACCATTCGTATTAGTATTTGGATCAAATGTAATGTAATCAATAGCGTTTGTACCATGTGTCAAATTTTGACCTTTCACATCACGTGATGGCGCCTTAGCATTAGCAACTGGATAAACTTTGACTGGAACTTCAACATTACGCGTACCTTGACCACTAGGTAATGTTACAACCGCAGTTTTATGTGTGTTGCCGACTGTATTCTTCCATGTATCTGGACTATCATGCCATGCGACCGTTGCCCCATGTGGCGGATTTTGAATAAATCGTTCTACATGACCGAAATCAAAACCGTCGCCACCTTTAATAAATACAGCGCCTTCAGTAGTTGCTTGTAATTGTGGTGTTACTGTAACAGAAGCACTATCATTTGAATCAACAGATTCATTTCTTGTTACTGTAACAACTTGACCATGTTCGTCTTGCGTCGTATACGTCACATTGTTCATTGAAATTGAAGATTTTGCTTTAATTCCGCCATTTGGTAACGCGTCACTTACTGTCACAACCGAACTAAAACCACTACCATGAGTAATATTTGTGACATTTAATGGTGTATTATCTGCTTTAAATAATTTTACTGACGAGTTATTTAATACGTTATTAACTTTAATTTCTTGGTTTGTAAGACCTGCTTTATATGTCACAGAGTTTGCGTCAATTCTTGGTGGGTCAGGTTTAACTTTAGATAAAATAGTTAAATCTTCAGTTTGTCTATTATCATAAGTCACTCTAATAAGACGCGTTGATATACCTACAACATCTTTGTTAGGACCATATGTTCCAACAAATTGAAAATTCATATGTTGCGCATTTGTCGACCAAGAATTATTTACTGGCTTAACATATTGTTTCGCATCATACATATCTGAAACACCTGGGTATAAAACACCTCTGGCTGTTTCAAAGACATGTTTCGGTACAGTTCTTACTACTTTATATGTTGCTGTTTTCGTAATCGGCGTTGTTTCGCCATCAATTAAGATATGTGCAGTTACTGTTATATCTTCACCAATACGTGTATTATCTTTATTTGGCGCTTGTCCACTTACCCATGTAATCGTTGCATCTGGAATGGCACTACCATTAGATAACTTAAAGTAATCTGCTGCACTAGAACCATTACCTGCTGGGAAGTCTTGGCCTTGTACAGTGTAATGCGAATGTGCAACGATTTCTGGAATGACATGCTTTACAGGTACAGTCACTGTTGATGTTGTTCCATCTTGATGAGTAACAGTTACTGTGACATTGGCATTATTTCCAGTACGACTGACATTACTAACTGTTTTACTAGTGATTTCATTTGCGCTTGCTGTTGCATAGTTTCTATTTGGTGCATTACTTGTAAACGTTAACGAATTAATAATTGTCGTTTGATCAGCTTGTGATACTGTCGCATTATTCGAAATATTGGCAATTCTAACAGGATTAGCAGCCGTTGATGAAGTACCAACTCGATATTTATCACGCAAAGGTTTCACTGTTACATTGAATGAAGTTGTAGCTGTATTACCACTTGTATCAGTTGCTAATAAATTGATTGTCTTACTAGTTGCTGATGTCACATTTGGTGCCGTTGCAGAAACATGTTGATGGTTATTATCAACAGTACCTGTAATTTGTGATGTATTTGGTACAGTTACCGATTGCACACCAAAGTTATCATTCGCTGTAATCGTATTTGTAAATGTTTCACCTGAGAACACTTGATGATTAGTGTAATTACCTACTGAAATTGTTGGATTCACTAAGTCACTTGGTACAAAATAAATGTTAATAGCGTCAGTAGTATTTCCTGTATTTTGATTTAAATGTTCAACATATTGTTTTGGACCATATGGCGTTAAGTATAACTGCGCTTTATAAACTGCATCACTTGCATTATGTGTAGAATTACTTTTTACAACGTGGTCAATTGTAAATGCGCCAGCACCATTAGCTGCCGGTTCGTTTACGTTAACAACAGTTGAGTTACTATGGTTTGCACGAGTATTTGAATTTGTAACAGGTTGCCCACCATAACCGTTTGAAGGGTTGATGATGTCTAATATTTGAATCACTTGACCATTCAACGTAAATTGACGTTGACCATCAGTTGTCGCATTTGATTGTGAATAACCAGTTGTTCTATAGTTTGGTCTTCCACCTGCTTCTGCTTGTGCTTTTTCATTACCAGTAATATTATTACGCAATCCAGGCACTGTAGTAGTCGCTTTTAGCATCGTTAAAATATCATTAGTTGTAATTTGTATGCCTAATGTAGCATCATAACGATAAATTAAAGATTTATGGTCATCGGACCATGATAAACCACCATCTGTTGGTCTGTTTGCAATTTTTGCATTCGTCCATGTCACTGTATAATCTTGTGGGAAATTAACCCAACGCAAGAAATTCATATTAGCTAGGTTAGACGCGAATGATTTCGTTAATCGACCTTTATTAATATTTACTGTAATAGTACTTACATTAGCACCATTAGGTGTATTTGTAACTGAAATATCACCTTCGGCAAGCGTAATTACATCTCTATTTGCATTAATAAAAGCTTGTTTTACTTTTGAGATTTCATCAGTGGTTAAATCATATGTTGACGTACGATAGACACGTTGATCGCCTTCAGGTTGTTTCACATCAACGATTTTTAAACTAATATAGAAATCTTCAGTGTCTTTATGATATGCATTTGAAGCAACTATATGATATAACTGCGTACCTGCATTCATTTGACTAACTTCTTGTGCAGTTGGAATAGTTCTATCAGATGTAATATTTGTAAATGTGCCATTTGGAATAGCTTGTCCATTACTTAAAGTAAAATATTGTTTAATATCACCAATATTAAATGATTGTCCTTTAGCAATCGTTACCGTTGCTGTTTTAGCAGCATTGGCAGTTTGATATTCAGATTTCACAACTGGTTCGTATGTCATCACATTTGTAGCATCAAGCGTTGTTGATGAGCCATCACGGTAATGTAATGTGACGTTACCATTATTATCGACAGTTACTGGATCAGTTGATGCTAAATATCCTCTTATATTTTGGTTTTTATTCATAAAGGCAGTAATTATGCTTTGCTTTTCATCATTAGATACAGCAGTCGGATTGACTACTACAACTTTCTCAGTATTTCCTAATACAATCGGATGAGCATCTTCACTAATTTTACCTACATGAATTGACACATGTTTAGATTGACTATCATTTGTCGTATTATTGACATTGTCTGTCGCTGATACTTTAAATGTAATATCACTGTTAAATGCCTGATTCATAGAGACTCTACCTGTAATAGCTAATGAGCCGTTTTTGTTGTCGGATTTAGTTAAATTTGATGTCCAACCACTTGGCAAAGTAGTAATAGTTGTATTTTTTATACCAGAATGTCTATCAGAGACTCCCATTGTAAAGTTGACTTCGTCGCCTCGATAGTATTTGGCATTTATTCCAACAGGATTATTGATTGTTGGTGGAATGTCATCTGGCAAAATAGTAACAGCATTACTCATATTAGATGCAACTACTTTATTATAATAAACTACTGCTCTAATTTGTTTACCTACAGGTGGTATGAATACAACATAATCTTGCGGTCGTATAGTAATTGTATTATGCACCCCATCAGGTGTACCAGTCGCAAGTATCGTATAACCAGATGGTATTTGATCTGCCTCACTACCACCATTCGTAGTTTGATTTGTTGGTGCAACTAAATAAACCAATGCCGATGGATCCAACGGTATTCCCGAAATATTAACAGGCACTTTTTGTAATGCTGTACCTCTTAATTGCTCAGCTGTCGTTGTAATTGTTGGTGTATGTGGTTTAACACGAATTTCAAATAATTGTTCTTTACGTCCAAAACGTATCGTACCAAAGTAATCCCCTGGTAATAAATTACCAACAAGTTCAATGTTACGTTCTCTAGCATTATTAGTTCTATTTGTCGAGTTTTCAATGTGTAATGTACGCGGAATACCTGTAATTTGCCAATCTTTATCTGTAAAATTCTCATTACTTGTTAAATTAATACGTAATGGTTGAATAGATGTTACGCTACCACCTAAATTCACGGAAGCATTCCCTTGGTTACCTGCATATACATAGAAAACTGGATGCCCAGCTTGTTTTGAAAATGGTTTTTCAGCAATATTTTGAGTATCGTCATTTTTAAAGAATTTAATATTATGTTGGATTTCAGGTAATACCGTTAAGTTAACAGGAACTAAAGTTTCACTATTACCATAACCATCAGGATAGTCGAAACCAATCATTAATCTTATTGGGTTTCTAGTTCTTGCTGCTTCTTGTAATTTTTGATCAGTAAATAATTGACTTAATTGATATTCATTTAATTCTTGAACGCCCCCCGGTCTAAAAGCGTTAGTATTTGCATTAGTTGGGTAAAAACCTAACACTTTATTACTCGGCGTCTTAACATAACTTAAAGGATCATCAACAAAATCATCTATATTTAGGTTTGTACTTTCTAATACCTTTTTCGTTTGTACATTTCCTTGACTCACTTCTACACGTTTAGTTGTACCTATGCGATATGTACGATTAACCACTTGTCTTAAACCATTAAGACGTTGTTGATGGTCTTGCGTTGATTCGACGTATAGTTGACTGTACATAAATAATTGATTGTACTCTAAAGCACGCCCACCTGCTGCATAATACAATTTATTAACAGTTGGACCTTGTGTTTTAAATGAAATTGTATAACTTGCATCACCTTGACCGATGAAAGTATAAACTTTAGGAACACCCGGTGATTCAGCAGGTTTTTGACCATTAATATATTCAAAATTTTGTCTACCAAATGCTTTAGTAGCAGGTGTCGCTCCAGCTTCACTAAAATAATCACTCGCTCTAGATAAATCTTCTAAAGAATAAACATGGACAGTTGGCCAGCTATATATTACTTGGCCACTTCTATTTCTTATTTTAAAGTCATGTGAACGATCAGGATCATTTACTCCATATTCCCACATTTGTTGAAGTGGTTTATTTGCACCTGCTCCTGCTCCATGACTCCATTGTACATTTGTTCCATCTGAATTAACTGTTACAAAGTCAGTTCTTCCTACTGGCACTTGGTCTGCTGGTAATGCAAACCAGAAAATCATATTTTGATGTGGAGCATGTCCTTTATTAAACTTAATAACCCATTGGTAGCCATCTCCAGTTTGTTTCGCTGTCATAAGAGCAATTTCCTTTGAGTCAGAGGCCTTCAATGTATTCCATGGTGTAGTTGGTAAATTATATGGCGCCCCTTTACTAGAAGCATTGATATATGTACCTACAGGATATCCTGAACCATCATTAGCATTTTCAACATAATATGATGAATTTGCATTTTGATAGTCTGATACTGATCTAGGCTCTGCAGCTCTAGACTCAACAGAACGCGTTTGAATTCTGTTTGATCGACGGCTAGTTTGTTGACGTTGAGGCATTGTACGAATTAAAGCAACAGCTTGTTCCAATTCTTTGTATGCAAGTTGCAAGTCTTTATTGTTAATTGGATCATTACTGCCTAATAAAGTATTAATCTTGTCAAAAATGCCTTTTACATAGTTAAATGTGCCAGAATCTGCATTTTCACGGTCAATAAAGCGATAATCATGATAATTTGCATCAAAAAATGCTTGTAATTCATTTCGGTCATGTTGTACGTTACCATTATCAGATGAATCTGAAGCTGTTACTACATTTGCTTCATGATTTTCTACATGAGCCGCTCTATTGTCGTTTCCATTTTTATTAGCAGATTGACTTTCGTTTTGTTTATGCTTACTTTCTTCTTTATCTGGTTGTGTTGTCGCAGCCGTTGCCGAATCTTTCTTTGTATTTACATTTTGAGATGCTGGTTGTTCATCATTAGTAGTAGATGATTGCGCTACTTTTTGATTTACTAAATTAGCTTGACTATTATTTGGTTGCTCATTTTCATGAGTAGCGGATAATGATTGACTATTTTGTGAATTTTGAGAATTTTGTACTTGAGATTCTCGATTCTCAGTCTGTTCATTATTACTTTGTTGTTTCTGTTTAACCACGCTTGCTGGTTGATTTGTTTCAGCAGCATGTGCTTGTGATGTATTGAATCCTAAAAATACCAATGTCGCAATGACAGTTGAAAATGTACCAACTGTATATTTACGAATACTAAACTTTTGAATTTTATCACGATAATTCACAGCTATTGTTCACTCCTTATCTTGTTGTTATGTCTCTGTTGTGTTGTGAATGTATTTACTTTTGATTGCTTGTATATTGTAATGCTCATTCCATTCTCATTTAAAAATTTAAAACGATGACTATTCAATACAATTTCGCAATCTATCCAAAAAGTATTGAAACACATTACAACTATGTGTTGAACAATTTATTTATGCCCCAGAATATAATAACACAAAATATATTGTAAGGTAAATTGAATTTGTGACAATTTATAATAATTATAAATAAAGTAGCGTAAAAGAGTAATAAAAAACCAATAAAAAACCAATCCCTATGTTCATTTAAAATAATGACACATAAGAATCGGTTTATATTTTTGTTTAATATTGTAGCGACTTGTATGATTTCAATTTAATTCTCAATTATCATAATTGAGTGTCGTTTTGTTTAGGCACAAGTAACAAAATGATAACGAATGATAATATTCCCATACCTGCGTTTAACCATAATGCAATCATTGCACCAGTATAAATGTTTGTCATATTTGATACGATTGCATAAACTGCACCACTCAATGCGACGCCAAATGCTCCACCTAATGCAGAAGCCATTTTATAGATACCTGCAGCAACTCCTACTTTTTCTAACGGTGCATTTGCAATTGCTGTATCTGTTGATGGTGTAGCATATATTCCTAGTCCTAAACCAAAGAATAAATAACCTATAATACAACAAATGACATACAATATTTCTGGCAAGAAAGTTAATGAAATGAGACATTCTCCGACAATAAGAACTCCTGTTCCAATTAACATTGGTTTCTTGCATCCGAGTGTTTGAAGTAACTTTTCACCAACACGAATCATAATTAGTACCATTACTAAATAAGTGATTGATAAACTTCCTGCTTGCAATGAGGAATATCCTAAACCTCTTTGAACAAATGTGTTGGCTACTATTAATGTTCCCGCAACACCATTTAACAAAAAGTTTGAAGCTGTTGCACCTGTATAAGCTTTATTTTTAAATAATTTAAAATCGATTAAAGGATTTGTAGCACGCTTTTCAAGAACTATAAATAAACTAAAAGATCCAATTGCAATTGCTAATAAAGTGATAAAAAGAAGTGAGGTTACACCTAATTCTGATCCTTTAGTAATTAAAATATTTAAAGTGAGGAGCATAATGACTAAAAGAACCAGACCTTTAATGTCAAATTTATTTAGAGAAATCGATTTAGATTTAGTTTCAGGTGTGCCTTTAATAAGAAACAGCGCAATTAATGAAATTATAATTGATAGGATGAAAATCCAACGCCAACCTAAAAGTGTTGCAACTGCACCTCCAAAAAATGAACAAACACCAGAGCCGCCCCATGAGCCAATTGACCAATAACTTAAAGCGCGTTGTCTATCTTTCCCAATGTAATATGACTTAATAATAGACAAAGTTGCAGGCATAATACATGCTGCTGAAAGTCCTTGAATTAATCTTCCTATAATAAGTAATAAAGGAATATTTGAAATAATGATTAATAATGAACCCAATATATTTAAGATAATACCAATGTTCGTGAGTTTAATTCTGCCATATTTATCAGCAAGACCACCTGCTCCTACAACAAACATTCCTGAAAATAAAGCAGTTATACTAACGGCGATATTAACCGTTCCAATATCTGTATTGAAACTATCTTCAAGTATTGGTACAACATTAACCAATGATTGTGCAAATAGCCAAAACGTTATTACACTTAAAACAATTCCTATTAACAACTTATTATTGCCTTCAAATGCCTCTCTTGACGGCTTTTCCATCTCTATTTGCCTCCCTATACTTTTGAAAACAGACAAATTCCATAACAGAAATTTGTCTGTTCGATAGAATAATTGAATGGTTTTTGATTTTAATGTGTAAAACTTTAAATTTATTAGTAGTCCATCCATTTATTCTCAATGCTAGTTATCTTACCTTATGCTGCTTTTTGTTTCTTCTTATAGTAATAAACTGGTATACCAAGTGCTGTTATTAGAATTCCAATGATTGCTAATATAAATTGTGTAAACAGTGTATTAATCAATACAAATGATCCTGCCAAAATAGCAATTAAAGGTATGATCGGATATAACGGTACTTTATATGGACGCTCCATATTTGGTTCACGTTTTCTTAAAATTATTACAGCAACAAATGACATACAATAGAACAACCAAATAACAAAGATTAACATGTTTGTTATTGTATCAAATGCTCCCATTGACATCATGATGATAGCGATTATAAGTTGTATAATTGCGCCAAACCATGGTGCGCCAGATTTTGTTAATTTTGCGAATAAGTGGCTAAATGGCAATAATTTTCTTTCAGCCATTGCATATGGTACGCGCATACCAGTCATAGTATAGCCATTGATCGTACCATAAACAGAAATTAATATACCGATTGTAATAATTTTACCGCCATTTTCACCAAATAATATTTTTGATGTATCTGAAGCTGCATTTAAGTTACCAGCAAGTAGTTCTATTGGCAACGTTAATAAAAATGTAGCGTTAATTAATAAATACACAGCCATAATACAACCGATACCAACTGAAATCGCTAAAGGTAAATCGCGTTTAGGATTTTTAAGTTCCCCCGCAACATTTCCTACATGAATCCAACCATCATATGCAAACATAGTTGCTAATAAACCACTACCAATTGCTGTAAAGAAACCATTTCCTGAATTACCTGTAGTTGGAATTAATGAAAAAGTGATATCTCCAGATTGAAAAATACCAAAAATTACAATAACGATGATTGGAATCAGTTTAATTACTAAAGTAACTGATTGTAAAATTCCGCCTGCTTTTGAACCTAGGAAATTTATCAACACAATAGATAACGCAGATGTGATTGCTATTGGTATTAACGAACCTATAGATAAATGGAATAAATTAATTAGCTGTGTCGCAAATACGATAGACAATGCTGCTACGTTAGCTGGAAAATAAATAAATGATTGCGCCCAACCTGATAGGAAGCCCCAGAAATCACCGTATGTATATTCTATATACTTCGTTAAGCCACCTGTTTCAGGGATTGCAGCAGCAAGTTCTGCTGCTGTTAACCCCGCACAAATGGTAATGATGCCGCCTAGGAACCATACAAACAAGGCCATTCCTGCTGTTCCTGTTACTTCTGTTACGTTTGATATTTTAAAGAATACTCCTGAACCAATAACTGTCCCCATAACAATAGCAAACGCTGAGAAGAAACCTATATTTTTTTGTAATTCTTTACCATTTGACATAATTACACCTCATTTTTAAGATTGGAAGTTTTAACCTACCACACCCTTACTTGTATCCGCGATATTTAAGCCATGTTCAATGACACCAGAAACTCTAGTTAAGTCAACGTTTCCTCCTGAAACTAATGCAACGACATTTTTACCCTCTAGCCATTTTTTATCAATTTTCCCACTTAAAATAGCTGCTGTAGGTAAAGCTCCTGCACCTTCTGTAATGATTTTGGCACGTTGCATTAAATCTTGCATTGCATGTTCTATTTCCTCTTCTGATACAAGAATAAATTCATCTACTAAATGTTTTACTACTTCGTATGTTTTTTCACCTGGTACTTTTACATCACAACCATCTGCAATTGTGCTATCTTCACGATGTTCAGTTAAAGCTCTCTTATAGAATGACTCTGCCATGCCATGCACATTTTCAGCTTGAACGCCGATTATATGAATTGATGGGTTGAATGATTTTAAAGCGGTGGCAATACCTGCAATTAGGCCACCTCCACCAACTGGAACAATGACCGTATTAACATTCCATATATCATCTAAAATTTCTAATCCTATTGTTCCTTGACCAGCCATGACAAACTTATCATCATATGGATGAACAATTGTCATACCATTTTCTTTCGCTAATTCTTCCATATAAAGTCTAGTTTCATTAAAGTTTTTACCTTTTAAAATGACTTTTGCACCATATCCTTTGGTAGCATTCTGTTTAGCAATTGGTGCTGTTTCTGGCATCACAATCGTTGCATCAATACCTAATAGTTTTGCTGTCAAAGCTACACCTTGTGCATGATTTCCGGCTGATGCGCCAATAATACCTTTAGCTTTTTGTTCATCTGACAAATGATTAATTTTATTGCTAGCACCTCTAAATTTAAATGAACCTGTAAACTGCATATTTTCAAGTTTTAAATATACGTTACCTTTAGTGATATTTTGACTTAAATACATAGATTTAATTAGTGGTGTTCGACGAATAAATGGTTTAATGCTTGCTTTAGCTTCTTCGATATCTCCTAAACTTACAATATGTGCTGTTTGTAATGTAACTGTGTTGGTTGTCATAATAATTACATCCTTCCGTTTTGTAAATTTTTAGTCCAAACTATAATGCTATATTTAAAATATTCATTTCACTCAATTTCATTTAAATTATTATCTATTCGATAACATTTAATATTTCTTTATAATCTAGGTCATGTGATGAAGCTAATCCTTGATTTGTCACTTGTCCTTGGTAAATGTTTACACCAGTACTTAAGGCTTCATTATCTTTAATTGCTTGTTCTAAGCCTTTGTCACAAATTTCTAATATATAATCAATATTTCCTTGTGCTAATGCCATTGTTGAAGTTCTTGGGACTGCTCCTGGTTGATTTGGTACACCATAATGAATCACACCTTCTTCTTCATACACTGGATCAGAAATTGTAGTTGGTCTAATTGTTTCAATAGTTCCACCTTGGTCAATAGCTATATCGATTAATACTGAACCTTTTTTCATTGATTTAACCATCTCACGAGTAACCAATTTTGGCGGTTTCGCACCTGGAATTAAAATTGTAGAAATAAATACATCTGCTTTCTTAATTTGTTCTGCTAAATTTTCTGGTGTTGATTTGACTACTGTGACATCTTTTTCTGCATACATATCTTCAAGATATTTAATGCGGTCATCGTTTAACTCGATAATGATTACTTTAGCATTTAGTCCCAAGGCAACATTTGCTGCATTTGTTGCTGCTACGCCACCACCGAAAATCACATATGTACTACCAGGTATATCCACATTTTCATGTACACCAGTCACTAAAGTACCTTGACCACCATGTTGTGCTTCAGAGTAGTAAGCTCCCATAATTGCTGAGCGTTGACCTGCTATAGCACTCATTGGCGCTAATAATTCTGCTTTTCCATTTTTTATAATGGTTTCACCACTAATCGCAGTTACACCAACTTCTTGCATTTTTTCTACTATTTCTTTTGAAGATGCTAGATGTAAAAATCCCCAGATAATTTGATTCTTTTTGAAATATTGATATTCGCTTTCATGAGGTTCTTTTACTTTGATAACAAGATCAGCTTCCCATGCTTGTTCGTGAGTTACGATCTTAGCGCCTTCTTTTTCATACATATCGTTAGAAAATCCTGAACCAATGCCAGCATTTTTTTCAACAATTACTTTATGTCCTGCATCCGTTAACTTACGCACATTTTCGGGTGTGCAAGCTACACGTCCTTCACCTTGTTTTAATTCTTTGACTACTGCAACTAACATTTGCAACACTCCTCTTTCATTTGTGAATAATTTCACAATTATTTTATCCTTTGGTTATGAATATGTAAATACCATTAATTAATTATTCATATTTTATCTATAATTTGTTAATAAATATTTAATATATTATTCTTATTCTTAAATATTATGTGCAATTATACCACTATATTTATTTCTTATACTCCATTTGATTTATAGTTGTATTAATACATTGACTCAAAAACTAATTAATCAAATATGTTTTTTAGATTAATAAAGTTGTAACTGTACTATTTTGTAGTGTATGGTAATTTATTTGGATGAAATATAATTCTTTAAACTCTATTGATTAATCAAATATGTATCTATCAAAATTCGTCTTATTTATTCACTCTGACATATCCAAATACGCAAAAAGACTATTTCTACCTTGCATCGATAGAAATAGTCTTTTTATACTTAATTGGTTTAATTTTTCATAAAATTTTATACTTTTTTAAAAATGGGATGAAATATATTTTCCTGAAACATGTAATTCATGTTCGTTACAAATTGATAAAATATGATTAAGTGTTGTTGCAAATGACATTTTCTCAAAAAGCGCTTCACTATCAATTGGTACTTGTGTGTGAATTTCAGCAAGTCGCTTCGATAAATATAGTTCATCTAAATTGTCATTAATCTTATTACGTTGCCCAGCTGATAATGCATCAATGTTTTCAACCACATTTTCAACGCTTTGATATTGCTGAATTAACTTAATAGCCGTTTTCTCACCAATTCCTTTAACACCTGCATATCCATCTGCTGTATCACCCATAAACGCTTTAATATCGATTAGTTGTTGTGGTTCAAGGGCATATTCTTCGTTAAAACGATGTAATGTATATCTATTATAAATGTTAAAACCTTTTTTAATTAGCCAGACTTCAACATTGTCATTAATACATTGCAGTAAATCTTTGTCGCCCGTAATAATATAGACATCGTTATCAGTTGAATATTGTTGTGCTAATGTACCTATAACATCATCCGCTTCATAGTTTTTAACGCCAATATTTACAAAGCCAAATTGCTCTGAAATTTCTTTAACATAATCAAATTGTGGTATCAATTCTTCTGGTGGTGCAGAACGATTTTGCTTATAACCATCAAACATATCATTTCTAAAAGTTGATTGTCCCATATCCCAACATACAGCTACATGTGTAGGGCGTATTTCATGTATTGCCGAAAAGATATGACGCACAAATCCTTGTATTCCATTTGTAGGTACACCTTGTGAATTGTACATAAATTGTTTATGAAGACTTGTAGCATAGAAATGTCTAAATAATAGCGCCATACCATCTACAAGTAATATTTTATTAGGCATTTAAAACGTTCCTTCTTTCTTAATATAAAATAGTTTTCAGTTGTTGATGTTTATCTTTCAATTGATTGATAAGTGTTGTATCTAAATCAAATGCTAATAAATCGTTTATTTGCGTTTGAATATTAGCTTCAAAACTTTCAAATTGCGATTCAGCTTCTACAGCCATTTGCTTTACATATAATTCAAGCTGTTGCCTCAATAATCCCATTTGTGGTTGTAATAATCCTAACGTACTTTGACAAATTGATTCATGTATATCTCTTTGCCCATTTGGATTCAAAATTTTACGTTTTGTTAATTGTTTAGGCAATGCATTTAGCATATCATTGAAATCGATGTGCAATAATGGTTGCTCTATATTAGCTGATTCAAAGTTAAACTGAGGATTAACAATGACATGTAAATCTGCTAATTGTTGAACGATTGGTGCAATTTGCTTAGTGAGTTGCTTATTAAAGTATTTTTTTATACGTTCTGTAATTAAAGATTGCTCTAAAAACAATCGTTGATGAATTTGATCTAAGTATACTTTCGTAGACACTTTCTTTTCTTCATTAAAATCACTATTTTGCGTCATTTGAGAATTAAACACTGATTTAACATCGTCAAGTAGTTGTAATTTTAAACGTGCATTTAAATGATAAACTTGTTCTTCAACTTCGTTGTCTGTATGTTGTAGCGTCGCATCAATTAATTGATGTTGTAAACGCTGTTTATCTTTATAATCTGTTAACCTTTGTTGGCGACGTGAAATATCAGCTTTATTTGTTTCAAATTCTGTAATCATCTCTACATAAGAACGATCCATTTGTTGAAGCTGATGAATCATTTGTTGTTCTAAAATTGATTTAGATTCAACATCAACAAATTGTTGTATGCTTTGTTTTAATTGATCAATGCCCTTATCTTCAGCTTGCAATGCATTTCGACTTGATACAGCAAAAATGTCTGATTGTAAGTGTACTTGTCTTAATGCATCTGATACATATGTTTCAACTGCTTCAAGATCATCTTGACTTTCTGCTAAATCAGCAGCATTAATTACCATTTTAAATGCTTGGTTTTCATTCAACTGGTTCATATCTTTCATGTGTTCTATAAACGCTTTGTCATTATCAGTAAATGAATGATTAAAATAACTTACATACAATATTAAGTCTGAAGAAGTTAAAATTTGTTCGGTTTCATTTGTATGCCTTTGGTTATTTGAGTGTAGCCCTAATGAATCAACAATTATTTTACCTTTTAACCAATCATGCATTAATGCAATGTGTACTGTCTTAACAAATGTTGCATATTCATCTTCTGCACTCCACTTTTTCAATTCCTGTTGATTAATGGCATGTTTTTCTCCATTTTCCAACATATTGACATACAATTTATAATGTTTTTCAACTGCCTGAATAAAAGCGAGTTGATTTTTATTTAAATGTGATTTTAACTTTTCTAAATCCCAATTAATAAATTCTTCTATAGTTGAAAAAGATATATCTTGGTATTCAACTACTGCATTAATTTCATCTAATAATTGCGATTGTGATTTTAGCGTTATATAACTCTCGTCTCCATAAGATATTTCTGTAGTAGCTGCTGTAGTAGGATTTGGAGAACTCACTAAAATATGCTCGCCTAATAATGCATTTATCAAACTACTTTTACCCGCACTAAATGTTCCAAATACACCTATTTTTATTAATTTATTATCTATACGTGTTAATGTTTCGTGGATATCTTGCTTTGTACGCTTGAACAAAGGCACATCCGAAATTATATCAAGCGCTTTTTGAATATCTATAGACATATTTGTTGTAGCTGTATTTTGATTTAGCTGCTGATTATCACGATTATCCTGAGTATTATCAGTAGCCACTTGATATGTTGTCTCTTGTCGACCTATTAATTTATCTAGAGATTCATCTAAATGAATATAGTAGTGACGATAATTCTTAGTCGTCAATGACTGACGCAGCTCATTTAATTCTGTATAACGTTGATATTCTTTTAAATCATCACTTTCTTCTGTTGGTAATTCATCTGCCTGCACATTTTCTATTATTTCTTTAAAAATCGGTGTTGATTGTTGTTCAACATATTTCTTAATGGCTTTAACCACTTCGTCTGAAAATGTAAGTACATAAGTATTGCTGATTGATGTTTGTGGTTGATATAAATCTTCAATCATTTCCGGTTTAACGTCATAATGCTGATTTAATACTTTATCTGAAGCTTCTTTTTTATTGATAAAACGCGTTACAAATGACATATCTTCTCGCATTGGTTGACGAATTTGTTGATTAACATGTTCTTGTAACGCATCTGTCGCTGTTAATAATCGCTGTTGTTGAATTTGTAGCTTTTTCTTCTTTTTATTAAAAAACCCACCAACATTAAAATCTTGAGACATACTTTCCAAATAACTTCGTAACATTTCTCTCATATTATGCGGCATAATGTATGCATTTTCTAAAATATTTTTACGCTTATTCTTTAAAAATGCCATTAATTCATCTGGATTATTTAAAAGTTGTGCCTCTTCACTAATTGCTTGATGTTGTTGACTATTTAAAAATGCTTGTTCAAACTCCGCTTCTTCGATACCTAAATCTTCTAGTACTTCCTGAATTTCAGACTGAATGTAATCTAGCTGAGCTTCGGTAATGTATTCAACCGTTCTTGATGTATAATCCTCTATTGTCTCTCTATGTTGATCTAATGAAATTAGATAACTTGATAATACTTCAAGTTCATTTTCAGGGTGATCAAATTTAGATACATAAAAGGTGCGTTCTAATTTAATGCCCCAATCTGCAATTGATTTTTCAACTCGTGATTTAAACGTAGAGAATGACAATTCATCGTCTTGATGCTTGTCAATTTGATTAATGATAAACACAACAGGTATTCCAACATCATTTATATGCTTCATAAACTTAAAGTTAAGTTCAGATTGAACGTGGTTATAGTCAACCGTATAAAATATCATATTACTTGTATACATATATTGTTCTGTTATTGACTGATGTGATGCAACATTTGAATCAACACCTGGTGTATCTTGCAACGTAAACCCATTTTCAAATTTAGCTGATTGAAAATTAATTTCTACAGATTCAACGTCGACATTTTGGCGATTCATTTCCCTTACTTCATCATAATTAGATAATTTGGCATATGTTTGATTCGGCAAATTAGCAATAATATCGTGATTGTCTGAAACTGACACAATAGCAGTATTACTTGTCGTTGGTACAGGTGAACTTGGTAAGATATCTTGTTCAATTAATAAATTTATCAGTGTCGATTTACCTGCAGAAAAATGTCCAACGAACGAACATGTATATTGCTGCAAATATACTTTCTTAATTACTTGGTTAATTGTATGTAAAAGTGCTTCATTTCGCGACTTTTCAACTTCTTTTTTTAATTTATATAAAAGATCTAATTGTTCTTTATTAATCATGTTACTTTCCCCTTTGGTTCGTTCACATAGAAATGCTTGCTTGTTAAAACGAATTCATACAATATCGATGTCCATTTAAACATAGATCGTTAAATGGCTCGCATTGTATTATGTTTAAATTTTATCATAGCTGCTTGATAAAACATACGAATAATCAATTTTCTTCAAACATTCCAACTTAAAAGTTCATATTTCTAAAAATCACAAATCATCGTTAAATTTTTCTAGAAAATAAATATTGTCACAGTTTGTTCACACACGTCACAGAATTGACACCGTATAATAGCCAATTGGGAGGGAAATATGAAAAATACATTTAATCCATTACAAAGATTACATTTCTATGCAGCAATATTTATTGCTCCACTGTTAATCACTTTAACCATTTCGGGCATTGGTTACTTGTTCTTTCCAGAAGTTGAAAATAATATTTATAAGAATGAGTTTTTTGGTGACAGTGATGTAAAAACGCATCAAACATTAAATGATGCAGTACATCAAGTTGAACAACAATATGAAGGATTCTTTGTAAGTAAAGTTAGCATACTTGATGAACCATATAACAAACGAATTACACTGAGTGATATGGCAGGAAATCAACGTTACGTCTTTCTAGATCATAACAATCAATTTGTTGCAGATCAAAATGCGAAACATACGTATTCTAATGTGATGCGAAGTATACATAGTTCTTTGTTTACTGAAAATACTATTATTAATTATTTAGTAGAGTTAACCGCATGTTGGACGATATTCATGATTTTATCTGGTACTTATTTACTCATTAAGAAGCATTTAATTTCTAACAAAAGTAAGGCACTTCGTTGGCAAAAGTGGCACGCAATGATTGGAGTTATCATTGCAATTCCAGTATTTGTATTAGTTTTAACTGGATTGCCATGGTCTGGTTTTATGGGCAGTAAAATTGCCGGTATGATGGACACAAACGGTGACCTTGGTCAAGGTGAATTAGCGATTAATCCACCTAAATCAGATTTGAACGAATTACCTTGGGCTACACGTAAAAATAAACAGCCAGCTTCATCCGAAAAAGGTTCAAGTGGTCATCATGGTAATGCAGCAATGCCTCAAACCAAATTAGATTATCAAATATCTATTGATAAGGTCGTTGTACAAGCGCAAAAAGCTGGTATTAAAAAGCCGTTTTCAATCGTATATCCAAGTGATAAAAATGGTACCTTTATTGTATCTAATACTAGTAATTCAGGTGTTACTGGGCTAGATGTATCACCTTACAAGGAACAAACACTTTATTTCGACCAATATAGCGGTAAAAAGCTAGGTACGATTAAATATGATGACTACGGTATTATTGCTAAATGGTTTACATGGGGCATTCCGCTTCACGAAGGTCATTTATTCGGCATTTTAAATAAAATCATTAATTTATTTGTATGTATCACTTTATTAGTAGCCATTGGCATGGGGTTTGTCTCTTGGATAAAGCGTACAAAAAATACTGCAGTAAAAGTACCACATCGCGTAAAAAAACCAGCATCTATATCACTCATAATATGTTTAATTGTATTAGGATTATTAATGCCATTATTTGGATTATCACTTATCCTTGTATTTATAATTGAATTAATATTATATATTAAAGATCGTCGTGCTAAACAATAATGCACTTAAAGTTTTGAACTGACGAAATTTACAAAATGATTCTCGTCTCTCTAATTACTTAAAACGGGTTCTATAATAAATCGTACTGATGGAAAGTTTTTACTTTTTATCTGTCAGATTTTTTGAATTTGAAGATAAAAAAGCATCTAAAACGCATAAGAAGATAACTCTACTTCTTCAAAATTACGTTATAGATGCTTTTTTATTAATTCATATGCATGTCGTGAATTTTCATCATTAAACCGTGTGGGACGTCATCATGTTTAACAATCTCTTGTTTATAAAATGTCTTCCCATCATCTTTAGAAACTAATTTTACAAAGTCTCCTTTTTTCGGTTTAAAATCATTTGATGGTTCTACTTTGATATTATGTTTGACTAATCCATCTTTTTCACTGACAACTTTTTCTGCATTTGTTTTACTATTCATATAACCAAAATAAGTCGTTTTTTGACTAGAAAAAATCATTAAACATACAACGGCAATACCAATAACAACCAATGCTATAGATAAACCTAGACCCATTTTTTTACCCATTTATAGACTCCTCCATTTTTCAAAAATACCTATTATCATGAGAACTTAATTATTACTAATTTTAGTCACGCATTAGAAACACTTTAGTTTTCAATAGTTTTACGTTCTGTCTTTTTACCCCAGTATTGATAATAAGTACATTCTATATATCCATTAAATAACTTACGTCGCTTCGTTGCTTTACGATTTACTAAATATTCAAATTCTTTATTACTTGTTAAAATGTATGTAGATAAAAATGGATGTTGTTTCATTAGTTTACCAATATAACGGTACATTTCTTCAACTTCTTCACGATCACCAATACGTTCACCATATGGAGGATTTCCAATTAACGCCACCGGTTCTTCTGTATCAATTGTTAATGTATTGACATCTTTTACACTAAATTTAATAATATCAGACAACCCAACTTCTTCAGCGTTACGCTTAGCAATCTCTACCATTTCTGGATCGATATCAGAAGCATATACTTCGATTTCTTTATCATAATCAGCCATCTTATCCGCTTCATCACGGTAATCATCATAAATATTTGCTGGCATGATGTTCCATTGCTCTGATACGAACTCGCGATTAAAACCAGGTGCGATATTTTGAGCAATTAAACAAGCTTCTATAGCTATTGTACCCGAACCGCAAAATGGATCAATTAAAGGTGTATCACCTTTCCAGTTTGCAAGACGGATTAAACTTGCTGCCAACGTTTCTTTAATTGGTGCTTCACCTTGTGCTAATCTATAACCACGTCTGTTCAAACCAGAACCTGATGTGTCGATAGTCAATAATACATTATCTTTTAAAATAGCAACTTCAACAGGGTATTTGGCACCTGATTCATTTAACCAACCTTTTTCGTTATATGCGCGACGTAATCGTTCAACAATAGCTTTCTTAGTTATCGCCTGACAATCTGGCACACTATGTAGTGTTGATTTAACGCTTCTACCTTGAACTGGGAAGTTACCTTCTTTATCAATTATAGATTCCCAAGGGAGCGCTTTGGTTTGTTCGAATAATTCGTCAAACGTTGTTGCGTTAAAACGTCCAACAACAATTTTGATTCGGTCTGCTGTGCGCAACCATAAATTTGCCTTTACAATTGCACTTGCGTCTCCTTCAAAAAATATACGACCATTTTCAACATTTGTTTCATAGCCTAATTCTTGAATTTCCCTAGCAACAACAGCTTCTAATCCCATCGGACAAACTGCAAGTAATTGAAACATATATGATTCTCCTTTTATACAGGTATTTTATTCTTAGCTTGTGTTTTTTATACATTTCCAACAAATTTAATCGCTGATACATTAACGCATCCGCTTACTATTTTAAAACAAGGCAGTGTCATTATATCAAGACAAGGCGTTAATTTTAAGTGTTCTTTTCATGAAAAAAGCTCTCCATCATCTAGGAGAGCTAAACTAGTAGTGATATTTCTATAAGCCATGTTCTGTTCCATCGTACTCATCACGTGCACTAGTCACACTGGTACTCAGGTGATAACCATCTGTCTACACCACTTCATTTCGCGAAGTGTGTCTCGTTTATACGTTGAATTCCGTTAAACAAGTGCTCCTACCAAATTTGGATTGCTCACTCGAGGGGTTTACCGCGTTCCACCTTTTATATTTCTATAAAAGCTACGTCACTGTGGCACTTTCAAATTACTCTATCCATATCGAAAGACTTAGGATATTTCATTGCCGTCAAATTAATGCCTTGATTTATTGTTTCATCAAGCACGAACACTACAATCATCTCAGACTGTGTGAGCATGGACTTTCCTCTATATAATATAGCGATTACCCAAAATATCACTTTTAAAATTATAACATAGTCATTATTAGTAAGACAGTTAAACTTTTGTATTTAGTAATTATTTACCAAATACAGCTTTTTCTAAGTTTGAAATACGTTTTAAAATATCTACATTATTTGAAGATGTATTTGTTGTTGTATTATTCGAAGAAAAACTTTTATTGTCCTGAGGTCTTGATGTTGCTACACGTAGTCTTAATTCTTCTAATTCTTTTTTAAGTTTATGATTCTCTTCTGATAATTTTACAACTTCATTATTCATATCGGCCATTTTTTGATAATCAGCAATAATGTCATCTAAAAATGCATCTACTTCTTCTCTTCTATAGCCACGAGCCATCGTTTTTTCAAAATCTTTTTCATAAATATCTTTTGCTGATAATTTCAATGAAACATCTGACATTTTTTCCACCTCATTAGAAACTTTGATCTTCAGACCACTGTAAGTCATTGATGAATGCTGTTAATTCATCGAACGTCACAATATCACAAGTATAGTTTGTTTTATCCATAAAATCAACTAACATCTGCTTGAAGAACTTAGGACTTGCCTCTTGTTCCTCATCATAAATGAGCAATGTTTGATCCGAATGTTCAAGCATAAATTGATCTGCTTGTTTAAATTGAAAAGGACCTTGATACGACGTATGAAAAATACTATCAACATAATCTGCATGCTTAATTATGTTGGCATACTTACTTTGATTATGTTCATTCCACTTTTCTGTATGTCCTTGGAACGGTGTAATTACAGCAAACTTTAACGAATCATATGTTCGTTGTAATTCAATAACAACTTCTGCAGTCCATAATTCTATACCCATTTGCCCTTGTATTAACACCCATTCTAATCCTTCATCCAACAGTTGTTCAATTTTATGTTTTATAAATTGTTTTAAATAATGTACTTCAGGTGCGTCATCTTTAAAAATGTTTAATTCGAATGATTTGTAACCTGTTACATAAACTGTTTTAACCATAAGTACCCTCTTTTGTTACGCCATCTAATATATTTTGTAAATCATATTGGACACTTTTAAGCTTTTCTATAAATAACTTTCGACTTGTTCGCTTAAAATGACATTCGACAGAAAGTTGTTCAATGTTAGCAATCAGTAGCTCAAATTTCCTTGAATTCATATAAGGTACTTCTATAATAAATTCACGATGTAATTTGATCTCATTGAGCATGCTATCAATATGTTCAGTATATGGCTTTACAGTTTGGTAAAAATCATGATCTTGTTGTTGTGATTTCACATTTTCAAAATTTTGTTGCATGTTGTTAACTTCATAAATTAGTGATTCGACTACATCATTCATGAGGACGCCTCCTACATTTTTTAATTTATCACAATATACTGTATTCGTCATGTTTTAACACTCTATATAATTTGATTTAACTATTTTTTCAAATGTGTTATCTGTTAAATCAAGTAAATCTAAAAACTTCCTATATAAATACAAAATTTTATCGTGTATGTTGTTATACGATGAAAATACTTTTAATCTAATAAAATCATTTAAATCAAATACACCTCTGCTGATTAACAACACATACTTGTACTTGCCTCAAAAATAAAAATTACTGATCATGATTTGACTTTTATAACAAAATTCAAAAATATTGTAATGAGTATTCATTTTTATAAGCAAAACTTTTCAATTAATTAAAATTGTGTGTAAAATTCCAACATTAACGGTAAATGTATTATAATATTATTGTGTTAATGCTGAAATCACGTTAAAATAAGCTTTGGTGTATTGTGTCTTTCGCATTTATACTAATTTAAGTTTGGTGTTTCACTATAATGTTGTGTATAATAAACAACGTTTACTACCAAACTTGTGTGGTGAAATTTATGAATTATCCAAATGGTAAACCATATCGTAAAAATAGTGCTATAGACGGAGGGAAAAAGACCGCTGCCTTTAGTAATATTGAGTATGGTGGACGTGGTATGTCACTTGAAAAAGATATCGAACATTCAAATACGTTTTATCTTAAAAGCGACATTGCAGTTATTCACAAAAAGCCTACGCCAGTACAAATAGTTAATGTCAACTATCCTAAGCGGAGTAAAGCTGTGATTAACGAAGCTTATTTTCGTACACCTTCAACAACTGATTACAACGGCGTTTATCAAGGTTATTATATTGATTTTGAAGCAAAGGAAACTAAAAACAAGACGTCCTTTCCTTTAAATAATATTCATGACCATCAAGTCGAACATATGAAAAATGCATATCAACAAAAAGGTATTGTGTTTTTAATGATTCGTTTTAAAACGCTAGATGAAGTTTATCTTTTACCCTATTCAAAATTCGAAGTATTTTGGAAGAGATATAAAGATAATATTAAAAAGTCTATAACAGTTGATGAAATACGAAAAAATGGTTACCATATTCCTTATCAGCATCAACCAAGATTAGACTATCTAAAAGCAGTTGATAAGTTGATATTAGATGAAAGTGAGGACCGCGTATGACGGAAAACAAAGGATCTTCTCAGCCTAAGAAAAACGGTAATAATGGTGGGAAATCCAACTCAAAAAAGAATAGAAATGTGAAGAGAACGATTATTAAGATTATTGGCTTCATGATTATTGCATTTTTCGTTGTTCTTTTACTAGGTATCTTATTGTTTGCTTATTATGCTTGGAAAGCACCTGCTTTTACCGAAGCTAAATTACAAGATCCGATTCCTGCAAAGATATATGACAAGAACGGAGAACTTGTTAAAACATTAGATAATGGCCAAAGACATGAGCATGTAAATTTAAAAGACGTGCCGAAATCAATGAAAGACGCAGTACTTGCAACTGAAGACAATCGTTTCTACGAACATGGCGCACTTGATTATAAACGTTTATTCGGTGCAATTGGTAAGAACTTGACTGGTGGATTTGGTTCTGAAGGTGCCTCAACATTAACACAACAAGTTGTTAAAGATGCATTTTTATCACAACATAAATCTATTGGACGTAAAGCTCAAGAAGCATACTTATCATATCGTTTAGAACAAGAGTATAGTAAAGATGATATCTTCCAAGTATATCTAAATAAAATTTACTATTCTGATGGCGTAACAGGTATTAAAGCTGCTGCTAAGTATTACTTTAATAAAGATTTAAAAGATTTAAACTTAGCGGAAGAAGCTTATTTAGCCGGTTTACCTCAGGTTCCAAACAACTATAATATTTATGATCATCCAAAAGCTGCTGAAGATCGTAAAAACACTGTTTTATACTTAATGCATTATCATAAACGCATTACAGATAAACAGTGGGAAGATGCTAAGAAAATCGATTTAAAAGCGAACTTAGTAAATCGTACTCCTGAAGAACGTCAAAACATTGATACAAATCAAGATTCTGAGTATAATTCATACGTTAACTTTGTGAAATCTGAATTAATGAATAATAAAGCATTCAAAGATGAAAATTTAGGTAATGTATTACAAAGTGGTATTAAAATTTATACAAACATGGATAAAGATGTTCAAAAAACATTACAAAATGATGTTGATAATGGTAGCTTCTACAAGAATAAAGACCAACAAGTTGGTGCAACGATTCTTGATAGTAAAACTGGTGGTTTAGTTGCTATATCTGGTGGACGTGATTTCAAAGACGTCGTTAACAGAAACCAAGCAACAGATCCTCACCCTACTGGTTCATCTTTAAAACCTTTCTTAGCGTATGGACCTGCCATTGAAAATATGAAATGGGCAACAAACCATGCGATTCAAGATGAATCTTCATATCAAGTTGACGGTTCTACATTTAGAAACTATGATACGAAGAGTCACGGTACTGTATCTATTTATGATGCTTTACGACAAAGTTTCAATATCCCAGCTTTAAAAGCATGGCAATCAGTTAAGCAAAATGCTGGTAACGATGCACCTAAGAAATTCGCTGCCAAACTTGGCTTAAACTACGAAGGCGATATTGGTCCATCTGAAGTACTTGGTGGTTCTGCTTCAGAATTCTCACCAACACAATTAGCATCAGCATTTGCTGCAATCGCTAACGGTGGTACTTATAACAACGCGCATTCAATTCAAAAAGTAGTTACTCGTGACGGTGAAACAATCGAATACGATCATACTAGCCATAAAGCGATGAGTGATTACACTGCATACATGTTAGCTGAGATGCTAAAAGGTACATTTAAACCATATGGTTCTGCATATGGCCATGGTGTATCTGGAGTAAATATGGGTGCTAAGACAGGTACTGGTACTTACGGTGCTGAAACTTATTCACAATATAATTTACCTGATAATGCAGCGAAAGACGTGTGGATTAACGGCTTTACACCTCAATACACTATGTCAGTGTGGATGGGCTTCAGTAAAGTTAAACAATATGGTGAAAACTCATTTGTGGGACATAGCCAACAAGAATATCCACAGTTCTTATATGAAAATGTGATGTCAAAAATTTCATCTAGAGATGGCGAAGACTTTAAACGTCCTAGCTCAGTAAGTGGTAGTATCCCATCAATCAATGTTTCTGGTAGTCAAGATAACAACACTACAAATCGTAGTACACACGGTGGTAGTGACACATCAGCAAACAGCAGTGGTACTGCACAATCAAATAACAATACTAGATCTCAACAATCTAGAAACAGCGGTGGATTAACAGGTATATTCAACTAATCCACTCAACATAAAATCCTCAGTTATACCATATTTATGGTGTAGCTGAGGATTTTTTTAGGTTCTTCATCTTTTATGGTGGGAAGGTAAAACTTCCTGCTTTTTTTATAAGTATTCATACGCTAATGCTATATTAGTAGAAACCGTAAAATCAGTCATTCACATACATTTTGAAACATCTAAATAGTTTTTCATATTCACATCTTTAGCTATGTAAAATTATTGAATTTGAATAAGTGGTTGTTCCCATTTTTAAAATTATGATTATATTTTCTCATAGTCATCTTAGACGCTGTTTTAAATTGAAATGTTTATCAATTCCCTGTGTACGTTAATCAGTGAAATATCAAGATGTTTGCAACATATTTTCACAATCATAGATATAAGAAATCCACCTACGATTCGAAATAGGTATCTTAAAGCATATCTCAAGATATCCATTATGATGTAGATGGACAGTTTTTATATTAAGACGTTGTAATGACACGACACCTAACATAAATACAAATATGTGTGCATGAATTAGTTTTACATATTTTCAACATTAAGAAATGATCAATCTTGTCTATACCTGCTTATTCTTTAACCTTGTTTGATAACTAGCATTCATTTTAATCAATTCAGTTTTAAAGGTCTTCATTTGTCGATAGCCCATAAAATGATATTTACGTTCAATCATATAATCATATCTTTCTTTAAAATTCATTGGCACAACAGGATATTGATTTAAATTATCAAAATCAATATTGCTAGTTATGTCATTAACCTGCTTAAAATAATCAATAATTTTACTATGGTATTCATCCAAGTAGGGCTTTGCTTCACTAGAACCTAATGCCTTATTTTTGGCAAATACATCAATCTCTTGTTCTAAATTATCAAATACCTCTTTTGTAATATTTGTCATGTTATCACGCTTCTTTCAAACTAGCTTTATAACGTTTTTGTCCTTCTCTACAATCTTCTAATAGTGGACAAATATCGCATTTAGGTTTTCGGGCTAAACAGTGGTATCTTCCAAAGAAAATGAGTTGATGATGGCTCCTATTCCATCTATCTCTAGGTATGACAGAACATAAACGGTCTTCTACCTGTCTCACATTATCTTTCCAACGATTAATACCTAAGCGTTTAGAAACACGTTCTACATGCGTATCAACAGCTAATGAAGGTTCATCAAATGCTACACTCATGACTACATTAGCAGTTTTACGTCCTACACCTGCTAAACTTTCTAATTCCTTATGTGTTTGTGGTATTTCTCCATTAAATTGATCAATCAAAGATTGACAAAGTTTCTTAATATTCTTAGCTTTGTTACGATACAGACCGATAGAACGAATATCATTCATAAGTTCTTCATCACTGACTGCCAAATAATCTTCAGGCGTTTTGTATTTTTTAAACAGCTCAGTTGTTACTCTATTTACTAGAACGTCTGTACATTGCGCTGACAATAATACAGCAATAGTTAATTCGAACGGATTATCATGTTTTAATTCACATTCTGCATCCGGAAACATATTTGCTATAACATCAATCATTTCTAATGCTTTTTTCTTACTTACCATCAAGGTTCTCCCCGTTTAACCAATCAAATTTAGGTACCGTTTTAACTGTGTGCGTCATTTTCGGTTTATTAAATTTTTCTCTTATTTTTCTAGAATCGTCAATTGTTTTGACATTGTTTTTCTTCCAATTAAGTAAAATACGATCCATATATTTAAAGCTAAGTTTATTCAAACTATTCGCCTCGTCTAATGCCGCTTGTATAATTGCACTATCGTGTTTATCAACATCAATCCATTGATTTAACGTTTCTATTTCATATGGAGATAACGGCCTTGCAAATGTATCCTCTAAAACTCTAAATAATTGTTTAAATTTTTCTTTACTATTTTGCTCTTTCGTTTCCATACTTTGTTGCTTCAATATATGACTTAATTTTTCGAAAAAAGGATCTAGATTCATATATTCGGTAAATCTACCTTCTTCATCTTTTTGAACTTGTAATTCTAGCAATTCACGTTGTATCAAATTTTGAATAACCATTGTAATATCACGTGGTTGCATAGTTGAGCCCTTCTGAAGTAATTCAATTGAAGGCTGTTTATTTGATGTTTCGGAAGCATAAATCAATTTAAGCAAAATGACTAAATCTTGCTCATCTAAACCTAAGTCACTGTAATGGTCTAATAATTCTCTTCGTATCACTACAGGTCTTGCTTTTAATTGATATTTATCCATGTTCGTGCCCCCTTTTAAATTTAACCATTACTTAATAGTATAAATCATTTTCTTTAATTTTCGACTAAAATGCTTAATATATTTAACTAGTAGCAAACAAATTTTAAATAACAGTATTTTTTAAAACTAGATTTTAACAATGAACTTTATGGATAATCAGATGAACTATTTATTTTCCAAATATAGTTACTAAACAAAAGTTTGTTCATGATTAATATAAGCCGTTATCAATCTTCATTTTGCAAGCATAAATCGCCCAGCTATTAATATAGGCTGGACGATTCTTTTTATTATCATAATATAAATTTTAAGTAACGATCCTAAAACTTATGGATATAAACGGTTTAATAATCTTGGGAATGGCGCAGTTTCACGAACGTGTTCAACACCAGAAATCCATGCTACTGTGCGCTCTAAACCTAAACCAAATCCACAGTGTGGCACACTACCATAACGACGTAAGTCTAAGTAGTAACTATATGCTTCTTCGTCTAATCCATGTTCTTTAACGCGTTGTTCTAACAATTCTAAGTCATCCACACGTTCAGATCCACCGATAATTTCACCGTATCCTTCAGGTGCAATTAAGTCTGCACATAAGACAGTTTCTTCATTCTCAGGATTTGGTTGCATATAGAAAGGCTTAATTTTAGTTGGATAATTAGTAATAAACACCGGTAAATCATAATGATTAGCAATGGCAGTTTCATGTGGCGCACCAAAATCTTCACCCCATTCAATATCATCAAAGCCTTCTGCTTTTAAGAATTCAATTGCATCATCATATGAAATTCTAGGGAATGGTGTCGCAACTTTTTCAAGTTTTGATGTATCACGCTCTAAAATTTTCAACTCTAGTTTACAATTTTCTAAAACTGATTTTACTACATGTGTTACATATTGTTCTTGAATTTCTAAACTTTCAGCATGATTTGTGAAAGCCATTTCCCCTTCAATCATCCAGAACTCGATCAAGTGTCTACGTGTTTTTGATTTTTCAGCTCTGAAAGTTGGACCAAATGAAAATACTTTTCCGTGTGCCATTGCTGCAGCTTCTAAGTATAACTGACCACTTTGAGATAAAAACGCATCTTGATCAAAGTATTTAGTATGGAATAATTCACTTGTACCTTCTGGTGCACTTGCTGTCAAAATTGGTGGATCAACCTTTGTAAATCCATCTTTGTTGAAAAATTCATACGTTGCACGAATAACTTCATTTCTAATTTTCATTACAGCATGTTGTTTTTTAGAACGTAACCATAAATGACGGTGATCCATTAAGAATTCTGTACCATGATTTTTAGGTGTAATCGGATAGTCATGCGCTTCTGAAATAACTTCAATTGATTTCACTTGCATTTCGTATCCTAAGTCAGAACGATTATCTTCTGTAATTGTGCCTGTAACGTATAGAGATGATTCTTGAGCAATTTCTTTCGCAAGTTTGAATACCTCTTCATCAACTTCTGATTTAACTACTACGCCTTGCATAAAGCCTGTTCCATCACGTAATTGTAAAAAGGCGATTTTACCACTTGAACGTTTATTTGTTAACCAAGCACCAATTGTAACGTCTTGGTTTAAATGATCTTTCGCTTGTTTAATCGTTGTTTTCATAACCATTCTCCTATTTATTTTTTCGTTATACAATACTCATTCATTTTAACAAAATCCGCTTTCAAGTTCTAGAACTAGACTAAAAGATAACGTGTAAATGGTAATGATTTACGCACAGATTTGAACATTAATTTATATTAAGACAATACAATCATCAGTTTCAGACAAAATATATAATAAAGCCTCAATATTATTAGTATGAAGGTCGTTTTTTGTGCTAACATTCAAGTTTAATTATAAAACTCAAATTTTGACGACCAAACAAAAATTCTTGTAACAGAACATAGCACATGTCATGTCACAAGAATTTTACTTTGTATTTCACTTTTTCTTTTTTTGAATTTGTCTTAATAATTTTCCAAACTGTTGAATGTCGCCTTTTTTCTGACGATAATTTTCAAGTGTTTGTTCAAAAAAGTTTTTATAATTACTGTTTATGAGTCGATCATCAAATGAAACTATTATGCCGCGATCATTTTCATTTCTAATTAATCTTCCAAGTCCTTGTCTAAAACGTGTAACTGCATCAGGTAATACATATTCCTTGAAAGTTGAAGTGAATTCAGAATCCATAAGCCAATATTTTGCATTATGCTTGTTCATAAACGGTAACTTCGCTATCATCACACATTTAATACCATTTGCTTGAAAATCAAAACCTTCAAAAAATGTTGACGTACCAAGCAGTATGGCCTTATCAAAATTATTAAACTGTTGTACTATTTTATAATTTTGGTTCTGCTGTTGTGTTAATACAACATAATCTTCAAATTCTGGCAATTCATTTAGCATATCTTGTACCATATGCATCATTTTATAACTCGTAAATAAGACTAAACATTTTGATGACGTTATAGTCGTATATTCAATAATATAGCTTACAATCGATGCTACATACTCATCTATATTTTTATATTGATAAGATGCTACATCACTCGGTATAAATACACTTGTATTTTTTGCACTTTGTAACGACGTGTTAACTTCAAATGTATTAAAGTGAACATCTTTGTTGAATAACTGTTTAAAAGCTTCAAACGAATGATTAAATTTTAAAGTACCAGATATAAAAATGAGTGATTTAAATTTTTCCAATACTTGTTTCGTTAATACATCTTTTACAGCGTAATCTTTCACATATAAACGTATTGTTGATTTTTGAGATAAATTTTTAATTGAAATGAAACTAGTATGTCCAGCTTTTAAACTTTGTTCGATATTTTTAAATTTATCTTTTAAATACAACAACTGTTTCCGTAATGATTTAACTGTTTTATGACTAATGCCATTGAATATTTCTAGCGTTTTATTTAACTTATCGATAATCGCATGTAAATCCTTCAAAATGTCTTTTGTTTCAAAAGTAAATACATTATGGAAGCGATGAATATCATCATCATAAACATCAGAATCATTGATAATCGTAAATATCGTTGAGAACAATTGCTCATTTAACTCATGAATCTCATTCATACTAGCCTTCAAGCCAAAAATATCAATTGGTGCAATATCTAATTTTTCCAAAATTCGCTGCTTTTCCAGTTGATCGATTGCCTTTAACAATTTTTCATTTTCGTTTTTACCAATCAAACCAAGCTGATATTTAATATCAGCATAACTCAACTCATTTGTCACTTGATTTAAGGCATAGTCTGGTAAGCGATGTGCTTCATCCACTATACAATCATCAAACAATTGATATATTGAATTTTCAACATCAGAATGAATTAAATGTGCATGATTTGTAATACCAATTTGAATGTTCTGTGCATTTCGCTTAATAAAATTATAATAATGAACATCGTGACGTGCCGGTACATATGTTTCAATTTTCTGGTCAAAATACATCTTTTGACCACCTTTTAAATTTAATTCCTGTATATCTCCGGACGGCGTCTCTATAATCCAAATTAACAATTGCATTTTCAAGATATTCACTTCGTAATTACTTGTGTCATCTTTTAAAATTTGACTAATAAGTCCCAATGAAATGTAATCACTTTTACTTTTAATCAATAGTGCATTAATTTTAAAATTTAACGCTTCATTCATTGCTGGAATATCTTTTTCTAACAATTGACTTTGCAGTAATTTAGTATTGGTAGAAATCATGACATGCTTCCCAGTTTCAATATTATACATCAAGGCCGCAAGTAAATATGCTAATGATTTACCACTGCCTAGTGATGCTTCAATCATTGCTTTTTCACTATGCATGAGCTGATCTAATATAGTTTCCGCTAAATATAATTGTTGCGGTCGATATGTTAAGCCAAGTTGATCTACAGCTTTGCTATATAAAGACTTCAAGCTGCCATTATAATTTGTTGTCGGCTTTTTAAAATCAACTTGCTTACGATAGATAATCTGTTCGAACTTTTCGTACGATTTATCCAATGGCTTTGCATCATATTGCCTAACCATCTCAAAGAAAATATCATACAAATCGTATTTCAACTGTTTACTTAAATAATATAATTGCTTCAAAGTATCTAACGGTAACTTTTCAAATTTTTCAAAAGCTAATATCATCAATTTAGCAGTAGTAGCGGCATCTTCGTCAGCTCGATGGGCATTTGCTAAGGTAATACCATGTGCCTCTGCTAATTCACTTAATTGATAGCTTTTATCTGTAGGAAAAGCTATTTTAAAGATTTCTAGTGTATCTATAACTTTTTTGGGACGATATTGAATATTACAATCTTTAAATGCCTTTTTAATAAAATTCAAATCAAAATCTACATTATGAGCGACAAAAATGCAATCTTTTATCTTATCGTAGATTTCTTGTGCAACTTGATTAAAATATGGCGCTTGTTGTAGCATATTTTCTTCAATGGATGTTAACGCTTGAATGAACGGCGGAATCTCTAAATTTGTTCTAATCATAGAATGATATGTATCAATAATTTGGTTATTGCGCACAAACGTTATACCAATTTGAATGATATCGTCAAAATCTAATTGGTTGCCTGTTGTTTCCAAATCCACAACGGCATAGGTTGCCATACCCATAGCTATCTCTCCTTGCTTTAGTGTTAAAAATCTATATCTGCACTAATTAAACGGTGTGATTCACCCGCTTCATCTCTAACAATTAGATAGCCATCGTAATCTAAATCAATTGCTTGTCCTTTAAACTGTTTATCATTTTCTGTAAATAGCAACGTTCTATTCCAAATATTAGAAGCTGCAATATATTCTTCACGAATTTCAGAAAAAGGTAACGTTAAAAATTGATTATATCTTTTTTCAATTTCTTGAAGTAATCTCTCTAAAAATTGATATCTATCTAATTTATTTTTATCATGTAATTGTATACTTGTTGCTCTATGTCTAATACTTTCATCAAAGTTTTCTAGTTGTTGCGTCAAATTAATACCTATACCACATATTATTGCTTCTATACCATCATTATTAGCAACCATTTCAGTTAAGAAACCACACACTTTACCATTATCAATATATATATCATTCGGCCATTTCACTTTGACTTCATCTTGACTAAAATGTTGAATCGCATCTCTTATCCCTAATGCAATAAATAAATTAAATTTAGATATCATTGAGAATGCAACGTTAGGTCTTAACACGACAGACATCCAAAGTCCTTGCCCTTTTGAAGAACTCCAATGTCTATTAAATCGCCCACGACCTTTCGTTTGTTCATCACTCAAGATAAAAAATGAAGATTGATTTCCAACAAGTGACTTTTTCGCAGCAAGTTGTGTAGAATCTATTGAATCGTATACTTCACTAAAATCAAACAAAGCAGAACTTTTTGTATATTGGTCTATTATACCCTGATACCAAATATCTGGGAGTTGTTGTAATAAATGCCCTTTATGATTTACTGAATCAATTTTACATCCCTCTAACTTTAATTGGTCAATCACCTTTTTTACTGCAGTGCGTGAAATATTAAGTGATTCCGCAATGCTTTGTCCAGATATATAATTCGGTTTATTTTTATAGAGTAATTGAAGTACATCTTGACTATATTTTGACATGATTATCCACCCATTTCAAAATTTCAGTTTCTTCGTTGCTTACTTTACCTGTTACAATCGCTATCTCAATTTGTCTTAGCACATCTTTTAACCACGGACCACTTTTGGCATTTAAATGTGCCATAAGTACACCGCCATTAACCATCATGTCTTTTCTATTATGCATAGGTAAACGATGTAATGTTTCATCAATCGTTTGAAGGTTAACGATTAATGGTTCATGTCCTTGAATATCATTTGCCTTTAACACGTCTGCTGCAACCATTACATTTTTAATGAGATTCGTATCATAATCATAAACAAACATTTTTAATTGTTCTTTTGTAATAATACTTGGTAATGCATTCATAATTTGAATATATTGATTGATATCTTTTACTTGTCGGTTACTTAGCTTTAAAGGCTTCAATGAGTAATTAATATCAAATTTAACTGACACTATAGCAATCAACAATTCTAAATCAATTGGTTCAGTTACATTAATTTGATTCATATCAAGTTGTTCGAAATATGGCATATAATTAAATGCTTTCAGCGATTTTAAATGATTAAAACTCTCTTCAACATTAATACCTCGCATTAATTTAGTTAGTTCAATCACTATACGCTCAATTGATAAAAATTTAATATCTGCCATTTGTGTACGCATCGCTTCAAATGTTTCCATTGCAATATCAAATGATAATTGTGACTGGAATCTTAAACATCGAATCATACGTAAAGCATCTTCTTGGAATCGTTCCTCAGCTATACCTACAGTTCTTATTATTCGATTATTAATATCTTGTTGACCATCAAAATAATCATACAATTTGTATGCTGTATCCATTGCTATCGCATTCATCGTGAAATCTCTTCGTTGCAAATCTTCGTATAAATCCCGAACAAATGTAACACCACTTGGTCTACGGTGATCGACATAATCTTCTTCAGCCCGGAATGTTGTCACTTCATAATTTTCATCATTAAAAACTACATTTATGGTGCCATGTTCTTTACCTACAGGTATCGTATGACTAAAGATAGATTCTATTTCATCCGGCGTTGCACTTGTTGTGATATCTATATCATGAATATTTCTTCCCATGACATAATCTCTTACAGAGCCACCTACATAATATGCTTCAAAACCATTGTCTTGAATTTGTTCTAATATAGGCCTTGCCTGTTCAAATAATGATTTATCCATATTATTACTCGCCTTTACTTTTGTTATGCTCATTTAGCATTTTTTGATAATAATACTCATATTGATCTGTAATAAGTTCTGATCCAAAACGTTCAGCAATATCTGCTAGCATGTTTTTCTGAAGTTTGTTGTATAACGCCTTATCTTCAAGTAAACGGATAGCATAGTCACTCGCTGAATCACAATCACCCACATCTACAACAAATCCAGTTTCACCATGTTTAATAACCTCTTTAATTCCACCGGCATTTGAACCAATTGGAACGACGCCTGTTTTCATAGCCTCAAGTAAAGTTAGTCCAAAGCTTTCTTTTTCACTTAATAATAATACTAAGTCAGATAATTGATAAAATTCACTTACACAATCTTGTTTCCCTAAAAATAAAACATCCTCTTCTACGTTTAACTCTTTCGTCAATTGACGCATTGGCACTAATTCAGGACCATCTCCAAGTAAAATTAATTTACTAGGTATCTTTTCACGTACTTTTGCAAATGTTTCTATAATAGTATCTATGCGTTTTACTTGTCTAAAATTCGATACATGTATTAACACTTTTTCATCTGGTGCTATACCAAATTGTGATTTTAATGCTGTGTTATGTTTAGTTGGAAACTCATTTTCACGTACAAAATTATAAATCGGTATAATTTCTTTGTTAGTTTCGATAATTTCATGTGTTTCTTGCGCTAAAGATTTACTCACACTTGTCACAATATCACTTTTTTCAATGCCAAATTTAATTGCACCTTGGAGTGAATGATCATAGCCCAAAACAGTAATATCAGTACCGTGTAGCGTTGTCATAATTTTTATATCTTTACCTGACATCTCACGAGCTAAAATTCCACAAATTGCATGAGGTACAGCATAGTGCATATGCAACAAATCAAGATCATATTCTTTAATAACTTCAGCGATTTTAGTACTTAACGTAATATCATACGGTGGATATTGAAATACTGCATATTGATTCACTTCAACTTGATGAAAAATCATATTCGGCAATGGTTTTCTTATTCTAAACGGGATATTTGAAGTGATAAAATGTACTTCGTGACCTCGCTCTGCTAATTTAATTCCTAATTCTGTGGCAATAATTCCAGAACCACCCATGGACGGGTAACATGTTATACCTATCTTCATTCGCTTGCCCATCCTTTCTTTCTATTTCTCTTTCTATTATTCTCGATGCGTAGATAATTGTTTAAATTTAAGTTTATAGTAATGTTGAGTTTATAATTTCAAATATCTAAAAAACAGGTGTTGTATATATAATCATTTATCTAGTTCTACTTACTTTAAAAATAATATAATTTCATGCGATGCAATTCATTGGTCTATGTTTTTAATCTTAATCAAATCCAAATAAAGCATATATTTTTAAATTCACTTTCTTTCGAATCGATTTTTATCTCTTGTATTAAACTTTTCCATTGTTTCATTAAAGCTCTCTGTCATATCTATTCCCATTGAATTCGCTAAACATAACAACACAAATAAATTATCACCTAATTCTGCTTTAATCGTATTTGCTTCCTCTGAATCTTTCTTCTTTTTTTCACCATAGGTATGATTTATTTCACGTGCAAGTTCGCCCACTTCTTCAGTCAATCTAGCTAAGTTAGCTAATGGTGAAAAATATCCTGTTTTAAATTGTCCAATATATTCATCAACTTCACGTTGCATTTCTACCATTGATTTCATTTCTACGTTCTCCTTATATTGCATTTCTAATATAGTATATATCAATTTGAAGTCTCATGCATGTTTAGTGCAATCTACTGACTCTAGCTAAACTAGATGACAAGTTGTTTATTTTAGAAGTTTAATAATTCAGTTTATATAAATGTAATGCATTCCTAACTAAATTAAATCAATTGAAATTGGGATTATAACTTTATGATTCGTACCACTACAATAAAATAATATAATGAATAATCTACCATTAGAAAAATAAGCACAAAAAAACTAGCAATCACACAAAATGTGATTAGCTAGTTAATAAGTGTCTAATTTAAGTTAATTGTTAATCTATAAGATTAATCACTTGAACGCGCAATCAAAATAATACGTACAAGCTCTGCTACAGCGACAGCAGTTGCTGCAACATAAGTCATTGCTGCTGCAGATAATACTTTACGCGCATGCTTGTATTCTTTTTCATTTACAATGTTCAATGCCGTAATTTGTTTCATCGCTCTTGAACTCGCATCAAACTCAACTGGTAACGTAACAATTGAGAATAATACCGCTAATGACATTAAACCAGCACCAATCCATAAAGCAGTTGAACCAAATGCACTACCTATCGCTGTTAAGATAATACCTAACATGATGATCATATAACTTAATGAACTCCCTAGGTTTGCAACAGGTACTAATGCTGCTCTGAATCTTAAGAACCAATATCCTTGGTGATCTTGAATGGCATGACCAACTTCGTGGGCTGCAATTGCAGTTCCAGCAACTGATGGTCTGTCATAGTTTGCAGGAGATAGTGAAACAACTTTCTTTTTAGGATCGTAATGATCTGTTAAGAATCCTTCACCTTTAACAACTTCGACATCATAAATACCGTTTGCATGTAAAATTTCTAATGCAACTTCACGACCCGTTTTACCACTAGTTGATCTAACTTGTGAATATTTCTCATAGTTAGATTTAACTTTGTGTTGTGCCCATAAAGGAAGCACCATTAATATTACGAAATAAATTATCATAGTAAAAATTGAAGACAATAAACTCACTCTCCTTTATAAATATTTTACTGTCATTTGCCGTTTTTATCAAATCATTTACACTTTAATAATTTGTTTAATTCAATATAAAGCAAAAGTCCAAAAACACTTAGACAACATGATAATACACCAATTTGCCACACATGTGTAGTTATAAAATCATAATATGGAAATTGAAGGTGAAAATAGTCAATATAATCATTCAAAAACACCCAAATCATCGCTACACTGATTCCAATCATAGAACGTTTAAACCTAGGATAGAAGTAAATTGCCTGAACAGCCATTATACTGTGGGAAAACATTAATACCAAACCATTTACTGTAATATCACCTTGTTCAATAATAAATAATATATTCATTATAACTGCCCAAATCCCATATTTGAATAATGTTACAAATGCCAGTGCTTCGATAATACTATTTTGTTTTTGAATTAATATCAATGAGATAGAAATAACTAAGTATAATATTGCAGTTGGGCTATCTGGAACAAAAATCTTAAAATGCCACGGCGTATGACTTAATTGTTCACCATACCATATATAACCATAAATCATCCCTAATATATTACAAATGAGTAGCATCATTAACCAAGAACGTTGATAAAGTGTATATTGCCAAAATGTATTAATCGTCATCTGCTAAGTCCTCAAATTGATTATGTTTATTTACTAGCTTGAGTGTATTTAAAATTTGCGTTAGTTGATAAAAACGTTGCTTTTCATTCATCTGTAAACTTAAATCAATATTGTGTAACAAGTAATCTATTAATAACGCATGTTTATGCCGATCTATAGCCATACTATTTAAGTCATGAAGATAAGTTTGATAACTGGGCGATTCCGTTAGTTGAGCAACTATTAAATCATCTAGCCTTTGCTCACGCTTTGACACGTTTGCGAAGTGAATTTGAATATCAAAAGCACAGTTATGATTAGCGATATAATCAAATATTTCATTTGTATTCATTAACTTTATATTACGCTTAGTAAATTGAATTGCAGAAGCGTGACTTCCCACTTCTGCAATTTCTAATGTTTCATGATGATTAATTTTTGTATCTACAAAATGAATGTTTGCCAATTTCGCCTCATTCACTTTTATATAGTTAAGCACCCAAACTGCAATACGCGACTTAAATCGATATTGAAAAAGTAAATATTCAATAAAACTTTCTTTAATTTGATTGAGTGTCTCTGACATCAAATACCCCATTTTAAGATTGCAATCTTGATAATTCGTCATGCCAATTTTCGTTACTTGGCTCTAGTTCCAACAATTGATTTAAAATAGTAATTGCTTGTTCCTTTTGACCAATTTCAATTAAATAGAAATAATAATCACTCATAAAATCAATATTTGTTTTCATCGTTGGATATGCTAATTCAAAGAAATGTTGAGCTTCTTTATCTCGCTCTTCTTGACCATAGGCGAACGCTAAATGCCACATGAATGTAGGATCCAAATCTTCTTCATCTACATATGTTAATAATTCAATGATTGCTTCATAATCTTCTTCATTACGATATAAATCGCTTAAAATCAATAAAGGTTCTTGGTAAGCATTATCAACCTCTAATGCTTGTTTTAACAATAATACACCTTCATTAGCATCGCCGTGTTCTATTTCCAAACATCCAGTTGTATACATTAACTCTTTATAAAATTGACTTAGTCGTAATCCTTCTTTACCCGTCTCAATGGCATCTGGATATTTTTTTTCATTTTCATATAATGATTGTAAATACAAGTAGCCTTGAATATAATCAGGATCTTTAGAAAGTAATGTAGTCATTATTTTAATTGCTTCTTGAGTGATGTCATTTTTATCGTAAGAAATGGCTTTTTTGAGATAATCTTCTGAAGTCATTTCATCTTCATTAATTTCATCGTATAAGCGAATCGCATCACTATAGTTACCACTTTGTAAACTACAATCTGCCATACGAGAGAATAAGTTTACACCATTAACTTGATATTCACCAGTTTCTAAAACGGTTTCGTATTCAGAGGTAGCACGTAAATATTGACCATCATAATATAACATTTCAGCCAATGCAAAATGGATTATTGGATCATTTGGCTCTAGTTCAAGTGCTTCTTGTAATTTATCAATAGCAACTTCCATCATATTAATTTGTTGATATAAATCTGCTTCTAACATCAACTTTTCAGGTGATGGTTCAACATAACTTAAATATTCTAACGCTTCGTCAGTTTGATTTTCAGACATTAAACCTTCAATAAAATAAATCAGCAATTCACTTTCGTCTGGATATTTGTGATATAACACGCGGAATACTTCCAAACCTTGTGGCATTAATCCAAAATTGTAAAGTGTCTCTCCTAGAATAAATAATGCGTCATCGTTGTCAGTAGTTATTGCTTCATTAACACGAGAGTCTAAATTTTCTAGTTTTTGTAGATTGATATCGTCTATTAATTTATAGATATCTTCCATTTTATATTATCCCTCATTTTCTAAAAGCTTTAGTTTTGGTAAAAATCCTGGAAATGATACATTTACAGCATCAAATTGTTTGATTTTGACAGGCTCGCTTGAAAGTAGAGAAGCAACTGCAAGCATCATTCCTATTCGATGATCAGTTAAACTATCAACTGTTGCATTTGTTTTAAATTCTGACGGATGAATAATCAATCCATCATTAGTTGGTTGTAATTCAAACCCTAACAAGTTTAACATATCAGCCGTTGTATCAATTCTATTTGTTTCTTTTACTTTTAATTCCTCGGCATCTTTAATTGTACTCGTGCCAACTGCTTGTGTACAAAGTAATGCTATTACAGGCAGTTCATCAATTGCTTTTGGAACTAATTCTCCTTCGATTGTTATTGGTTGAAGCATTGGTGTGTATTGAATACGAATAGAAGCAGTAGGTTCAGCACCAGTTGTTTGATTGAAAAGTTGGATATTACCGCCCATTTTTTCAACAATATCAATAATACCTGAACGTGTTGGATTGATTCCAACATTATGAATTGTTACATCACTTTCTGGTGTGATAAGTGCTGCAACAATAAAGAACGCTGCAGATGAAATATCGCCAGGAACATGAAAATCTGCAGGTTTAATATGTTGAATGGCATCAGGGGTTGTAGTTATTGATAACCTTTCTGCTTCAATTGGAATATTAAAATGTCTGAACATCGTCTCAGTATGATTTCGACTTACATCTAATTCCTTTATTACCGTTGTATCATTTGAAAACAAACTTGCAAATAAAATGGCACTTTTTACTTGTGCACTTGCAACTTCCATTTGATAATTTATACCTTTTATGACAGATGGCTTAATAATTAATGGTGTATAATTATCTTCAATACCTTCAATATTCGCATCCATAAGTTTCAATGGTCTCAAGACACGATCCATTGGCCTTTTACCAATTGAAACATCGCCAGACAAAACACTTTCAATACCTAAACCACTTAACAAACCAGCTAACAATCGAGTCGTTGTGCCAGAGTTTCCAGTATATAAAACTTGATGAGGTGTTTTAAAAGCTTTATATCCAGGTGAATTCACAACCAATTTATCTTCATCTTCTTTAATATCTACGCCTAATAATCGGAATATATCCATTGTACGACGACAATCTTCACCAAGTAATGGTTTATAAATATTGGAAGTTCCTTCAGCTAAAGATGCTAACATGATTGCTCGATGTGTCATCGACTTATCTCCAGGCACTTCTATTTCACCTTTAAGTGGCCCTGAAATATCGATAATTTGTTCACTTACCATTTACTTCACCTACTTAAAATATGTTTTTAGTTGTTCACACGCATGTTGCAGTGTTGTTTGATCAATGTGTTGCACTACAATATCGCCAAAATGTTTAATCAATACCATTTGAACTCCTTGTTTGTCGTTCTTTTTATCACTTAGCATGTATTGATATATCGTTTCGAAATCTATGTCGGTTATTGTTTCTAAAGGATAACCTAATTTCGTTAAATAATTAATATAATGTTGGATATCGTGATTAGAATTGAACAATATATTCGCAACAATAAATTGATATATTATGCCTATCATTACGGCATGACCGTGTGCAATTTTGTGGTTATACTCCACGGCATGACCAAATGTATGACCTAAATTTAAAAATTTACGTACACCTTGTTCTTTTTCATCTGCAACAACAATATCCAGCTTCGTTTCAATACCTTTAGCAATATATTTATCCATACCATTTAATGACTGTAATATCTCTCTATCTTTAAAGTGCTGTTCGATTTCTTGCGTCGTTGATTCACCATTCAATAACGCATGCTTATAAACTTCTGCATAGCCACTTAATATTTGCTCAAATGGTAACGTCTTTAAAAAGTCTAAATCATAAATCACAGCAGTTGGACGATAAAATGCACCGATAAGGTTTTTACCTTGTTTTGAGTTAATACCCACTTTACCGCCAACACTAGAATCATGCGCCAAAATCGTTGTAGGAACTTGTATAAAATGGACACCTCTTAATAGTGTTGCTGCTACAAATCCTGCAAAATCTCCTGTCGCACCACCACCAACAGCTATAATCGCTGTATTACGCGTTACATGATGTGACAAAATGTATTCTAATGTTTCTTGATATTGCTCAAATGTTTTCGTCTTTTCACCAGCTGGAATAATGACTTTATGCACATTTTCATATGATAAAATATCATCAAATTTATCAGCAAAATATTGATTTACATGCTCGTCAATTAATATAAAACTTTGATCAAACTGATCAATATACGTGCTAATATGGTCAATTGCACCATGTTCAACAAATATTGGATAATTGTTTGAAGGATAGGTTGTTTGTAATTTCATGATCACACCTCAATTGTTCTCGTTGTTAAAACTCAACATTTAATTGTCTGCGGTCAGCAATTTGTTGTTGAAGTTGTTCAATATGGTTTGATTGAAACTCTTCAAGTAATGCTTTCGCTATTTCAAATGCAACAACGTGTTCACACACTATACTTGCTGCAGGTACAGCACAACTATCAGAACGTTCAATTGTTGCCTTAAAGTCTTCTTTAGTATTTATATCAACTGAATTTAATGGTTTATATAACGTAGGAATAGGTTTCATTACACCATTTACAATAATTGGCATACCATTTGACATACCACCCTCTAAACCACCTAAATGATTAGATCCACGATAATAACCAATTTCACTATTATATAGAATTTCATCTTGAATCTCACTACCTGGCTTTTCAGCTGCTTTAAATCCTTCTCCAAAGCTTACACCTTTAAAAGCATTTATGCTGACAACACCTTGTGCAATCTTACCATCTAACTTACGATCATAATGCACATAACTACCAACACCAACAGGCATATTTTCAACTACAACTTGAACGACACCGCCAATTGAATCTCCTTCATTTTTAGCTTCGTCAATTTTATCTCGCATTGCTTGTGCGATACTGTCATCAATTACACGAACATCATTACGATCAAGATTTGCTTTAAATGTTTCTGAATCATAAAAATCTTTATCTTTAATGCCACCTATTTCAACAACACGACTGTATATATCGATATCTAACTGTTGTAATAACACTTTACATAAGGCACCGACTGCAACTCGAGCTGCTGTTTCTCTAGCAGATGATCGCTCTAGCACATTTCGTAAATCACGATGATTATATTTCATACCTCCAACCAAATCTGCATGACCAGGTCTTGGTTTTGTAATAGTACGTTTCATATTTTCACGTTCTTCTTCACTTATTGGAGCTGCTCCCATAATTTTTCTCCAATGCGTAAAGTCATCATTGGTTACAACCATAGTAATTGGACTACCTAATGTATAACCATTTCTAACGCCTGATACTATTTCTACTGTATCTTTCTCAATTTGCATGCGTCGGCCACGACCATAACCCCCTTGACGCTTGAACATTTCTTTATTAATATCTTCAACTTTAATTTCTAAATTTGCTGGTATACCTTCGACAATAACTGTTAATTGAGGTCCATGTGATTCTCCTGAAGTTAGATATCTCATACACACTCGCTCCTTTCATACTTCCGCAATAACATTATAATATGTTGTTAATCTTATCACATTCATTGTGGATTCATAAATGTTTGTTTTCAAGCTTAATTAAGAAAATGGATGACATCTCATTTTAAATGTCAGAATTATCTTAATATTAAACGAACTAAAATTAATTATAATATATTCGTCTGTAGAAAAGTATCATGAATTTCTAAACAGTTGCATCATATAATCATTAATTAAAAATGATTAGCCGTTTTAATATAATCGTATCGCAACTTTAGCAAATAATATACTGACTACATTTCTTAATACAAAAGAACGAACTGTTAATTATTAATAAAGTTAATCAGTCCGTTTAAAAAAATTATGATATTAAAATATACATATGTTAAGCGCTTTTGTTATACTTTGACTTCAAAAATATAATCAATTCTTTTACTAATACATAAAAAATATAAATGAGAGTCAGTATAAAAATAATTTTTGTTATAGGATTAAGTGGTTTATCTAAAAATATAGCACCATATAGTAATTCCATTAATTTTAAGAACATTAAAATCCCCAAAATAATCGAAATAATATTCTTCATTTTAACAACCCCTTCTCTCTGTTTAGTTTCATTTGATAAAGAATATTCCTCTCTTTTTAATACGTGTTACCAAAAAACTATAAAATTTTTCAAGTAATTTACTACAACATAAAAAACGGGCCTTGTTATGTATAATCATAATGACTAACCACATAACAAAACCCTTTCTACCTTTATAAATAAATCGTAAAGGTTTACAGTTTATATTTTATTCATATAACCATGCATCACGTGGTGAAGCATAGCTAGTAATTTCATTTTCATTAAACCATAGATTAATTTCACGTTCAGCAGACTCTAATGAATCTGAACCGTGAATGATATTTCTACCAACAGTTAAACCTAAATCACCTCTAATTGATCCTGGTGAAGCTTCTGAAGGATTGGTGCTGCCAATAATATGTCTAGATACATTAACTGCATCTTCACCTTCAACTACCATTGCGAACACTGGTGCTGATGTAATAAATGAAATTAAATCATTATAAAACGGTTTGCCTTGGTGTTCACCATAATGTGTTTCAGCAAGTTCCATTGGTACTTGCATTAATTTACCACCGACAAGTTTTAGTCCTTTTCTTTCAATTCTTGAAATTACTTCACCAATTAGATTTCTTTGTACTGCGTCTGGTTTAATCATTAAAAATGTACGTTCCACTTTATGTATCCCCCTGTGTTTAATAGGTTTATGTATATTACTATTATATATTAACAGGTTGGTAAAGCGCTTTCAATACTTTTCATAAATACTATGTGTTTCTTGACCCCATTTTTTTCGTCAAACTTAAAAGTAGTGATTTCGGATGTCCATCTGGTAACTCAGAAATCAAATTCAAAGCTTTACTTAAATACTTCGAACTTACTGCCTTAGCCTCATCGATGCTGTCAGATTTTCTAATGATTTGGATACATTCTTCAAATTCTTTGCGTTCACTATCACGACGTAACTGTTCGATTTTCAATTTGAAGTCTGGATTTTTACGCATTTCTAATAAAATCGGTAACGTAATATGACCATTAAGCAAATCACTTCCGACCGGCTTACCTAATTTCTTTTCGGTACTTGTGAAGTCTAATACATCATCAATGATTTGGAAGCTCATACCTATATAATGACCAATCATTTTCAATTTTCGTACAGTCTCTTTATCAGATTGAGAAGTAATTGCACCAACTTCAGTTGATATTTGAATTAACAGTGCTGTTTTGCGATTGATACGTCGTAAATAATTAATAATTGTCTGTTGACTGTTAAATTGGTCTTGAAATTGGAAAAGTTCCCCTCTACAAACATCAACGATAGATTCAGATATCAATTGATGTACACGATTATCTTTAACGGCCATTAAGTGTTCAAGTCCTAATGCCAATAAAAAATTCCCAGTTAAAATAGCAGTTGTCTGATCCCATTTCTTTGATATGGTTAACTTGCCTCGACGCTTGTCGCTTTTATCAATAACGTCATCATGAACAAGTGTTGCCATATGAATTAACTCTAATGCGACTGCAACTTGATACGTTTGTTCAGACGTTTGTTCATCTTTGCCAAATTGGCTACTCAGAATAACAAATGCTGGGCGTACTCTTTTACCACCAGAAGACAATAAGTGTAATGATGCCTGTTCTAATACAGAATCTTTACTTTTTATTGCCTTTTCAAGTCGTTGTTCCACTTTCTTAATTTCATTGTTCATGTTTAACTTTGCCACGTTAATCACCTTTGGTATTATCTTTTTCTTTATAGCCAAGGTGCATTGCAGCAACGCCCCCTGTAAAACTACGTACTCTTACATTTATGAAACCTGCTTCTTCAAACATGCGCTTCAACTCTTCTTTTCCAGGAAAATTAAACGTAGATTGCTGTAACCATTCATATTCTTCTTTTGATTTTGCAAATAATTTTCCAAAAATAGGCATAACAAATTTAAAGTATAGTGCATACATTTGTTTAAAGACTGGCAAAGTTGGTTGGCTCGTTTCAAGACATACCACCATACCACCTGGTTTAAGTACTCTATTCATTTCTTTTAACGCGACTAAATAGTCTGGCACATTTCTTAATCCAAACCCAATTGTTACATAATCAAAAGAATTGTCTTCAAACGGCAATTCCATTGCATCACCATGAACAAGTTTAACATTTTCCATTGAAGCAGTTTTTTCTTTTCCTACTTCTAACATATTCTCACTAAAGTCAATACCAGTAACTTCACCTGTTGGTCCTACAGCTTTGCTTAATGCGATTGTCCAATCACCAGTACCACAACAAACATCTAATGCTTTCGTCCCTTTTCTAACACCCATGTCTTTCATGACGCGTTTTCTCCATACTTTATGCTGCTCAAAACTAATAATATTATTTAATCTATCATATTTTTTTGAAATATTTTGAAAAACGCGATGTACTTGCTCTTTATTTGCTTTATTGTCAGCCATGCTTAATTACCTCTACTTTTTAAATAACTTTTTTGGATATCGTGTAAGTAATGCTTTACTTCACTTTGATTATATTTCTTGAAGTATGATGGATAGTAATCAGACATATCTTCAAATAAATAATTATATATTTCCGACTCATCAATATTGATACCGAAATGAGATAACGTAATATATGGGAAAAGTGTTTCAATTTTTACTATTGCTTGAGAAATTTCATAATCATTTAAAGCTTGATGATGTAATGAAGATTTCAATTCATTAATTTCAACAATTGCTTTACTAATTTCATTTTGAAATGATAAATCATTGATTTCTGCTAGTAGCGTATAAAAATGTGCACTAATTAAATCTCCAATCAAAATGGAATGTTTAGACAAATGATTATATGTAATGTCATCAAGGTGTCTCATTGATGTGTCAATTGTGAGGCATGCTACTTTGGCAACATCTGGAATATCATATGAATCAAGTAACTTACCTAACCGATGATTAATATTAATGGATTCATATTCTGATACACCCTTTAATCTTTCTTCTATTTGTCTTTCCAATTTGCTAACAGTTGTTTCCATGTCTACACCTCACGATATTATCACTATTCATATTAACATTATATGTAAGAAATTAAAATCTTTTGAAGCATTAAGATTACTTATCATTTTTAAATTTCAATTTAAACTAACAGTAATTTATGTAGCTTTTGTAATTCTCATAATAACCTTTACTTCATTTACATTATTCATCTTTTTAAATAACGTAAAATACTATAGTAGACATGGTTACCTTTTAAGTAAATTCAACGCTAACAATTAATCTCATTATTCATATGTATATTTTGTAGTTGCTATTTTTATCAAAACTATTATGTCATGTAATATTTTGAACGCTTAAACAATGAATGTTCCAAAGATTAAAAACTTAGAAGAACATTACAAATTATGTACAGGTTGTAAGTATTAAAAGCAAAATAAAAAGCCCTTATTCAGGGCTTTTTAAGTAAAATTATTTTACAGCATCTTTTAATGCTTTACCAGCTTTGAATGCTGGAACTTTACTTGCTGGGATATCAATTTCTTTACCAGTTTGAGGGTTACGACCTTTACGTGCAGCACGTTCACGTACCTCAAAGTTACCGAAACCAATTAATTGTACTTTTTCACCTTTAGCAAGTGAGTTTTGGATTGATTCGAATACAGCATCTACTGCTGAACCAGCTTCTTTTTTAGTTAAATCAGCTTGCTCTGCAACTGCATTGATTAAATCTGTTTTGTTCATTAGACATTCACCTCCTGAGGTTTGATAATGATATGTTTATATCATTATGGTAAAACTTTAACACAAGCATTACATAAATCGCAATCATTTATGTGGCAAAAACGTTGAATTTAAGCCATTTCTATTCATTTTACGTAATTATTAGCCGTATATGTGTAATAATACACATTTTATTCAGATTTTTTATCGCGCTCCATTAAATCTTTTACGCATTCTTTTACTGAGATATTTTCAAATAATACTCTATATAATGCATTTGTAATTGGCATATCCACATTTTTTTCTTTAGCTAAATGATAAACTGATTTAGTTGTATAAATACCTTCAACAACCATATTCATTTCAGATAATGCTTGATCCATTGATTCACCTTGTCCAAGTTTATATCCTAATGTGAAATTTCGAGAATGTGTTGATATGCAAGTAACGATTAAGTCACCGATACCACCTAAACCTAGAAATGTCATAGGATCGGCACCTAACTTTTCACCTAATCTACTAATTTCCGCTAAACCACGAGTCATTAACGCAGCTTTTGCATTATCACCGTAGCCAATTCCAGCTACGATACCACTTGCTACTGCGATGATATTTTTCAATGCACCACCAAGTTCAACACCAATCAAGTCATCATTCGTGTACACACGCAAATAATCATTCATAAATAAATCTTGCGTTAATTTACTTACACTTTTATCTTTTGATGATGCAGCAACTGTAGTTGGTTGCTTGACTACAACTTCTTCCGCATGACTTGGCCCTGACAACACGCCAATACCTGCATTATATTCGGGTGAAATAGAATCTTCAATCATTTCTGACACACGTTTAAACGTCCCATTTTCAATACCTTTAGCAACATGTATAAAAGTCTTTTTAGAGGTCAGCTTATCATTAATTTGAGTAGCAACTTCTCGCATTGCTTTAGTAGGTAAAGCCATTAAGTAAATATCTGCAAATTGAATTGCTTTGGTCATATCTGAAGTAGCGATGATGTTAACATCTAATTTCGCGTATTTTAAATACTTTTTATTTGTATGACATGTATTTAATTCATCAACAGCATCTTGATTTTTACCCCACATCAAAACATCATGTCCATTTTCTGCAAGAACATTGGCAAGGGCTGTCCCAAAACTTCCCATACCAAAAACGGTAATTTTAGTCATTGTTATCCCCCAATCGTTAATTTCTCTTTCGAGCTATAATATGAATTGGTGTACCTTCAAAACCAAAAGCGGCACGGATTTGATTCTCTAAATAGCGTTTATAAGAAAAATGCATTAATTCTACATCATTAACAAATACAACAAATGTCGGTGGTTCTATAGCAACTTGTGTTGCATAAAAGACATTCAAACGTCTACCTTTGTCTGTTGGTGTAGGGTTCATGGAAATTGCATCAGTAACAACTTCATTTAAAGTTGAACTTTGAACACGTTTTTTATGGTTTTCACTTGCTTCATTAATGTAAGGGAATAATGTACGTAATCTTGTGCGTTCTTTAGCAGACACAAAAGCAATTTGTGCATAATCTAAAAATTGGAATTCTTTACGTACTTCATCTTCAAATTTCTTCATCGTTTTACTATCTTTTTCCACAGTATCCCATTTATTTACGACAATCACGACTGCTTTACCTTGTTCATGTGCATATCCTGCAACACGTTTATCTTGTTCAATGATGCCTTGTTCTGCATCAATGACCACTAAAACAACATTTGAACGTTCAATCGCTTTTAAAGCTCTTAGTACTGAATATTTCTCAGTTGATTCATATACTTTTCCTTTTTTACGCATACCAGCAGTATCGATTAAAACATAATCTTGTCCATCATAACTATACTCTGTATCAATAGCGTCTCTCGTTGTCCCTGCAACATTAGAAACGATAACGCGATCTTCACCTAAAATAGCATTTACTAAACTTGATTTACCTACGTTTGGTCGTCCAATAATGGATAGTCGAATTGTATCTTCATCATAAGGATCTTCTTCCTCTTCACCAAAATGAGAAACAACTGCATCTAACAAGTCACCAAGACCTAAACCATGTGACCCTGATATCGGATACGGTTCACCAAATCCTAATGAATAGAAATCATACACGTCTGTACGCATTTCCATATTATCTACTTTGTTAACCGCTAATACGACCGGTTTTTTAGATTTGTATAAAATTTGAGCGACCATTTCATCGCTTTGTGTCAATCCTTCACGCACGTTAACCATAAAAATAATAACATCCGCTTCATCTATGGCGATTTCTGCCTGCGCTCTAATTTGTGTTTGGAATGGTGCATCACCAATTTCAATACCACCTGTATCAATAATATTGAAATCATGTGTTAACCATTCACCTGAAGAATAAATACGATCTCGTGTTACACCTGGCGTGTCTTCCACAATCGAAACACGTTCTCCAACTATTCTATTAAAAATTGTAGATTTACCTACATTAGGCCTACCTACAATAGCTACTATAGGTTTAGTCATAAGCTAACTTCCTCTCTTTCTTATATCTTTTTAATAATATCACATGAGACTGTGTATTCAAAATGAGTTTATTACTGTAATGATAAAAATCAGCACTTAAAACTTTATCTTTTTAAACACTTAGTTAAATTTGTCCACGTTATCATTCCGAGTATATTTTGTTACATAAAAATACTCCACATGCAATCATAAACATGTGGAGTTGACTATTAAATATTAAATTATAGTTTAAGATTTTTAAGTTTATCACCAATCATATCGCCAATTGTTGGATTATCTTCTTCTTCGTTTTCTAAGTACGCCTTAGTCGTAGAAGGATCACTTTCAACAACATCTTCGTTTGGTAATGTTGCTTTAATAGATAGTGATACTCTTTCATTCTCTTCATCAATACCTAATATTTTAACATTTACTTGTTGACCAGGTTCTAACACTTCACCTGGCGTACCAATGTGTTTGTGTGCAATTTCAGAAATATGTACAAGTCCTTGTACACCTGGTGCAATTTCAACAAATGCACCAAAGTTTGCCAATCTTACTACGACACCTTCAATGACATCATTTTCGTGGAATTGACCTTTAATATTTTCGAAAGGTGTTGGTAACGTATCTTTGATTGATAATGAAATACGTTCTGTATCTCTATCAATAGATTTAATTTTAACTTTAACATCTTGACCAATTGAAACTACTTCTTCTGGTGTTTGAACATGTTCGTGAGAAAGTTCAGATACATGCACTAAACCATCAACACCACCAATGTCTATAAATGCACCAAATTGAGTTAAACGCGCTACTTTACCATGAATAACATCGCCTTCATTTAAAGATTGTAATAATTGATCTTTTTTAGCATCGTTTTCTTCTTGTTCAACTGCTTTACGGCTTAAAATGACTCTATTATTTTCAGGATCCAATTCTTCAACTTTAATACGAATTGTTTGTCCATCAAACACAGAGAAATCCTCAATGAAGTCTGTTGAAATTAGTGAAGCCGGAACAAAACCTCTTTGTCCTACATCAACAACCAAACCACCTTTAACTACTTCTGTTACTTTCGCTTCGATGATTTCATTATTATCTAATTTTTCTTGTAAATAACTATAAGACTTCTCAGTTTCAAGTTGTCTTCTAGATAAGATGTAAGCTCCAGTTTCATTTTCTTCATCAAACTCAACTTTAGTGACATATGCTTCAACTTCGTCGCCCTCTTTTACAACTTCACTTGGGCTATCAATATGATGCGTAGATAGTTGACTAATAGGAATAATCCCATTAAATTTACCACCGTTGATATGAACAACAACTTGCTTGTCTTCAACTTGTTGTACCTCGCCAGTGACTTTGTCACCTTCTTTAATATCGTTAATCATTGATTCATTGAATTCTTCAGTCATCTTGTTTGCCTCCTTATACACTACATATTTATAACATCTTATAAACTGACAGAATTGTCAAGAAATTCTACCTTTATTACATTTAGTAAATTAGTTGTATCCATAAATATGTCACTTAATCTCATTCTGTAAATTAGTTGGACATATATTTATTACAACCATATATTCAAACAAGTAATAAAGTCCGCTATGTTTATACATATTTTTTGTATAAAAATTAGCATAGCTTACTATTTTGTTTTATAAGTCTGTCATTTCATTGTTCTCTACAAGATATATTATAGTAAAATTTTATACTTTTATAAAACAAAAAGCCACGCAAATAAGCAACTTTTACATTTGAATAGTAAGAAGACCGTATATAGTGCATCTTTCTCGAATTATTACATAGGACATTTTTTGTGACTAAATCAACTTCTTTTGCAATATTTAGATTTGTAACACTCATTTTCTTACCATTTGTAAAATGCTTTATGAATGTAATGAATTATTTTTGGAATTCTAATAATTCACCTTTATTATTTCTTTTTACTTTTTGAAAAACTTACACAATTCACTGACGCATGAACTTTTACCAAAAATAAAAAGGCAACTTTCATTCATCATTGAATAAAAATCACCTTTTAATTTGAGTAAATCATTATCAGCACATTCATTTTGTATATGCGTTAAGCGTTGCACATTACAAATAGATAGTTATGACTTATTAGATTATTTAATTTGACTCACCATCGCTAAAATTTCGTCAGTAACTTCTTCAATCGACTTGCCTGTCGTATCTAATGTCACTGCATCATCTGCTTTTCTTAATGGTGATATTTCACGGTTCATGTCATATTGATCACGAGCTTCAATATCACGTTTTAAATCTTCAAAATTTGATTCGATACCTCTTAATTGATTATCTTTATATCTTCTTTCTGCTCGCTCTTCAACTGATGCAATCATATATACTTTTAAATCTGCATCTGGTAGCACTACAGTTCCGATATCGCGACCATCCATTACGATACCTTTTTCTGCAGCTAACTCTTTTTGTTTTTTAACGGCGAATGAACGTACTGGCTCTTTAGATGCAACGTATGAAACATGTTGCGTCACATCATTATTTCTTAAAAAGTCTGTTACATCTTCGTTATCTAAAATGACACATTGACCTTTATCTGCTTTATAAGTTAAATCTAATGTTGTTTGGTCAACTAGTTTTGCAAAGTCCTCAGTTTTGTTTAATTTTAAATATTTGTATGTTAATGCACGATACATTGCTCCTGTATCGACATAAATCATTGATAGTTCGCTGGCTACACGTTTCGCAATTGTACTTTTTCCGGCAGCAGCTGGACCATCTAATGCAATATTAATGGCTTTCATGCGTCATTTCCCTTCCTTGTCGTTTTATGAATAATATTTTATCATAATTAGGTAAATTAAATATAGGAGGAAATATATGAAACATCTACTTGTTATTCATACTGGTGGCACCATTAGTATGTCACAAGACCAATCTAATAAAGTAGTAACAAATGATATCAACCCTATTTCAATGCATCAAGATGTCATAAATCAATATGCACAAATAGATGAATTAAATCCTTTTAATGTACCATCACCTCATATGACAATCCAACATGTTAAACAATTAAAGGATATTATTTTAGAAGCAGTAACAAATAAATATTATGATGGTTTCGTTATCACGCATGGTACCGATACGTTAGAAGAAACTGCCTTTTTACTTGATTTAATATTAGGTATCGAGCAACCTGTTGTTATTACTGGCGCAATGCGCTCGTCTAATGAAATTGGTTCTGACGGATTATATAATTATATTTCCGCTATTCGCGTTGCCTCTGATGAAAAGGCCCGTCATAAAGGCGTGATGGTTGTATTTAATGATGAAATTCATACGGCGCGTAATGTTACCAAAACACATACGTCTAATACAAACACATTTCAAAGTCCAAATCATGGTCCGCTAGGTGTATTGACAAAGGATCGTGTGCAATTCCATCATATGCCATATCGCCAACAAGCATTGGAAAATGTCAATGACAAACTAAATGTACCATTAGTAAAAGCATATATGGGTATGCCAGGTGACATTTTTAGTTTTTATAGTCGTGAAGGTATCGATGGTATGGTTATTGAAGCGTTAGGACAAGGCAACATACCTCCAAGCGCATTAGAAGGCATTCAACAATTAGTATCTTTAAATATACCTATTGTGCTAGTTTCACGTTCCTTTAATGGTATTGTGAGTCCAACTTACGCATACGATGGTGGTGGTTACCAACTCGCACAACAAGGTTTTATTTTTTCTAACGGTTTGAATGGTCCAAAAGCAAGATTAAAATTATTAGTTGCGTTAAGCAACAATTTAGATAAAGCTGAAATCAAATCATATTTTGAATTATAATGAATACGTAACATAAAAAGGTCTATGTACAATAATTAGTCATCAACCTCATTTGACATATCATGAATGTCAGTCGTTGTAAAACTAAGTTATTTAGTACATAGACCTTTATTTTTATGATTCTAACGGCGTTTGTTTCTTAGCTAGCATGTTTTGAGCAATAATGCCACCGTGGAATTTACCATTTTCAATAAAAATGGTATTCGCATCGTTCCCTGCAGCAATTACACCTGCAATATAGCAATTTTCGATATTTGTTTCGTATGTTTCTTTATTATACATAGGCGCTGTTCCAAATTCATTTGTATTAATTTGAATGCCTACAGATTTTAAAAATTCATAATCGGGATGATAACCAATCATCGCAAATACATAATCATTGTGTATTGTTTTACTTTCACCATTTACTTCATAAGTCACAGTATCTTCAGTTATTTGGGTAACATTAGCATTAAATTCCATGTCAATTTTTTCATGATTTACTAATGCTGTGAAATTTGGAAGTATCCACGGTTTAATTGAAGGCGAATAATCTCCACCACGATATAGAACCGTCACGTTAGCACCAGCTTTTTCCAACTCCAAAGCAGCATCGATAGCCGAATTCTTACCACCAATAATAACAACATCTTGATCAAAATACGGATGTGCCTCTTTAAAATAATGGAACACTTTAGGTAAATCCGCTCCTTCAACTTCTAATGTATTATGCTGACCATAATAGCCTGTCGCGATTGTTAAAAATCGACATTCATAAACATCTTTCGTCGTAGTAATAGTAAATTTATTATTCATTTTTTTAACAGTTAATACTTCTTCAAATGCATTTACTTTTAATTGATGATGTTTTACAACTTCTCGGTAATAAACTAGCGCTTGATTACGTCTTGGTTTACTTTCTTCAACGATAAACGGTACGTCCCCAATACTTAATTTATCACTTGATGAGAAAAATGTTTGGTGAGTAGGATAATTATAGATTGATTCAACGACATTCCCCTTTTCAATAATTAAGGTATCAATACCTTTTCTTTTTTGTTCAATAGCCGCACTTAATCCGCATGGCCCTCCACCAATTATGATACTTTCAACTTTTTGCATTGTTTCGGCCTCCTTTAATCCCAAACTATTATAACAGTTCAGTGATTGATGCGCTAAGTCTGTGCTTGAAGATTTATGATATATTTTTGACAATTTGTTTAATGTGCATAGAGAATTGTTAGCTACGGAGTTGAATAACACTACAATTTAATATGTTGATTTATTTTTTATTCTCCCTCGTTAAATTTGTTGATTGTGGTGTTTTATCTTTTTGATGACTATTTAAAAAGTTTAATTGATATGCCAATATTCGAAACAAGACCTTGTTAAATAACAAACTTTGAAAAATGAAAAAACCGCTACATACTTATAAGCGCAATTTAAGTTCTCCAAAATATTTAGAGATACTTATAATATGCACGTTTGTATATAGCAGTTCAGTTACAATTTATATAGTTATATTATGGAATAACGATTTGTTGACCGTTTCTAATATTGTTACCACTTAAACCATTGGCACGTCTAATTTTTTCAACATTTTCCGGTGAACCTGAACCGTAGTATTGAATTGCGATACGGTATAAGTTTTCTTGACCATTCACTGTATGTCTTTGGCCACCACCTTGACGTTGTTGTTGCTGTTGTTGATTTTGATTAGCTTGTTGTTGATTTTGATTATTTTGTGCTTGATTGTTCGCTTGATTAGCGTTGTTTTGATCATTATCAGATTCATCTTTAGTCGCTTTGTCTTGATCCTCTTTTGATTTATCACTGTCTGTAGATTTTGATTTATCTTTAGAAGCGTCTTTAGATGTGTCTTTGTCTTTACTTTCATCAGCATTATTTTTATTTGTATTCGCGATTTTATTTTCTTTTGTACCATTATTATGATTGTTTAATGCCATGCCTCCAAATATCGCTAATGCACCGATAATTAGTACAGCTGCAATTAATGGTAACAATACTTTGGCCATGCCACCTTTTTTACGTTCTTTATCTCTGTCATGATTGTCATGTTCATCATGGTTTTGGCTTGCATTATTAGAGGCATGTGGTTTTGAAGCGGCAGAAGCACTTTTACTTGCTGCGCCTCCAGCCAAACCTGCTGTTCCAGCACCGATCGCTGCACCTTTTTTGCCATTATGATGATCTTTAGACTTATCTTGAGACGCTTTATCCTCAGTCGAGTTATTCGACTTGTCAGAATTACTTTTGTTTTGAGCGTCATTTGAATGTTTCTTAGCTTTAGAAACACCCATTGCACCAGCTGCACCTGCAACACCCGCTGTTCCAGCACCAATTGCTGCGCCTTTTTTACCACTATGATGATCTTTAGATTCATCTTTGTCTTGCTTAACAGTTACATCATCATGTTTATCTTTTGATGTATTTGCTTGGTTAGCACCTGTTGCAAAATATGGTTTAGGTTGCTGAGATTGTTCAGCTTTACTCTTATCAGAAACTGTTGAATGCTCAGTGTTATTTTCTGCATCTTTAATAGTCTCGTGTTTATCATTGTCTTCGATTGGTTCTGGATGTGATTTATCCATTGCAAAAGCATTCTTATTATAATATTCCTCTTCATGTTGAGGTGTACTGTCTTGATGGCTAGGTTCTTGACTTTCAGTACTGTGTGATGATTCGACTTGACGATCATCTATTGTGCCAGCCTCATTTTGAACATTGTCTTCAGATGTTTGTGATTCATTGTGAACTTGCTTATTATGATTCGTTGCTAAATCACGGCGTCTTTTTCTTCTTTGGGCATTTCTTGGCGGAAACTGTTGCTCCGTATTCTCTATTGTATCCTGATGTTCTAATTCTGATTGGTCTTTTTCAACATCTTCCGTATGGTCTTGATGTGAATTTGTGTCTATCGATTGACGATTTTTTTCAAAGTCATCTTTAAAATTATTAGACATAGCCATCTTCCTTTCTATTCTATTACAATGATTTTACATAAAATATACCCACATGACATATGTTTATGTATATTTTTCAAAATTATTTCAATCATTTTTCAATTGTGTATACACTAATTATAGCTTGTCAATTTTCTTTTAGTAAAGTAATACTATCTGAGAAATAAATTTTGCAACTTTTCATCAAATCCAATACTTCTAATTACCTTCTTCTTATTTAAAATTACGATATCAGTTATATTAGAATCATTGTCACAACATCGATCTTGTGCCGGTGGATATTCACCGAAAAATTCTAATAAATACTTCCGTCTACATTGATCCAATTTGCAATAGCCAATCATGCGAAAGAATCCTAATTGCTTTCGTTTAAATGATTGCTTAAATATCTGTTTCAAGGCGCCGATACTATAGAATGAATGCAACGTTGTCAAAACGTCTTGTTTATCGGGTGCTAAAAATTCTCCTATTTCGAAATTTTGTACATCTTCTTCTGTTATCATATCTGCAAATAATAACGTTTCTAAAATATATTTATCGTCCGGTTGAAATAAACTAATTGCCTGACTTAGTTCACCATCGCGACCTGCACGGCCAATTTCTTGAATGTAGTTAGAAGGACTTGTTGAAAGATGAAAGTGAATGATTGTGCGAATATCTTTTTTATTAATACCCATACCAAAAGCACTCGTTGCGACTATAATCGGAATATCATTATTTAAAAATTGTTGTTGAACTGTGTGTCGCTCTTGATAATTCATATCACCATGATAAATGCCAGTAAGAAAACCTGAATCATAAATAAGTTGCGCTAAATTCAGACACATCTTTTTCGATGAGACATAGATAATCGTTGGTCCCGACTGTTGTAGAAACGGCAGCAACCACTCAATTTTATCTTCATCATCATGAAAATTAAGATGCTTAAAGCTTATGTTTGGGCGATTCATTGTAGTTTTAATAACGTTGAATTGAATCGCTAACATTTCCGTCAAATCATCTTGTAAATGCGGTGGTGCAGTTGCTGTCAACGCTAAGACAACCGCTTCTTTAAAATGCTTTGTTACTTTTCCTATTAGAGCATAATGTGGTCTGAAATCATATCCCCATTCAGATAGGCAATGTGCTTCATCTAGAACAATCATGCCAAAGTCTATCATAGATATTAATTTAAAATTTGACGGTTGCAGGAGAAATTCTGGACTTAGAAAGATGAAGCGGCTATGTAGTAAACATTTAATATTATGCTTTTTCTCAATTTCATCCATACCAGAGTGAATACATGTTACACGTTTTTCTCCATTTATTTTCAACTGCATAACTTGGTCATCCATTAAAGATATTAACGGTGAGATAATTAATGTCGGCTTACCTGATAAATACGTAGGTATTTGATAACACAAACTCTTTCCACTTCCAGTTGGAAGAATACCTAGAGTGTGTTGTTGAGACATTATACTTTCTATAATTTCCTGTTGTCCCGGTTTAAAATTCTCGAAGCCAAATTTGTTTCGTAAAATATCATGCAACATTCAGATCACCTCTTTCAAATCCAACGATTAATACTTTTAATTGAAAATATGATAACGTGTCAAATTGTTCTTTGTAAAATTTTAATCGTTCGCCACGATGTTGTTGATAAAAATTCAAAAACTGGAGTTGATCTTCTAGTTCAACATAATCATCGTAATTAGACATGTAACCTTTGATTAAGATTTCAAGTACATGATCTTCGATAGTATTGATTTTAACTTGTTGTTGAGCCGCTATATCTTCCATCGTGAATTGTTCAAGCAATTTTGTATAAGTAATATAAGTTTGATTTAATAATGTAGGTTTCATTATTATTTTTGATAAAATAGTATATTCTCCACTTTCTAATTCAAACATCATTGTCACTAAATTATTCATTTCGTATTCAAACAATTGCTGTTGAGATAGTTTTTCTATTAAACTAACTTGCTGTCTCGTATACATTGGTTCATCATAGCCTTGCAAATAATAATGTAAGTAACATGGCCCTTTTAAAGTTATTGCTTTAAACAAGTTATGTAGTTCATTTTCAAAGTCAATTTGTAATTGGTTTTCTTTAATGTAGTTATAGACAATCTTTACAGTTTCTTGTATCTTATTATTTTGAGAGATTGGTACAAAATGAAAAACATGTTGTTTGGTATTAGACATGGTTTGCACTAATAGTTGAATTGCTTGAAATGTTTGCCCCATGCTTTCAAATGTATATCTAGGATGCAACATGATTTCCATTTCAGCATTAAATTCATTGATTTTTTCTAAAAATAGCTCAAAAGACGGATATTTTAATAGTGGTAAACTGTGATATAATGACAACTGTTGTTGACTACAAGCGTCAAAAAAGGTTTGGTGAGATTTCTTACCAACTAAGATATTGTAAATACTTTTATTTGTTTTATAGTTAAATGTTTGTTGTAATGCTGTTTTTATAATGTGTTGCAAATTTAACCCTCACTCTGTAAAACGGATAATTTGAAAATAAAAATGATGCTGTCTAAAATTTTAGTCACATTACTATTTTAGCATTTTTATCAAAGGAGGCGAAGACATTGGCAAAATATACAATCGTTGATATGGATACTTGTATTGCATGTGGTGCATGCGGTGCAGCAGCGCCAGATATATATGATTACGACGACGAAGGTATTGCTTTCGTAATCCTTGACGATAACCAAGGTACTGCAGAAGTACCTGAGGAATTATATGAAGATATGGAAGATGCAATTGATGGATGCCCTACAGATTCTATTAAAATTGCAGACGAATCATTTGATGGGGACGCTTTAAAATTTGAATAATTGATTTTTTAGACAAATGTTCTATAGAAAAAGCAGGCAAGCTATCGTTTATTGATAGTCACCTGCTTTTTATTATTATGTGTATATTATTTTGCTTTAATTTGATTAAATTCTTTTCAAGAAATTCGCAAGCCTTCTATATAGTAAAATAAATACAATAGAAATGACGATACCTTTAATAATATTGAATGGTATAATTCCTGATACAATGATTACTTTAAGATTATTTGCGATATCAGCTAAGTTAAATATCATACCGTACAAAGGTAATAGAACGAAATAGTTCAAAATACTCAACACGATAGTCATAACGATTGTTGCAATGATTAATCCAGTAATCAAAGATTTTGTTGAACGTTTATTTTTATAGATGGCGTAAGCAGTTAATAAGAAACTTGCGCCTGCTAAAAAGTTAGCAAACGGCCCAACTGGATCGCCCATACTAAATAAGTAGTTCAGCAAGTTTTTAACCAGTGCAACTACGATACCGGCAACTGGTCCAAACGTAAATGTAGCTAGTAGTGACGGTACATCACTAAAATCTAAAGTTAAGTATGGTGGCAAAAATGGTATAGGAAACTTGATAAAAGTTAACACAAACGCAATCGCGCTCAACATACTTATTGTGATAAGACGTTTATTTTGTTGCATATTCAATTTTCTCCTTCCATTCATCTCGTAAGAATAGGAGGATTATTGCACAACAAAAAACCTCCATCTTCTCCCATCCAGACTATACTGTCGGCTCTAGAATCTCACTAGATCAGCCACTAATATGATACATACTAGCAGGTCGCAGGCTTTATTTACTGCCGGTTGGGAATTACACCCGACCCCGAAGATGAATTTTACATTATTAAATTTAATTCTCATTAATTTTATACTATATATCACAAAACCTCAATAACTATGCTTTAATTAGATCATAGTTACATTATTGGAGAGTGATACATTGGTGATTTGAGTTCATTGGTTGGATAGGTTTGATTGGTTTGTGGTTTTAACTGTTGTTGAGATGGCTTTTTTGAACCTACCTTTTTATTGTTATTAGTTTAATCATTCGTGTTAGCTTTTTCATGATTAAATACACCTACTTCTATTACTTCCTTCTTACTATAGTTAGGTCTTTTTGTATTTATATATTTATTAGAAATTTGAAGAGAAACATTCAAATCATGAGGAATATTCTTTTTCTTTTTTAGTACTTCAGAAAAATCAATCATCTCGTCTATTGTATTATCTTTAGTAAAATTATCTTTAGTACTAAATAAAGTTGTAACAACATATGGACGTGATTTATCTTTAAGTTGTTTTTTTGAGTTTCTCATACCGTCCCTAAAAGACTTATCATCCTCTTTGATTAAGGGTTGAAAATACCTTTTATATTCATCTAAAGTATATGGAATTGCAGTCAAATAATAATACTCATTTCTAAAACCACTATTCTGCGTTTTCATAATTGCATTTTCAGTATAACCAGTATATTTATATTTACTTTTATATTCTTTTAAAACTTCTGTTAAATTATCCAACTCTTCCTTATGTGCTCGATATTCAAAACCACTCAACACTGTACCAACTAAAGTACTCATATCATCGCCTTTATCCTCACTTCTTAATGAGCTATCACTGTCAATAATTGATTTGTCAAATGGAATACTCGCATTAAATACGATATCGTGGTCATCACAATGCACGTATACTTCTACGCCGTCGCCACTACCTACAACATTCGTAGCTTTAACTTTTAGACCGAAGTTATCCATAAAAAATTGTTCGCCACGTTTAGCAATTTTATCTTTATGCTTCTTCGCAAATTCAATCGCATCTTTTTCTGCAGGCGGTTGGAATCCTTGGCCTACATATTTTGAAGCTTCCATTTCTTCTGGTACAGATTTCGTTTCTGTATTTGTTTCTGTATTTCTGTCTTTTTTTGATTCATTTTCAATCGTGGAGCACCCTGACAGTACTAGTGCTGCTATTAAGATTAATTTTGCTTTTTTAAGCATATCTCATCACCCATTTATGCGCTTTTATAAGTTTCATTTTGCATATAGTTATACTCACTTAATTTATTTGCATCTTTTAGTTCACCTATATATAAATCTTCAAGTACATATACTTGCGTTAAAAAATCTATTATTTTAATTTAATTATTCATTAATTTAGCATTTTGAAGCCAATCATCTCCAAAACCCGATGATTTTAATGGATTATTTGGATTAATTGCCTCTTTAGATGTTCCTTGATATATTATTGTCTTTTGACCAGTTGGATCTCCCTGATCATTAAGTAGCTCGTAGGTTTTTATATCAACTGCATCTTTCATATTATCGTTATTTTTATCATTAAAATAATCTATTTGTTTGAACCGTTTTCCATTTACTTTAAAATCTTTTTTCATTTATATCTTGATAAACTCAATATCTGCTCAATTCTGCTATGTCTCTATCATTTATTTTAATCACTTTATATTCACTCATCCTTCAATTGGATTTATATCGTCATAAAACGGCTTTTTAGTATTTATACTTGGTTTTCCTAATTGAATAGTAACTTGAGATTTTTGAGGCATATTGGGTTTATCTTTTAATTTATTACTCAATTCAATCACATCATCTACTGTATTGTCTTTAGTAAAGTTTTTCTTAGTAGAAAAAAGTGTAGAAACAACATCAGTATTAGCAGTATAGTTTAGCTCTTTTCTAGCTCGTTGCATACCTTCTTTAAATTCTTTATCCTTTTTATGAATCAATGGTTCGTAATATTTACGATATTCTTTTAAATTTCTTGATAAATATGTAATATAAAAATATTCATTTTGATACCCGACGTTTTGCGTCTTGTTAATTGCTTCTTTAGTAAAACCTGTATATTGATATTTCTTTTCATTTTCTTTTAAAAATTTATATAAATTATCATACTTTTCTTTTTGCGCTCGATATTCAAAGCCACTCAGCACTGTACCCACCATCATACTCATATCATCACCGTTGTCATTACTACGCATTGATCCTTTTTGATGGATGGCATCTTTGTACAAAGGTAGACTTGCATTAAATACAATGCCATGATCTTCGCAATGCACATAAACTTCTACACCATCATCTTTACCTACAACATTTGTAGCTTTAACTTTTAGTCCAAAGTTATCTTTAAAGAATTGTTCACCTACTTTTTCAAATTCTTTACGATGCTTCTTCGCAAATTCAATCGCATCTTTTTCTGCAGGTGGTTGGAAGCCTTGTCCTACATATTTTGAAGCTTCCATTTCTTCTGGTACTGATTTTGTTTCATTGTTGGATTCGTTATTGGTAGTTGAACATCCTGATAGTATTATCGTTGCTATTAAGATTAGTTTAATTCTTTTAAACATAGCCCATCTCCCATTTATGTGTTTGTTTAGAATATAGAGAAATTAGCTGATTTCAAGTCATTCGACCTCAATCCTTATAGACTCATTATCACTGTAATTAACTCGATTAGTGCTAATAGTAGATTTTGCTAGTTGTAAAAATATTTTCGTATTTTCAAAATTAAGGTGTAACTTTTTCGTACTTTCAGACAAATCTAAAACATCATCTAATTTTTTGTCCTTTGAAAAGTTACTACTTCTCGAAAACAATGTTGTATGTACTTCTATTGCAGCTTTATAGCCTACTCCTTTCCTTGCTTGTTTCATACCTTTTTTAAAATTCAGATTATTTTTCTTTATTAGGGGTTCGTAATATTTCCTATATTCTTGGAGCGTCGGTATATTAGCAACTATATAAAAATATTCATTTTCATATCCACTATTTTGTGTTTTGTTAATTGCCTCTTTAGTAAATCCTGTATATTGGTATTTCTTTTCATTTTCTTTTAAAAATTTATATAAATTATCATACTTTTCTTTTTGCGCTCGATATTCAAAGCCACTCAACACTGTACCAACTAAAGTACTCATATCATCGCCTTTATCCTCACTTCTTAATGAGCTATCACTCTCAATTATTGATTTGTCAAATGGAATACTTGCATTAAATACGATGTCGTGGTCATCACAATGCACGAATACTTCTACACCGTCGCCACTACCTACAACATTTGTAGCTTTAACTTTTAGTCCAAAGTTATCCATAAAAAATTGTTCGCCACGTTTAGCAATTTTATCTTTATGCTTCTTCGAAAATTCAATCGCATCTTTTTCTGCAGGTGGTTGGAAGCCTTGTCCTACATATTTTGAAGCTTCCATTTCTTCTGGTACTGATTTTGTTTCATTGTTGGATTCGTTATTGGTAGTTGAACATCCTGATAGTATTATCGTTGCTATTAAGATTAGTTTTGTTCTTTTAAACATAGCTCATCACCCATTTATGTGTTTGTAAAACTTTTATGTTAAAAAAACTACTTATTCTCAAAGAAAACAAGTAGCATTTAATAAATTACTTAGTATACAGCTAGTTTTTCTAATTGTTCTTTAACTTGAATTAAGTTTGACCGTATTAGAGAGGCAGATTGATCCATCGTTTGAATTGCTTGTCCTTCATTTTCGTTCAAGCCATTACAAACAACTTCAAACTGTTGTGCCATTTGATCAAGACGTGCATGAGCTTGTGTGTTTAAAATAAACATATCATCATAATGTGATGGTTCAAATAACATCTGTACAATCAAAGGCTTCATGTTCTTAACAATATCATCTAAATGGTTATCTAAAATTGGTGACACTGCTTTTAAATCATTAAGAAATGGCTCCCATTTGCCTAAAGTATTATCTAATTCTTCTAATTTAGTTTTAATATAATTACAAGTTACATTAGGAATCAGGGACAAAAATTCTTTCTTTTTTACATTTAACATTTCAATTGCATGTCTTAAATTCTTACGTATTTTGGGAATTGTATTAATCAAATATTTTATTACATCAACAATTTTCGATGCATATTCATCATATATACTTTGAACATAGTCTGCTATTTTTTTAATACCATCATCGATATGGTCTTTTAATATTTTCATTTTTCTTCCTAAATAATTAGAAGGTATAACTAGACCCTGTACCATATTTTCGCCGCTACAATTAATTTGGAAATTCCCATCTAAAATTGTTGCATCTTGTTGTTTCATAATACTTCTAATTTCTGCAATTTGCCTACCATAAATATCATTTTGATTTTTTATTCGCTCTATATTCTGTTTCACTACTTTCAAATGTTTCATCATTTCTTCAGATACTCCATCTCTGAAGTCGTGATCTATATTTTTGAAAATTTCTAAAATTTCATTATCTATACTATCATACACTTTTTCTATAAAAGATTTTATACCTTTAAACAACTCATTAATTCTTTCTTTTAATGCATCCAATGCAAAATCAGGTAATAAGTGTTTAACAGCACTAATACTTTCTATTGTTTCATCTGCAACTTCTTCAAGTGAGTTTATTTTACTAATTAAAGTTCTTTCCATTTCTTCTAATTGAAATAAGTTAATCTTATCCTTAAATCCTTCTGATAATTGTTGCTTTCTATCTGCAAAATTTTTATTTTCATTTTCTGAGATGTTAAAACTTTCATTTAAAAAGATTACGCATTCTGCTAACATACCACTAGTTTCACCAGTAATCAGTTTACTCAACGCATCAAGATTTTCTAAATTAAGTTTAATTAAAGTTCCTCTTCCAGAACGTGCAATCGAATCCCCTGTCCAAACATTTATCGGAATTCGCCCATCCATATCTAATGTTATGTTAATAGTCTTTTTTACTTTTTTTCCATTTTTAATTTCTGTATCTTTTACCGACTTAATTTTGATTAGTGGTACAGTATCGTATGTGTTGTCTTTTCTATTTAACTTCCTTTTATAACCTACATGGCTGTCTATTAAAGCATCTAACCTGGGCACACCATCACTAATGTTAACGCGTTTTCCTGGCATATCTTTGATGAATGGATCTTGTAACCATGTTAATAAATCGTTGGTACTATTAAAACTAATCATATTATCAAAGCGTGGTCTAGCAAATTTCTGCCAAGCAGCATAAGGTACCATTGCTGGGTCAGTAGCAACAACTTTTTCATTTGGATGTTTCGCTCCTTGATATTTTGCTCCTGCACCGCCTTCCGAATTACCGCCATCCGCCACAATGGTTTTGTTTTTGTAATTATTTGGACTAACACCATATTTTTGTGTAAAGTTATACTTACTTAATTTATTAGCGTCATTTAGTTTGTCTCTATATAAATCTGCAAATTCGTCTGATTGCTTAAGATAATCCGTTGACTTATTACTATTATCCATTAATTTCGCATTTTGTAACCAATCATCTCCGATATCTAAAGATTTTAATGGATTATTAGGGTTTATTGCCTCATTAGATGTTCCTTGATAAATCATGGTTTGTTCACCAGTTGGTTTTCCTTTTTCATCCAACAATTCATAAATTTTTAAATCTGAGGCACCTTTTTTATTTTTATTTCCATTATCATTATATTCATCAACCTGCTTAAATCTTTTTCCGTTAACTGTAAAATCATTATCTTTATTGATGTCTTGATAAACCCAGTAACTACTCAATTCTGTTAAGTCTCTATCATTAATTTTATTCATCTTCAAATGCTCCAAACGACACTACTTTCTTATCATCAAAACGAGCTTTTTTTGTGCCAATAAGTTTATTTCCTAATTGAGTAGTTATAGTATTCTTGATTGGCATATCTTTTGTTCTTTCAATTTTCTCGGATAAATCTATTACATTATTTATCTTTTCTTTTCTATTTTTTTTATCATTCGTACTAAACAACGTTGCTACTGTATTACTATTAGCAGTATAATCTAACTCTTTTCTAGCTCGTTGCATACCCTCTTTAAATTCTTTATCATTTTTATGAATCAACGGTTCGTAATATTTACGATATTCTTTTAAGTTTCTTGATAAATATGTGATATAAAAGTATTCATTTTGATATCCAACGTTTTGTGTCTTGTTAATTGCCTCTTTTGTAAAGCCTGTATATTGATATTTCTTTTCATTTTCTTTGAAGAATTTATATAAGTTATCATACTTTTCTTTTTGCGCTCGATATTCAAAGCCACTCAGCACTGTACCCACCATCATACTCATATCATCACCATTGTCATTACTGCGCATTGATCCTTTTTGATGGATGGCATCTTTGTACAAAGGTAGACTTGCATTAAATACAATGCCATGATCTTCGCAATGCACATAAACTTCTACACCATCATCTTTACCTACAACATTTGTAGCTTTAACTTTTAGTCCAAAGTTATCTTTAAAGAATTGTTCACCTACTTTTTCAAATTCTTTACGATGCTTCTTCGCAAATTCAATCGCATCTTTTTCTGCAGGTGGTTGGAAGCCTTGTCCTACATATTTTGAAGCTTCCATTTCTTCTGGTACTGATTTTGTTTCTGTATTCGTGTCTTTACTTGATTCATTTTCCATCATGGAACATCCCCCTAAAATTAATGTCGTAGCTAAAACTGATCCAATGAATTTTTTCATATGACACCTCGAATAATTTAATTATTACAATATATCTATATTTTACCCTATTTTTATAATCAAATAAATAACTTTATCAAACTTTATATTTTTATATAAATTAGTAATATATTTAATAGTTGATATTCGCAAAAACCCTAATCCTAATCCACTTACAAAACTTTCGACATCAATCAAAAAACGCATGCTATAAATTAGAGTCTCTAATCAATAACATGCGTTCTTAAATAACTATATTCAGTTTTATTCTGGTTTTGGTAGTTTAATAATAAATGTTGTGCCTTTTCCTAATTCGCTTTTAACATCAATGGAACCACCATGCTCTTCGATAATCATTTTACAAATGAACAAACCTAAACCGGTACCTTGTTTACCTCGCGTTCTCGCTGCATCAACTTTATAAAAACGATCAAATACTTGTTGTAAATGTTCTGGTGCAATGCCTGTGCCTGTATCTTTAATGTATAAAATATCTTCGCTTTCATTTTCATCACAAGTAATTGCAATTTCATCTCCAGGTTTCGTATAACGTGATGCATTATCAATTAAGTTCGTTAGTACTTGGTCCATGCGATCCATATCATAACTCCAAACACGCTTCTTACAATAATTAAAAGTCATATTTAGACCTAAATCATCAGCTTGTTGGCGATACTTAATTTTCATCTTATCTAGTAACGCTGCAATAGGCTGAACTTCTTTATTTACGGATAACCCTTCAGCATCCATGCGTGCGACATTTAACAATTCATTAACTAATCGATTTAAACGTTTCGATTCATCAAGGACAACGGCGAGCGATTCTTTTATTTCATCCGGTTCTGTAACAATACCATCTACAATTGATTCAGTATAACCTTGTAGTAATGATATAGGTGTTCGTAATTCATGTGATACATTAGCAATGAAATCTTTCTTCATTTGATCTAGATTGTGCTCATTAGTCATATCACGAACTGTCACAACAACACCACTTTTACCTCCCTGTTCAATCTTATCGATATAGCTTGTGGTCACAACAAAGAATCGTGCATTCATTTCTAAATCACGCATTTCCGTTTGTTTTGATTTAAAAGTATCTTCAATTTGTCTTAATAAGAAAGCTTTAGCATCTTCATCAATATTGTCCATAATATCATTCGCCATCTTATTAGATAAGATAATTTGTCGACTCTCATTAATACCTAGGACACCTTCTACCATAGAGTTAATTAAGCTGTCTCTAATATTTTTAGATGTGGATAATGCGTCGACATGCTCTTCGATTTCTGTACTCATCTGATTAAATGCCTGCGATAATTGACCAATTTCATCTTTCGTTGTGACAGAAGGTTTATAAGAGTAATCCCCTTCAGATACACGTGTAGCTTGGTCTCTTAAACGTCTTAAAGGTTTTGTAATTCTTGACGATAAGAAAAACGCAAAGACTGTTGTAATTGTTAAGAAAATAACAGCCGTAATTATAGTGATAATCGTAATAGCATTATTTGTATCTTCGATTGATTTCAAGTCTTTATATATAAAGACTCCACTATATTTGCTATGACTATTCTTCTGTGCTTTTGTTGGATAGCCTAACAAAATATATGTTTGAGATGAACCCTTTTCTTTAATCGTTACATTTCGAGTAACAGATTTACCTTTATCAAACACATCGTCAAAATGGTCGTTGTTGACTACTTCATTCAACATTTGCTTTTTAATATTAGAAAGTGAAGCCGTTGATTGACGATGTTTATTATTTATAATCATCAACCCACCAGGATTTTCAATTAATGTTTGACTATATTTTATTGCTTCTTCTTTATTATGTGATTGTTCGACCAGTGAACTTATACGTCTAGCATCTTCTCTTATGGCATTTTCGGTTTCTTGTGTGAAATAGTATTGCATAAAGGTAATTAAAGCAATACTTAATAAAATTAAAACTGTCGTCACTATTAAAATAATAGTTAACCACAGTTTAATTACGACACTATTTAGCCGGCTCATCATTAGATTTAACCTCAAATTTATACCCAACGCCCCAGACTGTTTGAATCATATGCGCAGCTTCGCTAGACACACGATTTAACTTTTCTCTAAGTCGTTTAACATGAGTATCAACTGTTCTTAAATCACCATAGAATTCATAATGCCAAACTTCTTTTAATAATTGTTCACGGTCAAATACTTTATTTGGTGTTTTAGCTAAATATATTAATAATTCGTACTCTTTAGGAGTCAAATTAACTTCTTGATTATCAGCAAGTACGCGATGTGCATCATTATCTATTTCTAAATGTTTAAATTCAATCACATCACGTGCGTGAGGTTCGCTTTGTTCTACAGTTGTAGATTGCGTTCTTCTTAGAAGTGCTTTAACTCTTAAGACTACTTCTCTTGGTGAAAATGGTTTGACGATATAATCATCTGCACCAGATTCAAAACCTTCAACACGGTTTGTTTCTTCACCTTTAGCAGTCAACATAATAATCGGTGTTTGTTTATGTTCACGCAATTTAGTTGCCACCTGGATACCATCCATTTCAGGCAACATTAAATCTAGTAGTATGCAAGCATAATTATTCTCCATTGCAAGTTCATAAGCCTCTTGGCCATTACTTGCTTCATGGATTTCAAAAGATTCTCTTTCTAAATACATTTTAAGTAATCTTCTGATTCTATCCTCATCATCTACGATAAGTATTTCGTTCGACATACAGGTCATACCTCCCACACATGCTTTTCTTTACAAAAGTATTATATCACAGGAAAGCGCATACAGTTATTAAAAACCTAAAATTTTGTGAAAAAATTCTCAAACTTTGTGATAAATACATATTTTATTTAATTATTTCCCATGTTCTGCTAAATGACGCATCACTTTTACTTCATGAGGCGTCAATACACGTCCTTCACCAGCATTCAAACCGACAACATTTAAAGGCCCATATTCAATACGAGACAGTTTCGTCACTTGATGACCAAAATGTTCGAACATTCTTCTGACTTGGCGATTACGACCTTCTGTAATTGTAATTTCAACCAATGTTGTGTTTTTATCTTTATCTTGTTTCTTAACTTTCACTTCAGCCGGTTGCGTCATACCATCTTCTAATTCAATACCTTTTTCTAGGGCTTTCACTTCTTCTCTCATTAAGTAACCTTTTAATTTTGCTACATATTTCTTCTTAATTTGATATCTTGGATGTGTCATTAAATTAGTAAATTCACCATCATTTGTAAGTAATAACAATCCAGAAGTATCATAGTCTAAACGACCAACAGGATAAATACGTGCTTCTATATCTTTAAAGTAATCTGTAACCACTGTACGTCCTCTATCATCAGATACACTTGTTATCACTTGAGTTGGTTTATGGAATAAAATGTAAATTTTGTCTTCTAGTTCTATTTTAATACCTTCAACTTCAATCGTATCTGATGGCTTCACTTTTGTTCCTAATTCAGTGACAGTCGTACCATTCACTTTCACTTTTCCTTCAGAAATTAAAGTTTCTGCCTTACGTCTTGAAGTATAACCGCTATTAGCTATACGTTTTTGTAATCGTTCTAATTCTTTAGTCATTATTTTCTCCTTTTTGATTGACTAGATTACTGAAAAAAGCATCCATTTCTTCATCGTCTTCTTCAGTTGTCGGCAAATCTTCTATATTGGAAATACCAAATACATTTAAAAATAAATCAGTAGTAATTAACTGTTGGCTACGCTGTTCATTAACCACTTTAGCCTCAACTAGTCCTTTGGCAATCAATGTCTTAACTGCACCATCTGAATTGATACTACGAATTAATTCAATATCACTTCTTGATAATGGCTGGTTATAAGCAATAATTGATAGTACTTCCATTGCTGCTTGTGATAATTTCATTTGTGACTTTTGTTCAATTAATTGTTCAATATACGTTGCCGCTTCTTTTTTAGTCGTTAAAACATACGTCGTTCCAAATCGTTGTATCATTAATCCATGTGATGAATAATTTTCAATTAATTCAACGAGTTGGTCTTTCGACATATCTAATATTTCTAATAGTTGTTTTTCATCTAAACCTTCATCGCCAGCTGTAAATAAAAGCGACTCTAATATACCATGATTATCCAAAATGGTAGTTCACTCCTCTAATAATGTTAATATCTTCAAAATTACGTTGTTGCTCAATATTAATTATTCCTGCTTTTGACATCTCTAAAATAGCTAAAAAGTGAGTGACTACTTGTTCAATTGGCTCAGAAAACGTAAACAGACTAAAGAAGTTAAAATGATCTTTATCTTTCAATCTCGATGTCACTTGTTCTGTAGCTTGTTGAATGGTAAATGTCTCTTTTCGGATTTCAACAGATTTAGGTGTATTTAACTCAACTCTATTTTTAACTCTTTGATAAGCTACAATTAATTCAGTTAAATCAATCGTATGATTTGGATCCCAAGATTCATCTGTTTCCAAATGAGATAAATCTGTCGGTCTTTTTGTAAAATAAAAATCTCTTTCTTCTTTCATGTCATTTAAAATAGCAGTATATTCTTTATAATTTTGATATTCTATTAAACGCCCAACTAAATCTTCCCGTGGGTCATCATCAACATCCATATCTGATGTTGATTGTGGTAATAGCATCTTACTTTTAATCATTAAGAGTTCTGACGCTAATACTAGGTATTCACTTGCAATATTAATTTCAAGCTGTTTCATTGCATGAACGTACTGCATATACTGCTCTGTTAATGCTTGCATAGGAATATCATAAATATCTATTTCAAATTTTTGGATAAGATGCAGCAATAAATCTAATGGTCCATTGAAAGCATCTAATTTAACTTCATACATAATATCTACCTCGTATTGCGTCATATGTGCATAATTCTCTAAAATATTATAGCATGAAAATAACTTACTTTTAAATTGGGGTGATAACAAAATGCAACAGGCACTGATAAATTTCTATTATCAATTTCATACTAAGCAACATTATTTCCTATGTCATGACATTTTAGAAGATGCATGGAAAGCTGAAAATAACTACAGTAAGCAAGATGCAGTTGTTAGTTTAATCTTGTTTGCAACTGCTTGTTACCATTATCGCCGCAATAATTTAAAAGGCGCCTATAAGTCTTTTAATAAATCTAAAGAAATAATACAAAATGCTAAAGATAGAGATGCGTTATACCTTAATTTAAATGATTATCAATTGTTAATTGAGCAACAGATTGCAAAATTGAATGCAGCAAAGCCTTTTTCATCTGTTATATTACCAATAACTCCAGTCTTTGAACGCATCATCAAGGCCAACTATCCAGACTATGATTATAATCAGGAAACAGCAACAGATCCTTTTATTGTAGACCATCACATGCGGCGTGATCGTTCAGAAGTGATTGCAGCAAAAGAAGAAGCGATTCAATTAAGAAAACATAGACGTAATTAATCAACCAATTTAAAAAAGCCACAATAGCACAGACATTTTTAGTCATGTGTATTGTGACTTTTAAGTTATGGTTCACTTTATGCTCTAGGATGAAATTGGTTATACATTTTTCTAATTTGAGATTTCGAAACATGTGTATAGAGTTGGGTAGTAGATATGTCAGAGTGACCTAACATCTCTTGCACTGCTCTTAAATCTGCGCCATTTTCCAATAAATGTGTCGCAAAAGAGTGGCGTAACGTATGTGGCGTTAACGTCTTTTTAATGTTTGCCTTTACGCCATTTTGTTTAATCATTTTCCATATTGCTTGTCGTGATAAAGGTTTACCATGCATATTTAAAAATAAGACTTCAGTAACAGTCTTTTTTAAAAGTTGCGGTCTAATCGTTTCAATATAAGTAGTTAAGTACTCAATGACTGCGTCGCCTAATGGTACAATTCTTTCTTTATCGCCTTTACCAAATACGCGTACAAATCCCATTATTAAGTTCACGTTTTCTAACTCTAAATGTATCAATTCAGATACACGCATTCCCGTTGCGTACAGAAGTTCTAACATCGTACGATCACGATATCCATTAATTTTATTTAAATCTGGCGTTTCTAATAAAGCCAATACTTCGTCAACATTTAAAACGTCAGGCAATTTTTTGTCATATTTTGGTGAATCTAATAATACCGTTGGATCTTTCGCCGCATATTTTTCTCTTATAGCAAATTGATGAAAACTACGGATTGTTGAAATAAATCGCGCAATAGATTTAGCAGATTGCCCTTGGTCTATTAAATGCCCCAAACACTCTTGAATTAATTGTCGATCTATAAAATCAATATGCGAGATATGATGTTCAGTCATATAATCTTGATACTTTTTCAAATCACGTCTATAAGCACCAATTGTGTTAGAACTTAGTCCTTTTTCAATTTGTATAAAACGCAAATATTCTTCAATAATTGTTTCCATAACCACACCTCTAAAAAAAGCGAAGGTTAATTTAACCTACGCAATTTACTATCCTTTACCTTTAGCTTGGCATGTTTCACACACACCATGGAAAGTTAAACGATGATCTAAAATTTTAAAATTGAACTCATTTTCAACTCGATTTTCAACTTCTGGTAACAAATCTTCATCGATTTCATCTACACGACCACATTCCATACATACTAAATGATGGTGGAAATGTTTTGCGCCTTCTTTTCTTAAATCAAAACGAGCGACGCCATCACCAAAGTTAATTTTGTCGACAACTTTTAGTTCAGCTAACAACTCTAACGTTCTGTATACTGTCGCCAAGCCAATTTCAGGCGCTTTGTCTTTTACTTTCAGATATACGTCTTCAGCACTTAGATGATCTTTTTCATTTTCAATTAGAACTCTAACAGTAGCTTCGCGTTGTGGCGTTAGCTTATATGATGATTGTTGTAATTGTTGCTTAACGCGATTTAATCGTTCTTCCAACGATGTCCACTCCCCTACTAATAATTAAAATCATTACAAATTATTTCAAACTTCACAATTAAAACTAACAGTTTTCTCAATAAAATGCAAGCTTTTCTCATTTGTTATTTAGAATGATTATAATTTAATAATAGGTGTTGCAATGCAATGATAGTCTTCGCATCTTCTATTTCTTTATTCATTAGCATCGATTTAACATTCTCAATCGGAACTTTAATGACTTCGACAAATTCATCTTCATCTAAGTGAACTGTACCTTCTTCTAAATTATCAGTAAAATAAATTGATAATTGTTCATCGCAAAAACCTGGTGAACCATACATATCTACAACATGTGTTAACTCTTTGGCAATATATCCTGTTTCTTCTTCTAATTCACGCTTAGCCGCTTCGACTCTATTTTCATCATCTTCTAATTTACCAGCTGGAATTTCTAGCAATGGTTTTTCTACTGGTTTACGATACTGTTTCACTAATACGACTTCTTTTTTAGGTGTCAATGCACAAACAGCAACTGCACCATTATGATAAACTAATTCTCTTGTTGACGTTTCACCGTTTGGTAATGTCACTGTATGAATTTCTACATCTACAATTTTGCCATTATAAATAACTGTTCGATCAATTGTTTTTTCATTTAAATCCATTATAATCACGTTCCTTTAAATTCATATTATATATTGATACACTATGCTTGTTAGCTAAAGTGTATCGAAAGGAGAACAGACATGCAAAAAAATATATTAAAAAGTGGTATTGCATTATCTGAATTAGGTCTAGGTTGCATGAGTTTAGGTACAGATTTAAAAAAAGCCGAACAAATTATAGATTGTGCTGTTGAAAATGGTATCACTTATTTTGATACAGCAGACATGTACGATAAAGGTATAAATGAATCAGTTGTTGGTAAGGCACTTCTTAAATATCAACAACGCGATGATATTTTCATTGGTACAAAAGTAGGCAATCGTTTAACAAAAGATGGCAGTACAACATGGGATCCGAGTAAATCCTATATTAAAGAGGCAGTTAAAGGTTCACTAAAGCGTTTAGGTATCGATCATATCGATTTATATCAACTTCATGGCGGAACCATTGATGACCCATTAGACGAAACAATAAGCGCATTTGATGAATTGAAACAAGAAGGAATTATACGTGCTTACGGTATTTCTTCTATTCGCCCAAATGTAATTGATTATTATTTAAAACATAGTCAAATCGAAACGATAATGTCTCAATTCAATTTGATTGATAATCGTCCAGAATCATTATTAGATGCAATTCACAACAATGATGTTAAAGTATTGGCAAGAGGACCTGTGTCTAAAGGATTATTAACTTCAAACAGTGTTAATGTGCTCGACAATAAATTTAAAGATGGTATTTTTGATTATTCTCATGATGAATTGGGTGAAACAATAGCCTCTATTAAAGAAATTGAAAGTAATTTATCTGCATTGACATTTAGTTATTTAACATCACATGACGTGCTTGGTTCCATCATTGTAGGTGCAAGTAGCGTCGACCAATTAAAAGAAAATATTGAAAACTATCATACTAAAGTTGGTTTAGATCAGATTAAAACAGCAAGAGCTCGTGTAAAGGATTTGGAATATACCAATCATTTAGTGTAGAAGTCATTTTCAGTAATAAAAACAGCAGCATGAGGCGTTTCATTATAAAAATGCCTTACTGCTGTTGTTTATGTACAATTCGCTATAATTTATGATTATGATTACTCACTTATGATAGAAATTAAAGCGTTGTCCTCACGCATCAGTATTTAGTAATTTCGCCTTGCGGCATTGCCTTAAGCAAACTTCTGCCACTTCATCTCTTAATAATTTTATTAAAACATCTTTCTATATTTCACTTCGCATGTTGATTCATCATTATTAGTTATTATTTGTACACCCAGCACATTTCCTTGCAACACAAGTAGTTTGAATTTTTCACAAGTATAATATAATGTACCGTCTGAAATTTGGTCTACAGAAATATCGCCTAAAATATCCAGCACTGTAAATTCTTCAAATACTGATAGTTGTTCCGCATATCGTACACAAAGTCTTACCACACTCTCCGATTGACAGTTCATTGCCATCCCACCTATTTATGCTTTATTTTTAAATAATTTAGGGAAACATCGTTCAAAAAATCTAGGCGCAATTTGATACATTTTCAACGCATGATGCATCCATTTAGGCCGATTAATTTCCAATTGTTTTGTTTTAATGCCATAAATGATATCTTCTGCAAGCTGATTAGCATCAAGCATAATTTCCCCCATCTTTTTAGCATACTTCATTGATGGGTCGGCTTTTTGATGAAAAGGTGTATCAATCGGGCCAACATTAACTGTCATGATATGTAAGTTTGGTGACTCTAGTCTTAAAGCATTCATTAATGCATAAAACCCTGCTTTCGATGCCCCATAATGTGCAGCATTTGCTTGTGTGGAAAATGCAGCTTGACTTGAAATACCTACAATATGTGCGTTAGATGTTAAATATGGTCTCAACACAGTATATAAAACATTAAAACTAATTAAATTAAGCTGATACGTTTCAATCATTTCTGAAAAACTATGGTCTGAAATAGATTTGAAATAACCTAAACCTGCACTATAAATGAATCCATCGAATGATGTATTGTCTTCAAATTGCAGTGCCTGTATCGACTTCAAATCATTTAAGTCACAAGGAATAACATTTATAGTTTTCCCCAATTCTTGTTCAAAGATTCTAGTTGCTTTATCAACATCACGCACCAACAACGTTACATGCACTTTATTTTCTAGTAACTTTCGGACAATCGATAAACCTAAACCACTCGTACCACCAGTCACTATAAAATGTTGTCCTTTCATCAATTAACCTTCCTTTTCAATTATATAGAATGCAATTTATCGTCTCTGTATAATTGAGACAAGTTGATTATCTTTCCTAATATATATACAATAATAAGAAAATATAACATACAAATCAAAAACTAAAGGGATGTGACGTTAATGAAACTCGTATTTTATGGAGCTGGTAATATGGCACAAGCTATATTTACAGGAATTATTAACTCAAGCAACTTAGATGCCAATGATATATATTTAACAAATAAATCTAATGAACAAGCTTTAAAAGCATTCGCTGAAAAACTAGGTGTTAACTATAGTTATGATGATGCGACATTATTAAAAGATGCAGATTATGTTTTTTTAGGTACCAAACCGCATGACTTTGATGCTCTAGCAACACGCATCAAACCACATATCACAAAAGACAATTGCTTCATTTCAATTATGGCAGGTATTCCGATTGATTATATTAAACAACAATTAGAATGCCAAAATCCAGTTGCTAGAATTATGCCAAACACAAATGCGCAAGTTGGACACTCAGTTACTGGCATTAGTTTTTCAAACAACTTTGACCCTAAATCTAAAGATGAAATTAACGATTTAGTTAAAGCATTTGGTTCTGTAATTGAAGTATCAGAGGATCATTTACATCAAGTAACAGCTATCACCGGAAGCGGCCCAGCATTTTTATATCATGTATTCGAGCAATACGTTAAAGCTGGTACGAAACTTGGTCTAGAAAAAGAACAAGTTGAAGAATCTATACGCAACCTTATTATAGGTACAAGTAAGATGATTGAACGTTCAGATTTGAGCATGGCTCAATTAAGAAAAAATATTACCTCTAAAGGTGGTACGACACAAGCTGGCCTTGATACATTGTCACAATATGATTTAGTATCTATTTTCGAAGATTGTCTAAATGCTGCCGTCGACCGTAGTATTGAACTTTCTAATGTAGAAGACCAATAAAAACAAACCCGCCAACACATGTATGCATCATCACATACATAGTTGGACGGGTTATTTTTATAAATTATTACTATTTGGCAAGCATTGTTTATTACTTTGTCATTAGACTTTAAAACTATCAAAATCTTTTACAAAATTAAAATTAGGTGTATCTTCATTTTGTATCAATATTTGATAAATTTCATTTATATCTTCTGTATTATAGCGATTGCTCAAATGTGTAATCAACGTACGTTTAACATTGGCTTCTTTTATCAATGCAAATACGTCTTCAATATGGCTATGATGATAATTGTTGGCTAAATGCTTTTCACCATCTATATAGGTCGCTTCATGTACCATCACATCAGCATCTCTAGAAATCACACGTTCATTAGAACATGGTTTTGTATCACCAAAAATTGCTACAACTGGACCCTGTTTGGACTCACCTCTAAAATCTTTTGATTGATAAACTTGACCATTATGTTCAAATGTATCATGAGATTTTACTTCTTGATATTTAGGACCTGGTTCAAGACCAATGTTTTTTAACGCTTCAACATTGATTGTACCTGTAGTTTCAGGTGCCATTACTCTATATCCATATGATGGAATACCATGATTAAGTAAATGCGCCTCTACAGTAAAACCATCATGATGATATGTCAGATGATCATCGATTTCAATATATGTAATTGGATAGTTTAAATGTGACTCTGATAAATTCATAGACATTTCCACATATGCTTTAATTCCTTTTGGTCCAACCAATGTAAGCGGCTTCTGTTCACCGCCCTGAAAAGAACGACTAGAAAGTAATCCTGGCAAACCAAAAATATGATCGCCATGCATATGAGTAATAAATATATGTGTCACTTTTCCTAATTTGATTGCATGATGTAAAATTTGGTGCTGTGTACCTTCACCAACGTCGAAAAGCCATATGGAATTGGAATATGGTTCTAAATTTAAGGCGATTGCTTGTGTATTTCTCTCTTTTGTAGGCAAACCTGCACTCGTTCCAAAAAATGTAACTTCCATATATGCCCCTCCTTTTCTTCAATTCATTTTATCATAAAATTTGTATCAATTTAGTTTTAATTTATACTTGAATCAAAATCTGTTAAAAATTCGTCTTTGCTAGTTAATTTTTCTAACTTTAACGTAGACATAACTATATAAATTTTGACAATTACGTTATACTTATCATTAATAAGTATCACATTAAACATGATACATGAATCGATATTTCATTTAAGACACTGCATACTGTCGAGCATATTGAATGACCTGCTGAATGGATTATCTTATAATAATAAATCATATATCTAATTAAGAATTGAGGTTTTAATCTTGAGTACTAAAAACAAACACATCCCTTGTTTAATCACAATCTTTGGTGCAACTGGTGACTTAAGCCATCGTAAGTTGTTTCCATCAATATTCCATCTCTACCAACAAGACAATTTAGATGAACATATTGCCATCATCGGTATTGGACGTCGTGACATTACTAATGATGATTTCCGTAATCAAGTAAAATCATCAATTCAAAAGCACGTAAAAGATACAAACAAAATTGACGCGTTTATGGAACATGTCTTCTATCATAGACATGATGTTAGTAATGAAGAAAGCTATCAAGAATTACTAGATTTTAGTAATGAATTAGATAGCCAATTTGAATTAAAAGGTAATCGACTATTCTATTTAGCAATGGCACCACAATTCTTTGGCGTTATTTCTGATTATCTAAAATCTTCTGGTCTTACTGATACAAAAGGATTTAAACGCCTTGTTATCGAAAAACCATTCGGTAGTGATTTAAAATCAGCCGAAGCATTAAACAATCAAATTCGTAAATCATTTAAAGAAGAAGAAATTTATCGTATTGACCACTATTTAGGAAAAGACATGGTTCAAAATATCGAGGTATTACGTTTTGCGAATGCGATGTTTGAACCATTATGGAATAACAAATATATTTCAAACATCCAAGTTACATCTTCTGAAATACTAGGTGTTGAAGATCGTGGTGGTTATTATGAATCAAGTGGCGCGCTAAAAGATATGGTGCAAAACCACATGTTACAAATGGTTGCATTATTAGCTATGGAAGCACCTATTAGTTTAAACAGTGAAGATATCCGTGCTGAGAAAGTAAAAGTACTTAAATCACTGCGTCATTTCCAATCTGAAGATGTTAAAAAGAACTTTGTTCGTGGTCAATATGGCGAAGGCTATATCGATGGTAAACAAGTTAAAGCATACCGTGATGAAGATCGCGTTGCAGATGACTCTAACACACCTACCTTTGTTTCAGGTAAATTAACAATTGATAACTTTAGATGGGCTGGTGTACCATTCTATATTCGTACTGGTAAACGTATGAAATCTAAAACAATTCAAGTTGTCGTTGAATTTAAAGAAGTACCAATGAACTTATACTATGAAACTGATAAACTATTAGATTCAAACCTATTAGTAATCAATATCCAACCTAATGAAGGTGTATCTTTACATCTAAATGCTAAGAAAAATACACAAGGTATCGAAACTGAACCTGTTCAATTGTCTTATTCAATGAGCGCTCAAGATAAAATGAATACTGTAGATGCATATGAAAATCTATTATTCGATTGTCTTAAAGGTGATGCCACTAACTTCACGCACTGGGAAGAATTAAAATCAACATGGAAATTTGTTGATGCAATTCAAGATGAATGGAATATGGTTGATCCAGAATTCCCTAACTATGAATCAGGTACTAATGGTCCATTAGAAAGTGATTTACTACTTGCTCGTGATGGTAACCATTGGTGGGACGATATTCAATAATTGAATTAAAACGCACATGTTAAACAAAAATAAATGAGCGAATGACAAGGATTGATTACGAATCAAGTAAATCAATTGTTCTATCATTCGCTTTTTTTCTAGACTATATTATGAAATTATATTTTACAATGCCCAAAACTATTTTAATAATCATTGAACAAATGGGTGTATAATTTATAGAAATAATGTAGAATAAAAATAAATGATTGAATTAATTGGAGTGAAAGTTTTGGACGTTATCAAGCAAATACAACAGGCAATTGTTTATATTGAAGATCGTTTATTAGAGCCTTTCAATTTGCAAGAATTAAGTGATTACGTTGGTCTTTCGCCATACCATCTTGATCAATCATTTAAAATGATTGTCGGCTTATCTCCAGAAGCTTATGCACGCGCGCGTAAAATGACACTCGCTGCAAATGATGTGATTAATGGTGCTACACGACTTGTAGATATCGCTAAAAAATATCACTATGCAAATTCAAATGATTTTGCAAATGATTTTAGTGATTTTCACGGCGTATCACCTATTCAAGCTTCTACTAAAAAAGATGAATTACAAATTCAAGAGCGATTATATATCAAATTATCAACTACTGAGAGAGCACCCTATCCATACAGATTAGAAGAGACAGATGATATTTCATTGGTTGGATATGCACGATTTATAGACACTAAGTATTTGTCACATCCTTTTAATGTTCCGGATTTTTTAGAAGACTTGCTCATTGATGGTAAAATTAAAGAGTTACGACGATATAATGACGTTAGTCCATTTGAACTATTTGTTATTAGTTGTCCTCTTGAAAATGGTTTAGAAATATTTGTAGGTGTACCAAGTGAACGTTATCCTGCACACTTAGAAAGCCGATTTTTACCTGGCAAACATTGTGCGAAATTCAATTTACAAGGTGAAATTGATTATGCAACTAATGAAGCTTGGTACTATATTGAATCAAGTTTGCAGTTAACATTGCCATATGAACGAAATGATTTATATGTTGAAGTGTACCCTCTCGATATTTCATTTAATGACCCATTCACTAAAATTCAGCTTTGGATTCCTGTTAAACAGAGTCCTTATGACGAAGATTAAAAATTAAAAACAAAGAAGCCCCCTAATATATCTATAGGTCTACAAATGGCCTTAGATTCTATTAGGGGGCATATTAATATGTTAATTTAGTTCGATAACACATGCTTCATATGGACGTAACTGTTTTAAATTAACTTTGGCATCATAATTAAATAGCTTTACTTCTCCATGGCTTAAATCAAATGGTACAGTTAATTCTGCTTCGTGGTTAGTAAGATTACCTACAATAAGAACTTGCTTTTCATTTAATGTTCTCGTGTACGCAAAAACTTGTGAATTTTCAGCATCTACTAAATCAAATTGACCATATACGTATACATCATTAGACTTTCTTAATTGAATTAAATCTTTATAAAATTGTAATACTGAATGCTCATCTTCTAATTGTTGTGCAACATTGATAGTTTTATAATTCAGATTCACTGGGAACCACGGTTCACCATTTGTAAATCCTCCATTTAACGTATCATCCCATTGCATTGGTGTGCGAGAATTATCTCGGTTCTCATCTTTATATTTCGCAAGTAAAGCGTCTACATCTCCACCTTGAGCTTTCACTATTTGATAGTCATTTTTTACAGCAACATCGTTAAACGTTTCAATACTTTCAAATGGATAATTCGTCATACCAATTTCTTGACCTTGATAAATGAATGGCGTACCTTGTTGCAAGAAATAAACAGCTGCATGACTTGTTGCTGATTCATACCAATACTTGTCATCGTCACCCCACGTCGATACACGTCGTGGTTGGTCGTGATTTTCAATAAACAACGCATTCCAACCTTTATTTTCAAGTTGTTTTTGCCATCTATTTAATACAGATTTATACGAATTTACATCAAAGTGAGAATCACCACTATTCCACAGTCCCAAATGTTCAAATTGGAATATCATATTAAATTTACCATTTTCTTCCCCGACCCAGTCATCAGCATCATCAGGGCTTACACCATTCGCTTCACCGACAGTCATAATGTCATACTTACTTAATGAGCGATCTTTCATCTCTTGTAACCAAGTTTGTATACCTGGCTGATTCATATCTACATCAAATGCTGGGGCATATGTTTTACCCTCAGGTACAGGTAAGTCACCCGCTTCAAACGTCTTCTTAATATGCGTAATTGCATCTACTCTAAATCCATCAATGCCTTTATCAAACCACCAGTTCATCATTTCAAATACAGCATCTCTAACTTCTGGATTACCCCAATTCAAATCAGGTTGTTTTTTACTGAATAAATGGAAATAATATTGCTCAGTATTAGCATCATATTCCCATGTAGATCCATTAAAGATACTTTCCCAGTTGTTAGGTTCAGAGCCATCTGGCTTTGGATCTTGCCAAATATACCAATCACGTTTGGGATTGTCTTTACTAGATTTAGATTCTATAAACCAAGGATGTTCATCAGATGTATGATTTACAACTAAATCTAAAATAAGCTTCATGCCTCTATCATGAATACCTTTTAATAAACAATCAAAGTCTTCCATCGTTCCAAATTCATCCATAATTTCTTGATAGTCACTAATATCATAACCATTGTCATCATTAGGTGATTTAAACATTGGACTGAGCCAAATGACATCGATACCTAAATCTTTTAAGTAGTCCAATTTATCAATCATTCCAGGTAAATCCCCAATACCATCGTGATTACTATCATTAAAACTTCTTGGATATACTTGATATGCTACTGCTTCTTTCCACCATTGCTTATTCATTTTAAAACTCCTTTGCTATCGCTGTGTTGATTTTCTTATTTTTAATTCTGTATCTATAATGACGAGTTCAATAACATCCTGTGCTTTGTTTTTCAATATATTTAAAATTGCTGAACCAGCCTGTTGACCTAACATTCGAGGCTTGATGTCAATACAGGTTTGAGGTGGTGACGCAATTTCGGTTAAATAAGAATCATTGAACGTTGCTGTCATTACATCTTTCGGAATTTCAATATTAAGTTCATATAGGACACTTAAAATCGCTAAATGTAACATAGCATCTAACGAAATGATTGCCTGTTTAATATTTGGGTCCTTCAAACGCGTATGTAGATTTTGCATGTAATTTAAAATAACTTCTCTTTCATTACTAGTCTCAATAATTTGATAATCCAGATTAAATTGTGATGCAACCGTTTCAAATCCTTGAATTCTATCTTTTGAAACTTCAAAATTTCCTTTTTCTGTAATAAATATTAATTCATCTACACCTTGTTCAATAACATGTCGTGTCAAATTTTCAGAAGCTAATATATTATCATTATCTATGTGTGTAAATTGATGATCTATATCCGATGTAGGCTTACCAATCACAATAAATGGCATGCTTTCATCAATTAACATTTGTTTAATTGGATCATTTTCTTTTGAATAAAGCAGTATAAACGCATCAACCATTCGTTGTTTAATCATTTTATAAACTTCATCCATTAAATCATTCATATTATTTGAGACTGTCGTTTGTGTACCATAGCCATGCTGGTTACACGTTTCAGAAATTCCTAGCAATACATTGATGTAGAATGGATTCAGTCGAATAGGCTCCTCAGACCCTTTTAACACTAAACCAATTTTATATGTTTGGTTTGTAATTAAAGTTCTAGCAGCGGTATTAGGAAAATAATTCAATTCTTCCATAACTTTCTTCACTTTTGAAATTGTCGCTTCGCTAATACGTTTATTTCCTTTTATAACTCTTGAAACTGTCGAAGGAGAAACACCGGCTTTTAGTGCAACATCTTTAATCGTAACCATTTAATCACCTCCTGTTAATTTCTGCATTGGAAAACGCTTCCAACCTCTATATAATAACAGTTTAGTTACTCTTTCTAAAAAAGTCAAAAGATTTGTGCAAACGATTGCATAAAACGATAAAAATAAAACCTTCATACTGAAATTCAATCCGAAAATCAATATAAAGGTTTGTATAAATATTAAAATCGATTGTTTAGTCACTAACTGCAAAATAATTACCTTGTCCATCTTGGAAATTAAATACACGTTGACCATCCATTTCTACTATATCATGCCCAGTTAAACCTAAATCATTTAATTTTGAGTATAATGCATCAAAGTTTTTCTCTTTAAACATTAAAGATGGTGTTCCTAGGTTCACCTCTGGACTATGCTTTTCAATAAATTCTTTTGCCATAATCGTCAATGACGTTTCAGCATCTTTGGTAGGTGATACTTCAACTGCAACATAGTCCTCAGCTAACGGTGTTTCACTTACAACAACAAATTCTAAAGTTTCTGTCCAAAATGCTTTCGCTTTTTCAACATCATCAACATATAACATAACTTGATTTAACTTTTCCATAAAATAGTACCTCTATTTCTCTATAGTACATGCTATCATAACACAGTAAATATTTTATTACTTCACAAAATGCTTAAAAATATGGCGGGATGCTTTTAAGGTAATAGATATTGCTTGTGTAATTTTTAAAATTTTGTAGCCACATAGAACTTCATTAATCAAACATGTCGTCTGGGACATATATCAATGAAATACTTCGTTCAAAGTTTTCGTATTTTCTATGTCAACTTAACTGGGTGTAGCTCACATTGTCCATTAGAATGTATAACTAACATAATAAAATTAATTAAACGTACATCATTTGATTATGGAAGTTACAATCATTTGCGCAATCGAATATTATTATGTTCAAAACTTTAAGCTCCAATAACTAAAAAGAAAGTTATACAATGTTTAGTTGCCTAACTTCCTATATTGAATTCATCAGTCCAATTTGACATAGCAGCCATTTTTATTAATTTTCTTCTTAATATTCTTCAACTTGATAAAATCTATTTTTCAGTATATATAACACTAATGGTATAAATAACACAGCACTGATCGTAAGTGCATAAAATCCACCTTTATTTTCAAGTAATATACCGCCTAAAAAAAGGCCTATAGGTCTGAATGCAAAAACCATTGTTTTAAAAACACTATTAACACGTCCTAACATATTTTCTGAACATTTCTTTTGCCTCAGTGTGATTATCGCTATATTTAAAATGGATTGTGTCATATATGTCAACCCTAAAAGTGGGATGAGTATAAAAATATAAGTACTAAATGGTAACATTAATCTAAAAATTGTATCTAAAAATAATATAATTACAATTAGTTTTCCGAAATTAAATAATTTCAAGAGAAAACTTGCAGATAATGAACCGATTAGCGCACCTAATGATGAGATACCTAAAACTAACCCCAATGCTTGAGATGATTGATTCATGTCTTCCTTTACAAACATTACTATATAAATATAATAAGGTGAGATAATTAGATTGGATAAACTTACAACAACAGCCATTACTCTAATAGTTGAATTAGATAATAGATAATCAAATCCAACTTTAACATCGCTCAAAAAATTTTTTCCACTCAACTTTTCTTGATTGAATATACTCTTTGTTTCAATTTTAATTAATATCAAACTGAAAAATGAGAGTAAAAAAGTCATAGAATCTATAAAAATCAATATTGAATATCCCATATATGTATAAAGTAAACCTCCAATTATAGGGCCCAAAAATTCCGAAACATTTTGAGTAGCGTATATATAACTGTTTGCGCTCGCCAAATCTTCTTCTTTTACAATACTTGGGATTATCGAAACCTCAGAAATACTGTGAAATACTAATCCAATACCTGAAATGATTGCAACTACATAAATTTGAAAGATGCTTAACATATTGAAAAAACTTAATACTGGTATACTTAAATATGAAACGAACCTAATTATATCAGCACATTTCATTATGGTCTTCTTATTCAATCTGTCAATTAAAGCACCAGCTGGCAATCCTAAAATTGCATAAGGTATAAAACTTAGTGCAGAAACTATGCCAACTTGAAATGCAGATCCAGTAAGCTTTAAAATCATTAATGGAAAAACAAACGTAGTAAAAGCACTGCCCATGTTAGAAAAAGCTATCCCTATTAAATAAAAAGTAAAGTTCTTATTAAACAATACAGAAGTATATGACATTCTATCCCTCTTATTCATCAAATAATAAAACGTAATCTATTTATCGAAATATTAAAATTATTTACTAATGCTATCTTAATAGTATGTAAGTAAAACGTCTACACTTAAACGGACAAATTCTATGAGGATAGATATCGTTAATTTATAAAAGTTGAAAATTTTAATTTGACAAGAGAAAGAAAATCATTGAATATATCATGCGTAGAAAATTTCGATAAATACATAAGGAAAGAGACAATTTCTATCAAATAAATAATAGAAATTGTCTCTTTAACATTACCTAAATTCATAAGGTCTCAGGCTCAATGGTCAATATTATTCTTCAATCCATTGTGTATGGAATACGCCTTCTTTATCTTTTCTTTCGTACGTGTGAGCACCGAAGTAGTCACGTTGTGCTTGAATTAAGTTTGCAGGTAAATCAGCTGCACGGTAACTATCATAGTAATTAATACTTGATGAGAAACCAGGTGTTGGTACACCATTTTGAACACCAGTTGCGACAACATCACGTAACGCATCTTGATATTCAGTAACGATGTTTTTAAAGTAAGGATCTAGCAATAAGTTTTGTAATCCTGGATTATTATCGTAAGCATCTTTGATCTTTTGTAAGAATTGTGCACGTATAATGCAACCTTCTCTCCAAATCATAGCTAAATCACCAAGTTTTAAATTCCATTCATTATCTTCACTTGCTTTACGCATTTGCGCGAAACCTTGTGCATAAGAACAAATTTTACTCATATATAATGCTTTACGAATTTTTTCTAAAAAGTCTTTCTTGTCACCATCAAATGATGCTTTTGGACCATTTAATTCTTTAGAAGCATTTACGCGCTCTTCTTTGATTGAAGAGATAAAACGTGCAAATACAGATTCAGTAATGATTGTTAATGGAATACCTAATTCTAATGCATTAATTGAAGTCCATTTTCCTGTACCTTTTTGACCTGCAGTATCAAGAATTTTTTCAACTAATGCTTCTTTATTTTCATCTAATTTCATGAAAATATCACCAGTGATTTCAATTAAATAACTTTCTAATTCACCAGCATTCCAGTCTTTGAACGTTTGAGCAATGTCTTCATGAGACATACCTAATAATTCTTTCATCATAGCATAACTTTCTGCAATTAATTGCATGTCAGCATATTCAATACCATTATGTACCATTTTCACATAGTGTCCAGCACCATTTGGTCCAATATAAGTAACACATGAAGCACCGTCTTTTGCCTTAGCAGCAATTGCATCAAGAATATCTGCAACTTTGTTATAAGCTTCTTCTTGTCCACCCGGCATTAATGACGGACCAGTTAACGCTCCAATTTCACCACCAGAAACGCCCATACCAATAAAGTTGATTGCACTTTGTGCTAATGCTTTATTACGTCTGATAGTATCTTGATAGTTTGTATTACCACCATCAATTAAAATATCTCCATCATCTAATAAAGGTAACAAACTATCAATTGTTGCATCCGTAGCTTTACCTGCTTGAACCATTAATAAAATTTTACGTGGTTTTTCTAAAGAATTAACAAATTCTTCCAATGAATACGTTGGATGAATATTTTTCCCTTTTGATTCTTCAACCATTAAATCAGTTTTTTCACTTGAGCGGTTAAATACAGATACACTATATCCGCGTGATTCAATATTCCAAGCTAGGTTTTTACCCATAACGGCTAAACCAATAACTCCAATTTGTTGTGTCATATTACTTACCTCACTTGTTGATTTTTCATTAGTATTGTATCACAAAATAGACATACACTACACTAAATCATTTCGATTGTCGCGCAACTATTTTGATTATTTCTAACACTTGACTTGCAAGCAAGTTCAATGATTTAATCGGCATTCTCTCATTTGTTGTATGGATTTTTTCATAACCCACTCCTAAAATGACTGAAGGAATACCAAATGTATTAATAATACTGCCGTCTGAACCGCCACCAGAAATAATTGTATTTGCAGATAATCCTAAATTACGAGCACTTTCTTGTGCAATTTTAACAACCGCTTCATTATCATTAATTTTAAATCCTGGATAACTTTGCTCCACTGTAACTTCTGCTTTCCCACCTAATTCTGATGCAGTAGTTTCAAACACATCAGTCATATGTTTGACTTGTGTTTTTATTCTTTCTGGATCGTGAGAACGTGCCTCTGCTTCTAAAATGACTTCATCTGCAACAATATTCGTAGCTGAACCGCCATGAAACTTACCAATATTGGCAGTAGTTATTTCATCAACTTGTCCTAATTTCATTCGACTAATTGCTTTAGCCGCAATATTAATAGCACTAACACCCTCTTTTGGCGTACTTGCATGAGCTGTTTTGCCAATAATTTTAGCTGAAATTAACATTTGCGTCGGTGCACCTACAACCGTAGTACCGACATCAGCACTTGCATCAATAGCATAACCAAAGTCCGCGTCCAACAACTCTGAATTTAATTCTTTAGCACCAATTAAACCTGATTCTTCCCCAACAGTAATCACAAATTGAATTTGTCCATGTGGGATTTGTTGTTCCTTTATCACTTGCAAAACTTCAAGCATCGCTGCTAATCCTGCTTTATCATCTGCACCTAGAATAGTCGTACCATCAGAGTATATGTAGCCGTCATCTTTTACAATTGGCTTTACATTAATTGCGGGTACAACAGTATCCATATGGCTCGTCAAATATAATTTAGGTACTTCGCCTTCTTCGATAGTACTATTCATTGTACACACTAGATTATTGGCACCTAATTTAGGATGTTTAGCCGCTTCATCTTCTTTAACATCTAACCCTAATGCTATGAATTTTTCTTTTAAAATAGGTTGGATTGTTGATTCATTCCCTGTCTCAGAATCGATTTGTACAAGTTCTAAAAACGTATTAAGTAATCTTTGCTCATTAATCATAATGGAACCCCTTTTATCAAAATTTTCAAGTACGCCAAACGGTAAAAATTGATGAAATAAAATGTTACAGTAATTGACGTTACACAGATTTATCAGGCTTGTAAATTGTGTCATATTATTTTCAATTTATTATATATATTTATTGTAACTCAAACTAAGCTTTGTCAAAAATATATTGATTGATTTTTCAAAGATATCGTATAATGAGGAAAATGACATAAGCAAACTTACTCATGTTTTTTATTATATTCCTTAATGATGATTGCTAGTTATATCGTCTCAAGTTAAAAGTTTTATATCTTATGTCGTAATTATTAATACAAAGGTTATTCATTTGGAGGCACACAAAATGCAAAATAAAGTTTTAAGAATTATCATTATCGTTATGCTTGTATCAGTTGTATTAGCATTGTTATTAACGAGTATCATTCCAATTTTATAAACTATATCTCAACTACCTATACAAAATCATACAATTAAAAATCCATCCGTTATAAACGCATGTATTAATAAGTTATCGTATTGCAACGATTACTTTCAAACATGGGTCATACGGATGGATTATTTTTTAAGCTACTTCACTATGCATTTTCAATGAACCAAATTGCGATTTGATTTGTAAATATTCTTCTAATTCATTTAATATTTGAATAATACTTGCTCTCGAGTTAAGCGCTTTGTGTGTTGTTGGCAATGGCAGTTCATCCAATTTCAAACGCGTCTCATACAAATTGTGTAAACGCATTGCTGTATAGTCATTACTATTCACATTTAGACCAATTTCTTTCAGCAGTGACGAAACATCATTTAAAAGTGGATCTTTATGACAGATACTTTCGATGAGCGGTTTCATTCTCATTAACAATTCCACTTGCTCTTCTCGCATATCAAAATAATGATAGTATGAATTTTCGTTTCTAACAAAATGATTTTTAACATCTCGGAACGCGATAGACTTCGCCTTTTTAATATTTAAAAGTAACACTTCAAATTCAATCGCAATGGTATCTTCATATTTTTCACAAATATAACTATATTTACTAAAAATATCAGCAATTTGTTGCTCAATTTTACATTTGTATTCGTCTAGTTGTTTGTCTAAACTTGGCATCATTAAATTCATTGTAAATGCAATGCTCAGTCCAATTAACAGTAATAATGTTTCATTAACAATTAAATGTGCATCAATTGATTTTGCATTAAAAACATGAAGTAATATAACGCAACTCGTAATGACACCTTCTTGTACTTTTAATACGACAGTTAATGGTATAAATAACAATACGATAATACCGAGTACAATTGGACTCTGACCTAATAAACTAAATATTGCTGAACCTAAAAACAATACTAAAAAACATGATACTAATCTTGAAATAATCGCTTGTAGCGAATGTACTTTTGTATGTTTAATACATAATACGACTAATATGGCGCTTGAAGCATAATTATCTAAACCTAACAGCTTACTAATAATTACACCTAAAGTCATACCCACTGCTGTTTTTATTGTTCTAAATCCAATCTTGTAAGGATTTAACTTTAACATGGGTTAGCGCCTCTTATCTTTCTTCACAATATTTATTGAATAATGTTTGTAATTGATTAATTACGTTCATCACATCATGACCTTCGATTTGATGTCTTTCAATCATTTCTGTAATCTTTCCATCTTTTACTAATGCAAATGACGGACTTGAAGGCGCATAACCTTCGAAGTATTCACGCGCTCTTTGTGTCGCTTCTTTATCTTGTCCAGCAAATACTGTCACTAGACGATCAGGTAATACGTCATAATGTAAAGCATGTGATGCTGCTGGTCTTGCGATACCACCTGCACAACCACATACAGAATTGATCATAACTAGTGTTGTACCATCTTGTTTAAGAACTTTGTCAACATCTTCTGCAGTAGTTAATTGCTCATATCCCGCAGATTCAATTTCATTCCTTGCTTGTTCTACAACACCGTTCATGTATAAATCGAAATTCATGTCCATAAGTTCAATCACCTATCCCTTTATATTTAAACTATCCTCATTCTACTAATTAATAACATATTGTTCAATAAACTAATCTGAATCACACCAATATTTAGACACAATTTTAACAATATACCAAACATTATTGTGCTTAATATCATGGAAACTAATTTGTTCACCTGTTTTCATTAATATGTTTCCAGTATGATGTATTATTTTGACTTTACTGCAAAAATGCATTCAACCATGTTGATTATTGTTCTTTATCTTTTTTTGAATTTATTGCACATATTTTATTGCCCAAAAAAATACATCCATCGACAAGAACAAGATAAAACAAGTTGTCGATAGATGTATCCATGTTATCACTAATATATATTTGTATTTTCTAAAGTATACTGTTCGATACGCTGTTTAATATGATTCATAAATTTACCAGTTTGTAAACCATCTAAAATGCGATGATCTATTGAAATACATAAATTTACCATACTTCGAATTGCAATCATATCATTAATTACTACTGGCTTTTTAACGATTGATTCTACTTGTAATATCGCTGCTTGAGGGTGATTTATAATCCCCATTGATGATACTGAACCAAATGTACCAGTATTATTAACTGTAAATGTTCCACCTTGCATATCTTCAGTTGTCAATTGCTTATTACGCGCTTTTGTTGCTAAAGTATTAATTTCTCTAGCTATACCTTTGATTGACTTTTCGTCTGCATGCTTAATCACAGGTACGTATAATTTATTTTCATCAGCAACAGCAATTGAAATATTAATGTCTTTATGTAAGACAATTTCATTTCCTTGCCAGCTACTATTTAATAAAGGATATGCTTTTAAAGCATCTGCTACAGCTTTTACAAAGAAAGCAAAGAACGTTAGATTATATCCTTCTTTATTTTTAAAGCTGTTTTTATAATGATTTCTCGTATTCACAAGATTTGTAGCATCTACTTCAATCATCATCCATGCATGTGGAATCTCTGTTACACTATTAACCATATTTTGCGCAATTGCTTTACGCACACCATTTACTGGTATTGTGCTGTTTTCACTATTGTCTTCAGATGATTGGTTACTTGATGTATCTACTGATGTTGATTTTGTTTGAACTTGTTTGTCAGATTGAGCTGTGGTACCACCATTTTCAATAACTGACATTATATCCTTCTTAGTTACACGACCTTCAAATCCACTACCTACAACTTGTGATAAATCAATGTCATGCTCTGAAGCGAGTTTAAATACAACAGGTGAAAAGCGACCATTATTACGAGGTTGATTTTGTTTAGCAGTAAATGTCTGTTCCACTGTTGCACTAGCTTTTTTAGTAGATTTCTGAGTATGCTCATCCACTTTTGCTTGTATCTCTTCAGTTGTTTCATTTGTCTTTTCATCAGCAGTTTCAATTTTACAGATAATTGTATCAATAGCTACTGTCTGCCCCGCTTCAACTAAAATTTCTGTAATTGTTCCTGATATCGTGGAAGGGACTTCAGCTGTCACTTTATCTGTAATAACTTCACATAATGGTTCATATTCATCAATATGATCACCAACAGAAACTAACCATTGTTCAATGGTACCTTCATGAACACTCTCACCTAACTTAGGCATTGTTATTTCCATGACTTTCCCTCCCTAGAATTCTGCTAATTCACGCATTTTATTTAAGATTTTTTCTGGATTCATCATAATTTCATTTTCTAATACAGGAGAAAATGGCATAGATGGTACATCTGGAGCAGCTAAACGCATGATTGGTGCATCTAAATCGAACAAGCAATGCTCTGCAATAATCGCTGACACTTCTGACATAATACTACCTTCTAAATTATCTTCAGTTACAAGTAAAACTTTACCTGTATTTTTAGCACGATCAATAATTGTTTCTTTATCTAATGGATAAACAGTTCGTAAATCAACGACTTCAACGTTGATACCGTCTGCAGCTAAAATATCCGCTGCTTGTAAACAATAATTGACCATTAATCCATAACAAAATACTGTTAAATCTTCACCTTCACGTTTAACATCTGCTTTTCCTAAAGGTACAGTGTAATATTCTTCTGGCACTTCTTCCTTTAAGAAACGATAAGCTTTTTTATGCTCAAAGTACAATACTGGATCATTTGATTCGATAGATGATAATAAAAGCCCTTTAGCATCATACGGTGTGGAAGGAATAACAATTGTTAAACCTGGTGATGAAGCAAATATACTTTCAATACTTTGTGAATGATATAGTCCTCCGTGAACACCGCCACCAAATGGTGCACGAATCGTTAATGGGCATTGCCAATCATTATTTGAACGATAACGCATTTTCGCAGCTTCACTAATAATTTGATTTGTCGCAGGTAAAATAAAATCTGCAAATTGAATTTCTGCAATTGGTCTTTTACCTACCATAGCTGCACCAATGGCAGTTCCAACAATATTTGACTCAGCTAATGGCGTATCGATAACTCTGTCTTCACCATATTGTTGTTGTAGTCCTTGAGTAGTACCAAATACGCCACCTTTTTTACCAACATCTTCACCAAGAATAAACACATCTTTATTTTGTTGTAATGCTAAGTCTTGTGCCTGGCGTATCGCCTCTAAATAAGATAATTTAGCCATTAGTTAAGACTCCCTTCTTCGTACACAAATGCATAGGCTTCTTCGACACTTGGATATGGCGCGTCTTCAGCAGCCTTTGTCGCTTTATTGATGATGTCTTTATGCTCCGCTTCTATTTCTGCCAACCAAGCATCATCGATAATGCCAGCTGAAAGCAACTCTTTTTTGAACTTTTCATTGCAGTCAGCTTTTTTAAGCGCTTCACGCTCTTCTTTCGTACGATATTGGTCGTCATCATCTGATGAATGAGCTGTCATACGACTTGTTACTGCTTCAATCAAAGTTGAACCTTGACCAGAAATAGCTCGATCTCTTGCTTCTTTCATCGCTTTATACATTGCTAATGGATCATTACCATCTACTTGTTCACCATGTATACCGTAACCAAGTGCTCTATCCGATAATTTTTCAGCTGCGTATTGTAATGAATCAGGTACTGAAATTGCATATTTATTATTTATAATGACACATACAAAAGGAAGTTTGTGTACACCCGCGAAGTTTAAACCTTCATGGAAGTCACCTTGGTTTGAGCTACCTTCACCAACAGTTGCTGTTGCAATTTTCTTCTTACCATCCATTTTTAAAGCTAAAGCAGCACCAACAGCATGGGGTATTTGAGTTGCTACCGGTGAACTTTGAGACAAAATATTCTTAGCTCTACTACTAAAGTGTGATGGCATTTGTTTTCCACCAGAGTTAACATCGTCTTTCTTTCCAAACGCTGATAAAAACGTATCATACGCTGAGATACCCATATAAGTAACGAAAGCTAGATCTCTATAATAAGGCGCTGTAATATCACCTTCTTCTAATGCGTATGCCATCCCAATCTGAGTTGCTTCTTGTCCTTGACCACTTACAACAAATGGAATTTTACCTGCACGGTTCAATAACCACAGTCTTTCATCTATTTTTCTACCTAAATCCATCCATTTATATATTACTTTTAGGTCTTCTTCGCTAAGGCCTAATGATTTATAATCAATCATGTTAAATCCTCCTATTTATACGTGAATAGCTCTACTTTCTGCTTTCAATCCTAATTCCATCAACACTTCAGAGATGGAAGGATGTGCGTGTGTTGTTAGTCCTAATTCTAATGCCGAGCCATTCATGAACTGTAACAGTGATGCCTCATTAATCAATTCTGTTACATGTGGACCAATCATATTAATACCCACAATTTCTTCAGTTGATTGATCAATCACCATTTCGCTATACCCTTCGTTTGCGTCATGGCTATCAATCACTGCTTTACCAATTGCTTTAAATGGTACTTTAAAACTTTTAACTTTCATTCCCTCTGCCTTTGCTTGTTCAATGTTTAAACCGATAGAAGCAATTTCAGGTTGTGAATAAATACACTTAGGCATCATGTTATAGTTTACTGGGATTGGGTTCCCCTCAAACATATGATCAACAGCCACAACACCTTCTTTTGATCCAACATGTGCCAATTGTAATTTTCCTATACAATCACCAGCTGCATAAATATGTTTATCTTCAGTTTGTTGAAATTCGTTCGTTAAAATATGTCCTGATGTAGAAAGTTTTATTTTAGTGTTGTTTAAACCAATATCTGATGTGTTAGGTTTTCTACCAATCGATAGCAACACTTTATCTACTTTAATTATGTCTGAAGAAATTTCAAACGTAACACCATCTTCGTTAACATTTATATCATTTTCAGAAAGTTTTATTCCCTCATAGAATTTAACACCACGTGCTGACAATGATTTTTTTAATAGTTGTGAAGCTTGTTTACTTTCAGTTGGTAAAATTCTTTCACCTGCTTCTATAACTGTTACGTCAACACCTAAATCTATCATCAATGATGCAAATTCCATTCCGATAACACCACCACCAATAATACCAATACTTGATGGTAACGTCTTTAATGATAATATATCATCGCTAGATAAAATTTTATCATGATCAAATGATAAGAATGGCAACTCTGCAGGCGAAGAACCAGTTGCAATTAATACAAATTGGTTGGGTAATAAGTCTGATTCACCATCTTCATATTCGACAGAAATTGTGCCACTTTGAGGTGAAAATATAGATGTACCTAGAATACGTCCCGTGCCATTATAAATGTCAATGTGATTGTGTTGCATTAAATGCTTTACACCTTGATACATTTGATTAATAATGTCTTCTTTTCGTGCCAACATATTTTCAAAATTAACATTAGCATCTTTGACATCAACGCCAAACATTGCTGCCTGTTTTACTGTTTGAAATACTTCAGCAGATTTAAGCAGCGATTTAGTAGGAATACAACCTTTATGGAGACAAGTACCTCCTAATAGTTGTCGTTCTACTATTGCCACTTTCTTACCTAATTGAGACGCACGTATCGCAGCAACATATCCTGCAGTACCTCCACCGAGAACGACTAAATCATATTGTTTCTCTGACATGTTCTTACTCCTAACTAATGATATATATCCATTGAAAATTTATTAATACATAGTTTTCATGTCCATTAATTACCTATTTTACATGATTGTCTATTTAGTTTGAATGCACATAAATAAATCCATAAATGAGTATTCAACACACTTTGGAAATTATCTACGTCTTTGATTGTGTTGTATCATTTCTCTTGCATTTTCTCGAGTTAAATCAGTAACACTTGCACCTGAAATCATTCGTGCAATTTCATCTACTTTATCATCGCCAATTAACTCTTGAACTTGTGTTGTTGTACGATCATCTTTTGATGACTTCGAAATTAATAAATGATGGTCGCTCATCGATGCAACTTGTGGCAAGTGAGAAATACAAATAACTTGTATATATTCTGCTATATCTCGCATTTTCTCTGCCATTTTTTGTGCGGCTTGTCCAGATACACCTGAGTCAACCTCATCGAATAAAATTGCAGTTTGACCTCTCGATTTAACAAAAATACTTTTTAACGCTAACATAATTCTAGAAAGTTCTCCACCTGATGCAATTTTATTTAAACTTTTTAATGGTTCCCCTTTATTTGGACTGATTAAAAATTCTACAAATTCGATTCCATCAATATTCGGTTCTTCTAATTTTTTAAATGAAATCTCAAGATTTGCGTCTTTCATTTGTAAGTTTTGAATTTCCGATACAATGTGGTCTCTTAACTCCCTAGCGACTATACGACGCTGCTTTGATAACGCTTGTCCAACCTCTATAACTTGATTATACAATGCATTTATTTCTTCTCGTAACTGCGATGTACTTTGTTCATAGTTTTCAATTTTATTGATTTCATTATTAAGCTTTTCTTGATATGCGATTAATTCTGAAATATCTTTTCCATATTTACGTTTTAAATTATTCAGCAAATTCATACGAGATTCATACTCGTTTAACACTTGTTCGTCGAATTCTGTATTAGCCATTTCATCATATAACTCATGTTTTGCATCTTCTAAAATGTAATAAAATTGATCAATATCTTCTTTTAATTTGTCATATTTATTTGGAACTATATCGTTTATTGTTAACAAATGGTTGCTTAGTTCATACAAACGATCAGTGATAGCATTTTCATCCGTTAATGTCATATGTGCGTTATTAAGCGCTAAGCTTAATTTTTCAGAGTTTTGAATGCGTTTAATATCTATTTCAAGTTGCTCTATTTCGCCTTCTTTTAGATGTGCTTCAGACAATTCTTCTAATTGGAATTTCATTAAATCTAAACGCTGCAGCAATGCTTGGTCTGCTGATTCTAAATCTTCTAACTCTTGCTTTTTGGCTTTATAATTTTGAAAAGTTTGGTGATATTTATCCAACAAATCTTGATAACGTGATTCTGCGTAATTATCCAATAATGTTAAATGGTATTTTTGTTTCAACAAAGACTGCGTTTCATGTTGGCCATGAATATCTAATAATTCTTGCATAACTTTTCGTAAATCTTGTAAAGTAACTGTTTGATTATTAATTTTACAAAGACTTTTACCAGAGCTAAAAATTTCCCGTTTAACTAATAAAAAATCTTCATCTACATCAATATCCATATTTTTCAATATATGTATAGCATCTTTACTCTCGTCAATATCAAATATACCTTCGATGACAGCCTTTTTTTCACCATGTCTTACAAAATCAGATGAAGCTCTCATTCCAATTAATTGTCCAATTGCATCTATAATAATTGACTTACCTGAACCCGTTTCACCACTTAAAACAGTTAAACCATCAGAAAATTGAATTTCTAATTCTTCAATAATAGCAAATTGCTTGATTGATAAGGTTTGTAACATAAACTCATCGCATCCTTATAACAAATTGAAAATTCTTGACTTGATTTCATCACTTGCCTCTTTGCTTCGACAAATAATTAAACAAGTATCATCACCACAAATTGTGCCTAGTACTTCTTCCCAATTGATTTGGTCTAATATAGCTCCAATAGATTGTGCATTACCAGGTAATGTTTTTAGAACAAGTAAATTATCAGTACCATCTATATTAACAAAGGAATCCATTAAATAACGTCCCAATTTTTCTAAAGGATGGAATTTTCTATCATTTGGTAAACTATAAACATATTGACCTGAAGGTATAGGTACTTTAATAAGTTGTAGTTCTTTAATATCACGAGAAACAGTTGCTTGAGTGACATTTAAATCATAATCGTTTAATCGTTTAACTAATTCATCTTGTGTCTCTATCTGTTCATTTGAAATAATTTCTCTAATTTTTATATGCCTAACCGATTTTTTGGGCACAGTAAACACCTCTGATTACGAATATTTATACATTTATTTTAACACATGCACTGATTTACGACTACTAAACACCTTTACGTAAAAAGGGTAAACATGGTTTATCTATCTTGGTTATCTATTTATAAATATTTTTCATATTACGCATAACAATTGCTTAAAATATGTATAAAAATGAATATATGTGTAATAAACTTGCTAATTATTAGATTTAATAAGCGTCAATTGTTTGAACATATTTAATTAAAATCACTTTGATGTCACAGATACGAATATTGTCGTATAGAAATTGAAAATTCTATTTTTTAAATGAAAGTCTTCAACATAATTTTAAGTTTCAACATGAGAAAAATCGATTAACAAACAACGTCAGTTGAATATGCCTTTTGAGACATTTCAAACTTTACAATTGTTGCTAATCGATATATTTGCTTTTAGTGATCCCTGCTATAAAATAAATCAACGATTTCTAATAAGTGTTTTGTATTGAATTGTTCATCAATTTGCGTTAGTTCATCCACTGCTGCGTCTCTATGATAAGTCAATTTATCTTCTGCGCCATCTTTCCCTAATAAACTCACGTACGTACTTTTATTATTTTCAAGATCGCTGCCCACTTTTTTACCTAACTTTGCTTCATCACCATAGCAGTCTAATAAATCATCTTTAATCTGGAACATCATACCTAAATGATAACTATAACTTTCTAAATGTTCTTTAGTTGCATCATCGACATTAGCGATATCTGCTGCACTCATAACCGCAAAAGTTAATAATGCTCCTGTTTTTGTTTTGTGTATCATTTCCAAAGTTTCAAGATCAATTGGTTGGCCTTCGCTTTGCATATCTAACATTTGACCGCCGACCATTCCAACATGACCACTTGCTATTGACAGCCGTTGTAGAACTTTTATTTTTACTTCATCAGTTAATCTATCATCACTTGAAATAAGTTCAAATGCTTTAGTTAATAAAGCATCACCTGCTAATATCGCAGTCCACTCACCATATACTTTATGATTTGTTAATTTCCCTCGTCGATAATCATCATTATCCATCGCTGGTAGGTCATCATGAATAAGTGAATATGTATGAATCATTTCTAGTGCAATTGCGCTCTTCACACCTAACTCATACTCGGTATTTAGTGAATCTAAAGTGAGTAATAACAGAACTGGTCGGATGCGTTTACCTCCAGCATTTAATGAATACAACATGCTTTCTTCTAGCTGAGTATCCATTACTGATTTATTTATCGCAACCGATAATTCATTATTGACTTCATCTATTAATTTATTCATCGGTAGATTCGTCATTTTTTACATCCTCAGCTTCTTCTTTTATTAAGTCATTCACCTTTTTTTCGGCATTTTTTAAAGTTGTGTCACAAGCTGCTGATAGTTTCATACCACGTTGATATAAATCTAATGATTCCTCTAAAGATACTGTTTCATTATCTAATTTTTGAACAATTTGCTCTAATTCTTGCATCATTTCTTCAAAACTTTGCGTTTCTTTAGTCATTATTACACCTTACTTTCGTAACTTTTGCATCTACTAAGCCATCTTTCATTGTTAACGTCAATTGATCATTTTCTGTTAAATCTTTAGTACTCGTAATGACTTCGTCTTTTTTATTAACAATTGCATATCCACGCAACATTGTATTAGTTGGACTTAAATTGTTTAAGTTTTCTACTTTATTTTTCAAATCATTTTTATAACTTAATATCTTAGAATTCAATAATTTAACAAGTTGGTTTGTCAATTGAAGATTATTTTGTTGTTCTTGATTAACACTACTTAGTAATGCTTTTAAATTATAACGTTGTTGCAACAGCATTAATCGATGTCTCTGTTGTTCAAAAGTTGCCTGAATTTGTTGTTTCAGTCTCTTTTCTAAATCATCTCGACGTTGTATCTGTTGATCATACAATAAAGTTGGTTGTTTAAACTTGTAATACGATGACAAATGTTCAACATGTTTACGTTGTTGTTCTAAATGTTTCTTGATGAAACGAGTCAATGTAAACTGATATTGCTGTATTTGTTGCAGCAATTCATATTGGTCTGGTGTTGCAATAACAGCAGCTTGAGTTGGAGTCGCAGCTCTGATGTCTGCAGCAAAATCACTTAATGTAAAGTCTGTTTCATGACCTACTGCTGATATAATCGGTGTCTTACAATTATATATTGCACGGACGACAGCTTCTTCGTTGAAATTCCATAAATCTTCTATGGATCCACCACCTCGACCTACAATAATGGTATCTACACCTAAACTATCTGCATATTCAATTTTTTCAATAATGTCGTCTTTTGCTTTTTCACCTTGAACCAAAGTACTAATTTGTATTTGTTCAGCTAATGGAAAACGACTATTTATCGTTGAATGGATATCTCGAATTGCGGCACCTGTACTCGCTGTTAAAACTGCAATTTTTTTAGGAAACTTAGGTATTGATTTCTTATTCGCTTTATCAAAACAACCTTCTTCAGTTAATTTTTTCTTTAATGCTTCTAATTTTTGATATAAGTTCCCTATACCATCTAATTGCATTTTATTTACATAAATTTGATAGTTTCCACGACGTTCAAAAACAGAAACACGTGCTTCTAATAAGACTTCATCTCCTTCTTTAGGTTCGAAGTTTAATTTAGAAGCACTACCTTTGAACATCATGGCACTTATAACGCTCTCTTTATCTTTCACATTAAAGTATAAATGACCACTTGAATGCTTTTTGAAATTTGAAAGCTCACCTTTAATCAATACAGATTGGAGATGTGGATCTTGATCAAATTTATATTTAATATATTTCGTTAAAGCTGAAACACTTAAATAATCTGACATATAACATCACTCAATTTTATTTTTTTATATTACTCAATACACCATTTATAAATTTATAATGATCATCATCACTGAATTGTTTTGTTAATTCAACTGCTTCATTCATTACGACTTTAGCAGGTGTATCACTGTGTAATATTTCATATGTTGCCATTCTTAAAATAATACGATCCGTTTTTAATAAACGTGCAATAGTCCAATCTTTTAAATAAGGACTAATTGTCTCGTCTAATACAGGTTCGTGATCTTTAACGCCAGAAACTAGCCAATGAATAAATTCAAAGTCTAAATCTGGATTATCGTCTTTAATAAAACTTATCGCTTCATTTATCGTTAAATCACTGTCCTTCATTTCTAATTGAAATAAAGTTTGAAAAGCTTGCACTCGGGATTCTTTACGACTCATTTTTAACTCCTTCAAACGTTTGTATTTTTCTTTATTTAATTACTGAATTAGGTATGACATTACTTTTCAATAACGATTTGTGTAATGTGAATATTAATTTGCTTAGGTTCTATCGCTGTCATATTAGAAATTGAATTAAAAATTGACGTTTGAATTTTGTTTGCAGTTTTTGAAATATTAACACCATGTTTTAATGCACAATATACATCTATATATATGCCATCTTCTTTACTCTCGATTTTTAAATCACGGCTTAAATTTTTACGACTAACTTTTTCTAAATTTGTTTCTTTTAATTCAGCAAAATGGCCAGTGATGCCTTCGACTTCCGAAGTAGCTATACTTGCAATAACAGATAGCACTTCTGGCGCTATTTCTACTTTACCTAATTTTGAATTTGAATAATCAGTTACTTTGACCATGGATTGACCTCCTATTAACCTTCATCATTCATAATGCTATTTTGCTCTAAAAAGTTTGTATTAAATTTACCGCTTCTAAATATATCGTTATTCAATAATTTAATATGGAATGGAATAGTTGTATCAATACCAAGAACCACAAATTCACTTAATGCACGAATGCCAGCCATAATCGCTTCATCTCGTGTCGGTTCATGTATGATTAATTTCGCTACCATCGAATCATAATATGGCGGTATCGTATAATTAGTATAACATGCTGACTCTATTCGAACACCATATCCACCTGGTGCAAGATATTGCTCAATTTTACCTGGTGATGGCATAAAGTTCTTGTAAGGATTTTCAGCATTAATTCTAAATTCAATTGCGTGTCCTGTTAATTTAATATCTTCTTGTTTATACGGTAACACGTCACCCATAGCAACTTGTAATTGTAATTTAACTAAATCAATTCCTGTTACCATTTCAGTTACAGGATGTTCTACTTGAATACGTGTATTCATTTCCATAAAATAAAATTTATTATCATTTAAATCATATATAAACTCAATTGTTCCCGCATTTTCATAATTTACAGCTTTCGCTGCACGAACTGCGGCATTTCCCATTTCACGACGTGTTTCATCATCTAAAATTGGGGAAGGTGCTTCTTCCACTAATTTCTGCATACGTCTTTGAATTGTACAATCACGTTCTCCTAAATGAATTACATTACCATAGCTGTCCCCAACAATTTGGATTTCAATATGGCGGAAGTTTTCGATGAATTTCTCCATATAAAGTCCACCATTACCAAATGCAGTTTGAGCTTCTTGTTCTGTCATTCGGAAGCCAGTTTCAAGTTCTTTTTCATCACGAGCAACACGGATACCTTTTCCGCCACCACCAGCAGTAGCTTTAATGATGACCGGATAGCCAATTTTCTTAGCGATTTTCTTAGCTTCTGAGACGTCTTTCATTAAACCGTCACTACCAGGAACAACTGGAACATTGGCTTTGATCATTTCTGCCTTAGCAACATCTTTGATACCCATTTTTTGGATAGATTGATAACTTGGTCCAATGAACTTCAATTGGCATGCTTCGCATAATTCTGCAAAGTCAGCATTTTCAGCTAAAAAGCCATAACCCGGATGAACGCCATCACAACCTGTAGAAGTTGCAATAGATAAGATGTTCGGAATATTTAAATATGAATCTTTAGACAAAGTGGGACCTACGCAATATGCTTCATCAGCAATTTGAGTATGTAGCGCATCTTTATCCCCTTCAGAATAGATTGCAACAGTTTGGATGCCTAAATCACGACAAGCGCGAATAATCCTAACTGCGATTTCACCGCGGTTTGCAATTAAAACCTTTTTCATTATTTCACCTTAAATAACGGTTGGCCATACTCTACCATTTGTCCGTCTTCTACTAAGATTTCAACAATTTCACCTGAAATTTCTGCTTGAATTTCATTAAATAGTTTCATTGCCTCTAAAATACACACTGTTGTTTCATTTGAAACAGTGTCCCCAACTTGCACATATGCTTCTTCGTCTGGAGATGGCGATTTGTAAAATGTACCTACCATAGGTGCATTAATTGTTTTGTGATTATCTGAAGTTGGCTTTGGAGCTTCAGTTTTATTGCTATCAGTTGATTGTGCTTGAGGCATAGGCATTGCCGCAGCTTCAACTGGCATTTGTGAGATTTGTGGCGTGATAATCTCAGTTTCTTTTTCTTTCTTAAGCGTCACTTTGCCTTTAGTATCTTCAATATTGATTTCCGTTAAAGTTGATTTATCCAGAATTTCAATTAATTCTTTGATTTCTTTAAAGTTCATTATTACTGACTCCTTCAGTTTGTTTTCATCTACCCGTCTATTTTACTTGAGACAACTCTTCAATTCAAGCATGTTCATATTGCTGGCGACATTATAAGTCTATCCCAAAGTTATAATAAAACCACATTTTAAATTAAAAACACTTGTGTATTTATTACTTAACATTGACTCATCTTAACTCTTGATTAAAAATTTTATGCATTCAGTTAAACATATCAATGTTATTTTTATTAGCTATTATGTTTTATCCTCAACAATATGATATGTAGATATATACCTTTACTCATGTCTATGTTTTTTCACTACCAATTAGACGATTCGTTTTATATTTTAAAAATTATTTTAAAAATAAAAAGCCTCATATCAGCATATAACCTATAATCATTTTAGGCAATAGCTTTATGAGACTTATTTAGAATATCTTACGTTAAATCAGTATAGTGAATACAAGCTATTTGTTAACAAATTAGAGATTATCCTCTTGAAATGTAGCTTCCATCACCAGTGTTGATAATTAAAACGTCACCTTCGTTTACAAATAAAGGTACATTTAATATATAACCAGTTTCAACAGTTGCCGATTTAGTGGCACCAGTTGCAGTATCACCTTTAATACCAGGTTCTGTTTCAGTTACTGTTAATTCAACAGTTTTAGGTAATTCAACACCGATAGTTTCACCTTCGTATGTTTGAATTTGTACTTCCATACCTTCTTTTAAGTAATTCAATTCTTCTTTTAAGTAATCACTTGAAAGTTCTGTTTGTTCAAAGCTTTCATTATCCATAAATACATGATTATCTCCGTCAGCATATAAATATTGCATGCGACGATTTTCAATCATTGCTGGTTCAACTTTTTCACCAGCTCTAAACGTTTTCTCTTGAATTGCACCAGTTCTTAAATTACGTAATTTTGAACGAACGAATGCTGAACCTTTACCAGGCTTTACATGTTGGAAGTCTATAACTTTCCAAATAGCGTTATCAACAGAAATTGTTAAACCTGTTTTAAAATCATTAACCGAAATCATTCAGTTTCCTCCTCATTTTACACGCTTATGTTAAAACTATAAGGTCTTTTGTGCATTTAGTAAAGACTTGACAACCATTTTCTGTAATTAAAATATCATCTTCTATTCTTATACCGCCCAAACCTTCTATATAAACACCAGGTTCTACTGTAACACAGTTGTTAACTTGAAGTTTATCTTGTATCGTACGAGCCAGCATTGGCCCTTCATGGATTTCTAAACCAATACCATGTCCTAGTGAATGTCCAAATTCTTTTCCATACCCTTTTGACTCTAAATAGTTTCTTGAAATGGCATCAGCTTCTGCACCAGTCATGCCAGGTCTAATCTCATTAATTGCTTTCATTTGAGATTCAAGTACTATTTGATATATTTCTTTCAGTTTAGGATCTGGTTCTCCAATAGCAAATGTTCTAGTAATATCTGAACAATAGCCGTTATAATACGCGCCAAAATCTAATGTAATCATGTCGCCTTTTTCAATAATTTTATCACTTGCAACACCATGTGGTAATGCACCTCTATGACCAGATGCTACAATCGTATCAAATGATGGTCCATCTGCTCCTAATTCTAGCATTTTACTTTCTAATATTGCCTTTAATTCTTTTTCAGTCATACCTGCTTTTACAACAGTTAAAATATATTCATATGTTTCATCAACAATATTAGCTGCTTTTTGAATTAAAGCAATTTCGTCAACATCTTTGACGTCTCTAATTTTATCTACAGTATTAGAAATGCTTATTAATGATATACGGCTTTTATTTAATTCAAGGTATGTATCATAACTTACATGATGCCCCTCAAAACCTATATTTTCAAAATTTTCTTGGTGTAGCAATTCTTTAATCTCACCAATAATAGTAGATTTACGATTAATAATTTCATAATTTGGCGCCTGCTTAGTTGCTTGATCAATATATCTAAAGTCTGTTATCAAATATTGTTTATCTTTAGATATGATAAGTGCTCCACTGGTACCAGTAAAACCTGATAAATATCTTCTATTGTAATCCGAAAGAATGATAATCGCATCTAAATGTTTTTGTTCTAAAATACGATGCACTTGTGTTATTCTGCTCATCTTATTACCTCCTAGTGAAACGTTTGTGCATTTCAACTTTATACATTAAAATAATATCATAATAAGGATAAAAAATAATAGATATTGATTTTAGGGAGATAGTAATGAAAAAATTGGTTTCAATTGTTGGCGCAACATTATTGTTAGCTGGATGTGGATCACAAAATTTAGCACCATTAGAAGAAAAAACAACAGATTTAAGAGAAGATAATCATCAACTCAAACTAGATATTCAAGAACTTAATCAACAAATTAGTGATTCTAAATCTAAAATTAAAGGGCTTGAAAAGGATAAAGAAAACAGTAAAAAAACTGCATCTAATAATACGAAAATTAAATTGATGAATGTTACATCAACATACTACGACAAAGTTGCTAAAGCTTTGAAATCCTATAACGATATTGAGAAAGATGTAAGTAAAAACAAAGGCGATAAGAATGTTCAATCGAAATTAAATCAAATTTCTAATGATATTCAAAGTGCTCACACTTCATACAAAGATGCTATCGATGGTTTATCACTTAGTGATGATGATAAAAAAACGTCTAAAAATATCGATAAATTAAACTCTGATTTGAATCATGCATTTGATGATATTAAAAATGGCTATCAAAATAAAGATAAAAAACAACTTACAAAAGGACAACAAGCGTTGTCAAAATTAAACTTAAATGCAAAATCATGATAGGAGTCTTTTAATGCGTAATATAATATTTTATCTTGTACTTATTATTGCTGCGATTGGATTAGTAATGAATCTAGATGCCTTTATTTTTTCAATCGTCAGAATGTTAATCAGCTTTGCTGTAATAGCTGGTATTATTTATCTGATTTATTATTTCTTCATCTTAACTGAAGACCAACGCAAATATCGCAAAGCAATGCGTAAGTATAAAAGAAACCAAAGAAGAAAATAGATAAAAAAACGGAAGCACTTGTAGGTAAAATAGTCTACGTGCTTCCATTTTTTATTCTAAAAACTACTTTCTAAACATCCATTCATCTGAACGATATTTTTCAGTTAATTCTTCCACTTCTGCCAATTGAGCTTCTGTTAATTCAAGTGGCTTTAATTCTATATTTAAACCTTTCTTAAAACCTTTCTCGAAAGCTTCTTCCATTTGACTAATAGTAATGTGTTCATCTGAAATATCATTGATGGCAACTGCTTTTTCAACGAATGCCTCTTTCATTTTTAATTTTAATCTTTCATTTTTATAAATAAACATATCAAACAGTTCATCAATATCAATATCTTGTAAAATCGAACCGTGTTGGAGGATTACGCCCTTTTGTCTCGTTTGAGCACTCCCAGCAATCTTACGGCCTTCAACAACTAGCTCATACCAACTTGGTGCATCAAAACACACTGAACTTCGAGGTTGTTTTAATTTTTGACGCTCTTCAGGCGTTTTAGGTACCGCAAAATAAGTATCAAATCCTAAGTTTTTAAATCCTTCTAATAATCCTTGTGAAATCACTCTGTACGCTTCTGTAACTGTAGAAGGCATATTCGGATGCGATTCAGGCACAATCACACTGTAAGTTAACTCTTTATCATGTAGCACCCCACGGCCACCAGTTTGACGCCTTACGAGACCAAAACCTTTCTCTTTAACCTTATCAATATCAATTTCTTTTTGTAGCCTTTGGAAATACCCTATTGATAATGTTGCAGGATTCCATGTGTAAAAACGTATAACTGGATCAATTTCACCTCTAGAGACAAAATTTAATAACGCTTCATCCATTGCCATATTATAATATGGGTCTTTACTTCCTGTATTAATAAAATTCCAAGTTTCAGTCATATTCAAGAACTCCTATCAGCAAAATGTATAATATTTGATTCGCTAATTAATCAATTTAACTAAATGAATAATAATTGCAATTCTTTAGTGAAATATTTTGATAATTTGACCTAACAGTCTTATAATTATATTATCGTTTAATTAGGGAGGATGCAAGATGAGTGCTAGTTTGTACATCGCAATAATTTTAGTTATAGCAATTATTGCTTATATGATTGTTCAACAAATTCTTAACAAGCGAGCTGTTAAAGAATTAGATCAAAATGAATTCCATAATGGGATTAGAAAAGCTCAAGTCATCGATGTTAGAGAGAAAGTTGACTATGACTACGGTCACATTAATGGGTCTCGCAATATTCCTATGACAATGTTCAGGCAACGATTCCAAGGATTAAGAAAAGATCAACCGGTATACTTATGTGATGCCAATGGGATTGCTAGCTATAGAGCCGCTCGTATTTTGAAAAAGAATGGATATACAGATATCTATATGTTAAAAGGCGGCTATAAAAAATGGACTGGAAAAATAAAGTCTAAAAAATAGTTTTTGTAAATTTAATATACGATTTAATAAAATCTGAGTGTTAATTGATCATCAATAACAATACTCAGATTTTAATTTTTTAACAAAGCCTGTTACTATATTTCTCTAGCTTCACTGATCATTAAACTTAGTTTCAGCATAATAAAGAAAGTTCAGCTCATTTTCAATACGATTCAATTACCGCAATCTAAAAAATGAAAAGACAATTTCTATGAAAGAATAATACCAAACCCTAAGAGTTATTACTTCGGTTTATTTTTCTTGTTCAAATAGAAATTGTCTTTTTCAATTGATTTTGAAACCATTATCCTTAAATCTTCATACAAAGTTAGAATAATAATTCTCGGAATATGTGTTTAATACTTTATTTTTCCTGTTTAAGATTTTCAAACTTTAATATTGGTTTACGAGCAGCTGTAGCTTCGTCTAATCGATCAATCACAGTTGTATGTGGTGCTTCTAGCACTTTATCAGGATCATTTTTAGCTTCTTCAGCAATACTAATTAATGTATCGATAAAATAATCAAGTGTTTCTTTAGACTCTGTCTCAGTCGGTTCAATCATCATACCTTCTTCAACATTTAATGGGAAGTATATTGTTGGTGGATGTACACCGAAATCTAATAATCGCTTAGCCATGTCTAAAGTACGTACACCAAATTCTTTTTGACGCACACCACTTAACACAAACTCATGTTTACAATATTGTTTATAAGGTATTTCAAAGTGTTCAGATAAACGTGCTTTAATATAATTCGCATTAAGAACCGCTGCTTCCGAAACCTCTTTAAGTCCAGTTGCTCCCATAGTTCGAATATACGTATAAGCTCTTAAGTAAATACCAAAGTTACCATAAAATGGTTTTACACGTCCGATAGAATTTTTAATGTCATTATCATATTTAAATTTGTCGCCATCTTTAATAACCATTGGCTTTGGTAAGTAACTTGCTAGTTCTTTTACTACACCGACTGGACCTGAACCAGGACCGCCGCCACCATGTGGACCAGTAAATGTTTTATGCAAGTTTAAATGAACAGCATCAAATCCCATATCTCCTGGGCGAACTTTGTCCATAATAGCGTTTAAATTCGCACCATCATAATATAATAGACCACCAGCATTATGGACGATTTCACGGATTTCCATAATGTTTTTTTCGAAAATACCTAAAGTATTTGGATTAGTTAACATAATAGCTGCTGTATTTTCATTTACAACACGTTTCAAGTCATCAATATCAACTTCGCCACGTTCGTTTGATTTTACAGTAACTGATTTAAATCCTGCAAATGAAGCTGAGGCTGGATTCGTACCATGCGCAGAATCTGGCACAATGACTTCATCACGATGACCTTCACCATTATTCTCATGATAAGCTTTAAATATCATCAATGCAGTCCATTCACCATGTGCACCAGCAGCTGGTTGTAATGTTACCTCATCCATACCAGTAATTTCTTTTAATTCTTCTTGCAAACTATAAATAATTTCTAATGAACCTTGAACTTGGTCTTCATCTTGTAATGGATGTGATTCACTGAATCCTGGTATTCTAGCAACCTTTTCATTAATTTTAGGATTATACTTCATCGTACATGAACCCAATGGATAAAATCCGTTGTCTACACCGAAATTTTTATTTGAAAGTTCAGTATAATGACGTACTAAGTCTAGTTCAGCAACTTCAGGAAACTCCGCTTTGTTTTTACGAATAAATTTATCATCTAACAATGACTCAACAGAATTTGTTTTAATATCACTTTTTGGTAATGAATATGCATATCTGCCTTCACGAGATCTTTCAAAAATTAATGGACTTGATTTACTAGTCATTTAACTCACCAGCCTTTTCTACAAATGTATCGATTTCATCTTTTGTTCTTAATTCAGTTACAGCTATTAACATGTGATTTTTAAAGTCGTCTGAAACAACACCTAAATCAAAACCACCGATAATATTGTACTTCACTAATTCCTCGTTAACTTGTTGAATTGGTTTGTCAAATTTGACTACAAACTCATTGAAAGATGTACCATCTAATACTTCAAAACCTTTTTTAATAAATTGTTGTTTAGCATAGTTAGCATGTTCTATATTTTGAACTGCAATATCATAGATACCTTGTTTACCAAGTGCTGACATTGCAATTGATGACGCTAAAGCATTTAATGCTTGGTTAGAACAAATATTAGATGTCGCTTTATCGCGTCGAATATGTTGTTCACGTGCTTGTAATGTTAATACAAAGCCACGATTACCTTCATCATCTTGTGTTTGACCGACTAATCTACCTGGCACTTTACGCATTAACTTTTTCGTCGTTGCAAAATATCCACAATGTGGCCCACCGAATTGAGCAGGAATTCCGAATGGCTGAGTATCACCTACAACAATATCTGCACCAAATGAACCTGGAGGTGTAAGTAATCCCAATGCTAATGGATTTGCATATACGATAAATAATGCTTTTTTATCTTCAATAAAGCTTTGAATCTTTTCAAGATCTTCAATTGAACCGTAAAAGTTTGGATATTGTACTGCAACAGCTGCTGTTTCATCATCCACTGCTGCTTCTAATTTTTTCAAATCTGTAACAGTGCCATCTAAATCGATTTCCACTACTTCGAATTCCTTACGCGTCTTAGCATAAGTATGAAGTACTTGTAATGCTTGATAATGTAAACCTTTTGAGACTACAATTTTATTTTTCTTTGTTTGACTAAATGCTAAGATACATGCTTCAGCAAAGCTAGTCATCCCATCATACATAGAAGAATTTGCTACATCCATATCTGTTAATTCACAAATTAAAGTTTGGAACTCAAAAATGGCTTGTAATTCACCTTGAGAAATTTCCGGTTGATATGGCGTATATGCTGTGTAAAATTCTGATCTTGAAATCATAGCATCCACAACTGATGGCGCGTAATGATCATAAACACCAGCACCCAAAAATGATGTATGCGTTTCTTTAGTGATATTCTTGCTTGCAATGCGATTTAATCTTCTAAGTAACGTTGTTTCCGCTTCGCCTTCAGCAATATTTAAATCTCTATTTAATAAAATGTCACTTGGTACATCACCGAATAATTCTCCTATAGATTTTGCACCAATTGTTTGTAACATTTCTTGCTTGTCTTTTTCAGTTAAAGGTATATAACGATGACTCACAATGCACACCCCTTTTTAATTATTTATCAATTTGATTTTTCTTAACAATTTTCGCTTTTAATTGACGCTTACGAACTTGAACAAGCAACTCTCTACCCATTTCAAACTCATCTCTTTTTATCATTGCAAGTGCAATTGATTTTCCTGATGATGGAGACTGTGTTCCTGAAGTTACTTCTCCAATAATATTTCCATCTAAATCCATAACTTCATAACCAGTTCTTGCAATTCCTTTTTCAAGTAATTCTAATCCCACTGTTCTTCTTGGTGCACCATTTTCTTTTTGATCTTTTAATACAGATTTACCAATAAAATCAGCATCAATTAATGGTTTACTTGCAAAAGCGATACCACCTTCATATGGTGTAATTGATTCAGTTAAATCTTGTCCATGTAATGGCAATCCAGCCTCTAATCTTAATGTATCACGAGCGCCTAACCCACATGGCATAACATTATACTCTAATAAACCATCCCAAATTTTTTCAGTATCATCGATATTACAATAAATTTCAAACCCATCTTCACCTGTGTAACCTGACTGAGATAAAATGACGTTTGCTCCAAATAATTTGACACCCTGTTTAAATTCAAACATTTTCATTTCAGTTACATCTTCATCAACTAATTGATTAATTAAATCTCTAGCTTTTGGTCCTTGTATTGCTAATTGACCATATTGGTTTGATACATTTTGTACTTCAACATCAAATTTCTCTTTGTGTTTTAAAATCCAATTAAAATCTTTTTCAGTATTAGCAGCATTAACAACTAATAAATAATTGTCGTCAGCTAATTTATATATTACTAAATCATCAATAATACCGCCTTCTTCATTACATAAAGCAGTATATAATGCTTTTGAAGTAGTTAAATTATCAGTATCATTTGATAATAAATATTGCACAAACTGACTAGCATCTTTACCTGTTACTTCAATTTCACCCATATGACTAACATCAAACAGGCCAATTTCGTATCGAACAGCATTATGCTCCTCTTTAATACTTGAAAATTGAACAGGCATCGCCCATCCTCCGAATTCCACAATTTTTGCACCTCTATCAACATAATTTTGATATAAAGGTGTTTGTTTTAAATCACTTGACATTGAAATACCCCCTTAAAATTATAAAAACAGGATAGCAATCGCTACCCTGTTTATAAATCACCAATTCAGGAACGCGTTACAGTATTATCCTTTTGCCTGAGAGTTTCGTAATAAATTACTTGCACCTTCGGCGATAGAGTCTTAACGCTCTATTCTCTCTAATACTGATCACTCGCTTTTATTAAATTTAGCAATTCATAATATATTTCTGAAATTGATAGCAAATGACTATCAAATTTCTTGAATGCGATTTCATTATATCTTAAAATCCGCGAGCAATACAAGTCATTTAACTGCTTGATTGTCTTATTATTTGCATTAGGTCGATGTGGGTCATCATTGATTCGACTATATATAATATCAATATTACAATCTAACCAAATAATGTTTTTTTGATTTTTCAAAAAATTAAATGCCTCTTCACTTTCAATAATACCACCACCAGTAGCAATTATATCTGCAGTGTTAATACATTCTTGCAAACATGTGAACTCTAAATTCCTGAAATATTGTTCACCATGTTTACTAAATATTTCTGGTATTGTTAACTTATACTTCTCTTCGATATATGAATCTATATCAATAAATGATAAATTTTGCTCATCTGCAACGTATTTACCAATCGTAGATTTACCGGTACCCATGAAACCAATTAAAATTATTGGTGATTTATCATGATTCATGCGTTTCCCCTTCTTTCAATAACAAAACAATCTTATAGTTATAGTCAGTTTCAATATTATATAATGTCTTTAATTTTAAACTATATTGACTGATATAAAAAGTGAAAATGGAAAAATAAATTGCTGTTAGCATCAATAAGAACGGAGTTACATATCCTTTTTCTTTATATAAATCAAAATTAATAAATTATTTCACATCCTTTTTAATAGTACTCATTTAAATTCTAGTAAGTTATACATAAATAGTTTTAGTCTGCAGATTTGTACCGACTTTAACTGTTATCGTTATTTTAATAATAGATTTATAGTAGATATTTGCAGTAAATGCTGTAACATTATTAATCATTGTTATATTTCCTCTGTCATTTACAACTTTAATAATTTTATTATTTATTAATTTGTATTCGATCATTTCTTCACCTTTATGTAAAATGATACGCTGTTGCCTAATTTCAATATCGTTTTTATCTACACCTTTAAAATCCTCTAGAATATCTCTTGAGAAAAATTCGAAATCTACAGTTGTTAATTCCCTACTTTCAATTAGAAAAGTTTTGCTAAGTCTAATTAAGTCTGGAACAATTAGTAAAATTATACTTATAACCATCATCGCTACTAACATTTCAATAAGCGAAAAAGCTTTGACATTAATACTGTATACATGTCTTTTGATAAGAAGTGGTATTTTTTGAAATAGCACAAATTTGTTGGTCACTTTGCTTAATATCATATTTCCCTATAGTTACCCCCTTCTTAAGTTCTTCTTTATTAATTTTAGATACAGTCGTCAAAATTACTTTAGAAGCATCAATTGATTGTAGTTTATGGTTTATACTCGCTTGCATTTGATTCATCATTGGTATCAATAGTAATGTAATCAATCCAATTAGCAAAAATCCAGCCATACTATCTATTAAGAATGATCCTTTACACTTATAGCTTTTCATAACGAATTCTTCCTTTTTCAATATGGAATATTATTCTATAAATTGAATTGTTATTGTCAATTGTTATGCTACCAAATTTATTGATATTCCCTTTTTTATCAAAGGCAATAATATCAACTTTTGCAACATTAATTATTTTGCCTACTTTTAATTTTAGAAATCGTATTTTATTATTCTCTATTACTTTAATAGTGTCACTGTTTTCATAAAATCTAACATTGATATATCCTTGATTTGCTATAGCTTGCGACTTAATATAATTCAATTCAGTAATAAAAGAAATGATATTTGCCTCATCATCTATTACTCTAAGATTGCTTAATCCTTTAGATGTCATTGTCAAAAGTAGAAATATACTGATTAACATCATTACCACAAGCATCTCAATCATAGTAAATGCTGACTGCTTTCTAATTTGCAACTGCTTCTCCATTACTAATTGTTATTGTCTCTCCTGATTTACATGTCTTTTGTGCTTCTTTTATAAAACCATCTGCAATTAAGTCTTCAATAGACGATGGATTTCTATTATGTTTCAATGCATACGCTTCAATTTGACTATTAACCATTTTTACCTGTGCATTACAACCTGTTGATTGTATGTGAGCAGTTTGTTTAGCAATATTTGGAATGATTAAAATTAATAATAAACTGATGATTAATAACACTAATAGCATCTCTATCAATGTAAACGCTTGAGTTTTCTTAAGAAATTTAAACATATATTAACCTCCATTATTTTATACTTTGCATCATTTGAAACATTGGTAACATAATTACTAAATAAATTGCGACAATAAATAAACCTAAAATCAAAAATAAAATAGGCTGTAAAAACTGAGTCTGTTTTATCGCTTTATCTTCTATTTGTTTTACTAATATTTGCGAATATAACTTTAGTTCTACTTCTAGCTTCCCTCTCTTTTCACCTTGTAGCACAAACTTAATTAATTGAGGCTTAAAGCATTTTAGTTTTTCTAAAATTTGAGGCAAACCATATCCCATTTCTGAATAAGTTAATAAGTATTTACCTAGAAACTGTCTAAATGGATCACTACTATGGTTAATATAAACGTCTACTATTGATTGAAGTGTAATACCATTTTTATAAAACAACACTAATTCATTAGTTACAAAATAAGTTTTAAATAATTGGAAATAGCCTGATATTAGCGGTAGTTTCATCACAAAGTTTATCTTATTGAGCATATTTAAATTGTTATAAATTAATTTCATAATAATAGCCAACATAGATACTATTATGAGCATTACTACAATTATAGTAGGTAAGCTGGTAATGAAAAAAGACAATGTTTTTTGAAAAGAAGATAGTTGAATATTCATAGAAGTATATAATTGTTGAAACTGTGGAATTACTGTGAGGTTTAATATAATAATCATAGCAATAAAGATAGAAACTAGTATTAAGGGGTATTGCAGTGTCTTTAACAATCGTTGTTCTGACTTTCTATTCACTTTCATATAATTTACGGTTTCTTCTAGAACGTCTATAATATTGCCAAATCTTTCTGCCAAATATACTTGCATGACGATAGTATCGCTATAACCTATCAGTGATAATATTTGATTGCATGGTGCACCATTTGAAATTTCACTTAGAATGGTGGTACCTAATTGCTTATTTTTATATGTCATTTGAAGATTTAAAAATTGAAAACTTTGATACAGAGTGAAACCATATTTCAACAAATTACATAAATTTGAAAGTAAATCGATTTGTTGGGCCTTACTTAATTGTCGCTTCTTAGAATGTAGTTTAAATGTATTTATCCATTGTAGTTTCACAAATGACACCTGCTTTTGTCATATCATCAAGTTTATCTTCTAAGTTCTTAAATGATGATGGTAATGAATGATTATGGGAAAAGAAATATCGGAGTTGTTGCTGAGATAGAATTTCGCATACTAATTGTCGCTGTTGCTTAATAGTAGTTACAAGTCGTTGGTTTATAATTAAGTTAGTTGCCTGTATCAATTCTTGTACAGAAATGCCCATTTCTAATAGCCTTAAAATAGCACCTTTACAATCAGTTGCATGCAATGTAGTCAGAACAAGGTGACCACTTAAACTAGCCTGTATAACACACTTGGCAACATCTTTATCTCTGATTTCACCTATTAAAATAACATCAGGATCACATCTTAAAATAGCTTTAAACGAATTTACATAGTTAATGCCAGCTTTATCATTCACATTAATTTGGACGATACCAGGAATTTGCATCTCTACAGGATCCTCTATAGAAATTACATTTAAATTCAAGGCTTTATTCGCGTATGAGACCATTTGATACATTAATGTACTCTTTCCTGAACCAGTTGGCCCACTAAACAATAGTAATCCTTGTTTCTTATTCATGAGGTGTTTAAAATCATTGAATTTATAAGTTGATTTCTGTTGTTGAAAAAATTGAGGTACAATTCTGATAACACAACTTTCTTGGCCAAGTGACAATGGTAAAGTTGATATTCTCAAAAAATATATTTTATTGAAATGGTAACTATATCGACCGCTCTGTGCGACTTGCTGTGTAGAAACATCAAGCCCAGCTTGAAACTTCATATAAACTAATAACTTTTGATAAATGCTATTCCCAATTTGTTCATACTGCTCCAAGTTATCATTAATTCTAAATTTAATACTTACTTCATTTTTAACTGGAATAAAATGTACATCACTCGCTTTCATTTCTATCGCTTTATTAATTATTTCTTGAAATAGAATCTTCAAAAAAACACCTCCTACATATAATCACGTAGGAGGTGTTTTTATTACTTCAATTTAACCGTGTAAAAATGGATTTAATTGTTCATCATCAACCGTCGTATATGGACCATGTCCAGGGAATAAAGGTAAATCGCCTTCTAATTCAAATATTTTATCTTGAATAGAATCAACTAGCGTTTCATAATCACCTTTATATAAATCTGTACGTCCGATTCCATTATTAAATAATGTATCTCCAACAACTGCGAATTCATCGAACACATATGTTAAACTTCCTGGTGAATGTCCAGGTGTGTGTAACACATTAAACTTAAATCCTTCTATTTCTGTGCTACCTTCGTTTAACTTTTCAGGAGTTACCTTACTTGTAATAATTGGTAATCCATATTGCTTAAATTTATCTGCTCCATTTTTAACGGGATCTTTTAGAAAATCAAACTCTGCTTCATGCATATAAACCGGGACATCGAATCGATCAACTATATCATCGACTGCTCCGATATGATCAAAGTGTGCATGTGTTAATAAAATAGCTTTTAACGGTTTATTTATTTGGTTTAATTTTTTAATAATTTTTTCACTTTCACCTGAAGGGTCAATCAGAATAACAGCTTTGTCATTTTCGATGAAATACGTATTAGTATCAACTAAGCCTAAAGTTAAGCTTGAAATCCTCATAGGTTTTCACCACTATTTTCTAAATGTTTTTGTACTGATGTTAGTTTATCATTCATTTTTCTAGATTTGTCTCGTCGGTCATCAATACGGATATTTGTACAAACTCTACTTAAACCTTTATCAAAAGGTAATTCATGTATCACTTGCACAACTTCTAATACATCGCTTAATTCACCTTCAATTAGAGTATTCATTGGTGTTAATTGAAAATCAATTTTACCCATTGCTTTATATTCTTGAAGTTTTTTCTGAATATCTGCAATATATTTACTAACACTCGGACCTTCCGTTCCAACTGGAATAACAACCACATCAACAATAGCCATTATTTTACCCCCTCTTTATCTAATACATAGGTCTTGATTAATCCTGCTGCTCCTGTAATACCTGCATCATTACCTAATTTCGCTTGTACAATTTCAGTTTCAAATTGAGCAGGTGCAAATGTTAAATTATGATATTCTGTTTTAATATTTTCAATTAAAATAGGTCCTGCAGTAGACATTCCTCCACCTAGAACGATATATTTCGGATTACTTGTAACACTAATAATACTACATAAATATCCAATATAGTTTGCAACCTTTTCAGTAATGAAAATACAGAATTGGTCACCAGCTTTTGCCGCATCAAAAACAGCTTTTGCTGTAACCTTATTTTCTTTAATCAATTCTAATATAGAAGATCTAAACGTCAACTTCGGATAGTAGAAGTTAACTAAGTTAACAACGCCTGTCGCTGAAGCAACTGTTTCAATACATCCAGAACGACCACAATTACATTTAAATCGTTGATCGAAGTCTGCTCTAAAATGACCTATTTCTGCGCCAGAGCCATTATGACCATGTACGATTTCACCATTTGAAATAATTCCTCCACCTAGACCTGTACCAAGTGTGATGGCAACAACATCATCGGCACCTTCACCAGCACCTTTGTGTTTCTCCCCTAAAGCAGCTATGTTAGCATCATTATCTACATACACTGGACAATCAACGAATTGTTCAAAAATCTCACGTACATTAACTTTTTCTGGCCAATATAAGTTTACTGCTCCATTTACTGTACCTTTTTCAAAGTCAACAGGACCTGGTACACCAATACCTACGCCAAGTACATTTGAAAAATTATAATTATTTTCATTTACTTTTTCAACAAACGAATCATAAATTCCTTTCAAAAGTGTATATCCTGTACTATCAGATGTATCAGTGTGAATAGACCATTTATGTAATTGTTCTAATTCAGGTGTGAAAATACCTAATTTACAAGTCGTCCCGCCTACATCAGCTGCTAAAATAATTTTTGTCATTTCTGTTCATTCCTTCTCTGATTAATTATCAACGTACATTTCAAATATTCTTCCTTAGATAACAGTTCATATTGATACAATGATGAAGTCTCCTGTTGAATCATTTCGTACATATCTTCTGGATTTTTAAAATATATTAGAAATCCGTAACTTTTCAATAACTGTTGTACATCATAAAAGTTATTTATTTTTCGACTCATTTGATTTAGTCAACTCTTTTTCTAAGTTAATATAATCTGTATTTTTAGGGTCTGCATTTAATGCTTTACGCACATATTTTAATGCTTTTTCATCATCATTTAATGAACGATTTGCTATCGCTAACTCAAAATTTAATAAACCTGATTTAGGAAACATTCTAAGTCCTCGCTCCCATTCTGTCATACCTTCGGACTTAGAATTGATAGTAGCCATAATCATACCACTTAAATAATATGTTTGATCATCGGCATAATTTTTATTTATTGTCTGCTTCACAATATTTTGAGCATTATCATAATTACCACTAGTCATATCATCTTTGATCAATTTATTATAAATATTATCTTCTTTAATTGTAAAAATTCTAATTTGAAGTGCAATAAATATAACAAGCATACCAATTAGTAAAATCCAAAAAATATTACGATTCACTTTATAGTAATAGCCAATTAAAGTTATTAATAAACCACCAATGAATCCTCCAATATGCGCCACAATATTTATATTTGACATAAACAGAGAAACACCAACTAATATCACTAATGCAATTAATAACTGTCCTAACATTTTTTTGTTAAATGTTTTTGAAACATACATCATCGCAAAAATTGATCCAATCAGACCAAATATAGCACCACTAGCCCCAACTGAAATTGTAGTCGTATTAAATGATAGTGATACAAAGTTTCCAAACAACCCTGCAATAAAGTATACAGTTAACATCCGCCATGAACCAATAATTGCTTCGACTATTTTACCAAAAATAAATAATGAAAGCATATTCATAAGTATATGTTCAAAACTAAAATGTAAAAACATCGATGTAACAATTCGATACCATTCACCATGTACGACATTAAAATGCACTAACCCGCCAACATCTAATAATTTTACATCCGAAAAATTATTTAAATATAAAATCATACATAACCATATTAAGACATTTACAAATATTATTGTGTATGTTGCCAGTGAAAATTTCTGCATATATTTATCTAAAAAGTTATCGGTTAATACTTTGCGTTTATAGAACATATATGTCTTTTTATCATTATCTTCTGAAATAAGTCTAGCCAAAAATATATTCGGCATATGCTTTATCAAATCTTTTGTGTGTCTTATAACATTGAATTTAATTCTAATTGGCGAAACTTCATTTAATTGTTCTTCTGAAAATTCCGATTCTGTAAAATAATAAAATTCAAAACTTTGTGGTTCGAAAGAAATAAAATTTGCTATTTCATCTTTGTGTTCAAGCACTTTCGCTTTGTCAAAACGTATTTCTTGGGTAGACTTGATATGTTGTTTAAAAATGACTACTTGTTTTTTTCTTTTATGGGCTAACCAAATTTCTTGGTCATCTTTTTCCCTACTGACAATATCAAAATTCAAGTACCTAATCCAATAATATATTGTTTTCCAAAATTGTTTGTCTATGTTCATTTAGTCCTCCACTATGCTGATTGATATATAATCAATTTATCGACTGGTTGATCGAATGATTCCGGTTCAAATGATGTTATTTGAAAATCGTATAATAAGCTTATTGTCTTTGTCTGATAATTAGCTAAAAACCTGTCGTAATAGCCACCACCATACCCAATTCTATATCCATCGTCTTGAAATCCAACACCAGGAACAACAATTAAATCTAGGTTATTCGTTGTTTCACCTTTTGAAGTTGGATAGTAAATCCCCTTATTATCGACATCAATATCTTTGAGATTAAATATTTCTTTAAAAGTCATTTGATGATTTAAATAATCCATTTTCGGTACAAAAATACGTTTATGATCCATTAAGGCTTGTTCAATAATAGAAAAAGTATCTACTTCATGATTAAAAGAAAGAACTAGCGCAATTGCGTTTGCTTCTTTGTATTCTTCAGTTGCAAAAAATTGATTTCTTAACCATGTGTCTGCTTTTCGCTTTTCAGCTTTATTAAAATTCTTCATTTTATGTAAAATGTATTTTCTAATCTCATTTTTAGTCACATTATCACCCACTTTATTCAATTCTATTATATCGTTAATAACAATACATGTCATTATGTTGTCATGATGAATTATGCGACAATTCTAAAATTTATTATTTCAATTGAAAATCTTTTATCATTTCATACGTGTGCATAATTAAAAAGGTGAAACCTCTTATTTTGAGATTTCACCTTTTTTATTGTTAATTTAAATTTAATTTTAATGATTATTTTGTTTCACGGTGTAAAGTTTGTTTGTTTTCACGTGAACAGAATTTCTTCATTTCAACACGTTCTGGATTATTTCTTTTGTTCTTAGTTGTAATGTAGTTTCTGTCACCACATTCCGTACAAGCTAAAGTTACGTTTACGCGCATGGTTATTCCTCCTTATCATTTCTAAATACGACTTTATTATTATACCAACATCTATAATATTTGCAAAGTTAAAATTTTACAACCATGCGCTACACAATCGTCAGGTTAAATTTTATTTGTCTTTGTCTTTATTTTTATCATCTTTACCTAACTGCTTAAAGTAGTAGTTAATTACATCTCTACCTAAGTCTCCACCTGTTAACCATGGTGGTGGTACAGGCTGATTTGTATATACAATTGAAAACGCTAATTTTGGATCATCAATTGGCGCGTATCCTATATAAGTAGAGTTAACTCTTGGCTCTCCGTTTTGGAACACTTCAGCGGTACCCGTTTTACCAGCAGTAGGTACTACTGTATCTTTAAAACTAACATATCCAGTACCATCTTTATCATTAAATGCCATTTTGAATCCTTCTTGAATTTGTTTGATTTCCTTTTCAGTATTATTAACCTTGTTCAAGACAGTGCCATTAATTTTCTTCTTGAGTGGACCAACCTCATCTTTATTAGTTGATTCATGAATCGTTAATCCAATGTGTGGCTGTATTCTATAACCATCATTCGCTATAGTTGAAACATATTGTGATAATTGTAATGGTGTATAGGTATCATATTGACCAATTGATAAATCTAGATAATTACCTGGATTATTTGTTAATGGTTCGATTTGACCTCTTGTTTCATTTGGTAAATCTATCCCTGTTTTCACACCTAAGCCTACTTGATTTAATCCTCTTCTAAGCTTTTGGGCAGGTGAACTTATATCTGAAGGTAAAGCCATACCAGAATAATAAGGGTCTCCCGCTAATTTTAATGCTGTTTTAAACATATATACGTTTGATGAATGCATCAAAGCTTGCTTATCATTAATAGATACATGCCCGTTTTTATTGAAGTATGATCGTTTTGTCAAACCACCTTGGAAATGTAATGGTTCATCGACCATTGTTTCTCCAACTTTGATAGCTTTATTCTGATAACCAGCTAATAATGTTCCACCTTTTACAGAAGATCCAACCGCAAATTGAGAAGTAAACGTACCAATGTCATAATCAGTCATTTTACCACTCTTATTAATCTGCTTTCCGGCAAGCGCAAGAATGTCTCCATTTTTAGGATTTTGTACAACCATCATAGCATTATCCATATCTTTTGCACCTTGGCTGCGAAGCTTCTTAATTTGTTTATCTAATAATGCTTCTACTTCTTTTTGAAGATCTATATCGATCGTTAATTTCAAATCTTGACCGCGAGCGCCAGGATTTAACACTTCTGAAGATGTAACTTTACCAGATTTGTCCGTTGTGTATTTCATTTCTTTCTTCTTACCACGCAATACATCTTCATATTGATATTCTAGGTAAGATTTTCCAACACGATCATTGCGTGAATATCCTTTGGATAAGTAATGTTCTGTCAATTCTTTTGGAATACCTTCAGCAGGTGTCGATACATCTCCGAATATACCTCTTAAAGTATCGCCATATGGATATTTTCTATCCCAATCCATAGACGTGTTAACACCTGGTAATTTGGAAAGTTGCTGAGAAACTGCTGCATACTCTTTTTCACTGACATCTTCATTTTTTATCATTTGTGGATCTAAAACTGTTCCTGCATTCATCTCTCGAAAAATAGCTAAAACTTGTAAATCTTTAGAAGACAATTCATCTAATTGTGATTTTCCGATTTTCGATAACAGTTGTTTATCATATTGATCTTGTTTAATACTTCCATCTGCTAACATAGCTTGTTCTTTTGTCATCATTGCTTTTGCTTTTTTAGGATGCAACTGAATCCAGAAATCTTTCTTATCACGTTCTGTAATTTTCTTAGTATCCATCTTGATTAGCTTTGATAACTTTTCAGCCGTATCCAACATTTCCGATTGTGTTGTTTTTCGACCCCTAGTATATGTAATAGCCATTTTAGAAGCATTATCAACTAAAACTTTCCCATTTCTGTCTAAAATACGACCTCTTGGCACAGACTCATTCACTGTAATGTTTTCATCATTTTTTATAATTTGTTTATAATGTGAGCCTTGTGCGATTTGTAAATAACCTAAACGTAGTACTAGTACTGCAAAAATAAATACAATCACACCAAATATAAAGTTAATTCTCTTGTTAATTGTATTTTGAACGATTTCATCATTTGATTTTTCTTTTAGTCTTTTTAACAAAACTACCTACCTCTATTCAAAGTCTTTCACTTTAAATCATATATGAATTTAGAAATTATTTCTATCTTTTTGACAAAAAAATAACGGTCTCATTTAAGAGACCGAACAAGTAATCATACTTTATTTTGTTGCATTATATAATTCGTCAACTTTTTCCCAGTTAACTACATTCCAAAATGCGCCAATGTAGTCAGGGCGTTTGTTTTGATATTTTAGGTAATAAGCGTGTTCCCATACGTCTAAACCTAAAATAGGTGTTTTACCCTCAGTTAATGGATTATCTTGGTTTGGTGTAGTCACAATTTCTAACTGGCCATTGTTTACGACTAACCAAGCCCAACCTGAACCAAAGCGTGCAGCTGCTTTGTCAGCAAATTCTTTTTTAAATTCTTCTAAAGAACCCCATTGTTCTTTAATTTTTTCTACTACAGTACCTTTTTCTTCTGAGTTTGGTGAAAGTAACTCCCAGAATAATGAATGGTTTAAATGTCCACCGCCATTATTACGTACAGCAGTTTGGATGTTAGCTGGTACACTGTCTAAATTAGCAACAATTTCTTCAATAGATTTAGATTCTAAATCTGTACCTTCTACTGCAGCATTTAATTTCGTAACATACGTGTTATGATGTCTGTCATGGTGAATTTCCATAGTTTCTTTGTCAAAATGTGGTTCTAATGCATCAAATGCGTATGGTAATTTTGGTAATTCAAAAGCCATAAATAATCATCCTCCTAAAATGTCTGTAAGTAAATAATAACAAGCAGTGACTGGTTCAACAAAGAATTTGCTTAAATTCTACTACTTATTATTTTCTCTACTCATTTAATATAACTCAAATCAAAAATAATTAAACATTTTGTATATAAAAAGTTAACAGATTTGCCATAAAATCATACGAACGGAGTATGAAATGAACCTTTATCTTCTATAATTTAAAAAATGAGATTTATGCATACATCTGACCAAATGTGCATAAATCTCATTTCTTTATATTAATCTTGGCAAGACTCACATACACCATAAACTTCAAGTTTGTGTTTGTGAATATTAACACCAGGTAGTGATAACTTTATCTGATCTATTGGACAATAATCTATTACCTTTGTATCTCCACACTTTTCACAGATAAAATGATGATGATGATGGTTTGTACAAGCGATTCTAAACTTCATTTCACCATCAAGTTCTGTATTTTCAATAATCCCTAAATCTTTAAATAAGTGCAGGTTTCTATATATTGTGTCGAATGAAATTCCAGGATAATTTTCATCCATAACTTGTTGTATATACTTTGCGTTTATATACTTATCTTCTTCGACAAAAATATCTAACATATCTTTACGTTTATCTGTATATTTTAAACCGTTCTCTTTTAAAATTTTAATAGCATCATTTGTATTCATTGATATTAGCTCCCTTTTTAAACTTCATTCGCATTTTCTGATAAGCCATTGTAATCATAAGTAAAATAACTAGTAGAACTACAATTACACCACCCGGAGAAATGTCCATATAGAAAGCTAGGACTAAGCCTAATATTACTGATAATTCACCTAAAAATACACTTAGTAATATCAATTGCTTAAAACTTTTTGTTATTCGCATACTTATTGCAATTGGTAACGTGATTAAAGCACTTACTAACAGTATCCCTACAACACGCATTGAGGCAGAAATAACCATCGCTACAATAACAATAAATAAAAATTGAATCCATTTATGAATGCCAATGACTTTACTATATTCCTCATCAAATGACAATATAAATAATTCTTTATAAAACAATGTAATAAACAGAACAACTATGATGGCAATGACAATAATCGTTGTTAAATCACTTATATTCACTGCGCTTATTGAGCCAAATAGCAATCCAACAATTTCTTGATTGAACCCATCAGCTAATGAAATGAAGATTGCACTCAAGGCGATACCAGCACTCATTATAATTGGAATAGCAATTTCTTGGTAAGCAGTGTATGACGTTCTTAATTTTTCAATTAGAAGCGCACCTACTATTGCGAATAAGATTCCAAACCACATTGGATTAATAAATACTAGTGTTGGCATAATAGTAAGTAAAAACATACCGAAGGATATACCACCTAAAGTTACATGACTTAGAGCATCAGCTATAAGTGATAGTCGTCTAACAACGATAAAAGCACCGATTAGAGGCGCAATAAAACCTATCAAGATACCACTAATTAAAGAGTACCTCATAAAATCAAAATTCAATAATGCATCTATCAATTGTGACACGCCTTTCCATTTTAAATAAACTCAAATCTTTATTAATTACAACATTCTCGATTATGCTGATGATCGACAAAACGTACAGGATGTCCATAAATTTTTGAAATTTCAACTTCATCAAGTGATTTAAACTCATCAGTTGTACCATGGAAATGCAAATGCTTATTTAAACATGCTACTTCAGTAGCAGTATCTGCTACAACACCGATATCATGAGTAACTAAGATAATGGTGATACCTTCTTGTTTTAATTGATCTAAAGTATTATAAAATTCACTTACATGTTTTGCATCAATACCATTCGTTGGTTCATCAAGTACTAATACTGCAGGTTCTGAAATCAATGCTCGGGCAATCATTACACGTTGTTGTTGACCACCTGATAATTCTGCTATATTTTTATGAATTAAATCACTTATATTCAGTCTTTCTAGTACTTTAATCACTTTTTCATTATCTTTGCTATTAAATGTTTGGAAAAGACGTTTTGTCTTTGTTAATCCGCTTAAAACAACTTCTTTAACACTTGCTGGGAAACCTGAATTAAAGGCATTTGCTTTTTGTGATACATAGCTTAATTTAATTGATGTTTTCTTATTTTTAAAATCAATACCTTCAACAAAAATCTCACCACTTTGTAAAGGTAATAACCCTAGAATCAACTTCAATAATGTTGATTTACCAGCACCATTTGGTCCAACAATCGCTAAAAATTCACCTTTATTTATTTTAATGTTTATATTTTCTAACACTTTTTTATGATCATAGTAGTAATTGACATTTTTCAATTCAAAGACTGGTGTCATCGTATTCTCACCTCGCATTCAACTATACAACTCCTAGTAACATATGTAAACAGTAATGTTTACGACTCAAAATTAGACAAAATAAAGAGATATGCCCCCTTCAAGTTTTATTTATCGCATTTCTTGAAGAGAGCATTATCATTTTATTGTTGCATAACCTTATTTTTTAATTCTGGGTCAAATTGCTGTTGTTTTAACATTTCAATTTCAAGTTTATATGGCGGTTTTTTATTTTTCTTATCTTCACCAACATAAGGTGTTTCTAAGATTTTCGGAATATCTTTAAAACTATCATGATGCACAATGTAATTTAATGCATCAAAACCAATGTAACCGAAGCCAATATTTTCATGTCGGTCTTTTTGAGCGCCACGGTCATTTTTAGAATCATTGACATGAACAACTTTGATTCTGTCGACTCCAATAATTTTATCAAATTCATTTAATACGCCATCAAAGTCCTCTTTCACATTATATCCAGCATCATGCGTATGACATGTATCAAAACATACTGATAAACGTTCGTTATTATGAACTCCATCAATAATACGTGCTAACTCTTCAAACGAGCGACCAATCTCTGTACCTTTACCTGCCATCGTTTCAAGCGCAATACGTACATTATTGTCATTCGTTAAAACTTCATTTAATCCTTCAATAATCTTATTAATTCCGGCATCAACACCAGCTCCAACATGCGCACCTGGATGTAATACAATATCTTTAGCGCCTATAGCTTGCGTTCTTTCAATTTCTTGTTGCAAGAAATCTACACCAAGATTAAACGTTTCTGGTTTGGTTGTATTTGCAATATTAATGATGTATGGTGCATGAACAACAATATTAGATAAGCCATATTTTTCCATCACTTCATGACCTTTAGTTATATTTAAATCTTCAATACTTTTACGGCGCGTGTTTTGAGGTGCACCAGTATAAATCATAAATGTTGTTTCACCATATTCATACGCTTCTATAGCAGAACCTTCTAACATCTTTTTACCACTCATTGAAACATGTGATCCTAATAACATAAAACACACCTAACCTTTTTTGTTTTGCTTACGTTTTTGTCTATTTTGCTGCTTACTAAATTGTTTACGCTCTTGACGTTTCATTTTTTCAACTTCTTGTTTAAATTTCTTCTTATAACCTGGTTTAACTTTGTTTTTAATTTTACTTCGAACTTTGTTCTTCACTTGATTAGTTAAATGGTCATCTTTGCGCATTCTTGCTTGACGCTGATTGTGCGCTTTAACTTCTTTTAACTCACCATCTTTAATATCAACAGTATTGAATACAAAACCGCGATCTTCTATTAATGAAATATTGTGTTCTTCATCAGGACTATAAAGCGTAATTGCTACACCTTTATAATTCCCACGACCAGTTCGTCCAACTCTATGCGTAAAGAAGTCAATATCATTTGGCACATCAAAATTGATGACATGACTAACACCTTCAATATCAATACCACGAGATGCTAAATCGCTGGCAATAACGTATTGGAATTCTAAATTACGTATACGTTTCATTTGTTGTTTACGTTCACGTGGCGTTAAACCACCATGAATCATACCAACTTTAATACCAGCTTCATTTAGTGAACGTGCTAAATCATTTGCATTATCTCTACTATTACAGAAAATAATACATAAGTATGGATTTAGTATATCAATTAAATTTAAAGTTTTTTCAACTTTAGCTGCACCTTTAGTAGGTATTAAAAAGAATTCGATGTTCTTTTTATTTTGTTTTTTACTGTCGACAGCTACATATTCTGGATGACTTAAATATTTATTTAAAAATGGTTGTAACTGTTGTGGAATTGTAGCACTAAACACCGCAATATTTGCATTATCTTCCAATCTTGCAGCAATGTAATCTACATCTTCAATTAATCCTAAGTCAATCATAAGATCCGCTTCATCAATAACTAAATATGATGCTAAGTGCACATGTAAATGTCCCGTTTTAGCTAAGTCATTAATTCTAGTAGGGGTGCCTATAATCAATTGTGGTTGTGCATTACAACGTTGTCTATCTTTCTCTATATCTGTACCACCAATAAAAACTTTAACTGAAACACCAGCTTTAAATTGGCTTAAATGGTTCGCTGCATCGTATAGTTGTTGTGCAAGTTCTCTTGTTGGTGCAACTACGATTGCTTGTGGTTCTTTTATTTCACTATCAATTAACTGCATTAATGGTAATAAAAATGCATGAGATTTCCCTGTACCCGTTTGAGATTGACCAATTAAATTTGTTCTCTTTAGTATTCTTGGAATAATTCGATTCTGAATTTCAGTTGGTTTTTCAAAATTAAGGTCTTTCACAGCGTCAATTAAACTAGATTCTAGATTAAATTGTTCGAATGGATGTTTTGCCATGATTTGGCCTCCTTATATGTTCATCTTTACTATTATAAAGTATAAATGTGCTATTTTAAATAAAAATATTAAAACCTCGAAATTTCAAAATTTAGAAATCCCGAGATTTTAGTTTAAATATATTGAAATGGATCTGTATTAATTGTAGATGCTTCAACATCTATATTTATTTTTTCTATATTGAACCAATTCATTAGTAACGTTTTTAAACCTTCTTTCATCACATATTCGCTGTAATGATTAATATCAATTAAATTCACACCATGAATTTTAGCATCTAAGGCATCATGATGTTTAATATCACCTGTAACAAAGACATCTGCGCCTTGTTGGACAGCTTGATATTCATATCCAATACCTGAACCACCAATAATTGCAATACGTTTAATTTTCTGATTAGACTCACCAACAAAACGGACACTTGGGATATTTAATTTAGATTTAATATCAGCTGCGAAATCTTCCAATGTCATTTGATTATCCACTTCTGCCATAACGCCAAGTCCATAAAGGGATGTTTGTTTTATCTCAATAAAATCAAATACCGGTGTTTCATATGGATGGTATTGTTTAATTAATTGCTCAGCCCTTGACTTTTGATATGCATCTATCATAAATTCAATTTTAACTTCATCTACATCTTCAATTTTATCAATTTGTCCTATTGTTGGATTAGCTTCACCAACTGGTTTGAATTGCCCTCTTCCTTCACTTTCAAAGAAACAATATTCATAATTACCTTCTTGCGCTAATCCATTTTCACTAAGCTTATCTTTAAATGGTCCAACATTATCCTTAGGTATATATGTTTGAACTTTATAGTATACATCTTGTTGATTATTTATTATTGAAATGTTCTTCAAACCCATCGCCTTCGCCAACATCATATTGACACCATACGGATTTACATCTAAATTTGTATGCATCGCTATTAAATTAATGTCATGTTGAATTAGTTTTCTAATGATCAAACCATAACCATTAGCTTTTAATGATGTTACGCCTTTAAAGATTAGAGGATGATGACTAATAATAGTATTATAACCTTTTTCGATTGCTTCATTTACTACTTCCAACGTACAGTCTAATGCTGTTAAAACACCAGTAACTTCAACATCTCCATCACCTATTAACAATCCTACATTATCCCAAGATTCAGCAGTACTAAATGGCACATGATGATCTAACAATGTCATTAAATCAGCTATTTTCATTACTATAACACCCTTTCAATTACAGCAATTTCGTCATTAATTTGAGCTAAACGTTGATGATGTTGTTCAGTATTGAGTTTCGATTTAATATGATAAAGTGCTTCTAACTCTCTTTGCCATTTTTTTATAAAATATTCATTTTTGTTGTTCAGCAATTTTGGTCCGAATTTCAATTCATCAGATGATAGCTCTATTAATTGTGTAGAATGTTCTGCTACAACAATTTCATAAATATGGCCTTTTTCTTCCATTATTATTTCATCAATTATTTCATAATTCAATTGTTGTAATGTTTGTCTTAAATTTTCAGTTTGTATATTACTTTGTAAAATCAACCTTGGATGTTGACTTAACTTATCTTGCCCATCTTTTAAAATTTTAGCAATAAGTGGTCCGCCCATACCACAAATTGTGATATTATCGATTACGTCCTCAGGATGAATAACACTTAAGCCATCCCCTAAACGTACATCAATTCTTTCTACTAAATGATTTGCAGCTACATTTTTCACAGCAGCTTGAAAAGGGCCTTGAATAACTTCTCCAGCAATACCGCATTCGCATAAATGGTTTTGAATTGCATAGATTGGCAAATAAGCATGATCTGAGCCAATATCCGCGATTGTACCTTGTTTTAAAAATCGACTTACCGTCGTTAATCGGTTATTTAACGAAATCATTTTATTCTCCTTTATGAAAAAAGAGGTTGAACATTATTCAATGTACCAACCTCACTCAAGTTAAATCTTAATCTAAAAATAAATAAGCGCTTATTCATGTCTTGGTATCAATCATTAAAATTGATATAAATTAATCCATAAAGTCTTTCAAACGTTTACTACGACTTGGATGTCTTAATTTTCTAAGTGCTTTTGCTTCAATTTGTCGAATACGTTCACGTGTAACACCGAAAACTTTACCAACTTCTTCAAGTGTTCTTGTTCTGCCGTCATCAAGACCAAATCTTAATCGTAATACATTTTCTTCTCTATCAGTTAATGTATCAAGCACATCTTCTAATTGCTCTTTTAATAATTCATAAGCAGCATGATCTGAAGGACTTTGTGCTTCCTGATCCTCAATAAAGTCTCCTAAATGACTATCATCTTCTTCACCAATTGGTGTTTCTAATGAAACAGGTTCTTGCGCAATTTTTAAAATTTCACGAACTTTTTCTGCTGGTAAATCCATTTCTTCACCAATTTCTTCTGGTGCTGGATCTCGACCTAAGTCCTGTAATAATTGACGTTGAACACGAATTAATTTATTAATTGTTTCTACCATATGCACAGGGATACGAATCGTACGTGCTTGGTCAGCAATTGCACGAGTGATTGCTTGTCTAATCCACCATGTTGCATATGTTGAAAACTTAAATCCTTTGTTAAAGTCAAATTTTTCAACAGCTTTAATAAGACCCATATTACCTTCTTGGATTAAATCAAGGAATAACATACCACGACCTACGTATCTTTTAGCAATACTTACAACTAAACGTAAGTTCGCTTCTGCAAGTCTTGATTTTGCTACTTCATCACCTTGTTCAATACGTTTGGCTAATTCGATTTCTTCTTGTGCACTTAATAAGTTAACACGCCCAATTTCTTTAAGGTACATACGAACTGGGTCATTTATTTTAACACCTGGAGGGGCACTAAGATCACTTGGATTCAGTTTCTCGTCAGTATCTGAACTATCTTTTTCATTAACTAGTGAAATATCATTATCATTTAATTGATCAAAGAAATCATCCATTTGATCAGAGTCGATATCAAAATTCTGAAGTTTTTCAGCAATTTCTTCATGACTTAAATGACCCTCTTTTTTACCTTTTTCAATTAATTGCTTCTTAACATCTTCTAATGTTAATGTCGGATCAATTGTTTGTTTTTTAATTTTAACTGTGTTATCAGACATGAAACGGCCTCCCGATTTTAAATATGAACATTCGAAATTTATTCAATATTGCTATTTTAAACTAAATTCTTAATTAATTCATCCATATTTTTAATTTTATTTTACAAATTGGAACTAATCCCAATATTTATTTTTCAATAGTGTTGTTTAAATGCGGTAACTATCATTTACCCTTATACATTTTGACATAATCATTATTCGTATTATTCTTTAAAATCACATGCTACATGCGTTCTTTATTCTTAGCAACAATTTGCTGTAAATAGTATTTTTGTAATTCTACATCGCCAATCCTTGTAGCTTCCCTTAATTTATGATTCAATGACTCAATTGTTTCTTGTCCTTTTTCATTAATAACATTGACATAATCATCAATTTCATTTTCATATGGTTCGTCATTCAAATTATATTGTTCTAAGCTAATTAGTGTTTCTCTCAACTCATTTGAATTAACATACTGCACAGCATCACTGATATTATATTGATCATTTTCCGCATAAAAATCATGTAAGACTTCGAATACATATTTAAAATGCTGATTTGTGAAGTTATCCTTATCAACACTTTCATAATAATTTAAAAATGTATCTTTATCTCTCATTAAATGTTTTAAAAATGCTCGCTCCGCTTTTTCTTGACGGCTCAAATTGTCAAATTGTGCCATACCAATTGGCTCAGGTTCAATATAACCGCCATACTCATCATAACCGCCATACTCATCTTCTGGATAATAATTGGCTGGTGCTTGATTGAATTGTATTTCGTTAGCTAACTGCTCAGGACTAACATTGAAAAATGGCGCAACATCATTTATAGCCTTTTGTTGCAGAATTGATGACTTCATAAGTGAAATGTCATGACTCAGTTCTTTCAAATAACGTTCATATGAAAGGTCATTATGTGCAATTTCATCTTTTAATATACTTACTTTATAATGTGCAAATGACTTTTTGTCATTTTTTACAAAAGTAGTAAATGCGTCGTTGCCATACTTACCAATGTATTCATCCGGATCCATGCCAGATGGCAATTGTATAACAAATACATTTAGCCCTTGCTGTAACAAATGTTGACCTGTTTTAAGTGTTGCTTCACTACCCGCAAAATCCCCATCAAACATTAATGTTATATTTGATGTTAACTTTCGTATAAAGGTAATATGTTCATCTGACAACTGTGTACCCATTGTTGCAACAACGTTTTTCAAGCCAGCAGTATCAGATTTTATAACATCCATAAAACCTTCTAGTAATACAATTTCATCTAATTTTCTAATTGATTTACGTGCTTTATCTAAGTTATATAACAACTTTCTTTTTTGAAAGATAGGCGTTTCAGGACTATTTAGGTATTTTGGTTCTTGACCGGTATATGTTCGACCTGAATATCCAACAATTCTTCCTTGCGCATTTTTCAAAGGAAACATAATACGATTTCGAAATCTATCGTAATAACTGAAATTTTCTTCGTTACGTGATAATAATCCGGCTTCATATGCTAATTCAATATCGTAACCCTTTTTTTGAAGAAAATCATGACAAAAATGTGAGCTATCGGGTGCAAAGCCAATGCCTCGCTCTTTAATAAGCGCATCTGTAAAACCACGTTCTTGTAAGTATGTTAATGCTTGTTCGCCTTCGACTGTCTTTGTTAAAGCGTAATAATAAAATTCTTGTATTAACTCATGCATTTCAATCATTTGTAAATCATCAGAAGCAATTTGAACATTTGAGTTAGATTGTGTTGCCTCAATATCTACAGCAACATTAACTCTATCACCTAATTCTTTAACCGCTTCAACAAATGATATGTCTTTAATTTCTTGAGTAAATTGAAAAACATTGCCACCTTTTTTACAACCAAAACAATGACAGATTTGTTTATCTTCAGAAACTGTAAATGAAGGTGTCTTTTCATCATGAAAAGGACACAAACCTATATAATTGCGTCCTCTCTTTTCTAGTTTTACATATTCACTTACCAAGTCTAAAATGTCGGTTTTATCTTTTATTTCATTAATGATCGATTGATCTATTCGCAAATTAAATCACCTATTAAGCATTAGTTATACTATTATACCTAATTTTTGACAAAAATGAAATCATTTCGATTTATTTTGTTCAATATAATGGATTATATCGTTTGCTGTTTCTTCGATTGCTTTTTGAGAAACATCAATGACAGGACATCCAATTTCACTTACGATTTCTTCAAAGTAATTCAATTCTTCTTGGATTCGAGCTTCTGTTGCATAACGAGCTGTGTCACCTAGTCCCAATTGTTTTAATCGCTCTTTTCTAATGCGATTTAATTTTTCTTCACTTATTTTAAGTGCGATACATTTCTTAGGATCAATATCATATAAGCCATCTGGCGGTGTCACTTCTGGTACAATCGGTACATTCATAACTTTGTAACTCTTATGCGCTAAATACTGAGATAATGGTGTCTTTGAAGTTCTCGAAATACCAAGTAAAACAATATCAGCTTTAGGTAATCCTTTAGGATCTTTACCATCATCATATTTAACCGCAAACTCTATCGCATCAATTTTCTTGAAATATGCATCATCTAATCTATGAACGATACCTGGCTCATTATAAGGTTTTTCTTCAACCGATGCTGATAATAAATCCATTAATGGCCCCATGATATCAACGGACTTCAATTGGAATTCTGCTACTTTCTCACTCATATATTGCTTCATTTCAGGTTTAATAAGTGTATAAACAATGATAGCATTTGTATCTTTTGCAACTTGAATCACTTCATCAACATCTTCAAAAGATTCAATATATGGATATCTTAATAATTCATTTTTACATTGCTTAGGATTAAATTGTGAAATACCTGCCCTAGCAACTAACTCTGCCGTTTCACCTATAGAATCTGAGGCTACGATAATTTTAATTTTTTCCATTACTTCTCACCTATTCTTTATATAATGCTACTAATAACTTAGCTATTGTTGTTTTGGAAATTCTTCCAATTACTTCATACTTTTGATTATCTTTTTTTCTTACAATTGGAATCGAATCAATTTCTTTTTCAATCATTCTATCTGCTGCGTATATGACTAATTCGCTTTCCTCTAAATAAGTGACATTAGGCATACGTGTCATATTTACACTGATAGGTACTGTATGAATATCTGCTCCAATCATTGAAGCTCTTAATAAATCTTTTCTTGAACACACACCAACAAAATCGTTATCTTCATTAATAATAAATAATGTACTTACATCTTCTAAAAAAATTGTACAAATAGCGTCATAAACTGTTGTATTCTCTCTTAGCACAACAGGTTGAGACATATAGTCCTTAACCTCAAATTGTCGAAGTTTTTCATTAAAAAATTTGCCTTTTGATTTACCTGAATAATAATATCCAACTCGGGGACGCGCTTCTAAAAAACCTGACATTGTTAATATCGCTAAATCTGGTCTAAGCGTTGCTCTTGTTAAATTCAACTTATCTGCTATTTGTTCACCAGTAATGGGTCCTTTAGTTTTAACAATTTCGATGATTCGTTCTTGTCTTTGACTGAGTTCTATAGGTCTTCACCCCTTTTTTATTCACTTATTATTATACCGATATTTCTTTCATGTCACAAACACATTAATTTTACTTGCCTTTAAATAATCTATCAATTAGAATAAACGTACAGCGAGTTAAGGATAGTGTAAGCTTAACAATAAGATTGGCGCAACGAATCATTTTAAAATAAAAGCGAGTGACTACACTAATTTGGGTGGAACCGCGGGTTAAATACGTAACTTATTTTGTATTATATACAATTTAAAATATTAACTCGTCCCATGGAAGTAAAGCATATTTACTATGCTGTTATTTTCCATGGGGCGTTTTCATGTATGAGGAGAGGTAATTATGGCAAAAGATATGGATACAATTTTTTCATTAGCAAAACACAGAGGTTTTGTGTTCCCTGGTAGTGATATTTACGGTGGTTTATCAAACACATGGGATTATGGTCCTTTAGGTGTTGAATTAAAGAATAATGTTAAAAAAGCTTGGTGGCAAAAATTCATTACACAATCACCGTTTAACGTTGGTATCGACGCTGCAATCTTAATGAATCCAAAAGTATGGGAAGCTTCAGGACACTTAAACAACTTCAACGACCCAATGATTGATAATAAAGATAGTAAAATTCGATATCGCGCTGATAAATTAATTGAAGATTATATGCAAGATGTTAAAGGTGATGAAAACTTCATTGCCGATGGTTTAAGTTTTGAACAAATGAAAAAAATTATTGACGATGAAGGTATTGTTTGTCCTGTAAGTAAAACTGCTAACTGGACTGAAATTCGCCAATTCAATTTAATGTTTAAAACATTCCAAGGTGTAACTGAAGATTCTACAAATGAAATTTTCTTACGTCCTGAAACAGCACAAGGTATTTTTGTAAACTATAAAAACGTGCAACGTTCAATGCGTAAAAAATTACCATTTGGTATCGGTCAAATTGGTAAATCATTCCGTAATGAAATCACTCCAGGTAACTTCATTTTCAGAACAAGAGAATTTGAACAAATGGAACTTGAATTCTTCTGTAAACCTGGAGAAGAAATCGAATGGCAAAATTATTGGAAAACTTTTGCAAGTGACTGGTTAACAAGCTTAAATATGAGCAGTGAAAATATGCGTTTACGTGATCATGATGAAGATGAATTATCTCATTACTCAAATGCAACAACTGATATTGAATATAAATTCCCATTTGGTTGGGGTGAGTTATGGGGTATCGCAAGTCGTACAGACTTCGACTTACGTAAACATGCTGAACACTCTGGTGAAGATTTCAGATACCATGATCCAGAAACGAACGAAAAATATATTCCATATTGTATCGAGCCATCACTTGGTGCAGATCGTGTAACATTAGCTTTCTTATGTGATGCATATGATGAAGAAGGCGTTGAAGGTAGTAAAGATGCACGTACAGTTTTACACTTCCATCCTGCATTAGCACCATATAAAGCAGCGATTTTACCTTTAAGTAAGAAATTATCTGGCGAAGCGATTAAGATTTTTGAGCAATTAAGTTCTAAATTCTCAATCGATTTCGATGAATCACAATCTATCGGTAAAAGATACCGTCGTCAAGATGAAATCGGTACACCTTATTGTGTAACATTCGACTTTGATTCATTAGAAGATAATCAAGTTACAGTACGTGACAGAGATTCAATGGAACAAGTTCGTATGCCAATCTCAGAGTTAGAAGCTTTCTTAACTGAAAAAACAAAATTCTAATTAAAAAGACTTTCCACCATATGTGGTGGCTATATAATTTATAAAAAGAGATACTGGTTAGTAAAATTGCCAGTATCTCTTTTCTATTCAAAAAGGTATTCAAATAAACACATCTATGTGGCTACTTGAATACCTTTTATTATTTTATGTTATTGTTCCAATCTTTTTAATTGGTTGATTAGTTTCTGACTTTTAAAAAACATACCTGCATATTCACGATATAACATTAAAATGATATCTGACATTTCATCAATAATTTCTTGATGGATATTCAATGAATTCATTTTATCTATCGGTAATTTTTGTAATACATCTAATAAATATAGTGTTTTATTCGATAATATAACTGCATGTACATCTTTAGAAGCCTCTTGCCTTGAAATCGCACCGTCAAACTTAAAACTATAACCTATTAAATCTGCTTGTGTGTCATTACCACTCACAGCACAGCGATTAAATGATGCAGTAAAACCAAATCGTTTCATGCACTTTAACATAACTACGACTGACATTAACTGTGCAGATGTACCTGATTCTATTTTTTCAAGAACAAATTGTAATAATTGATAGTTATATGGTGCAATGTCACCTTCATCCATTGAGCGCTCAATAGTTTCAGCTGCCAGAGAGGCATAACTGCTTACGTAAAGGTCCATTTGTAATTTATAATGTTGACTAATAACATCTACAGAATTTAACGTTCCCATACCTCGCCACTGATTGTAAATAAACAAACCATAAACAAACAATTGCGTTTGCGCTTGTAAACCCGTCTTAACTTTTTTAGCACGCCTTGCCATAAGTGGTACTTTTGCACCATGCTCATTTAAAATCGTGATAATTTTATCAGATTCACCATAATCAACTGCTTTGATGATAATCCCTTTTTGGCGCATTAACAATTATCTTCACCACTTTTAAGATTAATCTTGGTCTTCAACATAACCAATTTGGCGAATAAAGTTAACTTTGTTTCGCCAGTCTCTTTGAACTTTGACCCATAATTCTAAGTATACTTTAGAGCCTAGAAGCATTTCTATATCACGTCTCGCACGTTTTCCTACTTCTTTTAACTTTTTACCGCCTTTTCCAATGACAATTCCTTTTTGCGAATCTCTTTCAACATATATAGTTGCTTCGATATGAACACGATCTTCGCTTTCTTTAACCATACGGTCCACATTAACACCAATCGCATGAGGGATTTCTTCACTTGTAAGATGAAGGATTTTTTCACGAATGATTTCACCCACTACAAATTGTTCAGGATGGTCTGAAATTTGATCATCTGGATAATATTTAGGTCCTTCGGGTAAATACGTCTTTAAAACATCAATAAAATGATCTACATTTAGCCCTTCTAATGCTGAAATAGGTACAATCTCTGTAAAGTCCATATAACTTTGATATTCTTCAATCTTTGGCATTAATTCATCTGGATGCACTAAATCTATTTTATTTAATACTAAAAATACTGGTGTCTTAACATTTTTCAACATTTCTATAATATATTCATCGCCTCGTCCAATTTCCTCATTGGCATTAACCATAAACATGATTGCATCTATTTCAGATAATGTATTTTTAGCGACTTTCATCATATAGTCACCTAATTTGTGTTTAGGTTTATGAATACCTGGCGTATCAATGAATATAATTTGCGCGTCATCTCTTGTCATAACACCTTGAATTTTATTTCTAGTTGTTTGAGCTTTATCGGACATGATTGCTATTTTATGGCCAATCACTCTATTAACAAATGTTGACTTCCCTACATTTGGTCTACCTATAATTGAAACAAATCCTGATTTATGTTCTGTCATTTATTCTAAATCCTTTCCTGAAAATCCAAATGGTAGTAACTCTGCGACTGTCATCATAACCATATCTCCTTTATGATTTGTCATATACACAGGCATATCATCATCACATAATTCCTTTAAAACTTGACGACATGCACCACAAGGTGATGACGGTTTATCTGCATCTACGGTTACAGTTATTGATTCAAAATCACCTGGTCTGTATCCTTGAGAAATTGCCGATACCAAACTAGCTCGTTCAGCACATATCGATAATGGATAAGAAGCATTTTCTACATTGGTACCATAAAAAGTTCTACCGTCTTTCGTTTTTAAATAAGCCCCTACTTTAAATTGACTGTATGGCGAATATGATTCTTGTTGTGCTTTTCTAACTTCTTGAAAATAATGAGGTTGATAACTCATATATGCCTCCCTAAAATAACGCTATAAAATGTGGTAAAAATACTATTAAACCTATAATAAATGCTAATATTGAAACTATAAGTACACTAAAAGCCGCTATATCTTTTGCGTATTTAGCTAAATCATGATATTCAACGGTCACTAAATCGACAACATATTCAATAGCAGTGTTTAAAGCTTCAACAGTGAGAACTAATGCAATAGCAATGAGTATAAATATCCACTCAATACGATTAATATTTAGTACGAGACCAAAGACAATAGCAACAATCATTGCAAACACATGTAAAAGAAATTTATAGTCTTTTTGAATTAAGATTTTCAGCCCATCAAGTGCATATTTAAACCTTTTCATAATTAGTCTCGTGTTAATCCATAAGCGTTTAATATTGTATCTTGTCGACCAAACATTTCCTTTTCATCCGCTTCAGTCATATGATCATAACCTAATAGATGCAAAAATCCATGTAATGCTAAAAATCCTAATTCTCGTTCAAAAGAATGTCCGTAATTGTTTGCTTGTTCTTGCGCTACATCCGTACAGATAATTATATCCCCTAAAACACGTGGTATATCAAGACCACTAAAATCAATCTCTGGCTCATCTTCTTCTAAAGCAAATGAGATTACATCTGTAACTTTATCTTTATCTCTATATGTTCGATTAATTTCTTGTATTTCTTGTTTATCTACAAATGTAACAGAAAGCTCAGCATCGTCTTCTATATGCTCTTCTTTTTTAGCAAATTCTAATAAATCTTCAATTTGTTTATACCACGCATCTTTAACTAAGCCTGTGTGATCGCTAAAATCTATCGTAAACATTTAATTCTCTCCTTCATAATGTTCAATGATCTTACTTACCAATGGATGTCTTACTACATCGCTCTGATCTAATTTCAATATACTTATACCTTTAACGTTGTGTAACCTACTGACCGCTTCCTTAAGTCCACTTTTAACACCTTTAGGTAAATCGATTTGAGTTTGGTCACCAGTAACTACCATTTTTGAGCCAAAACCTAGTCTTGTTAAAAACATTTTCATTTGCGCATGTGTCGTATTCTGCGCCTCATCAAGAATTACAAATGCATCTTCTAATGTTCGTCCGCGCATATATGCAAGTGGCGCTATTTCGATAATGCCTCTTTCAATAAATCGCTCTGTTTGTTCACGCCCAAGAACAGTATATAGACCATCATATAAAGGTCTTAAATATGGATCTACCTTTTCTTTCAAATCTCCTGGTAAAAATCCAAGTGACTCTCCTGCTTCAACAGCAGGTCTTGTTAATACAATACGTTTAACAGCACCTTTACGGAGTTGCTTTGCTGCATAAACTACAGCTAAGAATGTCTTACCTGTACCAGCAGGACCTATACCAAATACTAAATCATTATTTTTCATGGCATTAACATATATACGTTGCCCCATCGTTTTCGCACGAATCGTCTTACCAAATGCATCTTTAGTTATCTCTTCATCATATAAATCTAACAGATGTTGAATTGTGTTATTATGCGCCATTTTAATAGCTGCTTCAACATCTTTAATTGTAATATTATTACCTAAATCAATAACCTTCAGCAAATTGATTAATACTGATTCCGCTTTTTCTACGTTTTCTATTTTTGTACCTTTAACGGCAACTTCTTGTCCTCTTGCATGGATGACAACATCGAAACTCTCTTCAATTGCTTTTAAATGTTCATCATTATTTCCAATTAAAGCTTGAGATTGGTTCATATCGTCTATTTGTATAATTCCAGGCATACACGCGCTCCTTTTCATATATCATTTATATTCATTCTATGATGCTTTAATATCTACTTAATTATATCATGCAATTGATTGATTTAAACATCTTTGCATTGACTTACTCATTTTTCTTTAATTTAAAATAATCATTTATACTTTTCACCTTGTCATAAAAGCAGTTTCAATTTTAGACTAATCAATTTTTTGCTGTAATTTAAATAACTAATATTTCTCGAAAGATTCTCTTTGTTTTTTAATTTTTCTTAACGTAAAAAAACAAGCAACTACCATTACGATAGTGCTTGTTTTCAAAAAATTTTATAATTGTTTTGGTTTAGCTAAAATTTCTGACCATATCATACCATTGATTACTTCATCTTTATCAAATTGGAACGCTGATTTAGTCAAATCTTTTTCGACATTTTGAGAATTAAGCAACTGCTTTAATTTCAAACGTTTTGTACGTTCAGATAAGTATTTATCCTCAATAATATCTCTAGCACGTTTTTCCATTTTAGCAATTTGCTTTTCTTTTTCTCTATCAATGTCAGTACGAATCGTTTTAATATCATCTCTAAGTGATTTTTCTAATTGACGTCTAATTTCGTCAGAATTATCTTGTCTAGAAGGTCTATGTTTCTGCTCCACCGGTTCTGCTTTAGGCACTGTAATTGGTTTCTCTGTCATCGGTTTTGTTTCTGGTTGTTTTTTAGGTGCCATAGGTTCTACAACAGGTTTCGATTTAGGCTCTTCCTTTGGAAGTTCATCGAATAAAGGTGGTAACGTATCATCATATTTTCGTTTCGATGATTTCTTTTCTTCTTCATTTAATTCTTCACTTATTTCTTTAAACGTTCGCTCAATTTCTTCAAAAAAGCCACCTTTTTTTGGTTCATTATCGGTAGATGTTTTTTGAGGTGGCTTTTGATTTTGTCTATCTTTATGACTATTTTCGCGCATAGTAGTAATGATAGAAATGATCACTGATATGACAAAAATTAGAATACCGACACTCATTTAATCACCTCTCGACTTAATGTTCAGGTGACTCATCATCACTTTGATCAGTTCGTTTATTAATTGCATTTCTCATGCCTGTATCAGCTTCGATATTTTTCAAATTATAATAATCTTTAACACTGATATTACCTGAACGTAATGCTTCAGCCATAGCTAATGGTACTTCAGATTCGGCTTCAACTACTTTAGCATGCATTTCTTGTACACGCGCTTTCATTTCTTGCTCAGTTGCTACAGCCATAGCTCTACGTTCTTCAGCTTTTGCTTGTGCAATATTTTTGTCTGCTAATGCTTGTTCAGTTTGTAAGTCTGCACCAATATTTTTACTAATATCAACGTCAGCAATATCAATTGATAAAATTTCAAATGCAGTACCTGAATCTAAACCTTTGCTTAAAACTGTTTTAGAAATATTATCTGGGTTTTCAAGTACTTCTGTATGATGCTTACTAGAACCAATTGTTGAAACGATACCTTCACCAACACGTGCGATGATTGTTTCTTCACCTGCACCACCAACAAGTCGAGCAATATTAGCTCTAACTGTGATACGAGCTTTGGCTTTCACTTCAATACCGTTCATTGCTACACCTGCGATAAATGGTGTTTCAATGACTTTAGGATTAACAGACATTTGAACCGCTTCTAATACGTCACGTCCTGCAAGGTCAATTGCAGCAGCACGTTCGAAAGGAAGATCAATGTCAGCACGTTGTGCAGCAATATTAGCATCAACAACTCTGTCAACATTTCCTCCTGCTAGATAATGCGATTCTAATTGGTTTGTTGTTAATGCTAGTCCTGCTTTGTGCGCTTTAATTAATGGCGCTATAACTTTTCTTGGAGATACACGACGTAAACGCATACCAACCAATGTACCTATACCAACATGAACGCCAGCTGCTAACGCTGAAATCCACAAACCAATCGGTACAAATGAGAATAAAATAAGTAATGCAACTATTATAATAACTGCTATTACGATAAAACTTAAACTAAACATGGTATCGCTCCTTTTAATTAATCTACTTCCCTCACAACTACTCTTGTTCCTTCAACTTCAAGGATTTTCACCGTTTTATTGCGTAAAATAAAGTTGCCATCTGAAACAGCATCAATACGTTCATTTTCACAAAAAATAATCCCTGCAGGTCGAAGATCTGTAACTGTTTGAGCAGTCTTTCCTACGAGGTGCGAGCGGTTATCATGAGAATTGTAACCTGACTCAGAATTAGTTGAATCTTTTAAGATAACCTTATCCAAAAACGGAATCTTTCTGTTGAAAATCTTCACTAATATCACCCATTCTACAATCGTTAAAATCAAGGCAACGATAACATTCGCAAGCATAAATAGCAAATTATCACCGAGCGTTGTTATGCTTATAGTTATCAGTATCATGCCAATAATACCAATTACTGCACCAACTACAAATAATTCAATTACAACTAATATAACGCCAATTGAGAATATTAAGATAGAATGCATATTGACATTTCCTTGGATTAGAAATCCCAAAAATAAAATAAGTAATGATAATGTGGCGATAATACCAGCTGCATTGATTTTTTTAGAGTAAAGTTGATATACAAATCCTAAGAATGTCAAACAGGTTAATATTAACGTAAAAATAGGTTGAACAATTATATTACTAACTTGTTCAACCCAAGTATCTCCAGCCGTTGATTCCAAGATAGTTGTCATTTGTAAAAAATTATTATAACTCACAATTTCACCTCGCCCTCACATTAATTATACATGAAATTGAATATACTTTATAGTTATAAGAACCTATAGAATATCAATTTGATTATTTATAAACTATATAACTTTTTTTAATTAAAAATTGACAACAAAAAAACATCACATATTAGTGTCAGACACTAACTTGTGATGTTTATTTTATATAATTAATATTCGTGTTGAGGGAGTCAACAGAGGTATTAATTATTTGAATTTACGTTTACGTGCAGCTTCTGATTTCTTTTTACGTTTTACGCTTGGTTTTTCGTAAAATTCACGTTTACGTACTTCTTGGATTGTTCCACTTTTAGAAACTGAACGTTTAAATCTACGTAACGCATCTTCAAGTGATTCATTTTTACGTACTACTGTTTTAGACATCTGTATTTCCCTCCCTCCAAATATCAACGGAACTTTATAGTCAATTGCACAGTAAAACTATGCATTTATAAGTATAATATATCTGTAATTTATGGTCAATTAGTAAATTGTTTTTTATTTGAAACATATTTCACATCAAAATCACAAAGACTTTTAGATTTTGTTCTAAAAATCTCTTAATAATTTATTTAATGAGAAGAGTTGCTTATATAGTAAATTGTGAAGCCGTTAAAACAACGTTACAAAACCTATATCTTTAATACGGAACCTTATGGTATGAATCAAGGAATACTTAAACTAAAACTTCTCTATCAGATTTATTTGTTGCGAAATCAACAACTTTAATTGCTTGCCCTTCATTTAATGGATAATTTGCTTGCGTAATTTTAACTTTTACAATTTGACCTATGAGTGATTCGTCACCTTCAAATTGTACTTTCATATAATTATCTGCATATCCAACTAATGTACCTTCTGTGTCACCCTGTTCCTCAGGAATTACTTCAAGCACATCTTGATCAAATTTAGACGCATATAACTTTCCGAGTTGATTGCTTAGCGTAATTAACTTATGCACGCGTTCATTTTTAATTTCTTCATCAATTTGGTCATCCATTCTTGCAGCTGGCGTGCCAATTCTAGGAGAATAAGGGAAAACATGCAGTTCAGAGAACTTATGCTTTACGATAAAATCATATGTTTCTTGGAACTCTGCTTCAGTTTCACCTGGGAAACCAACAATTACATCACTCGTAACTGCCAAGTCTGGTAAAGCTTTATGCAATTTTGTTAATCGTTCTGAAAATCTATCCATTGTATACTTACGTCTCATACGTTTTAATACTGTATCTGAACCAGATTGTAATGGAATATGCAAATGACGCACAACTTTTGTTGAACGTTCTAAAACGTCAATTACTTCATCTGTAAGTTGACTTGCTTCAATTGAAGAAATTCGAATTCGTTCTAATCCATTAATCGTTTCAAGATCACGTAATAATTGGGCCAAGTTATAATCTTTTAAATCTTGACCATATCCACCTGTATGAATTCCCGTCAATACAATTTCCTTATATCCTGAATTCACTAGTTGCGTCGCTTGTTCAACTACTTTTTCCGGATCTCTTGAACGCATTAAGCCACGAGCCCATGGAATAATACAGAATGTGCAGAAGTTGTTACAACCTTCTTGAATTTTTAATGACGCACGTGTTCTATCTGTAAAATATGGAACATCTAATTCTTCATATTTACGATTTTTCATGATATTTCCAACACCATTAATTGGTTGGCGTTCTTTACGGAATTCATCAATGTAACCTAATAGTTTATGTCTATCTTGTGTACCAACTACTACATCGACACCAGGAATTTCCATAATTTCAGCTGATGAAGTTTGCGCATAACAACCTGTTACACAGATTACAGCATCAGGATTTTGTCTTATTGCACGTCTAATTATTTGACGACTTTTTTTATCACCTGTATTCGTTACTGTACAAGTATTAATAACAAATACATCAGCATTCGCTTCAAAGTCAACGCGCTCATAGTTTGCTTCTTTAAATAATTGCCAGATTGCTTCAGTTTCATAATGGTTTACTTTACAACCTAATGTGTGAAACGCAACTGTTGACATAAATATTCACCCCATTAATTCTTTTTCATAACTTATTGCACTTAACGCATACAATGGCGCAGTTTCTGCCCGTAAAATTCTCGGTCCAAGACCAACAACTGTACTAGTATTACTAAATAATGAAATTTCATTTTCTGACAAACCACCCTCAGGACCAAAAATCATCAACACTTTATCCTGAGCCTTGAATTGTTGTAAAGTTTGCTTGAAATTGCTTAACTCACCATCTTTTGCTTCCTCTTCATATGCAATAAGAATATAGTCATAATTATCAATAGTATCACAAATTAATTTTAAATTCGACTCGAATTGAATAGATGGAATCACTAAACGATAGCTTTGTTCAGCAGCTTCTTTAATTATTTTTTGCCAACGCTCTATCTTTTTGACAACTTTCGCCTCGTTTAATTTAACAATTGAGCGTTCCATGCTCACAGCTATAAATGATGAAGCACCCAATTCAGTAGCTTTTTGTAGCAACCACTCATATTTGTCAGCTTTAATTAGTCCACTGCAAATCGTAACATCAACTGGCAATTCTGTATTAATATTTTGTTTTTCTTTTAAATCAACTGCAATTTTATCACTTGTTATGTCAGCAATTTCACATAAATAAACTGTTTGATCATTAAAAGTTAAAATAATTTTACTACCAACATCATATCTCATTACATTTGTTATATGATGAATATCTTCTTTTTTTGTAATAAAAAAACGCTGACTTACATCAGCGTTTTGGTCTATGAAATAACGTTGCACATTATTCACTCACTTTCTGGCCAACAAGACAAACCCAACCATTGTCATGTTGTTCTGAAATAATTTTAAAACCTACACGCTCCATATGTGACTGTATACCTTCATACTTCTCTTTTATAATACCAGAAGTAATAAAATAACCGCCTTCATTTAGAGTATTATAAGCATCTTCAATCATTTCATCAATAATATGCGCTAAAATATTTGCTATTACAATATCAAATTTTTCTGTTTCGTCTTTCAATAAGTTACCTGGAACAGCTTCAATTAACGTTTCACAATGATTTCTTCTGAAGTTTTCTTTAGCTACACTCACTGCCATTTCATCAATATCCAACGCTTTAATACGTTTTACACCGATTAGATGACTTGCAATACTTAATATACCTGAGCCAGTACCAACATCAATTACTGAATGCTGTGGCAATACATATGTTTCTATTGCCTTCAAACACATACTTGTAGTCGGATGATCGCCTGTTCCAAAAGCCATACCTGGGTCGAGCTCAATGCAAAGCTCTTCATCCGCTTCTTTAGCATATGTTTCCCAACTAGGAACTATTGTGAACTTCTTCGACGCTCGGAATGGATGGAAATAGTTTTTCCATTCATTTTCCCAATCCGTCTCTGCAATAATTTGCTCACTGAATTGAATGTTATGTTGATCAAGTTCATCTAAATTTAATAACTCATCTTTAATTTGCTGTCGCAACTTATCATCATAAGTCATTTCATTAAAATAGGCTTTCAATCTTACTCCCTTATCTGGATAATCCTCTTTTTTCAAAGCGTAAATTTCACCGTATTTATCTTCTGGTTGGTTAATTAAATCATCTGAATCTTCTATCACGACACCATTTGATCCATGATTTTCAAGTATATTGGTAGCCAATTCTACTGCTTCATGATTAATAATAATTGAAAGCTCTGTCCAGTTCATACTTTATTCTCCCTTAAAGAATCTTTTTGCTCTATCTTTAAAATTCGAAGGTTGTTCATTAATTTCTTCACCATTTAATTGGGCAAATTCTTTCATTAGTTCTTTTTGTCTATCTGTTAATTTAGTAGGCGTTACTACTTTAATATCAACATATAAATCTCCGTATCCATAGCCATGAACATTTTTTATACCCTTTTCTTTTAAGCGGAATTGCTTACCTGTTTGTGTACCAGCAGGGATTGTTAACATAACTTCATTATTTAATGTTGGTATTTTTATTTCATCGCCTAAAGCTGCTTGTGGGAAGCTAACATTTAATTTGTAATAAATATCATCACCATCACGTTTAAATGTTTCAGATGGTTTAACTCTAAATACTACGTATAAATCACCAGCAGGTCCTCCATTCACGCCTGGAGAGCCTTCACCAGCTAATCTAATTTGTTGTTCATTGTCGACACCTTCAGGTACTTTCACTTCTAATTTAACTGTTTTATTTTCAGTACCTTTTCCGTGACATGTTGGACAAGCTTCTTCAAATTCTTGACCACTTCCATTACATTTAGGACAAACTTGTTCAGTACGAACTCTACCTAAAATTGTGTTTTGTTCTACAGCTACATGACCAGCGCCATTACAGTAACTACAAGTCTTTTTACTTGTTCCAGGCTTTGCACCATCACCATGACATGTTTCGCATGTTACATCTTTACGGATTGAAATTTCTTTTGTTGTACCAAATACCGCTTCTTCAAATGTTAATGTCATTGTATACTGAAGATCATCACCTTTTTGCGGTGCATTTGGATCTCTTTGTCTGCCGCCACCGAAGAAAGAGCTAAAGATATCTTCAAAACCGCCGCCACCGAAGCCACTAAAACCGCCAAAGTCAGAGCCATTGAATCCTTGTCCACCAAAACCTTGTGGACCATCATGTCCAAATTGATCATAGCTTGCGCGTTTATTATCATCACTTAAAACTTCATAGGCTTCAGAAATTTCTTTAAACTTTTCATCTGCACCTTCTTCTTTGTTAATATCTGGATGATATTTTTTCGAAAGCTTTCGATACGCTTTTTTGATTTCATCTTTTGAAGCATCTTTACTAATGCCTAAAACTTCATAATAGTCTCTTTTGGCCACAGCTATCTCTCCTTTTCTTAATTAACTCATATAGTTTAACGTAATATGTCATACTATCCAAATAAAAAGCCAAAGCCAATGTTCTATTGACTTTGACTTTTCAGATCATGACAACATTCTAATTGTATTGTTTAATTATTTTTTGTCGTCGTCTTTTACTTCTTTAAATTCAGCATCTTCTACAGTACTATCGTTGTTTTGACCAGCATTTGCACCTTGTGCTTGTTGTTGCTGTTGAGCCGCTTGCTCATATACTTTTGCTGATAATTCTTGAATCACTTTTTCAAGTTCTTCTTTTTTAGATTTAATATCTTCTATATCTTGACCTTCTAAAGCAGTTTTAAGAGCGTCTTTTTTCTCTTCAGCAGATTTTTTATCTTCTTCACCAATATTTTCGCCTAAATCAGTTAAAGTTTTTTCAACTTGGAATACTAGACTGTCAGCTTCGTTTCTTAAGTCTACTTCTTCACGACGTTTTTTATCTGCTTCAGCGTTAACTTCAGCATCTTTTACCATACGGTCGATTTCTTCGTCTGATAATGAAGAACTTGATTGAATTGTAATTCTTTGTTCTTTATTTGTACCTAAGTCTTTTGCAGTTACATTTACAATACCGTTTTTATCGATATCAAACGTTACTTCAATTTGAGGTTTACCACGTTCAGCTGGTGGAATATCAGTCAATTGGAATCTACCAAGTGTTTTATTATCCGCAGCCATTGGACGTTCACCTTGTAATACGTGTACATCTACTGATGGTTGATTATCTACTGCTGTTGAATAGATTTGAGATTTAGATGTAGGAATCGTAGTGTTACGTTCAATTAACGTATTCATACGTCCACCTAAAATTTCAATACCTAAAGATAGTGGTGTTACGTCTAATAATACTACGTCTTTAACGTCACCTGTGATAACGCCACCTTGGATTGCAGCTCCCATTGCCACTACTTCGTCCGGGTTTACACCTTTGTTAGGTTCTTTACCGATTTCTTTTTTGACAGCTTCTTGTACTGCTGGAATACGAGTTGATCCACCAACTAAGATAACTTCATCGATATCTGAGTTTGTTAAGCCAGCGTCTTTCATTGCTTGGCGTGTAGGTTCCATTGTTCTTCTAATTAATGAATCTGATAATTCTTCAAATTTAGAACGAGTTAAGTTTACTTCTAAGTGTAATGGACCGTTTTCACCAGCTGAGATAAATGGTAATGAGATTTGAGTTTGTGATACACCTGATAAGTCTTTTTTAGCTTTTTCAGCAGCATCTTTCAAACGTTGTAATGCCATTTTATCTTGAGATAAGTCTACGCCATTTTCTTTTTTGAATTCTGCAACTAGGTAGTCAATAATTACTTGGTCAAAATCATCACCGCCAAGTTTGTTGTCACCGGCTGTTGATAGTACTTCGAATACACCGTCACCTAATTCTAGGATAGATACGTCAAATGTACCGCCACCTAAGTCAAAAACAAGAACTTTTTCATCTTTATCAGTTTTATCTAAACCATATGCTAATGCTGCAGCTGTTGGTTCATTAATGATACGCTCAACTTCTAAACCAGCAATTTTACCAGCATCTTTAGTTGCTTGACGTTCAGCGTCGTTAAAGTATGCAGGTACTGTAATTACAGCTTTGTCAACTTTCTCACCTAAATAGCTTTCAGCTGTATTTTTTAAGTTTTGTAAAATCATAGCTGAGATTTCTTGTGGTGTGTATGATTTACCTTCAATATCTACTTTATAATCAGTACCCATATGACGTTTAATAGATTGAACAGTGTTTGGGTTTGTAATAGCTTGACGTTTAGCTACTTCACCAACTTGAGTTTCTCCATTTTTGAAAGCTACAACAGATGGTGTTGTACGTGAACCTTCAGGGTTTTGAATTACTTTTGGCTCATCGCCTTCTAATACTGTTACACATGAATTTGTTGTACCTAAGTCTATACCAATAATTTTACTCATAATAAAATTCCTCCATTTAATCATTAAATTAATTTAATTTTAAACAATGTCTTTTCGCCAAATTTAAGTTATTGGTTTACTTTGACCATTGATGGTCTTAATACTCTATCTTTAAGCTTGTATCCTTTTTGTAGTTCTTGAGTGATTTCGCCAGATTCAAAATCAGGGTTATCATCTTGAACTACAGCTTGGTGAATATTTGGATCAAATGCTTCACCTTCAGTTTTAATAACTTCAAGACCATTATCTTTTAGTGCGTTAATCAAACTTTCATGCACCATTTGTACACCTTTTTGAAGAGATTTAAAAGTCTCATCATCACCTTCAATTTGAAGTGCACGTTCTATATTGTCTATTGCTGGTAAAATATCTGTTAACACACGTTGTGCTTGATATGTTTTATTTATTTCATTTTCTTTTTGAATTCTACGCTTATAATTTTCAAACTCAGCGTAGAGCCTTAAATATTTCTCTTCGTTTTCATCTGCTAATTGTTGAAGTTCATTAATTTTTTGATCTTTTGGATCTATTTCTTCAATAACATTCTCGTCAGACGTTTCTTCTATTGCTTCATCTTGTAAATGACCTTTACTTTCTTCAGCTTGTTCAACTGAATCATCAATATTTTGTTTGATGTTTGTTTCTTCAACTGTTGATTCAGTGTTTTTTTCAACTGATTCGTCTTTATTTGTCATTTTCTGTCCTCCAATACTTTCTAATCCATCATTACCAAATTCTATTTAATAATTGAATGACATTTTGATAATGCATAGCTGTAGGTCCAATCACAGCGATTTGACCTTTTAACGTTTCATCAAAATGATATTGACTTGTTACAATTGAAATATCACTTAAGCTGTCATCAATTTCATTACCAATTTTTACATTAATATTTGGCGAAGATATATCTTGTAATAATTCTGCAATTCTATTTGATTCTATATATTGTAGAATGGGCTGAATTGAAGATACATTACTTTCATTCAATGCATCAATAAGTTTAACCTTTCCACCCATATAAATGCTATTACTTTGATTAGAAATATGATTATTCATCGTATTTATCAATTTATTGATAAATATTTCTTCCTGCTCTGATTGAACAAAAGAGACAATATCATCTTGTAAATTCTGATTAAACTCAGTTAGTTTGTTAGTAACAAAATTTGATATTGTATTTAGTTTATCATTACTAAACGGTATGTCTGAAGCAAGATGTACATGCTCAACATGACCTGATGAAAATACGATAACCATTATAACTAAATTAGGATTAGCACGAATCAAATGTACATTATTGATAATATCTTGTTTATGATTAGGATGAACAACTAAAGTTGTATATTGAGATATATTTGATAATTCATCTGCAAAATATGTCAATGCTGATGATACATCATATTGATTCTCAACTAACAATTGATTTAATCGTCTTAATTTATTTGTTTTTTGATGAGATGTTTGTTCAAGTAAACGATTGACATAATACCTAAAACCTAATTGTGATGGCGAACGCCCTGAAGAACTATGTGTCTTTTCGATATAGTTTAAATCTTCAAGCTGTTTCATCTCATTTCTAATTGTAGCAGGACTAACATTCAAGTTATGTCGCTCAATTAGTGTTTTAGAACCAACGGGTTGTCCAAAATCAACATAATCCTCAACAATTGCGTTTAATATACTCAATTGCCTATCTGTAATCATGTTTTCACCTCATTAGCACTCACTTATCTCAAGTGCTAATTATAATTTATCAAATTGGTCAAAGTAAGTCAATGTTAAAGACTCGAAATTTCAATTTTTTTTAATCATTTATTAGGAAAGCTTCAAAAACCTCATTACCTATGACTTTCCCTCGCTTTGTTAGTGCAATCGCATCGTTCTTTTCTACAATTAATTCTTTCTCTTTTAAATTATTTATTGTTTGACCAAAGACACTTTCAATAGATTGGTCAAACTTCTTTTTGAACCTACTACTACTCACACCTTCATTTAAACGCAACCCAAGAAACATTTCTTCTTCCATTCTCTCAGTCAAAGAAGGTTTATTTGATACTAAAATTGCTTTACTTTCTTTATTTATAGCTTTGATATAATGATTCACTGGATTGATATTCGTATAACGCACACCATCTACATAACCACTTGCACCTGCTCCAAATCCATAATATTCCTCATTAAACCAGTAAACCTTATTATGTTCTGATTCATGGCCATCTAATGCAAAATTAGATATTTCGTATTGATGGAAAGGAGATTGTTCTATCTTAGACATCAACAACTGATACATGTCAGCACCTAAATCCTCATTAGGAAGTTTAAGCAACCCTTTTCTATACATATTATAAAATTGGGTTTTAGGTTCAAGTATTAAGCCGTAACTCGAAATATGTTGAATATCCATATCTAAAGCTAGATCTAAACTTTGTTCAAAATCTTCAATCGTCTGTTTCGGTAAATGATACATTAAATCTAAACTGATTGATTTAATACCTGCGTTTTTAGCATTTAACACCGAAGTGTAAATATCTTCAGTATTGTGCGTTCTACCTAAAACAGACAATAACTCCGGTTTGAATGTTTGAACGCCCATTGAAATTCTATTTACTCCATATTTCTCTAATAGTTGGACTTTCTCTTTAGTTAACTCATCAGGATTTGCTTCAAATGTATACTCGCCTGTGATTGTAAACGTATCACGTATTGCTTTAAGTAATCTTTCCAACTGATTAATAGAAAGGGCCGTTGGTGTGCCGCCACCTACATACATGGTCTTTAAGTTCCTATATTTTGCTGTAGACATTTCTGTTATTAGTGCATCTAAGTACTCATCTACAGGTTGATTCTGTATAAAATATTTATTGAAATCACAATATGTACATATTCTTACACAAAATGGAATATGTATATATGCACTTTGTACCGTCATTTTAATGCCCCGCTTCTCAGACTGTTTATCCAATCGGCTACATCCTGTTGGACTATCTGCTGTTATTCTTACTTTTAACTTTAACGTTTAATCAATGGTTGTCTAATATATCGATTCATTTTGATATTTATTCTTGTTTAGAGGGAGTGAGATAGAAATAATAAAGAACCACTAATGATTTATTATGTAGTGGCTCTTACACATTAGCCAGATGTAATATGTCCTTAAAAATAAAATTACATGAGTAAAACTCATGCATAAGGGAGTGGGACAGAAATGATATTTTCGCAAAATTTATTTCGTTGTCCCACCCCAACTTGCATTGCCTGTAGAATTTCTTTTCGAAATTCTCTGTGTTGGGGCCCCATTGTTATAAGCTCATTTTAACTCTGTCGATGACTGCCAATATAACATTGTAAAGCCCAGGACGTTAATTTATCCTAGGCTCCCTCTTTTTAGTTATTAAACTTTATTCATTGTAAATTGTTAATAAATTTTTTAAAAACTTATTCGTCATCCATTTTCAATACAGCCAAGAAAGCATCCTGTGGAATTTCAACATTACCAACTGCTTTCATCTTAGCTTTACCTGCTTTTTGTTTTTCAAGTAATTTACGTTTACGGCTTATGTCACCGCCATAACATTTAGCTAAAACGTTTTTACCCATTGATTTAATATTTGTACGCGCTACAATTTTTTGTCCTATTGCAGCCTGTACAGGTACTTCAAATTGCTGTCTTGGAATTAACGTTTTAAGTTTTTCAACTAATGCTTTACCACGTTCATATGCAAAATCTCTATGAACTATGAAGCTTAGCGCATCCACTTTATCACCGTTTAATAAAATATCCATCTTAACTAAATTACTTTCTTTATTTTCGATGAATTCATAATCAAATGATGCATATCCTTTAGTATTAGATTTAAGTTGATCGAAGAAATCAAATACAACTTCAGCTAAAGGTAATTCATAAACAATATTTACACGAATATCATCTAAATAGTCCATATTTATAAATTGTCCACGTTTACGTTGACATAATTCCATTACTGCACCTACATAGTCATTTGGAACCATCATAGTTGCACGAACATATGGCTCAAATATTTTATCAATTTTATCACGATCTGGCATTTGTGCTGGGTTATCAACCGTCACTTCTGAACCGTCCCTTAAAATACATTGATAAATTACAGATGGTGCTGTTGCAATTAATTCAATGCCAAATTCTCTTTCAATTCTTTCTTGAATTATTTCCATGTGTAACATACCTAAGAAACCAGTTCTATAACCAAAACCTAATGCTTGTGACGATTCAGGCTCAAATTCTAATGATGCATCATTCAATTGTAATTTTTCTAATGCTTCTCTTAAATCATTATAATTTTTGTTATCTATTGGGAACAGTCCGCAATATACCATTGGATTCATTTTCTTATAACCTTGCAATGGTTCTGATGCAGGTCTACTAGCTAATGTGATGGTGTCACCAACCCTAGAATCATCAACATTTTTAATACTTGCAATAATATAACCAACATCACCAACTGTTAATTCATCAACTGGAAGCTGCTTAGGTGTATTAATTCCAACTTCTGTTACTTCGAACTCTTTACCAGTGGCCATCATTCGAATTTTATCTCCAGCTTTAACAACACCGTCTACAATTCTTATCGATGAAATTACCCCTCTATATGGATCATACTCAGAATCAAATATTAATGCTTTTAGTGGTGCTTCTGGGTCACCATCTGGAGCTGGCACAACTTCAACTATTTTCTCTAGTATCTCTTCAATTCCAATGTTAGATTTAGCACTTGCTAAAACAACATCGTCTTGGTCTAAACCTATCATATCTTCAATTTCTTGTTTCACGCGTTCAGGTTCTGCAGCAGGTAAATCAATTTTGTTAATAACAGGCAATAACTCTAACTCATTATCTAATGCCAAATAAACATTTGCTAATGTTTGTGCTTCGATACCTTGAGCCGCATCTACTACTAAAATCGCACCCTCACAAGCTGCCAAAGAACGTGACACTTCATATGTAAAATCGACGTGTCCAGGCGTATCGATTAAATGGAATGTATAAGTATTTCCATCTTTAGCTTCGTACTTTAAACGAACTGCGTTTAATTTGATTGTAATACCACGTTCTCTTTCTAAATCCATTGAATCTAGTAACTGATCTTGCATATCTCTTGTTTCAACTGATTTGGTATTTTCTAAAATTCTATCAGCCAATGTAGATTTTCCGTGGTCAATATGTGCTATAATCGAGAAATTCCTTATATTCTCTCTTCTTTTTAAGCGTTGCTCATTATCCATTTTATCCTTCTCACTTTCATAAAATAAACCCGTATTATCTTTCGCATCTTTGATATAATAACGTTTTTAATAGGTAAATGCAAACGCCATAATCTTGGATGAACTTTGAAATTATAACAATCTTTATTTAAATACATACTTGCGATATGTTAATATGTTAATTACGTACTTATAATTATAAAACGTATTGATTGTGTTTCCAACACAATTTATTAAATCTGCAAAATTTTAAGCTAACCCCATCAAATAAATGATTGCACAACGGTTAGACTTTTGTTAAAATATTTCTTGTTGTAATCAAATAAAATTTTGATAAGATGAACTCACTTTTAGGAGGTGACAGAAATGGCAAATATCAAATCTGCAATTAAACGTGTAAAAACAACTGAAAAAGCTGAAGCACGCAACATTTCACAAAAGAGTGCAATGCGTACAGCAGTTAAAAACGCTAAAACAGCTGTTTCAAATAACGCTGATAATAAAAATGAATTAGTAAGCTTAGCAGTTAAGTTAGTAGACAAAGCTGCTCAAAGTAATTTAATACATTCAAACAAAGCTGACCGTATTAAATCACAATTAATGACTGCAAATAAATAATCTTTTTAAATAAAAGTTCAAGCGCATGCTTGAACTTTTATTTTTTATAAAGATAGAATGAATAATTCCAGTATTAACTGTTTATCCATATATGATGATTTAAGTTTATAATCAGTTTCCGCACAAGCATCTACAATATTCAATAATTCATCAAGTTGATAATGTCTTACTTGTCCTAACGCTAATTTTACTCTGTATGGATGCACTCCTATTGTTTTAGCAATTTGCTGTCCACTATATCCTTTTTGACTCAGAATCTTACATTGATAAAATAATCGGTAATTACTTGTAATTAGTGCAAGTAATTTAATTGGTTCTTCTTTCATAGTTATTAAATCTTTTACTAAATGAATTGCTTGTTCTTTCTTTCTTTTCTGAATGTATTCAGTCAGTAAAAATACATTTTGCTCTAAACTTCTATTAATAATTTGGTTAACATCCTGCTTATTAATTGTTGGTCTATCGCCTAAAAATAAAATCAACTTTTCTATCTCTTGTGAGACAATATTAAAGTTAATACCTGTCAACTCAATAAATAAATCTAATGCATCTCTTTTGATATCTTTGAAATTCTCATTTAATTTACTTTGAATCCATTTTTTTATTTCTTCTTCAGACATTTGCTCTATTTTTTTAAGCCTTGCATGCTTTTTTAGAGTTTTAGTTAACTTTTTTCTTTCATCAAGTTTATTTTGATATATCTCAAAGACAATCAAATTTTCGCCATCATATTTTTCAATAAATTCTATTAATTGATCTACATTATGAGCCATATCTTTTGGCGCTTTTTCACCTGTAAATATATATGCATTTTTAACCAAAATTGCTTTTTTATCTGAAAAGAAAGGCAATGTTAATGTTTCTTCAACAATTGGTGCAATCTCTGTTTCGTATAAATTATATTTCACAAAGTTAAAGTCATCTCTATCACTTTTCAAAAATTGTGATATGATTTCTGCACTTTGTTTTTCAACCAATTCAGGCACATCTCCATAAATAGCTACAATATTGTCGCTCATTCATTACACCCTTTCATTCGTTTGACACATCAATAGATTATATCATGTTTCTGTATCTATAAACCACTTGCATTTCCATAAGAGTTTGAATCAACTTTTAAATTATCATCTAAGTCAATTGTAACTTGACCGTTTTGTTGACTATTGTAAATGCGACTGCGAATCCTTTGCAATCGTTTAACAACTTCTATATTAGGAAGATGATACATATTGTTCTTCCCAGAAGAAATCAAACTTATTTTAGGCTTAATCATCTCTATAAATTCTTTAGAACTACTTGTCTTGCTCCCATGATGTCCTACTTTTAAAATATCAATCTCCGGCAAGTTATATTTTTTTAGTAGTAAAGATTCATTATTTTTACTAGCATCGCCCATTAATAAAACTTTTTTATTTTGATATGTAATCATAGTAATAATCGAATACTCATTTTTATCTCGGCTATTTGGAATAAAACTATCAAAAAATAGAAAACTACTATCTCCAAGTTTAAAACTACTAACTTGTCTTACATCCATAAGTTTAATGTTGTACTTATGGCTTAATTTCGATAATAACATCAATGTATTACTACTATATCCCTTATTGTATATCACTATATGTTTAATTTTAATATGACTAATAATATATTCCACTTCACCAATATGGTCATTGTGTGGATGTGTTAAAATTAGATACTCTAATTCATTTATCCCTCTTTCATTTAGCGTTGGTAAAATATGATATTTAGAAATTGAATAACTAGGTTGTTTAGTATCATCAATCACTTTCCCACCTGTATCAATCAAGACATTTTGGTTCTTACCGCCTTCATATAAAATACTGTCTCCCTGCCCCACATTTAACATTGTAATTTTGTGATGTGAATTTGTTGGAAACGTTATTAATAATGTCAGAATAATTATAGTCCAAAACGTAACCAATATATATTTACGTTTAGCCAATAACCAAAATATGTAATAAACAGAAATTATAAATATTATAAATATCCAATCATTAAACTTGGGAACAGAAAAATGTGATTGCTTAATTCTTGTGAATAGGTCTAGTAACCAGTCATGAAAATTAAAACTTAGGTCAACCAAGTAATTTAGCGGCGTTAATCCCACAATAAAATGACTTGTAATAAAGAATAAAATAGATAGCGGAAACAATATAATCGAATAGTACGGTACAAAAATCAAATTAGATAAAAATCCCACCCATTGAAGTTGATGAAAGTTTGGAATGGCAACGATAAATGAAGCTAATTGTGCAATAAACGTAATTATGAATAATGATTGTAACTTTGACAATTGCTGTAAAAAAGGAAAAAGTAGCATAATAAAAAATGAAATGATGAATGAAAATTGAAATCCAATATCATAAACAACTAGTGGGTTTAAAATAAACATAATTATAAATGCAAATGCTAATAGCTGAATACCCTTTATTTTAATTTGCTTAGTAATAAGCAGTACAAGAGTTGTCATTATTATAGCTCTTACAGCACTAGGTGCATAATTTGTGTATTGAGCATATAAAGTTAATACAATGATTGTAATTCCTTTAATGACAAATAAAGGTAAATTTAATCGTTTTAAAGGTTGGTAAATTAAGAATACAATTGCAGCTATATGCGAGCCACTAACTGCCAGCAAATGATATATACCTATCTCTTTAACACGTTCCTTAAATTGCTCATTAATTTCTTTTACGTCACCAGTAATCAATGCCATAATACGATCCGGAAACTTAATACCCGAATCATAAATTCGATTCATTATAAACTGTTTATGTTTCTCAATTAAATTAGACCGGTTCGATTCTAGGCAGCTTTGTACAACTATACTTTGTAATTTAAGAGTTACAAACTTATTTTCATTAACTTTGAATTGTCCTTTAACAATACAATTACGACTTTCAATTTTCTTTAAATCAAAATTCTTTTTATCTGTTAAAAAGAAAGGATATATTTCATTTTTTAAACTCAACCTACCTTTATATGTGTCACTACCTTGACGTTGAATTTGGATTACTTGAGCACGCTCATTAAACTGAGAATTACGTTCAATATAATTGATATAATTAAATATTGCTTGTTGTGAATAATGTAAATACCATGAGGAGAAAATGATTAAAAAGAGAGAAATAGGGGCATAAACGATTTTATTTTTACGATAAGTAATATACAAAAGTAAAATGAAAAGAAATGTAGAGAGCACTTTGCTAGAATTCCAAAGCACTCCTACAATCATTGATAACGCGACATACAGCAAAACATTAACCTTTAGTCAGATATTTAGCAACATATTCTGGTGAAAATGGAATTTTTTTAAATTCAATACCAGATTGTTTGAGTAATTTAGTTGCATATTCATGGTTATGATAATCTTCTGCATAGTAGATACGCTTTATACCTGCTTGAATAATTGACTTTGTACAATTTAGGCATGGAAAATGAGTAACATAGATTGTTGCACCTTCAGTAGATACACCTTGTTTTGCACATTGTAATAAAGCATTCATTTCTGCATGTATCGTTCTGATACAATGTCCATCTTCAATTAAACATCCTTCATCTATACAATGCACCTCGCCAGCTACAGAGCCATTATAACCACCAGCAATAATACGATTATCCTTAACAATCGTTGCACCTACAGATAATCTTTGACAAGTTGAACGTAATGCTAGCAAATGACTTTGTGCCATAAAATATTCTTCCCATTTGATTCTTTCCAAGATGTTCACCTTCCATACTTAAAATTTAGTAACATTTTCTAATAATATAAGATTAATCACAAAAAATAAAATTTGCAATTAAAATAATCCATTATATCGTGAAATAAGATTTCAGTTTATCAAAAGTTTTACTTCCAAAACCTTTTACTTTTTTCAAATCGTCAATTTCTTGAAATGCACCTTGTTGGTTGCGATATTCAACAATTGCATTAGCTTTAGCTTGCCCTACTCCAGGAACAGACATCAATTCTGATACAGATGCGGTATTTAAATTTACTTTAGTATTATTTGTGTTCCCATTTTTTACGTGCACACTGTTTACTTCAATTTGTGGTTCAACATTCTTTTGTCCTTTATGAGGTATGAAAATCATTTTTTGATCTGTTAATTTTTCAGACAAATTAATTCGACTTACATCTGCATCATCCAATAATTGTGCTTTATCAAGTAAATCAACTACTCTATCCTTAGATGTCATTTTATAAACATTAGGATGTTTAACAGCACCTTTTACATCGACATATACAGGACCTTTATTTTTGGAATTATCTCCATCTTTGACCTGGACATCTTCTAATTTGGACAAACTATTATTTTCACTAGTGCTTTGTTTCAGAGCAGTATCTTTATTTTCAAAATTTCTTGAAGTATAATCATCTTGTCTCCAGAATATAAAACCAATTAATACCATAATTAAAACAACAGCACTTATAATATATAACTTCCACTGAGTTAAAAAATCTTTATAGCGTAATAAAAATTGATACAATAAAACCACTCCTCAACTTTATACACGTCTGAGCGAGTGGTTTTACTTTTATTTTTTCGCAATGAAAAACAATCTTTCTGTATCTTCATTATGTTCATCTATATTAAAATCAGTAAATGTTTCAACATGTTTAAAACCGACTTGAGCTAACCAAGACAAATATGTCTTTTCATCAAATGTTCTCTGAAAATGAGACTCATCAAATCTTGAATATGTTTCATCTTCATGTCGAATGAAAAATGTCATATCATGATAAACACTTAAAGGTAAATCTCCTTGCACAGCATCCCATGCTAAAAAAATGTCCCCTTTATCATCAATATAACTTTGATTATTAAACAAAGTCATCATTTTATAAACAGTATGTACATCAAAAATAAATACACCTGAATCAGTCAGATGATGATAAACATTGATGAATGTTTCAATCACTGCAGTTTCATCTTGCAAATAATTTAGAGAGTCACAAAAAATAGTGATGATATCAAATTGTTGTTGCAAATCAAAAGATGTCATATCTCCTTCAAGCCAATTTACATTTGCTGATTTTTGAGCTGCAACAGTCAACATATCAACACTTAAATCCATACCAGTAACATTACCTAAAGCTTCTAATTGAACTGTTAAACTACCAGTACCGCATCCAATATCTAAAATATTTGATTCATCTTTGCAGTGATTTTTTACAATTTCAAACCATTTTTCATATGGTTGATCTTGAGTCAATTGATCGTACACTAGGCTCATTTCTGCATATTGCGACATAATTAATACGCAACCTGACCATATGATTCTAATGGTGCATCTTGATATAACTTTTCAATATTATAATAATTTCTTTCGTCTTTATGGAAAACATGTACCACAACATCAGCTAAGTCAATTAATATCCAACGCGCTTCATTGTATCCTTCCATACGTTTTACTTCTATATTTTGTTCATTGGCTACTTCTTTCACCGCTCTAGCAATCGCTTGAACTTGTCGTTCATTATTTCCGTGCGTTACAACAAAATAATCTGTCATATCGCTGATACCTTTCATTTCTAAAGAAATCGTATCTTCGCCTTTTTTATTGTCAATTGCATCCACAGCAATTGCTAATAATTCTTGTGAATTCATTTAATCATCCTTTATTCTTTCGTCACTATAGTTATAATAATTTAAACAGTCAATCGTCTTATTATATACCGTAATATCTTTCTGTATTAAAAATAGTACTGTGCGTTTAGAAATTTCATAAATTGTCTTATCTAAACTACCTTGATTGTATGCCATATCTCGAATATCATCAACTCCTGGGATTGTTCTTCCAGGTTCGATGTAATCAGCAATAAAAATCAGTTTTTCAGTTTTTGTCATTTGTTGACGTCCAGTAGTATGGTATTTGATAGCCATTAATACTTCCTCATCATTGATACCATATTCATGTTCCATGATTGCTGCACACACAGGGCCATGCAATATTTCACTACCATAACTCAGTAGATCATTACCTAATTCGTATTGTCGAACAATTTGATACATTTTACCTAAATCATCATATTTACAGAAATCATGTAATACACCTGCTAATTCTACTTTACTAGTGTCTCCATCATAAATTTCTGCCAATTTAATCGCTGTTTCTGCAACTCTTAAAGAATGATTATAACGTTTCTCTGGCAGTTTCTCTTTTGCAAGCCGTTTTGCTTTTTCAATGTTCATATAATCCTTCCCCCTTAATATAGTTTTCAACGGATTTAGGAACAAGAACTTGGATAGATTTCCCTTCACTAACTCTTTGTCGAATCATTGTCGAACTTATATCTACCCTAGGTATCTGAATTGCAATCATAGCATTTTCAACATTTTGACTATTTTTGTCTCGATTTACAACTACAAAAGTAACCATTTCTTTTAAGTATTCAATTTGATACCATTTCTCTAGTTGGTTATACTGATCCGTCCCAATAACAAAGTACAACTCACTGTCTTTGTGTTGCTCCTTGAATGCCTTGATCGTGTCATAGGTATAACTCTGACCACCACGTTTAATTTCATCGTCGCAAATATCTCCAAAACCAAGCTCGTCGATAATCATCTGTATCATTGTTAATCTGTGCTGAACATCTATAAAATTATTGTGCTTTTTCAATGGAGACATAAAACTAGGTAAAAAATAAAATTCATCTGGCTGTAATTCATGAAATACTTCGCTAGCTACTATCATATGTGCAGTATGGATAGGGTTAAACTGACCGCCGTAAAGTACTATCTTTTTCATTATTATGGCAATTCAATTTCTTTATTTTCTTTAGATTCTCTATAAATCACTATCATAGATCCAATCACTTGCACTAATTCACTACGCGTAGCTTCGCTTAATGTTTCAGCTAATTCTTTTTTATCATCAAAGTTATTTTGTAGTACATGTACTTTAATCAATTCTCTGTTTTCTAACGTATCATCTATTTGTTTAATCATATTTTCGTTGATACCGCCTTTTCCAATTTGAAAAATCGGATCAATATTGTGTGCTAAACTTCTTAAGTATCTTTTTTGTTTGCCAGTAAGCATATGTTATTCTCCTTTTAATTGTTGTAAAACTGCTGTTTTCATAGAATTAATATCAGCATCTTTATTAGTCCAAATTTTAAAGCTTTCCGCACCTTGGTAAACAAACATATCTAAGCCATTATAAATATGGTTTCCCTTGCGCTCTGCTTCCTCTAAAATAGGTGTTTTATACGGTATATAAACAATATCACTCATTAAAGTATTGGGAGAAAGATGTTTTAAATTAATAATACTTTCGTTATTTCCAGCCATACCCGCTGGTGTTGTATTAATAACGATATCGAATTCAGCTAAATACTTTTCAGCATCTGCCAATGAAATTTGGTTTATATTTAAATTCCAAGATTCAAAACGAGCCATCGTTCTATTCGCAACAGTTAATTTGGGCTTTACAAATTTTGCTAATTCATAAGCAATACCTTTACTTGCACCACCTGCGCCCAAAATTAAAATGTATGCATTTTCTAAATCTGGATAAACGCTGTGCAATCCTTTAACATAACCAATACCATCTGTATTATACCCTATCCACTTGCCATCTTTTATCAAAACAGTGTTAACTGCACCTGCATTAATCGCTTGTTCATCAACATAATCTAAATACGGTATGATACGTTCTTTATGAGGAATTGTGATATTAAAGCCATCTAATTCTTTTTTCGAAATAATTTCTTTAATTAAATGAAAATCTTCAATTGGAATATTTAAAGCTTCATAAGTATCATCTAATCCTAAAGAATTAAAATTTGCTCTATGCATAACGGGCGACAAGGAATGTGAAATAGGATTTCCGATAACTGCAAATTTCATTTTTTAAATCACCTTATAAAATAGAATTTCTTAATACAACATCAACATTTTTAGGAACACGAACGATTACTTTAGCTCCTGGTCCTATAGTTATAAAGCCTAGACCAGAGATCATAACATCACGTTTCTCTTTGCCTGTTTCAAGTCTAACAGCCTTTAACTCATTAAGATCAAAATTTTGTGGATTTCCAGGTGGCGTTAATAAATCGCCAAGTTGATTACGCCATAAATCATTAGCCTTCTCCGTTTTAGTACGATGTATATTCAAGTCATTAGAAAAGAAACAAACTAACGGACGTTTACCACCTGATACATAATCTATGCGCGCTAGACCGCCGAAGAATAATGTCTGCGCCTCATTTAATTGATATACGCGTTGTTTTATTTCTTTCTTAGGCATAATAATTTTCAATTCTTTTTCACTAACTAAATGCGTCATTTGATGATCTTGAATAATACCTGGTGTATCATACATAAATGATGATTCATCTAAAGGAATATCTATCATATCTAAAGTTGTTCCAGGGAATCTTGAAGTTGTTACTACATCTTTTTCACCAACACTAGCTTCAATCAGTTTATTAATCAATGTAGATTTCCCAACATTCGTTGTCCCTACAATATACACATCTTCATTTTCTCGAATATTCGCAATTGATGATAATAAGTCGTCTATGCCCCAGCCTTTTTCAGCTGAAATTAATACGACATCGTCAGCTTCCAAACCATATTTTCTTGCTGTTCGTTTTAACCATTCTTTAACTCGACGTTTATTAATTTGTTTCGGCAATAAATCCAATTTATTTGCTGCTAAAATGATTTTTTTGTTTCCGACAATACGTTTAACTGCATTAATAAATGATCCTTCAAAGTCAAATACATCCACGACATTGACGACAATACCCTTTTTATCCGCAAGTCCTGATAATAATTTTAAAAAGTCTTCACTTTCTAATCCTACATCTTGAACTTCGTTATAATTTTTCAAGCGGAAACAACGTCTGCAAATCACGTCATCACGAAACATATTATGCTCTGGTACAAAACCAGGTTTATTTTTATCTTCAGATTGAAGTGGCGCACCACAACCGATACATTTTAAAATGTCAGACAATCAATTTTCCTCCCATGTGATATAACCTTTTTTACTGAAATGACGTAATAATCGTCTTTCAATTAATCTATTAACCTTAGTAATAAAGCCATCAGTTCGTTTAACTGGAACAACCATAATTGTATATAGACCTCGACGATTACCACCAAATACATCAGTAAGCATTTGGTCACCTATAACAACAGTTTGATCTGGTCTGATATTCATCTTAGTTATTGCTTTATCAAACGCTTTCCCCATTGGCTTTCTCGCTTTAAAAATAAAATCGATGTCTAAATGCTGACTAAAACTAGCAACACGAGACTCATTATTATTAGACACGATTGTAATAGTGATTCCTTTTTCATTAGCTTCCTTAAACCATGCTTTAACACGTTCTGTAGGTTCTTTAACATCCCAACCTACTAGCGTATTATCTAAATCTGTAATAATACCTTTAACGCCTTTGTCCACTAACTTGTCTAAATCAATTTGAAATATTGATTGAACATATGAATTCGGCATAAAAAACTTGCGAACTAAACCCATTTAACTCACCTTTACCTTTTTATAATTGAGACACTAATGCTTCAACAGTTTGACTTGATGATACAGCTGCTTTTTCTAAAAATGCTTCGAAGCTCATTTCCGCTTCTCCATTTGCTAAGTCTGAAACTGCACGAACTACAACAAATGGTACATTAAATTGATAACATGTTTGTGCAATTGCAGTTGCTTCCATTTCAACCGCCATCGCATTTGGAAATGCTTTTTTAATTTTTTGGCGTTGTTCAACACTACCGATAAAGCTATCACCACTTACAATTAAGCCTACTTTAGCTGTTAATTGTTGTTGTTGTACAACTTGAGATACTTTTTCTATTAAAGGTTTACTTGATTGAAATGCTACCGGCATCTGTGGTATTTGTCCATATTCATAACCAAATGCTGTTGCATCCGCATCATGATATTTTACATCATCACTTATAAGAACGTCACCTACATTTAAACTTTCATCTAAAGCTCCAGCAGAACCTGTATTAATAATGACGTCCGGTTTAAACTTATTAATTAATAATGTCGTAGAAATTGCAGCATTAACTTTTCCAATGCCACTTTGGGTAATCACTACTTCTCTATCTTTTAAAATGCCAGTATAAAATTTAACATGTGCAACTGAAATTTCGCTTAATTGTGTTAATTTATTTTTTAATATTGTTACTTCTTCTTCCATGGCACCAATTATACCAATCATCCTTTGATTCACCTCTTTTAAAAAATCCTAGCATTTGTTATTTTATCACATTTTAATCACTACAACGACAAGTATCATGATTTTCATTACTGTATAAAACTTTTGCTTTATTTTTATAAAAAGCTCTTTCAATAACTTGGTATCATAAATAATTATTTTTGAACTCATAACAGTGAATTCGATGCTTCTAATTTGTCTATTTTTCAAAAACTAATCATATCAATTACATCAACCAATCGTGTCAAGAAACTTTATTAAATAACAGGAAAATGATATGTTTAAAATAATAATGATGAAATAAGAGGATTTTACAATGGCTGAAAATAATCAAAATAGTCTCGTAACAAAGATAGCTACATACGGCAGTTTTATTGCAATTGCGTCGTTTGTCATTTTATTTATAAGTATATTTTTAAAGTTTTCATTTAATATCGAGTTTATAGCAACAATTATGAACATATGTCGCTACACTCTAATTCTAGGATTTATACTTATGTCCTTACCTGATGTTGTTGATAAAAACATCAAGAAAATTATATTCGATGCATTTATTATCATCGTCTTTATCTTCTTTTTACTATAGTAGTTTTATTTTGTAATTACACAGTTAATCATATTTGTTTCGTATCGAATTCCTGTGTGCATTAAAGATAATTCTAATAGAAAATAGCAGTAAGACTTTTCTAAGTGTTAGCATCCTTACTGCTGTTTTCATTTGTAACAATATAATGTCAGGTACTTTATATTTCACTGTCAAAGATTATTAATGATTAACTTAATTAAATTATGATTTGAATAAATAGATATCTAAATGCAATTTGTCTCTATTGATAGTTTTATTATCAGCATACATTTTTAATACCTCATAACCATACTCACCATTTAAATTATAAAAATCATATTCTACATTTTGTTCATCATCATTATGATATTTAACATACCCTTTAACAATGTCGCCACCTTGTTCGTACAACTTATACTTCTCATTCAAATAATTTCTTAATTGAACATCTAATTCTTGAATGGTAACAATTTTCTTTTTTCGTTTTTACTGCAGTTAGTTCTATTTCTGTTTGATGTCCGTCAATCCATAAATTAGAAGGTATATTCTTATAATCATCTTATTTATTATTGTCACTTAAAGTAACACCACCATAACTACATTGCGTTTTATTGGTTGCTCCCCCATGACATTCATAGCTATAGCTTCCAGCATATATATCGATATTCTTATTTATAAATTTCTTTGAAAGTGCCTCATTTTCGAATTCAACTTTAAAATCCTTTTTCGAAGCAACATTTACGAACATGTCATGAAATAACAAATCATGCTTCAACAGTCTATCGTTTGTGTTTTTATTTTCAAGCTGAGTTGGATTGATGAATGACATCTTAGCATTACTTAGACGCTTTGAATCAAACTTACTTTTATGATGTAAGTCTGAATATTCGATTGCACTCGCTGAATTTGTAAAAATTCCTTCTAACAATAATATTAAAATAAATCCTGTTAAATATTTAACTTCAAACTCCCCCAAAACAATTATTAATTTACATTTGAGAGCGAGACATAAATGATAAACAGGCTGGGACATAAATCAATGTTCTATGCTCTACGAAGTTATATTGGCAGTAGTTGACTGAACGAAAATGCACTTGTAACAAGCTTTTTTCAATTCTAGTCAGGGGCCCCAACACAGAGAATTTCGAAAAGAAATTCTACAGGCAATGCAAGTTGGGGCGGGGCCCCAACATAGAAGCTGGCGGAAAGTCAGCTTACAATAATGTGCAAGTTGGGTGGGACGACGATAAAGAAATACTTTTTCTATAGAAATTAGTATTTCTTATACATGAGTTTTACTCATGTATTCCTATTTTTAAGTACACATTAGCTGTGGCTAATGTGTAAGAACCACTACATAATAAATCATTAGTGGCTCTTTATCATTTCTGTCCCACTCCCTTGAGCCTACAATTTTGATTATGTATCACGTTCATAATACTTTCCAATTTGAAATACCCTGTTCGCAATTATTAGTTGAGTTATATCAACCAATACAGTGTAAACATAAAAATTCCAAACCGTTTAACAGTATATCAGAAAAAATGATAATCATTTCTTTTATTTTTATTAAATTTCATAATGATTCATATAATATTCGCATTAAAACATCACAATACTGATACACAACAAAAAGAGCAGTACATTTGTCATGCACCACTCTCAACAAATATATTTTTCAATGAAGCAATTACGCGATCTTACAAATACTATAAGTATAGCTGAATCACATATTATATTTATTTTATAATCGAATTTAGAAATTCATCACTTATCTCATAAATTGTTGGTCTACTTTTAATTTTAACTAAGTAGTTATCATATTTTTTAATTGTATTATTAATTTTTACTCTTCCTACTCCCAATATGTTTTCTAAATCAATTAATGTTAATCTATTTCTTTTATTTCCAAACAATTTATCCATTGAAAGGAGATACAAAAATTCATAATCTATCTGTTTATAATGACTAGTTAAATAAAGCGTTAATTTTTCAGTCGCATCCATTTTTGGTATTAACTCATCAAGTATTCTTTCTTGTCCTGCTATCAATAGCTCAAGCATTGTGTCAATAAATTCCGTCAAATCACCACAATTCAAATGATTTGAAGCAGTCATAAACGCCTTGTAATATTTCGATTTATTTCTATTTATAACATATGAAAATGTCAAAGCAGTATAATTATCATAATAATCACTCAAGAGCTTGGCAATTATAAATCTTCCAACTCTACCATTGCCATCATAAAAAGGATGTATATATTCAAACAGATAATGACTAGCCATGATTTTGAACGGCTGAGGCGCATCAAAATATTTTAAAAATGTTAGCATTTCACCTATATATTCAACAATTTTGGTTTCAGGTTGTAACCCAACATGTATATATTTATTCGTTGACCCATCATGCACACCGACAAAATTTTTACGAAATAGCTCTCCATCTAACTTATCTTGTTCGTTAATTTCATTTGAAACTAATTTATCATAAATCGCTCTAATGTCTCTTACATTATCAACTTTAATTTTTTTATTAAGTTCTATCTCTTTATATTGATCCACGAGGCCTCTGAACTTAAGAAATTCTGATGCTTGGTTATTTAACGCATGTGCAATCTCTTGTTTAGTACTAAATACATTTTCAATTTCATTAGTACTTTGTAATTCATCGATTAATAAATCATTAAAATATTGTTCTCTAGCTGCATATGGTAAAGAATTAAGTGCTCTATCAATTTTTCTACTATTAATTGATATTAATTCTTGTTTTTTTGATAGATTTTTAGTCACCATAAAGAATAGAGGATATTCCAAATCATTAACTTTTTTTCCATTTTCCATAGGTATGATATTAATATTAGTATTGAAAGAAGCTAAAGAATTAAATCTTTTAGTATACTCTTCCTTCATTTTACTTTCATTGTGTTCATGAAAAATACTTTTTAAAGTTCTGTAACCCATTTGCAGCCTCCTCTACTCATTTAAAATGTATTTTTTGTCCAATAAATCCATTTTCATTAGATTAGCTAAATATTATCACTTTTTTTCTTTAAAAACTATATAAATAACTATTTTCTCAATCAATAGAAAAAGATTTTTCATCACAACAAAAAGAGCAGTACATTTGTCATGCACCACTCTCCCTTAAAATATATCTAATTATGCTTTATAAATGAATCACCGGAAATCAAAATATATCTTGCCTAATACTAACAACATTTACAGTGATGCTATTAGTCGAAATGTCTTTTAAAATAACTGAAGTACTTCTTTGAATGAGAATATACCTGTCAATATTGTAACAAGTACTGCAACGATACCAAAGATGAACATCCAATTTGGGTGTTTATAATCACCAACAATTGATTTCTTTTTACTTGCAATCAAAATTGCACCTAACGTAATAGGTAAAATCCATCCATTTATCGCGCCTGCTATAATTAAAAGGCTGATTGGTTTTCCAATAAATAAGAAAATCATTGTTGAAATAACGATAAACACAATCACAATTAAATTACTTCTTTCGTTAAGTGATTTATGAAGTGTTTTTAAAAATGTTGCGCTTGTGTATGCTGAGCCAATTACTGATGACATAGCTGCAGCAAATAACACAATACCAAAAATATTCTTTCCAATTGGTCCAATTGCGTGTTCAAAAACTGACGCTGGTGGATTTTCAGAACTTAGTGTCACACCTGTTACAACAACTCCTAATACCGCTAGGAATAGTAACGTTCTCATAATACCTGTAGTTAAAATACCAGCAATTGCTGATTGATTTACAAATGGTAAATATTGCTTACCTTTAATGCCAGAGTCTAATATACGATGTGCACCTGCAAAGGTAATATAACCACCTACAGTTCCACCAACTAACGTAATGATGGGCAAGACTAATTTCATTGGATGTTCTGGCGCAAATGTATGCACAAAAGCATCACCATAAGGTGGATTAGAAACAAACATCACATATGCCACAACTAAAATCATCACAATACCAAGAATCATTGAAACAACGTCCATAATTTTTTGGCCACTTTTACTTACAAAGATTAATATTGCAAAGATTGCAGTAATAGCTGCGCCCCATTTTACATCTAATCCAAAAATTGCATTTAAACCTAAACCGGCACCAGCAATATTACCAATATTAAAAGCTAGACCACCAAATGCAATCAATATTGAGATAACAGTACCAAGCCCAGGAACAACTTTATTTGATATTTCTTGACCTCTTAAACCAGTTACAACTAATATGCGCCATATATTAATTTGTGCACCAATGTCAATGATGATAGACAGTAATATGGCAAATGCGAAACTTGCAAAAAATTGTGATGTAAATACTGCTGTTTGCGTTAAAAATGCTGGCCCAATTGCAGAAGTTGCCATCAAAAATACAGAACCTAATAATAACCTTTTATGATTTTTTGTGAATTCAAAGTCACTTTCTTTTTTAAGCTTTAAATTTCTCCCCATTTTTTTAGCCCCCTATAAGGATTGAATATCAATGCCTTCTTTCATTAAAATTTCTCTAATTTTCGAAACAAATAATAATGCATGTTCTCCATCACCATGCACACAAATTGTATCTGCTTGTAACGTTACTTCCTTATTGTTTTTTGAAATAACTTTATTTTCCTTCACCATCTTTAAAACCTGCTTAAGTGCTTCGTCAGTATCAGTAATCACAGCATCACTTTCTTTTCTACTAACGAGCTGCCCATCATCTTCGTATCGTCTATCAGCAAACACTTCAGAAGCTGTAATTAATCCGACATTCTTTGCTTCTGAAATTAGATATGAATTTGCTAATCCTACTAACACTAGTGATGGATCAAAGTCATAAACAGCTTGTGCTATAACGTTTGCTATTTCTCTGTCTTTTGCACCCATCTGATACAATGCACCATGCGGTTTAACATGATTAATTTTAAGTTGATGAATGCGACAAAACCCTTGTAATGCACCTAATTGATAAATCATCAAATTATAAATCTCGTCGTTAGAGATATCTATATTTCGTCTGCCAAAGCCTTTCAAATCAGGTAAACCAGGATGTGCACCTACTGCAACATTATGTGCTTTGGCAAGTTTTACCGTTTCATTCATTACATTTTCATCACCAGCGTGAAAACCACAAGCAACATTCGCACTTGTAATTAACGGAATAATTTGATGATCACCACCAAAGGAATAATTTCCAAATGCTTCGCCTAAATCACAATTCAAATCAACTCGCATTATAATTCCACCCCTTTAACAATTTGATGTTTTTCTAAAAATTTAATATCAACATCTTTTGCATCTCCATCACGATATAGTGGATAATTTAAAACTGCATATAAAAAATCGGCAGTTGTAGAAAATCCATCTATCACCATTTCATCTAAGGTGACTTTCAACTTATCAATTGCTGAAGCTCTATCATGAGATTTTACAATTACTTTAGCTACTAAAGAATCATAATATGGTGAAACTTGATAACCGTGATATAGTAAAGAATCGACTCGCACATTAAAGCCTTGAGGTAAATGTAACGCTGTCACTTTACCTGGTGTTGGTTGAAATTTCTTTTCAGGATTTTCGGCATTTATTCTCGCTTCTATCACATGACCATTAAATTGAATATCGCTTTGTGAAAAAGGTAAATGATTATGTTCCAATAAATACAGTTGTGCTGCAACCAAATCACGTTCTGCTCGCATCTCTGTAACAGTATGTTCAACTTGTATTCGAGCATTCATTTCAATAAAGTAATGTGCGGTATCAGTTACTAAAAATTCAATCGTACCTGCACTTCTATAATTTGCTGCACGTGCAACTTTAACAGCATCGTTACATATTTGTTGTCGTCGTTCTTCAGTTAATGCTGCACAAGGAGATTCTTCGATTAATTTTTGATTTTTACGTTGTACAGAACAATCACGTTCCCCTAAATGTACATAATTATCCTGCCCATCTCCCATAACTTGAACTTCAACATGTTTTGCAACAGGTATAAAAGCCTCAACATAAACACGATCATCATCAAAGTATTTTTTTCCTTCACTTTTAGCTTCTTTAAATGCCTTTTCTAAATCTTCAGCTTTCTTTACAATACGTATACCTTTACCACCACCGCCACTGGCAGCTTTGATAACAACTGGATAACCGATGTCTTTGGCAAGATTCTCAATTTCAGACACATGATTCACAGCACCATTTGATCCTGGAATCACAGGAACACCTGCATGATGAACTGTTTGTCTTGCTGTTATTTTATCCCCCATCATTTCCATCGTTTTTTTAGTAGGCCCTATAAACGCTATGCCTTGTTCCTCAACGGTTTGAGCAAATTTTGTTGATTCTGATAAAAAGCCATATCCTGGGTGAATTGCATTAGCACCAGTGATTTGTGCAGCAGATATGATGCGGTCAATATTTAAATAACTATCTAAAGCATTAGCTTCCCCAATACATATAGCTTGATCTGCTAAATGTACATGCAAGCTTTGCTCGTCCCCTTTTGCATAAACTGCTACAGTTTCAATCCCATATTCTCTGCAAGCTCTTATAATCCTTACAGCAATTTCACCTCTGTTCGCAATTAAACAACGAAGCATTTACTTACCCCCTTTACTTAATACGTACCAAAACTTGGTCGTATTCAACATTTGTGCCATGATCAGCTACTATTTCAGTAATTTCTCCAGCAACATCTGTTGTTACCTCGTTTAATACTTTCATCGCTTCAACATATCCTATAATATCTCCCTTGTTAACTTTGTCACCGACATTCACAATTGGTTCAGTTAATTCTTTACTATCTTGTAAAAAGAATGTACCTACCATTGGTGATTTAATGTCATGATAATCATTTGTCGAAACATCGGAGTTATCATTCGCTTTTGAAGCTGTCAAATCATTATTGTTCATACTTTGATTTGATTGATTACTGTGTGCAGCCAAATGATTCGAGTCAGTGAAGTCAATTTCTATTTCATCTTCAAAATTTTTATATTTAAATTTCTTAACATCATTTTCCTTCACTAATTTGATTATTTGTTCGATTTTTTCAATATTCATTTTACAAATCCCCTTTTAAAATTGTTGATAATTTTTTCGAAGTATGTCGCAAGCTAGATGTATCAAAAATTGGAGTCTTTTGATGACTCTTAAGAATTTCATTAAACAGAGACATTTGTTCCCGATTCTTATCTACAGCTTCTTGGAATGATATCCATTTAAATTGAATTGTATCTTTTGGTTTCATCTGTGCTAACTTTGGCAGATCAAATTTGCATACAGTTGCAATTTTGGTATAACCACCTATCGTTTGTTTATCATTAAGCAGAATAATAGGTTGACCATCATTTGGTACTTGAACACTACCAAGAGCAACCGGTTCAGAAATGATATCTGCTTGATTAATTGGTGCAACGCTGTCACCTTCCAAACGATAGCCCATACGGTCTGATTGTTCAGTAATTAAATATGGATGATTTACAATTTTCGCTCTAGCCTCTTCAGAAAATGCCTCGAATTGAGGTCCTTGAAGAATGTGTATAATATTATTTTCTGGCAATAAATCGTCCTGTAAATGAATAGTCTTTCCAATGTTTTCTTTAAAGTCATTATTTATTTTCACTGTTATTACATCATTAGCTAATAACTTTCTACCTTTGAATCCTCCTATACTGCTTCGGGTATGTGTTGCATAACTTTCAGCAATAGAAGGTACGTTGATAGAATGACCAAAAGTAAGATAACCGCGTGCACCTTTGGTTATAGCACCTATTTTTAAAATGTCACCTTTCTCAGCTAATATGACAGAATTCATTGATATAGTTTTATTATTTAGCGAAGCATTAATACTACCACCGGTTATAACAAATGTATTTTGCGTATTAAATTGAATGGTAGGACCAATCAAAGTATATTCAATCGCTGGACCATCATTGTTAATTAATGACTGCGCAACCTTAAAACTAAATTGATCCATGGCACCTGCGCCTGAAAATCCAATATGTTCATAACCTATTCTTCCTAGATCTTGTACCGTTGAAAAGAGACCTGGTTGTAAAATCTTAATTGACATTTTCAATCACCACCCAGTCATCAACATTAAAGTTGCCATCTGATATATCTCTTTCGATTTGTATAAATTTCTGTTCATCTATTGCATAAAATTGTATCCATTCTCCTGCTTCGTACATTGACATTGGTTCACGCTCGCTGCTAAATACTTTTAACGGTGTGCGTCCAATAATTTGCCATCCGCCAGGAGAATCTGATGGATATAGTCCTGTTTGATTATTCGCAATACCTACAGAACCTGCATGAATTTTTAACCTTGGCTGATTACGTCTAGGTGTATGTAGTTGTTCATCAAGTCCGCCTAAGTATGGAAATCCTGGCATAAATCCTAGCATATATATTAAATAAGGTTTACTTGTATGTTTTTCAATAACTTGCTCAACAGTTATTCGATTATGCTTTGCTACTTCTTCAATATCTGGTCCATATGTACCACCATATTGAACAGGTATTTTAATAATACGATTGGTTTGATTCACAGCATGAACATTTTTTTCATTAAATTTGTTAAGTTCTAAATTTTCAATTAATTTAGAAGATGTTATAGCTTGTTCATCAAAATATATTAGAACTGCTCGATACGAAGGGACAATATCTTGAATTTCTAATATTTCTTTTTCTCGTATCCACCGTACCATTGCTGTGACATTACGATATGTCTCTTCGGATATTTTATTTTCAAAATAAATCATAATTGTCTGCTCGTTAATAAATCTTACATCCACTTTAAATCCCCCTTTGTATTGCAATAAACCAGTATTGAATACCTTTTCATTGTATCATTGAGAAGCACAAGTTGTTTAATAAGTAATTCAAATCGCATACAATAACAAATGATAATCAATTTGTTTTCTCGGAAATATTTTGCTTTTTTAAAATGGAGTAGTTAATATTGTAACTCTTACACTAATTTAGGTTCTGCTATCATTCGGTCTGATGGAAAATTTTTACTTTTCATCTGTCCGATTTTTTGATTTTGAATATAAAAAAGCACGACCGAAGTATCATTAACACACTTCAATCGCGCAATTAAACAATCTATTTGATCATTTATTGGATATTAACAATTTTTACGTTCATTTCGCCACCATTAGGTAGTGGAACACGAACTTCATCATCTAAACCTTTACCAATTAACGCTTTAGCCATTGGTGATTCATTTGAAATCTTACCATTAAATGCATCTGATTCAGCTGAACCAACGATTTGATAACTTTCCTCTTCATCACCTGGTAATTCTACAAACGTTACTGTTTTACCAATTTTAACAACGTTGTTATCTCCAGTATCTTCAATGATTAATGCATTTCTTAACATATGCTCAATTCTTTGAATATCTTGTTCGATGAATCCTTGTTCATCTTTTGCTGCATCATACTCAGAGTTCTCTGATAAGTCACCAAATGAACGTGCAACTTTAATTTTCTCTACAACTTCAGGACGCTTAACTGTTTTTAATTCTTCAAGTTCACGCTCTAATTTTTCAAAACCTTCTTGAGTCATTGGATATTGCTTTTGATTTTCCATATTGTCATCTTCCTTTACTGAATTATACTATTGCTTGCTAACTAAAGACTGAATTTTTGTTGTCATAATATCTATTGCAACTTTATTGCTCCCACCTTCAGGAATAATTATATCAGCATATTTCTTAGTCGGTTCAATAAATTGGTCATGCATAGGTCTAACAACACTTAAATATTGATTGATAACAGAGTCCATTGAACGCCCACGCTCTTTAGTATCTCGTGTTAAACGGCGTAATATTCTCAAGTCTGCATCTGTATCAACATATATTTTAACATCCATCATATCACGTAATACCTTATTTTCTAAAGCGAAAATACCTTCTACGATAATAACATCTTTAGGTTTAAAATCAATGGTAATGTCACTTCTTGTATGACTAGCATAATCATATGTCGGTACTTCTACTGCTTTACCATTTTTCAAGTCTTTAAGATTTTCAATTAATAAATCATTATCGAATGCAAATGGATGGTCATAATTGGTTTCTAGGCGCTCGTCGAAAGTCAAGTGCTTTTGATCTTTATAATAGTAATCTTGAGCAAGTAAAGCGACACTATGACCTTCTAAGTTTTTCATAATTTCGTTAGTTACAGTTGTTTTTCCTGAGCCAGATCCACCAGCTATGCCAATGATTGTAGTAGCTTTCATTAGCCAATTTCCTTTCTCATCATGTTGTTTGGATATATCGGGCGATCCACTTTAATTTGAACGATTTGTAATGGATGGCGCGCCGCGTCTAAGCTGTTACCTTCTTCATCATAAATTGCTTCTACTACTTGTGTAAATGTTTCAATTTCTGGACCAAAGAATTCTATTTCTTGACCTGGTTTAAAGTTATTTCGTTGTTGAATAGTCGCAATTTTTGTATCTTCATTATAGTCTAATACCAAACCACAAAAATCAAATGGTGATTTTTTAGATTGTTGTTGACCAAACATCTGTTCTTCATAACCAGGTGTTCCCTCAAAGAATGCTGGTGCAGTGTCTCTATTTGCACATTTATCTAACTCAATTAACCATTCCGGATTAATCTTAAAGTTGTCAGGATCTGCCGCATACGCATCAATGACTTTACGATATACTGAGACAACTGTTGCAATATAATGAATTGACTTCATACGTCCTTCAATTTTTAATGAGTCCACACCAATATCCATCATTTGAGGAATTGATTCGATTAATTTTAAATCTTTAGGACTCATCGCAAACGGTGTAACTTCACCTTGATTATAAAATACATCAAGTTCACCATTATCATCAACTTCTAATAATTCATAATCCCAACGGCAACTTTGACAGCAACCGCCTCTGTTGGAATCCCTTGCAGTCATATGATTACTTAATGTACATCTACCTGAATAGGCGATACACATAGCACCATGAATAAATGCTTCGATTTCAATATCTACTTTTTCCTTCATTTCACGCATTTCCATCGCGCCGGTCTCACGTGCTAATACAACACGATCCAATCCTTCTTCTTTCCAATATTCTACAGCTTTGTAATTAGAAAGTGATTGTTGAGTAGATAAATGAATTTCAAGTTTTGGCGCAACTTCTTTACATGTTTCGATAATTAAAGGATCTGCAACAATGATACCTGTCGCACCAGTCTTTTCCAAATTACGCAAATATGATTCTAGACCTTCAATATTCTCATCATGTGCAATAATATTTGTCGTAACATAAATTTTGGCACCGTAACGGTTCGCAAATTCAACACCTTCAGCTATTTCTTCCATCGTGAAATTATCAGCATTTGAACGTAATCCATATTCTTGACCACCTAAAAATACGGCATCAGCGCCATAATGTACTGCTATTTTTAACTTTTCTAAGTTTCCAGCAGGTGCTAATAATTCTGGTTTCTTCATAACTGTTTTAGGAGTTGATTTAATCTCTTCTATTGTCTTCATGATTAACCTCCTTAATATACTGTTTGTTTATATAAGAAACCTTCGTCAAATGGTCGATGATCAGGTTGAATTTCTTCAATTGGATCAATCAACATAAATTTCTCATCTTCATAGATTTCAGGATCTTCATTGTACAAATCTATCGCTTGACGATACTGTTCCGTTACCACATTAATATATTCTTCCGTTTGTAGAATACCATCGATTTTAAATGAATCTATACCCGCCTCAAAAAATGGTGCTAATTCTTCAATTAAACAAATGTCGTTTGGTGACATAATGTGCGTACCATTGTAATCTTCGTAAACTGGGTAATTATTTTGTCTTTCTTCATCATAAAGTAATAAAGATTGTTCATCATTGCGACGTTCAATTTTCATTTGGCGATCTTGGAACGTATAATAATTGCCTAGTAGCATACGCTTTGATTGGAACATACAAGTCATTCCTTGAACTTGCACCTCAATTTCCACATTTGAATTTTCTTTTATATTAATAATTTCATCCAAATTCAGCTCACGTGCTAAGACAGCTCTTGATGCGCCTCTTTTACCCCAGTAATTACATTGAAAATGATTAGTTACTAACGTCTCTGCATTCCAATGAAGTGGTATTGGATTTTCTTGCGCCTTCACATACATTACTACTGCTGGATCCCCGAAAATAATTCTGTCAACTCGTATTTCATGTAAAAAATTAATATAATCTTCTACAGCATCTAAATGATAATTATGAAATAATCCATTCACTGCCGCATATACTTTTTTATCGTTTTTGTGAGCTAATGCGACAGCCTCTGTCATTTGTTGTCTATTGAATTCCCCTGGAAGTCTTAAACCAAACTTTTGCTCGCCAATTACAAAAGCATCTGCACCTAAATCAATAAGTGTTTCCATATGGCTTAATGACTTGGGTGTGACAAGTAATTCTGTCATAGTCATTCTCCTTTAATTGAAATCGCTAATCCATCGTCTATATTTAAAAAATTCGTTGTATATCCTGGTTGCTTTATTAACCACTCATTATAATCTTGAACCTTTTTAACCATTTGTCTTACATTTCTCGATCTAACAATCCCAATATCCGATACAAAACCGTGATATAAAACATTATCTGTAATTACGAGACCTTGGTGCTTTAAAAGTGGTGTATATATTTCAAAAAATTTCTTTGATTGCGCTTTTGCTGCATCAATAAATATCATATCATAAACTTTGTCATTTACATTTTCAAATTGCTCTAAAGCATTACCTTCAATAATTCGAACCTGGTTTTCAAAATGATAAGTAGCTAAATTTTGTTTAGCATATTGAATCATCGTTTCATTACGCTCTATCGTTGTGACATGAATGTCATCAGATATAGAAGCGAATTGCATAGAACTATAGCCGATTGCTGTACCAATTTCTAAAATATTTTTAACATTATTCATACGAATTAATTGCTTAATTAAATCTAATGTTAAACGATCTACAATTGGCACTTCATTTCCCTCGGCAAATTCACGCAAAACTTCGATTGAACTATTTTGATGTTGATGTAAATCTATTAAATATTTTTTATTTAGGTCATCCATGTTTTAAACTTCCTTTATGTAAAATAAGTCAATATGATTATGACAATAAAATAAATCAGCCTTCACAATTGATTATAATTTTGCCAACCAATTAAATGACTGATTTCTTGTTAGACGCAAAGCTATTTTATTTATAGAAGCGAATCATTCATATAAAATTTAACTTTAGATATTTTACCATATTTTCAATAAAATTATAAGCGTTAATTATTTATACATTGCTTGACTTAAAAAAATACTCTTGCCTACCCATCTTAAGGTTAGCAAGAGTAAAATCTTTTTAATTATTCTTCCATTTCAGTATTTACAACTTCTTCAATCATGTCCCATTCTTCATCAGTTTCGATTGGTACTAACTTACCACCGTCACCTGACTCATCTGGTTCATTGATCATTGGTACAAGCTCAATCATATCGTCTTCATCTGATTGAGCACCTTCTTCAGCTAAGATAACATACTCTTTTTTGAATTCAGGATGATAAAATTCTAAAACTTTTCGGTATAAAACTTCATTTCCCTCTTCATCGAATAAAGTTAATAATTCTTCTTCGTTATTAATTTCTAGTTGTGAATCATGATTATGTTCAGTCATAGTAAAATCTCCTTTTAATGTAGTGAATCTAAATAGCCTTGTAAAATAAATACCGCTGCCATTTTATCAATCACTTGTTTTCTTTTTTGTCTTGAAACATCTGCTTCTAATAATGATCGTTCAGCAGCCATTGTGCTTAATCTTTCATCCCACATCACAATCTCAATAGAAGGATAAGCTTCTAATAATTTTTCTTTATATGTTAACGAAGCTTCGCCTCGAAATCCTATTGAATTATTCATGTTTTTAGGTAGTCCTATTACGACTGTACCCACATTATGTTTTTTAATAATGTCTACTAATTGCTCAATACCTAATTCATTATTTTCTTCATTGATTCGGAGTGTGTCTAATCCTTGTGCCGTCCAACCCATTATATCACTAATTGCAATTCCTACCGTTCTACTACCGACATCGAGTCCTAAAATTTTATGTTGTAACATAAATTATTTATTTTGCTCTTTTAAATAGTAAGAAACAAGTTCTTCCATAATAACATCTCTATCAATATGACGAATTTGATTTCTTGCTTCATTCTGGCGTGGAATATACGCAGGGTCACCTGATAATAAATAACCTACAATTTGGTTTACGGCATTATATCCTCGTTCATCTAATGTTCGATAAACATTATTTAAAACATCTCTTACATCTTGCGTTGGAAGTTCTTCATAGTCGAATTTCATTGTTTTATCAAAGTTTTCCATTTGCGACACTCCTTTAATTACAAATATAACTCACTATCATCATACAATATTATGGCTTTAAATTATAGATTTTTAATGTAATCTTTAATAAAGCTTAATGATTTTGAGATATTTTCAGGTTGTGTACCGCCACCTTGAGCCATATCTGGACGACCGCCACCTTTACCACCAACGATTGGTGCCATTTGTTTGATAAGATCACCGGCTTTAACGTTATTTGTTAAAGATTTAGGGACAGTTGCAACCATCGATACTTTATCATCAACATTACTTGCAAGAATGATAATTGTATCTTGTAGTTTAGATTTAAAATCATCCATTGTCGAGCGAATTGCTTTCGCATTTGGTACATCCACTTCAGTAACCAATACTTTATAGCCATTGATTTCTTCAACTTGATCTTCAATATTACCCATTTTAAGTGATGTGATTTCTTTGTCACGTTGCTCTAATTGTTTTAATAATGCTTTTTCTTCATCTTGTAATTGTGTTAACTTTTCGACTACTTGATCATCAGATTTCACTTTCATCTGTGATTTCATCGTATTAAATTTCTCTTGAATATCTTCTAAATATAAGAAAGCTGCTTTACCTGTTAATGCTTCAATACGACGCACACCAGCTCCTGTACCTGACTCACTTACTATTTTGAATAAGCCAATTTCAGAAGTATTGCGGACATGAATACCACCACATAATTCAATTGAAAATGGTGCCATATTTACTACACGCACAACATCACCATATTTTTCACCGAATAATGCCATTGCGCCCATTTCTTTAGCTGAAGCAATATCCATTTCTTGAATGTTAACGTCAATACCTTTCCAAATTTCTTCATTTACTAAGCGTTCAACTTGATCAATTTCATCATTAGTCATTGGACCAAAATGAGAGAAATCAAAACGTAAACGATCTGCTTCTACTAGTGAACCAGCTTGGTTAACATGATCACCCAGTACTGATTTCAACGCTGCATGTAATAAATGTGTTGCACTATGGTTCTTTTGAATGTCACGTCGATCATTTTGGTTCACTTCAGCAGACACTGTAGCGCCAACATTTACTTGGCCAAATTGTACTACTCCTTTATGCAAGTTTTGACCATTTGGTGCTTTGGTTACTTCACTAACAGCAATTTCAAAATTGTCATTATAAACAATACCTGTATCCGCAACTTGTCCACCACTGACTGCATAAAATGGTGTTTCCGTTAACATGAAGTATACTGTTTCACCCGCTTCAACTTGTGAAACTTCTTCACCATTATATATCAAGTGTGTTAGTGTTGTTTGAGCTGTCGCAGTATCATAACCAACAAAAGTACTTGCAGATGTAATATTTTTCAATACTTCACTTTGAACTTGCATTGATTGAGAATTTTGACGTGCTTGACGTGCACGATCACGTTGTTGTTGCATTTCTGACTCAAATGTTGTCATATCAACTTTCAATCCTGCTTGCACTGCTATTTCTTCAGTTAATTCAATTGGGAACCCGTACGTATCATACAATTTAAATGCATCTTTCCCATTAATTTCATTTGTTGTCGCTTTAGCTTTTTTAATTAATTCATTTAAAATCGCTAAACCATCTTCTAATGTTTCATGGAATCGTTCTTCTTCAGACTTTATAACACGCTTAATGAAATCTGCTTTTTCCTTAACATTTGGATAATATGGTTCCATAATGTCTGCAACAATATCAACAAGTTTGTACATAAATGGCTCATTGATTCCTAACGTTTGACTAAAACGAACGGCACGACGTAACAATCGACGTAATACATATCCTCTACCTTCATTGGCAGGTAATGCACCATCAGAAATTGCAAATGCAATCGTACGAATGTGGTCAGCAATTACTTTAAATGCCACATCTTGTTCGTTGTTTACTAAATATTGTTTACCTGATACTTTTTCGATTTCATTCATTATAGGCATAAATAAATCTGTTTCATAGTTAGTACGTACATTTTGAGAAACTGAGGCCATACGCTCAAGCCCCATGCCGGTATCAATATTTTTATTAGGTAATGGTGTGTAACTATGATCTTTATTATGATTGAATTCACTAAATACTAAGTTCCATACTTCAAGATAGCGTTCATTTTCTCCACCTGGATACATTTCTTCTGCCGGATCGTCTTGTCCATATGCTTCTCCGCGATCATAGAAAATCTCAGTGTTCGGTCCTGAAGGCCCTTCACCAATATCCCAGAAGTTACCTTCAATGCGAATAATACGACTTTCTTCAAGCCCAATATCTTTATGCCAAATGTTATATGCTTCCATATCTTCCGGATGAATCGTAACGTACAATTTATCTGGCTCCATACCCATCCATTTATCACTCGTTAAAAATTCCCAAGCAAATTCAATCGCTTCTTGTTTAAAATAATCACCAATTGAGAAGTTACCTAACATTTCAAAGAATGTATGGTGACGCGCTGTGAAACCAACATTTTCAATATCATTTGTACGAATAGCTTTTTGAGAGTTTACAATTCTTGGCTTTTTAGGTGTTTCACGTCCATCAAAATATTTCTTTAATGTTGCTACACCTGAATTAATCCATAATAATGTATCATCATCAATTGGCACTAATGGTGCAGAAGGTTCAACCATATGTCCTTTTTCAACAAAGAAATCTAGATATTTTTGTCTAATTTCACTCGCTTTTAACTTTTTCATCTTTTACACATCCTATTTACTGTTTTTAAATTACCATTCCATAAAAATTGATGACACAGATAGTCGATTTGAAAAACTAGTATAAATCAATATCATTTTTTATTATTAAAAAATAAAAAACGCCCATCCTCAAAAGGGACGAACGTTATCGCGGTACCACCCTAGTTATAAATGCAATTCAACACATTTATCACTTTAAATCGACTATACAGTTGTGCATAAAGTAGCGTTCACTAATGTTTGTTGTACTTTTCACCAACCAGTACATCTCTGATAAACAAATCATTAACTACTCATCTTTATACGAATTTAATTCTATTTTAGTTACATTTACGCTTGTTGTCAACGTTCTATAAAGTCATACGGCGTGATTTCTCCCATATTAATCATTGGGTCAATTTTAAACATTGTAGCTTCCGTTAATACATTTATATCTGTTTTTGTTGAATCAGACGTAACTTCTCCACTATCATTCGATGACATTGGCGCTTCTACTTGATCATCTATTGTCGTTTGTGAAGCTCCTGTATCATTAGTTGCTGTGTTTTCCAGCATTTCTTCATCTTCTGAATTAAAATAATTTTTCAACAATGTACATAATTGTGTTAAACGCGCTTGACCATTTGTTTTTAATCCAATATCAAATGCTTCTGGATCACCAAGTAGAACTAAACTCGTTTTCGCTCTAGTTAAACCAGTATATAATATCGGTCTTTGTAACATTCTAAAATACTGTTTAACAATAGGCATGATAACAATAGGAAATTCTGAACCTTGTGATTTATGGATTGATGTACAATAAGCATGTGTTAATTCCATCATATCTTGTTTCGTAAATGTAATTTCATTACCTTCAAAATCCACAACAAGTACATCTTTATTAAGGGCATTTTCTTTCGCCCAAAAAATACCAACAATAACTCCTATGTCACCATTGAATATGTTATCATTTGGCCTATTAACAAGTTGTAATACTTTGTCACCTTTTCTAAAGACTACATCACCAAACTCAATTTCTCGTGTGTCTTTCTTTTTAGGGTTTAAAATATCTTGTAAAACTTGATTTAAACGTTTAATACCGGCATTTCCTTTATACATTGGTGCAAGCACTTGAATATCAGCCATAGTATACCCTTTATTAACAGCACTAGTAACTACCTTCTCAACAACTGTTGGTATTTGGTTTGCCTGACAGTTAATAAAACTTCTATCATGAAAACGCTGTGTAATATCAATTTTCTGACCCAATTTCATTCGATGTGCTAATTCTATAATGCTTGAACCATCTTGTTGACGATATACTTCAGTCAGATTAACTCGTGGTATAGCTTTCGATTCAATTAAATCTTTAAATACTTGACCAGGACCTACAGAAGGCAATTGGTCCTCATCACCTACAAATATCAATTGTGCATCTAAAGGAACTGCACTTAAAAATTGGTGAAACAACCAAGTATCTACCATAGACATCTCATCAATGATTATGAGTCGTGCGTTTATTTCATTTTCTAATATATCCTCTGGCTTTGTGTCTTGATTCCAACCTATTAAACGATGAATCGTCATTGCTTCTAATCCAGTTGACTCTTGTAGTCTCTTAGACGCTCTTCCTGTTGGCGCTGCTAATACAACTGGATAATCATCATTGACATAATCATCATAATCTAATGATAAGCCATGAATCTCAGCATATAATTCTACAATACCTTTAATTACTGTCGTCTTTCCTGTTCCCGGTCCACCGGTTAATAGCATCACCTTAGAATTGATAGCCGTTTGCAAAGCTTCTTTTTGTGAAGCTGCATAGTTCACTTGATTCGCATCTTCTATTTCACCAATATGCATTTGTAAATCTGACTGTTCAATTTCCGTAAGTTTATTTGTATGCGTCTTTATTCTGAATAAGTTTTGAACACTTTTGATTTCAGAATAATACAAACTTGGAATTGCAACTTGTTCATTGTCAATAATTAGTCGTTTTTCCTCATTTAAGTATTGCAACATTTCGTCTAATTTTTCAGGTTCGATGACCTCTTCATCTTGATAATTTAATACATCAACCGTTAAATCTATAACAACATTGATAGGCAAATATGTATGTCCCTGTTTAATACATTCTTCTTCTAACGTATAGAGCAACGCAGCTTTTAATCGTTCATTATCGTTATAAGCGATACCAATATTTCTAGCAAGTTGATCTGCTTTATTAAAACCAATACCTTTAATATCATAAATCAATTGATATGGATTTCGATCTAAAATAGTCAGTGTATCGCCGAGATAAAACTGATAAATTGCCATTGAAAGTTTAGGACCAAACCCTAAATCATGTAAACGAATCATTATTTTTTCAGATTCTTGATTTGCTGAAATTTGTTCTGCAATTTGTTTCTGTTTCTTTTTAGATAATCCCGAAACTTTTTCTAGCACTGAATGGTCATCTAATATATCATTTATCGCATTGTCACCTAATGTATTAACAATATTTTGAGCTGTCTTTTTACCTACACCTTTAAACAAATCACTAGATAAATAACTTATAATTGCTTCTTTCGTTTGTGGCATTTCTTTTTCAAAAGTCTCTGCTTTTAATTGTTTACCATAACGTGGATGATCAACAACTTGCCCTTTAAATGTGTAGACATCGCCTTCAACAATATTCGGAAGAAACCCTACAACAGTTGGCATTGTATCAAAGTCTTCATTTGTTTCAATAGTATCTACTTTAAGCACTGTATAAAAATTATCACTGTTTTGAAACAATATCGCTTCAACAGTACCTTTGATCATTGAATAATCAAATAGTGTAGGGTCTGACATGTTACTCCTCCTCTTTCATTTTAGTGAATGTTTTCAGCGCATGCTGACTTAATAAGTGTTTAGGGTCGATAGTCACAGCTTCTTTAAAATGAGTTATTGCTTCATCAATATCTTCATTTTTCATAAATAACGCTAAGCCCAAATTGTATCTTGCATCAACATGATTTTTATCAATCGTTAATACATGTTTAAGTTGAGTTATGGCTTCATTAAACATTTCTAATTGACATAATACAAGACCATATTGAAATTGAACTTCTGCATCTTTGTCTTTATCTAGTTCCGCAGCAGTCATTAAATACGGCAATGCCAGCTTAAATGATTCTAACTGATTAAACGCCATACCGATCATATAATTACAATCAACTTGTTCAATCTCTGTTTGTAATGCTTGTTGATATAATTTAATAGCTTCTTGATAACGTTGCTGATTATAATATACATTTGCTAGATTATAAAATACGACGCCATTCTTCGGATCTATTGTTAAAGCTTTTTGGAAAAAACGCTCTGCCTTTTCAATCTCATTCGCATCAGCAAGTACGATACCAGCATTAATATAATTTTCAATAATTGTAGGATCTTCTTCGATATTTCCGAACAATGCTTGTAACGCTTCTTCTATTTTTCCATTTTGTATGTATTGATAAATTGTTTGTTGATCTATCATTTACGAACCTCATTTCTCATCAATTATAACATCTTGATAAATTGTATGTCTCGAATCACTTAACAACGAATAAAATATAATCTAATATCATTTTCATTCATGAAAAAGCGGGAATGGAATAGAAATGCTAAAGAACCATTAACGGTTTATTATGTAATGGTTCTTCCACATTAGCCACCACTATTATGTACTTAAAAATAGGAATACATAATTAGATTCATGCATAGGGAGTGGGACAGAAATGATATTTTAACAAAATTAAATTCGTTATCCCCAACTGGCATTGCCTGTAGAATTTCTTTACGAAATTCTCTGTGTTGGGGCCCCATCCCCAACTTGCACATTATTGAAAGCTGACTTTTGGTCAGCTTCTATGTTGGGGGCCCCGTCCCCAACTTCCATTGCCTGTTGAAATTAGGGTTCCAATTTCTCTGTGTTGGGGCCCCGCCAACTTCCATTGCCTGTTGAAATTGGGGTTCCAATTTCTCTATGTTGGGGCCCCGCCAATATAACATTGTAGAGCCTAGGACATTGTGATGTCCCAGACTCTATCATCATGAATTATTCTCATCAAAAACTGTCTTTCGTCATTTTCGACGTTGAAACTTCAAATAAGTAATTTATTGTTGCCATTGTTTATACAACATAATTTAATTGACCTTCATTTTTGAACACATCGTCAATTATTGCACCACCAAGACACACATCACCTTGATAAAAAACAACTGCTTGTCCAGGTGTGATTGCTCTTACTGGCTCAGCAAAAGTAACACGTAGTGCATGGTCGTTTTCACGTTTCACAAAAACTTTCGTATCTTTTTGGCGATATCTAAATTTAGCTGTACATTCAAAACCTTGATCTAAGTCATTATCTTCTGGATTTACAAATGAATAGTCTGAAGCAATTAAGTAATCACTGTATAATGCATCGTGATGGAATCCTTGTTCTACATATAAAACATTATCTTTTAGGTTTTTACCGACAACAAACCAAGGATCGCCATCTCCACCTATACCTAATCCATGTCTTTGTCCTATTGTGTAATACATCAAACCACTATGTTTACCCATTTTCTTACCATCAAGTGTTATCATATCACCCGGTTGTGCAGGTAAATATTGTGATAAAAATGTTTTAAAGTTTTTTTCGCCGATAAAACAAATGCCTGTAGAATCTTTTTTCTTAGCAGTAACAAGTCCTTGTTCTTCAGCAATTCGACGCACTTCACTCTTTTCGATGTCGCCAATTGGGAACATCACTTTTGAAAGTTGTTGTTGAGATAATTGATTCAAGAAGTATGTTTGATCTTTATTATTATCTACACCACGTAACATTTCAACATGACCATCTTCATGACGATGTATGCGTGCGTAATGTCCTGTTGCTACATAATCTGCACCTAAATTCATCGCATGATCTAAAAAGGCTTTAAACTTAATTTCTTTATTACACATAACGTCTGGATTTGGAGTACGACCTTTTTTGTATTCATCTAAGAAATACGTAAAGACTTTATCCCAATATTCTTTTTCAAAATTAACAGCGTAATATGGAATGCCAATTTGATTACACACTTCAATAACATCGTTGTAATCTTCAGTTGCAGTACATACGCCATTTTCGTCAGTGTCATCCCAGTTTTTCATAAATATGCCAATGACATCATAACCTTGTTCTTTTAAGACGTGGGCTGTTACAGAACTATCTACACCGCCTGACATACCAACGACAACACGTATATCTTTATTTGACAATTATGACTCCTCCTTAAATTTAAAATATATTTTATGAATTTCAGCTACAATTGCATTAATTTCATTTTCAGTAGTCAATTCGTTAAAACTAAATCGAATCGAATGATTTGATCGCTCCTCATCTTCGAACATTGCATCTAAAACATGCGACGGTTGTGTAGAGCCTGCTGTACATGCAGATCCAGACGACACATAGATTTGTGCCATATCCAACAATGTTAACATCATTTCAACTTCAACAAACGGAAAATATAGATTTACAATATGGCCTGTAGCATCCGTCATTGAACCATTTAATTCAAATGGAATCGCTCTTTCTTGTAATTTAACTAAAAATTGTTCTTTTAAATTCATTAAATGAATATTGTTATCGTCTCGATTCTTTTCTGCTAATTGTAATGCTTTAGCCATCCCGACAATTTGTGCAAGATTTTCAGTACCTGCACGGCGTTTCAATTCTTGTTCACCGCCAAGTTGAGGATAATCTAATGTGACATGGTCTTTAACTAATAATGCACCGACACCTTTTGGTCCGCCAAACTTATGTGCAGTAATACTCATTGCGTCGATCTCAAATTCGTCAAACTTAACATCAAGATGTCCAATTGCTTGAACCGCATCAACATGGAAATATGCATTTGTCTCAGCAATAATATCTTGAATATCATAAATTTGTTGCACTGTGCCAACTTCATTATTTACAAACATAATAGATACTAAAATCGTCTTATCTGTAATTGTTTCTTCAAGTTGATCTAAATCAATAGCACCTGTATCATCAACATCTAGATATGTTACATCAAAACCTTCTCGCTCTAATTGTTCAAAAACATGTAACACAGAATGATGTTCAATCTTCGATGTGATAATGTGATTACCCAATTGTTCATTTGCTTTTACTATGCCTTTAATTGCCGTATTATTCGATTCTGTTGCACCACTCGTAAATATAATTTCATGTGTATCTGCACCAAGTAATTGTGCAATTTGACGTCTTGACTCATCTAAATATTTACGCGCATCTCTTCCCTTAGCATGTATTGATGATGGATTACCATAATGCGAATTGTAAATCATCATCATCGCATCTACTACTTCAGGTTTTACTGGTGTGGTCGCAGCATAATCTGCATAAATTTCCATGTTTGGACACTCCTCACAATTTTATCAATGTTCCAATAATAGCACCTTACATACTATTTTTCTACTTTTCTGTTTAACTTTATTTATAATGTTTTTAATTATATTTTACCATTTTCTACACATGCTTTTCGATAGGCTTTTTTAAGTTTATCGCTTTATTCTTGTCTTTTTTATAAATTTTAGTATTTGCAGATATTTTTTCATTTGTAAAATGTAACGTACTATTATTTTGGTTATGAGCAATTTAATATTTATCTGGTTATTCGATTGGTATACTTCTTATATCATAAAAAAGGAAGGACGATATAAAAATGGCGATTAAATATTCAGCATTAAACCTTGTCCCTATTCGAGAAGGTGACGATGAACGAACAGCAATTAATGATATGGTTAAGCTCGCACAACATTTAGATGAATTATCGTATGAAAGATATTGGATTGCTGAACACCATAACGCTCCCAACCTAGTAAGTTCAGCAACTGCTTTATTGATTCAACATACGTTAGAACATACGAAACACATACGTGTAGGTTCTGGAGGAATCATGTTACCTAACCATGCTCCATTAATCGTTGCGGAACAATTCGGCACGATGGCAACATTATTTCCAAATCGTGTCGATTTAGGATTAGGACGTGCACCTGGAACAGATATGATGACCGCAAGTGCATTAAGACGAGATCAACATGATGGTGTTTATAAATTTCCAGAAGAAGTTTCATTATTACAACAATATTTCGGCCCAGCTCACCAACAAGCATATGTTCGTGCTTATCCAGCAGTAGGTAAAAATGTGCCTTTATACATTCTTGGTTCTTCAACAGATTCTGCACATTTAGCTGCTCGCAAAGGGCTTCCATATGTGTTCGCTGGACATTTTGCACCTCAACAAATGAAAGAAGCTATCGAAATTTACAAAACGTTATTTGAACCTTCTGATGTATTAGACGAACCTTATGTTATTGTATGTTTAAATACAATCGTTGCTGAAAATGATGACGAAGCACAATATTTAGCTTCATCTATGGCACAAGTAATGGTTAGTATCACTCGTGGCAGAATGCAGCCCGTTCAACCGCCAACACATGATCTACAAAATATATTAACGCCGAGAGAATATGCGATGGCTATGGAAAGACAGAAAATATCATTAATAGGTTCAGAAAATACTGTTCAACAAAAAATTCAAGATTTTATGGAAACTTATGGTGAAGTCAACGAAATTATGGCAATAAGTTATATTTATGATAAAGATATGCAATTAGACTCTTATCGTCGGTTCAAGAATGTTATAAATCAGATAAATGAAAAAAACACTTTATAATGTGATAAATAAACTAAGTGAAAGTATGTATCCATAATATTAATAAAAATAAACAGTAACAGCATTTTGAATAAAAGATGTCTTTATTGTTCAATCATTTGTTTTAGTAATGATTCAAATTCACTTAAAATTCTAAAGCAAATATGAAAGCGCCCCTTCAACTTTACACTGTGTTAGTGTTTATTTGATGGGGCGCTTTCAAAATATTGAAAAGCATATCCAAAATTTAAAGAAATTTATTTCTCTTTATCTTCATTTTCTTTTTTCTCTTCGTTATTCGATCCTGTATATTCATTTATCTTATCTTTTACATTTTTAACTTGTTCATTATCGCTATTTTTAAATTTTTCTACTGCGTCTTTAGCTTTATCCATAAAACTCATATTAATCGCTCCTCTTATATTTGATTAGTTTAATTGAACTTATTTTTTAAGTTTATCAATTGCATCAGTTATTTTGTTTTTAGCATTTTCAACAACTTCTTTTGCTTTACCAGTCGCTTTATCTTGCTGACCTTCTTTTTCTAATTCTTTGTTATCAGTAACGTTACCTACTGTTTCTTTAACATTTCCTTTAAATTGATCGAACTTACTTTCGTCTGCCATAGTGAAACCTCCTTGGATGTATATATTTATATACCACTAAGGAGGTTCGCTAAACATTATAATATGAAGTTTTTATGTTATAGTATAGTATTTATACGATTAAATATAAAACATGTATCCGTCTAAATCTTCACTTGTATCTACATATTCCGCTAAATATTTCAATGTTGTATTATCTAAAACATCTCTCACTGCATCTCTCATGCGAATCCATAGTTGTTTTTGCGCAGGTGGTTCTGATTCAATACTTTCAACAAATGTAATTGGACCTTCTAACAGTCTTATAATATCCCCTGCTGAGATTTCTTCCGCTGGTACTCTTAATTGGTATCCACCTTTAGCACCGCGTACACTTCGAATTAACCCCGCATTTCTTAAAGGACCTACAAGCTGTTCTAAATATAAATCACTCAAATTATTTTCTTCAGCAATTGACTTTAATGATATACATCCTTGCCCCTCTTTTTTAGCAAGAGAAATCATCAATGTAAGTCCATATCTCCCTTTAGTAGAAATTTTCATTGTATAACCTCACTTAATTCGAATATTGATATTCCCATTTTAGCATTTTTTGAGTTAAGATAGTATAAGAAAGGTGTGACAAATGTGAGTACAGAACCATTAGCATCGAGAATGCGCCCAAAAAATATAGATGAAATCATTTCCCAACAACATTTAGTTGGACCAAAAGGCATTATCAGAAGAATGGTTGACACAAAAAAATTAACTTCAATGATTTTTTATGGTCCACCTGGTATAGGCAAAACAAGTATTGCCAAAGCAATTTCGGGCAGTACGCAATATAAATTCAGACAATTGAATGCTGTAACTAACACTAAAAAAGATATGCAACTTGTTGTTGAAGAAGCTAAAATGTCTGGTCAAGTTATCTTGTTGTTAGATGAAATACATCGACTAGATAAAGCTAAACAAGACTTTTTATTACCTCATTTAGAAAATGGCAAAATCGTCTTGATTGGTGCTACAACTTCAAATCCTTATCATGCTATCAATCCAGCGATTCGTTCAAGAGCGCAAATTTTCGAGTTATATCCTTTAAATGACGAAGATGTGCGCCAAGCGTTAACTCGTGCAATAGAAGATGATGAGAATGGTTTGAAAACATATCAACCCAAAATTGATGAAGATGCCATGACCTACTTTTCTACACAAAGCCAAGGTGATGTTCGTAGTGCGTTAAATGCATTGGAATTAGCTGTATTAAGCGCAGATAATGACAAAGACGGTTATCGACATGTTACATTGCAAGATGCTAAAGACTGTTTACAAAAAGGTGCATTTGTAAGTGATAAGGATGGTGACATGCATTACGATGTTATGAGCGCTTTCCAAAAATCTATCCGTGGTAGCGACGTCAATGCCGCTTTACATTATTTAGCACGATTAATTGAAGCTGGAGATTTACCTACAATAGTTCGACGATTACTTGTAATTAGCTATGAGGATATAGGCTTAGCCTCACCTAATGCTGGTCAGAGAACACTTGCTGCTATTGAATCAGCAGAACGTCTAGGTTTACCAGAAGCTAGAATTCCACTAAGCCAAGCAGTAATCGAACTATGCTTATCACCTAAGTCAAATTCAGCAATGAGTGCCATTGATAGTGCATTGTCCGATATTAGAAACGGTCATGTGGGTCAAATTCCAAATCATTTAAAAGATGGACATTATCAAGGTGCTAAAGATCTAGGCCGATCTATTGGTTACAAATATCCACACCAATATGTTAATGGCTATGTTTCACAGCAATATTTACCTGATAAACTTAAAAACAAAATTTATTATGAACCAAAAACGACATCTAAAAGTGAACAACAACTCAAAGAAATATATAACAACTTACTTAAACAAAGGCCGTAAAAATAAGATTAAATCGATTACCTTTGATATTTTAGCTATAATCAAATCAAAACTGACTAGTACACGAGGCATATTCTACTATGCTTGCGAACTAGTCAGTTTTAGTTTTATGGTGTGGTTACACTTGCCTTACGTTGAAAATTATGACTTTCAAAATGAATTATTGCCCTTTGTCTTTAATGCGACGAACTGGAATATCTTTTAATACGTCATTCACCACATAACTAGCACAAATTAATCCAACAACACTTGGCACAAAGGCATTTGAAGAAGGTGGCATTTGTCCTTTTCGATTGATAGCATTTTTATCTCCAACTATATCTTTTACATCTTCTCTTATGACAATTGGACTTTCATCTGAAAATACAACTGGAATCCCTTTACGAATTCCTAGTTTTTTCAATTTTTGACGAATAATTTTGGCCATTGGATCGGTATGTGTTTTAGAGATATCTGAAATTGTAAAACGTGTTGGATCTGTTTTATTTGCAGCACCCATACTGGAAATCACTTTAATCCCTCGGTCAAGACACTCTTTCATTAAGTGTACTTTGTACATTATTGTATCACTTGCATCTACAAAATAATCTATATCGTAGTTATCGAAAATTTCTTCATATGTCTCTTCTGTATAAAACATATGTAAGGGCGTGACTTTACAATCTGGATTAATTAATTTAATACGTTCTTCCATCAAAGAAACTTTACTTTGTCCTACCGTTGTAGTTAAAGCGTGTAATTGTCTGTTTACATTTGTAATATCAACATCATCTTTATCTATTAATATAATATGACCAATATTCGTTCTTGCTAATGCTTCAGCAGCAAATGAACCAACACCTCCAACGCCAAGTATGACAACAGTTTGTTGCTTCAATAAATCTAAACCTTGTTGTCCAATCGCTAGTTCATTTCTTGAAAATTGATGTTTCATTATTTTACCTCTTTCACTGATTTATACATAAGTACATAGTAACTTAAAATTTTATATTTAGCATTATCGCTTTGATTATTTTCCCAAAATTCAACGAGGAAACATTTATTAAACGCTATAAAACCCAACTAATTCTTTATTAAAAACTTAAAGAAACGCATAAAAATACGCAAGACAAAGTCTTGCGTATCGATAGAGTCCGTATTGCCGTAGTTATAATAGCTTGATCATTCGGCCTGTTATATACAGGTGGGTGCCCTGTTTCTTGTTTTGTACGTCCTTCATATAAGGCGTGTACGCTGCAAGAAAACCCATTGGGCTCCCTTGATCAAAGAGTGTTAGGCCCAAATTAAAAAGCAAACTTACGAACAACTCAGATGACTATCTTATGATGTTATATTACCACATAATTAAAATTAATGAAATTATAACAAACCAAAGTTTATTGATTTTTTAAAATTTAGTGACGAATTCGCAAAGAAAGTTCTTCTAATTGTTTATCAGAAACTTCACCAGGCGCATTCGTTAATAAACATGTAGCAGATGCTGTTTTAGGGAATGCGATTGTATCTCTCAAGTTTGTTCTATTAGTCAATAACATGACTAATCGGTCTAATCCTAATGCAATACCGCCATGTGGTGGTGCACCATATTTAAATGCATCTAGTAAGAAGCCGAACTGTTCTTGTGCTTGTTCTTTAGTAAATCCAAGAACTTCGAACATTTTTTCTTGTAACTCACCATCATGAATTCTGATTGAACCGCCACCTAATTCATAACCATTTAATACTATGTCATAAGCATTTGCCTCAGCTTCTTCTGGCGCAGTGCCAAGCTTAGCAATATCAGCTTCTTTTGGAGATGTAAATGGATGATGTGCTGCAACGTAACGTTTCGCATCTTCATCATATTCTAATAATGGCCAATCTGTCACCCATAAGAAGTTTAATTTTGTTTCATCGATTAAACCTAATTCTTTAGCTAATTTGACACGTAATGCACCTAAACTTTGTGCAACGACATTTGGTTTGTCTGCAACAAACATTACTAAGTCACCAGCTTCAGCACCAGTTAATGTAAGTAATGTTTCAACATTTTCTGTTTCAAAGAAACGTCCAATTGGACCTGTCAAACCATCTTCCACAACTTTAACCCACGCTAATCCTTTAGCACCATAGATGTTTACAAATTCTGTTAAAGCATCCATATCTTTACGAGTATATTGTTCAGCTGCACCTTTAGCGACAATTGCTTTAATTTCACCATCATTTTCAACAGTATCTTTAAATACTTTAAAGTCCATATCACGTCCTAATTGAGAAACGTCAATTAATTCCATTTCAAAACGTGTATCTGGTTTATCAGAACCATAGCGACGCATCGCTTCTTTATATGTCATGCGTGGGAAAGCGCCATTAATTTCAACGCCTTTAACTTCTTTAACAACTTTTTTAAGCATTTCTTCACCCATTTGCATCACATCTTCTTGATCTACAAAACTCATTTCAATATCGACTTGTGTGAATTCAGGTTGACGATCTGCACGTAAATCTTCGTCACGGAAGCATTTTACGATTTGGTAGTATTTGTCAAATCCACTAATCATCAATAATTGCTTAAATAATTGTGGTGATTGTGGTAATGCATAAAATTCACCATCATGAACACGAGATGGTACTAAATAGTCACGTGCACCCTCAGGTGTTGACTTCGTTAGTACTGGTGTTTCGATGTCAAAGAACCCTTCATCATCCAAATATTGACGAATAGAACGTGTAATTTGATGTCTCATTTTAAATGTTTGCGCTAACTCTTGACGACGTAAATCTAAATAACGGTATTTTAATCGAATATTTTCATCAACGTTAACATTTTCTTCATTTATAGAAAATGGTGGTGTCTCAGATTTATTAATCACTTTAATATTTGTAACTTGTACTTCAACTTGGCCAGTTTTAATTTTAGGATTAACTGTTTCAGGGTCACGCTTCGTAACTGTACCTTGAACTTCTACAACATATTCAGAACGTACTGTTTCAGCAATTTTCAATGCCTCTTCTGAAAATGCAGGATTAAACACGACTTGTACAATTCCTTCTCTATCTCTTAAATCAACGAAAATCAATCCACCTAGGTCACGACGATTGTTAACCCATCCTTTTAATGTAATTTCTTGTCCTAAAAATGCTTCAGTAACTAATCCACAATAAGTTGTTCTCTTACTCATATTTTAACGCCCTCTCTACTTCTTAAAATATTCGACTAATGCGTCTAATTCAATTGTTTCAGATTCACCAGTTGTCATATTTTTAACATCGATTTTATTATTTTCTAATTCTTGATCACCAATAACGATTGTAAACTTGGCACCTAAACGGTCTGCTTGTTTCATTTGTCCTTTAATTTTACGCTGTAAGTAGTCTTTATCTGCTTTAATACCATTATGTCTCAAATGATTTAATAACTTCACAGCATATCGATCTGCTTGATCACCCATTGTAACAATGAATAAATCTAAGTTTTCTTCAATATCTAATTCGATACCTTCTTCTTCAAGTGCAAGCAATAATCGTTCTATACTTAGCGCAAAACCAATACCTGTTTCACTTGGACCATCTAGCAATTCTAATAAACCATTATAACGGCCACCACCACAAAGCGTTGTAATGGCACCATCATAGTTAGGATTATCCATCATTAATTCAAATGCTGTATGTGTATAATAATCCAATCCACGAACTAAGTTAGGATCTTCAATATATGGAATACCTAAATCATCTAAATAAGCTTTTACTTGTTCATAATATGCCTTAGATTCCTCATTTAAGAAATCAGTGATTCTAGGTGCAGTCTTAATCGCTTCTTTATCACGGTCAACTTTACAATCCAAAATTCGCATCGGATTTGTATGCAAACGTGATTGACAATCTGAACAAAATTCATGAATTACTGGTTCAAAGTGTTTCACTAACGCTTCGTTATATTCTTTTCGAGACGCCATATCCCCTACACTATTAATAACAAGCTTTAAATGTTTTAATCCAAATGATTGATAAATATGCATAACCATAGCTAATACTTCTGCATCTACGCTAGGATTTTCAGCACCAATAGCTTCTACACCAAATTGATTAAATTGACGATAGCGCCCTTTTTGCTTACGTTCATATCTAAACATCGGTCCATTGTAATAAAGTTTAATTGGTTGGTTTGGATTACCTTGCATTTTATGTTCAATATATGAACGCACAACTGCAGCTGTTCCCTCAGGTCTTAATGTAATACTTCTATCGCCTTTATCTTTAAATGTATACATTTCTTTTTGTACGACATCGGTTGAATCACCAACACCTCTTGCAAAAAGATCTGTACTTTCAAAAATTGGTGTTCTTATTTCTTTATAATTATAAAATGTCATTAATTCATCTAATTGATTTTCAATGTAACGCCATTTCTTTGAATCTTCAGGTAAAATATCCTGCGTCCCTCTAGGTATTTTAATCATTTTGACATCTCCCTCGGCAAACTATTTTATTTAATTACCTTTTTAAAACTAAAACTATATACGATCACTTAACTTTGCATGATAAATCATAATTTTAAAAGCAAAAGAAAAAGCCCTTGCACAGCCTGAAACTGCACAAGGGACGAATATCCGTGTTGCCACCCTCATTGGTTTAAAAAACATGCCTAATTGTAATCATCATTACTTTTTATAAGCGTGCATTAAATAAACCCACTCAAAACGTTTAACGTACGTTTAACGGCTTTACTTTTCATAAAGCACCTCTTCTTGTGTTCAATGTATATAAACTACTCAGCATAATCTTTCAGTCTATGGATTATATTCCTACACAATCTTAGTTAGATTGCTACCTATTTCATTTACCATTTCAAGAATACTAACGGTTTTAGTTATAAAATTCAATATCAATGATAACTACTTTCACATATTTTTGCAAGCCCTACGCAGAAAAATAAATTTTAAGTCCATCAACAATTGCTTGTTCTAAAATTTGTCTATGTAATTGATCTTTAATCATCGTTTCATCAGTTGGGTTACTAATATAACCTAATTCTAATAAAACAGCAGGAACTTTTGTTTGTCTTAACACTTGATAATTTTCTTGTCTTGAACCGCGATTAGAAAGTAAACCTTTCTTCTGAATCGTAGCGTCTAACGTATCTGCTAAAGCTCTTTGATTATCATGATACCAATAAACTGTCATTCCATTTGCATTAGATGATTCTAATGCATCATTATGTATACTCAAATAGGCATCGCCTTTGATATCACGATTTTCTAGTGAAACATATGTATCGTCTGTTCTTGTCATCTTAACAGTTGCGCCTTCTTTTTCTAAAGTACGCTGCAATTCTTTTGCTGTTTTCAACGTATAGTCTTTTTCTAAACTTTTATATTTAGTATTGCTTGAAGCACCCTGGTCACTACCTCCATGACCAGGATCAAGCACTATTGTTTTACCTTGCAAAGGATTTTTCTCCTTCGTATTATCCGCGACAATATCTAAATTTGTGTGCCATCCAGCTATCCAACCTTTTTCATTACTGGATGTATCTTCAACTTCAATCCATTTACCTACTTTACCAATCTTTTTAAAATGGTCACCTTTCTCAACTTTATATATGACTGGATACGCAGCGTTTGGACCTGTACGTAATTCAGCATTTTCAGTTATCGTGATGTTCCCACTATCTTCACTATTGCTATTCAGCAATAAAAATAAAAAGATGATAAATAAGACAAAGGCAATCACTACTATTAGAGTACGTTTATTTTTAAGACCCTTTTTAGATAACCATGCCTCTATTTTTTTCATTGAATTTTGCCGTCCTGACTTTCATAAATAATAGTGACTGGACCATCATTATTTATGCTAACATTCATGTGTGTTCCAAATTCACCTGTTTTCACAGTAAGACCATACGCTCGTAGCGCATCATTAAAATACTCATAAATTTTTACCGCTTGATCAGGATTTTTAGAATTTGAGAAACCTGGACGGTTACCTTTTTTTACATCTGCATAGAGAGTAAATTGTGAAACTGATAGTATTTCACCATTCATTTGTTGGATATTAAAGTTTAATTTATTATTGTCATCTTCAAATAATCTTGCATTAGCAATTTTCTTTGCAATTACATCTGCATCTTGCTCTGTAGAGTTCTGACCGATACCGACTAATAAACAATATCCTTTTTTGATTTGATTATTTAATGTATCATTCGTCACCGATGCTTCTTTAACTCTTTGTACAACTACTTTCATATTTTGCACCTCTAGTTCCAAACTCTTGTTACTGTATAAACATCACCAAGTTGTTTGATCTTTTCTACCACACGATAAACATCATTCACGTTTTTCACCATGACACTAATATTTATTATTGCATTTTTATCAATATCTGAACGTCCTGAAACTTTAATTAAATTGCCGGCTGTCGAGCTAACAGCTTGTAGTACTTCATTCAACAAGCCATTTCGGTCATACGCAGTTACCTCTAAATCAACCTGATATTTTTGAGTTGCGTCTTTTGATTTTACCCATTCAACATTAATTAGTCGTTCAGTTTCGTTCTTAATATTTGGGCAATCAGTGCGATGTACTTTAATACCGTGACCTTTGGTGATATAACCTACAATATCATCACCTGGTATAGGATTACAACATTTTGACAACTTGATAAGTACATTTTCTAAACCTTCTACATAGACACCACTATCAGTAATGATGTTGTCTTTAATAGGCAATGATTTCGTAACTTCTTGTGCTTCATTTAAAGCACGTTGTTTATCTAAAATACGTTGTCTTTCAGTTAATTTATTAACAATCTGTAAGGATGTCACGCCGCCAAATCCTACAGCTGCGAATAAATCATCTTCATTTGCAAAGTTATATTTTTCATTAACAACCTGAATATTTTTCTCTGTCAAAATATCTTCGACTCTAAATCCTTGCTCTTTTATTTCAACTTCAACCATCATTCGGCCTTTTTCAATATTAGATGAACGATCTTGTTTTTTGAAGAAACTTTTAATTTTACCTTTGGCACTAGACGATTTAACAATTTTCAACCAATCACGACTTGGTCCATATGAATGTTTACTAGTACGTATTTCAACAATATCGCCTGTTTGTAAAATATAGTCAATTGGTACAATTTTGCCATTCACCTTGGCACCAATCATCTTATTACCTACTTCACTGTGAATCGCATAAGCAAAATCAATCGGCACAGCACCATATGGCAACTCAATAACATCACTCGCTGGGGTAAATGCGTATACTTTGTCACTCTGTAAGTCATATTTTAAGGTTTCCATAAATTCTTGAGCGTCAGACGATGTATGATCCGCTTCAGCTAATTCTTTTAACCAATTTAACTTATTTTGATAAGTTTGATCTTTTTCACTTACTTTTTTACCTTCTTTGTAAGCCCAGTGTGCTGCAACACCATGCTCAGCAATTTCGTGCATATCAAACGTTCGTATTTGGATTTCGAGCGGGTCTCCATTTGGACCTACTACTGTAGTATGCAATGACTGATACAAATTTTGTTTAGGCATTGCAATATAATCTTTAAAACGTCCTGGCATCGGTTTCCATAACGTATGCACCAACCCAAGTATCGCATAACAATCATTAATAGAATTGACAATAACACGTATCGCCAACAAATCAAAAATTTGATCAAATTGTTTTTTCTGCTTCATCATTTTCCGATAAATACTGTAAATATGTTTAGGTCTACCATTTATATCGCCTTCGATATTCATTCGGTCCATTTCAGTACGTATTCTATCAATAGCCGTTTCGATATACGCTTCACGTTCACTACGTTTCTTCTTCATTAAATTGACTATTCTAAAATATTGCACATTATCAATATAACGAAGAGCCGTATCTTCTAGTTCCCATTTAATTGTATTAATACCAAGACGATGTGCTAAAGGTGCATAAATTTCTAATGTTTCTCGAGAAATTCTAATTTGTTTTTCACGCGGCATGGCTTTCAAGGTACGCATATTATGTAATCTGTCTGCTAATTTCACCAAAATTACGCGTACATCTTTGGCAATCGCAATAAATAACTTGCGATGATTTTCAGCTTGTTGTTCTTCTTTTGAGCGGTATTTTACTTTTTTAAGCTTCGTCACACCATCAACAATTCGAGCAACTTCTTCATTGAACATTTCTTTTACATCTTCAAATGTATACGGTGTATCTTCAATTACATCATGCAAAAAACCTGCGACAATCGTCGGTCCGTCTAATCGCATTTCTGTTAAAATACCTGCAACTTGTATAGGATGCATAATGTATGGTAATCCGTTTTTTCGGAACTGACCTTTATGTGCTTCATAAGCAATATGATAGCTTTTTAAAACATACTCATATTCATCTGCTGACAAATATGATTTTGCTTTGTGAAGAACTTCATCTGCACTATATGGATATTCGTTGTTCATTATATGATACACCCCATTCATATTTATTACTTCGCCTTAAACAATGATTTAGGTACTCTTGTTGAATAGTATTTGTCCCACACCAATCATACGTCCGTCGACGATAAATATTTATCCTGTCGTCATTAATCGTAATATTAATTTTACTTGAGCGAGTTTAATTTGTATACTATTCCTACTTTTAAAACTTTTACAAAAATTCGACCTAAATCTACTGTTTCATTTTTTAAATATTAGTTCTATGATACTACAATTTATGAAATAAATAAACGATGTTATTAAGGTATAATGCTCAATCATCTAACATTTTCAGTAAATAAAAAATCCTAACATCTCATGTTAAGAAAACTTAAACAACTTTTTTAATTAAGTCATTGGTTCTTATACATTTGATGAAGGATTTCATTTGATAAAATTATATTATTTATTATTCGTCGTATGAGATTAAACTCATAACATCGTAATCTTTAATTTTTTCAATACCATTTAAATATTTCAATTCAATTATAAATGCAATACCTACTACGATACCGCCTAATTTTTCAACTAATTTTATTGCTGCTTCAATCGTACCACCAGTAGCTAATAAATCATCTGTAATTAACACACGTTGACCTGGTTTAATTGCATCTTTGTGCATTGTTAAAACATTTGTACCATATTCTAGGTCATACTCATAACGAATGACTTCACGAGGTAATTTCCCTTCTTTTCTAACAGGTGCAAAGCCAATCCCCATTGAATAAGCTACAGGACAGCCAATGATAAAGCCACGCGCTTCAGGTCCTACAACGATATCAACATCTCTGTCTTTTGCGTATTCTACAATTTTATCTGTTGCATAGCCATATGCTTCACCATTATCCATAATTGTAGTAATATCCTTGAAACTAACACCTGGTTTCGGCCAATCTTGAACTTCTGATACGTATTGCTTTAAATCCATTAATATTTCCTCCTAAATTGCTCACGACAATTGTGACTTTATCCAATTTTTTATTTCTGAAAAATCTTGATATAATAATTGCTTTTCAACATCCATACGTTGTTGTCTTAATTGATATACTTTGCTGGAATCAATCGATCTTTTATCAGGTTGTTGATTGATTCGAATTAAACCATCTTCTTGTGTTACAAATTTTAAGTCTAAGAAAACTTTCAACATGAATTTAAGTGTATCTGGTTTCACACTTAAATGTTGACACAATAACATACCCTCTTTCTGGATATTTGTTTCTTGTTTAGTTATTAATGCTTTATAACACTTTTTAAAAATATCCATATTAGGTATACCATCGAAGTAAATCGAATGATTATGTTGCAAAACTATATAAAGTTGAGAAAATTGCAGTTGTTGCAAGGAATTAGACAAGTCTTCCATTGACGTTGGTAAATCTCTTAATACTACTTTATCAGTTTGTTGTTTAATTTCTTCACCATAATAATATTCATTCGCATTTACTTTATCACTTTTAGGATGAATAAGCACGACAATATTTTCATCATTTTCTGTAAAAGGTAAACTTTTTCGCTTACTTCTATAATCTAATATTTGCTGTTCATTCATCGCAATATCTTGAATAATTAATTGCGGTGATTGATTACCATTCCATTCGTTGATTTGAACAGATCCTAATATATTAATTGGCTGTTCATCTTGTAACTCAGGTTCTAAGTGTCCATTTTGCCAAAATAGCGCGGCGATATTACTTTCACCAAGTGTCAATTTTAGATGATTTTTTTGTTGACCGATCGCCTTAACTGAAGAAACTGATAAATCATCCATTTCAAAAATAGGTCTAGAAAAATCTGTTCCGAAGGGTCTTAAACGATTCATATCACGAATATTTTTAATCGTTATATCATTTTCTGTTAATAATACGTCTACTGGCTTTACGGGATCTAACGAAGTTGTTTTAGATAATTCTTTCATCCATTTATTTAAACCTTCAGCTAACGATTCTATATTTTCAATATCCATCGTCATACCTGCAGCCATATGATGGCCGCCAAATTTAGCGATTAACTCTTGATGTGCTGATAGTATTTCAAACATCGACACTTGATCAATTGATCTGGCGGAACCTTTTGCATGATTTTGCTCCCTATCAATATTTAAAATTAATGTTGGCAAAGCAAATGTTTCGACAATTTTCGAAGCAACAATACCTAAGACACCTTCATGCCAATTTTCTTTTGCTAAAAGTAAAAATAAATCTCCCTTTTTAACTTTCGTTTCTGCCATAGCCATTGCTTCTTCTGTGATAGTTGCTACAATATCTTTTCTTTCACGGTTAAAATGTTCAACTTGTTCTGCTAAAAATGCAGCTTCTTCTTCGTCGTCAGTCATCAACAATTCGCAAGCTAATGATGCGTCATCTAAACGACCTACAGCATTAAGTCTAGGTCCAATAATAAAACCAATTGTTTCTTCATCAATATTGTCATTGTATCCCGCTTCTTTTAGCAATGCTTTAACAGAGGTCGGACATTGATCATTTAAGACTTTTAATCCTTGTTTCACTAATGATCGATTTTCATCAGTTAAGGATACTAAATCCGCAATGGTACCTATCGCAACTAATGCTTTAAAATAATCAGGTACATTTTCAATCAATGCTTGTGCTAATTTGTATGCAACACCTGCACCACACAATTGTTGGAACGGATAATTAAACGATGGATGCATTGGATGTACGATTGCATATGCTTCTGGTAATGTACTACCAATTTCATGATGATCAGTTACAATGACATCAACTCCTAAATCTTGAACCATTTTAATTTCATTATGACCTTGTATGCCATTATCAACAGTTATGATTAATGTTATGCCTTCATCATGAGCATTTCTAAATGCTAGTTCGTTTGGTCCATATCCTTCGGTAAAGCGGTTAGGAATATGCCATCCTACTTGTGCACCTAAAAGTTGTAATGTTGTCACTAAAATTGTAGTTGAGGTAACACCGTCGGCATCGTAATCACCATAAACTAGGATTTTCTCATCATTCGCTATCGCTCTTTTAATTCTTTCAATAGCCTTAGTCATATCGCTCAATTGCAATGCATCATGATTGACATCTGTGTCTGAAATGATGGATTCAATTGCTTGTTCATCAATAATCGATTTACTTTCTAATATTTTTTTTACGATTGGCGTTAACTTTAATTTTGATGTTAATTCATCACTTATGTATTCAGCTGGTTTAGTTAATTTCCACTTATACTTCGGTTTAATCATATATATTTACGCCTCATTTCCAAAAGACATTATATCTAAAATTACTTTAAATAAAAAGCACTTATCTAAATAATCAAGACTTTAATTATACCATTTTTTAAAAATGAATGCGGGAACTTATTTATATATATTTTGTTAAATTTAAATAAAGTAAAAAGCGGTATGTGAACTCTTTATTGTTTCACATACCGCTTAATTCATTTTAAACTAAAATCTTTTCATCGTTCGATTTCTTTTCTTTATATACAACTAATTTGTGTTTCGGCGATTTTTTCAACTGACGTTTTTTCATTATTCCCCATAGCGGAACGGCAATGAAGATTGAAGAGAATACACCAGAAATCAATCCGATAAATAATGCTAAAGTAAAGTTGAATATCGTAGGAGCACCGAAGAATAGTATAGCAACTACTACTACAATAACTGTTAATACTGTATTAATTGAACGTGTCATTGTCTGTCTAATTGATCTATTAACGATATCATCAATTTGTTCTGTTGTCGTAATCACTTTAACCTTTTGTAAGTTTTCACGTACACGGTCAAACGTTACGATTGTATCATTAATTGAATAACCGACAATTGTTAATACAGCGGCGATAAATGTTAAATCTACTTCAATTCTAAATAAACTGAAAATCGCTACTATAATGAATACATCATGTAATAATGCCAATACAGATGAAAGACCCATGCGCCATTCAAATCGTAATGATACATAGATGATGATACCTATCGATGCATAGATTAATGCAAGCATTGCATTTTTTGCTAATTCCTGTCCAATAATTGGTGATACAGTATTAATTTGAGGTGTGTCACCGAATTTCGATTTAATATTATCACTCAATTTATTATCTTGAGCACGCGTTAAATCGTCTTTAAATTGAACAGTTGCTACTTTATTATCTTTACCATTGATTTGAATTTGATCCGCTTTAAGTCCACTATCTTTTACAACTTGCTCAACCTTTTGTTGAGTAATTGCTTGTTTAGATTGGAAATCTACACGTGTACCACTTGAGAAATCAATTCCTAAGTTTAACTTGAAGATATAAAGAATAACTAAACCGACAACTACAATTAAAATACTTACTCCAATTAATGGCTTAGCTAATTTAACAAAATTCCATTTCTCGAATGAAGTTTTAAGGTCATGAACATCTACACCTTCATTAATATCATGTCGTTTATTCTTTTTAACACCAAATAACCAAAATTGATTTTTGAATATATTTGATGAAACAAGTAATGATAATAAGAATCTTGATAAGAACACGGCTGTAACAAAGATCATTAGAATACCTAATAATAACATTGTCGCGAAACCTTTAACTGAACTTTCACCGAAGAAGAATAATACTGCTGCGGCGATAACTGTTGTTAAGTTAGAATCAAAAATTGTTAGGAATGAACTTTTGTTTGCTTTAGAAAAGGCTTGCTTTATCGTTCTACCTATTCGAAGTTCATCCTTAATACGCTCATACATGATAATATTGGCATCTACAGCCATACCTACACCTAATACCAACGCCGCTAATCCTGGTAAAGTTAGAACCCCGGAAATGAAATTAAATGCTACTAACGTTAGATAGATATAAGTTGTCAATGCAATAATCGCTACTAAACCAGGTAATCGGTAGAATCCAAGCATGAATAAATAAATTAATGCTACACCAATAAACGATGCAAACACAGTTTTATCTAATGCATCTTGACCAAATTGGGCACCTACTGAGTTTGAATAAATTTCTTTCAAGTCAACTGGTAAAGAACCTGCATTTAACAATTCGGCGATTTGTTTTGCTTTTTTAACGCCTTCTTGTCCTTTAAATCCACCCGAGATTTCTACGCTATCAGAATTGATTGGTTGATCAACACTTGCTGCAGAAATAAATTTAGGGTTTTTCTTTTGTGCTTCTTTTTTATAGCTGTCACCTTTTTTGAAATCTAACCAAACAACCATGACATTATCACGTTTCTTAGAGATTTCTTCCGTTACTTTTTTAAATTTGTTTTTGTCTTTTACTTTAAAAGTAACTGTAGGCTGGTTTGTTTCCTGTTTAAATTCTTGTTTGGCAGATCCCTGTTTAATATCAGAACCGCTTAATTTTACTTTATCTTCTGCATCGCGAATTGTTAAATTAGCTTGAGAAGATAAAATTTTACGTGCTTCATTCTGGTCTGTTACACCAGCAAGTTGAACTCTAATTCTATTAGGTTCTTCAACTTGAATTTTAGGTTCCGAAACACCTAAAACGTTAACACGATTTTCTAATGTTTGCGCTGTTGATTGTAAGGCTTTTTTATCTATTTTGTCGCCTTTATTTAAAGGATCGACTTGATAAAGCACCTCAAATCCACCTTGCAAATCAAGTCCTAAATTGACATTCTTTATAACACTTTTATAAGTTGCAGCCATTCCGGCAAACAACAATACGACTAAAAGCAAGAACGCAATTATTCTACTACTTTTCTTCACATGAACACCTCATTATTTACGTATGTATTTAGAATACTTGAATACTATTTTATAACGCAAGTTAAATCTTTCTTACAAAATTTATTAGCCTTATACATATTAACATACTAGAGCAGGGAGTAAAAATAGTCATAGATATATTTAATTTAAATTTAACAATTATTATGTATCACAATTTCTTTTTTTGGAATAAAAATAAGCTATTCTACATACTACTTATAACTTAAAAAGGATGAAACGCTATTCGTTTCATCCTTTTTAATACCACTTCTCGTTATGAAGGGTCAACTTGTTTAATAGCAGGTTTTTCGAAAGTTAATTCAGTACCATGACCATTAACTGTAATAACAACAGTTGTTTCATCTACTGCTTTAACAGTACCTTTAATACCACCAATAGTTGTAATTCTTTGACCAGATTGAATGTTATTAATCAACTCACGATGCTGTTTCGCACGTTTTTGTTGTGGTCTGATCATCAAGAAATACATAACCGCAAAAATTACGACTATATATATTAGTAATGAAAATTGCATTTTATACGCTCCTCTTGCTTAAAAGTTTTTTGGGTTCTCAACATTTAATCCATATTGCTCGAAGAATTCTTCTTTGAAATCTAAAAGACGATCTTCTCGAATGGCTTGTCTTATATCTTCCATTAATTTTAGCAGAAAATGTAAATTATGAATAGTAGTAAGACGAATACCAAAAGTTTCCTCTGCCTTGATTAAATGACGTATATACGCTCTTGAATAGTTTTGACATGTATAACAGTCACAATTCTCATCTAACGGTCTTAAATCATCTGCAAATTTTGCATTTTTAATAACTAAACGACCTTGCGATGTCATACAAGTACCATTTCTGGCAATACGTGTCGGTAAGACACAATCAAACATATCCATGCCGCGAATACTACATTCGATTAACGCATCTGGAGATCCTACACCCATTAAATATCTTGGTTTATCTTTAGGCATAAACTGCTCTGTATGTTCAACCATTTTATACATAACCGGTTTAGGTTCACCAACTGACAAACCGCCGATTGCATAACCAGGAAAATCTAATTCTACTAAATCCTTTGCACTTTGTTCTCTTAAATCTTCATATTCGCCACCTTGTATAATGCCGAACAATGCTTGATCTTCAGGTCTTTGGTGTGCATCTAGACATCTTTTCGCCCAACGTGTTGTACGTTCAATAGATTTTTTTACATAATCATATTCAGCAGGCATCGGTGGACATTCATCAAATGCCATCATAATATCAGATCCTAAATCATTTTGAATTTGCATTGATTTCTCAGGACTCAAAAATAATTTAGACCCATTAGTATGATGTCTAAATTCCACGCCTTCTTCTGTAATTTTACGTAAATTACTTAAACTAAACACTTGGAAACCGCCTGAATCTGTAAGAATCGGACCATCCCAATTCATGAATTTATGTAATCCCCCAGCGTGTTTGATAATATCATTTCCGGGTTGTAACCACAAATGATATGTGTTGCCCAAAATGATTTTTGCTTCAATTTGTCTTAACTCTTCTGGACTCATTGTTTTAACGGTTGCTTTAGTACCAACTGGCATAAACATAGGTGTTTCAAATGAACCGTGTGGTGTGTGCACGATACCTAAACGCGCACCTGATTGTTTACAAGTTTTAATGTGTTCGTATGTTACTGCAGGCATATTCAAAATCCTCACATTCTTTTTATATAATTAACATTGCATCGCCAAAACTAAAGAATCTATATTCTAAATTTACTGCTGTTTTATAAGCATTCAGAACATTTTCACGAGTACTAAACGCTGATACTAGCATAACTAATGTTGATTTTGGTAAATGAAAATTAGTAATCTGGCCATCAATTGCTTTAAAATCAAATCCTGGATAAATAAATATATTAGTCCAGCCACTCGTTTCAACAAATTTATCATGATCGCGTCGAATTGTTTCAAGTGTACGTGTTGAAGTTGTACCAACTGATATAATGCGATGTCCTTTGGACTTAGTATCATTTAATAAATCAGCTGTTTCTTGTGTCATTTGATAATATTCACTATGCATTTCGTGGTCATTCACATCATCGACGCTCACCGGTCTAAACGTACCTAACCCAACATGTAATGTAACAAATGCGATATTAACGCCTTTATTTTTAATTTCAGTTAATAACTCATCAGTAAAATGTAATCCTGCTGTTGGTGCTGCCGCTGAACCACTTTCTTTAGCGTAAACTGTTTGATAACGATCTGGATCATCTAAACGTTCTTTGATGTATGGTGGCAGTGGCATTTCCCCTAATTCATCTAATCTTTCTTGTAAAATACCTTCATAATGTAAACGCATGATGCGTCCACCTTGATCCATTTCTTTTATGCACTCAGCTATAATTTTGCCATTACCAAAATTCAATTTATTACCAACTTTAATACGCTTAGCTGGTTTCAGTAAGACTTCCCAATCATTACCTTCAATTTGAGTTAACATTAACATTTCAACTTTTGCACCAGTTTCTTCTTTTAAACCAAAAAGTCTAGCTGGCATTACTCGCGTATCGTTAAGCACTAATGTATCACCAGGTCTAAAATACTCAATGATATCTTTGAAATGTAAATGTTTCATTTCACCAGTTTCTCTATCCATGACTAATAAACGACTATGATCACGATCTTTTAAAGGCGTTTGAGCAATTAATGATTCTGGTAAGTCATAGTCAAATTCTTCAATATTCACGTTATCCTCTCTCCTCATTCGACTTTGCAAAATGTTCATAAGCTAATGGTGTTGCTTTTCTGCCACGTGGCGTACGTTCTAAAAAGCCTTTCTGAATAAGAAATGGCTCATAAACGTCCTCAATTGTAATACGTTCTTCACCAATTGTTACGGCAATCGTATCTAAACCAACAGGTCCACCATTATACTGCTTAATAATACAGTTCATCATTTTATGATCAATGTAATCTAGTCCGTGTTGATCAACTTGAAGTAAACCTAATGCGTGCTTCGTTGTTTCAATGTATATTTGTTCATCTTCATTCACTTGCTGGAAGTCTCTTACCCGCTTCAATAGTCGATTTGCTACTCTTGGAGTCCCTCTAGAACGTTTAGCAAGTTCAATGGCACTTTCTTCATCAATACCTGTGCCTAAAACCTCAGCTGTTCTAATAATGATTTCTTTTAAATCTGATTCATTATAATATTCTAATCTTAAGTGCACACCAAATCGATCCCTTAGTGGACCTGTTAAGCTGCCAGCTCGCGTTGTTGCACCTACCAAAGTGAATGGAGGTAAGTCGATACGGATACTTCTAGCCTCATCGCCTTTACCAATGATAATATCTAAAAAGAAATCTTCCATTGCAGGGTATAACACTTCTTCAACAACACTACTCAGTCTGTGTATTTCATCAATAAACAATACATCTCCAGGTTGAAGTCCTGATAAAATTGCAGCCAAATCACCAGGTCTTTCTAATGAAGGCCCTGATACTGTACGTATATTAACTTCCATTTCATTGGCAATGATATTAGATAATGTTGTCTTACCTAATCCAGGGGGGCCAAAAAGCAATACATGATCTAATGGTTCATGACGAAGTTTAGCCGCTTTAATAAATACTTCTAAATTACTTTTTATTGAATTTTGACCAATATATTGTCGTAATCTCGTAGGTCTAAGCGACAATTCGAAATCAGTTTCTTCACTATGCATTGATTGATCAACCATACGCTCATTCATGACAACACTTCCCCTATTAATCTATTTAAAATTAAGATACAACTAATTGAAGACCTGCCTTAACAGCTTCATCAACTGAGTCATATTTATTTTTATTTAACGTTTTCTCAACTTTTGCAAGCTCTCGTTTAGAATAACCTAATGCTTCTAACGCTAACATTGCTTCTTGCACGAATTGATCTTGCACCGTCGAAGTAGCGTCTACTTGTAATAATGAATCGCTATCTTCTTCAGTGATTTTCACTTTACCTTTTAAATCTAAGACAATCTGTCTTGCCGTTTTCTTACCAATTCCTGGGAATTTAGTTAAATACGTATCATTTTCATTTTCAATGGCACGTTTTACTTCATTAGGCGTACTTGTCGCTAAAATAGCTAAAGCTGATTTCGGACCAATACCAGTAACTTTAATTAAACTCAAGAACATATCTTTCTCTTCTTCACTACTAAATCCATACAATAATTGTGCATCTTCACGAACAATTAAAGATGTACGAATTAAAACTTCATGATCTAGATGCTTTTGAAAACGATAAGAATTTGGTGTTTGAATTTCATAACCAACACCAGCAGTTTCAACAACTACGTGTGTAGGATATAAATGTGTTAACTTACCTTTGACATACGCGTACATTATAGGCACATCCTTACATACTCATACTAATTAATTCTACTTTTGATACATAATCTAAATTTCTCAAAGCACCAATAACATCTTCTACTGAAGTTTCTTTAGATTTAGCATTCAGTGATAATGTTATTGTTGCTTTTTCTTCCATTGGAATACTTTGATGAATCGTTAATACAGATAGTTCTAACTTTGATATAACATCTAGTACACGTGCCAACATACCCACAATATCAGTTACATATAAAATTAATGTAAATTCTCGATGGTCAAGCATTTTATCGTCTACTGGAAATATCGTTTCTCTATATTTATAAAAAGCACTTCTAGATAGATCAAACTGTTTAACGGCATCATAAATGGACAATGTCGGATCACTTTTTAAGGCATCTTTAATCTTCAATGTTTTAACCACGGATTCAGGCAAGACATCTTCTCTAATTAAATAAAACTTTTTATAATCTTTATTGTCCATCATGTTACGCTCCTATTCAACGAATTCAAATTCTCCGCCAAGAATTCTAACGATATCACCATTTTTACAACCACGTTCTCTAAGTGCATCATCAATACCCATCGAACGCATTTGACGAGCAAATCGACGTACTGCTGGATCACTGTTAAAGTCAGTCATTTTAAACATTCTTTCAATAGCATTACCACTTACCACATAAGCACCATCATCATCTCTTGAAATTGTAAATTTATCTTGTGACGGTGTATGTTTATATAATACTCGGTTAATGCCAACTGACTCCTCTTCTTCAACTGTGAAGTCAACATCTTTATATTCTTCTAATTTATCTGCTATTGCATATAATAATTGATCAATATTATCACGCGTTATTGTTGAAACTGGAATAACTGGCACATCTTCGCCAATTTCTTCTTTAAACAAGTTTAAATTATCTTGTGATTCAGGTAAATCCATCTTGTTAGCTACTACGATTTGAGGTCTATCTTCTAAACGTTGCTCGTACGCAGCTAATTCTTGATTAATGACTTTATAATCTTCAATAGGTTCTCTACCTTCAGAACCGCTCATATCAATCATGTGAACAATAACTTTTGTTCTCTCTACATGTCTTAAAAATTGATGTCCTAATCCAACGCCATCAGATGCACCTTCAATTAAACCTGGTAAATCTGCCATAACAAAACTACGTTGATCAGGCGTTGAAACAACACCTAGATTTGGTTTAATCGTTGTAAAATGATATGCCCCAATTTTAGGCTTAGCTTTTGAAACGATAGATAATAAAGTCGATTTACCCACACTAGGGAAACCTACTAATCCTACATCAGCTAATAATTTCAATTCTAAAGATACATCTAATTCCTCACCTGGTTCACCTTTTTCACTGAAGTCAGGTGCAGGGTTTCTAGGTGTTGCAAAACGTGAATTACCTCGGCCACCTCGACCGCCCTTCGCTACTACAGCTCTTTGACCATCTTCAACAAGATCTGCTAACACTTCGTCTGTTTCAACATTTTTAATAATTGTACCAGGTGGAACTTTTAATACTAAATCTTCCGCATTTTTACCATGCATATTACTACTTTGGCCATTTTCACCTTTGCTTGCTTTAAAATGACGTTGATATCTAAAATCTAATAACGTTCTTAAACCTTCATCCACTTCAAATACGACTGAAGCACCTTTACCACCGTCACCGCCAGCTGGTCCACCAAATGGTACATATTTTTCTCTTCTATATGCGGTAATACCATTACCACCATCACCGGCTTTAAGAGATATTTTGACTTGATCGACAAACATATATCTCACCTCTTTTACATATAATTTTCATTTTCCCAATAATTATAGCATATTAGAGCCCCTTATATATTGTAAATAATTAGGGGCTCTTATGCAGTTGCTTTTAAATTTACTTTACTCAAATTGCTGATATTTCCGAATACCAAATATGATACTTTTTTTGCTTTTTATACTGCAACTGTATTCTTTTGTCCCCTTATAGTTTAGCGATTAGGGGCTCTTATGCAGTTGTACATTTAGTATAACGTCTAAAATTCCCATTTTTTAATAACATAATTAAAATAATAATGAAAAACCTTTTATAAAAAGTAAAAAACACCAGAAGATTCACTTCTGGTGTTAACTAGACAAAATTATTCAGCTACTGCATATACAGAAACTTGTTTTTTGTCGCGACCTTTACGTTCGAATTTAACAACGCCGTCGATTTTAGCGAATAATGTATCATCGCCACCACGACCTACATTTTCACCAGGGTAAATTTTAGTACCACGTTGGCGATATAAAATTGAACCACCTGTTACGAATTGACCGTCAGCACGTTTAGCACCTAAGCGTTTTGATTCAGAGTCACGTCCGTTTTTTGTAGAACTTACCCCTTTTTTAGATGCGAAGAATTGTAAGTTTAATTTTAACATCGGAATGCACCTCACTTATAATTTAATCTAATATTCTCATTATATTCTTCTTCAATAGTTTGTAAAGACACAAGCATTGTTTGAAGAATTAGTTGCGCTTCATCGTTATTTGTATCAACGCTTCTTATATGAAAATGACCACCATTGTCGTCATAATTGATATCTGGTCTCTCAGATGTCAATCCTATAATCGCATTAACACTACCAAACAATACAGCTGAAGCTCCAGCACAAACGATATCATGACCATATTCACCATGGTCAGCATGGCCATCCATAATAACGTCTGTTACTTTGCCTTCATCATTAACTGTAATATCAACAGTAATCATAATAATTACGCGTTGATTTTATCGATTGTTAATTTAGTGTATGGTTGACGATGGCCTTTTTTACGTTTTGAATTTTTACGACGTTTGTATGTGAATACAGTGATTTTTTTACCGCGACCTTGTTTATTAACAGTAGCAGTAACTGTTGCACCTTCAACTGTTGGCGCTCCAACTTTAACTGAATCTCCACCTACAAATAATACTTTATCAAATGTAAAAGTATCTCCTTCGTTTACGTCTAATTTTTCAACGAAGATTTCTTGACCTTCTTCTACTTTGATTTGTTTTCCACCTGTTTCAATAATAGCAAACATACTTTGCACCTCCTGTATAATAAGTCACGCCATACATAGGTGACATTTCGTTATTGAGTCAAGCGTTTGCACTCTACGTTGTTTCGGTCGCAACTCGAGTCATTTATAAACATAAACTCTTCTCGTTTCTTCCTTCAACGCCTTGATTGACAATCGCTTTCTTCATTAAAAATGTTCTTGAACCTATATTTGAGCGGTTGTATGTAGCTACTTATAACTACTCAACTATTGCATCTTACCATTGACGACGTTTCATGTCAATGTCATTGTTTGTTTTTTTAAGGAACTTTATAATCAACGGATAAAGCATAATCAACAGTACAAAATTCATAATTAATGTTGGCAATAATCTAAAGACTACAAAATGAATAATATCAAATTGAATGAATCCTAACATACCGTATATTAATGCCACATAGACTTCTAATAATAAGGTGCTGGCTAATATAATAATGAATAACATCGAATGATCTTTGTAAAAAATTTTAAAGAATCGATCTATAAGTGCTAAAAACAATATATAGCCAAATAAGTACACTCCATAAATACTACCAAAGTATACATCAGTCATTACGCCTAAAAATATGCTGAGCAATAATGATACGCCAAAGCCACGATACACTACCATCATTAAAATATACATAAATGTAAGGTGTGGTACAAATACAAGTTCAAACTTACCTATATGCATTGGAATAAGAAGCCCAATTGCAGTATCTATATAAAATAGTAAAATACCTATCAAAAAATAATACAGTGTACGCATTATTTATCCCTGCTTTCATCATCAGGAATTGTTTTAGGATCTCTTTTTGCAACATAAACATGACTCAAATCTGTTAAGTCTGCACCAGTCTTAACCCTAACTTCTTTAGCTAAGCCGTATTGATCATTTTGAACCTTAGTCACTTCTCCTATATATAAATTACTTGGTAGTTGATCAGCTAATCCACTTGTAACGACTTTATCACCTTTTGAGATATTATCTCTATTATTAATGTCACTAATTACAAGTTCTGAGTTCTTTTCATCATAACGATCAATTAAACCAAATATATTTTTAGAACCGTGTTGTATATTTACAGATAATTTACCCGCACGTGTATTAGTTGAGATTAAATCAACTTGTGAAGAAAATTTATTAACTTTAGTAACTCTTCCAACAAAACCTTGTGATGTCATCACAGCCATATTTGAAGTTATACCTGATTTAGATCCCTTATCAATTACAATTGTATTCATCCACTGATCCGGATTTCTTGCTAAAACCGTAGTAGAAATAGGATCAAATTTTGAAATATCTTTTAAATCAAGCTCTTTTTTTAATTTTTCATTTTCCGCTTCTAATTGTTGGTTCTTAGATTCTAACTGGCTAATCTTATTTTTAGATTCTTTAGAATCTCCTTTTTTAAAAAAGTCCCCAATCGTACCAGCAACAAAATTAACTGGATAACTCACAACTCGTTGTCCAAAAGACACAGAATCACCTATATATTGTTCAGGAGGTGATTGAGATTGTGAACGTATGGACAGCCCAATTAATGCAATAAAAACGATAATTGCACATAAAACAACAATTAATTTGTTATTTTTAAAAAACTTAAGCACCCAGAACACCTCTATTATGTCAAAATATTGTATATCCTTTTCTATTTTATATTACTCCCATTATGAAATAAAGCACTAACTACGAATTACTTTGAAAATGAACAACTCCGTAAAAAATTTGTGGCATTTTAAAAACAAAAAACTATTAGCAAACATTCCAGTCACTAGTAGTTTAAATAATCGATTTAAATTTTAAAATTATTTGTTTGTATCGTTCGAGGATTCACTGTTCGAATTCTGAAGTTGTCTCCAACGTGCGAATAAGTTCTGGGCCTTTTGTTGTTCATTAGCTTGTTTCTGTTTTGATTGTTCTGCCATTTGAACTACACCAACCTTTTAAATTTATTCTAGTGACAGGATAACTAAAATATATTTCTTATGCAATAATTTCCTATTGATAAGCATTTTCGGGTTTTAGTTGTAAATTTTGCCCTAATTCATTTAAGTCTTGTTGCATTTCAAATTCAGTATTGTAAACACGCATTGACTCATCTCCAAATTTATAAAGAATAAATTCGTCTCCTCTTTGACCTATAATATATTGATCATTATAAGCCATGCGATTCATTCCAGACACAGCCATAAACTCTTGTTTATCTATCATTTTAAATACATTTTTAATTTGGCTTAATGGTACATTCTTTATTAAATCATTTTCTTTTAATGAATATTTCTCACCACTTACATAAACATGTTGGGCATCATTAGTGGGTTGCGTAACTTGATTCATTTGATCATTATCGTGATTTACAGGATTCCAATCTTGTTCTTTTAAAAAAGGTGCGTATTTCAAGGCGATATAAACAATTATCACAATTGCTATTACTGCTATAATGTTTTTAATCATACTAAATATCAATCTCATAGTTCGCCTCCAATGTCTTCATCTAATTATATATTTTATTATGTATATTTTCCTCAGTCTTCAGCCTTAATCATGATATATCTTAGGACTGATGCACGTTCATTTAAAATAGCTTATAATTTTGTTATGATTTAAAAGCGTATGAGGAGGTTTGTAGCATTGAGTATACTAACAATTATTTTAATAGCACTATTAGTCATCCTCCTTTTTAGAGTTGGACTTTCTATTTTGCGATTTTTAATTTATGTCGGACTTGTTTTATTATGTATTTACTTAGGATATCAAGGTTTAATTTGGTTGCTCGATTTTTTTCAAATAAATAGTGGGTTTTTACCGCACTTTCAATTTAACAATTAAATTTATTCTGCATAACAAAACTCCTAATGTACTAGTTTAGAATTTTTTAACTAGTTCCACATTAGGAGTTTTAATTTGGTTTCAAGCACGGATACTACTTGATGAACAGATTACTATTACTTACGCCCAAATGCGTTAGATAAAAATCGTATCAGCGCGTAGCTACCACTTAGTAAAAGGCCCCAAACGATTCCAGTAAAAATTGAGCCGATTGCTACACTTAATAAAGGAAAAGCTTGTTTCGTAACGATCACACCTGCTAACGCCGTTACTAAAATACCTAACGTAGATAAAGCTAATGTTATTAATAGATTGCGCTTTGTTACAGGTTCATTTTTAATATTTAACTGCATGGTATAAACCATTGGCACGAGAACCCCGATAATAATAAATAGAGTCACTATTTTTCCTCCAATGAAAGTACTTCGTAGGTATTATACACAAGATACGTCATTAATTCTATCAACTTCAATCATTTTCATCAAAGTAACCCGCTTCTACAAGACTGGTAAATCTATTATCACCGATTATAATATGATCCAATAAATCTATCCCTAAAATCAAACCACACTCCTTCAACCTCATTGTTGTTATGATATCTTCTTGTGAGGGCGTTACATCACCGGATGGATGATTATGAACTGCGATGATTGCATTGGCATTTTCTCTCACCGCAATACTAAAAATTTCACGTGGATGTACAATCGAACTATTTAATGTACCTTTAAAAACACAGGTTTCTTTAATCACTACATTTTTTGAATTTAACAATAAAATGACAAAATGTTCTTGTGTTAAATCTTTCATTGTTGGAATCATATAATCAGCAACATCACTTGGTTGCGTTATTTTTATACGATTATTTTCAGCTCTTCTCCCCATCCTTTCCCCTAACTCAAATGCTGCTTTTAAAGTAATTGCTTTTTGTAATCCAATCCCTTTAACTTTTATCAAATCGTTAATTGAAGATTTTTTCAATTCATTCAGATTCGAAGCAGATTTAAGCAGTTCATTACTAATGTCTATGCTCGAGAATCCTTTTCTTCCGGTGTTAATTAATATAGCTAATAATTCTGTATTCGAAAGACTTTTTGCACCATGGCTTAACAAACGTTCTCTTGGCATTTCTGAAGTTACCATTTCTTTAATTTTCAAAAATATACGCCTCCTAAAAATTGATGGATATCATTATAAAAAAGTGAATTGATAAAAAAGGAAATAAATATAAATGGAACAAGGGGTAATAGTTTAATCGGCTTAAATATCATGGTAATTAAAGCAACTAAACCAGCAATGACAAATGTAAATAAAATGACATAAATAGTGAATTGGAGAGGGAAAAACAAAGAAAGTGCAGATATTAGTAAAACGTCACCATAACCAATATATGCCCGAAATAAAAAGTAGAATATATGCGTGGTCATACTAATAATGATAAAAGCTACTGGATAAATCATACTTAACGAGAGAGAAACGATACAATAAATTATAATTAAGCGACAATCTAACATTAAAGAAGTGATATCGGTCATAGTAAAAATAAGCAGAAAAACATATGTAGTTATAAATAGCGTAGCATTTACGTATGTGAAATCATACTTAATAAAGACGATAGGTATTAAAGCAAAGGTTTCCCCTAAGAAATGTGTTAGGGAAATACGCTTTCGACAGTTTCGACATCGCCCTTTTAATAATAAAAAACTAATAATCGGCATTAATTCATACCATTTGAGTGACGAATTACAATAATCACATTTCGATCTTCTATGTAAATAATCAAATGACGTTTCTTCTATAGATATAAATTGATATAGAAAACTAAAAATACAACTGCAGCTATAAGATAACAATACTACCAAATGACAACCTCCTTATGTAAATTATAGTTAGTTATTACCAAAATGTAAATATACACTATTTTTCAAGAATTGAACCGCTTTTTCATTTAAATTTTTCAATATTGCTAAGCATAATTGATGGATACTTTAACAACCCATTACTGCTCGGCAAAATTAATAATGGCAAGAAATTGAACCTTATAAACACATACGATTTAGAGCATAAAAAATAACCATGAAGCTCTACCTATTGATTAAATAGATTCTTCATGGCTATTTTAGTTTTAGTTTTATAATGCTTCAAAGTCTAATTTTGATTTAACTTCACTTATGAAATACAGACTACCGGTAATTACTAATGTATCACCTTGATAATTTTTTATAAATTCAACGTAGTCATCTACTAATTGTATTTCATCATTTTCAATACTACCTACAATTTCTTCTTTGCGTAACGCTTTCGGAAAATCAAATTCAGTTGCATAAAACGTATGCGCAATTAAACTTAAATGTTTGACCATCTCGTTAATCGGTTTTCCGTTTATTGCTGAGAACAAAATATCTACTTTTTCTTTATCATGGTACTGTTTAATTGTATCAATTAGAGCATCTATACTCTCTGAATTATGTGCGCCATCCAAAATGATTAAAGGTTTGTCATGCACCTGCTCAATACGTCCAGTCCAACGAACTGATTCAATACCGTCTATCATCTTATTGAAATCTAATTCAATTAATCCTTGTTCATTTAATTCAATAAGAGCTGTTATGGCTAATGCAGCATTTTGTTTCTGATGTTCACCTAACATGCTTAAAATGATTGTTTCTAATTCATAATCTTTATAACGGTAAGTAAATTCATCATTTTGCGATACAACAACAATTTCTCTATCTAATTCAATTGGCTTTGCATGTTGTTCAATTGCGCGTTCACGAACATATTTTAATGCATCTTCATTTTTAACAGCATATATCACTGGAACGTTAGGCTTTATAATCGCGCCTTTATCCCTAGCAATATCTAGATAAGTACCACCTAAAATATCTGTATGGTCTAGACCGATACTAGTTAAGATTGATAAAACCGGTGTAAAGACATTTGTCGAATCGTTCTTTATACCCAATCCAGCCTCAACAATGACAAAATCAACAGGATGTATTTCACCAAAATATAAAAACATCATCGCTGTGATTATTTCGAATTCAGTTGCAACACCTAAATCTGTTTCACGTTCCATCATTTCACTTACTGGTTTAATACGTGATACTAATTCTACAATAGCGTCATTTGATATTGGCACACCATTTAGACTAATTCGTTCATTAAATGTTTCAATAAACGGCGACGTAAATGTACCTACTTCATAACCATTTTCAACTAAAGCTGTTCTAAGGTAAGCAACTGTAGAGCCTTTACCATTTGTGCCACCTACATGAATACCCTTAATGTTATTTTGAGGATTATTAAACTGTGCTAGCATCCATTCCATACGTTTAACACCTGGTTTGATGCCAAATTTAGTTCTTTCGTGTATCCAATACAAGCTCTCTAGGTAATTCATTGTTACTAACTCCTATGTTTTAATTGTTCAATTCTTGCCTTCACACCATCATATTTTTCTTGATAATCTTGTTTTTTACGTTTTTCTTCATTTATAACCTTTTCAGGTGCTTTACTTACAAAGTTTTCATTAGAGAGCTTTTTATCTACTCTATCTAATTCGCTTTGAAGTTTAGCTAATTCTTTTTCCAAACGGCTGATTTCCTTATCCATATCAATTAGCCCTTCTAATGGTAATACCACTTTACCTGCAATTACAACTGATGTCATTGCTTTCTCAGGAATTTCCACGTCAGTGCTAATATTTAAGGTACTAGGATTACAGAATTTGATTAAATAATCTTTGTTTTGTGATAAAGTTGTTTCAATTTCTTTATCTTTAGCTTGAATTAAAATAGGTATTTCTTTAGACAATGGCGTATTTACTTCTACACGTGATTGTCTTACAGATTTAATGATTTCAACAAGTTGTTGCATTGTTTGTTTACTTTCTTCAAAAATCAATGATTCACGCACTTCTGGCCATGAAGCTTTAACAATTGTGTCACCTTCATGTGGTAAACTTTGCCATATTTTCTCTGTTACAAATGGCATGAATGGATGTAGCATTCTCATAATATTGTCTAAAGTATAACTCAATACTGAACGTGTAACTTGTTTTTGTTCTTCATCATTACTATTCATTGGAATTTTACTCATTTCAATGTACCAATCACAGAAATCATCCCAAATGAAATTATATAATGCACGTCCAACTTCGCCGAATTCATATTTGTCACTTAAATCAGTAACTGTTGCAATCGTTTCATTTAAACGTGTTAGAATCCATTTATCTGCTAATGATAAGTTACCACTTAAATCGATATCTTCAACTTTAAAGTCTTCACCGATATTCATTAAACTGAAACGTGCCCCATTCCAGATTTTATTGATAAAGTTCCACACTGACTCAACTTTTTCAGTTGAGTATCTTAAATCATGTCCTGGAGATGAACCTGTTGCTAAGAAGTAACGCAAGCTATCAGCACCGTATTCGTCAATAACATCCATTGGATCCACACCATTACCTAATGATTTACTCATCTTACGCCCGTCTTCAGCACGAACTAAACCGTGTAATAATACATCATTAAATGGACGACGATCTGTAAATTCTAAGCCTTGGAATATCATGCGTGCGACCCAGAAAAAGATAATATCGTAACCTGTAACTAAGGCATTTGTTGGGTAGTATCGTTTAAAGTCTTCACTTTCTAAATCAGGCCAACCTAACGTAGAGAAAGGCCATAAAGCACTTGAGAACCACGTATCTAATACATCTTCATCTTGTTGCCAATTTTCAATATCAGTTGGCGCTTCTTCTCCAACATATATTTCGCCTGTTTCTTTATGATACCAAGCCGGAATTTGATGACCCCACCATAATTGTCTTGAAATCGTCCAATCTCTAATATTTTCCATCCATTGGTTAAATGTATGTTCGAAACGTTGCGGATAAAAATCAATACGATCATCTGTTTTTTGGTTATCTAATGAACGTTTCGCTAAGTCTTCCATGCGCACAAACCATTGTGTTGATAAATATGGTTCAACAACAGCGCCAGATCGTTCTGAATGACCTACAGAATGAACATGATCTTCAATCTTGATAACTAAATCTTGTTCTTTTAAATCTTTAACTAGCTGTTTACGACAATCAAAACGGTCCATACCTTCATATTTACCCGCTTTGTCGTTCATTTTACCATTTTCATCCATAACGATAATATTTTCTAATTGATGTCTTTGACCAATTTCAAAATCATTAGGGTCATGTGCTGGTGTCACTTTCATAGCACCAGAACCGAAGTCTATATCAACATACTCATCTGCTAAAATAGGCAGTTCGCGTCCTACGATTGGTAATATAACAGTTTTACCGATTACATCTTTGTATCGTTCGTCATTAGGGTTAACAACAATCGCTGTATCACCTAACATCGTTTCTGGTCTTGTTGTTGCAATTTCAATAAAACCTTCACCATCAGCGTAAGGATATTTAAAATGATAAAACGCACCTTGAACATCTTCATGTATTACTTCAATATCAGATAAAGCTGTACGTGCTTTAGGATCCCAATTTATAATACGTTCGCCACGATAAATAATTCCTTTATTGTATAAATCAACAAAAACTTTTTTAACTGCTTTACTTAAACCTTCATCTAAAGTAAAACGTTCTCTACTATAATCTAAACCTAGACCTAATTTAGCCCATTGCGCACGAATAAATGACGCATACTCTTCTTTCCAATCCCATGCCTGTTCTAAAAACTTTTCACGACCAAGATCATATCTAGTTATTCCTTGTTCATTTAATTTAGCTTCTACCTTTGCCTGTGTCGCAATACCAGCATGATCCATACCTGGTAAGTATAACGTATCGTATCCTTGCATACGTTTCATACGTGTAATGATATCTTGTAAAGTCGTATCCCATGCATGTCCTAAATGTAATTTACCAGTTACATTTGGTGGCGGGATAACAATTGTATATGTTTCTTTTGATTTATCTTCTGACGGTTTAAAATAACCATTCTTTACCCATTCTTCATAACGTCCCGCTTCAACTTCACGAGGATCATATTTTGGTTTCATTTCCATTTGCTATACCTCCTAAAAAAATAAAAATATCCATCCTATATACAAATAGGACGGATATTCCGTGGTACCACCTATATTCAAGAAGGATGTTTAATATCAAATTCACTCTTTTAACATAATTGGAATAATCATACCAATACTATCATCGTGAAATTTGAAATGCTTCATCTCTTCAAGCACTCTAGATTATGATTAACGCTCAAACACGTCTTAGCCTACTATTAATCACGTTCAGCTAAGATACTCTGTGGGCTACCTTCAGTAAAAATCATTTACATACTCACACCAAATCATATGCTCTCTTTAAAATAATTTGAACTTACTCTTCCCAAATCCTATATTAAACTCTTAACTTATAGTATAATGATTGACAAAATAAGTCAATGTATAGGTGGGAATAAAATGAATGAATGCGCATTTGGTACTAAAGATCCAGTCTACTTAAACTATCATGATCATGTATGGGGACAACCGCTCTATGATAGCAAGGCATTGTTTAAACTTTTAGCATTAGAATCACAACATGCTGGGCTATCTTGGTTAACTATTTTAAAAAAGAAAGAAGCCTATGAAGAAGCATTTTATGATTTCGAACCAGAAAAGGTAGCACAAATGACCGCTCAAGATATCGACCGCTTAATGACTTTTCCAAATATCGTTCATCATCGTAAAAAATTAGAAGCAATTGTTAATCAAGCTCAAGGGTATTTAAAAATTGAACAAGCATATGGTAGTTTTAGTAAATTTTTATGGTCTTATGTAAATGGTAAGCCTAAAGATTTGCAGTATGAACATGCTTCTGATCGTATCACAGTTGATGATACTGCAACACAACTATCTAAAGATTTAAAACAATACGGGTTTAAATTTTTAGGTCCAGTAACAGTATTTTCGTTTTTAGAAGCAGCTGGTTTATATGATGCACATTTAAAAGATTGTCCATCAAAGCCTAAACACAATTAATTTGCTATAGCATCATAAAGTAAACGAGACATCATCTATTTTTAACTAATAGACTGTCTCGTTTTTTGATGTGAAAATTTATTCAAATCATAAGTTAAAGTTCCAAGTTAATGCACTGCTAATATTAGATATCTTAATCTAAAAATAGATGTACAACCTTTGCTTAAACCTTAATAATGAATTCTATCCTAAGCATAATTCAACTTAAATGGATGATAGTTTCTAATCTTCACGCTTATTCGAACGATATTTTAAAAAGTAATTAATTCCTGGTGCAATAATAAATAGGATGAAAAAGATTCGGAAAATATGATAACTCGTAATCATAGCAACATCGGCACCAGTAGCTAATGCAACTAAAACTATCTGATTAACCCCTCCTGGTGCTGCACCAAGAAACAATTCATTAATAGGATTATTATCAAAGAAATGTATGATATAAACCATGATTAGCGCACCAATTATCAACATAATATTTTGAATTGTAATTGCGATTGCTAGTCTACCTTTTAAATCTGACAATAAATGCGCAATTTGAACTCCAATTCTAATCATATATATTAGTTGTGCCATGTTCAACAACCAATGATCTAGTGTAAATGTTAAACCTGTAGAAAAATTCCAAACAATTAATACAATGAGTGGTGCTAATAATTGAAATGTTGGAAACTTTATTTTAGACATAATTAGATAAACTATAAAGATAGCTATCGCTAAAATAACTATTTGCCCTATGTTTAATACTTGTGATAAAGGCAAGACTTTTGTTAACTTTCCATTCGCATGCATGTTACCATCATGAAAAAAATATGAAATGAACGGTACTAAAACAACAACAAATATAATTCGTGATGTTTGCGTTAAGCTAACAACTAACAAATTAGCACGTTTGTCTTGTTCAGCCATGACCAGCATTTGTGTTAGTGCTCCTGGTATAACACTTAAAATAGCTGTTTCTGTATTAATACGTGCAATTTTTTTAAAAATAAATGCCATTACTATTGCAATTAATAATATCGAAATAGATACAACAATAATCGAAAGCCAATTGTTTTTAATATCCATAACGACATTTTTCGTAAACGTTGATCCGATTTGCACCCCTAATAGTACAATCCCTAATTCACTAAGTAAGAATGGCCATTTAATATCAAGTTTGAAAACTTTCACACAAATGATTGATGCGATAATAGGACCAAACATAAATGGGAGTAATACGTGCGATGAATACAATATAATACTAATAAAAAATGATAAAACGAACACAATGAAATTATTTCTATATATCATTGTCATGTTTTCCACTTCTTTCAATAAAAAATAAAATGACTAAATTGCTGCTTGAGCTTCACGTTTGTTAAGATAACAATATCCGCTAGCAGTTTTGACTACAAAGCATATATGGACTTTCACTATCAAGTCGCCGCCCATGCCTGATATACATTTAAAAAGAGCCTGAACAAAGTTCAGGCTCTCAATTTGTCCGTATATTTATTTTACAATACGACTTAAAGCCGTATCAAATGCTTGAATCGTTTTTTCAATATCTTCTTTCGTGTGTGCCGTAGATAAGAATGTACCTTCAAATTGAGATGGTGGTAAAAACACACCTTCTTTTGCCATTTCTCGATACATTTCTGCAAATAATTTCAAATCACTTTTATTCGCTTGTTCAAAATTAGTTACAGGTCCTTCATTTAAGAAATAACCAATCATTGAACCTGCTCTATTTACAGTTATTGGTACATTGTGTTTAGCAAATACACGCTTTAAACCGTCTTCAAGTATATCGCCTAACATATTAAAATACTCATATGTCTCTGGCGTTAATTGGCTTAACGTTTCATAACCACTTGTCATTGCAAGAGGATTTCCTGATAACGTACCCGCTTGATAAATATTTCCTAATGGTGCTATATGATCCATGATTTCTTTTTTACCACCAAAAGCACCTACAGGTAGTCCTCCACCGATAACTTTTCCTAAGCAAGTTAAATCTGGTGTCACACCAAAGTAACCTTGTGCACAATGATAACCGACTCTGAAACCAGTCATTACTTCATCGAAAATTAGCAATGCGCCGTATTCAGTCGTAATATCTCTTAATCCCTGTAAAAAACCTTCAATCGGTGGTACGACACCCATATTACCAGCAACAGGTTCTACGATTACACCAGCAATATCGTCTCCAAATTTTTCGAAAGCGATTTTAAGTGCATCTAAATCATTGTATGGAACTGTAATTGTATTTTTAGCAATACCTTCAGGCACACCAGGAGAATCCGGCAATCCTAATGTTGCCACCCCAGAACCAGCTTTGATTAATAACGAATCACTATGACCATGATAGCAACCTTCAAATTTCACAATTTTATTTCTGCCAGTATAACCACGTGCTAATCTTAAAGTATCCAATGTAGCTTCTGTACCAGATGACACCATACGCACTTTTTCTATTGAAGGTACTCGGTCAATAACGAGCTGCGCCAATTTATTTTCAAGTAATGTTGATGCACCAAAACTTGTACCTTTATCAATTGCTTCATGTAAATAACTAATAACTTGAGGGTCTCTATGTCCTAAAATAAGCGGCCCCCAACTTAGTACATAGTCGATATACTCGTTACCATCGATATCATAAATTTTTGAGCCTTTACCGTGATCCATAAAAATTGCTGGTGTATCTACTGATTTAAATGCGCGTACTGGACTATTTACACCACCAGGCATTAAAGTTTCAGCAACCTTCATTGCTTCTTCTGATTTCGTATATCTCATAAAGTAAATTCCTCCTATAGTTTATGGAAAATCATACATATAAAACCTTATTTATCTAAATAGCGACAAATGTCCTTTGCAAAATACGTAATAATCATATCAGCACCTGCACGTTTCATTGAAACCATTTGTTCCATAACGACACGTTCTTCATCTATCCAACCATTTTGTGCCGCTGCTTTAGTCATACTATATTCTCCACTCACATTATATGCAACAACTGGAACATTCGTATGATTTTTAACATCTCGAACTATGTCTAAATAACTTAGAGCAGGTTTAACAATCATCATGTCGCACCCTTCTTTAAGATCACTTTCTAATTCACGAAGTGCTTCCAAACGGTTAGCAGGGTCCATCTGATACGTTTTTCTATCCCCAAATGATGGCGCTGAATCTGCTGCATCTCTAAAAGGTCCAAAGAAACTTGATGCATACTTGACACCATAACTCATTATAGGAATATTGTAATAGCCGGCTTCATCTAATCCACGACGAATTTCAGCAACAAAACCATCCATCATATTACTTGGCGCAATAATATCAGCACCAGCTTCCACTTGAGAAATTGCTGTTTTAACAAGTAGTGGCAATGATTTATCATTGTCAACGTCATGTGTATGGTCATCAATCACGCCACAATGACCATGATCAGTATATTCACATAAACAAGTGTCTGCAACAATTAATAAGTCATCATACATTTTTTTAGCAATACGTGTTGCCTGTTGAATAACACCATCGTGAATGTATGCACCAGTACCTATATCATCTTTTGAGTTTGGAACACCGAAAAACATAATGGCACGTATGCCTAAGTCATAAGCTTCTTTTAATTCACTTTCAAGTAAATTCAAACTGATTTGGTATACACCTGGCAATGACTTAATTTCTTTTTTCACATCGTCTTTTTCAACTACAAAAATTGGATATATTAAATCTTCTTTTCTTACATGATTCTCTCTAACCATATCTCTCATTGTCGCTGATGATCTCAATCTTCTATGTCTATCAAATTTCATTTTTAGCCCCTACTTTCTAAAATCTTTTCAATTAGTGATTCGAGTGTTTGAATTTCTGCAATTGTTACTGGTTGTTGATATGTTTTAATGGTCCGTGCTGTTTGTTCTCCAATAGCAAAATACGACTTGAATTTTGGTACAAATCCTTCATTAAAATAATAACGTACTGCCGACGAACTTGAAAATGTTAATGCATCGATTTGTTGATGTTCTATCATTTCTTTAACATCTTGTATATTTTGTTTGTTAGGCACTGAAGTATATAAATCTATTTTAACAACTTCATTATCTTTAGATAACGCTGCTAATAACAATGGTCTCGCCAATTCACTCGAAGGCAAAAGTATTTTTTGGTTAGTTTGATTAAATGATTTTAAAAATCCTTCTTGAGAAAAGTCGTTTGGCATAAAATCAACTCGAATGCCAAGTGATTCACAATATTGCGCTGTCTTACTTCCTATCACAGCAATGTTATCAACATTAATTCCTTTTAGATATTTATAAAAGAATTTCACAGCATTTTTAGATGAAAAAATAAGCCAGTCATAGCGTTGATTTAACAAATGAATATCAAAATTTAGTGGCTTTATATCAATAAAGGGTTTGTGAATAATTGATACTAAATCACTTTGCATGTCATTTGTTTGTGTCATAACTACAACTGGCTTCATATTTAAACGTCACTCCATTATTTAATGTTGTTCATTTAAGCGTTTTATAATTTCATAAGCACCTTGCTCTTTTAATTTGTTACTCACTGTTTTGCCTAACTCAACCGGATCTGTTCCGTTCATTGTATATTCAAATCGTTCTTTACCATCTGGGGTCATAATTAAACCTGTAAATTCGATTTCTTTTTGATCTGAGATTGTAGCATATCCTGCGATTGGCACCTGACAACTACCATCCATTTCTGCTAAAAACGTTCGTTCAGCAGTCACACATTTTGCAACCTCATCATTATGTACTTTGCTTAATAATGTTAATAGTTCTTCATCGTCACTACGACATTCTATCCCTAAAGCACCTTGTCCGATTGCAGGTAACAATGTATCTCTATCAAGATAAGATGTTACAATATCATCTGACCAGCCCATTCTTCTTAAACCAGCTGCAGCTAAAATAATCGCATCATAATCTTCAGTTTGTAACTTTTCTAATCGTGTATCTATATTACCTCTAATCCATTTAATCTCTAAATTAGGATACTTAGATAATATTTGTGCACCACGACGTAATGAACTAGTACCAATAATACTGCCTTCTGGCAATTGGGATAGTGGTGTATGTGTTTTAGAAATATACGCATCAAAAGGTAATTCTCTATCAGGGATACAACCTAATGTTAAACCTTCCGGAATTACACTTGGTACGTCTTTAAGCGAGTGTATTGCCATATCGATATTTTTTTCAAAAAGTTCATGTTGTATTTCTTTAACAAATAAGCCTTTGCCTCCGACTTTAGACAATTGTTTATCTACTATACGATCGCCTTTCGTGACAATTTCTTTAATTTCAATTTCTAGATTTGGCTCGACAGCTTTTAATTTATTAATAAATTGCTGGCTTTGTGTTAAAGCTAATTTACTTCTTCTGGAGCCAACGACTAATTTACGCATGTTCAATTCCTCCTAGGAACGGATTGCTCTAGATTATTTTCTCAATTCACAAAATGTGTTGCAAAAAATAAATTAATCATATTTAAGCAAAATAAAATAATGTTATAGTATATTAAATACCTTGAATTCAACCATTTGTTGATTCTAAGCAATATATAACTTCCATATAATACTGTAATAATTGAAGAGAGTATTACCTTCGGGTCAATGAATATACGTTCACCAACTGAAATTACACCCCACTGTGTACCTAAAATAATACTAAATATGAGAATTATCCACCCACTTAACGTTGAGTAAAACACAATTGATTCAAGTGTAGCAACGCTACCTATTCTAAAGTATTTTTGATCAAAACGTTTTTCCTTCAAATTACGGTATTGCATGATATACAGTAATGCATTGACAAAAGCTAAGGCAAAGAAGACATAACTTAACACAGCTAGACCGATATGGACTAACAGTAACTCGTCTACAACAGCAATTTTCTGAACCTTATTAGTATAATGTGTCGGTTGAAATGTATTCATCCCTAAAAGTGTTAACCCTATTAAATTCAAGAAAAACACAGAGAAATTCAATACTTTGATAAGGTTAAGAATTAAAGAGATTGAAATAATCAGCCAACTTAAAGTATAGAATACATCTGAAATAGACCCTAATGGAATATGTCTAGTTTGTATAATAAAAATAGATAAAGAGATTGTTTGTAAAACCCAAACAATCCCCAATAAATATATGCCTAAACTTCTAATCTTATGACTTTTTTGGACAAAATCATAAAAATAGCAAATGATACTGATTAAGTATATTAATAATATAATTTCATTGAATCGAATAAACAGGTTTTCTTGCATATTATCACCATATTAATATGCTTATTCAAAACTAAAGATACGTCGCGCTGAAATTTCCTTGACCTTGCTTTCTTTTTGTTGCTTCGCTTGCTCATGAGGACATTCAGCTTCGATATCAAATATATTTTGAAATAGCTCTAATTTTTCATTACTTTTCTTATCACTACTTAATTCTTTGGCCTGTTTAATAGGATCTTTCAACATTTGATTGATGATACTTTTTGTATGTTTAGATATAATTTTACGTTCTCTTTCGCTTAACCCTGGCAATTTACGATCAATACTGTCCATCGTTTCTGCTTGAATTGCCATAGCTTTTTCACGTAAAGCTCTAATCACTGGAACAACACCCAACATACTAATCCACTCATTGTGTGCATGTATTTCTGCAGGAATTTGTTCCGAAATTGTTGCAGCCGCTAATTGTCGCTCACGTAAGTTTGCATCAACTAAACCTTTTAAGTCATCAACATCATAATTAAAGATGTTTGTGATGGCACTAATACCAGGTTCAATATCTCGAGGAACTGCAATATCAATCAATACTAGTGAATCTTGCTTTCTATTTTCTGCAATTCTTTCTATCATTTCATTTGTAATGATATAAGATTGTGCACTCGTTGAACTAATCACAATATCTGCACTTTCAAGTAAATTTGGTAATGATGATAGTTCATCATATTTCACTTGATGCTTTGCTGCTAATTTCATAGCATTTTCAATTGTTCTATTTACTACTGTAATATCAGTAATTCCAGAACCAAGAAGATTTAATAGTGATAATTCACTCATTTCCCCTGCACCAATAATGATAGCTTGCTTACTTTTCAATTTGCCAAATACTTTTTTCGCCAACTCGACCGCAGCATAAGACACACTTACAGCATTATCAGCTATATCTGTTTCATTATGTGCTCTTTTTGCAAAAGTAATTGCCTGTTTAAATAGATGATTAAAAATTGTTCCTGTCGTACCTGTGCTTTGCGCTAAGAAAAATGCATCTCTTATTTGACCTAAAATTTGAGTTTCTCCAAGTACGATTGAATCTAAACCAGAAGTGACACGCAATAAATGTTCTACTGCTTCGTCCCCCACTTTTACTTCTGACATTGCTTTAATATCATCTACTTCAAATCCAAATGCACGAGCTAGAAATCGTTGAATATAGTAACGACCTGTGTGAATTTGATCAACAACAGCATATACTTCAGTTCGATTACATGTTGATAATATGACATTTTCTAAAATAGATTTAGTTTCATATAAATCTTCATGGGCAATTCGTAAGGCATCATCTCTAAAAGCAACTTGCTCTCTTAGTGCAACATCAGCTGTGCGATGATTTATACTAATTGCAATAAAATGCATTTGAAACGCCCCCATATATACTAACAATACAAATATTATAACATAATTTAAAATCCAATTAAGTACGATGCTTAAATAAATTATAATCTTTCTAATTTACTTTTGAGTTTTTGACAAAATGATGAACGTTGAAAAATGTTATCAATTGTGTACTAATTAAAAGTTTCGTGCTTACATTATTTTTAAAATTTTTGTATAAGTTTTGTCGTACAAAAACTATGAAATATACGGTTCAATTAAATTCCATATTTGTTGTTGTTTATTATTTTGAATTGATGAATAACTTACAATTGTATCGTCTGGGTCCATATCTAATTGTGTCTTAATATTTTTAATATGCTTTTGAACTTTACCTTTTGGAATTTTGTCTTCTTTAGTGCATATAACTAAAGTAGGAATATCAAAATGTTTCAAATAATTGTACATTAAGATATCATCTTGTGTTGGATCATGTCTTAAATCAACTAATTGAATAACTAATTGCAAATTCTCTCTCTTAGTTATATATTCCTCAATCATTTTCCCAAATTTTTCACGTTGTGTTTTACTTACTTTAGCATATCCATACCCTGGAACATCCACAAAAATAAGTTGTTCATCTATATTATAAAAATTTAACGTTTGCGTTTTGCCGGGTTGCTGTGATGTACGTGCCATATTTTTTCTGCCAATCATACTATTGATAAATGTAGACTTACCTACATTAGATCGACCGCTCAGTGCAACTTCAGACAATTCTGTTTCTGGATATTGTTCTTCTTTTACTGCACTAATGATTAATTCAATATTATTAGGATTAACTTTCATTTTATATCCTCACTTTTTTATATTCTCTTTCAACTCTACCATTATATAATATTTGAACCTTTCGGTATACATTATAAAAAAGCTCCGATCAAAGTTAAACTATTTGAGCGTCAACTTTGATTGGAGCTTTTCACTTTTATAACACATCAATGATTAAGCTGATGTTTTACTATTATTAATTAAATTGCCTTCTGCGTCGTATAGTTCTGGTTCAGTTTCTTCATTAATTGTTTGTGCTGTAATAACTACCTTCGTTACATTTTCGTTAGAAGGCACATCAAACATAATATCGATTAACGATTCTTCTATGATTGAACGTAAACCACGCGCACCTGTTTTTCTTTCAATTGCTTTTTCACTAATTGCTGATAAAGCTTCTTCAGTGAACTCTAAATCCACATCATCTAATTCCAGCATTTTAGTATATTGTTTCACAAGTGCATTTTTAGGTTGCGTTAAGATGTTTTTCAACGCAGTTACATCTAATGTTTCTAAATTAGCTACAATTGGCACACGTCCGATAAATTCAGGAATCAAACCATAGGCTTGCAAATCTTCTGGGCGAATTTGTGCTAATAATGCTTGTTCGTCATATTTATCAGCTTCATTGCTTGAGAAACCAATAACTTTTTCACCAAGACGGCGCTTAATCACTTCTTCAATACCATCAAAGGCACCACCAAGAATAAATAAGATATTTGTTGTATCAATTTGAATCATTTCTTGGTTTGGATGTTTGCGTCCACCTTGTGGCGGAACACTTGCAGTCGTACCTTCTAAGATTTTAAGCAATGCTTGTTGAACACCTTCACCTGAAACGTCACGTGTTATAGATGTGTTTTCAGATTTACGTGCAATTTTATCAATTTCATCTACATAAATAATACCTTTTTCGGCTTTATCAATGTCAAAGTCAGCTGCTTGAATTAATCTCAACAAGATATTTTCAACATCATCGCCTACATAACCAGCTTCAGTTAAACTTGTCGCATCTGCAATTGCAAATGGTACATTCAACGTCTTGGCTAATGTTTGAGCTAATAATGTTTTACCACTACCTGTTGGCCCAATTAATGCAATGTTACTTTTTTGTAATTCAACATCATCTTCTTTTGGTCCTAATTGTTGAATACGCTTATAGTGGTTATAAACAGCTACAGCTAAAGATTTTTTAGCTTTTTCTTGACCAATAACATATTCGTTTAAATGATCCATAATTTCTTTAGGAGTAGGTAATTCTGTCATCGCTTCAGAAGTGTTTTGAGCTAATTCTTCTTCGACGATTTCTGAGCATAATTCAATACACTCATTACAAATATATACACCACTTCCTGCTACAAGTTTTTTTACTTGATCTTGGTCTTTTCCGCAGAAAGAGCATTTCAAATTTTCTTCATCTTCATTGAATTTAAACATTCTTTTTACACCCCTATTCGTTAAAGACTATACTAGATTGGATATTACAATGCAACATATTAACATACAAACTTTTTGCTTAAAGAATAGTAGCAGATACATAAGCTATGCATCTGCTACTCATTTTTGTAATTTAATATTTAATGAAGATTAATCTTCTTTAGTTCCTTCAACGAACTTTGCGTTATCTCTTAATAAATCGATAACTTTTTGGATACGAACATCATTTTTAATGATATCAGTATTACCTAAAGTATTTTTGATATCTTCAACTGAGATATTAAATTGTTTACTCATTTTTTCTAATTCTTTATCGATATCTTCATCAGTAGCTTCGATTTTTTCAGCTTCAGCGATCGCAGTTAAAGTTAAGTTAGTTTTAACACGTTGTTCTGCATCGTCTTTCATTTGCTCTCTTAATTGAGTTTCATCTTGACCTGAGATTTGGAAGTACGTTTGTAAATCTAAACCTTGTTGTTGAATTCTTTGTGCAAATTCAGACACCATACGATCTAATTCAGTATTAACCATTGCTTCAGGAATATCGATTGTTGTATTATCAGTAGCTTTTGTAATCGCTTCTTCTTTTTCAACATTTTCAGCATCTGTAGCTTTTTGTTCAGCTAAACGTTTACGTAAGTTTTCTTTGTACTCGTCTACTGTATTTGCTTCTGCATCTAATTCATTAGCAATTTCATCTGTTAATTCTGGAACTTCTTTAAATTTAATTTCGTTAACTTTTGTTTTGAAAGTTGCTTCTTTACCAGCTAATTCTTCAGCATGGTATTCTTCTGGGAATGTTACGACAACATCTTTTTCTTCGTCAACTTTCATACCTTCTAATTGCTCTTCGAAACCAGGTATGAATGAACCTGAACCGATTTCTAAATCGTAACCTTCAGCTTGTCCACCTTCGAATTCTTCTCCGTCAACTGAACCACTAAAGTCAATGTTAACTGTGTCGCCATTTTCAACAACACCATCTTCTTTAACTACCATTTCAGCTAAATGTCCTAAGCTGTGGTCAATCGCTTCTTGTAACTCATCATCAGATAATTCAGTTTCTTGTTTTTCAATTTCAAGACCTTTATAGTCTCCTAATTTAACTTCTGGCTCAACTGTAACTGTTGCTTCAAAAATGAAATCTTTACCTTTTTCAATTTGAGTAACACTTACTTCTGGTTGTGCAACTGGTTTAATATCAGTTTCGTCAATTGCTTCACCATAAGCATCTGGTAATAAAATGTCGATAGCATCTTGATATAATGCTTCTACACCAAAGCGTTGTTCAAAAATTGGACGTGGCACTTTACCTTTACGGAATCCAGGTACGTTAATTTGTTTAACCACTTTTTTGAATGCTTGATCTAACGCTTTGTTTACTTTTTCTGCAGGAACAGTAACAGTTAATAAACCTTCGTTACCTTCCTTTTTTTCCCAAGTTGCTGTCATGTATATATACCTCCATGATTAACTAATTTATTTTTTCAACTTCCCTATTATATCATAGGTCTATTCCCTATACAAACATTGAAATCACAACGTTTATATATTTGTAAATCAACTTTTTTCGTCAAAACTATATTAAAATGCTGAGTATTATTTTGCAACAATTTAACTATTATTATTCAAATCTAATTGCTGAATAAAATTAAATGCATCGATACTTTGTAATTCACATTTAAGTCCTAACATATTTTTGAAATAACATTCGTATGCATTAATCCATTTATTCGTTTCAAACAAAGTTTCAATATCAATTGGATAAATCATGATAGAGTGATTATTCATAATATGGTGTGCTTCTTCAGCGATATGTAATGCACCATCATTTAATGTTTCCATAACGTTAGGTATAACTTTTTCTTTCAGTGTTGTATGTTCTAGCCCATTTAAATTAGCTGGTACAAAAGTTACATCCATACCATACTTTTCAATTGTCAGTTCTTGTGTACAATTTGCAAACCTTAAATACTCAATCATTAAACTAATGAGGTTATAACTGTACGTATTAGATTTTAATATATATAATACCGTTTCTTGAAATTGAAAATGACCATTGTCTATTAACTTCAAAATCAAGTGCGTCTGTTCCCTCATTGATAACGTATCAAAATCAGTTAATGACTGAGTCAATCGTTTTTCATCTTCAATTAATTTTGACTTAGCAAATTCTTTAAGAGGATGTAATGCCATTCTTGTTTTGTGATCTTTGACTTCATCAATAATTTGATGAATTACTTCTACCGCTTCAAAATATTGTCCCAAACCAATCAAACTTTTCACGTAATAAATCATCAATGCATCATATTGTTGTATGCCAGTTTTCAATAAGACAATTGTTTCTTCTCTTAATTCAAGAAATGACCCCGTCTCATATAACATACGGCATTTCATCATTGCTATTTCTTCAGTGAGTTCAAATTGACGTTCATATTGCACAATATATTCATACATCAGGTCATAGTTTTGGTCTTGTTCAGCACGTTTTATATCTTTATATAACTTTTTCGAAGAGTTAGGAAACTGAATAATATCTGACATATATGTCACCTCGTTTGATTATAAATCTTGAAGGATTAATGCGCTCCACGTTTCGAAATCATCATATGACTCTATGTTGCCTTTTTCAACCCATTTTATTCGTAAAGTATCTGTTTCTTTAGCTTCTACATCATTCGTACTTACAGTGATTTTAAATACAACACCAATATGTACCTTGCCCACTTCATTATTATCGTCATTAATAAAACCGATATATTCCATATTTTGTGAATCTTGCTCACTTAAACCTACTTCTTCTTCTAATTCTCTCTGTGCATTAACTCTCAATACTTCGTTAATAGATTCTGCTCCTGGAACATCATTCATATGACCGCCTACACCTATTGAAGATTGTCCATGCAATCGAGCTTCTCCACCGCCAGATAATCGTTCATACACTAATATCTCGCCATGCTCATTTTCAAGTAAACAATAAGAAATGAGTTGTTTATATGATGGATCCTCTTCCATATCGCCGCGTCGCTTAACTTCATATTGACTTAGCGCATCAAAAATATTTTGACCTTCTGGTTTATTCTTATTTAAAAACCCATTGAAAGTATTCTTTTCATTATTAAAAATAATTTCTCTAGGTACTACAATGATTTGTTCATCAAATTTAGACATCGTATAAAACTCCTCACTTTAATGTTTGTTCTCTTAAATGCATTTTAGCAAATATGTCATATTTTAGCGATTAAATGTGGCATTTTGCTTTTTAAAAAATAAAAAAGAGATGACAATGCCATCTCTTTTTTATAAGTGTTATTATTTTAAAGCATCTTTAGCTTTAGTTACTAATTGAGCAAATGCTTTTTCGTCAGAAATTGCGATTTCTGATAACATTTTACGGTTAATGTCGATACCAGCTTTTTTCAAACCGTTCATTAAACGTGAGTAGCTCATTTCATGTTGACGAGCTGCTGCGTTGATACGTGTAATCCATAATTTACGGAAGTCACGTTTACGTTGACGACGGTCACGGAAAGCATATTGACCTGATTTCATTACTTGTTGCTTAGCTACTTTGTATAATGTATGTTTTGAACCGAAGTAACCTTTAGCTAATTTAATCGTTTTTTTACGACGCGCTCTTGTTACTGTTCCACCTTTAACTCGTGGCATAAAAAATTCCTCCTTAGGTAATTCCTACCGATTTCTGTATTTGTTCTTATTTTTTGTATGCTAATAATTGTTTTACACGTTTCATATCGCTCTTAGACACTAATCTAGCTTTACGTAATTGACGTTTTTGTTTAGTGCTCTTGTTTGCGAATAAGTGAGATGTGAAAGCTCTTGAACGTTTTAATTGACCTGAAGCAGTTCTTTTAACACGTTTAGCTGCTCCGCGGTGAGTTTTCATTTTTGGCATAATATAAGTCCTCCTGTAATAGCTTTAATTATTTTTCAGCTGTTGGCGCTAACATGATAAACATTTGACGCCCGTCCATTTTAGGTTTTTGTTCAACTGTTGCTATATCTTTGCATTCATCTGCATATTTTTCTAGCACACGTTGACCAATTTCCTTATGCGTAATGGCACGCCCTCTGAAACGAATAGATACTTTACATTTATCGCCTTTAGTTAAGAATTTACGTCCGTTTTTCAACTTAGTTTGGAAATCATGTTCCTCAATTGTTGGACTTAAACGAATTTCTTTAACATTGATAATTTTTTGTTTCTTTTTCATTTCTTTTTCTTTTTTCTGTTGTTCGAATTTGAATTTACCGTAATCCATAATTCTTGCAACTGGTGGTTTCGCATTCGGTGCAACGACCACTAAGTCTAAATCTACACGTTCAGCCATTTCTAAAGCTTCACGCTTTGATTTAACACCAATTTGTTCACCATCTTGACCGATTAAACGTAATTCTTTTGCACGAATTTTGTCATTGATTTGAGTTTGATCTTTTGCTATGGTTGACACCTCCAAAATTTTTACGAAATTTGCACCAAGCAAAAAGGAAGAGCAGGTATAAAATACCCGCTCTTCCTTATACACAGTTATGTGTAATGTGATTAACCTGCCAACTGCTTTATGCGTCGCTACAGGTGAGAAGCGGGTGCTTCTACTTGGTTCGTTTCGTATTCAACGTTGTTAATCATATCAACAATTCACATTTAAGTCAACACTATAACTGTAATTATTTTTATTTTAACCTTTTATTTCATCCATTGACACGTCTTGACGTAAATCTACTTGTTCTAATGGAATTTTTTTCGTTTTATATCGAAGCTTATGATAAATAAAGAATGCTAAAAATACTGGAATTCCCATATACGTAATTAAGAAGCGACTAAAATTAAAATCTCCTGTTTTAATAAAGTCAACATCTTGACCAATAATTACTACAATACATAAAAAGCCAGCAAATAATGGTCCGAATGGGAATAATTTAGCAGTATATTTTAATTTAGATTTGTCATAATTTTGTTTATCAAATGCTCTTCTAAATCGATAATGACTTACTGCTATACCTACCCAAGCAATAAAACCAGTTAAACCACTTGCTGCAACGATATATTCGTATGCACCTTTTGTAAGGCTTTGTAATACGAAAATAATCACTACAATGATTGCTGTAACGAGTAACGACATATATGGCACACCGTTTTTATTTGTTTTACCAAATGCTTCAAACGCTAATTTATCTTTACTCATTGAATATAGCATTCGGGTTGAAGCATACATACCTGAGTTACCTGCTGATAACACAGACGTTAAAATGACTGCATTCATAAATGATGCTGCAAACGCAAATCCAGCATTTTTAAACACTAATGTGAATGGAGACGTTGCTACATTATCACTACCACCCATTAATGCACTACTATCATAAGGAATTAACATACCGATAACAAAAATGGCTAAAATGTAAAATAATAAAATTCTCCAGAATACTTGTTTAATTGCTTTCGGCACAGCACGTTCAGGATTTTCTGATTCACCAGCCGTAATACCAATTAACTCAGTACCTTGGAATGAGAAACCAGCGATTAAGAATACACCTAGAATTGATAACAAACTTCCTCCTAAGTTGCCACCAAGAATAGGACCTTCACCTTTATTAAATATTTCAAATCCTACAACATGACCACCCATGATTCCTACAATCGTTAATAAACCAATTGCAATGAAAACAATAACTGTAATCACTTTTATCAATGCCAACCAGTATTCACTTTCACCATAGACGCGAACTGATAACGAATTCAGACTAAAAATTATAACTAAAAACAACGCACTCCATGCCCAAGCGGGTATGCCTTGCAATGGTGTCCAATATTGAATGACTTGTGCTGCAATCGTAATATCTGCTGCTACAGTTACTACCCAGTTAAACCAATAGTTCCAACCAAGCGCAAACCCTAAAGATGGATCAACAAATCTTGTAGCATATGTACTAAATGAACCTGATACTGGTAAATACGTAGCCATTTCACCAAGTGACGTCATTAAGAAAAATACCATTATTCCGATAATTGCGTATCCTATTAATGCACCCAAAGCACCTGCATCATGAATTGCTCCACCAGAAGTTACAAATAAACCTGTACCAATACAACCCCCAATCGCAATCATAGAAATATGACGATCTTTAAGTCCCCTTTTGACAACATTGTTACTTTCATTTTGAACTTTTGACATATAAGCTCCCTTTCCATGTTTTAGAGGCCAAGAAATAAATAACCTTTATTCACTTTCATACCCTTTTTTACAGAACATAGTGATATTAAAAGTAAAAAAGTGGCTACATACCTTTAAGATATGCAACCACTTTGGCAATTATCTATATAAGGTAGCACATCACATTCTGTGACAGTACAGTTCCTATTCGAAAACTGTCCCAATAGATATAATTTATGGTTTATATCTATTTCGGCATCTTTACCTTTCACTTGTTCAACTTATGTACCATAAATACTTCTGACAAGTTACTAATTAAACATGCAACCTCTAACTCAATTTAATATTTTAACTAACTTGTAATATACAGGATTCATCACGCATAATCAACCCTGTAAAACTTGATACGCAATAAAAGTTTTAAAGCATTTTATTGCGACAACTGTCTATCTATGTTTTTTCAAACGAATTTCATCAACTAGATTCCAGATAAATTCATCTTTTTCAACTGTTTCTTGGTCTTGCGATCCATATTGACGCACATTCACTTGATTATTTTCAACTTCCTTATCCCCAACTACGATTTGATAAGGTATTTTTTGCATTTGAGCTTCTCTGATTTTATAACCCATTTTTTCATTACGGTCATCAATACTTACACGAACACCTTGAGATTTCAATTCATCTTGCAATTGGCGCGCATAATCATAATGTAAATCAACGTTAACTGGAATGATTTGAACTTGTTTTGGCGCTAACCAAGTTGGGAATGCACCTTTAGTTTCTTCAGTTAAAAATGCTACAAATCGTTCCATTGTTGATACAACACCACGATGAATAACAACTGGACGATGATGTTCACCATCTTGACCAATATAAGTTAAATCAAAACGTTCTGGTAATAAGAAATCAAGTTGTGCTGTTGATAATGTCTCTTCTTTACCCATCGCTGTTTTAACTTGAACATCTAGTTTCGGACCATAGAATGCCGCTTCACCAATCGCTTCTTCGTACGATAAGCCAAGCTCATCCGCTGCCTCTTTAAGCATATTTTCAGCTTTATTCCACATGTCATCATCATCAAAGTACTTTTCTTTATCTTCAGGGTCTCTATAACTTAATCTAAAGCTATAATCCTCGAAACCAAAGTCTTTATACACATCAATAATCATGTTTACAACGCGTTTGAATTCTTCTTTAATTTGATCAGGTCGAACAAAGATATGTGAATCATTTAAAGTCATACCACGAACACGTTGTAATCCTGATACAGCACCACTTGCTTCATATCTATGCATCGTTCCTAGCTCAGCGATACGGATAGGTAATTCACGATATGAATGTGGTTTATTCGCATAAATCATCATATGATGTGGACAGTTCATTGGACGTAATACCATAGATTCAGTTTCATCTAACTGCATTGGTGGGAACATATCTTCTTGATAGTGATCCCAGTGACCAGATGTTTTGTATAAATCAACATTAGCAAGTACTGGTGTATAAACGTGGTCATAACCCATGCTCACCTCTTTATCAACAATGTAACGTTCAATTTCACGTCTAATTGTTGCACCGTTAGGTAACCATAATGGCAAACCAGCACCAACTAATTGGCTATTTGTGAATAATTCTAACTCTTTACCAATTTTACGATGATCACGTTCTTTACGCTCTTCTAACATTTGTAAATGTGCTTTTAATTCTTTTTTATCAAAGAAAGCAGTACCGTATATACGTTGTAACATTTTGTTGTTACTATCTCCACGCCAGTATGCACCTGCTGTAGATAATAGTTTAAACTCTTTAATTTTAGCTGTTGATGGAACGTGAACTCCACGACATAAATCAGTAAAATCACCTTGACTATATAATGTTACATTTTCATCTTCAGGAATCGCGTCGATTAATTCTAATTTGTATTCATCATTGCTGAATAACTCTTTCGCTTCATCTCGTGAAACCACTTTTCGTTCGATTTTCATATTTTCGTTAACGATTTGTTTCATTGTTTTTTCAATTTGTTCAAAGTCATCAGATGAGATGTTTTGGTCAATGTCGAAGTCATAGTAGAATCCACCTTCTATTACAGGACCTACACCAAATTTAACATTACCATATAACCTTTTAATCGCGTGTGCCATTAAATGTGCAGTAGAATGACGTAATACCTCTAACGCTTCTTCACTACCTGGTGTCACAATTTCAATTGATCCATCAGTTTCAAGCGGTTTAGTTAAATCTACAAGTTGCCCGTTAAATTTGCCGGCAACAGCTTTTTTACGTAATCCAGGACTAATTGATTGTGCTATATCTTCAGTAGTAGTACCTTTATCAAACGCCTTTTTATTACCATCTGGAAATTGAATATTAATTTGTTCCATGTTAAACCCTCCTATTTGATTTATAAATACTTTTATCTGACCTCGTTAAAAAATTGAACAACAATCATCGTTTTAACATTAAACCTATTAACAATAAACAGGGAATATATGACACCAACAAACATTTATGTCTGAAAAAAACAAAAAATCCCGCCCCTATACAAGGGACGAGATCGTCGTGGTACCACCCTAGTTATTTAATACAATTTATGTATTAAATATCTCTGCTTAAGATAACGGTCTTGATCCGGGTATTCATTACAAATACCATAAATGAAGTAGTAATCATCTAATTTATTAACCATATTCTCATCAAACAATGGCTTTCTGTGTAATATTGATTAGATCATCTTGTCTTCAATCATTTAAACGATTTAGATTTGTATTCATTATACACCAATCATTTTAAAATTCAATTGTTTCTGAAATTTTCTCCTGATAAAAAGTATGGTGTTGACAAAGATTTGACACGTTCAATAATACGTGCTGCTTTAGTCTTCTCTTCACCATCACGAGTCATCGCTAAATGATGTTCCAATTCACTATAGTCAAAATTAGAACTAAAGAATGTTGGTAATTCATGAACCATTCGATAGTGTAGCAAAGGTCCAATTACCTCATCTCTCACCCATGGAGTCACTTCTTCAGCCCCAATATCATCAAGCATTAAAATGTTTGCTTCTCTTACGCGATGTAATTTCTTTTCAAAAGAACCATCTTTAAAGCCACCTTTTAATGTTCTAATAAATTCCGGTAAATAAATAATTGTCGAACGTACCTTCTTAGATTTGAGCTGATTCGCAATTGCACCTAGAATAAAAGATTTACCTGTCCCAAATGGACCATAAAGGTAAAGGCCTTTCACTTGTTCCCCATTAGTTATTGCTGTACAAATATCATCTGCTGCCATAGCTACATCAAGACGGTCTCGATGATTCATATAAATATCTTTCAATTTGGCATTTAAAGTATCTCGTTGCATATGATGAGATGTAATTAGCTCAGCTTCAAAGCGTTCTTCGTCGTACTTGATTTTACATGGGCATTGTAAATAGCGTATTTTAATTCGGTTATTATCAACATATAACTCAGGCACATGCCCCTTTACGAAATTTGGACAATCAGCAAATTTATGACCGTCATAATGTTTTTGTTGATCTTTATACTCTTGTAACACATTTAAGTCTTCATCAATCATAGCATTCGTTAATTCAGCTCGATGCGCTTCCAAAAATTGCTTAACATCTGGGTCATTGATTACTTCTTTTTTTATCTTTTCTATTCTTTTTTCAAAGTCCTGCGACGTGTTAATTATACTTTTAAATTGCTTCATTATCGACTGTCCTCCTCCCATTTTTTAGATAATTTATCTAGAAATGCTTGTCGATCTTGCTCTAATTGTTGATCATCTACGCTATTATCTTTAGCCGAATCTTCTTCACTAGGTTTATCTCTATTTTCTAACCATTTAGGTGTTTTTTCTTTTGAAATACGATTACGTTGCCCATAGTATGAACCACGCTTTTGGTAATTTCCGCTAGAACCCTCATTTTTAGGTTGATTAACTTTTTTAGCGTAATTATATGCTTCTTTAGCTGTCTTAATACCTTTTTTCTTCCAATTTGATGCTATTTCCAAAATATACGCTTTAGGAAGTTTCATATCTTCTTTTAACATGACAAATTGCAACAAAATATTAATGACGCCAAAAGACATTTTTTCACGTTCAATTAATTCTTCAACCATTGTCTTTTGCGATATAGTTGGTTCTGATTCAGACCAAGAAGCTAACATATCAATTGGACTCGTTTGTTCAAGTAACTCAAACCATTCATCACTTTGTGGCTTTGGATTCACTTCTGAAGATTTGCCCGTCGAAGATGATGTAGCAGGAGATTTCACCTGTAATTTAGGCATTTGATTTTCGTGTTCCATTAAATAATACGAGCGTGCTTGTTTACGCATTTCTTCAAAGGATAACTGTTGTCCACTTGTAATTGAATTTAAAATAACATGCTTCATGCCATCTGCTGTTAAACCATATAAAGTCGCGAGTTGTGTAATTAAACGCTTTGCATCTTTGGTAACAATGTCTTGACTAATAAAATGTTTACCTAACATTTGTCTCAACATTTCAAAGTCAAAAGATTCATTTGATAAATCGATACCTTGGTACGGTTCATTAATCGGAATATCACTTGTATCGATATCTATTTTTGTAGACGGCACTTTAAAAACATCAGTAAATTGTCTTGTTACCTGTTTAAATTCACTCAAATCAATTTGTTGATACTCAAAGTATTTCTTCAACTCATGAAATCGACGATGCTCGACTTCACTATATAAAAAGATTGACAACATTGGATCATTAAAAAATAAATGTGCTGAAGGCGGTTGAATTAATTGGTAAACAAATTGTGTTTCTTGTTCATCATGTTTGACAAACGCCTTTAACAATCCAATCGCTTCAAGTAAGTCCATTTGTTGTCTAAACTCTAGTAAATTAATTTTAAGTTCATTCATAAAAATATAATGAGAAAGAATCAATGTTTCATTATGACTGTCTTTAACGAATTGAGTCATAAAATGATATAAACCCACTGCTTGCGTTCCAATTAGCGGTGTATACAGTCGATTCAATACCTCTAAATGATTCGTATTTAAATCAAAGTGTTGCATAACTTTGAATTGATCCTTTGGTCTTAAGCCGAATTCGAAGGCTTGTCGTCCCATTTAAGCATCACTCCGTTTGTTTTCGCTTAAAATCCCTTGCATCGATGCTAACAATTGATCAACATCTTTAAATTCTTTATAGACTGATGCAAATCTAACATATGAAACTTGATCAACATGCATTAACAAGTTCATAACGTGTTCACCTATATCTCGTGAAGACACTTCCGTATGACCTTCATCTCGTAATTGCCATTCAACCTTGTTTGTTATGTCTTCAAGTTGTTGATATCTAACTGGTCGTTTCTCACAAGAACGCACAAGTCCATTAAGTATTTTTTCTCTTGAAAACTGCTCTCTTGTGCCATCTTTTTTCACAACTATAAGCTGACTAACTTCGATATGTTCAAATGTAGTGAAACGTGTTCCACAATTTTCACATTCTCTTCGTCTTCGAATGGCATTTAATTCATCGGCATGCCTTGAATCTACAACTTTAGATTGTGTAGAATTACATTTCGGGCATTTCATTACATCACCCTCTTTATTTTGATTATGCCTAATTATACTATAAATCTAGAGATGAAAAAAGAATCCCTCAATTTAATTCATTTAACCAAATAATGAAACAATAAAAAACATTATATCGTTACTTATTAAGTAATTTGCATGACAATATTATTGTATTAAAAAATAAAAAACCTAACTCCGAAGTCAGAGTTAGGCTATAAATTAATTGTATTAACTTGCACTTACAGTTTCTTTTGATGTCAAAAGTGCTCCAATTTGCTCAGCAACATCTACAACTCTATTTGAATAACCCCATTCATTATCATACCAAGCAATAACTTTTACTTTATTCCCTGACATGACCATTGTTGATTTTGCATCAATAATAGCTGAATTTGGATTAGTATTAAAATCAACAGACACTAGTGGTTGATGTTCGACTTCTATGATACCTTCTAAACCTGCATTTTCAAAAGCTTGGTTTACTTCTTCTGCAGTTACTTCTTTTTCTAAATCAACAACTAAATCAACGAGCGATACATTCTTTGTTGGTACACGTAATGCCATGCCGTGTAATTTACCTTCTAATTCTGGTAATACTTCTTTTAAAGCTTTCGCCGCACCAGTAGAAGTAGGAATAATGCTTTCATTACATGAACGTGCACGTCTTAAATCTTTATGTGGATTATCAATATTTTTTTGGTCATTTGTAATAGCGTGAACAGTAGTCATTAAACCATTAACTATTCCAAACTGATTATTTAAAACTTTTGCAACTGGACCAATGCAATTAGTAGTACATGAAGCATTACTAAAAATGTCAAATGCTTCTATATCTAATTGGTTATCATTTACGCCTTTAACTACCATTTGAACATGTCCACCTTTTGAAGGACCAGTTAACAATACTTTTTTGGCACCTGCTTTAATATGTGCGATGGCTTTATCACCATGATTAAATTTACCAGTTGCATCTATAGCAATATCGATATCTAATTCTTTCCATGGCAAGTTTTCAGGATTGCGATCAGCAACCAATTTAATTTTATGATCACCAACTTGCAATCCATTTTCAATCGGTTCAACTTTTAGATTATATTTTCCATGTGTTGTATCGTAATTGATTAAATGTGCAATTGTTTCGGGTGGATAACTAGCATTTATCGCTACTACATTTAAATTTTTATTTTGTAATGCAATACGTAATACCATTCTTCCAATTCTACCCATACCATTAATTGCAATATTCGTTGACATTAAAAGCACCCCTTGATTTTTATGTGTTATACTTTATGGAATTAGTATAGCATATTATATGAATTTTGAAAGCGTTTTCCGTTGATTTATTTATCTTTTTTATAAAAAATAGTCATTACTTACATACATCAACGCGTACGTAAAGTAATGACTTATTTATAGTGTAATATTAATCTTCTTCTCCGTAATTCGGCTTTTCAATATAACCTTCTTCTTCTAACAATCTCTCAAGGTTTTGTTTTAATTCAAGTTTATCCCCTAAATTATCGATAACATGATCGGCCATTCGGCTTTTTTTATCAATAGAAATTTGGCTATAGACACGTGCTTTCGCATCTTCTAATGACAGATTATTACGTTGCATTAAACGATCCATTTGTATACTTTCAGAAGTGTATACAACCCACACTTCGTCTACTGTATTTTCCAATTCATTTTCAAATAATAATGGAATATCCATGATTACATTATATCCTTGTTTTAAATATTCTTGCTTTTCTTCTTCCATAATATCTCGCACGATAGGATGTATGATAGCATTTAATTCTAAGCGTTTTTCTGGATGGTTAAACACTAAATCACCCATATAACGACGATTCATCTCACCATTTTCATCAATTGCTTCATCACCAAAGACTTCTCGTACTTGAGCTAAACCTTTACTCCCCTTTTTAACAGCTTCCCTGGCTGCTTTATCAGCATCTACTACTTTAAAACCGAATACGGATAAGAGTTCTGATACTGTTGATTTTCCTGAGGCGATTCCACCTGTTAGACCAATAACTTTCGGCATAATTTCACTCTTTCTTTATTTTTGACATACTGGACAATAATGACTATTTCTTGTCGCGATGATTTTTGTTTCAATTTGACTTCCACACACTTTGCATACCGGCTGCTTATATACATTAAGATGCAATTGCATCTCACCAGTTTTTCCATCAGCATGACGATAATCTGAAATACTTGTACCGCCATGCTTAATACCTTCTTCTAGTACTTCTCTAACATAATAAAAAACCATTTCTTGTTGTTGGTGTGTTAAGTCTTTTACTTTTTTATCTGGTAAAACACCTGCACGAAACAACGCTTCACATGCGTAAATATTTCCGCAACCTGCGATTACTTTATGATCCAAAATCACTTGTTTGATTGGTTTATTCTTATTAGACTGTTGATGAATTCGATTTAAATAATACGTCAATGCTTCATTTGTAAAAGGTTCAGGCGCTATTTCTAAAAATGAAGGATAAGATGCTACAGACGCAACATTTCTAATTTCTCCAAAACGACGTATATCTGAATAAATTAACTTTTTGTCATTTGACAACTCAAAAATAACATGCCAATGCTTACGATAATTAGGTATCATAATATCTTCAAGTTCATCTACAATGAAAAAACCACCCGCCATACCTAAATGACTAATTAATGTACGTTGTTCTCGTTTATTATCTAGCTGAAAAACGATATATTTACTTCTTCGTTCTACATTTGTAATGGTATAGCCTTCCGATAAAGTTTTAAAAGTATCTAATTCAATTCCTTTTATAATTGTTTCCTTGCCTTGAGCTTTACCTTCGATTACTTTATCCGAAAATATAACGTGTTCAATTTTTTGATTTATAACGTAGGGTTCAATTCCTCTTTTTACATGTTCTACTTCTGGTAATTCGGGCATACCATTAACCTCACTTTATTTTGCATCATACCAAGTTGCACCATAACTTGAGTCTACTTTTAATGGAACATCTAATTGCAATGCATTTTCCATTATCTCTTCTACAAATTCACTAAATGAATCTACTTCTGACTTAGGTACTTCAAAAATTAATTCATCGTGTACTTGTAATAATAGTTTAGCTTGATATGTTGTCTCTTTCATTTTTTGTGCAAATTTAACCATTGCCAGTTTAATGATATCTGCAGCACTGCCTTGTATTGGCGTATTCATAGCAGTACGTTCAGCAAAGCCGCGTAAATTAAAGTTACGACTCGTAATATCAGGAATATAGCGTCGACGATGTAGCAATGTTTCCACGTAACCTAAAGCTTTGGCATCTTTTACAATATCAGACATATATTGTTTCACACCTGGGAAACTAGCTAAATAATCATCAATGAATGCTTTTGCTTTTTTACGAGTAATACCTAAACTTTGACTTAAACCATAATCACTTATCCCATAAACAATTCCAAAGTTAACCGCTTTTGCTTGACGACGCATTAAACTATCGACTTGATCAGCCTCTACACCAAATACTTTCATAGCAGTTGCTGTATGAATATCATCGCCGTTGATAAATGCTTCTTTCATACTCTCATCTTGTGTAATGTGTGCTAATACACGCAATTCAATTTGAGAATAATCTGCTGATAATATAACGCTATCTTTTGAAGTTGGTTTAAAGGCTTTTCTTATTTTACGCCCTTCTTCAAGTCTAACCGGAATATTTTGTAAATTAGGATCTACACTTGATAAACGTCCAGTTTGCGCTAAAGTTTGGTTAAAACGTGTATGGATACGTTGATCATCACTAATTACCTTTTGCAATCCTTCAACATAAGTAGACTGTAACTTAGATAATTGACGATATTCTAAAATATAATCAATGATAGGATGTTCACCTTGCAATTGCTCTAAGACATCTACAGCAGTAGAATATCCTGTTTTCGTCTTTTTAATAACAGGTAATTGTAATGTCTCAAACAATACAACACCTAATTGTTTAGGAGAATTTATATTAAAATCTTCACCAGCTGCATCATGGATATTTCGAATCAAGACGTCTAATTTTTCTTGAATTTCTTTTTCCATTTCTTCTAAATCATGAACATCTGTAAATATACCAATTTCTTCCATTTCACTTAAAATCTTAGCTAGCGGTAGCTCTAAATCAGCTAAGAGTTCTACCTGATTGTATTCTTCTAATTGTTTATCCATATTTGGTTTCGCAAAGTAAATTGCATCAGTAATAGAAGCAACATATGGATTTAAAACATCATCTTCAGGTACCTTAAATTTCTTACCTTTTCCATATATACTTACATCGTCTTTCACAAAACTTTGACCGTACAATGAAACAACTGATTGAACATCACTAATCGTACGAGATGGATCAATTATATAACTGGCCAACATAATATCGAAAGAAATATTTTGAATATCAATTCCCAATCTATGTGATGCTACATATGTTTTTTTAGCATCATATACGACTTTTTTCGTATTCGGATTTTCTAACCATGAAACTAGTTCGGCATAATTATTTATGTCATCCGCATTAATTACAATATGTTTCTCACCTGTAAATAAAGAGAATTTTAAAATATTATTTCGCAAATAGTTACCACCGTCTAATTCGAAATGGATGGCCGCTTCTTTCAATGAAGTAAAATCAATATTATCAAAAGACGTTTCAATTTCAAATGTCTTTTCTATTGCATCTTCAACGCTTGCTGATTGATCAATGTCAGACAACAATTGTTTGAATTCTAACTTCTTAAACAATTCGATTTTTTCTTGTTGTTCATCTTGATGAGTCATTAACGTATCTTCAAGTTTTACTTCAATCGGACTATCTACATTAATCGTTGCTAATTCTTTACTCATTAATGCATCTTCTTTGCTATTTTGAAGTTTTTCTTTTAACTTTTTACCTGAAATTTCATCTAAATGTTCATAGACACCTTCTACTGTGTCAAATTGGTTTAGCAATTTTATTGCTGTTTTCTCTCCAACACCTGCAACACCTGGTATATTATCAGAAGTATCTCCCATTAATCCTTTCATATCAATAATTTGATTAGGTGTTAACCCGTTGTATTTTTCCGCAATAAAGTCAGGTGTATAATGATCAACATCAGTAACACCTTTTTTAGTGTAATAAATGGTTACATTATCCGTTGCAAGTTGTGTTAAATCTCGGTCTCCCGTTATAATAATTGTCTGAAAGCCCGCTTTATCTGCTTCTTTACTTAAAGTTCCGATAATATCATCTGCCTCATAGTTATCTAATTCATAACGTTTAATATGATAAGCATCTAATAATTGGCGTATATAAGGAAATTGCTCACTTAGTTCAGGCGGCGTTTTCTGGCGTCCACCTTTATATTCACTATATTTTTCATGTCTGAAAGTTGTTTTACCTGCATCAAACGCTACTAAAAAATGATTTGGCTTTTCTTCTTTTAAAATCTTCTCTAGTAACATTGCAAAACCATATACTGCATTGGTATGAATGCCTGCTTTGTTTGATAACAAAGGTAATGCATAAAAAGCTCTAAAACTTAAGCTATTACCATCGATTAATACTAATTTATTCACAATTTTAACCTCCAGAACTAATTTATATATATTTTAGCATATTCGACTGTGATGTCGTAATTAAAGAAACTATCTCATAGAGTATTTATACACGACCTAATTTCAAATAAAACAAGTGCCTATATAGACTTAGCTAAAAAATAAAAAAGACATAATCATGATTGTTCTTGATGAGCACTCCATAAAGTCAGGTTAAAAGTCCAACTTTTGAGATGCACATTATCATTTCATGATTATGTCTACTTTTTAATATTTTTATGCTGCTATTTTAAATTTTTATAGGTAAGAATAAGTTATGAATCGTCTGAACCAAATGGAATATATTTAACTTTGGTCATTTTCGGTAATTCTTCATAATTATTAAACCACTCTTGGTAATTTTTATTGATTGGTGACGGATGATGCATATAATGTTCAAACGGCAATGATTCCACTGTATAAACCTCTTGTCGTGGATGATCTTTAATTTGTTGTTTTAATAACTGAACTCTTTTTTCATGTTCATAATGAACATAAATAAATGCACTAAGATATATCACAGCTAAAACTAGTGATGCACCTTTAATAAAATTAACATTGATTGACTTATATTTCCGAAATTCTTTTAATAAAATAATTAAAATGATTACATGTATCGTATAAACAATCAAAAAATTACCTGGTTCTATTGGAGTAACAATGACTAGTGTCGACGCCGAAACACATATTGCAATAAGTAAGGAATATAAAGTGATTTGTGTTTTACGATCATTAATAGACAAATAAATACCTACAAATATCGAAAACGCAAAGTAACCACATACAATTACGTTCACAAAACCAACCAATCCAATATCTGTATTTTTATTTAATAAAAACTGATTGTAAAATAGTAAATAATAAAGCGGTAAAGTGATAAATCCTATCATAATGATACGACGCTTTAATATTGTTAAATGTACATACCGATCACTTCTAAGCAGTAGATAAATAATAAGCGCTGCAATCATACTTAAAATTATAATCTGACTGAAAATGACACCATATGGAAGTGACGTTGATATCATTTCTGCAAATTTTGAAAAGATACCTTGATTATTTGAAACTTGTTGATATTCTGATCCTTCAAATAAAATTTTGCGATAATTTGGATTGGAAAACATAATGATTGTACCTATAGTAGCAATCATAAATGAAAACAATAATTTATAATTAAGTGTTCGATTTGCAGTAAATTCATACAGAAAAGCTAAAATTAAAATGATACAGTGGAATAATGTCACATTCTCCATAAATAATTGACCGAAGAAGCATAAAACATAGAATAGTACAGTAACACTTACCGGCTGCTTTTCTTTATATATAATTGCATTAATACAATAATAAATAATAAAGAGTGAAATTAGTGTTGATGTCGCATAATTATAAAATCCTGCAAACCAGCCATATGTATCTGCATAAATAGCACTTGGTAAAATTAACATTAAAGAAAATGCTAACAAATAATAGCTTGTCCACGCTTTACAACGTGTAATGTGCATAATCATCCAAATGATGCCCATACTAATGAGACCATATGAAAGCCAACGTAACCAGCTTACATGTACAGCTATAATTTCAAAGATATTTCCGATATAGCGACCATTAAGTGATGCAAATCCTACTTTTAAAATATCAGTATTATAATTGCTAAACCATTGTAAATCATCGTGCATGATTGGTAGTAAGATACCCATAAAAGTATAAAACAATAATATCGCAATTAATATCAAAGTTGTCTTGTGTAATTGAATTGTTTTCACTTTGCTAATCCTCAAATCTAGTTAAATTTTCCTCAACTTGTAGGTCGAAAAATTAATTCAATATTTTTAATGTATTTCTAATTTTCACCTATGCATGTTTCCTCAATCAAATTAGATAAACAAGGTATTTAATATTACTTTCAACAATTTATCTAAATCGCCCCTCGTCTTTTTCTATGACGAATGATTACACTTGTGTATTCAAGTGTTCAAATTAAGATTTATTTCCGTTCAAATAAAACTTATTACTTTTTAATTAAGCATCTATTTTAAGCGCATTACTAAAATTTCTTTATTATAATAAATATATTATAAAATTGCTTGATTCACAACAATCTATTACTTATAACTTACAAAACGATATATGCTAATGACAAAATTGACAACCGAATTTATTCCAATTCATTAACTCTAATTTAATACCAATAGAGATTTGAACGAAATAAAAAAGCAGCAACAACTTCGTGAAAAATACACGCGCTGTTACCACTTTAATTTTTATTCTTTATAATCTTTTAGAATAACTTTGAACGTTGAGCCTTTGCCAACTTGACTATTCACTTCAATATTGCCTTGGTGGGCCTCTACTATATGCTTTGTAATTGATAATCCAAGACCTGTCCCACCAGAATCTCTACTTCGTGCTTTATCTACTCTATAAAATCTTTCAAAAATACGTTGTTGGTCTTCTAATTTAATACCTATACCAAAATCTTGTACTTCGAAAATGACACGAAAGTCATCTCGATACACACGAACGTTAATATCTCCATCTTCATAAGAATAGTTAATTGCATTCGTTAACAAATTCGTGATAACTTGAGCAATTTTACTTTCTTGTGCTTTAACAATGACATCTTTTTCAATATCAGTATGAATGGAAATATTTTTTTGATTGGCTTGAGTCATCATATTATCAATAATACGCCGCGTTAAATCTGATAAATTCATATAGTCTGTATCTAACTCTGTATGTTGCTCAATATGCGATAAATCTAACAGATCTGTTACTAAAGATTCTATTCGATTTGATTCTTTTAAAATTATGTTTAAAAACATGTCTAATGATTCCGCATCATTTTTTGCACCATCAATAAGCGTTTCAGCAAACCCCTTAATTGAAGTAATAGGTGTTTTTAATTCATGTGAAACATTTGCTACAAATTCACGTCTTAGATTTTCAAGTTGTTTCAGATTTGTTATATCATGCATCACAACTAAAATCCCTTGCAAACTTTTTTGAGACCTAGTTAAAATCGGAACGCATGAAATATCAAAGTACTTGGCATGGACTTGGTTTATTGCAACTTCCAATTGTTCATAAATAGGTTTTTCAACTTTAAAACTTTCTAAAATTAATTGCTCAATTTCAGTATTAACATAGCCGTGATAGCCTACTTGTTCAATATTATGCGAGATGTTGAACTGTTCATAATACGCTTTATTTGCAACAACGATTTTTCCATTTCGATCTATCATTAAAATAGCACTTGGAATATTTTCAATCGTTGTTTTTAAACGGTTGGATTGAATTTTTTGCTCATTATTAAGCTTTTGAAGGCGTCGTGCTAAATCATTGGTAGACACAAAAAGCGCTTTCGTTTCTACAACATTACTTTCAGGTACACGTATGTGATAATAACCATTTGCCAACAATTGTGTTGCATAAGTAACTTCTTGAATGGGACGGATTAATGTACGCTTAAAACTACGGCTTGCAAAATACAGACAAATGAGTACAACTAAACATGTCAATATAAGATATTTCCACAACGTCCAATGCATTTCTGTAATATCGTTATTGTAACCTTTAATCCATACATGATAACCGTTAACCTTCTTATTAAAAATAAAAACGTCCCTTTTTTGAATATAGCTATCACTATTTGGGATAGCTTTCAGTTTGCCACTACTAAACACCTTTTTATCATGTTTAGTTATCAATAAATCTATATTTTGCTGTTTTACAATTTCTTTAACTTTATCAATCTCATTATCTTGGACTAAATAAATATATGATCTTGCATCTGTTGCTAGAGCTTGTTCGTGTTTTTCTGATAAAACATATGTGATGGAAGCGTGAATAATAATGCCTAATGTAACAAAACTGATAATTAATATACTGCTTATCAATAACATTAAGCGGTGGTGAAACTTCATCATTGTTCTTTAGGTCTTTCCAATTTATAGCCTAAGCCACGCACAGTTTTAATAAGTTGTGGCTTCTTAGGATTATCTTCTAATTTATCTCTTAAATGACTGATATGTACATCAACAATTCTTGAGTCTCCTGCAAATTCATAATTCCATACCGTATTTAACATATGCTCTCTCGTAATGACTCTGCCTTGTCTTTCTATCAAATAAAGCAAGAGTTCAAATTCTTTCGGTGTTAGCTCCAATAACTCATTATGCTTATATACTTCAAAATAATCGGGTCTAATACGTATCGATCCGATGGTAATATCATCGTCAATCTCTTCTACTTCTTTTACAAATTGAGAACGTCTTAAAATGGCTTTCACACGGGCAACAACTTCTCTAGGTGAAAAAGGCTTAGTCATATAGTCATCGGCACCTAATTCTAAACCTAATACCCGATCAAACTCATCATTTTTCGCCGTTAACATTAATATAGGGACTAAATTTTTATTTGTTCTTACAGTCTTACATACGTCAATGCCATCTTTTTTAGGTAGCATAACATCTAAAATAATTAAATCTGGCTGTTCACTTTCTACCTTTTCTAAAGCCTCATCACCATCAAATGCGACAACAACTTCATAACCAGCTGTTTCTAAGTTATATTTAAGTAATGTTACGATTGAATGTTCGTCATCTACTACCAACACTTTTTGCGACATGGTATGCCTCCCTAACTTATAATTATATTTACATTATAACCGAACTATTTATAAAAATAACATCCTACACATTATCTTTACACATTTTTTACATTACTTTACATATAAATAAAATACTTCTTATATTTCCTTCTATCATTTGCATGACTTACTCTGGGACAACGAAATAAATTTTGTAAAAATATCATTTCTATCCCACTACCTATGCATGAGTTTTACTCATTTATTCCTAAGCTTATGTACAAATTCGCTTTGTCTAATGTGTAATAAACACTACATAATCAATCATTGGTGACTCTTTATTATTTCTATCCTGTTGCCAACTTCAATTCATTTAAAAAGGCGAACCTAGCAATTAAAGTTGCTAGACTCACCTAATTTTATTTTGCTTATTTTAAATTTTTAATCAATTCATCTGCAAATGCTGATGTAGAAACTTCTTCAGCACCATCCATTAAACGGGCAAAGTCATAAGTAACAACTTTTGAAGCAATTGTATCTTCAATTGAATCTGTAATCTTATCTGCCGCTTCTTGCCATCCTAAATGTTCTAACATTAATACAGAACTTAAAATTACTGAAGATGGATTCACTTTATTTAAACCTGCATATTTTGGAGCTGTACCATGTGTTGCTTCAAAAATAGCATGACCTGTTTCATAATTAATGTTTGCACCTGGCGCAATACCAATACCACCAACTTGTGCAGCTAAAGCATCTGAAATATAGTCACCATTCAAGTTCATAGTTGCTACAACATCATGCTCAGCTGGACGAGTTAAAATTTGTTGTAAGAAAATGTCAGCAATAGAATCTTTAATGATAATCTTGCCTTCTTTTTCAGCTTTTTCTTGAGCAGCATTAGCAGCATCTCTGCCTTCATTTTCAACAATTTCGTCATATTGTTGCCAAGTGAATACTTGATCACCAAATTCAGATAATGCTAAATCGTAACCCCACTGCTTAAATGAGCCTTCTGTAAATTTCATAATATTACCTTTATGAACTAAAGTAACTGATTTACGGTTATTATCGATAGCATATTGTATAGCTGCTCTAACTAATCGCTCAGTTCCTTCTTTAGAAACTGGTTTAATACCAATACCTGAAGTTTCTGGGAATCGAATGTTTGTCGCACCCATTTCGTTTTGTAAGAAGTCAATTACCTTTTTAACTTCTGTTGTACCTTCTTTAAATTCAATACCAGCATAAATGTCTTCAGTATTTTCACGGAAAATAACCATATCAACATCTTGTGGACGTTTAACAGGTGATGGTACTCCTTTAAACCAACGTACCGGTCTTAAGCAAGTAAATAAATCTAATTCTTGGCGTAAAGCCACATTTAATGATCTAATACCACCACCAATTGGTGTTGTTAAAGGTCCTTTAACAGCAATTAAATATTCTTTAATTGTATCAAGTGTTTCTTGAGGTAACCATTCACCAGTTGTATCAAATGCTTTTTGGCCAGCTAGCACTTCTTTCCATTCAATGCGTTTTTCGCCATTATAGGCTTTCTCAACAGCAGCATCTATAACTCGGCTTGCTGCCTTCCAAATATCCGGTCCAATTCCATCACCGATAATAAATGGGATAATTGGTTCATTAGGTACGTTTAATCCTTCAGTTCCTTGAGTAATTTTTTCTGCAGTCATAGTTATTTTACCTCCAAATTTTACATCTTCATTTTTAATTTGTATTGATTATTTTCTTTCTTCAAGCGGGATATACTTACGATTCGTTTCGCCAATATATTTCGCTCTAGGACGCATAATTCTATTATCTTTATATTGTTCTAAAATATGAGCAATCCATCCTGCAGAACGACTTACAGCAAAGATTGGCGTGAATAAGTCATGAGGTATTTCCATACAGTGATAAACACTCGCACTATAAAAATCAACATTAGGAATTAATCCTTTTTCTTCTGCCATACGTTTTTCCATTTTCACTGACATTTCAAATAATTCTTCACGACCAGCGTCTTTCGTAATTTGACGGCTCATTTCTCTTAAATATTTCGCTCTAGGATCACCATCTTTATATACACGATGACCAAAGCCCATTACTTTATCTTTATTAGCAAATTTTTCATCTAAGTAAGCATCAACATTTTCAATTGACCCAATCTCAGATAACATCGTCATAACTTGTTCGTTTGCACCACCATGTAATGGCCCTTTCAGAGAACCTACAGCTGCTACAATACCTGAGTACATATCTGACAATGATGATACCGCACAACGTGCTGTAAATGCAGATGCGTTCAACTCATGATCAGCGTGTAAAATAAGTGCTTTATTGAAGGCTTCTACTTCTATATCTGTTGGTAATTCCCCACGTAACATATATAGGAAGTTTGCCGCATAACTTAAGTCAGGATTAGGCTTAAGTGGTTCTTTATCTTGTCTTACTCGAGCAAACGCTGTAACTAATGATGCTACTTTAGCCTGTATACGCATTGCTCTTTCATAACGATTTTCATCTGATTCATTTTCAGCATCAGGATCGAAATGTGCAATATATGATAATGACGTACGTAATGCTGTCATTGGATGCACGTGATCTGTAACATACTCCTCAAAATGTGTATACACACGAGGATTTAATGTCATGTATTGATTTAATTTCCCTTTTAGATGAGCAAGCTCTTCTTCGTTTGGCAATCTATAGTTCCATAATAGGAAAATAACTTCTTCAAATTGCGCATTTTCAGCTAGATCATCAATATCATAGCCGGCATAAGTCAATTGACTTTCAATAATTGAACTTATTTTAGTCTCCGCTGCGATAACCCCTTCTAAACCTCTTTGTAATTCTGCCATGATAAATTTCCCCTTTACTGTTTCTTTATGAAATGGCTTTCAACTAATATTATAGCTAAACGCATTTCGTTTGTGAAATATAAAAACTGGCATTATATGTGCAACAATTTTTTTGTAAATCTATGTAAATGTCACAGAATAGCCACAAATAGCACCATTAAAGCTTTTTCAAGATGTGAATAATCCATGAATTTTACAATAGAATTAAATTTTCAATTGGTTATTATATATGATTATAAAAACCAAAGTATATTAACATGGAATTTTACACATTTTTACCGAAAATAATTGTATATATCTCAATATAAGTGCATAATAAACATATCTATATTTAAGGGAGATGTATTATGGCTGAAAAATTACAAAGGGAACTGAGCAATCGCCACATACAATTAATTGCAATTGGCGGTGCAATTGGTACAGGCTTATTCTTAGGTGCTGGTCAAACGATTGCATTAACCGGCCCTTCAATTCTATTAACATACATCATTATAGGATTTATGTTATTTATGTTTATGCGAGGTTTAGGAGAAATCATTATACAGAATACTGAATTTAAATCTTTCGCAGATGTAACCAATACATATATTGGGCCTTTTGCAGGATTTGTTACCGGATGGACATACTGGTTCTGTTGGATTATTACAGGTATGGCTGAAGTAACGGCTGTGGCAAAATATGTTAGCTTTTGGTTCCCAGAAATTCCAAACTGGATAAGTGCACTATTTTGTGTACTGTTATTAATGTCATTCAACCTACTTAGCGCAAGACTTTTCGGAGAATTAGAATTTTGGTTCTCTATCATTAAAATAGCGACAATTATTGGTTTAATAGTAGTTGGTTTCGTCATGATTCTATTTGCATTTAAAACTCAATTCGGGCATGCCAGTTTCACAAATTTATATGAACACGGCATATTCGCTAAAGGTGCTTCTGGATTCTTTATGTCTTTCCAAATGGCATTATTCTCATTTGTAGGAATTGAAATGATTGGTGTTACAGCTGGGGAAACAAAAGATCCAGTTAAAACAATTCCAAAGGCAATTAACAGTGTACCCATTAGAATTTTAATATTTTACGTTGGTGCGTTAGCGGTTATCATGTCTATTATCCCTTGGCAGCAAGTTGATCCTGATAACAGTCCATTCGTAAAATTATTCGCATTGATCGGAATTCCGTTTGCTGCGGGCTTGATTAATTTTGTAGTATTAACCGCTGCTGCTTCATCATGTAACAGTGGTATATTCTCAAATAGCCGTATGCTTTTCGGTTTATCAAGTCAACAACAAGCACCTCCGAACTTTTCTAAGACGAATAAATATGGCGTTCCACATGTTGCAATCTTTGCTTCATCAGCATTATTACTTGTGGCAGCATTACTAAACTATATTTTCCCAGATGCGACAAAAGTATTTACGTATGTGACTACCATCTCTACAGTGTTATTTTTAGTTGTATGGGGTCTGATTATCATTGCATATATCAATTATAGTCGTAAAAACCCAGATCTACATAAAAATGCTACGTACAAACTATTAGGTGGTAAATATATGGGCTACTTAATATTTGTATTCTTCATTTTTGTGTTCGGGTTATTATTTATTAATGTTGATACAAGACGTGCAATTTATTTTATTCCGATTTGGTTTATACTTTTAGCATTTATGTACTTAAGATATAAACGTATCGCTGCTAAATCAAATAAATAACAACAAGTTTTACCCCTGTTGAATATACTAAAGTTCAACAGGGGTTTTTATATGCAACTTATAATATTAAATTGCGTACTTGGCTCAAAACTTTTACTTTCTCATCTATTTAATAATGTATCATTTCAGAAATACATCCATACTTCTATTTTATAATAAATTTCCAAAGTAATATGAGTGAAAGTTTGAAGGTGATAATGTACATGTATAAAAGATATAAACATTTATATAGATTGCCATTCATACACTATCATTATCAAATAACCTATTAATTACGTCATAAAATACCAGATGAACCAAAAAACGCCTTTCCATTGTTGATAAATGGAAAGACGTTTTTTTATAAATTATAGTACGTTTGCATATCCTTCAAAGATTTTACCTTGAGCAGCATCAATCGTAACTAACATGTTATTGCTTATGTTTTTAACAGCTTTTTCTACACCTACAACTGTTGGAATACCTTTTTCTAAACCAACAATTGCACTTGGTGATGTAATACCATTTTCTTCTGTAATTAATCCTAAAGCTTTTTCTACATAAGGTACAAACGTTTCATCGATTGAGTTAGTAACGATAACTTTGTCAGATAAATCTTTACCTTCTAAATCTTTAACAGTTTCAGCAACTAACGTAGTACCAACAACTGATCCACGTCCAATACCTTGACCATTAGCAATTTCGTCACCAACTAGGTGGATTTTCATCATATTAGTAGTTCCAGTTTCACCAGTTGGTACACCAGCAGTAATAATGATTAAATCACCATTAGATACTCTACCAGTTTCAACAGCTGTTGCAACTGCATTGTTTAACAATGCATCTGTACTCTTACGTCCTTTTTTAACTACAGGTTGAACTCCCCAAACAATTGAACATTGACGTGCTGTTTCTTCACTTGGAGTCACCGCAATAATGTCTGAATGTGGACGATATTTAGAGATAGTACGTGCCGTTGAACCACTTTCAGTAGCAGCTACAATTGCTTTAACATTTAAGTTTAAAGCTGTATGTGCAACCGAAATACCGATAGCATTCACTAATGAAGTTTCAACTAATTTAGTACGATCTGACAATAACTTTTTATAATCTTGGGCTGCTTCAGCTGATACAGCAATATTTCTCATTGTTTTAACAGCTTCTTCAGGATATAAACCAGCAGCAGTTTCACCAGATAACATTACTGCATCTGTACCATCATAGATTGCGTTGGCAACGTCACTAGCTTCTGCACGTGTAGCACGTGGGTTACGTTGCATAGAATCTAACATTTGTGTAGCTGTAATAACTGGTTTACCTAATTTGTTACATTGTCTGATTAAATCTTTTTGAACCATTGGTACTTTTTCAGGTGGAATTTCAACACCCATGTCACCACGTGCAACCATTAAACCATCAGACACTTCAAGAATTTCCGCAATATTATCAATACCTTCTTGGTTTTCAATTTTAGGGAATACTGAAATGTTAGCTTTTTGTTCTTCTAAAATTTCACGAATTTCTAAAACATCACTAGGACGACGTACGAAACTTGCTGCAATGAAGTCAACATTTTCTTTAATACCGAAACGGATATCTTCAGCATCTTTTTCTGTAATACCAGGTAAACTTACTCTTACACCAGGTAAGTTAACACCTTTTTTGTTTTTAAGCTCACCAGAGTTTAAAATATCACATTTAACTTCTTTTTTAGCATGGTCAATATCTTTAACTTGTAATTCAATTAAGCCATCATCAAGTAAAATGTATGAACCTACTTGAACATCGTTAATTAAGTTTTCATATGTTACTGAGAACTTTTCAGGTGTTCCTTCAACTTCATTCATGCTAACAATAACTTCGTTACCACGTTCAAGTTCAATGATACCGTCTTTCATATTATGCGTACGAATTTCTGGACCTTTCGTATCTAATAAAATTGCTACAATTTTGTCTAATCTTTTAGCTACTTTACGAATTGTATCAATTCTACCTTTATGCTCTTCATGACTACCATGTGAAAAGTTTAATCGTGCAACGTTCATACCAGCATTGATTAATTTCTCAATCATTTCTTCTGATTCTGAAGCTGGTCCAATTGTACATACAATTTTAGTTTTTCTCATTTTATAATTCCTCCTGAAATCTTATATAGATAACTTGTTAGCAAGTTCATATAGACTATAATCAAATTTATGATCTTTACCATCAAAAATTTCATCAAAAGATGTTGCTACAATTTTATTGTTCTTAATTCCAACACCCTTAGCTGTTTCACCTTGCATTAATAAGTCTACCGCATATCCACCTAAACGTGATGCTAAAACTCTATCCGCACCTGTTGGGCTACCACCACGTTGAACGTGACCTAACACAGACACTCTATTATCAACATTGATGTATTGTGATAATTCTTTTTGACAATCTTGCGCAGTCATGCAACCTTCTGCTACAAGAACGATTGAGTGTTTCTTACCACGTTTAATACCTTGTTCAATTTTATCAGCTATTTCTTTAATATCTGTTTTCACTTCTGGAACTACAATTGTCTCAGCACCAACTGATAATCCAGCCCATAATGCTAGATCTCCACAATCACGGCCCATTGCTTCAATGATAAATGTTCGTGCGTGACTTGACGCAGTATCTCTAATTTTGTCGACTAAGCCAATAATCGTATTTAAAGCTGTGTCAAATCCAATTGTAAAATCAGTACCATTGATATCATTGTCAATCGTACCAGGAATACCGATAGTTTGAATTTCTTTGCATTCCTCACTGATGCGTTGTGCACCGCGATAACTACCGTCACCACCAATAACTACAAGGCCCTCAATCCCTCTTTTACGTAAGTTTTCGATTGCAACTTTACGTACTTCTTGCTCCTTAAACTCTGGACATCTTGCTGAATACAAGAATGTACCTCCACGCTGAATCGTATCCCCAACTGATCCTAATTCAAGTTTATGAATATCATCATTTAACAATCCTTGGTAACCATGATACACACCATAAACTTCAATTTCATTGTAAATTGCTGTACGAACAACTGCTCTTACGGCAGCATTCATTCCAGGTGAATCTCCACCACTAGTTAAAACTGCAATTTTCTTCATGACGACATACCTTTCTATAACTGATTTATCTTTAACTCTAAATTACCACAAATTGATATGTCATTCCATCAAAACTAATGTATTGAATTGATGTAAACGTTTTAAATATTGAATTTTATTTTAACTTAATTAAAAAAAGATTAGTAGCCACAATTTTGACTACTAATCTTAGTTAAAATTCAGTATCTAAATATTAAATTATTGTTTTAATGTACTTCAATTTATGGTAAAACCCAGTATCGATTTAACATAAAAATGCTCAAGTTGATTATTCTATATAAGAACCGATATTTCTGAATTTTTCAAAGCGATCATTAGCAATTTCATCACGTGATAATGACTCAAGTGAATCTAACTGTGCAACAAACGCTGATTTAATAGCTAAAGCTTGCTGTTCAACATCTTTATGTGCACCGCCAAGTGGTTCAGAAATGACATCATCTATAATACCTAATTGCTTAATATCATGGGCAGTAATTTTCATTGTTTCAGCTGCAATTTTAGCCAAATTACTGTCTTTCCATAATAATGCCGCTGCACCTTCAGGAGATATAACAGAGTAAGTACTATTCTCTAACATCAATACTTTATTGGCAATACCAATACCTAGAGCACCTCCACTGCCACCTTCACCAATGACTATCGCAATAACTGGTACTTTTAATGAAGCCATCTCAATCAAATTTGTTGCGATAGATTCACTTTGTCCACGTTCTTCAGCAGCTTTACCAGGATATGCACCTTTTGTATCTATAAATGTAAAGATAGGACGATTGAATTTTTCAGCTTGTTTCATTAAACGTAATGCTTTTCGATAACCTTCTGGATGCGCCATACCAAAATTTCGATAAATATTATCTTTTGTATCTTTTCCACGTTGTTGTCCAATAACTGTAACAGCACGACCATTTAAAAAGCCAATACCACCAATCATTGCTGGATCATCTCTAAAATTACGATCACCATGTAGTTCCATAAACGAATCAAAGATATATGGAATATAATCTAGGGTCGTAGGTCTTTCTTGCAAACGCGCAATTTGCACACGATCCCATGGTTTTAGATTTGTATATATTTTTTTAGTTTCTCGTTCCAATGACGCTTCAAGCATGTCAATTTCTTCTTGTAAATCCACATCATTTTTATCTTGAGATTCTTTTAAAGATTCAATTTTATTTCGAATTTCAAAAAGTGGTTTTTCAAAATCTAACATTATTTAGTCACCTCTTGATGGATTTTTAGAATTTCAGACAATGTTTGACGCATATCATTACGATGTACAACTTTATCCAATTGTCCATGCTCTAATAAAAATTCTGCAGTTTGGAAATCATCTGGCAATTTTTCGTTTATTGTCTGTTCAATAACTCGACGACCTGCAAAACCTATCAACGCTTTTGGCTCACTTAAATTTATATCACCAACTGATGCAAAACTTGCAGATACACCACCAGTAGTTGGATGTGTTAAATATGATATATATAATAGTCCAGCGTCAGAATGACGTTTTAAAGATACACTGGTTTTACCCATTTGCATCAAGGAAATAATACCTTCTTGCATACGTGCACCACCACTTGCAGAGAAAAGAATAAATGGTAAACGGTTCTCAGTGCAGTAATCAATGATGCGACATATCTTTTCACCGATAACCGATCCCATACTTCCCATTCTAAAACGTGAATCCATGACAGCAACGCCAAATTTCATACCATCTAGTTGCGCTGTACCAGTCACAACTGCTTCTTTAAGACCTGTCTTTTGTTGGTCCTTTTCAATTTTTTCTAAATAACTTGGAAAATCTAATGGATTCGCAGAGGTCATTCCCTTATCGAATTCTGTAAATGATCCTTCATCAGAAATTGCTTCTATACGTTTATACGCAGTTAAAGCAATATGATGATCACAATTAAAGCACACATTTAAATTTTCAGCTAATTCTTTTGTGTACATAATTTTCTTACACTTTGGACACTTAGTCATAATACCTGCAGGCACATCATTATTTTTAGAGTCTTGTACTGTAAGATATTTCTTTTTCTTTGTTCGATTAAAAAAATCTTTAAACATAGGAAAACCTCCAAATAACCTCTGTTCTAACCATTTAGAGCCTTAAACTGAACTTGACCAGTTAAAAACGGGTTTAAATTTATTTGATTTATATTTGTTTGACTGTTGAATGTTTATCATAAACTTTCATTTTCATCATTTTAATGACTCTTTATTGCTAACTTTTAAGCAATTTAATTAAACGTTAATTATTTTTATTGTAAATCTGTAAGTTTCATTGTTTTATCATACACATCTTGCGGATCAACTTCAATCCTAGCTACTCCAGATTCCATTGCCGCTTTAGCAACATTACGAGCAACTGATGGCGCTACACGTTTATCAAACGGTCCTGGGATACAGTAGTCTTCATTTAATTCAGAACTATCGATTAAATCAGCAATCGCTTCTACAGCTGCCTTTTTCATTTCTTCATTTATATGTGTAGCTTCAACCTCTAATGCACCTCTAAAAATACCAGGGAAAGCTAATACATTATTAATTTGGTTAGGATAGTCTGAACGTCCTGTACCAACAACTCGTGCACCTGCCGCTTTGGCATCATCAGGTATTATTTCAGGATTTGGATTAGCCATTGCAAATATAATTGGATTATCTGCCATACTCTTAACCATATCTTGTGACAGCGCATTAGCTACAGAAACTCCGATAAATACATCTGCGTCTTTTACGACTTCTTCTAAAGACCCTTCAATCTTATCTTTATTTGTCCATTTAGCTACAACATCTTTCGTAGGATTCATACCATATGAACGTCCTTCAAAAATTGCGCCTCTTGAGTCACACATAACCATATTTCTTACACCATACGCGTATAGTAATTTAACAATGGCTATTCCTGCTGCACCAGCACCATTTAGTACAACTTTTATTTTAGCAATATCTTTGTTAACAACTCTCAATGCATTTACCAAACCTGCCATTGTTACAATTGCTGTACCATGTTGATCGTCATGGAATACCGGAATATTAGTTTCTTTTTTCAATCGTTCTTCAATTTCAAAACAACGTGGTGCCGAAATATCCTCTAAATTAATACCACCATAATTAGGTTCTAACAACTTAACTGTTTTAATGATTTCTTCGGTATCAGTTGTATTTAACGCAATAGGCACCCCATTGATACCAGCGAAGCTTTTGAATAATACTGCTTTACCTTCCATTACAGGAATACTTGCTTCAGGTCCAATGTTACCTAAACCTAATACCGCTGTTCCATCAGTAATAACTGCAACTGTATTTCCTTTAATTGTGTAATCATATACTTTTCTTTTATCTTCATAAATATCTTTACACGGTTCAGCAACGCCAGGTGAGTATGCTAAACTTAATTCCTCTTTATTAGTAACTTTTACATTTGGTTTAACTTCTAATTTACCTTGATTACGTTTGTGCATTTCCAATGCTTCATCTCTTAATGACATGAAATCAGCCCCTAATTCAATATTTATTTTTAAAAAATAACTTGGATAAAACGCATTACATTATAAAAGTAAAAATATTGGGTAAATCTGAATGAGTAAGAATTTATGGTTTTGATTATGTAACACAAATAGCGATAAACGATAATAAAATAATATTTATAAAGATACATTAAACCATACTATCTAAAGATATACCTTTAATTATTATAATGGATAGCAAAAACCAATATATCAAAAAGTTATTATTTTTCCGCACGATATATCGACAAAATTCTTTACTCAATTTATGTATACTGCTTTTTGTGCTAATTATTCTTATGGATTAATCAATAATGTAAAGTGAAACTCATAAAAATAATAAGCATAAAAAACTAATATAAACGCAAACTGATGGTTAAAAAATATCTAACCATCAGTTTACTATATCATAATTTATTAGTTGATAAAAGTTATATAAGCCTAATATCACTAGGGTTAAAGGATTGTATAAAATTATTAAACATACTATCTTTTTGATTAATATAGCCTAAAGTAGTCATTTGTTTAATCGTTTCATCATAAAAGGATAACACAACATCATTAGCATTCTCTTTCGTAGCTTTAATCATCTCTTCAAACATATCTATTTGTGATTTATTTCTAATTATAATTTGTTTGGCAAATGCTAATTTTTGTTCTTCAAAAGTGGCTAATGTCTGAATCTCATTTATAATTAGTTGACGTTGTTGCTTTCTATGGTCAAATTTCCCGCTAACTATAAACAAGTCATTATGTGATAACAACTCTTCGTACTTTTTAAACTGATTAGGGAAAATCACACCATCTAAAGTTTCAATGCCATCATTTAATGTGACGAATGCCATATTTTGACCATTTTTAGTTCGAATTTGTTTAACTTTATCAAACTGTACTAATATAGGTTTATAATTCTGCGCGTTACTCAATTTAAATATCGTTAAATATTGTTTGGCAACAAACTTTTTATCTACTGGGTGTTGCGAAACATAAAATCCTAAATATTCTTTTTCGTACTGACTAATAAGTGCATCAGGCAATTCTTCTTTATCTTCATACATCTGTTTTGGCGTTAAAATATCAAATAAAAAACCATCTTGTTCAATGTTTAAATCGCCATCCAACACTTGATCAATAGCTTGCAACAACGTTGAACGTGTTTTACCAAAAGCATCAAACGCTCCCACTAAAATCAGTGCTTCAAGTAACTTTCTCGTTTTGACTCTCTTCGGTATACGTCTAGCAAAATCAAAGAAATCTTTAAATTTGCCGTTCTGATAACGTTCATCAACAATCACTTTCACACTTTGATAACCAACACCTTTAATTGTACCAATTGATAAATAAATGCCTTCTTGGGAAGGTTTATAAAACCAATGACTTTCGTTAATGTTCGGTGGCAATATAGTGATACCTTGTTTTTTTGCTTCTTCTATCATTTGAGCAGTTTTCTTCTCACTTCCAATAACATTACTTAAAATATTTGCGTAAAAATAATTTGGATAATGGACTTTTAAAAAGCTCATAATGTATGCAATTTTAGAATAGCTGACAGCATGTGCTCTAGGAAAACCATAATCAGCAAATTTCAGAATCAAATCAAATATTTGCTTACTAATGTCTTCGTGATAACCATTTTGCTTTGCACCTTCTATAAAATGTTGACGCTCACTTTCAAGAACAGCTCTATTTTTTTTACTCATTGCTCTTCTTAAAATATCCGCTTCACCATAACTGAAGTTTGCAAATGTGCTCGCTATTTGCATAATTTGCTCTTGATAAATAATAACACCGTAAGTATTTTTTAATATAGGTTCTAAATGTGGATGTAAATATTGAACTTTGCTTGGATCATGTCTTCTTGTAATGTAAGTTGGAATTTCTTCCATTGGACCTGGTCTATACAAAGAAGTTACAGCAACAATATCTTCAAAGTGTTCCGGCTTTAATTTTTTTAATACACTTCTTACACCGTCTGACTCTAATTGGAATATGCCAGTCGTATCTCCTTGCGACAACAATTCAAACACTTTTTGATCATCGAACGGAATCTTTTCGATATCAATATTAATACCTAAATCTTTTTTGACTTGTATTAAGATTTGATGAATAATCGATAAGTTTCTCAACCCTAGAAAATCTATTTTTAATAACCCAATTCGTTCGGCTTCAGTCATTGTCCATTGCGTTAATAATCCTGTATCCCCTTTCGTTAAAGGGGCATATTCATATAATGGATGGTCATTAATAATAATTCCTGCCGCATGTGTAGATGTATGTCTTGGTAAACCTTCTAACTTTTTACAAATACTGAACCAGCGTTCATGTCGATGGTTTCGATGTACAAATTTTTTAAAATCGTCAATTTGATATGCTTCATCAAGTGTAATTCCTAATTTATGTGGGATTAAACTTGAAATTTCATTTAATGTAACTTCATCAAACCCCATAATTCGTCCAACATCCCTAGCAACCGCTCTTGCAAGCAGATGACCGAAAGTCACAATTCCAGATACATGTAGCTCGCCATATTTTTCTTGGACGTACTGAATAACCCTTTCTCGGCGTGTATCTTCAAAGTCAATATCTATATCAGGCATTGTTACACGTTCTGGGTTTAAAAAACGTTCAAATAATAGATTGAATTTAATAGGATCAATCGTTGTAATACCTAGTAAATAACTGACCAGTGAGCCAGCTGAAGAACCACGACCTGGACCTACCATCACATCATTCGTTTTCGCATAATGGATTAAATCACTTACTATTAAGAAATAATCTTCAAAACCCATATTAGTAATAACTTTATACTCATATTTCAATCGCTCTAAATAGACGTCATAATTAAGTTCTAATTTTTTCAATTGTGTAACTAAGACACGCCACAAATATTTTTTAGCTGATTCATCGTTAGGTGTCTGATATTGAGGAAGTAGAGATTGATGATATTTTAATTCTGCATTACACTTTTGAGCTATAACATCAACCTGCGTTAAATATTCTTGGTTAATATCTAATTGTTTAATTTCCTTTTCAGTTAAAAAATGTGCACCAAAATCTTCTTGATCATGAATTAAGTCTAATTTTGCATTGTCTCTAATAGCTGCTAATGCAGAAATCGTATCGGCATCTTGACGTGTTTGGTAACAAACATTTTGAATCCATACGTGCTTTATACCCTGAACTAAAACACTTTGATGATCTAAATACGTATCTTCATGCGAATCAAAAACTTGAACAATGTCACGATGTTCGTCTGCAACATTTTTAAAAATGATAATCAAATTCGATGAAAATTGTTGCAATAGTTCAAATGAAACATTTTCCATTGAATTCATTTTTATTTCCGATGATAGTTGATACAAATCTTTTAATCCATCATTATTTTTAGCTAGAACAACTGTTTCGACTGTATTTAATCCATTTGTCACATATATTGTCATACCAAAAATCGGTTTAATGTTATTTGCTATACATGCATCATAAAATTTAGGAAAACCATACAATACATTGGTGTCAGTTATGGCAAGTGCATCAACATTTTCAGACACAGCAAGTCTTACGGCATCTTCTATTTTTAAGCTTGAATTTAACAAATCATAAGCCGTATGAATATTTAAATATGCCACCATGATTGAATGGCTCCTTTCTATTAGTTAAGTTTTGTGCGTAAAGCTGTAGCAAGTTGCTCAAATTCATCCCAGCTGTTCACTGAAACTCCTGACGCATTCGGATGGCCACCGCCACCAAAATCTTGCGCAATATCATTAATAATCAATTGCCCTTTAGAGCGTAAGCGACATCTTATTTCACTACCCTCATCAACTGCAAACACCCATATTTTCAAACCTTTGATGTCAGCAATTGTATTAACAAACTGAGATGCTTCATTTGGCTGAATACCGAATTGCTCCAATACATCTTCAGTTATTTTAACTTGGCAGAATCCATCATCCATAAGTTCGAAATGTTGTAAAACATAACCTTGAAACGGCAACATTTTTGGGTCCTTCTCCATCATTTTATTTAATAGCGCATTATGATCAATATCATGCCCAATTAACTTTCCAGCAATTTCCATAGTATGTTCTGAGGTATTGTTAAAAAGGAATCGCCCAGTATCACCGACGATACCAAGGTATAAAACACTCGCGATATCTTTATTAACAATTGCTTCATCATTAAAATGTGAGATTAAATCATAAATGATTTCACTTGTAGATGACGCGTTCGTATTAACTAAATTAATATCACCATACTGATCAACTGCAGGATGATGATCTATTTTAATAAGTTTACTACCTGTACTATATCGTTCATCGTCAATTCGTGGAGCATTGGCAGTATCACATACAATTACAAGCGCATCTTGATATGTTTTATCATCAATGTTATCCAACTCTCCAATAAAACTTAATGATGATTCCGCTTCACCCACTGCAAATACTTGCTTTTGCGGAAATTTCTGCTGAATATAGTATTTTAAACCAAGTTGTGAACCATATGCATCTGGATCTGGTCTAACATGTCTGTGTATAATAATTGTATCGTTGTCTTCGATACATTTCATAATTTCATTCAAAGTACTAATCATTTTCATACTCCCTTTTTTAGAAAAGTTGCTTAATTTAAGCATTAGTCTATATCAAAATATCTAAATTATAAAAATTGTTACTGCCATATTAAACTATTTGCCCGTTTTAATTATTTAGATATATATATTTCCATACTATTTAGTTCAGGGGCCCCAACACAGTGAAATTGGACCCCCAATTTCTACAGACGATGCAAGTTGGGGTGGGGCCCCAACACAAAGAATTTCGAAAAGAAATTCTACAAACAATGTAAGTTGGGCTCCAACGTTTGTGCGAAATCTATCTTATGCCTATTTTCTCTGCTAAGTTCCTATACTTCGTCAAACATTTGGCATATCACGAGAGCGCTCGCTACTTTGTCGTTTTGACTATGCATGTTCACTTCTATTTTGGCGAAGTTTCTTCCGACGTCTAGTATGCCAAAGCGCACTGTTATATGTGATTCAATAGGTACTGTTTTAATATACACGATATTTAAGTTCTCTATCATGACATTACCTTTTTTAAATTTACGCATTTCATATTGTATTGTTTCTTCTATAATACTTACAAATGCCGCTTTACTTACTGTTCCGTAATGATTGATTAAAAGTGGTGAAACTTCTACTGTAATTCCATCTTGATTCATTGTTATATATTTGGCGATTTGATCGTTAATTGTTTCACCCATCTGAGGCTGTCTTCCTAAAAGTTGCATAGACTTTAAAACATCTTGTCTATTAATCACACCCACTGTCTTTTTATTACTCGAAACGACAGGAATCAATTCAATACCTTCCCAAATCATCATATGCGCACAACTTGCTACTGTACTCATAGCATTTACATAAATAGGGTTTCGCGTCATCACTTTATCTATTTCGTCGTCGTCCTTTGTATTAATCATCTCTCGACTTGTTACAATACCTACTAATTTATACGACTCATTGACTACCGGAAATCTTGTATGGCCAGTTCGATTCGCCATACGCTTATAATCTGCTATTTTCATCGTATCAAACAGCACAGACAAATCATCTAATGGCGTCATTATATCTTGAACTATTAAGATATCTTTTCGTATTTTCTGATTAAAAAGTGCTTTGTTGATAATATTTGCAACTAGGAATGTATCATAACTTGATGATAGAACAGGTAAATCATGTTCATTCGCAAAATTAATAACTTTATTAGATGGCTTAAATCCACCAGTAATTAATATAGCCGTACCTCTTTTTAAAGCTTCAATCTGCACATCTTCGCGATTTCCGACAATCAATAATGTCTTTGGACCAATATATTTTAAAATATCTTTGAGTTCCATTGCTCCAATTGCAAATTTAGATACCATCTTAGTGATACCTTTATTGCCACCTAACACTTGGCCATCAATAATATTGACAATTTCATTAAAAGTTAAATGTTCAATTTCATTACGATTACGTTTTTCGATTCGAACCGTACCAACACGATCTATCGTTGCGACCATGCCCATTTTATCAGCATCTTTAATTGCACGATATGCTGTCCCTTCAGATACGTTTAAAAATTTAGCGATTTTACGCACCGAAATTTTAGAGCCTATAGATAACGATTCAATATAATCTAAAATTTGTTCATGTTTTGTCATTCTTTACCTCTTCTTTTCGAACAGTATTAACTACATTATAACTTTATTTTGGATAAAAAGCATTGAAGTGAAATGAAATAATGATCGTTTCACCTATTTTATTTTTTGAAAATATACAACAAACACAAAGATCACAAAATCTTTAATTTTAAATGGAAAAATCCATTATTATTTATTAGAATGTAAGTGAGGAGGGATGTACTAATGTATAAAAATATATTACTTGGTGTAGACACTCAGTTAAAAAATGAAAAAGCACTAAAAGAAGTGTCTAAATTAGCTGGCGAAGGTACAGTCGTAACAGTTTTAAACGCAATCAGCGAACAAGATGCTCAAGCATCAATTAAAGCAGGTGTTCATTTAAACAAACTTACTGAAGAACGAAGCAAGCGATTGGAAAAAACACGCAAAGCTTTAGAAGATTATGGTATTGATTATGACCAAATAATTGTTCGTGGTAATGCAAAAGAAGAACTATTAAAACATGCTAATAGCGGTAAATACGAAATTGTTGTTTTAAGTAACCGTAAAGCAGAAGACAAAAAGAAATTTGTACTTGGAAGTGTCAGCCACAAAGTAGCAAAACGTGCGACTATCCCTGTATTAATCGTTAAATAAAATTTTTATCCAGAATCACAAATAATCTTTCAATCATGATGCAGTCTCAAACGACTGAGTAAACACAAGAAATGATTATGACTGTGGTTCTGGATTTTTTATATCGTAGTAAATTTATAATCAATGTCTAATTGTATAAAACTAAAATTACGAGAGTAGGTCAGAAATGATAAAGAACCACTGATGTCCCCCGTCCACGTCGTAACTGAATCAGTAGAATATAAAAACACCCACTAAAAATATGCAGACGATAACTTCCACATAGATTAGCGAGGTGTTTTTTAGTGTAAAATCTATATTCTATTTAAAACTGAACAGATTCACCTGGTTTTAAAATTTGCACGTCCCCTACATTAACAGCATCTTTAAATTGTTGTGGATCTTGTTCGATTAATGGGAATGTATCATAATGAATCGGTACAGAAATTTTTGGTTTAATAAATTCATTAATAGCATAACTTGCATCATCAATACCCATCGTAAAATTATCTCCAATTGGTACAAAACATACATCAACTGGATGACGTTTCGCAATAAGTGACATGTCACTAAACAGACCTGTATCACCAGTATGATAAATTGTTTTTCCTTCAACTTCAAACACGATACCCATTGGCATACCTAAATAAACTGGAATACCATTTTCATGTGTAAAACTTGAACTATGAAATGCTTGAACAAATTTAACGCTTCCGAAATCAAAGTTTGCTTTACCACCAATATTCATACCATGAACATTTTCAACACCGTGATATGAAGAAAGATAGTCAGCCATTTCTGCACTTCCAATTACTGTTGCTCCTGTTTTCTTTGCTAGTTCCACAACATCACCAAAATGATCAAAATGACCGTGCGTTAAAACGATATAGTCTACCTGCACTGTTTCAATATTCAAATCACACTTAGGGTTATTTGAAATAAACGGATCTACGATAACCTTTTTGTTGTTCCCTTCTAAATAAATCGTTGATTGACCATGAAATGATAACTTCATTTGAGCATCCTCCTATCAATTGCTATATAAATTTAGTACCCTTTTGCCACTTAATTATAACAAATTCTCAAATTTTAAAAATTGAAAATCTAGTTAATGTATTAGCTCGATTTTGAAATCTAATAATAATTGGCATAAAATGGAAGTAATATTATGTTGAGGAGTGTTTATGAAATGACAAAAATATCAAAAATAATAGACGAACTGAACAATCAACAAGCTGATGCAGCATGGATTACAACACCGTTGAATGTATATTATTTTACTGGATACCGTAGCGAACCCCATGAAAGATTATTTGCATTATTGATTAAGAAAGATGGTAAACAAGTACTATTTTGTCCAAAAATGGAAGTCGAAGAAGTCAAAGCATCACCTTTCACAGGTGAAATCGTTGGATATTTAGACACTGAAAATCCTTTTTCACTTTATCCTCAAACAATCAATAAATTACTAATTGAAAGCGAGCACTTAACAGTAGCACGCCAAAAACAATTAATCTCTGGTTTCAATGTCAATTCATTCGGAGATGTTGATTTAACAATCAAACAATTAAGAAATATTAAATCCGAAGATGAAATTAGCAAAATACGTAAAGCTGCTGAGTTAGCAGATAAGTGTATCGAAATAGGTGTTTCTTATTTAAAAGAAGGTGTGACTGAACGTGAAGTAGTCAACCATATTGAGCAAACTATCAAACAATATGGCGTCAATGAAATGAGTTTTGATACGATGGTTTTATTTGGAGATCATGCCGCATCACCTCATGGCACACCAGGAGATCGCAGATTAAAAAGCAATGAATATGTACTATTTGATTTAGGTGTAATTTATGAGCATTATTGTAGCGATATGACACGTACCATTAAATTTGGTGAACCTAGCAAAGAAGCACAAGAAATTTATAATATTGTATTAGAAGCAGAAACATCTGCAATCCAAGCAATTAAACCTGGAATACCTTTAAAAGATATCGATCATATCGCTAGAAATATTATTTCAGAAAAAGGTTATGGTGAATATTTCCCTCATCGCTTAGGTCATGGTTTAGGATTACAAGAACATGAATATCAAGATGTTTCAAGTACTAATTCTAATTTGTTAGAAGCTGGCATGGTTATTACAATCGAACCAGGTATTTATGTACCAGGTGTTGCAGGTGTAAGAATTGAAGATGACATACTTGTCACTAATGAAGGATATGAAGTATTAACACATTACGAAAAATAAGGAGTGGGATAAAAATGAAAAGCTTGTTACAAGCACATTCTCATTCAGTCAAACACTGCCAATATAACATTGTAGCGCCTAAGACATAAATTTTTATCCAAGTCTAAATGCAATATGTAACAAACAAGCTAGAAACACATATGCAGGTATGTTCATCAGTAACATGTAATGAATCAAATCAATATCATTCATGTTCGATGATTTCTTCGCATTGTTTCTAGCTTTAATTTATCATTATTTAATTTTAATAACCAAGGAGATGATAACGTCATTCTTTAGTACGCTGTAATCCATTCCCTTTTCATCAAATTCAAATTATAATTGTAATGCTTCTTCTACAGATTTATATTCCATTTCAAATGCCTCTGCAACGCCTTTATTGGTTACGTGACCTTTGTAAGTATTTAAACCTAATGATAATGGTTGATTTGATTTAAATGCTTCTCTATACCCTTTATTAGCTAGCATGAGCGCATAAGGTAGCGTAGCATTATTTAAAGCTAACGTCGAAGTACGCGGTACTGCACCTGGCATATTTGCAACTGCATAATGAACCACACCATGCTTAATATATGTAGGATCATCATGTGTCGTAATTTTATCAGTTGTTTCAAAAATACCGCCTTGATCAATAGCAATGTCAATAATAACTGACCCATTTTTCATTTGTTTAATCATGTCTTCTGTTACAAGTCTTGGCGCTTTAGCACCTGGAATTAAAACTGCACCTATTACTAAATCACTTTGTTTAACATACAACTCAATATTCAACGGATTTGACATAATTGTATGTACACGTCCACCGAATAAATCATCTAATTGTTGTAAACGCTTTGGATTAACATCTAAAATCGTAACATCTGCACCTAGTCCTAGTGCAATTTTAGCTGCATTTGTTCCTGCTTGACCACCACCGATAATAGTTACTTTACCCTTAGGTACTCCTGGGACACCACCTAGTAGAATTCCCATACCACCATTAAGTTTTTGTAGGAACTCTGCGCCAACTTGAGCTGACATTCTTCCTGCTACCTCACTCATTGGTGATAACAATGGTAAAGATCGGTCTGGTAACTGCACAGTCTCATATGCAATACTAATTACTTTTCTATCTATCAAAGCTTGTGTTAATTTTTCTTCATTTGCTAAATGAAGATAAGTGAATAATACAAGCCCTTCTTTAAAATATGGATATTCAGATTCAAGTGGTTCTTTAACTTTAATAACCATATCCACATCCCAAACTTTTGCTTGTTCAGCAACAATCTCAGCACCTGCTTCTTTGTAATCTACATCTTCAAAGAACGATCCTGAACCCGCATTTGTTTCCACTAAAACAGTATGCCCACTTTCTACTAAAGCGTGCACACCACTCGGTGATAAACCAACACGATTTTCATTATTTTTAATCTCCCTTGGTATACCAATTTTCATACCATCCACCTCCATAATCATCTTAACGCGAACATTTTGAAAGCGCAATCAAAAATCCACAAAATTGTAAAGGTTATTACACTGACTTTTCCGAAAATTGTGGTAAAATATAATTAAGAAAGAACAAGGAGGCACTTACTATGATTACTTACAAAAATATTTTAATCGCAGTTGACGGTTCACATGAAGCGGAATGGGCATTTAACAGAGCAGTTGGTGTTGCTAAACGTAACGATGCGAAGTTAACAATTGTGAATGTAATTGATTCAAGAACGTATTCTTCTTATGAAGTTTATGATGCTCAATTTACTGAAAAATCTAAGCATTTTGCAGAAGAATTATTAAATGGTTATAAAGAAGTAGCTACTAACGCTGGTGTTAAAGATGTAGAAACGCGTCTAGAGTTTGGCTCTCCTAAATCTATCATTCCTAAAAAGCTTGCACATGAAATTAATGCAGACTTGATTATGAGTGGTACATCAGGCTTAAATGCCGTGGAAAGATTTATTGTTGGTTCTGTATCAGAATCTATCGTTCGTCATGCGCCATGTGACGTGTTAGTTGTTCGTACTGAAGAGTTACCAGCAGACTTCCAACCACAAGTTGCAACAACTCAATTACGTGAAAAATATCAAAATTAAATATAGATGATCATTAGATAACTACTTGATCATTATGAACCAAGTGCAACTTTCTGCACTTGGTTTTTTATTGTTTATAAATAAAACTCACTTAATAATGTTTTCATAATCTTCTTCGACTACTTAATTCTTTAAGATATTCGTGAAAAGAGACATTACACTAGTTAATTTTCAAACAATACAAAAAGCGTCTACCTCCTACATATAATTGTAGCGGAGATAGACGCTTAATATTTATTTAAAAATTATTTTAAACCACCGAATGTCATAACATCACGGGCAATCATACTTTCTTCATCTGTTGGAATAACGACAACTTTAACTGGTGAATGAGGATAGTTAATAAATCCTTCTTTACCACGTAGTAAGTTTTCATTTTTCTTAGGATCCCAGTAAACACCCATAAATTCTAAGCCTTCAAGAACTTTCGCACGAATTTCTACTGAGTTTTCACCGATACCTGCTGTAAATACGATAACATCAACACCATGCATTCTCGCAGCATATGATCCAATATATTTGTGAATTTTAGAAGCAAATACATCTAAAGCCATTTGTGAACGTGCTTTACCTGATTCAGCTTCTTCTGATAAGTCACGTAAATCACTAGATGTACCTGATAATCCTAATAAACCTGATTCTTTGTTTAAGATTTCCAATACTTGTTCAGCAGTTTTACCTGTTTTTTCCATAATAAATGGAATTAAAGCAGGGTCAATATTACCAGAACGAGTACCCATTGTTACACCAGCAAGTGGTGTGAAGCCCATTGATGTATCAATAGATTTACCGCCATCGATAGCTGCAATTGATGCTCCATTACCAATGTGACATGAAATAATACGTAAATCTTCAATTGGCTTATCTAACATTTCTGCCGCTCTTTGTGATACAAATTTATGGCTTGTACCATGGAAACCATACTTACGAATGCCATAATCTTTATAATAATGATATGGCAAGCTATATAGATATGCTTTTTCAGGCATTGTTTGATGGAATGCTGTATCAAAAATTGCCACATGAGGGATATTTGGTAATAACTTACGGAAAGCACGAATACCCATCAAGTTAGCTGGGTTGTGAAGCGGTGCTAATTCGCTTAATTCTTCAATTTCCTTTTCAACCTCATCAGTAATAGCTACTGATTCAGGGAATTTTTCACCACCATGTACAACACGGTGACCTGTTCCATCGATATCGTTAATATCATTAATAATATTATGCGCTTTAAAAGCATCCAACATGATATCAACTGCCTCAACGTGATCCTTGATATCTTGTACTGTTTTAACTTTTTCCCCGTTGACTTCAATTGTAAAAATTGAATCCTTCAATCCGATTCTTTCTATTAAACCTTTTGTTACTAATTCCTCTTCAGGCATTCTAATTAATTGAAATTTTAATGATGAACTACCAGCATTGATAGCCAAGATTAATTTTGACATAAGTAATGATCCTCCATCGTTTGCTTTTTATACTATTTCATTTCTCATTTTATCATTCATACAGTTTTATGACTATACTATTACAGATTATTTTTTAGGACGATTTGTGTCCATCCACTGATTTAACTCTGTCATAAATCCTTGAAATTGTGAAGGATTTTTGAAATCAGGAATATTTGCCAATAATACTTCAACTGGCTTTGTTTCACCCGATTTTTTCTTTTGTAAAATTAATATAGATTTTCGCGCTTTTTCATTTTTAAATAAAGTTGGTGGTAAATTTAAAAATGCTTGCATCTCTGTCTCTGTTGCAATATATTTTTCAAGCTGTTTTACATGTTCACCTGTAAAAATATTACTTGGTACCACTAGAAAGGCATATCCAGCATCTTTTAATGCATTTATTGCTTGTTCTATTAATAAATAATGTGAATAACTATGTCCTTCTTCAAAACCTAGCTTAAACTCCTTACTTCTTTCATCAATTGGATAATAGCCTACTGGAAAATCACCAATAACGATATCTGCTTCTTCTAATGGTAGTGGCATGATGGCATCTTGAGGATACACATCGAAAGGAATTTCTAAGAAGTTTGCTAAATGTACACTAACACGTGATAAAACTGGATCAACTTCAATTAAATGATGCATAACCGCAATTTCAGGTAACACTTCTTTTACAGTAGCACTTAAATGACCGGCACCACTTGCAATATCAACAATATGTAATTCTTCTTGGTTGTTCATAAAACGCTCAACTAAAAATCCTAGTATCAATCCAATTGAATCTGGTGTAATTTGATGATTTGCTTGTATCTTTTCTTCCTGCATTAAACTTAAATATGCAAATTGGAATGCTTTACGTCGATCTTGTAACGTCGATTGTTCTAACAATCCTCTTTCATTGGTATATACTTGTTCCATTGCTAGCCCAAGATTTTCAATAAAACTTTGGCCATTTTCATTATTTAATGTTTTAGCTTTTTCATCTAATGTATGAAACAAGCGTTCCATAATTGTTTGTTGTTCTGCCATATTCGTCCCTCTCCAATAAAAAGTGCCCATAGGTCTTAGCAATCATAGAAAACAATTCTATTTTAATGCTGTTGACAACGATGGACACGATGTATACATTTTAAGATTTATCTCTTTAATGATTAAATATTTTTGTATGCAGCTAAAGCAGCATCAAAATCTGGGAAATCAGTACCTTCACTAACGATTTCTTTATAAACAACTTTATTATCTACATCTAATACAAATACTGCACGAGCTAATAAGCGAAGTTCTTCCATAACAACGCCATAGTTTTCACCAAATGATAAGTCACGGTGGTCACTTAATGTAATGACATTGTCTAAACCTGCTGAAGCGCACCATCTTTTTTGTGCGAATGGTAAGTCTGCTGAAATTGTAAGCACAATCCCCTCTTCTTTAGAAGCTTCAGAGTTGAATTTGCGAGTCTGCTGATCACAAACACCTGTATCAATTGATGGTACCACACTAATTAATTTCTTTTTACCAGCATAATCTGCTAATGTTACTTGATTTAAGTCATTATCTAACACTGTAAAATCAGGTGCAAAATCACCTTCATTAATTTGTTGACCTTTTAAGTGGATTGGTCCACCTTTGAATGTTATTTCAGTCATATACTTGACCTCCTGCATTTTAAAATTCTAACTACATCATACGACAATTTATGGTTTGATTACAATTTTCATGCTTTAATCAAAAGCAAATTTAATTTTATACAAATTGTTGAATATAATCAAAAGCATTTTTTAAAATTAAAATAGCAGTAATAATAATAAATAATACTTTTACATAGCCAACACCTTGTTTGATAGCAAAATGTGCTCCAGTATATGACCCAGCAATCATACTTATAGCCATAATTAAACCTATTACATAATCTACTTGTCCTAATACCATAAATAATACAAGCGCACCTATATTAGAAGCAAAGTTCAAAACTTTAGCATTTCCTGCTGCACTTAAAAAATCAAAACCAAAGACTAACAATACAAAAAGCATAAATGAACCTGTTCCCCCACCTACAAATCCATCATAAAAGCCGATTAATATAAAAAGTGCTGCAAATATTATGGCTTTCTTAAATGTAAATTGAGTAAACGTGCGTGTATTGCCCCAATCTTTTTTAAGTAATGTGAATATAAACACCGACGAAAGTGCAATAATGATTAGAGGTTTCAATATTTGTGACGGAACCATCGTTGCAATATATGCGCCACATGCAGATGCCAAAAATACAAAACCAAATAATTTGGCAACAACAAATAAGTCCACTTTACCGGACCTTATAAACTTTATCATACTAGTTAAAGAACCAAATGAACTTGCCAATTTATTTGTACCTAAAGCCACAGATGGTGGTAGACCGATTGCTAATAATGCTGGCGTAGAAATTAAACCGCCACCCCCTACAACCGAATCTATAAACGCCGCGATAAAACCAAATAAAATTATGATTATAATCATCGTTAAGTTCAAATCCATAGTTTAACATCCCCTTATGTTTAAATTTACTCTAGGATTTTATTTATAAAAAGTCATTTATTAATTGGTTTGTTTGCTGTTCTTTAATAGTTTTATAATCACTAGTTATTTCAAGTGTTTCAATATTTTCAACAGCACGATTAATCATCTCTTCAAAATCAAAGACACTTTCATATTGGACTACCTTTTCAAAGTTTGGTTCGGTTACTGGATTTTTAGGGGTGAAAATTGTACAACAATCTTCAAATGGTTGAATAGATGTTTCAAATGTACCAATTTCTTTCGATTTAATAATAATTTCTTCTTTATCGTAAGTTAATAAAGGACGTAATACAGGAGTAGAAGTTACATTATTAATTGCATACATGCTATGAAGTGTTTGACTGGCTACCTGCCCTAGGTTTTCACCATTTACAATAGCTAAAGCCCCTATTTGATGTACTAATTTATCAGCAACACGCATCATCATACGTCTCGTTGAAGTCATTGTATATCTTGGATGTACAACTTTATTTACCTGTTTTTGCAATTCTGTAAATGGTACAATATGCAATTTAATTGGTCCAACACGTTCAGCTAAAATACGTGTCAATTCAATAACTTTTTCTTTTGCTTGATCACTTGTAAATGGTGGACTATGGAAATGAATCGCTTCAATTGTTACGCCACGTCTCATCACTTCCATTCCAGCAACTGGTGAGTCTATACCGCCTGAAAGCATTAGTAACGTCTTACCACCAGTACCAACTGGTAATCCGCCTGAACCCGGAACAACTTCTTCATACATATAAATTGCATCTAATCTAACTTCCACTCGAATTTCATGATCTGGACGTTTGACATTAACAGAAACATTTTCAATTTGTTTCAATACGGTACCACCCAATTCACGTTGTAATTCATACGTATCCATTGGGAAATTTTTATCGGCACGCTTCACATCAATTTTAAATGTGCTGTTTTCTTCAAATTGCTGCGCAAATTTAATTGCCGCTGCACTCATTGCCTCTATTGTTTTTTCTACTTTTAATACTGGACTAATAGATTTAATACCGAAAATTTTTGATAATCGATATGTTATTTCATTTATATCTGCATGGTCTTCAAGTTCAATATACATACGATCTCGTTTGCCTTTAACGACAAACCCATCAAGTCCTTTTAATGACTTATTTACATTATTTCTTAATTGATTTACAAATTTTTTTCTATTTGAACCCTTTAATGTTAACTCCCCGTATCTAACAAGCAAGTGATCATACTTCATTATTTTAGCAACTCCTTAATTTCCTCATAAATGATGATAAATATTTCTTTAAACCTTGCTATATCTTCTTTAGTTGTAGTAGCCCCAAATGATAATCTTATACTACCTTCAATAGATTTGTCTGATAATCCCATTGCAGCCAATACTTCATTTAATTTATTACGTTTAGATGAACAAGCACTCGTCGTAGATATCATAATGTCATATTTTGAAAAAGCATTAACTAATACTTCACCTTTTACGCCAGGAAAACTAATATTTAAAACGAATGGTGAACCTGAAGTTGAAGAATTAATATAAACTCCATGATATTTATTTAAAAATTGACGGACGTCATTATTTAACTCAGTAACAAATGCATTCAATGCTTCAAAGTTTTCATTAGCTATCTTCATCGCTTTAACCATTGCAATATCATTTGGCAAATTAACTGTTCCACTTCTAACGCCATATTCTTGACCACCACCATGGACAGTTGGTTCAACATTTTGAATGTGATTTACAAGTAAGACGCCTTGTCCTTTTAAACCATTAAACTTGTGTCCACTTAAACTAATACTATCTATGTTATTGAGATCCATTGAAATTTTGCCGAATGCTTGAACCGCATCTACATGAAAATGTGCCTTAGGATAATTTTTTATAACTTTAGCCATTTGTGGAATAGGCTGTATTTGTCCAGTTACATTATTTACATACATACATGTTACTAAACCGACTTTGTCTGACACTAATTCTTTGAAGTGTTCTAAGTTAATACTGCCATCTTTCTTTACATCAACATATTTAACTTTAAATCCTTCGTGTGCTTCCAAATATCTTACAACCTCTAATACGGACGGATGCTCTAACACGGATGTAATTATTTCCTTCGCTGTATCAAATTTACGATAGGCAATACCTTTTAAAGCAAGATTATTGGATTCAGTTGCACCACTAGTGAATACAACATCATAATTTGTTTTTGAATTAATCATTGCATTAATTTGGGCTTTTGCTTGTTGTAGTAATTGATTTGCCTGCAAACCAGCTTTATGCGGACTATTCGGATTATAATACATTGATTGATTTACTTTTAAATAAGTATCTAACACTTCTTCAAATGCTTTCGTCGTTGCCGCATTATCTAGATATATCAAAATAAACACTTCTCTTTCATTAATCATCAATCGTTAAAATTGTTTTACTCAAGCATTATACTATTATCCGACAAAAAATAAAGGTTATAGCGCAAAATAATCTTATTTCTACTTATTAAATAAGAATTAGACTATTTCACTCTATTTAAACAGCTGTGTGATTATGCTTTTTTCACTACTTATATTAATTAAAACAACACATTTGATTACGTTTATCTTTAAACAATTGCTATTTATATTTATTGTCCCTTTCATTTATCCATATAAAAAAAGAAGCTAGACAACGTATCGTTGGCTAACTTCAATTATTAAACTCATCAGTCCAATTTGACAGAGTGCTCATATTATTTAAGTATAACTACATACTAGTTTCTATTGCTTAATAACTTCTTCTTCAATATGTTTAGTGACACCTGGCTCAACACTTTCAAGAGCTTGCTCTGCAATTTCAATCGCACGCTTATAGCGATTATTTTTAAATAATCGTTCAGCTTCATTTAAGCTCTTATCAACATTGCTATAGTCCTTACGATATCTATTTCCATATTGAATTAATTTCTCTGCATAAACAGCATTAACAAGAACATCATTTGCTTCATCTTCAAATGTATTCATTTGAATCACAATTTTAGACACTTTATCTTTTAACTGTTTAACGTGTATTGGACGTTCACTAAATTGTTCGTTAACATCACGAACTTCATGATCAATTTCATTTTTCATGATGATAAACCTTTCAGGAACGCTTGTTAAGTTAGAAGCAAGTAATCGACGATACACTTCTTCTTTCTTCGATTGTACTCGTAGCAGATTGTCTTCTGCTTCTGCTTCATCTTCACGCAATTGAATCAGATGATTTTGTAGCTTTTCTTGTTTGTCATTAATAACTGTGACATGATCTTCTAAATATTGTAAATTATCCTGAACCTCGCTATATCGTACAGCAGATTTAGACATTTCTTTTAAAATATCATCATATACAGAAATTAAACTTTGAATTTCATTTTCAAATTGACGAACACTTTGAGCATCAGATTCATTTATATAGTAGTTTTCACGTACATATTCAATTTCTGTTTGCAATGTATAATTCATGTCTTTAGCTTTGAATAAGTTATCCGTAATGATATCTTTTGTTTCTTCGACATCATTTTTAGCTTTAACTTCATGTTCAATTAAATCATACATGTCATCTAACTTATCATTGATATTAGCTAGTTTATCATTAGCTTCTTCTAATTCTAAGCGGCTAATTAATGGTTCAACGAAACTAAGCTCTGTTTTTAAGCTTTGTAATGTACTGTCTACTTTTACGTGATCCAGATCATACCCTTCAACTTTAAGATCACGGCAACCATATTTTAAATCTTGGAATTGACCAGGTAATTCTTTTTGAGTTTCTCTAATTAATTCTGGTATTTCTTCCATATAAGATCTTAGCTGTTTCATTTGTTCATTCAAGGCAGCTATATGGTTGTGCGCTTGTACATAATTACCATCAGCTTTTAGTACTTCATATTGCTCTAACCTTGGCTCAAACTTTTCAATTTCAGTTTCAAGTAGACTTGCTGCCTCACCAAATTGATGACGATTTGCTAAAACATCACGTTTCATTTCACGATAATCAACCTTACATTTGTCATATAATTCATCATTATCTTTGTATAACGCAATAATTTCATTTACATCTTCTAATTGTTGCTGATAGCTTTGTTCGTAACTATCCATCAACTCATTTGCATCATCAATTTCACTTTGAGATGCGTTGAAACTAAATTTATCTAATAAAGCCTCAGCATTATGGATTTTTTCTTCCACAGGAGCTAGATACTTATTTGTACTTTCTACGTTGTCCTTTTTCATTGCATCGTATTTCGTTTTTGTTTCACCTTTTAAATTCAACTTAGATAATTGTGCAAGGTTTTGATCAAAAGGTAACGTCTCAATTTCATTTTTACGTTCGATTGCTTTTTCAATAATTTGTCGTTTATTTGAACGTAAATAGAATAATACACCTACAGCAATCAATATAATCACAATTATTGCCAAAATGATATATAACACCATATGCTTCTCCTCCTAATTTATCATTACTATTATAACGTAATTTTGCTTAAGGATAAATTATAAAATGAATTTATTGCCATAATATTTTCGAAATTCTATACTATTATAAAATCTATGAAAATAAGAGGTTTTAAATATGACAACAATTAACCCAACAAACTACACATTATTAAAGAAACAAGCAGCAAGCCTTATTGAAGATGAACATCATATGATTGCGATTTTAAGTAACATGTCTGCCTTATTAAATGATAATCTAAATCAAATTAATTGGGTTGGCTTTTACTTATTGGAACAAAATGAACTTATACTTGGACCTTTCCAAGGACACCCCGCTTGTGTCCACATTCCAATTGGAAAAGGTGTATGCGGTACAGCCGTTTCAGAACGTCGTACACAAGTTGTAGCTGATGTCCATCAATTCGAAGGACATATCGCTTGTGATGCTAATAGTAAGTCTGAGATTGTCGTTCCAATTTTCAAAGATGATAAAATTATCGGCGTCTTAGATATCGATGCCCCTATAACGGATCGATTTGATGACAATGACAAAGAACATCTTGAAGCAATTGTTAAAATTATTGAAAAGCAACTCGCATAAAAGGACATCAGCATTTTCAATAAAGTGTTGACAGTTAGCAGGAAAATGTTACAATAATCTTTGTGTGAATTAACGAAAGTAGCAGTTGTATATTATTGAGCGCTATGTTGTTCCCAATGCGGACGTGTCACGTAACTGTCGCTATAAGGTGAAGACACATAAAACAATATATCTTAGTAAGCATGCAACACTCTTTTTTGTTTATTCATAACAACAAAAAAGAATTAAAGGAGGAGTCTTATTATGGCTCGATTCAGAGGTTCAAACTGGAAAAAATCTCGTCGTTTAGGTATCTCTTTAAGCGGTACTGGTAAAGAATTAGAAAAACGTCCTTACGCACCAGGACAACATGGTCCAAACCAACGTAAAAAATTATCAGAATATGGTTTACAATTACGTGAAAAACAAAAATTACGTTACTTATATGGAATGACTGAAAGACAATTCCGTAACACATTTGACATCGCTGGTAAAAAATTCGGTGTACACGGTGAAAACTTCATGATTTTATTAGCAAGTCGTTTAGACGCTGTTGTTTATTCATTAGGTTTAGCTCGTACTCGTCGTCAAGCACGTCAATTAGTTAACCACGGTCATATCTTAGTAGATGGTAAACGTGTTGATATTCCATCTTATTCTGTTAAACCTGGTCAAACAATTTCAGTTCGTGAAAAATCTCAAAAATTAAACATCATCGTTGAATCAGTTGAAATCAACAATTTCGTACCTGAGTACTTAAACTTTGATGCTGACAGCTTAACTGGTACTTTCGTACGTTTACCAGAACGTAGCGAATTACCTGCTGAAATTAACGAACAATTAATCGTTGAGTACTACTCAAGATAATACGTTCAATACAAACACCCACAATTGTGGGTGTTTTTTTATTAATTTAAAAATGATAGATTCAAAATTATATGGAGCTACCCTATTTTACAATCAACTTAGAATTTACAAGTCTTATTTGTTTAATTATCTTTAGTATTTCATCATTAGTTTTTAAAATTATCAATTGCGATATACGAATCCTCATCCCTCTATCAAATTACCATTCATCGTCTCACTTAATAAATAATTTCGGATTATCTGTAATTAATCCATCTACACCCATTTGTCTTAATTTTTCTCCAGTTTTCAATTTATTAACTGTGTATGGCATAACCTGTAATTGATGATGATGTGCTTTATCAACAAATTTTCTGGCCACTAATGCATAATTAGGATTAACATAACTAGCAATTTGAGCAATTCTTGAAAAGTTTGGCTTTTTATACCAATAATTACGTTTACTACAAAGCACACCTAATTCATATATACTGCCCAATGTGTTTAACTTTTCGATGCATTCGATATCAAAAGATTGTATAACTACTTGTGTCGCATCGACTTTCTTTTCTTCCAAAAATGCCAGCAATTTACATTCTATTTCTGGATATAAATTCGGACTTTTCAATTCAATCAATAGCTTTTTATCATACTTTAAGCATAATGAAAGTACTTCATCTAACGTGGGTATTCGTTCTCCCTTAAAAGCAACATCTTTATAACTACCAAAATCAAATGATTTTAATTGCGATAATGTGTAATCAGCAATACGCCCCTTACCATCCGATGTTCTATCAATTGTTTCATCATGTATCACAACAAAATGTTGGTCTTTGGTCAAATGAACATCTATTTCTAACATAGCAACATTGAGCCCCATTACCTCTCGATAACCGACCATTGTATTTTCAGGAAAATCACTCGGTAATCCACGGTGCGAAACAATTTGTAATTCATCTTTCAGTTTATTCAGAGTCATTGATAAGTCACCTTTCTGTTAAACTTTGATAAACTATTCTAAAATTAAACTATCACAATTATATTGGAGGTTAAAGCAATTGCATCAACATGACTTTAAAGTCCAAACTTCTTGGCAAGGTGGTCGTAACAATGTCGGAAACGTTCAAGGCGACATACTTTCAGAGAATATTTCAATACCTGCTTCTTTAGGTGGTGTTGGTATAGGAACAAATCCCGATGAAATGTTAGTATCAGCCGCTTCATCATGTTATATCATCTCATTAGCAGCTACTCTTGAACGTGCAAAGTTCACAGATATTTCAATTGAACAACAATCGATTGGAACAGCTTGTTTAAATAATGGAAAATTCAGTATGTCAAAAATTGTGCACCATCCTCACATTGAAATTCCAAGTGATCAAATAGCACAATTAGAAAAGCGATTACCAAAATTGATAACAATTGCAGATAATAATTGCATGATTTCAAATGCTGTAAGAAATAATGTAGACATAAAAATCTATCCCATCATTCAGGCCAAATAAAATCGTTACGTGATAACGTTTATTCGACAATATAGCGTTATCACTTTTTTTAGGCTTTTAAATTTTCAGAAAATTTGCTAAAATAGTGAAATCTTATTTATAGGAGGCATATAAATGTATTATCATCAACCGTTGTTATTAACACCTGGCCCAACCCCTGTACCTGATGCCATTATGAGAGAAATTCAAGCACCTATGGTTGGTCATCGTTCTAAAGATTTTGAAGACATCGCACAACAAGCATTTCAAGGTCTAAAGCCAATATTTGGGAGTCAAAATGATGTACTTATTTTAACATCTAGCGGTACAAGCGTCTTGGAGGCTAGTATGTTGAACATTGTAAACCCTGAAGATCACTTCGTTGTCATTGTTTCAGGTGCCTTTGGTAACCGATTTAAACAAATTGCACAAACTTATTACAAAAATGTGCACATTTATGACGTAACATGGGGAGAAGCTGTAGATGTTAAAGATTTCATCAATTACCTTTCAACTTTAGATGTTGAAGTTAAAGCAGTATTTAGTCAATATTGCGAAACATCTACGACAGTGCTACACCCTATTCACGAGTTAGGAAATGCCATCAATCAATTTAATAGTAATATTTATTTTGTAGTTGACGGCGTAAGTTGCATTGGTGCTGTTGATGTTGACATTAACAAAGATAAAATTGATGTACTTGTTTCTGGTAGTCAAAAAGCAATTATGTTACCTCCAGGATTAGCTTTTGTAGCTTATAGCCACCGTGCAAAAGAACGTTTCAAAGAAGTAACTACGCCAAAATTTTATCTAGACTTAAATAAATACATTTCGTCACAAGCTGACAATTCTACACCGTTCACACCAAATGTGTCTTTATTTAGAGGTGTAAATGCATACGTTGAAACCGTAAAAGCAGAAGGTTTCAATCACGTAATAGCACGACACTATGCAATTAGAAATGCATTAAGAAGCGCCTTAAAAGCATTAGATTTAACTTTATTAGTCAATGATAAAGATGCATCTCCAACGGTTACAGCATTCAAACCTAATACAAATGAAGTGAAAATAATCAAAGATGAACTTAAAAATCGCTTTAAAATAACAATTGCTGGTGGTCAAGGCCATCTTAAAGGTCAAATTTTAAGAATTGGTCATATGGGGAAAATTAGTCCTTTCGATATTTTATCGGTAGTATCTGCTTTAGAAATTATTTTAACTGAACACCGTAAAGTTAACTATATCGGTAAAGGTATATCAAAATATATGGAGGTTATTCATGAAGCAATTTAATGTACTCGTTGCAGATCCCATATCAAAAGATGGTATCAAAGCATTATTAGATCACGAACAATTCAATGTAGATATTCAAACTGGCTTGTCCGAAGAAGCATTAATCAAAATTATACCTTCATACCATGCTTTAATCGTTCGTAGTCAAACTACGGTTACTGAAAATATCATAAATGCTGCTGATTCTTTAAAAGTAATCGCACGCGCCGGTGTTGGTGTAGATAATATTAATATTAATGCTGCAACATTAAAAGGTATTTTAGTTATTAATGCCCCAGATGGTAATACGATTTCAGCTACTGAACATTCACTGGCAATGTTATTATCAATGGCTCGAAATATTCCGCAAGCACACCAATCACTTACAAATAAAGAATGGAATCGAAATGCATTTAAAGGTACTGAGCTTTATCATAAAACATTAGGTGTCATTGGTGCTGGTAGAATTGGTTTAGGTGTTGCTAAACGTGCGCAAAGTTTCGGAATGAAAATACTAGCTTTTGACCCTTACTTAACGGATGAAAAAGCAAAATCTTTAAGTATTACGAAGGCAACAGTTGATGAGATTGCCCAACATTCTGATTTCGTTACATTACATACACCACTAACACCTAAAACAAAAGGCTTAATTAATGCTGACTTTTTTGCCAAAGCAAAACCTAGTTTGCAAATAATCAATGTGGCACGTGGTGGTATTATTGATGAAAAGGCGCTAATAAAAGCATTAGACGAAGGACAAATTAGTCGGGCAGCTATCGATGTGTTTGAACATGAACCTGCAACTGATTCGCCTCTTGTTGCACATGATAAAATTATTGTTACACCTCATTTGGGTGCATCAACAGTCGAAGCTCAAGAAAAAGTGGCAATTTCTGTTTCAAATGAAATCATCGAAATTTTAATTGATGGTACTGTAACGCATGCAGTGAATGCACCTAAAATGGACTTAAGCAATATAGATGATACTGTAAAATCATTCATCAATTTAAGCCAAACAGTTGGTGAATTAGCTATTCAATTAATGTACAATGCACCAAGCTCTATTAAAATTACGTACGGTGGCGACTTAGCCTCTATTGATAGTAGTTTATTAACACGTACAATTATTACTCATATTTTAAAAGATGATCTTGGTCCTGAAGTCAATATTATCAATGCTCTAATGTTGTTAAATCAACAACAAGTGACATTAAATATTGAAAATAATAAAGCAGAGACAGGTTTTAGTAACTACTTAGAGGTAGAACTATCAAACGATAGCGATTCCGTTAAAGTTGGCGCTTCTGTCTTTACAGGTTTCGGTCCAAGAATTGTTAGAATTAATAATTTTTCTGTAGACTTAAAGCCAAATCAATATCAAATTGTGTCATATCATAATGATACTCCAGGTATGGTAGGAAAAACTGGCGCATTGTTAGGTAAATACAATATCAACATTGCATCTATGACTTTAGGTAGAACTGAAGCGGGCGGAGATGCGCTAATGATTTTATCCGTTGATCAACCTGTTTCAAACAATATAATTGATGAACTTAAACAAGTTGGTGAATACAATCAAATTTTCACAACTGAATTGACGGTACAGTCATAAACAATTTATGTAAATTCAAAATGCCAAGAAGACATTGGATTACTTCCATTGCTTCTTGGCATTTTTTCATTATTAATTTCATTGTAACTCAATATGAAACCTTTGGTTCAATCATTCACTTCAAGTTATGCTGTCAAACAACAATCAAATTACAAATTATCTAGTACACCTCTAAGTTCACCTAAATGATTAATAACATAGTCGGCATGATGCGCTTCTAACTCACCTGCAGCATCCTTACCTTTTAAACCTGTTAATGTTCCAATAAACGTTGCACCTATTTTTTGAGCACTTAATAAGTCAGCTAACGAATCGCCTACTATAAATACGTCATCTTTATTTACAATGTTATCTTGCTTATTGATATAAGATTCATATTTATCGCGATTATTACCATATAAAGCTGCGATATAACTAAAAGGATTCGGCTTTCCTAATGGTCGTGCTTGCGGATACATATTCTCTGCTTCTAAAACATCACTTGCTGTTGCAATAAAATCAGCTTCAAAATATGGTAACAATCCTAAATTTTCAAATGGCACAACAGTCTCAGTATAAGGACGACCTGTTGCAATACCTAATTCGAAACCAGCACCTTTTAAATCATTCAGAAGTACCTTAACTTCATCTACTGGTCTCAAAATAATTTCTTGATAAATATAACCTGTCTTAAAAGTAGTTCGTGCTATTTTCTTTTCAACATCTTCATACAACTTCGATCCTAAATACCATTCTTGATAAACTTCTTGCGCTAACGTCCATAATGCACCCTTCAAACTAAATAAAGTAGCATCCGAAACATGTAACTCTGTTGTTGCAAACTCTTCCAAAGCAGCATAAATATTATTTTTACCAACTTTTACATTATCCAAAAATTGTAAAGGTAGTTGTTCATTTAAATTAAAACAGTCTGCTAAGTTTGTGCTTATATTTTGCAACTTCAATTCGACAGGCTCATCTTGATACATGAATGCCTCAATTTCATCATGTGATAACTTTTTCAAAATATCAATTAAATGAATACTAAAAACGATAAATAACATATCCCAATTTGAATTCAGCCCTAGCGATTTTAATTTGTTTAAAATCTTATCTTTTTGAAAAATTCGATTCCTAATGTCTTGTATATCGTTATCAGTCAAAGTTTCCCAATCTATATGTGAATGAAGACCTAAATAACACTTATCCATTAATAATTCATATACCGTTAATGCAGAGACATCGAAACAACGTTCTTCACTTAAAAAAATGCCATCAACATCAAATAAAATTTTCTTCACAATCCCCACTCCATTTCTGAAAATTCAGATATAAATCATTCTACTATTTGACTAAAAAAAGCGCAAACCCTATTGAAGTTAGATTTGCGCTTTAGCTGTTTAAATTTTATAAATGTTTTTCAATTTCATCAGCAACCTGCTGTACGTGTGTACCGACAATAACTTGAGTTGAATGTTTGCCATTAACAGTAACACCAACTGCACCGGCGTTTTTAATCTTCTGTTGATCAATAATAGATGTGTCTTTTAACTCTAGACGCAACCTTGTTGCACAATTGGTTAAATTAACAATATTCTCTTGACCGCCTAAACCTTCTAATATTTGTATAGCATGTTGATGATATTTACTTTGTTTAATATCATTTTCACCAGGAGCAATATTATCTTTTACAACTGTTGGATCAACTAATTCATTTTCACCTCTACCAATCGTATTCAAGTTAAATACTTGGATTACTACACGGAAAATCACATAGTATAAGATGAAAAATACAACACCTTGAACAAGCAACATCAATGGATGATTTGATACTGGATTAATTAGTGATAACACATAATCTATCAAACCTGCACTAAATGAAAATCCAGCTGTCCAATGGAATGTAGCTGCGATAAATAAAGATAATCCTGTTAATAACGCATGAACAACATATAAGATTGGCGCAACAAACATAAATGCAAACTCAATCGGCTCTGTAACACCAACGAAAAATGCTGCAACTGAACTCGCTAGGAACCAACCGTAAACTTGTTTTTTCTGAGTCGTTTTAGCTGTATGATACATTGCTAACGCAGCCGCTGGAATACCGAACATCATGATTGGGAAGAATCCCGCTTGATAGCGTCCTGTAATACCTTTTATAGCATCTTTGCCACTTTGGAATTTACCAATATCATTAATACCAATCGTATCAAACCAGAACACACTATTCAGTGCATGATGTAATCCTGTAGGAATTAATAATCTATTGGCAACACCATATATGAAAGCTCCAAACGATCCTAAACCGACTATAGATTCACCAAATTTTACAATCCATGAATAAAGTAGTGGCCATAAGAATAACAATATGACAACTAAAAATGTACAGTAAAATGCAGTCATAATTGGAACTAGACGTTTACCACTAAAAAATGATAATGCTAATGGTAATTCTGTTTCACTAAACTTATTGTATGCATAGGCTGCTATTAAACCTATTACAATACCAACAAAGACATTGCCATTATTCATCTTTTCAAAAGCTGAATTTATTTCCGAAGCTTTCATTCCTAATAAAGGCGCTAATTTCATTGGTGATAATACAACTGTAACTAAAAAATATCCTAACGTAGCTGCAAGCGCGACTGCACCATCATTTTTCTTTGCCATTCCTATAGCTACACCAATTGCAAATAAAATACCTAATTGCTCTAAAATCGTAGTACCTACCGTAGTAAAGAACATTGCGATTTTCGGCGTCGCATGAAGTGCATTTAACGTATTACCAATTCCGGCAATAATTGCTGCAGCCGGTAAAATGGCAACTGGTAACATTAACGAACGCCCTAAATTTTGGAAAAATTTATACATTGAATGTCATCCTTCTTAAAATAAGGTAGAAATATAAAGATTACTAATGTAACTAGAATAACTACTTCGATACTCCGTTATAGTCACCTAGGCATACTAACCAGCTATATTTCTACCTCAAGTTATTTTATAAACTTTTTACAATTTCATGCAATTCTTGTTGTAACTTTGCTGTTCGTGTTTCAATCTCTTTTGTAATGTAATCGATACGCTCGTTTCGTTTTAAATCTTTAGGTAAATCGTTAATATCGATTGGTTTACCAATATTTATGTATGCTTGTCCTGTTAAAAGACCATGAATCTTAGTAGGACCAACATAAGCAACAGGTAATATTGGTGACTTACTTAACATTGCAATTGTTGAAGCACCACGTTTCAATGGTGCACCTTCTTGCGATGTGCGAGAACCTGTTGGGAAGATACCAACTGTCTTATTATCTTTCAACAAATTGATTGGGCGTTTTAAAGTACTAGGTCCTGGATTTTCACGATCTACAGGAAATGCATTTAAAGACGTTAAAAATTTACCAATCCATTTATTTTTGAATAATTCTTTTTTAGCCATATAATGAATTTGATTAGGATATAATGCCATACCTAGCATAATAACTTCGTTATAACTTTCATGCGTACAAGTTACGACATATTTACTATCCTTAGGAATATTATCTTTACCGATTACGTATAATGATTTTGACATTTTAACTAAAATGAAATTCAAAATCTTACTAATCACTGAATACATTGTGCCACCTACTTAACTTATTTGTTTATAACAACTAGATTTTATCACTATATTTTTACTAGAACAAGATAGTCTGAAAATACATCTAAAGTTGTATAGTGTATTACTAGCAATAATTATAAAAAAAAGACATAATTAAAGCATATATAAATCATATAATGGAGGTTAAGTATGTCAGATTTTAATCATACAGATCATTCTACAACAAACCATAGCCAAACACCTAGATACAGAAGACCTAAATTTCCATGGTTTAAAACAGTCATCGTTGCATTGATTGCTGGAATTATTGGTGCACTTCTAGTACTTGGTATAGGCAAAGTATTAAATAGTACAATTTTAAATAAAGATGGTTCAACTGTTCAGACAACAAATAATAAAGGTGGCAATCAATTAGACGGTCAAAGCAAGAAATTCGGTACCGTTCATGAAATGATAAAATCTGTCTCCCCTACAATTGTTGGAGTTATTAACATGCAAAAAGCATCAAGTGTAGACGACTTATTAAAAGGCAAATCATCTAAACCATCTGAAGCTGGAGTAGGTTCAGGTGTTATCTATCAAATAAACAACAATTCAGCTTATATCGTTACAAACAATCATGTTATTGATGGCGCAAATGAAATTAGAGTCCAATTACATAATAAAAAACAAGTTAAAGCGAAATTAGTTGGTAAAGATGCAGTAACTGATATTGCTGTACTTAAAATTGAAAATACAAAAGGTATTAAAGCGATTCAATTTGCCAACTCTTCAAAAGTACAAACTGGCGATAGCGTATTCGCAATGGGTAACCCATTAGGATTACAATTTGCTAACTCTGTAACATCTGGTATCATTTCAGCAAGCGAACGTACGATTGACGCTGAGACAACTGGTGGCAATACAAAAGTTAGCGTTCTTCAAACAGATGCTGCTATTAACCCAGGTAACTCAGGTGGCGCATTAGTAGATATTAATGGTAATTTAGTTGGTATTAACTCAATGAAAATTGCTGCGACACAAGTTGAAGGTATCGGGTTTGCTATTCCAAGTAATGAAGTTAAAGTAACAATTGAACAACTTGTAAAACATGGTAAAATTGACCGCCCTTCGATTGGTATTGGTTTAATTAATTTGAAAGATATTCCTGAAGAAGAGCGCGAGCAACTTCATACTGATAGAGAAGACGGTATTTATGTCGCCAAAGCTGATAGTGATATTGATCTTAAAAAAGGTGATATTATTACAGAAATTGATGGCAAGAAAATTAAAGATGATGTTGATTTAAGAAGCTATTTATATGAAAATAAAAAACCTGGTGAATCAGTCACTGTTACCGTTATCCGTGATGGTAAAACAAAAGAAGTTAAAGTGAAATTAAAACAACAAAAAGAACAACCAAAACGTCAAAGCCGATCAGAACGTCAATCACCTGGCCAAGGCGATAGAGATTTCTTTAGATAATTTACAGACAGAAAAGTACATTAAGAGCCTACTCATTACATTCTTAGGAATGAATATGAGTAGGCTCTAATTTATTTAGCTATGCAATTATATTTATTGATAGTTAACCATGAAGTATTTTTTCTTACCGCGACGAATAATCGTAAATTCGCCATCAATTTTATCTTCTGGTGCTAAAGCATAATTAACATCTTGTTGTCTCTCACCATTAATATAAATCGCACCATTGTTAACATCTTCACGTGCTTGTCGTTTAGAAGGAGAAATGCCTGTTTCAATAAGGACTTCAACGATATTTGTTGTGTCATTTGATAATGTCACTTGAGGCACATCTTTAAATCCATCTTTTAATTCTTTCGCTGATAATGATTTTAAATCACCACTAAATAATGCTTGTGAAATACGGATTGCATCATTTAATGCATCTTCACCATGAATAAATTTAGTTACTTCTTCAGCTAATGTTTTTTGAGCTTCACGTAAATGCGGTGCTTCATTTTTAGATTGTTCTAAGCGATCAATTTCTTCTTTTCCTAAGAAAGTAAAGTATTTTAAGAATTTAATTACATCTTCGTCTGATTGATTAATCCAGAATTGATAAAATTCATAAGGACTTGTTTTTTCAGCATCTAACCAAACAGCACCTGACACAGACTTACCAAATTTCTTACCATCTGATTTAGTTACAAGCGGAATAGTTAAACCGTATGCGTCTGTTTGACCATACATACGACGCATTAATTCAATACCACTTGTGATATTACCCCATTGATCTGATCCACCTACTTGAATCTTACAATTCAATTCTCTATTCAAATGACCGAAATCAATAGCTTGTAAAATCGTGTATGTGAATTCTGTATATGAAATACCATGTTCTAAACGACTTTGGATTGAATCTTTACCTAACATGTAATTAACGCCGACGTGTTTACCATAGTCACGTAAAAAGCTAATTAATGAGATTTGTCCTAACCAGTCTCTATTATTAACAAGCACTGCACCATGGTCTGTTCCAAATTCAAAAATATTGTGCATTTGCTTACTAATACCTTCGATATTTTTATCTACTTGTTCTTCTGTTTGTAGCACACGTTCTTCTGATTTACCTGATGGATCACCAATCATACCTGTACCACCGCCAATTAAAACGATAGGACGATGTCCATGTTCTTGAAAACGTCTTAATGTTAAGAATGGTAGTAAGTGACCAATATGTAAACTATCTGCCGTTGGATCGGCACCGCAGTATAACGTCACTTGTTCTTTATTTAATAAATCTTCAATACCTTGTTCATCAGTTTGTTGATAAATAAGACCTCTCCATTTTAAATCTTCAATTAATACATTCGTCATTATTATTTCCTCCTATTTATAATTATTTATTGAATACTTGTTAAAATACTTTAAAGTTTTTTGAACGTAAAAAAAACCCTTACAACAAATATGTAAGGGCGCGATTGCACGTTACCACCAAACTTAAACATAATCATAAGATAATGTTCACTCTATTAATGATACGTTCATTAATAAACGTAGGACATGTTAGTTATAAAGGTGTATTCATATTATTAAAAACACTAGTTCACAGCGACCACTAGCTCTCTGATGATTTCAAATAATATTACTTGTCCTTTTATCCTATTCTTTATGCATTTTCCCTAATTATAATTAACGTTAAAATAAAAGTCAAATTGCTTAAATATGGTATACTATACGTAATTTAGGAGGTTAAAGATGACGAATCAAGACAACAATCATCAATTGAATCATCGTATATATCATTTTGAAAAGATATATAAAGCTATCAAACATGTCATTGTTTTTATATTTATGATTTTCATTGCCATCGTTGCTATCGCTGTGATTGCGATGTCTTTATATTTTCATCATTTAACTAAAACGTCCGACTCATTATCAGATGATGCTTTAATAAAAAAAGTTCGACAAATACCTGGCGATGAATTATTAGATCATAATAACAAAAATTTATTATATGAGTATAACCATTCTCAAAACTCACTCATTATAGGCCCTAAAACATCAAGTCCAAATGTCATTAAAGCATTAACATCATCTGAAGACACTTTATTTTATAAACATGATGGCATCTTACCAAAGGCGATTTTAAGAGCAATGATACAAGATATTTTTAATACTGATCAAAGTTCAGGTGGTAGCACAATTACACAACAACTTGTTAAAAATCAAGTTCTTACCAACGAAAAAACATATAGTAGAAAAGCAAATGAACTTCGCCTAGCAATTAGATTAGAACACCTACTCTCAAAAGATGAAATTATATATACATATTTAAATATAGTTCCCTTCGGTAGAGATTATAATGGCGCTAATATTTCCGGAATTGCATCCGCTTCATATAGTTTGTTTGGTATTCCACCAAAAGATTTATCAATTGCACAATCTGCATACCTTATCGGTTTGTTGCAAAGCCCTTATGGCTATACACCCTACGAAAAAGATGGAACGTTAAAATCGGATAAAGATTTGAAATATAGTATTCAAAGACAACATTATGTATTAAAGCGTATGTTAATCGAAGATCAAATCACTGAAAAAGAATACAACGACGCATTAAAATATGATATTAAATCACATTTGTTAAATCGAAAAAAGCGTTAATTGATGCTCACTTTTTAAAGTAACCACAACAATGCATCCAAATATTAAAAACAGCAGTAAGATTATTTTCAATTAGAAAATTTCTCACTGCTGTTCTTTTTATTTACTCTAAAGGAAAGCCATTAAACCAATCAATAGTTTATAAATTAATTGCTTTCACATTGTTTACAAAGTTAACCATACATATGCTATATTTAGTTAATTATTTAGATTCTTTTCTGAATTTAGGAATGAATAAAGCTAACATACCTAATAACGCATATAAGCCCCACCATGATTGGCTTGAAGTTGTTTCTCCAGTTTTTGGTAGCATTTTAGATTGACTAAGTTTGTTTTCTTTCGATGGTGTGCCGGCTTTTTCTTTTGTTTTCACTGTTTTATCTACAGTTTTATGAATATCACTCGGCAGATGTTCAGTTGTTTTTTTGTCAGTAACTTTGTCTGTATTATTATAATTTTGTTTCACTACGTCAAGCTTTGCTGCTTTTCCAGTATGATTATTTTTATCGGCAATATGAGCAAGCTGTATGACTTTGTCTTTATTTTTATTAGAGTCTTTATCAGTATCGACATTCGATGACATACCAACGCTATTATCCACATTTCTATCAGTATCTTTGGCAATTTGAGTATCCATTTCTTTTAAATCATACTTATCGAAGTGATTATTATCCGACATATCGGATAAATGATCAACATCATGTTGCACATCTTTATCAATATTATTATCAGCATCTTTAAACACGTCAGACTCTGGTTCTATCACATCTGCTTTATCAGACGCATCTTTAGGATTTGTTGCAGTGCTGCTATTTTCAGCTACATCTGTATCAGCAACCTTACCTTCTTGTCCTGTTTGTACATTTAGCGGTTCACTCGTGTTATTTTGTGATGTATCATCATCTTTTGTATTGATATCCTGATTTATAATTCTGACATGATATTGACCTTCATAACCAATGTTTGCCACAACGACTTTAACAATCGCATTGTAAACTGCTTTGTCAGGTATATATGGGAAAATCAACGTTCTAGAATTATTTTTAGGATCTTTAGAAACAGTAGTGACACGTTTACCTTCTACAATTAAATCTTTCCAGTAACTGTCATCCTTTGTTTTCATCACTACATATTTTTGACCATTTAAAGTTGCTGTATAGAATGGATGTTCAACAAAGCCGTCCATAACTGACTCACTATTTTCTTCACTTTCAAAAACAACAAAATGCGCTTCTTGTAAATCTGTTAATTGATCATTTGTAGGTGTAACATTTTCAAATTCCGTCACTGCTGATTTAACCTGATCAGCTAACTCTACTCTAGTTTGATCTAATTTCTTTTTATATTCCGCCTTATATTTTTCTGGCAATTTCTCTTGTAATTTTTCTAATTCATAAACTTGTCTTTCTAACGTTTTAGCTTTGTGATACGGAGCTAATAATTTTTGTAAATTGTATGTTTCCTCATCCACATAGTCGTCTGGGTTATTAGTAATAGGCTGTGCAAAGGCCATTAGCGTATAATCATAGTCTTCATGGATGTTCTCACCATATTCAATAGATGACACAATTTTAACGTCTCTCGTACCATTAGATACTGGGAAACGAATATAGGCATAATCTTTATCAGAATCATATGATACTAATTCGACTGGTAACTTTTTGTCACCTTCATAAACTTCAAATTTCTTCCATGTTGAAGCTGTCTTTAAACCTAACTCAATTACTGGACCTGTTTTTGTAAAAATGACAGTTGCTGGTTCAACAGTACTAGCATAATGATAGAACTGTCTTTCACCTTTATCATTTTTCATTTGAAAATCAATTGGTCGCCAATTATCAGCTGTATGTTCTTTATCGATGATAGCCGGGTTTTTAATTGCATCTTGTAGTGATTCATCTGCTGGTGGATACTGTTGATTAACATCCGACTGATTACTTGACTCATTCGTTTTATCGTTAGTATTACCATTAGAATTTGTTTCATGAGCTGGTTGGCTTGACGCTTGATCTGCATTCGCTGACGATTTTGGTTGTGCAGGTTGACTCATATTTGTCGTTGCCTGCGGTTGATTATTAGCATTGTTGGTCGTTGATGTATTTTGATTAGATGTATTCGTGTTTGTTTGATTACTTGCGTCTGAACTTGATTGATCATTCGTTACTACTGCATCATTTGTATCTGATTTCACAAGTGAAGGATCGTTATAAATAGGTTTAGCAAATACTAATTTAGTATAATCATAATTTGTTTCTTCTCCATCATCAATTTGAGTCGAAGAAACAATTTTCAATTCTTGTGTGCCATCTGAAACTGGGAATCGAATATAGGCATGGTCTTCTGGTACAGGACTATATGATACAAGTCTCACTGGTAATTTTTGATTGTTTTCATAGACTTCAAACTTTTTCCATGTTGAAGCAGTATTGATGTCTAATTCAACTTCTGCTTTCTTTTTAGTGTAATACACATCTGCTGGATCTTTGATGCTGAAAAAGTGATAGTACTGCGTTTCATTGTTTTTATCTAATAACTGGAAATTGACTTGTTCTCTTGGACCTATATCATGTTCTTTATTTTCTAATGCAGGATCTTTAATTGCATCTTTAAGTGATTCATCCGCTGCAGGATAGTTTTTCGCAGTGATTACTGGTTGCGTAGCAGGTTGTGTTTGATTTGTATCCTTAGGTTGCTGAGTTGTAGTTGCATTATTATTTTGATTTTCCGATATTTTATCTGAAGTATTTGTATTTTCTGCTGCTTGCGCTTGATGTTGAGAAGTAATTAAAAATAGTGTACTGACAATGACCGATGCAACGCCTAGAGTTGATTTTCTAATAGAATAGAAAGACCTTAATTTTGGGTGATGTTTGTTCATGTTGTTAACAACTCCTATAAGATTATATTTAATTGATAATAATTATCAATATCAATTATTAGTGTTAATTGTAGCGCATCCCAATTAAATATTGCAACCTATTTTATTAAAATTTTTTAATATGAATATTCATTGCATCGCTTTCCTATTCTTCAAACCCACTTTTTATCTTCATATACATTAATTAACCACCTTCAAACATTGTCGTTAGATTCGCCAAATGGAATCTATTTTTAGCACAGCAAAAAACCGAACTGCTGAAATAATGCATCTCCAACAGTCCGGTCTATTAAACTATTTACTTATCTTTATTAAACAATTGACATGATTTATTAGAATAACCCAATTGCATGACCATCATCAGTAACATCCATGTTTAATGCTGCTGGTTTTTTAGGTAAACCAGGCATAGTCATGATTGCACCTGTCAACGCTACGATAAATCCTGCACCTGTTTTCGCTTCTAATTCACGAATTGTAATTTCAAATCCTGATGGTGCACCTAACAACGTTTGATCATCTGAGAATGAATATTGTGTTTTCGCCATACATACTGGGTAATTATCCCAACCATTTTCTTTAAATTGTTTTAATTGTTTTTGCGCTTTACTGCTAAACGTTACTTTTGAACCGCCATAGATTTCAGTCACAATCTTTTCAATCTTTTGCTCTAATGGTAATTCTAATTCATATAAAGGTTTAAATGAATTAGGTTGATCAATGACTTCTAATACTTCATTTGCTAAGTCAACGCCACCTTTACCACCTTTTTCCCAAACTTCAGTTAAGGCAATTCGTACGTTATTTTCTTTAGCCCAAGATTTTACATATTCTACTTCTGCATCGGTATCATGTATAAATGCATTAATTGCAACAACCGGTTCTACACCGAATTTTTTAATATTATTAACATGACGCTCTAAATTAACAATTCCTGCTTTTACTGCTTCTACATTTTCTTCTTTTAAATTATCTTTCGCTACACCACCATGCATTTTTAACGCACGAATTGTCGCAACAACAACGACAGCTGCCAGATCAAATCCTGCTTCACGCGCTTTAATGTCCATGAATTTTTCAGCGCCTAAGTCTGAACCAAATCCAGCTTCCGTTACAACGATATCAGCTAAATCACGTGCTGTTTCAGTTGCTAAAATTGAGTTACAACCGTGTGCGATATTCGCAAATGGTCCACCATGAACTAATGCAGGTGTCCCTTCAATTGATTGTACTAAGTTTGGTTTAATTGCATCTTTTAAAATCATTGCAAGTGCACCTTGCACTTTTAAATCTGCAACTGTAACTGGCTTGCGATCTCTAGTGTAACCAATAGTAATACGACTAATTTTATCTTTTAAGTCTTTAATACTTCTACTTAAACATAAAATCGCCATAATTTCAGACGCTACTGTAATATTAAAGCCATCTTCACGTGGTACACCATTTGTAGGTCCACCTAACCCAACGTTTACATGTCTAAGTGCACGATCATTCATATCTAATACACGTTTCCATTCAATACGTCTTTGATCGATTCCTAATTCATTACCTTGGTGAATATGATTATCTATAAACGCAGACAATGCATTATTTGCAGTTGTAATCGCATGGAAATCTCCGTTGAAATGTAAGTTGATATCTTCCATAGGTAAGACTTGCGCATAACCACCACCAGTCGCACCACCTTTGATACCAAATGTTGGTCCTAAAGCAGGCTCTCTTAATGCAACCATAACGTTTTTATTTAACTCATGGAATGCATCAGCTAAACCAACTGTAACCGTTGATTTACCTTCACCAGCTGGTGTTGGGCTCATCGCAGTTACTAAAACAACTTTCCCTTTGTTTTCTCTTGGCGTAATTTTATTAATGTCGATTTTAGCTTTGTAATGACCATAAGGTTCTAATGCATCCTCTGAAATACCTACTGATGCAGCAATATCCTTAATTGGTTGTAGTGTTGATTGATTCGCAATATCTAAATCTGATAAATGAGTCAACTTTTTTCGCCCCTTTTTGTTTAATTTATGCATTTATAATATGTAAGTTGTAGCTAAGAAATTTTTACTTACATTCATATAATAACGAACTGTTAAAAACTTGTCGACTAAATCGGGTTAGCGCTTTCATTTTTGCAATAAATTCACTTATTAAAGTTTTGTATTATAAAACTTTTAGCGCTTGATACTATTGATAACTATATTTTTCTATTATTTAAAATAATCATCTTCCAAAGATCATATTAAAAATAAAAAGCAATATAAAGATATGCCATAATTGTTATGTCATCATTTTCAAATGCTTTCTACGAAATGATATGACACAAGTTAACAGCTCTTTATATTGCTTATCGTAAAGTAAACGATTATTTAAACATTGACATGAAATATGTTGTCACCCTTTATTCTTCGAAAAAAATCTTCAATAACATTCATGTCATTATTCCATTGTACTTAAATCCCCAGCATCTAAATTTAATTCCCAAGCTTTTAATACACGTCTCATAATTTTACCTGACCGTGTTTTAGGTAATTTATCTTTAAATTCGATTTCACGTGGTGCTGCATGTGCCGACAAACCTTCTTTAACAAATAAACGAATTTCTTCTTTTAATTCGTCTGTTGGTTCATATCCTTTTCTCAGTGCAACAAACGCCTTAATTATTTCACCGCGAACCGGATCAGGTTTACCAATAATTCCTGCTTCGGCAACTGCTTCGTGTTCAACCAATTTAGACTCAACCTCAAATGGTCCAACTCGTTCACCAGCTGTCATAATTACATCATCAACACGTCCTTGGAACCAGAAGTAACCATCTTCATCTTTATATGCCGAATCACCAGATACATACCAGTCTCCAATAAAATATGATTTATATTTTTCTGGATTCTTCCAGATACGATACATCATTGATGGCCAGCCTTTTTTTATAGCAAGGTTGCCCATTCGATTTGGTGGTAATTCATTACCTGCATCATCGATAATTGCAGCTTGAATACCAGGTAATGGTTTGCCCATTGAGCCAAGCTTGACGTCCATCGTTGGATAGTTAACAATCATATGTCCACCTGTTTCTGTCATCCACCAAGTATCTAACACCGTTAAACCGTATACTTTTTTCGCCCATTTTATAACTTCAGGATTTAAAGGCTCACCTACTGATAGAATCGAACGTAACGATGACAAGTCATATTTCTCAACAATATCGTCACCAGCACTCATTAACATTCTTAAAGCTGTTGGTGCCGTATACCAAATCGTCACTTTAAAATCTTCAATCATACTATACCACTGTTCTGGTGAAAAGCGACCACCAGCTATACAATTTGTAGCGCCATTTAACCATGGTGCAAAAATACCATAAGATGTTCCTGTAACCCAACCTGGATCTGCTGTACACCAATAAACATCATCTTCTTGTAAATCTAATACATATTTTCCAGAAATATAGTGCACTAACATTGCTTGTTGAACATGCAATACACCTTTAGGTTGCCCAGTAGAACCTGATGTATAATGTAAAATCAAACCATCATCCGACTTTAACCATTCAATGTCAAATTCATCGCTAGCAGTTTCCATCAAACTAATGAAGTCTATGTAATTGTCTTCTACATCCTCATCTACGACAACAATTTTTTTCAAGTTCGGTAATTTATCTACAGGTACTCGAGGTAACAATGCCTTATTAGTAATTAACACTTTAGCTTCACTGTTCTCTAATCTATCCGCAACTGCCTTTTCCATAAATGCTTCAAATAACGGCCCAACAATTGCACCAATTTTTAAAACACCTAACAACGCAAAATATAGTTCAGGTGTACGCGACATAAATATAAATACTCTGTCACCTTTGTCAACTTCTGCATGTTCAGACAAAACATTCGCTGCTTTATTAGATAACCGTTGCATATCTTTATAAGTATACGATTCTTTTCTGTACTCATCTTTGTAATTTAACGCTATTTTATCCCCTAATCCTTGATCTACATGGCGATCTATACATTCATATGCCATGTTCATTTTTCCAGTTTCACTCCAAGAAAATGCTTGTTCTACGTCTTTCCAATCAAAAGTATTATATGTTTCTTCATAATCTTTAAGGTTATGTTTACCTTGCGCTCCTTTATAAACTTCGACTTTCATTTGAAACTCCCCCTTTGTTATGTGAAAACGCTTTCTTTCTCAATATTATACATAACATTTCTAATTATTCAAAATTTTTACTTTTATCCTTTTTCTAGTATTAATTATTGTAAATTTTCTATATAATGAATTTAATACAATCACGACGTCGATTGAGGAGTTGAAAATATGAATCATTTAAAGACGTATCAATCCGAAGATTATTACATTCATGACAAGCAATTTGTTATTGAAGGTCCTTTAACATACGAAGATTTGAAAGCGCTTACTTTCGATGCGCATTTAACCGCATTTAGAGATGCTGAAGATCAGTATGAAGCTTTGTTAGAAATTACAACATTACCAGAAGGTAGAATTTATGTTGCTCGCCAAGATGAACTCATTGTGGGTTATGTCACTTTCCACTATCCTGATGAAATTGAGCGCTGGTCTACAGGTAACCTTCCATATTTAATCGAATTGGGGGCAATTGAAGTCAGCATCAATTTTAGGCAATTACATCTTGCAGAAAAGCTAATACAACTTAGCCTTTCTACACCAGAATTCGAGGATTATATCGTTATAACTACTGAATATTACTGGCATTGGGATTTAAAAAATTCAAAGTTAGATGTATTTGACTATAAAAAATTAATGCAGCGGTTAATGGCAACTGGTGGACTTGAAATATTCGCTACAGATGATCCAGAAATAACAAGTCATCCAGCTAATTGTTTAATGGCAAGAATTGGCAAAAATATTACATTAGAACAGCAACAAGCGTTTGATGATATTCGTTATATGAATCGGTTTTTCTTTTAATTTTTGGAATATCGGAGGGATTATATGCAACAACATTCATCAAAAACTGCATATGTTTATTCAGATAAGTTATTACAATATCGATTTCATGACCAACATCCCTTCAATCAAATGCGTTTAAAATTAACAACAGAGCTACTTTTGAATGCAAATTTATTGTCTCCAGAACAAATAGTACAACCTAGAATTGCAACAGGTGACGAATTAATGTTAATTCATAAATATGATTACGTCGAAGCTATTAAGCATGCTTCACATGGCATTATCAGTGAAGATGAGGCTAAGAAATATGGATTAAATGATGAAGAGAATGGTCAATTTAAGCATATGCACCGCCATAGTGCCACAATTGTTGGAGGCGCTTTAACTTTAGCAGATCTTATTATGTCAGGCAAAGTATTAAATGGTTGTCACTTAGGTGGTGGTTTGCATCACGCTCAACCTGGTCGAGCAAGTGGTTTTTGTATATACAATGATATTGCAATTACCGCACAATACTTAGCTAAAGAATACAATCAACGCGTTTTAATCATAGATACCGATGCACATCATGGAGATGGTACACAATGGAGTTTCTATGCCGATAACCATGTTACTACTTATTCTATCCATGAAACCGGAAAGTTTCTTTTCCCAGGCTCTGGTCACTATACTGAACGCGGTGAAGATATCGGCTATGGACACACTGTAAATGTCCCACTTGAACCGTATACAGAAGATGCATCATTTTTGGAGTGTTTTAAATTAACAGTTGAGCCTGTCGTAAAGAGTTTTAAACCTGATATTATTCTAAGCGTAAATGGTGTCGATATACATTATCGTGATCCACTAACTCATCTAAATTGTACGTTACATTCATTATATGAAATTCCATATTTTGTAAAATATTTAGCTGATTCTTATACGAATGGAAAGGTAATTATGTTTGGTGGCGGAGGCTACAATATTTGGAGAGTCGTACCACGTGCATGGAGTCATGTATTCTTAAGTTTAATTGATCAACCAATTCAAAGTGGTTATTTACCGTTAGAATGGATTAATAAATGGAAACATTATTCATCTGAATTATTACCTAAAAGATGGGAAGATCGTTTAAATGATTATACCTATGTCCCCCGCACAAAAGAAATTAGTGAAAAAAATAAAAAATTAGCTTTACATATAGCGAGTTGGTACGAATCTACTCGTCAATAAGTAACCTAATCTGCAACGATTTTAAAAGATAAATAAAAGGCATTCTTCCAACACCCATATAATTTGGGTCGTTAGATGAATGCCTAATTTTGTGAATTTATTTTGTAGTTCCTCGGTATTCAATTCTGTGAGGTAAAACTACATTTGGTTCTTCTATCTTTTCATCGTTCATATATTTTGTTAATAAGCGCATCCCTACTGCACCGATATCATATAATGGTTGAATAACACTAGAAAGTTGTGGTCTAACCATCTCAACTAATCGTGTATTATTGAAACTAATAATTTGTAATTCCTCTGGAACTTTAATACCAGCATCCATTGCACTATGCATAATACCAATTGCTTCTTCGTCGCTGATACATAAAATGGCATCTGGCAAATTGCCTTTCATTTTAGCAAAAGCTTTTACGCCTTCTTTATAACTTTCAGCACCAGAACAATTCAATGTATCACCTAATTGAAGGCCATTTTTATTTAACACTTCAGTTAAACCTTCTAAAACATCTTCTTGAGCTTTTTTAGAATGTTCTCCACCTACTAAAGCAAATGATTTAGCGCCTTTTTCAATTAATTCTCCCGTAATTTCTTTCGCAGCTTCAGTAAAATCAATATTAACTGATGCTATATGTGCATCCTTACCATTTGTTCCTGATACTACTACAGGTACAGATGATTGATTTATCAATTCTTTCATTTCTTCAGTAATTGTACCACCAAGGAAAATAATACCATCAACCTGTTTACTTAATAAGTTATTAAAAATTTCTTTTTCCTTTTCAGGATCGTTATCTGAATTTGAAATAATTGAGTGATATTTATACATTGTTGCAATATCTTCAAGTCCACGAGCAAGTTGTGAATAATAGATATTAGATATATCTGGAATGATCACACCTACTGTTGTTGTCTTTTTACTAGCTAAACCTCTAGCAACAGCATTTGGACGATAATTCAAACGCTTAATGACTTCGTTAACTTTATTTTTAGTTTCTGCTTTAACATTTTGGTTCCCATTAACAACACGCGACACTGTGGCCATAGAGACACGCGCTTCTCTTGCTACATCATATATAGTAACTGTCATAATTTCCTCCTTGTAAACGTTTTATTCATTATAATAACATGTTTTCATTTCATTTTCATAGTTTACCATATTTTAATTTACAGTAACATATTTTTGTTTGGAAAAATTTAGCGAAAAGCTTGAAATAAAAACAAACGCTAAATGATAACGAACGATATATTTTAATTTTATATAAACTTTTTTCATTTTTAATTGTAATGTTTTGAGAAAGCCTTTTCAAACATCAATTGCATTTGTTGAAAAATGTTCACATTTCAGCAACAAATGTGTGAATCTATTATATTTTACAGATAATTCATAGTTATAATTTTAATTACTGCTATCAGTCATAATCTTTAATAATTGTGAAATTGAACAAGTGTCGAAGTATTATAACAATCGTTAAGTGCAGTATACCTTTATTTCTATACAAAAAATAATAGCCACTCTAAAAGTAATATACTCTTAGAATGGCTGTAAGTTTAAAATTGTCGATTCAAAGATAATATTCTACTTCAACATGACATATTAGTTAAGTAGTCTATAGTTTCCTTGGAATATTATTTTAACTTTTTAGCGTTATATAAATCAGCTAAAGGCTTTAATTCATCATAAAATGCTTGGAATTCATCTAAATCCATTTGTTGACCCGCATCACTAAGTGCAACAGATGGATCTGGATGCACCTCAGCCATAACTCCATCAGCACCAACTGCTAATGCTGCTTTCGCAGTTGGTAACATGATATCTTTACGACCTGTACTATGCGTAACATCTACCATGACTGGTAAGTGTGTACCTTGTTTTAAAATTGGTACTGCTGAAATATCTAAAGTGTTACGTGTCGCCTTTTCATAAGTTCGGATTCCACGTTCACATAAAATAATGTTTTGATTACCTTGTGAAGCAATGTATTCAGCTGCATAAACAAACTCTTCGATTGTAGCAGATAAACCACGTTTTAATAGAATAGGCTTTTTCGTACGGCCAGCTTCTTTTAATAACTCGAAGTTTTGCATATTACGTGCACCAATTTGGAATACGTCTAAATACTCATCAGCCACTTCAAAATCATTTGGATTTACGATTTCGCTGACAACATTTAAATCATATTTATCTTTAATCTGTTTAAGTATTTTAAGTCCTTCAACACCTAGGCCTTGGAAATCATATGGTGATGTACGTGGTTTAAATGCACCGCCACGAATAAATTTTTCACCTTTAGCATGTAAGTTTTTAGCAACAGCTTCAACTTGTTCAAATGATTCAACTGAACATGGCCCAAATACAAATGATTTATTGCCGTCTCCAATAATGCCCCCATTATCAAATGTTACAATCGTATCTTCAGGTTTCAACTTACGTGATACGTATAAGTGTTTTTCATTTTCAGATTTTTGTAAATCTGTAGAGGCTTTAAAAATTTCTTTAAATAATTGCTTAATTGTATTATCGTTAAATGGTCCTTTGTTGCTATCAATTAAGTCGTTAAGCATTTCTTTTTCGCGTTGTGGATCATAGATACGTGTACCTTGTTTTAATTTTTCCTCCCCAATTTTTTGTGCTAGTTCACCACGTTTAGATAATAAATCTAAAATTTGATGATTCAGTGAGACAATCTCACTTCTGTATGATTCTAATTTATTACTCATCCTTACTCACCTCTACGAATTATTTCAAGTATATTCCACTTTAAAGCAATAAAATATAATGTTAAAAAATATTCTAACAATATCATATGTATAGTTCAACCCTAAATTGACAGAAAATAATCAATTTTCTAATTATATGATTCGAGACTGACATTTCGATTTTCTCAGTCATTATTGGAAAGTTATATTCTATATTGATATTTATTAGCAAATGTTAATCAATTAAATAAGTGTCATTATTATAGCTTATTTTGAGTCAACATTACTGCTTTTAAGAAAAATTTTCGTTTCTATCTTCTATTATAAATCTAAAATTCTCATACATTCAACCTAACGCTTAATAAAAATTAACAACCTTTGTATATTAATATAAATCTATAGTGAACATCACTCACCAACATGAGCGGCTATATTTGAATTAGTGAACGTCATTGTACCTTCTAAGATTCATTGTTTATTTGATTATCGAATATTTTTCCATCTTCAGCTTAAAATGTGCAATATAACTATTGTTATCTAACGATGTTTCAAACAGCATAAATACATGAAATGATCGCGTTGCCTTTCAAAATAAACTGATGATATCAAAAAAGGTAAGCACCTGAATGCCTACCTTTTATTTTGAAATTCAATTTTTAAAAATATAATACATAGCTTACTGCTATGATTGATTATTCAACGATTTTAGTAATCTTAGTCATTGAATGTACGTTTCTCTATTTTACTATTAGCTTTTTCAACTTTAGCATTTGGCGTTTTTGATGCATTGGATGATTTAGCATTTGTTGTTTTTGAATTCTTATTACTAGTTTGATTATTCTTTTGAGTTAACTTACTTGAACTACTTTGTTTCTTTGCACCTTGTGATGATTTCTTATTATGTTGCTTTTTCTGACCTGAAGTTTTATTTGTAGATGCTTTTGATGCATTTCGTTTATTTGAAGGTGTTGTTTTTTTAGATTGTTTACCTGATTTCTTGTCAACAGCTGTATTATTAGTTGTTTTTTCATCAGCTTTACGTGTAATAACACCATTTTCAAATTTAGCTTCTTTTTGTTTAACAGTGTCTTTATTATCTATATTAACCGTCTCTGTCTCTGATACATCATTCTTTTTAGTAACTAATTGAGGAATTTCTTTCAAGTCATTTTTAGCAACTGGTTTTTCTGCAAATAACGCTTCAGTTAATTGACTCTCTTTTGAACCTGGTGTTAATTTAGCTTGCTTCTGTTTTGCAGCGTTTGCTAATCTTTCAGCTTGTGACTCTGGTTTTGATACTTCTACCTTTGCTGCACTTGCATCTTTAGTTGATGTGTCACTGTCTTTCTCTGCTTGTGCTTCTTTTTTAGCTTCTTGAACCTCTTGTGCCTCTTGTGATGTATCACTTAAATTATTTGCACTTGCTTCTTCTTTTATCGCTGCTTGTTGTGCTTTCAATGCCACTGCTTTTGGTTCTTCATTTGATACAGCTGCACTTTTATCTGTTTCTGCTTGTGCTTCTTTTTTAGCTTCTTGAATCTCTTGTGCCTCTTGTGACGTGTCACTTAAATTATTTGCACTTGCTTCTTCTTTTATTGCTGCTTGTTGTACTTTTAATGCCGATGCTTTTGACTCTTCATTTGATACAGCCACACTTTTATCCGCTTCTGCTTGTGCTTCTCTTTTAGCTTCTTGAATCTCTTGTGCTTCTTGTGATGTATCACTTAAATTATTTGCACTTGCTTCTTCTTTTATCGCTGCTTGTTGTGCCTTTAATGCCGCTTGCTCATTTTTAGATTTGTTTAAAAATCCTTCAACACGTTCTTTTGTATAGGCAACCGTTTCTTCAAGTTGCGTTTTTCTTTCTTCAAACTTTTGCGACAGTTCTTGTTCTTTGACTTTTAAATCATCTGCTTTTTGATAAACTTTATTTTTAAAATACAAACCTAAAGCTGAACCAACAAGCGCGCCAGTTATAAAACTAACAACAAAATCTTTACGGTTTGGTAGTGGTTCATTTTGATAAGTGTGTTTATTTTTTAATGTTCTTTTATCATTTTGTTGCTGCGTCATTTGTATATCCTCCTATAACAAATGCACTTAAATAAGTAACAACCTCATTTAAGTGCATTTGTTTAATTATTAATTATTTATCTACTCTAGAAGTATAGCTATGATTTGCATCAGTTGCTACATTATTAGCTTTGTAATTTGCACTTCCACGACGGTAGTGTCTATTTTGCCATTTGTCTGCAATTTCCATTGCAACATTTGACCATTGAACAACTTGTGAGATTTTATCTTCATTTTGAGAAATATTATGTGTAATTGAATTTGTTACACGATCTACAGAGCTGTTTAACGTTTGTACTGAGTCACCGATACCTTTAACAGCATCTACAACTGAGTTTAAACGATCTACTTTACCTTGGATATCCTCAGTTAAACGGTTTACTTTATGAAGTAAATCTGTTGTTTCACGAGTAATACCTTGAACTTGACCTTCTACACCGTCAAGTGTTTTTGCAACATAATCTAAGTTTTTCTTAACAGAATTTAATACAGCTACGATACCGATACATAAAATTAAGAATGCAATCGCAGCGATAATTCCAGCAATTGGTAAAATCCAATCCATTAAAAACGCCTCCTAATTAACATGTAATAATGTCATTAATAATAAATACCCATACTACTCTATTATAAACATATTAAAACGCATTTTTCATGCCTAATTTATCTAAATATGCATTTTGTAATTTTTGAATATCACCTGCACCCATAAATAAAACAACAGCATTATCAAATTGTTCTAATACATTAATAGAATCTTCATTAATTAACGATGCACCTTCAATTTTATCAATTAAATCTTGTATCGTTAATGCGCCAGTATTTTCTCTAATTGATCCAAAAATTTCACATAAGAATACACGATCTGCTTTACTTAAACTTTCTGCAAATTCATTTAAAAATGCTTGTGTTCTAGAGAAAGTGTGTGGTTGAAATACTGCAACAACTTCTTTATGTGGATATTTCTTTCGTGCTGTTTCAATTGTAGCACTAATTTCTCTTGGATGGTGTGCATAATCATCTACAATAACTTGATTTGCAATTGTAGTTTCATTGAAACGACGTTTAACACCACCAAACGTTTCTAATGCTTCTTTAATATTTGTAACATCTAGCTTCTCTAAATAACTAATCGCAATTACAGCTAATGCATTTAAAACTGTATGGTCACCATATTGTGGAGACAGGAAGTGATCATAAAACTCACCATCCACATACACATCAAAAGCAGTACCTTTATCCGTAATTTGAATATTTTGAGCATAAATGTCATCCGAATCTTTAAATCCATAATAATAAATTGGAACATCTGCTTCAATTTTACGTAGATGTTCATCATCACCCCAAGCAATAATACCTTTTTTAACATTATGTGCCATTTCTTGGAATGCATCAAAAACATCATTAATATCTTTAAAATAATCAGGATGATCGAAATCAATATTTGTCATAATTGCGTAATCAGGTTTATAACTTAAAAAGTGACGTCTATATTCACATGCCTCAAAAGCGAAATAATCACTTTCAGGCAATCCCATACCTGTGCCATCACCAATTAAAAATGAAGTCTTTTTATCACCATTCATAACATGTGATAATAAACCTGTTGTAGAAGTTTTACCATGTGCACCAGTTACAGCTACTGAAGTATATTGATCAATAATCTGTCCTAAAAAATCATTATAACTTACAACATCTAATTTCAATTGATGTGCACGTACTATTTCTTCATGGCTACTCGCGAATGCATTACCTTGTATAACTACCATATCTTCTTTTATGTTATTAGCATCAAATGGTAATATTTTTATCCCCTTATTTCTAAGAGCAACTTCTGTAAATACGTAGTTCTCAATATCCGATCCTTGAACTTCATGTCCTAAATCATGCATGATTTGTGCTAATGAACTCATGCCAGAACCTTTAATTCCGACAAAATGATAGTGTGTCATTATATAAAACTCCTTACTCATAATTATTCTTTATTTAAATCTGCTTCCGTAACATAAACATCCCTTGGTTTTGAACCATTAGCACTCGAAACATAACCGAGTTGCTCTAATTGATCGATAATTCTTGCTGCTCTATTATAGCCAATTTGGAAATGTCTTTGGATTAATGATGTTGAAATATGTCCTTCATTAACCATAAATGCACAAACATCATCAAATAATTCATCTTGTGATTGTGTTTGTGTTTTTTTCAACAATTCTTTTTCTTCAAATAGATAGTCCGGTTCTCTTTGTTGTTTGATAAAATCAACAACATCATCAATTTCGTCATCAGAAACAAATGTACCTTGAACTCTAATCGGTTTATTCATACCGCTACCAAGATATAACATATCGCCATATCCTAACAAGCGTTCTGCTCCACCACTGTCTAATATCGTTCTCGAATCTACACTTGATGATACCATAAATGCAATTCTTGTTGGTATGTTGGCTTTAATTAAACCTGTAATTACATTGACAGATGGTCTTTGCGTAGCTACTAACATATGAATACCACATGCTCTTGCTTTTTGAGCAATTCTAGCAATAGACTGCTCAACTTCTTGCGGAGCCATCATCATTAAATCAGCCAACTCATCAATTACAATGACAATTTTTGGCATTCTTTCATCATATGGTGCTTTTTTGTTAAATGCTGTTATATTACGTACATGGTAATGTGCAAATAACTTATAACGTCGTTCCATTTCTTCTACGGCCCATTTTAAACTCTGTGTAGCTGCTTTGACATCTGTAATTACCGGTGCAACTAAATGTGGCAAACCATTATAAGGAGCTAATTCAACCATTTTTGGATCGATAAGTAATAATCTTAATTCCTCAGGGTGATTTTTATATAGTAAAGACATCAAAATACTATTGATACAAACTGATTTCCCTGATCCAGTTGCACCTGCAATTAGTGCGTGTGGCGTTTTAGCAATATCCATAAGTAATGGTTCATTATTAATTCTATACCCCATCGCAACTGTTAATTTAGATTCAGCATTTTTAAAACTTGGAGATTCAATAATAGAACGTAAGTTGACTGTCGTTGGATTTTGGTTCGGAACTTCAATACCAACACGACTAGTTCCTGGAATAGGCGCTTCTATACGAATATCTTTCGCTGCCAATGCCATTTTAATGTCATCTTGTAATGCCGTAATTCTTGAAACTTTAACACCTTTTTCAACTGATAATTCAAATCTTGTAACACTTGGACCTTCAGTTACATCTTGTACTTCTGCAGGTACATTAAAGTAAAATAATGCGTCATTCAGTTCTTTCTTTTTATCTGTAATCCAGTCCTCGTCCGACTCAATAACTTGTGGTTCTTCTAGTAATGAAACACTTGGCAATTTAATATTTGGGCCTTTACGAATCATCGGCTTAGATGTTTGTACAGCTTGATTTGTTGCAACATCTTGTTGGTTCGTCCGAGGTCTATTTTCATTAGCTGTATCTTCATTTTGATTTGAAAATGAAGGCTGTAAATCTTTTTGTTGATCATCATTATCTTGTTGTCCACTAGTATTGTTTGGATGTGTTGTTTCTTCGCTTTCTTCAGTTATGTCGCTTACTTCTGAAACTGAAGACGAAGTTGATTGATCAACTTGCTCATTTTCCAATTGATTATCATCTTGGCTTTCTTCAAATATTTCCGTTTGAGTTGAATCAGCAGAAGGTTTCTGCTCTGAATATTGTTGTGCATTTTGATAATCATTTTCTGTTTCTGCATGACCAATAAGTTGATTGTTCTCAACATTGTTTGATGTCATATTATTTGTTTTATATGCATTTGTGTTTGACTCTTGTGAATCAGATCTTGATGATGGTGCGGCTTGACTCGCAGGCTTGCTTTCACTCACAGCTTGTTTACTTTGTACAGGCTTTAATTCAGGCACATTGACTTTTGAATGCTTTTTACGATCCATCATACGCTTTTTATCAGATGGCGTCATGACAACATTAAATGGTCTTTTACTTAAAGTTGAAACCTTTTCAGTCTGTTTCTTTGGATTTACGTTTTCAATAGTTTTCTCTTCGACATTTTGTTCACTTTCAGCTGCTTCGTTTTGCACATTTTCTGTAATTTCTGCGTTATGCTTTTCTATTTCATTCATGCTTGAATCTTCCACAACATGACCATCATTCACATCATTCGTTTTCAATGAGTTGACATTTAAGTTTGTTTGGTCATCTTTTTTATGACGCGGTGCTAATTCAATTTCATTATCAACCGTTTTATCGATATTATTAACTTGAGATTCAGTTACTGCGTGCTCTTGCGTTTTAGGAGCGTCTACATGCATTTCAGACGCGTTTCTATTGGTATTATCTTCGATATTTGAAGTAGTATCCTCATCTACTTCTGTATCATTTAATTCATAAAATTCTGCATCATCGATTTGACTTCCTGAATATTCTTCTTTATTCGTTGCTCCATCTTCTTCTGAATCAGCAATTAATCTGGATTGATTTTTTAGTTCATCTTTATCATTTACTTCAACGTTATGTTGTAGTGCTGATTGATGTTGAGACGTTACATTCGAAACCGTAACTTCATCATCTGACAATTGTTTTGTTGTCGATACTTGATTCAAACTAACTTCCTCATAATTGTATGGACTTTCATCTACATGAGTGTCATTAGTGTCTTCATTTTGTATTGACGCTTGTTTATTTTCATCATTTGATACAGTTTCATTCTCTATGCCATTTGTATGAAGCTGACTAGCATCTGTACTATTATCTGTTAAGTCACTATCATCATTTAATGAACTATCACCAACATAGCGTTCCGCTTGTTTAGCATACATTTCATCAATTGCACGTTGTATTGCATCTTGCTCTTCGTTTTTATGTTCTTCACGCTTTTGTTGCAACGCTTTTTTAAATCGACGCTTTTGAAGCACTTTACGTTCTCGTTCACGTCTAATTTCTTCAACAATTTGTGAAGCATAAATATTTTCAATTTTGATAGTATTATCAACTTTTGAATAATTAGGCATTGATTTTGTTGTTGATGATACATTTTCATCAGATGATTTAGATGCAGTTCCTTGTTTGACAACACTATCATTTTGTTTTTCTTGTTCTAATTGTTTATTTTGAGACGTTTGCGTCTTAGCTACATATTTATCATATTTTTGTTTATCTGACTCAACTTTTTCTGAAGGTTTACTTACAGGGATACGACCATTTTCTAACTTTTTAGGTTTCATTGTGCCAAAAATAGCTGACGGTACCTCTGAAGTCTTGAAACTTTCTTTGTGATAATCTGGAGTTGAATCTTTAGCACGATGATTTGTATTATTAGAATACATATTATGTGTTTTTGACTTGTGCGTTTCCTTCTCAATACCATTAATTGCAGAAACATATGTATCTGGCTTATTCGTATGGTAATGTGAATGATCTTTATATTTTATACTTTGCTGTGATATTTTAGAATTCCCACGTTGTTCACTATAATTTTGTTCTTCAGTTGTTTGATTTCTTCTACGGCGATGTCGTTTTTGTGAACGAGAATCGTGGCTTTGTTTGCGATAGTCTCGATGGTATTGTTCTTTTTCATCTGAAATAGTATCTGCAGATTGTTCAACATTTTCATTTTCATAAGCTACGCTCATAGGAAAACGGAATTTTCCCCTCGGACGACTATAAATATCATTATTTTGAGGCAGTAATGAGTCATGATCGTTATCTATATTTTGTGATTCTTGACGTCTTTTTTTCTTTCTATGAATCAAGTCATCATTTGAATCATTATCTTCGCCGAATAATTTATCAAACCAGCTCATATTTTCACTACCTTCCTTAATTATTCAAAAAATGCTTGTCCAATTTCATAGCTGTCATTTAATACCATAATACCTTTTTCTTCAGGTGCATTAGGTAAATTCAATTCTTTCATTGAACAAATCATACCGCTTGAGGCAACACCACGTAATTCAGCATCTTTAATTACCATACCGCTAGGCATCACTGCACCTACTTTAGCAACAACAACTTTCTGTCCAGCTTCAACGTTAGGCGCGCCACATACAATTTGTAATGTGTCATTTCCAACGTTTACATTTAGTACACTTAATTTATCTGCATCAGGATGTTTGTCTTTAGTTTCAACGTAGCCAACTACAAATTTCGGTGATAGATCAGCATTTAATTTATAATCAAAACCAGCTTCTGAAATACGCTTTTGGAATACATTTACAAGTTCATCAGTTAATTTAATATGACCTTTTTCTTCAATTGTTATATCTTTTGAAATTTCAAAAATATTATAACCTACAACATTACCTTCATTAGTAATTTCAACAACATTACCTTTTTTATTGTAGTTTAATTCACCTTCAACTGGTTCAATTTGTAAAAATGCGACATCTCCTACATATTTAGGATTGTAAAATAAATTCATTATGACAAAACTCCTTATCCAATTATTTCTATTTATCTTTATTAAATTTACGACGATTTGCTTCTAAACGCTGAATCACGTTTGGATCTCTTTTTTGTTTATTATTTTTACCTAAAATAAATATCGGTTCAAGATGACCCTGTTTATATCCAAAGGATAATGATGTAATTGGAACTAGACCTTTAGTGAAAAATTCCATTGTTAAATGTGCCATCACATCATATCCTGTTTTATTGCGTATATCTGCAATAATTAACACATCTTGGTGTGGCACTGCTACGAGCATTTCGCCTTGACATTGTGCCTCAATTTCATTTAAAAATGCAGTATTTAGTATCCTACTTGCATCATACCCGTCATTTGAGTTAATAAAATAAAAAATATTACCTTTTACTTCATCAGTCGTATATGAATTTGACAATTTTCTAACATTAAACAGAGACATTTCTCTTATTTGTTGTTCAGTTAACTTCAAATCCTCTAACATGCTTTCGTCAATTAGACGATATGATTTCCCTAAATCGACTGCATAATAAACTGCTGTTTCTGCAGTATGCTCATCATAGATAAAAGGAACACCTTGTTTAGTTTTTTTATCAAAGCTAGTCGCTCTAATGACAGGCATAATTTGACTAGATGATATACTCTCAAGGGTTTTATCTGCCATTTGTGCAATAGCTTCATCAACGTAATAAACAATTTCATCTACAATTTTTTCTTTTTTATCTTCATATTTTGCGACTATAGCGTTAAGTTTAATCGTGATACCTTTGTTATTATCTGTTCGATAAATACGCAAAGTTTCTTCTTCACGATTAAATTTAAAATCAACGTCTAAATGGCTTAAACGTTCCTTTAATTTATCTCTCATTTGAAAGGTATTCATATGTAACACTCCTAATTTCGCACCTTATAATAGTTTACAATAAATCAACACATAGTAACAGAGAAAAACGAGTATTACCCCGTTTTTCTCTAGTCTAAATTACACATATTGAGCTAAAAATGCATCTATCTGTTCAATTGATTTTCGTTCTTTTCCAATATAACTTCCAAGCAGTTCACCATTTTTATATACTAGAAAACTTGGAATCCCCATAATACCATTTTCAATACAAATATCCATAAATTTGTCACGGTCTACTGATACGAAGTCAAACATAGGATATCTCGCTTCTAATTCCGGTAAATCTGGTTCTATCACTCTACAATCTGGACACCAGCCTGCAGTGAATTCAAATACTGTAGCACCTTGTTTTAAAGATTCAAATTGTTGTTCTGATTCAAGTTGTTTCATTTTTATGTCTCCTTAATTAATGATTATATATAACTATTTAGAGATAATAGTTGTTATTACCCGATTATTTATATTGTAATGTTTCTATTTGATTATTATCTAAATTACAAATGGCTTCTGAAAGTAAAGATCTAGCTGCAAAATAGTCTCTTATATCAAATACTGAGTCTGTACTATGAATATATCGTGCACATACACCAATAACTGCAGTCGGAATACCAATATTAGCTTTATGAATTTCTCCACCATCTGTTCCACCTGGTGACATATAGTATTGATGTTCAATGTCATGTGCTTCTACTAACTTTAATAAATAATCTCTAAATACAGGCTTTAAAATCATTGTACCGTCTTTTATGCGAATTAACGTCCCTTTACCAAGTTCACCAGATAATGGTTGGTTTCCTTTAACGTCATTGGCAGGTGAACAATCGACTACAAATGCAACGTCTGGGTCTATCATCTCTGCAGATGCTTTCGCACCTCGTAATCCAACCTCTTCTTGAACATTTGCGCCAACATACAAGTCTACATCTAATTCTATATCTTTTAATAATTCTAGTATTTCAATTGCCAAGACACAACCATAACGATTATCCCATGCTTTAGCACTATATCGATGTTCAGATAACTGTGTGAATGGCGTGTGAGGTACAATTGTATCTCCTATATCTATTCCGCGCTCACGCACCTCATCTTCATTTTGAGCACCTATATCTAATGTTAAATCTTTAATTTCCGGTGCACCTTCACTACCAGTACGAAAATGTTTAGGTATATTAGAAACAACACCGATAATTTTATCGCCATTTCTATTTTTAATTACTAAGCGTTGTCCTTGCCAAATATCATTTGCAACACCACCTAAATTTGTGAATTGAATCATTCCATTTTTAGTGATATTTGTAATCATAAATCCGATTTCATCCATATGTGCTGCAATCATTACACGTTTTGCATTTGGATTTTTAGATTTTTTCACACCAAAAAATCCACCCATACGATTTTCAATAAATTCATCTACATACGGCGCCATTTGCTGAGTCATATAATTTTTTACTTCTTCTTCAAAACCTGGTGCCCCATGAAGCTCAGTTAAAGTTTGAATTCGTTGTAATGTTACTTTTTTATTTATGTTCATAAAAGTTCTCACTCCTTATAAGTTATTATATCATCTTCAATATGGTAAACTAATGATATGAATTTGAAATCAAGGGAGCATAAATGATGACTAAACTGAAATATATAATTCCAACAATAATTGCAGTAGCCATTGTAATTATTTCTACCATTTCAATCATCCAATTTATTAATCGTAAACGCTATAATCCCGTTAAAGTACTTAATGAAGTAAAATCATATTTTATGAATGTCAAAGGCTCATATATCGTTTATGAACCATTCGTTCATCCTGAAACTGATAAATACCGTTTAGTTTATCAAGGTGGAATTACAACTATTAAAAATGGTCAAAATATTCATTATGATTTTTATGCAGATGCATATACTGGTGAAGTCATTAACATTGTAGAGCGTTAATACGAATTTTATCCATATTTGATTTGGATCGTAAAACTTAAAAATGAGCCACACCCTAATTAGTAAGATTGGATGTGGCTCATTTTTTTATTTTTGAAAATTTGTTTAGTAATACATCTTTATTTTAGTTATTATCAACTAATGTTTCACGTAAAATATATGCATCTATGTTTTCACCATCATCGCTGTATTTTACAGCAAAGTAGTTTTCATCATGATAAAACAAGAACCAATATTGTTGCTGAATAAAATATGGTATCATGCGTTCTTTTTCACGAATCGATTGCATAGGATAATCATCATATGCCGTTACCCATAGAGGATTTTTATGTGCAGTAGTTGGGAATATATCACCCATATGAACTGCTTTATCTCCTTGACTTTCAATCGTAATAATCGTGTGGCCAAAGCTATGACCTCCACTATGTTGCATCTTGATACCCGGAACCGGTTCAAAATGTTTTTCGAATAAAATCAACTTGTTACTATAATCGCCTTTATTCTTATCCCAGTAAGTTGATTTACTTCTTATATTAGGTGCAATAAACTCATGCCACTCATCTTGTTGCACAACATGAATCGCATTTTCAAAAATTGCATGTCCCGCTTGATCAGTCAAACCGGCAGCATGATCAAAATGCATATGTGTCATTAGCACATAATCAATATCCTTTGGCGTTAAATTATAATTTGCCAAATCAGCAATTATATGACTTTCTTCATCTACTCCAAAATTACGTAATTGCTTTTCAGATAATTTACCATTACCAATACCCGCATCTATAATCAAATTATATTGAGCCGTTTGAATCAAAATTGGATGTGTCGGTAAATTGATTTGATTTCGTTCATTTGCATTGTATTGCTTTGACCACAACGGCTTCGGAACAACACCAAACATTGCACCGCCATCCATTTTTGTATTGCCACCATTTAGATAATGAATAGATATATCCCCGATCTTCATAACATCACCTATTCTTTCTGTATTCGTTATTACAATTAGCATGTATTTATTACATCATATCACTATTCATAAATGCGAACAAAAACGAAACGCCCCACACTAATACACTTCTAACTACTTATAAAGATTAATGCAATCATATTATATGTAAATGCATCATAACCATCGGCCTGTAATTTTAAATTAATAATTAAAATTTACAAGTAAAATGCAAGCTTTATTCTTTTAAATCAAAGGTATTTAGTATAACATTGTTTATAGGCGCATTATCTCCTTTAGTTATTTGTTTAGTCACTTTTAATTATAGAGATAATTGCGCTTTTTTTATATTCAAAATCAAAAAATCGGACAGATGAAAAGTAAAATACTTTTTTCCATCAGTCCGATTTATTATAGAACCTTTATCTATAGAACCATTATAGTACGAAAAAACACTTATGATTGTATGTGTACATACCCTCATAAGTGTTTTATTTTTGTGAATGGAATTTCGCTTCCATACGATAAATACGTGACCCTTTATCCGAAAATTTCTTTTCATATTCTGTTAAAATATTACTGCCATCGTCTTCTTGATGTAAATTTAGATTTATTTTTGTAAAATACATTCCAAATTGAGACATACTTTCTAAACTGTAGGCAAATAGTCCTCTGTTATCAGTTTTAAAATGTAAATCTCCTTCATCATTTAAGATTTGTTGATACAACGCTAAAAACGTATGATACGTTAAACGTCGTTTTGCATGACGATTTTTTGGCCATGGATCTGAAAAGTTCAAATAAATACGCGAAACTTCGCCGTCTTTAAAATATTCATTTAATTCAATGGCGTCATTACAAATAATCTTTAAATTTGTTAAACCCATCTCTTTAACTTTATCCAATACTTTATAAACGATACTTTTCTCACGTTCCATTGAAATATAGTTAATATGAGGATTTTGAGCAGCTAATGTTGTAATAAACTGCCCCATACCCGAACCAATTTCAATGTGTATCGGTTGCGTTTTATCAAACCATTCAGTCATTTTCCCTGCATGTTGACCTTCCATGTCAACCAATTCAGGATGATCTTTTAAATAATCTTCAGCCCATGGTTTGTATCGAACTCTCATATTTTATTCTCCTCTTAAATAAACATGTTACTATTCATAACTTCATTTAGGAATTTAAGCCAAGTGTTCATATCCTTATATCTTTTTTGCTCTTCATACCATTGAACAAGACCTATAGATTGAATTACCGTATACCATTTCATACGTTTATTTAAATTCAAGCTCTCTTGAACACCATATGTTTCAAGCCATTCAGACCATTGTTGTTGTGGAACATAGTTGTAAAGCAGCATTCCGATATCAATTGCCGGGTCTGCAATCATTGCACCTTCCCAATCAACTAAAAATAGTTCATCTCGATCGGATAATAACCAATTATTATGATTCACATCACCATGTACAACAGTGAAAAAACGCGAATCTAAACTCGGTATATGCTCTTCTAAATAGGTTAATGATTTTCTCACAATATGATGTGTTAAAACTTCTCTTGATAAAGAGGCATTAATTTTATTAAGCATAATCTCAGGAGTAATAGGTTCCATTTCCATACGCTTTAACATACTTAATAAAGGTCTAGAATTGTGTATCTTCTTTAATAAATGTGCAACTCTTGTTTGCTTCATTTCGTTTGAAGATAGTTCACGCCCATTTTTCCAATGTTGTGCTGTAACAACCTCGCCTGTTTCTATGCGTTTCGTCCATACTAATTTGGGCACAATACCTTCTGCTGATAATGCCGCAATAAATGGATTTGAATTTCGTTTTAAAAACAACTTTTGTCCATCTTGTTCAGCCATATATGCTTCACCAGATGCACCACCTGCTGAATCAAGTGTCCACCCTAATTGATAAAACTGCTCCAACTCGTCCACCTCACTTTCAATTAGAAAATGGCTCTAGAAATAGGTTTTTCAAGAGCCATATATTCTAATTTATAACACCATACATTCTATAGTCACTTACTTGACATATAATGTTACCGTGCCTAAAACTACATGTTTTTGAATCTCTGTAGGCGATAAACTCTAGTTTTCAAAATAATTGCTATCCCATTTTCATGGTTAGCATAAATTTATGAACTGTAACATTTACGTACTTAGTAAAATATGATGCACATCATATTTGTAACTCATAGAAAATTTTATAATTTTTATCATTATATTTCAACTGAAAATGAGAAACAAAATGGCACTTTTTACTAATATGTGTTTTCTAAACAACACTTTTAAGCTTCGTTTTAAATTATAACATAATTCACTTACGAAAGTTGATAAATTTAAGTAATTTAATCTAAAAATATGATGAAAGAATTTTAAATACTGTGTGACTCTATATACTTTTCAAATCCTTCTTGTAGTTGACGTGTAATTGGGCCAACTTTACCATCATTAATTGGTTCACCATCTAATTTAATAACAGGTGTAACCTCAGCTGAAGTACTTGAAACAATAACTTCATCTGCGTTTTTCAAGAAATCTACAGTAAACGTTTCTTCTTTAAATGGGATGTTATAGTCTTCGGCAATTTTTTTAATTACAATTCGTGTAATACCATTAAGAATATAGTTGTTAATCGGATGTGTATAAATCACACCGTCTTTAATTGCATAAGCATTACTTGAAGATCCTTCAGTTACAGTTTCACCTCGATGTTGAATTGCTTCAACTGCATTATATTTCACAGCATATTCTTTTGCTAATACATTTCCTAATAAGTTCAAGCTTTTAATGTCGCAACGTAACCATCGGATATCTTCAACGGTAACACCATTCACACCATTTTCTAAATGATCATAAGGACGATCATAACTCTTTGTATAAGCAACAATTGCTGGTTCTACTTCAGGTGTCGGGAAGCTATGATTCCTTTCAGCTACACCACGCGTTGCTTGAATATAAATTGCCCCAGTTTCAATTTGATTCATATCAACTAATTTACGAGATAGTTCAATTAATTCTTCTACAGAATAATTTAAATCTAAACCAATCTCATTGGCACTACGTAAAAATCTTTCATAATGTTCTGTTACTGTAAATAACTTACCATTATATACTCGAATGTATTCATAAATACCATCGCCAAATACGTATCCTCTGTCGTTGTATGAAACCTTTGCTTCACTTGGACTTACAAACTCACCATTTAAAAAAATTTTTTCCATATATTATTCCTCCACGCATAATGAATAAATTGCTTCTAAGTAAATACTAGTTGCGTTAAATAACTGTTTTTTAGTGATATATTCATTTTTCTGATGCATTAAATCTTCAGAATCACTAAACATTGCGCCAAATGCTACACCCTTGTCTAAGTTTCTCGCATAAGTACCGCCACCTATAGTATAAGGTTCAGTCATATCATTTGTTTGATTTCTATATGCAGTAACTAACTTTTGTACAAAAGGATCATTTTTATCAACATAATGTGGTGGTTGGACTTTACCTAATTTCACTTCAAAGCCATATTGTTGAATCTCATTTGCAAAACGATCCATAGCTTTTTCAAATTCAAATCCTTCTGGGTAGCGTAAGTTGATACCGAAAAGACCTGCGTTTTCATTATCATATGTAATAACACCAATGTTAGTTGTCACGTCACCCATGACATCTGTATGGAATTTCATTCCCATCTTTTCACCAAAATCTGAATTAAATAAGTAGCGATTACTAAATGCTACAAACGCTTGTGCATTATTATCAAGATTTAATGATGCTAAGAATTTTAGTAAGTAAAGACCCGCATTCACACCGATAGATGGATCCATACCATGAACCGCTTTACCTTCAACTGTTAAAACTAGAATGCCACTATCAACAGTACTATCACCTTGTAAATGATTTTGTTCTAAAAAGTACTCAAAGTCTTGAATAACATCTGTCATATTTTCTTTAACAAGCACTCTTGCTTCTGCATGATCAGGTACCATGTTGTAACGTTCACCAGATTTAAAAGTTATTAATTCATAATCAGGTTCATCTTGATCTTCAGTAAGTTTATTTTGAACTAAATCAAATGTTGTAATGCCTTTTTCACCATGAATACATGGAAATTCTGCATCTGGTGCAAAACCTAATGTTGGCATTTCTTCTGTTTTAAAATAGCGATCCGTACATTTCCAATCAGATTCTTCATCCGTACCAATAATCATATGAATACGTTTCTTCCAATCCACATTCATATCTTCTAATATCTTAATTGCATAATAAGCAGCAATTGTTGGACCTTTGTCATCAAGTGTACCTCTAGCTATGATAGCATCTTCTGTTACAACCGGCTCGAACGGATTACTATCCCATCCATCACCAGCAGGAACAACGTCAACATGACATAAGATACCTAATACGTCATTTCCTTTACCTGCCTCAATTCTTCCTGCAATATGATCCACATCATGTGTTGTAAATCCATCTCTATGTGCAATTTCATACATGTAGTCTAATGCCTTACGAGGACCTGGACCAACTGGTGCGTCTTCTGATGCTTTTGCATCATCTCTCACACTTTCAATTGCTAATAATCCTTTTAAGTCATTAATGATTTGATCTTCGTATTGTTGAACTTTTTCTTTCCACATTCGAAATCGACTTCCTTTTTTCTATAAGTTAAATTCTATTTTACATGAAAAGATATAAAAACTACAATAAGATGTCAGAAAATAATAAAAAGGAACAAAACGATGCTATTGATATGACACAAATCATAAATAGCTGCTTTGTTCCTTTTTTAATTTATATATTTAAAATACACATATTCAAGAGCTCGAGATATAAGTCAATGTACTAGGCACACAATTTAATATTGACAGTAATTAACCGAACGAAAATGCGCCCCGGGGCCCCAACACAGAGAATTTCGAAAAGAAATTCTACAGACAATGCAAGTTGGCGGGGCCCCAACACAGAAGCTGGCCAATAGTCAGCTTTCAATAATGTGCAGGTTGGGGTAAGGGCCCCAACACAGAGAATTTCGAAAAGATAAAGAAATACGTTTTCTTTAGATATTAGTATTTCTTATGAATGAGTTTCACGCATGTATTCTTCTTTCTATATGCATATTAGCTATGACTAACGATAAAGAACCACTATATAATAAATCATAGTGGTTCTTTATCATTTCTGTCCTACTCACATCTTATTCTTTATCAGATAATGCATTTTTATTCTTTTTTAAATCTTCTTCAGTGACGATACGTAAATTATTATTTGGTGCTGCGCCACCTTCATCATCAAATTTACCTTTTTCAATACTTTCGTCAGTCTTATTGTCATATTCGGTAAATTTTGATTTTTCTTCTTCGAAAAATGCTTTTGGATTATTTTTTAATCTATTAGCATATTCTTTCGGATTTGTTTTTACTTCTTTAATTGTTTCATTAGCAATTGTTCCTAATTGCGTCGCTTTATCCTTAGCATTATCTTTATAGCTTTGAGGATCTTGTTTATATTTATTATATTCTGCTTTCAGCTTGTCACGACTATCTTTACGTGTAACAAGTACAGCTGCTACAGCGCCACCTATACCTAAAATCGCTTTAAATAAATTACCTTTTGCCATATCAATCGTCTCCCTTTTATTTATAATTTAATTTGTCAAAATCATTTTCAGTTAATAAACGATATTCTCCTGAATCTAAATTGCTGTCCAATTCTAAATCAGCAATTTTGATACGTCTTAAATGTAATACCTCATTTTGAATGCTATGAAACATTCGTTTAACTTGATGATATTTTCCTTCATAAATTGTTACGTGTGACGTTTGATTATCAATATAAGTTAATATTGCAGGCTTAACCTTGCCATCAGTCAGTGTTACACCCTCTTTAAAAGCTTGAATGTCGTCTTCAGTGATAGGATTTGCTGAAATAACTTCATATTTTTTAGAAACATGTTTGTTTGGACTCATTAATTCATGATTAAAATCACCATCATTCGTTATCAATAAAAGCCCTTCTGTATCTTTATCAAGACGACCAACCGGAAAAATATTTAGATGTTGGTATTCAGGTATTAAATCAATAACGGTTTTTGAATGATGATCTTCAGTTGCTGATATATAACCTTTTGGCTTATTTAACATAATATAGACATTTTCAATGTATTCTATTAATTCTCCACGAACTGTTATCTTATCGTTTTCTGGTTCTATATGTGTTTTTGGTGATTTAATTACTTGTTCGTTGACATTTACAAGGCCTTTTTTAAGTAACTGTTTGACCTCATTGCGTGTACCGACGCCCATATTTGCTAAAAATTTATCTATTCTCATCGTAAAAACCTAACTCTACGTCTTAATTTTTCAGGAATTTCACCTAAGAATTCGTCCGCAAGACGCGTTTTAATTGTGATTGTACCGTAAATTAGAATACCTACTGTAACACCTAAAATAATAATGATTAAGTAACCAAGTTTAGTAGGTTCTAAGAATAGATTTGTAAGGAAAAATACTAATTCTACACCTAGCATCATAATAAATGAATACAAGAATATTTTTGCAAAATGAATCCAACTATAGCTGAATTTAAACTTCGCATATTTTTTAAGAATATAGAAATTACATCCAATTGCAAATAATAATGCGATACTAGTACTTAAAATTGCACCAGGTGTATGGAATAACATAATTAATGGATAGTTTAACGCTAACTTGATAACTACAGAAGCTAAAATAACATAAACTGTTAATTTCTGTTTATCTATACCTTGTAACATTGATGCCGTTACACTTAATAGTGAAATTAGTATTGCTACAGGCGCATAATAGAATAATAAGCGACTACCATCATGGTTAGGGTCATGACCTAAAACAATTGGATCGTAACCATAGAAAACTGTGAATAATGGTTGTGCCAAGGCCATAATTCCAATACTAGCTGGAACAGTTATAAACATTAATACACCAATAGATGTTCTAATTTGATGATGCATTTCATGTAAGCGACCTTCTGCAAATGTTTTTGTAATATAAGGAATTAAACTCACTGCAAAACCAGCACTTAATGATGTCGGAATCATTACAATTTTATTAGTTGACATATTTAGCATATTAAAGAATATATCTTGTAATTGTGAAGGTATACCAACTAAAGATAAAGCACCGTTATGTGTAAATTGATCTACTAAGTTAAATAATGGATAATTCAAACTTACAATAACGAACGGTATACTATAAGCAATAATTTCTTTATACATCTTGCCATATGACACATCTATATCTGTGTAATCAGATTCGACCATACGATCAATATTATGCTTACGCTTTCTCCAGTAATACCAGAGTGTGAATATACCAATAATCGCACCAACTGCTGCTGCAAAAGTAGCAATACCATTGGCTAATAAAATAGAGCCATCAAAGACATTTAGTACTAAATAACTTCCGATTAATATGAAAATCACGCGTGCAATTTGCTCAGTTACTTCTGACACTGCTGTTGGCCCCATAGATTTATAACCTTGGAATATCCCTCTCCATGTCGCTAATACAGGAATAAAGATAACAACCATACTAATGATTCTTATAATCCAAGTAATATCATCGACTGACCAACCGTTTTTATCATGAATGTTTCTAGCTAATGTTAATTCAGAAATATAAGGTGCTAAGAAATACAGTACCAAGAAACCTAAAACACCGGTAATACTCATTACAATAAAACTCGATTTATAAAATTTCTGACTTACTTTATATGCCCCAATAGCATTATATTTCGCAACATATTTCGAAGCTGCTAATGGTACACCTGCTGTCGCAACTGCAATTGCAATATTATATGGTGCATAAGCGTATGTGAACGGCGCCATATTTTCTTGTCCACCAATTAAATAGTTGAATGGAATGATAAAAAGTACGCCCAATACCTTGGTAATTAATATACTAATGGTAATTAAAAAGGTTCCACGCACCATTTCTTTACTTTCACTCATTACGAATCTCCCTATCTCATGTTTATTAAAGTTTTGTAAACTAAAAGCTATTTCTCTGTAAAATCATTTTTCATTATTATGAATATATCACAAAACTTTATTTCATTGTCGTATATTCAATGAATTATCATAACAAAATTATCAACGCATTGTCATTGAATACTCGATTTTGATTAGAATATTACGAAATTTCATATAAACATTATACTACTATTTGAGATGAACATCGCATAACAGTAGAAAAATCATTCTTATCATACACATACATCTTCATTTTTTATGAAGTTCACATTATAAATATATTCAACATAATTGTCATCTCATAACACAAGAGATATAGCAAAGTTTAAAAAAGTACTATAAAATAGCAATTGAATGTCCAGTAACAAATTTGGAGGAAGCGTATATGTATCAAACAATTATTATCGGAGGCGGACCTAGCGGCTTAATGGCGGCAGTAGCTGCAAGCGAACAAAGTAGCAGTGTGTTACTCATTGAAAAAAAGAAAGGTCTAGGTCGTAAACTCAAAATATCTGGTGGCGGTAGATGTAACGTAACTAATCGATTACCATATGCTGAAATTATTAAGAACATTCCTGGAAATGGGAAATTTTTATATAGTCCCTTTTCAATTTTTGATAATGAATCCATCATAGATTTTTTTGAGTCTAGGGGTGTTAAATTAAAAGAAGAAGATCACGGGCGTATGTTTCCAGTTTCCAACAAAGCACAAGACGTGGTTGATACATTAGTGACAACTATCGAACGCCAACATGTAACGATTAAAGAAGAAGAAGCTGTTAGTAGAATCGAAGTTAATACAGACCAAACTTTCACTGTACATACTCAAAATAATAGTTATGAAAGCCATTCGCTAGTGATTGCTACAGGTGGTACAAGTGTCCCTCAAACTGGTTCAACTGGTGATGGTTATAAGTTCGCACAAGATTTAGGTCATACCATTACTGAGTTATTCCCGACCGAAGTTCCAATTACATCAGCTGAACCTTTCATCAAATCCAATCGTCTAAAAGGTTTAAGTTTAAAAGATGTTGAATTGTCAGTACTTAAGAAAAATGGTAAAAAACGCATCAGTCATCAAATGGATATGTTATTTACTCATTTTGGTATCAGTGGTCCAGCTGCATTAAGATGTAGTCAGTTTGTTTATAAAGAACAAAAAAATCAAAAGACACAGCACATTTCTATGGCAATCGATGCATTTCCTGAATTAAACCATGAACAATTAAAACAACACATCACATCATTATTATCGGACACACCAGATAAAATCATTAAAAACAGTTTGCATGGTCTAATTGAAGAGCGCTACTTACTGTTCATGCTGGAACAAGCTGGAATCGATGAAAATACCACATCACATCACTTATCAAATCAACAATTGAACGACTTAGTAAATATGTTTAAAGGGTTTGTATTTAAGGTAAACGGGACATTACCTATAGATAAGGCATTTGTCACAGGTGGTGGTGTGTCACTTAAAGAAATTCAACCTAAAACAATGATGTCTAAATTAGTTCCGGGATTATTTTTATGTGGTGAAGTATTAGATATACATGGTTATACTGGTGGTTATAATATTACAAGTGCACTCGTAACAGGACATGTCGCTGGATTATATGCCGGTCATTACTCACATACATCAATGGAATAATAGTATAAAATTTGGTTCGATTCTCTTTAGTAGATCAACTTTTTCATTCAATTAAAAATGACCTTAATATAACTGAGTCACTAAAAAGTGTCGTTATATTAAGGTCATTTCGTTAATTATGATTCTTTTTCGTTTTTAGTACGTCTTCTAGCTAACAAAGCCGCACCTGTAATCAGTGCAAATTCTTTCAATGGTAAATCCATTCCTTCAGAACCTGTATTTGGAAGTTCTTTTTCAACTTTGCGCGATTCATGTGTCTCTTCTTTTTTAATAGGCGTACAAACTTTTGGAGCTGGCTGAATTTCTTTTGGTGATACTTTCGTCGCTTCAGCTGGTAATTTAATTGCTAAAATTTCATCAACAATGAATTGCGTGTGTTGTTTGATGTCATTTAATGTCGCATCTTCATCAATCATTCTATTGCCATCTGCAACATATTGATCAATTAATACTTTTACTTTAGCTAATTGTTCTGGTGTTGCGATCGCTTTGAATTTCGCATATGTTTGTTGAGCAATGTTATCAATTCGCAGTAAGCTATTTTCTTTTTCAGTAATTACTGCTTCTATATCGCTTAATGCAACATTAAATCGTTTTAAAACTGCATCAACATCAGCATTAGTGCGTGCTGTTTTTAATTCTTCATCCATTTGTAATTTTAAAGCAGTTATAGCTTTTAATGCATCAGCCTTATTACGATTACTTACTTTTCGATAATTTTGCACTAAAGCAGTGACGCGTGCAAGATCATCATTAATCGTTTTTTCAGCATCTGGCTTTTTAATAGGATGTACATCTAAATCATGTATTGTTTGTAGATTTAATGATGCTGTTTTATCAACTTGTGCATTGCTACGATCTTGATCAATTTGTCCAATAGCAGTGTCATAAATATTTTGTAACTGTGCTAATATACTATTTCTTTCTTCTACCGTTGCTTGAATATTCGCTTCAATTGCTTGTTTTTTTATCGTTGAATAATGTTGTCAATTGTTCTCGAGCAGACGCCTTTCTGTTAATAACAGGTTCGATTTCACGAATTTCGTTTTTCTCATCATGCAATAAATATGCCACATCAGCATTAGTCACTGCACTAGCAATTTGTTGTTTAGCTTTAATTAACTCTTTTTCAACTTGTGCTATTGCAATATTTTGTTCTTCATCTGTCGCTTCGTTATTTGCTTTAATTAAATTAATTTTATTTGTAGCGATATTTTGAATTTGTTGTAATGCTGTTGCTTTAACTGTTGTCGCTGGTTTAATTTTTGAAATAATATTTTGAGCATCTATACTATCTTGATTAACTTGGGCAGTCTTATCTGCATGATTGATCTGATCAATAGCCTGATTAAGTGCTTGTTCTACTAAATGTTTAGCAGCTAGTCTTTCTTCTTCAGTTGATAAATCGCTTTGATCGATTAGTGCATTTTGAGCTTCGGCTTTTACACCAACAGATTGACGCGCTGCTGGTTTAACTTGAACTTTAGGTAAAATCACTTTGATGTTGTCGTTGCCATCAGTCTCAGTTCGATCCACTTCTGCATTCGTTTTGTTTTGTGCAATGTCATTTTTAATTGTATTTACAATTTTATTTAAAGTATCAATAGCAACATCTCTTTCATCTTGAGTAGTATCCAACGTATTTCGGATTGCATCGAGTTGATTTTTATTATTTTCTTCAATGCTATCAAGCGCAGCTCGTTTACGTCTTACTTTAGGTTTTATTTGCTCAATTGCCTTGATTGTTTGATTTCTAACATCAGTAACAGCAGCATCTTGATTTGTATTTTCTATTTCTTGTTGCGCTTGTTTGAGTGTGTCGCTAATTAATTGATTCGCTTCATCTAATTCATCAACTGTTGCATGTGGTGTATCTTTTATTGATTCTACTTGATTTTCTGCAGTTGCTTTTATTGCTTGTTGTGCTTCAGGCTTAATTACAATATGAGGTTGTACACCTTTTAGTGTAGCAATGCCATTTGTTTCAACACGTTTCACATCATTATTCGTTACTGCTTGATTGATGTTTTGTAATGCAAGTTTTTCATTATTCGCTAATTGATTTAAAGCAACTTGTTTTTCTTCATCAGTCGCATGTTCAGCTTGCTCTATTTCTTGCTTTTTAGCCTCATATTGTTGCTTTACTGCATCTCTAGCAGCTGCTCTAACAATATGTTCAGGCGCTACTAAAGCAATGCTATCAAGCGCTTGACTTGTTGTATCATCAACTTGTTGATTTGTTCTATTATTCGTAATATCTGTCATGGCTTGATTTACAAATTCATTGATTTTATCTAGTGCTACTTGTCTTTCTTCTGCTGTTGCTTCTTTATCCTGATTAATCTTAGCACGTAATTCATTCGCTTTTTGATTGATTTTTTCACGTGCAGCTGGTTTAACTTTTGTTTCAGGTTGAATAATTTTAATCGCTGATACACCATTTGTTGCTGCTTGATTCACCTGACTATTCGTTTGAGCTTGGTCAATAGCTGCAAGTGCTTTTTCTTTTTCTTTAGCTAATGCTTGTGAAGCAACTTCTTTCTCATTATCTGTTGAATCAAGACTATTATCAATTTGCTGTTGCTTTTCTTTAACAGCTTTTTCAATATCTGCAATTGCCTTTGGTTTAATTACTACTTCAGCTTCAACATTATCTATAGCATTTACCGCTTGATTTGTAGTTGTGTCTACCTGATCATTTGTTTGGTTTTGATTAATTTGATTAATTGCTTGATCTTTAAGTTGATTGATTTGATTAACAGCAGCCTGCTTTTCTTCGTCAGTTGCATTAGGTGTTTGTTTAACCGCTTCAATACGCTTCGCCACTTCAGCAGTGATTTTATCTCGCGCTGCTTGTTTTTTTACTACATCAACTTGAACAGCATCGATATTATTCTCTGCTACTGTCGCAGCTTGGTCTACTTCTGCATTTGTGTTAGCTTGTTTAATACTTTCAATAGCTTGTTGTCTGTCTTGATTTAAAGTATTGATCGCAGCATTTTTCTCATCATTCGTTGCATCTGGTGTAGCATTGATTTCAGCTAATTTAGCATTATAATGCTGATTGATTTGTGCTAATGCTGCAGGTTTTTTAACAATATTTGGCTGAATCGCATTAATTGCTTTTGTACCTAATTGTTGCGCTTGATCTACTTCCGCATTTGTATCAGCTTGATTTATATTATTAATTGCCGTTGCTAACTCTTGATCCACTTGATTTAAAGCCACTTGCTTTTCTTCAGTTGTTGCATTTGTGTTTTGATTAATTTCTTGCTTTTTAGCAGTTGCTAAATCATTTAATACACCTGTAGCAGTTTGTTTCTTCGTTACATGCGGTTGAACTGCGCCGATTTGATTGACTGCATCGTCTCTAATACTATTGACCATCGCAGTAGTAGACGTCACACCAATATCAGTTAATGCTCTATTTTTAAGTGTATTGACACGATTTATCGCTTCTTGTTTCTCTTCTCGAGTCGCGCCAGGTGTAGCATTGATATTTGTTATCGCCTCTCGAGCTTTATCATTTACAGCATTGCGAGCATCCGTTTTAACTTGTGTTGCCGGTTGAATCACAACTATATTTTGTGTGCCCTGATCTTTTGCTTGTGCAACTTCTTGATTCGTATCTGCTGCATTAATATTTTGCTTCGCTGTGGCTACAGCTTGATCAAGTAATTGTTGTGCTGCTTGTTGTTCTTCGAGCGTCGCATCATTATTATTAAATATCGTATTATGTTGCGTTTCCGCACTTTTATCGATGGCATTTTTTGCATCTGTTTTTACTTTTGTAGCTGGTGTAATTGCTTGTATTCCTTGAATCGCATTTGTCTTTACTTGTTCAACATCAGCATTGGTATTAGCGTTTAAAATGTTTGTGTTTGCTGCAGTTACAGCAGCATTCACTTTGTCAATTGCTGCTTGTCTTTCTTCTTGAGTCGCATCAGGATTAGCATTGATTTCTGCGATATGTTGTTGTGCATCATGTGATACAGCATCCCTTGCAGCTTGCTTAACAACAGTTACAGGAGCAATTGGATTAATGGCATTTAGACCATCTCCTTTGGCGTTATCAACATCAGCATTTGTTGTTGCTTGATTGATTTGTTCTAAAGCATGGTTGGTTGCTTGAGTTAATTCGTTCAATGCTGCATTTTTCTCTTCCTGAGTTGCTTCTCTATTACTATTTATTTGTTGTCTTTTCGTTGCTGTTGCTTGGTTAATTGCATCTCTTGCAGCTTGTTTATGTGTCACTTGAGGAACAACTGCTCCAATAGTATTGATGCCATTATTTTTAGCTATTTCAACGTCAGCATTTGTAGTAGCATTCGTAACATTATCAATAGCATCTGTTTCATCCGTAGCTAATTGATTTAGTGCATCTTGAATCTCGTCTTCAGTAGCATCTGGTGTTGCATTGATAATTTCCCTTTGTTTCGTTGCTTTATCACGTATTGCTTTTTTAGCATTTGGTTTAACAACCGGTGTTGCAGTATCCCCACTTAAGGTCTGTATACCTTGATCTTTGATTCTAGTAACGCCATCATCAGTCGTTTGGTCACCAATATTACCAATTATTTCATTTTTATGTTCCTCGATAACTTGTATTGCTGCTTGTTTTTCTTCATCTGTCAATTCATCATTTTGATTAACTAAATCTTCCATTTGGTCAACTTTTTTATTAACTGCATTTTCAGCATCAACACTTCGAATTAACGTATGTTGCATTTGATTAGTTAATGAATCAATATCTGCTTGAGAAACTCTTTTATTTAATGGTACATTGTTACGATTTTCATCTAAAATCGTTTGTGCACGTCTTTTAAGATCATTAAAGATATCTAATGATGCAAATGTATAATCAGCTTGTTGAATGCGTCTATCAACCTCGGCTTGTAATGCATCTTTATTCATGATGATATCGATTGTATATGGATTTGTACTTACAGTATGACTTTCAGCAGGTGAATTAATAAAATCTTGTGTATATGTTTTATATGTTAATGTATCATTAAATGTTACTGTTCTTGGTGTCGGTACATTATTAACACGCAACTTATACTTTAAATCCAATATTTTATCAGGCATTAATCGTGCCGGCGAGTTACCTGAACCTCCACCAGTACTTTTAATTGTTATCACTCGATTCGCCGCATCATACGTCACATTAAAATCATTCATATCAACACCTGAATTACTGCTTGGAAAATCTTTAGTCAATGAGTTATTAACATATTCTACCCCTTCAGGTAATTGAACTTTATATACAAAATCATCTGTATTAAATGAAGCACCGAAGTTACCATTATTCTTTAATGAAGTTGTGACTGTAAATTCTTTATTATTAGTAGCTGTGGGTTCCATTGTTCGTCTTTCAACATAGACATGCGAACCAGAATGTAGACCAATTGAGTCAACAAAGTCATAGTATTTATAACCGTCTCTTAGTTGATAAATGCCACGCGCATCTGTTATTGCATCATTTTTAGGTACAAATTGAATTTTTAAGTGACTAACATTTTCAGGCACTTTAAACAAACGCCAAATCGGACCATAAGCTACTGATTTTTCTGCAATAACAGTATCATTATCAGCATTTTTAATTATTAAATTTGTCACACCTTGATAGTTTTTTGTAGTCATCGTATTAAATTCGAAAATTAATTCAGAATTTGGATTTACTGTTAAAGATTTTTCAATTCCATTAAAATCACCATGATCATTTGTATCATTTCCCTTAATACGACCTAATGCAATTACATTTCCTTGTGCTTGATAGTTCTTAGCATCTCCTGAATCAAACATACTTGTTCTAACCATCGCATGACTAAACACACCTACTTTACCACCATTGATAAGTGTAAAGCCTGGTAAATTATCAACAACTGTTACTGATGGTACAGAACGGTTGGTACTTGGTCTAATACCATTGTCATCAAAAGACAGCACTTCGTTAGGTGCATTTTGTCCTGCATTATTGGCATTAGGATCAGTTGTCGGCGTGTATGGCGCTGTAATTGCTACTGGTGCACCACCGTTTCCTGCCGCTGCAGCCGCTGGATCTGCTGGAGTTGCATTAGGATCTGCCGGTGCCGCACGTCTACTTCTCTTTTTCGGTCTATTAGATGCTTGTTCAGCAATTGCAACTAGCTCTGGTTTATCTGAAGAATGACGAACATCTTCTTGAATTTCCTTTAAAGTTAGATGTCCTCCTGAACCATTTTCATTTGTTTTATTAGGTACATTTAATGTGGTATTATTCGACACTACATCCTTATTATTAGCGTTTGACACTGTCTCAGTTGCTGTTGTATTGCCATCTGTATGATTATTGTTTTGTGCTGAAGGCGTACTTGATTGCACTGATGTTGGCGTAGCTTGATTTGCTATACTACCATTATTATGATTAACCAATGCTTGATTCGTTGATTGATTAGTTGTTGCAGATTGATTAGGTGTATTCTGAGCACTATTTGCTAAACCTCTATTATTAGCAACATTTGTATCTTGTGAATTTACAGGTGTGGCTTGATTAGTATCGCTTTGTACATTATTATCCGTAGTTAAGGCTTGTGCACCATTTGGGTTTGAAAGTAATAAAACTGTTCCGATTAAAGTAGAGAATATGCCTACTTTATACTTCCTAATACTATATTTATTTTTCTTTAACAAATTCATTTCATTTTCCTCCTGGTTGTCTGTTCTCTGCTGTGTTGTTTAGAATTATGCTAAAAATATACGCTCTCTCATATTATGTTTATAGCTATATTATTTTGTACAATATTTTAAGTTCACTCAATTTTATCATCATCATTTTATAAAATAAAGTTTTATTTTATTACAATTTAGTTTCCGTTTTGTAATTAAAATCTTAATAAAACATAACAAGAACGCTTTAGATTGTTTTGTAACAGAAAGTAATTCATACCAAAAAACACCAAGCAACCGAAACGTTACTTGGTGTCATTACAAATGTAATATTATTTTAAATTATGTCACTACTTTAAATACTTTTTATTTCCAAACCTTCATCGCCCCATGCGTGCATGCCGCCTTCGACATTTACGGCATCAATGCCATTTGCCTCTAAATATTCTACAACTTTAGCGCTTCGAACTCCACCAGCACATACAATATAATATATTTCATTTTTATTAAATGAATTTAAATTATCCGGAATGGTATCCATTGGAATCAACTTTGCATTAGGAATATATCCCATTGCTGTTTCTTCGTCAGTACGAACATCAACAATTTGAACTGGTTTAGATTCAAAAAGTTTGTTTTTTAATTCATCTGTAGTAATTGACTTCATTTCAAAGTCCTCCTTAAAACATTATTTAGCTACAATATTGACTAATTTTTGAGGAACAGCGATGACTTTCATGATGTCTTTACCTTCAATACTCGCTTTAACATTGTCATTAGATAAGGCAATTTCTTGCATTTCTTCTTTTGATGTATCTTTAGCAATTTTAATTTTAGCTCTCAATTTACCATTTACTTGAACAACGATTTCTACTTCATCATCTACAAGTAGTGCTTCGTCATAAGTTGGCCAAGGTTGGTACGTAATAGACTCTTCATGTCCTAATTTTGACCATAATTCTTCACCGATATGTGGTGCAATAGGTGCTAACATTTTAACGAAGCCTTCAATGTAAGGTTTATAAACTTCATCAACTTTATAACACTCATTAATAAATACCATTAATTGACTAATAGCAGTATTAAATCCTAATGTTTCAAAGTCTTCTGTTACCTTTTTAACAGTTTGGTTATAAACTTTATCTAAAGATTTATTATTTGTAGTTACAATTTTTGAACTCAATGTTCCATCTTCATTTACCATTAAACGCCATACGCGATCTAAGAATCGACGAGACCCATCTAATCCTTTTTCACTCCATGCAATTGCAGCATCTAAAGGTCCCATAAACATTTCGTAAAGACGTAAAGTATCTGCACCATGAGACTGTACTATATCATCAGGATTGATTACATTTCCTTTAGATTTACTCATCTTCTCATTACCTTCTCCTAAAATCATACCTTGGTTAAATAATTTTTGGAAAGGTTCTTTAGTAGGTACGATACCCAAATCATAAAGGACTTTATGCCAAAATCTTGCATATAATAAGTGAAGAACCGCATGTTCTACTCCACCGATATATAAATCAACAGGTAACCAATGTTTTAATTTTTCAGGATCTGCTAACATATTTTCATTTTTAGGATCGATGTAACGTAAATAATACCAACAACTACCTGCCCATTGTGGCATTGTATTTGTTTCACGACGTCCTTTCATACCTGTTTTTTCATCTACAACATTTACAAATGAATCAATATTAGCTAGTGGAGACTCACCAGTCCCTGATGGCTTGATTTCATCTGTTTCAGGTAACAACAATGGTAGCTCTTCTTCAGGAACAGTTGTCATTGTTCCATCTTCCCAATGAATGACAGGAATTGGTTCGCCCCAATAACGCTGACGACTGAATAACCAATCTCTTAATTTGTAATTAACTTTCTTTTCGCCAGCACCTTTTTGCTCTAATAATTGAATAGCTTTAGTAATTGCCGCTTCATTTTCTAAACCATCAAGTTCACCAGAATTAATATGTTTACCTTCACCAGTGTATGCTGCTTCTTCAACATTTCCACCTTCGATGACTTCAATGATTGGCAAATCAAACTTTTTAGCAAATTCATAATCTCTGTCATCATGCGCTGGTACTGCCATAATTGCTCCAGTACCATATGTTGATAATACATAATCAGCAATCCAAATTTGTACTTTTTCACCAGATAAAGGATTAATTGCATATGCACCAGTAAACACACCTGATTTATCTTTTGCTAAATCTGTACGTTCTAAATCTGACTTTTTAGAAGCTTCTGTTTGATAAGCTTTTACTTTTTCTTTATATTCATCAGTTGTAATTGAATTAACTAATGCATGTTCAGGACTTAAGACTAAGAATGATGCACCATAGATAGTGTCTGGTCTAGTCGTAAATACTTCTACTTTTCCTTCCGTATTATCTACATCAAATGAAACTTTGGCCCCTTCAGAACGTCCAATCCAATTGCGCTGCATATCTTTTAAAGACTCAGGCCAATCTAAATCATCTAAATCTGCTAATAATTGATCTGCATATTCTGTGATTTTAAGTACCCATTGTTTCATCGGCTTACGATAAACTGGATGTCCACCACGTTCAGAGACACCATCAATCACTTCTTCGTTAGATAAAACAGTGCCTAATGCTGGACACCAGTTAACTGCAACTTCATCAACGTATGCTAAACCTTTGTTATATAACTGTATGAAAATCCACTGTGTCCATTTATAGTATTCTGGATCTGTTGTATTAACTTCACGATCCCAATCATAACTGAACCCTAATTCTTTAATTTGTCGTTTAAAAGTTTGGATATTTTTCTTTGTAAATTCACGTGGGTCGTTGCCAGTGTCTAAAGCATATTGCTCTGCTGGTAATCCGAATGCATCCCACCCCATCGGATGTAATACATTATAACCTTGCATCCTTTTATATCTTGAAATGATATCTGTTGCTGTATAGCCCTCAGGATGTCCAACATGTAAACCAGCACCTGATGGATATGGAAACATGTCTAAAGCATAAAATTTCTTTTGACCTAAGTTATCATTTGTTTTAAATGTTTTATTTTCGTCCCAATAGTCTTGCCATTTCTTTTCAATTTGATTGTGGTTGTAATTCAACACATTTCCTCCTATTCAATAAAAAAGACACCTCTAACTATTCTATTTACATAGGGACGACATTTGCCGCGTTACCACCCTATTTCACAAAAATTGTGCACTCATTTTAATAGTAAGAGATGTCATTCATTCAATTTAAAATTAATACGATTTACATTTAGTCCTTAACACTAGCTCTCAGCATCACTAGCTTTCTGTAGAAAAGCTCCAAACGAAATTAAATTATACAAATTAATATTATGTTATAACGACATTTATTTCAAGTCTATAACGTTAATTCTATTTACTCATTATGCATCTATTTTTTTAGGTTGCGTATTATTCTCCTTGAAAACCATTAATAATATTAATGCAAATACAAGTAGTAGCATCATACCGATAAACATCATGCGCATATTAAACGCATCAACTAATACACCACCAAGAAATGGACCAAATGCTTTTCCTACTGTAGCAGCTGAATTCACAAAACCTTGGTACTGTCCTTGCTTACCATCTGGCGCTAACTGATTGGCTATAGTTGGAACTGCTGGCCATACAAACATTTCTCCAAAAGTTAAAATAATCATACCGACAACAAATATTGTAAAGTTTTCGGCAAAACTCGTGACAAAGAACGACAACATAAAAATGATGATGCCGACAAACATTTGCTTCTTTAAGTTTCCTTTTAACAGATAGAGAACCGGTTTAATTAATGGTTGTGCTACTAAAATCATTATTCCGTTAATTGTCCATAAAACACTATATTGTGCCATTGAAATATTAATAGATTGTGTAAATGATGCGATTGTAGACTCCCATTGAATATACGCAACCCAACAAATTGCAAACATTGCACAAATTAGTACTAATGAAATAAATCTTGCTTTATTCTTTTTACCAGTAATATCTAAATGAGTTGGATATTTAACTTTCGCATTAATTTCAATATTAAATTGCGTTACCGCGACAAGCGCAAACACAACATACATAATAAGATTGGCTAAAAAGATATAGTTAAAGCTAAATTCTGCGACAAAGCCGCCCATTGCAGCACCGACAGCCACACCAATATTTTGCGCTAAGTATATCGCATTAAACGTTTGTCTTCCGCCATTCGGCCACACTGCTCCAGCCATAGCGTATATCGCAGGAATAATCATTCCGCCACCAAAGCCTAACATTACAAGCCATACAGCATACCAAGGCCACCCGTGAAAGAAATTAAGTAGCGTTGTACTACAAAGACAAGTGAAAGTTCCAATTAAAATCGTCTTGTATCCACCTAATTTATCAAATAGTGAACCACCTAATAAGTTTCCAATAACCATGCCAAATGAATTTATCATTAGCACTAAACCAGCAACAGTTAAACTTTTTCCAAGTTCTTGTTTCATATAAATTGTATTTAAAGGCCACAAAAAACTGGAACCAGTAATATTTAACGCCATGCCAATTACTAGCCACCAGACTGATTTAGGTATATTCATATTTCATAGTTCCTCTCTCTTTTTTGTCAAACTATAATAAACACTATAACATTAAAATATGTTAAAATCTGTACTTAGAACTCTTTTTTTATAGAAAGGAAAATGACATATGGGCAATCATTTCCAATACGCTTTTGAAAACAAACGTTATCACACATGGAATTACCATTTAAAAAATAAATTTGGACAAAAAATATTTAAAGTTGCATTGGATGGCGGGTTTGACTGTCCTAACCGCGATGGCACTGTAGCACATGGTGGATGTACATTTTGTTCTGCTGCAGGTAGCGGGGACTTTGCAGGTAATCGTGCAGATTCAATCGCAGTACAATTTAAAGAAATTAAGGAAAAGATGCATGAGAAATGGCACGAAGGAAAATATATTGCTTATTTTCAGGCATTTACAAATACACATGCACCAGTTGAAGTATTAAAAGAAAAATTCGAACCTGTACTTAAAGAACCGGGTGTTGTAGGATTATCTATTGGTACGCGTCCTGACTGTCTACCAGACGATGTTGTCGAATATTTAGCAGATTTGAATCAACGAACATACTTATGGGTTGAATTAGGACTACAAACAATCCATCAGTCAACATCTGATTTAATCAATCGTGCCCATGATATGAAAACTTATTATGATGGTGTGGCAAAATTACGTAAGCATAATATCAATGTATGTACACACATCATTAATGGCTTACCTGGCGAAGACTATGACATGATGATGGCTACTGCCAAAGAAGTTGCACAAATGGATGTACAAGGTATTAAAATTCATTTACTTCATTTGTTAAAAGGTACACCGATGGTAAAACAATACGATAAAGGTTTATTAACTTTTATGACTCAAGAAGAGTACACAAACCTAGTTGTGGACCAATTAGAAGTGATTCCCCCTGAAATGATCGTTCACCGAATTACCGGTGATGGTCCAATAGATATCATGGTAGGTCCAATGTGGAGTGTTAATAAATGGGAAGTATTAAATGGCATCGATGCTGAATTAGCACGTAGAAATTCTTATCAAGGCTTGCGTTACAAGTCTAAGGTGAAGCAATGAAATTAGAACGTATACTCCCTTTTTCAAAAACACTTATTAAACAACATATAACACCAGAAAGTATTGTTGTGGACGCAACTTGCGGTAACGGCAATGACACTTTATTTTTAGCCGAACAAGTACCAGAAGGACATGTTTATGGTTTCGACATTCAAGATTTAGCTTTGGAAAATACACGTGATAAAGTTAAGGATTTCAATCATGTTTCTTTAATAAAAGATGGACATGAAAATATTGAACATCATATAAATGATGCACATAAAGGTCATATTGATGCAGCCATCTTTAACCTAGGTTATTTGCCTAAAGGTGATAAATCTATCGTGACAAAGCCTGACACGACAATCCAAGCTATTAATTCATTGCTATCATTAATGTCAATTGAAGGTATTATTGTACTTGTTATATATCATGGTCATAGCGAAGGACAAATTGAGAAGCATGCATTGCTTGATTACTTGAGTACTTTGGATCAAAAGCATGCGCAAGTTTTGCAATATCAATTTTTAAACCAACGTAATCATGCTCCATTCATTTGTGCCATAGAAAAAATTTCTTAAGCATTTGCTGCGCTATACTATTTATAATTTAGGATTGAGTAGTCAACATTTGAAAAATTAATACCAACAACAACAAAAAGAGGTTTTCAACTTAATGAAAACCTCTTTTTATGCTATTAAACTTACACAGCAATAATTGCGTTTAAACTATTTTGCATTGCTGTTGCTCTACTTGCAATGGCATCACTGATGAAATTCAACAACTCTACTTTCTCTTGTTGTAACTTTTCATTGAAATGAATAATAACTGTTCTTTCATCGTCAACAGGACGCTCTTTGTAAATCCATTCTAATTCAACTAAATTATTATACGTTCTCGTACGCTTATACGGTTTAACTTCAACAAATCTGTCCATTTCTTTAAGCGTCATAGAACCTTTTTGCCATAAAGTTAGTAAAATTAAAATTTCTTCTCTAGACATTTTGTATTCGCTTTCAATCTCGCTGAAAATTGAGTTAATGTCACCCAAAAGTGTTTCTAATTGCAAAATCCCAAATACAGTGTCGTTATTTACTTTTTTCATGCTAAACATCTCCCAATTAATAATCACATATTTAGCTACCATACAAGTATTAACAAACATCCCAACAATCCCAAAACTTGTATGTGCTAACTTATGCATAAAACTACAAGTGTAAATAAACTTGCTTTCTATTCAATTGTCAAAGTTGAATAAAATTAAATAAGTATAAAAACCAATAATCAATAGAGTTAATATTTAGAAATAAGATAATAGTACATAAAACAAATCACTCTATTACATATTAATTTTATAATTTATATACAAAGAAAATATATCAATATTACCATTAAATTGCAACAATTCTACATATATTTCTTCAAAAAAGATACGCATTGAATTTTTATTACATATAACTCTCATGAAAATTGATTAAACTAAATTAATTAGTTAGCCTTAAATTTAACAAATTAAATCAAACCGAATGAGGCTAAATTGGTTATTTTTCAAGATATGATTTGTATAAATCAAAACATTTCTTACAAATCAAATGTGTATAAAATGTGATATACATTCTCAACCTTAAAAAAGTAAAAAAAAAGATGAGCATCTACTGTCTCATCTTTTTAGAATATTAAATTTCTACAATTTCGTCATCTTCAACAATAAAGCCCATTGTATTGACGCTGTTATTTAAGAAAGTCAGAATATAACGCATTACTTCATCACGTTCTGGCTCATTGTGAACCTCGTGGTAAAAACCTTGCCAAGCTTTAAAATATAATTCAGGTGTTTGATATTTTTCTTTAAACTCATCAATTGCCCTAGTATCAACAATTAAATCCTTCGTTCCATACATTAATAGCGTTGGCATTGGTTGAATGTCATGAATATGAGCCATCGTATCTTTCATCGTCTCATTAATTGTATTATACCAATGATACGTTGCTTTTTTTAACATTAAACCATCGTTAACTGTTTCTTCAACAATTTCTAAATTACGTGTTAAATCTTTTGGTTCTACACCAACATTAAAACGTGTGTCTTTTGAAATTTTACCTATATTTGAAACAAGTTTATCTTTACGATTTTTTCCATTCTTTTGAAGTTCTAGCATAGGAGAAATTAACATCATCCCCTCGATTGGCAATTCTACTTTTTCAAGTAAATTTAATAAAATCAAACCGCCAAGTCCTACCCCTAATACATAAGTAGGAATTTTATATTCATTAGCTATCTTTAACCAATCTAGCAAACTTTCGTGATACGTTTGAAAGTTTTCAATTTGTCCTTTATTAGCTCTTGAAGTTTGACCTTGACCAGGCAAATCTCCCATAATCACATGATAGCCATTTCTTCTTAACATCGTAATAACATATGCATATCTTCCCGTATGTTCTAATATATTATGAGCAATAACAACGACGCCTTTCGCATCATTTTCAGCTTCCCACTTCCACATTATTATACTGCCCCTTTTTCATTAATCTTCAATAACATAATTATAGCAAATTCACTATGTAGATTTCTATTTATAGTATTATTGTTGTCCATATTATTATATATAAATGAAATCAACATCAATAATAGTGTAATTATACATAATTATTTTTGATTGTTTTTTATGAAAACGCTTTCTCGAATATTTTTTTCATGCTAAACTTATTGTAAACACAAGGGTTTGGAGGAGTAGCAATGGCACTATTAAAGAATTTTTTTATCGGATTATCTAATAATAGTTTTTTAAACAACGCAGCAAAAAAAGTGGGCCCACGTTTGGGCGCCAATAAAGTCGTTGCCGGAAATACAATTCCAGAGTTAATTAATACAATCGAATACTTAAATGACAAGAATATCGCTGTTACGGTAGACAATTTAGGGGAATTTGTCGGTACAGTTGAAGAAAGTAATCATGCTAAAGAACAAATTTTAACAATTATGGACGCGCTTCATCAACATGGCGTAAAGGCACATATGTCTGTTAAATTGAGTCAGTTAGGTGCAGAATTCGACTTAGAATTAGCTTACCAAAATTTAAGAGAAATTTTACTTAAAGCAAATACTTACAACAATATGCATATAAATATTGATACTGAAAAATATGCTAGCCTGCAACAAATTGTTCAAGTTTTAGATCGCTTAAAAGGCGAATTTAGAAATGTTGGTACTGTAATTCAAGCATATTTATACGATAGCCACAAATTAGTTGATAAGTACCAAGATTTACGATTACGTTTGGTTAAAGGTGCATATAAAGAAAACGAATCAATTGCATTTCAATCTAAGGAAGACGTAGATGCAAATTACATCAAAATAATTGAACAACGTTTGTTAAACGCACGCAATTTCACTTCAATTGCAACACATGACCATCGCATCATTAATCATGTAAAACAATTTATGAAAGAAAATCACATTGAAAAAGATCGTATGGAATTCCAAATGCTCTATGGTTTTAGATCAGAGTTAGCAGAAGAAATCGCAAATGAAGGCTATAATTTCACTATTTATGTACCTTATGGCGATGATTGGTTTGCGTATTTTATGAGAAGATTAGCAGAACGCCCACAAAACCTATCTCTTGCTGTAAAAGAATTTGTGAAACCTGCTGGCTTAAAACGTGTTGGCATAATTGCAGCTTTAGGAGCTACAGTTATGTTAGGTTTAAGTACAATTAAAAAATTATGCCGTAAATAGAGCATGGCATAAACAATAATTTAGGAGTCTGGAACAATAATCAATGTTCTAGGCTCCTAAATGTTATATTGGCAGTTCTGAAACATTTATAAATCTTTGATTATGAACTCACAACAGCGCTCTATGCTTTTATAGATTTTAATAAATTAGCCATTTCAATTGCACTTACTGCTGCTTCGGCACCTTTATTACCAGCTTTCGTACCTGCTCTTTCCACAGCTTGTTCAATACTTTCAGTCGTTAAAATACCAAATATGACTGGTACATTAGTTTGATCATTTACTTTAGAAACACCTTTCGCGACTTCATTACAAACATAATCATAATGAGACGTAGCACCGCGAATTACGCATCCTAATGTAATTATTGCATCATAATTTCCTGATGAGGCTAATTTTTTAGCTACTAAAGGAATTTCAAACGCACCAGGAACAAATGCTACATCAATATTGTCTTCATTAACATCATGTCGAATCAAAGTATCTTTTGCACCTTCAAGTAATCTTCCAGTGATAAAATCATTAAATCGACTAACTACGATTGCAACTTTCAAATCTTTTCCAATTAATTTACCTTCAAAATTCATGTTAAAGTCCTCCTATATTAAATGACCCATTTTTATTTTTTTCGTTACCATATAATCATGATTATGTACCGTTTCTGGTACGATAACTTCAATTCTTTCTGCAATATCAATGCCATATTGTTTTAATCCCTCAAATTTACTTGGATTATTACTTAATAAATTGATATGTTCGATGTTAAAATATTTTAAAATCTGTGCAGCAATATGATAATCTCGTAAATCTTCATCAAAACCTAATGCTAAATTTGCAGTTACTGTATCATATCCTTGCTCAATTAATTCATATGCGCGTAATTTGTTTAACAATCCTATGCCACGACCTTCTTGAGGTAGATAAATAATCATGCCACCATGTTCATTGATATACTTCATAGACGATTCAAGTTGAGCACCACAATCACAACGTTGACTATGGAAAATATCGCCTGTAAGGCACGCAGAATGTAAGCGTACATTTTCATGTTGTCGAATTGCACCTTTTGTCAGTACAACTATCTCTTCATCTGTGTATGTCGCTTTAAAACCATACATATCAAATGTTCCGAAATCTGTAGGCATTTTCACTTTTGCCTTAAATTCAATTTCTGGTTCTAATTTTTTACGATATTCAATTAAATCATCAATCGTAATCATCTTTAATTGATGTTTTTCTTTAAAATTTTGTAAATCTTGTCCTTTCGCCATCGTGCCGTCATCATTCATAATCTCACAAATGACACCAGCGGGCTTGGCACCAGTAAGTTTAGCTAAATCAACAGCCGCTTCTGTGTGTCCATTTCTAGCTAATACGCCTTTATCTTGTGCTACTAATGGAAATAAATGACCAGGACGATTAAAATCTTTAGCTTCACTACTAGGATCAATGAGCTTTTTGGCAGTCAATGTACGTTCATAAGCACTAATTCCTGTTGTTGTATCTACATGATCAATACTCACTGTAAATTGCGTACCAAAGATGTCGGAGTTATCATCAACCATTTGTACCAAATCCAAACGTTGTGCAATATCTTTAGACACTGGTGCGCATATTAATCCCCTTGCTTCTTTCGCCATAAAATTAATGGTATTATCGTTCATCCATTCAGTAACCGCTACTAAATCACCTTCATTTTCACGATTCTCATCATCTACTACAATAATTGTTTCTCCATTTTTTAAAGCCATTAAAGCACTGTCAATATTATCGAATTGCATGCTACCCCTCCTAAAAACCAAATGCTCTTAATTTATCTACAGATAATTGGTCTTTATCTTTATTTAAAATATTTTCAACATATTTAAACAAAACGTCTGTTTCTAAATGTACTTTATCTCCTAATTTTTTGGATGATAAAATCGTTGAACGCCTCGTTTCTGGAATAAGATGAATGTCAAAACTGTTATCATGCTTATCAAATACCGTTAGACTTACACCATCCACAGTAATAGACCCTTGCTTAACTAACTGATTATTAATATGTTGGCTACATTGAATCGTAATAATTTTGGCATTGGCTGTTTCATTTATTTTTGAAACTGTTCCTAGTTCATCTACATGACCGAGGACAAAATGTCCACCAAACCTACCGTTACCACTCATGGCACGCTCTAAATTTACTTCTGATTGTCGCTTAACATCTGCTAAATAGGTTTTATTTTCAGTGCTTTTAATTACTTGAACAGTAAAAGATGTCTGATCAAAATCAATCACTGTTAAACATGCACCATTAACACTGATGGAATCACCAATATGCATATCTGCCGTAATCTTATGTGCTTCGATTTCAATCGTCCTGACTGATTGACGAATTTGAACACTTTTAACGACACCTATTTCTTCAACGATGCCAGTAAACATGCATCATCACTTCTTTCGTAAAGTTAATTTAACATTTTGATTTAATAACTCGGAATGAACAATTTCAAATTGGTTCGCATCTGGTATCTCAATCACATCATTTGTTTGATAAAATTGATAATTTCCAGATCCGCCAATTAATTTCGGGGCATAATAGAGAATAAATTCATCTATATAATTAGATTGGAGAAATTCTGAAGTAGTGGTTGGACCTGCCTCGACTAGCAAAGTTCCAACTCCTCTTTTATATAAATTGTGAAGAATTGTTGTTAAATCACAAGACTTCAAGTAAATAATTTCAATATGTGTTTGATTGCTTGTTAAATTTGGATTTTCAGTATATATCCAAATTGGTGTTGATTCATCTTGATAAATTTGCTGATTAAAATGAATATTCCCAGACTTAGACAATATTACTTTTATAGGGTTTTTTCCATCTTGAATACGTGTAGTATATTGTGGATCATCTAATTCAACTGTACGTCTTCCAGTTAACACTGCGTCGTGTCGATGTCTTAACTTATAGACATCTTGTTTAACCTCTTTGTTAGTAATCCATTGACTTTGTCCATTATCATTCGCTTGTTTACCATCTAAACTTGCAGATACTTTCACTGTAATTTGTGGCAGTTGCTTTGCTTTTGCTTTAAAAAAGTCTTGGTATAATTGTGATGCCCGTTCATCATCAACGCATTCAACCTCAATACCGTGAGCCCGTAACGTCTCATCACCATGTGTGTCTAACGAATTGTCTTTTGTTGCGTATACTACTTTTGCTATCTTACAATCAATAATTTTGTTAACACAGGGTGGTGTTGAACCAAAATGACTACATGGCTCTAACGTAATATAAATCGTCGCACCTTCAGCATTTTGTTGTGCCATATCAAGTGCTTGAACCTCCGCATGCTTGTCACCTTTTCTCAAGTGTGCACCAATACCAACAATCCTACCTTCATTAACTACAACAGCGCCAACGGGTGGATTAACACCTGTTTGACCTTGTACCATATTTGCAAGTTGAATCGCATAATCCATAAATTGACTCAAATGATCACCTCTATAAACAAAAATCCTCACATCATGAATTAAGATGCAAGGAGAAAAATTTATCGTTAAATAAGCCTATTTGTACACATTTTTACAAATACGCTACATTATCTTTGTCGATAATTAACATTCTTTCTCCCATCCAGACTTTAACTGTCGGCTCTAGAATCTCACTAGATCAGCCACTAATATGAAACATATTAGCAGGTCGCAGGCTTTATTTACTGCCGGTTGGGAATTTCACCCTGCCCCGAAAGAATTATATATGAAATTGTTATAGATTATTTGAGTACGTAGTATGTCAACTACATTTAAAATGATACTATATGTTTTCTGAAAAAACAATTAATGACGGTTTTAATTTAATATAATCTGAGTACTATAGGCATCTCATTGATATGATTCTTACTAACAGACATTAAAATCAAACCTTCAATTCGTCTCTATAGAGCGTTCTCTTTATTATCTTCTAGTTACAAATTATTGATTGTAACTGCGCTGTTGTTGCTCATTCGATTCTAAAGCATCATATAATTGAGATACTGTATGCGCAACTTGTTCTACTATCATTTTCACACCATTTCGTAGTTTATTAACACCGTTTGTCATTTGACCTATCGCAATCATATTTGTTAATGTTCCAAACCTTGGACTAATAACTTGATTGGTTTCCGGTATGATTTGTATGCCTCCCATTGGATGTGCTTGTACAATTTGTCTATTTTCAAGATTTTTAATTAATTGATCATCTTGATCCAATTCATTTAAATGACTTTTTGCACCTGTCGCGTTAATGACAACATTATACATGTCTACTGATTCTTGGTTTTTGTATGAAAAATAATACAACTTGCCATCATGTTTCACATCTTCTAAATCTTTTTTCAAAATTAAAGACTTATTTTCTATTAATTCAATAATTAGTTCAGCAGTTCTTGGAGGCATTGGATTTGAATTTAATTGAATCATCTTTGAGTATTTTTGATTAAATTGATGTTGATCTTCAATACTTAAGCTATTCCATATCCAATTTAAATTCTCTTTCAAATGTTCAATCATACTTTGGAAAATGCCCATTTCTGTTGGACGCGCTAAATCATACTTCAAATCTGCAATATGATTTCCTGTACGTCTATGTACTAATTTTTTAAAATCAATGTCATATTCAGCACATTCTTTTAAAAATAAAGAAACTATAGTATCAAGCGGTGCATTGCCGAAATGATGTTTTTTAATGTCATTTAATTTGTCTTTAGTTAAGTACTTGAATGTCACGTCTATCATTGTACCTCTTACACTTGGTAAATGAGCAGAACGACTCGTCATAGTAATTGGTAATTTCGGATGATGAGCAGCAACATAACGGACAACATCTAAACTGGCAAGGCCTGTACCAATAATCGCAATATCGTCCAGTTCATTTACTTCGTCTAACGTATTATATGTTGGATAAGGCGTAGCGATATATCCTTTTTTACCCTTTAAGTTATATGGATCATGGTAGGCAAATGTACCACATGTTAAAAATACATAATCGTACGCTTGCCATGATTGTTCTGAATTTGTAGTACATATGTAATAAGTTAAATTCGTTTCATCGATATTAGAATTTGTATAAATCTCTTGAACTTTATTATAATTAGTTGATATATTTGGATATTTTTTCGTGAACATAGATAAATAAGATTTCATATAATGTCCGAATACAAATCTCGGTAAATATGCAGGTTCATCAAAATTAAAATCAGTTTGTTGTTTATACCACTTCCAAAATTCAGTCTCATCATCTAAATTTAAACTCATCTTTTTCGAAGGCATATTAATTAGCAGCTCAGAACTATCATTTTGAAATGGTACGCCCTGTCCCATATTTACTTTATCATCGTATAAATCTATATCTAATTGATTAAACTTCGGGTGCTTAACTAACTCTCTCAATACACTTACACCAGCAGTTCCCATGCCTATTATTGCTACACGCATATATCATCCATCCTTTTGTAATTCAAAATATTATATTTAAACTATTACCTATAATTATAGCAATTTGGTATTTCCAATAAAATTTATTAAGGTAAGCTATTATTTCACTTTCACAACCATTAAACCATTTAAAACTTTTCATTTAATATCAACCTTAGTGTTTGTGTTAAAATATTTTTAACGAGGTGAATTAAATTGAAATTTATAGCAAAGATATTAATCTCATTAGTAATTCTATTTATGATTTTTAGTCGTAAAAACAAAGCTTCTTAATCAATACCCTTGATTACAAAATAAATTCAACTAAGGTGATTGGCCATACACTCAAGATATGGCTAATCACCTTTTTCAATGCAAAACAAAGAGTATATTTTGCAAAATCAATATCTATAATTTATCTTTAATACCCTTTTAATACTAAAACCAAATTCAAATTACATAGTCATATCGTGTAATATACCAAAGGAACATAGACATTCATCTATATAGATGATAATCTATTTAACGTCTAGGAGGTATGTTATGACGTATAAAGAACTAGCAACATTTTTAAAAGTTTTATCAGATTCAAGCAGATTAGAAATACTAGATTTACTTTCTTGTGGAGAGTTATGCGCTTGTGATTTGTTAGCACATTTTCAATTCTCTCAACCCACACTTAGCTATCATTTGAAAGCATTAGTAAAAACCAACTTAGTTACGACACGAAAAATCGGAAATAAACATTTATACCAGCTTAATCATAATATTTTTGAGTCCGTAATTAATAACTTGTCTAAGGTTCATACCTCTAACCAACGATGTTTTTGTCATAACCTTAAGACTGGTGAATGCTAATGATGACAACTTTAGCGACACTCATTTTTCTAGTAACTTTATTATTTGTATTATGGCAACCTAAAGGCCTAGATATTGGCATTACCGCATTAACTGGTGCCTTTATTGCTGTTATTACTGGTGTTGTAAGTTTTTCCGATGTTTTCGAAGTAACAGGTATTGTTTGGAATGCTACTTTGACTTTTGTCTCAGTCATTCTTATTTCATTAATATTAGATAAAGTTGGATTATTCGAATGGTCAGCTATTCACATGCTTCATGCTTCAAAAGGAAATGGTTTAAAAATGTTCGTTTATATCATATTATTGGGTGCCATTGTTGCTGCATTTTTCGCAAATGATGGCGCAGCGTTAATCTTAACGCCTATTGTATTAGCGATGGTTAAAAATATAGGTTTTAGTAAGCGGGCCATATTCCCTTTTATTATTGCGAGTGGTTTTATAGCTGACACAACTTCTTTACCTTTGATCGTGAGCAATCTAGTGAATATTATATCTGCTGATTATTTTCATGTAGGATTCGTTCGATATTTTAGTAGAATGATTATACCTAATTTATTCTCGCTTTTAGCAAGTATTATAGTATTGTGGTTATATTTTAGAAAGGCGATACCTAAAACGTTTGATGATAATAATATAAAGCATCCTAAAGATGCCATTAATGATTTAAAGCTATTTAAAATTTCATGGATTGTTCTAGTTATATTACTTTTCGGCTATCTAATCAGTGAATTTACTAAAATTCCGGTATCAATTTTCACTGGAATCATTGCTTTTATTTTTCTAATGTTGGCTCGTAAATCAAATGCTGTAAATATTAAGCAAGTCATTAAGGGCGCACCTTGGAATATAGTATTATTTTCAATTGGTATGTATATCGTCGTATTCGGCTTAAGAAATGCTGGCATTACTTTAATATTGGCTAAAATATTAGAATATATTTCCAATTACGGTCTATTTAGCACCATTTTGGGAATGGGCTTCATTTCAGCGTTTTTATCATCAATAATGAATAATATGCCTACAGTTTTAATAGATGCGATTGCTATTGGTCAATCAAATGTCCATGGCATGTTAAAAGAAGGCCTAATTTATGCGAATGTTATCGGTTCTGATTTAGGTCCAAAAATTACACCGATAGGCTCTTTAGCTACATTACTGTGGTTACACGTCTTAACACAAAAAGATGTTAAGATTTCTTGGGGCACATACTTTAAAACTGGTATCATCATTACAATTCCAGTACTATTTATAACCCTCATAGGGTTGTATCTAACACTTATCATATTTTAAGAAATAAAAAGACGCTTTCTATTTATTGCGATAGAAAGCGTCTTTTTATACTTGAGCAAGTTATATCATAACTTAACTCTATCAAATTACTTATTCAAATGTTTACTGTCATCTTTATACACAAAGTATTTGAAGTATTTTCCTTCAGTCTTCATATTCTTATAAAAGTCAGCGATAATTGTTGCATTACTTTCTGCCCACTTAATATCAGTAGCATATTGATGTTCTCCTGGATTTTTTGGATTCCATCTCATACTATACAATGTATTTTGATCTGTGCTTGATAAGAAGTGCTTATGAATGAAATCAGCACCGCCTGAAATAGCTTTTTCAGGTGTATCCCAACCATGCTTTTTAGCATATTCTGCACCTGTTTTAATTGGGTCTTTATCAAGGGCTCCTACTCCATAGAAATTGTAGTATTTTTTGCCATCAATTTCGACTCCATTAGCTAATTCACTTTTAACTGCGCCAGTTTCTAATAATGCATGTGAAATTAAATAAACTTCGTTAACGTGCTTATCTTTAGCAGCTTTTAAGAAATCATCCGTATGTTTCAATAACGTTGGTCTATCTACTAACATACGTTTAATTCTATTTTTATCAATCCCTTGATACTTTGATAAATCTAAAAATTGATATTTTTGCTTTTCATTATCGATAAAAGTACCGCTATCCATTGCACTTTTAATTTCAGTTGCAGATGCATCTCTCCATGCATCATTCTTTTTATTTGATACCTGTTGACTCGTATAATTATTTATTTGTTTCTTTGCTGCATCGTTTAATGTAACATTTAACTTTTCAATCTTAATGTCGGATTTAACATGTTTGAAAAATATCTGATCGGATATCATTGAGAAAAATAAAAATGAGACAACAGCAAATATGACAACAAGTCCTATTATTCCAAAAATAGAACCTTTCTTGTGTTTATTCATATCCACACCTCTTAGGTCATTGTTGTTATACATTCAGTTTGACTACGATAATAAAGTTTAACATTATTAAAACCGTTTAACAATTTTATCTATGCATTGTTACATATTCATAAATAAACAGTAATGTAAATGAAACGTTTTAAACCATTTATCAACATTACTTTACGTTGATCTACGAATCATAAATGTTTTATCTTTTTGTATAACCTTTGAAAACCTTTATATCAATAATCTTATTATTCACGTATTAAAAAACAAAAAATTCTTTTGTTCGTTTACTTAGTTTCTTTTTTATAATCCATCATAATAAAACTTGCTGCATTTGATCTATTTTTATAATAGTACTGATTTAAATCAATCGTGCCTTCAATTTGACCATCACGATACATCATTTCATTAGTGAAGTTATTTATCATCACGAAATCAGCGCGATCTCTTATAACATCTAAATCGTCGTTTCGTGCAAAAAAATGTTCTAAATTTAAATGTGCGTAATCCATTGTTACCTCCCGATTACAAATTTTGTTCTATCTACTATTTAGCAAAGTAATAATACATCATATCACATTAAATTAATTACTTATGTCTTATATTTAACACTTAATTTAGCGATTACGCAAATGAATGATTTTTCTAAATATTTTATTCTAACTTTATCCGGAAATATTTGTTATACGTATAACTTGGAGAATGACTACTTGAAATTTAATGACGTATACAACAAACACCACAAAATCATACACCATCTTTTAAAAAAATATAATATTAGCTATAATTATGATGAGTATTATCAACTACTCTTGATAAAAATGTGGCAATTGAGTCAGATATATAAACCCTCAAGCAAGCAATCTTTATCCTCTTTTTTATTCACTCGATTAAATTATTACCTTATCGATTTATTCAGACAACAAAATCAATTAAAAGATGTCATTTTATGTGAGAATAATTCACCAACATTAACTGAACAACCAACATACTTTAATGAACATGACCTTCGTTTACAAGATATCTTCAAGCTTTTAAATCATAGAGAAAGACTATGGCTCAAACTATACCTTGAAGGATACAAGCAATTTGAAATTGCTGAAATCATGTCATTATCGCTTTCAACGATTAAATTAATTAAGATGTCCGTTAAGCGTAAATGCCAACATAATTTTAATTAGTTTATTGTGAAATTTCGGTCGATGTGTTAGTGATGTTGAAACACCCTAACATCTTCATATAAATTTATTTTAACCATTAAATTAACAACTTATTATACGAGGAGTACTATATTTGCAAGACAATTCTACTAAATATCTACTTTATATCCAAACTGCTACTTCAAACCATCTCGAAACAAATTGTGTCTTTTTACATTGCGATTACATTCTTAAAGTTCCAATTAACAAACTCGTTTCATATTATGCGAAATTGCATTTATCATCACAAAGTGTGCTAATTGAGACTGCAAAAAACATACTAAATATTAATAAACTGGTTCCTATTTACATCAACCCAAAAACTATACTTTTTCCGTTAAAACATAAACGTGCACCGATACAAATTTATATCAATGCACATTATATTGTTGGTATGACTGCCATAGAGAATTCAACATTAATACATTTTCAAGAAGGCATTCAGCTAGAAGTTGATGAGCCATTTTCTCTAGTTTCAAAAAAATGTCATGAAAGTTTAGCTTTGAAGCACTTCATTGAAAATACTATTTCGAATTAAATTTAATTTCTAAAAGTTTCTTAGTAAAGTATGATGTCACAATTTTTATAAAATATATGCTAACAATCATTAATAAAATCGCTCCAATAATTGTTAAAATAACAACAGTTGTTGATAAATCTACCTTAGGACTAACGAAAAATTGTACGCCAGATAGACTTGTAATTAGCCCAAATAAAAACAAGCCTAATAAAGCAACATAAGCAAACATCATCACTACTAATGTAACAAACATACTATAACTTTTTGTTTCTTTATTTCGAAATACATTTTGTCTTAAGTAAGCATTAGCAAAGGTAACAGGCTTATTTAAGTTAACGCTGTCATCATCAGATATAGAAGATAATCGTTGATCTAATGCTTGTTTCTCCTTCTTGTTCAAAAACCATAATTGCTTTTTAACTTTTTTATCAAATGATGCTTTATTCATAATTAAGGATTTCTCTCCTTTATAATATTGACGTAATTTTAAACATTAGCGTCAATTGAAAGTGTATTTTATATATTTTACAGAAATATATGTATCAAATCTACAAAAATCCATATTACAATTTCATTTATGGTGATTTGACGCTAAAATACAGTCTGCTAATTTTTCAAACTAATGCTTTTTAGGTAGGTACAATGATAAATTTTAATCGTATATATGTTTCATATATAATGAATCTAGCCTTAACCATATTGCATTCAAAATAATTTTAAAAAATGAAAAGAAAGGATTTAGCATGCAAAAATTCAAAGACTTTTTTTACGATGATTTATCGGTTACACGAGGAAATTATTTTTTAACTTTAATGGCAGCATTTTTTATTACTATCATTTTATTTATCGGCATAGTTGTCAGTGAAGTACATTTACTTTATAGCATGCTAATTGTATTAGTAGGTTTAATTCTATTGAGGCTATTCAAAATCAATTTATTCTCTTTTAAAAAATTAACATTGTCTCAAGTTATTTATATTATAGGCGGTGCACTATTAATTTATGGGTTAGATAATCTTTATTTATATTTTCATGACGTACCGGCAAATGAACTACAATTAGAGCAAGAAATACGAAATACACCATTCTATATTTCTATTTTCACTGTTACCATCATCCCCGCTATTGTGGAAGAAATTGTTTTTCGCGGTATGATAATAAGGGTTATATTCAGAAAACACTTATTTTTAGGGTTACTTGTGTCTAGTTTAGTTTTTGCATCATTACACGAATCTGACACTTGGATTGGTTATTTACCTTACTTATATTCTGGTTTGATTTTTGGTCTAATTTATATAAAAACAAAACGATTAGAAGTGGTAATATTCATGCACTTCTTAAATAACTTGTTAGCTCTGCTCTTTATAATATGGGGATAATTTTGAGATAACCTTTCATATTATTTTCAAATTATCTATCTGATATTTATTTTATTGAACTTGAGTCACCACTTAAACTCAAAAATACGTGTCATCAAGTGCAAAATAATTTAGAACTAATACAAACATAAAAACTTTTGCTTTACGCTTAAAATCAAAAGTCACATACCTAGATATAAGTACAACTTGTATATTTTGTACTCTAATAAGTATGTGGCTTAAATAATATTTAATTCTTGAGTTGCATATAGTAATTGTTTTTATTCATTTTCTAAAATATGCGAGACTAATTTCCTTTTCTACTCCTGTTGAATCAATTTAGACTTTTTTATAACTCGGGCTTTTACTTAGCTGAATTTTGACTTCTTCTTCATTAATAACTATGATGGAAAAACCCCCATAAGCACAATGCCTATGAGGGTTTAAATATGTTTATAAATTATAGAATAGAAAGACCTGAAGATTGAATATCTTTCGCAAAGCCTTTAACTGTATCTACTGATAATTCGTTAATATCGCGACCTAAGTTTGTATTCACTTTTTTCACAACATCTGCAGGGCATGTAATAATATCTGCACCAATTTCATCAGCTTGAATCACATTGAATAATTCGCGGCAACTTGCCCATAATAATTTAACGCCGTCTTTACTATGCGTAACTTTTACAGCCTCTTTCATTAATGGTAATGGATCTACGCCTGTATCTGCAATACGTCCTGCAAATACTGAAACATATGTTGGCACACCTTCAGTTACTGCTTCAGTTATTTCTTTAACTTGTTCAATTGTGTAAACAGCCGTAACGTTTAATCTCACATTGTCAGCTGAAAGTTTTTTAATTAAAGGAATCGTTGATTCACCTTTTGTATTTACAATAGGAATTTTAACAAATACATTTTCGCCATATTGTTTTAAAATTGCTGCTTCTTTTTCCATAGTTTCTAAATCGTCTGCAAATACTTCAAATGAAATTGAAGCATCTGGAATTTCTTTCACAGCTTCTTCAGCAAAAGCTTTGTAATCTGTTACGCCCGCTTTCGCCATTAAACTAGGATTTGTTGTAAAACCATCCACTTGTTTGTTTTTATAAGCTGCTTTCATTTCTTCAATATCTGCACCGTCCGCAAATACTTCTACATTTAGTTTAGCCATATAATATAGCCTCCTTGATTCTTATTAAAATTTTAACAACATCTGCATGTCTTTTTCTTACAACCATTTGTAAAAAATGATTTTTATTTCTTTGTTATATAAAACATTTATATCACGCTTTTATAATATATAGCTAATTTTTTGCCTATATTTTTTAAAAATGACTTTAGCAAACATTGTGTCTACAAGTTAATAAAACTATTGTTTTATGATTGTTTATGATACGATATGTAAATGATAATCATCCAGGAGGTCTAGCATGTCTCGTTCAAAAAAATACTTTTACTTATCTAGCTTAATGATTATTTTAAGCTTTTTCTTTAATACAAATAACGTTTTCCTAAGTGGATTTTTTAATTCTTTTATTAAATTAATACTTTTCTGCAGTGTTATTAACTCAATTGTACTAATTTTGTCTATAATTTTTGCAGATCGTTCAATTAAATCACTAAAGCCTGATGCAGATTGGATTAGAATTGCGAGTAAAAGTTTGCCTTGGATTATTCTAATTGTTATTTTAGTACATATCTTTTCAATTGTTCGTACATTCGGTTTTATTTAAAAAAGATAAAATGTCAATGTAGCGTTAATACAAAACAATACAATGTATCATGCTATAATGAGTAAAACAATTTGATGACGTTGTTGCGTATAAAAAATATTAGATTTTCGAAATCATAACTATGCATCTAATCGCTATAGTTATACAACAAGATATAACATATAATGAGGTTTGATAATGCATCGACAATTTTTGTCGTCGTGTTGCCAAAACCTCTTTTTTAAATTCAAACTACTTCTTTTCGAGGTGAACCAAATGCAATATGTATATATTTTTATCGGTGGTGCTTTAGGCGCTTTATTACGTTACCTCATTTCTTTTCTGAATACTGACGGAGGTTTTCCAATCGGAACACTGATAGCCAATTTGACTGGTGCCTTTGTAATGGGATTGCTAACAGCCTTAACAATTGCATTTTTTTCAAACCATCCGACCCTAAAAAAAGCTATTACGACTGGTTTTCTTGGTGCTTTAACGACTTTTTCAACATTTCAATTAGAATTAATACATATGTTTGATCATCAACAATTTATAACTTTACTACTATATGCTGTAACAAGTTATGTCTTTGGTATTTTGTTATGTTACGTCGGTATAAAACTAGGTGGTGGTTTATCATGATATCAATCATTTTAGTCATGATTGGCGGCGGTTTTGGCGCAATTGCTAGAAGTGCCATTACTGATTATTTTAATCATAAATTTACTTCAAAGTTACCTATCGCAACATTGATAGTAAATCTAGTTGGTAGTTTTTTAATTGGATTAACTATAGGCCTATCAATTTCAATCTCATGGTTCCCTGCGTTCTTTGTCACCGGTTTTTTAGGTGGCTTAACAACTTTCTCAACGTTAGCCAAGGAACTTACATTAATGATGACACCAAAATTTGATATTAACCTTTTTCTCAATTATTCACTTTTACAATTCATCATTGGATTTATAGCTTGTTATATTGGCTATCATATTTAAAAATAAAATGCTTCATTCAGCAAATAGGTAAATTACGACACCTTCCTGAACGAAGCATTTTTTAATTTTCATGCAAATTTTTTAACACCATATAATGCCTATCAAAATAAAACAATCTTTGTTGCCGTTTAAATAATGTGAATGTCAATAAATTCTCCAAACTAGTCGAAAATAAAACAGGCTGGGACATAAATCCCTAAAAAAACAGCAGTAAGATAATTTTCAATTAGAAAATATCTTACTGCTGTTCTCTATTTATACAATACTTCGTATTGAATGGCTTCGCTTTCCTAGGGTGCCGTCTCAGCCTCGGTCTTCGACTGGCACTGCTCCCTCAGGAGTCTCGCCATTAATACTACGTATTAACATGTAATTTTACTTTTACATACTTTAAAAAAATAAGACACTTTGCCCAACTTACACTACCAATAGAAACTTCTGTTAGAATTCCTTAAAATGATATTTCGCGATATGTAAATGAAATTGTTGAAACGATACCTGATAGCGAATTCGATGAATTCAGACATCATCGTGGCGCAACATCCTATCATCCAAAAATGATGTTAAAAATCATCTTATATGCATATACTCAATCTGTATTTTCTGGTCGTAGAATAGAGAAATTACTTCATGACAGTATTCGAATGATGTGGTTAGCTCAAGATCAAACACCTTCTTATAAAACTATTAATCGTTTTAGAGTGAATCCTAATACTGATGCGTTAATTGAATCTTTATTTATTCAGTTCCATAGTCAATGTTTAAAGCAAAATCTTATTGATAATAATTCAATTTTTATTGATGGTACATAAGTAGAAGCTAATGCCAATAGATATACATTTGTGTGGAAGAAAAGTATTCAAAATCACGAGAAGAAATAGATTTAATTGGTAGTCATTTAGATAAAGAAATCGAAGATTTAAATCATTCTATTTAGAACGAAGATTGTGCTCAAATTAGAAAACAGACCCGTAAAAAAGAACTGAGATTAAGAAGTTCAAAAAGAAATTTGATGATTATTCCGAAAGAAAAAATAAATATGAAGAACAAAAATCGATTCTTAAAGATAGAAATAGCTTTTCTAAAACTGATCATGATGCAACTTTTATGAGAATGAAGGAAGACCATATGAAAAATGGCCAACTTAAGCCAGGATACAATTTACAAATAGCGACAAATTCTCAATTTTTTTATCCTATGACCTATTTCAAACCCCAACAGATACTAGAACTTTAATTCCATTTTTAACAATGATTCAAAATACCTTCGGTTATTTACCAGAGTATATTGTAGCTGATGCAGGTTATGATAGTGAGCAAAACTATATGGCTATTATAGATGATTTTAATAAAACGCCACTTATTACGTATGGCATGTTTATTAAAGATAAAACTAGAAAGTTTAAAAGTGACATTTTTAACACTCAAAATTGGAAATATGACGAACTTAATGATGAATTTATATGTCCTAATAACAAAAGAATAGGTTTTAAAAGATATGCATACCGTAATGATAGATATGGTTTTAAACGTGACTTCAAGCTATATGAATGCGATGACTGTTCAGCATGTTCTTTGAGGCAACAATGCATGAAACCAAATTCGAAATCCAATAAGAAAATCATGAAGAATTATAATTGGGAATACTTTAAAGCCCAAATTAATCAAAAGCTTTCTGAACCAGAAACGAAAAAAATCTATAGTCAAAGAAAAATTGATGTAGAGCTTGTTTTTGGATTTATGAAGGCTATTTTGGGTTTCACTCGAATGTCAGTTCGAGGAATAAATAATGTTAAACGAGAGCTAGGTTTTGTATTAATGGCACTTAATATAAGGAAAATAGCAGCTCAACGAGCTGTACATTATAAAATACATATCAAAAAAGCTGATTTCTATCAAATAATTAATAGAAATCAACTTTTTTACATTGCCTAAGAACTTAATGTCCCAAGCCCTGACAATTCATCTAACCTTTTCATCAGTTGAGTGATTTTAATCTATCCTTCAAAAGTTTTTGGATCAGGTCCAATTCTCTTATCTTGATTTAAACCATCAATTCGCGTCATTTGTTCATCTGATAATTCGAAATCAAATATTTGGAAGTTTTCAGAGATTCTGTTTGGTGTTACCGATTTAGGGATTATAACCACACCATGCTGCACATTCCATCTTAAAACAACTTGGGCAGGTGACTTTCCTAATTCTTGAGCAATGTCTTTAATTGTCTCATCATTTAAAATTTGTGCATTCATCAATGGTGACCAAGATTCCATCACGATATGTTGTGCTGCCAAATATAATTTCAATTTATGTTGCGTTAAATATGGATGATATTCAACTTGATTAATTACAGGTTTAATTGACACTTGTGCCAACAAAGCTTCCAAATGTTCAGGTTCAAAATTGCTGACACCTATATTTTTAGCTTTATTATTTTTATATAAATCTTCCATACCTTTCCATGTATCAACCATTACGGCTTCGTTCGTGCCTGGCCAATGTACTAGATACAAATCTAAGTATTTTAAACCTAATCTAGATAAACTAGCTTCGTAAGCAGCTGCTACATTTTCACGACCGAAATCCTCAAAATATAATTTTGAAGTAATAAATAAGTCTTCTCTAGCAATACCAGTTGACTCCAATCCGGCACGAATGCCAGCACCTACTTGTTCTTCATTCCCATAAACTTTTGCGGTATCAATACTACGATATCCTTGTTCAATGGCATACTTAACACTTTCCATGCAATTTTCATCATTTTCCACACGAAATGTCCCTAAACCAATTTGTGGCATCGTGTTTCCATTATAAAATGTTTTAACCTCCATAAATATCGCCTCACCTTTTTGATGTATTATACCCTGTTATCATAACAAATCTGAGTTGAATACATGAGAAAAAACACTTAGAGCAATCAACCACTAAAATTCTAGTAATATCTCTCAAACATTAATCAAATTGTAAAAGCAATTATGTTTAATTTATGACAAACTAAAAAAGCCGAAGTCACAACATATAGTCATCACTTCAGCCTAACATTTAATTGAATGATTCAATTTTATCCATCATTTGTTGTAAGTCTTCCACGTTGTATTGAATACGACCATGGAATACAAATTTGTTAAAGAACTCGTCTAATTGTTCAGCACCGACAAGCACTTTGACAGCACTATTTTGATTATAATTTGAAATCGTTACATCGCCTTCATTTTTAGGATTAAAGTATAAAATTGAAGTTGGCGTATATTTGGCACCTAATTCTTTTTGTAAGTCTTCAGCCAATTGTTTAATCGCCTCAATTTGATCTGAATAATTTACAAAAGATAATGAACGTTTGTCATCATTTTGATCCATCACAATAGTTTGTGGTCTAGATTTATCTAAATCCAATGTATCAAATACTTGTTCCATTGGTGGTAAATCTTTAAATTGACCGCCACTAATACCATTATAAACATGACCTTTTAACAATTGAGAATCAATAATATAAAGACCAGTTCTTGTTAATACTAAATGACTAATTCGTTCAATATTATTAAAGCCATCCTTTGGTAAAAAGATATTTGCCATAATGTGCATATCTTCTGGTCGAATTCGTTTTTCTTTAACTAATCTTTCACGAATACCAATTAATCTCATGTCCGTTACATATTCACTATGATTTTTCGAGAACAATTTTAATGCGTCAATCTCACGATCTTTTGTACTAACCATGTGATTATAATCTTCTTGTTGTTTTGTAATTGTCTTTTTATTTTGAATACGCTCTTTCTCTAAAGCTTCTTCATGAGACTTTTTAATGTTTTGTTCTTGTTGTTCATACTTTTCTTCTGTTTGTCGCTTAACTTTTTTCTTACTACCTAAGGCAACTAAGAAAAGGACAAAAAAGATTAATGCAATGACTACTGCAATAATGAGTCCAATGACTACCGGTGAAGATAAATCCATCACAACAACGCTCCTTTTTAATATATGAATAACTTTAATTATAATAGAAAAGCTAAAGATTTTCGATACATATTATCATTTATATACCGAAAATCTTTTATTTAGCTATATTAAATTCATCTTAATATTTTACTGCGTCTTTTAATTCTTCCACTTTGTCTAATTTTTCCCATGGGAATAATACATCTGTACGTCCAAAATGACCATAAGCAGCAGTTTGTTTGTAAATCGGTTGTTTCAAATCAAGCATTTTAATAATGCCTGCAGGTCTTAGGTCAAAGTGTTTTCTAACTGCTTCGACAAGTTGTCCTTCAGAAACTTTACCTGTTCCAAATGTATCAATTGCAATTGACACTGGTTCTGCAACACCAATCGCATATGCCAATTGTACTTCACATTGATCTGCTAAACCTGCTGCAACAATATTTTTAGCCACATAACGTGCAGCATATGCAGCTGAGCGGTCTACTTTTGTAGGATCCTTACCACTGAAGCATCCGCCACCATGACGTGCATAGCCACCATACGTATCAACAATGATTTTACGTCCTGTTAATCCTGCATCACCTTGAGGTCCACCGATTACAAAGCGTCCTGTAGGATTGATGTAGAATTTAGTTTGTTCATTAATCAAGTTTTCTGGAACAGTTGGATAAATGACATGCGCTTTGATGTCTTCTTGAATTTGTTCAAGTGTCACATCATCAGCATGTTGTGTTGATACGACAATCGTATCAATACGTACTGGGTTATCATTTTCATCATATTCAACAGTGACCTGAACTTTACCGTCTGGTCGTAAATAATTTAACGTACCATCTTTACGCACATCAGATAAACGTTTTGCCAATTGATGTGATAAATAAATTGCTAGAGGCATGTACGTTTCTGTTTCATTCGTTGCGTAACCAAACATTAAACCTTGGTCACCTGCACCTGTTGCTTCAATTTCTTCTTCGCTATCTTTATCACGATACTCTAATGCTTTATCCACGCCTTGTGCAATGTCAGGTGATTGTTCATCAATCGCAGTTAAAATTGCCATTGTTTCATAATCATAACCATATTTTGCTCTTGTGTATCCAATTTCTTTAATTGTTTCTCTAACAACTTTCGGAATATCAACATATGTTGTTGTAGAAATTTCGCCGGCGATCAATGCCATACCTGTTGTAACAGTTGTTTCACAAGCTACACGTGCATTTGGGTCGTCTTTTAAAATAGCATCTAATATTGCATCTGACACTTGGTCAGCGATTTTATCTGGGTGTCCTTCTGTAACAGACTCTGAAGTAAATAATCGTTTGTTATTTAACATAGTTTGCTCCTTTAAATTTATATTACGAAAATTCTCTCTCTGTGAGCTAAATAAAAAAGACCTTCTAACTATTAATATAGAGAGAAGGCCTAATACGTCCATTCGCTCTTATCGTTCAGACCTATTTGTCTGCAAACGGTTTGGCACCTTTCTTTTATAAAAAAAGAGGTTGCTGGGTTTCATTGGGTCCATGTCCCTCCACCACTCAGGATAAGAGAATCCGTTAAAAATAATAGTACCTAATTAATGAATTAATGTCAATTTTTCACAAATAAATTTACAGTAAAATATTGTAGATTAATTATGTTAATGTGTTATACTAATTAAATGTAAAGGCTTACATTTAAATTATCGCTTTGGAGGGATTTAGGATGTCAGTAGACACATACACTGAAACAACTAAAATTGACAAATTACTGAAAAAACCAACGTCACATTTTCAACTTTCGACGACACAACTTTATAATAAAATCTTAGACAATAACGAAGGGGTATTAACAGAACTTGGTGCTGTTAATGCAAGTACTGGAAAATATACTGGTCGTTCGCCTAAAGACAAATTTTTTGTCTCTGAACCTTCATATAGAGATAACATTGATTGGGGAGAAATTAATCAACCTATCGATGAAGAAACTTTCTTGAAGTTATACCATAAAGTACTAGACTATTTAGATAAAAAAGATGAACTATACGTATTTAAAGGCTACGCTGGTAGCGATAAAGATACAATGTTAAAACTTACAGTCATCAATGAATTAGCATGGCATAATTTATTTGCTAAAAATATGTTTATTAGACCTGAATCAAAAGAAGAAGCTACAAAGATTAAACCTAACTTCACTATCGTTTCTGCACCACATTTTAAAGCAGATCCAGAAGTTGATGGTACTAAATCTGAAACCTTTGTCATTATTTCATTTAAACACAAAGTCATTTTAATCGGCGGTACTGAATACGCTGGTGAAATGAAAAAAGGTATCTTCTCTGTAATGAATTATCTCTTACCGATGCAAGATATTATGAGCATGCATTGCTCAGCAAACGTTGGTGAAAAAGGCGATGTTGCATTATTCTTTGGTCTATCTGGCACTGGTAAAACAACCTTATCGGCTGACCCACACCGTAAACTAATCGGTGATGATGAACACGGATGGAATAAAAACGGGGTCTTTAATATCGAAGGTGGCTGCTATGCAAAAGCAATTAATCTTTCCAAAGAAAAAGAACCACAGATTTTTGACGCAATCAAATATGGTGCAATTTTAGAGAACACTGTAGTTGCAGAAGATGGTTCAGTGGACTTTGAAGACAATCGTTATACAGAAAACACGCGTGCCGCTTATCCAATTAATCACATTGACAATATTGTAGTACCATCAAAAGCAGCACATCCAAATACAATTATTTTCTTAACTGCGGATGCATTTGGTGTTATTCCACCGATTTCAAAGTTAAATAAAGACCAAGCAATGTATCATTTCTTGAGTGGTTTCACTTCTAAATTAGCTGGTACAGAGCGTGGTGTGACAGAACCTGAACCATCATTCTCAACATGTTTCGGAGCACCGTTCTTCCCGTTACACCCTACTGTTTACGCTGATTTATTAGGTGAACTTATCGATTTACATGATGTTGATGTTTATCTTGTTAATACTGGATGGACTGGCGGAAAATATGGTGTAGGACGTAGAATCAGCTTACATTACACACGTCAAATGGTAAACCAAGCGATTTCTGGCAAATTGAAAAATGCAGAATATACAAAAGATAGTACGTTTGGTTTAAGCATTCCTGTAGAAATTGAAGATGTACCGAAAACAATTTTAAATCCAATTAATGCTTGGAGCGACAAAGAGAAATATAAAGCACAAGCAGAAGATTTAATTCAACGTTTTGAAAAGAACTTCGAAAAATTTGGTGAAAAAGTTGAACATATTGCTGAAAAAGGTAGCTTCAACAAATAAATTTGAATACTAATTAAAGAGCCAACCGTTGTTATAGTCTAACAATGGTTGGCTCCTCTTATTTTATGTGCTAAAAATTTATAGGCAATTTTATTACAACAATGCACATTTAAGGTGACCTTCATGCCAAACTCGCATCACTCATTTAATGGAAGCAGCACGTCTTCACATAAAGTACCGGTTCCTTACGCTATGCATGTTGCCCCACTTTGCATAAAGTACTTATCGTTAACTCAACGCAAGTTGTTCCTATTCACAAAAAGCACATACAGTTATCTGCATGGAGCACATTTTCATTGAAAGCGCATACCCCTCATTCAACGTATATCACACATCTTCAAAGCTTGATAGTTCCCATGCGCACACCACGTTTCATACTAGCTATGCAACTCAACTTGTTTCATAAACTCTTTAATATAAGTCAATGTTTCAACCATCGCTGGTGGTCTTGGCACATGTCCTTCTGCCATTTGATAAAATGTTTCATGCGTGGCACCTTTTAACTCTAGTTGGTCCGCTAAATAATACGCATGATGAATACCAACTTGCTGGTCTTTCCCTCCATGTACAATTAATATTGGCGGACTGTTTTCATTAATGTTTGGAATCGCTTGGCGTGCCTCATATGCCGCTCGATCTTTTTTCGGATGACCAATCATTCTTCGTAGCATGCCTCTTAAATCGACACGTTCTTCATACATTAAATCAATATCTGAGACACCACCCCAGATTGTATAACTTGTTACTGGTAAGTCTTGAAATGTCAACAATCCTTGTAAACCACCTCGCGAAAAACCAACCATGTGGATAAATGCATGTGGATATTTATCATGTAGCAACCTTAATAATTGCGTCACATCATTTAAATCGCCACGGTAAAATTCGTCTTTACCTTCACTCCCATTGTTACCTCGGTAGTATGGCCCAATCACTAAAGTTTGACTATCTGAAAATTGCATTAATCTACCTGCGCGCACACGTCCTACTTGACCTTTGCCACCTCGCAAATAAACTACAATGCGATTTACTTCATGATGTGGTGTCATCATTAAAGCTTTTACTTGTAAGTCATCTGACAAATATGTAATTTCTTCGAATTGATGCGTAAAAGATTCAATTGGCATTCGTTTACGTTTGATAAAATCCAAGTGATTGCACCCTCTCTACGCATTTTAAAATGGTACTATCTTGCAGTAAGAAACTCCGTTGTGCGAGTTCAATATCATTGATACAGTTAAACAACACTGGCCCTGCTGTTTCTAAATAATCGTTCTTGCTTACCAATGATTCAACTTCGATAAAATATACATCTTTTACAAAATCAGTTTGATCATGTGTTTCAATGGTATATTGTGCTATGTAATGAATATTTTTAACTTTGGCGCCTGTTTCTTCATATAATTCACGGGTAACTGCTTCAGCACTACTTTCCCCGCGTTCCCTTTTACCACCAGGAAATTCAATCCCCCGTAAATTATGTTTGGTAAAAAGCAATTGATTTTTAAACGTTGGAATAGCTAGCACATGATTGCCATCTGCTATCTCATTATCCTTTTTAAATGTCAAATTAACTTGACGATTATCTTTATCCCTAAACTTCACGCGCATCACATCCCTACATTGTATGTTAATATAATAGTTAATTACTATCGTTGGAGGCATTAATTATGAAAAAGATATTCTTGGCGATGATTCATTTTTATCAACGTTTCATTTCGCCACTCACTCCACCAACTTGTCGTTTTTATCCAACATGTTCAGAGTACACTAGAGAAGCGATTCAATACCACGGTGCTTTCAAAGGCCTTTATTTAGGCATCCGTCGTATTTTAAAATGTCATCCGCTTCATAAAGGTGGCTTTGACCCTGTTCCGTTAAAAAAAGACAAGTCAGCAAGCAAGCATTCACATAAACATAACCATTAATATGGTTGTAATTGAGTTATATCCACTAAAGGGGGGCGAAATTCGAGTCGCCCCTCTTTTAATATGCCTGATTTAGTAACCACATCTTGATCAAAATAATAACCTGCTGGTGTAACATCTCCTGGATAATCACCTTTACGAGCAAGCATCGCTGTAAAATAACGGCTTAAACCATATTCGTACATGCCGCCAATAACCACTTTTACACCATGACTTTTCAAAGTATCAATTGCCGTTTGCACTTTATCAATGCCACCTAGACGAAATGGTTTTAATACAACAACTTTCACATTGTATAATTCTATCAAATTAATTATGTCCAACAACGATGTTGCCTTTTCATCAAGGGCTATTGGAGGTATTGTTCCATCCACTACTTCATCAAGCATGGAGATATCTTTAAATGGCTCTTCGATATAAAGAACCTGTTCACGCGCTAATAGCTGTAACTGTGTGAAATCTTGACGATCCAATGACTCATTTGCATCTATAACCAATTGAAAGTGAAAGTCTAATTCCCGTAACACTCTAATTTGATGCATGATTTGAGGCGTCCATTTTAATTTAATTCTGGTCGGCTTTGTTGCTTTCAATGACTCTAGTTGTTTATTTGATAAGCCGCTCGCTGTCGCTCCATATGCTACTGAAAATGAAGGCAGTACATGAAACATTTGATACAATGCCATGACAATAGTTGCCCTTGCAGCAGGCGTATTTTCCAATGAATCTACTAATTTTAGTGCTGCTTCATACGTTTCAAATGATTTATTTCTATTATCTTCGAACCATTGCTCAATTACATGTTTCACTGAAGCAATTGTTTCATGATCATACCAATCTGTTTGAAAAGCGTTACATTCCCCGAAATATGCATTTCCTTTGTCATCAATCAATTCGATAAACAAACAATCACGATGCGTTAAAGTGACTTTCGGTGTTACAATTTGTGACTTAAATGGCTCACTATATTTATAAAAATGCAAAGCTGTCAACTTCATCAAATCATCCTCTATACAACTTATTTCTCTGTAATTTACCCGTTGATGTATAAGGTAAAGTATCAACCTTTTCAAAGTGTTTCGGTACTTTATATTTCGCTAAATGTTTTGATAAATATGCAATCAATTGTGCCTTTGAAATGTCACTTTCACTGACAAAATATAATTTAGGCACTTGGCCCCAAGTATCATCAGGATGCCCTACACATACTGCGTCACTGATACCTGGAAATTGCTTCGCTACCGTTTCAATTTGATATGGATAAATATTTTCACCGCCACTAATAATTAAATCTTTACGTCGGTCATAAATCATAACATAACCTTCATGATCTATTTCAGCAATGTCACCTGTATTAAAATAACCATTTTCAAACGTACCCGTTAAATCTGTTGGATACAAATATCCATTCATCACATTGGCACCTTTAATCATTAATTCTCCATGACCTTCTTTATTAGGATTTTTAATTTTAACGTCAACATTGGCACTTGGCATCCCTACAGTGTCAGGACGTGCATGCAACATTTCCGGTGTTGCTGTTAAAAATTGCGAACATGTCTCAGTCATACCAAATGAATTATAAATTGGCAGGTTATATTGTAATGCCGTCTCTATCATAGTGGCAGATAATTTAGCACCGCCGAGTAATATTTTTTGTAAATTATAAGGTTCATGTAAACCTTGTTGCATAAGCCAATTTAAAGTTTGTGGCACAAGCGAAATGTGCGTGATTCGTTCATTTTTAATCATCGTTAAAATTTGTTCGGCATTGAATTTATCAACAATGCGCACAGTAAAACCTTCAATAACAGCTCTTAAAAGTACACTGAGACCCGAAATATGATAAATCGGCAAGACAGATAGCCAATTAGTGTCACGATCAAATCCCAAGCTCTCTTTACATCCGATTGCACTGGCATAATGATTACGAAACGTTTGTGGCACCGCTTTTTGAGGGCCCGTTGTCCCTGATGTAAACATAATTGATGCAATGTCATCTAAATTAAATGATGTATTTAATATGTTGGACGGCGACTCTTTCGGCACCACAGTTTCATTCGATGTATCATATTGGATACCCATTGTGTTGTCCAACAAACCGTTCGTTGTAATATCCCTTCCAGCGAATTCAATATCATCCAGCGATACAATTTGAAACCCTCGCAATTCCAGTGGCAAGGTACAAAAAATCAATTGTACATCGATTGACCTCATCTGATTCGTCATCTCATTAGGTGTCAACCTTGTATTAATCATCGCAATTTCAATATTTGCCAACCAACATGCATGTATTAAAATGATCGATTGAATCGAATTATCTATGTATAGCCCGACACGAGATTGTTGATAAGCCTTGAGTCTTTTAGCCAATAGACTCGCTTCACAGTATAAATTTTGATAAGTATAAGATTCTTGACCGTCTGTTATCGCAATATGATGTCCATTTTGTTGTGCTTGTTTATATAACCAAAAGTCCATGCGTTATTCCTCCAAAATCATTTACATTATAATTATAACGATTTTATGACATTCTAGCAGTGGTTATGTTTAAAAATATAAAAAAGTAGACGAATTGATTCATTGATATGATTGTTATAATGCTCAATACATATCGTTATATCATTCGTCTACTATTATCAGTTATTTTTATTTAATTTTAGTGTCATTCTGTCATTTTGATGTGGTGATTTACCCATTGTTGCCACATCATCTGCAATGTCAATTGGTATACGATTCATGTCTTGTAATGCACTTAAATGGAATACTTCATCATCTAAATTTTCAATGAGATATACATAATATGTTACCTTGTCCTTTTTATATTTTAACGTTTTCCAAAAGTCCGGCTTGCAATTCAATACATTATCCGGAATATATTCAATAAATAAGTAACGTTTGCTGCCTACTTTGTCTATGAAATATTTTGCAGTGCCTTTTTCTATACCTCTTATATGTGCATAGTCTGCTGAAAAGTAAATACTACCTATTGTTTCATTATGTTGTTGTATTTCAAATCGTTGGCCTACTATTTTATTATTTGTGCCACAACTACTTAAAAAAATCAGTAGATATAGCATTAAACATATTTTCATCCCCTTGAATTTTAAAAACTTTTTCAAAAGCAACACCTCTAAAAATAAATACAATATATTATAGCAAATAGAAATTATTATTTTGTTAAATTATGTTGTCATGTTCGTGTCATTTTGAGTCGTAATACAACTTTACAATTATTAAATTAACACTTCTACAATCCAAAAATATTTTTAAAGTTTTGAAAAAAATTAAAGTATTTCCACTACTAATTTGGTAAAATATGATTATGTGATATAGTGAAAGCGTTTTACACTTAATAACTCCCTCTTAAATGCATCCAGGTTTTATGTAGTAAATCATGAAAATAACATATAAATATAGAGGAGATTTACCTTTGAATACAGAGAACAACAAGAATCAAAACCAATCTGTTAAAAATTCTGAAAGACGCGGCATGTTAAAAGGATGCGGCGGTTGCCTTATTTCTTTTATTTTATTAATAATCTTATTATCAGCCTGTTCAATGATGTTTAGTAATAATGACAATTCCACTAGTAATCAATCATCAAAAACGCAATTAACTCAAAAAGATGAAAATAAAAATGAAGATAAGCCTGAGGAAAAATCAGAAACAGCTACAGATGAGGATTTACAATCAACCGAAGAAGTACCCGCAAATGAAAATACTGAAAATAATCAACATGAAATTGATGAAATAACAACAAAAGATCAATCAGATGATGAAATTAACACACCAAACGTTGCAGAAGATAAATCACAAGACGACTTGAAAGATGATTTAAAAGAAAAGCAACAATCAAGTAACCATCATCAATCCACGCAACCTAAGACCTCACCATCAACTGAAACAAACAGGCAACAATCATTTGCTAATTGTAAGCAACTTAGACAAGTTTATCCGAATGGTGTCACTGCCGATCATCCAGCATATCGTCCACATTTAGATAGAGATAAAGATAATCGTGCATGTGAACCTGATAAAAATTAAACAACAAGCGAATTGAATTCAAATTGTATTTAGCTTTATGCACTAATCACATAGTAAATAATGAGGGAGATTTTTTAGGCATGAGCAATCAATTCAAAAGTGAAGAAGAACGAAGACAATGGGAACAATTCCAAGCTTTCCAAAATCAACAAAACCAACAGCACCAGCAATACGGACAAAAGAAATCTAAAAAAGGATGGTTCTGGGGTTGTGGTGGTTGTCTAGTATTATTTATTTTAATTATCATCGGTATTTCAGCTTGTACAGCTGGTGTCACTGGTAACCTTGGTGGAAATAGTTCTAAAGAAGCGAACAAAACCCATAAAATCGGTGAAACTGTTAAAAATGGCGACCTTGAAGTCACTGTAAATTCAGTGGAAACTATGAAATCTGTAGGACCGTCTCTTGCACCAACAAACGCTAAAGGTATATTTGTCGTTGCTGATGTGACGATTAAAAACAAAGGTAAAGAAGCGTTAACAATTGATAGTTCAATGTTTAAGTTAAAATCCGGTGATAAAACATTTGAAGCAGATAATACAGGTTCAATGTCTGCTAATCAAAGTGACAATGGTAGTATAGAAAATTCATTTTTCTTACAGCGTATAAATCCTGATAGCACTGCACAAGGTAAAATTGTTTTCGATGTGTCAGAAAACATAGCCAACGCAAAAGATAAAAAATTAGAAGTTATTTCTAGTTTATTTAGCGTCAAGAAGATTACATTTGATTTATCCGATGCTAAAAAAACATCAAAAGCTAAAAAAGACAAGCAAGATACAGAAGTAGCTGTTGCGAGTTCAAATAGCGATAATGTAAATTATGAAGCTTCGGCTACTACACCTGCTACAACTTCTAGTGCGGATACTGATTCTGAAGATAGCGAAAAGTCTAGTAAAGATGAGGATAAACAGAATGCGTCTAAAAGTGATAAATCTAGTGTAGAAAAAAGTGAATCTAATGAGGAAACTGCTACTGTAGAGCCCATGCCCCAGAGCAAACCTACCACTAGTGAAGCACCACCTAGTCAAAATAATCACAACGAAAATAACATGTATGATGCTTCAACAGAATAAATTTTCAGGGTAGCTCAGCTACCCTTCTTTTTCGGTAAAAATAAATATACATAGCAATATAAGGAGATTAAAAAATGAAATTCAAAGCTATCGTTGCAATCACATTATCATTTTCACTATTAACTGCCTGCGGTGCTAATCAACATAAAGAAAATAATAGTAAATCAAATGACACTACTAAAAAGACGCAAGAAACTGACAACACTACACAGTCAAATACAGAAAAGCAAATGACACCACAAGAAGCCGAAGATATCGTTCGAAACGATTACAAAGCAAGAGGTGCTAACGAAAATCAAACTTTAAATTATAAAACAAATCTTGAACGGAGTAATGAACATGAATATTATGTTGAACATCTAGTCCGCGATGCAGTTGGCACACCTTTAAAACGTTGCGCTATTGTTAATCGACACAATGGTACGATTATTAATATTTTTGATGATATGTCAGAAAAAGATAAAGAAGAATTTGAAGCATTTAAAAAGAGAAGCCCTAAATACAACCCAGGTATGAGTGATCATGATAAAACAGATGGTGAGTCAGAAGACATTCAACATCATGACAATGATAATAACAAAGCCATTCAAAATGATACACCAGATCAAAAAGCCGTTGATAAAAACGATAAAAATGCTGTTAATAAAGAAGAAAAACATGATAACCATGCAAAAAATTCAGCAGAAACTAAAGTTAAATAAGGGTATACTTTGATTAATTGTAATTTTTAGGAGAAAAACTATGATAACATTTGAGAATATACAACAACTTGAAAATACACCTTAATGACTATGCATGGTCTTTTTAATCAACTTAAACTCGGTATTATTTCAATCGACAATGCAGAGCATACCCTCTTTACACCTTATATGATGGAATCACTCTCTTCCCTAGGTGTGAAACCAGACATTATCGATTTAATTCACAAAGGGACAGAGTTAGAAGACTTTGCAGCATTTAATTTATCAATTGAAGATACAGTTACAGTCTGTTTACAAAGAACTGAAGAACTATTAAATCAATACAAAAATGTGGAATTCAATGACAAAATATTAATCAATTGGCGTATTATACAAGAGTAATAGACATATAAAAGTCGAATGTAACTACGTGAGTACTGATTTTATTCTTTGTAAATTACAAGCATTTCATATCATAAAGTTTGAAAAGAGGTATATTGAAGTGGAGAAAAACGAATATACAGCTAAATATAATGAATATAGTCAATTATTAGACGCTACTTACTCGCAAGCTGTAGCATACCTTTTAAATAAATATGGCGCTGTAACCGATGATTATTATAAGGAAAAATCATACACGCGATTTTTAAATGGAGAAATCAAAAGTATTTCAAAAGGAAAATACACTAGAGCTAGCGAAGGATTATATTGTCATCACATAAGCGAAGACAAATTCCAAAACTTATCTGACCTAAGATTCATTTCCGAATTTAAGTACTCATACAACGTTCAAAAGAAAGAAAACTTAGTGTACTGTGATCTAATCGAGCATTTAATTTTACATGCAATTATTACAAAAGAATCCAATGGCCAATTTGGTGTGGCTGGATTATGTCAAATGATCAAACCAACAGTCATTGATTGGTACATTAGCGAATATACTCCAAAACCAGCATGGATGCAAGCCACCAAAGCACGTGCCTATTTGCCTAGAATATTAGTAGAGAAACTACTCATTAAAATTGACGATATGTTAGAAGGAATAGAAATATATGATTTCCTTGAGTCTAGATAAATGATTAATGGAGATTTATTTTTTGCTGTTGAGATTTTGTTATAGATGTTTAAACCTGTAATTAAATATATTTTATAAAATAGACCACGCATACCTATCTATAAACGGACAATGTTTATAAATGAGTTTGCATGGTCTTGAATTGTATTAAATTTCTTTTGGTTTTAATAGTTCACTTAGTGGTATGTCAACATTTTTTAGACAGTTTTCATGTGTATATTTTTAAATGCCACTGGCGTCAAATACTGTAATGAAGAATGTGGTCTAAAATTGTTGTACCAATTTACATAATCAAATAATTCTGTTTCTAACTGTTCTAAGTTTTCAAATTGCATTTGTTTTACAAATTCTGTTTTCATTGCTTTCATCGTTGCTTCCGCAACTGCGTTATCATAAGGACAACCTTTGGTACTTAATGAACGTTTTATTTTAAATGTTTCTAGGACTTCATCTATCAAATGATTATCAAATTCTTTGTCTCTATCAGTGTGGAATAGTTTGATTTGTTCAAGATTATGATTTATTCTGCTGATTGCTTTTGATACTAAATTGGCGTCCTTATTTTTACCTGCACTGTAACCAACAATTTCTCTATTAAATAGATCTATAAATAAACATATGTAATGCCATGTTCCTCCGACTTTTACATATGTCAAATCACTTACTAATGTCTCCATTGGTTGTTCTCTATTAAAAGCGCGATTCAAATGATTTTTAATTCGTTTTTCATTAGTTTCTATTTGATGATTTTTGTATTTAGCTTTCATATAAACAGAAACTAGATTTTTTCATAATCGACCTATCTTTTGTCCAGATACAGTGAGACCCTTGTCATTTAAATGATTTTTAATTCGTCTTGTACTAAAGACTTTTCTATTAGAATTAAAAATATTTATGGCGGCACGTTCTACGTTTGAATCATCTTTAGTGATTTTATTATCTTTTCTTTTTATAGAATCATAATAGGTACTTCTTGGTATTTTTAGGACTTTACACATTGCTGGTACTGAATATTGATGTGCATTCTTTTGAATGACTTCTATTTTTGCCCCATAATCAGCTCTTTTTCTTCATCTGTTAAGTTATCTTGGTGATTGAATGTACCCTTGTTTTGATGTTACTTTATCCATTTTCCTAACGTCAAAGGTGTTAAATCATACTCGCGTATAATTTCATTTCTTGGCTTACCATTTTCATATAATCTAACCATTTATAACTTAAACTCTGAACTAAATGTTCTTCTTTCTTAAATTAACAAAATCTACTCTCATAGAATTTGTCCAATTAGATGATATAATAGTAGAGTCGCCTATCTCTCAGGCGTCAATTTAGACGCAGAGAGGAGGTGTATAAGGTGATGCTTATTTTCGTTCACATCATAGCACCAGTCATCAGTGGCTGTGCCATTGCGTTTTTTTCTTATTGGCTAAGTAGACGCAATACAAAATAGGTGACATATAGCCGCACCAATAAAAATCCCCTCACTACCGCAAATAGTGAGGGGATTGGTGTATAAGTAAATACTTATTTTCGTTATCTCAATTATACTGCTAATCTTTCTCTTTGTAAAATATGCAAGGTTTTAAAGAGAAACATCAAGAACTAAAAAAGGCTCTATGCCAAATTGGCCTGATGAGTTCAATATCGGAAGTTAGGCAACTAAACATTGCTTAGCTTCCTTTTTACTTTTTGGAGCGTAAAGTTTTGAACATAATAATATTCGATTTCGCAAATGATTATAACTTCCTTAACCAAAAGATGTACGTTTAATTAATTTTATTTTGTTGTTTATCCCTTCTAAAGGACCATTTGATTATCCTTCGTTTTAAAGTTAATGCCTTCTTTCCAGTCAAACTGTGCTTGATGACTGGCTTTTGTCTCGAATCTCGTTTTGCCTTTAGGCGACAACCGTTGATAACCTTTCATAAAATAACGATTAAATTCATCATGTTTAAGGATATAAGCTCTAAATGTAGAATATGCACAGGTTAATCCATGTTTATCTTTCAAATATTGCCAAAGAATAAGCTTATAGTAGAACTTTTGTTCACTAGAGTCTGAAAGTAATTTTTCGATGATAGGATAATACTTGTCAATAATAGACTGACGATTTCTCTTTTTGGTTGGCTCAAAGCCATTTAAATATTTATCAACTGTTCTTCTATAAACACCCATGTGTCTCGCTATTTCACTTTTGTTTATTTTCATGTTTAAGTTCTCCATGACAATTTTTAATTTTGGTAAATCTGTAAGAGTAGTAACTTCAAAATCAGTATTTATGTCTAAAGATAATTTCATTGTTGTTCATCTCAATAAAATTATCTATAGGTTTTTAAAAATTGTACATGTTTAAACAATCAAAAGTGCACATTATTAAATTATCATTTCCAGTTAAACTGTCTTGATGATTGAATGACTCAGTATTTTGGTTTTGTTTTGTCTAATTTGAGAGAGTTAATGATGTTAGATTATATTCTCGTATAATTTCGTTTCTAGGCTTACCATTTTCATAAAGTTTAATTATTTTAATTTAAATTATTTACTAAAAGCTCTTCAGTCTCTTGTCACAATAAAATCGCCTAACCTCTTAGTTTAACAATATCTATTCCCATAGAATTTGTCCAACTAAGTGTAGACGATTCACTAAACTCCAAAAAAATAAATCCCAAATTATAATAGTTTCAATATTAATATATTACAATTTATTCATAGAATTTTTATCATTTTAATTAATAGGCTGTTATCTGGATTAAACAAACATTTTTTGTAATAGTTCTTTTTTACGTACTTTTAATCGTCCGACTTTTGAAGATTGTTTTTCAACCAATCTATCTATTTCACTGAAAAAATCACCGATTTTTTGTTGTTCTTCATAAGATGGCAATTTAGTCTTTATGTTTTGCAAGTCTTTTTGTGAGAGTACCAATTGTGATGTACCAGTTGCATATTTAATATATTCTTTTTTCAGTTGATAGTTTAAGTGTAATGTTAAATAATATTGATTTGCATCTATCCCTTTAAAGACAGGGTAATATTTACTAATAATACCTACATCAATCATTAGATTTAAATTAAACTTAAAAATTCCATCGTCGCTTCTTGAACGGTATGTTATATGATTTTTAGGGAGTATGAAATACCCAATATTACTCTCTGCAAAAGTTTTCCTATCTTTATAGTAGTCTGACTGAAGTATTAAACCTTGTCTTGACGATGTTAAAACAGGATATTCATTTTCATTAATAGTTCTTTTATTACTAAATTCTAATACATCTTTTAATTGCTTTTTGTTCCATCCTTTATAGTAATTACCTTCTTCATCTTTGAATCGTAATTCTTGTGAGAAGATTTTCTGTATATAGCATTTTTTCTGTTGTTGAAGTAATTCAAGTTTTTGTTCTTCTAATTCAATTTGTTGGTCAAGTTTGCTGAAGAATTGTCCTATTTTTTGTTGTTCTTCAAATATAGTTGGGGTGAAGATTTTTAAATTAGCAATTTCTTTGAAGTTTAGTCCTTCTCGACTACCTCCACTTTGTGCAAGGAAAATTTTTCTTTTACCTTTTCTTGATAATAGATACTGTCCAAAAAAATTATAATAATACTCTTTTTTTAATCTAATAATACATACATGTTGATTTAAATTAGCATGCGTTTCAACTATCGAATTAATGGCTGTTCTACCTATTGATGCTCCTGTAATATTTAAAAGAACATCACCATAGTACGTTCTACTATTTTTCATCTCATCATCTATATCTTTACTAATATAAACTAAGTCATTAAGATTTAATTTACCATTTCTAATATTTTGACTCCTTAAAAATGGTATGCCTTTGTTTGTATAGTTTTCACTTCCACCTTTGGGAGTCTTTCCACTACCTATTTTGGTAGTAAGATTCCCTAACTTCTTCTCTTCCCATTCGCCCTCAAATCCTGGGAATCTCAACTCTGGCACATTTTTCGTTTGTGTATTACTCATCTTTCAACACCCCAAGTTCTTTCAGGTATGCATTGATTTCTTGTTCAATTTCTGCGATTTCTTTGTCGATATTTTTCAAATCTTGTTGGACTTGATCTAAATCAATTGGTGCTTCTTCTTCGAATGTATCAACATATCGCGGTATGTTTAAGTTGTAATCGTTATCGGCGATCTCTTGTAATGTCGCGCTGTAGCTATATTTATCAATCGTTGCTTTACGCTTATATGTGTCTATAATACGTTCGACTTGGGCATCGCTTAAATGGTTTTGATTTTTTCCTTTTTCAAAATCATTGGATGCATCGATAAATAGTACGTTGTCGTCTTGTTGGCGACATTTTTTAAATACTAAAATACATGTTGGAATACTTGTCCCATAGAAAATATTGGCTGGTAACCCAATCACGGCTTCTAAGTAGTTCTTTTCTTCTATTAAATAGCGACGAATCACACCTTCTGCGGCACCACGGAATAATACACCATGTGGGAGTACGACTGCCATGGTACCTTCATCGTCTAGGTAATGTACCATGTGTTGAATAAAGGCAAAGTCTGCTTTGGATTTTGGCGCAAGCTTGCCGTAACCACTGAATCGTTCATCATTTTCAAATTTTGAATCTGCTGTCCATTTCGCACTGTATGGTGGGTTCGCAATAACCGCATCAAATGTATTGCCTAAAAAGGCTGGATTTTCCAATGTGTCATCATTACGGATCTCGAAGTTCTCATAACGCACATCATGTAATAACATATTCATGCGTGCTAAGTTGTATGTAGTATTGTTACGTTCTTGTCCGAAATAACGATACACTTGCGTTTCTTTACCAACACGTAACAACAATGAACCGGAACCACATGTTGGGTCGTACACGTGACGTAATTTATCTTTACCGTCTGTGACAATCTTCGCCAGTATCTTAGATACTTGTTGTGGTGTATAGAACTCGCCTGCTTTTTTACCCGCTGTCGCCGCAAAGCGCCCGATTAGGAATTCATATGCATCACCTAACATATCAATTTCCATGTCACTGTGAACGAATGGTAAGTCGTCAAGATTAACCATGACTTTAGAGATTAAAGCAGTACGTTCTTTGACATTGTTACCTAGTCGCGTTGAACTCAAATCCATATCGCTGAACAGCCCGATAAAGTCATTTTCACTTTCTTCACCTAATGTAGATGTTTCAACTTTGCGAATCGCCGTCGCTAGATGTTCTATATCGAAATCTTGCGTTTCAATTTCACGAATCATCGCACTGAATAAATCTTGTGGCTCAATGAAGTAACCGACTTGATCAATTAATTCTGCTTTTAAGTCTTCACGATATTCTTCATCTGCCCATGCTTCTTGATACGTGATGTCTTCACCTGACAAGGCATCTGCATATTCTTGTTCGGCTTTTTCAGATAAGAAGCGATAGAAAATCAAGCCTAAAATGTAATTACGGAATTCACTCGCATCCATGTTCCCTCTTAAATCATTCGCAATCGACCATAATTTTTTATGTAATTCAGCTTGTTGCTGACGTTGTTTTTCAGTAATAGACATGTGATTCCTCCGCCTTTGCATAAGTAATTTATCTCTTTGTGTAATAGATTTATTATAACATTTGGTTATGTTGCGATGTTGATAATTTGGATGTTGGTGGTGGAAATTTTGAGTTTTAGTGGCGCAATTGTTATTGAAAAATTTTATAGAAATGTTGTAGCTTTCAAATGCTTTCAAAATCATTTATATTCTTAATGATGTCAAAAAGTTGTTCATTCATACATAAATAAAACCAATCAACAATTGAGTTGGTGAAAATCAATCGTTGATTGGCTTTGATGCATATTAAATAATGCAATATATTAATAAATGTTAGTTATAGTATATTTTGTCAGGATTGGGTGAATGTCTAAGTTTTAATTATTTATCTAAATTATCTGCAATGAATTTCTTAATTTCAGGAGAGAAATAAACAGCAAATCCTCTTGTGCTTTCACCTGATGGCTTATTACCGGCATAGATTACACCAATAGCTTCGTGTTTACTATTTAATATAGGTGAACCAGAGCTACCAGGCTGAATAATTGCATCCGATGACACTATATTCCCATTCACTGATAATACTTTACCAGTTGATTCATACATTTGTAGTTTATTTCCATTAGGATTTGGATAACCAATGACTGATATAGGTTCATTTTCTTTAGCTTCTGATGCTATATTAAATTTACTAGTGAAATCTTTGAATTTTCTACCTTTTGGTTGTGTTGATTTTTCTTCAACTTGTACAACCGCAATATCTTCTTTACCAGGATAATCTACAATCTTAGTAACTTTATAAAGTCCACCACCGTTATTATAAAAACCATTAGGATGTGCTTTGATTTCATCACCGACTTTCATGTGATAGGTAACATGTTTATTGGTAATGATTGTATGATTTCCAACTACAAATCCTGTTCCAGCGCCCATCCATGTAACACCACTGTATGGTGCAACATTTGTATTTGTAATTTGTTTAACAGTATTTTCGGCTTTGGCTGTTTGTTGAATACCTTCAACCATTGTTGTGCCGACGCCAGTCACTGATGTTAAAATCGTCAATGCTGCAATACTTTTGATGATTATATTTTTATTCATTTTTGTGCTCCTCTAAGTATTCGTATAAATATAAGGTTAGGTTTTTGAAGTTTTATTTTTTAAATCATTTCGAATAAATAGAATCACAGAGATGTTTAAAATTGTTGATTTTGTTGTTAATTTCTAAAAATCATTTATCAATGTATGGATGGATGATTTATTTATCTAAATTATCTGCAATAAATTTCTTAATTTCAGGAGAGAAATAAACAGCAAATGACCTTGTACTTTCACCTGTTGGTTTATCACTAGCATACATAACACCAATTGCTTCTCGCTTACTATTTAATATAGGTGAACCAGAGCTGCCAGGTTGGACAACCGCATCAGATGTCACTATATTTCCATTCACTGATAGTACTTTACCAGTTGATTCATACATTTGTAGTTTATTTCCATTAGGATTTGGATAACCAATGACTGATATAGGTTCATTTTCTTTAGCTTCTGATGCTATATTAAATTTGCTAGTGAAATCTTTGAATTTTCTACCTTTTGGTTGCGTTGATTTTTCTTCAACTTGTACAACCGCAATATCTTCTTTACCAGGATAATCTACAATCTTAGTAACTTTATAAAGTCCACCACCGTTATTATAAAAACCATTAGGATGTGCTTTGATTTCATCACCGACTTTCATGTGATAAGTAACATGTTTATTGGTAATGATTGTATGATTCCCAACTACAAATCCTGTTCCAGCGCCCATCCATGTAACACCACTGTATGGTGCAACATTCGTGTTGGTAATTAATTTCACACTATTTTCTGCTTTGGCTGTTTGTTGAATACCATCAACCACTGTTGTGCCGACACCAGTTATTGATGTTAAAATCGTCAATGCCGCAATACTTTTGATGATTATATTTTTATTCATTTTTGTGCTCCTCTGTTTATTCATGATGCTTTTGATATAGACGTTTTTTTATGTTATATTCGACCGATGTTTTTCATTAAAATTATTGAACACATGCTCATGGTGTATATTTAAATTTGTTTATTGTTCAATGTGCTTTTGAATAAAATCTTTGATTTGAGGCGTAAAGTATACGGCACCATTATATTCAGAACCAATTTTTCCAATACCGCCATACACCACACCTATGACCTCATTGTTAGAATTTAGAACTGGTGATCCTGAATTCCCGGGTTCAATGTATGCATCAAAATTTAAAATATTGTCTTTGATTCTTTTTATAGTTCCTGTAGATTCAAACTGTTTAAAACTATTTTGAGCAGGTAATGGGTAACCAATAACTTTAATTTTGTCATCAACTTTAGCATCTTTCGCAAAATTGAATGCTTGGACATTTTCATTAAAATTAAAGCCTTTTGGTCCACGTTCAACTGCTTGTTCTTCAATATTCATGACAGAGATGTCTTCATCACCCGGATAATCAGAAATGCTTTTAATTTTATATATACCACCATTTCCTTTGTCACCGTTTGGATGGGCAGTAATTCTATCGCCAACTTTATAATCTTTTGATACATGTTTATTGGTGATAATTGTATTTTTTCCAATTACAAAACCTGTCGCATCCTTAAATGAAACGACGCCATTATATGGAAAATTATTTGTATCTTTAACTTGCGTAACATTCTTCTCTGCATTTGCTATTTGTTGTGTCTCTTCAACGACTGCAGCATTTATTCCAGTTACTGAGGTTAGAATGGCTAATGCTGCCATGCTTTTAATGACTATATTTTTATTCATTTTCAAGCTCCTTTACAATTCGAGATATGTTGCAACGCTCGTTTAAAGTCAATTTGTTTATTTATCTATGTTTTCTGCAATGAATTTTTTAATTTCTGGTGTAAAGTAGACGCCATATGCATTTCTGTTATCATCATTTTTTACATCAGAAGCAAAATGAATACCAACTAATTCGTTGTTGCTGTTTAATACAGGTGATCCAGAGTTTCCGCTTTCAGTATGCGCTGAATATACAATACTGCTACCTTCTACTGACATCACAGGGCCAGTTGACTCATATAAAACATATTTATTTTTGTATGGGTGTGGATAACCAATCACTTTAATTCGCTCACCAGCTTTAGCCCCTGCCGCATATTTGAATGGCGTTACATTATCATTAAAATTAAAGCCTTTTGGTCCACGTTCTATTGCACGCTCTTCAACTTGAATGACTGATACATCTTCTTTACCTGGATAATTAATAATCTTTTTAATCGAATAAATACCACCATTACCTTTATCACTATTTGGATGTGCAGTAATACGATCGCCCACTTTGTAATTTTTCGACACATGTTTATTTGTTAAAATAGTATTCTTTCCAACTACAAATCCAGTTGCACTTTTAAAAGCAACTACACCAGTATATGGAAAAATATTAGTATCTTGAATTTTTGTGACATTATTTTCTGCTTTGGCAGTTTGTTGAACTTCCTCAACCAATGTTGTTCCAATACCTGTTACAGATGTTAAAATTGTTAAAGTTGCTAAACTCTTGATGACTACGTTTTTGTTCATTTTAAGTTCTTCTTTTTTAATTATTTTGATATCTAGATACATAATTCAGTATATTTAGTTGGTTATGTAACCGTTTTCTTAATCACTCTTTAAAAAATCAACTTCACGAATGAATTGATGATACTTATTTTTCAATATTATTTTGAATAAATTCTTTTAATTGTGGTGTGAAATAAACACCGAAATTCTTTTCAGATTCATCTTTTCCACTACCTGCATATAAAATACCAATCAGTTCATGTTTAGAATTCAATACAGGAGATCCTGAATTACCTGGTTGTGCATACGCATCAAATTCTATAAACGTTCCACTGATATGGTTAATCGTTCCTGTCGATTCAAACATTTTATATTTTGTTTGTGCACCCTTTGGATAACCAATAACAGAAATTCTATCTTTCGCTTTTGCTCCTTCTGCAAATTTTGTATAACTAACGTTCTTATTAAAATTCAAACCTTCTGTACTTGTTTCATGAACATGAACTATCGCAAGGTCTTCTTTTCCAGGATATTCTACAATGTCTTTAACGTCGTAGTTTCCTCCGCCTTTACCTTTACTCGAATAATGTGCTGCTACTCTATTTTTAAAAATATCATTACTTTTAGCGATATGTTTGTTAGTTACGATTGTATTTTTACCAACAACTACACCAGTACCACCCGCAAATGCTACCACTGAATTGTATGGTGCCTTAGTTGCATCGGTAATTTCTTTGACATTCTTTTCTGCTTTGGCAATTGAATGAGGCTGATTAGAAATATTTTCAGCGAAACCAAGAGATGTTAAAATAGTTAAAGCAGTTAAACCTTTAACCATTACATTTTTATTCATATTTTACCTCCTTCCAAATTTATTTTTATAGTTAATGTATCTAGATACACATTTACTATATACATTTTAAATAAAAATATTAATTAAATATTAATTAACCACTTATTAACATTTTATTAAATAATTATACATGAATTGACTCATTTATTTAAATATGCTTAAAACTCAATATCACGCAATTAAAATTGACTTTTTAGGATTATTTTGGTCTTAAATATTAATTATTGAATTAAAATTGTAATATTTATTCGGAAATTAGGTAATTGAAAATATATGGCGGAATGGTGAACAATTCATGTATTTAAAATCTTTCACTTTATTATGTATTGTGTTTAACAATATTATTAGCGATTAGTTCCCCTATTATTTATGACAATATGCAGTCAATCAATGAAACATGTATGTATGAGTATATTTGGAACTAGTAATGTATTGTTAATTATTGAAGATGATTGAATTATGGAATTTTTTTCGAGATATGTTATTTCGGGGATCAGATTTTGCGATTTCGCCTTGGATAGAGTAGTTGCGATTTGTAAATACGTTTTTCAGGTTCGATTCAATTTCGTTGTTAAGATAATATGGATTAGTTTCACTGACATGTTGATGCATGTCTTTTTTGTTCTGATAAAGTATAAAATGTTTACTTAACATTACTTAGTATGACACCTGCTAATTCAAACATTATTTGAGACATTCTTTTCAAATTAATTATAAATTTTTACCTATAGACTAGTTTGATATTTATCTACATCTCAAAATTCTCATCAACAATCTTTCACATCCAACATTTTTACTTTAGTTTTTATAATTCAAAACAACAAAACGATGTTAAAAAATTATTATATTTTTTAGTTAATAGATAGTTAATACATTTTTGATATTTAGTTAATTGTTCTTTTAAAAAAATATTATTATATTTTCATTGTAAACGTTTACAATATAAAAAAAGGAGCAATTAAAATGAATACAAAATTTTTAGGTAAAACATTAGTAGCAAGTGCTTTAGTATTAACAACATTAGGAACAGGTTTACATTCTTCATACTTAGGATTAAATACAAATAAAGTTGTTAAAACAGCAAAAGCAGAAGAAAAAATGACAAATGGTCAATTGTGGAAAAAAGTTAAAGATTCATTAATTGATTCAAATATTATTAGTGGTAACGAAAATGAAGAGATTACAGTAACATATGTTAATAAAACCGGATATTCTTCAAGTGTTTCTGCCTATGGTAATAATAATGACGATTTTTCAAGTACTCCAAGTAATTTTTCTAAACTTAAGGAAATTGACTTGAAAAAAGATAATGTACCGTCAGATGATTTTAATACTACTGTTAGTGGTGAAGATAGTTGGAAAACACTTACATCTAAATTAAGGGAAAAAGGTTTGGTTACAGATGGACAAACAGTAACTATTCATTGTAATGATAAGTCTGACAATACAAAATCATCTGTTTCAGGTAAAGTAGGAGCAGATCTGACAAGTGGCAATGGAACTACATTCAAAAAACGCTTTATTGATAAAATCACAATTGATTAAACCTTAAACTCAAATTTCCTTAATTCATAAAACCTTAATAACTAACCCTTTCTTACAAACCACCTAGCCCATAATATATTAAAACGTCATTTTTATTTCAATTAGCGGAAAATAAAAAAACCATTCCGCATTAACTTTGGCAAGTTGGAATGGTTAAAAAATATTTTAGAAGCCAGCGTTTGGCTTGCTTTGACGACATGTTCGCGCATGTCGTCTTATTTTTACATTTATATAATAACACGCAATTCAATAAAATGTCTAATCAATAAACCTCAATTACATTCAAATTCAAAAACTTTGCACCTAATATTCATCGCTTAAATAAACATTACGTTTAATTAACCAGACATTGTCAATCGCGTCTAATACCCCTGCTGTCCGAATACAAAATTATTTTGTATTCATATTTATCTGTTCTCTTTCCTCCCTTTTAAACGCAACTAAATTTCTTTTACCATTAGCGCCCCAATCTTTAATCTTTAATTGTTCTACCGCTCCATTTATTAAATCCTTTAAAGAGTAAAACTGCTAATAGCAACGTGATAATAATATAGATCGCCAATGTTAATGTAACTGGTATACTCCCTTCGATAAACATATAAACGTAACACGTAGCATATGTGATTGGTAAATAGAACCACGAATGATCTCCAAGCACTTCTAATCCAAAATAAACGTTAAAAATAAACATTAAAACTCCGACAACAATAGCCATTACATCTTTAATGAAAAATATATCTAACATTATCACAAATTATTAATAATGTTAAAAATGACGGTACTAAATAAATTAATAAATATTCCATTGTCATGTATTGCTAAACGATTATGACGCTAAAAAGGAATAATTATTAAGTTTATAGAAAACATCTGTATAACTTACTACAAATACTGAAAATAATATAAGGATTTAAGATCGTAAAATCTAAACTAAGGAGATGTTTAAATGCATTTGAAACTGAACGATGAAGATTTAAATTATTTAGTAAATCTAAGTAAAGAAATACTTGAACAATACAACATTAAATTAGACGAAACTTGTAAGGGAGATATTAACATAACATCATGTAATTCTGAATACTTTTTCACTTTAAGCTATTTTTTAAAGCCTGGAAAAGCAACTATAAATTTCAGAGAATGCCGTTACAACTATAGCTTGTTACGTTTAAATCTTAATGACGGTTTTCATAAAAACTCTAATAATGAGAAAATAAGGGGAAATAGAATTAATATATTTTCTGAAAAAGAATTTATACAAAAAGCTGACGGCGCAACCCATATGAAAGCATATCCTTTACCTTATAATATATTTGACGATAGCTCTGATTTTGTAAAACAATTATTTACTTTGCTTGAATATACAAAAACTAATCATAATGATAATATTAAAATTGAAACTAATCTATTCATGAGTTGGTGATACTATGCATGACAACACAATTAAATCTATTAGCAAAGACTATTTTGATTACTTACAAACAGAATCAAAGTTTATCCCATTAGAAAATGAAACTATAGAATTTTATTCACCTATCGTCGATTATTTTGGTGATTCTATTTCTGTAAATATATCTTTTTCAGGGGATCGATATAAACTAACTGATCATGGTGAAACTTTATGGAACATGGAACAATTAGGTATAGATTTAACTAGTAATAAAAAACAAAAAAAGTATCAACTTCTCAATAATATTGTACAAAACTACAGTCTAGTCATCGAAAATAAGCACATAAACTTTTATACAAATAGAATAAACTTATATACAAATAGAATAAACTTATCTCAAGCTATTCATGATTATGTTTTGGCTATTTCCGAGATCAGTTATTTGGGAATATTAAAGAAAGAAAATATTAAGTCCTTATTTAAAGACGAAGTGATGCAATATTTTCTATCAAACAGAAAGATTTATCCTAATATATTTCCCGAATTTAAGGTAGAGGGGAAATCTAAGTTAATCCATAGTTTCGAAGCAGTATTTCCAGGAGAAGCTACAGAGTATGTTAAAACAATTAAACGAATCGATAAAAACAATGCAAAAAATGTCCTTTTCGATTGGAATGATGTTGAAATACATAGAAATAAAAATTTTGATTCTAATGCTAGACTTAATATCATTACAGAACAACAAGATGATATTAGCGAAGCAGTATCAACAATGTTGTCTCAATATAATGTAGAGGTATTTTCATTTGAAAACAAAAAACAACTTGAAGAAAAGTTTAGTAACGTATAATTATCGTGTTATATAATGTTTCTTCGATAATAGTTTCTATTTCAATTAAATCACCGATACTTAAAATGATAAATTTACCAATACCAAGTTTGTAATGAACTTTCACCGTCATACAATCATAGATGCTATATCTACAAAACGAACCACGCCGATTAAGACGTGGTTCCATTTTTTTAATAATTTTTTATATGTTGGAAGTTTCTAAATAATTCTACTTTCGTAAATTTAGCACCCTGCTATTTAGCAAAGTAATCTACATTTCCCTAACTAAAAATTATCATGTGTGTAAATAAAAATTATGTTAGTTCTTTAATTCCGTTTGATAATTGAAATAATTGCACTTTGTTGATTATTTAATCATATACAATTCTATACTCCAGGATTAGTTTCTTTAGAATCCGTACCGATTAATTTAACAGTATGGTTTTGCCAGTCAACTTCATAAGTAGATGTAAACGTTACTGTATTTTGATTTTTGTAGTTATTACCAATCCAGTGTAGTCGATTCCATTGATTAGTATATCTATCCATTTCTCTTTGGTAAGTTACTTTGATTTTAGATTTTTTTGTATCATTTTGTTTATGAGAAAGTACGCTTATAAATTCTGGGTTAAAGTTACCACGCGCCAATAAAGGCATTTGATGTGTTGGCAAGAAATTTTGTCCAGCATTTGAACTACTTTGTCTACCACCTAAAAACAGTTCATTACCATATGTTGGGTCATAACTATCTCTACCATATGGTCCCCAACCATTATTCATAATTTTGTGCGCCTCAACACCCCAGCCAATTGATTTATGATTTGTTTTTCTATCAATCGTAGTTCTGTAACTTTCTTGTTTATAATTTATTGTTTCTGAAAATGATTTTGATCCATTCAATCCACCTGATAAGCCATTAGATATATTAATATCTCCGCCATAAGAATAACCTAATGTTTGTTGAACTTGGAATTCTTCATTTTGATTTTTAGGTGCATAGTCAACAACATTTACAGCATCATTTGATTCTGAACTAACCGAAACATTATACTTACCGCCCCAATAAAACTGTGAGTAATTGTAATCTTTTGGATTAGGCTTTTTATAACCTGAATTAATGTTTCCGGCTGCCTTAAGTACTAATGTATCTTTGTCATAACTTTTATCCTTAATGAAATTAAACGTTAAAATTTGAGAAATATTCAATTTATCATTATCAGATGTTGCTGTTGTTTTGTATAAAGTGATTTTGTCATCTACTTTTTTCTCGCTTACAGGTGTGATATGTTGAGCTGCATCAACTGTATTCGATAGCAAAAGCAGTGCAATTGATGAAGCAACTGATGATTTGACTAATTTTTTCATTTTCATATTAATTATGTCCTTTCACTTTAATTTCGTGTGTTTTCCAATTAACTTCATATCTAACTACAAAGTTTCTATTTACAAATGCATTATGCTTTCTTTCTGCGTAAATACCAGTTCTAGGGAATAAAGTCGCATATGTAATATCTAAGTTTCTACCATATGAAATTTCAAATTCACTCGTATCACTTGAACCTTTTTCATGTGATAGTGTAGTGATAAATGATGGATTAAAGCCACTTTGAACTAAAGGTGGCAATTGATTATCAGGAGCAAAATATTCTCTTGCTGAACCTGTTGGACCATTTGGACTTTGTACGAATAAATATCTATCATGCGCAGATTTTTTACCATCAGGCGTAACAAATTCGTTTGCTTTAACACCCCATTTAACTGATTTTGAGTTTTGCTTGTCTACTTCACTGACATAACTCTTTTGGGTATAACTAATTGTTTTAGAATAATTAAATGAGCCATTGCCACCTATAGATGGTGCTGACTGGAAATTACCTCCAATGTTATATCCTAATGTTTGACCAACATCAGTAGTTTCTATTTTGTTTTTAGGAAGGTAATTGATTAAGCTAACATTTGGATCTTTAGTCGTCAGTCCTATATTATATTGGAATGGCCAAATCATTCGTTTAGTCAATTCATATCCACTACCCTTCACATCTGAAAATGAAGTTCTGGAATTAATAAAACCTTGCATTTTAACAATTAAAGCATCTTTGTTATATTTTTTATCTTTTACAAAGTCGAATTGAACATTTTGAGTAACGCCCCATTTCTTACTACTTACATCCTCCGTACGTTTGATTACTTCAGCACCATCACCAATATTCTCTATATTAGTATTAGCTCTAGATTCTTGAATCGGAGATGCTAAAGGCGCAATCAGTCCTACTGACAAAGTTGCAGCTAACATTTTTTTCTTAAACATAAGTTTCACTTTCTTTCTATATAAATTTTTAATACAAATTTATTCTAGATTATTTCACTTATTTATAAAATTAACTGTTCATTAAAAAAATAAAATGCTATAAAATATTAAAAATGATACAATTTATTCATTTATGATGCTGAAAACCGGTCATTTTGGCGCAACCTTCATTACATTTAAATAGTTCCCTTTATACTCGAACAATATGATAAAATTGCCGATGCTCAACTTTTTCGCTATAAAAATCAAAACGAACTTTAATCAAATCTTAAAAAATAATGTTTGTATTATCAAAAATAATCTATAATTGAATTTAAAATTAACTGATTATTAACTATTGTCCGTTAAACGGAGAGGATTACTTCGTATACTGTTATAACTGAAATCTTCTATATATCATTTCGTAATATCGCTAGCTTCATCTAAAAAATTTAATGCTATGATTTAGCCGAATTAAAAACATATATATATTTACTATGAACTAAAATTTCACTTTAAAAATAAAAAACCATGATTTCGAAGTCTTCATAAACTGAAGCTTCTACTCTCATGGCAATTTATACTATGATATTCAATTATAATGCCTAGTCTCATAGTAAACGGCTACTACATTCGCATGTACTTCGTTTTACTGTCCACGCATGGTCGTTGACTTATTTATATTATAATATAAATATTTTATTTTTCAATACTTAATTTTAAAAATCCCCTATGAAAATGTTGATGAACTACATCTTTAAATCTTATTATACATTGTATAAAATTATATTGCGAGGTACTAAATTGATGATATACACTTTTGGTTGTGTATGCATCTCACCTATCTTTTTTTGCTTTTTTCAAATAAGAAAGTATTAAAAATTAATGCCTATACAACGTTAAAGGAGGAACAGACATGGCTAAACTTGATTTAAATAGTCTTGACGATGAGCACGTAAAATTATTAATAAATGAATTAAAATATCCAGAAACTCATATCGATGTAAATGAATAAAAAACAATAGTTGCTAGTCGAATAAATGAAAGGCAAGAAATAATAAGTTTTAAGTTAGGAATAAAGTACTTCTTAACAATAAAAAGGGATAACATAGAAAAAGATAGGTTTTCAATTTCAATCATTTTCAAAGATACCTATCACACCCTAGTTAGAATAGATATTAACGGTGGTACTCACGATAATCCAGATGGAACAATCGCTCCGAAAAGTCATATTCACATATATAATGATAAGTGTGATAAAAAGGATAGGTTTGCTTATGAAATTAACTTGAAAGATTTCCCCGACATCTATAACTTGTATAATGTGTATATGTCGTTTTTAGAGTAAAAAAATATAAAAGACCTTGAATAAAGGAGGGATAATATGACTACGTTTGATGCTAAAAAATTAAAAAAAGAATATCTTGATTGGTATAATCAGATTTTAGAGTTTTCTAATTTATCAAACAATTCAGTAAAAATAGATACCCCTTTTAAAGATAATTCTTTAGATAATTTAAAAATATACGCTTTATACGATCAGTCCAGAGACATGATTACACTGACTGATGACGGCTATACTATATTTGGTTTAGAAAATAACGGTGTTTCTATAAATAAATTTAAAAAACGTAAAAAGATTTTTGAAGAGCACCTTTCAGCTTACGGTATTAAATATAACGATAAAACTCACGAAATTTTTGTTCAAACTAACTTTAAAAATTTTAATAAATCGAAACATAATTTATTACAGTGCCTTATATTTGTTAATGATATGTACTTACTTTCTAATCCTAAGTCACAGAACATATTTACAGAAGATGTTGCAAACAAATTGGATGAACATAACATTTATTACGGAAGAGATATACCTATTATAGGAAGCAGTGGTGTTGTTCATAATTTCGACTTTTTTATTAGCGCTAAGAAAAATCAAAAAGAAAAATTTATCAATGTTATTTCTAACCCTAATAATTCTATGATTATTAAGTCGAAAATAACGGATGCTATGCAAGCAAAAAAAATAAAAAGACACAGGCAAAATGAGTTTATTTTTATTTTAAATGACTCAAAAAAAGAAATAAATGAACATAATAAAAATCTTCTTCATGAAAACTATATTAGTACAATAGATTATAGCGAATTAGATGAAAAGATAGGTTTATTGATTTAATATTTATAGACGTGATAATATCAATGTTTATATTAAATGAAACGAATTTGAAAATTTCGAAACAGCTTAAGATAGCAAATTGAATAGTCTTATAGATAATGCAGAATCGTCTACACATAGTTAAACAAATTATTTGAGAATAATTATTGTTAAACTATGTGGATAGGCGATTTTATTTTGACAAGAGTCAGAAGAACATATATTAAGGATTTCAAATTACAAATGGCTAAACTTTATGAAAATGGTATGACTAGAATCGAAATTATACGCGAATACGATTTAACACTCTCAATCTTCTCGAACTGAATAAATACTGGGTCATTCAATCATTAAGACAACTTAATAAGTGATGATATATGTTCATACCATTTTGCAAATATAACCAGATACTCTCAACAAAATGTAGAGTTCAAAATTAAAAATGTCAACATTATAGTAAACTAACATAGTCCCCTGTTCATATTCTTCAATCTTTAAATCTTATCGAACAAATAAAAGCAGATAATTTTTTAATTTGAACGTTTTATTTTAGAACAAAAAAGAGCAAGGTTAACGAGTCAGAAAATCTTTTTCTTGATACGTATATGACACTTGCTCTTTTAAGAATCTGAATATTTCACGCTATTTCCATTAAATTAGCGGAGAATGAATGATATCTTTATACTAATAAATTTAACTTTTTAACGTATAAAATTAATGCATTGTACTAAAGTTTCAATTATTTTATAATTGTATGAATGAATCGTATACACTTAGGTAGTCAAATCTAAGAATTTAGATATTGTTTAATTTTAAAACTATCGATTCACATATAAATAAAAGGAGATAACAGCATGAGGAGATTACTCAGTCTATTACTAGCTAGTACAATGATTTTAGTCGCATGTGGGAATGCTAACAATGAAAATAAGAAAAAGGAAGACGAAAAAAAATCAGAAGTAAAAAAAGAAGCTACGAAAAATAATGATAAACCAAAGAACGAAAAGAAGAATCAAGATATAAATAAAAACAATAATGAGCAAGTTCAAAATGTCAATAATAAACAACCAGTCTTAAATAATAATAGTAATCATAACAATCAACAACAAAGCAATAAAAATAATTACACAGTTATAGAAAACGGGAATACAGTTACAGAAATTTATAATGGACAATCACACACAACTACAAATAACCCTATTAGAGAAGAATATGTAGAGGGAGAAACAGACCCGATATATAAAAGAGAGTATAAGCATTTTTATACACCTGAAGAAGCTCAAAGAGCACAAGAAAATAGCGACCAAATTTTAAGAGAAATGGGTCTCGAACCAGAAAGATATGAATAAAATCAAACTAAATAATTTCGGGTAGCCCCCCTACCCTTATTATTTTTTTGCTAAGAAGTAATAATTATATTTCTAATATGATTAGGTTCGATGTTAATGGTAGTGATCATGCAAATCCACCAAATAATGAAAGAATACCTACGCCACATATACACATATATACTGAAGAATATAATAATGGTGGTATTGCGATCCCATTAAAAGATATTGAAGATTTAGAATTAACAGATGAAATTATAGAATCATTAGACTTCTTTATGAAGTATACTAATATAAAACACGATAATGTTATAAAAGAACCAAGATTACTGTAAAAGAAATGGAGGGATACTTAGTGAAGACTATCGAAGAAAGAATGAACGAATATTTCAACTGGTTAAAGCAAAATTATATCTTCAAAGAATTAGATAGTTCTACAGAAATTACTACTCCCTTTAAGAACCATTTGAATGATTTTATTAGAATATATGCTGATACACTACCTAATAATGAAATTTGTCTATCAGATGACGGATTGACGATTAATGAATTAGAAATGTTGGGTATTGATATAAACACAAAAACGAGAACTAAACTTATACAGAATATTTTAAATCAATTTAATTTAAAATTAGTTGATAAAGAAATTACAGCGGATGTTAAAAATGAGAGTTTTGCTCAGTCTAAACATAATTTAATTCAAGGCATATTGAAAATTTATGACCTTACTTTAACTACTAAATCTAACGTTACAAACATATTCTATGAAGAAGTATTTGAATTCTTATATGACCAAAAAATAAGAGGTTTAGCACAAGTTTCTGTTTCTGGAGAATCAGGTTTAAAATATTCTATTGATTATATTGTTTCTGAAACAAAATCACAACCAGAAAAACTAGTTAACTTTACAAACAACTTAGATTTCAACAAAATAACTAATGAAGCTTATATTTACCGTGATATCAAACCAAACAGACCATCCAGAAACAAATTAGAACCTATCATGTTGATAATTGTAAATGATGTAGATCATCCGATAAATGAAAGAGCACAAACTGTAGCAGAACATGAAAACCTTGAGATATTAAAATGGTCTAATAAATCAAAAATCATTGAAACTTTAACCTCATAAATTAGCAGTAGTCCCTTATTTATATTCTTTAATTTCCAAACCATATCGTGCAAATAGAAAAGCAGATAACTTTTTTATTTGCACGTTTTATTTTAGAACAAGAAAGAACAAGGTCAACGAGTCAGAAAAACTTTTTCTTGATACGTATTTGACACTTGCTCTTTTAAGAAAACTAACAATTCATTGTATTTCCGTTAAATTAACGGAGAATTCGGATTACCTAGATAGATTTACCTCTAGAGTGTTAAAAAATTGTACATTCTTAAACAATCATAAATGTACGTTATTAAATTATCATTTCCACTGGAGAATCATGTCGACTAAAAGATTATAAAAGTAAAAATACATTTAAAAGCACGTCATTTTCAAACCGCCATAAAACAGCATTTTTAAACCGCTATTGACATAAAATATATTTAGAATAAATCATTTAGAAAAAATAAATAATTTAACCGGCAATAAACTAACTATTTACATGAATCTATAAAACACTTAGAACAAAAGTTCGAAAAACGCACTTTATGATTGTATAGTGATATCAAATATACTTATCAGTGAGTATTAAGAAATACTTCCATTTTAATACTCTTAGAATCAACAACTTTATTATCTCCGTAAATATTTAAAAACTTATATGGAACAAAAGGTACTAGTTCTTTTTTAGGAAATAAGTCAAACCAAAAACTTGTATTGTTCTTTTCAGTAAATTTTATATATCCAGATTCAAATGCAGAACCATCAAACTCGTATAGCTTTTTTTCTTTAGTGAGCCAGTGTCTTGCTTTGTAATCTAGTTCCTGAATAGTAACCATATTCTTATTTGTAGTTATTGTAAATCCAAGTGATTGTCTATTGTCGATTGTTACCTGTACAGTAATTAATTTATCTCTTTCATTTTCTGAACTATTAAATGTAAGACCACCATACATACAACAACCTCCAAAATTTTGGTTTATATCCGGTTCAGATTTAGGTATTATACATGTATAAAAATATGGAACGCCAAAAATGTCTACTTTTTTATCTTTATAATTGTTAGCTAATTCTGTATTTTCTAATTCAGTTTTAACCTCATTATAACTCTTATACTCAATTGGAAAAATTAAATCATGAGATAAAAACTGTCTAGAATTAATAACTCCTCTTCCTTCAACAGGTGGAGACGTATAAAGATTCATTACATTACCCATAGTTCCCTTATTATTTTTATAATCACTTACTTTATTTAGTTCGTCTAATTTAGGATCGGGTTGAGCATTCACATAATTCATATTATGAAAAACTATTTCTAGAATCAAAATAATAATTACAGTAGATAATTTCTTCATAAAACCTCCTCTAACTTATTCAGTCTATTTGACAATGAACCTTATTATAAATTCACGCTTATAGATAGTTCAGGTTGTAGTGTGTCGATAGCATTGTTTTAAAACTAAAAATTCACTAGCAGAATAAATTAAAATTCTATTTATCATTATTACTAATTACAACAAATAATTTTGAATCCGTATTCAAGATAATATATAAATTTCAAATTTTACTACAATTCAAATCATTTTCCTCTCATAAAATGGTTTAATTTCATGATTCAGTTGATAATCATCAATCACTTAATCTTTATATAAAAATACATCAATATGATAATTAGATGAGCTAACTGTTCTATTATCACTATAAAATTGAAAAAACTCTGCTCCCACTGAACCTTTTACGTTATATAAATCATAATAAAATGATTGATCTTGATGATTATGAGAATGAAAGAAAATGCATCCTTTTTGTATGTTACCGGTATCTTTATTGTATATTTTATATAAATTTTCTAATTTAAATCGAACTTTAGTGTCTAATTCTTGTACTGTTACTTTAGCCTTTTTGGTTTTTATAACAAAACCTTCTTGTTGGACACCATCTTTAAATACATTAACGCCTATAACTTTCTCTTCATCTAATTGATTTCCATCATGTATCGTAACTCCTCCGTATAAGCATGATGTTTTTTCTTCAGTTAAGCCTACACATTTATTTCCAAAATACAGTCCATAAATATCTATATTTTTTCCTTTAAATTGATTTGCTAAATCTGATGAGTTAAACTCAACTTTCAAACTAGAAGTTTTAAGTACGGATATATCAATATTTTTTAATATTATAGTATTATTCAGTAGTTGATCTGTACTAATTTTATTTGACTCGTCTAATTGCCACGTTATATCAGTATAATAGCTTGTTAAATTAAATAACTTACTACTATCTAGATCAGATTTTTTCTTTAAATCTTTTTTGTCTACTTCAGCATTAACATAATTATTATTAATAAGACATAATAAAGTTATTATAATTGCAGCTATGTAGAACAATCTCATAAGCTTTTTAATATTTTTTATAATATTCTCTCCCTCAATTATTTTTTGGTTAAATGAACTTCTACATTAATAGATTTACTCTCAACTGTTTTATTATCATTATAAATTAGTAAATATTTAGTCGGATAAAATTTTTTACCAGATTCAGGCATCAAATCATACCAAAAAGAATGACCACTTCCTTCGATAAACTTTATATAGCCAGTCTCATAAGGCGAACTGTTAAATTCATATAAATTTTTATGCTTAAGTAAATAGTTTCTAACTTTATAATCTATTTCTTGTGCTGTTATGTTTTTCTTATTAGTAGGTATATCAAAAGATAATGAATTTCTCTCGTTTTCATAAACTTTAATTAAGATATTATGAGAGTTATCAGTTGAATTATTTTTATCTATTTGATTTCCATCATGCTCGGTCACACCGCCATACATACACGTTTTTTTCAATTAATCTACCATCATTTAATTCCATATTATCCAATGAAAAATAGCATTGATTATAATAGTTTGTCCCAAACAAATCTACGTTTTTATTTTTATATTTATCCGAAAGGCTTTTATTATTAAATTCTGTTTTTAAAATTTTAGAACCATTTATTTTAAATAATAAATCATGTTGTAAAAACTTTTCTTGGGATTTAATGTTTGTTTCTGATACGTGTTTATCATCATACAAATACCTCATATTATCCATTAGACCAGTGAATTCACTCGCTTTATTCAATTGTTCTGGTTTAGGATTGCCATTTAACATAAATAGTAAGCTGCAAGACTTAACACATATGAAGATAAAGGCAAATAACTTCATTACAACAACTCCATATTTTAATTTTTTATAAATTTGATGTATTACAGGGAATATTTAACGTACACATTAGCCCTAGAGACTTTAAAATTTAAATAGTTAATACATATATTAATTTCGTATAAATTCGCATTTTAGTGTTAAAACTAATTATCATTAGTTACTATCTACATATGATATTTCGACATCAAGATGAAATTTTTCAGATTCTATTATTTTATTATCTTCATAAATTTTCAAAAAACTTACAGGCAGTCCATCTCCTGTATAAAACAAATCATATGAAAATGATTTTTCATTATTTAAATGAAATAAAACTTTCCCATTATTAAAACCTGAATAAAATTTAGATTTATATCCATATTCTTTGCCTTTACCAGTGTTATTATGACCATATATATTGTATTCTTCTTGAAGATATCTTCTTAATTTAACATCAATTTCTTGAGCTGTTACTAGTTTTTTATTAGTTGCTATTTTGTCAGTAGAAATTGTTTTATGTTTGCCATTAACCCAAAGATTAATAGGGATTTTTCTAGCAGAATTTAAGTATTGTCCTGATAAAGTGGCCCCTCCATACATGTATTTAGATTTACAAGGACCATTATAATCAATGCCAAAAATATCCAGTTTCTTTCCTTTAAATTTACTTATTTCGTCCCAATTATTAGATTCTGAGATCAAATCATTGGTACCTGTTGAAAATTCGAGTTGATTTGCAATAGGTAGGTTTTTATCTGTGACGCCTTTTAAATCTATATAATCATGTTTTGTATAGAAATTTCTTAAGTTACCTACACCAATATCACCTTGAGCATACGTAAGATCTTTAATGTTAAAAAGTAATATAAAAACTAATATAAAACTATATTTAAATTTTTTCATGGCATTTCCTTTACTAAGTTATGATTGAAATACTTCAACTTTCGTCCTTATAAGATATTTCTACATCTAAATGGAATTTTTCAGTTTCGACAGTTTTGTTGTCATTATATATTTTTAAGAAACTTTCAGCTTGTCCTGTTCCAGTATCAAATAAGTCATAAGAAAATGATGAACCATCATTCAAATGAAATAATATTTTTCCTGCATTAAATCCAGAACTAAATTTTGACTTATTACCATAATTTCTTACTTTATTTGTATCATTAAAGCCATAAATATTATATTCTTCTTGTAGATATCTTCTTAATTTAGTATCAATTTCTTGAGCTGTTACTAACTTTTTATTAGTTGATACTTTGTCAGTAGATATAGTTTGATGTTCTCCATTAACCCAAAGATTAATAGGAATACGTCTAGATTTCTCTAAATAATCACCTGCTAATGTAACTCCACCGTATATATATTTGTTTTTCAAACAATATCCACTATAACTTAGACCATATACATCTACAGCATGATTTTTGAATTTCTTTACATCATCAACGTTCTTAAATTCAGCTGTTACTGTCGAATTATCCATAGAAAAAACTAATTGATGCGAAAGATGATTATTTTCAGGATTAATACTTTGGTGGTCTTCAATTGGATAGCTACCATAATAGTTCCTAAGATTCAAAACTCCGACATCAGCGGTTGCGATATGATTTTGCGAATAGCAAAACAATAAAACAACAATGATAAGTATTCTTTTCATATTTTATTTCTCCTATATTTAAACTTCTCTATCTTTATTATCTTTTATTGTAAAAATAACCAATTCTTCTTAAATCATCATGATTCTATCCCACTTATATATTATTACTCGTTAATCTGGTTTTGTTATCTATACTAAAATAGAAAGCTTTTTATAGTAATAAAGTTAGATTTGAATCACTATTCGTTCTTCATCATTTACTAAGCTACTTTGTAAAAATATGTTAATATCTATAGTTCTTTATAGGATTGTAAGTTGATATCCATCAACTTTCAGATTGTTATGTAAATAAATAAACATCAATATGATAGTCTGATGAATCTATTGTTTTATTATCATTATAAATTTGCAAATATTGATCTGGTAAATTTCCTTTAATATAAAATAAATCATAATAAAATGATTCTTTATGCTCCGAATGAGAATGAAATTTAATATAACCTTTTTGTACATCACTAGTCATTCTGTCATACAATTTATATGCATTATTTAATTTTGTTCTTACTTTAATATCAAGTTCTTGTGCAGTAACTTTCTTTTTATCTGTAGTAACGATAAATGTATTAACATTTACATTATCCTTATACACAGCTACTCCTATATTTTTAGGCTCGCTTAATTTATTATTTTCATGAGGTGTTACCCCACCATATGTACAGGCAGTATCCACTTGATGCTCACCATGACAATGTGCTTTATAGTAAACACCATAAATATCAACAGTCTTTCCTAGAAATTCTTTAGAAATCGCTGATGAGCTAAATTCCACTTTTAAATCTTTAAATTCAGCAGATATTCCATCTAACCAATTAATACTTTTAAATAATAAATCGAAGTCTAAGAATTTTTCTGTAGTTGATACAATTGATTTTACTGTCGTAAATCGATTATTTATATAATCATCATTAATATTATGTAAAGCAATAGGGTCTACACTTGACTTCTTACACAAACTCTCTATTTTAGGATCTTCTTCATTTGCATATGCATTGTTTACACTACATATTGCAATTAAATTTAAAATTAATAATAATACATTTAACATTACTTTACTATTTTTAATAATATCCCTCCTTCACAAAATTTTTTTCTTAATAAACTGAAAAATTCTGTTTTTAATCTTTAAATATTCACTAATATTATTAGATTACGATTTTAAACTTAACAATCCTACTTACTATTGAACAAACAAATTTTAAATTAAGTGACTCAGATAATAGACAAAAAACCTTAAAAATAGCGCTTAAAATGGGTAAAACCATTTTAAGCGCTATAACGGAGAGTGAGGGATTCGAACCCTCGAGACGCTTGTGGCGCCTACACACTTTCCAGGCGTGCTCCTTCGGCCAACTCGGACAACTCTCCTCAATAATAAATATGTAATAAAAAAACAGAAGCGATATTTCACTTCTGTTTGTATGACTCCTACGGGACTCGAACCCGTGTTACCGCCGTGAAAGGGCGGTGTCTTAACCGCTTGACCAAGGAGCCATGGCTCCACAGGTAGGACTCGAACCTACGACCGATCGGTTAACAGCCGATAGCTCTACCACTGAGCTACTGTGGAATAATAATAGAAAATAATGGAGCGGGTGATGGGAATCGAACCCACAACATCAGCTTGGAAGGCTGAGGTTTTGCCATTAAACTACACCCGCTAATGTAAACGATTATGGGGCGGCTGAAGGGGATCGAACCCTCGAATGTCGGAACCACAATCCGATGTGTTAACCACTTCACCACAACCGCCATGAATTAAGAATGGTTCAGGACAGAGTCGAACTGCCGACACATGGAGCTTCAATCCATTGCTCTACCAACTGAGCTACTGAACCGTAATGGTAATAATAATGGCGGTCTCGACGGGAATCGAACCCGCGATCTCCTGCGTGACAGGCAGGCGTGTTAACCGCTACACTACGAGACCTATTAAATTAAAAACTATGTATTGCGGGAGGCGGATTTGAACCACCGACCTTCGGGTTATGAGCCCGACGAGCTACCGAACTGCTCCATCCCGCGCTAATATTATTTTGAATTACCTAATTAATATACCATATTTAAAAACCTAAAGTCAAGAACTTTTTTAATTTAATTTAAATATTATTTCTTAAATAATTACTTAAATATCGTAGCAACATGTTCTCTGTTGAACACAAATATTAGTATATTCATTTTTGTAGTGTACGTCAACGACATTTTGAAAGTTTTTTGTGTAAAAAAACGCTTCTTCTTCCCTTTTATAATATAAGTGTCTAATAGTTGTCATAATTACTCATGAACTATTGAAAAAGATGTAGGAATCATAAATTTTATAATGCCTACACCTCTAAACTATTAAAATATAATTATAATCTTTTTCACTAAAGTGCTATGCTTCGTACTGACACACATAACACAATACATAGCAACCAAACATTACCTATCGTGTCATGTAATCTTGCATCCGATCTTGCAACGCTGTAAATGTTTCGAAGCCATCCTCTTCTAAGAAGTGCCCTCCATCTTCCACGATTCGCAAGTTCCCCTCTAATGCATTCATTAAACGCTGGGTTTCTTTATATGAAACGTATTTGTCATTTTTAGAACTCAATCCGTAAAAATTGTCAACTTTCTTTTTAATATTATCGTAATCAATGGTTACATTACTTAAATCAATATCTAAATCTATATTTTCTGCATCTTCTTTAAAGCCCGCTATACTAAAAAAGCCTTCAATCGGCTGATCAATCATTTCAATATATTTTAAAGCTGTGATTGAACCTAAACCATGTGTTACAAAATATGTATCCTTTTTGCGTACATTAATTTGTTTCGTCATAGCTTCAATCCACTGATCCACTGTCTTCGCTTCAGGGGATTCAAAATTAAATAATGTTACGTCATATCCTTCTAAAGTTAAGTTATGCTCCAACCACTGATACCAATGATTTCTACTATTTCCATGCATAGAATGTACAATAATTACATCTGTCATCTCATTCTCTCCTTTCAACTTACTACTTCTTTTCTATTTTTAAAAAAATGACTGATTACCTATAATTGTAAAATAAAAACACCTTAATTAGAAATGTTATATCGCAAAGTGACATTTCTAATTAAAGTGTATTGTCATCATTTCAATATCATTCAAAAACAGCTAAACCTTTGTCTCTGCTTCAATTTCACAAAAATAATTCCCGCTGAAAGTATCTATATTTACACATTACTTCCACCATTATATAACTTAAAAATGACTATATTTCATCAAACATTATCTAAAGGCGTCGCACCTACACCAACACCATCCAACAATTAACTTACAACTCTGCGATTACTTCTTCAGCAGCAACTTTACCTTGTGTAATACAATCAGGTAGTCCAACCGCTTCAAAAGATGCACCAGTTACTCTAAGTCGTGGATATGTTTGTTTAATATGTGCTTGAATCTGTCTAATTTGTTGAATATGACCGACATGGTACTGTGGCATACTTTTCGGCAAACGATTGACAATTGTAAATTCAGGATCACCTTTAAATGTCATCATTTGACTTAAATCTCTACGTACAATCGATACTAATTCATTATCTGTATGATCATCAACCACAGTATCACCTGGTTTACCTACATACGCACGAATCAAAACCTTACCTTCTGGTGTAGTAAATGGCCATTTTTTCGATGTCCAAGTACATGCGGTAATGTCTGTATCACTCGTTCTCGCAATCACGAAGCCAGTACCATCATAAGTATTTTCAATGTCTTTTTCATCAAATGCCAATACAACAGTTGCAACAGTCGTACTATCCATCGTTTTAAAGTAATCAAATGCTGGATCTTGTCCGAACCAATTCAAAAAGACTTGATGCGGTGTTGTCACTAATACCCCATCGAATACATCTTCTTGTTGATTACTGTAAACAATTTTATATTGCTTTTGAGATGTAATAATATCATCCACTGACGTATTGTAGCGTATTGTCACACCTTTATTTTTCACATCTTGTTCTAATGCTTCAATAAATGAGCTTAAACCATGCTTAAATTGTTTGAATTGTCCTTTTGGTGCGCCAGGATATAATTGTCTTTGTTTCAGACGCTTATTTTTCTCATCCTTCATACCTTTTATCAGACTTCCGAATGCCTCTTCTTTTTCTTTAAAATTAGGAAACGTACTCATCAAACTTAATTTATCAATATCGGTACCATAAATACCACCCATTAAAGGCTCAATTAAGTTCTCAAGTACCTCATTACCTAATCTTGCTCTGAAAAATGCACCAACAGAAATGTCACCATCTTGCATTTGTATAGGCTTTTTGATTAAATCTAATCCTGCTCTTAATTTACCAAGTGGCGATATTAATTTTGTAGTAACAAATGGTTTAATATCTGTTGGAATACCCATAATTGAACCACCTGGAATCGGATATAATTTATTTTTCGCAAAAATATATGATTGTCCAGTCGTATTTGTAACAATATCTTGTTCTAATCCAATATCTTTCGCTAATTCTGTCATAATCGTTTTTCTACCTAAATAAGATTCAGGCCCTAGTTCAATCATATAACCATCTTTACGATACGATTGAATCTTTCCCCCCGGACGATTCGATGCTTCAAAGATGGTTACATCAATATTAGGATCTTGCTGTTTTAAAAAATATGCACTTGATAAACCTGTTATCCCCGCTCCTATAATAGCCACTGATTTAGTCACAACGTTTCACGCTTCTTTCGTCATTAAAATATAGACTTGATTTCATCAACAATTGCACCGATAAATAATGGATGTGTATTCGGCATTTTTGGACGATAATAATTCGCACCAATATCATCGCAAACAACTTTACATTCATAATCATTGTCATAAAGCACCTCTAAATGCTCACATACAAAACCTACTGGCGTATATATAAAGTTTTTATACTGATGTTTTTCATATAAATCACGTGTTAAATCTTGTACATCTGGCCCTAACCAAGGTGTACCTGTATTACCTTCAGATTGCCAACCAATCGCGATATGTTCAATATTAGATTGTTCTTTAATTAAAAGCGCAGTATGTTCTAGTTCTTGTGGATATGGATCATTATTCTTTTCGATTAAACCTTTTGGCAAACTATGTGCCGAAACAACTAATACCGTGTCTTTATGTTCCTCTTCCGGTATTTGAGCTAATGTTTCGTTGACTTTATTCGTCCAATATTCAATAAATTTAGGTTGTTCATAATAATGTTTCACATGTGTAAGTTGAATACCATATTTTGCAGCTTCTTCATCAGCACGTTTGTCATATGATCCTACTGAAAATGAAGAATAATGTGGTGCTAGTACTACCGTGATTGCTTCAGTAATACCATCATTGTGCATTTGTTCAACCGCATCTTCGATAAATGGTGAAATGTGTTTTAATCCTAAGTATAGTTTAAATTCAACATCTGCATATGCTTTATTTAATGCTGAAACTAGTGCATCAGCTTGGTCATCTGTTGTACCTGCTAATGGTGATAAACCACCTATAAATTCATATCTATCTTTCAAATCTTGAAGTTCTTCTTCAGATGGACGTTTACCATGTCTAATATCTGTATAATATGGCTCTATGTCACTTTCTTTATAAGGTGTGCCATAAGCCATAACTAATAACCCCATTTTTTTAGTCATTGATAATACCTTCCTTTAAATGAATTATCTTTCATGTGCTTCAATGTAATACTATGATTATCTTTGTGTATATGTGTGTACGAATTCGCTTACTTTACGTAACGTCTCTGGTTGCACTTCTGGGAAAACACCGTGTCCTAAATTAAAGATGTGTTTACCGTTCTCCATACCTTGATCTAATATTGGTTTCAATCTCTCTTCAATGACATTCCATGGTGCTAATAAAATTGATGGATCTAAATTCCCTTGTAATGTTTTAGTAACGCCTAATTGTTGAGCCTGATTAATAGACGTTCTCCAATCTAGGCCTAATACATCAATCGGTAAATCATTCCATTCATTGATTAAATGACTGGCACCTACACCGAATAAAATTACCGGCACATCATGTTTTTCTTTAACCTCACTGATTAATCGAATCATATGTGGTTTAATGTAACGTCTGTAATCCTCGACATTTAATGCACCTACCCATGAATCGAAAATTTGAATCAATTCGGCACCTGCTTCGACTTGAGCTGTTACATATTTAACAGATACATCAACTAAATGATTCATTAAAGCAAACCATGTTGCTTCATCTCTATACATCATCGCTTTTGTAAAATTGTAATTTTTCGATGGTCCGCCTTCAATCATATATGACGCTAATGTAAATGGTGCCCCAGTAAATCCTATTAGCGGCACATTTAACTTTTCTTCTGTTAAAAGTTTAATTGTATCTAATACATATGGTACATCTCGTTCGGGGTCTATTTGAGAAAGTTTCTCAACATCTTGAATTGTTTTGATAGGATTATGAATCACTGGACCAATACCCGATTTAATTTCTACATCGACACCAATTGGCTTTAATGGTGTCATAATATCTTTGTATAAAATTGCTGCATCTGTATGATAATTATCAACTGGTAAATGTGTTACATAAGCGCACAACTCCGGCTGATGTGTAATATCGAATAGTGAATATTTTTCTTTCAATTTTCGATATTCTGGTTGCGAACGGCCAGCTTGTCGCATAAACCAAACAGGTGTATGTGATGTTTCTTCACCTTTGATCATTTTTAAAATTGTATTGTTTTTATTATGCACCATAAAGGCCTCCTAAATTAAAATCATTCTTATCTATATTATCATATCGCTCATTCGTTCGTATTTTCAATAAATAAATGTCATAAAACTGACATTTAATCATAGAACTATTTATTGTAAATTTAAATTCTAAAGTCCATTATTTTGTATCATTACTTCTAAATATCTCGCAAGATTCATTATAGTAATTTTAATCAATTATTAATAGTGGTAATGACTAGTTTATCATCGTATAATAAATAAAAACATAAGGGGGACCTTTCATATGAAGAAACTATATACATCTTATGGCACTTATGGATTTTTACATCAAATAAAAATCAATAACCCGACCCATCAACTATTCCAATTTTCAGCATCAGATACTTCAGTTATTTTTGAAGAAACTGATGGTGAGACTGTTTTAAAATCACCTTCAATATATGAAGTTATTAAAGAAATTGGTGAATTCAGTGAACATCATTTCTATTGTGCAATCTTCATTCCTTCAACAGAAGATCATGCATATCAACTTGAAAAGAAACTGATTAGTGTAGACGATAATTTCAGAAACTTTGGTGGCTTTAAAAGCTATCGTTTGTTAAGACCTGCTAAAGGTACAACATATAAAATTTATTTCGGATTTGCTGATCGACATGCATACGAAGACTTTAAGCAATCTGATGCCTTTAATGACCATTTTTCAAAAGACGCATTAAGTCATTACTTTGGTTCAAGCGGACAACATTCAAGTTATTTTGAAAGATATCTATACCCAATAAAAGAATAGACTCGAAGAAAACTTCCATTGGTTATGCTGTTAACGTATAGATGCTAATGTAATCTGAACGCCGTATCATTTGGCGTTCAACATTACATGCACCTTTACAACATACATGCCAATGGAAGTTTTTTAGTCTCGTAATAATGTTTCCTGATATTTCAACTTTTTAATAATACTTCTAATCGTTAATAAACCTACAATATAGAAAATGAGTACAACATAGAATAACGTCATATGTTTTATAATAAATGTCACTGCAAACACAGTACAAATAACAAACATTAATCTATATAAAAACTGTTCATACCCTTTGATTACCTTCTCTTCAGGTACAGGCCACACTTGAGGCCATAAGCCATATGCTTGTTGTGAATAAAATTGTGCCATTTGCAACAATATAATATACACAAAAAGACTTCCAATAACCCCTGTCACTAATGGATATGATAACCAAACCATAAGTAAAACTGCAATAATTACTAACCTAAAGATAATATTAAATGCGTCTCTCCCTCTTATAAAGCTTCTAATAAATAAGAATAAATACATCGCATTAGAGTTAAATTTACTACCCTTTGGAACTGGTAAAAGTATATCTAGATAACTTCTTCTGACTGCAGATTCTTTCAAATGTTTTACATCGGTGAACATATTAACAAATTTATAATAATTCATATGATGTCGATGTTCGATAGCAATCATTTTCTCCCAAGGATACAAAAAGCCTGGTTTATATTTTTTAACTAAAAATTCTATTAACACAGGCAAAGCAACCATCACAAATACGATGTACCATTTTGGAGCTAATAGTAAGTAATATGTTAGAGCAAAGATGATAAATGATATTAAATTAACTTGCCATGTTTTAAGTCCCGATTGATACCATTGCCATCTTAAGCGTAAACCAACATATGGAAAAATTAATGCACTGAATCCAAAACAAATATAAAATGCCACATTATGTTGATTAATATTGTAAAACAACGGGAACATTACAATAACAATAATGAGTTGGATTAATATGCGCGCAAAGTAACTATATAAAATCGCATGGCGCATAAATTGAGACATGTGTTTTTCAAATGGTAATAAAAAGATTTTATCCGCTTCTTTTAGGAGTGGTCGCATTGGAAAAATGGATGTCAACGCAACAATCACTGCTGCTATTAATGCAAAATTGATATTCGTTGGAATATGTTTTAACCATTCACCATATCCAAAAATAAATGCACCCAGCAAAATAAGTAAAAAGACCATGAAATGACCATTAAATATAAACTTATTATAATAATTTTTCTCTTTACGAAGGGCATGTAATCTTTTATTAAATAATGTGGTCGCTTGGTTATGCATGTACATCTCCACCTTGCGTCACATGAATATATATATCGTCTAATGTTTGATTATGTAAGCCAGTTTGTTGTCTCAATGCTTCTAAATCTCCAAATGCAACGACTTCACCTTCGTCTAGTATGATAAAACGATCACAATAACGTTCAGCTGTTGCTAAAATATGTGTACTCATTAGAACGGTTCTACCTTCGTTTTTCTTTTCAACCATTAAATCTAACATGGATTGAATTCCTAATGGATCTAGTCCAAGGAATGGTTCGTCTATAATATACAATTCGGGATTAACGATAAACGCACAAATAATCATGACTTTTTGTTTCATCCCCTTAGAAAAATGACTCGGAAAAACTTTCAATTCATTTTCTAAACGGAATGTCTTTAATAATGGCATTGCTCGATTCATCGCTTCATCACGATCAATATCATATGCCATTGCTGTCATCTCTATATGTTCCTCTAATGTGAGTTCTTCATAAATAACCGGTGATTCCGGAATATAAGATAACTTTCTTCTATATGCCTCTATGTCATCATTAATGTTGATATCTGAAATTGATAGAGATCCTTCCATAGGTGTAAGCAATCCTAGCATATGTTTAATCGTTGTACTCTTACCAGCGCCATTAAGGCCAATAAGTCCAACGATTTCGCCTTTGTTTAATTCAAAATTTATATCTTTAATTACAGGGCGTTTTCCATATCCACCTGTAAGCTGTTCTACTTTAACTGTCATAAGGCACCTCCATGACTTATATTGTACCAAAAATTATAAAATGCTCATATTAAATACACATGTCCTAATATCGAATTTTTAGCGACAATGTTATAATGAATGGTAATACTAGTTGAAAAGGAGTGTAGTCATCATGTCAGAAACAATTTTCGGCAAAATTTTAACTGGAGAAATTCCTAGCTTTAAAGTATATGAAGACGATTATGTCTATGCCTTTTTAGATATATCACAAGTTACTAAAGGACATACGTTATTAATTCCTAAAAAAGCTTCTGCTAATATCTTTGAAACTGATGAAGAAACAATGAAACATATCGGTGCAGCATTACCTAAAGTAGCAAATGCTATTAAGCGTGCATTTAATCCTGATGGTTTAAACATTATTCAAAATAATGGTGAGTTTGCAGATCAATCTGTATTTCATATTCATTTCCACTTAATTCCTCGATACGAAAATGATATTGATGGATTTGGTTATAAGTGGGAAACACATGAAGACATTTTAGATAACGATGCAAAACAACAAATTGCTGAACAAATTCAAGCACAATTTTAAATGTATGCTTAATCTAAGCTCGAACGGGTATAATATGATTAATATTATAACAATTGCGTTTGAAGTGATAACATCAAGGTTAGCAATTTTAAACAAAATGAGTTATCAAGATAACAGATGTTAAAAGTGAGGAGAATATAAATGAAAGCATCACGCATTCTATTCGGTATCGGTGTTGGCGTAGCAGCTGGTTTTGTAGTTGCACTTCAAGGACGAGACGACAAAAGTGTCAAGAACAACACGATCGATCGTACTGCCCCTACTGGTTCAAAATCAGAACTACAACGTGAATTTGAAACGATTAAACAAAGTTTTAATGACATTTTAAACTATGGTGTTCAAATTAAAAACGAAAGTGCGGAATTTGGTAGTTCAATTGGTGGTGAAATTAAGTCATTACTTGGAAACTTCAAATCTGACATTAATCCTAATATTGAACGTTTACAGTCACACATCGAAAATTTACAAAATCGTGGCGAGGATATTGGAAACGAAATTTCTAAGTAGCACGTTACGTTCTCGATCACAACTATTTTTATTAGTAACAGCATATTTATTTTTTTAAATTAAATGCCAAATAAACGAGATGACATTAGAAATTAGATATTTCTTGTCATCTCTTTTTTATAAATCAAATGAACTTATGTTTACAAATTACAGGAATACATCGTTTGTAGTGATTTTCGCTTAAATCATATTTATGAATTGATTGAAAACATTGCTTAGGATTCATTGTGTTATCCTTGCACTTTGATTACGCTTTACTTATATCATTATCGACAAACAACATACTTATATTTTCATTGAGCCGAACCTTATATACACATTACATATACCTTACTTGCACAAATTATTAATCTGGTATTTATTATAATTACATATCACTATATTTTTAGCATTTGTATAACTTAGTTGGTCAAAAGATGCTTTTGCATATGCCCTGCCATATCCATTTTTTATATTATTCAAGTTTTCAAATACTCATGTCACACGCGCCTTTTTCATAAGTGATGCTTTATTAGCAAGAAGATGTGTTCGCAGAAATTTGTTCTGCATTCTACTTCTACGCTAGTCAATCAGCCAATTTTACCAATCTCCACTTTCGCGTTTCAAATCAAACAATACGTGTCTCCCCTTTCTTCTTATATAACAATTCTTCTAACATGATATGTTACTATTGAATTACTGAACCTGAGTTAGTTATAATCTAACTTATATTGAAAAGAGATGAGGCGTAAGATATGTTTTTATGTAAAAGACAAATTGATATCAATGCACGATTTGGTTTGCCTAGAATTGCATTTATGAGTGCAGTTGCAACCATCATTATGTTTTTAGTTAGTTATGAAGTAATGTATTTTTTATCTAATACGCCATTATCAGATAGACATTTTCTCATCTTTTTATTACTTGTATTTATGACGTATCCATTACATAAAAGTATACATTTATTATTTTTCTTACCATATAGAAAATCGTTTAAAGTTCATAAGTTAACTAAAAGAAAATGGCTTATATTCTATAATACCTACGTCAATCAACCTGTACACAAATTTTATTTTTGCATTAACTTAATATTGCCGTTAATTATCTTATCTGCAATGTTCGTTTATCTAACAATTTCATTCCCGCAATATGGACATTATTTTATGTTCTTATTGGCATTGAATTTCGGTATTTCCATTACAGATTTATTATATTTAAAAATAATTATATTTTCTAATTATGGACAATATATAGAAGAACATAGTACAGGTATTAATATTTTGAAAAAAATTAAAAATCCATATCATTTATAACAAAATAATTATAGCAAGGTGTTATTATTTGTTTTTAGGCTATGTAATAGCTTACAATCAAATGTATATAGACCTTGTTTTTTTATTTTCATCAATTTCTACCCCTAAACCTAATGCTCTAGTCTGATGTCATGGGTTATTGATTGGTGATAATATAAAACTATGTTATATTCACGATGATTAACTTACAAAGGAGTTTCAACTATGAAGATGATAAACAAATTAATCGTTCCGGTAACAGCTAGTGCTTTATTATTAGGCGCTTGTGGCGCTAGTGCCACAGACTCTAAAGAAAATACATTAATTTCTTCTAAAGCTGGAGATGTAACAGTTGCAGATACAATGAAAAAAATCGGTAAAGATCAAATTGCAAATGCATCATTTACTGAAATGTTAAATAAAATTTTAGCTGATAAATATAAAAATAAAGTTAATGATAAGAAGATTGACGAACAAATTGAAAAAATGCAAAAGCAATACGGCGGTAAAGATAAATTTGAAAAGGCCCTTCAACAGCAAGGTTTAACAGCCGATAAATATAAAGAAAATTTACGTACTGCTGCTTATCATAAAGAATTACTATCAGATAAAATTAAAATCTCTGATTCTGAAATTAAAGAAGACAGCAAGAAAGCTTCACACATTTTAATTAAAGTTAAATCTAAGAAAAGCGACAAAGAAGGCTTAGACGATAAAGAAGCGAAACAAAAAGCTGAAGAAATTCAAAAAGAAGTTTCAAAAGATCCAAGTAAATTTGGTGAAATCGCTAAAAAAGAATCAATGGATACTGGTTCAGCTAAAAAAGATGGCGAATTAGGTTATGTTCTTAAAGGACAAACTGATAAAGATTTTGAAAAAGCACTATTTAAGCTTAAAGATGGTGAAGTATCAGAGGTTGTTAAATCAAGCTTTGGATATCATATTATTAAAGCTGATAAACCAACAGACTTTAACAGTGAAAAACAAAGCCTGAAAGAAAAATTAGTCGATCAGAAAGTACAAAAAAATCCAAAATTATTAACTGATGCATACAAAGATCTATTAAAAGAATACGATGTTGACTTTAAAGATCGTGATATTAAATCAGTTGTCGAAGATAAAATCTTAAACCCTGAAAAACTTAAACAAGGTGGCGCACAAGGCGGACAATCCGGCATGAGCCAATAACACAAAACCGAGCGACCGTGGTTCAAAAATCATACCACGGCCGCTCGGTTTTTTCGCATTAAAAATCGGACAGAGGAGCTCATGTTTCAGTATACTCATCTGTCCGATATCTTTTAATTCTTAATCGAGTGATTCAGGATTGTAGAATCTACGATTTTCAAGACCAAATATTTTATCTGTAAACTGACCCTTGTCAGTTTTTTTATAAGCCTTTTCAAACATATTCATTCTAGCATCGATGTTATCGATATAGCATAAAATTTCTGCTTCTTTTAAGTATGGCAGTTTTGGCGAACCATACTCTAACTTACCATGATGAGATAAAATCATATGTCTTAACAACATGATTTCTTCTCCTTCAATGTTCAATTCACGAGCTGCTTCAACTACTTCATCACTCGCAATCGAGATGTGTCCTAATAAGTTACCTTCGACTGTATACGACGTCGCAACAGGACCACTCAATTCTCTAACTTTACCAATATCATGCAAAATAATACCACTATATAACAAACTTTTGTTTAACAATGGATAAATGTCACAAATTGATTTTGCAATACGTAACATCGTCAATACATGATAGCTTAAGCCACTCGCAAAGTTATGATGATGAGAACTAGCAGCTGGATATGTGTAAAATCGTTCTTGATATTTTTTCAATAAATGACGTGTGATACGTTGTAAATTAGCATTTTCAATATCTAGCAAATAATGAGAAATCTCTTCTTGTATTTCTGCCGGTGATAAAGGTGCACCATCTACAAATTGTTCTGTTTTTAATTGATCTTCAGTTGTCGCTAGTCTAATTTGGTTGACTTTCATCTGTTTATTTCCGCGATAGTTTATGATGTCACCTTTAACATGTACAATTTCTTCAGGCTTGATTGTTGCCATATCATTTTTTGTAGCCGTCCAAAATTTCGCTTCAATTTCACCACTTTTATCTTGCAAATGTAATGTCATATAATCTTTACCTTGTGCTGTTACACCCTGTGTAGCTTTATGCACTAAGAAAAAGTGATCAACTGAATCTCCGGGATTTAGATTCTCTATATTTCTCATCGTTTCCCGCCTTCCTCTATTTTGTTTAATGTAATCACTTCTTTTGATGGAACAATATTATCTTTTACACATGTAAAGTATAGTACTTGATAGTGTTCTGATAATGATCGTAAATAATTCAACATTTTTTCAGTACGCTTTTTATCAAAATGAACAAATGCATCATCAACAATTAATGGGAACGGATAATATGGTCTTAGTACCTTAATTAAACTGATACGTAAAGCTACATAAAGTAATTCTTTTGTAGATTGACTTAGTTCAACAGGATCATATAATTGACCATTAACATGTTTAACCGTAATTGAATCTTCATTATAGTTAATCATCGTATATCTGCCATCTGTTAAATGCTTCAATATTTCTACCGCTTCATTAATAACTTGAGGCAAACGTTTATCTTTAATTTGTTTAATGTGTTCATCAACTAAACTTTGTAAATAACTTAAACTTGCCCAATCTTTTGCGATATCATTAAGTTGATTTTTAAGACTGTGATATTCATGTCTTAAATTAGCAAGCGTTGTATCAGTTTCCATGTGATTGATTTGTGCACTTAAATCACTGACTTGTGCTTGCATTTCAAGATATTGCTCATTATATTCGTCAACTTGAGTAGCCAATAAATGATCTTCTTCTTCAAGTTGTGCAGTTGTTTTTTCACTTAAACTAGAACTTAATTCATAAGAATAGTTTTGGTTCTCAAGATATTTAGTTAAATCATTAAAACGACTCAAATTACTAGTATAAGTTTGGTAATCTTCATGATGTTGGTAAAAATCTTCTTCAGTACCAACATTGATAAAATCGAATAGTGCTGTAATTTCTTTATTATTTTCTTCTAATTGAGCATTTAAATGATTTAATTCATTTGTAACAAGTTTGGTATTTTCAGCATTAATACGCCATTTTTCATTCGTGTCTTCAGCTGATTTCAACCATTGTTGCACATTGTGGAATAAAGATAATTTGTTGAAATAAACAAATTGTGATTTTGTAACAGCTTCAGCATGATTGTAGAATGTATCTAATTCTTGAACCAATTGCTGGCGTTGTTGATTTAAATCACTGATATGTTGATCTAATGCTTTAATATTCGCCATTGTAGAAATACTATCAACAATTAAATCATTTGAAATTTTAGATGATAAGTATAATTCATCCTTAACGTTCTCAACTGTCGATTGTAATTCATCATGACGCCCTTTCGCATCATTTAAACGACCTTCAATATACTGACGTTTCTCTTCTAAAATATCTTTATTTTTCAAAGCTTGTTGCCAGTGATCACGAATGCGATATTGCTCATCAAGATCAAAATCTAAGTCATAATTTTCATCTAAAATGGCTAGTTGTGCTTTAATTTCTTCGATTTCATCTGTGATGGCCTCGCTATAATCTACTTCTTTTGATTTAGACATGATGATACCGATAACAAATACTAAAGTTAATACTGCGAAAATAATACCAAACAACATGTTGTTTGAAATAAATGAGAAGGCAGTTAAACCAATACCTACTAATGTTAAAAGAATAAACGTTGTTCGTAACAATTTTTGACGTTTTTGTTTTTCTTGTTGCTCAATTTCGAAACGTTCTTTCAATTTGCTATACAAGTTCTCTTTTTCGTTTAATTCAATGACTTGTTGTGAGTATTCTTTTTTCTTTTCAAAAGTCTCTTCAGGAACTATTTTTTCTTCAACAGAATCTAGTTCGCTATGAACCGCATTATCTTCGATTTTATTTTCTTCTAAACTACGTTCTAATTGTTTAATGTATGCAGCTTGTTCTTGTTTATTCTTGATTTGCTCACTGACATAACTTTTCATTGCCTCTGAACTATCTACGTCATGATGCGTTTCAGACCAACCAATATTTGCTTGCAATTCATCTTTATCACGTTGTTTATTCGCAATATCCTTTTCGATTGCAGTAAGTTCAAATTCTTTATTTTTAATTTCATTTTCTTGTTGATTCAAACTAATGAAGGCGTCAATATCAGATTGTTTAACTGGCTCTAATTGAGTCGCTTCTTCTTTAAGTTGAGCTAAACGCTCATTTCTTAAACCAATATCTCTTTCTAACGATTGCTTATGCGCTCGCGCTTTTTCGTAACGATCCACACCTTTTTCTGGGAATGTGATTGGCTCAATATTTAACTGTTGTTCTAGAGACTTCCATTCTTGTGAATGATCATGTAAAGCAACCTCTTTTTGTTTTTCTTCATGCATTTTTGATAATTGATTTAAATTATGCTTTAAATTCTCTAATCGACGTGATGATTTATCTCGATCATCTACTAAGCGATGATATGTTTCTAGCTTTGCTTCTTCTTCACGAATTTGACTTTCTAGTTGTTTTAATTGCTCAATTTGTTGATTAATGATCGGATTTTTACCTGATTTTTTATATAATTCATCTTTTTTACGATTAATCACTTCGCGCATTGACGTGAATTCAGTTGATCCTAAAGCCCCTGCTTGTAATAAATAATCTTGCAATTGTTTTTCATTTAGATTTCTATGAATGTCTTGAAGCCCTAGTACATCAAATGAAAAGATACCTTGATATGTCTTTTTAGAAATATAATTAAGTTTCTTTTGTAACCAAGCATCATCACGCACAGCACCATTAGGTAAATATACTTTCACATCACCTTGAGCACTGCCTTTAATTCGTTCAACTTCAATCTCTAAGCCATCATCAAGAATAAGTACTAATTTACCACCGTATTGGTTACCTAGACGTGGTTCTAGTCTTGGCTCTTTAGACTTTTTAGTTGGAAAACCAAATAATATCGAATGGATGAATGCTTGAATCGTCGATTTACCCGCTTCATTTTCACCAAAAATTTCAGTGAAGTTTTTATTAAATTCAATTTTACGTTGAACAAATTGACCGTAACCATAAATTTCAAGTGATTTAATTATCATTTTGTTCACCTCTCATTTCAGCTTTTAATATTTCTTCAGCACGATTAACTAATGCTGTATGGTCGAATGTTCCATAATCGTCTAGGAACTTAGATGCCCTTGGATTTAAATATAAATCTGACATCGCTTTATCAAAAACAGTTTGATCGACTAATAATTCCGCTGAAAATTCATTAACTAAAGGTGACTCATCATTTTGTGCATATTGTATTTTTAACTCATCAATATATACAAATTGATTTTCGTTTTCTTCATAATCTGTAATCATTTCTTCAACTTGTAATAAATCTTGAGGTGAAATTAATGTCTCACTATTAATAACAAGCGTTAAACGATAAAAGGCTTTTCCTTCTTCTCTCACTTGTTCTTTAAAGTTTTGAATGACCTCGTATAAACCTTGCTTAGATGTCTTATCCGTTTCAATAGTTGCTTCTTCAAATCTAATATACTGTGTAGGATAAAATTTAGTCTTTAATTTTAAGTGGTCACCCTCGATTAATAAGCAACCTTTTTCACCTTGCTCATTAAAATGTCTACCTTGAATATTACCTGAATAGTTAATTACAGGCATATCACTTAATTGTTGACGTTCATGTATATGACCTAAAGCCCAATAATGATACAATTTACTGTTTAAATCTTCTAAAATGAACTCGGTATATCTTTCGTTAACTGAAGATTTACTATACGTACCATGCAAGACACCAATATGTATGCCTTTTTGGCCTTGACTTGATGGATATTCATCAATCTTGTTCTCATAACTTGCTCTATTTTCATAACTAAATCCGTGAATATAAATTGTTTCACCAGATTTAGTAATTGCTTCATACGTCTCAACTTTATTTGAAAATACAGAAACATTATCTGGCCAGTTTGATGAAATCTTTGATGATAAAGGATCGTGATTACCATGACAAACATAAACAAAGATTTGTTCATTTTGTAAACGTTCAAATTGCTGTTTTAAGAAAATTTCAGCACGTAATGTTCTGTTTTCACTATCAAATAAATCACCCGCGATAATTACAAAATCAACATCTTGTTGTAATGCAATATCTACAATATTTTTAAAACTTTCATAAGCACTTTTTTGAACATCCTCAAAAATTTTAGGGCTTATATGACTCTTAGATTTGAAAGGACTATCTAAATGTAAATCCGAACAATGAATAAATTTAACCATACATCCATATCTCCTTAATTAAAGGTTCTAACATCAATTTTGCAAAATCCAACTATACAAAGCATTCTAATCACTATATTCATACTTATAGGTGTAGTGATTCATTAGCTGATTTATTAAAACCAGTCGCCATTTTTATTTCGTTAAAAAATTATTATCTACACAATAATAAAGTGCTTTAGTCAAATCGTGATGTTTTATTTATTAACAAGTTTATTATTTCTTCATTTTACCATAATACGCTTCATATCGTCGATGAACATATGAAATTGAGACACATTTATAACAGTTTAAAATTTTATTTGTAGCGTGCGTTGATTTTTTTCAAAAATTTCAGTCGGAAATGCAATTTCCGTAATTGTTAACACCGCTAGTGAACCAACTGACACATTAAAGATTTACATGATTACTCTACTAGATTTGCTCGGCAGTAATGACCAATTAGAAACTAAATGTCAAAACTATCATTGCACTTAATACGCCAAACATTTTCAGGCCGTTCTTAATGAGTCATTAAAAGTGAAACGCTTTTCCATCAGTCCGATACATGACCGAACTAATAGTATTATGTTGAAAACTTTACACTTCAAAATGCAAAAAGGAAGTTAGGACACGTTTACTAGCCTAACTTCCGTTACTGAATGCATCTGCCCAATTTGACATAGAACCTCTAACTTCCGTTATCAAGCTCATCTGCCCGTTTTGGCATAGAGCTAGCCATGTTTGATTGCCCAGCTTCCGTCGTCCATTCTGAGCTAAAGCTAGGACATGTTTAGTAGCCTAAATTCCGATAGTGAACGCATCTGCCCAATTTGACAGAGAGCCTCTAACTTCCGTTATCAAAACTAAAAAAACTACCCACAAAGTCTCGGACTCTGTCGGCAGTCTATTCCTCTATTTAAAGGATTGAAAAATATTATTTTAATATTAGTCAGCGTAAATTTCGTCTAATGGTTTAACGATAATTTGGTTGATTTCTTGGAATACTTGACTCATTTTTTGTTCAGCATTCATTAATGCAGAGATGTTTTCATCTTTTTCAATTGCTTGCGCTTGTTCTTGCGCTTTTTGTAAATCTTCTTCAGCAATTTCTTCACCTTGCATTTGTTTTTGTTGGAAGTTAATTTGAGTTTCACGGAACTCATCGAATAACTTTTTAGATTCTTCGTTAGCTTTTACATTAGCGAATGCTTCTTTGATTGCTTTGTATTCTTCGCTTTCTCTTAAAGCTTGTTCTAATTGATTTGCATAATCATATAAATTTACTGCCATGGTTATAGCACTCCTTTGTTGTGATGTTTATTAAAACGTTCGATATTACTTTACCACATCTCGCTTTTTTAGACAAAGATTGCAACCAAACCTTGGAAAAATCCAATAATACCACCTAAAATGAAACCTAATGACATAATCAACTTTAGTTCTTTGTTAGCAATTTCTATAATTAATTTTTCAATATAATCTAAGTCAAACGTATTAATTTGTTCTTCAATTAATCCTCGTAAATCCACTTTTTTCATAATTGTAGATAAGTGAATCGATAATTTTTCAATGATTAAATTTGCTAATTTGCTAGAGAGTTGACCTTCTAAATAATCAACGAATTGAGGCATTAACGTAACCACTGGCTTATTCGCTTGATTGCTTGCATATGTTGTTACATACACTGATAGATTTTCAGCGATTTCATTAAACTGCGATGCATCTAACAGTTCATTCAATGGTTTATCTTTAAAAGTTTGATATTCATTGGTAATTAACGATGTCACAATTGTTCTTGCTTTAGGATGAGATGTTAAACGTATAAGTTCTTGTTGAATGCGATCTGCAATGCTCTCTTTTGTCATAAACATTTGCAACATACCAATTAACTTACCTTTCTCATGGAAAAAAGTATCCAACATATCATTAATATCTTGTGTGCCTTTTGCAGATGATAAATAATTCCTTGCACGATCACATAATAAGTCTGTTGCGTTATCTACATGCTGATCTAAAAATGTTACAAGTTGATTTGGCAATAAAGATGCTATTGTTTGGTTTTGATGCTTTGTATAATAATTATTCAATTGTGATTCAATATATTGATTTCCATTAGTTTGTAATACTTGTTCTAAATCAATATCGATTTGAGAAGTAATTTGTTTTATTGACAATTGATCTTTCGTCAACTTTTGTAACTGCTGTTGAATCATAGATTCTATTGCTTGCTGTGATTGCTCGCTTTTTAATTTTTCATTAATTAAAGTTTCTGTAAGCAAATGCTCTTCAATCACTTGGCCAATTTTAGTTGCAATTTCTTCGCGTCTTTTCGGTATTAAACCTGGTGTAAATGGGACTCTAAATTTAAATATATAGTATGGTTTAAAGGGGTGAAACAGCATTCTAATTGCAATTACATTAGTAATGCCCCCAATTATCGCCCCTACTACAATCATAAATATGATAATAAATAGTGCATTCATAATTTTGACTCCTTTGTGACAACATAGTTATTCATTATACCACTATTTTTATTTTTTAATTCATTAATCATTTCACTTTCTGCTCAATTTATTATTAGTTTACATACAAAAAGCGATGCCTCACCTCTCGAAACAGGTGTGTTACATCGCTTTTATTATTTATTAAAAGTATATAGGCCTAGATATGTACTAATTCTTCTTTAGCATTTCTGTTAAAGTATGTTTCAGCTTCTCTCATTTTAGAAGTACCGAAAATTGGTTGGTTATCTGGATTTAATACACGATAAATATTGCTTACTTTGTTACTTTGTAAAATGTACCCATTACGAGTCTCAATGTTATTCCAATAAATATCACTTGTTGGTGCATGGTTTGGATATGCACAGTGATTTCTTGAAATTGTTTGAACGATTTCTAATGGATCACAGCCAAATGTACTGTTTAATACTTCAGAGTCTCTGAATAATGCACAAATTGAAATACAAGTTGTCCAGTTTGGTAATACTCTCTCTTTTTCGATTTGTACTAAAGTCTTTTTAGAAAGTCCAATTGTTTGCGCCATAGTATCTTGCGTATAACCAGCCTCTATACGAACCATTTTAAATTTTGTTTGAATTAAATCTGTAAAACTCTGTCTATCCATTCTGTTATCTACCTTTCTGTTTGGGGAATTTTATCCGGACACAAGAAATTGCAATAATACACATTTCTTGAAACACAGATTACATCTTAATATATTTTTAATAAAATGAAAAGAGTCAATTTCACATTTGTATTAAATTTTGATCAAGTCAACAAGAGTTAAGTTTACTTTATAATGAAGCGAAAGTAAATGAAGTAAAATTTTATGCACAATCACTAGATTTGATAAAACTTACACTTTTATAATGATATCAAATTTACAAAGAAAACTGTATAATAAACCCTATCGCTATAAAAAATTCATCAAAATCAGATTAAAAATTGTCTATTTTTCGACAAATATTTAAAAGCTCATTCTAAATCAACTTATTTTCCATTGCATAAATTGCTGCTTGTGTACGATCGCTAACTTGTAATTTACTAAATATATGACTGACATGTGTTTTAATTGTTTTTTCAGATACAAATAAAGTTTCTGCAATCTCTTTATTTGTTTTACCTTTAACCATTTCACGTAACACTTCAATTTCTCTCTTTGACAACTTATTCGTGTAGTGTGGTTTTTGGCTAACTGTTTCGAATACATCTTGTGCCTTAGGATGTATCATTTTTTCACCGTTCATAACTCGTCTAATAGTTTCAATTAATTGCTGAGGCTCAACGTCTTTCATTTCATAACCATCAGCACCTTTATTGATTGCTGAAATTACATGTTCATCATCAACATAACTTGTTAATACCAAAACTTTAATTTCCGGATAATGTGCCTTAATATATTCCGTAATTTCAATACCATTCATGCCAGGCATCACTAAATCTAATAGCACAATATCAGGGTGCTCATGCTCTTTTAAATATTCTAAAAATGTTTCTCCATCTGCAAAGTCTTGTAAAACTTCTATGTTTTCAATCGTGGATAATAAAAATCGCAATCCTTGTCGCACAATATAATGGTCATCTACTAATATTACTTTGTTCATGGGTTATCTCCTTAAATCAAGCTATTTTATAGGAATTGTGAATTGTATTTGTGTACCCTTTGTTGGCTGAGAATGAAAGGTCACTTTACCTCTTAATAATTTAACTCTTTGTTTTATGTTATTAATACCGTGTGATGAAGCTATCTGAACATTATCGATCTCAAATCCTTGACCATAATCAATCACGTCAATATATAGTATATCGTTCATTTGTTTTAATGTAAGATCCATTTTATTCGTATCAGCATGTTTCTTAACATTATTAATACACTCTTGTAATGCTCTATATATGTTTTCTTCGATTTCATTAGATAAATCGATTAAACCTTCTACATTTACATTTAATTGTATATGCATTAATTTACTATATGCTGTCAAAGCATGAATTAAACCTTGCTCAAGTCCAACTGGCTTAAGTTGCCAAATCAATGCACGCATTTCATTAACGGCATTTTGACTCGTTTTCTCAATCGTCTTGAATGCTTGTTTAGCGATGGATTCGTTTGACATGCCATACGCAGCATGTGCTGTTAGTTTTACAGAAAATAACATTTGATTTACTGAATCATGTAAATCTCTAGCTAAACGATTACGTTCATTAATTTTTGCTGCTTCTTTTTCACGGTCTGTTAAATAAATACGTTTGATGGCTGACCCTAATTGAAATGCGACAGACTCTAGCAACTCTAAATCTTCATCACTATATATTTCAGTATTTGGGGACGCTACATTTAAAATGCCGAATTGTTCTTGACCCGATTTAAGTGGTACCGTTGCATGATGTGTAATATTGTCATTTTGGCTAGGAAATGCTTTAGAGGCTAAGTTAATACGAGAACAATTGACGATATTCGACGCTTTCATTAGCCTACGTTGATTAAATGCTTTCACACACCAACAAGACCCATCTTTAATATAGTGACAGTGGTCTGCTGTCAAAGATTGTGGTAGAGCCACATGTGATACAAGTTCATGTTCACCTACGCTATTGATGAAAAATATCCAGCCTGTCGTGAAATTACTGCCCTCAATTAAATATTTTAACGCACCTTGGGTCATGCTATACATTTCAGTTTCTTCGTTTAAAAATTCGGCAATCTCTTTTAATAAAGCTAGTCGCGTCCTTTGTTCCATCAAATCGCTCCAATTCATTTTTACGTGTATTAACTATTATACATTGAGTTATTATATTTTTAAATCTTAGACGTGAACATGATAAAATGGCCTTGATTACTCAATAGTTATATTTAGGAGAACTGATTTGTGATATGATATTAAAGACTATAGGAGGATTTTATGAAATTTAAAATACCAGAAAACTTTAATGACTTAAGTTTACGAGATATTTTCCAACAACTTAAGGTACCTAAAAAAGATTTACATCATTTAAATATGTCTAAAGATATTACTATTAATGATAAACCTGCGCGATTAATGGATAAAGTGCATACTGGCGACGATGTATTTGTTCCAACCATCGATGAAAAAAGTAATTATGTTCCAAGTTATCGTTATGCACAAATTAAATACGAAGACGATGATATGGCAATCGTAATGAAACCTAAAGGTGTTAAGACTCACCCTAATGATTTAAAAGAAAGCAATACTTTAATGAATCATGTGATTTACACTATTGATAGTGACTATGTCGAACCAATTCATCGACTGGACCAGGAAACAGTAGGATTATTAATTGTTGCTAAAAATCCTTTAATGAAAAAAATTCTTGATCGCATGTTAGAAGACAATGATATTACGCGGATATACAAAGCAAATGTTAAGGCACTTTTACCTTTAAAACCACAAACGATTGATATGCCAATTGGTAAAGATAAATTCCATTCGAATAAACGACGTGTGTCTCCTACTGGACAGCGTGCAATTACACACATTTTAACTTCAAAAATGATAAAAGAAGCTGTGTGCCAACTTGAAATCAAGTTGGATACTGGACGTACTCATCAAATTCGTGTGCATTTAGCTGAAATTGGTCACCCTGTTATTGGTGATCCTTTATATGGTGATTCAACGTTAAGACAATTAGAACTTGAAAGTTACAAAATAGAGTTTGTGCATCCCTTGACTAAGGAAGTCATTTCCGTTTCTTTGGATGACTAATTTGATTAGTTTTGCATGATATTTAAACATGCAATACCGCATTGTAACTAAATCAAGTATCAACTTAAATCGGATAGATGGAAAATTATTAATTTTTTCAGATGTTCGGTTTTTTTGTTTTTTACGATGCTTAGGATTTTATATTTTGATATTTTAGCAATTATTCATTTTATAACATCCTTGGATAATGACTTGTAGTCTTTTTCAACTGCGTTACGTGTATCTATGGACAATACATGACATCATAAGATTTTTATCACAGGTTGTTTGGCCAATACATGTACAACAATTCATCATATAAAAAATAGGTTCTATAATAAAACGGACTCCATGAAAAGTTTTCCCTTTTCATGGCTCTATATCAAATCGGACTTATAAGTTCAATTTGACATAGACAAAAAATAAAGCTTGAACACTATAATGCCCAAACTTTATTTTATATTAATATTTAATTAATGAGGATCTACCATATCTTCTGGTTTAATCCATGCTTCAAATTGTTCTTCTGTAACATATCCAGTTTGAATTGCAGATTCTTTTAAAGTTAAACCTTCTTTATGGGCTTTCTTAGCAATTTGAGCTGCTTTTTCATAACCAATATGTGGATTTAATGCAGTAACTAACATTAATGATTGATTTAAATAATTATCAATATTCTCTTCGATTGGCTCAATGCCCACTGCACAATTGTTATTAAATGTTTCCATACCATCAGCTAAAAGGTAAATTGATTGTAGTGTATTATGCATAATAACTGGTTTATAAACATTCAATTCAAAGTTACCTTGTGAACTTGCGAAGCCAACAACTGTATCATTACCCATTACTTGGACTGCAACCATTGTTAACATTTCACATTGTGTAGGATTAACTTTACCAGGCATAATTGATGAACCTGGTTCATTTTCAGGGATGGAAATTTCTGCCAAACCAGCTCGTGGACCTGAAGCCAACCATCTCACATCATTAGCAATTTTCATTAAATCTCCAGCTAATGCCTTCAATGTTCCGTGCAATTGAACAACTTCATCATGCGCTGTAAGTGCGTGGAATTTATTTTCAGAAGATACAAATGGATAACCCGTATTTTCTGAAATATAATGTGCCACCTTATCACCAAATTCAGGATGCGCATTAATACCAGTACCAACAGCCGTACCACCGATGGCAAGATTTAAAATGTGCTTCTTAGATTCAGATAACATTATTTCGCAACGGTCAAGCATATAACGCCAGCCACTAATCTCTTGTCCTAGTTTGATCGGCGTTGCATCTTGTAAATGTGTACGACCAATTTTAATAATTGATTCAAATTTGTCTTCTTTTTCTTTCAAAGTATTTCTTAAAAGTTTTAATGCAGGTTCTAATTTTGTTTCAACCTCTTGATATAATGCAACGTGCATAGCAGTTGGGAATGTATCATTCGAACTTTGTGATTCATTTACATCATCATTTGGGTGGATACTTTCATCAATTTGATGATCTTTTAAATACATATTAGCAACATAACTTACTACTTCGTTCACATTCATATTACTTTGTGTACCGCTTCCTGTTTGCCATACAACTAGTGGGAAGTGTTCATCTAATTCACCTGATAAAATTTGATCACATGCGTATACAATGGCATCTTTCTTTGCCTCGCTTAATTTTCCTAAATCAAAATTAGCTAATGCTGCTGCACGCTTTAGTTGTGCAAAACCATAAACTACTTCGATTGGCATACGCTCTTTACCAACTGGGAAATTGCGTTTACTTCTTTCTGTTTGAGCACCCCAATATTTATCTGCAGGTACTTCTATTTCTCCAAAAGTATCATGTTCAATTCTTACTGACATTCAATTTCTCCCCTTATCACTGTTTATTTAACTGTAGTATATCATTAAATAATTTAATTGAGCAATTTATGATTAAAACGTTTTCATAATTTGAAATAAAAATACACTAATCGCACGTACTCACCCTTTATTACAGTGATACGGTCATACGATTAGTGTGTTATCTATCATTATTTAGTTATTGTTGAACTAAGTTTAATTACGATACTTTGTTTTAGTAGCTTCAACCGTAGCAATAGCTGTAAGTATATATAATACAGCACTAACAATTGTCGTATATGGATTTAGAGCAACAAGCGTACCTAAAACTCCTGTTAAACTCGCATAAAACCCATCAAGTGTATAATACAATATTCCTGTTATTAATAAACAACAAATTACACTTATTACAATACCTGATTGATTACTTTTAATGAATGTTTGCGCATTAACATCATCGATTAATCCTTTTGATAAATTGAGTTGTAATTTTATTACTTTGAAAATAACAGGTAAATATAATGCCCCAATTGCCAATGGAAAAGCTTTAATTGATATTAAACTTATAATAACTGTTGCTATCAATAATTGAATCCAGTATTTTCCTAACATAAATATATAAATCTCCTCTAATTTCATTCTTCAATAGCATATCATAATCTTGGCATATTAAGAAACGCGGTTTAATGATTTCATTAAAAATATTACTGATAGATGACTTCTTTCAATTATGTCTGGAGTAATTAATTATCAATTCCGTTTAAATGGTGTTTTAATATTTAAAATTGAACTTTTGATATATTACTATGTCTGGTACACAAATCAATGTTTTATGCTTTACAAAGTTATATTGGCAGTAGTTAACTGCAGTCCACAAACATAGAAGCTGGTGGAAAGTCAGCTTACTATTTCATGCAAGTTGGCGAGGCCCCAACATAGTGAAATCGGATTTCTAATTTCTACAAACAGTGCAAGTTGGGGAAACGGGCCACAAACTCAGAAGCTGGCAGAAAGTCAGCTTCTATGAATATAATAAAAAAGCTAGGTAACAAAATGCTACCTAACTTCATATTCAAGATAATCAATCCTATTTGATATATGTTCTATACTATACATTATTTACATGATAAATAACTGAATATTACACAATTATAATACTTTACTGACTGTCTTCTTCAAAATTTTTTTCTTGATCATTTTGATCAGAGATTTGTTCCATTTCTTTACCTAATTCTTTTAAATCTTCAAAATCCGTTACCATACTGTTTTCTTCTTCATGATAATTTAATTTTGGATCTTTGTCTTTAGACATAATCAATACCTCACAGATTTTTAATTAAGCAAAGCGTGACGTAAAGTAAGCTTTAACATCTTCAGGTAAACCTGCAGCCGCTTCTTTATCAAGAATAACATTTACCATTCTATGTGCTTTTAAATCGGCTGGTTCGAAGCTTGTTTTACCATTTTCTTGATATAATTTTTCAACTACATCTCGTTTATTAGCACCTGTCACTACTAAGAAAATTTCTCTTGCTTCCATTAGTCCTTGACGAATACTAACATTTAACTTACCTTGCTCATCGATAGAAACAACTTGTAATGTTAATTTCCCTTTATTTTCTTTAGTTTTAATCTTATCAGCGATTAATTCGATTGCATCTTTTTCATAAGCAATTGGATAAACTTGACCTGCTGGTACACCTAACGCTTCGAAATATGATTTTTTATCGTCATAATCTAAAATATTTATTTGGCTAAAATCAACAGCATGTTTTTCAACATTTTTCTTTAATTCATCTAGAACTGGCGCTTGATCTGTATCTAAATGAAAACCTGCAATTGTAGTAGGATTATTGTTAAATTGCTTTCTAATAATATCAGCAGCATATTCTGCTACAAGTTGACTATTGTCAAAGACTTTAAAGTTCATTGCCATGATTTCTACACTCCTCTTAGTTTGCATTTTACATAAAAACGGCGATATTAATAATTATTATACCCTAACTTTCAATATATCAAACCATTTAACTTTAACATGGTTATACTCTAAATATAGCACTTAAGTATCATTTTTATAATGAAAATAGACGAATTTTAATTCAATCCTGGAAAATCTTGTTGACGTAACGCTTCATAAATTAACAACGCAGCAGTATTTGATAAATTTAATGAACGAATATGTTCACTCATAGGAATTCTTAACGCTGTGTCTTGATATTTCTCTTTCACCCAGTCTGGTAATCCTGTCGTCTCTTTTCCAAAAATGAAGTAAAAATCTTTGTCATGATTTGAAAAATCAAAATCACTATAAGTCTTTTTACCAAATTTTGTTAATAAGTAATACTCGCCATTTGTGGCTTCAAAAAATGCTTCAATACTATCATGATACGTAATATTCACAAATTCCCAATAATCTAAACCGGCTCTTTTTAACATTTTATCATCAGTTCTAAATCCAAGAGGTTTAATTAAATGTAAATGTGTGTTTGTACCTGCACACGTACGTGCAATGTTACCAGTATTAGCTGGGATTTCTGGTTGATATAAAACGATATGATTTGTCATATTACTATTCTCTCCTTGTGTCTAATCCTTTTATCATTTCATTCTGAACTTCTGCATCCTCTTGATCATAATTAGCATTGATAAAATCTCTTGCTTCTTCCCCAAGAATTTGACCAATGGCCCAATAAGCAGTTGCTCGAATCATCGGTCTTTCATCTGTTGTTGCAACTTTTTTCAATTCTGGAATTGCATCCACTTCATTAAAATGCGCTAATGCTAAAATAGCATTTCGTTGTATCGGCTTTTTACCACGCCAAGCACCTGCAAGGTGACCATATGTTTGTTTGAATTCTTTATTAGACATACGTAGTAAAGGTACTAATCTTGGCTTTAAAATTTCTGGTTCCAAAATGATGTCATCTTGTTCGGTATTAATACCTCTATTTTTCGGACAAACTTGTTGACACGTATCGCAACCATATAATCTATTCCCAATTTTATAACGATATTGGTCAGGCATATAGCCTTTTGTTTGCGTTAAAAAACTAATGCATTTCTGACTATTTAATTGGCCATTTCCAACTAATGCACTTGTTGGACAACGATCAACACAAATTGTACAATCACCACAGCTATCTAATAATGGATCATCAGGTTCAAAAGGTATACTGACTAACATTTCACCGAGGTATGTCCATGTTCCTAGTTTAGGATTGATGACAAAGCCATTACGACCAACAAATCCTAAACCTGCACGTTCTGCTACTGCCCTATCTGATAATACACCCGTATCTACCATAGATTTGATTTCAACATCTGGAACTTTAGATTCAATAAATGCAGCTAACATGTCTAATCGTTTACGCATAATTGTATGATAATCTTGACCCCACGATGCTCTAGCAAATAAGCCTCTGCGATCACCTCTAACACTCTTAGGTGCACCTTTCAGTTTGTTAGGATAACCAACTGCAATTGCTATGATTGACCTTGCTGTTGGTAAGGATAATTTAGGCTCCGTTCGTAAAGCAATATCAGATTCTTCAAATCCTGAGGCATAACCATTTGCATGATATGCTTCTAGCTTTTGCTTCAATTCATCAAAGGGATCGGCAGTTGTAAATCCAATACTGTCGATACCAATTGTATATGCATAGTCAATGATATCTTGCTTTAACTGCTTTGTATCCAATCGTATGCCCCCCATAAAATAATACTATGTTATTTTAACACAACCATTATTCATATTGAGGTTTCATTTCACATAATTTTAATAATAAAAAGCTTGAATATATGATATAACTTTGTGGTGCGCATCATATATTCAAGCTTCGTTAGGTTGTTATAATACTCTTGCTAAGAAATTTTGTGTTCTTTCATGTTGCGGTTGTTCAAATATTTCGACTGGTGTGCCTGACTCTACGACAACGCCATCTGCCATAAATATGACTTTGTCACTTACATCTTTGGCAAATCCCATTTCATGTGTCACAACCACCATGGTCATACCTTCTTTGGCTAGGTCTTTCATTACTTTTAATACATCACCAACTACCTCAGGATCTAATGCTGAAGTTGGTTCATCGAATAAAATAACATCTGGATGCATTGCTAAAGCTCTTGCAATTGCAACCCTTTGCTTTTGACCACCTGATAATTGATTCGGATATACATCTGCTTTTTCTTTTAATCCCACTTTATCTAATAACGACAATGCTTCCTTATGTAATTCATCGTTATTATCTTTCTTTAATAATTTAGGAGCTAAAATAATATTATCGACAACTTTTTTATGTGGAAATAGGTTGAAGTTTTGAAATACCATACCCATTTTTTGACGTAGTTTATCTACTTGTGTCCCTTTTTCCGTTAAGTCATTGCCTTCAAAAATCACTTGACCTTTAGTGGGTACTTCTAATAAATTCATACATCTTAACAATGTACTTTTACCACTACCAGATGGACCTATTATTGCTACTACTTCCCCTTGATTGATTTCAAGATTGATATCTTTTAAAACTTCATTATCTCCAAAAACTTTATTAAGATTGTTTATTTTAATCACTGGCATTCAATCTCCCTTCAATCATGTTCATAATGCGTGTAAGTACAAATGTTAAGACAAAGTATAATGCTGCTGCCACTAGTAATGGTGTGAATGGGTCAAATGAAATACCTTGAACCACTTGTGCATTAAACATAATTTCGCCAACTCCAATTGTTGACACAATAGATGATTCTTTAATTAAAGTGACAAATTCATTACCTAAAGCTGGTAAAATATTTTTAATTGCTTGTGGCATAATTACACTTTTCATCGTTTGTCTATAATTCAAACCTAGACTACGTGCGGCTTCCATTTGTCCTTTATCAACAGCATTTATACCTGCACGAATAATTTCAGCAATGTAAGCTGAGGAATTAATAACTAATGCAATTGTTCCACAAACAAGAGCTGAAATGTCTAGTCCTAATGCAGCAGTTATACCAAAGAATACGATAAATACTTGAACTAACATTGGTGTTCCTCTTAATATTTCGATATAGATAGAAGCAATCCATGAAATAATTTTTATTTTACTTAATTTCATTAACGCAACGAATGCACCTAAAATAGAACCTAATGCAACACCGATAAGTGAAATTAATATTGTAATCTTAATTCCTTTCAAGAAAAAACTACCATACTTAGAAATAAAACCACTGTCATCATTCATCGCATTTGCAGCATTAGTCATATATTTATCGATTAATCCTTTATCTTTAACCTCTTTAATCGTTTTATTAATTTGTGACAATAATTTTGGTGAATCTTTTGGCACAGCTATCACTGTATCTTTTTCTTCTTCATTAAATTTCACATTGGAAATTCCTAATTTAGGATTTTGTTTTAAATATGCTTCTGCTACAGGTTTTTCAACTACAGCACCTTCAACCTTTCCACTTTTCAATGCTAATATAACGTCTGGTAAACGGCTTAATGAAGTAATAGATGCATTTTCAATTTCGGTTTGAGCGATTTTTTCTTGTTCAGTTCCCTTTTGTGCCCCTACTTTTTTATTATTAAAGTCTTTGATATCTTTATATTCATTAACTTTATCTTTCTTTACAAGCATGATATTTTTAGTCATCATATATGAATCTGAAAAATCAACTTGCTTCTTACGTTCAGGCGTTGAAGTCATTCCGGAAATAATAATATCAATTTTTCCAGTTTTAAGAGCTCCTAACAAACTATCAAATGACATATTGACGATTTTTAATTTTAAATTATTATCTTTCGCAATTTTTTTAGCTAAATCAATATCTACACCTGCATACTCAGTCTTACCATTAACTGTATGCTCAAATTCCATTGGTGCATAATCTGCAGAAAGACCCACTCTAAGTTCACCGCGTTCTTTAATCTTCTCCCATGTTTGATCTTGTTCAGCATGTGCTGTGGGATTGATATACACCATAGCACTGCTAATTAACAACCCTAATACTAATATAAACCTAATTAAACACTTCATTTATACAGCCCTCCCTAATTAATATTCATAATTATACATATTAATACATTTTGATGCAATAGTGTTTTATAAATGTATTTTTATCAATATAAAGAAAAGCTTCTTTTTAAAAGACTGTACATAAAAAATCCGCTATTATACGTGAACAAATCTCACATTTTAAAATCAATCAAAAAAGCGCTACTATCAATATCTTATTGACAGTAACGCCTATATTTATCATATATTAAAACTTATTCTTGTCATCAAGCTATCAATTATTGTTTTGGAACTTCAAATTTATAAATATCATTAGAATATATAGGAATGAATTTTTTACACAATTCATGAACAATAAATGCCGATACAAATGGTATGACAAAATAACCAAGTGCTAATAAAATAATATTCATTGTTGGATCACCTGACATTCGGTTAAATGCATTTATTGGGCCAACTAATCCTGTATATCCAAATCCAGCAGACAATGGTGTTCCTTTAACCTGAAGAACGTAAGCAATGATTCCAGTAATTATTCCATTTATAGTCAATGGTATCGAAATAATTAAATTTTTCAAGTAAACTGGGATCATCATTTTTGCAGCTCCTATGAGTAAAACTGCATTTACACCAATAGAATTGACACGCAATGAGCCAAATAAGAAAGTAACACAGGCAGCCACTATACCTAGGTTTGCTGCTCCACTTCCTAGTCCGTTTAAACTAATCGCAGTTGCAATCGCTACTAACGATATTGGTGTTACCATTAATAATGAAAATGCCACACTAATAAGTATAGACATTAACAACGGATTTAAGTCTGTAAAAGAATGAATTACATTTCCAATTGCTTGAGTAATTTTTCGAATGTAAGGTAATGTGATTAGACCGATACCCCCACTAACGATAGGTACTAAAACTGGTAATATAATTAATTCAAAAGATCCAAGTTTGTTTTGTAATACCATATATATAAGACATGCAATAATAACAACCAAACTCGTATTTATAATGTCACCTATACCTTTTAACATAAAACTATTATTGCTATATACAACAGCACCTGAACCAATCATAGCTGATGTACCTACTATAGCAGCACCTGCGCCATTAAATTTAAATTGATGAGCAGCTAAAACCCCAATAATAAATGCCATAAATGATTGAATTAGTATCACTAACTGATACGTTAATTCTAAAATTTCATTACCACTTTTAAATATTTTTAATACTTCACCTAATAAAGCATTCGGAACAAGTGCAATAACAACACCAGCACCAATAGAATTTAAAATCTTACTGAAAAACTGTTTATTATCAGCATTATTTGCGTTACTCATAAACGACCTCCAATTTGAACATTAAACTCATCATATTATAGAAAATTAACTTTAACAATGATTAGTTGGCTAATTTAATCTAAATATAACAATCCACAAAATGAATAAAGTAAATTTAAACAATCTACTCACTAATCAATGTCATGCTAATCTTAAAATACTACTAATTACATCCTGTGACTAATAATGTAATAAATTGTAAATATTAAAATAGCCATATTACTATTAAGATAGATAAATTGAATCGACTTGGTATAAAGCACAATAAAATAGCACTTTTACAAATATATTATTAGAAAAGTTGAAACAAATATATAACCCCAGATAATATAATCATTATCATTAATGTAATACCAAAAAAAGAAGTTAAACAATGCATAGTTGCTTAACTTCCAATATTGAACTCATCATTACAATTTGACATAGAGTCTATTAAAGCGTGTGCCATTTGAGTCCACTTTTATGGTTCTTCATCTTTTATGGTGGGAAGGTAAAACTTCCTGCTTTTTTTAATACACAAAAAGCGCAATTGCCTCTATAATTTAAAGTGACCAAACCCAAACTAAAGGAGACAAGTGCGCCTATGTGTAATGATACCTTAGAATTACTAAGAATAAAAGATGAAAATATAAAATATATAAACCAAGAAATTGACGTCATTATCAAAGGAAAAAAAGCAACAGTGGTTAATGCTGTACTAACGTATAAGCCTTCGGCCTGTTATTGTTGTGGAGTTAAAAATGAAGGACAAATTCATAAACATGGTAAGCGTGTTTCTCGTATTACTTTACTTAAAACTCAAGGGTATAACACATACCTCAACTTAGCTAAACAACGTTTTAAATGCTTAGAATGCAATGGCACTTTTACTGCTAAAACGTCAATTGTTGATGAGTCGTGTTTTATCTCAAGATGTGTTACTCAAAAAGTTATAGAAGAAGCTACTAAAGTTAAAACAGAGATTGATACTGCAGAAGATAACTGTATCTCTCCATCTACTGTAAGTCGTATTAGAACTAAAGCGGCTAATTCATTACGAATTAAACCGTTTAATTGTTTGCCAGAACACATCGCTATGGATGAATTTAAAAGCGTTAAAAATGTAACTGGATCAATGAGTTTCATTTTTATAGATAATGATACTCATGATGTTATAGATATTTTAGAAAATAGAACTACAAGATTCTTGCGTGCCTATTTCGAGCGATTCGATTTAAAAAATCGACAACAAGTTAAGACGGTTACTATTGACATGTATGAACCCTATGTCCGATTATTTCGCGACCTATTTCCTAATGCAGCTATTATTTTTGACAGATTCCATATCGTTCAACATTTAAATAGGGAACTTAATAAGTATCGTGTACAAGTTATGAATGAATACCGTAATAAAAAAGGACCTAATTATACAATTTTTAAGAATAACTGGAAAGTTCTATTGATGGATACTAGTAAAACCATATTTAGTAAATACAGATGGAATAAATCTTTTAAGGCTTATAAACGCTCATCTGACATTGTAGAATTCATGCTTTCAAAAGACGATATACTACGACGCTCCTACGAACTTGTCCAAGGATTAAGAAAAGATCTAAGGTTATGTAATTGGCCTAAATTTATTAATCGTTTAAATTCAGTTAGTAAAAAGTCTGTGAGTAAAGGTGTATGGAAAGTGGTTAAATATTATAGAAAACATCAAAGGATGTTAAGAAATACAATTTATTACCCAGCATTTAATAATGGTGCTATAGAAGGAATTAATAATAAGATAAAATTAATCAAGCGAATTTCTTTTGGTTACAGAAATTTCAACAACTTTAAAGCACGTATAATGATGATTTTCAGCTTATACAAAGGAGAAAAAAAGAAGACAACCAAGCCCAATAATGGACTGGCCGCCTAATAATAAAAACTCTAAAAGTTGTAATTTAAAATAGTTCTTTAAATTATATACCCACCACATTTGGTGGAGAACCACTTTTATTTGTATTGTATAGAGAGAAATAAAAAGAAACCTTGTTTTACAAGGTTTCTAATACGTTATGTTATGTAAATAACAGTTAATTATACCGGTGGTCGGGGTCGAACCGACACTCCACAAGTGGAACGGGATTTTGAGTCCCGCGCGTCTGCCAATTCCGCCACACCGGCTTAATGGTAAACAAAAAACTTCCCTTTGGAAGCAATTATGGAGCGGAAGATAGGATTTACACCTATACCTCGTTCCGGGAAGGAACGTGTTCTAAAAGTTGAACTACTCCCGCAAATATTAAATTATGGAGCGGAAGATAGGATTTACACCTATACCTCATTCCAGGAAGGAATGTATTCTAAGAGTTGAAATACTCCCGCATTATTATTAAATTATGGAGCGGAAGATAGGATTTGCACCTATACCTCGTTCCGGGAAGGAACGTGTTCTAAAAGTTGAACTACTCCCGCATAAACCTGGAGGCGGCAACCGGATTTGAACCGGTGATAAAGGTTTTGCAGACCTCTGCCTTACCACTTGGCTATGCCGCCAATAACTGGGCTAGCTGGATTCGAACCAACGAGTGACGGAGTCAAAGTCCGTTGCCTTACCGCTTGGCTATAGCCCATTAATAATAAGGGCGGCTGAAGGGGATCGAACCCTCGAATGTCGGAACCACAATCCGATGTGTTAACCACTTCACCACAGCCGCCATGGCAGGGGCAGTAGGAATCGAACCCACACCAAAGGTTTTGGAGACCTCTATTCTACCGTTGAACTATGCCCCTATTAAAAATAATAAATGGAGGGGGGCAGATTCGAACTGCCGAACCCGAAGGAGCGGATTTACAGTCCGCCGCGTTTAGCCACTTCGCTACCCCTCCATAAATGGTGCCGGCCAGAGGACTTGAACCCCCAACCTACTGATTACAAGTCAGTTGCTCTACCAATTGAGCTAGGCCGGCTAAGAAATGGTTCAGGACAGAGTCGAACTGCCGACACATGGAGCTTCAATCCATTGCTCTACCAACTGAGCTACTGAACCATAATAAAAATGTAATGATGGCGGTCTCGACGGGAATCGAACCCGCGATCTCCTGCGTGACAGGCAGGCGTGTTAACCGCTACACTACGAGACCTATTAAATTAAAAACTATGTATTGCGGGAGGCGGATTTGAACCACCGACCTTCGGGTTATGAGCCCGACGAGCTACCGAACTGCTCCATCCCGCGATAATAAAAAATAATGGCGGAGGAAGAGGGATTCGAACCCCCGCGGCCCGTTAAGGCCCTGTCGGTTTTCAAGACCGATCCCTTCAGCCGGACTTGGGTATTCCTCCATTATTATAGGTAAATCGCTATTAATTATAAAATTAAATGGCGGTCTCGACGGGAATCGAACCCGCGATCTCCTGCGTGACAGGCAGGCGTGTTAACCGCTACACTACGAGACCATTAGTAAAACGGAGGAAGAGGGATTCGAACCCCCGCGAGCCGTTAAGCCCCTGTCGGTTTTCAAGACCGATCCCTTCAGCCGGACTTGGGTATTCCTCCAAAATTATATGGACCTTGCAGGACTCGAACCTGCGACCGAACGGTTATGAGCCGTTAGCTCTAACCAACTGAGCTAAAGGTCCTAAATATAATTTTACAACTAATAAATAGTGGCGGTGGAGGGGATCGAACCCCCGACCTCACGGGTATGAACCGTACGCTCTAGCCAGCTGAGCTACACCGCCTTATATAGTTTGTAAATAATATGGTGGAGACTAGCGGGATCGAACCGCTGACCTCCTGCGTGCAAAGCAGGCGCTCTCCCAGCTGAGCTAAGCCCCCATAATAATTACAGTATATCGGGAAGACAGGATTCGAACCTGCGACCCCTTGGTCCCAAACCAAGTGCTCTACCAAGCTGAGCTACTTCCCGTATAATTAACGCGCCCGATAGGAGTCGAACCCATAACCTCTTGATCCGTAGTCAAACGCTCTATCCAATTGAGCTACGGGCGCATATGTTTTTATTGAAAATGGTGCCGAGGACCGGAATCGAACCGGTACGGTGATCACTCACCGCAGGATTTTAAGTCCTGTGCGTCTGCCAGTTCCGCCACCCCGGCACTATAAAAATGGAGCAGAAGACGGGATTCGAACCCGCGACCCCAACCTTGGCAAGGTTGTATTCTACCGCTGAACTACTTCTGCATATGCGGGTGAAGGGAGTCGAACCCCCACGCCGTAAGGCGCTAGATCCTAAGTCTAGTGCGTCTGCCAATTCCGCCACACCCGCAAATGGTGAGCCATAGAGGATTCGAACCTCTGACCCTCTGATTAAAAGTCAGATGCTCTACCAACTGAGCTAATGGCTCTTCCATGGTGCCGGCCAGAGGACTTGAACCCCCAACCTACTGATTACAAGTCAGTTGCTCTACCAATTGAGCTAGGCCGGCAATATGTAAGAATAAATGGTGGAGAATGACGGGTTCGAACCGCCGACCCTCTGCTTGTAAGGCAGATGCTCTCCCAGCTGAGCTAATTCTCCGATTTAAAACTGCCTGGCAACGTTCTACTCTAGCGGAACGTAAGTTCGACTACCATCGACGCTAAGGAGCTTAACTTCTGTGTTCGGCATGGGAACAGGTGTGACCTCCTTGCTATAGTCACCAGACATATGAATGTAAATTATACATTCAAAACTAGATAGTAAGTAAAAGTGATTTTGCTTCGCAAAACATTTATTTTGATTAAGTCTTCGATCGATTAGTATTCGTCAGCTCCACATGTCACCATGCTTCCACCTCGAACCTATTAACCTCATCATCTTTGAGGGATCTTATAACCGAAGTTGGGAAATCTCATCTTGAGGGGGGCTTCATGCTTAGATGCTTTCAGCACTTATCCCGTCCACACATAGCTACCCAGCTATGCCGTTGGCACGACAACTGGTACACCAGAGGTATGTCCATCCCGGTCCTCTCGTACTAAGGACAGCTCCTCTCAAATTTCCTACGCCCACGACGGATAGGGACCGAACTGTCTCACGACGTTCTGAACCCAGCTCGCGTACCGCTTTAATGGGCGAACAGCCCAACCCTTGGGACCGACTACAGCCCCAGGATGCGATGAGCCGACATCGAGGTGCCAAACCTCCCCGTCGATGTGAACTCTTGGGGGAGATAAGCCTGTTATCCCCGGGGTAGCTTTTATCCGTTGAGCGATGGCCCTTCCATGCGGAACCACCGGATCACTAAGTCCGTCTTTCGACCCTGCTCGACTTGTAGGTCTCGCAGTCAAGCTCCCTTATGCCTTTACACTCTATGAATGATTTCCAACCATTCTGAGGGAACCTTTGAGCGCCTCCGTTACCTTTTAGGAGGCGACCGCCCCAGTCAAACTGCCCGCCTGACACTGTCTCCCACCACGATAAGTGGTGCGGGTTAGAAAGCCAACACAGCTAGGGTAGTATCCCACCAGCGCCTCCACGTAAGCTAGCGCTCACGTTTCAAAGGCTCCTACCTATCCTGTACAAGCTGTGCCGAATTTCAATATCAGGCTACAGTAAAGCTCCACGGGGTCTTTCCGTCCTGTCGCGGGTAACCTGCATCTTCACAGGTACTATGATTTCACCGAGTCTCTCGTTGAGACAGTGCCCAAATCGTTACGCCTTTCGTGCGGGTCGGAACTTACCCGACAAGGAATTTCGCTACCTTAGGACCGTTATAGTTACGGCCGCCGTTTACTGGGGCTTCGATTCGTAGCTTCGCAGAAGCTAACCACTCCTCTTAACCTTCCAGCACCGGGCAGGCGTCAGCCCCTATACATCACCTTACGGTTTAGCAGAGACCTGTGTTTTTGATAAACAGTCGCTTGGGCCTATTCACTGCGGCTCTTCTGGGCGTTAACCCTAAAGAGCACCCCTTCTCCCGAAGTTACGGGGTCATTTTGCCGAGTTCCTTAACGAGAGTTCGCTCGCTCACCTTAGAATTCTCATCTTGACTACCTGTGTCGGTTTGCGGTACGGGCACCTATTTTCTATCTAGAGGCTTTTCTCGGCAGTGTGAAATCAACGACTCGAAGACACAATGTCTTCTCCCCATCACAGCTCAGCCTTAACGAGTACCGGATTTGCCTAATACTCAGCCTTACTGCTTAGACGTGCAATCCAATCGCACGCTTCGCCTATCCTACTGCGTCCCCCCATCGATTAAAACGATTATAGGTGGTACAGGAATATCAACCTGTTATCCATCGCCTACGCCTGTCGGCCTCAGCTTAGGACCCGACTAACCCAGAGCGGACGAGCCTTCCTCTGGAAACCTTAGTCAATCGGTGGACGGGATTCTCACCCGTCTTTCGCTACTCACACCGGCATTCTCACTTCTAAGCGCTCCACATGTCCTTACGATCATGCTTCAACGCCCTTAGAACGCTCTCCTACCATTGTCCAAAGGACAATCCACAGCTTCGGTAATATGTTTAGCCCCGGTACATTTTCGGCGCAGTGTCACTCGACTAGTGAGCTATTACGCACTCTTTAAATGATGGCTGCTTCTAAGCCAACATCCTAGTTGTCTGGGCAACGCCACATCCTTTTCCACTTAACATATATTTTGGGACCTTAGCTGGTGGTCTGGGCTGTTTCCCTTTCGAACACGGACCTTATCACCCATGTTCTGACTCCCAAGTTAAATTAATTGGCATTCGGAGTTTGTCTGAATTCGGTAACCCGAGAGGGGCCCCTCGTCCAAACAGTGCTCTACCTCCAATAATCATCACTTGAGGCTAGCCCTAAAGCTATTTCGGAGAGAACCAGCTATCTCCAGGTTCGATTGGAATTTCTCCGCTACCCTCAGTTCATCCGCTCACTTTTCAACGTAAGTCGGTTCGGTCCTCCATTCAGTGTTACCTGAACTTCAACCTGACCAAGGGTAGATCACCTGGTTTCGGGTCTACGACCAAATACTAAACGCCCTATTCAGACTCGCTTTCGCTACGGCTCCACATTTACTGCTTAACCTTGCATCAAATCGTAACTCGCCGGTTCATTCTACAAAAGGCACGCCATCACCCATTAACGGGCTCTGACTACTTGTAAGCACACGGTTTCAGGTTCTATTTCACTCCCCTTCCGGGGTGCTTTTCACCTTTCCCTCACGGTACTGGTTCACTATCGGTCACTAGAGAGTATTTAGCCTTAGGAGATGGTCCTCCCAGATTCCGACGGAATTTCACGTGCTCCGTCGTACTCAGGATCCACTCAAGAGAGACAACATTTTCGACTACAGGATTATTACCTTCTTTGATTCATCTTTCCAGATGATTCGTCTAATGTCGTCCTTTGTAACTCCGTATAGAGTGTCCTACAACCCCAACAAGCAAGCTTGTTGGTTTGGGCTCTTCCCGTTTCGCTCGCCGCTACTAAGGGAATCGAATTTTCTTTCTCTTCCTCCGGGTACTAAGATGTTTCAGTTCTCCGGGTGTGCCTTCTGATATGCTATGTATTCACATATCGATAACATGACATAACTCATGCTGGGTTTCCCCATTCGGAAATCTCTGGATCAAAGCTTACTTACAGCTCCCCAAAGCATATCGTCGTTAGTAACGTCCTTCATCGGCTTCTAGTGCCAAGGCATCCACCGTGCGCCCTTAATAACTTAATCTATGTTTCCACCATTTTTATAAGTCAAACGTTAACATGAAGTTACGTTCTTTTATAAAAAGATTTAAACGCGTTATTAATCTTGTGAGTGTTCTTTCGAACACTAGCGATTATTTCTTATGAATTCAAGCTTATTTAAAACTCTTTATTCACTCGGTTTTGCTTGGTAAAATCTATATTTTACTTACTTATCTAGTTTTCAATGTACAAATAATGGTGGAGACTAGCGGGATCGAACCGCTGACCTCCTGCGTGCAAAGCAGGCGCTCTCCCAGCTGAGCTAAGCCCCCAAATAGGTATTAAATTAATGGTGGGCCTAAGTGGACTCGAACCACCGACCTCACGCTTATCAGGCGTGCGCTCTAACCAGCTGAGCTATAGGCCCATTAATTTGAATGAACAAACATTCAAAACTGAATACAATATGTCACGTTATTCCGCATCTTCTTCAGAAGATGTTCCGAATATATCCTTAGAAAGGAGGTGATCCAGCCGCACCTTCCGATACGGCTACCTTGTTACGACTTCACCCCAATCATTTGTCCCACCTTCGACGGCTAGCTCCTAAAAGGTTACTCCACCGGCTTCGGGTGTTACAAACTCTCGTGGTGTGACGGGCGGTGTGTACAAGACCCGGGAACGTATTCACCGTAGCATGCTGATCTACGATTACTAGCGATTCCAGCTTCATGTAGTCGAGTTGCAGACTACAATCCGAACTGAGAACAACTTTATGGGATTTGCTTGACCTCGCGGTTTCGCTGCCCTTTGTATTGTCCATTGTAGCACGTGTGTAGCCCAAATCATAAGGGGCATGATGATTTGACGTCATCCCCACCTTCCTCCGGTTTGTCACCGGCAGTCAACTTAGAGTGCCCAACTTAATGATGGCAACTAAGCTTAAGGGTTGCGCTCGTTGCGGGACTTAACCCAACATCTCACGACACGAGCTGACGACAACCATGCACCACCTGTCACTTTGTCCCCCGAAGGGGAAGGCTCTATCTCTAGAGTTGTCAAAGGATGTCAAGATTTGGTAAGGTTCTTCGCGTTGCTTCGAATTAAACCACATGCTCCACCGCTTGTGCGGGTCCCCGTCAATTCCTTTGAGTTTCAACCTTGCGGTCGTACTCCCCAGGCGGAGTGCTTAATGCGTTAGCTGCAGCACTAAGGGGCGGAAACCCCCTAACACTTAGCACTCATCGTTTACGGCGTGGACTACCAGGGTATCTAATCCTGTTTGATCCCCACGCTTTCGCACATCAGCGTCAGTTACAGACCAGAAAGTCGCCTTCGCCACTGGTGTTCCTCCATATCTCTGCGCATTTCACCGCTACACATGGAATTCCACTTTCCTCTTCTGCACTCAAGTTTTCCAGTTTCCAATGACCCTCCACGGTTGAGCCGTGGGCTTTCACATCAGACTTAAAAAACCGCCTACGCGCGCTTTACGCCCAATAATTCCGGATAACGCTTGCCACCTACGTATTACCGCGGCTGCTGGCACGTAGTTAGCCGTGGCTTTCTGATTAGGTACCGTCAAGATGTGCACAGTTACTTACACATATGTTCTTCCCTAATAACAGAGTTTTACGATCCGAAGACCTTCATCACTCACGCGGCGTTGCTCCGTCAGGCTTTCGCCCATTGCGGAAGATTCCCTACTGCTGCCTCCCGTAGGAGTCTGGACCGTGTCTCAGTTCCAGTGTGGCCGATCACCCTCTCAGGTCGGCTATGCATCGTTGCCTTGGTAAGCCGTTACCTTACCAACTAGCTAATGCAGCGCGGATCCATCTATAAGTGACAGCAAGACCGTCTTTCACTTTTGAACCATGCGGTTCAAAATATTATCCGGTATTAGCTCCGGTTTCCCGAAGTTATCCCAGTCTTATAGGTAGGTTATCCACGTGTTACTCACCCGTCCGCCGCTAACATCAGAGAAGCAAGCTTCTCGTCCGTTCGCTCGACTTGCATGTATTAGGCACGCCGCCAGCGTTCATCCTGAGCCAGGATCAAACTCTCCATAAAAATTATGATGTTTGATTAGCTCATAAATACTAAATAATGTTTGTAACTTATAGTTACGTTTTTGGAATTAACGTTGACATATTGTCATTCAGTTTTCAATGTTCGTTTGTCACTTACAACATTTAATTATAACTCGTAAGTTTTTGTAAGTCAAGAATTATTTTTAATTATTTTATTTCTAAAAAATAAATTTCCTAACTCAATTAATTCAACAAATATTATTTTATTATGTATTTGTTCGAATTTCAATAGTCAAATTTACACTTTATTAATATTTTAAATCAACAACTTAAAACATTTGTTTTTTAAATATTAGTGCCGTTTGACGACTTTTATATAATATCAAGTTATTCTAGTAGAGTCAACATAAAACAACACTTATTTTTGTTTAAAAATTACTGTTGAAGGGATTATTTTCTATTCGTAAGTACTATATGTATTTAAAGTGTAATTCCTTACGCTTTTTACTTCAGTTTTACAAACAAACTTATACTCACTTTATGGATAGTTATTTAGTAGACCTTCGTTTGAATATTTTTATGTTTATTTATAAAGGGTACTAGTTATTAGTTAATACCACTTCCGTAGTTAGAATATTCTTTTCTTCAATTTAAATATTTTTCAGAATAAGCATAAAAAAGAAGTTAAACAACTTTCATGTCGTTTAACTTCTTAAATATTACACTTACTTATATGAAGTAAGCTAACGCTTTTTTAATTTGTCATACTACCAAAGTTAAATTATTTATCTTGGCATTCTTTACAAACTCCATAAATTTCCATTCGATGATGTGTTACGTCAAAGTCAGTCATATGCTGAGCTAATCTTTCAATTTCATTTAACTGTGGATATTGAAAATCAACAATCTTACCACATTGTTCACATATAATATGATAATGATTATGTGTATTAAAGTCGAATCGACTTGATGAGTCTCCATATGTTAATTCTTTTACAATTCCAATATCTTTAAACACTCTTAAGTTATTATATATTGTCGCAACACTTATATTTGGAAAATCAGGTGAAAGTGCTTGATAAATTTCATCAGCTGTTGGATGAGTATGTGAAGAAATTAAATAACGTAATATTGCTTGTCTTTGAGGTGTAATTCTTATGCCTGCTTGTCGCAATGATGCAATTGATTCTTCTAGTTCATGTTCAATTGATTCTATTTCAACACTCATCTATATCACCATCTTTCTTATATAATAATTATTATTACTTACTATAAATATAACTGTAGTATTGCGCGCGTGTCAATATTTACATGATGATTTCATTTAATAGCCTTTTTTAGCATCAACTTCATTCTCAATTAGACCATTCTTATTGAGAAAATTAACTAGATTGTTTTTAAAAATATCTAATAAGTCATACTTTGCCTCATAATCATTACCAGTTATATGCGCTGTTATAGTTACATTTTCCAATTCATATAATTCATGATTAGGTTTCAAAGGTTCATTTTCAAACACATCTAAATATGCATGTCGAATAACTTTACTTTTTAATACTTCTATTAAGAGCGCTTCTTTAACTATGCTACCTCGTCCTATATTTATAAAAAGTGCTTCATCTTTCATTAATTCAAAATGTTTTTTCTTTAGTAAATGAATCGTTTCTTGCGTTTCTGGTAAAGCATTTATAATAATGTCAGCATTTGGTAATGTGCTTTCAAGTGATTCGATAGTATATATCTCGTCAAACTCATCTTTGTTCTGACCTGACTTGCTCAGACCAATTAAATTCATATTAAAAGCCTTTGCTAACTTCGCAGTTCTAGTAGCAATTGCACCTGTACCTAAAAATAAAACTGTTTGTCCTGATAGGCGTTTACCAGTTATTTTCGAATCATATATATGTTGTCTTTGGTTATCATATGATAGTTTCATCTTTTTATAATCATCTAAAATGAAAGCTAAAATGTATTCAGATAATTGTTTAGCTTGAACACCTTTTCCATTAGTTAAAAGTATGCCGTGATCTGCAATATAATCTAACGGTAATGTATTTACACCCGTTGCAAACCATGCAATCCATTTTAAATTCGGGCAACGTTGTAAAAATGCCTCATTGATACCGCCATCATAACCAACTAATATATCTAAATCAGCCAAGTCACTCTCAGGTATTTCTGATGCTTTTTTATAAAATTTAAAATCTAAATCTGAAAAGCGTTGTTGTAATTCAGTTTCAACTTCACGCATACGATTTAACCCAACAACTTTCATATATGTCACCCCAAAATGTTTTTAAGTTCTTCTATTTGTGTTTTAACCTTAACCTTCTCGATAACATCTAATACTTTACCTTGTTCATCTATTATAAAAGTTGTTCTTACAATACCCATACTTTCTTTGCCAAATGATTTTTTTAACTGATATACGCCTGTTTCTTTAGCTAATTTAAAATCTTCATCTACTAATAAATCGAAATTCAATCCGTGTTTCTCAATAAAATTTTGGTGTTTTTTCTTTGAATCACCGCTTATACCATATACTGCAACATCTAAATCATTGAACATTTCTAAATTGTCTCTAAAGTCACAAGCTTCTGTGGTACAAGTAGGTGTATTATCTCTAGGATAAAAATATATAATCGCCTTTTTACCTTTTAATGTATCATTTGTAATGACAGTTCCGTCTTGATTTTCTAATTTAAATATTGGAAATTGTTCTCCTTTTTGCAACATATAATCACCTTTTTCTTCATTATAATAATTTTATGATACGATATTAGATGAAAATATTAAATTAAAAGAGGTTGATATAAATGAATTTTAGTGAAAGTGAACGTTTACAACAACTTTCAAACGAATATATTCTAGGCGGTGTCAATTCCCCTTCTCGTTCTTATAAAGCTGTAGGAGGCGGTGCACCTGTTGTTATGAAAGAAGGACACGGTGCATATTTATATGATGTCGATGGCAATAAATTTATTGATTACCTTCAAGCATACGGTCCAATTATTGCGGGGCATGCACATCCTCATATTACTAAAGCAATTCAAGAACAAGCAGCCAAAGGTGTTTTATTTGGTACACCGACTGAACTAGAAATTGAATTCAGCAAAAAATTACGTGATGCAATTCCATCTCTTGAGAAAATTCGCTTTGTAAATTCTGGAACAGAAGCAGTCATGACAACAATTCGTGTTGCACGTGCATATACTAAAAGAAATAAAATTATAAAATTTGCTGGATCTTATCATGGCCATTCTGATTTAGTATTGGTTGCAGCAGGTAGTGGCCCATCTCAGCTCGGTTCTCCAGACTCAGCTGGTGTTCCAGAAAGCGTCGCACGTGAAGTCATTACTGTACCTTTCAATGATATTAACGCATATAAAGAAGCAATTGAATTTTGGGGTGATGAAATTGCCGCAGTATTAGTAGAACCAATTGTTGGTAACTTTGGAATGGTAATGCCTCAACCTGGATTTTTAGAAGAGGTTAATGAAATTTCGCATAACAATGGGACACTAGTGATTTATGATGAAGTAATTACTGCATTCCGTTTCCATTACGGTGCCGCTCAAGATTTATTAGGTGTTATCCCTGATTTAACTGCATTTGGTAAAATTGTTGGCGGTGGTTTACCAATTGGAGGCTATGGTGGACGTCAAGATATTATGGAACAAGTAGCACCTCTAGGACCTGCATATCAAGCTGGTACAATGGCTGGTAACCCGTTATCTATGAAAGCAGGTATTGCATTACTCGAAGTACTAGAACAAGACGGTGTTTATGAAAAATTAGACAGCTTAGGCCAACAACTAGAAGAAGGTTTACTTAAATTAATCGAAAAACATAATATCACAGCTACAATTAATCGTATTTATGGATCTTTAACATTGTACTTTACAGATGAAAAAGTCACACATTATGATCAAGTTGAACATTCTGACGGCGAAGCGTTCGGTAAATTTTTCAAATTAATGTTAAATCAAGGTATCAATTTAGCACCTTCTAAGTTTGAAGCTTGGTTCTTAACAACTGAACATACAGAAGAAGATATTCAACAAACTTTAAAAGCTGCAGACTATGCTTTTAGTCAAATGAAATAACTTTTAAGGAAGTATATTTTTAATTGAATTAAAATAAAACAAATGCTCACATAGTAGATTCATTTTATATCGTTAAATATTAACGTTTAACTTGATATGTCACTATGTGAGTTTTTATTTTACAAATTTATACTCTTTTAATCTCTGACTAAAGTTTTACATCGCTATCAGTATTATGTATGATTTATTTTAACAACTATAAATAAGCTTGAATTTTATAACTAGTAAGTGTATAACAGTAATGAATACGAATATTAGATATTCAATAAACTTAAAAGGGGCGTCATTATTTTTGAGACTAGGAGCTCGGATTTTTAAAACTGGTATAGCCATTATTTTAGCTATGTCTATCGCTTCTTTACTACCGGATGATGTTGGTCTGAAAGCCTTAGCTGGTGTCAGTGCTGTTGTTGCAATGCAACCTAGTATTTATCGTTCATTTAAAACAGTTTCTGATCAAGCATTGGGTAACATTATAGGTGCCATATTATCTGTTACAATGGTAACAATTTTTAGTGATAATTTTATCATTATGGGTGTTACCGTCATAGTACTTATTGCTATTTTATTTAAATTTAATTTAGCACATGTTGCTACTTTGGCGAGTGTAACAGCATTAATCATTATGGGACAACATACCGGTTCTTTCTATATTACCGCCTTTTACAGGTTTGTACTTGTAATGATTGGTGTCATAAGTTCATCTCTAGTTAACTTTGTGTTTCTACCACCTAAATTTGAAACAAAAATTTACTATAATTCATTAAATATATCCTCAGATATTTTTATGTGGTTTAAATTAGTATTAAATGATACGACGGAGTTTAATAATATTAAACAAGATAGTCATAATTTAAAACAACGTGTCGAAAAGTTAGAGAAAATTTATGATTACTATAGCGAAGAACGTCCTATTACAAAAAAACATATTCACCAACAGAATAGAAAGAAAATACTTTTCAGAGAAGTAGTTCAGACGACTAGACAAGCTTATGAAGTATTAAACAAATTGTCGCGTTATCAAAACGACTTATATTTACTTAATAACAATTTCCTATTACAAATCAAATTAGATTTAGATTCATTAACTGCTTTTCACGAGCAAATTTTAGCTAGCCTTTCTAAAAAAGCACGTTATAATGTGACACATGTTGATTATGAGTTAGATAATCCGCAGAAAAAAGATTTATTGTCTACATTTCAGCATGAGTTAATAAATCATCCTTATCAAACGGAATATTCGTTTGCCAATGTTATGCAAATTGTTGCAGCCATCGAAGAGTATCGACACCATTTAGAGCATTTAGACCGCATAAGAATTAGCTTTTTCACATATCATAGGTCTGATGCAGACATTGAAATTGTTGAAGAAGACTTTGATTTATAAGTTTAAAGCAATTCCTGTAATTAATACCACAATGAGATAAAGTAATATTGAATCTCGAAATTAAATTTAAAAAAGCAGTAAGATTATTTTCAATGAAGAAAATCTCTTACTGCTTTTCTATGTTATGACCCCACCATCCTGTTACAAATCTTCCCTACAAGATTGTACTGAAGTCAAACAACTAATACTTTATAAGTTTTGAATGCTATATAAATGCTCGTAAGCACCTTGTTTTGCAATCAATTCACGATGCGTACCTGTTTCAACAATATGTCCATTTTCAATTACGACAATTTTGTCAGCATGTGTAATAGTGGACAAGCGATGCGCTACGATAAGTGTCGTTCGATCTTTACTCAACACATCTAATGATTCTTGAATAATGGATTCACTTTCTAAATCAAGTGCACTTGTTGCTTCATCCAAGATAAGAATTGGCGGATTATTTAAAAATATTCTAGCAATCGATAATCTTTGTTTTTGACCACCTGATAATTTAACACCTCGTTCACCTACTTCAGTGTCATATCCCTGTGGCAAGTTCATAATAAAGTCATGTGCATTAGCCATTTTCGCCGCTTCAACTACTTCTTCATCTGTTGCTGTTGGACGACCAAGTAAAATATTTTCCTTAACTGTATCAGAGAATAAAATATTATCCTGTTGCACCAATCCTATTTGATTTCTTAAACTTCCCGTTAAAAAATCTTTAATATTGTGACCATCTATTAAAATTTGCCCAGAAGTTACATCGTAAAATCTCGGTATTAAGTTAATTAATGTTGATTTACCACCACCACTCATACCTACGAAAGCAACTGTTTCTCCTTTTTCAATACTCAAATTAATATCTTTTAAAATTGGAGCTTCGTTATCGTTATATTGAAAACTAACATGATCAATATCAATACGACCTTGTTTAATTTCAATAGGTTGAGCACCAACACCATTTTTAATGTCATAATCTTCGTCAATTAATTGGAATACACGGTCCATTGAAGCAAAACTTTGCGTTAAAGTTGTAAATGATGCGACTAAACGACGTAAAGGCCCGAACAATAACTCTAAGTATCCAACAAATGCTGCAAGTGTACCTACTGTGATTGATCCAGAAATAGCAAGATATGCACCAACACCGATGACAATAATTGGTCCAATATCTGTAACTGTATTAATTGCGGCAAAGGAATAGGCATTCCATCTTGTATGTTTCAACGCACGTGTTAAGAAATTAGTATTCTTTTTATCAAAGTTTTTCGCTTCATTGTCTTCAATCGCAAAACTTTTAACGACTGAAATACCTTGAACACGTTCATGCAAGAATCCTTGAACCTCAGCTAATGCTTGCGATCTCTCACGCGTCAATTTTCTTAATCTTCCAAAGAAAACGTACACCGTTAAAATGTAAAATGGGAAGATAAACAGTGCTGCTAAAGTCAATTTCACATCTAAAAAGAACATTATGGATAGTGCAATAATAATTGTTATACAATCTAACCAAATATTCATTAACCCGGTTAAAATGAAATCTTTTGTTTGTTCAACATCATTAATCACTCTAGATATTACTTGACCTACTTGATTATTAGCATAAAATCTCGCACTTAAAGCTTGTAAATGGTTATATAACTTTTTACGTATATCATACAATATTTTATTACTTGTCCATTGCGCCAAATATTGACGTATAAATTCAATTGGTGGTCTCACTATTACAAAAATAAATAATGCGATACCAATGGCAATAGTTAAATGATGAACTTTTTCATCAGTCGTTAGTGCGTGGTTATTAATCACGCCATCTATTGCATATTTAATTAAAAGTGGTATAAGCATTGGTATACCAAACTTAATTATCCCAACAATAATCGTTGCAAAAATACGATATTTATATGGCTTAACAAATTGCAAATATCGTTTAATCATACAATCCCCCCTAATCTATTGCCCTATCCTATTCATAAGCATAAAAATGAATAGAGGTTGGATACATAATTTGTAGATGTAAATTCTTCTTACAATTTACATTTTTAAAATTAAGATATCTCAACCTCTGTCATATTCATGTGATTAAATACGTTGTCTTATTCGTATGTTATATTCTATTCAATTTAATCTATGGATACTGTGTCCCCACACGACAGCAAAAGTTATCATACTTCTTTACATCACTAAGTCAATATAAATGATTTAATCAGTATTTACACTTTATTTGCTTAATACTGTCTAATTTTTTTGTAACGTTCTTTCCAAACTTTGATAAAATCTGGCGCGAATGGGCCCTTCTTCTGTTCTATCCATTGTTGAAGAATGTCCACGTTGCGTCTTAAAATAATATCAATATCATGCGGATAATTCATTTGATTCATATGTTGCTCATATTCATCTTCATCTAATAAATGATACTTTCCGTTTGGATATACTTTAATATCTAAATCATAGTCTATATATTTTAATGCCTCTTCATCACAAACAAATGGTGATGACAAATTGCAATAGTAATAAATTCCATCTTCTCTAAACATGCAGATAACATTAAACCAATATTCTGAGTGAAAGTAAACAATTGCCGGTTCACGTGTTATCCAAGTTCTTCCGTCACTTTCAGTCACTAACGTATGATCATTGCCACCAATGACAACATGATCAGTACCCTTTAATATTGTTGTTTCAGACCAAACGCGATGAATCTTACCATCATGTTTATAACTCTGAATTTTAATGTTTTCCCCTTCTTTAGGTATGGATTCTCTGACCATACTCCACACCACCTTCTGTTAATTTAACCATTATAAATTATAGCATATTTCAGAAATAGTATTATATAAATACATATTTTTACGAAATAAGATTTTACTACTTAATGATTAAACTCGGTAATATTGCTAAGTACTACAACAGAGATTTACATGTCCCATTTAAAGTATGTAAAATCATCACTTTTATAAATCAACACTTTAACTTTTTGACATTGTTATCCTATGAGATTTAAAGATATCATTTATACATTTTTAAAATTAATGTCACTATGTTTTCCGATAATATTACCAATCATCGAATGTTACCCATTTATAAATTGATAAATCTTTGACATAGGTACAGGGAATGTATATTGGTCTCGATCACTTAAATTAAACCAAATCATGTCATCTGGTAATGTTTCAATGTTAATTGCTCCTGAAGCGGCGTATACTTTAATCTTCCATGTTAAATGAGTAAATTGATGCTTCAACTCAAAAATAGGTGTTTCTACTGGTTGAATGTCATGACCGATTTTTTCAGTCATTTTACGTCTAGCATGCTCACTTTCAAACATAGGAAATTGCCACATACCATGCAATAATTTTTCGCTACGCTTTTGCAACAGATATTGACCTTGATTATTTCTAATTAAAAAGACGGATTGCTCAATTACTTTTTTACTTACATTTTTAGATTTAACAGGTAACTTTTCAAATGTACCTTTATCAAATGCCTCACAGTTTTCTTGAACTGGACAAAATAAGCATAATGGATTTTTTGGTGTACAAATTAATGCCCCTAATTCCATCATAGCTTGATTAAACGTTCCAGCTTCTGTAGTAACATACGGTAACAATTCTTGTTCGTACGATTTCCTCGTCGATTGTAATTTAATATCTCGATAGTCATCATTCAATCTAGACCATACTCGAAAAACATTTCCGTCTACAGTTGCTAGTGGTACATTATATGCAATGCTCATTACTGCAGCTTGTGTGTATGGGCCAACACCTTTTAACGCTTTAAATTGATCAGGATCTTTGGGAACTAAGCCTTCATATTTATCATAAACTTCTTTAATCGCCGTATGAAAATTTCGAGCTCTACTATAATATCCTAAGCCTTCCCAATACTTTAACACTTCATCTTCCGAAGCTTGACTCAAAACTTCCACAGTTGGAAATCGTTCAACAAAACGATGATAATAGTCAATAACTGTTTTAACTTGTGTCTGTTGTAACATGACCTCACTTAACCAAATATAGTACGGATTGGTCGTTTGTCGCCATGGCATTTCTCTTTGATTTTCATCAAACCAGTGTATCAAATTTTCTTTAAAACTAGACTGCTGATACATTTATAAAACCCTTTCCTCACCAAAATTAATTGTCTTTACTCATAATGTTTTTATTGTACATTAAAATCATGGTTAGTATGTAAGTTAATTTAGTTATTTGCGAAATTGGATTATAATAGTATATATAATATTATGAAATGAGTGAACTGATATGGACACTGCAACACATATCGCAATTGGGGTGGGCCTTACAGCACTTGCAACTCAAGATCCAGCAATGGCTTCTACGTTTGGTGCAACAGCTACAACCCTTATCGTTGGTTCATTAATTCCTGATGGGGATACTGTTCTTAAATTAAAGGACAATGCAACATATATTTCGCATCATAGAGGTATCACGCATTCCATCCCTTTCACAATACTATGGCCAATTTTAATTACATTTTTAATATTCACGTTCTTTAGTGGAACCAACCCATTTCATGTATGGATGTGGGCTCAGCTCGCAGTATTTTTACATGTCTTTGTAGATATATTCAATTCTTATGGTACACAAGCGCTTAGACCTATCACAAACAAATGGATTCAATTAAGTGTGATTAACACATTTGACCCTATTATTTTCACAGTTCTTTGTATTGGTATTGTATTATGGGTTATAGGCTTGCATCCATTTGCAGTCTTCTTTCCTATAATCGCTTTACTAATCATTTATTACATGATTCGTTTTAAAATGAGAGCCGTAATTAAGCAACAAGCTTTAAAAGCAATTCAACAAGAGCATCACCCTGTTAAAGTATTTGTTGCGCCAACAATAAAATTTATGGAATGGCGTGTCGCGATACAAACTGATGCACATGACTATGTTGGAAAAGCATATGGTAGGAATGTGGTGTTTAGTGATAAAGTGGAACGTCAAACATTATCAACAGACTCCATTTTATGGAAAGTCAAAGGTAATAAAGATATACGTACTTTTTTAAACTTTTCATCAATCTATCGTTGGCAAACAACAACGTTAGCAGATGGTTCTACTGAAATTCGTTTGATTGATTTGCGTTATTTAAAAAATGATCATTATTCATTTGTGGCAATTGCACATGTAACAAACGATAATGTCATAGACCACTCTTATATTGGCTGGGTATTTACAGAAGATAAGTTACAACGTAAACTGTATGCTAAATAATTTCAAGTTATTATTCACTAAAGTTAATCTATAAAAAATGAACAACCGGGCAGAATGAAAATCAAAACGATTTTTACTCTGTCCGGTTTTTTAATGTAAAACTATGAATGCTTTTACAAAATCTAAAATTTATATTGTTGCTAACAAACTACCTTTAATGACTCGAAATATCAAAATCAGTATAGGAAAACAATATCTAGATGATATTCTAATTGTTTCTGATTCTCACAGATTAATTTACACAACAGGTCAGCTAAACATCATGAAGAAGTATCCGCCTCGTCTGTACTATCATTTGAAACATCTTGTTGATTATCAGTTTGCGTCACTTTAGATGTTTTATTATAAATTGCGTGTGTCGTATACCTTGCTAATACGAAATTTACTGCAGCTATTAAACATAAGAATAAAATAAAGTAAAAATGATATGGAATGTTTTCCATACTTGATATACCAAATATGATAGATTGTGCTATACCATTAACAATGTAATACATTGGATTCAGCATTAGGATGTGATTGATAAATACATGATTTGGATTTGGTATGAAAATAATTGGTAACAATAAGATACACAATACACAAACCCCATAAAATATGATATTTATTTTTTCAGTTAACAGTCGAATAAGACCAAAAGTAACGGATATTAATCCTACAAAAATAGTTGCCATCACAATAAAATAGAATAGCGCTATATATGATGTTTCGAAGTTTACTGGTTTAACCAATGCACTAATCATCGTCAAAATGACTAGCATAATAAAACTTAAAATAGACATAATAACTACTGGCGTCGCTGCGGAAATATTAAATAACTTAGTCACTAAAAAGTCATTCATATAATGATGATAAGAGATATAAATTGTGAACATCAATACCGCAAAAACAATCAATGCAATAATTCTAAATAACCATCGCACCTCTTTAACATCGGTCAAATGACTAAAGGAAAATAGCGTTTCACTTGCAATAATAAGTATTAAACATGCAGCTAATACGATTAGAAAACTTTTCCAACTTTGTTTTAAACGTTCTGTTACATACCTTTTAGTATGCGGTAAGTTTTTAAAATATAAAATAATATTATCTAGCATCTTTACACCTACAATTCAATATAAATCCATTTGTCTTCTTTCAAATTGGCAATACAATATCCATTCCCAACTTTAGTAATCCAAATGTTATTGTTAATATTAAACTTATCTTTTAATTCTTTTTTATCTACAATTGGATAAACAAAACCGTATAACTGATTATTATCATTGAAAAGTAATTGTATCGGTTGTTGTGTAACGGATGCAACGAAACGGTTATCATCATCAGGAACTAAAGTTTTTATAACTGAACTATGCTTTTTATGTAATTGACTGTTAAAGTATGCATAGTAATTACTATAATTTGATTTCATATATGGCGCTAATTTTTTAAAACTATGCGTTTGATATAAACCTGCCGGGTTAAAATATTCTAATTTATCTTTACTAACATAGTAAGTCTTATTATCGGCGGTAACACGATAATTTTTACTATTTTCGCCAGTAATTGTAACTACACTATATTTTGGAATTGTGACTTGTTTATCCCCTTGCATATCCACACTGCCATTAAAAGCAATTCCATAAGCTAACTTTTCGCCATATGGATCTTTATTTTCATTTTGCATCGTAGCACGATTCGTAAAATCTGTTATCGAAATAATTCCTATATTATTGAAAATGAGCAACATCATCAATGCTAAGCCTAAAATAGTACCTGAGGCTAAAGTCCAAAAACGCACTAAAAACTTAGGCGGTTTTGCATGATTATAGCGCTCAACGCGTTTGAAATTATAGGTCATCTCTGGTATTCTTGTACGATTCTTTTTCCAATCTAAATCAAAGTTTTCAATTTCTTCTTTTGAGTTTAAACTTAATCGATCACGTTCATGTTCTTTAAAAGATGGAATAACTTGTTTAAGTGACCCTTCCATTCTTAATTGACCATGTGAAAACCAAGCTATATAGTTACTCACTTGTGAAATTTTATCAATATCATCACCAATTGACACAATCGTTAAATTATTTTCAATATAATCATTTGTTAATTCAATCGCACGTTCCATAAATTGTGGTGTTAAATAGTCAATAACATGATTTAAAATAATAATATTTGATTTTGATGAGCGTGCAATACTTAATAGTAATTGAGCGTATGCCGCTTTCGAAATATGGTTAACCGGCTTCGTTTTATAATCGCCTAAATGTGCATATTGAATAATCTGTTCAGCTTTATGATCATTAATTTCATATGGAAATAGTTGAACTAACTGCGCTGTGTAAGCTTCAACAGTTTGATGAATTAACGATTGATCTTCAATATATCCGTAGAACAAATCTTCAGTACAAACTACTTTACCTTTATCAGGTTTAATTGCACCTGCCAACAATTGACCTACCAACGCTTTGGAAGATTCAGGTTCACCAATTATACCTAATGCTTCTCCTTGATAAATATGTAAACTAATATTGTTTAAATCGATATCTTCAGCATCATATCCAAAAGGTAAATACCATTTCTTATTCTGTTTATTCCTATAGTAGTGTGTTACTTTTAGTAACTTTAAAACAATTGAACTTCCCATCTATTTTCATCCTTCTATAATTGTAATAACGCTATAGGTAAGCCTTCTTCGGGTTCATCGCTATTAAATCTAAACCCCCACGCAAAAATACCTTTTAATCTTTCTACTTTAAAATATTGATTACTGCCATCAGTCAGTTTATAAATTTTACCAATTTCTATCTTTTTTCTGTCTACTAAGTAACTTTCGGCAACAATTACTTTACTTTGATAAACGTCATATTCATTTAAAATACCATTCATCTCAGCTTTTCTCATTTTCTCTTTATAAAGTTGTATTTCGTGTCTTAATTCTGGCTCAGACATCTCACTCAATTTCTTCTGTTCCATCGGCAATACCACTTTCTTCTAATTTAGCTTTAATTTTATCATATTTATATCCTTTTCTCATAAGGCCTTCGATAGTTTTTGAAATTAATTTCTGTTGCGTGTACTTCTTTCGATTTTTATTATAAATTTTTTCTAAATCTCGTTGTAATAAATCGTCTAAAACCGCTTCATCTTGTGTAAAATCCATTTCATTCAATACAGCATGAATGGTTTCCATTTCAAACCCTTTTTGAATTAAAGATTGCATTACTTTTTCTTTAACCTTATTTTGTGGTCCTTTTTTTGTTTTAGATATTTTTTCAGCAATTTGGATAATATCATCAAGTTCCTGTTGTTCTCTATAAAGTTCTGTAAACATTTCAATGATATTTGGTTCTATACCAAGTTGATAAAGTTTTTGTTGATAAATTTTAGGTCCTTTATCTGTCGTGCGAATCATTGTATTTTTTAAACTTTCCGCATAATCTTGATGGTCGATTAACTTTTCGCGATAACAATATTCAATCACTTCAGAAATCGCTTGCTCTGATATCTCTTCTTTTTGTAAATATTGAATAACTTCTTTTTCAGTTCTCTTTTTATATGATAAATATTGGATTGCTTTGTTTAAACCTATGCGATAATGATCATACTTTTGAATCTCTGCCATGTCAGCAGCTTCAAGTTGTTGCCCTTTTTTTAAATTAAATTTGACTAATGTATCGATATCTATACCCATTTCAAATTGTTCGTCTAAAAAAAGATTAAAACGTTCTTTGTTTTTCTTTTGAACTTCTATTTTAGTAATCTTCGGCACTGGATCACCCCGTTACTTTCTCAAGTTTTATACAATACTCTTTTATTATTCAATAAGCCACTTCCTATAGCAAATGTTTAACTTTAAATATTTTTCGATGCTAACAAAAAATCACACTATCATCTTTTAAAATGAAAGTGTGATTACAAGCAAATCTGTAAAATTTATTAAGCAGAAACAATTCAACTTTATCATTATGACATTTCAATTAAACCTTCTACATTATAGTTCCAAGCATCTTACACATGAATGCAAGTATTTAACGATTTAATTGTGACATAGCCTGTTGATATTGTGTTTCATTGATATAATTTTGTTGCTTCATTTTTTCTAAGTTCGTGCTTACACGTTGCGTAAAATTCTCTGACATATTATTGATATTATATACGCTAGGTGCATTGACTTTACTAGCTAAAATAGCGCTTTGTAAAACTGTTATGTGAGACATTGTTGTACTATTTTTATTCACGGTTGTTCCAAAGTAATGGTTTGCTGCGCCCTCAAGCGTATATTGATTATCCCCAAAGTAAATATTATTTAAATAAAAGCTTAAAATTTCGTTCTTATTATATTGTTTTTCAACTCGATGAGCTACAAATAATTCTTTTACTTTTCTAGTAAATGAACGATCATTATCATAAAAATAATTTTTGACAACTTGTTGTGTAATGGTACTACCACCTTGCACATCTCTGTCGCTAATCGTTGAAAATAAAGCTCTAGTTGTACCTTTCAAATCGAATCCATGATGATTGTAGAATCGTTCATCTTCCATTGAAATAAAGGCACCTTTAACATACTCTGGCATGTTATCAGCTGACACAAAACTACTTTTATTTTCAATTTTTCTTAGTTCATCCACATTATCGCGTGTAGATAAAAAATACATGATACCAATAAACAATGCGATAATGATTAGAATGGTTAATAATATTTTTAATAGTATTCGTTTACTTTTTTTCTTTTTCGGCGGTTTGCCAACTGGTTGATAATACGTATTATAGTGAGGTTCGTGTTTCATATGCTCAAAATGTTCATTTGAGTTTGAGTACCTATCGCTTCTTTTCATGCGTTTGCTCCTTCTTTTAAAACTCACTTAGTATATACCTTGAGTTTACCAGTACTATCACAAATAGGCTACACTTTTTGGGAAAATCAGTCCAAGGGCTTACAATCGTATACGCCATCATACTTACTTTTTTGTTTTTTGAAAAGATTATAGATAAATCATTACAATTTTAAATATTAATCATGCCAAATATTGTTATATTTTGTAAAATAAAAGACCATCCCTATTAAATGCCAATAGAGACGACCTTTTATTTGTTATTCATTTATTAAAACTAAAATCCATATTTCATTTCAAACGAAAATATATAAATTTTAACAATCGATAACCACAATACTTCTATTGTAATTGTTTAACGATTTCTCGATTAAAATCATCTAAATCGTCTGGTACTCGACTTGTTACAATATTGTTGTCTACAACTACTGACTCATCAACTACATGTGCGCCTGCATTTGATAAATCTTTGCGCACGTTCAATACTGCTGTTAACGTACGACCTTTTAAATCATCTGTATCTATTAGTATTTGTGGCCCATGACAAATGGCAAATGTTGGTACATCATTTTTAGTAAAGTATTTAGCAAATGTGCCATATCGACCTTCTGTATCTCCACGTAAATGATCTGGTGAAAATCCTCCAGGAATTAATAATGCATCATAATCTTCTGGTTTAGCTTCTGCAATGCCTACATCGACAGTAACTTTTTCACCGTGTTTACCAACAACTTCACTATTTGCAGTATCCCCAATCACTACAGTATTAAATCCAGCATTCTCTAATGCCTCTTTAGGACTTGAATATTCTATATCTTCAAATTCGTTTGCTAGAATAATTGCTACTTTTTTAGTCATTGAAAATCACATTTCTATATATCATTGATATAATTACTATAGACAAGTAAATCAGTGATTAAACATACAAGATATAAAAAATATTAAGCGACTATCGCGATATCTAACTCTAACACATCTTATGTGGCATTTACTTAGATACTAATTTAACCTTTTCTTCAAGCTGATCTAACAATCCAATCCATTCATCTATATCTTCAACACGTACTTCATCAGGATTTACATGATCGATATCCTCAATAAACTTATTTAAACGTGCTTTTATCTGTTCGATTGTTTGCTGTTCATTCATAAAAAGTTAACTCCTTTTATTTTGTTTTCTTTTTCATTATTATCCTAACAGAAATTGCGTTAAAGCGATATAATCTTAGCTATATTTATGACATTCAAATTATTTTGACTTTTAAAAATCCCCTTTTCAATTAACTAAAATTAAGAGATAATTTGTTACGAGTGATAATACGAAGTGGTATCATACCGATATGAACCAAATAGAAAGAAGGAAGTTTAAGACGATGAATAGCGTCAAATTGAAGCAACCTGTTAGCATTTACAATGATCCATGGGAATCATATAACGATGTTAAAGAACATGGCCAATTAACTTTAAGTAACATCGAATTTACAACTACAAATCTTTGTAATATGCGTTGTAGCCACTGTGCAGTTGGTTATACTTTACAAACTGTCGACCCCGAGCCTTTAGATATGGACTTAATTTATCGTAGACTTGATGAAATTCCAAATCTGCGAACGATGTCAATTACAGGTGGCGAACCAATGTTTTCTAAAAAGTCTATTAGAAATGTTGTTAAACCTCTATTAAAGTATGCACATCATCGAGGTATATATACACAAATGAATTCAAACCTAACATTGCCTCAAGATCGTTATTTAGATATTGCTGAATATATCGATGTTATGCATATCTCACATAACTGGGGAACAACTGATGAATTCGCAAATGTTGGCTTTGGCGCAATGAAGAAGCAACCACCGTTAAAAGCTAAGTTAAAATTATATGAACAAATGATTTCGAATGCACGTACATTATCAGAACAAGGAATGTTTGTATCTGCGGAAACAATGCTCAATCAAAGTACGCTACCACATTTACGAAAAATACATCAAGAAGTCGTTCATGATATGAAATGTAGCAGACACGAGATTCACCCTATGTATCCAGCTGACTTTGCAAGTCAATTAAATGTGTTAACTCTAGCGGAAATGAAAAAGACAATTCATGATATATTGGATTTCAGAGATGAAGATATTTGGATGTTATTTGGTACTTTGCCTGTGTTTCCATGCTTAAAGGATGATGAAGATCAAAAGTTACTATCACGTTTAAGAAATGCTAACAATGTAACGACTAGAAATGACCCGGATGGCCGTAGTCGTTTAAATGTCAATGTATTTACAGGTAATGTAATCGTAACTGATTTCGGAGATGAAACAGGTACAATTTCGAATATACAAAAAGATAAATTAACAGATGTATTTGATAAATGGTTATCCTCTGATCTTGCTAAATCATTAAATTGTCATTGTTCCGAGTTTAGTTGTTTAGGACCAAATGTTCTTGTTAAAAATATGTACTATCCGAATATGGATTTTAAAGATAATGAGCGTCATATGCACAAACAACCACAAATTATACAATTTTAAAAACTCTTAATTATGCGGAGAAGCACTTTATCGATAAGTAGTCTCCGCATATTTTAATGCTATTATAAAATAAAAAACAATTAATTGCTGGCAGTACTCTACTTTAATAATAAAGGTCATTTAATAGGACTAATAGTCTATAATAAAAAGGTTAAATTTTAACTAAAAGCATAAACGTGCATAATCAAAAAGACAGATTGTAGGTGGAATATTCGAACATAACAGTTCAATTCATCCTTAACAATCTGTCTTTATATTTTTAGTCTCTAATATGTTGCACTTGAGCTAAATATTCAATTGTTTGTTTACTTTCAATGCGACGTGCTTTTCTTCGTTCAACACGTTGTGGTGCTGTATCATAAAACCATTTTTCAACATCATCTTCTGGATATACACCAGGTACATGTTTAGGTTTGCCTTCATCATCTAACGCAACAAATGTTAAGTAACTTAATGCAGCTAAATCATGCTTGTTATTAAATACATCGTCAATTCTAATTTGAACGACCACTTCCATTGAACTAGTCCCAGCGTATGAAACCATCGCTACGTATTGTAATATGTCCCCTGTTTTAATCGGCTTTAAGAAATCTACTGAGTCTGTAGATGCGGTAACTACTTGCGCACCAGCATGTTTCATAGCTGTGATTGCTGCAATTTCATCAATATTAGCCATCAATGTACCACCAAACATTGTATGATGGTGATTCGTATCTTGAGGGAAAACTTGTCTATTTTTATAACATTTTGATTCTGACATAGATTTCATTGGTCTGTCCTGATTTGTCATTATTTTATCTCCCAATCTATATTTTAATCACGTATTTGACCTTTAAATACATGTTTCATTTCCTACTCAGCACCTCAAAATAACATTTATTAAAATGTTGATGCCCAATTTCCATTTTCAAATACTAGTTCTTTTGAACCATCTTCGAATATGCCATAAATAGTCAAATCACTACTACCAATCATGAAATCGACATGTACGTTTGAATCATTTAATCCGCTTGCAATCTTTTCCTCAACAGTCATTTCCGTTCCACCTTGAATATTAAAGGCGTAAGCAGATCCAATCGCTAAATGACATGCTGCATTTTCATCAAATAAAGTATTGTAAAAAATGGTATTACGATTTGATATCGGTGAATCATCAGGTACTAACGCTACTTCACCTAATCTTCTTGAACCTTCATCGGTATTGATTAAATCTTTCAATACCGCTTCACCTTTTTCAGCTGAAAAATCAATAATTTCTCCATCTTTAAACATCAATTTAAATTGATCGATAATCGTTCCATTATAACTTAAAGGCAATTTATTAGTAACATATCCATCTACTCTATTTCGATCTGGTGCTGTAAATACTTCTTCAGTTGGTATATTAGCAATAAAAGCTTGTTCCTCGCCGTTAACATAACTTGTAGCATCTTCCCAGATATGATTTTTCGCTAAACCTACTGTTAAATCAGTACCTTCAGATACATAATGCAACGCATGGTAATTTTTTTGTTGTAACTTTTGAGCGTAAACACTTAAATTAGCGATGTGTTGACGCCAATTTTCAACTGGATCGTTACCATCAATTCGCACAATATCAAATACCTCGTCAATAAACTTAATATATGCTTCTTCTACAGATAGTTCAGGATATACTCTCTTCGCCCAAGCTTTAGATGGAAAAGCAGCTACGACCCATGGAAATTGATTTTTTTGTACACTTTCCATATATCCTTTAAATGCGCGTGCGTTTTGTTGTTGAAATGCTTGTAATTTTTGGCTATCGATACCATCCATTAAATCAGGATCTTCACTAATAAGTGCTAAATTAGCAGCGCCACGTTTAACGTAATCCATTCTCGCTTCAACATCATATGATTTTATCTCATGATTAGCAAAATGTTCCACAGATTCATTTTCAAATTTTAAGCGTTTTAAGGTTGGATCGCTATATACAACACGTACATCTGAAGCGCCACAATGATATGCTTCTTCTACAATTAAATGCGTTAATTCTAATGTTTCTACTGATGATCTAATAAATACTGGCTGTTTTGGTTGAACATTCATACCAACCTTAACTAATAGTTCAGCGTATTGTTGTAACTTTTCTTTGTAATTAGTCAAAATTCCCACTCCTAGTCGTGTCGCAATTGTCCTAAAGCGTCAGCAATAGCTGTCACTTCACTTGGCGACAATCTTTCTCTTGATTGAACAAAATCATATATATCTGTTAATTCTTCTTCATTTGCATTTTTATATTTTTCAGGATCTAATAATCCTTGATTAACAATATTTAACTTCTCTCTAATAGCTAATACTTTCTCTTCATTTGTCATAGCCACAATGTTCACCTCTAATAATAGTTATGTTATCAAAGTATCACAATTTAATAAACTTTAATAGAATTTTATATAATCTGCTTTCTTATTGTTTAAAGTCGCTATAAAATGGGGATATAACTACATAGTTTGGAGGAATCAAAATGGTAGATGTAGCATTTGTCTGTCTTGGCAATATATGTCGTTCTCCAATGGCAGAAGCAATCATGCGACAAAGACTTAAAGACAGAAATATTCATGATATTAAAGTACATTCAAGAGGTACTGGTAGCTGGAATTTAGGAGAGCCGCCTCATGAAGGTACACAAAAAATTCTCAACAAACACAATATTCCATTTGATGGCATGATTAGTGAATTATTCGAAGCGACAGATGATTTTGATTACATTGTGGCTATGGATCAAAGTAACGTTGATAATATTAAATCTATCAATCCTAATCTTAAGGGACAATTGTTCAAACTGTTAGAATTTAGTAATATGGAAGAGAGTGATGTACCAGATCCATACTACACGAATAATTTTGAAGGTGTATACGACATGGTATTATCATCTTGTGATAATTTAATAGACTACATCGTAAAAGATGCAAATTTGAAAGAGGGGTAGTTTTTTATGGAAAATAAATTTGTTCCTGGTATTTTAATTGGTGCCGTAATTGGTGGTGCAATTAGTTTAGCTGATAAATCTACACGTCAAGCTTTAGTTCAATCAGTTAAAGATGCAAAAAATGGTAACCGCACTCGTAAGCCTTCTAAAGTCAGCAAGATTAAAGACGAAGTTTTATACTGGAAAGATGTTGTTGAAGAAATTCGTCGTAATAATCCTGAATTAGAACGTTCATTAAAGGATGCGAAAGAAACATTTGTTAATAGAAAAAATCAACGCTAAGATGATTTTGTTTTTATAAGGCAATACTTAACAATTTGGTGTACGCCTTTCATAGTTATCATTATTAAATGATAATACAATGATTGGCCAAACTACATTGTTTCAGTATTGCCTTTGTTTTAATTTTAAATCAAAATAGCCTATGAAAGATTTAAATCAATTAATTTCTATAATATTATCATTTTTAAAGCATATCATTGTTTAGTTTTTTTATAATTGGATAAATACTAATAGTTACTTTATAAAACATTACATAGAGAAAGGTTAAGGAGTGCACATGTCGAAAAAGGATCACTCTTCTTCAAAATACCTTAATTCTGTTAAGGAAGCGCAAGAGGAGTCAAAAAAGAAAAATAAAAGTAATCCCAAAATTGATGTTGATCGTACATATATTGAACCTCAACAATTCCAATCTAAGAAACCTAAAAAAGATGATCAGGTTTTCTTCTTATCAAGATTAAATAAACCTGCAAAATATAAGAAAGACTCTAATTTCTTATCATATCTCATCTATCGCATAGGAAAAGATGATGCCTCAGGACTAGCAGCGCAAATGACTTACCATTTCGTACTTGCTATGTTCCCTATGTTGCTTTTCCTATTAACATTATTACCATTTTTCAATATTAAGCAGAGTCAAATTACTAATATGTTAAGCAATGCACCCGCTGAAACATCTACTCTAATTAAGAGTGTAATTGGTGATATAACTCAAAACTCCAGTGGTGGCTTATTATCTATCGGTTTGATTTTAGCAATTTGGTCAGCTTCAAATGGAATGACTGCAATTATGAATTCTTTCAATGTTGCTTACGATGTAGAAGATAGCCGTAATGGAATCGTTTTAAAACTACTAAGTGTTGTCTTCACTGTAGTTATGGGCGTTGTGTTTGTAGTTGCTCTAGCATTACCAACGCTTGGTTCTGTAATTAGTCATTTCCTATTCGGTCCACTTGGATTTGACGAACAAGTGAAATGGATTTTTAACCTTATTAGAATTGTGTTACCAATCATTATTATATTTATCATATTTATCGTGTTATATTCGGTTGCACCTAACGTTAAAACGAAGCTTAAGTCAGTATTACCAGGTGCAGTATTTACTTCAATTATTTGGTTAGCTGGTTCATTTGGTTTTGGTTGGTATATTTCAAATTTTGGTAACTATTCTAAAACATATGGCAGTATCGCGGGTATCATCATTTTATTACTATGGTTATATATCACAAGTTTTATTATAATTGTCGGTGCTGAAATCAATGCAATCATTCATCAGCGTAGTGTAATTAAAGGTAAAACACCTGAAGAAGCAGCATTAGAACATGATGACAATAATAAAAATCATTATAATGAGAACACTAGATACGAATATGATGAAGATAGTAATGCAACACATCAACGTACGTATCATGTTGATGAACATCCTAGTGATACCTATCCAGAAGATGATAAAAATATAAAAGACAAAATCGTTGATAAGCTTAAAAAAGACTAAACACCAACAAAACAGAGGTTTTCGCTAATGATTGCGAAGACCTCTGTTTTTTGGTGTCTATTTGATGTTATATTGTGATTGGCGTAAGTAACTTTTCTTAATTCGATACGAACTATTGAATTAAATTATGTTGGAATGCATAGATGACAGCTTGTGTTCTATCTTGCACTTCTAACTTACTTAAAATGTTACTCACATGTGTCTTAACCGTTTTAATAGTAATATGCGATGCACTAGCAATTTCTTGATTTGAGTAACCTTTCGCAATCAATAATAATATTTCCATTTCTCGTTCTGTAAGCATTTCATATAACTCTGCGCGCTTTTTCATACGGTTACGCATTTTCACTAAAACTTCCGGTTCAAAAACAGATTCTCCTCTAGAAGTTTTACGAACTGCATCGGCGATATCTTTTGCACTTGTTGTTTTTAAAATGTAACTATCGACACCTGCATCTAATGCACGATATACCTCTTTATCTTCAATAAAACTAGTTAACATTAATACTTTAATTTGCGGTAAATCTTTTTTAATCTGAGTCGTCGCTTCTACACCATCCATGTCTTCCATAAGTAAATCCATTAAAATTAAATCTGGCTTCAACTCATGGGCTTTGGCAATTGCTTCTTTACCAGAAGCGCCTTCACCAACTACTTCAATATCACTTTGCGTTGATAGATAACTTGAAATTCCTATACGTACCATTTCATGATCATCCACAAACAATACTTTAATCGTCATACGAATCCTCCTTATTTAAAGGTGCTTTCACCTCGATACGTGTACCTGAATCTGGCAATGATACAATATGGAACGTTGCACCAATTTCCAAAGCTCTTTCACGCATATTTTTAAGTCCATAACTTTGTTCTAATTTTTCATCAACATTAAAACCTTTACCATTATCTTGAATTCTCAACAATAAATAATCGTCTTTATTAAACAATTCTACTGTCACTTTTGTACCGTTTGAATGACGCAATGTATTCGAAATTGCTTCCTGTGTAATTCTGAACAAATGATCTTCAATACCTTTAGGCACTTTAAAATCTTGTATTTCATGCACAACTTTCATTGGCACTTTTTTTTGTAAATCAATAACTAAATCTTTAATACCCTCACCTAAAGATTTGTCTTTTAAACCAAGCGGTCTTAAATGTAACAGCAAAGCACGCATTTCTAACTGCGAATCTTGAACCATTTTCTCTAAAATCGGAATTTGTTGGTCTAATGGTGGTTCTAACTTCGTTTCTTTGATAGCAGAAAGCATCATACTTGCCGCAAAAAGTTGCTGACTAACAGAATCGTGAAGTTCTCGAGCTAGTCTTTGACGTTCATCTTCAATAATCTTTTTAACTTTCACATCATTAATATTATAATTTTCATTGGTTAAGTTTTGAGTTTTAAGTCGCAACTTATGCAATTCTTGATTTAAAGGTACGAGTGTATGGTATAAATCTAACGTTTCACTATATATTTCTATATTTTGATCATTAATGCCAACTGTTTCGCCTTCCATTGAACGCTCAATTTGCGTCTTAATCCAATCATTTTGCTGATTGATTTTGTATGCGAGTACCGAACCAACAATAATACACAATAATATGATGATGAGATTTAAAAATAAAAAGACTGGTATTCCGAATATTTGTGTATAAAACATACCTTGAAAATAGATGATATTTACAAAAACTTTATCGATGAATAGAAATGCAGCTAGCATGCTATATACTAAGATGAGCATTGAACCAATTGTTCTAATGTAGTGGTTCATCGATAAATCACCTCTACGTCTCCGATAAACGTTGATACGTAGATATTAACTGTATAGTTATCCGGTTTCATCATTTCTTCAATATGAATATTGTTATTTTCAACTTTATATGATTTTTCATTCACGTAAGTACTTCCATAAAAAGCAGCTACATGTAAATTAATATTGTAATTAACCGGCAATATAACCTGCACTTTACCTAAAATGTGTCTAACAACAATGGTATTATTTTCCTTAATATTTGCAGCTTTTGTTAAGTCAATATGTAGGTCGCCAATTCCATGTTGAATTTGGACATCTTCCCACTTATATACATAAACTGGTGTACGTTGCTCACCAAACCACTTTTGTTTAATAAAAGATGGTGAAGTCATAACCTCATCCGTCGCAACTACTTTTTTTGGTTTAAATTTATGTATTAAATAACGCACAATAAGTAGTAATAAAAAGACGAACAAGATGATGATTGTATACTTATTAGACAATAATGTGAATGCAATTAATAGCGCGCCTATCCAAAACGCTAAAAGGCCACGTATTTTATGAAAATAAAGATATCCTACATAAACTAATACACATCCCAATAATAGAACGAGTAAAAAGCCAATTTTTTCAAAAAATATGTAGTAAAAATTGGCAATAATCATTAATGCAGTAAAAATGATCAACATTTGCGTTGATATATATTTGTGTGTCATGTTTCGCCGCCTTTCTATGCCACAGCGTTCATATAATTTATTAGATACGATGTTTTTTCTGTTGCTATTTTTTCAGTTGAAGTTTGTTGAATTTGAGTTTCAATTTGTGCATAATATGCTTCAACTTTATTCAACTCTGATTTAATATTTTCAATTTCTTGATTATTGATTTCTCTTGCACATTGAATTTGAAATGCTTCAGCAATATCAATATATTTATTTTCTAATGTTAGCATTAGACTGTCAATTAACTTGCTAAGTTGTTCTTTTTTAGTAATTAAATAACGCATATAATCATCTAAATTTTTCATTTTTTCATCTAGCATTAAAAGGTAGTGCTTGATATTATTTCTTACTGTTGCTCTCAAAAACTGTTCAATATAACGTTCAACATAGTTCATAACTATCACCTTTTATAATAAGTTTTAAAATACCAAATGCGCTATGTATCTTCGTTGATGTCGATGATATGTTTGCTTAAAAACTACTTTATTACAACATATTTTTGAAATGACGCATTGATTGTGTTCTTAATTATTATAAAACAGTTCCGAAACCAATATGAATAGGCTCCGGAACTAAATGATGTTCATACTTTAGTCTTAGTATATGTTGAACTATTCTTCTTCAATTTTTGTCGTTAAAATCGGACCATCCTTAGTCACGATAACCGTATGCTCAATTTGAGCAACAAAACTTTTATCGCTCGTTTCAAAAGCCCATTCATTTTTACCTTCTGTAACAAATGATGCATTTGATGAGATAAACGGTTCAATAGCTAATACCATACCTTCAGTTAATAATGTTTTGTCTTTTGGATCAAAGTAATTAAGTACATGTGCTGGTGCTTCATGTAATGATAAACCAACACCATGACCTGTTAAGTTTTTAATGACTTTCAAATCATTTTGTCTAGCTGTATTATGCACCGCTTTACCAATGTTACTTAACTTAGTACCCGGTTTTACTTTTGCAATTGCATTCTCAAATGCCATCGTTGCTACGTCACATACTTTTTGTTTCATTGGATCATCTGATTCTCCAACGACAAATGAAATGCCTGTATCTGCATAATAGCCATTCTTCAAAGCCGATACATCAATATTTACTAAATCTCCTTCACGAATGACACGCTTACTTGGAATCCCATGTGCCACCTCTTCATTGACACTAATACACGTTTGACCAGGAAAATTTTCATCATGAATTGGCGCAGAAATAGCACCGTATTCTTCAAATAACTCTTTCGCAATATTATCAAGCTCTTTCGTAGTGATACCTGGTTTGGTTGCAGCTTGCATTGTATTGCGCACTTTAGCGCATATGTATCCAATTTCTTTTAACGCTTGTAATTCTTCTTCTGTTTTTACAATCATTTTATCCCGTTCCTTTTTTATATAATTATAACTTATTATAGCAAAAATTCTTTGATATACTAAAGATGTTACTTTAGTATTTTGGAAAGTGAGTGAGACATAGTGTGATAAAGAAAAAATATTTCTTTATCGTTGTACCCCAACTTGCATTGCCTGTAGAAATTGTAGATCCAATTTCTCTATGTTGGGGCCCCGCCAACCTGCACATTATCGTAAGCTGACTTTTCGTCAGCTTCTGTGTTGGGGCCCCGGACTATAATTGAAAAATGCTTGTTACAAGTGCATTTTATTTCAGTCAACTACTAACAATATAACATTGTGGAGCCCAGAACTTTGATTAATGTATATGAAAATCAAAGTAATGCTTAAGTATGATTATTTCAAATATTTTACATACATGAACTTTTCCAATGTACGATACTATTATTATAAAGCGCTCGCTAAGATTTTACGATGATTAGAGGTTAAAAAATGAACGATCAATGGTATAAACATTTAATTGGTGCCAGAACAATTAAAACTGGTATTGCCATTTTTTTAACAGCTGTCTTTTGTATGGCACTAGATTTAACACCCATCTATGCCATTTTAACAGCTGTAGTCACAATTGAACCAACTGCCAAGGCATCACTTATTAAAGGTTATCGTAGATTACCTGCTACGGTAATTGGTGCAGGCTTTGCAGTATTATTTACATATTTATTCGGCGATCAATCACCTTTTACATATGCATTGAGTGCAACGTTCACGATTTTATTCTGTACAAAACTCAAATTGCAAGTTGGTACGAATGTCGCTGTACTAACATCATTAGCTATGATTCCAGGTATTCATGATGCCTACATATTCAACTTTTTGTCTCGAACATTGACAGCAATTATTGGACTCGTGACATCAGGTTTAATTAACTTCATGGTGTTTCCACCTAAGTATTATGGTCAGGTCGAAGAAAAATTAAGTAAGACAGATGCCTTGATGTATAAATTATTTTACAATCGCTGCCAAGAACTTATCTTATCAAGACTGCAATCTGATAAAAGCGAAAAAGCATATAAAAATATTTTCAATTTAAACAATCAAGTTGAAACGTTAATAAGTTATCAACGTGATGAATTAAGCTATCATAAGAAAAAAGAATGTGATTGGAAATTACTCAATCAATTAACTAAACGTGCATATACGAATCGTTTGTTTATCACTCATTTATCAAATATCATTTACTTGCCTAAAAATACTCGTGTTAACTTTTCAGGTGACGAAAAAATGGCATTGCTAAAAATTAGTAGTAGCATCAAAGATATATTTTATGATGGTACTTTTAAGAGAGAAGATGATTCTGTAGAAACTTTACGTTCGACTATAAAAGCACTTGAAATTAGTGGTGAAAATCAAATTAAAAGTCATATACTATACGAAGTTCTAATGATTTATCGACTGCTAGACAGCAGATATGCTTAATTTAAGTACCTTATGCTAATTGGCACCATGGGAGTGGGACAGAAATGATATTTTCGTAAAATTTATTTCGTCGTCCCACCCCAACTCGCATTGCCTGTAGAATTTCTTTTCGAAATTCTCTGTGTTGGGACCCACACCCCAACTTGCATTGTCTGTAGAAATTGGGAATCCAATTTCTCTTTGTTGGGGCCCCTGACTAGAATTGAAAAAAGCTTGTTACAAGCGCATTTTCGTTCAGTCAACTACTGCCAATATAACTTCGTAGAGCATAGAACATTGATTTATGTCCCCGCCTCTTTTTATCGTATATAGCATGTCCCTTTTTAAAATTACAAGCATAAATATTCAGACTCAAATATAGCCACACGCCTAAACTACGGAGGGATGTGGCTGTCTTTTTTGATTGTAATTATGTATCAGATTTAAATCATTAATATAAAGAGGCTAATTCATTAATAAATTTAGTAAAATCTGATTTAGCAATATTTATCCTTAATGAAATACCAGATTCTGTTGCCATGTTTGAATGCCTTAAACCAGAATCAAAATCAATATAAATACAAAGCAGTTCTTGATTAAAATCAATAATTGTAAAATGTAAATCAGGTTCTATAAAATATATTTCAGTAACAGGATTGTCGTAATCCATATGTTTCAAATTGTCCATGTCACTATCAAAAAGTGCAAATTCAAATTTAACTTCTTGATCTTCGAAAGTTGCACTAGTGTCGAAATAATAAATTTTATTATCTTCTTCGATAACTACATCTTTTAAAATAAATGTTATCGATGTTTTGCTATGTAAATAAGATGCATCTCTTAAAATCACTTTAGTGGGCTTCATCGTCAAATTCCTTTCATCATTCATTTTTTCATGTTGCATAATCACCATTACTATTGATAATTCTAGGATAGATACTCATTGTATAATAATTATTCACTAGAACAAAAAAACACACATCAATTTGGTTGTTTCCATCCAAAATAATGTGTGTGTTTATACATATATGATTTATTACTAAACTTCATCGTTTATCAATATTAAATCCATTGATGCGATGTTCAGAGTTAACGAGATTTCTTCTGTCTATTTGCTCTGTCTATTAATACTTGTTTCGCTTGTATTTCCGCTTCATTATCTATTTCTTTAGGCTCAAACGGAATCCCCTTACGTTCACAAGCTTTTTCTAACAGATAATCAGTGATTTCGTAATTTTTAGGTAAAATTGGTCCGTGTAAATAAGTACCTAATAAATTTTTATAATGAATGCCTTCTTTTTTATCTTCATCATTATTACCATAACCAAAAGTAACATGACCAAGTGTACCGAAATCATGATATGTTCTACCACCGTGATTTTCAAAACCTACAATAGTTCCAAAAGTATCACTTTCGATAACAATATCTCCTGTTAATCGGTTTGTCTTTGATTCAGTATAAAAATCTAAAATACCTAACCCTTCTAATTCTGTACCATCAGGCGTGATATATTTTTTTCCTAAAAATTGATAGCCTCCACAAATTGTTAATCCCGGCATACCATCTTCAATCGCTTCTTTAAGTGGTGTCTTAATTTTACTTAATTCTTTTGTTGCTAATGCTTGTTCTCTATCACTTCCACCACCGATAAAGAAAATATCACATTCATCAAAGGTAATACCTTCTGTTTCATTGATTTCTACGACATTAACTTTAATATTTCGTTTTTTAGCACGTTGTCTTAAAGCAATAATATTTCCTATATCACTGTATAAATTCAATTTATCTGACATAAAATGATAAATAGTCAATTCATGCATATTATGATTGACCTCCTTCAAACGAACGGTTTAATTGTTCAAGCATAGGCGCTAATGATGTATAGTTTGGTATTGCAACTGTGAAACCTTTATAATCCATAGTCTTTGCCGTTGCTTTATAAATATCACGCTCAACTATAATTGGTACTTCAACCTCTGCTAACTTCAATCGCAATTGAAGTTCTTCTGCTCGTGTACCTGTCACGATGATAGCTTCAATTTGTTGCTTAGATAATTTTTCAAAATCTGCATCATAAATCCATGAAGTATCTCGACCATCTGCAGCGTTATCATTTAGCGAAATAACATACACTTTTTCGCCTTCTAATTGTTCACCAACTGATAAACTTGCATTCATTCCTGCAGGATTTTTAGCTAAATTGATCATCGCTTCTTTTCGTTCTTTTTTAAAGTACTGCATACGACCATTGTCTGATGTATACGTTTCAAAGCCATTTTTAATTGTTTGTTCATTTAACCCTAGCTCTCTTAAAACAGTATATGCTGCTAACGCGTTATAAGCGTTAAAGTCACCTGCAATTTTCATATCATATTTTTCATCATTGATATTTAAATATAAAAACGGTGCCACATCAAAACTTGATATTTCATATTTTGCTTGCTCTCGTTTGAAACCACACTGACAGTGATAATGACCAATTTGATTATAATGAATATAATCGTATTGCAATAAGCGACCACAGTTTGGACAATATCTACTTTCATTCATCGTACTTTGTTCAAATTCATGGGCATGTGCTTTCATACCATAGTACACAATCGTATCACTTGCGATTTTCAAACGACTCACAAATGGATCATCAGCATTTAGCAATAATTTGATGCCTTTATTACTAATTGTCTCTGCAATGTTATTAACCATAATATCAATTTCACCGAAGCGATCCATTTGATCTCTAAAGAAATTAGTAAATACCATCATTGAAGGTGTAACTTCTTTTAACACACGTGGAATCGAACCTTCATCAATTTCGATTACCGCAATTTTAGTCTTAGGTGTTGATTGCATGATGAATGCAGAAGTTATACCTGCAGCCATATTAGCACCTTCATTATTGTGTATAATTTGAATATTATTTGCTTTTAAAGTATGTCCAATTAAGTTTGAAGTCGTTGTTTTACCATTTGTTCCACTGATAAATACAATATCATCAACTTGCTCTGCTAATTTTCTTAATACATCTGTATCCACTTTTCTAGCGATTTGTCCAGGTAAATCTGTTCCTCTTTTACCTACTGCTCTACTTGCTTTACGCGCCAATTTCGCTAGATGGATTGCCGTCCACTGTCTCATGTGTTTCCTCCTCAAATTTCCACTCGCATCATTATAACATGACAAGGCAACTTCAAAAAAGTTTCTCAATCACAAATTGATACAGTGTTTCTAAATTATAATCATTCTCATTTAGATAATTAAAAATGATATTTATTCTCAATTAAATATCGCTAAATGATACATTTTCTCAATTAGAGTGCTAAAATAAGGTATTAAATTATAATTATTATTATTTACAATTGAGAATGAGTTTGTTATACTAAGTTTAATTCATAGTAATTTTAATTTACAAATAAGAGGTGTAACAAAATGTTAAGTAAAAATTTATTAGAAGCATTAAATGATCAAATGAACCATGAGTACTTTGCAGCACACGCATATATGGCAATGGCAGCATACTGTGATAAAGAATCGTACGAAGGATTTGCAAACTTCTTCATTCAACAAGCTAAAGAAGAACGTTTCCATGGACAAAAGATTTATAACTATATTAACGACAGAGGTGCACATGCAGAATTCAGAGCAGTTTCAGCACCAAAAATTGACTTTTCAAGCATACTAGAAACTTTCAAAGACAGCTTATCTCAAGAACAAGAAGTAACAAGACGTTTCTATAACTTATCTGAAATCGCTCGTCAAGATAAAGATTATGCAACTATCTCATTCTTAAACTGGTTCTTAGATGAACAAGTCGAAGAAGAATCAATGTTTGAAACTCACATCAATTATTTAACTCGTATCGGCGATGACAGCAATGCATTATATCTTTACGAAAAAGAACTTGGCGCTCGTACATTCGACGAAGAATAATTAAACATCACTACAATAGACAGATAAATATCATACGACATGATAGGCATTTGGGTCACTTACAATAACCCAATGTCTATATTATTTTGCTTTACGGAGATCACTAGATTCATTTTCTGAATCATTGATCTGCGTTTTTTCATTTTCAAGGCTAATTATTGTATTTTTAGTCATTTATTTTTTAAACTACTAATGTTAATAACTCTAAATTTGATGTTGAATTAATTTGACCGATTTTAAAGCATATCATCATTTACTTTTTAATCAGAGTTACATCCAAATGATAGATTTCACGTTATACCTTCACGTATAATATTATGTATCGTTTGTAAGCAAATGACTAAAAGTCTATTAATATATACATTTAATTAATTGAAAGGATTGACTACATGATACAAGATGCGTTTGTTGCACTTGATTTTGAAACAGCAAATGGTAAACGTACAAGTATTTGTTCTGTCGGAATGGTTAAAGTCATTGATAGTCAAATAACAGAAACATTTCATACTCTTGTGAATCCGCAAGACTATTTTTCACAACAAAATATTAAAGTTCATGGCATACAACCAGAAGATGTTGAAAATGCACCTACGTTTGACTACGTATTTCCATATATGATGCAATTTATTGCAGATTTACCTGTTGTCGCACATAACGCGGCATTTGATATGAACGTCTTACATCAAAGCATTCAAAATATTGGTTTACCAACTCCAAATTTAACTTACTTTTGTAGTTATCAACTTGCTAAAAGAACCGTTGATTCGTATCGATACGGTTTAAAACATATGATGGAGTTTTATCAATTAGATTTTCATGGTCATCATGATGCATTGAATGATGCCAAAGCATGCGCAATGATTACTTTTAGGCTACTGAAAAATTATGAAAATTTAACATATGTAACTAATATTTATGGTAAAAATCTAAAAGATAAAGGCTAGGACTAAATAAAATACTCCCTTCAAAAGTAAGCATTGTAAAAATGTAAACTTTGCAGGGAGCTTTATTTTATATAAAGTCATATATCGTCATATTTTTATAAGTTGATTGTTCTAAATTACCTACAGTGACACCAATAAGTCGAATTGGTACATCTGGGTCTTTTAAATCGTTATAAAGTAAATATGCAATATTATAAATATCTTCTTCAGAACTAACCGAATCTCTTAAACTCATCTGTTTAGATAGCGTTTCAAATTGATAAGTTTTAATTTTAACCGTTACAGTTTTAGCTGACTTCTGTAATTTATTTAGACGTTCAGCTGTTTTACCTGACAATTCCCATACTTTTCTTAAAATCTCTTCATCATCATTCACGTCTGTTGCAAATGTGCGTTCAGTCCCTACTGATTTTCTTACTCTTGATGATTTCACTTCACTATGGTCAATACCGCGTGCCTTGTTATATAAACCCCGACCTCTTTTTCCAAACAAACGTATTAATTCAAATTCCGTTTTCTCATATAAATCTCTACCGTTAAAAATACCATTATCATGCATTACTTTTTTGGAAGCTTTACCTACGCCTGGAAAATCTCCAATATCCAATGTCATCAAAATATCATGGACATTTTGATAATCAATCACAGTCAAACCATCAGGTTTATTCATACCACTCGCTAATTTAGCTAAAAATTTGTTATAAGAAACACCTGCAGATGCTGTTAAATGTGTCTGCTCTAGAATATCTTTTCTAATATACTGAGCAATTTTCGAAGCAGGAAGGTCTGGTCTCACTAATTCTGTAATATCTAAATACGCTTCATCCAATGACATCGGTTCTACCTTATCTGTATAACTTCGGAAAATAGACATAATCTGCGCAGATGTTTCTCGGTAAGCACCAAAATTACTTGTGACAAAGTATCCATTTGGACATAATTTATGCGCTTGTGACATAGGCATTGCTGAATGGACGCCGTATTTTCGTGCTTCATAGGATGCCGTAGAGACAACACCCCTACTGCTTGCTTTACCACCAACAATGACTGGTTTCCCTTTCAATTTGGGGTTATCTCTCATTTCGACTTGTGCAAAAAAATAGTCCATATCTATATGAATAATTCGTCTCTCAGTCAAGTGCTCACCTCCCTACTAATTTTTACTTTTATAACGCACAAAAATATCTCAACATAATTATACGCTGTGTACGATTTTTTTACATAAATCTTGCACTTAGCGATAACTATATTGAGATAACTACAAGTTGTTATAAAATCAATTGCTATTTAAGCATGATGATGAAGACGATTGAGTAAGAAAACATAGGTAATCTGAAATAATTCAAGCAAATTCATTTTGTTGGTATTATCATATTAAAATTTATTATTGAGTCGGCTTTTGATGATACAAATAAATACTATCTTCATCTTGTTGAACATATTTAAAACTACTAGATATTGTTAATGCAACAAGCAGAATATCTATAAAGCAATAAGCGGTATGCATACTAAACATAAAAATAAGTGATGAATAACCAAATACCTTAATTAAAATAAGCAAGCCAGTACTTAATAAGATTAGTGGTGACAGCATAATAATTGAGAATTGCCATTTGTTGAAGCAAGCATCTGCTGTTTGGAATAAGATTCTGTCTTTTTTTATATTAAACATAGGTTTGCTATCTTTTTTAAATAAAAGAAATAATGCTCTATGGATAAGTTCATGTAAAATCAATAAAATAATGAATCCAGCAAACCCATATACAAGATTGATGATGATATTTTGATCGACAACCGCTGTGACACCTAACGCCCACTTATACGTAAATAAAATCACGAATAACGCAATAACAAGTTGCAAGATAATAAACCTTCGCATTTGAAAATTATTTGTCGTTAAATCAATTTTATGCATTACCAACCCTCCCGATCATGACATTCTTATTCTTCTTTAAATATAGTATACAATGTCACATTTAATTTAAAAAGTTCATATCAAGAAAGTAAATTGGCTGTAATAAAATTTTAATATACGACTTCTTTCTTCACTTATTAAGGCGAAATTTTATCTCAAATCATGTGCGCTATTTCAAATTGAATAATGCCACTGTCTCAACATGTGTTGTTTGTGGAAACATATCTACCGGTGTTACCTCTTCAAGTTGATATTTTTCAGCTAATAATAATGCATCACGTTGCTGTGTTGCGGGATTACATGAAATATAGACAATACGCTTAGGTTCTAATGTAAGCAAAGTCTGAATAAACGTTTCGTCACAGCCCTTTCTTGGCGGATCAACCATTACAACATCTGGTTTAATCCCTTGTGCTTTCCATTGTAAAATAACTTCTTCAGCTTTCCCACAGACAAAAGTTGTATTATTGCATTGGTTTATAGTCGCATTTTGTTGTGCGTCTTCAATTGAAGAAGGTACTACTTCAACACCGTATACATGTTTTGCATGTGGTGCCATATATAGCCCTATTGTTCCAATACCACAATAGGTATCTAATACAACTTCATTACCTGTCAATTGCGCATACTCAATTGCTTTATTATATAATTTCTCTGTTTGTTCAGAATTAATTTGGTAGAATGACTGATCACTTATTTTAAATGTACTATCTGTTAATTGATCAATAATTGTATCTTTACCATATAGCGTTATAGATTGACGTCCCATAATAACATTAGAGTGGCTATCATTAATGTTTTGTTTAATGCTTGTCACATTAGGAAATGCATCTAATATCTTCTCAACAACAGCATTTTTTTGTGGCCACTTTTTACCATTAGTTACAAAAATAATCATCATTTCGTCTGTATGATATCCTGTTCTTACAACCAAATGTCTCATTAAACCTTTTTTCAATTGTTCTTGATAAATACTTACATTTAAATCTTTTAAAATAGATTTAACTTCATTCATCACTTCTTGATGTTGTGAATCTTGTATTAAACAACTTTCCATGTCAATAATGTCATGGCTTCTTTGACGATAAAAGCCCATAATAACTTCATTCTGTTCATTCTTACCAACTGGAATCTGGGACTTGTTTCGATATCTCCAAGGATCTGTCATGCCAACTGTATCGTTAATCTTAGAATTATCAAAATGCGCTTTTCGCTGAAACAAATTAATCACTTGTTCCTTTTTCATTTCAAGTTGTGCTTCGTATGATAAGTGTTGAAGTTGGCACCCACCACAACGTTCATAATATATACATGGCGGTGCAACACGATTCTCACTTCTCGTATTTATATTAAGCAACTTACCTATCGCAAAGTTCTTTTTTACTTTGATAATTTTATATTCAATTTGTTCATTAATTAAAGCTTGTGGTATGAAAATAGGAAAGCGATCTATTTTTACAACACCATGGCCTTCATGCGTTAAATCAACAACTGTTCCCGTTTTTATGTCATTTTTAGCTATTGCTTGCAAAATTTTACCTCCAAAATGAACAGGTTAGGAACAAAATTATGCGCTTCCTAACCTGCCATTATATATTTCACTATTTCTGTTTATTCTTCGATTAAATTGTCATCAACATGATCATTATTTATTAACTCTTCATTTACAATATCATTAGGTGCAAAGACATCTATATGACGTTCTAGATTTAAGAAATTCGCTGGTAATTTACCACCATATTCTCCATCTACATTTAGTTGTAAGTCTGTGAATGATGAAATATTAATTGCCTTTGCTTTTTCATAAATAACTTTAGGATGCTTAGTATGTTCTCCTCTTGAAGCTAAAGTCATAATATGACCAAGTTCTGCAAGGTTTGATTTTTCAACTATAATTAACGTAAAATAGCCGTCATCTAACTTAGCGTCCGGCACTAATTTTTCAAATCCTGCCATTGAATTTGTTAAACCTAAAAAGAATAATAATGCTTCTCCTTGGAAAACATTACCATCATATTCAATTCTTAAATCTACAGCTTTCATTTGAGGTAACATTTCGAAACCTTTGATGTAATAAGCAAATGGACCAACAATAGATTTCAATTTACTCGGTGTTTCATAAGAGACTTGCGTCAATTGTCCGCCTGCAGCTAAATTAATAAAGTATCGATTATTCATTTTACCAATATCTACTTTAGTAGAATGACCTTCAATGATGACATCAAGTGCCCCCATGATGTCATTAGGTATATGCAATGCACGTCCAAAGTCATTAACAGTACCCATAGGAATGACACCTAGCTTAGGACGATTAGGCTTTTCTGCGATACCATTAACTACTTCATTTAATGTTCCATCACCACCTGCAGCGATTAATACATCATAATTTTCATGCATAGCTCTTTCTGCTTCAAGTGTGGCATCACCTATTTTCTCGGTTGCATATGCACTCGTTTCATATCCCGCTTTTTCTAATTTTATTAAGGCATCAGGTAATTCTCTTTTAAATAGCTCTTTACCTGATGTCGGGTTATAAATGATTCTAGCACGTTTCCTCATATCTTATCCCTCTACTTAAAATTCATATATTTTAACTTCATCTTTGTTTCGTCTAATAGGGAGTGGGACAGAAATAATATTTAACAAAATTTATTTCGTTCTACCCCAACTTGCATTGTCTGTAGAATTTCCTTTCGAAATTCTCTTTGTTTGGGGCCCCACCCCAACTTGCACATTATTGTAAGCTGACAGAAAGTCAGCTTCTATGTTGGGGCCCCGCCAACTTGCACATTATTGTAAGCTGACAGAAAGTCAGCTTCTATGTTGGGGCCCCACTAGAATTGAAAAAAGCTTGTTACAAGCGTATTTTCTTTCAGTCAACTACTGCCAATATAACATTGTAGTGCCTAGGACATTGAATTTATGACCCAGGCTCAGTCTTATTTCATCATTCTTAATATCGTTAAAGACCAACTTGTATCTTAAACAAATACTATCTCAATATGTACAAAGCTTGTTATTTATTCAGCATTTTTTGCCGTTCTTCATTATATAGACTTCGTCAGTTATGCTATTTTACCTTTAAAATGATGTTGTAAATATAATGTTGTCTTTATACAAAAATGTTTTATACCTTTTTATTATACAGTTTGCCTTAATATAATTAAAGCTAACGCATTAATAAAATTAATATTTTTACCATTAACATGTACAATGAATAAAGTTAAAAGTAATATGACTTCTATAGATATAAATAAACCCTCGATTGCATCTAAGTCAGCAATCAAGGGTTTATTTTTTAAATCTTCATAGTTTGATGATTTAAATTATCTTTTATCTAATTCTTGTTTTAATAGTTGATTTACTAATTGTGGATTAGCTTGACCTTTAGACGCTTTCATAATTTGACCAACTAAGAAGCCCATAGCTTTGCCTTTACCATTTTTGTAATCTTCAACTGATTGTTCGTTATTGTCTAATGCTTCATTTACAAATTTTAGAAGTGTTGCTTCATCAGAAATTTGAACTAAGCCATTATCTTCCATAATCTGTTTAGCATTACCACCTTTAGCTGCTAACTCTGGGAAGACTTTCTTCGCAATTTTACTGCTCATTGTTCCGTCTTCGATAAGTTTAATCATACCTGCTAAATTTTCTGGTGTTAATTTAGTATCTAATAATTCTACTTGATTTTTATTTAAATATTCGTTTACGCCACCCATTAACCAGTTAGATGTTAATTTAACATCTGCACCGTGTTCAATTGTTGATTCAAAGAAATCTGACATTTCTTTAGTCAATGTTAATACGTGTGCATCGTATGCAGGTAAACCTAATTCATTTACATACTTAGCCTTACGCTCATCTGGTAATTCAGGAATTGTCTGACGAACACGCTCTTTCCAAGCATCATCAATATATAAAGGTACAATGTCAGGCTCTGGGAAGTAACGGTAATCATCAGAACCTTCTTTAACACGCATTAAAATTGTTTTACCTGTAGATTCATCAAATCGACGTGTTTCTTGTCCGATTTCTCCACCATTTAACAATTCTTCTTCTTGGCGTTTTTCTTCATATTCTAAACCTTTACGTACATAGTTAAATGAGTTTAAGTTTTTCAATTCGGCTTTAGTACCAAATTTTTCTTGACCATATGGACGCAAAGAGATGTTAGCATCACAACGTAAAGATCCCTCTTCCATCTTAACGTCTGATACACCAGTGTATTGAATAATTGAACGTAATTTTTCTAAATATGCATATGCTTCTTTAGGTGAACGAATATCTGGTTCAGATACGATTTCAATTAGCGGTGTACCTTGACGGTTCAAGTCAACTAATGAATACTCACCTTTATGTGTTGACTTACCAGCATCTTCTTCCATGTGAAGACGAGTAATACCGATTCGTTTTGTTTCACCGTCGACTTCGATATCGATATATCCATTTTCACCAATTGGTTGATCAAATTGAGAAATTTGATATGCTTTTGGATTATCTGGATAGAAATAGTTCTTACGGTCAAACTTAGATTCTGTTGCGATTTCCATATTTAGTGCCATTGCAGCACGCATTGCCCAGTCTACTGCACGCTTATTAACAACTGGTAAGACACCTGGATATGCTAAGTCGATAACATTTGTATTTGAGTTAGGTTCTGCTCCAAAATGCGCTGGTGATGGAGAAAACATTTTTGAGTCCGTTTTTAACTCTACGTGAACTTCAAGTCCTATAACTGTTTCAAAATGCATGATTTCCACTCCTTATAATTTTTCATAAACGTCATGTAAATTGTATTGTGTTTCATATTGATAAGCGACACGATATAACGTTTTTTCATCGAATGGTTTACCAATGAACTGTAAACCGATTGGTCGGCCATTTGATTGTCCACAAGGAACAGAAATACCAGGTAATCCAGCTAAGTTTACTGGTGTTGTTAATAAATCATTGGCATACATTGTTAATGGATCATCAATTTCTTCACCTAAATTAAACGCAGTTGTAGGCGCTGTTGGACCAACTACTACATCATAATTTTCGAATACTTTATCAAAGTCATTTTTAATCAATGTTCTAACTTTTTGAGATTTTTTATAGTAAGCATCGTAGTAACCTGAACTTAATGCAAATGTACCTAAGAAAATACGACGTTTTACTTCTTTACCGAAACCTTCAGATCTTGACATTTTATATAATTCTTCTAATGAATGAGCTTCTTTAGAATGATAACCATAACGAATTCCGTCAAAACGAGAAAGGTTTGACGAAGCTTCTGATGATGCAATCACGTAATATGATGGAATACCAAATTTAGTATTTGGCAATGATACTTCCTCAACGACAGCACCTAAAGATTTTAAAGTTTCTACAGCGTTTTGAACTGCTTCTTTTACGTCATCAGCTACACCTTCACCTAAGTATTCTTTAGGTAATGCAACTTTTAATCCTTTAATATCTTTACCAATTTCAGATGTAAAGTCTACATCATCAACTGGTGCACTTGTAGAGTCATTAACATCTGCACCAGAAATAGCTTCTAATACGATTGCATTATCTTTTACATTTCGAGTCAATGGACCAATTTGGTCTAATGAAGATGCAAAAGCAACTAATCCAAATCGAGATACACGACCGTATGTTGGTTTCATACCGACAACGCCACAATATGCAGCCGGTTGTCTAATTGAACCACCTGTGTCTGAACCTAAGCTAAATGGTACTAAGCCAGCTGCAACTGCTGCTGCAGATCCACCTGATGAACCACCTGGTACTGCTTTATGGTCAAATGGGTTAACTGTTTTTTTGAAATAAGATGTTTCTGTTGAACCACCCATTGCAAACTCATCCATATTTAATTTACCGATTAAAACGGCATTCTCTTTATGTAGTTTTTCCATTACAGTAGATTCGTAAATTGGCACAAAACCTTCTAACATTTTACTTGCACATGTTGTTTCTAATCCGTTTGTAATAATGTTATCTTTTATACCCATTGGAATACCAAATAATTTGCCATCCATTTGATCTTTTGCTTGTAATTCATCCAATTCTTGCGCTTTTTTGATTGCATTTTCTTTATCCAGCGCTAGAAAAGACTTAATTGTTGGATCAGTCTCTTCAATTGCATCATATATATCTTTAACAACATCAGATGGTTTGATTTTTTTGTCTTTTATTAAAGTTAATAAATTCTCAACCGATTCGTAGCGAATGCTCATCTTACGCGTCCTCCTCATTCATGATTGTAGGCACTTTAAATTGTCCATCTTCTGTTTCTTTGGCATTTTTCAAAGCTAATTCTTGCGGAATACCTTTAATTGCTTTATCTTCACGTAAAACGTTTTGTAAATCTAAAACGTGATATGTAGGTTCAACGCCTTCTGTATCAGCGCTATCATTTTGTTTTGCAAAATCTAAAATGCTTTCTAATGTGTTGGCCATTTCTTCCGTTTCTTCAGGAGAAATTTGAAGTCTTGCAAGATTCGCGATATGCTCAACTTCTTCACGTGTTACTTTTGTCATTAATAAAAGCCTCCTTTAAGTCATTCATCACTAAATTGTATCAAATTTCCAATTAAAAATCTAAGTATTTATGAGGTGCTACTTTAATTTCATATAAACTGTATAAACATTATCATTCGTTTATCAAATCATTTTTTATGAAAACAACACTCTTTTAATATTAGACAACCCAATTCAATATTATGATTATGCAATTTTAATTATAAAAATTTGCTCATATCCAAAAAATACGAAAGCGCTTCCTATATTGGTATGCAAGTATTTCAAAAAGAATAAATTTAATTTTCCTACTTTTCTAAACATTTATCTTTATGTATAATGTTTTCAAGTAACTAAATTATAAATTAAATAAAGGGAGTGTTTATCATGCTTACAATGGGGACAGCATTAAGTCAACAAGTAGATGCCAATTGGCAAACTTATATTATGATTGCCGTCTACTTCTTGATACTAATCGTTATTGGCTTTTACGGTTACAAGCAAGCAACTGGTAACCTAAGCGAGTACATGTTAGGTGGACGTAGTATTGGACCGTATATTACTGCATTATCAGCTGGAGCTTCAGATATGAGTGGATGGATGATTATGGGGCTACCTGGTTCTGTCTATAGCACTGGTCTATCAGCTATGTGGATTACAATCGGTTTAACATTAGGTGCTTATATAAATTACTTTGTTGTTGCTCCTAGACTTCGTGTTTATACCGAATTAGCTGGAGATGCAATTACATTACCAGATTTCTTTAAAAATCGTTTAAACGATAAAAATAATGTGTTAAAGATTATTTCTGGATTGATTATCGTAGTATTCTTTACATTATATACACATTCTGGTTTCGTATCTGGTGGTAAATTATTTGAAAGTGCTTTTGGATTAGATTATCATTTCGGTTTAATATTAGTTGCTTTCATTGTCATTTTCTATACTTTCTTTGGTGGATATTTAGCTGTATCAATTACAGATTTCTTCCAAGGTGTCATTATGTTAATTGCGATGGTTATGGTCCCTATTGTTGCTATGATGAATTTAAACGGCTGGGGAACGTTTCATGATGTAGCAGCTATGAAACCTACAAATTTAAATTTATTTAAAGGGTTATCATTTATAGGAATTATCTCTCTATTTTCATGGGGATTAGGTTATTTCGGTCAACCTCATATCATTGTAAGGTTTATGTCTATTAAATCACACAAGATGCTACCTAAAGCTAGACGTTTAGGTATTAGCTGGATGGCTGTTGGTTTATTAGGCGCTGTGGCTGTTGGTTTAACAGGTATTGCATTCGTACCTGCTTATCATATTAAACTAGAAGATCCTGAGACATTATTCATCGTGATGAGTCAAGTACTCTTCCATCCTCTTGTAGGTGGTTTCTTACTTGCTGCGATTCTAGCTGCAATTATGAGCACGATTTCTTCACAATTACTTGTAACATCTAGTTCACTAACGGAAGACTTTTATAAATTAATTCGTGGTGAAGAAAAAGCTAAAACGCACCAAAAAGAATTTGTTATGATTGGAAGATTATCTGTATTAGTTGTAGCAATTGTTGCCATCGCGATTGCATGGAATCCAAACGACACAATTCTAAACTTAGTAGGTAACGCTTGGGCCGGATTTGGTGCATCGTTCAGTCCACTTGTGCTATTTGCACTTTACTGGAAAGGTTTGACACGTGCCGGTGCTGTAAGTGGAATGGTTTCAGGTGCCTTAGTCGTTATCGTTTGGATTGCGTGGATTAAACCATTGGCACATATCAACGAAATATTCGGCTTATATGAAATTATTCCTGGATTTATTGTAAGTGTAATCGTTACATATGTTGTAAGTAAACTTACTAAAAAACCTGGTGCATTTGTTGAAACTGACTTAAACAAAGTTCGTGACATCGTTAGAGAAAAATAATTCATAAGTCTTAACAAATTAAAAAGGTACTAATGTTAATCAAAATTATGACTAACATTGGTACCTTTTTATTATCTTTAATTTACAATTAATTACTGTAAATATGAACTTGCGGTTCTTTGTCATCTTTTGTCTTACTAATTAAAGCACGTGGTTGGTTACCATCTTTAATACGAATTTCATAGTTATCGATTTTATCGAAATATTTATTCGCTTGTTCAGTAACGTACTGTGTAATACCAATTGTTTCAGCTTGTCCATAGTAATCGATTGGTAAATCTACTACTAATCGTTGTGGCTTTTTATCAACAAATTTAACTTTCCCTACTGCTTGTGTGAAATTAGAAAAATATGATTGCAAATTATCATTAAATTGCTTGAAATTATTATTTAAATTTTCATCATAATCTGCTGCTGTTGAAGAAGGTAATAAAGCTGATTTTTCATTGATATTATGCCATTCATTAAGCTTTGTTTGACTCTTTTCTGCAGTCGCTTGAGTGATAAATTCACCTGGTGTGATTGAATCTTCACTTGATTGCTTATAAATTGCAAAATGAATTGGTATATCTTTTAAATCATCATTTTCACGTAACCTTGATAATATCTCACTAGCCATTTGTTTACCTTGCTTTTTAACTTCGCTATCATCTAGTTTTTTACTAAAAGTCGGTCCATCTTTTTCTTTTTTATAGTAATAAACACTATTCATAGCTAAACCAATCGTCATACCTTTAATATTCTTACCTTTTGTATCTCTACCACCATAAAAATCTTGCTCTAAAATGTTAGATAAATAGGCTGGTGATTTTTCTGCAATCTTTTCAGGATTTGTTTCACCTTCGTGTGATGGATTAAGTCCTAAATTTTCATTCGCTTTCTTGTCTTTTTTATCTTTTTCAGACATCTTATCGATTTCACGTTTTGTATACTTAGGATTTAAATAGGCATTAATTGTTTTCTTGTCCAAAAATTGACCATCTTGATACAAATATTTATCTGTTGGAAATACTTCTTTACTTAAGTTCAATAAACCATCTTCAAAGTCGCCGCCATTATAACTATTTGCCATGTTATCTTGTAAAAGTCCTCTTGCCTGGCTTTCTTTAAATGGTAACAATGTACGATAGTTATCACCTTGTACATTTTTATCCGTAGCAATTTCTTTTACTTGATTTGAACTATTGTTATGTTTTTGATTATCTTTTCCAGCCTGGTCATCCTTATGGTTACCACAAGCAGCGAGTATAAAGATAGCTGTAATCAATAATACTAATGTACGCTTCATCGACATACCCCTCTAACTATTTAATTCATTTTGCTTATCTACAAATTGTTGCTCTGTCCAAATTTCAATACCTAAACTTTGTGCTTTTGTTAATTTTGAACCTGCATCTTCACCAGCAATAACGACATCTGTATTTTTAGTAACGCTACTTGTAACTTTAGCACCTTGTGATGCAAGCCATTTAGATGCTTCATTGCGTGTCATTTGATGTAGCTTACCAGTCAGTACTATCGTTTTACCACTAAATTCAGGATGTCCTTCAATATCTGATGTTTTGATACCTTTATAAATCATATTAACATGTTTATCTTTTAATTTTTGAATTAAAGCACGAATATCTTCATTTTCTAAATAAGTAACTACAGATTGTGCTACTTTATCACCTATATCATGAATTTCTACTAATTCCGCTTCAGTTACCGTTAGTAATCGATCTATCGTTTCATATTTTTCTGCTAACACTTGGCTCGCTTTAACACCTAAATGCCTAATACCTAGACCAAATAATAAATTTTCTAAAGAGTTGTCCTTAGCTTGTTGAATGGCAGCTAATAAATTATCAACTTTTTTCTGCCCCATTCTATCTAAAGGTAATAAATCTTCTTCTGTTAAATAGAAAATATCAGCAACATCTTTAATTAATTCGCTTTGATAAAGCTGTTGAATAATTTTAGTGCCTAAACCATCAATATTCATGGCTTGTCTTGATACAAAGTGAATTAATCCTTCAACAAGTTGTGCTTGGCATTTTGGATTAATGCAACGAAGTGCTACTTCGCCTTCAATACGTACTAATTCATGTCCACAACTTGGACAATGGGTTGGCATATGATATGTGACAGCATCCTCAGGTCTACGTTCTGGAATACTACGTACAACTTCAGGTATGATGTCACCTGCTTTTTTCACTACAACACTATCACCAATTCGAATATCTCTGTCATGAATTAAATCCTCATTGTGCAAAGATGCTCTTGATACAGTTGTACCAGCTACTTTTACTGGTTCTAAAATAGCAGTAGGTGTGACTACACCTGTTCGTCCAATACTTAATTCAATATCTAATAATTTAGTTACTACTTCCTCAGCTGGAAATTTATAAGCAATGGCCCATCTAGGAGATTTTTGTGTGAATCCCATCTCATCCTGTTGATCTAAATCATTAACCTTAATAACAATCCCATCAATATCATAAGGTAATGACTCTCTTTGGCTTGTCCATTTTTCAATATACTCTAAAACACCATCGATATTATTTACACGCGCTCTATTTTTATTCGTTGTAAAACCTAATTTATCTAACTCATCTAATGCTTCACTTTGCGAACGCGCATTGAAATCAGTGAAATCATTGACACTATATATAAATACGCTTAGCTTTCGTTTTGCCGTTAATTTAGAATCTAACTGTCTTAATGATCCCGCAGCAGCGTTTCTTGGATTTGCAAATAACTGCTCATCATTTTTTTCTTTTTCTTCATTTAATCGTAAAAATGAACGTCTCGGCATATATGCTTCACCACGAACTTCTACATTTAATGGTTCTTTCATTTTCAAAGGTATCGCATGAATTGTTTTTAAATTTTCGGTAATATCTTCACCTGTTGTTCCATCACCACGTGTTAAACCTTGAACGAAGTATCCATCAACATATTTCAATGATACTGCTAAGCCATCAATTTTTAATTCGCACATATATTCAACGTTGCCAATTTGTTCACGTATGCGTTGGTCGAATTTTCTCAAATCATCCTCATTAAATGCATTCCCTAAACTTAACATTGGCGTGTCATGGTTGACTTTTTTGAAAGAGGCTTGGGCTTCACCGCCAACTCTAACTGTTGGAGAATCTACAGTCTTATACTCAGGATGCTCCTCTTCTATTTTAATCAGTTCATGAAGTAATTTGTCATATTCACTATCTGGTACAGATGGATTATCCTCTACATAGTATTCATAACTGTATTGATTTAATAAATCATGTAACTCGTTCACACGAGACGATAAATCAGCCATCCCTTAATCCTCCTTTTTTTCAATTGGTGCAAATTGCGCTAACAAACGTTTTGGCCCTTGTGATTTAAAGATAATATCTAGTTCGATTGAGCCATTTTTCTCGTTTACATTACTCACCATGCCTTCTCCCCAGGCTTTATGCATCACTTTGTCACCTACATTCCAATCAGATGACGATACTTGTTTTTTCGTTGACGTTGTTCGTTGACTAAATCCGCGTTTAGCAAAAGGTTTTGCCTTAGGTTGTATCGTTTGTCGTTTGCCACTTGAATGATTTTCTAATAGTGATTCTGGAATTTCCTTTAAAAATCTAGATGGCATATTCGACTGAGGGCGACCAAATAACATTCTTGATGTCGCATGAGTGATATATAACACCTCTTCAGCCCTTGTAATTGCTACATAACAAATACGACGTTCTTCTTGCATTTCGTGATCATCTTCACTCTTAATCGCTCTAATATGTGGGAATAAAGATTCTTCCATCCCCATTATAAAGACGATTGGAAATTCAAGGCCCTTAGCCGAGTGCATCGTCATTAGTGTTACGCCATTTTCAGTATCTGCCTCATCAATATCAGCTACTAACGATAAATCCGTTAAAAAGTTAATTAATGACTGTTCTTCTAATGGGGTATTTTCCTCATAGTCTTTTGGTACTGACATAAATTCATCGATGTTTTCTAATCTACTTCGAGATTCTAGTGTATTTTCACGTTCAAGCATTTCTCGGTAGCCAGACTTTTGTAATACTTCATCAACTATTTCATGAATTTCTAAAAATTCTTGTTCTTTTATCAAGCTTTGGATTAACTCGTAAAAATTAAGACACTCTTGTGTCACCTTTTTTGACAATCCGATAAAATCAGCTTCTCCAAGTGCATCAAACATACTGATATTGTTTTGAAGTGCATAGTTTTGAACTTTTTCAACAGATGAAGGACCTACACCTCTTTTTGGAACATTAATAATACGTTGCAAACTAATGTCATCATTACTATTGGCAATTATACGCAAATAACTTAATAAATCTTTGATTTCTTTACGGTCATAGAACTTTTGGCCACCAACCATTGTGTATGGCATATTAGATTTCATGAATGTTTCCTCAAGTACACGTGATTGTGCATTTGTTCTATATAAAATTGCCATATCTTGATATTTCTTACCATTACGTTGATGCTTCATAATTTCTCGTATTACAAATTCCGCTTCATCACGTTCTGTCATTGCTTCATAGTAATGAATTTTCTCACCATTCGTATTTGCAGTCCACAGTCCTTTTGGCTTACGTTCAGAATTATTTTTAATCACTTCGTTAGCCGCATTTAAAATCGTTTTCGTCGAACGATAATTTTGCTCTAAAAAGATTGTATTCGCTTCTGGGTAGTCTTTTTCAAATGATAAGATATTTTGAATATCAGCACCACGCCAACCATAAATTGACTGATCTGAGTCACCTACAACACATAAGTTTTTAAACTTACTTGCTAATAATTTAACTAATGTATATTGTGCTTTATTAGTATCTTGATACTCATCTACATGAATATATTGGAATTTGTTCTGATAATATTCTAGAACTTCTGGTACACGCTCAAATAAGTTAATCGTTGTCATAATAAGGTCATCAAAATCTAACGCTTCATTACGCGACAATTGGCGTTGATATCCACTATAAACCGTTGCTACCATTTGCGAGTGATAATCTGTGGCTTCTTTTTGAGCATCTGCAGGTGTTTTAAGTTCATTTTTCAAATTACTGATCGCACCGATAAACATACGAGGTTCAAACTTTTTACTATCAATATTTTCATTTTTTAAGACGTCTTTAATAACAGATTTTTGGTCTGTAGGATCAATTATCGTAAAATTGCGTTCTATACCTATTCGATCTGCATCACGACGTAAAATACGAACACACATTGAGTGGAATGTTGACATCCAAATAACTTCTGCTTGATCACCTACTAATTTTTGAACACGTTCTTTCATTTCTCTTGCAGCTTTATTTGTAAAAGTAATAGCCAAAACATTGTATGGTGAGACATCTTTTTCGTCTAATAAATAAGCAATTCTATGTGTTAAAACACGTGTCTTCCCTGAACCAGCACCTGCCATAATTAACAATGGTCCTTCTGTTGTCTTTACAGCTTCACTTTGCTCTGTATTCATATGATTTAATAACGCATTCATTTACTAGACTCCTTTATTTTTACTGTTTTTAAAGCTTTTTTAATATCTTTATAAATAATATCACCGACGATAATTGTATCTGCAATAGCTGCCATCTCTGTCGCTTGTTGTTCTGAGGAAATACCGCCACCATAAAAAAGTTGCGTTTCTGTTAGATGTTCTGAGACAGCTTGAACCTTTGATACGTCGCCATAAATGCCACTATACTCTATATACATAACCGGTAATCGATACATATGATTGACCATTTGGGCATATGCTTCTAAATCTTCTGTTGTTAAATCTGTATTTGCTTTGGTATGTTTTGCCACTTTGCTATCAGCATTGCACACGACATACCCTTCAAATATTACTTCTTCAAAATCTATACTATGTCCATATGTTTTAAGCGCTTCTAATAATGTACCATTGTGAAATGCAACATCTGTACTGTTCAGTACTGTAGGTACAAAATAAAAATCAAAACCAGGCATTACACTTTCGATATTTGATATTTCAAGTACTAAAGGCAATGGGTATCTTCTTATTCTGCTCATTAAATGAATGACATTATCTTCAGTAACGTCATCAGTTCCACCAATCATAATTGCATCTGTTTGAGACATACAAATCGCATCTAAATCATCATCTGAAATATGTTTAGCTGGGTCTAATTTAAAAATATGGCGCCATTTTTTAATGTCATACATTTTCCGAAACTCCTTTTTTAACATACATATGATTATAGCATTTTTAAGTGTCGAGTTCTAAAGACTTAATATGAATTTTAAGTTCTTTTACTCTGTAAATTTTTTCGTGAAAAAACAATGATTATCTACCTTATTAGTGCAGATAGATAACCATTGTTTATCGTTCATTTATTATTCATTTGTTTCAATATTCATACGATCTAAAATCATTGTATAAGCATCATTACCCCATTGTAATGAACGTTTCACTCTAGAAATCGTTGCAGTCGATGCTCCAGATTCTTGTTCAATCGTTGCATAGGTATAACCTTGCTTAATCATTTTAGCAACTTGTAATCTTTGAGACAGTGATTGAATTTCATTTACAGTACACAAATCATCGAAAAATTGGTAACATTCTTCTCTATTTTCTAACGTTAGTATTGCATCAAACAATTCATCTAACGCTGCACCTCGTAATTTTTCAATTTGCATATCGAAACAACCCCTATAATTTTATTCTTTATGTCATTTTAACGCATTAATCTATTAAAGTGTAGCGATTTATATTTTATTAAATCTGAATCGTTACTTTATTTAATTTTATGCTAATCCAGCGCGTTCGAAAATAGTGTCAACTTGATTCAAATGATGTTTAGGATCGAAACATTCATCTAATTCTTCTTTTGTTAAAACACTTGTAATAGACTCATCTTGTTCGATTAATTCACGGAAAGGTGTTTTCGTTTCCCAAGATATCATCGCTTTTGGTTGTACTTTGTCGTATGCTTCTTCACGAACCATACCTTTATTAATTAATGCTAATAAGACACGTTGTGAGAAAATCAGACCAAATGTTTTATCTATGTTATTACGCATATTATCTTCAAATACAGTTAAACGGTCCACAATATTTGTGAAACGATTCAATGCATAATCTAGTGCTATTGTAACATCTGGTAACATAATACGCTCAGCAGAAGAATGAGAAATATCTCTTTCATGCCATAATGGCACATTCTCATAAGCTGTAGTAATATAACCACGAATGACTCTTGAAATACCTGTGATATTTTCAGAACCAATTGGATTTCGTTTATGAGGCATTGCAGATGAACCTTTTTGGCCTTTTGCAAATGCTTCTTCAACTTCTCTTGTTTCGGTTTTTTGAAGGTTACGAATTTCAACGGCAAATTTTTCTAGTGACGTCGCGATTAATGCTAATGTCGCAATATAGTATGCATGTCGATCGCGTTGCAATGTTTGCGTTGATACAGGCGCTGTGCCAATACCTAAATGTTTACACACATAACTTTCTATTTCAGGAGGAATGTTAGCAAAAGTACCTACTGCACCACTCATTTTCCCTACTTCAATTTCTTCTCTTACTTGTTTGAAACGTTGTAAGTTACGTTGCATTTCCGTGTACCACAATGCCATTTTGACACCAAATGTAGTTGGTTCTGCATGCACTCCATGTGTACGTCCCATCATCAATGTATATTTATAATTTTTTGCTTTTTCAGCTAAAACGTCGATAAATCTTTCTAAATCTTTTTCAATAATGTCATTTGCTTGTTTAATAACGAAACTTAAAGCTGTATCTACAACATCAGTAGAAGTTAAACCATAATGTACCCACTTACGTTCTTCACCTAGCGTTTCAGAAACTTGTCTAGTAAAGGCTACAACATCATGGCGCGTTTCTTGTTCAATTTCTTGTGCACGTTCGACATTTACCTTTGCGTTTTGACGAATTTTTTGTACGTCAGCTTTCGGTATATGTCCTAATTCACTCCATGCTTCACATGCTAAAATTTCCACTTCTAACCATGCTTCATAGCGATTTTGATCAGTCCAAATATTAGACATTTCTTCTCTAGAATAGCGTTCAATCATTTTTTTAACTCCTATCGTATGTATACTCGAATTTTCAAAAACAGAACATTTTTAATAAAAATAAACAAAAAGTTCGTTTTTAACTCTACTCTTCACAGTTTAACAGAATTGGTTATAAATGTATAAAAAATTTCCGTATATTCTCATTCTATTTTATTTTTTACATTAATACAATTATCTATGGCAGATTAATACTGATTTCTAATTGTAAATGTTCGCAATACTTTAATCTAATTGGTATTTATAATGATCCATTAAGAATATATTTTTGCATTTTAGTTTTTCTCCCCTCAACTACACTATCCAACTTTTTATAACAATTAGGACAATCAATAGCTTTAGTAATACCAGAATTTATTCACTTTACTTCTCCTATTGTATGGAATTTTCAACAATCTACTTTTCCTAGTTTCATAATATTTCTTCTTACATTTCATAATATGTTTTAAAATTATTCGCTTCTAATATAACAAATTTTCTACTCACAAAAAGAATATATATTCTATTGCATAGGTGTGGCATTTTAAATATAAGACATTAATATTGAACTCCAGAATCGTATAAATACGAAACTGATTATAGAAAAATACGCAGAGATTTTTTTAATAGTAAATTTTTATAGAAAGACATAAATTGACTACGCTTCTTTCAAAATCGACTAATATATTTTCATGAAACTTTCGATCATATTAATTATTGAATGAGATGTTTGCAATTTAGTAAATAAGCTACTAAATTATTACATAAACTGATAATGTGTAAAAATTAATTATTTTTTAAACATAGATTAAAATTTTATATTGAAACTCTTAACTAAATTTAATATAATTATTTTATAATAAAATGAAGGAGTTTTTATATGAAAAGAAACTTTCCAAAATTAATAGCTTTAAGTTTAATATTTTCTTTAAGTGTTACCCCTATTGCAAACGCTGAGAGCAATTCAAATATCAAAGCAAAAGATAAGAAGCATGTGCAAGTTAATGTCGAGGACAAGAGTGTTCCTACTGACGTACGTAATTTAGCGCAAAAAGACTATCTTTCTTATGTTACTTCACTTGATAAAATCTATAATAAAGAGAAAGCCTCGTATACACTTGGTGAACCTTTTAAAATTTATAAATTCAACAAAAAGAGTGATGGTAATTATTATTTTCCAGTTTTGAACACTGAAGGTAATATCGATTATATAGTTACAATTTCACCAAAAATCACTAAGTATTCTAGTTCATCTTCTAAATACACAATCAATGTTTCTCCATTTTTATCTAAAGTCTTAAATCAATATAAAGATCAACAAATTACTATTTTGACAAACTCAAAAGGTTACTATGTGGTTACTCAAAATCATAAAGCTAAACTAGTACTAAAAACACCACGTCTAGAAGATAAAAAGTTAAAAAAGACTGAGAGTATACCTACTGGCAATAATGTAACGCAACTAAAGCAAAAAGCTTCTGTCACTATGCCAACTAGTCAATTTAAAAGTAATAATTATACTTACAACGAGCAATATATAAATAAACTTGAGAATTTCAAGATAAGAGAAACTCAAGGTAACAATGGTTGGTGTGCAGGCTATACGATGTCTGCATTACTAAATGCGACTTATAATACTAACAAATATCATGCAGAAGCTGTGATGAGATTTTTACACCCAAACTTACAAGGACAACGATTCCAATTTACTGGTTTAACGCCAAGAGAGATGATTTATTTTGGACAAACTCAGGGAAGAAGTCCACAACTTCTTAATAGAATGACTACATATAATGAAGTTGACAATCTTACTAAAAATAATAAAGGAATTGCTGTTTTAGGTAGTAGAGTAGAATCAAGAAATGGTATGCACGCAGGGCATGCCATGGCAGTTGTTGGGAACGCTAAATTAGATAATGGACAAGAGGTTATAATTATATGGAATCCATGGGATAATGGTTTTATGACTCAAGATGCTAAAAACAATGTTATTCCAGTATCCAATGGCGACCATTATCGATGGTATTCATCTATTTATGGTTATTAAAATTTGTATTTTAGAAAGGTAAATAATATTATGGAACAAATTGAATTATTTAGTATTGATAAATTCAAATGTAATTCAGAGGCTAAGTATTATCTTAATATTATTGAGGGAGAATGGCATCCTCAAGATTTAAATGATAGTCCTTTAAAATTTATTCTCAGTACCTCAGACGATTCTGATTACATTTGCAAATATATAAATACAGAACACAAACAACTCACATTATATAATAAAAATAATAGCTCAATTGTTATTGAAATATTTATACCAAATGATAATAAAATACTACTAACAATTATGAACACAGAAGCTTTGGGAACTTCTCCTAGAATGACTTTCATTAAGCATAAGTCATAAGACTATCTAGATATGATTAAGTAAACTATTAATCTTATTAAAGGTCTCTAGGAAGAAAAAATTTCATGCGATGAGATTGTTTTAGAAAAAGCGACGATATATATAATCTAACAATAATTTTTAAAATATTAAGAACCCCCAGCATATGCTTTATATAGCTTGCTGGGGGTTTCTCATACAATATGGATCGAGCATCTTGCATGTATAAACAAATAGGCTATTCAAAGTAAAATTACTCAAACTTTGAATAGCCTTTCCTCTTCAAATAGTCTTTATTTAAATTGGATTATGTTATTGGATTTTCTTACCTACAAAAACGATTTCTTGATGTGATACTTCAACCGTGCCATCTTTTTGCTCTTGAAACACGGGTTTTTCAATACGTTTTACCGGCATATACCCTTGCATTTTCATTCGTGACAAACAATCAGCAATTGTTTCATTCTCATTTACTTTGAATTTCATGTTCTACTACACTTTCCAGTTCTTCTGGTTCATAATCTTTAAGCTTTCTACGACGAATGCCTTTAGTCCAGAATCCACCATGTATGTTTCGAGGTTCATACGCAATGATAAATGCTTTCGGATCTAAATTTTTTATCGTATCCATCAATTTACGTTCATATTTTCTTGGTGTTAAAATTTGCATCACCATACGACTACCATCTCTACCAAACGCAGCATAGTGCGTAACGCCATATCCTAAATTTCGAAGTTCATTCGGTAAATCTAACTCATATTCTGCTGAAGTTACATTTACAACTGTATAACCTAATGCCAGTTTTTCTTCTATTTTCATACCAACAATGATACCTATTGAAAAACCAAATGCGTAGGCAATAATATTTTGAATATGGTCTAAATTAGACATAACCAAACCTAAACCAACGATATAAACTAATACTTCTAAAAAACTAACTGATGCAGCAATATAACGATAACCTTTCAACGTTAAAATTGTTCGCATCGTTAAAAACGTTACATAACAAACGTTAATGATAAATATAGTTAGTACCATTAACCATGGATTTTCTGTTACGAATGACATAAGGCGCCCCACTCTCTTTCAATTACACTTTAAATACCAAACTGCTTCAACCTAACCTTAATGAATGCATATTAATATAATATAGTACGAAAACTCTCATAAATAAATAGCGAATTTGTCATAAATAAAAATTTATTCTCAAATGAACATACTTACTTTAGTTCATACACTTTCAATTTATACACTGAAGTAGTCTAGCTGAATGTGGTTTAATGTTATTAATTCTAACTCATATTTAATTTAAGTCACACGTTAGAAGAAAAAATTAAATTAGGATTTTGGCCACGTGTATCTTGTATATGCAAGTTCACGTTTGTGTGCATTTCGTATATAATGATTTTCAATTACTTTTTGTTCTTCTGGCGTAACTGGCTTACCTTCTAAATAATTATCAATCGCCTCATAAGTTACACCTAATGCATCTTCATCTGGAAGCTGTGGTTTATCATCTTCTAAATCAGCAGTTGGCGTTTTTTCATATAATTCCTTTGGCGCACCAAGATACGCTAATAATTGACGACCTTGTCGTTTATTCAAACCAAATATAGGTGCGATATCTGCAGCACCATCACCGTACTTCGTATAAAACCCAGTTATATTTTCAGCTGAATGATCTGTTCCTACTACAATACCTTGTCGGTTTGAAGCAATTGAAAATTGTACTTTCATACGTTCACGCGCTTTTTCATTTCCTTTTTGGAAATCTGTAAGAACAATACCAGCTTCTTTTAATGATTGCACACTTTGATCAACTGCAGGCTTAATATTGACTGTTACTATTTCATCTGGTTCAATGAATCGCAAAGCTTGGTCAACTTCATCAGCATCTTTTTGAACTCCATAAGGTAATTTAACTGCAATAAACGTACAATCAATGCCTTCTTCACGTAATTCGTTAACAGACATTTGTACTAGTTTTCCAACTAATGTAGAATCTTGTCCTCCTGAAATACCTAACACTAAAGATTTTATAAATGAATGTGATTGTACATAATTTTTTATAAATTGCTTTAATTCCATAATTTCTTCAGCACTATCGATACGCTTTTTCACTTTCATTTCTTGTACAATAACGTCTTGTAATTTACTCATTATCTTCTTCCATCTCCTTAACGTGTTCCGCAACTTCAAAAATACGTTTATGTTTATTATCCCAACATGCCTTGCTTAAATCGACTGGATATTCTTGTGGATTAAGGAAACGCTTATTTTCATCCCAAATAGATTGTAATCCTTGTGCTAAATATTCACGTGATTCATCTTCTGTTGGCATTTGATATACTAATTTACCATTTTCATAAATATTATGATGCAAATCAATGGCTTCGAAAGATTTTATAAATTTCATTTTATAAGTATGCACTGGATGGAATAATTTTAAAGGTTGTTCATCGTATGGATTTTCATTTTCCAAAGTAATATAATCGCCTTCTGCCTTACCTGTTTTCTTGTTTATAATGCGATATACATTTTTCTTACCTGGCGTCGTAACCTTTTCAGCGTTATTTGATAATTTAATACGATCACTATATGAACCCTCTTCATTTTCAATAGCTACAAGTTTATATACTGCACCTAATGCTGGTTGATCGTATCCTGTAATCAGCTTTGTACCAACGCCCCAAGAATCTACTTTTGCACCTTGTGCTTTCAAACTCGTAATCGTTTCTTCATCCAAATCATTAGACGCGATAATTTTAGTTTCAGTAAATCCTGCTTCATCAAGCATACGTCTTGCCTCTTTAGATAAATAAGCGATATCTCCAGAATCCAATCGAATACCTACAAAGTTAATTTTGTCACCTAATTCTTTTGCAACTTTTATTGCATTTGGCACGCCAGATTTTAAAGTATGGAATGTATCTACTAGGAACACACAATTTTTATGTCTTTCAGCATATTTTTTGAAGGCAACATATTCATCTCCATAAGTTTGGACAAATGCGTGTGCATGTGTACCAGACACAGGTATACCAAATAATTTACCTGCCCTAACATTACTTGTAGAATCAAAGCCCCCGATGTAAGCAGCTCTAGCGCCCCACAATGCTGCATCAATTTCTTGCGCACGACGTGTACCAAACTCCATTAATTTATCATTTGATGCAATTTGACGAATTCTACTAGCCTTTGTTGTAATTAGTGTATGGAAATTTACAATGTTTAATAAAATTGTTTCTATTAATTGCGCTTGAATCAATGGTGCTTCTACGCGTAACAATGGTTCGTTACCAAAGCATAATTCGCCTTCTTGCATCGAACGAATGCTTCCTGTGAATTTTAAATCTTTTAAATATGATAAGAAATCATCCTTGTAGCCAATAGACTTTAAATATTCCAAATCAGATTCTGAAAATCCAAAATGTTCTATAAAATCAATGACGCGTTTTAAACCATTAAAAACAGCATAGCCACTATTAAATGGCATTTTTCTAAAATACAAATCAAATACAGCCATTTTTTCATGAATATTATCATTCCAATAACTTTCAGCCATATTTATTTGATATAAGTCATTATGTAACATTAAACTGTCGTCTTCTAATTGGTACACTTGTATCTCTCCAATCGACCTAAATATTTTCTTACATTTTATCATAATTCATTTTTTTATATACATAAGAGCCCCTTAATTTCCATACTTTTAATTAAAATCAACCAACAATTTAATGACATATACATAATTTTTAAGAGTATTTTAATAATGTAGACTATAATATAAAGCGAGGTGTTGTTAATGTTATTTAAAGAGGCTCAAGCTTTCATAGAAAACATGTATAAAGAGTGTCATTATGAAACGCAAATTATCAATAAACGTTTACATGACATTGAACTAGAAATAAAAGAAACTGGGACATATACACATACAGAAGAAGAACTTATTTATGGTGCTAAAATGGCTTGGCGTAATTCAAATCGTTGCATTGGTCGTTTATTTTGGGATTCGTTAAATGTCATTGATGCAAGAGATGTTACTGACGAAGCATCGTTCTTATCATCAATTACTTATCATATTACACAGGCTACAAATGAAGGTAAATTAAAGCCGTATATTACTATATATGCTCCAAAGGATGGACCTAAAATTTTCAACAATCAATTAATTCGCTATGCTGGCTATGACAATTGTGGTGATCCTGCTGAAAAAGAAGTTACACGCTTAGCAAATCACTTAGGTTGGAAAGGAAAAGGTACTAATTTTGACATGTTACCACTGATTTACCAATTACCTAATGAGTCAGTTAAATTTTACGAATATCCTACTTCATTAATTAAAGAAGTACCTATTGAACATAATCATTATCCAAAATTAAGAAAATTGAACTTAAAATGGTATGCAGTCCCTATCATTTCCAATATGGACTTAAAAATCGGTGGCATTGTATATCCAACTGCACCCTTTAACGGTTGGTATATGGTAACTGAAATTGGCGTACGTAACTTTATTGATGATTACCGTTACAATTTACTAGAAAAAGTTGCAGATGCGTTTGAATTTGATACACTTAAAAATAATTCATTTAATAAAGATCGAGCACTTGTTGAATTGAACTATGCTGTGTATCATTCCTTTAAAAAAGAAGGCGTATCAATTGTCGATCATTTGACCGCTGCAAAGCAATTCGAACTATTCGAACGTAACGAAGCACAACAAGGTCGTCAAGTTACCGGAAAATGGTCTTGGCTAGCACCGCCATTATCTCCAACATTGACGTCAAATTATCATCACGGATATGACAATACAGTAAAAGATCCAAACTTTTTCTATAAAAAGAAAGAATCAAATGCTAACCAGTGCCCTTTCCATCATTAAGTTAGTAGAGGTGTAGCATATGCAATTATATTATTTAGGCCCTAAAGGTACATTTTCATATTTGGCTTGTCGTCAGTATTTTTCTGAAAATGAAGCAACTTTTCAACCAAAGTCAAATTTATTTGAAGTCATCAAGGCAGTTGCAGATGATGACACATCGATTGGTGTTGTCCCTATTGAAAATTCTATAGAAGGAACAATCAACATTGTGGCAGATGCACTTGCACAGCAAGATGTCTTTGCACACGGTGAAATACGTTTAGATATTAACTTTGCATTATATGGTAATGGAACAGATTCCATTTCTGATATTAAAAAAGTGTATTCTATTGCACCAGCAATCAGTCAAACAACAAATTACATACATCAACATCAATTTGACTATGATTATGTCGACAGTACAATTCAAAGTTTGACTAAAATTGAAAATGGCGTTGCAGCAATTGCACCTTTAGGTAGTGGCGAAGCTTATGGTTTTACACCTATTGATACACATATTGAAGACTATCCACATAACGTGACACGTTTTTTAGTTATAAAAAATCAGCAGCAATTTGATCAAAATGCGACATCATTGATGTTTTTAATTACACCAATGCATGATAAACCTGGGCTGTTAGCAAGTGTGCTTAATACATTTGCTTTGTTTAATATTAATTTATCCTGGATTGAGTCTCGTCCTTTAAAAACACAATTAGGTATGTATCGATTTTTCGTTCAGGCTGATTCTGCAATTACAACCGATATAAAGAAAGTCATTGCTATTTTAGAAACCTTAGATTTCAAAGTAGAAATGATTGGTGCTTTTAATTAAACTTTATTTTCTAGGTTCTACAATTTAAATAAAATAAAGAGTCAACCAAGGATTAAAATAGGAATCCATCCTTGGTTGACTTTCTTTTGTTTGTATTGTTTTTACACGATGCTGCGGTATACGTTTCATTACCACTCGTTCAAGCAATTGCTAATGTAACCTTTTATTTTTCGTTCTAATCTGCAATTACTATTTCAATGGCAGTGGTTGATTTATATCAATACCTAAAACTATAGGCATTACATAATACACGACTAAAATAATAATTATTGCACTGATTAAGTTTACCCAGAATCCTACTGATGCCATTTGTTTGATAGATATTTTACCTGAACCAAAGATAATTGCATTCGGTGGTGTCCCTACTGGTAACATGTATGCACAGTTAGCCGCCATAGCTGCAGGTGCCATAAGTAGTAATGGATGCACTCCAACAGCAACAGACAACGTTGCTAAAATCGGTAAAATCATCGTTGCAGTTGCAGTATTAGATGTCACTTCAGTTAAAAATAAGACAAAGATTGTTATGACAATTACAATAAGAATCGGACTAACACCATTTAATGATTTCAACTGTTCGCCTAACCATTTTGCTAAACCACTTTCAGAAATACCTTTCGCTAATGCTAAACCGCCACCAAATAAAATTAATACACCCCAAGGGAGCTCTTTTGCAACTTCCCAGTCAATGATACGGCGATGTTTTTCAGTATTTTTAGCTGGAATAATAAATAATAATATTGATATAAAAATAGCAATCGTACCATCTGCAACAGATGACGTAACTTCCCATTTTTTCAGAAGAAACTCTCTTGTAATCCATAATAAGCTGGCAAGTACAAAGATAGTTTGTACTACCTTTTCTTCATACTTCATTTTGCCAAGCTCGTCTAACTTTTGTTTAATTAACGTCTGACCACCAGGTAAATATTTCAAATCATGTCTAAACGCAACATATCTTAAATAGAGCCAAGTAATACCTAACAAAACAATGACCGTTGGAATCCCTACAATCATCCATTTAGCAAAACTAATTTCATGTCCAAAATGTTGCATGTATTGTCCTTTTAAAATAATTAATGGCGGGGTTCCGATTAATGTACCCAAGCCACCAATCGTACCTGCATAGCCAATTGCTAAAACTAGAGATTTTTCAAACTTTTGAATACTTGTTTGATTCGTATTGGCTTCTTGTAAATCATGTGCTTCCTTAATAATTGCTAAACCAATCGGAATCATAATCATTACAGCTGCAGTGTTCGATACAAACATAGATAAGAATCCTGTTGCCACCATGAATCCAAGTAATATTTTTGAAGTGCTTGCACCAATTAAATTAATAATAGTCAAAGCTACTCTCGTATGTAAATTCCATCTTTCCATTGCAATTGCCAAAATAAATCCACCTAAAAACAAAAAGATAATATCATTGCCATATTCGGATGATACTTGTTCTGGTGTAAGTATGTGACCTAATGGTAATAACACAATTGGTAATAAGCTCGTTGCTGCAATAGGAATTGCTTCAGTAATCCACCAAGTCGCAATCCATAAAGTAATCGCTAAGACATATACGCCTTTCCAAGGTAAGTCTTGTGGATGAAAGAACAATAATGTTAATAGGAAAAGTAATGGACCTAATATTAGTCCAATAAGTTGTCCCGCACTAAACGGTTTCTTTTTCTTTGATTTTGAAAAGAATGTTAAATACCTTTTCGATATCATTGATTGATGTTGATTGAAATAAGCCATAAATTTCCCCCTCATGATGATTATGACAAGCTACTTCAACTCACTATATTAGAGTATAGAAAGTTGTCTATCTTGTATTATCATTACCGTCAAAATACCCCTTTTATCAGATAATTGGGTTTATTATAGCATATTTATACCGTTTTATGAATGCGCTTTCAAAAATTATCTACTATTCTTAATCCTAATGTCATGCGAAACTTTTTACTTTTTTATTTCATCTATATTGATTGTAGTAACTTGAATACCCGCTTCAACAGGACTTAAAAACACTGTATCAATATCTTCTAAATGAATTGATTGAGTCGAATTATTGAATGTATTCCCAACGATTAATACATCTTTATGTTTAACATTATTATAATTACGTACATGTATCGCATCTTTAGACATTGATCCTTTAAATTCATTTCCAATTATATTCATATTTATGCCTGCTTGGGAACCTAAGTCTTTTCCTGTCATCACATCTGCTGCATTTTTACCATCTCTAACTCCTAAATATCTAATACCACCCTCACAGTTAATAAACTTATTATTAATAATGAAAGCATCTTTATACTTCAAGGGAGTTAATGCATAACCTTGTATATCTTCAAATATATTATTTCTAATATGAATATTCTCATAGTAACGATTATGTCTACTTGCATGTGAGCCAATAGCACGATTCCAACTTCCCATTTCGGGCAATTCTGAAGGTCCAAAATAACAATCTTCGATAACGACATTTTTCGTTATCGTACCATCTGTCGTTCCGAATTTTGGAAAAGCACCAGGTACTTGAATGTCTAATTGTATTGCTTCAGAATAAAAGCGTTCGCCACTATAGTCTATGAATCCTTCAAATGAACAGCTTTTAATATAGAGTCCGTTAATCCCACAAGCATCAATTGCATGACCACTCACTACATTCTTAATGGTCACACCTATTAATTGAATATCTTCAGCATGCCCAATGCACATAGCTGTATTGTTATAAGGATACGATACACCATTCATATCAAACTTGCCGCCTTTAATATGAATATGACTGTGTCCATTATAACCACGATAAAAACCAAAGCGATGACCATTTTTTAATAAAGGACCAGAATGACATCGGCGTAAAATAGTTTCATTATCTAACAAAAGTGTTGTATTGCCATATATCGTTAATGGTTTGCAAATATCATACGTCCCTTTCGGTATATAAACTGTCGTTGGTTTACATCTTCCACGATTTAACGCACGTTGTATTGCTCGAGTATCTTTAGTTTTGTTTATGCCTGTTAACCCATAATCTTTCATATTGATATACATAAATCGTCATCCTTTGTCTATTTTCTAATTACTCATATATTAACCAATTATTCAAATTATAATCGTGTTAGGTTGATTTAGCAGATAGTCATAAATCTCGTGATGCCATCTATTAGCATTTTTATATTCAAAACATCAACACTTGATATTAGTTCTAAGTTTGTCACATTTAGTATTCTATTACAGCTATTTTAAAACTATCGCAAAAACTTCTTATATTATTTGTTGATTGCGTGATTTGCTCTTCCAAAAAAGTTGATTAATCTATATACTTAATCTATATTTATATATTAACCATTAGGGTTAAAAATTACTCTAGCATTTATGAATAGATGGGAGTTTATTTTATTATATAGGAGAGATGTTGAATGACACATCGCGCACTATTAGTTGTTGACTATTCATATGACTTTATCGCAGATGACGGCTTACTAACATGCGGTAAACCTGGACAAAATATTGAAGATTTTATTGTTTCTCGTATCAATGACTTTAATTATTATCAAGACCATATATTCTTTTTAATGGATTTACATTATTTACATGACATTCATCATCCTGAAAGTAAATTATTCCCACCACACAATATCGTAGATACAAGTGGTAGAGAATTATACGGTAAAGTAGGTAAATTATACGAAACAATTAAAGCGCAACCTAATGTACATTTCATTGATAAAACGCGCTATGATTCGTTCTTTGGTACCCCGCTTGATAGTTTATTGAGAGAAAGAAGTATTAATCAAGTCGAAATCGTTGGTGTATGTACCGATATTTGCGTGTTACATACAGCAATTTCTGCATACAACTTAGGTTATAAAATTTCAGTACCTGCTGAGGGAGTGGCTTCATTTAATCAAAAAGGGCATGAATGGGCACTTGCACATTTCAAAAACTCATTAGGTGCAGAGGTAGAACAACACGTTTAAATCGTGCTAAAATAATTATAAAGAATACAATTTACAAGGGAGATATTTGACAATGGCTAAAACATATATTTTCGGACATAAGAATCCAGACACTGATGCAATTTCATCTGCGATTATTATGGCAGAATTTGAACAACTTAGAGGTAATTCAGGAGCCAAAGCATACCGTTTAGGTGATGTGAGTGCAGAAACTCAATTCGCGTTAGATACATTTAATGTACCTGCTCCGGAATTATTAACGGATGATTTAGATGGTCAAGATGTTATCTTAGTTGATCATAACGAATTCCAACAAAGTTCTGATACGATTGCCTCTGCTACAATTAAGCATGTAATTGATCATCACAGAATTGCAAATTTCGAAACTGCTGGCCCTTTATGTTATCGTGCTGAACCAGTTGGTTGTACAGCTACAATTTTATACAAAATGTTTAGAGAACGTGGCTTTGAAATTAAACCTGAAATTGCCGGTTTAATGTTATCAGCAATTATCTCAGATAGCTTACTTTTCAAATCACCAACATGTACACAACAAGACGTTAAAGCAGCTGAAGAATTAAAAGATATTGCTAAAGTTGATATTCAAAAGTACGGCTTAGATATGTTAAAAGCAGGTGCTTCAACAACTGATAAATCAGTTGAATTCTTATTAAACATGGATGCTAAATCATTTACTATGGGTGACTATGTGACTCGTATTGCACAAGTTAATGCTGTTGACCTTGACGAAGTGTTAAATCGTAAAGAAGATTTAGAAAAAGAAATGTTAGCTGTAAGTGCACAAGAAAAATATGACTTATTTGTACTTGTTGTTACTGACATCATTAATAGTGATTCTAAAATTTTAGTTGTAGGTGCTGAAAAAGATAAAGTCGGCGAAGCATTCAATGTTCAATTAGAAGATGACATGGCCTTCTTATCTGGTGTTGTTTCTCGAAAAAAACAAATCGTACCTCAAATCACTGAAGCATTAACAAAATAATACTATATTACTGTCTAATCATAGACATGTTGTATTTAACTAACAGTTCATTAAAGTAGAATTTATTTCACTTTCAATGAACTGTTTTTTATTTACGTTTGACTAATTTACAACCTTTTCAATAGTAGTTTTCATTCCTTTAGCTATCCTAACCCACAGATTAGTGATTTCTATACAATTCCTCTTTTGTCTTTACATTTTCTTAAAATATTTGCGATGTTGAGTATAAATTTTTGTTTTCTTCCTACCTTTTTCGTTATGATTAAAGTTATAAATATTATTATGTACACGATTCATCGCTCTATTTTCAACTTTCAACATATATAATTCGAAAGACCATTTAAAATTAACGGCCACAACAATCAAATCAATTAATCACTTTTTCCAAAATAATCATATAAGGAGGTTCTTTTCATTATGAATATCATTGAGCAAAAATTTTATGACAGTAAAGCTTTTTTCAATACACAACAAACTAAAGATATTAGTTTTAGAAAAGATCAATTAAAGAAGTTAAGCAAAGCTATTAAATCATACGAGAGCGATATTTTAGAAGCACTATATACAGATTTAGGAAAAAATAAAGTCGAAGCTTATGCTACTGAAATTGGCATAACTTTGAAAAGTATCAAAAATGCCCGTAAGGAACTTAAAAACTGGACTAAAACAAAAAATGTAGACACACCTTTATATTTATTTCCAACAAAAAGCTATATCAAAAAAGAACCTTATGGAACAGTTTTGATCATTGCACCATTTAACTATCCTTTTCAACTAGTATTCGAACCTTTAATCGGTGCTATTGCAGCAGGTAATACAGCAATTATTAAACCATCTGAGTTGACACCAAATGTTGCACGAGTGATTAAACGATTAATCAATGAAACATTTGATGCAAATTACATTGAAGTTATTGAGGGAGGAATTGAAGAAACGCAAACGTTAATTCACTTACCTTTTGACTATGTCTTCTTTACAGGAAGTGAAAATGTAGGCAAAATCGTTTATCAAGCTGCCAGCGAAAATTTAGTTCCTGTGACATTAGAAATGGGTGGTAAATCTCCAGTCATCGTTGATGAAACAGCGAATATTAAAGTTGCTAGTGAGCGCATTTGTTTTGGGAAATTCACTAATGCCGGCCAAACATGTGTTGCACCAGATTACATTTTAGTACACGAATCTGTAAAAGATGATTTAATCACAGCCCTATCAAAAACGTTGCGTGAATTTTATGGTCAAAATATACAACAAAGTCCAGATTATGGCCGCATTGTAAACCTTAAACATTATCATCGTCTGACTTCATTACTTAACAGTGCACAAATGAATATTGTATTTGGTGGTCATAGTGATGAGGATGAACGTTATATAGAACCAACATTGTTAGATCACGTTACAAGTGATTCAGCAATTATGCAAGAAGAAATTTTTGGTCCTATCTTACCGATTTTAACGTATCAGTCATTGGATGAAGCAATAGCCTTTATTCACCAAAGACCAAAACCTTTGAGTTTATATTTATTTAGCGAAGATGAAAATGCTACACAACGTGTAATAAACGAGTTATCATTTGGCGGCGGCGCTATTAATGATACATTGATGCACCTAGCGAATCCTAAATTACCATTTGGTGGTGTTGGCGCCTCAGGTATGGGACGCTATCATGGTAAATATTCATTCGACACTTTTACACATGAAAAAAGCTACATTTTCAAATCTACACGATTAGAATCAGGTGTCCATTTACCACCATATAAAGGTAAATTTAAATACATCAAAGCTTTCTTTAAAAATTAATTTTTGAGACAAAAATAAACCATGCTTCCATAATTTGATGTTCTTGAAAACAATAAATTTCAAGGTATACACAAATTTTTTGTAAACATGGTTTTCTTTTTATCATGATTAATTAAAGATTAAAATATGACACATACACCTTCAGATGCTACACGAGTATTATCACATAGAGTAATTTTACCTGTTTCTTTACTTCTTTCAAAAACAGTTACAACTGAATCTCCTTGCTCATGAGCACAAACTAAAAGGTCATCTGATGAGGCAATATTAAAATCTCTTGGGAATTGACCACCACTTTCAGTAATTGTTACTAGTTCTAAGTGTTGACCATTATCAAGAACTTTAAAAATTGCAATGCTATCATGCCCTCTATTAGATACATATAAGAATTGTTGATCATGAGACAAACGCACTGCTGCAAGTTTAGTATCTCCATCAAAGTTTTCAGGAATTGTTAAATGACGCTCGAGCTCTTCAAATTTACCGTCATTATATTCTGCAACACTCACAGTATTTGATAATTCGTGTACGACATAAGCAAATTTTCCATTATCATGAAATTCAATATGTCTTGTCCCATCACTATCTTTAAATAAAGATTCTTTATAAAATTCAAACCCGTTGTCATCAAATTTATAAGTAACGATACGATCAGCACCTAAATCTGTTACTGCAACGTACTTACCATCTGGAGTTTGATTAATATAATGTGCGTGTGGATGATCTTGTCTTTCATGTGTACCTGTTGGAAAATCATGTGCAAGTTCTTGAATTAGACGTATAATTTCACCTGTGTGCGTATTTAATTCATACATACGTATGATGCCAGCACCATATACCGCTTCAAATAAATATCGTTTATCTTCTGAAATCGATACATAACAACCTGTACCAGCTTTTGAAGACAAACATTTATTTAATAAATGCAATTCACCATTGTCATCAATTTTCAAACTCGCAACACCGCATTGTTCTCCTTCTTTGTTGATTCCATATAAAACTTCGTTATTACGCACCAAATATGTAGACGCTTCTAATTCAAATCCTATTTCTAATAAATCAATACGTGACTGATTTTCGTTTAATTCAAAACGATAAATCCCTTTACCATTCTTTTTAGTGTAAGAACCAATATATCCATTTGTCATTACTTTTACCCCTCCATGTCAGTCTTATTTTCATTTTATTAAATTTTAGCTAGAATTAACAATCATTTATCATTTCCTTAACGCTAAAACTGTTTAACTACTTTAAAAGAACTATTTGCTGTGATATGTCATTATTCGATTTTAATTAATCCCTCTTTTTTACTTACACGAGCATTAATTATTAACGCGTTTATGCTTCCACAAAATTTTTGTTGCAAAACAGAACACATGTTCGTATAATGTAATTATCAGATTGGGGTGAATTAAGGATGACAAGTTATGAAGAAGAAACTGATTATCGTAACGTTCCAAGAGAATTACTAGATAACAATATACCTATGGGAAGAGGCATGATTAAATGGGCTCCTTTTGCAACATTACCCGAACAATTCGAAACGATTCAACAATACATTATCGACCAAAACAAAATTACACGTCCTGTATTATCAGATGATCAATTGGCTGAGCTAAACATTCGGCTACACGAGGCGCTACAATATGCCCAACCTGTAGAAGTTAAATTTTATAATAATGGCTTTGTAGATTCAGTACGCTTAACCATTTATCGTATTGATGCTATTAATTATGAAATTGATGGTTATGTTTACAATCAGCAACAACGTCAAAAAATTTCTATCTTTGATATCTTAGATATTGTCTTGTTACCTTAATGCTTTGAACATAATTAAACAGATTGAGTATATGCATATAAGATGATTTTTAACATCATTTTTGGATGATAGGATGTTGCGCCACGATGATGTCTGAATTCATCGAATTCGCTATCAGGTATTGTTTCAACAATTTCATTAACATATCGTGAAATATCATTTTGAGGGATTCTAACAGAAGTTTCTATTGGTAGTGTAGTTGGGTCATGTTATAATTTTTATACATAAGGCACCTCGTTAATTTAGTTTAGTGGTATTTATTAAATTATAAGAAGGGACCCAACACAGAAAATTCATTTTATTGAATTTTACATTTATGTGCAAGTTGGGCAAAGTGTCTTATTTTTTAAAAGTATTTCAAAGTAAAATTACATGTTAATACGTAGTATTAATGGCGAGACTCCTGAGGGAGCAGTGCCAGTCGAAGACCAAGGCTGAGACGGCACCCTAGGAAAGCGAAGCCATTCAATACGAAGTATTGTATAAATAGAGAACAGCAGTAAGATATTTTCTAATTGAAAATTATCTTACTGCTGTTTTTTAGGGATTTATGTCCCAGCCTCTAAATGTTATTAGTTATTTTTACTTTCAATATCAGAAATAATTTCTTTAGTTTTTCTTTCAATATCTTCAAAATCTTTTTTAAAGATATAAGCAAATGCTACTACACCAACACCAGCAACTAATGTTGTAATAGCAACTAAGCTAAATACGAATTTAAACACACATTTAATAAAATTCCACATCTCAATTTCACCTCTGTTAAATTAAATACCTATCTACATTTCATTATACTATCATATATAGAATAATCATTAAATAAATACCCACTTTTACGAAATATATTCATCAAATTATATAGTGAGCAAGCTAATGATTATTTTCAAAAATGCCGAGGAACCTCTGTTTCAACGTGACATGACCTTATATGCTAATGTTAACAATGACTATTATCGTGAATGCTAACTTAAGATTGTTATTTATGATAAGATGATTTTAAGTTTTTAACTTAATATCCCCACCATCTATAAAAATATGTTTTAACTGATTGATAAGTCTTATACACCGAGAAATCACCTCAAACAATTTTATATTTCATTTAGTAAAATATAACTTTATTTAACATGACATTCAATATACATACGATTACTATTTATTTACAATATATTACAACTAAAAAGAAAGGGGCCGATGATATGCAACAAGTGATATCAGATATTATGACTTTTAGAGGTTCACATTTCGAGTTAGGTGTTAAAACTGGTAAATGGCTTCAACAAACACCTCTTCTAAAAAATCGAGAAAAAGAATGGAAAAAACGTGTCCCACGTTTCGATATAGATGTAAATGAAACTTATCAAATATTCCAAACTTACGCACCTCAAATATGGGAAGAATTAATGGGACTACAAAGTATACTCAAAATGCCAACACGCCAAATTATTTTAAACTTTGGACATTATCGTTTTACCGATTTAAAAGAAAGTGGTTGCACGGTCTTTCAAGGCAAAGACTTCATGGTTAGAAATTATGATTACCACCCTGCAACTTATGATGGTCGCTACTTACTATATCAACCTACAGATAGCGGTTTAGCTCAAATTGGTCCTGTATCAAGGGTAACTGGAAGAATGGATGGTATGAATGAGTCAGGATTAACTATGGGCTATAACTTTATGCACCGGAAGAAACCAGCAAATGGTTTTGTATGTTATATGATTGGTCGTCTAATTCTTGAAAATTGCCGAAATGTAACAGAAGCAATACAATTATTGAAAGAAATACCACACAGAAGCTCATTTAGCTACATACTGATGGACAAATCATTGAACCATGCAATTGTTGAAGTGACACCGAGATCAATAGATGTTCGTTATGATAATATATGTACAAATCATTTTGAAATATTAACACATGAAAATCGTAATTATACAAAAGAATCTAAAGAAAGACTGGCGCGTACCATTTCACAAACTAATGATAATTTAGATATGACTACAGCATTTAAGTTATTCAATAATCCTCAGTATGAAATTTACAGTAAACTATTCAAAAGCTGGTCTGGCACCATCCATACATCAATGTATCAACCTGAAACATTAACTGCATATTTTACATTGGGAGAAAATGCGCCACCAGAAATAATAGATTTCAAATCATGGTTAGATGGTCAAGACCTTAATATCACTCACTTTACTGGCAATATAGATACCGACTTAACTTTTGCCAACAAATAAATAACACCGATATTAGAGAAATTATGCTTCCTAATATCGGTGCTTACATCCTTTATTTATTCAACTTTGATATTACCATCAATCGTATAAAATTCTAAAACATTGTCGCTTTTCCCAACTTTACCATTAGTAAATGTTTTATTTTTAACTACGCTATCACCCGTTCCCGGATTTAGCTTTAGTATAGTGTCTTCAGGTTTACTATCATACTTAAAACGAATATCTCCTTGTTTAGTAGAAGCTTTTGCATCTACTTTTGATGGCATGTTTTTAAATTCAATGTCACCATGATCGTTTAAAAATATGGATTGTTTAATTTGACTCTTGTCGATTTGTAGCGTACCAATAACAACTTTAATATTGCTATTTTTAATGTTACTTTTACTAATATAAGTAGAACTATTATTTGTCTTTGAATCTAGTGCGTCAAGATTTGAGTTTTTAATAACTACTTCACCGTTAATGCTTTGAATACTTGTGTTCTCTAAATCAACATCACTGATTCTAACACTTCCTGCTCCAGATGATAGATTTAAACGTTTAATCATTTTATCAGGCATTTCAATCGTTAACGTTTTCTTATTCTCATGAAAAGGATTCATATCAATTGCATATCCTCTTGTCTTAGACCTTTTATCACTAATCTTCAACGTCTTATCTACTATATTAATTAATATATCATTGTCACCATCATATTTAACTCTAAATTGATTCCCCCGTTTTATACGAAGTTCTGTACTATCCAAATTTATAGATACATTGTCAAAAGCATCGTCTTTGAATGTTTTATCATATTGTTTAGTACCATATTTGTTTTTATCATAGCTGAACCAAATAATGGTTGCTGCTGTAAAAAAGACAACAAACACTAAAAGCCCAATAAAAAAGAATTTCTTCATTTTCTAACGCTTCCTTTGACAGTTTTAATATACCAAAGTAAATATTTTAAGATTAAACGATAAATGTATTCTAAAATCTTAAATATGACAATGATAAATACTAATCCTAATCCTGAATATGATATGGCAAAAAATACATTACTAATTGAGTCTACAATTCCTCTGGATATTGCTGATGCTAATAAAATAATTGGACAAAACAGCAGCAAAAGTGATATTAAAAATAATGCTAATACAAATAATCCAACTATAGATACTGGTATAAGGATGACAAAAATAGATAGAATGCCTAAACTTAATGAAGCAGCAACAGCTCTTGAAATATTTTCAAATGTTGGTTTAGATTCAGCATAATCAATAACACTTCTAGCTTTTGTTTCAGCTGCAACATCTTGTGGGTCTTTTAACTTCTTTAAAATTTCCCCTTCATCAACGCCATTAAGTTCTTGCTCATAAAAATAACGTTCATATTCATACATTTTTTGATCTCTTAAATGCCTAGGTAGCGCATCAAGTGCTGTTTCTAATTCATTTAAATAAGTAATCTTGTTCATATAGGTCACTCATCCCAATAAAATTATTTATTCGTTTTTTATAACTTTAAGACCTAAAGCTATTTACTAAAAAATTCAATACGTTTAATTTCTAAATCTTGATAAAGTAAGTTTAATTTTAAATGGTTATCTCTATCAATATACTTTACCGATGAGAAATCATTGCCAACTTTTGTTCTTTTATATCCGAATCCAAGATTTTCAATCGCGTTATTTATCGGCGAACCAATTCCCCCATCAAAATTAGTATGTATCTTTTCATCTCTTACTAATATTATCCCCTTAACGATGTTATCCTTTTCTCTCACTTTAACGGTAAGATCAGGGTGAGCTTTACTGTTATAAAATTTAAAACGATCAAACTTAATTTTTTTATTTACTTCATAGCCTTTTTTATCAAACTTCTCATTTAATTTAATATCGTTTATTTCAAGATTAGACAAATCCACAGTTTTCGTATGACGATATTGATATAAACCAATTAATACACCAAAAGAACAGATTAAAAATAATATAAACACAACCCAGCGATTTTGAATACGCACTGATGTCACCCTTTCTTTGTACTTATTTAAATATAGCATAAGGTGCCTCCCGTTTCATCCTTAACAAAAATTAACAAAGAATTTGCAATTAATTTATTTCATTACCTTTTATTACTATAAATTGGTATAATGTTGTAAATGCTAAAGGAGGTTTTTACAATGACAAATTTAGAAACTTATTTCAAAAATAGCCAACCCTTAAATGAATACATTGATGGAATGAAGACAAATCAAGATACCGTTCTCAGTATCTATCAATCATTTGAGTTACCAGAAGATGATTCACGCATCAAAAAAATAAAAGAGATGAATTATTCTAAAGTATTAGTAATTACTGAAGACTGGTGTGGAGATGCAATGATGAATCTCCCAATTCTAAAACACATCAGTGAAGCATTAAATTTAGAAGTACGCGTGTTCCATAGAGATGATGATACAAAACTGATCGATCAATATTTAACAAATGGTAAATCACGTGCAATTCCTATCTTCGTATTCTTGAATGATCAATTCGAACAAGAAACAGTTTGGGGACCAAGAGCAAATGAAGTCCAAAAATTTGTAACTGATGTTCGTGCTGATAAATTACCGAGCAAAGATCATCCAGACTATGCAGATTTAGAAAAAGAAACACACTTAGTTATATCAAACCGCTATAAAACTGACGCTTCATTTTGGAAAGCAGTTTATAATTCCATCCTAAATAAATTAGAAAATAAATAAATTTACAATAAGACAAACTTTGAGGTTGGGAAAATTTAAAATTCCCAACCTCAAAATTATTTTTATTAAATGTCTTTTTTAGCGACATATAAGATATTCAAAATGAAGAATATCACTATAGAACCTAATGAAATTACCCATTGCCAATTGCTAAAATCAAAGTTAGAGCTAATCATTTTATCAGTTAAGTAAGCAAAAGGGATATAATCAAAAGCATCTAAAACTTTTTCACCGTATCTTGGGATAAATGTAATAAAAGGTTTAATAAACGGTACAATGAGTACTAAAAATACACCTAATGAAAATATCATTGCTGTTTTTTGTGATGCAAGTGTGATTAAGAATAAAAACAAGCCAAAGAATAGTAAAAAGATTAGGAAGAACCATAAATTATCTACATATTTAGAAAACGCCAAATTTTTTCCATTACTAGATGCCTGCACAACAATCAAAATCACATAATGAATTAATGCAAATAATATTGAAATTAAAATAATTGAAATTGTTTTCGAAATAATGTATCCAACGCGTGTTTTAACTTTACTCATATATAGTTGAATTGTACCTTGTGAAAAATCACGCGTAATTGTCTTAACAACAAACATTAATCCAATTATTAACAATAACCATTTTGCTGCAGCAAATACAGATCCATAGACAATAATATGTTTCGGGTTATCCATCGAATTTGCCATAAGTATACTTTGAGTTGCAATCAAACTAGATACGACTAGTATCGCTAAATATGTTAAAGGACTTTTAAATATACTATAAAAATCATACTTAACTAAATTTAAAATTCTCATTATTTATCACCTCTTTGATTTATATTGAAGTACGTATCACGCAATGAACTTTTACGTGTTTCAATATATTTCGGATAAATATCTAATTCAGATAATGCTTTTAGTATAACTTGATAATTTTTTTGTGCATTGATCATTAAATGTCCGTCTGCTTTGTCGACATTTTGTAATTGGAAATGCTCTGCAAGATATTTTTCAGTTCTATCAAAGTCTTTATGATCAACAGTAACTATCGTTGTGTCAGATGCAACACCTACCTCCATGTTTACATCTTGAACAAAATGTCCGTCTCTTAAAAATACAGCTCTATCACAAATTAATTCAATATCTTCTAACTTATGACTTGATATTAGAATTCTCATATCAAGTTCATTTACTAAAGACTTAATTGTAGTCAGCACATCAATTGAGCCATCTGGATCCATACCATTTGTAGGCTCATCCAAGATTAAAAATTTAGGTTTATTCATTAAAGATACTGCAATTGCTAACTTTTGCTTCATCCCCATTGAATATTTCTTAACTTTCTTTTTAATATAAGGTCTCATACCAAATGCATCTATAATTTTGTCTGTGTATGCTTTATCAAAACCCTTACCTAATACTTGTGCAAATAATTTCAAGTTATACAATCCTGATTTATTATCATATAATTTAGGATGCTCAATTAAAAAACCGATATTATCTGCATTATCAATATCTACTTTTCCATCAAATTTAATAATATTACCATTCATTACTTTCATAATGGTTGTTTTACCAACACCGTTTTTTCCTATTAATCCGACAATTCTACTATCGCCAAAGTCAAAATCAATATCATTTAAAACGACATTTGAGCCGTATTTTTTTGTAATATGTTCTAATTTCATCGACTGCCTCCTTTAAATTTTCTAGTATTTATTTTATTGAGCTGTTTAAAATAATTAACAATAAGTATAACAATGCTGATAATTAGAAAACCAATATTTAAAATATATGAATATAAATCTGGGAATGATGATTGACTTAGAACAAAATAATTCACCAACACTATTGCAATTGAAAATAAAAATGGAACTAAAATGATAATAGTAAACACGTATATACCATATGGCACTTTGACTCTACGCAATTCTGTAAATTGACTAAATGCAATTGGTATAGACAAGAAGTTAGATATGACAAATGCATATGCAGTTGAAAAATAGATTGAATTTGGTTCAATCACATCTGCTTCATAAGCATATAAACTAATAACAAGCGTTCCAATTAATGTTAAAACAATGCATGTAATATAGTTGGCATTAAGCAATTGTTTTTTTGACACTGGTAAACTCATATAAAAATAATATGAATCATTACCACCTAATCTACGATTGAGTCTAAATAAGTGACCAGCATCTAAAATCCAAATAATCAATATTGTTGGACTTATAAAAGATTGCAATAGGTAAAAGAACTTTGTTGAGTCAAGCATTATATAAAAAGGATATAAGGTTAATAATAGAACATAGATGATAAGTGTATATCGTCGTAATTTAAAATTCCTAATTAACAATGCCTTCATTTAAAAACCTTCTTCCATCAATTTGATGTTTTCATGATATTTAGGTTTTCTCTTTTCAAGATAAACCATTAAGTTCTCAATAGAAGGTGTAGTGATATTCACTTTATGACCTAAAATTTCTTTAAATACTTGCGCATGTTCTGTTAATCCTATAAATCCCGTACGCTTATGTTCTTCATAAATAAGTAGAGATGCTAATTCATCATCAAGGTCCTCAGTTGCACCACTCACAACTTGATATCTTTGTAACAGTTGTTCTTTTGAACCATTTAAGATAACTTCACCGTCACTTAAGTGAATGATATAATCAGCTATTTTTTCTAAATCTGAGATAATGTGTGTCGACATGAATATTGTTTTATTTTCATCAATTAATTCTTGCTGAATTATCTCCAATAGCTCATTTCTAGCTAAGGGATCAAGACCTGAAGTAGGCTCATCAAAAATATACAATTCAGCATGATGTGAAAATGCAACTGCTAGTGATAATTTCATTTTCATCCCAGTCGAAAATGTTTTTATTGATTTATTGATTGGTAAATCGAACTTTTCAAGATAAAATTCAAATACTTGATGGTCCCATTTACGATAAAAAGGGGCAATCATTTTTTCAAGTTGCTTCGTAGTCCATCTCTCATTAAAATAATTTTCAGAGTAAACAAACCCAATACTATTCTTTAACTCTATCGGATTGAGAGCCATATCCTCTTCTAATACTCTAATAACACCAGTTTGTGGTTGATACAAATCCATAATTAACCTTATTATTGTGGTTTTACCAGCGCCATTTCTACCAATAAAACCAGTGACGAATCCTTGAGGAACTTTGAAAGAGATATTCTTTAAATTAAACTGATCACTTGAATAATTAACATTACTTAATTCTATGGCATTCATGATGATTCCTCCTCATAAATGAACGTTAAAATATCTTGAAGTTCCTCAAGTGACATTTCGATGGCTTGCGCTTCATTAACCAATTCTTTAACCAAATTTTCAATGGTAAAAAATTGTTTCTCTTTTAAAATAGAACTATCTTGCTCCTTAACAAAGGTCCCTTTTCCTCTAATTGTTGTAACAAAACCGTCTTTCTCTAAATCTTCATAAGCACGTTTGGTAGTAATCAAACTTACTTGAAGATCTTTGGCAAGTTCTCTCATTGACGGCAAATGCTCTCCAGGAGCAACATGTCCCTTTAAAATATTTTGTTTTACTTGTTGCTTAATCTGTTCATAAATCGGAAAATCACTATTGTTTTTTAAAATTATTTTCATCAACGTCCCCCTATCAACTTCTGTATATATACAATATACACAATATACACAGTTTTGTAAATATGCATGTCCATTATCAACCAGTCTTCAGAAATAACACTGAGTATTGTATTACTAGCAGTTGAATAAAATGAAATGACACTACCATTTAATCTTGCATTGTCTACTTCAATAAAAAAGACTGCTAAAACGAATGTCTTTAATCTCTACGTGACAACCGTAGCGTCAACATAAACAATCGTTTTAAACAGTCAATTCTATTTACTATTTTTACGTCGATCATTACTTCTACTTATAAAAGCACAAATCATAAACATAATCGCTGCTAATAATAATTTTATACCTTGGCTTTCATGATTAGTTGCTTGTAAATAATAACCAATAATAAATAAAATAATTGCAAGTACTACAAATATTTTTGTTAGATGTTTCAATTTATTTCACCTCAACATCGACATTATAACAAATATAAATTTTTTTAATAAGTTATTGAATTTCAAAAGTTCAAGGTACTAATCACTTTCAACTAAAATAGCGCAACAAAACCATTCAATCAAAATGATTATTGATTGCGATATATTGTGTTCAATGATATTATTTAAGTGTATCCACAGAATTATACTACACAACCCCAAGTCTGGTACCAGCAGACTTGGGGTTATTTATGTGTGTAGGATCATTTTTTATTTTTCCATTTCAGTTCTAACCAAAGTCGAAAAATAATTAGTAAGCCACCTGTAATAAGTGTCATCATCCCTTCTTGCCACCACATCATTACACTACACCTCCGTTCGACTAAAGTATCATACTGAAGGATGACCTACACCTATTCTAACATAAAAACAGAACATATGTTCGTATTTTGGCAGCAGATTTTACATATTATTCGTTAATTCACCAACAACACTTTATCTTTGGTATAATTAAAGATAATATATAGGCATACAATTTTTTTAAAGAGAGGTTAAGCAATAATGAATCCTTTAGCCCAAAGCTTAAATGAACAACTTCAACAGTCAAATGCAACTGCCTTTACAATGTTATCTGACTTAGGTCAAAATATGTTTTATCCAAAAGGCATTTTATCTCAATCTGCTGAAGCAAAGAGTACAACATATAATGCAACTATAGGTATGGCGACAAACAAAGACGGAAAAATGTTTGCATCATCTTTAGATGCAATGTTTAATGATTTAACTCCAGATGAAATATTCCCTTATGCGCCACCACAAGGCATCGAAGAATTACGTGATTTATGGCAACAAAAAATGTTGCGTGACAATCCAGAGCTATCAATCGACAACATGTCACTACCAATTGTTACGAATGCATTAACACATGGTTTATCTTTAGTTGGCGATTTATTTGTAAATCAAGGTGACACTATCTTGTTACCAGAGCATAATTGGGGTAATTACAAACTTGTTTTCAATACGAGAAATGGTGCAAACCTTCAAACATATCCTATCTTTGATAAAGACGGGCATTATACTACTGATTCACTTGTAGAAGCTTTACAATCATACAATAAAGATAAAGTCATTATGATTTTAAATTATCCTAATAATCCGACAGGTTACACACCTACGCATAAAGAAGTGACTACCATCGTCGATGCAATTAAAGCATTAGCTGATAAAGGTACAAAAGTTATAGCTGTTGTGGATGACGCATACTATGGTTTATTCTATGAAGATGTGTATACTCAATCATTATTTACTGCATTATCTAATTTAAATTCAAATGCAATATTACCTGTTCGTTTAGATGGTGCAACAAAAGAATTTTTCGCATGGGGATTCCGTGTTGGGTTTATGACATTTGGAACGTCTGATCAAACAACTAAAGAAGTATTAGAAGCCAAAGTAAAAGGTCTTATACGAAGTAACATTTCTAGTGGACCTCTTCCAACACAAAGCGCTGTTAAGCATGTATTAAAAAATAATAAACAATTCGATAAAGAAATCGAACAAAATATTCAAACATTAAAAGAACGCTATGAAGTCACTAAGGAAGTTGTCTATGCTGATCAATATCATTCACATTGGCAAGCCTATGACTTTAACTCTGGATACTTTATGGCAATAAAAGTTCATGATGTTGACCCTGAAGAACTTCGTAAACATTTAATTGAAAAATATTCAATTGGTGTTATTGCACTTAATGCAACAGATATTCGTATTGCGTTTAGCTGTGTAGAAAAAGAAGATATCCCACATGTATTTGATTCAATTGCTAAAGCGATTGATGACTTAAGATAATTAATTTCAACCAATAATCTGATGAGTATGACTCGGATTATTGGTTTTTTATTTTTAAAATTATTCCTTCTTTCAAAGTATCATAAGATATATTTTATTCAGCAACTTGTCAAACACTATACCTAATTAGTTTTATACATCTCTCCTAACAAAATTTAATTTATTTGGTACAAATTTATATAACTTTTGGCAAATCACTTCAAACATTCAAGCATCACATCTCTACAAATGTAAAAGGCACCCCACGATTGTGAGATGCCTTATTATAAAATTAAAGATTAGAATTTAAGTTCAATATCTACCTTTTTAATGTCAGTTGCTTTAAATACTCTTTCATCTTTATACTCAGTTTTTAAGTCTACATATTTTGACGAACCATTTTTAAAATACACTTTATACACTGCGCGTTCAGCAAGTCCTATGTCATGTTTAGTTATCCCTTGATCATTTGCCATTGCTGATTTAAGTTTTATACTTAAATCATTAATTGTAATTTTGCTTGCATTATAGAACACAAATTCATTTGAAACTATGTTTTCAAATTTATTTATTGTTACTGGGAATTTCACATTATTAGATTTATTTATTTTTTTTTGATTTAGTGTATTGTTTTACATCAATATCAATCTTTTTAATATCTTTGGCACTAAATAAATTAGGTGTAAAGATGTCTGATTTTAAATTCACTACTTGTTTCTTTCCATTTTTGAAATATACTGTATATTTTGCTTGTTTCGCAAATTTTAAGTCAAGATCACTGATACCTCTTTCACTTTTTAATACAGATTTCACTTTGTCGTTTAAATATTTGTAACTAATTAATTGTTTATTCGAAATTTTTAGTTTTGATAAAATTGGTGTTGATGTGCCATTTACTGCAATTGTGTATGGTACATATCTGTCTGCTTTCGCTTTAGTTCCTGTTTTAACAGTAATTTCAATTCTCTTAACATCTTTCGCATGAACTAAGTTTGCTGTGTAATTTTTTGAATTTAACTGTAAGATTCTTTTACCACCATTTTTAAAATAAACAGTATAATAAGCTTTCTTAGCATATTTTAAATCTTGTTCACTAATACCTCTATCATGCTTCAGTACTGATTTTATTTGACTAGTTAAATTTTTGTAATTTGTCCAAGGTTTATTTGAAAATGAAAGATTCGATAAAATGTTTGTAGATGTACCATTTAGATTAATTGAATATGGAACTTGATAGTTTCTTTTAGCTTTATTTTCGATATGTTTTTTTGTATCTACGTTAATATTGATACTTTTAATATCACTTGAATTGATTAAATTCGCTGTGTAAATACCTGATTTCAAATCGATAACTTTCTTCGTTCCATTTTTAAAATTAACTGTATATTTCGCTTGCTTCGAAAGTCTTAAATCAACATCAGTAATACCTCTATTTGATTCTAAAACTGATTTAACTTTACCCTCTAAATCTTTGTAACTAATATTTTGATTTTTATTAAATGTTAGGTTTGATAAAATGTTTTGGCTTGTGCCGTTCACTGTGATTGTATATGGCACTTGAACATTTGCTTTAGCTTTATCTTTAGGTTGCTTTTTAGTATCTACGTTAACACTGATAGCTTTAATGTCACTTGTATTGATTAAGTCAGCTGTGTAGATACCTGATTTCAAATCGATAACTCTTTTTGTTCCATTTTTAAAATGAACCGTATATTCCGCTTGCTTTGAAAGTCTTAAATCGATATCACTAATACCTCTATTAAAGTATAAAACTGATTTAACTTTATTCTCTATATCTTTATAACTAATATTTTGATTCTTATTAAATGTTAAGCTTGATAAAATGTTTTGGCTTGTACCGTTCACAGTAATTGTATATGGAATCTGGATGTTAGAATGTCCATGGTGTAATGTACTTGATGATTTATCTAATGGCTTAGCTGCGGCAGATGCTTCGTTAGTATTAAAGTTTGCTCCTGTTGATGCTATAACGCCTAATGCTAATGTTGTTGTAATCAATGACTTAAATTTCATAAATTATCTCTCCTTTTTTATGTAATTCGTGATTGCAACTTTATTATAGCCAGACTTTCTCTATTTTTTGAATTAACTGAATATTAATAATAAATTATCTTTAACAATAATTTTTTAACACTGTTAAAAGTTCTTTTAATTTTGATTAACTAACTAATTTACAATACCTAAAATGTTGTTTGATTTTGTTTATACCAAGTTTCAAACTTAAATGTCATAACAATCTTCATTTCTTAATTCCGATTATATTTGTCGATTATATTTACAGCATCTTTATACTCAAAAAACATTTACTTAAAAATATAAATTCGATTTAATAATTAATTTAAATTTAGTTAATCAATTTTGCATCTATTTTGTTGTAAGCTATATAAAAGGAGTGATAATGATGGTAAAAAAAACAAAATCCAATTCACTAAAAAAAGTTGCAACACTTGCATTAGCAAATTTATTATTAGTTGGTGCACTTACTGACAATAGTGCCAAAGCCGAATCTAAGAAAGATGATACTGATTTGAAGTTAGTTAGTCATAACGTTTATATGTTATCGACCGTTTTGTATCCAAACTGGAGACTTTTAACATAAAATTACTTATCATTCAAAAAGTAAAACAGCATAATATCAAGGTTTATAACTTTATCATTATCAATAATACCTCATATAAAATAAAATTTTAGGGACTTTTTAGGGACTTTAAATTTAAAATTACAAGTTTAATAGAAACATCAAAATAATCACATGTTTGTGTGGAATGTACACCCCAAAAGCTAGACTGAAAAATCTATTTTTTGAGGTGTATTTTTATAGGTAAATATAATAAATTAGAGTAGACAACTCAGAATTCCAATTTTATAATAATATTGCTTGACATATCAAACTAGATAGTACTATTTTGAATATATTATTATAATCAAAAATTCATTGTAAACTTTTAAACAAAAGGAAGTAATAAAAACGTGAAATTTAAAACAACTAAAGAATGTAAAAGTAATAATATCTTTAAAAGAAGTCAAGAAATTAATAATAGTGAAAGTGAAAAGGGTTGTTTATGGGGCATTAGCATGTTGATTCTACTTTTCTTATTGATTCTGTTTGGAATAACTGCTTGTTCATCAAGCATTCACTTTATTAATTAGATTTTTTTACTTGGAGGTATCATGTGAAGAACCATACAAATATAATTAATATCTTATTAGTTATAGTCAACTCATTAACTCATTTTCTAACTCTAAACACCTCATTTTTTAATAATTCAGCATCGGATTTCTGTTTTATCATAGGGGCTATATTTTTCTTGATCGGAATTTTTGTTGCAATATACGGTATGAAGCGAGCAACATATTGGTTAAACTTATTGATTTTATTTACCAATATTTTTTATTTTCTACACTTCTGTGTTTTACTTTTGTTAAAATATATAGGATTTAAATTATTTATTTATGAAGGGTGTGTATTGTTATTTACCTAATTTATAGTCTAATTGTCTATTTCATCTGCATTATAAATTTTTTCATAATGGCCGCACCATTCTTAATGACTAATGCTGATTATGTATGGACGCCTATGACTACAGTTACGTTATTTATTTTGAGTTTGATTATTTTCTTGATATTTATAAAAACAAAAGATGTCGTTCATTTAACAATTTTCATATTAAACTTACTTTTTTCAATACTTTATTGTTTACCTATACTGTTTTATTTATGAACACTTTTATATTATCTAGAAAATTAAAACCACCCTTTTACGGGTGGTTTTTTTAATATTTACTTTTTAGTGCTTCGTCAATTTCATTATAAATCTTTTGAAGTTGATATTTTGCTTCTGACATTTTCTTAAAGTCTTTTGACTTAAGAGCATACATTGCTTTTTGACCTGAAATTTTTATAGTTCGCTTATAATAAGTGTTTAAACTTCCAGTAGCTAATTCATTAACATTTAGTTCATCTAATAACGATTTTAATTCATTAGCTAACTTTTCGTTTTGATATTCATTCGATGTTGGCAAGCTTGTGCTAGCTTGTGCCTCATTTTTATCTAGATTAGTTACTAGTGGTGATGCTAAAACGATTGCTAAAGTTCCCGCAAGTATAGATTTTCTAATTTTCATTTTTTATTCTCCTTAGTAATTAGTACTAATTTATTTTAATGACTAACTAAAAAAAAGTACATTAATTATTCATTAACTATATAGATCTTCTTATTAAATGAAAATTAATAAATTATCAAATTGACATACCTTATTGTATTTATAGAAAAACAAAAAAAGGTAAGCACCGAAATGCTTACCTACTTCCCATAAACAATATAACACATATACATTGATTTGGAAAGCGCAAAAATAAATTTAATATACTAGCCCGAAGGGGAGCAATACATAAAAAATGAAAGGCGCTCCTTGAAAACGCCCAAGGTAATATTAACATAAAATGGCTACTATTGCATTATCTAATTTTATTTAATTAAAACAAATATATAGCACAAAAAAACTAGCCCGAAGGCTAGCTTATGAATAGATGAAAATTTGAACACATTGCTGTGTCTAAAATGATTATAGCATAATTTCAAACTATTCTATAATAAATTAATTAACTTCATATGAAACTTTACACACTTTTTTTTAAAGTGCGCTAAAATTACCAAAACTGCTTATTCTATTACCTGCCTTGTCTACCTCTCCTGTCGCTATATAACAACGTTGTCCATTATTAGCAATATAAGTAATCCATCTATAGCCATTAATGCAATATGCGCCGTCATATTTGATCGTTGCGTTATTGGGTAATACACCTGTAATTCTTGAATTAGTTGAATAGCCATCCCTCACGTTATTACCTTTAACATTGGCAACTGTGTAATAACCAGTCTCTTTTTTATACGGTACATTGTTTTTATCGAGTGTATAACCTGCTGGCACTGGTGAATTCTTTTCATTTTTAGCTGGTGTTTTAACATTACTGATACCTGATACACACTTCCAATAAAAATAACCACACCATTTAAGATGCGGTGTAGCGACTGTAATATTTCTATGTTGTTGAGATATATGTATCGAGTGAAGGGCAAAAAGGATATCAATTGCAGGATAAGTGTTAGGTTACTAGGCCACTTAACAGGCTATATAGTTCACTCCTACTATATACACTTAATTATAACATAAAAAGCACCCCGTAAACTATTATACGGGAATGCTAAAGTCATATATACTACGGGGGAGTAGTATGAAAACTATGCTCTCTATCATAAGAAAAAAACACCCAGTGACATGCTTGGGTGAACAAGGATAGATGTAAATAGTTGATGCATGTGTAACACATCATAGCAAAAAACTAGCCCGAAAGCTAGCTATAACATACAATCTAAAAAGACGTCCTTTGAATACGTCTAGAAAGATTATAACATAAAAAAATAGGCAAGTACCGAAGTACCTGCCTAAAAAAGGATTATCCACTTTTTCATCCTAACTGATTTCTCCCCATAAGTCACCTAATATCTGATTAGGTGGGGAAGAACCATTCGTGCATGAATGAGAATTTGATGAAAGATAATTTTCACTACACATATTCAATCAAGACATTGCTTTCTATAATAAACAACTATTTTGTTTTATTTCTTTTCTATAACAACCTTTGTAATTAAGTTGAATCCAGGGTTTTTAATATGCTCTGATAAATCTGGGACAACAAAACCTTTTTCTGTTATAGGGAAAGACTTCGTTTCTTCTTTTTTCTTATTCTTATCATAATAAGTGACTTCGATCTTTGCGCTTGGATCTAATTCAACTACTCTAAACTCTTTATATGCTGTCGCATCTAATGCCCATTCGACATAGTATTCAATTTTTTCTTTTGTAAGTGTAGTCCCAGGTTTAATAGGAAACTCGACATAATGAGGGGATAGCAATTCATTTCCTTTACCATCAACTCCAGTCACATTTACCATCAAATACGGGCCTGTTGGTTCAAAATAACTCGCGTCATCACCTTTTTTATATTTTCCTTTGTCGAATGAACTTGATGCACTTACCTCATTAGTAATTGAAGAAAATGAGAATAATAACAATAAAACAGTTAAAAATAATAAACTTCTTTTGAGCATGGCGCTTCCTCCAAATATAATATATTTGTTTTTATTTATCTCTTTTTATAGCTAACACCCTTATTTAAGATGATAAATATCAACAACTTCATTTTATATTGAGAAAATATTAAAAATCAATAAAATATTAAAAGAAACTAAACTTACATTAAAAAATAATTAACAAATATTTAACATTTTAACCTAAGAATTAAAACACTTCTTTCACAATCAATCTCTCATGCCATATCCACTCATTATGATTGTTCCAATAAATGCGACACCAACCATCTATAATTTCAAACACATATATTAATGTTCCAGGCGCGTATACAGCCTGTCCAACATCGAATCTATAGTTAGTACGATTATCACCGTATCTAGTGGCTGAAGTAGCACCTAAGCCGTCGATTTTCGCATTAAAATAAGCACCTTTTGACCATTTAAGGTTATAAGGCGCTTTACTTCCAACTGTTATTTTACTTGCAGATTTACCGACTGCTTTTTGAGCAGGTGGTTTAACTTTATTTGTGATCTTATTCATTAAGCCCTCACTTTTATACTTAGGTCTAATAAAGTGAGTACAGCCGTAATAATTATCCCAACGTAACTTTGCAGGCGTATTTGCGTTACCGTCATAGTTCTGTTCCAAAATTAAAAATTGATTTGTATTACCACCATTAAACACTAAACCAATATGACCGTATTGTTTATATATTCCTTTGGTAAATACAGCCACATCACCTATTTGTGGAACAAACGATGGTGTGTTTTCATATACTGTTGCCATGTTTTTAAAATCGTTATTGATTGCATCTTTTGCATTTCCCCACATTCTAATTTCTAACAACCAATAAATGTAATCAACTGCTAAATCTGCACATTGGTAACCATACCAACCGTCAAAATCAATATATCTACCTTGATACCAACGTAACCTTGCTCTTGCTTCACTGTATGTTTTCATTATTTTACCTCCTAGTATTTTCTTCTTGGTTCTTCATATTCTAAAGCTTGGTGGCTATCACCTATACCTTTAGTAGTCGGGTCTTGAATCACACCAGTTAATACTAAAAATCCTAATATAGCGTTTAAACCGTCTGTTAATTGCTCTGTATAAACTTGAATATCATACCCAATAGCTTTGGCGATGTTTTGAGCAAATAAAAAGATAGCTGACAATATCGCTACCCAAAATGATTTTTGTTTCATTCTAATTTTCCAATTAATCATATTCTTATCTCCTTTTATCCAAAATAAAAAGACGACCAATAAGCCGTCTATTTGATATTTATATTATGGTGTGTTAATTTATATATAGAAAAAGGGCAACATGCGCAAACATGTTACCCTAGTGAGCCCGTTAAAAAGACGGTGGCTATTTTAGATTAAAGATTAAATTAATAACCATTTAACCATCGAAACCAGCCAAAGTTAGCGATGGTTATTTTTTATTGCTTAATTCAATAAGCTTGATTACTAGACCTATCAATGCAATAAGGAATAAACCAAACTGCAACATGGTACTAATTGTAATCATTAGGCGTCTCCTTTCTAAAGATTTCAGTAATGCCACCATAGGCACCACCTCCTTATACTCAGATAGCCACCATCTATCCAACTTGCTCAAAGCATATTATAGCACATATACTTTTTTTACTGCTTGTATACTTTCAGATTATTCTCGCTTTGTTCAAAACTATCTATAGAAATTTTTTATAAAACTTACAAACAGCAGTAAAAAAGTGAATGTTTTAAGTATAGTAATAAAATAACTTATGGTACTTTTTATAGATTTTAAATTTTTTCAGCCAAAATTTCACTCAAGTTGTATATAAATATATATCAATATGCATATTTTTAGACTTAATCGTTTTATTATCTCTATATATCCTCAACTGTGTATCTGGATATTGTCCTTGAGCACCAAATAAATCATAACCAACCGAATCACCAGAAGAAGGGTGAAACTCAATTAATCCTCTTTGTATTTTTCCATTAAATGCATCTGTGTTATATAAATTATATGTTTCATGTAAATAATGTCTTGACTGAAGGTCTAGCTCCTGAACAGTTACTTCTTTTTTATTAGTTTTAACCGTTCCCAAAGGTACTGTATTTTGTTTACCATCTATCCATAAGTTAATCGGTACTTTCTTTTCTTCCTCCAATTGATTATTATCATGTAACGTTACACCGCCATACATACAAGCTGTTTTGAATGGTGTACCCCCAGTACATTGATAACCATAATAAACACCATATAAATCCACTTTTTTCCCTTTGTATATATTGGCGGTGTCTTTTGAACCAAGGTCTACTAATAAATCATTATACCATTGATGACCTGTAAAAAAATCATTAAACAATATAGTGTTCTTTAAAAATTGATCATTACTCTCTTTATTTTCAATTATAGCACTTCCATTATGATAATAGGTTTGTCTAAGATTGCTTAAAGCAGTTCCCTGCAATTCAGACTTTTTTTGCAAATCTTTTCCATTTATTTCTTCGCTTTTCTCGCTACAATTTACAAATGGACTTGTTATCAACGTTAGGGCAATAAATGAAAGTAGTATAAATGTTGTTTTTTTATTTTACTCACCTCTAAAGCATAATTCCATATAAACTTGTTATTATCCGAAATATTTGTATAATAGATTATTTTTGTTGAAGTAATTATTAGTTATATACAATAATTATGGAATGATCATTATTTACTTATACATACATATATTACTATACCTTTTTTATACTTGTCTATAATATAATAAAAAGATTTCATTTTTACTCTATTATACATTTCAGATATCTTACTTACTTGGTATTGACAACACTTCCCAACTTCACTTGCAGTATGCTTCCTGTCTTTTGAGCTGTGTAATACCATGTACGTACCTCTTTTCAATCAAAATAAAAAGCCAGTGCCGATGCACTGACCAAAAACATTATTTACATTTACGACCATACAAATAACATGATAACCATCTTGCCCAACTCATTATGTCCACCTCCCTTAAGGTAATAACGCAGTAATTGATGCAGTAATGACTGCAATCATAACAATTGTTACAAGCGCCCATATGGCACCTACGAGCCATTTATTTTGGGCGAGTGTCTTTTCTTCATTTTTTTGCGCAACATCTACTTGCGTTTGATATCTTTCTTCAATTCTGTTTAATATCTTTGTTTGCTCTAAATTCTCATCTACAACTTTATCTTGCTTATCTTTAAGTTCTTTATGAGATTCTCTTAGTTCATTATGATGTTGCTTATGTTCCTCTCTAAGTTCAAGCACATGATCAGCTGTTTCATTTGCTAGTATTTCAACATCATCAACACGTTCAACTAATTCAGAAAGCTCTTTTTTTATTTTCTGAATATCATCCAAAACTACACCTACTTTCTAAGAAAGCTATGAGCGTAATGCTCATAACTTAGTATAGTTACATTGTTTCGCTATCAACTGATTTATCAGATGACAAGTCAGTTCTATCCACAACTTCTTTCACAACTTTCACACCGTTTTGATTGCCTGTTAATTGATATAAAAGATTTAAAGTTTCAGCAATCTTTTTAGCGTTTTCCTCAGATTTAAAATCTTGTGCATAACTTGCTGAATCGGACGTTGTAAAACTTCCTGTGAAATCTTGATATACTACACGTTCTGTACCTTCTTTGTCGATTTGTACTAAAATAAACCTTTCTGTATTGTTGATAATTTCTTTTGCCATAATTAAATGACCTCCTTAAATTTTTGTATAAAAATAGTGCTAAGGATTACTCTTCCTCAGCACATTGTTGATTTTCTTTATTTTCTTGTATATACGCTTTTAACATCGCGTTTTCTTGTGTTAACCTCATAATTTCCTGTGATAAATAATGAATTGTATATTCAGGATTAGCTTGTAATCCTTGTTTGTTATCCTTCATTCTTTGACTCCTCCAATTTCTTGATTCTTAGTTGTTGTTCTTTGATAACAGGGATAAGATGAATCCATAGACGATCATACGCTATACCTTCAATTTCTCCTTTGTCATCATACGTGACAAACTCTTTTAATCCTAAATTCTCCACCTCTTCAGCAATCAAACCTACGTATCTATCAAGTTTATAGGTGTCTTCCGATAATTTTCTATCTTCTCTCAGCTCTCTAGCTAAAATTTCAGACTCAGCTTTATCAAACCACGTTCTAATAGGTAAGTTAAGAATAGCTTTTGAATGTTCCAGTTGTTCATCTCTATCGTTATATTGATTTTCGATAGATAACTTGTATTTACGCGCTGATGTCGAACGCCCAATTGTGCCAGCAGAAGTAATATGCAAATTAGCTGTGGCCGAATAAGTACGTCTATAAATTGAGTTAGAAGCTATCCTATCTCCTGCATCATCTGAACCTACAGACAGTAGGTCTGTACTCTGTATATGAATATACCTATTACCATCACGTCGTTTCAGCATATTAAATTTGCCATACCCTGCTTCGATTGTTGTATCTCCACCTGTTGCATATCGTCCATTAACAATTTGAACAAGACCTTTATTTCTTTCTTTAGAAAACCTGATACCCGCACCGTAATCATAGTTCTCATCAGAACCAAACATAATATAACCGTCACTCGAATAAGCATTATCTGCATTAGACAGCGTGAATGCAAATCGGTTTAATCCAGGCACTTTGTCTGTGTTTGGATATAAATACACCGGTGCCTGTTTGCTTTTGATATTCGATGAAGCGTAAGACTCCAGAACAACCCGATTATTATCTGACGTTAGTGCAACGACACCACCATAGGAATTGATTGTTATGCCATTCATACCGCTATCACTGTAAGTTTTATCCCACCATTGAATAGTACCGGATGAACCTCCGTCTTCGCCTTCTCCATCAATATATGTTGAAATACCAAAATGTGACATATAAAGTGAACCGCCTGCGGTATTATTTCTAAACCTTAGATGTCCATCTTTAAGACGTGTGAATATATCATCGGTTGATCGTTTGCCTTTCCAAGTTCGTTGCACAATACCACCTAGTTCAATAGAATCATTCTGTATTTGAACATATCTGTTATTGTTACCGCCTTTAATTCCAATTCTATTAACATTGATATCAAGACCCTCTCTTGATAAATTAAGGCTGTTGACAATATCGGTTTTATCTACTTTATCTCGCATATTTTGGATAAGAAGGTTTATTTCTCTATTACCGTTAATATCAATTTTATCAGCATTTAATCTAATACCACGTGGCCCCACATTTAAAGCTTGAGCCACTCCGTTATCATCATATCTGATTGTTGTTCCATCTGTAACGTTTTGGACAATCTCGTTTAATATATTTGAAAGTGTACGATTGGTTGCATTAAACTCTTCTTTAGTAGTTCTTAATTTGATTTCCTTACCATTTTGTATAATTTGAGAACCATAGCGAGTCAGTGTTCTCCTCTGTGCATCTGTGCTTTCTTTGACCTTGTTGTCTGTATAAGCATTAGCTTTCTTTTCAGCGTTTCTAGCCTTTAGTTCTGAGTTTTGTTTTGCCTCTTCAAGTTTAGCTTGAGCATCTTGTATAGCGCGTTGCTCTTCTTCCGAAATTTTACCATCAGCATACGCTTGCGATTCCTTCTCTTTAAGATTATCTTGAGCATCAATGTATGATTTTAAAGCTTCTTGCGCTTCTTGATTTGCTTGTTCAATACTTGCTTTAATCTCAGGATTATTGGACAAATCACTTAACTGGTCATCAGTATATTGTTTTTGTTCTTCCAATCCGTTTCGATATTCGTTTAACGTAACTTTATCTTTGATTTCACCTTTTAAAGTCGTTCTCTCAGCTTCAGCAGTATCTAAACGTTCAACAATACCGTCTTTGTCTGTTTTATAGTCCGATGTTTTTACATAGTCACGTAATTGTTCTTTTGTGGATTCTCTAGCTGCTTCAATAGCTGATTTAACAACATTAGGTTCTCCGACTAACTGCAAATCTTCATTCACCGTTAAACCAAATTTTGTTGCTATTATTTCCAACGCTTCTTTATATTTTTCATCAGTGTATTGTGACTGTAATAATTTAAATCTATCTGAAATGGCGATTTTGACATCTTCTACATCTGTATAAACATCTTGTAATTTCTTTCTATACTCAAGAAATAAAGTTTTTGTATCTACCAACCGACCAATCGTTGCAGTTTCGGGTGTCATAGATTCTAAATTATTTTTAATTTGATTATAAACATCAATCACAGCGTCTAAACTTGCTTGTAAGTCCGCTTTCAAATCATTATCTACTAAGTACTCGCTATTCAGTAATTCTGTAGCTTCTGACAAAAGACTAGCGTGTTGTATAGATAAATTAATAAAAATATTGTTTAATTCACTGAATAGCGCTTTCTCTCTTGTTATACCACCTAATTTTTCAACATCATTTGGTGTTGCTTCAATCCATCGACCATTCCAATATCTACGCAAGACAGCAACATCAGGGTTACTTGTATCATACCAAAGCGTATCATTGACTGGATTTTCTGGCGGTGTATCACTTTTATGAATTTTGCGTTCAAAGTATTCTAATTCACCATCTACAACATCTTTTACTATAGTATTGATATTGCTAATATTGTCGTTTAATTTTTGGTGTATTAGGTTTAATCGCTTGTTAAACTCTTCTCGTAATTCTGATTCTTTGAACTCTTTAGGTTGACCGAATGTATATGTGCTATTTTCTGAAATTATGTTATATTCTTCAGCAATAACTTCTGCCTCTACATACAATGGCGGGTTAAAATCTCTATGTTTTACTCTGACTGTATCGCCAATTGATATAATCTCGTGCGGATACGTAACTTCCAAATCAGTAGAAGTAATCTCATATGACATAACTGCCGACTTACGTTTATTTAACTCTGTTTTGGCTAAAGAACTTAATCGTGTTTCATTCATATTTTGATCATCTGATTGTGGTTCATATATCCCCCAAATATAGCGCATAGGTAGGTTGAATTGACTTTGCGCTTCGTCATCTGTCACAACTAGCTCTAAACGCTTCCCTTTGTCATTTTCAGGTCCCACAGCAATTAATGCTGTTTTGATTTCTGACATATCAATCTTCCTAGTTAACCCGACTAAATCTTTACCATATTCAATTTCTTTACCTTTGAATAAGCTGTTTTTCTTTTTGAGTACTACATATCTACCTTTGACGGTATTAGAGCTAAGCTCAATATAAAAATCTAAAACCATTTTATAGGTTGTACATAATTGCTTTAAAACTTCATATCTAGTTTGATAAGAAGTCCATGACGTAGTACGTAAGCCATCGTATTCGGTTTGTTCAGAAACTTCCCAACCTGTATCGCTCAACACATCTTTCAATGCTTCTGAAGTTGTCTTTTTCTCAAATTTTCCTGGTGCATACGGTTTAGCTGTTGTTATATCAGCAAGATAAGACGCTATACATTCTATCTCTGTGTAGCCGTCCATCGTATCTTGAACCCAGTTAATAATAAATTCACGCCATTGTTTGTTTGAATCCCTTATAATAACACGATGTCGTTCACGGAACTTTTCAGCTCTTTCTGATGATATGAGCAGTTCAAGCATTTCTGAATTGTCATTAACATTACGTTTATGAATCGCTCTAACTAAGGAAGGGTCATCAGTAGAAAGGAAATCTATAATCTTGTCGTTAAAATCTAAAACATGTATCACACTCTCATCTCCTTTCTATAAATATCTATCTTGCCATTTAACCGTCGTATCAAAGACGTTTTCAGGTTGTATGATTAATTCACTGTACCCAGAATCAACATTGAAATAATTACTTCCAAACGATTTCTCGCTCAACATTGGTTCCTCATTGATGACAACACTTTTTGCTTGCATATCTATTTTCACTAAATCACCTTTTTGTATAATGACATCCCTTGCGCCTTTCGGTTTCGGTAGAATCTCCGTATTGAATGAACCTAATCCATTCATCTCCATCCACTTATAACCGTTATACTTCGCACTATAGATAGCTATGATAGAAGCTGGACGCTGATAAAACTTACCGCCATCTATCCACTCTTTCTCATCCATATCAATAGGTTTACGTCTATCTGGGTCTTTAATGTGATCAAATTTCCAAGTTTTAATAGAAAATTTATTACCTACTCTTCTGAGCCGCATATAAACAACGATTCTATCCAAGTTATACATTATCGGTTTATTCTGATAGTCGTATATCTTTTTGGGGTCTCCTTTTTGGTTATACAACGTAACAACAATATGTCCTATTTTTCTATCATGATATTTATTTTCATAACCAATAGAAGCAAGTAACTTACCATCACTATCATAAATATGTTGTGCTGTTCTTCCGGCACCTTTACCTTTTTGTTCAACAATACATTTATAGGTAATTTGAAAATCTGTCATCGCTTTAGGGAGCCCTCGTTTCGTGCCAGCACCAACCCAACCTTTTGCATCAGGAAAATTAGTTGCTTTATATCCTTCGCCAAGATTGGATATCACAAAGTCACCGCCGACCTTACCACCTAAGTCATTACTTGGAATATCTTCAGTAATCATCTTAGTCCAACCTTTGAAATCACGAAACTCACTATGATAAACAGGAGGCATGTAATCCTTAACTTCTTTGGTTACCTCATCATCACCAACCATAAAATAATCTTCATCATTTTTAGTAATCATAAAGTAACTAGATGGTTTAATTGCTCGGGCTTCAACAATTAAAGGAGTGTCAGCAGTCCCACTATTTACAACTGAAACTTGGTCTGAAATCGCAGTATTTTTATTTCCTGTTACTGAATATTTGTAAGGGTCTGTTAGTACTACTTTGATAGTGAACTTAACAGGTATTGTAAATTCTTTGTGCAGCTTTATTGGTCCTTCGAAATAAGCGTTCCAGTACCAATCTTTAGATTTGAATTGTAATTTAACTTGTTCCTCGTAGTTAAAAAACTTTACTAATTCATTCAAGACGTCATCATGTGTTTTAATGCCGTTGTGAGATAAATAGTCATTACGTACCACCAAAGGTATATCAAAACTATAAGATTCAAGCCTACGCCCTTTATATATAGACCCCGAACGTCCATCTACATTTTCTGTTTTTAAAACATAATTAAAAGAGGGTATTTCAAACCCTCTTTCGACATACAACCAAGGAATTGTTTTGTTGTTCACTTTAATAGTGTCTATCATTGAATAGCAATTCCTCCTTTTCTAAACTTTACTTTTGTTGATTCTTGCCTTTCTCGCTTTTCTATAGACGCGTTCACCTTTTTATCAAAAGCGTATTCGTCAATAATCGGCTGATAATCTTTATCTGCAATCACATCGTTAGATTGTGCTATTTTCAGTAATAAAGCTATTTGTTGTTGCTGTTGTTCAATCATTTTCAATAATAAGCTAGGATCATCAAACCCGTTTAAGTCTGATAATTGGCTAGGACGCTTATTTTTACTCGCTTTTTTCCCTCTTACTTCTGCTGCTGCATAATGCAAAATCTTCATTGCATCATTTCTACGAGCTGGATCTGTTGGAATAATCCATTCTGGATGACCGTCTTCACCTAAGTTATACCAACCATCAAAAACTTTTCCACCTGTAGCATATGCGTAATCACCAGCACGTTTAAAACCACCCCAACCATATCGTCTAACAATGTACTGCATTGCTGAGATACCTTGATGTACTGGATTATTATAATTAGTGTACCCTCGTTTAGCGTTAGCTCTAAAAGTTGAGCCGATAATTTGGAATAATCCTCTAGACGGGTCTCCTCTTTGAGCATTAATATCCCAATTATTCACTGCATTTGATTGATAGTTGCTTTCACGCTTTGCAACTCGCATCATCTGGTCATGAATCCACTTACCTTTATAACGTCCTCCTAAAATACTTTGCGCTTGTCGGATTACTCGGCTGGCATAAGTTGCACCACTTCCAGAAGTAGCATCACCGCCACCAATTGATAACCTACCTTTTTTCTTTGCATTTCTTAAATATGGTTCAGGGTTAAAATGGCGTCCGTTTCTCCTCATTTCAAAATGTAAGTGTGGTCCTGTACTAAATCCGGTATTACCAGTTAAACCAACAACATCGCCGGGCTTTACCATCGTGCCACTAGGTGGTGATTTGCTAAAGTTTTTCAAATGCGCAAATAGCATATCGATAACGCCACTAGTAATTTTTACATAGTTACCATAACCACCAGACATAAACGGCATTCTTGTAAGTCTACCACCCATAGGCGTTCTAACTTCTTGATATACAAATGGAAAATCGACACCTTCATGAAATGGTCTTCCAGTTGCAGCGGTATAAGCTGCGGTACGTCCATAATGATAATTAATTTTGTCAGGGTCTAATATTCCGCCGACTAAATCGCCACCGCCCATAGCTTCTAAATTTTCTTTTATCCAATCAGTAGCACTTTTCTTAATCTTAGACCATGCAGCTTTTGTTATGTCGCCTGCAATTCCCATTCCTTTAGTTAAAGAATTGAAATCAATTCCAAAAGCTTCAAGTATATAATTTAAAAGTTTTCCTGGATTTTCAATAAAATCTAAAACATCGCCAACTTTATCGCCAAGCCATTTGGTACCTTTACCTATTTGATCTTTTGTCCAGTTAAATGCTGATGATGCACCGGACTTAATATCTTTCCACATAGTACCTAAACTAAATCTTGGAAGAGTTCCGTTTAACATTGAATAAGTTTGTGCACCGTTATATACTTTTGAGCCTTTAGGTAAATAAGCAGTAGTATCTGTATTTGGTGTGATTACACGTTTACCATTAGGGAATTCAATCATTTCGTTTCTAAAACCATTTGGACCATTTCCGCGTCCCTTATCTCCAACTGTAGCGAATGTGTCACGTGCAATCTTACCGTTCTTAACTAATCTTGTAGTAGTATGTGTGTGCTCTGTACCAGTATGTAACTTAGGTATTTTATCCATGCCCAACTTACCACCGACCCAGTTTAAACCGTCGATTAATTTATTAAGTCCTTTTTTAATAGCATCTACCATACCGCCGATATGACTTTTAATTTTGCTGATAATACTTTGTAAGCCGTCACGCATATTTGTAAAAATTCCACGTACCTTACTCCATAAACGGCTAGCAATTCCTACCGTATTATCTTTAATGGAATTCCAAATATTTGACATCCAATTTCTTAAATTACTAAAAATTTCTTTCGTCGCATTCCATAAATTAGTAAATTTTGATTTGACGCCACTAAATAATGACTGCGCTTTTCCTATCGTATTCGTACGGATACTACTCCAAGTATTAGATAACCAATTTTTCATATTCGTGAAAATTGATTTGACACTATTAAATAAGAATCCAAAAATACTTTTTGTCGCATTCCAAATTGCTGATAAAGATTTACTGAATATACTTTTTATTACGTCCCAAATACCTGCTATTAATCCTTTTAGCAATCCGCCAAAGTACCTAACAACGCCAAGTATTTTGCCTACAAACCATAATTGAATTAAATTCCATATTAATTGAACGACTCCTTTAAGAATCATAACAATCGCATCCCAAACTCCTCGCCAATCTCCAGTAAATAAACTTGAGAAGAACTTAATTAAACCTAGTATGATATTTAAAGCTCCTTGTATCACACCTTTTATATTCTCCCAAGTACTGACAATTAAAGCTTTAACCGCCGGCCAAATAAATTGCATCACTTGCCAAATCGCGAACATGATTGGTTTAATTACAAAATTTATAATAAATTCAAATATAGCTTTGATAAAATTGCATATATTTTGAAGCGCTTGAACAATAGAAATTCCGTTTTCATTAAAGAATCCATTAATTTGACTCCAAATATCTTTAGCAAAATCAACTATTGCTGATATCGCTTGTTTAAAGATGTTTTTAACAGAATCAATGAAAGGTTGAATAAATTGAATAAAATTACTAAATGTTTGTTTAACACTTTCAATTGCACCATTAACAAAATTTCTGAAAGTTTCAGATTTCTTATAAGCAATTGTAAATGCGACTGCTAAGCCAGCCAAAACACCTAATACAATGCCAATTGGACCAGTTAAAGCCGTGAAGACAGTTCCTAATATAGGTACTTTAGTCGATAAAAAACTAATTAATCCATCAGCCTTTGCAATACCAGCTAATAGTGGGGCTAATACAGTTACTGCATTGCCAATTGTACTTATAAATGCGCCTAATCCAAAAACTACAGGACCAATTGCAGCAGCAATACCACCGAAAATAACAATTGATCTTTTAGAACCATCACTTAAATTGGAAAACCAATCAACCGCTATAGATAGCTTTTTGATTAATTCTTCCATTACTGGTGCAAACGCACTTTCAATAGAAGTCCATACATCAGCACCTACTAATTTTAATTTATTCATTGCTACTTTAAATCTTTCGGAGCCACTTTCAGAATCTTTAAACGTTTGATTTACTGTGCCTTGGGAATCTTCGATAGTTTTTAAAAATTCTTGATAACTAAAACGACCACCTTTAATAGCATCTGCTAAATCAGGACCTGCTTTTGCACCAAATGCTTCAATCGCTAAACTTGTTGCGCTAGCTATATCCGGCGTCTTTTCAATTTCTGCTAATGTCTTCTTAAATTCTTCTCTTGGATTTTTACCAGCTTTACCCCAATTGGATATAGCTTTTTTCAAACCACTGAAGGCTATTTCAGTATTAACACCTGATTTCTCCCATTGAGAGAATAAAGCGATTGATTCTTTCATCTCAAAGCCCATAGCCCTCATTGGAGCACCGTATTTAGTAATGCTATCAGCTAATGTATCAACACTTATACCGCTAGCCTGTGCTGCTTTCGCTACCATATCAAGTACACTTTGATACTCATCAGCTTCAATACCTGCATCACCCATTGCACGCGTAATTAATTGAACGGCTTGTACGCCTTCAGAACCTGTTATGTGACTAAATTTCAAGAATGACTCTGTGGCACTCTCAAGTTCTTTGCCAGTGAAACCTAACCTTGTGTTAACTTCCCCTAAAACACCGCCTACAGTCTCAGCATCTGCTGGAAAGTTGCCATAAACATCTTTAAATGAATTCTGCAACTTCTTAAGCTCTCCGCCGGTTGCTCCTGTTGCTTGGGTAACTGTATCTAAACCTTTATCAACTTCTGCAAAAGCTTTTCCTGATGCTGCTGCAATACCTAAAACAGGTGCGGTAACACCAATCATCAAACCTTTACCAATGGATTTTAAACCATCACCCATTTTTGTTAATTTAGGTCCCATACTTTCAAAAACTTTACTGGTTTTTCCCCAGCCACTTTCTGCCATTCTTTGAGCTTCAACTTGAGCTTTTTTGAACTCTTCAAACTCAGTTGTTGTTTTTTCTAGTTCTTTTTCTAAAAAATTCAGCTCATTTGCTTGTTTGTTATATTCTTGTCGTAATTTTTGAGCTTCCGCGCTGTTTTCGCCCTGTTCTTGAGATACCTTGCCATATTGCTTGGCTAAATCATCAACGTTTTTCTTATAACCTGTGATAGTTCCATCAAGTTCTTTAATCCTTTGTTTGTAACTATGAGTTGATTTTTCGGTATATTTGAAGTTGTTACCGGTTAACTTTAAGTCAGAATTTAAAGTTTTAAAGTTTCGTTTGATTTCTGCAAATGATCTATTTAAATTTGCTGCATCTAAATCCAAACCTATAGATAAACCTTTTATTCTTTCTCCCATTTTTTACCTCCTTTCTAAAAAAGTTCAAAAAAATAACCCTAACCAAACGGTTAAGGTTAAAACGCATCAATTAAAGCCTCTGCTTTTTCTTCAGAAATGTCATTGTTTTTATTTTGATATATGGAAAGTACATAATGAAATGGCATTTTTAAAACTTCGTTAGCGTCTTTACCATTTTCAATTAAGTCCATCATGAGAGTATCCATATTTTTCAACATTGCTTTATATGTTAAATCTTCAGGCTTTATTTCATGTTCTGGATAAAATTTCTAGTTTCCTCAGTTTGCTGACCTTGAGTAATGAAAATTACTTGTTCACGAAGTGCATTCATTCCATCAGGTGCATGCATACGTTCTTTTAGGTCTTTAACTGTGAATTGGTTATCGTAAATTTTTACAACCATATCCATCAATCTGTCAGCGATTTCTCTTGGTTTCATCGTGCTATTTTCGTCCTCAATATCATCGATTAAATCCATTGCTTCGTATACAATTTCAAATGAAATGAAGTGTGGTGTTAAGTACGTTTGTAATTTAATTTCATTTGCTTTCGGGTCTTCTACTAATTGAATAATGTTACGTTTTAATTTTGCCATTTTATAATACTCTCCTTATTTTCAAATAAAATAGAGGGGTTGCCCCCTCTTATGCTTCTACATTTATTGTTATAGTGTCACTCATATTACCAACTGTTGCTTTAACCGTAGCAATGCCTTGTGCTTCCGCAGTAACTTGACCATCACTATTGATTGATACAATATTCGTTTGATCTGTTGTGTATTTCAATAACTTACTTTGATTAGATGGCTCTACTACAACATTTAAATCGTATGTGTCGCCAACTTTAAGTGTTTTAATGCTATCTGGTATATTAACCGACTTTACCGCAGTTTCCGATGAAGCCGGTTTCGTTACAAAGTTTCTTCGCTATCCTCTGTCACGTTTCCAGTATATTCTTCGCCTAAAATTTTCTTTAAGAAAGCCTCTTCGCCTTTTTCACCGTCTCCATCATGATTTGTCATGTTAGCTGAATCAAAGATATACTTACGTACTGACTTTTTATTATCAACTAAAGGGAAAAGTGCCTCACCTTCAACCTCTTCACTTGAGAAATCCCAATCTTTCTCAGCCGTTTCTCCATCGATTTTAGGATTTGTAAACATGACTTTAGGTAATAAAACCGTTCTAAATGTGCCGTCTCGACGCTCTTGTCTGAACCAAATTGCTACATAGTTGTTTTGTTTACCTTGAGTTTCTTTATAAACACCGTCTTCATCATACTCTTCATTGAATACTATTTTGCGAATCTCTTTAGGGAAAGCATGCATTTGTAACGAAATTTTACCTTCTCCGTCTGTGTTCCCTGATTCGATTGGACCACCATCAGCATATGCTGTTTTCAAGTCTCCTCCAGTTTCAACACCAATTTTTTGTAATCCTCTTGTTTTTGTAATATCACTATATTTTAATTCCGCGCCTTCTTTCGTTAATTTAGCGAAACCTAAACCAGTAATGTTAATATACGCCTTTGGCGCACTTGCATGTTTTACTGCCATTTAATTTTCCTCCTTATAAAAAATGCCCTCGTAAACGCGAGAGCTTCTATATGTTTTAAATTCTTCTATATATTCCGGTTTTCCATTTGAAACATTTCCCATTTTTAGTTCAGACCATAATAACTTTTGAATGCGATTAGATATCTTATTTCTTATGATTCTCGCATTATATTCATCATTGTACTTAACAAAAACATCTATTTGGACAATATAACTATATGCACACTCATCTCCGTCAGTATAAGTTGTAGGTATTGGGTCGTCGATATCGTCAATAACAATAAAAGGTACATCAGTATCTTTTACATTAGGGTATTTATTGAACTTAATATTATTGATATTTACGTGCTCTCTAATAATTCTGTCTTGACTAATCACTTCATGAACTTTGTACAAAATATCAATCACAATTTTTTCAACTCCCTTTTTAGCGTCTCAAAATACTTATTTTGCCCTTGTCTTATTGCTCTATTAACACCGCCCATAGCTTTAGGTTTGATAAATTTACCTGTTCCTTTTTGAACGTGTCCATATTCAATTAAATGTACGATTTTATAACGGTCTTTAGAACCTCGCCAATGAACAGTAATTGTACGTTTTCCGTTTATCCATTCAGGTTTACTAAAACTTACCTCATTAATTAATGCTCCCGTATCTTTTGAGGGCTTTAGTTGTTTTTTTACTTCTTCAACAATTACCTTAGCACCAGCTATTAACGCCTTATCTTGAACTTTTACCATCTCTTTTATGCCAAAACGTTTTTCTAATTCTCTTTCTAATGCTTTATCACCTATCACTTTCACACTCATGAACTATATCCTCCACGAATCATAATAAAGTCTTTATTATCCAAATCTGGTGATACTTGCTTTATATTCAAACGATTTTTGAAATATCTTGATTCAATTTCAAGATAATGTTCTTCACTGGGTAAATAATCACCTTGCGGATCACGAATATACAATTTAATGTCATTTTGGGTTCCGTTTGAGATAGCTTGTTCTAATTCACGTAACCAGACACCATCAATACTCGCCCAACAGCTATATAATAATTTTTCTTCTTTTTCTCCAGCTTCTGGACCATTATTTTCAGTATACTTATAAAAATGAACACGAGTATTTAAACGTTTAGTTGTAATTCTAGGTTTTTTAAACACTTTCTTCATCTTCTGATACCTCCATTAGAGATAACGAAAAATCTATTATTTCAGGTCTGTAATTATCGTTGAAGTGTTCTAATAAATCTTGATAAGCATATCTAGCGCGTATAAGTATCAATTCTTGACCTATTAAATTCTCTAATTCAAAAACTCCGCACTGATTTTTTATACGCTCGTACGACATTTTTAACAACTGCTTTAAGTACTCATCCTCTGAATTATGGTCAATCCTTTCAAGTGATTTAAATTTGACAAGCAAATCATCAATCGTCATTGTCTTCACCATTCAATAAGTCGACGATTTCACTTTTAACCATTGAACTAGACGCTTTTTTTTGTAATGATTCGCATAGTTCTAATAATTCTTGTTTTGTCAGCTTATCTAAAGGTACGATATAAACTTTGTCGTACTTATTTTTGATTTGATTTGTCAACAATTCAACACGAGGATTGTTATACCCTTCAGCTGGATACAACTCCCCTACTTTGTACTTGTGTTGATTGTGCTCTATGTCTTTAAAAGCTCTAACAACTTTAAATTTCACCATTTTATCACCTCATAAAATTTTATAGTGTTTCTTCGGTACCTTCTAAAGCTGGCTTATGTCCTTTTAAATCTAATTTCCAAACAGCAGCAACTTTATTATCTTTCGCTTTGCCGTAAGCAAATTGTTTTGCAGTGTATAAATCCATATCATCTAACGCAAGTGTTTCTTTAAATTTCTGAACATTAATACCACCAGCTAAATAACCATCATATAAACCTTTAACGTACGTTAAAACCTTACCTGCTTCTTGGACTGTAGACTCGATAACATTCAAATTAAATGGTAAAGCAGTAACATATACGCCATTTGCATTTAAATGTGTATACTGTGCTTGAACCTCAAAAGCATCGGACGGATTAACAACCATTGTTACATTACCTTTAACCGCTACTGATTTACCTTTCTCGTTAGTTGAGTGGTATTTAAACACTTGCGTCAATTCATTAACCGTAGCGCGCGGATTAGCAAATGTAAGCGTACCTTGTTCTTCTTTCTCTGGATAAGCACCCTCAGTTACCGATACACCTTTTTGTACTTGACGGTTTAAGCCGATTGGTTGGTCTTTACCAGTACCTTTTAAGAACGCAGTTTCAAGCGCCACTGCAAATGCTTCTTCGATTTGAACACGAACAAATCTTTCAATCCACGCAGGACCAAAATCATTTAAATCTTTTGGTAAAACAACAAACGCTGTCAATTTATTTTGAATTGCTGTTTCTTCACTGAACGCAGCATCTAATTGACCTTTAATTTCACCATAGATTTTACCCCAAACGGCTACGCCAGAAGTTTCAGATTTTAAGAACTTCAAACGCAAACCAGCGTTTTTAATACCTAAATCAGCTAATAACGGATGATTCGTCGTCAAATCTTCAAAAATTCTATCAATTGTTTCTTCTGGCAAAAGTTTTTCTTCTTTATAGTTAACGTTTTTATTGATATCCATGAAGAAACTTCTTTGGTTTGCACTCAAAGATTGTGCTGATTTAGGTAAACTAGAAACTCTTTCAGCTTCTGCTTTTGCTTGTAATTTAGTTTCTTCAAATAGTTGGTTAATCATGTCACCGTACAATTCATTTTGTCTTTCTTGCGGTTCACCGTTGTTTACTGCATTAATAAATTCGTTTTTCGCATTTGCGAATGTTTCCGATAAATTTATAGTCATTTTATGACCTCCTATTTTTTGTATTAAAAAAGGAATCTTGAAAATCCATTTGCTGATACTTTACTATCTGCAACATCGATTTCTGATTCCTTTTCTTTCATATTTATTTTTTCAATTACTTTATTTGCTATTGCGTCAATATCAATGTTAACCTCTGGCGTTTTACTTACCAAAGCTGTTACACGATTTAATACATCTTTCGATAACACTTGTGTATTGTTTGCTACAATTTGCATATTGTCGTTTTCAAACATTTTACTATCCGCAAAACCTTGTTCAATGGCTTCATCAGCATTTAGCCACGTTTCCCTAGCCATCATTTCTACAAGTTCTTGTTTGTTTTTACCAGCTCTAACCGCATATGCCTCAGCCATTATTTGACCAACATGTTCTAATGTTTCTGCAGCATGATTTAGATCTTTCGCTTCTCCTTGCGCAATACTTGAAGGATTGTGAATCATCATTCTAGCAACCGGACTCATTTCGATGTGGTCACCAGCCATTGCGATAAGCGATGCCGCACTTGCTGCTATTGCTGTGATACGAACATTCACTTTGCCTTTATGAGCTCTTAAATGTGTATATATTTCACTACCAGCTACTAGGTTACCACCATTTGAGTTAATTATAATATCAACATCTTCATCACTAAATTCTAGTTGTGTTAAAACATCTTTAGGACAAGTCGAATCCATACCAAGCATTTCGTAAACCCATTTATCTTCGTTGGAAACGATGACGCCTTTAATCTCCGCTTTCATCTTCATCACCACCTTTCAAAGTGTTTTCATCTTTTTCTTTTTCATCATTTTCACCACTGTTAGCTTTTTCGTAGTTTTTAGTAATCAGGTATTCGTCTAATTCAGGATTGTCTGATGGTTCTTCACCTAACATAATCCGCACCTCATTCCTTGTAAATGAACCAGAACTTACAAGTTTGTCAATTGCTTCAGCATATTGAAGTGGGTCTTTTTTATTCACACCGACAATTTCTATTCTTGTATCTTTCAAATACATGCTTTGTGTTATGAGTTTCGCGTTTAATTCGTTCTGAATCTTTTTTAATAAAGGTGTTAAACAGAACTTCTCAAATACAAGCGTGTTTTTTTCCAAATCAGCTGTTTCTCCGTAAATCAAACCTGGAGGTATACCAATCATCAACGCAACATTTTTTATTGCATCTCTCATTAGCTCACTCAATTCAGAAAAAGGCATGTTACTATTCTTACCACCATTAGATAATTCCTCATAATCAAAACCTTCTATCAAAGGCGCGATTGCTAGTTGATTTTTATTAAAAGTATTGAATAATTTATTTGTGAACGCTTGTAATTTTTCTATATTCTTTTCGTCATATGCGCTAGAGGCAGATTTCAAAATCCCTCTTATTTGATAGTTTTTTAATTGTGCACCTATCATTCTTCCGAATATTTTCCCGTAATCTTCGAATAGACTTTCTACAAAGTGTGTCACTTTATTGTTGTTGTACTTTAAATATATGACCTCTTGCATTGTGAAAGTACGTTGATAAGTATAATCTTTAACCGTTACATCTTTGAATATATCATCATACAAAGCGTACTCTTCTCTGTAAAAGCTATCTGCGATAAGTAATTCTTTGCTGTCACTTACTACGATTAAAACCTCGTTATCATAAATTAGTTTATATATAACTTGTTGCCAAAAACTATCGCTTGATAAGTCAGTATTTGGTTTTATATTTAACTTGTAGTAAACATCATTCTTTTGAATTCTATTACCTTCCAATACTTTAAAATGACTTTGAGCGACAGCTCGCGCAACAAATTCAATACAACTATCAATCGCTAAACGTTTCACATACGCTTGTTGTGATAGATCTTCTATCATATCTAAATCAAGCATATATGTTATATCTTTCCTAGTTTTAAATATCTTTTCTAGAATACTCATGTCTCACCTCCTCTATTAGAAATCTATACTCATTAATGCATCAAGCGCTTTAGACATGTCTTTGTCTACTATATCGTCTGCTCTATATAATGCGTGAACAAAAGCCATGAACCCATCGGTTTTTCTTCTATTTTCATCTTTTTTAATATATTCTTTATTACCATCGGGTTTAACCTTTACTGCAACATTATTAGTAAACCAACGCATCAAAGGATTGTCTCCATATATTACGTTATGTTTCGCAAACATTGTATCGATACGTGGTGCAAGTAATCCATGTATTGCTTTTGGATTTCTAAGTACTTCAAGTTTTATGCCAGCATCCTCAAACGCACGTCTTACAATATCAGTTCTATAATTATCAGCTATGACTTTTTCAAGCCCATATTTTTCTCTAGCCTTTAAAAACCAATCAACTATATATTCAATTTCAATGACATCATCATCGACAATGGTCAATAATCCCATTTTTCCCATTCTTTAATAGGAGGTTCTAATTTGACATCATCCAAAAACCCTTGTCTTACAAACGAATGTCCTAACCAAATGTAATCATCGTTTTTTCGGAATAATAGCCCTACACTTGCAAAATCTCGAATGTTTGCAAAGTCTAAACCACCAATACACATTTGATTATCTAAATTTGGTATCTCTCTATTAGTCGCTAGTATTTCTTTCCATGGTGCTATTACTTTTTCAAGGTCAACTTCAGGCAAATTCATTCGCTTAGTCATGAATTCGGGCTTATTTGAACGGTTGAATGGTAAATCGTTATATTCTTCTTCAATCGTGCTTAGCAGTGTTTTAGCGTATTCTGATAACGGTTTATGTAACATTGGGTTCGCCTTTTCCCACGTCTGTCTGTCATCAACTTCTTTTGGATCGTCTAACTTACAATAAAAAGCAAACAATCTACTATTTTTAACCTTGCCACTTAATACACTTGCAATTTTGTGCTTCATTGCATCGATATAACCCTCTCTAACAAAACCATCAGTACTTATATAAAACGTTCTTCTATTTTTCTTTTTACCTAATCCACCACGTTTGACGTTTACCATTTCAGGACCAAAGAAATAATGAATTTCATCAAAAATAACACACCCCTCACGTCCACCGTCTTTGGTTTTTGTGTTTGATGTGTTATATCGAATAACCGATTTAGTTGCACGGTTTATTATTTTTGCTTTACTAACTTCATAAGGAGCTTTTGGCGTTTTACCCGTCTTATTTCGTTTGTTATCCATTAAAACGGTTCTGATTTCATCAAACGATGTTTTTGCTTGATCTTCACTATTAGCAACAATGGAGATGTGATATTCTTTAACTCCGTGTAAGGGCGTAGAAAGAAAATCACTAATAGCACTTATTAGACCGTTTTTCCCGCCTCCACGTCCCATGAAAATAGCAAATTCTGTAAAGAAAGCTTCATCTGTATTTTTATCTATAAGAAATATATTAGCTATGATAAACCTTTGAAATGGTAATGTTGGAAAATACCATTTTTCAATAAATTTGATACAATCCTCGATTTTCTGTTCATCAAAATATACATCATCTCGTGAATATATATGTTTTTGTAGATAATTAAAGAGATCAATTCTTTCTTTATTTAAAATTATCTTTCCTTGTTTCCACAAATTTATATATTCATCAACGTATTTATTACTAATCATAGGTAATCATCAGATGGCGTTTCTGTGTCTTCTTTCTCTTCGGGCAATAAATCCGATAATTGTTTGATTATTTTTTGATATGCAGCATCTCTAGCATTAAATAGTTTGGCTACTGGTCTTTCCCTTTCATATGGTGGCGCCTTTTCAGATTGAGTAAATAAATCATAGTCACCTTTTTCTTTTATGTCTTCCCACATGTAATCAAGCATTACACGTAGCCTTGCTGCTTGAATAATTAAACCATCAACTACTTTTAATTTATTGCTAGGTATGTCTTTATATAATACTTGCAGCCTTTCTTTTTCTTTAAGCACTAAGTTTTCATCAACTATAATCTCCATTTCATCACCTGCCTTAAAATGGTTATAAGAGGGGGGTTATACATGGATTTTTAAAATTATCGCGAAGTCGAGCCCCTGCCCGTTCCCCAAGTATTTTGATCGCTTTTGATTTTTTTGACCCGGGGGTATTTACCATTTTTCGTCTTTCCATTTATTTTCTTTTTTTATAAATCTCTTTTCTTTTTTGTTGTGACATTTAATACACAGTGTTTCTAAATTGTTTAAGTCATGAGCAAACTCCGGATGATGTTCTAGCGATAATATATGATCTACATCCAACGACTTACGCTTGCTTTTGTCATATGTCGTTAACTTGCCGTCTCTCTTACATTGTTGACATTCATAATTATCTCTTTCTAGCACTCTTTTTCTTGTTGTTTGCCATTCTTTAGACTTATAGAATCGTATGCGTTCGTCTTTAGTCATCATAATGTTTCACCTTATATAACTTAAGTAGTATCAAGACTCATCTATACTTGATGTGTAGTAATGTATTTACTATTAGTTTGAACATGTTCATACCTCATAAATAAAAAGACACATCACATAGTGATGCGCCTCTTGTTCATGCGTCGTATTAGCATTTAATAACTTTAAATATTAATCTGATACTAACATAATAAACTGTTTTAATGCGGACTTACATAGGGTAAAAGTCCGCTACACATAACCAATATACTTTGCTAACTTATCGATCAGTGCATTCCTTCTACGTAATATACTTGTCTTACTTGTACCAAAGTAATGTGCTATATCTTCCCATTCATAACAACCAATAGGACAATCCCAATATCTAAACCTTAATAACTCAAGCGTATCCTCATCACTTTCATCTATCAATCTATCTACACCGTTAACTATATTTCTTAATGTATTGTACCTGTTATCACTAAACTTCTTTATTGCACATCGTTCAATCGGGTTACCCGGCAAATTACTTTTGCCAGCTCCCGCATTATCTGGTTCATGACTTTCAAGTAATTCATATTCTCGCATCTTCAACTCTCTTCGATAGTTATCGATGTGCTGAATGTATTCTTCAAGCTTTTTGATATCGTGTTTCTCAATCTTTATCATTCAATGCAATACCTCCGATAATATAAATTACTTTTTAATATCGTTATTCATTCGCTTTAATTCAATCCTGTATTCTTTTAACCCGTTGTATCCTTTAGTTTTAACTACTTCATCAAGTAGATAATCATTCATATATCTGAGCGCTTGTATCTCCCTTGCACGATCACTATTAATACTGATACAAACTAATAGCAATATAGCAAATACAATAGTCATAGTAATCCACATCACTCACTTAACTCCGCTCGAAAGACGTAATCACTCGGCGCCTCTACATCATCATTAGCCGTCATCATAATATATACTTGCTCAGTTACATACTTACCTAACTCATACATCGCTAGTAAGAATAATAATCTTAGTATTTGCTTAATCATTTTTTATCTACCTTCTTTACTTCGTATAAGACCGGATATAAATTTAAAAAGTGTATTCTATATCCAATCGTCTTAACTTTTACTTTATCACCTACTTTTAACCTAGCTTGTATGTCTGCGCTATCAAACTTTCCTTTGAAGAATAAGTCTGAGTTTTCGATGACTTGTTTATCATCTAATACAATATAGAATTTGTCCTCTTTATCTTGTCTTTTGTTATATTTATCTGTAATTGTCCCTTGATGTACTTCTTTGTTTTGGTAACTAGCCACTGTATAGATAGGCAATGCGACAACAAGTAGCAATGCGGTTATACCGAATAATGACAGTATTCCAACAATAAAGATGTCGAACCCATCCATATTTTTAAGTTTTTTAATCATTTCCCACACTCCCTTATATTTTCAAACAACTGACCCACTTTAATAACTGCATCCCTTTTAACTTGTTTCTCGTACTTCTCTTTCGCTTCTTCTTTACTCTCTGCCTCAACAACTGTAAACCTTTGATTACTCTTAGCTTTAGTTATGTGTGTATGTTTACGTCCTGTTGAATCTTTGAATGTTGTGACTAAGTATTGTGTCATTCCTCATAGCTCCCTTGAACTTGTTTGAGCTTACTCATAAAAAACATTACTAAAAATGCTATTAAGATATGCGTCTTTTGATGTTTATAAGCAAATGTAGATATCATAAAGATAGTAGCAAGCATTAACATTTCATATATGTTTGTGTGTATAGTCTTTTTACTCTTAAGAAAAATAATTGCTATGCGATAAAAGAGATAAACGCCAAACCCTATTAAAAATATTTCTAACATGTCGCTCACTTCCCCAAAACCTCCTTGACTCGATCTAAGATGTCTTTACACGTATCCTTTTCCTGCGTCTGCTGTTCCATCTTGTCTTTCGTGGTTCCTTTTCATTTTCTTTTTGTATGCGTCAATGAGTTGGTCGATAGAATATAAGTTGTAAGCTATGTCTATCACTATTACAATTGCCAATTGGTCGGGATAAAATTCTTTGAATATTATCTGTGGTGTACTAACAACTGCGTCTTGAGCAAATTCTTTATCTTTAAAATTAAACATTTTGTGAAATTCTGTATTTTTAAAACTTGATTCAATCGCTTCTTTTATCTCTTCTGATGACACTCCTACTTGATTCGCAATACTCAATCCAAACGCCAACATGTCAGCTAATTCATCAAGTTGTACGTCTAACGGCTTACCTGGTTTCTTCTTCCAGTTCTTAAACGTTTCCAATGTATTAAACCATTCAAAGAATTCAACTACATATGCTATTTTGCTATCTCGTAAGTTCAGCGTTGGTATTCTATCGTCGAACTCCTTTTGTATTTGTAATAACTCTTGTAATTGATCAATTGTTAATGTGTTATTCATTTTCCTGTGCCTCCTCTACATTAATTTCATATTCATCATAATTAAATGATGCTTCAAATATCGCAATAAAATCCGCCTCAATTTCTGCTTCTTCTAAACTTTCAGCCTCGATAGTCTCTTCAATCATGCCAGCGTATGTGATTTGGACATTAAATTTCTTCATTTTCCTGCTCCTCCTCATATTTATAGACCACTTGACCCGTCATAATCCCTACTGCCTCATCAAGACCAATATCTTCTTTGAGTGCATCTTGCATAGCATTAGGTAAACCCTTAAGTATTTCATCAAACGCTTGCGCTTTCTTATATACGTCCTCAATCTCTTTTAGTAATCCCTCTGTGTCATTACCGTTATACGCACTAGCACTTATAACGGACTGTTCAATTTGTTCGCGGTTATTCATCATTTCCATCTCCTCTAAAATAAAGTTAGTTGCTTCTGTTTCTCGTATTCCAAACCATGTTGCTTTATATATATTTCTAGCTCTTCGGCTGTATCAAACGTCTTCTTTACGCCTTGCCAACCTGGTACGATATGCCCGTGAAAGTAATAATTGCCGTTTGCTACATGGATATGTGCCACTCGTTCGTTATCTTGATACAGATATCTCTTAGATCCAAAGAATTGATTTAGGTATTCTTTGCGTGCGTTATCTGTCATGATCTACTTCTTAACTTTCACGAATATGTCGTTTTCCATCAGGTAGCACGCATAACGTCCTCTTGGATGTTTCTGAGGCACATTAAACAAATGTGGCTTCTTTCTTCTTAGCTCAGCCTCTTTCTTTCGCTTTCTTTCCAATTTGCGTTCGAGTCTAGCTTGTTCCAGTCTTTCTATTGTTTTCTTTTCTCTGTACTCGCTTAAACGCGTACCTTCTGGTGCGTCCATTGCTTCATGTAGTTCCCAACCGTCTTTTACTCTCTTAGAAACCATTCCAGCGGTTATACCGTGACTTTCTATTAATTCCATTTCAGATTTGGTAAACCTATATGGTTTATCATTTATTGTTACAATCCTTGCTTTTCTCGCCATTTTATCCACCTCTTATATTTCTTCTATTCGTATGATTATTTTGGGCTCAATTCCATAACGCTTTGAGCTAGTTATTTCTGCAATTTGATTGTCATCTTTCCACAAATAATTGTTACAAGCGTCTAGAACTGTCTTCATCAAATTATCGATATCTGGTTTAGTTACTTTTAATTGTCCAATCGCTTGAGTTTTCTTTTTCTTCGACCATGATTTAGGTGGAGTAAAGTAAAACTCTAATTCAATTTTTAATGCATTTTCTAGATTTAGCTTTGGCATTTGATTTTGTAAATATTTTTTATGTTCTGTATATTTTGTAGGCATATATGTGTGCATATCTACCTTTTGTGCTAAAACGCGGTCGAGGCGAGCCCATAGGTGCCTCGAAAGTTTCGTTAAATTTAATTTCTATCTCCATGTAATCCCTCATATATATTCAAATAAGCTTGTTTGGTGTCCTAACTCCATTTGTTCATTATCAATAAGTGTTTTTAATTCATAATCATCTAAGTACCAACGTCGACCATTGAATTTTGTATGTTTTAATCCAACAACTAAATGCCGTCCATCTTTAAAATGTGGTGTAACTGAAAACATTTTGTTGCCGTCATGATCAAATAGATAGTATTTATCAAATGCATCCATTTTCAATCACTCCCATTTGCTATTTAGACGCTTAATAAAAGCTTCTCTGTCTTTCTCAAGGTTTTCCATCTACTTCCGGCGTTTTCGTTTCTCTCGTGCTGTCTGTGAGCCATTTGGGTGTTTTTTCTTTTGATTGTTTAACGAAAGGTTTATAATTTTGTTTTTTGCTTTCAAGTTGTTGCTTTTCAAATGCACGTACTTGTTCAATAGATTTCAAGTTTGCATTAAGCCAAGTATTCAAAATGCTTTTAGCATATCCCCAAGTAACCTTGTTTCTGTCTTTAGCGATTTTAAGTGATGCGGTAACTATTTCATCTGAATCATTTTCAAATGAATCAAGATAGTAATTTAAATCGTCTAAATTGTAAGGAGTTATGAAACCGAATCCGTTATCTTGGAAGAAGTCGAAGGCGGTTACCTTCTTCTTCTCATTATTCACATTCTTTTCATTATTATCTTTATTATCATTATTGTTTGTGTTGGTTTGATGTTGTTTTGATGTTGGGTTGATGTTTGACTGATGTTGTTTTGATGTTGGTTTGATGTCGTTTTGATGTTGGTTCCTGCCCTGCTCACTTTGATAAAAGTCATAATTGACAATGGTTATAAGGGTATATTTTGATGTTGTTTTGACTTCTAACATTCCATCACTCTCGAGTAAGTCAAGGAAGGTTTTCACTTTAAATCGTGACCAGTTAAAAAGGTCAGACAAGGTCAAAATAGATGTTAATCTTTGTCCTCTTTCAACGGTTACAATTTGGTTTCCTATAGGCACTTTTGCCTCTGAATGATTCGCTTCCATGAGTAAATATATCCATGCTTCGAACTTTGAAAATGTTCTCTTTTCTTTAAATAGCCAATGATTTTGAATTGAGCGATCAATACTTATCCAACCAGTCATATACACACCTCACTTTCAAACCGGTTAAATTAGAATGGTAAATCATCATCATTTAGTTCAATCGGACCATTTGCATTCGCAAACGGATTATCTTTTACTGGTTTGTTATTTGAATATTGCGATTGTCCACGTGTTTGTTGTACTTGTTGTTGATATAAATCTTGTTGAGTGTCATTTGAGTTTTTCGGTTCTAAAAATTGAATACTATCAGCAATAACTTCCGTAACGTATACACGTTGACCTTCCTTATTTTCATAGTTCCGCGTTTGTAACCTACCATCTACGCCCGCCAACGATCCTTTAGATAGGTATTTATTAACGTTCTCTGCTTGTTTTTTAAATACGATGATATTAATAAAGTCTGCCTCGCGCTCGCCTTGTGCATTTGTAAATGTACGGTTAACTGCTAATGTGAATGATGCTACATTTACACCACTTTGAGTGGTTCTTAATTCTGGGTCTCTAGTTAAACGACCAACTAATATTGTTCTGTTTAGCATTTATAAACCTCCAAAATAAACGGGCGCGCCCGTCACTTTTTGTATTTCACTTTTAATGTATTTTGCATTTGAATTTTGACTACTTAAATGAATTAAATGTATTTCTTCGAGTCTAGTTAAATCATTTGCTTTTAACATTCCGATAGCATGTTCTAAGCTAAAATGAGACTCCATAATTCTGTTTGCTAATGTGCTGTGCACACTGCCGTTTTTTATGTTTTCTTGCATTTGTTCATAGATATAATTAACTTCTAGCATCATGTGCGTAATGCCATTAAATTTGTATTTCAAATACTTTGTATCAGTAACATACAGAACCTTATAACCTAGTGTGCTTTGTAATAAGAAAGCCACAGGCTCGTTAGCATCATGTTCGATGTCAAACGGTAGAATTGACCATGTGCCTATTCGCAGCTCTTGCTTTGCCTTAATCGTGCATAAGCGATGACTTTCAAAATTCATAGCTTGTTGTGTTCCAGCAGTCATATAGCTGATTACACCATTGTCGACAAACTGCTTTGTATACTTTGCATGATCACCATGTTCGTGTGTGATAAGACACCCTGCTATATGTCTTGTTTTATATTTGAAATGCTTTTGAACACGTTCAAATTTTATACCTGCCTCAAATAGTAACGTAGTACGTCCATCATTTAAGACGTAGCAGTTACCACTTGAACCAGTTGCTATTGTTTCAATTAAAATGGCTCTTCTTCGCTTTCTTTTTCTGTTGCAGGTTCTTTTATTTCTTCAAAGTCAGATACATCAATAGGCTTATCATTTTCTAATTCTGTGTATTGTGCTTCTTCAAGAACTGGTTGTTCAAAGTCCAATTGTTCTTGATTTGCATTTTCTTCAACTTCTGCGTCCAACACTTCTTTGCGTTGACGTTGTTCGGATTCTTGTGCGTATTTGAAAAGATTGCTATCTGTTGATGTGTTGATATAACGTTTAGCAGCTCTATTGATAACTGTTTTTTTAGCCATTTCTTCTTTGAAATTATTATGTGTTTTAGAATTTTGTAATGCTTTTTCATCTTTAATCATTGATGACTGCATCCATGCTTGTTTAATTTGTTCAATAGTCATGACTTCAATATAGTTATCTCGTCCATCATTAAATACGATTGTGCAGTACGCACCGATAATGTTTTCTTTGTCGATGTTAAAGAAGTCTTGTTCGTGTTTAATCGCTTTGATACGTCCTGTTTCTCCCATTTCTTGCTTGAATGTATCGCCTTTATAAATCACTTGAGCAACAACATCTTGAGCACCTGCATCACGTTTTAACATCATTACATTACCGTGATAGCTACGTTGTAACTGCATTTTGTTGCCGTAAGGAATAAAGTAGCATTGATTTTTAGCTGGATTTAAACCTTGCGTTACCATGTCTAATAAGGCATTTGCTTTGCTTGTATCGTTACAACTCATTAATTTGTTATCTTGGCTGATTTGTAACCATGCTTGTTTCATGGCATTACTTGGTGAATAATCATTTGGCAATTCCAAATTGCCTTGTGACTCTAAAACTCTCACTTTGTTTAATACGTTGTCAGATACGTTCTTTTCTTGTACTAATTGTTGTTCAATAGTTTGTAATTTATTATTTTCAGTCATTTTATATAGTCTCCATTCTTAATTTTTTATCTTGTTCATTTACTATCAATTGAATTTGTTGTGATTCTGTTTTGATAAGCTCTGTTACTGATTCAGCATTATCAATAAATATTGGCGCTGTAACTTTAAAATGTTTTGATAGTGTGTTGATGATATCTAAGCCAACATTAATTCTTGAGGCGTTATTTAAACCGCTGTCATACTCGACACCATTAACCGTTGTTGAACATGTTTCTTCTAATTCGCCGTTAACTAAGGTATTGAATAGCTTAAATTCAGCAATATCAAATTCGTTATTGATGTTTTCAGTAAGCATTTTGACTTTTGTTGTTGTAAATTCTTTTAAGATATAAAGGTCATGTGAATACTTTTCTTTTTCATCCAATAATCTGTCTTCTTCATTTCTTAATTCAGAAATAACATCATCTAGATGTTTATTTGATTTTTCGATTGATATTGACACTTCAATTTCTGATTTTTCTTGAGTAAGTTCGCTTATTTTGTCATCTATTCCTGAAACTTTATCTTGAATAGTTTTCCTGATGTTAGAGCGTTTTTGATTAATCTCATTTATCTCTAACATTACTGCTTTGTATTCGTCAGTTTGCGTAACGTCAACGTGAGTTGTTTTCAACTTATTAATTTTGTTTTGTATTCTTGCTGAACGCTCTTCTGCTTCGTTGATTTTAATTTGTAAATTATTGTTGTCATCCTCTAATTTCTCGATAATTGGCTTTATTTTCTTGCCCTCTGAAATAATGTGATTGATAGATGTTTGTATTGTTTCTAATTCTTTCGATTTGTTTGCATTGAATTTCTGCAATGCTTTTTCTCTTACCTCACTCACTTGTTCAGCTGGTAACTGTTGACCACAACAACTACATACATTGTCATCAAGATATTCAAATTTTTGATTTTTAGCTTTTTCTAAATCACTTTTTAATCCTTTATGATTTTCTAATAATTGATTACGTCGATTTTCTTCATGTGTAATTTGTTGTTTGTTTTGCTTTAATCTTGTTTTAAGATTCGCAACCGTTCCATTTTCAACGTGTAGCTCATTTGTTAAAGCATGTATTTTGTTCTCATTACTGGCGCTATTATTAGCTTCTATGCGCTTCAATTCTGATTGTTTATCAGCTAATTGGTTACGCAAATTAATTTCTTCTGCACCGTTTTGAATATCTATACGCTCATTTTCAAGTTGCTCAATTTCTTGTTTTATGATTGTGTGTCTATCATTATCGAATTCCGGTACATCCTGCTTATTTTGTTGCGTTTGGTTAATACGTATCGGAATATCTTTGATATCTTTGTTAATCTGTTTTATCTTGTCTGTAAGAATCTTTTTCTTTGTTTCAATTTCGTGATCTCCAAGAATATTATTTAGTTCTTTAAAATCATCATTTGTTTTAATGACATCCTCATCATTGATTGGTTTAGCGATTTCAAACAACAAACTTCTTCGTTTCTTCCAATCTAGTAAGTTAAATGCTTGAGGGTTCGTAATTAACTTGAATACATCTTCATCAATCAGTTCATCAATACGAGCTTTATAATCCTTTACTTTTATTGATTCATCATTGATATATTGTTTCTTCGTTCGACTTCGTGAGTATTCCTTGCGATTCGTTTTTTGATTTATTGTGTATTTAGGATGTGACTCTTTTTTAAAAGTCGTAATTTTTCCGTCGATTTCAAATTCTGCGAAAACAGTCGGAATTAACTCATAATTTTCTTCGTTTTTTTCGTTTAAAGGTACAGGGTTAAATGATTTGGTTGAACCGTCTAAACCCTTATCGAAAAGCAGCCATTGTAATGCGGTTGCTGTTGTAGTCTTGCCAGTCGCATTATTGCCGTATATTTTTGCATCTTTACCGTCAAAGTTAAATTTTTCTTCTTTGATTCCAGCAAAGTTCGATATAGTTAACTTATTTATTTTCATATCTTTCCTCATGCTCCTTTTTTAATCTTCCGATGACCTCTTAGCACCTCGATAATTAAATTTTTTATTCGTTCATGGCTGTCTGGATTGATTTCATGTATCTGCACAAGCTTATTGTTTGTTTTGTAACTGTCGTGATAGTGCAAGAAATTAATCGATAAGTATCCGTGATGATTACGTTCAATTTCCAATAATGCTCGTTGGTTTGACAAAGTATATTCGTCGAATAACGTCTTAAAAATATTCAATATATTTCTTTCTGTATCTCTCATGCTTATACCTACCATTTCATGACTAAGTTAATTAGTCTGTCCTGTTCATCTGTGTTATTTTCAATCCATTCATAAATACTTTGTTTCAAAATATCTAAAGCTGTGTATAGATCGTTCTCGTCAGAAACTAGTAGCCCGTCAATTGAATTTCCTTCATGATCTAAAACGACTATTTCGACACTATATGCTCGCTTCTTAACTCTTAATTGAAAATCAAAGCCATCTACATTAAATATTTTTCGACATACGTCACCCGTTTTGTAATACATTGTTTTAGTCCTCCTTGTCGTCATCTATACCGAGAATTTTTTGTGATTTACACATTTGGAGAACATTGACAATATCTTTATAACTCTTAGTGCTATCCAATAAGTAAGCAAGATCAAAAGTATGACCAATCACAGAACTTGAACCTGCTAAATAATCTCCGTCGATAACTCCTATTGATGAGAAAAGCAAAATATCAAATTTACTTTCTCCCTTAATTTCTTTCGCTAATTCATACAATTCTGCCGTTTTTTCAGATAATAAGTCTTTTATTTCTTCCTGCGTCATGTCTTTATAGTTTTTAGTCATGGTTGACTTCCTCCTTGTTTCGTTTTATATTGAACGTAAGTTTATATTTCTAATTACATTACTGTTACTTGTTGGCGCAAGTAGCAGTTTTTTTATTCTTCATAAAAGTATTCTTTATAAAATATGAATGTTGCGATACTTGCGAATCCCGCAATTGACCATGCTGTAGTGAAGTACAACAATGGCATAAGCACAATCGCTAAGACTGTGAAGCATAATACTGCTACTAGGTAGCTTTTATAAATGTTGCTCATTTTATTCTCTCCTTATATATTTCATTGAAATGCTCAACGACGAATTTATTCATCTTTCTTGCGTTAAATCTCCAGCGATTAAAATTCTCATCTGGGTAATGCACAATTCCTTGCGCTCTTAGTTCTTTTTCAAATCTAGGATGAAATAGTAATCTGTCCTTGATAGTCTCATCAGATGCAATTTTTAATTTCTTCTTTAAGTCACTCATGTTCCATACAGGGTCTAATGAATAACCAATTAGCTCATCATATTCATCTTTTGTGATAAGTACATGTGTTTCAGGTATTGGAACGGTTACGTTTAATACATGTGGCATTTCTATCATTCCTTTCGTGTATAATGTTGTTATTTGCTAATAGTTTGTTCGGCGAACTTCAAAAGGCGACGAGCAGATTCAGTAGAATTTTCAGCATCTTTCGGTATGGTTAAAGATTTGTTGTTTAGATAGTCACTCAACGCCCTGATACTAATCACAGGTTTTCTAGTGTGCTTCTCAATCTTCCAAACCTTCCACGTCACAACTGCCATTGTGGTGAGGAGGGTTGTTTTGTATAGTGCGTTCATTTGTTTATGCTCCTTTGCATTTCCAAAAATTTAATATAATTTAAATTCGATACCATCTATTTGAATGTATAGATTATCTAAATCAGGGATTGCCTTTTTATATAAACCAAATCTTGATTTGATATCTGCTAATAAATAGGTATCTAAGTTACCAATTGATAATAGTCGTCTATTATTTGCTTCGTCATAGTAGTAATAGATGACTTTTTTGTTTTGAGCTTCCATTTGCTGTGCCCTCCTGTTAAGTTGTTTGTTTTTCTCCTAAAAACTTATTAACAAAGTATTGTTGTCCTTTGCCTGTTACTTTTGGCGTCTTACTAATTGATGTGTGACCGTCTGAATGTGTGATTGATGTTTCTTTAATTTCGAATAACTCACGTTCCATTGAATACTGTGTAGGCATGTTATAATCCACACCCTTGCGTTTAATAAGGAATCCGTTTTGACGTAACCACTCAAACAATCTGCGTTGCCCGATGTTTATACCGTTTTGTTTAATGATCTTTGCTAACTCTCCAACTAAAATTGATGTCTTAGTAGTAGCTACTGCATCTGCAAATACAATTTTTGGTTTATCACGTTCAATCTTTGTTTCTAATTGATTGATTGTGTTGTTAGCAATTTTTAAAGCACGTTGCATAATCATTTCTGGGCTATTCCATGCTTTTTCAACTTGGATGAAGTATTGTCTTGCACGTTTGCCAGGTTCACTACGTTGAATCATTGCAATCTCTTTTGCAGTGTCTAGTGTGAGTGCGTGGTCAGTTTGATTCTGACGACCTCCTAGTGGGTTATGGACAAAAATGTCCGTGACTATATAATCGATATTTTCTTCAAATCCGTAATCACTCATTCTTTCAAACCATTTTTTGTATGGAGTCTTAACCTCTAATGCTTGATGAAGTTCTCGACCGCTGATTGCGATTTCTCCATTTTCTTTTTCTTGTATGTTGAACATTTCGCCTATGTTCGATTTTGTTTGTAATGCTTGCATATTGTTTGTGCTCCTTTCTGCTATACTCCTATTAAGGAGGTGAATGACTTATGACTGATGAAGCTAAATTTGTCCTTTTACAACTTTATTCAATTTACCTTGATAGAATTGACGAAGGTATGTCTAAACGTTCTGCATCTTATTTCGGTAGTGATGAATCCTCATTTAACGCTTTCTTTTTAGGTTTTAATTTTGAAGACTATATCGATGCAGTTCTTGAATTAAAGCATAGAGATTTTGTAATTGCTTCTGCTGAAGATGGCGGTTTTCTTGAGATGGCTCTTTCTCGAGAAGGTATCGCCTACTCAGAATCAGAATCCAAAAAAGATTACAAAACACTTATGGGTTTAATTAGAGATTTGAAAAAATTAATAATCTAAAATCCAATCATCTGCTATTAAATCGTCTGCGCTAGGCTGCCACCTTCCGGCGGCGGTTTGTCTTTTTTTCTTATAGTGTCTAGATACGACTAGGCATTGATAACGCTGCAAATTAGTTGGTAATATCCCATACACATCTTGATTCTCTCTCCTTATACTTATTCCTTTCTCCATCGCTAGCTTCGTTGCTTCTTGAATGTTCATTTGTTATTCCTCCTATTAAGATGTTTGTTTTTCTTTAAATGCTAAAATAATTGATTTCTTTTTATCATTCGTAAATACGAAATTTTCGTATTCATTACCTAAAAAAATATCATCATATTTAACATTAAAAGCACTCATATACTTAGAAAGTAAACTATCTTTAATGTTTGTAGAGTCTTTTTCCATATTTTGAATTGTACGTGATGAGACCTTAAATAAATCTCCTAACTCTTTTTGAGTCAATCCGTAATCAGTCCTCAACTCTTTTAATGTTTTCATGTTGTCACCGCCTTTCGTAAACCTAATATAATACGAAATTTTCGTATTGTCAACATTAAATACGTTTTTTTCGTAAAAAACTTTACTATGATATGAAAATTTCGTATAATAAGAAAAAAGGAGGTAAGTAATATGAACAAAGAAAGAAATATTATTATAGCCAAAAACATTAGAAAATTTCTCAACGATTCAAATATGTCTCAAAAGAAACTTGCTGAACTCATTAACATAAAACCATCTACTTTAAGCGATTATTTAAATTTACGTTCCAACCCCTCTCACGGCGTTATACAAAGGATAGCTGATGTTTTCGAGGTTGGTAAAAGCGACATAGATACTACATACAAAGACGATAACGACATCACTTCCATATACAACAAACTCACACCTCCCCGCCAAGAAAACGTACTTAACTATGCAAATGAACAATTGGAAGAACAGAATTCTAAAGGAGATAACGTTGTAGATATTAATTCATATAAACAGGAGAAAACTCCAGTTAACGTCAATGGTTGCGTCTCTGCTGGTGTAGGAGAACGTTTACACGATGAAACGCTATTTACTGAAATGGTTAAAGGACCTATCCCCACACACGATTTAGCGTTAAAAGTAAATGGTGATTCTATGGAACCTATGTTTAAAGATGGCGAAATCATATTTGTGGAGAAAACTCACAATATAAAGAATGGACAAATTGGTATATTCATCATTGAAGAAGAAGCGTACGTTAAGAAAGTCTTTGTTGAAGATGATAGATTGACTCTAGTTTCACTAAATAAAGATTACGACGATCTACACTTTTATAGAAATGAAAGTGTGAGGTTAATTGGAAAAGTTATTTTATAAAAGGAGCACTTGCAAATGAAAAAATATGATATTGCAGTCTTAGACTTTGAAACTATGAATGAACATATGAACAGCCCTTGCGAAGTTGCTGTATCTTTAATTAAGGATTTATCAATAGTAAAAGTTTATTCATCTTATATTAATCCTCCTAATAATAGATATAACTTGAAAAACGCTAAAATACATAAAATACCTGAAGATGTCATATTAAAAGCACCTAAATATCCAGATATTTACCAAGAAATTCTCTATCTTTTAAAAGAATCACATTTAATTATTGCTCATAATGCACTTTTTGATATTTCAGTATTAAAAAATACTAATAATTATTATGACTTACCTGTTCCAAACTTCATGTATGTCGATAGTATAAATATCTTTAGAAGCTTCCACGCAATCTCTAGTTTTAAATTAGAAAATTTGTGTAGCTTATATGATATCGATAAAGAAAAATTACATTCTGCTAAATTTGACGTGCTAGCTTTATCGAAGATGTTGATATCACTCGCTAAAAACAATCAGCATTATAGTGTATTAAAATTAATACATTATATGCCTAAGCAATACATTAGATTTAGCAAATATTCTAACTCTCCAACTAAACTTTTCGATTCAGGATTTCAAAAAATTCATATGAAAATATCTGAGATTAATAAAATAGAAGTGGAAAGTGTAATCCCTATTTTAAAAGATAAAAATGTTGTTTTTACAGGTAATTTTGACACTGAAAAACAAGATTTAATGATATTAACTAGAAAGAAAGGAGCTTATATCAGAAGTGACGTAACTGCAAAAACAGATATTTTAGTCGAAGGTGTTCAAGATGATAAATATAAAGATGTGAACGGACTAGTTTCAAAACAACGAAAAGCTCGAGAATATGTTGGAAATGGTGCAAAAATTCAATTTTTAAATGAAGAAGACTTAATAAATTTAATAAAGGAATAATAACGATGATCAAAAAAATTTTTACAAAAAAGCATGTATTCTTAGTTATAGAAGATGAAAACCATAATCACAGTGATGCTGTTTTTGGAAAAAGTATATTACTTTCAATTTACGTCGGTGTGAATAAAAAGACTAATTCTAAATCAGGGAAATTTATATACCTTGACAGATCTAAAAGAATCGTTAGACAATCTGATATCACCAAAATAGAATCAGCTAACGAAAATGATGTAGATTTTTATAATTTACTGAAGAAAGAAAAGGAAATTGTTTATTCCAAAAATATAGTAGATAAATACAATTTAGCGAACTATATAATTTACTACGAAGTTAGTACTAAAGAATAAACCAATCCATTATTTCATAATACTAACCTTAAATTTACAGAGGTTTTAATTATGAAACATGAAAAAAGCAATCTTAACTTTAAGTCTTATATTTATTACCTACTACCTCACTTTTAAATATATGTGGATTAAAGAATTGAAGTATTAATTATGCTTATTTAAAAAAGACGTCTATTTCAGCAGTGTTTGAAAGGAAGTTTATAATGAAAATAACTAATTGCAAAATAAAAAGAGAAACTGTAATATACGAAGTTTTAACTAGTGGTAATCAACCATTCACTTATGAGTTACCTAAAGATTTATCGTCACATAATGCGCGTAAATACTTGGAATTTATTTCACAAAAATTAGATGGCGATAAGTTAACCAAAGAAGATTCATTATGATTTTACTAAACAAAAAAACGCCTACTAGTGTGAAAACGTATTGATTAATAGCGCCTATATGGAGTTTTAATATAAAAAGTAAGCAAAGGAGAAATGAGAATGAAAAGATTGTTAGGTTTATTATTAGTGAGCACGTTAGTGTTAAGTGCATGTGGAAATGATGAGAATCAGGAAGAATCTAAAAAAGAAGTTAAATCAAAAGAAAAGAAAATTGAGAAGGAAAAGGAAAATAAATCGAAAAAAGATAAGGAAAAAGAAGTTGCAACACAACAACAACCAGACAATCAAACCGTTGAACAACCCCAATCACAAGAGCAATCGGTTCAACAACCGCAACAACAGATACCACAAAATAGTGTTCCTCAGCAAAATGTCCAAGTTCAACAAAACAAAAAGCAAAAAGTTGATTTAAATAATATGCCTCCCACTGATTTTTCTACAGAGGGTATGTCTGAGCAGGCTCAAAAACAAATTGAAGAGCTTTCAATGCAAAAAGACTATCATGGTCTGTCACAAAGAGAATACAATGATAGAGTTTCTGAAATTATAAATAATGATAATTGATTCCACAGGGTAGCCCGCCTACCCTTATTATTTTTTGCCAATTTTGAGGAGGGAACGCATGAAAACACGTTGTTACGATGGTAAAAAATGGCAATATGAATTTAAGCATGAAGGAAAAAGATACCGTAAGAAAGGTTTTAGAACAAAGCGTGAAGCTAATTCTGCTGGACTAGACAAGTTAAATGAGTTAAGAAGTGGTTTTAATATAGATAACTATATAACTCTTGAAGAATACTTCGAAAATTGGATTAAAACATATAAACAACCTGTTGTTAAAGAAAATACCTACCGTCATTATAGAAATGCATTACAACATATACAAAAACATAAAATAGGTAAAATGGAGTTATCAAAGATAAATAGACAAGTTTATCAGAAATTCATAAACGACTATTCAAAAGAACACGCAAAAGAAACTATAAGAAAAACAAACGGTGCTATTCGGTCAGCTTTAGATGACGCATTATATGATGGACTTATTTTTAAAAACCCCGCTTATAAAGTTAATTATAAAGCCGGAAAACCTACGAAGTCAGAACAAGAAAAATTCATCTCGGTAACTGAATATGAAATACTAAAAGATCACGTCAGAAAGAAGAGAACTCGTTCATCATTAGCGCTATTCATAATGATTTGTACGGGTTGTCGTGTCAGTGGTGCAAGAAATATAAAGATTGAGCATATCAACCAAGTGAAAAACACTATATTTATTGACGAGCGAAAAACCAATACTTCCCCTAGATATATCAGTATCGCTAAATCTGATATGAAACACATTATGGACGTCATAAGTACATTTGCAATTAGCTATGATGGTTACATTTTCAAAGAAGGCGGATCTATAATTAACCTTCATGCTATCAATAATGCTTTGAAATCAGCCTGTAGAGTCAATAATATACCAATTATTACATCGCACGCATTAAGACACACTCATTGTTCTTATTTACTAGCAAAAGGTGTATCTATACATTACATTTCTAAAAGATTAGGTCATAAAAATATAGCAATAACTACATCTGTGTATTCTCATTTGTTAGAAGAAAAATTTAATGAAGAGGACAAAAAAACAACTAAAATTTTAGAAAGTATGTAATTTAGGGACCCATTAGGGAATCCAAACCCAATAAATACTGTTGTTACAAGGTTTCTATGTATCCAAACTGGGGACAATATAAACGCGCTGATTTAATCGGACAATCTTCTTATATTAAAAATAATGATGTCGTAATATTCAATGAAGCATTTGATAATGGTGCATCAGACAAATTATTAAGTAATGTGAAAAAAGAATATCCTTACCAAACACCTGTACTCGGTCATTCTCAATCAGGTTGGGACAAAACTGAAGGTAGCTACTCATCAACTGTTGCTGAAGATGGTGGCGTAGCGATTGTAAGTAAATATCCTATTAAAGAAAAAATCCAGCATGTTTTCAAAAGCGGTTGTGGATTCGATAATGATAGCAACAAAGGCTTTGTTTATACAAAAATAGAGAAAAATGGTAAGAACGTTCACGTTATCGGTACACATACACAATCTGAAGATTCACGTTGTGGTGCTGGACATGATCGAAAAATTAGAGCTGAACAAATGAAAGAAATCAGTGACTTTGTTAAAAAGAAAAATATCCCTAAAGATGAAACGGTATATATAGGTGGCGACCTTAATGTTAATAAAGGCACTCCAGAGTTCAAAGATATGCTTAAAAACTTGAATGTAAATGATGTTCTATATGCAGGTCATAATAGCACATGGGACCCTCAATCAAATTCAATTGCGAAATATAATTACCCTAATGGTAAACCAGAACATTTAGACTATATATTTACAGATAAAGATCATAAACAACCAAAACAATTAGTCAATGAAGTTGTGACTGAAAAACCTAAGCCATGGGATGTATATGCGTTCCCATATTACTACGTTTACAATGATTTTTCAGATCATTACCCAATCAAAGCCTATAGTAAATAGTGCTCAACTAACTAATAACTCGCTTCGTTCTAAAAGGACGAAGCGAGTTATATTGTTAAAATTTGAATTGACTTACATTTTAATAAAATCATCTTAACAACTTTAATTTTTCATTAATACAAGTCTTTACTCTACACTCAAACAAGATTCATACACTGCACATCATAATAAATCTATCTACTCAAATATAAATAAAAGTTACCTACTACATTCTATGTAGCAGGCAACTTTTATTACTTATTTCTTTTCATTATCATTAAGTACTTTTACAAACTTCACATCATGTGTCTTCCAATCAACTTCATATAATGCTGATAATTTTTCTTCTTTTTTATCTACATGGTTTTCACCAGACCAATAGCCCCAGAAACCATGGCGATTCCAATCTATTTTAAACTCATCCATTGATCTTTTATAATGAACAACAAATTGTGATTTACCTTTGTCTTTTTTATCATGTGACATAACAGCTAAAAATTCTGGATTAAACCCTTCAGACACAGTTACAGGCATTTTGTCTTTAGGTGTGAAATTATCTTTCGCCCATAAATTTCCATTTCGTGTTAAAGAAAAGATTTCACTTTTAGTTCTATTATCACTATCATTAGTTAATTGTCTCGTATGGTCATGTCCCATATTATTTATCAAATGTGCTTCTACTTTCCAACCTACACCTTTATGTGACGTAGATTGATCAAGTAATGTACGATATGATGGTTGTTGATAACTAATCGTCTCTGAATAATTACTCTCTTTTGTAATATTTCCAGTTAAGCCTCCACGATTAATCGAAAAATCTCCACCTGTTTTATAACCATACGTATATTTAACTTCTCTTGATTCATCCTGATTTTTTGGTGCAAAGTCAGTCACATTTGTATTGTTGTTGTCATCAACATTTTGAATTGAAACTGAATAAGATCCAGGCCATCTTAATGTACTATTCCAATAACCATTTGGGTCTAAAATTCTCAAACCACTACCAATTGTACCTTTTGCTTTAATAAATACTGTTTCTTTATCATAATTAGGTTCAGTTAAGAAATTAAATTGTAAGCTTTGAGTAATATTTTTTTGACTATCACTTGTTGTAGCTGTACGTGTATACATTTTAGTATCACCATCAAGATTCTTCTCAGAAACAGCTTTAATTTCAGAATTAATTTTTGCATAAGAAGTTGCCGGAAATACAGTTAATGCAGTAGATATTGCTAAACTACAAATTGTGATGTTTTTGTATAATTGTTTAATCATTAGTAATCCGCCCTTTCAATATTATCCTTCTTTATAAGGTTTATTGTCATCAGAATATTTATCAACGACTTTAACTGTTTTATTTTTCCAATCAACTTCATAAGTGACAATTAACCTTTGACCATCTTTATTTTTTTCTAAAATTGGAGGTGCATAATGTATTCCAGGTCTGTTTTTCAAAATATCTTGATTTCGTGTGTATGTTACTTCAAATTGCGTTTTCTCATTTGACTTTTCATTAGATAAATAAGTTAAAAATTCTGGATTAAAGCCACTTCTTACTAATGCTGGGTATCTATATTTTGAAGCAAAGCTTAGTTCAGGGTTTTCTACAGTAGCAATTCTCGTATTTCTATAGAATAATAATTCATCATTTCTATTTTTCACTTCTCCACCATACTTCAAGTCATTCGCAATAACTGACCAGTGTACATGCCAGTTATTATTTTTACCGCTGGCAATTGTGTCATAATTTTGCTGATTATAACTAATCGTTTTGGAGTAGCTATTTGATGAAGTTCGTCCAATACCTTTCGTTGAATCGAATTTACCACCTGAGCTATATGAAAATGTACTGTCTACTTTCGCAGTTGAAATTTTATTTTTCGGCAATTGGTCTAATATTTCAGTTTTACGATTTCTTTTTACTTGAAAATCTACATGGTACTCACTTGGATACTTTAACCAATTTGAATTTTTTTCTTCTTTATGAGATTCAAACTTTAAATTTGAATGAATTGAGCCTTGTTTTTTAACAAGTAATACATTCTTGTCATAAGTTGGATCATCGATAAAGTCGAATTGTAAATTTTGGAGTATATTTGTTTTCTCATCATATACTGTTTCAGTTCGTTTTGTGATTTTACCGTTTTTCCCAATATCATCAGGTACTGTTGAATTTTTATCTTTATTAGTAACATTACGTTTGTCTTTTTGTTGAGACTTATCAACATGTTCTTTCTTATTTTGATCTTGCGAGTCTTTATGAGCTGAATTTGCTTGAGTCGTTGCTGCTGATAACAATAAAATTGCACATGATAATGATGACGCTATTAAAACACGTTTTTTATTTTTCATTGTTATAACCTTCTTTCGTATGATTGATATTTGTTGATATGTATCGACATGTGAATAATATCACAAAAATAGAGAATATATATTTAACTATTTATTAAATGATTTTGTTAATATTATTAAATACTTTATCCTCTTTAAAAATAATGTGTGTACAAAGTCATTAATTTAGCAAATATTTTTATTTAGTAGTTAATAACCATCGATTTGAAATTTATATATAATTATTAGCTAAATAATATCCTGCATCTTTCTCATACAATTTACTATAAAATTAAGCATACCCGATATCAGTGTTAATAAGATCGTTGATACTAGACAGTTAATTTCATAGAACGAAATCAAATAACACGCTACTTTCTGCATTTTAAATTATGTTTAAGAATAAAAATTATGTTTATATAAATATATATACTACTTTGAAAAGGTGTGAGCTTAATGACAACTTTTAGTGAAAAAGAAAAAATTCAATTACTAGCAGATATTGTTGAACTACAAACTGAAAATAATAATGAAATAGACGTTTGTAATTATTTAAAAGATTTATTCGACAAGTACGATATTAAATCTGAAATTTTGAAAGTTAATGAACACCGCGCCAATATCGTTGCAGAAATCGGTAACGGCTCACCTATACTCGCATTGAGTGGTCATATGGATGTTGTTGATGCAGGAAATCAAGATAATTGGACTTATCCCCCTTTTCAACTCACAGAAAAAGCTGGCAAATTATACGGTCGAGGCACAACGGATATGAAAGGCGGTCTGATGGCTTTGGTCATCACACTCATTGAATTAAAAGAACAAAATCAATTGCCTCAAGGAACGATAAGATTACTAGCTACTGCTGGCGAAGAGAAAGAACAAGAAGGTGCCAAATTATTGGCTGATAAAGGCTATTTAGACGATGTAGATGGCTTAATTATTGCTGAACCAACTGGATCTGGAATTTATTATGCACATAAAGGGTCTATGTCATGTAAAGTAACTGCAACTGGCAAAGCTGTCCATAGCTCAGTTCCATTTATTGGTGACAATGCAATTGATACACTGCTTGAATTTTATAATCAATTTAAAGAAAAATATTCAGAGCTTAAAAAACATGATACTAAACATGAATTAGATGTTGCACCCATGTTCAAATCATTGATAGGAAAAGAAATTTCTGAAGAGGATGCAAATTATGCATCTGGTCTTACAGCTGTATGTTCGATTATAAATGGCGGCAAACAATTTAACTCTGTACCAGATGAAGCTTCACTTGAATTTAACGTAAGACCAGTTCCTGAGTATGATAACGACTTTATAGAATCGTTTTTCCAAAATATCATTAATGATGTGGATAGCAATAAGCTTTCACTCGATATTCCAAGCAATCACCGACCTGTAACAAGCGATAAAAATAGCAAATTAATTACTACGATTAAAGATGTAGCTTCTAGTTATGTAGAACAAGACGAAATATTTGTTTCAGCGCTTGTAGGTGCAACAGATGCCTCTAGTTTCTTAGGAGATAATAAGGACAATGTTGATTTAGCCATTTTTGGACCAGGTAATCCATTAATGGCACATCAAATCGATGAATATATTGAAAAAGATATGTACCTGAAATATATTGATATTTTTAAAGAGGCTTCCATTCAATATTTAAAAGAGAAATAAGAACGATGCTGTCAGCTGCCCTATTCGCGTGCTGGCAGTTTTTTATTGCGAATTTTAAGTTGATAGAAATAGCGATGAATATTGTTTGACTGTAAATATTCAAATATCAACAAGCACATTTTCATTGATTAAGTGATGTAAAACTGAAATTATGGTGGTGATTTGTCATACATATATTGCATTGTCTATTGAAATTGGGAATCCAATTTCTCTGTGTTGAGGCCCCCACCCCAACTTACATTGTTTGTAGAATTTCTTTTCGAAATTCTCTGTGTTGGGGCCCCCACCCCAACTTGCATTGTCTGTTGAAATTGGGAATCCAATTTCTCTGTGTTGGGGCCCCTGACTAGAATTGAAAAGTAATACACATCAGTAACATTTCTATTTTCATTTATGATATTATCTAATTATTAATTTATAATATAAAGGAGTATGCAATTAAAATGAACAAAGTCCACAAACCTTTATATTTTTATTTAATGCTTTTCTTCTCTACAACTATCATAGGTGCTCTTTTATTATATTTACCTTTCACTGGTAAAAAGCCAATATCTTTTTTAGATGCCCTATTTATAGCTTCAAGTGCATTTACAGTTACTGGCCTATCCCCAGTTGATATAGGATCACAGTTTAATATACTTGGTGAAATAGTAATACTATTATTAATTCAAATAGGTGGTCTGGGTATCGTGACCGTAACCCTATTGACACTAGTATTTTTAAATAGAAAGATATCAATGAAAAATAGATTCTTGATTATGGTTACATGGAATATTGACGAACCTGGTGGTGTTATTAAGCTAATTAAACACTTGGCTATTTATAGTTTAGTCACTGAATTAATTGGTATGATTTGTTTGTGTTTATCTTTTATACCAAAATTTGGTATAGGCAAAGGTTTATTTTTAAGCTTATTCACATCAGTATCAGCTTTTAATAATGCTGGATTTGCCCTTTTTAAGAATAACTTAATAGATTATTCTAGTGATCCAATTGTCATTATTACAATCTCAATACTCATAATATTTGGAGGTATTGGACATTTTGTCGTAATAGACTTTATTAATTGTAAAAAATTGAGTAAATTATCTTTACATTCTAAATTAGTCTTAACTACAACTAGTATCCTAATAATTATAGGAGCTATTACATTCTTTTTATTAGAACAGTTTAATACTATGCAACATATGGGACTAGTTGAAAAAATCGGAAATTCTTTTTTCCAATCAGTAACAACACGAACAGCGGGTTTTAACAGTATTGATATAGCAAGCATTAACAAATCTACCGCCTTAATGTTAATGTTACTTATGTTTATTGGTGGTGCCCCTCTCAGTGCAGCTGGAGGAATTAAAATAACTACTTTTGCAGTGGCGTTTATATTTGTTTTAAATTATATACGTAAAGAAAATAATGTTTCAGTATTCAATAAAGAAATATCTGACAAACATATAAAACTATCTATTGTTACCATTAATATCTCATTTCTATTTATCAGTATCATTACTTTTATATTATCGATAATTAATCCGAACATATCATTAATCAAGTTATTATTCGAAGTGGTTTCTGCATTCGGAACAGTCGGGTTAAGTATGAACCTTACCACAGAATATCATGGTATTACTAAAATAATTATTATATTCGTTATGCTTTGCGGTAAAGTAGGACTATTAACTTTATTAAGAACATTTATACCACCAAAAAGTCCTAAAAATTACCGCTACACTAAAGGACAAATTTATCTATAAAATAACTATCCATCTTTAACAAGAAATGAACTAGTGTTTTAATCTATTACATTTAAAAAACTACCTAAACAGGTAGTTTTTTGTTTTTTATTTATTTTAGGCCCATTAAATGTCTTATCTCTTTAATTAAGTAAAATGCACAAGTACACCTTTAAAAAGATTTACTCAAAACTAAACTATACCTAGTTAACCGCTTGTGATTAAGAAATTTTAAATGTGGTTTCTTTTAATTATGTCAACCACCCATAAGGATTTTAATCAAGCACTCATTCATTCCTGCACTCGCAATATGCATTACTTATAGAAGTGGATGCACTCTCATATTATGGCAATACCATAACTCCCGCACCATAATGATTTAAATACCATTATGAATCTCAATTACAAATTAGCACATAAAAAAGACGCCTCTCATAAGTTTAGTCAACTAATGGAAGGTGTCTTAAATTAAAATATTTTCATACGCTCTAATATTTATTTGGAACGAATCATACTCGTCTATCATGGAATGTTCTAGTTAGTCAAAACTAGAAACTGTTTTACATCATTCCCGGCATGCCACCCATGTTAGGTTGGTCATTATTTTTTTCTGGAATTGATGCTACAACCGCTTCAGTCGTTAAGAACATTGCTGCAACACTTGCAGCATGTTGTAATGCTGAGCGTGTTACTTTAGTTGGATCAACGATACCTGCTTCTAACATATTAACCCACTCGTTTGTAGCAGCGTTAAAACCAACACCCGGCTCTGCGTTTTTCAAACGTTCTACAATAACAGAACCTTCTAATCCTGCATTTTCAGCAATTTGACGAACTGGTGCAGTTAGTGCTTTAAGTACAATATTTACACCTGTTTCAATGTCACCTTCTGCTTCAATTTCACTTACTTTTTGGTAAACATTTACTAATGCAGTACCACCACCTGCAACAATACCTTCTTCAACTGCTGCACGTGTAGAATTTAATGCATCTTCAATACGTAATTTACGTTCTTTAAGCTCTGTTTCACTTGCTGCACCTACTTTAATAACTGCAACACCACCTGCTAATTTAGCTAAGCGCTCTTGTAATTTTTCACGATCAAAGTCAGATTCAGTTTCTTCAATTTGAGATTTCAATTGGCTTACACGTGCATCAATGCTGTTTTCGTCACCGTCACCATCAACAACAGTGGTATTATCTTTAGTTACTTCTACTTTACTTGCAGTACCTAACATATCAATTGATGCATCTTTTAAATCTAAGCCTAAATCATCAGTAATCACTTGCGCACCAGTTAAAATAGCTAAATCTTCTAACATTGCTTTACGACGATCACCGAAACCAGGCGCCTTTACTGCAACAGCTGTAAATGTGCCACGCATTCGGTTTAGCACGATATTTGTTAATGCATCGCCTTCAACTTCATCAGCTACAATTAAGATTGGACGATTAGATTGAACCACTTGTTCTAATAAAGGTAAGATATCTTGGAAAGACGAGATTTTCTTATCTGTTACTAAAATGTATGGGCGTTCTAATTCAGCAACCATTTTATCTGAATCAGTAACCATATATGGTGATTGATAACCACGATCAAATTGCATACCTTCAACCACTTCTAGTTCAGTGTTTAGTCCATTTGATTCTTCAATTGTAATGACACCATCGTTACCTACTTTTTCCATAGCTTCAGAAATATAACGTCCAATTTCTTCATCTGCTGCTGAAATCGCACCTACTTGCGCTATTTCATTTTTATTTTCAACTTTTTGAGAATTTTCATGTAATGCTTCTACAGCAACTTTAACTGCTTTGTCGATACCTTGACGTAAACCAACTGGGTTCGCACCACTTGTAACATTTTTCAAGCCTTCTTGAATCATTGCTTGAGCTAATACTGTTGCAGTTGTCGTACCGTCACCAGCAATTTCATTTGTCTTATTTGCAACTTCTTGAACTAGTTTAGCCCCCATATTTTCATATGGATCTTCTAATTCGATTTCTTTAGCAATCGTTACACCATCGTTCGTAATTAAAGGTGCTGTAAACTCTTTATCTAATACAACATTACGTCCTTTAGGACCAATCGTTACTTTAACTGCATTTGCTAATTGGTCTACACCACGTAACATTGCTTGACGTGCATCTTCAGAGAATTTCAATTGTTTAACCATAAATGATAAACCTCCATTTGTTTAGTCATATTTCATTTTCGTTCTTTACAATTTATCTATGAATTTAATTTTATATTATTCAATTACCGCTAAAATATCTTCTTCATTTAATACTAGATATGTTTCATTATCTCGTTTAACTTCTGTACCAGCATATTGTTGGAACACGACACGGTCCCCTTCTTTCACTTCAGGAGTCACTCTTGTACCATCATTTAATAGACGTCCAGTTCCTACTGCAACGATAACGCCTTCGTTTGATTTTTCTTTAGCACTATCAGTTAAAACAATACCACTTTTAGTTGTTTGTTCTTGTTCTTTTTTCTCAATAATCACACGATTTCCAATTGGTTTTAGCATGATTGTTCCTCCTTAAAAAACCTAAAGTTTAGCACTTAACATTAAAGAGTGCTAACATACATTTATAATAATCAAATTTGGTCAAAATTTCAAGTCATAACCTTTTAATTAAGTTTTGTAACTTCAAGTTATTTACGATAAAATAAATTATAAACAAATATTTGGAGGAAAATTATGACAAGATTATGGGCATCATTGCTAACTGTTATTATTTATATATTGTCTCAATTTTTACCGCTTCTCATTGTAAAAAAATTACCATTTGTACAATATAGTGGCATAGAACTGACTAAAGCAGTCATTTACATACAACTTGTTCTATTTTTAATCGCCGCCACGACGATTATTTTAATTAATTTAAAAATTAAAAATCCAACAAAATTAGAATTAGAAGTTAAAGAACCTAAAAAATATATCATTCCATGGGCATTGCTTGGATTTGCATTGGTAATGATTTATCAAATGGTAGTGAGCATTGTATTAACGCAAATTTATGGTGGACAACAAGTAAGTCCTAATACAGAAAAGCTAATTATTATTGCTCGAAAAATACCTATATTTATCTTCTTTGTATCTATTATCGGTCCTTTATTAGAAGAATACGTATTCAGAAAAGTAATCTTTGGAGAATTATTTAATGCGATTAAAGGTAATCGTATCGTAGCATTTATTATTGCTACAACAGTAAGTTCATTAATATTTGCATTAGCACATAATGATTTCAAATTTATTCCAGTTTATTTTGGTATGGGCGTCATTTTTTCATTAGCATATGTATGGACAAAACGGCTTGCTGTTCCAATTATTATCCATATGTTACAAAACGGATTTGTCGTTATATTCCAATTACTTAATCCTGAAGCTTTGAAAAAAGCCACGGAACAAGCGAATTTTATATATCACATTTTTATTCCATAATATAAAAAACGAATCACACACGGATTATCGTCGCTGTGATTCGTTTTTATTTTTCTTTTTATTTCGCTTTACAAATAAGAATAGCATGATTGAAAATACCACCATCATAGAACATACAATTGCTAGCCAACTTTTACTATATGCAGTTGACGCACTTTTCTTATTATCTTCTTGTTTTTTAACTACTGTAAAATCGTCTTTTTCATGCGGTTCAAATGAGCGTTGTTTTGAATCCGGCTTATCTTCGGGCTTTTTCAAATCTGGCATTGATCCAATTTCACCAGTAATTAATGCGAGTACTTGTTCATCTAAATTACGATAGTACCTTTCTGATTTCAATGGATTGAAATATTGGAATCTAAAGTAATTCGATTGCTGTTGTAATCCATTTAAATATGCATTTCCGCTGAAATTTTGTTTTCGAATAATATTATAAATGTCTTCATCAGTAACTTCTCCATAATCTTTGCCCAACTTATTAATTTGATTTAAAATATACGGATTATACTTGTAAGCCCCATTTGCCAAGGCTAAAAATCGTTGGGATACAAAATCATTACCAGTAGGATTTTGTGAGTTTCCTTGATTCCCATTTGGTTGCCATTGACCTTGATTAGATCCATCTGAAGCATTTGGGTTCCATGTTCCCCCATTTTTCGAGCCACCAGAATGATTTGAATCCCCAGGTTGATCGGGATCTGGTGACGGGTTAGGATTTGGCTTATTAGGGTCTGGTTTTGGATTCGGATTTGGCTTTGGTTTATCTGGATCTGGTTTTGGATCCGGATTTGGCTTTGGTTTATCTGGGTCTGGTTTTGGATTCGGATTTGGCTTTGGTTTATCTGGATCTGGTTTTGGATCCGGATTTGGCTTTGGTTTATCTGGGTCTGGTTTTGGATCCGGTTTTGGTTTCGGGTTATCTGGATCTGGTTTTGGATTCGGACTTGGGTTTTGGTTATTTGGGTCTGGTTTTGAATCTGTACTTGGGTTTTGGTTGTTTGAGTCTGGCTTCACATTATTCGAATCAGGATTAGCATCACGACTATTCGAACCTGTTCCTTCATTACCCGTTTGATTTGATTCGTGAGGTGTCCCAGTCTCATTATTATTCATTTCACTATTTACTGATGGTGAAGTTATATTATGATTCAAATTAGTAGTTGGTTTTTCTCCATTTAAGTTATCCTTTGCTTCAACTGTGTGCGTTGCAAGCCCTAAACTACTACTACTTAAAATTAAAATACTTGTTGAAAGTAACATTTTCTTAAACCAATGATATGACATTTCACGAGACACCTCCCTTTTTCATGTAAGTATTAATCTAAGTATAATAAATATGCGTTGAAAATGCATTTATATTTGGAATTTGAAAATGAATATTAATATTCTTGAAATTTTCGTAAATATTACTTTACAAGTCCGAGTATAAATTTTATACTTAGTCTATTAAGTATTCTTTACTAAAGAAGGAGCAATAATTATGGGCTTATTTAAAAAAGATAAAAAAGCAATGACTTTTGACAATGCAATGGAAGAAAGACGTTCAATATATAATTTGAAAGATTCGATATCAATTAGCGATGACGAATTAGAATCAATGATTGCACATGCAGTTAAACATGTTCCTTCATCATTTAATTCTCAATCAACTAGAATTGTTCTCTTGTTAAATGACAACAATAATAAATTTTGGGATAACACAAAAGCAATTTTAAAAGAAGTCATGGGAGAGAATCGTGATTTCGAGCCAACTGAACAAAAAATTGATAACTTCAAACATTCATACGGTACAATTTTGTTTTATGAAGATCAAGATGTTGTAAGTGGTTTACAAGAACAAATGCCAAACTACTATGATAATTTTGCAATATGGTCAACTCAAACAAATGCCATGCATCAATTTGCAATTTGGACTGCATTAGCTACTAAAGGCATAGGTGCTTCATTACAACACTATAATCCACTTGTCGATGAGATGACTTCAAAAGAATTTAATATTCCTAAAAGTTGGAAACTTATTGCTCAAATGCCATTTGGTGATATTCGTGAAGCTGCTGGCGAAAAAACATTTAATCCAGTGGAAGATCGTTTCGTAATAAAAAAATAATCAATATATTGTTAAGAATGGGACAGAAATGATAAAGAATCATTAGTTATTCATTATGTAGTAGTTCTTACACATTAGCCGCTGCTAATGTGCACTTAAGAATAGGAATACATGAGTAAAACTCATGTATAAGAAATACTAATTTCTAAAGAAAAAGTATTTCTTTATGTTAGAGCCCACCCCAACTTGCATTGTCTGTAGAAATTGGTGTTCCAATTTCTCTATGTTGGGGCCCCATCAACTACTGTCAATATAACATTGTAGAGCCTAGGACTTTGATTTTATGTCTTGGGCTCGTTTTTTGCGTTTCAACATAACTTTTAGTAAGTTATATATAAGATCTATCAAGGATGCGATGTTATGAAAGTCCAAATTTATCAATTACCGATTATTTTTGGAGATAGTTCTAAAAATGAAACTCAAATAACGCAATGGTTCGAAAAAAATATGAATGCTGAAGTAGATGTAGTCGTTTTACCTGAAATGTGGAATAATGGCTATGATTTAGAGCATTTAAATGAAAAAGCAGATAATAATCTAGGACAAAGTTTTTCATTTATTAAACATTTAGCTGAAAAATATAAAGTCGATATCGTAGCTGGGTCAGTTTCTAACATTAGAAACTATCAAATATTTAATACAGCTTTTAGTGTGAATAAAAGTGGCCAGCTGATTAATGAATACGACAAAGTTCATTTAGTTCCTATGTTAAGAGAGCATGAATTTTTAACCGCTGGCGAAAACGTAGCTGAACCCTTTCAATTGTCTGACGGTACTTATGTGACCCAACTTATCTGTTATGATTTACGTTTTCCAGAATTATTAAGATATCCTGCTCGTAGTGGTGCTAAAATTGCATTTTATGTGGCGCAATGGCCTATGTCACGTCTTCAACATTGGCATTCATTACTAAAGGCACGTGCAATTGAAAATAATATGTTTGTCATTGGAACTAATAGCACTGGATTCGATGGTAACACAGAATATGCTGGTCATTCGATAGTTATAAACCCAAATGGAGATTTAGTTGGAGAATTAAATGAATCCGCAGATATTTTGACTGTAGATTTAAACTTAAATGAAGTAGAACAGCAACGCGAAAATATACCTGTATTTAAAAGTATTAAATTAGATTTGTATAAATAAGAAGCGCCCGAAATAATATTTAACACATGTCATGACTAAACATAGATTTATGAGAGATTTTTCATAAGTCTATGTTTATTTTTTTATAATAGATAACTCAGTAAGAATCCATTTCGCCCTTTGCAAATGAATGATTTTCTTAATTAAATTGATTAATTTTTTGACCTTTTCCAACATTAGACTTATTCATATATTTTAACGGTGGGTCTCATAATGAGGATTAACTCTCCCCTTCTTTATTACAATAAAAAAGGCCGCGAGCTTGGGAGGGGCTCACGACCATACTTATTATTAAGGGAATGTTTTACAGTTATTTTTTCAATCTATTTTTGGGGATGTTATTAATTATGAAAAAAATTTTATTTATCAAATAATGATAAATCGATGTTGTTTACGATAGCTTACATGCTAGAAATAATTATCTGTAATGATAATTAAGAAAAATACATAGCACTGAGTCCAAGGAAACTAACTCTACTAGCAAATGTTACTCACTTGCTAATTTTACATGGTTATTAAGTTGGGATGGCTTAATAACTCATACTTTTAGTACTATACGAAGATAACAAATTTACAATGAAAGTAATTAATTATTCATCTTATTTTTTAGTGAATTTGTTCACTGTGTCGATAATCCATTTTACTAAGTCACCGATTGTTGAAATGATATCTTGTGCCATTGAAATCACTCCTTCCTTAATTAAGATAAAAATTCTTAAAATTAAACAACTCATCAACTATTTTCCATCACATCTCTGTGATCTAGTTATATTAAAACATGCTAAAAGCATTTATTTTCCAATTTTTCTTAACTAGTCGTTTTTTATTCTTAACTGTAAATTTTTTTATGTTAAAATATTAAATACAAATTACATTTAACAGTTAAGTATTTATTTCCTACAGTTAGGCAATATAATGATAAAAGATTGTACTAAATCGTATAATAACAGTGAGGAGAGTGGTGTAAAATTGAATTATTTTGATAACAAAATTGACCAGTTTGCCACGTATCTTCAAAAGAGAAATAACTTAGATCATATTCAATTTTTGCAAGTACGTTTAGGGATGCAAATTATAGTTGGTAATTTTTTTAAAATACTTGTAACATATAGTATTTCTATATTCTTAAGTGTATTTTTGTTTACCTTAGTTACACACTTATCCTATATGTTAATACGCTATAATGCACATGGTGCTCATGCAAAGTCTTCGATACTTTGTTACATACAAAGTATTTTAACATTTGTATTTGTACCTTATTTTCTAATTAATATAGACATTAATTTTACTTATTTACTGGCCTTATCTATTATAGGATTGATTTCCGTTGTTATTTATGCACCTGCAGCAACGAAAAAGCAACCTATACCAATAAAATTAGTAAAACGTAAAAAGTATTTATCTATAATTATGTATTTATTAGTTTTGATTCTATCCTTAATAATACATCCATTTTATGCTCAATTTATGTTATTAGGAATTTTAGTGGAATCTATTACATTATTACCTATTTTTTTCCCTAAGGAGGATTAATCATGAATACACTTGTTAATATGTTTTTTGATTTTATAATTAAATTAGCTAAAGCAATCGGAATTGTCGGTGGCGTAAACGCTTGCAGCAGTTTATTTGATGAACCTAAAGTACCCGCTGAATTAACGAATTTATACGACAAATAGTAAAAGTTATTTTAGAAAGTGTGTAGCATATGGAAACAATAAACAACTTAGCTATGGCCACTTTTCAATTAGTAATACTTTTTACAGTAGCCAAATTCATTTCCTTTGTTAAATTTAATTTAAGGGATTATTTTATTATAGTTGGAATTATAATTCCAACCATGTTTTTGTATTACTTCTATGGAAGTAGAGCCGTATTGATTCCAACTTTTTCATCTATCATATTTTTATTCTTTAAATTAAAGTACTATGCAATAGTAACAATTTTAGTGACCATGATCATAATGTATTTGAGTAATTTTGCAACAGTAGGTTTGTTTTTAACTTTAAGAAAATACACTACTGATCCTGCAATACTCTTACCATTATATATACTTTCTTTTTCATCAGTTTCATTATTAGCGACATATTTGGTAAGAATATCTCTAAAGAAATTTAAAAAATCATACTTATCTTTAAATAAAACTTATATGATTATAATTTCATTCGTATTATTTGCAACATTTGCATTTTTTTATATTTATTCTACAAATACAAGTTCAAACGGTGATAGCTTAATTCCATATGCACTTGTATTTATAGGATTAATAATTTTTATCTCTGTTGTAATACTTATAATGTCGCTTTTCACCCTTAAAGAGATGAAATACAAACGAAATCAAGAAGAAATTGAGACCTATTACGAATACACATTAAAGATTGAAGCAATTAATAATGAAATGCGCAAGTTCCGTCATGATTATGTCAATATCTTAACGACACTTTCAGAATACATTCGCGAAGATGACATGATTGGTCTACGCGCTTATTTCAATAAAAATATTGTACCTATGAAAGATAATTTGCAGATGAATGCTATTAAATTAAATGGTATCGAGAATCTTAAAGTACGTGAGATAAAAGGCTTAATTACTGCGAAAATTTTACGTGCACAAGAAATGAATATTCCAATTAGTATCGAAATACCCGATGAAGTAAGTAGCATTAACTTGAATATGATCGATTTAAGTCGCAGTATTGGTATTATTCTTGATAATGCAATTGAGGCATCAACTGAAATTGATGACCCTATCATTCGCGTTGCATTTATTGAAAGTGAAAATTCAGTAACGTTTATTGTTATGAATAAATGCGCTGATGATATACCACGCATTCATGAATTGTTCCAAGAAAGTTTTTCTACTAAAGGTGAAGGTCGTGGTTTAGGTCTATCAACTTTAAAAGAAATTGCTGATAATGCAGACAATGTCTTATTAGATACAATTATCGAAAATGGTTTCTTTATTCAAAAAGTTGAAATTATTAACAACTAGCCATAAGGATGTGAATGTATGAAAATTTTCATTTGCGAAGACGATCCAAAACAAAGAGAAAACATGGTTACCATTATTAAAAATTATATAATGATAGAAGAAAAGCCTATGGAAATTGCCCTCGCAACTGATAATCCTTATGAGGTGCTTGAGCAAGCTAAAAATATGAATGACATAGGCTGTTACTTTTTAGATATTCAACTTTCAACTGATATTAATGGTATCAAATTAGGCAGTGAAATTCGTAAGCATGACCCAGTTGGTAACATTATTTTCGTTACGAGTCACAGTGAACTTACCTATTTAACATTTGTCTACAAAGTTGCAGCGATGGATTTTATTTTTAAAGATGATCCAGCAGAATTAAGAACTCGAATTATAGATTGTTTAGAAACTGCACATACACGCTTACAATTGTTGTCTAAAGATAATAGCGTTGAAACGATTGAATTAAAACGTGGCAGTAATTCAGTGTATGTTCAATATGATGATATTATGTTTTTTGAATCATCAACAAAATCTCACAGACTCATTGCCCATTTAGATAACCGTCAAATTGAATTTTATGGTAATTTAAAAGAACTGAGTCAATTAGATGATCGTTTCTTTAGATGTCATAATAGCTTTGTCGTCAATCGCCATAATATTGAATCTATAGATTCGAAAGAGCGAATTGTCTATTTTAAAAATAAAGAACACTGCTATGCATCGGTGAGAAACGTTAAAAAAATATAATAAGATAATAAAGTCAGTTAACGGCGTATTCAATTGTAAATCTTGTTGGATTTTAACAAGATAACTAGCAAATGCACTGTATAGCTGGCTTTTTAATTGTTTAATAACAAAATTAAATATGACGCGTGAATTAAAAAATGATGTAACGTTTCTTTGTATACCTATTCCTATTACTACATAATTTATCAATTTCTATTTCACTCTACAATCCTATGGCGCAATTTTTAACAAAATATACTAAATTTGAAATTGACAGTTTCCATAAATAAAATGCTACAATTTCCTACCCCGTGAATCTTATTTTGTTTTAAAAAACAGTGTAGCACAAGATTCAACTTGTTTCCTACACTGTTTTATAAATGAATTATTTAAAATGCTTGTTCAACCTCTTGTAATGTTGGCAAACTATTAATGGCACCATACTTCGTTGTCACTATTGCAGCAACGCGATTGCTAAACGCTAAAATTTCCTCACCTTCATTTTCAAATAACTGAGTTAAATTTAACACATCGGTTGCTAAAATCCTGCTAATAACTGCACCAATAAAAGCATCCCCTGCCCCAGTTGTATCAACAGGTTTTACCTTATAGCCACTATGATAATGATTAATACCATTTTTCAAATATACGGCAGCACCATCTGCTCCCTTCGTATAAATGACTACAGTAACATTACCTGTAAATAATGATTGAATGGCTTCATTTTCATCATGAATACCTGTAATAAATTCTAATTCTTCATCTGAAACTTTTACAATATGCGCCAATGGCAAAAAGGTATGAATAGTTTGTCTTAAATCTTCAGCGTTATCCCATAATGGCAATCTTACATTAGGATCAAATACGACAGTACCATTTGCATTTAATGTTTTGGTAATCAATTGATAATGTGCATCTCTCATCGGACTATCGACCAAATCAACAGAACAAAAATGTACTACATCATTTTCATTCACATCAATATCATTCACAAAACTTGGTTCAAATAACATATCAGCAGAGGGCTTACGATAAAAAGAAAAATCTCGCTCGCCCGCTTCAGTCAAACTCACAAAAGCTAACGCAGTGTTTGCTTCATTCGTGCGATACACTTTTGATACATCTACACCAATACTTGATATCGTTTCAATAATGCTATCTCCAAATGCATCATTACCTAATTGTGTAATCATATACGCTTGTTGTCCTAACTTTTGAACTGTACAAGCTACATTGCATGGCGCGCCACCAATTTGCTTCGTAAATGTTTGAACATCTTTTAAATTCGCATTTGTAACATTTGGAATAAAATCAATTAACGCTTCTCCTATTGAAAATAGACGTCTCATTTATGTTCATCCTTTAAATCATATTTAGTAAATTGTAAATATACTTGCCCTGATTCTGTTGATGTTTTAATACCTAGTGCGTCTTCTGTCGGGAAAATTCGAGATGTCAAAACACGTTCCCCATCATTACAGAAAATTTCTATACTAGATGTATCAACAAAAATTTGTAATTGCTTTAATGGCGTGTCTAATATCGTACTACGCGTCGTACCTTCAACATTTGTCGGCAATAAACCACTGTCGCTGCGATCTAATGTTATTTTATTTTCACGCTTGTTATAAGCAATTAATGTTGAAGAAGTCTTAGATGTACGTAATTCAAAGTACACTTCGGTAGCATCATTATCCAAAATATCTATGATTAATTCATACTGTTTACCTTCATACGGATGTAATTTTCGAGTAAATTTATTTGCGTAGCCTAATGCTGTCTCTTTATTGTGACGTAATTTTTCCAACGCTGGATATGGACGTTGCTTAAGTTGACCATTTTCTACTTTTAATACACGAGGAATTGTTAAGCAATGGGCCCATCCTTCATTATCAGTAGGATATTCGATTTCCGGTAACCCCATCCATCCAATTAGTACTCGTCGGCCTTTTTCATCTAAAAATGTTTGAGGTGCATAGAAATCAAAGCCATTATCAAGCTCGACAAAATTTTCATGTTCATATGTTAACTTTTCAATATCAAACTTTCCAAGTATATAACCACTTTGATAAATATTTTTGAACTGATTGCCTTTTGGTTCAATACCTTGTGGACAAATAAGTATGACATCTTGATTATCTAAATTAAAGTAATCTGGGCATTCCCACATATATCCAAAATCATCTAACTCTGTATTTATTTCACCTAAATAATGCCAATTAATTATATCTTCAGTATTATAAAGTAATAATCGACCTTGCTGATCATTATTTTGTGCGCCAATGATTGCATAATATTTCTCACCATATTTAAAAACTTTAGGATCTCTAAAATGACTTGTATATCCTTCTGGTTGCTGGCTAATTACTGGCTTTGGAAACTTTTCAACTGAACCGTCTTCTTTCAATCGTGCGATCATCTGACTCGCATGTCGTTGCCAATGATTATCTCGATGATTTCCTGTGTACATATAATATAAATGCCCGTTATATTCAAAAGCGCTACCGCTATAAACACCATGGCTGTCATATTTAGTATCTGGATTTAATATTGGCCCTTCAGGTTTAAAGTTTATTAAGTCATCACTCGTGTAGTTATACCAATACTTTAAGCCATGTACTGCGCCTAATGGGAACCATTGATGTGAAACATAATACTTCCCTTTATAAAAAATAAGTCCGTTGGGATCATTTAATAAACCTGTTTCTGGTTGTATATGAAATTGTTGACGAAATTTTGATTGATCAACTTGTTGTTTTAATGTTTTAAAATACTCAGTATCAACGTCCTCGATTCGTTGATAACGTTCTTCTCTAGTCCATTCGGTCATAATATTTACCCAGTCCTCCTTTTATAATTTATGCTGTTAACAATTTATATTCTATTATAGCAAATTTTACCTACGTTCTTTAACTTTTAACCTATCCATTTATAGTTATATGGTATCGGTTCCACATTTGTTTTAAAAAATACAGCGTCTAAATATTAACATCTACTGTGACGCTATATGGCATATCTTGCTTTTTAAGCATCTGTTGTATCTCTTCCATCGCGCATTGGCCAGCTTCAAAATAATTATAATGAATTGTTTTTATCGATGGAGACACTAATTGTGTCATTGGGTCACCACCAAAACCATATATTTGATGTGGTTTCATAACATCATTTTTATCAGAATAATATTTATAGGCAGCTAATGCAATCGTATCAGTTGCTCCAACAACCGCATCTACTTGCTCCACATTTTCCAAAACATTTGCAACATCTTTTTGTGCTTCCACATAAGTAAAATTTGTTTCATGTATATTAGGTTTAATTTGGTATTTAGCTAACTGGTCAAGTAAACCACGTTTTCTATGTATACCAACTGCAATATCTTTTTCACTTACACTAAACACTTCAACTTGTTGATATCCCTGTTGACCAATCCATTCGCCTATAATTTGACCTGCTTTATAATCATCATGCACAATACTATGAAGTTGTTCATGTTGTTGACCAACAATAACGATTGGTACATTCATTTTATTAATGACTTCAATATGTCTCTCTGTTATGTCTGTAGCCATTAAAACAATACCATCTACTTTACTGCGTGCTAATGTTTCAAGCGCTTGTATTTCTGCTTCGATATTTAAACCTGTGTAATTTAAAATTAATTGTGATTCATATTTTTGGCATTGTTTTGCCAATCCTTTGATTGTTTCATCTACTGCATATGAATTCATTCTAGGTATAATGGCACCAATAAGGTGTGTTTGTCTCGCTCTTAAACTTTGAGCAAATTGATTCGGTTGATAGTCATGTTCTGCTATAATTCTTGTTAATTTTTCACTTGTTTTTTTACTGACAGATCCATTATTTAAAAATCTAGATACTGTGCTTTTTGAAACGCCTGCCAATTTGGCAATATCAGATATATTTTTCATACTTATTCACCTATCATTATTTGTGACACTTAGCCTTATTTTAGCATATGTGTAACCGCTTTAAATAATATTTCTGCTTCTTTCATAAAAAGATTTCAAAATAAAACTTTTGTATAACAAAATGTCCCAACATCAACCTTTAGTTAAATGTCAGGACAATGAATATTCTATGTAAATATATTCTAATATCGAATATGTTTATTGAATCTATTTAGCTCACCTTCAAAGTAAGCATGTTCACCGTGAACAATCTTGTCTAATCCTATATTCGTTTCTTGTTCCGTAACAGATAATGGTGTAATTAATTTAATTACTTTCGCAATAATAAACGTCATGACGATACTAAAAATTACAACTGCTGTTACACATAATATTTGTACAAGTATAATATGTATGTCACCAGTATAAATAAAGCCATTCTCAATGTCAGGATTGGCTTTTTTACTTTGGAAAACTGCTGTTAAAACAGCACCAATAATACCACCAACACCATGAATACCAAATGCATCTAATGCATCATGATATTTTAGTTTTACCTTGATGTAATTAATGACAATATAACAACAGATACCTCCTATTAAAGCCATTATTGTTGCACTAAGATATGTTACATATCCTGCTGCAGGAGTAATAACAACTAATCCTGCTAATGCACCGAGTAAAAGTCCAAGTAAACTTGTCGTCTTTTTAAAAATATATTCTAAAATTAACCAACCTATAGCACCTGCACTGGCTGAAATGACAGTATTTGTAAATGCAAGCATCGCAATATTATCAAATGTAAAAGCACTACCTACATTAAATCCATACCAACCAATCCACACGAATATACCGCCAATCAACGTAATGATAAGATTATGTGGTGTTGATTCAGAATGTTTGTTTCCTTTTCCAATCATAATAGCTAATACTAAACCAGAAACACCTGATGTAATATGAACAACCGTACCTCCAGCGAAATCTAATACACCGAGTTTATTAATCCAACCGCCGCCCCAAACCCAATGTGCTACTGGACTGTATACAAGAGCAGTCCATATTACTACGAATAATAAATAAGGAATAAACTTCATTTTCTCAGCGATTGAACCAGATAAAATAGAAATTGCAATCGTACAAAACATCATTTGAAATAACATAAACAAAGCGAAAGGAATATGTGGGCTAATATCTTCTTGAGTCGCAAAACCTACATGATTAAGAAAAGTATATTCCCAATTTCCGAACCATAAATTCCCATTCCCAAAACTAATTGTAAAACCAACTGTTATCCATACAAATGTAACAAGCACAATTGCTGCCATACTTTGCATGACAGTATTAAGCGCATTTTTAGATTGAACTAACCCACCATAAAATAAACTTAATCCTGGTGTCATTAACCAAACTAATAATGTACACAAAAACATAAATATCGTATCGTTAAGATTCATACTTACCACTCCCTTGTTTTCATAATAATCTGACAATTTATAAAAAGCAAAAATGCGTTAAGTTTTATTACATTTTTTGAAATAAAATATGCCACACTATATAAAAATGATTTCATGAACTAAAACAAAAAAGACTACTTACTCACTTTTAAATTAGCGGAAGTAGCCATAGAATCTAATATCTATTTTATTGTTAAAATGATAACGTTAAACTTTTTGAATTGTAATTGTCCATGAAGCATTATCAATTTGTTCATAGTTTGTTATAGGATAACCATTTTCTGCAGCCCAATTTGGAATGGCTTCCGTCGCTTGCGTGCAATCAAAATCAATTTTTAATTCATCTCCAGATTGCAATGTTGCCATTTTCTTTTGCGCTTCAATTAACGGAAATGGACATACCATTCCTACTGTACCTAATTCGTGTATCATAATTATTTCTCCTTTTCCAATCACTTTTATTTGATCAACATCATTTGCATAATAATCTTCTATACTATTTGCGTTTGCTGTTTAACCTTTGCGGATTGTTGTTGTACTTTTTTCATTGGACGAACAAAGATAAAATGACTCATTGTCCATACACCAACTATCATCGATGCTAGCGCAATCCATCCTTGCCAAGTCATCGTTGCCGTTTCAACCAAACCGTTACCGATAGAACAACCACCAGCAACTGACGCACCAAATCCCATACATATGCCACCAATGGCACTGTTTCGTATTGTAATCTTGTCTGGCAATCGCCATTTAAATTCTCTTGATCCTCTAGCTGCAATATATGAACCAATGAAAATTCCTAGAACTAAAAAGACACCCCAATCAATAAATTTAGTTTCACCTGTAATCAAAAAGTGTACTAAATTTGCTGAAGGCGTTGTTATACCTAAACCGTCATTTCTTCCAGTTGATGCACTCATTGGCCAAGCTAAGAGTGCGATAAGTCCAATTACAATTGCTGCAATAAATGGATGGTATCGTTTTTCGAAAAGGTAATATCTAATACCTGTATAACGTTGCTTTAGTTTTGGAACAGCAACTCGAACTTTCTTATTATTGAGTGTTCTTACAACTAGAAAAATGGTGATTATAGTTAATATAACGACTAATCCCCAAAACGGAATGCCAGTTGTTTGAGACATATCACTATTTACATTCGTTGGTTGATTAATTTTATCCATTACTGGCTTTAAAATCCCTGTTTTAGTGATTGCTGCAGTAACAGCATATAATACTAATGCAATCCAACTACCAATTAGCCCTTCACCAGCGCGATACCAAGTACCTGTTGCACACCCTCCAGCCAATACTATTCCAATTCCAAAAATAAAAGAACCTATAATTGTTCCCAATATTGGAAAACTATGTGCAGGAATTTGTAAAATATCTGTTGCCGTCAAAATCAATAATCCTATACTTTGAATAGTAATAGCGATTAATAATGCATAGAACATCTTATTATTCTTTTGCACATACATATCTCGAAAGCCACCTGTTAAACAAAATCTTGTTCTTTGCATGACAAAACCTAAGAGTCCCCCGACAATTAAGCCACTAAAAATCATCCACATAATCCTAACCCCTCATTTCCGATAAGTTTAGTATGTATTATAGGTGATGATTTTCTTGTTTTCAACCTTATACACAATATTTTTGATATTTATATTATATTCATATAAGGAAGGCGATTAATTACGATTCATCATTATATCTCTACGTGTTAATTTATTAACCTATACTATATTTATCAACACAACAGTTTTTCCTTTCATTTTCAAACATAACAGAAAAAGCCTGAGACATACTTAGTCCCAGACTGTTCTATAATTAATTAAAGATATAACAAGGTTAATCATTCAAAGCTAACATCACATTTATTCACTGTAATTTTTCATAAAGAATAATAATGACTGTAATTCTATACCTAAGTCAATTTGATGTACTTGCACATCTGAAGGCGTATTAATTCTACCAGGAGTGAAGTTTAAAATACCTTTCACACCAGCTTGGACGAGTTCATCTGCAACTTTCTGTGCAACTCTTTCTGGTGTAGTTAGAATCACAACATCTATTTCTTCCTTCTTCAATGTTGTTATTAATTCATCGTTATCTTTTACAATAACGTTCCCTATTTTCTGGCCAATAACATCTTCTTTTACGTCAAACGCTTCTGTAATCGTCATATCGTCATGTATTGAAAAGTTATATGTGAGCAAAGCTTTCCCTAGGTTCCCAACTCCGACAATTGCGATTTTGATCATGTCACTCTCGCTTAGTTCAGATTTAAAGAAATCCAATAAACTATCTATATTATATCCGTACCCTTTTTTACCTAATTCGCCAAAATATGAAAAGTCACGACGAATTGTTGCCGAGTCAATTTGTAACGCATCGCTAATCGCTTTTGAATTTACACGATCTATACCTTTAGATTTTAATGAACTGACAAATCTATAATATAACGGCAAACGTTTTAAAGTTGCTCGAGGAATTTTAACTTGGTCACTCATTCGCTATTTCCTCCTTCGTGTTTGAATGAATTATATCTATGTATTCAAACGAGTTAGAGCGTAATTGTTAGATTATTAAAAAACAAATAATTGATTACAATGAATACCTAAATATTATACATTATTGAATTTTAAAAATAAATATCTTAGTTTCAAGACGGCGTTTTATACTGTAAAATGGTTATTAATGTAATAATTACGACTTTTTTCATAAGTTAATAAAATTTGAGAAAGACGAAAGGTGAAGATCGAATGATACTTTTACAACTCAATCATATATCAAAATCGTTCGATGGTGAAGATATATTTACTGATGTTGATTTTGAAGTAAAAACTGGTGAACGAATTGGTATCGTAGGAAGAAATGGCGCCGGTAAATCAACATTGATGAAAATTATAGCTGGTGTAGAAAACTATGATTCTGGAAATGTGTCAAAAATTAAAAACTTAAAACTAGGTTATTTAACTCAACAAATGACTTTAAATTCTAATGCAACAGTTTTTGAAGAAATGTCAAAACCATTTGAACATATTAAACGAATGGAAAGCTTAATCAAAGAAGAAACAGATTGGTTATCAAAACATGCAAATGATTACGATAGTGATACATATAAAACACATATGTCCCGTTATGAATCTTTATCGAATCAATTTGAACAATTAGAAGGATATCAATATGAAAGTAAAATTAAAACAGTACTTCACGGGTTAAATTTTAGTGAAGAAGATTTCAATAAACCTATCAATGATTTTAGCGGCGGCCAAAAAACACGTTTATCTTTAGCTCAAATGCTATTAAACGAACCTGATTTATTACTTTTAGATGAACCTACTAACCACTTAGATTTAGAAACGACAAAGTGGCTTGAAGATTATCTACGTTATTTTAAAGGTGCAATCGTCATCATCAGCCATGATCGTTACTTTTTAGATAAAATAGTTACTCAAATTTATGATGTGGCTTTAGGTGATGTCAAACGCTATGTTGGTAATTACGAGGAATTTATACAGCAACGGGATTTATATTATCAAAAACGAATGCAAGAATATGAAAGTCAACAAGCAGAAATAAAACGATTAGAAACTTTTGTTGAGAAAAATATTACCCGTGCTTCAACAAGTGGAATGGCAAAAAGTAGACGTAAGATTTTAGAAAAAATGGAACGCATTGATAAACCAATGTTAGATGCCAAAAGTGCAAATATTCAATTTGGCTTTGACCGGAATACAGGTAATGACGTCATGCATGTAAAAAATTTAGAAATCGGTTATCAAACTGCAATTACCAAACCTATCAGTATAGAGGTCTCTAAAGGCGATCATATAGCAATCATTGGGCCAAATGGTATTGGAAAATCGACCTTAATTAAAACTATTGCTAATCAACAAAAAGCGCTTAATGGCGATATTACTTTCGGCGCAAATTTACAAATTGGTTATTATGATCAAAAGCAAGCAGAATTTAAATCTAGTAAAACGATTTTAGATTATGTGTGGGATCAATATCCGTTAATGAATGAAAAAGATATTCGAGCAGTTCTTGGACGTTTCTTATTTGTACAAGACGATGTTAAAAAGATAATTAATGATTTATCTGGTGGTGAAAAAGCACGTTTACAACTAGCACTACTTATGTTGCAACGTGACAATGTACTTATTTTAGATGAACCTACCAACCACCTCGATATAGATTCAAAAGAAATGTTAGAGCAAGCACTCCAACATTTTGAAGGAACAATACTATTTGTTTCCCATGATCGTTACTTTATTAACCAATTAGCAAACAAGGTATTTGATTTAACAATTGATGGCGGAAAGATGTATTTAGGAGATTATCAATATTACATTGAAAAAGTTGAGGAAGCCGAAGCGTTGAAAGCGCACCAAGAAGAACAGTCAGTTAACGTACAAGCACATAAAAAGTCTATGGAACAATCGTCGTATCATAACCAAAAAGAACAAAGACGTGAACAACGCAAACTTGAACGACAAATATCCGAGTGTGAAAATGAAATAGAAACTTTAGAGACTACTATCTTACAAATAGACGAGCAATTAACCCAACCAGAAGTGTATAACAATCCACAAAAAGCAAACGAATTAGCTATCCAAAAACAAGATAGCGAACAAAAATTAGAACACGCTATGTCTAAATGGGAAGAATTACAACAAAAACTATAAAAATATACATAACTCTAACTGTAAATTCGCTATAGTTAGAGTTATTTTTTTACAAATTTTAATTTTTTTTATTCACAATAAAAACGCTGATATTATAGCTATCCACAGACTTATCCTAGTTATCCACAAGTAAATTAACACTAATCAATTATTTATTTTCTGTTTTCCCACCTGATATCCACAATAAATGACGTTATCAACACCTTTTATCCACAAGTTATTCACTCTTTGTTGATAAGTACGCATGTTCTCTATTGACATTGTTTTTATCAAAATTCATTGTTAAGACACTTTCTTTATGAAATAATAATATTATTGAAGTATATTTTTATTATTATTAAAAATAAATAAGGAGATACTTATGAGCACAAATCAAACATTTTTAATATTTGTTATAGCAATTATTCTACTTACATCTGTAATAGGAATTGTTGGACGATACATGAGTCGTCAACGTCTATTAAAATCTATGGAAACATTATGGCAAACGATTTCTCCATTAGAAGCTTTTATCAGACCGAACTCACATTTCGACTATGAGTATAAGCTCTACAAGGAAAAATTTGAATCACATTCATTAGTTGATGATAAAACTTGGTCCGACTTAAATATGAATGCAATTTTTCATAAGATGAATTATAATTTAACAGCTATTGGTGAAATGAAGCTATATGCCTGTTTACGTGGAATGCTTTCAATTACGAACAAATCATTACTTAGTTTATTTAATGATAATGCTGAATTTAGAAAAAACGTAACATATCATTTAGCTTTGATTGGTAAAACTGTTTATCCAACATTTCCAGACCAAATCACACCGGTAAAACGTCAAAATATATTGTTTCTATGCCCGTTTTTACCAGTTATCTCATTTGCAGTTATATTTATTAATTCACAAGTTGGTATTTTATTATTTCTTATGAGTTGCCTATTTAATATCATTTTATCAGCAACTTTAAAGCGTACATATGAGGATGACTTAAAATCTATCTTTTATGCATCCAATGTTTTAAAACAAGGCTATACTATCTCAAAAATTAAACATGCTCCACAACCTGAAGTCAATTTTAAGCAATTTAGAACAGCACGTCATTTAACGAGTGTTTTAGCTGAAGTTAATGATGAAGATATCGGAGCTATGGTAATTAAACTAGTTAAACTTATTTTCATGCTTGATTATGTTTTATTTCATTCAATTCAAAAAAGCTATACAACACATATGAATGAGCTTAAAAATTGTTTCGATTACATAGCTGAATTAGATAATCATTATGCATTAGCAATGTATCGTAGAACGCTAGAATGTTATACTGAACCACAAATTGATGATACAAATGATGGCATAGTATTCTCTGAGTTAACACATCCACTCATAGCAGATGCAGTAGCCAATGATTTCTCACTTTCACAAAATATACTGTTAACTGGGTCTAATGCTTCGGGTAAATCAACATTTATGAAATCCATAGCAATAAACATTATTCTTGCATCGGCTATACAAACAGTTACCGCAAGCAAATTTGTATATCAACCTGGAATTGTGTTCACGTCAATGGCAAATGCCGATGATGTGTTATCAGGCGATAGTTATTTTATGGCTGAATTAAAATCTATTAAGCGAATTGTTGAAATTCCAGATAATCAAAAAATATACTGCTTTATCGATGAAATTTTTAAAGGTACCAACACAACTGAACGAATTGCCGCTTCAGAATCAGTACTATCATTTTTACATGAAAAATCTAACTTTAGAGTTATTGCAGCAACACATGATATTGAGTTAGCTGAACTCTTAAAACAACGTTATGAAAATTATCATTTCAATGAGGTAATAGAAAATAATAACATACATTTTGATTACAAAATTAAGCCTGGCAAAGCAAATACTCGTAATGCCATCGAATTATTAAAAATCACTTCATTTCCAGCAAAAATATATGAACGAGCAAAAGATAATGTTTCCAATGGTTAGCATGAATCTTGAACATCAATCAATGTTCAAGTCGCAACATTGTTATATTGACAGTCTTTGACTAAATGAAAATACGCTTGTAATAAGTTTTTTCAATACTAGTCCGGGGGCCCCAATACAGAGGCTGGCGGAAAGTCAGCTTACAATAATGTGCAAGTTGGCAGAATCCCAACATAATAAATCATTAGTGGTTCTTTATCTTTTCTGTCTCACTCCCCTAATTGCAATATAAAAACGTCAGCTATCACATGACAGAAGACTATGAACAGTTTCAATAATGTTCATCGTAATCATGTTAATAACTGACGTTTATTTTATTCTGCAGAATACTCTTCTAAATCTATATTGCTGTGCCCATTTAATGCTAAATCAGCAAATCGACCTTGCTGATACAAATAGTGGCCGGCAACGCCTATCATTGCAGCATTATCTGTGCATAATTTAGGACTTGGGATAGTTAATTGAATGTCATTGACTTTGCATTGATCCGCTAAAGATTGACGTAATCCTTTATTACTCGCCACGCCACCAGCAACAATTAATCGCTGAACACTATATTCTTTACAAGCTTGAATAGCTTTAAACGTAAGCACCTCTACAACACTATTTTGAAAGCTCGTTGCTACGTTAGCTTCAATGATTGGAATATTTTTTTGTCGTTGATTGTGAAGTTGATTGATCACGGCACTTTTCAACCCACTAAAACTAAAATCATAACTATCTTTATCCAACCAAACACGAGGGAATGAATAAGTATCTTCACCTTCAGCAGCCAACCGATCAACTTGTGGACCACCTGGATAATTTAAACCAATTGTTCGTGCCACTTTATCATAAGCCTCACCTACTGCGTCATCTCGTGTTTCACCAATGACTTCAAATGATAAATGATCTTTCATATAAACTAATTCAGTATGTCCACCTGAAACAATAAGTGCAATTAGCGGGAATGTTAATGGCTCTTCTATGTGATTAGCATATATATGTCCTGCAATATGATGAACAGGAATAAGTGGCTTATCGTAAGCAAATGCCAATGCTTTGGCTGCATTAACACCTATTAGTAACGCACCAATTAGTCCAGGGCCTTCTGTAACCGCTATGGCATCAATATCTTCCATTGATACATCGGCATCCACTAGAGCCTCGTTTATTGTTGTTGTTATACCTTCAACGTGATGTCTACTTGCCACTTCGGGAACGACACCGCCAAATCGTTTATGACTTTCAATCTGACTTAAAACTGTATTTGATAAAATATCTCTGCCATTTTTTATAACACTAACGCTTGTTTCATCACAACTTGTTTCAACAGCTAGTATTAATATATCTTTAGTCATTTAAATTCACCCACATAACCATTGCGTCCTCACCTTCACCATAATAATTTTTACGTTTACCACCATATTGAAATCCTAAATTTTCATATACATGTTGTGCCACTTTATTATTAACTCTTACTTCTAAACTCATCACATCACAAGTGTGACTTGCATAGTTTATTCCGTATTTTAAAAGCATTTGACCTAAACCATAGCCTCTATAATTATCATCGATTGCAACTGTTGTAATTTGAGCTTGATCGATAACAATCCATAAACCTAAATAACCAATAATTTGTTGTTCAAATTCTAAGACAAAATATTTCGCAAAGTTATTTTGCTCTATTTCATGATAAAATGCGTCAATTGTCCAAGAACTGTCATTGAAACTCCGACGCTCAAGATCAAAGACTTGTGGCACATCTTCTTTAGTCATCTCTCTAATGTTTAATTGTTCTTTTGACTGTTGATCCAATTTCGTTCCGCCTCAGCTAATTTATGGTATTTAGGAGTAAATGTATGTACGTCTGTAGGTTTATCTATCAATTGATACATGACTGATGCATTTGGTAGCTGCGCAATCACTTCACCTTGTAATTCATCTTGTAATTTTATAGTATCTTTCCCAATATAAATAAATGGTTGGTTTAAATCTTCTAAAAAAGCTCGCAATGCCTCTATCGACATATATTGATCTTCTAAAATAGTCACTAATTGACCATTTTGCCACTGGAATATGCCTGTATAAACTGCTTGTCGTCTTGCATCAAACACAGGAACCAATAATTTATCAGTATGATCGATTGTTGCTGCCAATGCCTTTAATGATGAAACACCATATAATTTAACATCTAACGCATACGCTAATGTTTTAGCAACAGTAACACCGATACGTAAGCCAGTATATGAACCAGGACCTTCAGCAACAATAATCGCATCTAATTGCTGTTTAGCTATTTTGCTCTGCTCAAATAGCTGACTAATCGCAGGCATTAATTGCACTGAATGATTTTGTTTAGAATCCGTAGTTATTTCAGCTAAAACTTCATCGTTTTGCATCAATGCTACTGATAATGGTTGATTCGATGTATCAATGAGCAGCGAATTCATGGATAATTGCCTCCTTAATTTGTTCATAATGTTCTCCTTGCGCGAACAACTCAATTTGTCTTGTATTTTCAGATATTGTTGAAATGTTAATAGATAAATGCGTCGCTGGAAGTAAATCTTTTATAAATTGACTCCATTCAATAACAGTAATTGCCTGATCTTCGAAAAATTCATCAAACCCTAAATCTTCATCAGAATCTTCTAAGCGATAACAATCCATATGATGCAATTTTAAATTTTTACCCCTATATGATTTAATGATGTTAAATGTCGGGGAATTAATCGTACGTCTTACACCAAGAGCTTTTCCTATAAATTGCGTTAACGTTGTTTTACCTGCTCCTAAATCTCCGTTAAGTAAAATCAAATCACCACTTTTCAATTGCTCAACTAAAAACATAGCAAATTGATTCATTTCATCTAAATTATTTATCTTTATCAATGTTGATTCTCCTATATTATGCTTTTCATTCATAAAAATGATTATCCATTGTTCAATCGTATCTAACTTTATATTTAACCTTTATATTGTAACAAATTTCAACTTAAATTTCTTATCTTTGAAACAGATTATCTATTCAAAGTTAATTGTAAGAAAATTTAAAATATTTGTTGACATACTAAAGCAGATATAGTAAATTAAATTTATCAAATTTTTAGACAATTCTAACTATTAAAGTGATATATACCATTCACGGAAGGAGTATAATAAAATGCTTAATCAATATACTGAACATCAACCGACAACTTCAAATATTATTATTTTATTATACTCTTTAGGACTCGAACGTTAGTAAATATTTACTAAACGCTTTAAGTCCTATTTCTGTTTGAATGGGACTTGTAAACGTCCCAATAATATTGGGACGTTTTTTTATGTTTTATCTTTCAATTACTTATTTTTATTACTATAAAACATGATTAATCATTAAAATTTACGGGGGAATTTACTATGCGAAGCGACATGATCAAAAAAGGAGATCACCAAGCACCAGCAAGAAGTCTTTTACATGCCACGGGCGCGCTAAAAAGTCCAACTGATATGAACAAACCATTTGTAGCTATTTGTAACTCTTATATTGATATTGTTCCTGGACATGTTCACTTGAGAGAGCTTGCAGATATAGCTAAAGAAGCAATTAGAGAAGCCGGTGCCATTCCATTTGAATTCAATACAATTGGTGTTGATGATGGAATAGCTATGGGACATATCGGAATGCGATATTCTCTACCATCACGTGAAATTATTGCAGATGCAGCTGAAACTGTAATTAACGCTCATTGGTTTGACGGCGTATTTTACATTCCTAATTGTGACAAGATTACACCCGGTATGATTTTAGCAGCCATGAGGACAAACGTACCAGCTATCTTTTGCTCTGGTGGACCAATGAAAGCTGGCTTATCTGCACATGGAAAAGCATTAACACTTTCATCAATGTTTGAAGCAGTCGGCGCATTTAAAGAAGGATCGATTTCTAAAGAAGAATTTTTAGATATGGAACAAAATGCCTGCCCTACTTGTGGTTCATGTGCTGGGATGTTTACTGCAAATTCAATGAACTGTTTGATGGAAGTTTTAGGTCTAGCATTACCATACAACGGTACTGCACTTGCAGTCAGTGATCAGCGACGCGAAATGATTCGCCAAGCAGCTTTTAAATTAGTTGAAAATATTAAAAATGATTTAAAACCACGTGATATCGTTACTCGCGAAGCAATTGATGATGCATTTGCACTTGATATGGCTATGGGTGGTTCAACAAACACGGTACTGCATACGTTAGCCATTGCCAATGAAGCTGGTATTGATTATGACTTAGAGCGCATTAATGCTATTGCCAAACGCACGCCATATTTATCAAAAATAGCACCTAGTTCATCGTATTCAATGCATGATGTGCATGAAGCTGGTGGCGTCCCAGCAATTATTAATGAATTGATGAAGAAAGATGGCACGTTACACCCAGATAGAATCACAGTTACTGGCAAAACGTTACGTGAAAATAACGAAGGCAAAGAAATTAAGAACTTTGATGTCATTCACCCTCTTGATGCACCATATGATGCACAAGGCGGTTTATCTATCTTATTTGGTAATATCGCCCCTAAAGGCGCAGTTATTAAAGTTGGCGGCGTTGATCCATCTATCAAAACATTTACTGGGAAAGCAATTTGTTTCAATTCGCATGATGAAGCTGTTGAAGCAATAGACAATCGTACCGTTCGTGCAGGCCACGTCGTTGTCATTAGATATGAAGGACCTAAAGGTGGACCAGGTATGCCTGAAATGTTAGCACCTACTTCCTCTATTGTTGGTCGCGGCTTAGGTAAAGATGTTGCATTAATTACTGATGGGCGTTTTTCCGGTGCCACAAGAGGTATTGCAGTTGGTCATATTTCCCCTGAAGCTGCATCTGGTGGACCAATTGCCTTAATTGAAGATGGAGATGAGATTACTATTGATTTAACAAATCGTACATTAAACGTAAACCAGCCTGAAGATGTTCTAGCGCGTCGCCGAGAATCTTTAACACCGTTTAAAGCGAAAGTAAAAACAGGTTATCTAGCTCGTTATACTGCCCTAGTAACTAGCGCAAATACAGGTGGCGTCATGCAAGTCCCTGAGAATTTAATTTAATTTATTTTTATATTGGAGATGGTTAAAATGTCTAAAACTCAACATGAAGTAAACCAAAATATTGACCCTTTAAAAATGGCTGAATCACTTGAACTTGAACAACTAAATGAAAAAACTTTAAATGACATGCGTTCAGGATCAGAAGTGCTAGTAGAAGCTCTACTTAAAGAAAATGTGGATTATTTATTCGGTTATCCTGGTGGTGCCGTACTACCTTTATACGACACATTTTATGATGGTAAAATCAAACATATTTTAGCAAGACACGAACAAGGTGCTGTTCATGCTGCAGAAGGTTATGCACGTGTATCTGGTAAAACTGGCGTCGTTGTAGTTACAAGCGGTCCAGGTGCAACTAATGTAATGACAGGTATTACGGATGCACATTGCGACTCTTTACCTCTAGTTGTATTCACTGGACAAGTTGCTACACCAGGCATTGGTAAAGATGCATTCCAAGAAGCGGATATTCTATCTATGACTTCACCAATTACAAAACAAAATTATCAAGTGAAACGTGTTGAAGATATCCCTAAAATCGTACACGAAGCTTTCCATGTAGCTAATTCTGGACGCAAAGGTCCTGTAGTGATTGATTTTCCAAAAGATATGGGTGTTTTAGCTACAAATGTGGATTTATGCGACGAAATCAATATTCCAGGTTATGAAGTTGTTACAGAACCAGAAAATAAAGACATTGACACTTTCATCTCACTTTTAAAAGAAGCGAAAAAGCCTGTCGTATTAGCCGGCGCAGGTATTAATCAATCAAAATCAAATCAATTATTAACACAGTTTGTTAATAAACATCAAATCCCAACAGTTACTACTTTACTAGGTCTAGGTGCTGTACCTTATGAGGATACACTATTTTTAGGTATGGGAGGTATGCATGGTTCTTATGCTAGTAACATGGCATTAACTGAGTGTGATTTACTCATTAATTTAGGTAGCCGCTTCGATGATAGATTAGCAAGCAAACCTGATGCCTTTGCACCTAACGCCAAAATTGTACATGTAGATATTGATCCTTCAGAAATCAATAAAGTTATTCATGTAGATTTAGGTATTATTGCAGACTGTAAAAGATTTTTAGAATGTTTAAATGATAAAAATGTTGAGACTATAGAACACAGTGACTGGGTTAAACATTGTCAAAATAATAAGCAGAAACACCCATTTAAACTTGGTGAAGAAGATCAAGTATTTTGTAAGCCACAACAAACAATCGAATATATCGGCAAAATTACAAATGGTGAAGCAATTGTTACTACAGACGTGGGACAACATCAAATGTGGGCAGCTCAATTTTATCCATTTAAAAATCACGGACAATGGGTTACAAGCGGTGGTTTAGGAACAATGGGATTCGGTATTCCTTCGTCAATTGGTGCCAAATTAGCTAATCCTGATAAAACAGTCGTATGTTTCGTCGGTGACGGTGGTTTCCAAATGACAAACCAAGAAATGGCACTTTTACCCGAATATGGTTTAGATGTCAAAATCGTACTAATCAATAATGGAACATTAGGTATGGTTAAACAATGGCAAGATAAGTTCTTTAATCAACGCTTCTCACACTCAGTATTTAATGGTCAACCTGATTTTATGAAAATGGCAGAAGCATATGGCGTCAAAGGTTTCTTAATCGATAAGCCAGAACAACTGGAAGAACAATTAGATGCAGCGTTTGCTTATCAAGGACCAGTTTTAATTGAGGTTCGTATTTCCCCTACTGAAGCTGTAACCCCAATGGTTCCGAGTGGCAAATCAAATCATGAAATGGAGGGCTTATAATGACAAGAATTCTTAAATTACAAGTTGCGGATCAAGTCAGCACGCTAAATCGAATTACAAGTGCTTTTGTTCGCCTACAATATAATATCGATACATTACATGTTACACATTCTGAACAACCTGGGATTTCTAACATGGAAATTCAAGTCGATATTCAAGATGATACATCACTTCATATATTAATTAAAAAATTAAAACAACAAATTAATGTTTTAACGGTTGAATGCTACGACCTTGTTGATAACGAAGCTTAATTTTAAGACAAAGGCAATGATGCGCTAATTAGTTATAGATATATCATAGGCTGCTAGTTAACATCTGCCACTATTACAAAGTTATATTTCAGAATTTTCGAAAAACAAAACATTTAATTATTTGGAGGAATTTATTATGACAACAGTTTATTATGATCAAGACGTAAAAACGGACGCTTTACAAAGCAAAAAAATTGCAGTAGTAGGTTATGGATCACAAGGCCACGCGCATGCACAAAACTTAAAAGACAATGGATATGATGTAGTCATCGGTATTCGCCCAGGTCGTTCTTTTGACAAGGCTAAAGAAGATGGATTTGATGTGTTCCCTGTTGCAGAAGCAGTTAAGCAAGCTGATGTAATTATGGTGCTATTACCTGATGAAATTCAAGGTGATGTATACAAAAACGAAATTGAACCAAATTTAGAAAAACATAATGCGCTTGCATTTGCTCATGGCTTTAACATTCATTTTGGTGTTATTCAACCACCAGCTGATGTTGATGTATTTTTAGTAGCTCCTAAAGGACCGGGTCATTTAGTTAGACGTACATTTGTTGAAGGTTCTGCTGTACCATCACTATTTGGTATTCAACAAGACGCTTCAGGTCAAGCACGTAATATTGCTTTAAGTTATGCAAAAGGTATTGGTGCAACTCGTGCAGGTGTTATTGAAACAACATTTAAAGAAGAAACTGAGACAGATTTATTTGGTGAACAAGCAGTACTTTGCGGTGGTGTATCGAAATTAATTCAAAGTGGCTTTGAAACATTAGTAGAAGCGGGTTATCAACCAGAATTAGCTTATTTTGAAGTATTACATGAAATGAAATTAATCGTTGATTTGATGTATGAAGGCGGTATGGAAAATGTACGTTACTCAATTTCAAATACTGCTGAATTTGGTGACTATGTTTCAGGACCACGTGTTATCACACCAGATGTTAAAGAAAATATGAAAGCTGTATTAACTGATATCCAAAATGGTAACTTCAGTAATCGCTTTATCGAAGACAATAAAAATGGATTCAAAGAATTTTATAAATTACGCGAAGAACAACATGGTCATCAAATTGAAAAAGTTGGTCGTGAATTACGCGAAATGATGCCTTTTATTAAATCTAAAAGCATTGAAAAATAAGATAGACCTACAATGAGGAGTTGTTAAATATGAGTAGTCATATTCAAATTTTTGATACGACACTAAGAGACGGTGAACAAACACCAGGAGTGAATTTTACTTTTGATGAACGCTTGCGTATTGCATTGCAATTAGAAAAATGGGGTGTAGATGTTATTGAAGCTGGATTTCCTGCTTCAAGTACAGGTAGCTTTAAATCTGTTCAAGCAATTGCACAAACATTAACAACAACGGCTGTATGTGGTTTAGCTAGATGTAAAAAATCTGACATCGATGCTGTATATGAAGCAACAAAAGATGCAGCGAAGCCGGTCGTGCATGTTTTTATAGCAACATCACCTATTCATCTTGAACATAAACTTAAAATGTCTCAAGAAGACGTTTTAGCATCTATTAAAGAACATGTCACATACGCGAAACAATTATTTGACGTTGTTCAATTTTCACCTGAAGATGCAACGCGTACTGAATTACCATTCTTAGTGAAATGTGTACAAACTGCCGTTGACGCTGGAGCTACAGTTATTAATATTCCTGATACAGTCGGCTACAGTTACCATGATGAATATGCACATATTTTCAAAACCTTAACAGAATCTGTAACATCTTCAAATGAAATTATTTATAGTGCTCATTGCCATGACGATTTAGGAATGGCTGTTTCAAATAGTTTAGCTGCAATTGAAGGCGGTGCGAGACGAATTGAAGGCACTGTAAATGGTATTGGTGAACGAGCAGGTAATGCAGCACTTGAAGAAGTCGCGCTTGCACTATACGTTCGAAATGATCATTATGGTGCTCAAACTGCCCTTAATCTCGAAGAAACTAAAAAAACATCGGATTTAATTTCAAGATATGCAGGTATTCGAGTGCCTAGAAATAAAGCAATTGTTGGCCAAAATGCATTTAGTCATGAATCAGGTATTCACCAAGATGGCGTATTAAAACATCGTGAAACATATGAAATTATGACACCTCAACTTGTTGGTGTAAGCACGACTGAACTTCCATTAGGAAAATTATCTGGTAAACACGCCTTCTCAGAGAAGTTAAAAGCATTAGGTTATAACATTGATAAAGAAGCGCAAATAGATTTATTTAAACAATTCAAGACCATTGCGGACAAAAAGAAATCTGTTTCAGATAGAGATATTCATGCGATTATTCAAGGTTCTGAGCATGAGCATCAAGCACTTTATAAATTGGAAACACTACAACTACAATATGTCTCTAGCGGCCTTCAAAGTGCTGTTGTTGTTGTTAAAGATAAAGAGGGTCATATTTACCAGGATTCAAGTATTGGTACTGGTTCAATCGTAGCAATTTACAATGCAGTTGATCGTATTTTCCAGAAAGAAACAGAATTAATTGATTATCGTATTAATTCTGTCACTGAAGGTACTGATGCCCAAGCAGAAGTACATGTAAATTTATTGATTGAAGGTAAGACTGTCAATGGCTTTGGTATTGATCATGATATTTTACAAGCCTCTTGTAAAGCATACGTAGAAGCACATGCTAAATTTGCAGCTGAAAATGTTGAGAAGGTAGGTAATTAATTATGACTTATAACATTGTTGCCCTACCTGGTGATGGAATCGGTCCAGAAATTTTGAACGGATCTCTATCATTGCTTGAAATTATAAGTAATAAATATAACTTTAATTATCAAATAGAGCACCACGAATTTGGTGGTGCCTCTATTGATACATTCGGCGAGCCTTTAACTGAGAAAACCTTAAATGCGTGTAAAAGAGCAGATGCTATTTTACTGGGTGCAATCGGTGGACCTAAATGGACAGATCCTAACAATCGACCAGAACAAGGATTATTAAAATTGCGTAAATCCTTAAATTTATTTGCAAATATTCGCCCCACTACCGTTGTCAAAGGCGCTAGTTCTTTATCACCTTTAAAGGAAGAACGCGTTGAAGGCACAGATTTAGTTATAGTCCGTGAATTGACAAGTGGTATTTATTTTGGAGAACCTAGACATTTTAATAATCACGAGGCCTTAGATTCTCTTACTTATACAAGAGAAGAAATAGAACGCATTGTTCACGTAGCATTTAAATTGGCCGCTTCAAGACGAGGAAAACTAACATCAGTTGATAAAGAAAATGTATTAGCTTCTAGTAAATTGTGGCGCAAAGTCGTAAATGAAGTAAGTCAATTATATCCAGAAGTAACAGTAAATCACTTACTTGTTGATGCTTGTAGTATGCATTTAATCACAAATCCAAAACAATTTGACGTCATCGTATGTGAAAACTTATTTGGCGATATTTTAAGTGATGAAGCTTCAGTGATTCCTGGTTCACTTGGTTTATCACCTTCTGCTAGTTTTAGTAACGATGGTCCAAGATTGTATGAGCCTATTCATGGATCAGCACCAGATATTGCAGGTAAAAACGTTGCCAATCCATTTGGAATGATTCTATCTTTAGCGATGTGTTTACGTGAAAGCTTAAATCAACCAGATGCTGCAGATGAATTAGAACAACATATTTATAACATGATTGAACATGGGCAAACGACAGCAGATTTAGGCGGCAAATTGAATACTACTGATATTTTCGAAATTCTATCTCAAAAATTGAATCACTAAGGGGGAGATGTAAATGGGTCAAACATTATTTGACAAGGTGTGGAACAGACATGTGTTATACGGGAAATTGGGCGAACCGCAACTATTATACATTGATTTACACCTTATACATGAAGTTACTTCTCCTCAAGCATTTGAAGGACTTAGGCTTCAAAACAGAAAATTAAGACGCCCAGATTTAACATTTGCAACACTCGATCACAATGTTCCTACTATTGATATTTTCAATATTAAAGATGAAATTGCAAACAAACAAATCACAACATTACAAAAAAACGCCATAGATTTTGGGGTGCATATTTTTGATATGGGCTCTGATGAACAAGGTATTGTTCACATGGTAGGACCTGAGACAGGACTTACACAGCCCGGCAAAACAATCGTTTGTGGTGACTCTCACACAGCAACACATGGAGCATTTGGTGCTATTGCATTTGGAATTGGAACAAGTGAAGTTGAACATGTTTTCGCAACTCAAACGCTATGGCAAACAAAACCCAAAAACTTAAAAATCGATATTAATGGTACCTTACCAACAGGCGTCTATGCTAAGGACATTATTCTGCATTTAATTAAAACGTATGGTGTTGATTTTGGTACAGGCTATGCTTTGGAATTTACTGGCGAAACAATTAAAAACCTTTCAATGGACGGTCGAATGACTATTTGTAACATGGCTATCGAAGGTAGTGCCAAATACGGCATAATCCAACCTGATGATATAACATTTGAATATGTTAAAGGGAGACCATTTGCCGATAACTTCGCTAAATCAGTTGATAAGTGGCGTGAGCTATATTCTGATGACGACGCGATATTTGATCGTGTAATTGAACTTGATGTTTCAACATTAGAACCACAAGTGACATGGGGAACTAATCCTGAAATGGGTGTTAATTTCAGTGAACCATTCCCTGAAATCAATGATATCAACGATCAACGTGCGTATGATTATATGGGGTTAGAACCAGGTCAAAAAGCTGAAGACATCGACTTAGGGTATGTTTTTCTCGGTTCATGTACAAATGCTAGACTATCAGATTTGATTGAAGCTAGTCATATTGTTAAAGGAAATAAAGTTCATCCAAATATTACAGCTATTGTCGTACCAGGTTCTCGTACAGTAAAAAAAGAAGCAGAAAAATTAGGTCTAGATACTATCTTTAAAAATGCAGGATTTGAATGGCGTGAACCAGGATGTTCAATGTGTTTAGGCATGAATCCTGACCAAGTACCTGAGGGCGTACATTGTGCATCTACAAGTAATCGAAACTTTGAAGGACGACAAGGCAAAGGTGCAAGAACACATTTAGTATCCCCTGCTATGGCAGCAGCAGCAGCTATTCATGGTAAATTTGTGGACGTAAGAAAGGTGGTTGTTTAAATGGCAGCAATCAAACCTATTACAACATATAAAGGTAAAATAGTCCCTCTCTTCAACGACAATATCGATACAGACCAAATCATTCCTAAGGTACACTTAAAGCGTATTTCAAAAAGTGGCTTTGGTCCATTTGCTTTTGATGAATGGCGGTACTTACCTGATGGTTCAGATAATCCTGATTTCAATCCTAACAAACCACAATATAAAGGGGCTTCTATTTTAATTACTGGAGATAATTTTGGATGTGGTTCAAGTCGTGAACATGCTGCTTGGGCTCTTAAGGACTATGGTTTTCATATTATTATTGCAGGAAGTTTCAGTGACATATTTTATATGAATTGCACTAAAAATGCGATGTTGCCTATCGTTTTAGAAAAAAGTGCTCGTGAACATCTTGCACAATATGAGGAAATTGAAATAGATTTACCAAATCAAACTGTGTCATCACCAGACAAGCGTTTCCATTTTGAAATTGATGAAACTTGGAAAAATAAACTTGTAAATGGCTTAGATGACATTGCAATCACCCTACAATATGAATCATTAATAGAAAAATATGAAAAATCACTTTAAGGGAGTTGAATATTATGACAGTCAAAACAACAGTTTCTACGAAAGATATCGATGAAGCATTTTTAAGACTTAAAGATATTGTCAAAGAAACACCTTTACAATTAGACCATTACTTATCTCAAAAGTATGATTGTAAAGTTTATTTAAAACGAGAAGATTTACAATGGGTACGTTCTTTTAAATTAAGAGGTGCTTACAACGCTATTTCTGTTTTATCAGATGAAGCTAAAAGTAAAGGTATTACATGTGCGAGTGCAGGTAATCATGCTCAAGGTGTTGCCTATACAGCTAAAAAACTTAATTTAAACGCTGTTATCTTTATGCCAGTCACTACACCTTTACAAAAGGTAAATCAAGTAAAGTTCTTTGGAAATAGTAACGTTGAAGTTGTACTCACTGGTGATACATTTGATCACTGTTTAGCTGAAGCTTTAACTTATACAAGTGAACATCAAATGAACTTTATAGATCCATTCAATAATGTTCATACAATTTCTGGACAAGGTACGCTTGCTAAAGAAATGCTAGAACAATCAAAGACTGACAATGTTAACTTTGATTATTTATTTGCCGCTATTGGTGGTGGTGGATTAATTTCAGGTATTAGTACTTACTTTAAAACCTATTCACCTACTACGAAAATTATAGGTGTTGAACCTTCAGGTGCAAGTAGTATGTATGAATCTGTTGTCGTAAATAATCAGGTAGTCACATTGCCTAATATCGATAAATTTGTGGACGGTGCATCTGTAGCTAGAGTTGGCGATATTACATTTGAAATTGCAAAAGAAAATGTAGATGATTACGTTCAAGTAGATGAAGGTGCAGTTTGTTCTACGATTTTAGACATGTATTCAAAACAAGCAATTGTAGCAGAACCTGCTGGCGCATTAAGTGTGAGTGCTCTTGAAAACTACAAAGACCACATTAAGGGTAAAACTGTTGTTTGTGTCATTAGTGGTGGTAATAATGATATTAATCGTATGAAGGAAATTGAAGAACGTTCTTTATTATATGAAGAAATGAAACATTATTTTATTTTAAACTTCCCTCAACGCCCTGGTGCATTAAGAGAATTTGTAAATGATGTTTTAGGCCCACAAGACGATATTACAAAATTTGAATACTTAAAAAAATCTTCTCAAAATACAGGTACTGTCATTATTGGTATTCAACTTAAAGATCATGATGATTTAATACAACTCAAACAACGTGTAAATCATTTCGATCCTTCCAATATTTATATTAATGAAAATAAGATGTTATATTCATTGTTAATTTAACACATAGTAAGAAAAACAGTCATAAATTGATTTCTAATTGAAATCATCTTATGACTGCTTTTTATTATACTTTACATTTCTCGTTTCGTCAGATTCAAACGTTTTCACTTCGCCAAGCCATCTTTCTTTGTGTTTGCTTTTATTTTGACGTTTTAGACATAAAAAAAGAGACCTTGCGGTCTCAATGCGGCTCATCGCATCCACTTTTTGCCTGGCAACGTTCTACTCTAGCGGAACGTAAGTTGGCTACCTTCGTCGCTAAGAACCTTTCTTGACTTGTGACAATCGCTTGCTTCTTTCCTCTCCTTCGGCTCTCGCTTACTCATTTAGCTCTACTAAACTCGTTGCACTCTTTTCTCGTTTCGTCAGATTCAAACGTTTTCACTTCGCCAAGCCATCTTTCTTTGTGTTTGCTTTTATTTTGACGTTTTAGACATAAAAAAAGAGACCTTGCGGTCTCAACTTGCCTGGCAACGTTCTACTCTAGCGGAACGTAAGTTTGCTACCATCGTCGCTAAAGACCTTTCTTGACTTGTGACAATCGCTTGCTTCTTTCCTCTCCTTCGGCTCTCGCTTACTCATTTAGCTCTACTAAACTCGTTGCGCTCTTTTCTTGTTTCGTCAGATTCAAACGTTTTCACTTCGCCAAGCCATCTTTCTTTGTGTTTGCTTTTATTTTGACGTTTTAGACATAAAAAAAAGAGACCTGCGGTCTCAACTTGCCTGGCAACGTTCTACTCTAGCGGAACGTAAGTTCGACTACCATCGACGCTAAGGAGCTTAACTTCTGTGTTCGGCATGGGAACAGGTGTGACCTCCTTGCTATAGTCACCAGACATATGAATGTAAATTATACATTCAAAACTAGATAGTAAGTAAAAGTGATTTTGCTTCGCAAAACATTTATTTTGATTAAGTCTTCGATCGATTAGTATTCGTCAGCTCCACATGTCACCATGCTTCCACCTCGAACCTATTAACCTCATCATCTTTGAGGGATCTTATAACCGAAGTTGGGAAATCTCATCTTGAGGGGGGCTTCATGCTTAGATGCTTTCAGCACTTATCCCGTCCACACATAGCTACCCAGCTATGCCGTTGGCACGACAACTGGTACACCAGAGGTATGTCCATCCCGGTCCTCTCGTACTAAGGACAGCTCCTCTCAAATTTCCTACGCCCACGACGGATAGGGACCGAACTGTCTCACGACGTTCTGAACCCAGCTCGCGTACCGCTTTAATGGGCGAACAGCCCAACCCTTGGGACCGACTACAGCCCCAGGATGCGATGAGCCGACATCGAGGTGCCAAACCTCCCCGTCGATGTGAACTCTTGGGGGAGATAAGCCTGTTATCCCCGGGGTAGCTTTTATCCGTTGAGCGATGGCCCTTCCATGCGGAACCACCGGATCACTAAGTCCGTCTTTCGACCCTGCTCGACTTGTAGGTCTCGCAGTCAAGCTCCCTTATGCCTTTACACTCTATGAATGATTTCCAACCATTCTGAGGGAACCTTTGAGCGCCTCCGTTACCTTTTAGGAGGCGACCGCCCCAGTCAAACTGCCCGCCTGACACTGTCTCCCACCACGATAAGTGGTGCGGGTTAGAAAGCCAACACAGCTAGGGTAGTATCCCACCAGCGCCTCCACGTAAGCTAGCGCTCACGTTTCAAAGGCTCCTACCTATCCTGTACAAGCTGTGCCGAATTTCAATATCAGGCTACAGTAAAGCTCCACGGGGTCTTTCCGTCCTGTCGCGGGTAACCTGCATCTTCACAGGTACTATGATTTCACCGAGTCTCTCGTTGAGACAGTGCCCAAATCGTTACGCCTTTCGTGCGGGTCGGAACTTACCCGACAAGGAATTTCGCTACCTTAGGACCGTTATAGTTACGGCCGCCGTTTACTGGGGCTTCGATTCGTAGCTTCGCAGAAGCTAACCACTCCTCTTAACCTTCCAGCACCGGGCAGGCGTCAGCCCCTATACATCACCTTACGGTTTAGCAGAGACCTGTGTTTTTGATAAACAGTCGCTTGGGCCTATTCACTGCGGCTCTTCTGGGCGTTAACCCTAAAGAGCACCCCTTCTCCCGAAGTTACGGGGTCATTTTGCCGAGTTCCTTAACGAGAGTTCGCTCGCTCACCTTAGAATTCTCATCTTGACTACCTGTGTCGGTTTGCGGTACGGGCACCTATTTTCTATCTAGAGGCTTTTCTCGGCAGTGTGAAATCAACGACTCGAAGACACAATGTCTTCTCCCCATCACAGCTCAGCCTTAACGAGTACCGGATTTGCCTAATACTCAGCCTTACTGCTTAGACGTGCAATCCAATCGCACGCTTCGCCTATCCTACTGCGTCCCCCCATCGATTAAAACGATTATAGGTGGTACAGGAATATCAACCTGTTATCCATCGCCTACGCCTGTCGGCCTCAGCTTAGGACCCGACTAACCCAGAGCGGACGAGCCTTCCTCTGGAAACCTTAGTCAATCGGTGGACGGGATTCTCACCCGTCTTTCGCTACTCACACCGGCATTCTCACTTCTAAGCGCTCCACATGTCCTTACGATCATGCTTCAACGCCCTTAGAACGCTCTCCTACCATTGTCCAAAGGACAATCCACAGCTTCGGTAATATGTTTAGCCCCGGTACATTTTCGGCGCAGTGTCACTCGACTAGTGAGCTATTACGCACTCTTTAAATGATGGCTGCTTCTAAGCCAACATCCTAGTTGTCTGGGCAACGCCACATCCTTTTCCACTTAACATATATTTTGGGACCTTAGCTGGTGGTCTGGGCTGTTTCCCTTTCGAACACGGACCTTATCACCCATGTTCTGACTCCCAAGTTAAATTAATTGGCATTCGGAGTTTGTCTGAATTCGGTAACCCGAGAGGGGCCCCTCGTCCAAACAGTGCTCTACCTCCAATAATCATCACTTGAGGCTAGCCCTAAAGCTATTTCGGAGAGAACCAGCTATCTCCAGGTTCGATTGGAATTTCTCCGCTACCCTCAGTTCATCCGCTCACTTTTCAACGTAAGTCGGTTCGGTCCTCCATTCAGTGTTACCTGAACTTCAACCTGACCAAGGGTAGATCACCTGGTTTCGGGTCTACGACCAAATACTAAACGCCCTATTCAGACTCGCTTTCGCTACGGCTCCACATTTACTGCTTAACCTTGCATCAAATCGTAACTCGCCGGTTCATTCTACAAAAGGCACGCCATCACCCATTAACGGGCTCTGACTACTTGTAAGCACACGGTTTCAGGTTCTATTTCACTCCCCTTCCGGGGTGCTTTTCACCTTTCCCTCACGGTACTGGTTCACTATCGGTCACTAGAGAGTATTTAGCCTTAGGAGATGGTCCTCCCAGATTCCGACGGAATTTCACGTGCTCCGTCGTACTCAGGATCCACTCAAGAGAGACAACATTTTCGACTACAGGATTATTACCTTCTTTGATTCATCTTTCCAGATGATTCGTCTAATGTCGTCCTTTGTAACTCCGTATAGAGTGTCCTACAACCCCAACAAGCAAGCTTGTTGGTTTGGGCTCTTCCCGTTTCGCTCGCCGCTACTAAGGGAATCGAATTTTCTTTCTCTTCCTCCGGGTACTAAGATGTTTCAGTTCTCCGGGTGTGCCTTCTGATATGCTATGTATTCACATATCGATAACATGACATAACTCATGCTGGGTTTCCCCATTCGGAAATCTCTGGATCAAAGCTTACTTACAGCTCCCCAAAGCATATCGTCGTTAGTAACGTCCTTCATCGGCTTCTAGTGCCAAGGCATCCACCGTGCGCCCTTAATAACTTAATCTATGTTTCCACCATTTTTATAAGTCAAACGTTAACATGAAGTTACGTTCTTTTATAAAAAGATTTAAACGCGTTATTAATCTTGTGAGTGTTCTTTCGAACACTAGCGATTATTTCTTATGAATTCAAGCTTATTTAAAACTCTTTATTCACTCGGTTTTGCTTGGTAAAATCTATATTTTACTTACTTATCTAGTTTTCAATGTACAATTTCTTTTTAGTCAAGCGCTCGCATACTGCTTTATTTTCAAAAAATCAAATGCTCATTTACAAAAGTAAACTCCGCTTTAATTTTTCTTAATGCATTGTCTGACAATCGCTTTCTTTAAAAAGAATAGATTGTCAAGCGCTCGCATAAGCAATATCACTTTAACCAAAAAATATTTGAATGTTAAATAAACATTCAAAACTGAATACAATATGTCACGTTATTCCGCATCTTCTGAAGAAGATGTTCCGAATATATCCTTAGAAAGGAGGTGATCCAGCCGCACCTTCCGATACGGCTACCTTGTTACGACTTCACCCCAATCATTTGTCCCACCTTCGACGGCTAGCTCCTAAAAGGTTACTCCACCGGCTTCGGGTGTTACAAACTCTCGTGGTGTGACGGGCGGTGTGTACAAGACCCGGGAACGTATTCACCGTAGCATGCTGATCTACGATTACTAGCGATTCCAGCTTCATGTAGTCGAGTTGCAGACTACAATCCGAACTGAGAACAACTTTATGGGATTTGCTTGACCTCGCGGTTTCGCTGCCCTTTGTATTGTCCATTGTAGCACGTGTGTAGCCCAAATCATAAGGGGCATGATGATTTGACGTCATCCCCACCTTCCTCCGGTTTGTCACCGGCAGTCAACTTAGAGTGCCCAACTTAATGATGGCAACTAAGCTTAAGGGTTGCGCTCGTTGCGGGACTTAACCCAACATCTCACGACACGAGCTGACGACAACCATGCACCACCTGTCACTTTGTCCCCCGAAGGGGAAGGCTCTATCTCTAGAGTTGTCAAAGGATGTCAAGATTTGGTAAGGTTCTTCGCGTTGCTTCGAATTAAACCACATGCTCCACCGCTTGTGCGGGTCCCCGTCAATTCCTTTGAGTTTCAACCTTGCGGTCGTACTCCCCAGGCGGAGTGCTTAATGCGTTAGCTGCAGCACTAAGGGGCGGAAACCCCCTAACACTTAGCACTCATCGTTTACGGCGTGGACTACCAGGGTATCTAATCCTGTTTGATCCCCACGCTTTCGCACATCAGCGTCAGTTACAGACCAGAAAGTCGCCTTCGCCACTGGTGTTCCTCCATATCTCTGCGCATTTCACCGCTACACATGGAATTCCACTTTCCTCTTCTGCACTCAAGTTTTCCAGTTTCCAATGACCCTCCACGGTTGAGCCGTGGGCTTTCACATCAGACTTAAAAAACCGCCTACGCGCGCTTTACGCCCAATAATTCCGGATAACGCTTGCCACCTACGTATTACCGCGGCTGCTGGCACGTAGTTAGCCGTGGCTTTCTGATTAGGTACCGTCAAGATGTGCACAGTTACTTACACATATGTTCTTCCCTAATAACAGAGTTTTACGATCCGAAGACCTTCATCACTCACGCGGCGTTGCTCCGTCAGGCTTTCGCCCATTGCGGAAGATTCCCTACTGCTGCCTCCCGTAGGAGTCTGGACCGTGTCTCAGTTCCAGTGTGGCCGATCACCCTCTCAGGTCGGCTATGCATCGTTGCCTTGGTAAGCCGTTACCTTACCAACTAGCTAATGCAGCGCGGATCCATCTATAAGTGACAGCAAGACCGTCTTTCACTTTTGAACCATGCGGTTCAAAATATTATCCGGTATTAGCTCCGGTTTCCCGAAGTTATCCCAGTCTTATAGGTAGGTTATCCACGTGTTACTCACCCGTCCGCCGCTAACATCAGAGAAGCAAGCTTCTCGTCCGTTCGCTCGACTTGCATGTATTAGGCACGCCGCCAGCGTTCATCCTGAGCCAGGATCAAACTCTCCATAAAAATTATGATGTTTGATTAGCTCATAAATACTAAATAATGTTTGTAACTTATAGTTACGTTTTTGGAATTAACGTTGACATATTGTCATTCAGTTTTCAATGTTCATTAAAATTATCTATGGAGCGGGTGATGGGAATCGAACCCACAACATCAGCTTGGAAGGCTGAGGTTTTGCCATTAAACTACACCCGCTTATTTAATTAAGAATTTTGATGCGGCCGAGAGGACTTGAACCTCCACGGGATTTCTCCCACTAGGCCCTCAACCTAGCGCGTCTGCCATTCCGCCACGACCGCGGATATAGGCATTTAAAACATCTTCGTTTTTCAGAACGTTATTTATTATATTATGTTTTAAAATATTTGTCAATAACTTTTAATCGTTTTTTTACAATAAATTAATTTGTGTTATCAGTTGTTAACACAATGCTATTTATAATAAAACATTAAGAACTTATTGTCAACATATTTTATAAATTAAATTTAGAATTGACTGTCTTTCAAATCAAAGTTTATTTAATTTGTTCTTTTTTAAGGAACGTGTTTAATCATACTAACTATAAGCTGTACAGTCAATAGAAAAGTTCAATCAAAATGTCATTAAAAATGTATAATTATCTTTTGTGCTACTTTAAAGCTTTAATTGGGTAAAGTTTATATATTATTTATTACTAAAATACGTCAAGATTTTTAATCTAATCAATTTAATTTCATCCTATCAAGTCACAATTTATGCCATTACCTATATCATAAGTAGAAAAGCCGAGATTGCGAAGTATTAAATTACGACAATCTCGGCTTTAAACATTTTATAAACACAATTTCTTCTTATTCAATTACTATGTTTACCAATCAAAATAACTCACTGATAAATTCTATAGAAATTCCATACAACTCATAAATAATCTTACATATACACGAATTAGCTCTATTTGTATTGTACTTATTTCAATTGTCTTTTCATTCTTAATTTTCCATTGCAATGTCCGCAACGCATACGATTCGTATCAACTTTACGGATACGTATATATTTTGCATGACATTTAGTACAATAATATTCATAATTCGCCCGTTGTTGATAGCTTTCAATGCTGTTACAAAATCTAGGCGCTCCAACCTGTTGGCTCAATCGTTTAAAATCTTGATCTTTATGTTGATAACCTTTACCAGCAATATGCAAGTGATAATGACACAATTCGTGCAGTATAATTTTTACAACAGCATCTTCTCCATAATGCTCATATTGTTTTGGATTAATTTCAATATCATGGGACTTTAAAAGATAACGTCCGCCTGTTGTACGTAACCTTTTATTAAAATATGCACAATGTCGAAACGTACGTCCAAATTTTTCTTCCGAAAGGTTCTCAACCATTCGCTGAAGTTTGTCATTATTCATGTGGATCAATCATCGTTAATGATACTTTGTCTTTATTTTTGTCAATACTGTAAACCCAAACGTCAACGATATCACCAACACTGACAATATCCATTGGATTTTTTACGAACTTCTTAGAAAGTTTCGAAACATGGACAAGTCCATCTTGTTTAACACCTATATCTACAAATGCTCCAAAATCTACTACATTTCTAACTGTGCCACTCAATTTCATTCCTTCTTTTAAATCTTCAATTGATAGCACATCGGATTTAAGGATTGGTGTATCAAACTCGTCCCTTGGGTCTCGATTAGGTGCTTTCAAGGATTTAATAATATCCTCTAATGTAGGTACACCGACTTGTAATTCAATCGCCAGTTCATCCATATCCAATGAATTTAATTTAGCTTTTAATGCATCACTACCTAAATCATTGCCACCAAATCCGAGTTTATCTAATAACTGATACGTTACTTTATAGCTTTCGGGATGAATCGATGTATTATCCAATGGTTCTGAACCGTCTACTATTCTTAAAAATCCTATACTCTGCTCAAAAGTTTTAGCACCCAAACGCTTAATCTTGCTTAACTCTTTATTATGCTTTATTGCGCCATTTTCTTCTCTATATGCAATTATATTTTTAGCAATTTGCGAACTTAGACCAGACACATATTGTAATAATGATGATGATGCTGTATTGACATCAACACCTACTTGGTTAACTGCTGTTTCAACAACGAAAGTTAATGCATTTTCTAGTGCTTTTTGATTAACATCATGCTGGTATTGTCCGACACCAATAGATTTAGGATCGATTTTAACTAATTCACTTAATGGATCTTGAACGCGTCGTCCAATTGATACGGCACTTCTTTCTTCCACTTGAAAATCAGGAAATTCATCTCTAGCAATTTCTGATGCTGAGTATACTGAAGCGCCCGCTTCATTGACAATGATGAATTGTACTGGCAACTGATGCTTTTTAATTAAATCTGCAACAAATTGTTCTGTTTCACGACTTGCAGTACCATTGCCAATTGCAATTAATTGCACATCATACGCTTTAACCATTTGTACAAAATCCTTCTCTGCTGCCTCTTTTTTAGAAACTGGTGGATGCGGATAAATCACACCTTTTGCTATAAAAGTACCGAATGGGTTAATGACTGCTAATTTACAACCTGTTCTAAATGCTGGATCTACGCCTAATATTTGTTTACCTTTCATTGGAGGTTGCAGTAATAGATTTCTTAAGTTTTCACTAAAAACATCTATTGCATGATTTTCAGCTTTTTCAGTTAAATCAGCATGGATTTCACGCTCTATCGAAGGGACAATTAAGCGTTTCAAGCTATCTTTAATCGCCTCTAAAATATAACTGCGATTTACATTATTATGATTGATTTCTTGACGTGCAATGAAATCCTCTACTGATGTCGTATCGAATTCAAACTTTACAGATAATACTTTCTCTTTTTCACCACGATTAACAGCTAAAACTCTATGATTAGCAATGCGTTTAATTGGCTCACTATATGCATAGTACATTTCAAAAATACCTTTTTCATCTTCAGCATTTTTCTTTTTAGATGTAGTTAACACACTTTGATGATACATATCTTTTAAAATTTTTGTTCTATATTTAGGATTATCTGAAATTTGTTCCGCAATAATATCTTGTGCACCTTTGATAGCATCTTCAACCGATTGCACTTCTTCATTTATAAATTGTTGTGCTTTTTCTTCAATTGAGACTTCATGTTTACGTGCCTTCATCCATATCGCTAATGGCTCTAACCCTTTACGTTTCGCCTCAGTTGCCCTTGTCTTTTTCTTTTGTTTAAAAGGCCTATATAGGTCTTCAACACGTTGTAATTTGTTCTGTTTTAAAATATCCTTCTTTAATTCCTCAGTAAGTAATCCTTGCTGTTCTATATTTTTGATAACTTCTTCTTTACGTTTTTGTAAATTGACCATATATTGGTATTCGTCATCAATTTGCTTTATTTGAACTTCATCTAGTCCACCAGTTTGCTCTTTTCGATACCTCGCAATAAATGGTACTGTATTTTTTTCTTCTAGCAGTGTTAATACTGCTTCAATTTGTTTTTTACTAAATTGATATTTCTCTATGATTGAATTAATCAATTGATTGTCCATTTACTTAACCCACACTTTTTCTTAAATTTACTCATTTATTTTAACATATTCTAAAATACTTCTATTAAGGTATGATACTTAATGTAATTTTCACTTCCAAAACATTTAAAACGAATTATTAGGTCATACTATATTTTAAAACGCACTAAGATTATTGAAAATGACACACCATCATTTCTAAATTTCATAATCTAAGACTACTTTTTTTATTCTAATAGCAATCCACCTATTTAAAACGACAATTAGATATCTTCTTCACTTAAATTATTAATACTATATCGCGACATTTATGTGGATACACATTAAACTACGTTAATAATGTATTAATTCGAAAATCTTAATTAAATTAAAAATACCCCTCGATTTCAATTTAATAATCAAGGGATAATTATATGGATTTTTCATTATAAAACGTATCATTAATAAGCAAATTCTATTTATGTGCTGCTTCTTGTAATTTCTTAATTGCCGTTCTCTGAAGTCGTGATACATGCATTTGACTTAAACCGATACGCTCACCTGTCTCTTTTTGACTCAATCCTTCAATAAACGTACATTGTATGATTTCTCGTTCGCGATCAGATAATATAGGTAATATTTTTTCTAAAATCATACGTTTTTCAGTTAAGTCATAATGGTCATCTTGTTGCCCCATAATATCTAATAGCGTAACAGTTGAACCATCTTTATCAGCTTCAATGGAATGATCAACACTTAACGCATTATAACTTTGTCCCATTTCCATTGCTTCTAACACTTCTTCTTCTGAGACTTCTAATCGATTAGCTATTTCACTGATAGAAGGTGAACGCTCTAATTCAGCGGTTAGTTCATCGCTCACTTTTTTGATTCTTGGCCCAATTTCTTTAATACGTCTCGGAACATGTACACTCCAAGTTTTATCTCGTAGATATCTTTTGATTTCACCGATTACAGTAGGTACTAAAAAGGCTTCAAACTTCCGTTCAAAGGACATATCGAATCTATTTATGGCACCTATTAAACCAACCATACCAACTTGAACTAAATCTTCGTGATGTGATTGTCCTTTAGAATATTTATATGCCAATGACTCAATTAGTTTTTGGTAATGTTTAACTAACTTATCCTGTGCATCTGTATTCTTATTTTCTTGGTGTTCTTTAATCCATTGGTTAATTTGCTCAGGTGAAACTTCATTAGCTGATTTCGACTCTTTCGCCATTATTTCGCACCTGCTCTTTTTTTATATACTTAGTCATACTGATTGTCACACCAGATTCTTTATATACTGTGACTTCATCCATTAAAGATTCGATTAAAAATAAACCTAGGCCACCTTCGCGTAAAAAGTCTATATTTTCGTCTTTATCGTAAGGACCTATTTTTGATTTAGTTGTTTCATAATCAAAACTGTCACCTTTATCAGAAATAACAATTTTAATTTTATCTTCTAAAATTTCAAAATATATGTTAATAATGCCCACATTGTTATTTTCTTTGTATGCATGTTTAACTGCATTTGTCACAGCTTCACTAACTGCAATCTTGGCATCTTCAATATCATCATATGTAGCACCAGCTCTCGAAAAAACGCCAGAAAGTGTTAAACGAATTAAACTTACATACTCTGCCGATGCTGGCACGCGCATTTCGATAAAATCTTCTTTAGATTGCATGTTATTCGACCTCCGTTCCTTCATTAACATGCATTAAATCCTTAAGACCAGTAATTTCAAATAGTCTACCGATACGATCTGACACACCTAAAATGTATAGTTCTTTATCATTTTGGTTTAATGCTTTTAATGTACCTACGAATAAACCTAAACCTGTCGAATCCATATAACTCACATTTTCTAAATTAACATAAATATCACGAGTTCCATCTTGTCTCATAGGTGTTAAAACCTCTTCTAATTCAGGCACAGTATAAACATCTAATTCTCCACCGACTTTAACTTCGTAAAATTTATCTTGAGTGGTTGTTTCTATATTAAGATTCATTTCATTACACTCCTACTTATTAAAAATATTTATCTTCATTTTAAGCGCTGTATCCACCATATTTATATTTCAAATTATTATATACCCATCGAAATAATTTCTAATCTTCTTTTTTAAATTAATTTACTCTTTTTATAATCAAAATAGTCATATCATCTTTTTTATTTGGGTTTTGAAGCTTTAAAATTGCTTCATAGATAATTTGAACAATATCTTGTGGGTGCATATGTTTATGTTTTTTAATATATTCTAAAAGTTTTTGTTTATCTATAAAGGTACCTTCACTATTTCTAGCTTCAGTCACACCATCCGTTAAAATGATAATTAAATCATCAAGGTATATAGGAATTTCTTGTTGTTGATATCGTGTTTGTGAACTGATTCCTAACACTCTACCTCTAACTGAAATTTCTTCAAATTCTTCTTTTTCAGCGCGATAAATATATCCAGGCTCATGACCAGCTGAACTACAATACAATAAATGGTTCATTTCTTCATATAAACCATAAAACATTGTGACGAACATATTTTGATTAATATTCTTTTCAACAACACGATTTAAACGTTTTAAGCCATCACTCGGTAATTGTGAGTGTCCATAAGAATCCATGCCAAACTTTATCATACTCATTGCTAAAGCAGCTGGTATACCTTTCCCAATGACATCTGCAACAGCAAAGCTCATTGTGCCATCGTTATGGTCAATTAAATTAAAATAATCTCCACTTACTTTTTGTGCTGCCACTGAAATAACGCCAATTTGAATACTATCAAATTGTGGAATATCTGTTTTAAGCATTGTTTGTTGTAAGCTAGAAGCTAAGTCTATCTCTTTATCGTGAACTTGAAGTTTATCTACCAATCTTTGATAATCTCGATAACTATAACCAAAGCCTTTAACGATTTCTTGTAAGACATCTAATGTCTTGAACACATCTTCACGCGTTAAGTTTAACGTCAATATATAGTTTTTGTGAATATCGACAATGTCTTCAGGCAAGACGTCCTTACGAATCACTTCGTCAGTGTATTTCTCACACTTTTTTATCAATTCTACTTTATCTTGGCACGTTAAACTTTCATCAATTAAACCCTTATAATGTTGCTTAAATTCTTCCACGATTAGTTGCCTCCTCACTTCCCTTACAAAGCAAATGCTTAAGCAAGGATAATTATGATTCACTTACTAACATTTATTTAATTGCACTTATCAATTTTGTCGTTTGCAATTTTGCTGTAGATGATACTTTTAAGCTAAAAAAAACTTTAGGATGGAATACCTAAAGCCTAAAAAACTTAAGACATCCTTTTATAATAAAAAATATGAATATCATAACTGGTATTTGCTAAAATCTATGTTTATAAGAAAATTCTTCGTACAGAATTTAGAAATAGTTATAATTATTATAAAGTTATTGTCTTTTATATCAATATTTTATTTATCTCTGAAAAATACATATAATAGACGCCTAATTTTTCTGGTGAGCTACTGCATTCAGCCCTAAACTAATCATTAGTGCATTATCTACTTCTTTCATTTTATCATCGGATAAGTACGTCAGTTTTTCTTTCAATCGTTTTTTATCAAGTGTACGAATTTGTTCTAATAATATAACTGAGTCTTTATCCAATTTATACTTTTTCTTTTCAATCTCTACATGTGTCGGTATTTTCGCTTTATTAATCCTACCAGTTATTGCCGCAACAATAACTGTAGGACTATATTTATTACCAGTATCATTTTGAATTATGACTACAGGTCTGACTCCCCCTTGTTCAGATCCCTGTACTGGTGATAAATCTGCTAAATAAACATCTCCTCGTCTAATCATTCATTCGTTGAATTAGAAGATAAATATGTTTCGTTGCAATCGCATGCTTCACACTCTATCGGAAAAGCTTCGTTCGCTAGGGAGAGATTTAAATCAGCCATTTGTGAATATCCTTCTTTTAAAGATTGTTCTAAGCTATGACTTCTATTTTGACTAAAAGATAACATATGAGAACCTCCAATTGATTCCAAAAGTTATTAAATGACCTTTAATTACTCTAATGATAACAAATTTTATATGCACTGACCATATTATTTTAACAATTCATTTGTTACAAAACGTTGATCACCATCATGATAGATTCGCGGCAAACGTCTCGACAAGTTACAAAGCACTTCATAATTAATAGTATGTTGCTTTTCAGCTACCACCTCTACCGACTGTGGACTTTCTCTATGATTATCTATTAAAATCACCGAATCTCCAGCTTTAACTTGATCTGGCACTTTAACAATTGTCTGATCCATACATACGCGACCAATAACTTCGCATTGATGACCATTTACATTTACAAAGCTACCTTGCATTATGCGTAAATAGCCATCTGCATATCCAATAGGTAACAAAGCTATTGTAGTTGGGTCAGTAGCTGTATAAGTTGCACCATAACTTACAGACTCACCCGCTTGTAGCGTCTTTATTTGAACTACATTAGCAATTAATTGCACACTTGGTTTAAGGTGTACTTTAACTTTTTGCTGTACATACTCTGATGGATAATATCCATAAAGGGAAATTCCTGGTCTTATTGCATTACAGAATTGGCAATCCATTAATAGAGAGCCTGCTGAGTTCTGACAATGTATATATTCAGGTTTAATTGCTTCATTGACCATATCTTTAAAACGTTGATATTGTTCAGTTGTCATATCTCCTGGTTCGTCAGCACAGGCAAAGTGTGTAAACACGCCTTCAAATACAAGTTGCTCATATTGTTGAATGATTTCAATCACTTCTTGATACGTATTAGTATCTTTAATACCTAAACGTCCCATTCCTGTATCTAATTTAATGTGCAACCATAACTTTTTCTCTTGCTCACCAGAAATGTTTTTAATTGCTTCTTTCAACCACTGTTTAGACGGAACCGTTAAGGCAACTCTGTGTTGTATCGCTTTATCAATATCTTTAGCTGGTAACACACCTAAGACTAAAATTTTAGCAGTAATCCCATGCATTCTAAGTTCTATCGCTTCATCTAACGTTGCTACAGCAAAAAATGTGGCGCCATTTTCCATTAAATGACGTGCTACTTTAACACTACCTAGTCCATAGGCATTGGCTTTAACGACAGCCATCACTGTTTTATTTGGATGCAATGTACTGAATACTTTGAAATTTGATGCAACAGCGTTTAAATCTACATTCATATACGCAGATCTATAATATTTATCCGACATATTACTTCCTCCTGTAATTCCCACACGTTTTAAAACTAGATCTTAATTATCATTGTATAACAAATTTAAAATGCTGACTTTTCTAAAACAACTTGGCTCATCGCATAATGCTCAGTGTGTGAGATACTAACATGTACGATGAACCCTTCGTAATCAATCTTTGGTTTGCCAAGTTCGTCGTTGTAACAGTCTATATCGTTAAAAGCTACATGTTTTCCTAAGCCTGTGCCTAATGCTTTACTGAACGCTTCTTTTGTAGCAAACCTGCCAGCTAAAAATTCAATTTTACGTTGCTCATGTGTGAAATTGTTGAATTTGTGCTGTTCATTTTTAGTTAAAATCCGCTCAACCAATTTTGGCTGCTTACTATATAACACTTTTATTCGATCGATTTCGATTAAATCTACACCAATTCCATGTATCATTGATTATTCCTCATTTTTATTGTTTTCTAAATGTCTCTCGTTATTTAACCATCGTTTCAATCTACGTGCTTCACTTCTATCTATTAATTCAATTTCAGCTTGACCACCCGCTGTATAAAGGGTCAAAGTTGCTAATCGATAGCGTCTCATTATAGGACCAACATCGATATCAATATTTTGAATACGAAAATATGGTATTACTTTTTCATCCAAAAATAAAATGCCGTTTCGTACACGCAAATGGTGTTTTTCAAATGCATATCTGCAGTGCTTATATCGATATACTGGCGCTATGACAAGCGTGAAAACAGCAACAAGTAATATTATAATCACACTACTAACAATGGATATATTGTTATCTAATATCTCCCAAAATAGCCAGTTCAAAATATTAAATGCGATTAAAAGTACAAGCGCTATGGGTATCCAAAACAGCACAGCACTTAACCTCATCACTTTTTTAGCGTGTGGTGACATAAAATTATAATCCCTCATCATTTTCACCTCTTAAATACCATGATTTCAATTTATTTGCATCTTCACTTCTTGCGTATTTTAGGTTAATCGATTGGGCTCCCACACCTTTAGCAACAATAAAGCTAAAATTATTTAAATTGTTGCGTTTAAGTAATGTATGTTGCCAAGTGTCAAATCCTATAATGTGATGCGCTTTAAAATAATAAATATTTCGTTTCAATAGCTCGAAATTCTGGATAGTAATTTGTTCTTCTGTCATTTTAAAACCCGCATGTTTGACATAAAGATATCCTTTGATCACAAATAAACCAATAATGACTATTGTTATAATCGTAAATAACAATAATAATTGATTCCAAAAATAACAGCCAATACCTGCCATAGCTATGACAATAATACTAGGTATTAAAAAGTGTCTGTGGAAACCTGACAAAGGCATACCTTCATTAACTTGTTGATAAGATAAATCTGGTACTAAATTCTGGATAATTTGATATGCTTTGTCTCGTTTAATAAACGGCAATATCGGCACACTACCTGAATCATTGTCATCATCTTCGATTTTTTTATTTTCAAAATCACTTGTGATGATAAAATGTATTGCTGTGTAGCCAAATAATCTTCGTATATATGACTGACGTTCAACAACAGCTTGCAATCGTTTCGTTGGTACAGTTACTTTCTTCTTGTTAAAGAGACCATATTCAATTTTAAGTTGCTCATTTTCAAGCATCACCGAAAAGCCATAAAATCTTATCATTGTTATAATCGTTCCAATAATATATGCCACTATTAATACTAGTAAAATGATGATTAATACTGAAATACTTACAATTTGAACCCATTGACTAATTTCATGATTTAGCTTCGACCATGGGATCAACTCTCTTACAGCCCCGTAAATCGGTACTAAAGCTGCTAACGTTACACCAATGGCGCCACTGGTCATTGCCATAAATAGTGATTCTTTAAAATTCATCTGATATATAGGAATGCGTTTATTTTTCTGATTAAGCATACTATCAGTGTTCTGCACTTCATCTAAGCGACCTTCTGCGATGTCTTCCACATTACCTTCAATGTCATGATTACAGTTGTCATTCTTCTCAGCACTAGACTTTTGCGCCACTTCTGTCTTCAACTCTGTTTGCAATTGATCAATATATCGTTCAAGATATTCACCTTGTTTTTTCGAAATAACACTTAAGACAATACCATCACTTGGTGTTTTGATTTGTAAATCCACACCACCAATAATTTGATTGACGACCCCTTGTGTCATATCAACGGACTGAATACGTTTTATATTTAATTCTTTACGCTTTTTATTAAAAATACCTGTTGTTAAAATGAAATAATTATCCTCAATCCAATATCGCGTGTTCATAATTCCGACAATTTGAGAAATGTATGATATTAAAAAGAATACAAATACAATACCTATCCATAAATATGATTCGGGATTCGTATAATCAAAATCTTTCAATTGAAAGATAATGAAAATAAAAAAGACGACTATGTTTTGTTTGATAGCATTGATTATGCCATTAAAATATGAAATCGGATGTAATTTTTGAGGTTCAGACATCACTTTCAACCCCTCTCAAATTCGACATAGTTCTCGCTTCGATTATTTTAACATCGTCATGAGACATCATCGGTAAATAAATAGTATGACCTGCAGTCATAAATCCAACTTTATACAAATTAAGCACTTTACTAATTGGATTAGATTTAATCGACAAGTATTGTAAACGTTCAATTCGACTCGTTTCTTCTTTATATATAAAAAATGATGTACGATATTGTACACTTAGTTGATCAACTTTATAAAAGCGACAATGATATTGCCATAAAGGCTTAATAAATAATTTTAATGTACTCAGAGCACCTAAAACCAACAAAATATAAAGTAAGTAATGTGGCCATTCAAATCTTAACCATATAAAATAAAAAATGACATACACAGCTACACTCAATATAAATTCTAAGCCATTCGTAATGTAGTAATACAACAATGCTGACTTAGGACTCTTAGTCAACTTAGTATAATCTGACATAACCCCTCTCCCCAAATAAAAAATTATACGGATTTATAATCTATTTCATTTTATTTTTATATGATGATAATTATAGCATATGGAATATTTCATGCTAATTTATTCTTCCTAAAGGTACATCTAAAAATTTAATTAAGCAGAAAGTGCTTGAATTGCTAAAAAGACACCATGTTATAATTTTATCAACATGATGCCTTTCATCTATAATCAATCTTTCATCTTATCAAGAGCGATATTTAGTTCAAGCACATTCACATAATCATTTGTTAACACACCACGCTGCTTACGATGTTGAATCAAGTCGGCCACTCTTGAAGTAGATACATGACGAGCATCAGCAATACGAGGTGCTTGCTTCAATGCATTTTCGACCGTAATATGCGGATCTAAGCCCGACCCAGAACTTGTTGCAGCATCTATTGTTACATTTGAATTCCCAAATTTAACATGATGTTTCATGCGTGCTATTAATTCGGTGTTTCCATTCGATTCATTACTTCCACCTGAAGATACGCCGTTTTTATATAATTTTTCAGGATTCATATTATAATCAACTGCACTCGGTCTCCCGTGAAAATATCGTGTCTCTGTCCAGTGCTGTCCAATCAATTTTGATCCAACTATACGATTGTCATACGTAATTAAACTGCCATTTGCTTGTTGATAAAAAAATATTTGACCAATTAACGTGATAGCTAACGGGAATAAAAATCCACATAATACCATAGTTATTATCGTTAAACAAATACTATTTCTTATCGTATTCATGGTACAGGCTCCTTCCTCTTTACACAAAAAATTGTACAATCATATCTATTAATTTAATGCCTAAAAACGGGACGATTAATCCACCTAATCCATAAATCAACATATTATTTATAAAGATTCTATCAATGCTGTAACCCTTTACTTTTACACCTTTCATGGCAATTGGAATTAAGGCAACAATGATTAATGCATTGAATATCAAAGCTGATATAATTGCAGATTTAGGTGACGATAAATGCATAATATTTAGTGAAGTCATTTCTGGAATTGTTGACATCATTAGTGCAGGTAAAATTGCAAAGTATTTTGCTACGTCATTAGCCAAACTAAATGTCGTTAATGCACCTCTCGTCATTAATAATTGTTTGCCTATTTTTACAACCTCTATTAACTTTGTAGGATTCGAATCTAAATCAATTAGATTAGCTGCCTCTTTAGCACTAATTGTCCCTGAGTTCATAGCTAATCCTATATTCGCTTGTGCTAGCGCAGGTGCATCATTTGTACCATCTCCTGTCATCGCAACAATATGGCCTTTCGCTTGTTCATCTTTGATGACTTTAATTTTATCTTCGGGTTTACACTCTGCAACAAATCTATCAACCCCGGCTTCTTTTGCAATTGTAGCTGCTGTTAAAGCATTATCACCTGTACACATAACTGTTTCAATCCCCATTTTTCTCAATTCAGTAAATCGTTCTACAAGACCATCTTTAATCACATCTTTTAAATAAATCACGCCAAGCATGACATTGTTTTCAATGACTATTAATGGTGTGCCACCTTTACTCGATACATCCATACAGAGAGACTCAATGTTAAGAGGAATATTGCCTTGTTGTTGTTTGACAAGATTTATCATACTATTAGGTGCACCTTTGAATACCGATATTTCATTTGTAATGATTCCGCTCATTCTAGTTTCAGCTGTAAAAGGCTTATATGTGCCATCAATGTCTTTAGGCAGCTCATTTATATACATCTGCTTCGCTAATCGTACAATACTTTTTCCTTCTGGCGTATCATCGTAGATTGATGACATATAAGCAGCGACTATCAATTTTTCCAGCATTTGTTGATTCACTGGTAAAAATTCACTAGCGATTCGATTGCCATAAGTGATTGTCCCTGTCTTGTCTAAAATCATTACATCGACATCTCCACATACTTCTACAGCACGCCCACTTTTCGCTAATACATTGAATTGAGTAACACGATCCATGCCTGCAATACCAATCGCCGATAACAAACCACCGATTGTCGTTGGTATTAAACATACTGTTAACGCAATGAGCATCGCAATAGGTAAAATTAAATGCAGGTAAGATGCTATTGGATATAACGTTACAATAACGACTAAAAATATAATTGTTAACGTTGTTAATAATGTAAAAAGTGCAATTTCATTTGGTGTTTTATTTCTTTCCGCCCCTTCAACTAAGGCAATCATTTTATCTAAAAAAGATGTACCCGCTTCACTCTCAACACGTATTTCTAACCAATCAGATGTTACAAGTGTACCGCCAATGACTCCATCAAAATCGCCACCTGATTCTTTTATCACAGGTGCAGACTCACCAGTAATTGCAGATTCATCAACGGTTGCTAATCCATTTATTACAACGCCATCAGCAGGGATTGTTTCTCCATTTTCTACCCGAATATTTTGTCCGGCTTTTAACTCTGTGGCGTTCACTATCCGATACGCACCATTTTCTTCTATCAATCGAGCAGTTAAATTTGATTGTGCTTGTCTTAAACTATCAGCTTGCGCTTTTCCACGACCTTCAGCAAAGGCTTCTGAAAAATTAGCAAACAATATAGTTATTAATAATATGATAAAAATTGTAATCAAATAACCTCGCGATAGATAGCTAGTTCCAAATATGTCAGGAAAACATATTAATATCAACGTTAAAACCATTCCAACCTCAACGACAAACATTATCGGATTTTTTATTAATTGTTTAGGATTCAGCTTATAAAAACTCATTTTCAAAGCTTCTATCACCATTGTTTGATTGAAATATTTATTTACATGATGCATTTTTTCCATCCCTTTACTTTATTTTAAAGTTAAAAATTCACCAATAGGACCAAGTAATAGTACTGGAATAAATGTCAAACCACTTAGTAAAACGATAAATACGATTAGTGATACGCCAAAATAAGGTTTATCAATCGCTATTGTATATTTATCTTGATGGTATGATTTTTTATTCACTAAACTTGATGCAATCATTAATTGCAAAATAATTGGTATATAACGAGAAAGCAACATAATGATTCCTGTAGAGATATTCCAGAATGTTGTATCATCTTTCAGTCCTTCAAACCCTGATCCATTGTTCGCAGCAGCTGATGTCATTTCATACATAACTTGTGAAATACCATGAAAAGACGGATTCGTTATACTTTCACTTGCTCCAGGAATCATAAAAGCAAGTGCTGAAAATACTAAAATTAAAATTGGGTGTATGAGAAAGACTAAGACAATACATTTCATTTCACGGGCGCCAATTGGCATATTTAAATATTCTGGTGTTTTACCAACCATCAAACTGCATATAAACACCGTCAGTAAGACAAATATCAATAAATTCATGAGTCCTACGCCTTCGCCACCAAATACAACATTTAGCATCATTAATACCATTGGTCCTAATCCACCTATAGGCGTTAAGCTATCATGCATGTTATTAACAGAACCCGTTGTAAATGCCGTCGTAATAACTGTAAATAGTGCTGACAAACCTGCTCCAAACCGTACCTCTTTACCTTCCATATTCGGTCCATAAATGCCTAAATTCGCTAGTATTGGATTACCACGATACTCACTCCACATAGTTAATGTAAGAATTGCTATAAAAATGAAAAACATTGCGACAAATAATATCAACGCATGACGATGTACTCGTTTACCATGTCTACTTAACATGCGACCAAATAAGAACAACATTGACATAGGAAGTAACATCATACTGCCCATTTCTATAAAATTGCTCCAAATATTTGGATTTTCAAAAGGTGTTGCAGAATTTCCTGCTAAAAATCCTCCACCATTCGTACCAAGATGTTTTATTGATTCAAGTGATGCAATAGGTCCAAATGCAATATGTTGAATATGTCCGCTTAAAGTCCGAATCATTAAATTAGCATGCAACGTTTGTGGTACACCTTGAGTCATCAATAAAATACTAATTAAACATGATAATGGTAAAAGTACTCGGACAATAAACCGAACAATATCTTGATAAAAATTACCAATGATATTAGTTAATCCAGTTAAACGTCTCAACATCGCTATACAAACGGCGTAACCTGATGCACTAGATGTAAACATTAAATATGTCATTACAATCATTTGCGTTAAATATGTCACATCTGATTCACCGTTATAGTGTTGTAAATTACTATTTGTTAAAAAAGATATTGCTGTATTAAACGCTAAATCTATCGATTGGTTTAAAATATGATTTGGATTTAAAAAAAGCCATTGCTGAACTATTAGCAATACAAATGTTATAAACCCCATAAATCCATTAAATGCCAGAAAATGTTTGACATATGTTTTAGCTGACATGTGTTCTAAATCTGTGCCGATAATTTTAAAACACATATTTTCAAATCTAGTAAATATTAAATCTACTCTTGACGATTGCACCAATGCTACGCGATATAGATATCCACTAAAAACATACGTAATCATAACCATCATTGTTAGAAACAAAATTATTTCCATGATAACCCTCACTTAATATATTTCTAAAATTTTTCACTACGAATTAAGGCATAAAATAAATACAAAACTAATGCAATAACTACCAGTAATAAAACGATGAGCATTGCCATAACCTCCTTACAACACAACAACATCGTAACAACTTGTTTATGAGAGAAATATTAATTTTCAAACTTAGTTATTAAGAAATCATTAAGATGTGTATGCAGAAATAAATTTTATAGCATTTAATTGTGAAGAATATTATGATATTGCTATCGAGGTGAAGGTTATGTCAAACACTGAATCGCTAAACATAGGAAAAAAGCGTGGATCTTTAACAATTTACATCGGTTACAGTCCAGGTGTTGGTAAAACATTTGAGATGCTTTCAAATGCCATTGAACTATTTCAAAGTAACGTTGATATTAAAATAGGATATATTGAACCGCATCAGCGTGATGAAACAAATGCATTAGCTGAACAATTACCTAAAATCACAACCAATTTTACTAAACATGGTAGTCATCATTTTCAATATTTAGATGTCGACCGCATAATCGAAGAATCGCCGACAATAGTACTTATCGATGAGTTAGCACATACGAATATTTCTAGAGATCGTCATGAGAAACGATATATGGATATTGAAGAAATTTTAAATCATGGTATCGATGTTCATACCACTTTGAACATTCAACATATTGAAAGTTTAAGTAGTCAAATTGAACTGATGACCGGTGTACATGTTAAAGAACGTGTACCCGACTATTTCATAATGAGCGCCGATGTATTAGAAGTCGTAGATATCTCACCTGAACAATTAATTAAACGCTTAAAAGCTGGCAAGGTATATAAAAAGGATAGGCTAGATGTAGCATTTAGTAATTTCTTTACGTATGCCCACCTAAGCGAACTGCGTACATTGACGTTAAGAACAGTTGCCGACTTGATGAGTGATAAAGAAAAAGTCCGACACAACCATAAAACGTCACTCAAACCTCATATTGCTGTGGCAATTAGTGGGAGCATTTATAATGAAGCAGTAATTAAAGAGGCATTCCATATTGCTCAAAAAGAACATGCGAAGTTCACTGCTATTTATATAGATGTATTCGAAAAAAACAGGCAATATAAAGATAGTCAAAAGCAAGTGCATCAACATCTCATGCTTGCAAAATCATTAGGAGCAAAAGTAAAAGTAGTTTATAGCCAAACCGTTGCATTAGGATTAGACGAATGGTGTAAAAATCAAGATGTAACCAAATTAATTATCGGACAACATATTAGAAATAAGTGGCGAGACTTTTTCAATACACCTTTAATTGACCATTTAATGTCCTTTGAACATAGCTATAAAATCGAAATCGTTCCAATCAAACAAATACCTGTTGAATTGAAAATGAACAAATCACCCTATCGTCCTAAAGGCAAACGTTTCGCCATAGATATGTTAAAAATGATTTTGATTCAAATAATTTGTGTAATGATGGGACTGTGGATTTATCAACTTGATAAGCATGAGTCTAGTACGATTATTTTAATGATTTTTCTCATCGGCATCATTTTATTATCCATTTGGACGCGGTCCTTCATCATTGGCTTTTTAGCAGCAATTATTAACGTATTTGTTTTTAATTATTTTTTTACGGAACCTAGATATACATTTGAAGTATATCGCTTTGACTATCCTATTACATTTATCGTTAGCATTTTAACAAGTATTTTAACGAGTGCTTTATTAAAACAAATTAAATTCCAATACTCCATTACTAAAAAGCAACTTTATCGTACAGATTTATTATTTCAATTTAATGATTCGATTAAACAAACTTATACAGTTGAAAACTTACTAATAAATGCTGGATACCAAATTAATCAATTATTGCAACAATCAATTACTATATACGTTATCAATCAATCGAAAGTAATTAAAACAATACCATTGCAAAACCATATCGATAATACGACTCAACAGCATGAACAAGCATTAAGCTGGGTAATTAAAAATGAAAGACAAGCTGGTGCAACAACAGATACATTTCCAGGCATTAATAAATGGTTGATACCAATTGGCACATCTCCGATTAAAGGCATTCTAGCCATTGATTACCAAAGTTCTCAAGTGATTAATCCATATGATGCATCAATATTAGAATCAATGTTAAATGAACTTTCTCTCGCCGTTGAAAATGTGACGTTACTTAAACAAACGAGAGAATCCATGTTACAGGCTGAACGTCAACTGACACATTCAAATTTTTTAAGATCAATTTCGCATGACATACGTACACCGTTAACAACAATTATGGGAAATTTAGATATTTTAGTATCACATAGTAAAGATATGTCTATCATAGAAAAGGAACAATTACTTGTACATAGTTTTCAAGAAAGTCAGTATTTATATCTATTAGTGACAAATATTTTATCATTAACAAAATTACAGTCATCAAATGTTCAGATAAAATTGCAACCTTATCTCGTTAGTGAATTAGTAGAAGAAATCGATATGATTTTAGAACGTCGCCATTTAAAAAAGCGTATAACTGTATCATCCTCCGTAAATTTACAGTTTATACACATTGACAGTAAGTTGATTTTACAAGCTTTATTCAATTTGATTGAAAATGCAGTTAAACACACTTCTACTGACACCAAAATCAATTTATCTATTCGTTATGCTAGCTATGAACAAATCGAATTTGCCGTTATAGACGAAGGACCTGGAATTAGTTTAGAAGAACAACAAAAGATATTCGAGCCTTTTTACACAGGATCAAATAAATATTTTAAAGATAACCAAAAAGAAAGCATGGGACTAGGCTTATATTTAGTACAGACTATCCTACACAAACATCAATCAAACTTACAATATAAACCGAACCAACCACACGGCAGTATATTCTATTTCAATATATATACAGACTTTAACGAAGGAGACGTATAATGCAATCTAAAATATTGATAATTGAAGATGATCACGCAATCACACATTTACTTGATGTTGCATTAACTTTAGATTATTACAATGTAACTACAGCCGACAATGCCACACAAGCACACTTTAAAATTCAAATTGATAAACCAGATGTCATTTTATTAGATTTAGGTTTACCAGATAAAGATGGATTATGTTTGATTTCAGAAATCAGGCAACATACTGACATTCCTATCATTGTAATAAGTGCAAGACAAGAAGAACAAACAATTATTCAAGCTTTAGATAACGGTGCGAATGACTATATGACTAAACCTTTTAATGTTGATGAGCTTCGGGCACGAATACGAGTCATCGAGAGAATCGCTAAGTCACATCAAGAAACTAACATTGTATTTACTAACGGTTTGCTAAGCATCGACTTTGGCTCCAAATCTGTTGTTATTAATAATCAGGAGGTACATTTGACGCCAAATGAATTTAGCTTGTTAGAACTATTGTCAAATCATAAAGGAAAAGTACTCACTTATGAGATGATATTAAAACGAATATATGGCTATGTTAATAAGACTGAAATGCCTAGTTTAAGAGTGCATATGACATCATTAAGACAAAAACTTTCACAATGTCATGAGGACGCAAAAGATATTATTAAAACACATCCACGCATTGGTTATCAAATGTTGCAGTGGAAAGAGAAATAATTAAATAAAAAAGATCGCTGCCATTAAACGAATGATTGGCAGTGATCTTTTTTATATTCAACTTATTATTTATCGCGCACTAGCGTCAGCAAAAAGCCCTATTGTTTTTTATAAGAACATGATACTGAAATTTCATAAAGTTTATTTATGTTCGATTATTCTTAATTTAAGTAGTTGTTATATTCTAGATTCATATTTATATTTACACAGAATGATATAACCGCATACAGATCTCAATCCAATTAAATATTTAACCTTTAAAACGTTAGTACTTTGATATCTACAGAGAATCAATTATTGAAAACAAAAAGGTTCTCCACCAAATGTGGTGGGTATATAATTTAAAGAACTATTTTAAATTACAACTTTTAGAGTTTTTATTATTAGGCGGCCAGTCCATTATTGGGCTTGGTTGTCTTCTTTTTTTCTCCTTTGTATAAGCTGAAAATCATCATTATACGTGCTTTAAAGTTGTTGAAATTTCTGTAACCAAAAGAAATTCGCTTGATTAATTTTATCTTATTATTAATTCCTTCTATAGCACCATTATTAAATGCTGGGTAATAAATTGTATTTCTTAACATCCTTTGATGTTTTCTATAATATTTAACCACTTTCCATACACCTTTACTCACAGACTTTTTACTAACTGAATTTAAACGATTAATAAATTTAGGCCAATTACATAACCTTAGATCTTTTCTTAATCCTTGGACAAGTTCGTAGGAGCGTCGTAGTATATCGTCTTTTGAAAGCATGAATTCTACAATGTCAGATGAGCGTTTATAAGCCTTAAAAGATTTATTCCATCTGTATTTACTAAATATGGTTTTACTAGTATCCATCAATAGAACTTTCCAGTTATTCTTAAAAATTGTATAATTAGGTCCTTTTTTATTACGGTATTCATTCATAACTTGTACACGATACTTATTAAGTTCCCTATTTAAATGTTGAACGATATGGAATCTGTCAAAAATAATAGCTGCATTAGGAAATAGGTCGCGAAATAATCGGACATAGGGTTCATACATGTCAATAGTAACCGTCTTAACTTGTTGTCGATTTTTTAAATCGAATCGCTCGAAATAGGCACGCAAGAATCTTGTAGTTCTATTTTCTAAAATATCTATAACATCATGAGTATCATTATCTATAAAAATGAAACTCATTGATCCAGTTACATTTTTAACGCTTTTAAATTCATCCATAGCGATGTGTTCTGGCAAACAATTAAACGGTTTAATTCGTAATGAATTAGCCGCTTTAGTTCTAATACGACTTACAGTAGATGGAGAGATACAGTTATCTTCTGCAGTATCAATCTCTGTTTTAACTTTAGTAGCTTCTTCTATAACTTTTTGAGTAACACATCTTGAGATAAAACACGACTCATCAACAATTGACGTTTTAGCAGTAAAAGTGCCATTGCATTCTAAGCATTTAAAACGTTGTTTAGCTAAGTTGAGGTATGTGTTATACCCTTGAGTTTTAAGTAAAGTAATACGAGAAACACGCTTACCATGTTTATGAATTTGTCCTTCATTTTTAACTCCACAACAATAACAGGCCGAAGGCTTATACGTTAGTACAGCATTAACCACTGTTGCTTTTTTTCCTTTGATAATGACGTCAATTTCTTGGTTTATATATTTTATATTTTCATCTTTTATTCTTAGTAATTCTAAGGTATCATTACACATAGGCGCACTTGTCTCCTTTAGTTTGGGTTTGGTCACTTTAAATTATAGAGGCAATTGCGCTTTTTGTGTATTAAAAAAAGCAGGAAGTTTTACCTTCCCACCATAAAAGATGAAGAACCAACAAAAAAGAGCTCAAGACATTACATCTTTAAGCTCTTAATCTATAAATTATTTTTGATGGTCAGCAAATGTGCGACCTTTCATAGGTCTGCTTCCACCGCTGCTCTTCTCTTTACGGTCGAATTTTTTTGTACTTTTCTTCTTACTTGAGTATCCTTTTGAACGTTTACTCTTACTGTCAAATTTAGGATTACCACGCTTACTATTTCTGTTACGAGAACCGCTTGGTTTACCATTACGGCCTTTGCGAGATAATGGTTTTTCAAAAGTTAATTGAACTTCAACTTCATCGTTCGCTTCTACTAACTCTTGTAAAAGTGCAGCAACTAAATCAACATCGTTATATTCATTTAACAACTCTGTAGAAATGCGTTTCAAGCGTGATTCTGACTCTTTAGACATCCAGTTTTCAACTTTTTCTTTGATGTCATCTTCACGTGCTTGAAGTACTTCTTTACGATGAGGTGGACGAAGTGCACTCATTTTTCTACCGTTTGCATCTTCAATTTGTCTGATATAATCCATTTCGATTGGATTAACAAACGTTACAGCGATACCTTCTTTACCAGCACGACCCGTACGACCAATACGGTGTGTATAGCTTTCAGTATCTTGAGGTATATCAAAGTTATAAACATGACTCACACCAGAAATATCTAGTCCTCTTGCTGCTACATCAGTAGCGACTAAAATATTAATTTGGTCATTTTTAAATTTCTTTAATACTTCTAAACGTTTCGCTTGTGTAATATCACCATGTAAGCCTTCAGCTTTATATCCTTTAGAAATCAAAGCACTTGTTAATTCATCAACACGACGTTTTGTACGTCCGAATACGATTGCTAATTCAGGTTGATGAACATCTAGGAAATTTGTAAATGTATCAAATTTCTCTAATTCTTTAACAATTGTATAGAATTCTTCGATTTGTGGATCAGACATTTCATTATTCATTGTCTTAATGATTTTTGGTGATTTCATAAATTGTTGTACTAAAGCTTGGATTGCTTTAGGCATTGTAGCTGAGAACAACATTGTTTGACGTTGTACTGCTGGAATTTTATCCATAATAAATCTCATATCATCGATGAATCCCATATTCATCATTTCATCAGCTTCATCTAAAATCAAAGTATGAATTCCGTCCGTTTTTAATGTGCGACGATTTAAATGGTCGATAACACGCCCAGGTGTTCCGACTACGATTTGTGGGCCTTTTTTCAAGGCTTTAATTTGGCGTTCGATAGGCATACCACCGAATACAGTAACAACTTGGACACCTTGTCCACGGCTAAATTCTCTTAATTGTTCAGCTACCTGCATTGCCAATTCTCTTGTAGGTGCTAAAATCAACGATTGAACCCCTTGTTTCCCTACTACTTTCTCAATTAAAGGAATACCGAATGCTCCTGTTTTACCTGTACCGGTTTGAGCTTGCCCAAGGATATCAATTCCTTGTAACGCATAAGGGATACTGTCTTTTTGGATAGGTGTCGGCTCTTTAAATCCCATTGATTCAAGTGACTGAACCGTATTATCCGAAATCCCTAGTTCTTTAAAATTTTGCAAAATAATTCTCCTTTTTACCTGTTTATTTCTCAATATACTTTTGCATATAAGTTCATTAATATTTCATCAACTTCTATATAGTACCACCAAAAAAATTTAATCGCAATAAAGCAATTTGCGAATATTTATTAGAATCACATTAATTGATTGTCATATTTTTGTCAAAAAGCTAGCATTAGATAAGATGTAAGCGTTACGCATCATTCGAATAATCATTATAAAAAATTTTTTATAAAATACGTATATCGTTAACATTCCACAACAAATTTTACTGAAACACATGTGAAATTAGACATTATAATACTACATCTTTTTGTAAAACATTATATAAACATTCAAACTACTTCCTATATAAAGTGTGTACATAGAATTAACCTTGATTTAGTTTCAAATTTATAGATTTAACATAAAAAGAAAAAGGCAATTTTGTATTTACACACAAAACCACCTCTTCTTTGTAATCTTTTAGTATTAATTCAAATCATTTTTATAAGTAAAAGGTCGCTCGACTAATCTCTATGAAATTAAAGCATTTACAACTTCTTCTAACTTCATACCACGTGATCCTTTAACTAATACACGGTCATGCGCTTTTAAATCGCTTGTTAAAACTTCTATCATATCGTCTTTAGAATTGAAGTGTTGTGCTTTTTCGACATGTTGCTGGCCCGAATCATAAATATACTTCGCTTCATTACCAAACGTATACAACACATCTATATGCTTTTCTTCTAAATAATTACCTACACCGATATGCATTTCTTTGCTATTTTCACCTAATTCTAAAACATCTCCTAAAATTAGAATGCGACGCCCTGTCAAAGTACCCAGTGTATCAATAGCTGCTCTCATACTTGTAGGACTTGCATTATAGGCATCATTTATCACAGTAATATCATTTTCTAATGTATGTTGCTCCATACGCATACCAGTTAAGCTGACATTTTTTAAATTTTGATAGATTGTGTTATATGTCAAACCTAATTCATGACCAACCGCAATGGCAATCGTCGCATTTTTCATATTATGCTTTCCTAATATTGGCAGATCGTAATGTTCTTTATTATTAATCGTAAATGAAATACCTGTAGTATCTCTATCATCAACAGAACAAACTAATGCATTATCAGTAGCAACACCAATACTAATACATTTTGCATTTTCAACTTCTTTAACATGTGGTTTCAATAATGGTTCATCGCCATCATATATAAACGTACCATTATCTTTTAGACCTATTGTAATTTCAGATTTAGCTTTAGCAATCCCCTCGCGCGAACCTAAATCTTGCATATGTGACTCACCAATATTAGTTATAACTGCAATATCTGGTTGAGCGAGGTTTGACAGAAATTCAATTTCATGGAAACCTGACATCCCCATCTCCAATATTGATATTTCAGTATCATTATCTAATTCCAAAATAGTTAAAGGTAAACCAATTTCATTATTGTAATTACCTTGCGTTTTCTTAACTTTAAATTCGGTATGCAATACACTTTCAATCATATCTTTAGTCGTTGTTTTACCATTAGACCCTGTGACGGCAATTACTTTAGGGTTTACATGTCTCAAGTAAGCTTGTGCCAATTGTTGTAATGCCGTTAATGTGTCTTCAACCCATATAATAGGCCCGCTTACATTTTCATCTATAGGTGTCCCTCTTTGATAAAAAGCAGCCCCAGCACCATCTTGTAATGCTTTAGAGACAAAGCGATGACCGTCAACATTTTCACCTTTAAATGGTATAAATAACATATTTTTAGAAATTGCTCGTGAATCAATTGTGACTCCATTTATCTCTTGATTTAAAAATTGATCTTCAATTTCACAAGGAATCCATGATTGAATTTGCTTTAATGTAACATTAATCATAATAACAACCTCAGTTAGTCAATTTTGTATTTATTTTTCTGTTTATCCTGGTGACGTTCTTTAGCAAGCTCGATAAGTTTTGTAATCAATTCTGGATAAGATAAGCCCATATTTTCCCATAACTTTGGATACATACTGAAAGCCGTAAATCCAGGCATTGCATTTGTTTCATTAATATATATTTGGTTGTCTTCTGTTACAAAGAAATCAGCACGGACTAAACCAGAACAATCTGTCGCTTTGAATGCCTCTAATGCCATATTTCTAAGCGTTAATTGAACATCTTCGTCTAAGTCAGCTGGAATTTGTAATTGAACCTTACCATCTTTATATTTTGATTTGTAATCGTAAAACGCGACATCTTTTACGACTTCACCTGGCCATGTCGCTTCAGGATAGTCATTTCCTAAAACTGCTACTTCAATTTCACGTGCGTTAACGCCTTGTTCTATAACAAGCTTACGGTCAAATTGGAATGCTTCTTTAATACCTTCTTTAAGTTCCGCTTCATTATTACATTTACTGATACCTACACTTGACCCTAAGTTAGCAGGTTTAACAAAGACTGGGTAATTTAATTTATCATTTACTAATTTTAAAATGTTATGTTCATATTTTTCATATTCAGAACGTAAGAAACTAATATAAGGTAACTGTGGTAACCCTCGATGTTCAAATAATTGTTTCATTACAAGTTTGTCCATAGAACTTGCAGCTGACAATACACCATTTCCTACATATGGTACATCCAAAACTTCAAAAAGCCCTTGAATCGTGCCATCTTCACCATTAGGACCATGTAATAATGGGAATACTGCATCGTATGGTTGTCCTGAACTACTTTCTTTCAATAGCTGTGAAATCTCAAGCGCCTCTCCATTTTCTAAATGAAGCTCATCAGTAGATTTAATTTCAGCTGTAATATTATTTTGCTTTCTCCAATCACCATCATTGGTAATATAAATGATATCAACATGATATTTGTCTTTATCTATTGCATTTAATACATTTTGTGCTGTCAGAATCGATACTTCGTGTTCTGCACTTTTCCCTCCAAAAACGATACAAATATTTTCTTTTGTCATTTCGTTTTCCTCCAATGATATATCAGGGTTTGCTACCTTAATATAAATTAATATTGATTTAGTCCTATTGTTAATTGATTTATTCGCATCTTTGAATCTTAATAGTATCACATTTTAATGCTATTTTGCATTTTAAAAACGAGGACTTATGTGTCTGTATCTATGTTGATTCATTTATAATCAGAACAATATTCCCTTCTATTTTATTCCTAATTCAAATTGAAATCTATAGCTGATATCACTGTGATATTCTAGCTAATTTTTAAAAAGTCATGTAAAATTGATATAAACATTAGTGAGTATAAAAGGAGTTTGCAATGAATTATTCATCTCGTCAACAGCCGGATAAGCATTGGCTTCGCAAAGTAGACTGGGTATTAGTAGCCACTATAGCTGTTTTAGCAATTTTCAGTGTTCTGCTTATTAACTCGGCAATGGGCGGTGGTCAATACAGTGCTAATTTCGGTATCAGACAAATTTTTTATTACATTTTAGGTGCAATTTTTGCAGGTATCATCATGTTTATTTCACCTAAAAAGATTAAACATTATACATATTTATTGTATTTCTTAATCTGTCTATTATTAATAGGCTTGCTCGTTATTCCTGAGTCACCTATTACACCTATTATCAATGGTGCCAAAAGTTGGTACACGTTTGGCCCTATCAGTATTCAGCCATCTGAATTCATGAAAATTATTTTAATTTTAGCATTAGCGCGTGTCGTTTCTAGACATAATCAATTCACATTCAATAAATCATTCCAAAGTGATTTGTTATTATTTTTCAAAATTATTGGTGTCTCGTTAGTACCAAGTATTTTAATATTACTGCAAAATGACCTAGGAACTACATTAGTATTAGCTGCTATTATTGCAGGTGTGATGTTAGTAAGTGGTATAACATGGCGTATCTTAGCACCTATCTTTATTACAGGTATTGTTGGTGCAATGACAGTCATTTTAGGTATTCTATATGCACCCGCATTAATTGAAAATTTATTAGGTGTCCAACTGTATCAAATGGGACGAATCAATTCATGGCTTGACCCCTATACATATAGTAGTGGTGATGGCTATCATTTAACTGAATCACTTAAAGCTATCGGTTCTGGACAGTTACTAGGTAAAGGATACAATCACGGTGAAGTTTATATACCTGAAAATCATACTGACTTTATCTTTTCAGTGATTGGAGAGGAACTTGGCTTTATCGGTTCTGTCATATTGATCTTAATATTTTTATTTTTAATCTTCCATCTAATAAGATTAGCTGCGAAAATTGAAGATCAATTTAACAAAATCTTTATCGTTGGTTTCGTCACTTTACTTGTGTTCCATATTTTACAAAATATTGGTATGACAATTCAGTTGTTACCAATCACTGGTATTCCATTACCATTTATTAGTTATGGTGGTAGTGCGCTATGGAGTATGATGACTGGAATAGGTATAGTCTTATCAATTTATTATCATGAACCAAAACGATATGTCGATTTATACCATCCAAAAAGTAATTAATTTAAACTATTTTGAGTTTCAAATATCATAACTTTTCAAGATGACGTTATATAGTCTATTTACGTCGTCGATTTAAAATGTCATATATAGATATTACTCGATAATAACAATCCCTCTTTGAAGTACACATTGTAAAATGTACACTCTAAAGAGGGATTTTGTTATATAGTACTTGCTTTCATTTTAGTAAATCCAGTCAAAAAAGCTATCATCGAATAGTCCGACGATAGCTTTAACGGTGTGTGATTCACAATCACAGTCAATTATTTTAATTCGTGACTTACTTTATTAGATGCTGGCAAAGTATTAATAATGTCTAAACGAGATTTAGTTTTTTTAATATTCACACCTAATGATGACAATAGTTTGACTACATTTTGAATCTTTTCAGGACGTTTCATTATTATCACCTCGTTTGGATCGCTTTCAATATTATCTTACCCTATTCGACATACCTTTACTACATCATTTACAAAATTTTTAATTTATTTTCAAAATTAAAATCTATAGCGCACTCTACATTATACCCTAAAATACAATTTTGTATCCTTCATCATAGATTTCTTTTTCAATACTATTCAAATTTGCTGGTGTCTCATACGATACAGTTACTTGACCATCTATTATATTAATATTCACTTGATGAACACCTATCATATTTGAAATGCGTTCTGTCAATTGACTTACTTGTTCTTCTGTTTCAATTCCCGCTGTGTAAATCGTATTTTGATGTATCATCTTAAACTCCTTTAGTCTTTAATCAATTTTTGAAAAGTCACTAATAACTCTTCCATTGCCTCTTCCTGAGCACCTTGATTAACTTTATTCATAATACAACTTTTCATATGTTGTTCTAATAACTTTATCGCAACACTGTTTAACGCCGAACGTGTCGCTCTTATTTGCGTAAGGACATCATCACAATAGACATCTTCTTCAATCATGCGATTAATCGCTCTCACTTGTCCTTCAATTCGATTTAAACGTGATTTAAGATTCGTTTTTATTTGTTCAGAATGATGTGCATTATCTTGTTCAGTCATAGCATTCACTCCTTCATTTACATTCCTTACTATACTATATCCCATAAAACACAACGTCAACACAAAGTGTGTTTTTCAAACTAAATTGTCATGATATTTAAATTGCTTCATGATACAATTAATAAGATATACTACTCGTTTAAGATTTTCGATGGGAGGTTTCAAATGATAGAGTTATTATCCATTGCACTCAAGCATTCTAATATTATTTTAAATTCAATATTTATTGGTGCATTTATTTTAAACTTATTATTCGCCTTTACCATTATTTTCATGGAAAGACGTTCTGCCAATTCTATCTGGGCTTGGTTACTAGTCTTAGTTTTCTTGCCTTTATTCGGCTTCATTTTATACTTACTATTAGGACGACAAATTCAACGTGACCAAATTTTCAAAATTGATAAGGAAGATAAAAAAGGATTAGAGTTAATCGTTGATGAGCAATTAGCTGCTTTAAAAAATGAAAACTTTTCAAATTCCAATTATCAAATTGTAAAATTTAAAGAAATGATTCAAATGTTGTTATATAATAACGCAGCATTTTTAACAACAGACAACGATTTAAAAATATACACAGACGGCCAAGAAAAATTTGATGACCTAATACAAGACATCCGTAATGCTACTGATTATATTCATTTTCAGTACTATATTATTCAAAATGATGAATTAGGTCGTACCATTTTAAATGAACTTGGTAAAAAAGCGGAACAAGGTGTAGAAGTTAAAATTCTTTATGATGACATGGGTTCTCGTGGACTGCGTAAAAAAGGCTTACGCCCGTTTCGCAATAAAGGTGGACATGCTGAAGCATTTTTCCCATCAAAATTACCTTTAATTAACTTGCGTATGAACAATCGAAACCATCGAAAAATTGTTGTAATAGATGGGCAAATTGGATATGTTGGTGGTTTTAATGTTGGTGATGAGTACTTAGGTAAATCAAAAAAATTCGGCTATTGGCGAGATACGCATTTACGAATTGTCGGGGATGCAGTGAATGCATTGCAATTACGATTTATTCTAGATTGGAATTCACAAGCCACACGTGACCACATCTCCTATGATGATCGTTATTTCCCAGATGTAAATTCTGGTGGAACAATTGGCGTTCAAATAGCTTCTAGTGGTCCTGACGAAGAATGGGAACAGATTAAATACGGCTATTTGAAAATGATTTCATCTGCTAAAAAATCGATTTATATTCAATCTCCCTATTTCATACCTGATCAAGCCTTTTTAGATTCTATTAAAATTGCGGCATTAGGTGGTGTTGATGTCAATATCATGATTCCTAATAAACCTGACCATCCGTTTGTTTTTTGGGCTACTTTAAAAAATGCAGCATCCTTATTAGATGCCGGTGTTAAAGTATTTCACTACGACAATGGCTTTTTACACTCAAAAACACTTGTTATAGATGATGAAATTGCAAGTGTGGGAACAGCTAATATGGACCATCGCAGTTTCACATTGAATTTCGAAGTCAACGCTTTTATTTATGACCAACAAATTGCCAAAAAATTAAAACAAGCTTTTATAGATGATTTAGCAGTATCTTCTGAATTAACAAAAGCACGTTATGCTAAGCGAAGTCTTTGGATTAAATTTAAAGAAGGTATTTCACAATTATTGTCACCTATCTTATAAAATAGAAATATGAGGAGTGTAACTTTAATGCAACAATCAGACGTCATTAGTGCTGCCAAAAAATATATGGAATCTATTCATCAAAATGATTATACAGGCCATGATATTGCGCATGTATATCGTGTCACTGCTTTAGCTAAATCAATCGCTGAAAATGAAGGTGTTAATGATACTTTAGTCATTGAACTCGCATGTTTGCTTCATGATACCGTTGACGAAAAAGTTGTAGATGCTAACAAACAATATGTTGAATTGAAGTCATTTTTATCTTCTTTATCACTATCAACCGAAGATCAAGAGCATATTTTATTTATTATTAATAATATGAGCTATCGCAATGGCAAAAACGATCATGTCACTTTATCTTTAGAAGGTCAAATTGTCAGGGATGCAGATCGTCTTGATGCTATAGGCGCTATAGGTGTTGCACGAACATTTCAATTTGCAGGACACTTTGGTGAACCAATGTGGACAGAACATATGTCACTAGATAAGATTAATGATGATTTAGTTGAACAGTTGCCACCATCTGCAATTAAACATTTCTTTGAAAAATTACTTAAGTTAGAATCTTTAATGCATACAGATACGGCGAAGATGATTGCTAAAGAACGTCACGACTTTATGATGATGTACTTGAAACAGTTTTTTACGGAATGGAATTATCACGACTAGACATTGAAGTTGTAGTATGATGATGCGATGTAATGGCGTGTTGTTGTGGAAGCTTGGTGTCATGCCATGTTACTTTGATGTGTTGTTGTGGGAGCTTGGTGTCATGTCATGTTACTTTGATGTGCTGGTACCACGATGCGTCTTGATGTAGTGCTATGATGTGGCATTGCGGTGTTATGGTGTTATAGACCGGTTTGGCGTCGATGCCATGCTACTTTGATGTGCTGGTACCACGATGCGTCTTGATGTAGTGCTATGATGTGGCATTGCGGTGTTATGGTGTTATAGACCGGTTTGGCGTTGATGCCATGTTACTTTGATGTGCTGGTACCACGATGCGACTTGATGTAGTGCTATGATGTGGCGTTGCGCTGTTATGGTGTTATAGACCGGTTTGATGTTGATGCCATGTTACTTTGATGTGCTGGTGCTACGATGCGACTTGATGTAGTGCTATGATGTGGCGTTGCGGTGTTATGGTATTATAGCCCGGTTTGGTGTTGATGCCATGCCGTTACTATTCTATGATATGTTGTTGGGACGTTGCAATGTGTATTATGCCGTTGTGATGTTAGTATTTCACACTGTTACATGTATTAGTGAATTACTGTGGAAATTTGCGACATATACTGCTACACTGATGAATCATTGTGTCAAGATGACATTGCGATGAAGAATGCCAACTCTGTTATTAACCACTTTTTACATACTGAAATCTCGTTAATATTATTTCAAATAAAAACAGCAGTAGGATGACTTTCACATTTGAAATCATCTTACTGCTGTTTCTATTTATCACATATTGTATAATGTGACACTAAGTTTCGCTATTGAAGCGAAAAATAATGTGCGCCCTATAAAGTTAAAATTATCTTCAACTTTTAGGGTGCACATTATTTGGACTTGCTAAGGTTATTTCTTTTTCTTTTTAGACACTACTTGTGTGTTTTTGCCTTTTTTATTGCTGCCGCCGTTGTGCTCTCTTTCATACGCTTCAATGAAAGGTTGTACTTCTTTTTTAGCGACTTTTTCATAATAAATGTTCGCAAAGTGTGTTTGAACTACAAGGAACGCCGCACTGACAGACCAGTACAAACCAAGTGCTGATGCTGAGCTTAATGAAATCCAGATAATCATAATTGGTGAAATGACCATCATCATGTAACCCATTTGCCGTTGTTCGTCTGGCATCGTTTTACTTGATACATATGCTTGGATAAAGTATAAAACACCGGCAATAATTGTAATCCAAATATCAGGACGTCCTAAATCGAACCATAAGAAGTGTGGATATTTAAACAAACCATCTACAAGTTGGTCTTTAAGTACAAAGTATAATCCCATGATGATTGGCAATTGGATTAGCATTGGTAAACAACCCAACATACTCTTAATCGGGTTCATGTCATACTTTTTATATACTTGCATTAATTCTTGGTTTGCAGCCATTTTTTCTTCTTGTGTACGCGCACGTTTCACTTTTTCTTGAATTTTTTCAACTTCTGGCTTTGCAACTTTCATTTTTTGACGCATCATATGACTATTTTTATAGTTTGACAACATGAATGGTAATAAAATAATACGAATTACCAATACAAGGATAATAATAGCTAAACCATAATTGTCGTTTAATAAGTTATTTCCCAACCAATCCAATACATTTTTCATTGGATCTACGAATGTATTGTAGAAAAACCCACTACGTTTTTCAGGTTTAGAATAGTCACAACCAGCCAAAAAGACCATAATACCTAAAAATAATGGTAGTAACGCTTTTTTCTTCATTTTTCCACCTCTATCATTATATTCACATAGGATTTATTCTATCACATTAATGAGTACGTATGAAACAATAAGTGGAAAAATTTAACTAATTATTAAAAAAATCTTTGAATCGATTAACAGTCTTTTCAATATTTTCACTTTTAGAAATGGCTGAAATGACTGAAATTCCATTGGCACCTGCTTCTACAATCGGCGCCACATTATTAGTATTGATACCGCCAATAGCTACAATCGGTAGTTGCGGATTCATTTCTTTAAACGTTGCAATCATTTCTGGACCTACTGGTATATGCGCGTCATGCTTCGACGGCGTAGGATAGATTGGTCCAACACCTATATAATCAACATGAGTTAAATCAGATTTTGCATACTCATCTAAATCACTAATACTAAGTCCAATAATTTTATCAGTGAAATATTGTGCTATCTCTTTGACTTTCGCATCATCTTGACCGACATGTATACCATCCGCGTTAATTTCTTTTGCCAAGGATACATCATCATTAACGATAAAAGGCACATCATATTGATGACAGAGATGCTGTAATTCTTTAGCTAATACAAGTTTATCGTTTCCTTTTAAAGCTGATTCACCCTTTTCTCGAAATTGGAAAAGTGTAATCCCTGCCTTTAATGCTGCTTCTAATACTTCATGAATAGTTCGATGACTCGGAACATCGGAGGTCCCACAAATAAAATACACATTTAGATACGATTGGTTAAACATATTATTCCACCTCTTGAATACGAATCCGTTGTTGATAGGTTGTTTCATTTAAATGATATAACGTATCAAGCAACAATGGTGAAAACGTACCAGGACCACCACAATTTTCATTTTCAGCAGCTACCTCAGCAGCAATATTAAATACGCTTACCGCTTCAATTAACGCTTCTATGTCTGGTTCTGTTTCTCTAAATAAAAATCCAGCAATAACGCCTCCTAATAAACAACCAGCTCCAGTTACTCGTGCTAATAATGGAGATCCATTAGCTAATACGATGGCTTTATTATCTTGAACAATAACGTCCTCTTTACCTGTGATTACTATTGCAGTTTTATATATTGCGTAAGCCTTTTTCGCTATTGCAACCGCATCAAGATTAGCATCACTATCTGTACCTTTCATAGTTGCTGTATCATCAATCAACGCTAATATTTCAGATGCATTGCCTTTAATTACTGATACTTTCGCTGATTTCAATAATAATTTACAAAATTGCTTTCGATATGTAGAAGCACCAACAGCTACAGGGTCAAATACAATAGGTAAGCCTGCCTCATTTGCCGTTTGAGCAATCGCAATAATATCTTGTTCATTTTGTGCTGTTAAAGTACCGATATTGATTAATAGCGCTTGTGCAACTTTGTAAAATTCTTCAGCTTCTTCGGGAGCTTCACTCATGGCAGGGCTCGCACCAATACTTAATAAACCATTCGCTGTAAAATTTTTAACTACATCGTTTGTATAACAAATTGTTAATGGGTTTTCAATACGTATTTTATTTAGATAATTCATCGTCTAATCCCTCTTTCTTTAAATATGCAAAATGATTCACTGGTCCTCTACCACGGCCGATTTCAGGTGTATATTGTATACTCATTGAAATAAACTTTTTAGCCTTGTGTACAGCCTCAAATAATGGTCTACCTTTTGCAAGTTCTGCCGTTATAACTGCTGAAAATGTACACCCTGTTCCATGCGTATGTTTTGTTTTAAATCGTTCATTTTCAAATGTTTGAACACCTTCGTTAGTAAATAAATAATCTTTTGCTATATCAGTATCATTTGAATGACCGCCTTTAATGATGATACCTTTACTACCAATCTCATTAATAAAGATGCGGCCAGCCTGCATAATTTTTTCTTCACTATCAATGGTTAGTCCCGTTATTTCTTCAGCTTCTGGTAAATTCGGTGTTACTACGTCAGCTAATGGCAATAACGTATGCTGCAAGTTTTGCTTTGTGTCATTATCCATTAATGAATCACCGCTTTTCGCCAACATAACAGGATCAATTACATATGGAATAGATTCATGTTGCATTAAATAATGACGAATCGTTTCCATAGTATCTGCTGTAGCAATCATCCCCGTTTTAATAGCATGAGGTAAGGTATCATTGAAGACACTATCAAGTTGTTCATCTACCCATTGATGATTTAAATTATGAATATGTTGTACGCCCAATGTATTTTGAGCAACAATACTTGTAACGACGCCCATACCATATACACCACATGAATGAAATGATTTTAAATCAGCCATTACGCCGGCACCACCTGTTGGATCAGTACCTGCAATGGTTAATGCTATTTTAGGTTTAATCATTTACTTTTCCTCCAAATTCCCATTGTTCTAGTGTCATAGCCATATTGAAAAATCGACGCTCATGTATGCAACTTTCTAAAAATACTTGCTTTACTTGTTCCAATTCCTTGTCAGACATTGATTCGGCTAATTTATTCATTAATGCCTCAAATACGTTAATTATGTCATCCATTTCAGTACTATAAAAATCAAACCATTTTGCCGTATCTTTTTCTCTATTAAGCTTATGATCACTTTGAGAGCGCTTAGCTAATTCTGCATAAATATATGGACAAGGTGCCATTGCAGCAATTGTATAAATAGCATTTTCACGACTATGCGCTTGGAAATACATATGTTTTATGTAATGGTCGCCACTTGGAGGCCAAACTTTTGTTTTAATGATTTCTTCGTATGATTCACCAACAATTTGCGCTAAAATATCATGCGCAAGTACTTCACCTTCAACCATAAATTCTATTTGCTCTACTAAAAATTTTACGTCATTCATGCTATTCATTTTTGGAATTAACAAAGCATATAAGTTTGTAAATTCTTTTAAATACGCAGCATCAGCTTTTAAGTAATGGCGTAATGCGTCAGCTCCTATATCTCCGGATAACATCTTCTGAATAAAGTCATCCTCATAAATATCATTAATGATTGGCTTTGCAGCTTGGTACAATTTTTGTGAAAATTCCATTGTAAAAAATCCTCCCTAAATAAAAAAACTACTTCCAACATGAAAGTAGTTTGATGGCAATGTTGCTATACTAGCCCCATCACTTCAATAACTACTTTCCTACGTTGGTACTAACCAAATCAGGTCATAAGGGTCTGAACAATTCATCTCAGCCATATCATTAGGCTCCCCTAGTAGTTCCTTAGTATTCAATTGCAAATTAATCTTAGCAAACGGTTTCAACATTTTCAATTATTGTTGCTCAGTTGTATTATTATCTTTAAATAATAATTCTATAATGACGTATATTTGCGAAATAAAAAAGACCGGAACATATCGAGAATTCCCCGATATATTCCGATCTAAAAGTTACTTATATAACTATTGATTAGCTATGCATAAATGGCTTATGCAGTAACCCAATGTCCAGCGCCACCAGTGTTATATAATTTTACTGCTGCGGCATCTTGAACACTTTCAGGAGCATTTGCTGGTGATACACCTTTATATTTAGCAGGTGCTACTGAATCCCAAGTTGATTGTAAGAATTGATACTTACCAGCTGCACCTGATGTTGGATTTACAGCATGAATATTGCCACCTGATTCACGTTGAGCAATTTGTTTTAGATGAGCATTCACATTTACTGATGAACCTTCTGATGCTTTTGATTCAGTTGGTGTTGCAGTAACTTGTGAATTGTTTGATGTTGATGCTTGTGGTTGTTGAGTTTGAGCATTTTGTGGTGCTTCAACTTCTTGTGATTGTACTTGATTAGCTTGAACAGCTGATGGTTCAACATTATTAGTTGCAGGTGCTTGTGCACTCATGTTTGCTCCATTAGCACCTGTTGCATGGTAATTCCAAGCAAAGTGTGTACCATCTGATTCAAAGTGATAAGTAAACCCTTCATAGTCAAATGTATAATTATAAGCCCCAGCTTCAATTGGTTTTTGATTTAATGTTTGATCATTTGATTGCGCCATTTGCGCTAAAGATGCTTTATTTAAGTCCGCTTCACTTGCATGGGCTTCGTGACCTGCATTTCCTGCTACGATTCCTAAACCTACTGCTAATGATGATGCGAGTAATGTTTTCTTCATAATCTTAAAATCCTCCTACAAGTAATTTGTTTCTCTAAAAGTTTTACAGAGACTACTGTAACATCTATAAAATCCGTGCAGGTTACAACAAAATAAAAAAATAGCCTTGTTTTTTACACAGTGATTACAACGAAATCCCCCCTAATTTCAGATATGATTCTATCGAGAATTGTCATGACAGTAAAAATGTTTTTTATTTGCAATTTTTTATGTAATCGTTTTGCAATCTATGTCTATTTTCTATTAGAAAAACTACACAAAAAGACGACCTACACAACAGTACTAGTCATGTAAGTCGTTTTTAATTGAGTATATTTCAAGTTAATTAGATCTATAAAAAATTTAGGATGGATTAAATGTATATTAAGGATGTTTAGGATAATTGGATTTAAATTTCTAATAAGTCATGATTATCTATATTTTGAGAGTCAATATCTAAAATACTATCTGAGAGAATTTCATTATTTTGGGATTTAGGGGACATAAATTTTATTGTTTCAACATATAATTCAGTGACAAAGTGTGTTTGTCCGTCTTTATCATACTTTCTTGATCTCATTTGACCAGTTATACCAACCAATGTACCTTGATTAGTATATTTTTCTATATTAGAAGCTAACTTGCCAAATGCTTTACAGAATAAGTAATCACAGACGATTTCTCCATTTTCATCTTTATAATTTCGGTGCGTTGCAACACAAAACGTTGCAATTTTTCTATCCTCCTTTTCAAATATTTGTGCGTCTTTCGTCAGTCTCCCGACAATTACGATTTTATTTAGCATGTAGTGTGTGATTCACCTCCTATGCCTATATCTTAATTACTAGCTTAAAAATGGTCAAAATGGCAAATTTTATATAATTAATAGCTATAGCATCTCGTTATTTGTTATATTTAAAGAAATTAGTCATGAAATGACCTTAAATCTTCTAAATAATTCAAAAATCATAAATATTAAACTAATGGGATGTGGGAATATGAAAACTTTTAAAGCAGTAAGGTTTCAAATTGTGAATGAACACGGCAGAATTATAGAATATGAATTAGAAGATGGCGTAATAATTAATAAAGAGGAAAGTGGCACGGGTTGGTTGCTTGAAATTGTCATTTCTAATGAGCATTATGAAACATTTAAGGAATATCAAGACAATGAACAGTTATTGGATATTCGTGTCGTCATCACGCGTCCAGCCAATGATCCAGCTTTATTTGAATCTACTGTGAAAAGTATTAAAAATTTTAAAACAACAATGTCTATCGTATTTGAATGTCATATTTACACTTTACGTCAACAGTATGCTGAAAGTTTATTAGAACAACTTATTGATGATGGATTATCTGGTGAAGAATTAAAAAAATCATTTAATCGAATGATGCAGTCTAAACCAAAGTTAAAGGATGAAAAATTAGAAGAGTAAAATAAAAAACATTCAAAGATTATGCCAACACATTAAATCTTTGAATGTTTTTTTTGTTTTATTTTACATCTTGAATTGCAAATGTAAGTTCACAACTACAAGCAAGTTGACCATCGACAGTAGCTTTAGCATTACCTTTACCGATTGGTCCTTTAATTTTAGTGATTTCTACTTCCAACGTTAAAGTATCACCAGGTACTACTTGACGTTTAAAACGACATTTATCAATACCAGCAAATAAAGCGATTTTACCTTTATTTTCTTCACTATTTAAAATAGCTACCGCACCTGTTTGAGCTAACGCTTCAGTAATTAATACGCCTGGCATTACCGCATACTCAGGAAAATGCCCTTGAAAGAATGGTTCGTTTCCTGATACTTGTTTAATAGCCACACAACGTTGACCTTCTTCATATTCAACTACTTTATCAATTAATAAAAATGGCTGTCTGTGAGGTATAATTTGTTTAATTTGGTTATAATCAAAAATTGTTTCCATGGTTGAAATCCTCCATTATATTAATTTACTGAATTAATCGTTAATACGTTCAATGTCTGCACCTAATTGCTTCAATTTACCGTGTAAGTCAACATAGCCTCTATCTAGGTGCGTTAATTCAGTAACGCTTGTTTTACCATCAGCAACTAATCCAGCTAAAATTAAGGCTGCTGCTGCTCTTAAATCAGTCGCTTTAACTTGTGCACCTTGCAATTGACTTTTACCTTCAAGTTTAGCACTACGACCTTCTACATTGATATTAGCATTCATACGTTTGAACTCTGCAACATGCATAAAACGGTTTTCAAAAACAGTTTCGGTTACGACTTTATGACCATTTACCGTTAATAACAATGCCATCATTTGTGATTGCATATCAGTCGGGAATCCAGGATGTGGTAGTGTTTTGATGTCTACAGGTTGTAATTCCCCTTCAGCACGTACACGAATACCATCTTCTTGATAGTCCAATTCAACGCCCATTTCTTCTAGTTTATAGACTAAACTCGCCATATGTTCTTTGATTGCACCACGTACAAAAATATCACCACGCGTTATAGCACCAGCGATTAGTAATGTGCCTGCTTCAATTCTATCTGGAATGATAGCATGTTCTACACCATGTAATGATTCTACACCATTGATTGTAATTGTGTCTGTACCAGCACCAGTAATTCTACCACCCATTTCATTAATGTAGTTTGCTAAATCGACAATTTCAGGTTCTTTAGCTGCATTTTCAATTAAAGTCTTACCCTTAGCTAATGATGCTGCCATAATAATATTTTGTGTTGCTCCTACACTTGGAAAATCTAAATGAATTGATGTACCTTTTAATCCATCTTTAGCATTAGCATAAATATTACCATTTTCAAGATGAATTTCTGCGCCTAAAGCTTCAAAACCTTTAATGTGTTGCTCAATCGGTCTACTTCCAATTGCACAACCACCAGGCAATGCAACAATAGCATGTCCTAGTCTTGCTAAAAGAGGTCCCATAACTAAAATACTTGCACGCATTTTACTAACATATTCATATGGTGCCTCTTCATTTAGAGTCTTTGTTGCATCAACGACAACAGCATTTTCGTCCTTTTTGTATGTAACGTCAGCATTTAAAGTTGTTAATACATTATTTATTGTTTCTACATCACTTAAAGCTGGAACATTAACTAATTTACTCGGTTTATCAGAAGCTAATAAAGATGCTGTCAATATTGGTAATACTGCATTTTTAGCACCTTCTACTTTAACTTCACCCGTTAATTTATTTCCACCTTTGATTACTATTTTATCCATCGTAAATCCTCCACTTAGAACTCCTATTACTTTACATTTCCCTATTTTAAAATTATTTTAAGTCATTATTTAATTATATCTAGTTTTGATTACAAATCATAGAGTTAGACTTATTTTATTAAATATTTTACCTGCGTCGAGTATTGTAACAAATCTACAATAAAATTGCTTACTGCAGTGCCTAATAAAATAGCAACAAATATCATACACACTTGTAATTGAGTGGCGTATCCTTTTTTAAAAAATTGATCTAATCTAATTGATTGTAAAGCCCAATAGGCAATACAAATACATACAACATGTAACACTAAATGGATAACTGCATATTGTCCGATATAATCCATTTTATCACCTCATAAGATTACTGTATTACATTGTACATGAAAAATTTAAATAATGATACAAAGTTTAATACCCGTTTTTAGTAAAGTTTAAGCTAACTTACTATATAATTCTTTTTACATAAATATCATAACTATAAAATATCTTGGTATGAAAAAATGTAGATAATTTCAAAAAATGAAATGTCGACTGTAGATAGTGGTGAAGGAAATTTTGATTTTAGCAATCTATTAGTGATTGTAAAAAAGTAAAACTATTCTTGGGAGTCGGACATAAATCAATGTCTAGACTCTATAGTGTTGTATTTGGCAGTAGTTGACGGGGCCCCAACATAAAGAAATACTTTTTCTTTAAAAATTAGTATTTCTTATACATGAGTTTTACTCATGTATTCCTATTTTTAAATACACATTAGCTGTGTTTAATGATAAAGAACCACTACATCATAAATCTTTAATGGTTCTTTATCAATTCCTTCCCCCCTCTCATGTTTTGTATCTTTAAATCAATATAATTCAAAAAAGGGTCGAAGATATGAAATCACATCTTCGACCCTTTATTTACTATTTTAATTCAGCCACACGCAAACGGTTATTTGCTCTCTCTAAAGCTCTTTCGGCTCTATGAATATCAGTATTGTCGTCATCATTTTCCAAGTGAGACTCTGCTCTTGCTTTGGCTAATTTAGCTCTTTCAACATCAATTTCTCTTGCAGTTTCTGCAGTCTGAACAATGATTGAAACTTTATCTTTTCTAACTTCAACAAAGCCATCGCTTACAGCAATATATTCAGTTCCATCGTGAAATTTCACTTTTACAAAGCCTGTTTTTAAAGCAGCTACAGTTGGAATATGTCCACTCATGACACCTATCTCACCAGCTGTTGTTTGCATAACAACGAGTTCAACATTATCACGATTGTAAACAGAACCATTAGGAGTGACAATATCTAGGTTTAATGTATTCATTATCCATTCCTCCTAATTGTTATACTTCAACACCCATATCTTTAGCTTTTGCAATAACATCATCCATGCTACCAACTAAACGGAATGCATCTTCTGGAATATGGTCATATTTACCATCTAAGATATCTTTAAAGTTTGCAACTGTTGTCTTAACAGGTACATAAGAACCTTTTTGACCAGTAAATTGTTCCGCTACGTGGAAGTTTTGAGATAAGAAGAATTGAATTCTACGTGCGCGTTCAACTGTTTGTTTATCTTCATCAGATAATTCGTCCATACCTAAGATAGCAATGATATCTTGCAATTCACGGTATTTTTGAAGTGTTGATTGTACATCACGAGCTACTTCATAATGTTCTTGACCTACAATTGATGGTTCCAATGCTCTTGATGTAGACGCTAATGGATCCACGGCTGGATAAATACCCATTTCAGTTAATTTACGTTCTAAGTTAGTAGTTGCATCTAAATGGGCAAACGCTGTCGCAGGCGCTGGGTCAGTATAGTCATCGGCAGGTACGAATACCGCTTGAATAGAAGTAACTGATCCTTTTGTTGTAGACGTAATACGTTCTTGTAATTGTCCCATTTCAGTAGCAAGTGTTGGTTGGTAACCTACTGCAGAAGGCATACGACCTAATAATGCAGATACCTCAGAACCAGCTTGTGTAAATCTGAAAATGTTATCGATGAATAATAATACGTCTTGACCTTGTTCGTCACGGAAATATTCAGCCATTGTTAAACCAGATAATGCAACACGCATACGTGCACCAGGTGGCTCATTCATTTGCCCGAATACCATGGCTGTTTTCTTAATTACACCACTGTCACTCATTTCGAAGTATAAATCGTTACCTTCACGAGTACGTTCACCTACACCGGCGAATACAGAAATACCACCGTGCTCTTGAGCGATGTTGTTAATTAATTCTTGGATTAATACTGTTTTACCTACACCGGCACCACCGAACAATCCGATTTTACCACCTTTAATATAAGGTGCTAGTAAATCTACTACTTTAATACCTGTTTCTAAAATTTGAACTTCTGTTGAAAGTTCATCGAATGCTGGTGCTTGACGATGGATAGGATCGCGGCGAACAGAATCACTAATTTCTTCTTTAAGGTCAATTGTTTCACCTAGTACATTAAATACACGACCTAATGTTTCGTCACCAACAGGTACACTAATTTCTTTGCCTGTATCTTTTACATCCATGCCTCTTTGGACACCATCAGTTGAATCCATCGCAATTGTACGAACAACGTCGTCACCTAATTGCAGCGCAACTTCTAATGTTAGTTGTATTGTACCTTCTTCTTTAGGCACATCAATAACCAAGGCGTTATTAATTTTAGGAACTTCGTTATGTTCAAATCGAACATCAATTACAGGACCCATAACTTGAGTTACACGGCCAATTCCCATGCTATTTTCCTCCTTTAAATATTATTCAAGCGCTGCGGAACCACCAACAATTTCAGTAATTTGTTGCGTAATTTCTGCTTGTCTCGCTCTGTTATATTCTAATGATAAGTCATCAATAAGTTCAGTTGCATTATCAGTGGCATTTTTCATCGCAGTCATACGTGTTGCATGCTCACTTGCTTTTGCGTCTAATATTGTTCCGTAAATCAAACTCTCAACATATTGAGGCAAGATTACACTTAAGATAGATTCTTTATCTGGCTCAAATTCATAAGAAGACAAATGACCATGCCCCTTACTAGAATCCTCTTGAGATAATGGTAATACTTGTCTAGATGTAGGCTTGTTTTCAAGAACGCTGACATAATGACTATAGTATATATTTAATTCATCAATTTCTTCTTCACTGTATAAGTCTATAGCATGGTTAGCTAGTGCTTGAACAGATTTGAAAGAAGGTTGATCAGGTACGTCTACTTGAGAATACTCAATGTCATAACCTCTATTTTTTAGGAAATCAACACCTTGTTGCCCTAAAACTACAATACTGTATTCGCTACTATCTTGATGTTTCGCTTCAATATCAGTAATCAATTTTTTAAGCACGTTTGCACTATATGCACCTGCTAAACCTTTATCACTCGTGATAACTAAATATCCACTTCTAGTAATTTTACGAGGTCTTAGCATTGGATGGTTTGTATTGCTACTTGCCCCTGCAACTGCAGTAATTGCATCTTGCATTTTATCCATATATGGTGTGAATTGTTTTGTATTTTTTTCAGCTCTACGAAGTTTTGAACTTGATACCATGTTCATCGCTTTCGTAATCTGCTTCATTTTTTTGGTTGATTTTATTCGAGTATCTATTTCTTTAAGAGAAGCCACTATCTCACCACCTTATACTAAACTTGTTTATTATTCAGATTTGCTAAAGCTTTTTTTGAATTCGTTAATTGCTGTGTCAAACTTCTCAGCATCTGGTAAGCCACCAGTTTCTCTGATTTCATTTAACAGTTCAGTAGCATTTGATTCTGCCCAGTGGTTTAACTCGTCTTCAAAACGTGTGATATCTACAACTGGAATATCATCTAAATATCCTTTTGTTAATGCATAAATAATCAACACTTGGTGTTCGACTGGTAATGGTTTGTTTTGATCTTGTTTTAAGACTTCAACGGTACGTTTACCACGTTCTAATTTACTTGCAGTAAATTCATCAAGGTCTGAACCGAATTGTGCAAATGATTCAAGTTCTCTGTATGACGCTAAGTCAAGACGTAACGTACCAGCAACTTTCTTCATTGCTTTAATTTGTGCAGATCCACCAACACGAGATACAGATTGTCCGGCATTAATCGCTGGTCTTACACCTGAGAAGAATAAATCAGATTGTAAGAAGATTTGTCCATCTGTAATTGAAATAACGTTTGTTGGTACATAAGCTGAAATATCACCAGCTTGTGTTTCGATAATTGGTAATGCAGTAATTGAACCGCCACCTAAGTCATCGTTTAATTTTGCTGCTCTTTCTAATAATCTACTATGTAAGTAGAATACGTCACCTGGGTATGCTTCACGACCTGGAGGTCTACGTAATAATAATGATAACTCACGATAAGCTGCTGCTTGTTTAGTTAAATCATCATAAACGATTAAAACATGTTTACCGTTAAACATGAATTCTTCACCCATTGTTACACCTGAATATGGTGCAATATATAATAATGGAGAAGGTTCAGAAGCTGATGCTGCTACAACAATAGTGTAGTCTAAAGCGCCTGCTTGTCTTAACTTTTCAACATTTGCTCTTACTGTTGAATCTTTTTGACCAATAGCAACATAGATACAAATCGTACCTTGATCTTTTTGGTTCAAAATTGTGTCAATTGCAATTGTTGTTTTACCTGTTTGACGGTCACCAATGATTAACTCACGTTGACCTCTACCAATTGGTACTAAAGCATCAATTGCTTTGATACCTGTTTGTAATGGCTCATCTACTGATTTACGATCCATTACACCAGTAGCTTTTTTCTCTACTGGACGTGTTTTAGTTGTGTTAATCGGTCCTTGTCCATCAATAGGTTGTCCTAATGGATTAACAACTCTTCCGATTAGTTCTTCACCTACTGGTACTTCCATGATACGACCAGTACGTTTAACTTCGTCACCTTCAGTAATACCTGTATATGGTCCTAAAATAACCACACCCACGTTTGACTCTTCAAGGTTTTGGGCTAAACCAAGTACGCCGTTATGGAATTCTACTAGCTCACCAGCCATAACGTCATTTAATCCGTGAATTAATGCAATACCATCACCAATTTGTAATACAGTACCTACATCAGTTACGGACATTTCTGACTCATAATTTTCAATTTGTGAGCGAAGTAATGCACTGATTTCTTCAGCTTTTATGGCCATCTATGTCACTCCTCTTTATAATTAATTAACTCTTCTAAATTTTCTTTGTAATTGGACAAGATCATTTCTAACACTACCATCTAATACAGTTGTGCCGACTTTAACTCTAAATCCACCAATTAAATCTGGATTAATTTTTGTATCTACAATAACTTTAGATAACTTCGTTTGTTGAGTTACTAGTTTGACAATCTTATCTAACTCTTCTTGACTCAATTCATATGTTGACTCAATTGTTGCAAAATCTTGATTGTAGTGTCCGTTATATAAGCTTTGGAACGCCTTGAATACGTCAGCTATTAATGAGATATGTCTATTATCTGCTAACACGTACATCATATTTTTAATGTATGGATTAATGTCAGTAAATACACCATTAATCAACTCACGACGTTGTTCTGCTGTTTGAGTTGGATTACTGTCAACCATTTTCAATTGCTCAATTTTATCTTTTACTGCTTCATTTATAACTGTTAATTCTTCATTAATAGTCTCTAAATTATTTGTATCTAATGACACGTCAAATAATGCTTTAGCATACTTGTTAGCTACTTTTACCATTATTTATCGCCTGCCTCTTTTAGATACTTGTCAACCAATGCTTTTTGGTCTTGTTCAGAAATTTCTTTTCTAAGAACTTTAGAAGCAATTAACACTGATAGTTCAGATACTTGATTATTAATATCTGCAATGGCACGTTCTTTTTGGCTATTGATTTCACTTTGTGCTGTTTCAATCATACCGTTTGCACGTACGTTTGCTTCATGAATAATTTGTTCTTGCTGTTGACGTGCTTGAACCTTAGCATCTTCTAAAATCTTTTGAACTTCTTCTTGTGTTTCTTTAAGTTTTTGTTTATTTTCTTCTTCAAGTTTCTGTGCATTTAACTTAGCTTGTTCTGCGTCATCGATATCTCTGTTAATATCTCTTTCACGTTTATCCATTACATCTTTCAATGGACCCCATGCGAACTTTTTAAGTAACGCAAGTAACACGATGAAAGTTAGGACCTGTACAATCACAGTACCCCACTCAACGCCTCCAGCTGCACCAAGAACGAATAAGTTAGCTGTTTCAGTCACGGGTTCATGACACTCCTTTCATTAAAATAATCGCTAGTGTTATATAGAAAAAAACGACGAGGTTAGGACCTACTGAATTTATGCGATAGGCATGGTGCATTCATATCTCAACTATTTAATAAAGTTCAAAGATATTACTATATATGCATCATGAATTATGTCCTATGCGCTTTGTCCCGACCTCTTTTATCTGTTAATTATCCAGCAAATGTCATGAATGCAATTACTACACCGATGATAGGTAATGCCTCAACTAAACCTACACCAATGAACATGATACCCATTAATTGACCACGTGCTTCTGGTTGACGTGCTACACCTTCAACTGTTCTTGAAACGATTAAACCGTTACCGATACCTGCTCCTAATGCTGATAAACCAATTGCGATTGCTGCTGCGATTAAATTCATAATTTAATTTCCTCCTGTGATTGTATATAATTATTGAAATTTTTAGTGTTCATCTGCCACTTTATGTGACATATAAACCATCGAAAGCATAATAAAGATATATGCTTGGATTGTTCCTACAAATATTGAAAATGCTTGCCAAACAATTAATCCTGGGATACTAATAATCCAACCCCATGCTGGTTCGTTAAAGAATAAGCCAGCAAGTAATGTTAATAGTATCTCACCTGCAAATATGTTACCGTACAAACGCAGACCAAGCGTTAATGTTGAAGTGAACTCTTCAAAAACATTAATAATTGCCAATGGCCAAAACGGCTGTACATAACCTTTAAGATATTGTTTCGTACCACGCATTTTAATTCCATAAAAGTGAGTTAACAGTATTATCGTTGTAGACAACGTTAAAGTCACTGTTGCATCAGCTGTCGGTGATTTCCACCACAATGTGTGATCTTTCGTTACTATAGAAAACGGAAGACCTAACATATTAGCTATAAAAATGTACAGAATCAGCGTTACTGCTAAGAAGTGGAATTGACCACCTTTTTTCCAAGCCATGTTACCTTCAATGATTCCCCTCACGAAATCAAAAATCCATTCAACGAAATTTTGTTTGCCAGTTGGTCTTTTTTTCAAATTACGCGTACAAATGATAGCAAGTAGAAAAACAAGAAACGCCGTAACAAGTATCATCAATATACTTGATAAATTGAAAACGATATCAAAACCGAATAAATTCCAACTCACGAGCGGGGATTTGTGATCCATAATCTCACCTCTTTCTTAATTTATTTGCTCACCTTTAGTAAAGGACGTATGATAACTACAACATATGAAATCATTAAACCAATAATTATACCGATGATACTTACATGCGCTTTATTAAGGTACCAAATCATACAGGCAATAATTGCAACTAAGTATCGCCACATATTTCCAGTTGAAATATGCATAGTGTCTGGTCTTTTAGCTTTAGCTAAATAGCATTCAAAAATACATGTGTTGATTGCAGAACCAGTAACACCAATGATTAATCCTAAGATAAATGCATGGTGTGTATAAAGGTATAATCCTCCCAATATTATTATTAGATAAAAATAATATTGAATGAACTGTTTAAAAATGTTGTAGAAACGACTCATTTTATATGCCTCCGTGTGACTGATATCAATCATGAAAACCGTTCCACTCATACAAACTAAATGATAATATAGGCGATTTGTGGTGTCAATTCTATTCAAATTGTTGTAAAAAAATAAGCATAGTTAGACACAATTTAGACACAATTAGACAAAAAGTCTATTTTCCTCAGAAATCGCTTGGTTTTTCAGTGATTAAATTCAAATAATACTTAATATGATTAACTATTCTTTCTGAAGCAAATCCATCACCGTAAGGATTAGATGCTTCAGACATTTGATGATATAATCTCTCATCATCGATTAATTCTTTTGCAGCTTGATACACATTTTGCTTATTTGTTCCAATGACTTTTAATGTGCCAGCTTCAACACCTTCAGGACGTTCTGTAACGCTTCGCAAAACTAAAACTGGCTTATTAAATGATGGCGCTTCTTCCTGAATTCCACCTGAATCTGTCAAAATAAAATAAGATTTTTTAGCAAAATTATGGAAATCTACTACGTCCAAAGGTTCAATCAATTCAATTCTGTCATGACTACCTAAAATCTTTTGAGCCACCTCTCGAACTTTCGGGTTTTTATGCATTGGATATACCAGTGCTAAATCAGTATACTCATCTATTAAGCGTCTAACCGCTTTAAATATATTTTCCATGGGTTTCCCGATATTTTCTCGTCGGTGTGCTGTCATAAGAATGAATTTTTTGTCATGGTATTTATCCATGATGTTAGATTTATAATTGTCATCAACTGTATATTTCATAGCATCAATCGCAGTATTACCAGTGACAACAACACTTTCTGAATATTTCCCTTCACTTAACAAATGCGATGCAGCATTTTTAGTAGGTGCAAAATGTAAGTCAGCTAATACACCAACTAATTGTCTATTCACCTCTTCTGGAAAAGGTGAATATTTATCATAACTTCTAAGCCCTGCTTCAACGTGTCCAATCGGCACTTGGTTATAAAATGCCGCTAAACCACCTGCAAATGTCGTCATCGTATCACCATGTACAAGTACCATGTCTGGTTTTTCTAATTGAATCACTTGTTCTAATTGAGTGATTGATTTAGAAGTTATCTCAGAAAGTGTCTGTCCTGATTTCATAATATTCAAATCGTATTTTGGTTTGATTTCAAAGGTACTTAATACTGAATCAAGCATTTCTCTATGCTGTGCTGTAACAACAACAATTGGCTCGAGCATTTTTTCTTGTTCCAAAGCTTTAACTAAAGGAGCCATCTTTATGGCTTCGGGTCTTGTTCCAAATATGGTCATAATCTTTTTCATCAAACTACTTATCTCCGATTCTTCTATTTAGTACCAAACAATCTATCTCCAGCGTCGCCTAACCCTGGTGTGATATATGCTTTATCATTTAGCTTTTCATCAAGTGCAGCAATATAAATATCTACATCCGGATGTGCTTCATGCATCTTTTCTACGCCTTCTGGTGCTGCAATTAAACACATGAAGCGAATATTTTTAGCGCCACGTTTCTTCAATGAAGTAATAGCTTCAATTGCTGATGCGCCTGTTGCTAACATAGGATCAACAACAATGATTTGTCTTTCAGTAATATCTTGAGGTAACTTAGCAAAATACTCTACAGCCTTTAATGTTTCGGGATCTCGATATAAACCGATATGTCCAACTCTGGCTGCAGGTACTAAACTTAAAATACCATCAGTCATACCTAAACCAGCTCTTAAAATTGGAACGATAGCTAATTTTTTACCAGCTAATCGTTTAGCCGTCATTTTAGTTACAGGCGTTTCAATATCAACATCCTGAAGCTCTAAGTCTCTAGTTACTTCATATGCCATCAACATACCAACTTCGTCTACAAGTTCTCTAAATTCTTTAGTACCTGTATTTACATCTCTAATATAGCTTAGTTTGTGTTGAATTAATGGATGATCGAAAACGTGTACTTTACTCATAAAAATTACTCCTATCTTTGTGTATGTTTATTGATATAGAGGATATTCAGCTGTTAATTTCGCAACGCGTTCTTTAGCTTGTTGTAATTTTTCTTCATCTTTACTATTTTTCAATGCTAAACTGATGATTTTTGCAACTTCCTCAAAAGCTTTTTCATCAAATCCACGCGTTGTTGCAGCAGGTGTACCTAAACGTATACCACTCGTTACAAAAGGTTTTTCTTGATCGAACGGAATGGTATTTTTGTTACATGTGATACCAACTGAATCTAAAGTCTCTTCAGCTTCTTTACCAGTAAGTCCTATAGACCCTTTTACATCAACAGCTACTAAGTGATTATCTGTACCGCCAGAAACAATTCTAAATCCTTCATTAATTAATGCTTCTGCAAGAACTTTTGCGTTTTTAACCACTTGTTGTTGATACGTTTTGAAATTATTTTCTAACGCTTCTCCAAAAGCAACTGCTTTTGCTGCAATAACATGCTCAAGAGGTCCACCTTGAATACCAGGGAAAATTGTTTTATCTATGTCTTTTTTATATTCTTCCTTACATAAAATCATACCACCACGTGGTCCGCGTAATGTTTTGTGTGTTGTAGTTGTTACAAAATCAGCATATTCTACTGGATTTGGATGTAAACCTGCCGCTACTAATCCTGCAATATGTGCCATGTCTACCATTAACTTAGCGTTTACTTCATCTGCGATTTCTTTAAACTTTTTGAAGTCAATTGTTCTTGAATATGCTGATGCTCCTGCCACAATAAGCTTAGGCTTATGCTCTAACGCTAATTTACGAACTTCATCATAATTGATTCGTTCTGTGTCTTTATCTACTCCATATTCAACGAAATTGTAGAATTTACCACTAAAATTAACAGGCGCTCCATGTGTCAAGTGACCACCATGACTCAAATTCATACCTAAAACTGTGTCGCCCATTTCTAATGCAACTAAGTAAACAGCCATGTTCGCTTGTGAACCTGAATGTGGTTGAACATTGACATGTTCAGCTCCAAACAATGCTTTAGCACGATCAATTGCGATGCTTTCAGTAACATCTACAAACTCACATCCACCATAATATCGGCGTCCTGGATAGCCTTCAGCATACTTATTAGTCAACACTGAACCTTGTGCTTCCATAACCGCTTCCGATACAAAATTTTCCGATGCGATTAACTCTATGTTGCTATTTTGTCTCTGAAATTCTCTCTCGATTGCTTCTGCGATAACTTTATCTTGCTTGGTGATATAAGACATAAAATCTCCCCTTCTTTCAAAAAAACTTATTTGTATTTAGCACGTTCGCCACCAATCTTTTTCGGCCTAGATGTGGCAATAGTTACAATTGCCTGTCCTACTTGCTTTACTGAGGTCCTTACAGGTACACATACATGTTTAATATGCATGCCTATTAATGTTTGACCAATATCAATTCCACAAGGAACAGTAATATGTTCGACCACGATCGGATCCTTCATATGCTGAAAAGCGTATGTTGCCAAACTCCCTCCAGCATGTACATCTGGAACGACGGAAACTTCTTCCATTGTTAATGGATTATACTGATATTTTTCTATTGTTATCGCTCTGTTGATATGTTCACATCCTTGAAAAGCAAAAGTAACGCCTGTCTCTTTACTCACAACATCTAATGCATTAAAAATAGTTTCTGCAACTTCCATCGAACCGACAGTCCCTATTTTTTCGCCAATGACTTCCGATGTTGAACATCCAATTAAACATATATCTCCTTTATTAAAAAAGGACATATCTTTTAATTCGTCTAATAACATTGTCAAATCTTTCATAAAAGCCCACCCTTCCTAAAAATAAAAAAGGAATATAGCAAAGTGCTACACTCCTCTATTATAACTTATTTAACTGTTAACATATACTAATTATACAGAATTCCTACTAGCAAATAATATCTTTTAATTTTAAAATTAAACTTACAAGTTCTTCATAGGTATGTACATACATTTCTTTTGTTCCACCGTATGGATCTATAACTTCTCCTGCTTCTTTTACATATTCATGCAATGTGAAAACATGATTTTGCAAACCAAAGTGTGCCTCTATTAATTCTTTGTGCGAATACGACATCGTCAAAATAATATCTGCTTTCAAATCTGCTTCAGTAAATTGTTGCGATAAGGTCGTTTCAGCTAAATGATGTTCTTCAACTAAGTCTTCAACATAATTCGAAACACCTTGATTGTTCACAGCGAATATACCTCTTGATTCAAATTGATGATTTGGCATAACCTCTTTTGCAATACTTTCCGCTAATGGGCTACGACATGTGTTACCTGTACAAACGAATAAAATCTTCATAGTTCACATCCTTTAATAATGTGATTACCTGCAGCTTTTAACATGCGATTCATAATTGCTTCTGTATTATCATTCAGCTCAAAGCCGTATATATACGCCGCTGAAATATTTTCATTTTCATCAAGTGAATGTAACACATCATAAAGATTATGACTTGCTTGTTTAACATCATTGTCATCCTGACATAATTGAATGAATTGCGCTTCACTTGGTATAAACGCCACCTTATTACTCGGCACAATAAAAGCTATAGAAGACCAATCTTTACCGTCATTTCCAATTTTGCTCTCAATATCTGTAATAATTGTAAGTGGTGTATTGGGTGAGTAATGCTTATACTTCATACCTGGTGCAATTGGCTGTTCAGTATCATTATAATCAGCATGGGCGATACTATTCGGAAGTATTTCTGTAATCATTGCTGCTGTTATAGAACCAGGTCTTGCAATTTTATAAGGAAAAGATGTGCAATCTAAAACCGTACTTTCTAATCCTTCTTCACTTTGTTCAGCTTGAACAATACCATCTATACGGGCATTCAAATCTTGATATACATGATTGAAAGTTGTTGGTGAAGGTCTACCACTTAAATTAGCACTTGGAGCAGCTAGAGGTTCATTTATGATTTGTAATAATTGTCTACCTACAGAATGGCTTGGCATTCTAACAGCAACTGATGATAAACCTCCAGAAACTTTTCGACATAGATAGCCTGGCTTTAGCGGCAATATAAACGAAATAGGGCCCGGCCAGAATGCCTGCATTAACTTTTCTACGCGTGGATCCAAAGTATATGTAAAATCTTTTAATTGAACTTTACTGTGTATATGAACAATAAGCGGATTGTCAGATGGACGGCCTTTAGCTTCATATATTTTAGCTACAGCTTCTTCATCTGTCGCATTTGCTGCAAGTCCATAAACTGTTTCAGTTGGTAAACCTATTAAACCACCGTTTAAAACAATGTCTTTTATTTCATTAATTTTAGGATATTGCTGTAAATCTTCATTATATTCTCTAACATCCCAAATTTTAGTATCCAACTTAATCACGCCTTTCTTATTTATCATAATATAAAGCAAAAAGCTATGCACTTAACTAATCATAGCAAAGGCATAACTTCTAATTACCATTTAAATGAGACGATTCGATCGTGGCCATTTATATCTTTAATAATGTCGATTTTTTTGTCAGGAAATTTATTTAAAATTATTGATTTAAGTGCCTCACCTTGATTGTAACCAATTTCAAAAACAACTGGGCTGCCTTTTTCCATAACGTGAGGTAAATCTCCAATGATTGATTCATAAATAGCATATCCATGGTTATCTGCAAACAATGCCTGATGTGGTTCGAATCTCGTAACCGTTGGAGACATCGTAACCATATCTTTTTCATCTATATATGGTGGATTAGATATCAAGCCGTTCAACTTGATACCTTCTTTAATTAAGGGCTTTAATGCATCCCCTGTTAAAAATTGTATTTGTAATTGATGCTTCTCAGCATTATTACGAGCCATATTCATTGCTTCAAGTGAAATATCAGTAGCAATAACATTTAAATCCGGCTTTTCACATTTCAAAGTAATTGCAAGTACACCACTACCCGTTCCGATATCTACGATTGTTGCATCATCTTCTAACTGTTGTAAGAAATGCAACATTACTTCTTCAGTTTCAGGTCTTGGTATCAAACAATTTGAGTTTACATCAAACGTTCTACCATAAAATGAGGCAAAGCCAACTATATACTGTATAGGCTCTCCTAATAACATACGTTGTAATGCTAAGTCGAACTTCATAATCATCGCTTTCGGCATATCATCATGCATGTGAACTACAAAGTCCGTACGCGTCCATTGAAATACATCTAACATTAACCATTCAGCTCGTGTTTGTTCAAACCCTTTTTGTTGTGTTAAATGAATTGCTTCATCTAACTTTTCTTTATAATTCACCATTATTAAGTTCTTTCAATTTATCTGTCTGCTCTGATAAAGTCAGTGCATCTATAATTTCTTCTAAATGGCCTTCCATAATTTGCCCTAATTTTTGAAGCGTTAGACCTATACGATGGTCTGTTACACGGCTTTGTGGATAATTATAAGTTCGAATACGTTCTGAACGATCACCAGTACCGACTGCTGATTTACGTTGTGACGCATACTTTTGTTGTTCTTCTTGAACTTTCATATCGTATAAACGTGCTTTTAACACTTTCATTGCTTTTTCACGGTTTTGAATTTGAGACTTCTCAGAAGATGTTGCAATGACACCAGTTGGTAAATGGGTAATACGTACTGCAGAGTCAGTTGTGTTTACGTGCTGACCACCTGCACCACTTGAACGATACGTGTCGATTTTTAAATCTTCATTTCTAATTTCAATTTCTACATCTTCAACTTCTGGTAAAACTGCCACTGTAGCTGTTGAAGTATGAATACGTCCACCTGATTCTGTTTCAGGCACACGTTGAACGCGGTGCGCACCATTTTCAAATTTCAATTTACTATACGCGCCATTACCAGAAACTGAGAAACTAATTTCTTTGTAACCACCATGGTCACTTTCAGACGCTTCTACTATTTCAGTTTTGAATCCTTGTGATTCAGCATACTTTGAATACATACGCATTAAATCACCAGCAAAAATCGCAGCCTCATCACCACCTGCTGCTGCTCTTATTTCTACAATAACGTCTTTGTCATCATTAGGATCTTTAGGAATCAATAATATTTTAAGCTCTTCTTCAAGATTTGGAAGTTCAGCTTTAATACCATTACTCTCCTCTTTTAACATTTCTACTTCTTCTTTATCATCAGTCTCACTTAACATTTCTTCAATATCAGCTAATTCTTCTTTTTTAGCTTTATAGTTACGATAAACATCTACAGTTTTTTGTAAATCAGCTTGCTCTTTAGAATATTTACGTAATTTATCTGAATCATTTACAACATCTGGGTCACTTAACAGTTCATTTAACTGTTCGTATCTTTCTTCTACAATATCTAATTGATCAAACACTTATAATTCCTCCTTATTATTATCACTAGGTGCTACGATATGGTGCGCGCGACAACGTGGCTCATAACTTTCATTGGCACCTACTAAGATAATCGGATCATCGATTTTAGCTGGTTTACCATTTATTAATCGTTGCGTTCTACTAGATGAAGAACCACAAACAGCACAAACTGCTTGAAGTTTCGTTACTTGTTCACTGACAGCCATCAATTTAGGCATTGGTTCGAACGGTTCGCCCCTAAAATCCATATCTAATCCAGCAACAATAACACGGTGTCCATCTGCTGATAGTTTTTCTACTATACTTACAATTTCATCGTCAAAAAATTGCACTTCGTCTATTCCTATAACATCAACATTAGTTAAGTTGTGCGTCATAATTTCACTTGCTTTAGAAATATTAATCGCTTCAATGGCATTACCATTATGAGAGACCACTTTTTCTTTATGATATCGATCATCAATCGCCGGTTTAAATACAACGACTTTTTGTTTAGCGTATATACCCCTTCTTAGACGTCTTATTAGTTCTTCGGATTTACCGCTAAACATACTACCTGTAATACATTCTATCCAACCGGAATGGTAAGTTTCATACATTGAGAGTTCCACCTTTTTCAAAACATAATCGCTTTATTATATCATATTTCAAATATTCATAAATGTCTTTTTCATAATTATATCGATATTGTACATGAACAATTATTTTATAAATTTGTCTTGCATATTTATATACAGCTATTCTAATTTGTTGCTTCTTATTCGTGCGGTGTTTCTACTCAATACAAACTTTAATAAAGGGGGAAATTTATCATTATGTATTAACAACATGGTATTGAGTCACTTCTTTGAACACAGTCGTAAGTATATACCCTTACTACGCTTATAAATAAAAAAGCTGTCTACAATTCCATTATAGGATGCAGACAGCTTAACGATTACTATATTAGTTGTTTGATTTAAGACCAAACTTTTTGTTGAAACGTTCCACACGTCCATCCGCAGCAGCGAATTTTTGACGTCCAGTGTAGAATGGATGTGAATCAGATGAAATATCTAAACGAATAACTGGGTATTCTTTTCCATCTTCCCACTCCATCATTTCTGAAGATGTTTTTGTAGAACCGCTTAAGAATTTGAAGTTTGTAGTAGTATCTAAAAAGATTACTTGGTGATACTCAGGATGAATTCCTTGTTTCATTATTTTCAGCTCCTTTGCCCTGAACCATCTGGAACAGAGTTATTTGTGAGTTTTTACCCAATACTGTGTAATTATAAAGGTAATTAATTCAAAACGCAAGCCCCTATATAATGTTTATTAAATTATAGGTCGACCCGTTTTAGTACTTTCTTCTGCAGACTTTTGTAGCTGCTTGAAGAAATCTTCATTATTCTTAGACCTTTTAAGTTTGCGAATAAATCTTTCAGTAAAGTCAGTTGAGTCAGTGAATAGATTTCTTAATTGCCATAATGTGTCTAATTCAGATTTACTTATTAACAATTCTTCTTTACGCGTTGAACTTCTGCCAATATCAATTGCAGGGAAGATACGACGTTCAGACAATTTACGATCTAAATGTAACTCCATGTTACCTGTTCCTTTAAATTCTTCGTAAATCATATCGTCCATACGTGAACCCGTATCAACTAATGCAGTTGCAAGTATTGTTAAACTTCCACCCGCTTCAATATTTCTCGCTGCACCGAAGAATGCTTTTGGTTTGTGTAAAGATGCAGGATCTAAACCACCTGATAATGTACGACCACTTGGTGGAATAACTAAGTTATAAGCGCGTGCTAATCTCGTTATAGAATCCATTAAAATAATGACATCTTCCCCAATTTCTACTAAACGCTTTGCACGTTCAAGTAATAATTCAGCTACTTTAACATGGTGTTCTGGTGGTTCGTCAAACGTTGAATGAACGACTTCAGCAGCTTCTACTGAGCGTTCTAAATCTGTCACCTCTTCAGGACGCTCGCCAACTAACAAAATAAATAGCTTTGCATCTGGTTTGTTCGTACTGATTGCATTCGCTATTTCTTTTAATAACGATGTTTTACCTGCTTTAGGTGGCGCCACTATTAAACCACGTTGACCTAAACCAATCGGTGTTACTAAATCCATGATGCGCGTTGAATAATTTTGTGTTTCTGTCTCTAATTTAATACGCTCATCTGGATAAAGTGGTGTCAAAGCTTGGAAATGCGGACGTTTCTTCACTTCTTCTGCGTTATGGTCATTGACAAAGTCAACTTGTAATAAGCCATAATATTTTTCGTTATCTTTAGGTTTTCTAACTTTCCCAGTTACTTTATCCCCACGTTTAATTTCAAAACGACGAATTTGGCTAGCAGATATATAAATATCTTTTTCCCCTTTAGAATAGTTCACTGTTCTTAAAAAACCATAACCATCTGGTTGTATATCATCTAAGATACCTTCCATATAATAGTTACCATCTTTTTCCATTTGTGCTTCCATAATAGCTAGAACAAGTTCTTTTTTATTTAATTTACTATAGTTCGTCAACTTAAGAGTTTTAGCTTTTTGAGTGAGTTCCTTGGTAGTATAGTTCTTGTACAATTCGTGGAATGATTCATACTGAGGAGATGTACGTTCTCTTTCAGGCATATAGTTTACACCCATTTCATTATTTTTTAGTTAGTAAGTAATAGATAGGCATGACAATGCATAAATAACTGTGCTAGCACAATCCCATTATGCTAATCCCCAACCTTTTAAATACATGAATAACTATAGCAAATTTTTATTTTAATTACAAAATCTATTTATAAAAATTGCAAAATTAAAACAGTACACAAAACTTAATTAGTCATGTGCACTGTTTTATTGCGATTTTTAATTCAAAAATCAAATTTATTTAAAATATCCAGCTATAGATTTCACTTCTAAGAACTCTTCAATACCATAATCGCCCCATTCACGACCTAAACCAGATTGTTTATAGCCACCAAATGGTAAATCTGGCTTTCTACCTGCTTCGTTTATTTCTACTGTACCTGCTTCAATAGAACGAGCTACTTTATGCAATGTTTCTTTGTCCTTACCAATAACATATCCTGCCAAACCATATTTTGTATCATTTGCAATTTGAATCGCTTCATCTAAATCGTTATAAGTGATAACTGACATTACTGGCCCAAAAATTTCTTCTTGTGCTATCGTCATTTGATTATCTACATTAATAAAAATTGTCGGACGTGCAAAGTATCCTTTTTCAAGTCCTTCTGGTTTACCAGGACCACCATAAAATAATTCAGCACCTTCTTCAATACCTTTATTAATATAATTTTGTACTTGATCAAATTGTTTTTTACTAATGATAGGGCCTACTTGTGTACCATCTTCTCTTGGATTACCGACACGCACTTGGCTAAATTGTTCTTTTAATTCAGCTAAGAATGCATCTTTAATTTTGTTAGGCACTAAAACACGTGTACCAGCTGTACATACTTGACCAGTATTATTAACAACTTTGCCTGTTGTTGCTTTAGCCGCTTCTTTAATATCTACGTCATCTAGGACGATATATGGTGATTTGCCACCAAGCTCTAATGATACCTTTTTAAAATCTTTAGCGGCTTTTTCCATAATTTTAGAACCAGTAGGGCCTGATCCTGTGAATGACATCATGCGTACTTTAGGATGTTCAGATAAAGGATTCCCAACACCAGCACCATCACCATTAACAAGGTTAAATACACCTTTAGGAACACCGACTTTATCAAAAATCTCAGCTAAAATAACAGCTGCAAATGGTGTTTCTTCAGATGGTTTAAGTACAACTGGACTACCAGCCGCAAATGCTGCTGCTAATTTTAATGATGTTTGGTTTGTAGGGAAGTTCCACGGTGTAATTAATCCAGATACACCGATTGCTTCTTTAACAACTAAATCATCTCCGCGGCGTTCTTCAAATTCGTAGTTATCTAATGCGTCTCTCGCTGCAACAAAATGGTTTAGTCCCATTTGATAATGGACACGCTCAGATAATGATAAAGGAGCACCTAATTCATCCGTAATAGCTTGTACAATATCGTCTTTTCTGTTTTCATATTCTTTTACAATTTTATCTAATAACGCTTGTCTTTCTTTCACAGATGTATGACGGAACTCTAAATAAACATCGTCTGCCGCCTCGACGGCTTTATCAACATCAGCTTTATTACCTTTAGCAACTTTCCCGATTACTTCTTCGGTTGCTGGATTTATAACTTCTATCGTTTCATTACTATTACTTTCTACCCATTCGCCATTAATGTATTGCTTTGTGTAGTCTCTCATTATTCTTTCACTCCTCAAGAATGATTTATATATTATTTATCCGTAATGCATACGATATAAACATTACATTCCATTATGATACGCTCCATTTTAATATGTTCAAAATAAAATGCTTTAAAATTTTGCTGCATCTATTTTTTTATATTTTTAAATAAAAATAACTATTCCCACATCATCGCAAATAATGCGAAGACTTAGAAATAGTTATAATCAATGCTATGTTTAAACGTCATGTAATTATTTAGCAGTACGTTGATCTGTTAAATCGACATATGATTGCGCCCATGCTTCAATTGGATGTAAAGCCTCTGCTAACGCTTTACCTTTTTCAGTTAGCACATAAATAATTTGTACTGGACTCGTAGAAATGATTTGCTTCTCAACTAACTCCCATTGTGCAAGCTCTGACAACTTAAGACTTAAAGCACGTGGTGTTATTGTTTTCAAATCTCTTTTCATATCGGAAAAGTGTGCTGAACAGTCATTACATCTTGAGAGATAATTAATGATTAATCCATTCCAACTTCTACCAAGTATTTTAAAAGTTTCTTCGAGATACGGACATACTTCCATCATCTTCACCTCTCATCAATAAATTTAGAATGTAAACGAACACCCTTTTTTAATCAGTATAATTATTATACCACAAAACAAGATAAATCTATACAGTTTCCGTCCAAATATCTGCACCTAAAGCTTTTAAGTGTTCTACAATATCTGTATAACCTCTATAAATATGTTTTACATTGTAAATTGTAGTTACACCCTCAGCAATTAAACCAGCAATAATTAAACAAGCTCCTGCTCTTAAATCGCTAGCATAAACTTCAGCACCATGTAATGTTGATGGTTTTATCGTTGCTGTGCCTTCGTCAACTTCAATATTTGCACCCATGCGCTTTAATTCTTCAACATGTTTAAAACGCTCCGGATAAATCGTATCAGTTACAAATGAAGGACCATTTGCCATAAATAATAATGGTGTAATAGGCTGTTGCAAATCAGTAGCAAAACCTGGATATACTAGTGTTTTAATATCAACAAATTGATATGGCGCATTATTATTGATGCGAATTCTTTCGTCTCTTACATCAACATTCACACCTAATTCACTAAATTTAGCAGTTAATGTTTCTACATGTTTCGGAACAATATTATTTAATATAACATTTTCTCCACATGCTGCAGCGATACACATATATGTGCCTGCTTCAATTCTATCAGGTATAACTTGATACTCAGAACCATGTAATTCTTTGACACCATTGATTTTAATTGTTGATGTGCCCGCTCCCTTAATATTAGCTCCCATACTTGTTAAGAAGTTAGCAACATCAACTACTTCCGGTTCTTTAGCAGCATTTTCAATTACAGTTTGTCCTGTTGCATAAACTGCAGCTAGCATAATGTTAATTGTTGCACCTACGCTAACCATATCTAGAAAAATATGCGCACCTTTTAATTCTTTAGCTTCAATTTTCATTGATGTCGTGCTTGATTCATCAATTTCAGCACCTAAAGCTTTAAATCCTTTAATATGTTGATCAATTGGACGTGGCCCAAGTGGACATCCTCCCGGTAAACCAATCACACATTTTTTAAATCTACCTAACATGGCACCCATCATATAGTATGAAGCACGTAATGATTCAACTTTATTATTTGGTAATGCAGCATTTTGTATTTCAGTTGTATCAACTTCTAATTCCGTACCATTTAGTGATGCCTTAATATTTAAATCTTCTAATAAACTCACTAAAGTTTTAACATCAGAGATTTGCGGTAACCCTTCTAATTTCACATGTCCTTGAGCTAATAATGTTGCAGGAATGATAGCTACAGCACTGTTTTTCGCGCCACTGATATTAACTTCCCCATTTAGTGTGCGTCCACCTCTTATTTTTATTACCTCTTGAGCCATATCATTTATCTCCTTTGTCCATTACTTTTTAATTTTTTGCATTATTAGCATTATAAATTAATTTTACTTTATTTGTAAAATAGTTTATTTTAATCGTTAAAATCTTGTCTTTCTATTTTCGATTGATTAATAACAAATCATTCACCTTTACTAATATATGCTGTTCTTCCCCACTTGACCATGGTCTAAAGTCTGATTATTCAACTAAATATTGACGTTGTTTTGATAATTATTTAGTTTTAATTCTACGATTTGTACGTAAACTTTTTTCATAAATTGCTCATTTTCCTTATAATTATATCACAATCAATTTTGGTATATTTTACCATTTTTACGCTTTCATTTTAAAATCAAACTGTTTTATTTATTACTTATACGACATAAAAAAGAAGCAAACACCATTTTGTCTGCTTCTTTTAAAATTAATATCCCTACGTTATTAATAACTTAAAAACTAAATATTAATTATTTAGCGCGGTTTGAAGTACCGAACTCTTTAATTTTACCTTTAACTGTTTCTTTGATGGCTTCACGTGCAGGTCCTAAGTATTTACGAGGATCGTAAACTTCTTTGTCGTTATTTAAAACGTCACGAACTGCTTTTGCTGAAGCGATTTGGTTTTCAGTGTTTACGTTAATTTTAGCTGTACCAAATGGAATTGCTTTTTGGATATCTTTAGTCGGGATACCAGTACCACCGTGTAATACTAATGGTAAACCTGTAGATAAACCGATTTCTTCCATTTCTTTAAATCCTAATTTTGGTTCACCTTTGTATGGACCATGAACTGAACCTAATGCTGGCGCTAATGCATCAATACCAGTTTTTTCAACTAGTTCTTGACATTCTTTAGGATCAGCATAAATGATGCCGTCTGCTACAACATCATCTTCTTGTCCACCAACAGTACCTAATTCAGCTTCTACAGAAACACCTTTTTCATGAGCGTATTCAACAACTTTTTTAGTTGTTGCTACGTTTTCTTCGAATGGGCTGTGTGAAGCATCGATCATTACTGATGTGAAACCAGCATCGATAGCTTCTTTACATTTTTCAAAGCTTGAACCATGGTCTAAATGGATTGCTACAGGAATAGTGATGTTTAAGTCATGCATTAACCCTTCAACCATTTTAACAATTGTGTAGAAACCGCTCATGTAACGAGCAGCACCTTCAGAAACACCTAAAATTACAGGTGCATTTTCTTCTTGTGACGCTTCTAAAATTGCTTGAGTGAATTCTAGGTTATTAATATTGTATTGACCTACCGCATAACCATTTTCTTTTGCATCAATTAACATTTCTTTCATTGAAACTAAAGGCATGAAAGTTCCTCCTTGAGTGCTTACGCACGTATTTTTCAAAGTAATTATATCAAAAAAATAGCGTCAATGCATTGAAATACTGCAGATTAAATGTGTATTTTTTGAAAAATGCGATAGTTATACTAAATGCAAACGTATACATTTTTATACAATTTAAGCCGTTGCATAATATGTAGTCATTAATTACAATATTTTATAAGTAGATTGGAGGATAAAGATGTCAAAAATCTTAAACACACAACTAATAGGTATCTTTAATAGGCTAGAAAAACAATCTTTAGAAATTCAAATGGCCGCCCAATGTTTAATTCAAGCAATTGGTGGCGAAGGTTATGTTTATGTAAAAGGTTATGATGATTTACAGTTTTTCGAAAGTTTCATTCTACATAGTGATGAGCGTTTAAAATCTAGCCGAAAACTTGACGCTATTAAAGACTTTAAAGAAATTGACTCAACTGATCGTGTATTATTATTCGCACCATTTTATAATGATCAAGTTGCATTAGATATTCAAAAACTTATCGACTTAGATATCGATGTGGTCTTAATAAGCAACAAACCTAAAACAGATGATTTCCCTGATCATCTCGTACATTTTATCGATTTATCTACACCAAGACCTATAGTCTATACTGAAGATTATGATAAGATTGTCCAGCCACATGCGATAGCATTGAATTATGTATACTATGACATTTATACACAAATGATTGAAATGACAAGAGACTTAGAATTATAAAAGTCACTATTGTTATTTCATACCTTGTCACTAACATAATATTAAAATTATACGAAAAACCGGTACTTTCAATGTTTAACAATGAAAGTACCGGTTTTATTAGCAAATTTATTTATTTTGTTGATATTTTAATGAAGCTTCAATAAATGATTTAAAAATCGGGTGCGGACGATTTGGTCTAGATAAGAATTCTGGGTGGAATTGACAAGCAATAAAGAAATCATTTGTCGGAATCTCTACCATTTCTACTAAACGTCCATCTGGACTTGTACCAGAAATTACCATACCATTTGCTTCTAATTGTTCTCTATAGTCATTATTAAATTCATAACGATGACGATGTCTTTCTTCAATTTCCGCTTTACCATAAACATCTTGTGCCAATGTGCCTTCTTTAATAGAACATGGATATAAGCCTAAGCGTAATGTACCACCTAAATCTTCGATATCTTTTTGTTCTGGTAATAAATCTATAATTGGGTATGGTGTTGCTGGGTCTAATTCAGCTGAATGTGCGCCTTCAAGTCCTAATACGTTTCTTGAAAATTCAACTGTTGCAAGTTGCATTCCTAAACAAATACCAAAGAATGGTACATTGTTTTCTCTAGCATACTTAATTGCACTAATTTTACCTTCACTTGCACGGAAACCAAATCCACCTGGTACTAAAATACCGTCGACATCTGCAAGGTATTCGGCTGCATTTTCATCTGTTACTTCACTTGAATCAATCCATCTAATGTCAATATCTTTGGCAAAAGGATATCCAGCATGTTTCAATGATTCAACAACTGATAAATATGCATCTTGTAAGCTAACATATTTACCTACTAAACCAATTGTAATTTTACCATCTAAATTATTAACGATATCTAACAACTGTTTCCATTCATCAAGCTGTGTTTCATATTTCGCGTTTAATTGTAAACGTTTAATAACGATATCATCCATATTTTGTTGGCTTAATTGTAATGGAATTTCGTATAAAGAGTCTGCATCACGACATTCAATAACACTTTCTTTATTAATGTCACAGAATAATGCAATTTTATCTTTTAAATCTTGTGTCATTTCATATTCAGTTCTTACAACGATTAAGTCTGGTTGAATACCTAAGCCTCGTAATTCTTTAACACTATGTTGTGTTGGCTTCGTTTTCATTTCTCCAGCAGCTTTAATATAAGGCAGTAATGTACAGTGAACATACATAACATTTTCTCTACCTAAATCGCTACGAATTTGACGAATCGCTTCAATAAACGGTAATGACTCAATATCACCTGTTGTACCGCCAATTTCAGTGATAACAACGTCTGCATTCGTACTTTCCCCTGCAAGTAATAAACGTTCTTTAATTTCATTTGTAATATGCGGAATAACTTGAACTGTTCCGCCTAAGTAATCACCACGACGTTCTTTTTTCAATACGTGTGAATACACTTTACCGGCTGTCACATTTGAAAACTTGTTTAAATTAATATCAATAAATCTTTCGTAATGTCCTAAGTCTAGGTCAGTTTCTGCACCATCATCCGTTACGAATACTTCACCATGTTGATAAGGACTCATTGTACCTGGGTCAACATTTAAGTATGGATCGAATTTTTGAATTGTTACATTTAGACCTCTATCTTTTAATAATCTACCTAGAGAAGATGCTGTAATACCCTTCCCTAATGATGAAACTACGCCACCTGTTACAAAAATAAATTTTGTCATGTCTTGACCTCCTAATTATTAAAGGGAATGCTTCCTCATCAATTGTAAAAATTACGTAAAACATAACATTAAAGCAAGCTCATTCAAGTTGTTTATTTGTCGAATTCGACAAAATTAAATTCTGTTTACTTACCGTTTCCATACTGCTATGTCACTATGTATATCATTTACAACTTTGATTTTTGCGTTATCATTTCTTGATTTACTCAATTAAATAAAAAAACGCTCCCTCTCACAAATTCTGTAAGGGGAGCGTATAAATTTTATACACGTGTCCTATTTAAAGGAGCCCGAATAAAATTTTATCATCTTTCAACTAAAAGTCAAACAAAAAATTAATCGTTGAAGTCTTCTTCGTCTTCAAACACTTCTTCGTCTTCGTCTAGTTCATCTTCATCTTCTTCAATGACTATATCCGAATGATTGATTTCTTCTTCAACCTGCTCATCTTCTGGATCATTTAGTTCTTCTTGATCATCTGTTTGAGCTGGAATATCATCGTCGTCATCCATTTCATCTTCGCCCAATAATTTTAAGTTTTGATCTTCTTCATCATCTGCATCCAGAATATCGAATTTTTGAATAGTTGGTGCGATTTTCTCTTCAATATCATCTACCGAATACCAATCACGTAATCCCCATAAATTTTCTCCAACATTTAAAAAACGACCATCTGTGTTTAAATCTGTGTAAAATTGTACAACGCGATTTTCAATTTCTTCGTACTCATAATCACCTAACGCTCTAAACTCATCGATGATATCATATAAGTTCATAGTTTCGCCTTTATCATTCAATAATGTATAAGCCATATCAATAAATGATTTTTCATCAACCATTTGTTTTGTATAATCTTGAATTTTCATTGCCCAATACTTCCTTTCGAAGGATATAATCTAAATTTATACGTCTGAATTCATTTATATATAGTAACAAAACTAAATTATAAATGACAATATCATATTTCGCAATCACTGTTAGTAATTTAAATATTTTTCAAAAACGACATAATCATCAGTTTGTTCGATTTCAACGAAATTACTATTTAAACATAATGGTTTAAAATCATTATTCTCTCCAAACAGAATCATCGTAATCACATTAAGGTTGTCATAGTTTTTTCTTAAGTAAGTTGGCAATTGTCGCAGCGCACTTGAACCAATACCATTAAAGCGATATGATTTATCCACTTCAATAGCAGCAATGTTCATGCGTTCACCAATCTGCTCCAATGCGATAAAGCCAACCTTTTGGCCATCAATCATTAAATTAATGATATGTACATTGGTCACTTCTGAACGACTTTCTTCTTCAAGCTTTAATGACGAAACATGTTTTGAATCTAAGTCCAAGTAATATAGTCGTTCTTTGCCAATTGGTCCTTCTTCTTTAGTCGCTGTATGCATGAATCCAGCACGTTCGTATAGGTTCCAAGCATTGTCATTTTCCGCATCTACTACTAGATATAGATGATTAAAATCAGGAAATACACCTTGAACATATTGCGGCAATGACATCATTATTTTCGTGCCATATCCAAAACCTTGATATTTTTCATTAATCGATAATGAACGAATATAAACGACATTTTCAGGTGTATCATAACCTTCATGCTGATAGTAACGATGTAATACAAAAAAGCCCACCACTTCATTTTTATCGTTTATTGCTACGTTAGCAATCCTATCAACATCATTAATTGCATCATCAATAACTTCTTTAGGTAAAGATGAATATATTTGTTGTCTTTCATTCAAGTCAAAATCATTAATTGCTGAACGATATTGTTCATCAAATGCTTTTAAAGTGATACCTTCAAAACAAAGTTCTTTAGCCATATATTTAACCCCTATCTTTTTATATATGAAGCATGAATCCCCATATTATTTTACCTATTATTTCACTACGATACCATTATTTACTCTAAGTTAAATAAATTACTTATTTATATTTTTTTAAATTTCAAAATTAATGTGCTATTCCTCATTACTCATCATTTTAATCAGAGACTTACAAATACACTGCGTACGAACTACTTTTAATATTGCGTCACTAACTAACAATCCTATACAACTTCAAAATTCCTAGAAAATAATATATATAACTTAACGTCTACGTTTGTAATACATTAATTGCGATGCGCTTACAATATCGAAATACAATGGCATCAAATTTGTTAATAATTACTATTATTACTTGTTTTTTAGTCATTTTACTATACTATTATTTAAGGATAGACATTAATAATGAGGTGGGAATCTTATGAAAGTTGGCATTGACGCTGGCGGTACACTAATTAAAATCGTTCAAGAGCAAGATAACCAACGTACTTTTAAAACTGAATTAACTAAAAATATTGATCAAGTTGTGGAATGGTTAAACCAACAGCAAATTGAAAAATTATGCTTAACTGGAGGTAATGCAGGTGTCATTGCTGAAAACATCAACATTCCTGCACAAATTTTTGTAGAGTTTGATGCTGCATCTCAAGGACTAGGTATTTTGTTAAAAGAGCAAGGCCATGACTTAGCAGATTATATTTTTGCAAATGTTGGTACCGGTACGTCACTACATTATTTCGACGGCCAATCACAACGTCGTGTAGGCGGTATCGGTACAGGTGGAGGCATGATTCAAGGACTCGGTTATTTACTAAGTCAAATCACTGATTATAAACAGTTAACTGACATGGCACAACACGGTGATCGTAACACTATCGATTTAAAGGTTAGACATATTTATAAAGATACCGAACCACCCATTCCCGGTGATTTAACAGCAGCTAATTTTGGTCATGTACTACATCATTTAGATGCTGATTTTACACCTAGCAATAAATTAGCAGCCGTTATTGGTGTCGTTGGCGAAGTTGTTACGACAATGGCCATTACTGTTGCACGTGAATTTAAAACTGAAAATATCGTTTATATCGGTTCTTCATTCCATAATAACGCTTTATTACGCAAAGTTGTGGAAGATTATACTGTGTTACGCGGTTGCAAACCGTACTATGTTGAAAACGGCGCATTTTCAGGTGCTATTGGTGCATTATATTTAGGTAAATAGAAAAAGACCATTTATATGCGCGTTGTTTTAAATAAACGCTATATAAATGGCCTTTTATTTTATGGTCTACGTGTTTTGGAATACGTATTGTTCCATTTATTATCACTTAATTACTTACAACTCAATTCAATTAAAATGTAAGTTCATTAGACAATTTTTGCGCTGAAACAATTGTACCAACCACGCCAGTTTTTAAATCTATTGCAACGGCTTTATGATCATCTCTAAGTTCATCTAGCCATTCTCCGAAAACAGAACCTTCAATCGTAATTAAATCACACTCTTCAAAATCTTCATCTCGAACTTTTAACGCTCTGTTTTTAATACTCCATACAGGCATAATATGCGGCTTTTTTTCGTCGCTATCATTTTCACTAATGAGAATAAACTGCTTACTACCTTTTTTAGTTAAGCCGTATACTTCATCATATTTTGCTACATCTTGGACAAATTCTTTGATTCTAATTTTATCTAATTCCGTCATCACTTCTTGTGTAACAGCTACAACGTTTAGTAGATGCCCTTCTTCTTCCATTGTTTGATTCATAATAATATGGTCTTGTTCATCAAACAATTCATCTAATTCATAAGTAGCAAAACGATCAACGTCCATTTTTACAACTTTATCAAATGGAATATCACGACTTGTTAAAAATGATACGGCCACACTTTCTTCTGTCCAAACGCCTACATACGCTTCACTTTTATAATTTAGGCGTACTAGTTTTTTATTTTTAGAGGCGAAATAAATACATTCATTTATTAATATATCTCTAAAGAATGGATATGCTTTATAAGACATGCTTGACCCTCACTTTTTAAAATATGTCATACATAAAATAGTAAATGACTCCAACAAGTTAGTCAATTAGACATATTATGAATTCAATTTAATGTCATGTTTTTCATTTTAAAAATTCAATAGCATTAAATTTTACGTATACACAAATTCGGTCTATAACACGAAACATATCTAGTTACTAAAAATTTCAAAACGATAACCTTTAGTATACCTTTATCAACAAAATGGCAACTCTTATAACATAGTGAAATAAAAGTCGCCATTTAATATTAGTATTACAAAGTATTGCCATATCATAAATTTAATTACTGTTGACTAGAATCGAAAAAAGCTTGTTACAAACGCATATTCAGTCAACTACTGGCAACACAACATTGTAGCGCCTTATGTTCCGAACTCTAATAGTGTTCAAGTTCAGCTAAAAATGCGCGTTCATTCTCCAGTACTGTTTCTTTTGAATCACCATGCCAAATACAGCCAAACCTTGATTTAACTTTATCTTCACCGTACCAATCACCATCATAATAAGATAACGGGTATAAACTACCTTCTTTGACATATTTCAAAATCGTATTGAAGAAATGTGTGTTATCACCTTTTGAATGATAACTATAAAACTTTTGATATCCTGAATTCAACTCGTTAGCAAGTAATAACATGCTCGTTGAACCATTTTGTCTAAAGTTTAAATCAATCGCATAAACGTTATCATCCTCATCGACGAGTAGGTCAAAACCAGCTACACCAAAGAATCCTTGATTCACACCGTTTTCCATAATTTGTCTACCTGCTTCTATAACGTGCTCTGGTACATTAGTAGTATTTTCATTTCCGTTATAAAATCCGTACTTATCCGTTAATTGCGTTGCCGCACCAAGATATTGAATGCCTAGCGATTCCGAGTATGCAAACTGAACGCAATAATTCGCTTTTTCTTCAATCTTCTGTTCGATAATAAGCGAATTCGTTTCAGCAGTTGCCTCTTTAATACGCGTTATCGCTTTTTGTAAATCTGCATCATGATAACAAATCATAACGCCATAGCCACCTGCTGTCGGAAGATCATCTCCCGGCTTAATTACTAACGGGAATTCCCAATTCTTAATCTCGTTTTCGAATTGCTCAATTTTTACAACTTTTCTTTTTGGTAAAAACTTCCCATTTGTCCATTCAGGTATTCTTGCTTTATTATTTAAAGCAACAAATAACGTTTTATCTAATGCATAATATTGCTGATTCAAGATTGTTTCATCATGAATATATTGAAAATAAATCTTTTTATTTTCCTTATGTGCCAATTGTTTGATCAAGTTTTCGTAAGATTGCTGATTGTTAAATGTAAAAATTGAGTTCGGTACTTCCTTACCAATAACTTGAAATAGCTGATGCAATTTGTCTGTCGCACTAGCTTCGTGAACAATAACAGGTAATTGATTTGCTATTAATAACTCCCTACCAGTTAAAAAATTAGATTGATGTTCGTCCGGTTTCAACCATGGATTCGATATATACGAAGGTCTTGACGTATAGACAACATCTTTGTCATATAAATCACTTAACGTTAAGTTCGGCTCATTACCATTATTTGTCATTACTTCCCATTCCCTTTCAAATGCGCATGCTCTTCAATAATGTCTTGATAAACGTCTTGATTTGTAATTAACTCTAACCCCATCAACGCCATTATTTTAGCACCTTTAATTAATGCTTCATCACCATGTACACTCGCAGCCGCCTCTCTAAATCTATGCGTATGTCCTACTAAATTACGTGATCCTATTTTAATATGAGGATGTATTGTTGGCACAACATGACTTACGTTCCCTGTATCCGTAGAGCCATAACCAAAATCATCATCAATAACTGCTTCACCAACTTCTTCAGCATATTTAGCAAATAAATCATCTAATTTCGGCGTTTTAATGAATTCATTCACACCGTTTTGAATTGGACCAAATTCATAATCACAACCAGTCTGTATCGCAGCTCCACGTGCGATTTGATTTACTTTTTCTGTTAATATATCCAATTCTTTACGCGTCATTGCTCTAGTATAAAAACGAGCATGTGTATAGTCTGGAATAATATTAGCTGCTTTCCCGCCATCTAAAATCACACCATGCACACGTTGATCTTTTTTAATATGTTGTCGTAGTTGTGCTACACCATTAAAATAACTAATCATAGCGTCTAATGCATTTAACGCTTCATCTGCATTTTCAGAGGCATGAGCACTTTTTCCGTAAAATTTAACATCTAAAACATCCACTGCCAAAGTATCAATCGTTTTATAAGTTTCATTTCCCGGATGAATCATTAAGGCAATGTCTATTTGATCAATCACACCAGCCTTGACATAAGAAGCTTTAGCGCTACCATTTTCCCCACCTTCTTCAGCTGGACATCCAAGAACGACTACTTTACCACCAATTTGGTCAATCACTTGCTTCAAACCAATTGCACCAAGCACACTTGCAGTTCCAATGATATTATGACCACAAGCATGACCCAACCCTGGCAAAGCATCGTATTCTGCTAAAAAACCTATAGCTGGCCCGTCAAGACCTGAATCATATGTCGCTATAAACCCAGTTGCATGCCCAGCAATCTCGGTTTCAATTTCAAAATCATGCTCTTTCAAACGATCTATTAAAGTTCGAGACGCAAATATTTCTTCATTACCAAGTTCAGGACGTTCATGAATTCTATGACTGATTTCGATATAACTATATTTATTTGTTTCTATATAATCGAGAATTTGTTGTTTTTCACTCATTTTTTACTATCTCCCTTTTACCCTACACTCATTTTAATCATCCACAATATTTTGTTCTTTCAAAATGAATTATTACTTATTCTATCGGTTTTATCTCATGATGTCATCTAGTTTTTCTTTATTTACAAAATTTTCTAATAACTAAAAGCCTTTCATAAATTTATAAAACAGTTTCAAATTGTAAAACATAAGCCCTATTGTTACAATTTAAGTATTGTTAGAAACACAACTTACAACAAACTTAAGTTTTATATTGCAACAAATCATAAGCGTTTTATAGTTTTGAGTAGTAAATAGGAGGAAATTCAAAATGACAAAAATGAATGTTGAAAGTTTCAATTTAGATCATACTAAAGTGGTTGCCCCATTTATTAGATTAGCGGGAACGATGGAAGGATTAAACGGAGATGTCATTCACAAATACGACATTCGTTTCAAACAACCAAACAAAGAACATATGGATATGCCAGGACTACATTCATTAGAACATTTAATGGCTGAAAATATTAGAAATCATAGTGACAAAGTTGTTGATTTAAGTCCTATGGGTTGCCAAACTGGTTTCTATGTATCATTTATTAATCATGATAATTATGATGATGTATTAAATATTGTTGAAGCAACTTTAAATGATGTGCTAAATGCTACTGAAGTGCCTGCTTGTAATGAAGTACAATGTGGCTGGGCAGCAAGTCATTCATTAGAAGGTGCTAAAACTATCGCTCAAGCATTTCTAGACAAACGAAACGAATGGCATGATGTTTTCGGTACAGGAAAATAAATCTTAGTCAATCAAGTTAATCAGAAAAGCAGTCGAACAATGATGTTACAATCGCCATTGTCCAACTGCTTTTTATTATGCTTCAAAGTCAAAAAATCGAACAAATGAAAAAGTAAAATCTTTAACATTTGTCCGATTTATTTGAGAACCACTATAATTTCTTAATTAGTCCCATTAACACGAACTGCATAGGTAACCTTAAATATAGTTGCCATGTTGGCAATTGTTTATCTCCTAAAGGTAACTTTTTAACTGCCATATAGATATTAGCTGGGAATACAGCTAGCAAGAATAGATTGATTGTATTTTTCAAGCATTGAGATGGTCTTTTAATTAAAAGTGCAAGTCCAAATAATATCTCAAAGATTCCTGTAACAAGAACCGCTGTTTTTCGAAGTGGCAAACATTTCGGTATGATATTTCTAAATTGTCGTTCTCGTGTAAAATGCAATACACCTATTACACTAAAACCTATTCCTAATAAATATCTTAGTATGTTCAATCAGCTTCAACTCCTACTCTGTAATGATTTTATGAATTAATGTAGGCGATACAACATGATCAGCAATTGTTATGCTTGAATCTAATTTTTTAACAACATCGTCTACATCTTGGCGATTACTGTGAATCGTTAATAATGATTCTCCTTCTTCTACTTTATCACCAATTTTTTTATTTAAAACAATACCAACCGCTAAATCAATATCATCCTCTTTTGTTAAACGTCCCGCTCCTAACATCATCGAAGCGACACCTATATCGTTAGAGACTAATTCAGTCACATAACCTGATTTTTTAGCTTTATATTCAATTTGATATTGAGCTTGTGGCAAACGCTCTGGATGGTCAATAACAGTTTCGTCGCCACCTTGGTTTTTAATAAATGTTTTGAATTTTTCTAATGCTGCACCTGAATTAATTGCCTCAATTAGCAACGCTCTCGCTTCTTCAAGCGTTTCAGCTTTGTTTGCAAGTACAACCATTTGAGAACCTAATGTTAATACAAGTTCTGTTAAATCTTTCGGACCTTGTCCTTTCAACGTATCAATTGCTTCTTGTAACTCAAGCGCATTGCCAATCGCACGTCCAAGTGGCTGATTCATATCAGAAATAATCGCCATCGTATTACGTCCCACATTATTACCAATACGTACCATTGCGTGCGCTAATGCTTCAGCATCTTCTAATGTTTTCATAAATGCACCGCTACCAGTTTTTACATCTAATACAATTGCATCTGCACCAGCAGCAATCTTTTTACTCATAATTGAAGAGGCAATTAATGGTATTGAATTGACAGTACCAGTAACATCCCTTAAGGCATATAATTTTTTGTCTGCAGGAGTTAAATTTCCTGATTGTCCTACAACTGCCACTTTATTTTCATTAACCAATTTCACAAATGTTGCTTCATCTATTTCAACATGAAAACCATCAATTGCTTCTAATTTATCAATCGTACCACCTGTATGACCTAATCCACGCCCACTCATTTTTGCAACAGGAACATCTACAGCTGCTACTAATGGTGCTAAAACCAATGTAGTTGTATCTCCTACACCACCTGTTGAGTGCTTATCTACTTTGACACCTTTAATATCACTCAAATCTATCATATCACCAGAATTAACCATAGCCATCGTTAATGCTGCACACTCATCATCATTCATATCTTGGAAATAAATCGCCATTGCTAAACTTGATGCTTGGTAATCAGGAATATCCCCTTTAACATAGCCGTCAATAAAGAAATTAATTTCTTCCGTTGTTAGTGTATGACCGTCACGCTTTTTCTCAATAATGTCTATCATTCTCATTTTTATCATCCTTTTCTTAAAAAGCTTAGGACAAAGCATCTGCGCTTTCTCTAGTCCATTTTTAAAAGCACAAGCGAAAATTATTATAGCAAGCTATCGATTTCATTTTTAATATCACAATTTCAATGCGATGTTATTATTCTTAAATAGATTGGTTATAACGTTAAAGTCCCTATTAAATTATCTTAGAATCATCATGGCATTTATGATGTCTTAAAGCTGATATCGACATACTTATATATGGTTACGATGTCCCATGCTTACATATTTTTATAAAATTAGTAATCTGAATCTGCTTCTAAACCTTGCATAATTTGAACGCCTGCGCTCGCACCAATACGTGTCGCACCTGCTTCAACCATTTTATTGAAATCTTCTAAATTACGTACGCCACCTGATGCTTTTACTTCTACATCAGCACCTACTGTATCTTTCATTAATTTAACGTCTTCTGCAGTCGCACCGCCACCTGCAAAACCTGTTGAAGTTTTAACGAAGTCCGCACCAGCCACTTTTGTTAATTCACTCGCTTTTACGATTTCGTCATGGTCCAACAATACCGTCTCAATAATCACTTTTACTGTGTGACCTTTCGCAGCTTTCACCACTGCTTCAATGTCTTGTTGTACATCATCAAAACGTCCATCTTTTAATGCGCCGATGTTGATGACCATGTCAATTTCATCTGCACCATTTTGAATCGCATCTTCTGTTTCAAATGCTTTCGTCGCAGTTGTCGATGCACCTAATGGGAATCCTATTACCGTACAAACTAACACCTCTGAATCAGCTAGTCGCTCTGCTGCATATTTAACATGCGTTGGATTCACACATACAGATTTAAAATGGTATGCTTTCGCTTCATCGATGATTTGATCGATTTGCGTACGTGTTGACTCAGGCTTCAATAAAGTGTGATCAATCAATTTTGCACTATTCATTTCTATCTCCTCCTTTATGGTTGATTATAAAAATACGGTTGTAAATTAGTTGATTGAGCGTCAGGTTCATTTAAATATCAGGTTAGATGTTCGCTTTTTATGTAACCGCATACATATACTATTACATTAATTCATTTCCCATAAACAAACAATACAATTGAACGTGATATCTTCATTATGAACGATGACTTGACAACAAGCTAATCAGGATTATATTTTTATAATTCTTTAATTCTATAGTACAAAAATTCGCAAAAAAGGGAAACAAATGTTATCTTAAAATTATTAATGAATATTAAGGAGAAGATAACAAATGACAAAAGGTACACCACATATTCAACCAAATGGAGTAAAAATTGCTAAAACAGTATTAATGCCTGGCGATCCGCTACGCGCAAAATATATTGCTGATAATTTTTTAGAAAATGTTGAACAATTTAACGATGTACGTAACATGTTTGGTTACACTGGTACATATAAAGGTAAAGAAGTTTCTGTAATGGGTTCTGGTATGGGTATTCCAAGTATTGGTATTTACTCATATGAGTTATACAACTTCTTTGATGTAGATACAATCATTCGTATCGGTTCTTGTGGCGCATTACAAGAAAATGTTAACTTATACGATGTTATTATTGCACAAGCTGCATCAACTAATTCAAATTATGTAGATCAATACAATATTCCAGGTCATTTCGCGCCTATCGCTGACTTCGAGTTAGTAACTAAAGCTAAAAATGTCGCTGACCAAATCGGTGCTACTACACACGTAGGTAACGTATTATCTTCTGATACATTTTACAATGCCGATCCAACATTCAATGATGCTTGGAAAAAAATGGGTATTTTAGGTATCGAAATGGAATCAGCTGGTTTATATTTAAATGCGATTCATGCTGGTAAAAAAGCACTTGGTATTTTCACAGTAAGTGATCATATTTTACGTGACGAAGCTACTACACCTGAAGAACGTCAAAATTCATTTACACAAATGATGGAAATCGCTTTAGAAATCGCAGAGTAACTTATTTAAATTGACTTTAATTGCTCTTTAACAATGCGATTAAACTCAAAAAGCCAACACATTCTGGGCGTATCCCCATTTATGTGTTGGCTTTTATTTATATTATTACTTATCTGTAGATTAGCTTAAGTAAGATTTAAACATCCAATTATGTTTATCTACTGATGTTTGCATACCTATAAACATATCTTCTGATACATCATCGCCAGCATTACCAGCAATTTCGATTGCGTTTTCTAATTGTTTTGAGATATTTGTGAAGTCTTGTGATAATTCTTCAACCATTTGTTCTGCAGAGTAACCTTTCGCAGCTTCTTTAACAATTGATTGCTCTAAGCATTCAGTTAATGTACCTACAGGGTTTCCTCCTACCGCTAAAATTCTTTCAGCTAATTCGTCTACATATTGGCTTGCTTCATTATATAATTCTTCAAATTTAACGTGTAATGAGAAGAAGTTAGGTCCTTTCACATACCAGTGGAAATTATGTAGCTTTGTGTAAGCTACTGTCCAGTTTGCTACTTGTTGATTCAATTCTTTTACAACATCTTGTTGATTACTCATATTTAATACACTCCTTAAAATTGTCTACGTCTTGCTTGTTTATATTAATTATTATATTATAATGATTCTAATCTGTAAAGTGTTTTTACTCTCTTTTTTATAATTATTCTAATCTAAATGTAAGGTGTTCCGCTTTTTAAATGTCTAAATTTTAATTCATCATCTAGTATATCCATTATCAATTAGCAAGTATGTTTTATCAATCAGTAAGTTTTACTTTCGCATTATCATCTAAAAAGAACGATTTTTCATAATCATTTGGTTGGTGCCATGTTGTTTTCCACATTCTATTTCTATTATTAGCAAACATTCGATAACCGAAATTACGGACTGGTTTAGGTACAAGCCATAAACCTACGCCCAATAATTTAGTTCGATTAGGTAGTGCTGTGATTAGTTTAATAATCGCCTGCGATTCAAAATATATACGATCACCTTTCTGTAAAATCACACTATTTTTATTTGCCGCTTCTGGATGTTGTTTAAAAAATTGTTGTCCAACTTCACCTTTTAACGTGGCAAATTGATAATTTCTTGGTAGGTCATGTTGAATTAACCAAATGACATAGTTATAACAATATATACAGTTTCCATCATAATATACGATTGGCATAATTTATTCGCTCCTTTAATAGTACTTATAGTCATTTTTCCTAATTTAAAAACATTTAAACAAGGTTGTCACTTGATAAGTCCTCGCGACACGAAATTGCCATAAAATTTATTTTTCAGTTTTATATTTATTGTATAATGTATTTTTTATTTACTTTAAATTTCTCAATCTACAGTGTAATCTTATTTCTTATTATTAACTTAGCGTTTGGTCATTCGTCTTATTCAACATACGACTGGAAAACTCATATAAAGTTTTAATTCAGTAACATAAATTCATTTATATTCATATACTGTCTTTATTATTTATTAAAATAAAAACGAGCAATCTATCATAAGCTCTTAATTAGCTCTTATGGTTGATTACCCGTCATTTTTCTTTATGCGGTTATTCAAATATGCAATTATGCAATTTTTAATCCTATCCTTACTTCTTTTCAAAAACTACCATATATCATTAGTCATGTTTGACTTTGACTATACGTGTGTATTTTAAAAACTGCTCTGAATATTTCTCCTTAATTTCCTCTAAACTGTCATATGTAATACCTACAATATGCCAATTAGGATTGAAATAATAGAAAGAATCTTTTTGTCGTGACCATTTAATCATATTACCGTCTTTATTATAACGTGGTAATGTTACTTCATAGCCTTCTAACACATTAATATACGTTTGGAAAATGTCTGTATCTATACGATTAAAATTGTCAATAACTAAATAACTTTTATCCTTTTTAGGCATTAATTGAGTAATAAACCCTTCACGATAGTATAATGCCCCTGTTTCATTTGGTAAATACTTGCCATAAAGCATATCTTCTGAAAAATCAGGATGACCTGTTGTTATAACAGGATTTGCATTCGCTTTTTGCAATAAGTCATTAGCCGCTTTTAAGCCCTCTTCTTTTCGATCTACAACAAGTAAAATAAATGGCTTTAACGCTTCTTCTTTTTCACTTTCAAGCATATCTGGTTTTTTAACCATTTCAAATGGAGATTTCAATCCATTATTATCGCTCATTTCAATAATTGCATCATACTGTGCTTGTGACATACTTGCAATAGCCTGTTTTGCATTTTCTTGAAGGAAATATAAATTTTTCAATTTAGGATGCTTATTTAATGTACTTAATGTAATCGGCGTAATGTCTTTCTCATAAGACACTTCAATCACTGTACTATTTGTTCTACCAGGAATTGGTGGTTTTTCATGAATATGCTTTGAAACTTCTCCAATTCCAACGACAGATTGATTTTTCGTTCGATTATAAAAAATAATATTGTCGCCTTCTTCTAACTGAGTATAAAAATGATAACCATTACGTTTAATACCGTTGTACGTGTGCGTATAAATCGTATATTGGTTTCCAGGTTCAAATTCTTCAGTTTCAGCTAAAAAGAAATAACGTGGTATCTTAATTTCGCCTTTACCAAGACCACTTATTAAATCAAACTCTTCTGCAGTGATTTGGTTGAACAATGTCTCTTTCATATTACTCATACGAAATTCCAAAGCTTCACTACGCTTTAAATAATCAGCTGTTAATGGTTTCAATTGTTCATTAAAACGAAACTGTACACGTATTTTATTTTGTGCACCTGTTTCAACACTAATAATTTCACCACATCCAAGTAGTCCAGTATCCGTCTGAACTTGATAAAAGATGACTTGATCTCCTACTTTAGCCTTTTTAAACGCTCTAAATCCTTGAGATGGGTTAAAATGTGCGCCTGATTCAAATAAAGCTGTTTGTCCTACTAACGGTTCATTATGATTCCAACGGTTATATCCACAATTCAACCAAAAATAATTCGTTTCTGCTGTCATCTTAATACTCCTTAACCTGAATAAATTTTAGAAACACTATGAATTACATTCTTTTAGTGTTTCTTATGCAGTTGGACGCGTATGCGAACAACTGTATACCCTTTGTTCACTGCGATTTTAATCGCATTTCCTATAACATTGTAGCGCCCAGGACATTAATTTACGTCCCAGACCCTTATCGTTTTCACTTCTAAGTAAGTCGAACTATTTTGCTTTACAACAAGTGCGACTCTAAATACAGTTGGACACACATACGAGCAACTGTATACCTTTTAATCAGTTTTCTATATTTTATTTATTATATCTGTCTTAATGATAAAAATTGTTACAGACAGTTTAACATATTTAGCTACCTATTTTGCATATAAAAAACATGCTTGCATACACTATGCAATAAAAATTACAAATTTATATATGATACCACTATGCTTGCTTATCTCTATAGCGCCATTGATACACATTTTTAAATATCTATACTGCCGTTAGAATTTTATCATGTCTTAATTTTCATTAAATATTAATTACTTCATTTTATATAAACCAACAAAAACCCCCTCACTACTATGCAAGTGAGAGGTTATGTTGATGTGCTTTATTTTCATCAATGTCATTAACACGATCATATTTCTTCTGTTAATGCACTGTACTTTATTCAAACGCGCTATCGACAATTAATTTGAAGCTACAAAGGTACCGCATAATGGCAGCACATTAATTAACAATGCGCTAAACTTTAATGAGGCGCTGATTTGCTTGTCTTTAAAAGTCAACATAGCACTGATAATTCCTAAAATAGCTACTATACGTGGAATTGTCATGCTCGGATACTGCGGTATATGTAAGAAAGCACCAAGACCTGCTATCACACCACATACTAACGCAATATATAGAAATTGCTTCAAATCATTCACTCCTAAATTGTTATTACACTATTACACATAGCTAATCATCAATGTGAAATCGCCTTCAAAGACACTATCCAAATCTTCAGAAGTCAAAATAAAGTTTGTACCAGTAGTCAGTTTGAAAATTTCACCATCGACAATCATTTGTCCTTCACCTTCCAACACTGTAACTAAACAGAACTCTCTAGGCTTCATATAATTTAACGTGCCAGAAATTTCCCATTTAACCAATGTAAAGAAATCATTCGATACAATGTGTGTACACTTATGGTTTTCAATAATTTCACTTTCAGGCAAAATATTAGGTAATGGTGCATTGTACTGAATAACGTCTAAAGCTTTTTCAATATTTAACGGTCTATCATTATATTGATTATCTTGACGATTGAAATCATAAAGTCTATATGTAATGTCTGACGATTGCATCGTTTCGTATGCTAATATTCCTGAAGAAATAGTATGTACTGTTCCTGCTGGAATAAAATAGAATTCTCCAGGTTTTACTTTAATATATCTAAGTATCGACTCTATCGTTCCGTGTTGAACATGATTCGCAACTTCTTCTCTAGACTCTGCTAATGTCCCTATAACTATTTCTGCATCTTCTTCTGCATCTATAATATACCAACATTCAGATTTGCCATATTGCCCGTTTTCATGCTCATAAGCATAAGAATTATCAGGGTGCACATGAATAGAAAGTGATTCTCTTGCATCCACTATTTTAGTTAGAAGCGGAAAATCTTTGCTTGGGAAATCACCAAACAATTCACGATGTTCTGACCAAATACGGTCTAATGTTTGACCTTGATATGGTCCATTAATAATCTCGCTCGTACCATTTGGATGTGCTGACACACACCAACATTCCCCAGTTGTATCATTGTCTAATTGATATCCAAACTCACTTAGACGTTGACCGCCCCATAATTTTGTTTTTAAAATTGGTTGTAAAAATAATGGCATTGTTGCACCTCCATTGTGATTAAGTAAGCAATAGAACTCTGATGTTGTTGTTCCATTATATTTTGATTTTGTTCTCATTTACATCGTATTATAAACTTCCACATTTCAAATTAACTATTAGTGATTGTACCATATTTACTAACATTGCAGTACTGCCAATTAAAGCGCTTCACTTAAATTTACAGTACTTTAACATTTTTAAAAATTAATAGCATAGAGATTATCTCTCTCTTACATTTGTACACATTTCCCTTTAAATTTACTCGCCCATTATACCAATTAATAAACAACTTTAATAGTTGTGCCATACATTGTTCAAATTCTTTGTAAAATGCATAGACAATACGTACTTATTCATACTTATAATTCATCATTTTCAAAAAAATAACGAGTTACGAAAACGTAACCCGCTTCAAATCATATTTACTATCCTTATTAATCCTTTTCAATTTCAAATTGAGTTAAAGCATCTTTAATGTCCTGCTCACCACTAATAATTTGAAACTCTTGGTGATTAAAATGATTGGATGTGACAATTTCTTTTAATACTGTCGCAACATCTTCTCTAGGAATTTCACCTTTACCATCAAAATATTGTGCAGCTTCTATCTTTCCAGATCCTGCTGCATTTGTAAGTGCCCCTGGATGTAAAATTGTATAATTCAAACCTGAACGTCTTAAATAGTCATCAGCGTAATGTTTAGCTATTGTATATGGCTTTAAATCACCGCTATCATCAAAAGCCTGACGTCTCGAATCATATGTTGAAACCATGACATAGTGTTTAATATTAGCCTCTTTACTCGCAATCATTGATTTAACAGCACCATCTAAATCGACAATAATTGTTTTATCTGCACCCGTGTTCCCTCCAGAACCTACTGAAAAGATAACTTTATCGAATGGTTTAAACGTCTCAGTTAAAGTCTCTATTGAATCATTTTCAACATCAACAAGAATTGCTTTCATACCTTGTGATTTTAACGCATTAAGTTGATCTGATTGCCTAACACCAGCAGTAAATGGTACATTTTCTTTTGCTAATTGTTGCACTAGTAACGAACCTACACCGCCATTAGCACCTATAACCAAAATATTCATTTACAACACTCTCCTATTTATTATTCTCTATGCCATACCACTTTATGAGATATGTAAAACTTGTTACAACTATAAAAATCAATTGACATACTACTGGGAACGTATTAAATTAATATATGAACAAATATTCATATGAAAGGATTGTCATATAATGTCAGAACAATATTCAGAAATAAATACAGATACATTAGAACGCGTAACTGAAATTTTCAAGGCATTAGGCGATTACAATCGAATACGTATCATGGAATTGTTATCAGTCAGTGAAGCAAGTGTTGGTCACATTTCACATCAATTGAATTTATCTCAATCAAATGTCTCGCACCAATTAAAATTACTTAAAAGTGTGCATCTTGTGAAAGCAAAACGACAAGGCCAATCAATGATTTATTCATTAGATGACATCCACGTAGCAACTATGTTAAAGCAAGCCATACATCACGCGAATCATCCTAAAGAAAGTGGGTTATAATATGTCTCATTCACATCATCATGACCATATGCATAGTCATGTAACTACAAATAATAAGAAAGTATTGTTTATATCGTTTTTAATAATCGGTCTATATATGTTTATCGAAATCATCGGCGGTCTCCTTGCTAACAGCTTGGCATTACTATCTGACGGTATCCATATGTTTAGCGACACATTCTCATTAGGTGTTGCACTTGTCGCATTTATTTATGCTGAAAAGAATGCCACAACTACAAAAACATTTGGTTATAAACGTTTCGAAGTACTCGCAGCGTTATTTAACGGTGTAACGCTTTTTGTAATAAGTATTTTGATTGTTTTTGAAGCGATTAAACGTTTCTTTGTTCCTTCTGAAGTTCAATCAAAAGAAATGTTAATCATTAGTATTATCGGTTTAATTGTCAATATCGTTGTTGCATTCTTTATGTTTAAAGGCGGCGACACTTCACACAATTTAAATATGCGTGGTGCTTTTCTACATGTTATCGGAGACTTATTAGGTTCAGTTGGCGCCATTACTGCAGCTATTTTAATTTGGGCATTTGGATGGACAATCGCCGATCCTATCGCAAGTATTTTAGTTTCCGTTATTATTTTAAAAAGTGCTTGGGGTATCACAAAATCTTCAATTAACATTTTAATGGAAGGCACACCAAGTGATGTTGATATAGATGAAGTTATAACTACTATTAAAAAGGATTCACGAATACAAAGTGTGCATGATTGCCATGTTTGGACAATTTCAAATGATATGAATGCATTGAGTTGTCATGTTGTTGTAGACCATACATTGACAATGAAAGAATGTGAATTATTATTAGAAAACATTGAGCATGATTTATTACATTTAAATATTCACCATATGACTATTCAATTAGAAACGCCTAATCACAAACATGATGAATCGATTATATGTTCAGGAACACATAGTCATTCACATAACCATCATGCTCATCATCACGCGCATGTACATTAATAATTTTAACCTACTGCCATTGCATCGATTAAACTTTTCAATGGCAGTAGGTTTTTTATGTCTTTATGGCGACTTGTTTGGTCTTTGATGATGCAATGTTTATTAACAAATTTTCAACTATTATTTCTTACATTAGTCATATTTTTGACAATTTACTATTATAATTCTCTAACTTTAGTCACTTTAATTAATTTTTATTAGATATTAATATGAAAATAACGTGTTTTTTGTTATTGTATTTATATGAAGAAAAGGAGGCACCACTTTGTTTACTTACTTTAAATCAGCATTTAAAAATGCTAAACCACAATTATTAATAACATTGATATATGCACTTATAGCATTTGCTGTAATTGCAGTTGTATATTTACTTGCTAATTTCCAGCTTGCTAAGTATGCACAAACTATTGCAATTTATTCACAATTTGGGCAAAAACCACCAGTAGATGCATATTTAAAAGTTATCGCTGTATTACTTATAGCAGCTGTAGTTTCACTGTTTGTTTTAGTTCAAATTTTTATCGGAATTACAAATGTTATGAAACGGGCAATGAGTCATGAAAAAGTAAAATTTACCGATTTATTTATTGCATTTAAAAAAGGTAATTATTTAAAGAGCGTTCTGATCGGTCTTGTATCTATAGCAATGATTATCGTTCTTTCACTTCTGACATCATTACTATACAAATTATTTTCTCCAGTATCAGAAATGATTATGAATTCAGTACAATCATCATATGCAGATAGTACACACCTGATTGGTATTGCTATTACAACTCAAAGCATCATAATCATTGTTGTTTTATTGATTAAAGCAATTATTACTTGGTTATTGTTAATACCTATTTTCAACTTTATGACTAGTTTCGTTGAATCAACTAACGATAAAGTAAAAACACACTTAGCTAATGGATTTAAAGCAATGAAAAATGGTCAAAAAACATTTTTCAAATTTTTCATTGGAATACTATTATTAAACTTAATTATTATTTTATTTAAAACACCTGTTGGTTACTTGATTTCATTTAATACGCAATCACTCTCTCAAAGTGTTGCAGAAAATATCATAAGAGTTTATACAGTAATGACAATCATTTTATTCGTTGTTATTCATGCAATCATTTTAATGGGTATCGTTCAATATTACTTAAAACGTGGTCAAAAAATTACTAAAGATAAAGTAAAAACAGCTGACAAGGATAAAAAAGTTGTCACTGAACCAAAAAATACAAAAGTAGAAAATGGTAAAGTGACAACATCTGTTGAAACAAAAACAGAAAAAGCACAAGATTCATTAAATGATAATACAACAAAAACGATGACTTCAGATAAACCAGAAGACAATCAACCAAAATAAATTTTGGAGCCCCTTACAACTTTAGTTGTTAGGGGCTCTTATGCATGCGCTTAGCGCAGGCGCTCCTACTTTTCAACTTTAGTTGTTAGGGGCTTCTTTCTAAAATAACTAAGTGAATTATCTATATATGAAGAGGTCTCCAATACTTTTTATATAATTCGTGATTACATTCTATACTTTTAATTGTATTTTCTGCTGTATGGAAAGTTGGTTTTATTAATTCTGATTATGTTCAGAACTACAATTCATAAGAAAAATGTGTTAAAATATATTTGTAGTAAGTAGAAGCAAAAGATGAAAATCTTTAACTCTTGAAACACAAAAAGGGCAACACTCGGAAACATGTTACCCTAATGAGCCCGTTAAAAAGACGGTGACCTTATATTTTATTTAAAAATAGCCTTCAAAATGCCGGTCAAAGCGAATAGAAGGTTATTTTTTATGGTCTTGAGTACTAATCAATACTAAACCAATGATTGTTAATACAACCATCAGCATTTCAAAATCAGACATGCTAGTCCTTTCTAGGAGTAACAACTATAACCATAGGCATCACCCCTTTATTAAGAGATTAGCCACCATCTATCCAACTTGCTCAATAAATATTATAACATGCACACTTTTAAACAGTAATTCATAGTATAAGTTTTTTCATTTCTTAATCAACTCGATAAACAGTTGAGTGACATACCCTTGTCTAACTAGCTATTTCTTCCCCTGTTATCGTTTGTTCATCATATAAAAATTTAATTTCTCATTTTTTATTCTCTGATAAAGAAGAGCACCAACCTTTTCGGCTGATATGCTCCCTTCAAAATAGACATTGAAAAATGAAAACTTTGAAAGAGAAATCGTCAGTCTATTATTGATAAGTATTATCCTATCCTCGAAAAATTACTTTCAGACACTAGTGAACAAAAATTTTACTATAAGCGTATACTTTGGCAATATTCGAAGGAAAAACATGGATTAACCTGTGCATATTATACATTTAGAGCTTATATACTTAAACATGATGAATTTACTCCTTATATTATGAAATGTTATCAATAGATGTCGCCTAAAGATACAACAAGATTCGAGACAAAACCTGATCATCAAGCACAGTTTGACTGGAAAGAAAGCATTAACTTTAAAACGAAAGATAATCAAAGGATTCCACTATATATAGGTGTGCTACTACTTTATTATTCTCGTTTTATAATCATGCATAACAATGAGTAAATCAAGTGATGCCTTATTTAATTCATTAACACAATCGTTTGAGCTAATAGAAGGTGTATATAATGAACTTGTAACGGATAACTTGAAAATAGTCATGTATAAGCCAAGAAAAGAAAGTACAAGTGGTCGAATAAATCGTAGATTTAAATAATTCGCTGATGGTTTTAAATTTCAAGTAAAACCTTGTATTTCCGGCCTCCCTAGAAAAAGATAAAGTTGAATCAATAACAAAAATATTAGATGAAATTAATGCTTACCAAGACGAATTGCATTTGGAAGAGATTCCTAAGTTTTTTTAATCTTAATGAACGATTTAACTACTAAGTTCATACTAGTACAGGTAAATTGCCTATTACTGCCTAAGAGAAAGAAAAAATTTTCTTACAACCACTACAGAATGTGAATGTAAAAAACTCATATAAAGTGAAACATATCTTACTTATGGAATGAAATGTTTGATTATCCCAAAATCACAAATGCGATTTTGGAGTTGTTAGGGGCTCTAACGCAAATACACCCCTACTTAAAATAACGGTAGTTGTTATAGTATACTTAAATGCATAAACCATATAAAAGGTGATGCTAATATGACATACGGTTCAATTGTAGCTATACTCTGTGCCCTATTTGTGATTTTCTTCATTCCATATATGGAGAAGAAAGACAAAAAGAAGAAGTAACACTAGTATCTGGATTACTAGCATACAAAGGAGCAGTAAGACATTTTCTAATAGAAAATAACTTTACTGCTCTTTGTACATTACTCATCAACTATTGTAAATTAAATAATAAATAACTACCTATTTTATTAATCAGCTAAAAAATGCTTTGCTAAATATTTTGCTGCGCCATCCTCTTCATTCGTGTATGCCGTTACATCTGAAGTTAATGCTTGGATTTCAGGGCGTGCATTTTTCATAGCAACTGTATAATGACCAAATTCAAACATTGCTCTATCATTGTCGCTATCTCCAATAACTAACGTTTCTTCTTGATGAATACCAAAATGTGCAATCATTTCTTTAATGCCTGTACCTTTATCAGTTTGATAAGCCATTGTTTCCGCATTAAATCTTGATGAATTTGAAACACTAATCTGTAGTTGCACATGATTTTGCTTTAATTCATCTCTAAATGCTGTTATTTTTTCTAAATTAGAACTGAATAGATAAATTTTTGAATATTCACCTTCAGGAAACTTAGTTACCCAATCTATCTTACCAGCAAGCGCATCTTGTCTTGAAGACCATTCACTATGACTTACGCCATTAATAGGATCTTGACTACGAATCATATCTCGCATCCATGTTTCATCTTCTTTTAAAGAAACTCTATTACCTTCAAAAGGAAATACCTCATAATAAATTTGTTGGCGCTTAGCTAAATTAGTAATTTGTTGCACTTGAGCCAATGATAAACCATGCTTGAAGATAATTTCTCCATCTACTTCTCCAATTGTTCCATTTGAACTAATGATGCCATTAACCGCAAAATCTTGAGGTACAAGTTGATGTATTTCAGAATGCGAACGTCCTGTTGCCAAAAATACTTTATATCCTTTCTCTCTCAATTGATTAATGACATCTTTCGTATACGTTGATGCTTGATTATTTTCATGTAAAATTGTTCCATCCATGTCCAAAAATATTGCTTTTACGTTATCCATATTGCCCTCCACTGTCCATTTTATCTTAATTAAATTTTGTCATTATTACTTATTATTTGCAAAATATTTACTCTAACATTGCCATAGAAAATCGATTATTCCATCTTTGAACTGCTACATTTTTCTGGAAAAATCGTGACATGTTTTCAGATGTCAAAATATCATCTATTAATCCTTGTTGTACACTTTCCCCATCTTTTAATAGCAAAATTTTAGTAAAGTTACCAGTAATTTCTTCAATAAAGTGCGTCACATAAATCATCGCAAGCGTTGGATATGAATCTGACAATGAGTCAAGTATATTCAATAGTGACTCACGAGCAATAAAGTCTAAACCAGCTGCTGGCTCATCTAAAATTAAAACCTGAGGTTGCCCCATTAAAGCTCGTGCAATCATCACTCGTTGTTTTTCACCTGTAGATAAATAACCAATATATTGTTGCGCTTTAGCAGATATTCCAACTAATTTAAGTAAATGATGTGCTTCATTACGTACCTCATCATCAATATCTTGATAAACACCAATTGATTTAAAAGCACCGCTTATCACCACATCGATTACTCTTTCACCCTCTTGAAACTTTTCCAGTAAACTATGAGATACAAAACCTATATGTTGTCGTACAGTCTCTGCAGAATACCCTACCTTGCCTGGCATTTTACCAAATAGATTAACACCGCCAGTTGTCGCAGGCTCATATGCATTTAATATATTTAATAGCGTTGTCTTACCAGCACCATTCAACCCATATAATATCCATTTATCACCTTTAGCAATTTGCCAAGAAATATTTTTTAAAATTGTTTTTCCTTGCTTCATTCGCCCAATTTGATCTAATTGAATTAACATGCGAGGTCACCCCTTTATTGCTACTCCATACTTCTCATAAAATCATATTAACATAACACCCTTAATTGTCAGACTATTTAAATAAATAAAACACTTCCTTTTTACGCATTTCTGCCAAATTAAGATGAAGTAAAAGCTAAGTCGACCTAAAAAAGCACCCTTCTAGTCGATTAATCTAAAAGGGTGCCATATACTTTAATTTTAATACATGATTGATTCTAAAAAAGTGAATTATTCTACAGTAACTGATTTAGCAAGGTTACGTGGTTTATCCACATCTAAATCTCTGTGTAATGCTGCATAATATGAAATCAATTGTAATGCAACTACTGAAACTAATGGTGTCAATAATTCATGTACATGAGGAATGACATAAGTGTCGCCTTCTTTTTCAAGACCCTCCATAGAAATAATACATGGATGTGCACCACGTGCTACTACTTCTTTAACGTTACCACGAATTGATAAATTAACGTTTTCTTGAGTTGCTAAAGCAACAACTGGTGTGCCATCTTCGATTAATGCAATCGTACCATGTTTAAGTTCGCCACCAGCAAAACCTTCTGCTTGAATGTAAGAAATTTCTTTAAGTTTTAACGCACCTTCTAAACTTACGTTATAGTCAATAGTACGTCCGATAAAGAATGCATTGCGTGTTGTTTCTAAGAAATCTGTTGCAATTTGTTCCATAATTGGTGCATCGTCAACAATTGCTTCTATTGCTGTTGTTACTTTTGCTAATTCTCTCAATAAATCAATATCTGCTTCACGACCGTGCTCTTTTGCAACGATTTGAGACAAGATTGATAATACTGCAATTTGTGCAGTATATGCTTTTGTAGATGCAACTGCGATTTCAGGACCCGCATGTAATAACAATGTGTGGTCTGCTTCACGTGATAAAGTTGAACCTGCAACATTAGTGATTGTTAATGATTTATGACCTAATTTATTAGTTTCAACTAATACTGCACGGCTATCTGCTGTTTCACCTGATTGAGAAATATAAACGAACAATGGTTTTTCAGATAATAATGGCATGTTGTAGACAAACTCTGATGCAACGTGTACTTCAGTTGGTACGCCAGCCCATTTTTCTAAAAATTCTTTACCTACTAAACCTGCATGGTAGCTTGTACCTGCTGCAATAACGTAAATGCGGTCTGCTTCTTTAACATCATTGATGATGTCTTGATCAATTTTCAAGTTACCTTCTGCATCTTGATATTCTTGAATAATACGACGCATTACTGCTGGTTGTTCATGAATTTCTTTTAACATGTAGTGTGCATAAACACCTTTTTCAGCATCTGATGCATCAATTTCAGCAATATATGAATCACGTTCTACAACGTTTCCATCTGCATCTTTAATAATAACTTCATCTTTTTTAACAATAACGATTTCATGGTCATGGATTTCTTTATATTCGCTTGTCACTTGTAACATTGCAAGTGCGTCTGATGCGATAACATTGAAACCTTCACCAACACCTAATAATAATGGTGATTTATTTTTAGCAACATAGATTGTGTCTTTGTCTTCAGCATCTAATAAACCTAATGCATATGAACCATGTAATAATGACACAACTTTTGTAAATGCTTCTTCAGTTGAAAGTCCTTGATTTGAAAAGTATTCAACTAATTGAACGATAACTTCTGTATCTGTTTCTGAAATGAATGATACACCTTGTAAGTATTCACCTTTTAACTCTTCATAGTTTTCAATAACACCGTTATGAACTAGAGTAAAACGGCCATTTGATGATTGATGTGGATGAGAGTTTTCATGATTCGGTACACCGTGTGTTGCCCAACGTGTGTGACCGATTCCAACAGGTCCATCAAAATCGCTACTATCAGCAACTTTACGTAATTCTGCAATACGACCTTTTTCTTTAAATACAGTTGTATTATCATCATTTACTACCGCGATACCTGCAGAGTCATAACCTCTGTATTCTAATTTTTCTAAACCTTTTAATAATAATTCTTTGGCATTATCATAGCCAATATAACCAACAATTCCACACATAACGACATTTTCCTCCATATTGGAATAGTACGCGTAAATTATGATTTATTGCCGATAATTTAGATTGACAATCTGCTTTCATAATATAAATAGGAACATGCTATTATCGCATTCATCCATAACAAATTAAGCATAGTTATTTTTACAACTATACAAATTGCTCACACTGTACTTTCCATATTAATATTTTTTATATTCAATTTCTGGCGATCTTATTAACTTTGTCCATTAAGTCACCCTAATGTTTTACTTAATAAGCTAACGAATGAGCCACATCCGGGATAGCATCCGCCGATCTATTCGATCACTATCCTCCTCGTCTACAAATACATATATTGCACTCTATAAAGGCCACTCATATATTAACCTTTAATCTTCAAATACAAATATTTATTTGCACAGGCGCTTTAACTGTACTGCCGAACTTTCCCCCTTTCCATTAATCATTATTGTACAACGGTGTTGTTTTGTTTTGCAAATATTTTCACAATAAAATTTTAAAAATCCTAAAACAATTTTTTTGTTTTACTTTTTCAAAATATCTATACTGTCACATTGATGACACTTTATTTAATTTTGTCACATTTATTTTGACAAAGTTGATTTTTGTTTATATTGAGTAACAAGTAACGTCTCTATACACTATATATAGTCACATATATTAAAAAAGAGGTGTAAATATGTCGCAAACTGAAGAGAAAAAAGGAATTGGTCGTCGCGTTCAAGCATTCGGATCATTTTTGAGTAGTATGATTATGCCAAACATTGGTGCATTCATCGCTTGGGGTTTCATCGCGGCCATTTTTATAGATAATGGATGGTTACCTAACAAAGATTTAGCTACTTTAGCAGGACCAATGATTACTTATTTAATCCCATTATTGATCGCATTTAGTGGTGGTCGTTTAATTTATGATTTACGTGGTGGTATCATCGCAGCAACAGCAACTATGGGGGTCATCGTTGCATTACCTGATACACCAATGTTACTTGGTGCAATGATTATGGGTCCACTTGTTGGTTGGTTAATGAAGAAGACCGACCAATTGATTCAACCTAGAACGCCACAAGGTTTTGAAATGTTATTTAATAACTTTTCTGCTGGTATTTTAGGATTTATCATGACGATTGCAGGATTTAAAATTTTAGCACCACTTATGAAATTTATTATGCATATTTTATCAGTGGCAGTTGAAGCATTAGTACATGCACACCTACTTCCACTTGTAAGTATTTTAGTAGAGCCTGCAAAAATTGTATTTTTAAACAATGCGATTAACCATGGTGTATTCACACCGCTTGGTGCAGATCAAGCTGCAAAAGCTGGTCAATCAATTTTATACACAATTGAATCTAACCCTGGACCAGGTTTAGGTATCTTACTTGCTTATATGATTTTTGGAAAAGGCACTGCAAAAGCAACGTCATATGGTGCTGGAATTATCCACTTCTTAGGTGGTATTCATGAAATTTATTTCCCATATGTATTAATGCGTCCTTTATTATTTATCGCTGTTATTTTAGGTGGAATGACTGGTGTTGCAACTTATCAAGCAACAGGATTTGGATTTAAAAGTCCCGCGTCACCAGGTTCATTTATAGTTTACTGTTTAAATGCACCTAGAGGTGAATTCTTGCACATGTTGCTCGGTGTCTTCCTTGCTGCACTTGTATCATTCGTTGTAGCTGCTTTAATTATGAAGTTCACTAGAGAACCAAAGCAGGATTTAGAAGCTGCGACAGCTCAAATGGAAAATACTAAAGGGAAAAAATCAAGCGTTGCTTCTAAGTTAGTATCTTCTGATAAAAATGTTAATACAGAAGAAAATGCTAGTGGTAATGTTAGTGAAACATCTTCATCAGATGATGATCCTGAAGCGCTATTGGATAATTACAACACTGAAGATGTTGATGCACACAATTACAATAATATAAATCATGTTATTTTTGCCTGCGATGCGGGTATGGGTTCTAGTGCAATGGGTGCAAGCATGTTACGTAATAAATTTAAAAAGGCGGGCATTAATGATATTACAGTTACAAATACTGCGATTAATCAATTGCCAAAAGATGCTCAATTAGTTATCACTCAGAAAAAACTAACTGATCGTGCTATTAAACAAACACCAAATGCCATCCATATTTCAGTGGATAATTTCCTTAATTCACCAAGATATGAAGAACTTTTAAATAATCTAAAAAAAGATGATCAAGCATAATAATTAAATAAATTAAAAAATGGAGGATACCGCCATGTTATTGAGTACACGTGAAAAAGAAATGATAGCCCTATTGATTAAGTACCACAGTCAATATATCACTATACACGACATTGCTCAGCAACTTGCGGTGTCCTCTCGTACTATTCACCGTGAATTAAAAGGTGTTGAAGCATATTTAACTTCATTTTCATTAACTTTAGAACGCGCAAACAAAAAAGGGCTACGCATTGCTGGCGCAGATTCTGATTTAAACGATTTGAAGCAATCGATTGCACAACATCAAACCATTGACTTATCTGTTGAAGAGCAGAAAGTAATTATTATATACGCTTTGATACAAGCCAAGGAGCCAGTTAAACAATATAGTTTAGCGCAAGAAATTGGCGTTTCTGTCCAGACTTTAGCAAAGATGTTAGATGATTTAGAGCTTGATTTAAATAAGTACCAACTATCTTTATCTCGAAAGCGTGGCGAAGGCATTTACTTGGTAGGTACTGAATCAAAGAAACGTGAATTTTTAAGTCAATTAATGGTGAATAACTTAAATAGTACTAGCGTTTATTCAGTAATTGAAAATCATTTTGTCTTTCATTCATTAAATCAAATCCACAAAGACTTTGTTGACTTAGAGCGCATTTTTAATGTTGAAAGACTATTAATGGACTACCTAAGTGCCTTACCCTACCAACTTACCGAATCAAGTTATTTAACTTTAACTGTCCATATCGTGCTATCCATTTCACGTATAAAAAATGGAGAGTATGTCGCATTAAACGATGATATTTATGATTCTGTACAAAACACATTTGAACACAAAGTAGCAAGCGAACTTGCTGATAAACTTGGTCAAATATATGACGTCACGTTTAATCAGGCAGAAATTGCTTTCATTACTATCCATTTACGTGGAGCTAAACGAAAAAATCTTAATGATACATCATTAAATAATCGTTGTGAAGAAAACAAAATTAAAGCGTTTGTTAACAAAGTAGAAATGATTTCCGGTATGACATTTGCAGATTTGGATACTTTAGTAGATGGACTGACGCTACACCTTAATCCTGCAATCAATCGTTTGCAAGCTAATATCGAGACCTATAATCCGTTAACAGACATGATTAAGTTCAAATATCCAAGACTATTTGAAAATGTAAGATTAGCTTTAAATGATTGTTGGCCTGATTTGATTTTTCCAGAGAGTGAAATTGCTTTTATAGTTTTACACTTTGGTGGCTCGATTAAAAACCAAGGTAATCGATTTTTAAACATATTAGTCGTTTGCAGCAGTGGTATGGGAACTAGTCGTCTATTATCAACTCGTCTAGAGCAAGTTTTTAGTGAGATTGAGCGTATTACACAAGCATCAGTCAGCGATTTGAAGTCACTAGATTTAAGTCAATATGATGGCATTATTTCTACTGTGAATTTAGACATCGACTCCCCCTATTTAACGGTAAACCCATTATTACCAGATAGTGATATCAGTTATGTCGCACAGTTTTTAAATACAAAGTCTACGTTCCAAGAGACGCATGATAAATCATCAAACATGATTGATAAGGATGATGTTCATGTTGAAACGAAAGATGTTGATGGCAACACATCTTTTGAAAATGAACAAACTTCATACTTAACTTCAGTTTTCGAAAAACATTTAAGTGACGAAAAATCAGAACAATTATTGCATCATATGCGTTCGGGTTTAACTTTGCTTGATTCAGTGAAAATAGTTAGTACCGAAGTTAAACAGTGGCAAACATATATCGCAGATTATCTATATCAATGCGATGTAATAAACGATCCAACGTCATTCGCTGAACTACTAGAGCAACGATTGATTGACAATCCAGGATGGATATTAAGTCCATATCCTGTTGCAATACCACACCTAAGAGACAATATGATTAAACACCCTATGATTCTAATCACAGTTTTAGAAGAACCGTTAACATTGCCTAGTATTCAAAATGACAATCAAACAATTAAATATATGATTTCCATGTTTATTCCTGACAATGATTTTATGGCATCACTGGTAAGTGACTTGTCCGAATTTTTAAGTTTGAAATTAGAATCTATTGATACTTTTATGGAAAATCCACAGGAACTTGAAACATTATTAAGAAACAAATTTTTAGAACGAATTAAAAAACAATTTATTTAGGAGTGTACAAAATGAGCGAATTATTTAGTAATGACAATATCTTTTTAAATGTAAATGTTAACAGCCAAAATGAAGCAATTGAAAAAGCAGGTAAAGCCTTAGTTGATAGTGGTGCTGTAACAGATGCTTATATTCAAGCAATGAAAGATCGTGAGCAAGTTGTATCAACATTTATGGGAAATGGCTTAGCAATTCCTCATGGCACAGATGAAGCTAAAACAAATGTGATTCACTCAGGTTTAACATTATTACAAATCCCTGAAGGCGTTGACTGGGATGGCGAAGTAGTTAAAGTTGTAGTGGGAATCGCTGGTAAAGATGGCGAACATTTAGACTTGTTATCTAAAATTGCAATTACATTTAGCGAAGAAGAAAATGTGGATCGTATCGTTCAAGCAAAATCTGCAGAAGAAATTAAACAAGTATTCGAGGAGGCAGATGCATAATGAAAGCAGTTCACTTTGGTGCTGGTAACATAGGTCGTGGTTTCATTGGTTATATTCTTGCAGACAACAATGTTAAAGTAACATTTGCAGACGTCAATGAAGAAATCATTAATGCTTTAGCTCATGATCATCAATACGATGTTATTTTAGCTGATGAGTCTAAAACAACGACGCGCGTGAATAATGTTGATGCAATTAATTCAATGCAACCTTCTGAAGCGTTGAAACAAGCAATTCTAGAAGCTGATATTATTACAACAGCTGTTGGTGTTAACATACTACCTATTATTGCTAAATCTTTTGCGCCTTTCTTAAAAGAAAAAACAAACCATGTTAATATTGTTGCTTGTGAGAATGCTATTATGGCAACTGATACATTGAAAAAAGCAGTACTTGATATTACTGGCCCTCTTGGTAACAATATTCATTTTGCTAACTCAGCAGTTGATAGAATTGTACCATTACAAAAGAATGAAAATATATTAGACGTTATGGTTGAGCCATTTTACGAATGGGTTGTTGAAAAAGATGCATGGTATGGTCCAGAACTAAACCATATTAAATATGTTGATGATTTAACACCATATATTGAGCGTAAATTATTAACTGTGAATACAGGACATGCATATTTAGCGTATGCTGGTAAATTTGCAGGTAAAGCTACCGTATTAGACGCTGTAAAAGATAGTTCAATTGAAGCTGGCTTACGCCGTGTTTTAGCTGAAACAAGTCAATATATTACTAATGAATTTGATTTTACTGAAGCGGAACAAGCTGGTTATGTTGAAAAAATAATAGACCGTTTCAACAATTCTTATTTATCTGATGAAGTGACACGTGTCGGACGAGGTACGTTACGTAAAATTGGCCCTAAAGATAGAATTATAAAACCATTAACATATCTTTATAATAAAGATTTAGAACGCACTGGTTTATTAAATACAGCTGCATTGTTATTGAAGTATGATGATACAGCAGACCAAGAAACTGTTGAGAAAAATAATTACATTAAAGAACACGGTTTAAAAGCGTTTTTAAGCGAATATGCTAAAGTTGACGATGGCTTAGCCGATGAAATAATTGAAGCGTACAATTCACTTTCATAATTTATTGAGCTTTGTTTGAAACAAGAAGTTTCCAACGTTATTCGTTAACAATCAGTAATAATGTAGTAGTTCCGTTGAATTAACAATATTAAATTTCTGAACATAAAAAATACTCCCTTCAACATAGACACTTAACTTGTGTTATGTATGAAAGGAGTATTTTTGCGTTAATAATTTGTTTTATTTTCGAGCCACAGCGACCTATTCAATTGCTATTGGTCATTACTAAAACAAATTCATATTAACTGTTAGACTTGGTTACTTAGTAAGGAATATTTCCCTATGAAATAACTAGATGTTCACATTCTTGAATAAATTTTATTCTTCAGTTTGTTGGTCTTTCTTAGTGAATCTTCTAATTAAGAATGCCATACCTGCACCTAGAGCTAATTCAGCATATGGTAAATCGTCATTATGTGACATACCAGTATCTGGTAAAGTTTTAGCTTGTTGTTTAGGCTTATTAACTTTTCCTTGTTGGTCTGATTTTGCATTTGCTTTGTTTTCTTCAGGCTTAGTTACATTAAGCATATCTTGATGCATACTATGACTACCATTTGAAACTGTTGCTGGAGATGCATTGGCACCGTCGTTTTGCGTAGCTTTATTGTTTGCAACTGGGCCAACTGATTTTTGCGTATCATTAGTATCTGCTGTTGCCGTATCATCTTTTTGGCTAACATTAGTTGAAGTCATTTTATCTTTTGCTTCAGAAGATGCAGATGTTGATGGTTTATTCGAAACTTCAGTATCAGCTTTGCTTGGCGATTTATCTGCTTCGTTAGATGCAACGTTAGTTTCAGACTTAAGTTGTCCTGCATCAGTTTGATTTGTCGTACTTTCTTCTTTATCTTTTGATGTATTAGAAGGTACATTTGGTTCTGTTATGTCTGCTGAAGGCAATGTTTCAGTTGTTGATTCAACCATACTTTGATTTGTTGAATCTCTACCATCTTTTTCTGCCTTAGCTTTATTTTCAGATTTTGGTTGTGCAACCTTGCCATTAGTTGATTGAGATTCAGCACTATTATTTACTTCAGCATTTTGTTTTGAATCATTTACAGATGCATTATCTTTACTATCAGCAGATGATGCTGCTTCTGTGCTCGCAGTTGTTGGAGCCGTTGCTGTTGATCCTGTTGGTGCATTCTCGTTTGTTGCTGTAGTTGTACTATTGTTATTTGTTGTGCTTTCTGCTGGCGTTGCATTATCTGTTTCTGTTACAGGTTTATCAGTTGTGCCGTTATTAGTTGATTCTACTTCTGGTTTACTAGTTACATCGTTATCCATTGTCGGACTGTTTGTTGATGCATCTGCACTAGAATTGTTATTAGCTTGCGGTTTATCCTTTGCATCATCAGTTGCTGATGTTACTGTTGTTTCACCTGTTGCCGCATCACTATTATTTGGTGTTGTCGGAGAAGCGTCTGCTTTGCCATTATCTGTCGTCTCAGATACGTTAGGTTGTCCAGTGTTTTCTGGTGTTGCATTAGCATTTGAATTTGCTGTTGCATCATTATTATCTGTACCATTATTAGTATCATTAGCATCTGGATCATTCTGAGGCACAATCGCTTCAATTGCAGGTATCGTTACATTTTGTAATTCAGCAACCTCTGTATTTGTTTGTGTTTTATCTAATTTATCAGCAAATCTGTCAAAATATCTACCTAAATCTGTACGTGCAATTTCTTTCGCCGATGCATCTGCATCTGCATTTTTAATTATTTCTATTTGCTTGTTAACCACTTCTCTAATTGCTTCCAAAGCATTTTTCTTAACTACTGGATTAATACGTTGTGCTTTAAGTTGTTCAAGCGCACTATTTTTGACAGTAGCGATTTCTGCATTTGTAGTTTGATCAGAAATATCTTCAGTTGCTTTTGATAAAATGTCTTCTAAAGCATTCGTAAACGCTTCTTTTTCTTCAGTTGTAGCATCAGCGTCGACATTTACACCTGCTTCAATCTGGTCTAGTGCAGTTTCTAATTCTTCGATAGCTTTTTGTTTTTCTGTTGAGTCAATTTGAATGTTATCAAATGCCTCAAGTCCTTGAGCTTTCGCTTTTTCAACTTCAGCAGTTGTTGTTGCATCAGTAATACCTTGTTTAGCTTGATCTGTAATTTGTTTAATCATTGCTAATGCTTCAGTTTTTTCTTCAGCAGTTAACTGGTCACTATGATCAATTGATTCTTTCGTATCTTCTGCTTTAGCTTCAATAGCTTGGTTCGCTTTAGGTTTAACAGTAGCATCTACTTGAATAGTATCAATTGCTGCTTTACCTTGTGTTAATGCATCATCAACGTCACCATTATCCACACCATTATTAATGTTTTCTAATGCAGTTTGAACATTTTGGTCAACTTGCTTAATTGCTTGTTGCTTTTCATCTTGTGTTGCATTAGTGTCAGCTGAAATATTATTTTTCTTCTGATCTGCATAAGCATATAAATCTGTTGTAGCTGATTCTTTTTTACCTGTTGGAATTGTGTAATCGTTAATATTATCTAAGTCATTATGAATTTGAACTTCAATGTCATCTTTAGAAGTAGCTTGATTAACATTTTGATCCGCAGTTTGTTTTAATTCAGCAAGTTTTTGTTTCGCTTCAGCAATTTCACTTGAAGTCGATGCGTTAGAGTTATCCGCTTCGTTTACTTTAGCATTATATGCATCTTCAATTTTAGCTAAAGCATCTTTTTTGTACTCACTAAATGTTTTAACTGCATTAATTTTAGCTTTTCCTTCTTTAACTGCATTATCAACATATTCATTTGTTGATGATTGATCGACATTTGTTTTCGCTTGATTTAATTCAGTATCAACTTCTTGTTTTGCATCATTAATTTCTTGTTGTGATGCATTTGGTGTTTGTTCTATTTGTGTTTTCTTATCAGCTGCAGCTTGATCTAATTCTTTTTTACCTGCTGGTTTCTTAACAGGATTTGCATGAAGTTGTTGAACTTTTTGTACTGCTGTATCTTTAGCAGTAGTTACATCACCTGTAGTAGTTGCTGCATTAATATTATTTAAACCTTCTTCATATGCTGCTCTAACTGGTCCAATATCGTTACCTTTTTCTTCATTAGTAGTCTCATTATTATTAAGTATTTCAGTTATTTTATTTTGCATTTCAGTTAGCAATTCTGCTCTTGCATTCGTTTTAACATCTGTTGATGCTTGAATTGGGTCAATTGCTTGAATTGCATTATCTTTTGCAGTGTTTACATCATCGATTGACTGTGCATTTTCAATATTTTGATTACCTTGTGTTAATTGTGCGTCTACTTGTTGATTTGCTTGTTCTTTTTCTTCAGTAGTCGCATCTGCAGTTTGTGCAATAAGCGCTTTTTGTTCGTTTGCTTTTGTTGCTAATTCATCTTTCGCAACATCTTTAATTGTTGTATCTGCAGTAATACCTTGAATATCAGCAACTGCTTGATCTTTAATTTGCGTAACATCATTAGTTGTTTGTGCATTTAAGATATCTTGATACGCTTTTTCTTTAGCTTTTAAAACTAAATCTTTTGCTGCATTTTTCTCTTCAGTTGTAGCGCCAGTTGTATTATCAATTGCTTGATTTTGAGTTGTCACAGCTTGATCAACTTCATTTTTCGCATTCGATTTAACTGCTGTTGCTGGTTGTGTGCTTTGAATTGAATTCTTTCCAGCGTCTTTCGCTGTATCTACACCATTATCATCAGTTGCAGCTGTAATATTATTTTTCGCGTCTGTAACTGCTGTTGCTAATTGTTGAATAGCTGCTTCTTTTTCTTCATTTGTAGCGTTCTGATCATTATTGATAACATTTGTTTGCGTTGCTTGTAATTGATCAATCTCATCTTTAGCCGCTTGTTTCTTAACAACTTTTGGTGTTACCGCATTAATTGCTGCTTCTGCATTAGCTTTCGCTTCATCAACTTGTGCGTTAGTAGTTGCTGCTGAAATGGCTTGATTTGCTTTACCATTTTCAGTATTTGCTTCTGCATCAGCTGCTTGTTTTTCTTCATCTGTTGCATCTGGTGTAGCTTGAATCTCTTGCAATTTGTTATTTAAAATTGCTGTGATTTCATTACGTGCAGTTGCTTTTTTATTAACTGTTGGTGTTACTTGATCAATACTAGTTTCACCTGTCGTTTTCGCTTGGTCTACATCATTTTGACTATTAGCAGCTTCAATGTTGCTATTTGCTTGTGTCACAGCATTATCTACGTCCGCATTAGCCGCTGCAATTTCTTCAGCAGTAATATCTTGCGTTTGAGCGATTGCTGTTTTACGTTCATTCGCTTTCGTAGCAATTGCTTGTTTCGCATTATCTTTAGTTGTTGTTGCTGGCTGAATCGCTTCAATTTTAGCAATTTCTGCATTTTTAGCCGCTTCAACTTCCACATTTGAATGAGCTGCATCTATTGCTGCATCAGCAGCCGTTTTTTCAGTTTGAACTTGTTGTTTAGCAGCTTCTTTTTCTTCTGTTGTTGAAGCATTGCTATTTTGGATTTCTTGTTTACGTGTATTATATGCGTTTTCTACTTCTGTATCAGCTGCAGGTTTAACTTTTGCTTGTGTTTGAATTGCATTGATTTTATCTAATACTTTTGCTTTAGTATCAGCCACTTCTTGTTGTGATTTAACAACTTGGATGTCATGTAAACCTTCTGTTTGAGCTGCATCTACTGCTGCATTTGCCTCTGCTACTTCTTCATCAGTTGCATTTGAAACTGTAGCATTTTGCGCTTTTCTAGCTGTAGCTGCTTGTCTAACTTCTTTATAAGCATCCATTTTAGTTTGAGTTGAATCCGTAATATTCTCAATTTTGAATATTTCTTCGTTTTTAACGCGTTCTAAATCTTGTGCAGTCGTTGTCGCTTCAATTGCTTTAACACCAGAAACTTTAGCTGCATTAATACGTTCAATAGCTTCCGCTACTTCTTCATTTGTTGTATCAGGATTTAAAGGTGCTTGATCAATTTGTGCTTGAACAACTTCGTCAAATTCTTCAAGAGCTGCTGCTTTAGCTGTTGTAGCAGGTGTAGTTTGATTAATATCATTGATTGCTTTTGTTTTAATGGCTTCTACTTGTGCATTTGTTGTTGCTGCATCAATATCTTTAATTGCCTTTGTTTCAATTTTACCAATTTTATCATTTGCTACATCTTTTTCATCTTGTAATGATGCATTTGACTTTTTAATTTGTTGTTTACGAGTTGTAACTGCTTGGATAATATCTTGTTTCGCTTGAGGTTTAACTGTTGGTGTAATCACATCTTGTTCTAACACTGCGATACCATTATCTTTTTCAGTTGTGACACCTTGTGATGTTGTTTGTTTATTAATTTCTGCGATTGCATTATTTTTATCATTGTTAATTTTAGTCACAAGCGCTGCAACTTCATCTTGCGTAACTTTTTTACTTTGTTGTGCTGCTGTAACCTTTTCTTGAGCTTTAGTATCTAATTCAGCAATTGCTGCTTGATTATCAATTAATGCAGCTTGTAATTTAGTTACTAAACCGTCAATATCCGCTTGAGATGCACGATTTGCAGTTTCAACGTGATTCGCATCTTCATTTAAAATAGTGTCTGCTTGTTGTTTAAGTTTATTGTATTCTGCAATTGATGCTGTTGTGTAATGACTATTATCAACTTGTGAGTTTACTTGTTGTTGCAACGCATCTTTGTTCATTTCAACCGCTACTGAAAATGGATCTGCAGTTAGTGTAACTTCTGGTTGCGCATTATTAATTACAACATCTGAAGCAGTACGATATGTTAATTTTTCATTAAAATCAATATTTTTAGGTGTATCGATATTCGCAACATTAACTTTATATGATAATTTTAAAGATTTATCTGGGAATAAAACTTCTTTAGTGTGTGTACCACGTGCCGTTGTCACACCTTGGCTTGTAAATGTAACTTTATTTGCAGTTTGATCATAATTAACAGTCATATTTTTCAATACTGTACTGTCTTCATTACCATTAGGGAATGTTGTAGTTAATGAATCATTAACGTAAGTTACACCTTGTGGTAATGTTACTTCATATTTAAATTGATCTGCTTTTAATGAAGCACCAAAATTACCATTGTTACCGATTTCAGTATTAATAGTATATTCTTTATTGTTAGTTGCTTTCGGTGCTAAATCTCTATTTTTGACATATAAATGTGATCCTGAGAATAGACCTACATTATCAATGAATGAATAGTATTTATAACCATCTTTATTTGTTGTAATTCTTGAAGCATCAGCAACTGCTGTATTGTCAGGAATAAATTGTAAATCTAAACGATCAGCATCAGTTGGTACTTTAAATAAATGTGCAGTACCAGTCTTAGCAACATTTACAGTTGCTAATTCAGTATTTTTCTTAGCATCTTTAATAACTAAATTTGTTGTACCTTGCTTACTATTCGTTTGCATAGTAGTAAAGTTAATAATTAATTCTGAATCTGGTTTTACATTTACAGTTTTTGTAATACCGTTAAAGTTACCATGATCTGTAGAATCATTTGCATTCACACGACCTAATGCAGCCACGTTTCCTTTAGCTTGATAGTTTTGAGGGTTATTCTTATCAAACATATCGCTTCGTCTTAATTCTGAGTTAACGAAACCAATCTTACCGTTGTTAATTAATGAATAACCATTTACTTTATCTGTAACAGTTACAGTTGGATCCTGTCTATTCTCATCTGTTGATATGGCAGGATCATCAAATGTTAATGTCGTATTAATACTGCCTTCACCAGTATTGCTAGCATTTGGATCTTGAGTTTGTGCGTTTGCTGCTACAGGTGCTGCTGGTTGCGCTGCTGCTGGAGCATTCGCTGGCTGTGTTTGATTTGCCGGTGTTGCATTATTATTAGGTGTTGCTTGGTTATTTCCTTGACCTGCTTGGTTTGCCGGTGCTGCTTGATTTCCAGGTTGTGCTTGTGCAGCGTTATTCGGATCAGCTTGATTACCTTGTCCAGCTGGTTGTGCTGCTCCTCCTGCTGGATTAGCCTGTCCACCTTGGTTTGCTGGCTGTGCTGCAGGATTAGCTTGAGCACCAGCATTTGCGTTAGGCTGTGTATTGGCATCAGCTGGTTGTGCTGGTTGATTTTGTGCAGGCTGATTTTGCTCTGCTGCAGACGCTGTTGTCGGGTTAGTAGATATAAAAGTAACAGTGGCAATTAAAGCTGAAAAAATACCGACATTAAATTTTCTGATACTAAATTTTTGTTGTCTGAATAAATTCATTAAGTCATCCTCCTGGTTGATTATTCTCGCTGTTAAATGATTTCACTTAATCAACTGTTAAGATAAGTAGTAGCATCTGCGTTAAAAACACAAAGCAACTCTATCTAATTAAAATTAATTTTATCATCATTATATATTGAGTACCAGTGTATTTTATATTACATATTGATTACTTTGTTTTTATTTTGTTTATATCATTTTACGTTTGTACTATAAATTATTTCTAGAAACACAAAAAAACCGATGCATACGCATCGGCTTATTTGTAATACAGTATTTATTTATCTAATCCCATTTTATCTTGAACCACATCAGCTATTTGTTGTGCAAATCTTTCAGCATCTTCATCAGTTGCTGCTTCAACCATGACACGAACTAATGGTTCTGTTCCAGAAGGTCTTACTAAAATTCGACCTTCTCCATTCATTTCTACTTCTACTTTAGTCATAACTTCTTTAACGTCAACATTTTCTTCAACACGATATTTATCTGTTACGCGTACGTTAATTAATGATTGTGGATATTTTTTCATTTGTCCAGCTAATTCACTTAGTGATTTACCAGTCATTTTTATTACAGAAGCTAATTGAATACCAGTTAATAAACCATCACCAGTTGTATTGTAATCCATCATAACGATATGCCCAGATTGTTCTCCACCTAAGTTATAATTACCGCGACGCATTTCTTCTACTACATATCTGTCGCCAACTTTAGTTTTATTAGATTTAATTCCTTCTTGTTCAAGCGCTTTGTAAAAACCTAAATTACTCATAACAGTAGAAACAATCATGTCATTATTCAATTCTTGATTTTTATGCATTTCTTGACCAATAATAAACATAATTTGGTCACCGTCAACGATTTGACCATTCTCATCTACTGCTATGATTCTGTCTCCATCGCCGTCAAATGCTAACCCAAAATCACTTTCAGTTTCAACTACTTTTTCAGCTAATTTTTCAGGATGTGTAGAGCCACATTTCTCATTGATATTATATCCATCAGGACTACATCCAATTGTTTCAGTATCTGCTTCTAAATCACCAAATAAGAATGGCGCTAGTGATGATGTTGAACCATTTGCACCATCTAAAACAATTTTCAAACCTTCAAAGTTAACATCTACTGTTGATTTTAAATAGCTCAAATATTTTTGTGCCCCTTCAAAGTAATCTGAATAATGTACAATATCATTGCCAACTGGTCTTGGTAATTCTGGATTTTCTTGATCCAATAATGCTTCAATTTCATTTTCTTGTTCATCTGATAGTTTAAAACCATCTGATCCAAAGAATTTAATACCATTATCTGCAACTGGATTATGAGAGGCTGAAATCATTACACCTAACTCTGCACCCATATCGCGTGTTAAATATGCAACACCTGGTGTTGAAATAATACCTAATCGCATCACTTCTGCACCAATTGAAATCAAACCAGCTATTAATGCTGATTCTAACATTTCACCTGAAACTCTAGTATCGCGACCTACAAGTACACGTGGGTGTTTTTCACCTTTATTATGTGCTAGAACATAGCCACCGTATCTTCCTAATTTAAATGCCAATTCAGGTGTTAGTTCTTGGTTTGCGACACCTCTTACTCCGTCTGTACCAAAATATTTTCCCATTGTTTACTCTCCTTTAATTTAGCTATTTATTTTACATTTATATAAGCCTTCGTTTCACTTGGTTGTGCTTTAGTGACATGTTCTGGTAAATTGATTTTTACAGTCTTTTCAGTTGATTCTGAAATACCATCTAAATCTACTTCTGCATCAACTTCGCTTATATTTTGTAAGTCATCTCGACTACCGAAGATTTCAATTTCTTTATCTTCTAAATCAATCGAACTTAACTCTTTATCATCTGCTAAACTACCTTTCTGTTTAACATTTACTTTAACCTTTTTGCTAAAAGGCTCTACTTTAACTTGTAAATTCACTTCATTAGGTTGAATCGATACATTTAATTTATTCAGTTTTTTATCAAAAGCCGTTACTTCTGCGACATCTTTTGTGTCACCATTAATCTTTTTATTAGTTTTAAAAGTGGCTTTTAAATAAGCGATATCATTCAATTGTTCTTCTCCACCTGTTACTTTAACTGTTTGTGGTGAAACTTCTTGCTTTGTAATTTTATAAAGTGGATCAATATCACTCTGACTTACATCAGGTTGAACTGTCATCTTTTTAGTTACTTTGTTTTCAAGCGTAATATTTGCTAATTTAGGTTTTACAGAATAATGAATGTCATCAGCTAACCCTTTAACTTGATACTTCTCTTGATATTTTCCAGCTTTAGCATTTGATAAATCAATCACTACTCTTAAATCTTCTGGATTTTCAATTTTTATTATCTTTGATTGTGGTCCTGAAATAGTCACATTAACTGTTTCAGGCGCTTTTGTTAAATGCAAATCTTTAGTGTTATAAAGAATTTCAACGGGTACATCTTGAATCGTTTTACTAGACTTTTGACCAAGATTACCAGTGTTAAAGATATTTCCAAAAACATTGTTAACAGATAAAAAGAAAAACAATGCCAAAAGAAAGGCAATAAATCTCAAGCCCCATTTACTTTCTAGCATATTATTTCACACCTTTCTTTTGAAAGCGTGTGCCAAACCAATGTTCAGCAAGCAACTCTTCAAAAATTTCGTTTGAAATGTCTCGTCGTAATTTTCCATCAAATGTTACCGAAATATCACCAGTTTCTTCAGATACAATAACGGTAAATGCATCAGATACTTCTGAAATACCAACCGCAGCTCTATGTCTTGTACCCAAACTTTTAGATATCTTAGGACTATCAGACAATGGCAAATAACTTGCTGCTGCTGCAATCTTAGTGCCTTGAATAATCATTGCACCATCATGTAAAGGTGTGTTAGGTATAAAGACATTAATTAAAAGTTCTTGCGAAATATTTGAATCCATTGCAATACCTGTTTCAATATAATCTTGAAGACCTGTTTCTTTTTCAAAGACAATTAATGCACCTATACGTCTTTTAGCCATATATTGCACAGCCTTTGAAACCGATTGAATCAATTTCTCTTCATCTTTACTATACGTATTAGAAGTATAGCGTTTTAAAAAGCTACCTCTACCAAGTTGTTCTAACGCACGTCTAATTTCTGGTTGGAATATTACTATTAAAGCTAATACCCCCCATTGAATAACGATATCGAATAATTTAGATGTTGCAGTCAAGTTCAATATCATACTTATCTGCTGACCAATAACAATTACTAATATCCCTTTAAGTAATTGTATCGCTTTAGTTCCCTTAAAGACCGTGATGAGAAGATAAAGTACATACCAAACTATCAGTAAATCAAGGATACTCGTTACAATTTTTAACGTACTGAGGTTTTGAAAAAAGTTGGAAAAATCCATAACATCTCCTCCGGGTAATATTTTTCCATAATACCCATTATACCAATCATTTACATCACTGTCATACGAACATATATTTAAATAGAAAAAATTTATTTTAAAGATTATAACTACTCTTAATCATTTTAGTGAATTAAAAAAAGTAGTGCAAAAAGCAAAATATACTTTATACACTACAAATCATTTATTTATAATAAAGTTTCACCAAAAAATGTTCCAACTAATGAAACCGCTTGTTCAGCAGTATGATTATTACTGTCAATCAATGGATTTACTTCAACTAAATCCATTGAGGAAATTAAATGTGATTGATGCAGTAATTCCAATGCAAAATGGCTTTCTCTATAACTAAGACCACCCAAAACTCTAGTACCAGTGCCTGGCGTTTCAAGCGGATCTAAAGCATCAACATCTAAAGATAAATGAACGCCATCAACATTGCGTGACTTCAAATATTCTATTGTATTTTCAATTACTTCCTTTATCCCTAATTTATCAATATCTGACATAGTAAATGTTTTAATATTATGATCTTTGATAAATTGTCTTTCACCTTTATCTAAATCTCTCATACCAATTAGTACGATGTTTTCTGGCTTGATTACATTACTATTTAATTCTAAAAGTTCTTTGGGACCTTCGCCTGTCAAAATCCTTAGAGGCATACCATGAATATTTCCACTTGGTGACTCTTCAGGTATATTTAAATCACCATGTGCATCATACCAAATAACACCTAAATTATTATAATGTTTACTTATTGCTGATACTGAACCTACCGCAATAGAATGATCACCACCAAGAACTAGAGGAAATCTGTTATTTTCAATTGATGCTGAAACCTCTTTATTTAATTTTTGATTAACATCTATAATTTCATCATAATTTCTTAATCCTTTTTGTTCACTATGAAATTTTTCAATGTTCACAGCAGGTACCTTAATATCCCCCTTGTCATATACATCAAGGTCTAATTGCTTTAATCTTGAAATTAATCCAGCATATCTAATTGCTGTTGGTCCTAAATCAACACCTAATTTTCTTTGTCCAAATGTTGATGGTGCACCTATAATATCAATTGCTTTTGTCTTTGTCATAAGCGTCCCCCTTTGCTCTATGTAATTAAAGAATAATGTATGCGCTTACCATTATCAAGCAATAGCTACACATATAATCTGTTTATCTTATTACTTCATAAAAAAAAGCACTTCCCAAAAATGGAAAGTGCAAGTAGTGAGCCATAGAGGATTCGAACCTCTGACCCTCTGATTAAAAGTCAGATGCTCTACCAACTGAGCTAATGGCTCTAATGGCTGGGCTAGCTGGATTCGAACCAACGAGTGACGGAGTCAAAGTCCGTTGCCTTACCGCTTGGCTATAGCCCAATATATAGATGGTGGAGGGGGGCAGATTCGAACTGCCGAACCCGAAGGAGCGGATTTACAGTCCGCCGCGTTTAGCCACTTCGCTACCCCTCCAGCTTATTCATATAATTTAATAATCAAAATGGTGGAGAATGACGGGTTCGAACCGCCGACCCTCTGCTTGTAAGGCAGATGCTCTCCCAGCTGAGCTAATTCTCCAAAATAATGACTCCTACGGGACTCGAACCCGTGTTACCGCCGTGAAAGGGCGGTGTCTTAACCGCTTGACCAAGGAGCCATGGCTCCACAGGTAGGACTCGAACCTACGACCGATCGGTTAACAGCCGATAGCTCTACCACTGAGCTACTGTGGATTAATATTATGCCTGGCAACGTTCTACTCTAGCGGAACGTAAGTTCGACTACCATCGACGCTAAGGAGCTTAACTTCTGTGTTCGGCATGGGAACAGGTGTGACCTCCTTGCTATAGTCACCAGACATATGAATGTAAATTATACATTCAAAACTAGATAGTAAGTAAAAGTGATTTTGCTTCGCAAAACATTTATTTTGATTAAGTCTTCGATCGATTAGTATTCGTCAGCTCCACATGTCACCATGCTTCCACCTCGAACCTATTAACCTCATCATCTTTGAGGGATCTTATAACCGAAGTTGGGAAATCTCATCTTGAGGGGGGCTTCATGCTTAGATGCTTTCAGCACTTATCCCGTCCACACATAGCTACCCAGCTATGCCGTTGGCACGACAACTGGTACACCAGAGGTATGTCCATCCCGGTCCTCTCGTACTAAGGACAGCTCCTCTCAAATTTCCTACGCCCACGACGGATAGGGACCGAACTGTCTCACGACGTTCTGAACCCAGCTCGCGTACCGCTTTAATGGGCGAACAGCCCAACCCTTGGGACCGACTACAGCCCCAGGATGCGATGAGCCGACATCGAGGTGCCAAACCTCCCCGTCGATGTGAACTCTTGGGGGAGATAAGCCTGTTATCCCCGGGGTAGCTTTTATCCGTTGAGCGATGGCCCTTCCATGCGGAACCACCGGATCACTAAGTCCGTCTTTCGACCCTGCTCGACTTGTAGGTCTCGCAGTCAAGCTCCCTTATGCCTTTACACTCTATGAATGATTTCCAACCATTCTGAGGGAACCTTTGAGCGCCTCCGTTACCTTTTAGGAGGCGACCGCCCCAGTCAAACTGCCCGCCTGACACTGTCTCCCACCACGATAAGTGGTGCGGGTTAGAAAGCCAACACAGCTAGGGTAGTATCCCACCAGCGCCTCCACGTAAGCTAGCGCTCACGTTTCAAAGGCTCCTACCTATCCTGTACAAGCTGTGCCGAATTTCAATATCAGGCTACAGTAAAGCTCCACGGGGTCTTTCCGTCCTGTCGCGGGTAACCTGCATCTTCACAGGTACTATGATTTCACCGAGTCTCTCGTTGAGACAGTGCCCAAATCGTTACGCCTTTCGTGCGGGTCGGAACTTACCCGACAAGGAATTTCGCTACCTTAGGACCGTTATAGTTACGGCCGCCGTTTACTGGGGCTTCGATTCGTAGCTTCGCAGAAGCTAACCACTCCTCTTAACCTTCCAGCACCGGGCAGGCGTCAGCCCCTATACATCACCTTACGGTTTAGCAGAGACCTGTGTTTTTGATAAACAGTCGCTTGGGCCTATTCACTGCGGCTCTTCTGGGCGTTAACCCTAAAGAGCACCCCTTCTCCCGAAGTTACGGGGTCATTTTGCCGAGTTCCTTAACGAGAGTTCGCTCGCTCACCTTAGAATTCTCATCTTGACTACCTGTGTCGGTTTGCGGTACGGGCACCTATTTTCTATCTAGAGGCTTTTCTCGGCAGTGTGAAATCAACGACTCGAAGACACAATGTCTTCTCCCCATCACAGCTCAGCCTTAACGAGTACCGGATTTGCCTAATACTCAGCCTTACTGCTTAGACGTGCAATCCAATCGCACGCTTCGCCTATCCTACTGCGTCCCCCCATCGATTAAAACGATTATAGGTGGTACAGGAATATCAACCTGTTATCCATCGCCTACGCCTGTCGGCCTCAGCTTAGGACCCGACTAACCCAGAGCGGACGAGCCTTCCTCTGGAAACCTTAGTCAATCGGTGGACGGGATTCTCACCCGTCTTTCGCTACTCACACCGGCATTCTCACTTCTAAGCGCTCCACATGTCCTTACGATCATGCTTCAACGCCCTTAGAACGCTCTCCTACCATTGTCCAAAGGACAATCCACAGCTTCGGTAATATGTTTAGCCCCGGTACATTTTCGGCGCAGTGTCACTCGACTAGTGAGCTATTACGCACTCTTTAAATGATGGCTGCTTCTAAGCCAACATCCTAGTTGTCTGGGCAACGCCACATCCTTTTCCACTTAACATATATTTTGGGACCTTAGCTGGTGGTCTGGGCTGTTTCCCTTTCGAACACGGACCTTATCACCCATGTTCTGACTCCCAAGTTAAATTAATTGGCATTCGGAGTTTGTCTGAATTCGGTAACCCGAGAGGGGCCCCTCGTCCAAACAGTGCTCTACCTCCAATAATCATCACTTGAGGCTAGCCCTAAAGCTATTTCGGAGAGAACCAGCTATCTCCAGGTTCGATTGGAATTTCTCCGCTACCCTCAGTTCATCCGCTCACTTTTCAACGTAAGTCGGTTCGGTCCTCCATTCAGTGTTACCTGAACTTCAACCTGACCAAGGGTAGATCACCTGGTTTCGGGTCTACGACCAAATACTAAACGCCCTATTCAGACTCGCTTTCGCTACGGCTCCACATTTACTGCTTAACCTTGCATCAAATCGTAACTCGCCGGTTCATTCTACAAAAGGCACGCCATCACCCATTAACGGGCTCTGACTACTTGTAAGCACACGGTTTCAGGTTCTATTTCACTCCCCTTCCGGGGTGCTTTTCACCTTTCCCTCACGGTACTGGTTCACTATCGGTCACTAGAGAGTATTTAGCCTTAGGAGATGGTCCTCCCAGATTCCGACGGAATTTCACGTGCTCCGTCGTACTCAGGATCCACTCAAGAGAGACAACATTTTCGACTACAGGATTATTACCTTCTTTGATTCATCTTTCCAGATGATTCGTCTAATGTCGTCCTTTGTAACTCCGTATAGAGTGTCCTACAACCCCAACAAGCAAGCTTGTTGGTTTGGGCTCTTCCCGTTTCGCTCGCCGCTACTAAGGGAATCGAATTTTCTTTCTCTTCCTCCGGGTACTAAGATGTTTCAGTTCTCCGGGTGTGCCTTCTGATATGCTATGTATTCACATATCGATAACATGACATAACTCATGCTGGGTTTCCCCATTCGGAAATCTCTGGATCAAAGCTTACTTACAGCTCCCCAAAGCATATCGTCGTTAGTAACGTCCTTCATCGGCTTCTAGTGCCAAGGCATCCACCGTGCGCCCTTAATAACTTAATCTATGTTTCCACCATTTTTATAAGTCAAACGTTAACATGAAGTTACGTTCTTTTATAAAAAGATTTAAACGCGTTATTAATCTTGTGAGTGTTCTTTCGAACACTAGCGATTATTTCTTATGAATTCAAGCTTATTTAAAACTCTTTATTCACTCGGTTTTGCTTGGTAAAATCTATATTTTACTTACTTATCTAGTTTTCAATGTACAATTTCTTTTTAGTCAAGCGCTCGCATACTGCTTTATTTTCAAAAAATCAAATGCTCATTTACAAAAGTAAACTCCGCTTTAATTTTTCTTAATGCATTGTCTGACAATCGCTTTCTTTAAAAAGAATAGATTGTCAAGCGCTCGCATAAGCAATATCACTTTAACCAAAAAATATTTGAATGTTAAATAAACATTCAAAACTGAATACAATATGTCACGTTATTCCGCATCTTCTGAAGAAGATGTTCCGAATATATCCTTAGAAAGGAGGTGATCCAGCCGCACCTTCCGATACGGCTACCTTGTTACGACTTCACCCCAATCATTTGTCCCACCTTCGACGGCTAGCTCCTAAAAGGTTACTCCACCGGCTTCGGGTGTTACAAACTCTCGTGGTGTGACGGGCGGTGTGTACAAGACCCGGGAACGTATTCACCGTAGCATGCTGATCTACGATTACTAGCGATTCCAGCTTCATGTAGTCGAGTTGCAGACTACAATCCGAACTGAGAACAACTTTATGGGATTTGCTTGACCTCGCGGTTTCGCTGCCCTTTGTATTGTCCATTGTAGCACGTGTGTAGCCCAAATCATAAGGGGCATGATGATTTGACGTCATCCCCACCTTCCTCCGGTTTGTCACCGGCAGTCAACTTAGAGTGCCCAACTTAATGATGGCAACTAAGCTTAAGGGTTGCGCTCGTTGCGGGACTTAACCCAACATCTCACGACACGAGCTGACGACAACCATGCACCACCTGTCACTTTGTCCCCCGAAGGGGAAGGCTCTATCTCTAGAGTTGTCAAAGGATGTCAAGATTTGGTAAGGTTCTTCGCGTTGCTTCGAATTAAACCACATGCTCCACCGCTTGTGCGGGTCCCCGTCAATTCCTTTGAGTTTCAACCTTGCGGTCGTACTCCCCAGGCGGAGTGCTTAATGCGTTAGCTGCAGCACTAAGGGGCGGAAACCCCCTAACACTTAGCACTCATCGTTTACGGCGTGGACTACCAGGGTATCTAATCCTGTTTGATCCCCACGCTTTCGCACATCAGCGTCAGTTACAGACCAGAAAGTCGCCTTCGCCACTGGTGTTCCTCCATATCTCTGCGCATTTCACCGCTACACATGGAATTCCACTTTCCTCTTCTGCACTCAAGTTTTCCAGTTTCCAATGACCCTCCACGGTTGAGCCGTGGGCTTTCACATCAGACTTAAAAAACCGCCTACGCGCGCTTTACGCCCAATAATTCCGGATAACGCTTGCCACCTACGTATTACCGCGGCTGCTGGCACGTAGTTAGCCGTGGCTTTCTGATTAGGTACCGTCAAGATGTGCACAGTTACTTACACATATGTTCTTCCCTAATAACAGAGTTTTACGATCCGAAGACCTTCATCACTCACGCGGCGTTGCTCCGTCAGGCTTTCGCCCATTGCGGAAGATTCCCTACTGCTGCCTCCCGTAGGAGTCTGGACCGTGTCTCAGTTCCAGTGTGGCCGATCACCCTCTCAGGTCGGCTATGCATCGTTGCCTTGGTAAGCCGTTACCTTACCAACTAGCTAATGCAGCGCGGATCCATCTATAAGTGACAGCAAGACCGTCTTTCACTTTTGAACCATGCGGTTCAAAATATTATCCGGTATTAGCTCCGGTTTCCCGAAGTTATCCCAGTCTTATAGGTAGGTTATCCACGTGTTACTCACCCGTCCGCCGCTAACATCAGAGAAGCAAGCTTCTCGTCCGTTCGCTCGACTTGCATGTATTAGGCACGCCGCCAGCGTTCATCCTGAGCCAGGATCAAACTCTCCATAAAAATTATGATGTTTGATTAGCTCATAAATACTAAATAATGTTTGTAACTTATAGTTACGTTTTTTGGAATTAACGTTGACATATTGTCATTCAGTTTTCAATGTTCATTAATGTTCAATCTCTTTTATTCTACTTCATTTGTTTCTTGAAGTCAATAACTTTTTGAACGATTACTTTATTTATTCTATATTGTTTTTATAGTTATTTCAATGGTAAGTTTTACACTTTTGAAATTCTTCTTTAAAAACAACTGCGTCGTTTTTGACGACTTTATCATATTATCAACTTTGGAATTTAAAGTCAATAACTTTTTTAAAACTTTTTGTGTTCACAACCCGCTTCTTTTTCAACGCGTTTATTGCTTAACACAAGAACTTATTTTACCAGCATTCCAAAACAAATCAACATAAAAACGTACAAAATAAAAGTAATTTTGTACGTTTAGCATATATTATACCTATTTATTTGTAGCAGCTATAACTTTTTGTGCAATCGAGCTATAAATTTTACCTAGACGATCATCTGATTGATATATTGACGGTGCAAAATCTTTTGGATTCCAAGATGGTTGCTCTAAAGGTAATTCCCCAAGTAATTGAGTATTAAGTTCATCAGCTAACTTAGTTCCGCCACCTTTGCCAAAGACATATTCTTTATTACCCGTCTCTTTACTTTCAAAATAACTCATGTTTTCAATTACGCCAAGAATAGAATGATCCGTATGTTTTGCCATCGCACCTGCGCGAGCTGCAACAAATGCTGCTGTAGGATGAGGTGTCGTTACAATAATTTCCTTACTTGAAGGTAACATCGTATGAACATCTAAAGCTACATCTCCTGTTCCAGGTGGAAGATCGAGTATTAAATATTCAATGTCTCCCCATTTAACTTCTGTAAAGAAATTCGTCAACATTTTACCTAACATTGGCCCTCTCCATATAACTGGCGCATTTTCTTCCACAAAAAAGGCCATTGATATAACTTTAACGCCATGACGTTCAACTGGAATTACTTCCTTCCCTTTAATTCCAGGCTTTTCATCAATACCCATCATATCTGGTACACTAAATCCATATATATCGGCATCTACTAATCCGACTTTTTTCCCTTCACGAGCTAAGGCAACGGCTAAATTTACTGCAACAGTAGATTTACCGACACCACCTTTACCGGAGGCTATTGCAATAAATTCGACTGGATTATTTTGAGATAATAGGCCTTCTATCGTTTTAGGTTTATTTTCTTCTTTTGGTTTAAATTGATTTACTTTTTCTTCCGGCAATGTTTCAAATCGTATACCGACCGTTTTCGCACCGTTTTCTTTTAATGCATTAACAACAGCCATCTGTAAATCTAATTGCGGTGCACCACCTAATTGTGCCATTGCTAATTTAACACTCACATGTTCTTTTTCTTCCTTAATAGAAACTTCAACAATACCTTCTGTTTCTTTTAAAGGCACATCTATAATAGGATCTTTAATTTCTCCTACCAATTCTTTCACTTGATCTACCGTTAACAAAGCAAATCCCCCTTAATCATTTTAAGACATCTACATCATAGCAAATAACAATTTTTGCTTAGTCTATCACTAAAAGTATAAAACTTTTTATTAAATAAAAAAAGCAGTTAGCCTATTATTTTAAATAGACCAACTACTATAATTATTTTAAAATTTCCTTCTATTACTTTCTATTTCTTTAGGTTCTCTTATAAAAAGTGCTATCACATAAGCTGCCATAACAAGCACAGCTACAAAAGCAAATGAGATATCCACCCCTATAGCAATGGATTGCTGTTTAATTTCAGTTGCAGTTAAATGCGATGGCGATGTAGATAAAAATATTTTTGCACCAAAACTCATTAATGTAACCATTAAAGCTGTGCCTAGTGAACCAGCCATTACACGACCAAAGTTCATAATAGCCGTGCCATGTGAGATTTCTTCATTTCTCAAAGAATTAATTCCTGTAGTATTTATCGGCATCATGAGTAAAGAAACTGAAAACATTCTAATTGCATATACGACTATTAAATACGTATAAGATGTGTCTGTATGCAAGAAACACAACATAATTGTAGTAATTGTTAAAATTGTAAAACCAGTATAAATCAATGGTCTAGGACCATACTTATCATAAAATTTACCTGTAAAAACTGACATAATACCATTTATTATTGCACCAGGCATGATAACAAGTCCTGATAACAAGGCAGATAAAGATAAACTATTTTGAACATATAGCGGTATAAGCAGCGCAGGTCCAACCATTGACATCATTATAATCATTGAACTAATCGTACATAATGCAAATGTTCTATTTTTAAAAACCCTTAAATTTAAAAGTACATTAGTAATATTAAATTGTCTACGTATAAATAAATAGATAATAACCATACTTATTATCAACGCACCTATTACTATTGGACTTGTAAATCCTAAATCTCCTGCACTACTAAATGCGTATAGCATTAACCCGAATCCAATAGTTGAATACATTACTGAGCGCTTATCTAATTTCGTATATTTCACTTCATTGTAACTTGAGATTGAAACTAAGCCGAAAACAAAGGCAACTAAAGCAATTCCTACAATTATAATAAATGGTACTCGCCAACTCGCTTGATCAATAATTAATCCTGTAACTGTAGGGCCTATTGCTGGTGCAAATTGAATTACTAAACCTGCTAGTCCCATTGCAAAACCTCGATGTTCTTTACTGAACAATGTAAATAACGTAAATTGCATTAAGGGCATAAGTACGCCTGCACCCATCGCTTGAATTACACGTGCTAACATTAAAACTCCAAAATTCGGAGCTAAGGCTGCAACAATAGAACCTAATAAAAATGTCCCCATCGCCGCTAAGTATAAAGGTCTAGTTTTAATTCTATCCATTAGATATGCCGTCAGAGGTATCATGACGCCATTAACAAGCATAAACCCAGTAACTAGCCATTGCGATGTACTTTCATTAATATTTAATTCTCTCATTATACTAGGTAACGCTGTATTTAATAATGTTTGATTTAAAATAGCTACAAACGCACTAATCAACATAACAGCAACTATGAAGTTTCGTCTCCGGGTTGTTAATTCAACTTTAGCCATCATAATTCCTCCTTTTTAAAACAGATATACACTTGTCCCTTTAATACATATAGCCATTAACATAATGGGAGTAGTACTCAAATGATAAAGAAGCACTACATAATAAATCATTATTGGTTCTTACACATTAGGCACAGCTAATGTGTACTTAAAAAACTAACAATATAACATTGTAGGGCCTAATAATTTATTTTATTTCTCAGACTCATACAATGGTTATTTAACTTATTTACCACAAATTGAGCACTAAGACTCACTATTATCGATTCTTCTATTGAACAAAAAGAAGTTGGAACACATATGTGCCCTCAACTTCAGATATCTATTTTCTATTATTTAAATTTTTACTTTCAGGGTAAAATTGAAGCTTACAAACATATAAGAACCCTATAATAACCATGATGACCCAAAAATCGATATTGATATAAACATAATTTAAATGAATGATGAAATAAAATAACGTTGTTGCAACTGTGTAAGAAATCAAATGAAAAGTCGCGCCTCTAAAATATGCATTTTCAGGCAACATTTTTCTAAAATAATCCATTAAATGCTCGACTGCAAATATGATGAAGTACCCAAAGATTATATAACTGCCATAATATAATAGGTTATCGTACATACTTCTATTATATGTAAAGTCACCCAACCTAAAATAAATAAGTATTCTACTTAATCCATATAAACCAAACCCTAGAAATGTTAAAAAAATCGCACCAGAAAGTACAAAAATAAAGAGAACAATCATTGTAGTTAACAAGTTATAAAACTTATGTTTAAGATAATTCACAATCATTGGCCTCCTTATTAATAAAATATTGAACGATTTATCTAGTATCTAGGAAATTTATTATTTCTTACTTTAATTACACTACATCAATTTTAATCATAATTCTATTCTTTTGATTGAGATGACTGTTCTTTAAAAAATACGACCCATAAAACAATAAGCCCAATGCTAATTACAGCAACAGCACTTAACACATTGTGTAAGTTTGGACCAAAGATTCCTGATTGTATCGCATAAAGATATCCCATTATTGTTGAACCTATTGATGCCCCAAGATTTTTAGTTAATCCATAAAATGACATCATTTTCTTCATTTGTAATGGGCTAGTTTCCTCTTGGACAATTACACTATCTTTCGTATAAATATATCCAAAACTTAATCCTGCCAAAATTAACACAAATGCTATAAGTACCGGCAATTTAATACCAAATGAAATGATAATACTACTTACTAGTAACAATGTAAATGATAGTAAGTAAATAACTTTCCTTGATAGTTTTGCTTCAATTCGATGTAAATTAAAATTCAATGTAATCCAAGCTACAGATAAAGGAAAAATAACCAATCCACTTTGCAATGGAGATAATCCTAGTTGTTCTTGAAGGTAGACTGGAATATATAAATTGAATCCCATTAAACAAATAGCTGTTAGAAGGTCCGTTATAAAAACTAAAGTAATCGAACGATTAAATTCAACCACAGGTAAAAATGGTGAAGAAACATGTTTTTCTACTTTAAATAAACACATTGCCACAACGATAGCTAAGATAAAACTCAAGAAATTTAAAAGTAATAGCTGTTGGTTTAATAAAGCAAACATAATCAATCCAATAAATACATAAAATAGCGTGAGCCCTTTAGTATCAAATTTTGATTTAGCAACTGTTTCTTCCTCTGGAAAATGAAATGTCCATATAACTAATATAATGGCAATGATCGCAATCGGTATATTTATGTAGAATAACCAATGCCATGTTGCAAATTCTAATATACCACCACCTAGAAGCGGTCCAATGATACTCGAAATACCCCAAACACTGCCAACTATGCCCATAATTTTATATCGTAACGGAATTTCAAATGCTAACTTTGGAACAATTTGCGATAATGACATCAATACACCTGATCCAAAACCTTGTATCACGCGTGATATAATTAGCATAGTAAAATTAGTACTTAAACCACACATAAAACTACCTATACTAAATAAAAGTAATCCTGCAATTGCCACATAAATAATTTTAAATCTCGAAAGTAATTCTCCCACTATAGGATTGGCAATTACTAATGCGATAAAATACGCTGTAAAAATTAATGAAATTAAATTTCCTGCATTTAAATCTTGTTTAATTGTAGGTAATGCAAGCGAAATAATAGATGATTCAATCGCTGACATAAACATAATTAATATTAAAGCTATAACAGTTATGATTGACTTTAATCGCATGAAATACCTCCTTCTATATATTTATTTATAAGATTTTATTTACAAATAATTGGTTTTCATATGTATAAACACTTTTGACTTTCAAATCTTAACGATAATTCTATTACAATACAATCCCCTATTAGAATGATTTATGTAATAAAAAAAGCGGAGTTTCCCCCAGCTTTTCTAAACGACTACATAAAATATAAGATCGCAATTAAATGCAATAGTGATGCTATTACAATAAAAATATGCCAAATCATATGAAAATATGGTCTATTCTTTTGTGCATAAAACCGTGCACCAATTGTATAAGACACACCACCTAAGAAAATGAATAATATGAATATCCATGATGTGCGAATAAAAATAATTGGTAACAAGATAATACCTACCCAGCCCATCACTAAATAGACAATTAAGCTTAACTTTTGGTTAACTTTGACAGCTATGGATTTATATAAAATCCCCCAAAGTGTCGTTCCCCATAATAAAATAAATACTGTCCAACCTATCCAACCACCTACAACTGTTAACAAAATAGGCGTATATGTACCAGAAATTGCTACGTAAATCATACTGTGATCGATAATCCTTAAAATATATTTATGAGGTGTTTCATTTTGCATAGAATGATAAATAGTAGATGAAATAAACATCATAAAGATAGAAATAACATAAATAGACATACTCACAGACGCAAGCGTACCATGTGCAATATAACTGTGCACAGCCGCATAGGGTAACACTAATAATGTTAACAAAGCTGCAACACCATGAGATGCCGCATTACCAATTTCTTCTCCAAATGATAAAGGGATGATATCCTTAAATGTTTCTACGATTGTGTCATTACTTTTTTTAGTTGATTTGGACATCATAGTCACCGCCTATCATTAAATTAAACCCATTCTACGTAAATCTTCTGTTGCAGTTGCAACACTATCTTTACCTTCTTTATTTTTAAGAGGTGAAAATTCTTCTTCTCTAGGAACTTGTAACGTGACAAAACTAGTTCCATAAGTAAATATGTCAAAATAGAACAATTCGAATTTTAAAGTTGGTTGTTCAATAACCCCAAAGTTCTCATCTAATTGTTTCAAATTCTTAATAGCTAAATGATAAGGTAACTCACGATTTACAGCGTTTAAAATAAAACCAAGTTTAAATGCATGAATACCGATATTAGCATTGTTAAATTGATTTGCAACTTCTGGATCTAATTCTGAATACTCCAGTACTGTATCTTTACAATCGACATTAACTAAACGTCCAACACTTTCTCCTGGTTTTGGTTGAATCGTTTTAGAAGTAATATCGTAATCATGTTCTACCGTAAATCCTGCAAATAGTGGATCCAACACTTTTACTAAAACATTGTCGATATTATTCAAGAAAATATACTTAACGCCATTATTAGACATTTCTTCTAAGTATCCTGCCTTGTCTAAAGATTTAAACACGCCACCATTACCATTCGGCGTTTCCATAATACGACCCTGTTGATTTAAAATTAACTTCCCTTCTTCACTAAGCGCCACAATATTATCTTGTTTAAAGAAATGGATTGCTTCTTGATCATATCCAAAATAACTATGTGCTTCGAAATAAGCTAAAGTTTCTTCATGATTGATATCACTTGTCATAATATACCATTGAATCGTATGTCCAGATTGATGATTCAATGTTTTTAATTGGTTAGCTTGAAGTTCAAATAAACTTACACCTTCAATTTCAAACGAACCTTTAGGGCCCTTGTAACCAAGTCTTGTTCCTTGACCACCTGCCATCAAAAGTACTGCAAATTGTCCTTCTTTAATAGCTTGAAGTCCTTGTTCCTCTAAACGCTTAATCTCATCATCACTCATTTGTGATTTAATATCATATTTCACTTCAGAAACTGCAGATACATCATCTATTGTTTTCTTATTGATGTATAAATCGTTATATAATTTGGCAATAAAATCTAAATCTAATGACGCTACCTTCTCTTCAAGTGCTTCTTTTTCATTGTTACTCATTATTTTTTCATATTCACACAAATGATCTTGTTTATATTTAGCTAATTGATTTTTATCTAGCATTTTATGCCTCCTGCTGAGTTTGTAACCTTTAATAATTTATTTTCTATAAAAACTTAGTATTCCAGTTGCTTATTATATCATTGATGAAAGGCTGAAATAAAACATAAACTGTTCCGACCATTAACGCTGTAGCTAAAGATAAGTCTACAAGTCCACCTGTTTTAAATTGAATCGGTGTCTTCACATTAAACGGTAACGGATAAAATAATTTCACGCCTCTTGGTGTTATCATATCTAGTATAACATGTGACACTAACCCAATTATAATTGCTGCCATATAATAATTAGGCGTCTGAATAATTTGCAATAAAAATGCTATGATTGCGATAAATAATATTGAATGCGTAAAGGTTCGATGTCCAAAGATCAATCTCACAAAAAAACTAATTACCTTAAACCTTCTGCCAATCTTACTTTGAGTGTGACATATATCGGGTAATAAGCTAGCTAGAGTTGCTAGAATGATAACCGTAACCGACGAAAAAATATCCGTTTGAAAATATTGTGTTGTTAGCGCTCCAACGAGCATGCCACATGAAGCATGTGTTTTACCTGTCATATTTGTTCTCCTTTAATACTCACATTTTACCACATCCCTAACAAAAACACGAACATATTTTCGGGTTAAAATTCATTAGTATGACACAATTTAAAAAAGTATCACATAACTCTTGAAAACGATTACAAAATCGTTTATGATGTATTTACAAAATATTTAAAGGATGTGTTTGAATAATGGCAATGACAGTAAAGAAAGATAATAATGAAGTGCGTATTCAATGGAGAGTTGCTGATATCAAAATTCCTACAAGTGAAATTAAAAATATTACACAAGACCAAGATATTCATGCAGTTCCTAAATTAGACAGCAAAGATGTATCTAGAATCGGCTCAACGTTTGGTAAAACGAATCGCGTTATTATCGATACTGAAGACCACGAATACATTATTTATACTCAAAATGATCAAAAAGTTTACAATGAATTAACTAAATAAATTGTATAAAAAAATCATTCATGGTGAGGGCTTCATGAATGATTTTTTTAATTGATTCAACACCCAGCATAAACAAATACAAAAGGACAACTGTTCTCATAATTTTAACAGTTGTCCTTTTTCACATATATTTATAACAAAAGATGTGCCATCAAAGAAATAATTGGTAGTGTAATGATTGTTCTAATCAAGAAAATCATAAACAATTTGCCGATGCTTACAGGAATCTTCGAACCAAGTATGACGCCACCTACTTCAGACAAGTATATTAACTGCGATATACTAAGTGCCCCAATAACAAAACGAGTTATATCATTTTGTACACCTTCAATTAATATAGAAGGTAAAAACATATCGGCAAAACCGATAATAATCGTTTGAGAAGCCTGTGCCGCTTCAGGTATTTGCATTAACTCTAAAAATGGAACAAAAGGTTTACCCAATATGACAAAAAAGGGCGTGTAGTTCGCAATAATGGTAGCAATAGTACCAATACTCATCACTACAGGCAAAATAACAAACCACATATCAATGACTGTTTTTAATCCTGACTTAAAAAAGTCAATAACGCCCGGTGCTTTAATACCAACTTCTGTTGCAGTATCAAAGCCATGTCTCAATGCCGTCTTTCCTTCTGGCAATGCCTCAGTACGCGCACTTTCAGGTACCTCCTTAGCATACTCATCAGGAATTTTATTTAAAGGCCAAATTCTTGGCATAATGACTGCTGCAACGAGGCAGGATACTATCACTGATAAATAGAAAGCAAAAAATTGATTTTGCATGTGCACTGTTTCAGCAACTACAATTGCAAAGGTGATAGAAACTACACTAAATGTCGTTGAAATAACTGTTGCCTCACGACGAGAATAATATCCTTCACCATATTGTCTACTTGTAATTAAGACACCAACAGTTCCGTCTCCAATAAATGATGCTAAATTATCTACCGTCGAACGTCCTGGCAATGTAAATAAAGGTCTCATAACCGGTCTAAAAATAGGACCCAACATCTCTAACAAACCGTATTCCATTAATAGCGGTAAAAATAGAGCTGCAAATAAGAATACTGCCACTAATGTTGGCAATAAACTTGAGAACAATAATCCACCCGTTTCATCTGAGTAAATAACCTTTGAACCAATTCGTAAAAATGTCATCCATGCAAAAACAACTGCTAATATTCGTAAAATTAACCAACCAATTCTAACGTTAAAAGCATTGTTCATTAGCCCGTCAGGTTTCAATTTATCTTTTAAAATAGTTGAACAAATCAGAGTTATGATACCCGATAAAGTAATTATCGTCACAATTAAAAATGGCATTACGCCACCTAATACATCTTTAAGCACGCCTGCTAAAAATGCTACGGGCAACGTTGTTTGCTTCTGTCCATCTTGTTCGACTGGAATTGGTACTAGAAATAATAAGATACCAATTAAAGACATCGTAATAAACTTAAGTCTCCCAATAACTATCTCTTTCCTTGAAAAGCTATCCATAAAATCAATCCATTTCTCTATGTATTCGTTTTAAGTATATACAGAATTCTATTCAGTTAACAAACATATTCCTTATCATTCTATCTTTCAAAATGTTTATGTATGCAAAATAATGAATAATTACAGTTATTAAATATACGCTATTACTTGTAATTTTTCAAGATGAATTCAAAAAAGGTTAAGTACAATTACTGATTTCGTACTTAACCTTTTTTAAACTCTAATCATATGTTAGTTATTTCATTCTTCGTAATAATATTAAGAAGTATGGTGCACCGATAATTGCAATGATAACCCCTACAGGAATATCCAGTGGCGGATGAATGCCACGGGCTAAACCATCTCCAAATGTTAACAATATAGCACCAATTAACCCCGACATGATAATAACGTGTAATGTTTTATTTCCTATTAATTGTCTCGCAATATGAGGTGCAATTAATCCTAAAAAGCTAATACCACCGACAACTGAAATTGCGGATCCTGCTAATATTACTGCTAAAATTAGCAATAGCATTTTAATAGTTTTAACTTTTAAACCGAGTGCGGTTGCAACAGCATCACCTAGATTCAATACATCTAATTGATAACTCAATAAAATGATGATTGGTATCGTTATTAAAAACCAAGGTAATATAGTATAAATATTCGACATATCATGTCCATATAGACTACCTGTCAACCAAACAAGCGCTTTGTTTGCTTCCAGTGGATTTCTGATTAATAAGAACTGCACAATCGCCGTACATATTGCGCCTATTGCTAAACCAATTAAGGCAAGCTTTGAACCTTTAACATCATATTTTGAAATTAAAAATGATAAAAATAAACTTACTGCAAAGGCACCTAAGAATGAACCTATAGGTAAAACAAACAATGGTGCTGTTGGAAAGATCATAATAATAATTACAGCAGCTAAACTGGCACCTTTAGAAATACCTATAACATCAGGTGAGGCTAACGGGTTTCTTATTACAGCTTGTATAATTGCACCTGATATAGCCAAGCTACTACCGATAATAATACCAAGTAATGTTCTAGGTATACGATACTCATTTAAAATAAAATCATCTTGTGTAAAGATTCCCTTAATAGCATCAATCGGATGAATCATGACAGACCCTACACATAAACTTATGAATATACTCACAATTAAAAGGATTGTGATTAAACTATAACGACGTATAATTTTCGTTGTCATCATATTCTTTTCACCCCTTTAATCGTTATAAATAAGAAGTAAAGTGCACCTACGAATGATGTCACAATACCTACAGGTGATTCGTAAGGATAAGTGATTAAACGACTTAATACATCTGATAGTAGTAACAAATCTGCACCTATAATAAATGTTAATGGAATCATGACTAAATAATTCTTACTCACATAGCGTTTGACTATATGCGGTACGATTAAGCCAACAAATCCAATTGGTCCTGCCACTGACACCGACATACCTGTAAGAATAATGACTAATAGCCCAATGATAATTCTAACTTTATTTATATTTTGACCCAATCCCTTAGCAATGTCATCGCCTAGTTCCATAATCGTTAGTTGACGTCCAATAAAAATCGTTACAATTAAAGCACCAATAATCCATGGTAAAATGGTTAAAATTTCATCCCACTTCATACTGGATAATGAACCGACAAGCCAAAACATCACTTGTTCGTTTGAATTCTCATTCAAAATAATAATACCTTCAGTCATACTACTAAAAAACAAATGGATGGCCATACCAGCCAATGCTAATTTAATGGGTGTCATACCTTTCGTAGCACCTGAAAGTGTATAAACAGTTAAACCACCTATAAATGCACCTATCACACCTAAATATAATGCATAATATTCTAATGATGGAATGATAATCGTCACAAATACAATGAAAAACGATGCACCAGAACTGACACCAAAAATTTTAGGTGATGCTAGCGGATTGCGTGTCATTGCTTGCATTAACAAACCAGATACCGCTAATGCACCGCCAATAAATAACCCTGCAATCATCCTTGGCATACGTACATTATGCAATAAAAACGTTGCTTTCGTATCTGTATGACCAGTAACATAGTGAATGATATCGCTAAAATTAATTTTCGAAGAACCAATCGCCATATTTAAATATATACAAATAAAAAGAAAGCACAAACTCACTATATACGTGAGTGTTGTGCGTCTTTTTCTTTTATGATCTATGGCAGATTGGCTACTTATTTCTTTTATAGCCATTTACTTCCACCTTACTTTTGTTCTTTTTTTGATAATTCAACAAGTTCTTTAGCCATTTCTTCAGAAGAAATTAAGCCACGAGATCTTGCCCAAACATCACGGTCAACAATATCCACGCGATTATTTTTAACTGCATTCAACTTTTTCCATGTTGCATCTTCTTGTAACTTCTTGAATTCAGCAGAATCTTTTTTAGCATGATCTGTCATAATGATCATACGCTCTGGATTTAAATCAGCTAAATGTTCAGTGTCTAATTGTAAGTAAGGTCCTTTCAAATATTTACTTAAACCTTTTGTTACATCGTCACTTAATGCATTTTTAAATCCTAGTTCGTTTAAAAATTGTCCAACATATGAATAGTTTGGATGTGCTAATAAACCAGCTTTAGCAACTACTGCTGGAAGCACTTTTTGATTTCTATCAAATTTAATTTCATCTTTATACTTATTGATTAATTTATCATGCTCAGCAAGACGTTTTTCGCCTTCTTTTTCTTTATTTAAAGCTTTAGCAATTGTTTTGAACGAATTAATATTTTGTTTGTAGTCTCCATCAAAACTCTTTAATGATAATGTTGGTGCAATTTTGTTTAATTCTTTATTAATACCTTTATGTCTACTGCTATCAGCGATAATTAAATCCGGTTTTAATTTACTAATTTCCTCTAAGTTTGGCTGTTTACGTGTACCTACAGAAGTATAATCCCCAATTTTTTCTCTAACTGGTTTAATGATACGTTTTTTCTTACCATCATCAGCAATACCAACTGGTTTAACGTCTAATGCTGCTAATGCATCTGCAAATGAGTACTCTAATACAACGATACGTTTTGCATCTTTAGGTACTTTTACTGTACCATTTTCATCTTTTACCGAAATAGTATCTTTAGTTGATGATTCTTTTTTACTTGAATTATCCGTATTACCACAAGCTGCAACTAAAAGTAAGGCAACTATTAATCCCAATATACTAAAAGTTTTTAGACCTCTCATCGTTCCACTCCTTAATATGTATAACTTCATTTATTATTTTATTGATAACAATTATCATTGTCAAGTAGCGTTCAATCTTTTTTATATTTCTAAAATGTATGACTATATATTTCCTCTAATAATTATGACTACAATTAGCACATTTCCTTAGACAAAATACTGATAATGTATCATTGCTATATCATCTTTGCATTAATACAATTGACACCATTTAGCATGACCGTTATCCCTGTAATTCAGCTGATATTATCTGTTGCAATTTTATGTGACGAACTGTTGCACTTAATTTGATAAATCAACAAATACAAAAAATCTAAGTTGAACAATTATGATACAACCGTGCAAACGATATGTAGTATAACTTGTCAACTTAGAATTATTGATAAATATATTAATATTGGTTTACCATAGCAGGAGATTTCACATCAAAATTTTGAAGTAGCGTATCAATCTTTGAATCATCAATATATACCTTATGTAAATTTTTCATATACATCGAATGAGAAAGTGCTTCATAATTTAATGAAAAAGATATATGATCTCCAACTTGATAGTGTCCTTGACCATTTAAATCAAGCATTAAATGATCACTCGAAGCGCCTAAAATATTGATATGCTGATCCATAGGTGAAATATTATCGACTTTTGTATCTAAATAACCAATATCTACAATAGCTTGTAAGAATGATTCATGCGTTTGTGTATTAACTCGAGGTTTAATTTCTAAAATCTCAGCCTCCAATGTAATCGCATCTTGATATAACATAGCGATCGCTTGATTTGTCGTTGTATCAACACCTCTAAACAACGTTTCACCTATTCGCAATTCATTTATTTTACCCAAATCATTATATAAAAGTTGTGGTAACATGCTCGAATTACCACCTGAAATAATTTTCAATCGATATCCTATTTCTCTTTCAACAGCTGAGACGAATCGATTAATCATAAAGATATCATCATCACTTGGCGCATCAGATTTAAAACACATAAAATTGAATGCTAAACCTACAAAATGGATATTTTTCAAGTGAATAATCTCTTTAATATAATCTAAAACATCATAAGTCAGAACACCTTCACGGCCATCTTTCCAATCTACCATTAATAAAATCTTATGTTTTTTTCCTAAAACTTCTGCTACTTCATTTATTTGATGTATGGTAGATAATTCTGTTTGGATACTCATATCAACTTTTTCTATCATATCTGAAATCTCTTTTTTGGCAGGCGTACGCAATAACGTATATGTTAAATCCTGATCTGCAATACTAATTATGTTATCCAATCTGGATTCTGCAACATGATTGATACCTAACGCTTTTAAGCTTTCTACAATTGTACGGTCACCAGCTATACACTTAATTACTGGTGTGAATTGTATATTTTTACTTTGAAAAACTGTTTGAAGTACTTTGGCGTTATATTTAATCTTCGATATATTTATGTTAACGTGTGCCATGTAGTACTACACCTCTTTTTTTATCGGATTATCTAACTCAATATTTAAATATTGCTTTACTTTATTTTCCATTCTCATATTTAACAACGCTTTGACAGTAATTGTTGGTCCAAACAAAATATCTTTTAACTCATTTGCATGTGGTAGTGTTGGGTTAATAGCATGCGCTACTACTTGCTGTACTATGTTAAATAATTCGGTTTCTTCAACACAATCATACTGATTAAAATGATGGATTAATTCTGCCATTTGATTTTGAATAACAGCATGTTGGAATTTTGCAATCACTGCATCTATAGAATCAGCTATTAAACTATCATTTGTAATTTTAATATCTGATACACGATGTTGTAATGTTTCTAAATCAATTCTAGAACCACCTAAATCTCTCACTAAAAATTGAATGTCAAAATGTGGCCCCAAGTTCACTACTGTATTTTGCATGTGTGCTTCTAATGCAATTCCATAATTTTGAATAAAAGCAATTAAAGGCGGGATTAATGCTTGAGCGTATCGTTCAATAAATGTCGTAATACTTTCTTTAGTAATTCCTTGATTTAACCACTCTAAGTAACTATCCACGATAACTTTTTGATCTATTGGATTTTTATTAACTAGACTTGCACTAACTACTGTTGCACCTTTTCCATCAATTTCAGGCTTTTGTCTTATAATACAAGCAAGCTGACGTGCCCTATCTTTATCAACATTTGCATATTCACCGAACGGTTCCATAGCAACTTTAAATCCTGGATATTGATTCAACATGTTTTGTAAAGCATAACTTAACTTTGGTCCATCTACAGTAGTCACAGTTGAGACTGTTCTAACGGCACTTGTTGCTTGTGCATCGACGGGCAACTTAACATGGTATGGTTTATCAATTAAAGACATCGTCCTAAATGATAAAGTTGCTTTTGAAAGTATTGTAAACGGCGTTGGAATTAATATTTTTTTAGCAATCCATGCTTCAAAATATTTCCCTATCGTATGATCATATTGCCAAGGATGTACTAAAATCGCTCTATAGTCTTCACTTTTCAAACCTAAACTCTTTAAAAACACACGAATCTGATTGTAGTATTCGGGAATTATTTCATCAATAATAAATTGATCATTACCATCCATAGCTGTGCACACAACATGATCTTTTTCAATCATCATAATTTGCAAAGGGATTTCTTTTTCAAACTCAGGTGCATATGCTCGTACTTCTTCCATAGTTAAGGGCAATTTCGTTTTGGTTAAAGGGTGTGTTGGATGCCCCTCTGGTACCAAGCTCTCAGAATAAGTTAAATCATCTGTCTTATCACTATCTTTTACATGTTGTAACCATGAAAAAAAGTTAATATCTTGTGGTAATCTTGAAAATTTAAAACTTTGACTTATTAATGTTTGTCTGTGAGACATTTGCTTATATGTTTCAACTAAACTATCTCGACTGTGTATTAACTCTTCGCGTAGTCGCTCTGAAATAGGGATATCAAAGTCATGATTCAACACATCTAACAAACCTTCTAAAGTTATAATTAATGACGTTTCACCTTTATTTAAATAAGTAATATCACCTGTAAACTCATAGCGTTCTAATGCACTTTTTCTAACAACTTCAATAGTCAACACATGCATATGATACTGAATTTCAATTAAAGATCCTTTTTGCGAAATAAATGTTTGCTCGGGGTAAATACGTTCTTTAATAATGGCGTTAATTACACGATATTGAATATTTCTATCTGCCTTTGCCCATTCAAGATATACCATGATTACTTTCCTCCAACTTTAACTTCAACTTTCTATTTATAAAATAGAATACCATTGTAATGCATATAGTACTTATTCCCATTATTGAAAAAGTTCTAACAATGCCAAACACATCTGCACATATACTCATTAACAGACTTCCCAATGGAATCATACCTCTATCCATCATAATAATACTCAGTACTTTACCACGTTCATAATCTTTAACATTATTTTGAAAATAAACGCGATTTGTCGTACGTGCCCATTGACTAAATAACCCAATCAATGTAATACAAATGAACATGATGACAATATTGTGAAATACCACACCTAACAAAGCAATGCCAAATAAAAGTGAACTTAAATAATACATATTTACCATACCAATATATTTAAGTACTTTAGGTAAAACTAGCGTTGCAATAATACCACCAATGGCACACATCGTCATAGCGATACCAAATATTTCAGATTTCCCCGGAAATACTTTGTTTGTCAAAACTGGTAAAAGTGTCGTATATGAAAAACCTGTCGCCATAATCAATAATGATGTTATAAATATTTGTCGACCTTCCATATGTAATTTGAAGTAATCTATAATAACTTTTAACGGCATGTATCTTGTTGCATCTTCAGGTATTTTAGTTACTTTAAAATGTAATGGTAAGCATAATAAAGCTGCGATAAAATAACAAATTGCCTGTGCAAGAAATGTTGTTGGCGCATGATAGACTGCTAATATGACACCAGCAATGGCAGGCCCTATTGAACGACAAATATTAATGATGAATGAATGAAATGATACAGCTTGTGTAGTAGATATTTTATCTGATAAATCTGGTAAGATTGCTTGTCTTAAAGGTGTTTCAACCGCACTTAAAATCCCTCTTAATGTCGCATATATAATAATGACGCTAATTGGAATTGCAGTGAAACTATACGTGAGCACACATAAAATTGCAGTTACTAAAAATGATGATGAAATTGTAATTCTCAGCAATCGCCCTTTATCATATTTATCGGCAATTGCCCCTGCCCACACACTTAGTAATAATATTGGTACAAGTCTGCAAAAATTGACAATCCCCAGATAAACTGCGTTATGATAAGTGGTAAGTACAAACCAATTTAGCCCTATTTGTCCAATCCAATTACCTAGAAATAGTAGAAAAGAACTGCTAAAAAAATATTTTGTCATAAAACTTACACCCGCATTCTGTTGATAATAAGAATCATTATCATTAATATGGATTATACAAATCTATCTTGCTTTTGTAAAATATTTCATAGAGGTGAATTATGAACTTGAACTTAATTTTTAAAGAACAGACATTAAAATTTAACAAAGAAGAACAAGAAACATATTTATTTTTACAACAACATAATAGCGATTGGGCTAATATTTTTAAAGAGATGATTTTACAAGGAAGAGATAAAGTCACTCAGAGATTAGTCACATCAATGCATCGCGAAAACTTAGTTAAAGCGCGCACTCAAAGTAAGAAAATATTGAGTCGTGATTTGATTATGTTAGATATCTCAACGACTCATATACTAGAAATCCAGTTCCCACAAGCTAAGCAAACATTATATGCTCCTATCACTGGAGAACACGCCTTTGATCGAATTGATGTTGAAGGCCCTTTCTACATTAAAGATGACATTACAAATACGATTACACGAGTACACCATCCAAATGAAATTCTTGAGTGTATTTTAATTGAAGCACCAGATTTAAAAAATGCTGCTAGTGATCAATTTCAGCAAGATTTAATAAACAGTGCAACTAATATGACATTTGCAATTAGCTATCAAGCACTGTCAATGCAACATGATTCTGCACCTTTATTTAATATTATCGAAAATAGCGAAGATAGTTACTTGCGTTCAGAGCAAGCCGTTATTGAAGGTCATCCGCTACATCCTGGGGCTAAATTACGTAAAGGTTTAAATGCATTACAAACATTCCTATATTCTTCAGAATTTAATCAACCTATTAAGTTGAAAATAGTACTGATTCACAGTAAATTAAGTCGTACTATGTCACTGTCTAAAGATTATGATACAACTGTTCATCAGCTATTTCCGGACTTAATTAAACAATTAGAAAATGAATTTACGCCAAACTTTAACTTTAATGATTATCACATTATGATTGTACATCCATGGCAATTAGATGACGTATTACATTCTGATTATCAAGCAGAAGTAGATAAAGAATTAATCATTGAAGCAAAACATACGTTGGATTATTATGCCGGTTTATCTTTCAGAACATTAGTTCCTAAATACCCAGCTATGTCGCCACACATCAAATTGTCGACAAACGTTCATATTACAGGTGAAATTCGTACATTATCAGAACAAACGACGCACAATGGTCCACTAATGACACGTATTTTAAATGATATTTTGGAGAAAGATGTCATATTTAAGTCCTATGCATCAACAATTATTGATGAAGTTGCTGGTATTCATTTTTATAATGAGCAAGACGAAGTAGACTATCAAACTGAACGAAGTGAACAATTAGGTACATTATTTAGAAAAAACATATACCAAATGATTCCACAAGAAGTCACACCAATGATTCCTTCAAGCTTAGTTGCAACCTACCCATTTAACAATGAATCACCTATCGTGACATTGATTAAACGTTATCAATCAGCTGCATCATTGTCTGATTTTGAATCATCGGCGAAATCGTGGATTGAAACTTATAGTAAAGCATTGCTTGGTCTCGTAATCCCACTAGTTACTAAATATGGCATTGCATTAGAGGCTCACTTGCAAAATGCTATTGCAACATTTCGGAAAGATGGTCTATTGGACACGATGTATATTAGAGACTTTGAAGGTTTAAGAATTGATAAAGCACAACTAAATGAAATGGGATACAGTACATCTCATTTCCATGAAAAATCAAGAATTCTTACTGATTCAAAAACGTCTGTGTTTAACAAAGCCTTTTATTCTACCGTTCAAAACCATTTAGGCGAATTAATTCTTACAATCTCTAAAGCATCAAATGATTCAAACTTAGAAAGACATATGTGGTATATCGTTCGTGATGTACTAGATAACATTTTTGATCAACTTGTACTTTCGACACACAAATCTAATCAAGTAAATGAGAATCGCATAAATGAAATTAAAGATACCATGTTCGCGCCATTTATAGATTATAAGTGTGTTACAACAATGCGTCTTGAAGATGAGGCACATCATTATACTTATATTAAAGTTAATAATCCTTTGTATCGAGAAAATAATTAAAATTATAGAATTTTATTAATCGTGAGCTCAAGGATTACATTAACTTATTAAATACAATCTATACAAATGAGAGAATAATACATTTTCCATATTCAAATTATTAAAAATCACAAAAAAGCTCGGCACTAAAATGGTGTGCCGAGCTTTTTTATCGAATAACTTATTGTAAACCTTGTCTTTCTTGGTTATTGTTTTCATTATTTTTTTCGTGTTTTTGTTTCCATTCTTTTTGAGTCATTACATCATCAACTTGCATGTTAACTTCAACAACATCTAAACCAGTAATATATTTAACTTGTTCTTTAACTAATTCAGTTACTTTACGGAAGATTTTTGGTGCTGATTCACCATATTCTAAAATTACTTTTAAGTCTACAGCAGCTTGTTTTTCACCAACTTCAACAGATACACCTTGAGTAACGTTATTTCCACTTGAGAATGCATTAGTGAATGTATCAGTTAAGCCACCTTTCATGTCTAAGATACCTTTAACTTCACGTGCAGCGATACCAGCAATTTTTTCAACAACTTCATCAGAGAAAGTTAATTTATTTTTGAATTGAGGCTCTTGATTTTGTTCTTGTTGTTTTTGACGCTCTTCTCTTTCTTTTTCGTTAACACCAGTTTGATTGTCGTATGCTTGTTTTGCTTTATTGTTATCTACAGTCATAATAGATTCTCCTTTTACTTGTTAATTTTTATATTTTTTTAATTAAATTCTAAATTGATGAATTAACTCCATCGATTTAAAAAATTCATAAAATCTTGCTTACGGTCTTTCATATACCCAATACCTACACCAATTAAACATAAAACGATGATAAGTACTGTTTTCCAAAAACCTAACGTTAAGAATAATATCGCGATTAATAGAAACGCTAGGAAACCAACGATTCTCCATTTAAATACTTTTAAAAAATTAATCACTTGTTGTGTAGAGTCTTGTCCGTTTTGGTTATGATTGTTAGCCATGATATACCTCCCTTACAACACTCGTGGACCAGAAGTTTTCTGATCTCTCACATTAACTTCTAACTTACGTACTGGCATTTCTGTGAAATATTCTACATTCTTTTTAATATCCGAACGAATTGCTTCAGTTAAAGATTGAACTTGAACATTATTTGGTACGAAAAAGTCAGTTTTAATGTCGATATAAGATTTATTTTTTTTGTTATATAGTTTCGCAACTACATTTGGTTGTCTTACTTGATCATATTTTGCAACCGTATCGAATGCCGTCTTTTCAACAGCTTTACGAGATACGTAAACATGACCATCATCGAAGTCTTTGTATAATCCAGGTTTTCGATGCGTAGGTTTGAAGATACTAAATACTAATATAAGACCTATTAATATCAATAGTGCAGCAAGTGAAATAAGTAATGGTTGGAACCATTCAAATTGAAGGAAGTAGTCTTGATATTCAGTTATACGTCCATCTTGGATATACATGAATAACAGGAACCCCACGATTACTACTATTAATAAGCCAAGGATAAAGTTTTTAAGTCGTTTCACCCCTAACGACACCTCCTTAGTTAAAGTTAATTTAAAAACATATTAAATATGTACCCATCAGTTTTTTTCTTAAACATAATAAATTAATAACTTTAAATTTATTTTTAATATATAAGATGAAGTACCATTTAGTAATATATTCCCTAGTTTTTGTAAATAAAACCTCATTATTAATTAATTTTCGTCAATATGTTTTGAAGAACGATATTCTAAAATATCTGGGTCACGATGTTTAATTAAAACCTTATTACTATTTCTAGGTTTTTCTTCACTTAAAGATTTTAAAAGCGACCATATCATCGCTATAATGACCACGGAAAATGGTAACGCAGCAATGATTAATAAATTTTGAATCGCTTGAGTACCACCTGTGTAGATCATGATAATTGCAAATAATGCCATAATGATACCCCAACTCACTTTGACAAATGACTTCGGATTAATATCACCTCTTGAACTCAACATACCTAAAACATAAGTTGCCGAATCCGCTGATGTAACAAAGAAAATCATAATAACAAGTAAAGTAATTAAGCTTAATACAAAACCTAGTGGGTAATGTTGTAGCGTTGCAAAAGTTGCTGTTTCTGTCGCTGCTTTAGCAATATCGGCAATATGATTATCTTGTAAGTAAATTGCTGACGCGCCGAATACCGCAAAGAATATAAAGCAAACTAACGCCGGGACAAAAAGTACACCTAGAATAAATTCTTTAATCGTACGTCCTTTTGACACACGTGCAATAAATATACCTACAAATGGTGCCCAAGATATCCACCATGCCCAGTAAAAGATTGTCCAATTTTGTAACCATTGGAATTTTTGACCGCCTGACGGAATACGTAAACTCATACTAAAGAAATTTGCAATATAATTACCTAGACCATTTGTAAATGTATTTAAAATGTAAAGCGTTGGCCCAACAATAAAAAGACCAATAAGTACTACAAAAGCAAGTAACATGTTGATATTACTCAACGTTTTGATACCTTTATCGATACCTGACCATGCTGACCAAGTAAATAATATGGTTGCAATGACAATCAAGATTACTTGCATCGTGAAGTTACTCGGTACATTAAATAAAAAATGTAAACCTTCGTTTATTTGCAATGCACCGAAACCTAATGTTGCAGCAACGCCTGTTACTGTAGCTATGACTGCCAATACATCAATGGCACCACCTAAAGGTCCACGCATTGCCTTTTCACCTAATAAAGGCGTCAATGTAGCGCTGACTAAGCCAGGATATCCTTTATGAAAGCTAAAATATGCAAACACAAGCGCGACAATACCATAGACTGCCCATGCATGAATCCCCCAATGGAAAAATGAAAACTGCATTGCATCATTAATTGCAGATTGCGTGCCAGCTTTATGAATAGGCGTTAATTTGAAGGCATGACTGATTGGTTCTGCCGTTGTCCAGAACACAAGTCCTATTCCCATACCAGCACTAAATAACATAGCAAACCAAGACGGCAATGAGAATTCAGGATCTTCGCCTTCTTCACCTAATGTAATGTTTGCGTATCTCGAAAATAAAATATACACACAGACAAATAAAATAACTAAAACGAGCAATAAATAATACCAAGAAAAATGTAGCGCAATAAATGTAGTAATGTTTTGCGTGAGTTTTTCTAATTGTTTCGGAAATATTGCTCCAAAAGCAACAAATATCGTACATATCACTAAAGATACCCAAAACACTAGACTTACTGATTTATTTTTCATAAATACAAACCCTTTCTGTGTAATGGTAAGTTCATACCCATAACTGCAACATTTTAATCATTTGTAATTTTATATAGACACAATTAATAATGCCTCATCTTTTAAAAATGATATATAAAACACACTCAAATTATTTATCATTGAGCAACAAAGTATTTTATTGTATTTAAGTAATGCCTTTCTAGTGCATTATTGATTTGATACCTGTAAAGTTGCCATATTTCCGTTTAGAATCAATAGTCGCTAGACACAAAAAATAAGTCGCCCTATACAGTATTTTCTGCATAAGGCGACTTTACTTACTAATCTATATATTAATTACTAATTTCCCAATCATTGATTGTTTTTCCAACAATTGATGTGCTTGATATAAGTTTTCAGGTGATAAACCTTCAAAAACTTGTGTCGTTGTTGGTTGGTAATGCCCTAATTCTATATTTTTCGTAATATCTTCTAAATACTCATGTTGTTTAATCATATCAGGCGTTCGATGAATTGGACGCGCAAACATAAATTCATGTGTAAATGTTATACTTTTTAATTTTAATGCATTTAAATCTTGATCTTCATTAAAAGCTACGATAGTCGTAATATGCCCTAATGGTTTTATCAGTTCAATCATAGTATTGTAATACAAGTCTGTATTATAAGTGCAAAATATATAATCTACTAATGGAATTTCTTTTTCTTTAAATTGACGCACTAAATCCTCTTTATGATTCAATACGATATCTGCGCCCATCTTTTCACACCACTCTGTTGTTTCTTGTCGTGATGCTGTTGTAATGACAGTTAAACCATACCGTTTAGCAATTTGAGTGGCTATACTGCCTACACCACCGGCACCATTAATGATTAACACGGATTTACCTACATTTTCAGAAGGATTATGTGAAATTTTAAATGTATCAAAAAACGTTTCATATGCCGTAATACCAGTTAGCGGTAGACTAACCGCTTCATTAGCACTTATGTTGTGTGGTGCCTTTGCAACTATAGCTTCTGACACCAATTGATATGTCGCATTTGATCCTTGTCTATTTGGCGATCCAGCATAAAATACAACGTCACCCGGACTAAATAATGTAACGTCTGGTCCGATAGCTTCAACAGTACCAATAGCATCAAACCCAAGTACACGAGGTGCTTGAGTGACTTTCATTTGACGTTGTTTTGTATCTACAGGATTTACACTAATACTATTTACTTTGACTAAGATATCATCGTTTTCTGGCGTTGGCTTTCTTTGTTCGTATACTTTAAATAAATTTCCTTCTTCCAATTTAAAGGGCTTTTCAAATCCTATCATTTTCATATCGTTTCACCTCATTTATGAACTTATTTCTTATTATACAAAATAGAAGCCATGTGTGCTTATACCGCAGCATCATGACTCCTTTTTCATTTGAATATATAAATAATTACAGACGACTTTCGTATTACATTTTAGACTTATTTCTACCATGTTACTGAACAAATTTGCTTTAGATAAGAAAGTTATTAAATTTTGATCAATTAACAAAGTTAGTTTGTTAAAACGTATACTTTATTATTCCGTTACTTTAATAACTTGTTTACCAAAGTTATCGCCAGTAAATAAATTTTTAAATGCATGTGGCGCATTTTCAAAACCATCTTCAATGGTTACTTGTGACTGAATTTTACCTTCTTGAACCCATGTTGCGAGCTGTTCACTAGCTTCTTTAAAAGCATTAGCGAATTCACTTACTAAGAAGCCTCTCATCATTACTTGCTTCTTAATAAGCGTACCTTGAATACGTGGTCCGATATCTGCTTCAGGATGATTATATGACGAAATTGCGCCGCATACTGGTACACGTGCAAAACGATTTAAATGCTTAAATACTTCATCGCCAACTGTACCACCAACATTTTCAAAATAAACATCAATACCATCTGGTACTGCTTGTGCTAACGCTTCTGCAAAATCCTCTTTCTTATAATCAATACCAGCGTCAAAGCCCAGTGTCTCTGTTAAATAATTTACTTTTTTGTCGCCACCCGCAATACCTACTACACGGCAACCTTTAATCTTAGCAATTTGACCTACAACTGAACCTACAGCACCAGATGCAGCTGAAACCACAACAGTATCACCGGCTTTAGGTTTTCCAATATCAAGCAGACCATGATATGCTGTTTGTCCTGGCATTCCTAAAACACTTAAATATAAATCAAGTGGTACATCTGTCGTTGGAACTTTAGTAATTTGATCCGCTTGGACATGATTAATGATTCGCCAAGGCAACATACCTACAACGACATCTCCTTTTTTATAATCTGCGAGTGTCGAATCAATTACTTTTGCAACGACATGGCTAACAATCGGTTTACCAATTTCAAAAGGCTGTACATACGAATCTGCCTTAGTCATACGTCCTCTCATATATGGATCCACTGAAATATACAGCGTTTGTACAAGTACACCATCGCTCTCAAGTTTAGGCGTGTCAATCTCTTCAATTTTGAATGTATCCTCTTGAGGCATGCCTTCTGGTATTTTGTTAAAAAGAATTTGTTTATTTTGCATCATTAATCACCTTTCTTTATTTGAAACTTTTACTTATTTGTTACTTAAGCGTTAAGTTTTAATTGTGTCTTCGTGATGTCTGTATGCAAATACATTCTTAGTTGTTATATTTTGACTTAAGCACTGATTCATTTAACTTCAAGTACATTATATTTGCTGTAAACATAAATTAAAAATGTTACGACTTAGACATTTTATGGAAACTCTCAAACAATAGATAATTTTTGAAAAGCTCTAATATTACAAGCTTTTTTGCCCCAGAAAACTAGCAGTTGCTTTATTTTTTCCATAAGAAGTCGATTAACTCATTAGCAACATTTTCATTCTCATGAAGCTGACTATGTTGTGCAGGCTCACCTTCATATTTAGATTCTCGATAACTTTTCGGACTATTTCCCAGTAAATATTTTAATGATTTCGAAGAACTATTAGACACTCTGCCGTCTGAATGTGTACCATCTTTCAAATCTCCATAAATATTTAGCACTTCGATACCTTTACCTTTATAAATATCTTTTAGCACGCGTAATTGCTGATAAGGTTGATTCATTCGACTTGGTTTACCATCTTTATCAACTGTAATTTCATTGACATCTTCATTCATATTTAAAACACCATTAAATGTCCCTGCAATATTCACTTGTTTGTTTAACTGTGGCAGTGACTTGTCGTTACCATATGTCATCATATATTGTGCAAATGTTAAGTTCCCCATTGAGTGACCGACAAAGTTGAATTTATCGAAATTGTATTCAGATTGTAACTTAGTCAGTACATTTTTAAACCACGCAGCATTCTTATCCAAATAGCCTTGTCTGTTATTTTCAAGTTCAATTTTCACAATAGGATTCACTGCATCTTTTCTTAGTTTCCCTTTAAATGTCACTGCACCATCCTTTGAAACGTAAGCAGTGATGATATCTTTAGTTACCCCTCTTTTTTCTGCTTGCTTCACCATAAACTTTTCAGAATTGGCACTACCACCAAATCCATGTAAGAACAATGTTGGAATTGGCTTTTTAACAAATTGCTGTTGTTGTATTTTAAATGTTTGTGCCTGTCGTTGACTAAACACCACCGTAATAATAGAGCCTATAATAATAGCGACCGCTAACAATGTCGTAATAATTACAAAAATTTTCTTCACACTTTTAACTCCCATTCATGTCTTTTATATAAGTATAAAGGATGTGATTAAAAATGTCCTTTAGTTGATTTTGAATACATCATTAACTTTTAAGATGACTTTGGAAAGTTGTCCGTTAACGTTTGTTAATTGATTGCTTCTTTAGCTTTCAATGGTGTGTCACCCATTGATTAATATATAAATATGTATATACTTGTTTAATTTATCTCTTTCTATAAATAAAGACCTACCAGCACTCGACTGATAGGCCTTTTAATATCTATAATTATTTAATTTCTTTTGTTTCGGCTAACTCTTTGTACCAATAAGCACTTTTCTTAGGATAACGTTCTTGAGTCTCAAAATCGACATAGAATAAACCATATCGTTTTTCATAACCATTTGACCAAGAGAACACATCCATTAATGACCAAATAAAGTAACCTTTAACATTTGCACCATCTTTAATAGCATCTGCAATAACGTTCAAATGTTGTCTTACATAATCAATACGTGCATCATCATGAACTGTTTTTTCAGATTCAATAAATTCATCTTTATATCCTAAACCATTTTCAGTGATATAAATCTTGTGATAGTTAGGATAATCTTTAACAACACGCATGATTTGATCATATAAACCTTGAGGATAGATCATCCAGTCCCAGTCTGTGCGAGGTACGTCGACATCAAATTCACGTTGTCCGACACCTTTAAGTTGGTATTTAGAACCGCCTTTATCACCTGTCGCATTATGCGTGATTTCAGATTCTCCATCGTAACCTCTCATCCAGTCACTCATGTAGTAATTGATACCTAAGAAGTCGTTTAAATCTTTGGCTGCATCTAAAATGGCATAATCTTCATCTGTAATATTTAATTTACCGCCATTAACAGATAAGATATGTTGCACACCTTCCATCGTTTCACGAGAATACTTACCTAAATATGTTGCATCTAAGATGAATTTATTATGGATGATATCTTCTAATTCTGCTGCACGAACATCTTCAGGATTTGATGGATCGAACGGATATTTTGTTGGCAATGCGTGTACAACACCAATTTCTCCTTGATAGCCGCCATCTTTAAATAATTTTACTGCTCTTGCATGAGCAACCATCATATTGTGATGTGATTGGAAAACTTTTTCAAAATCATATTTAATACCTGGAGGGAATTTACCTACTAAATATTGACCATCACCAATAGGTCCAATTTCATTGAATGTAGTCCAATATTTTACTTCTGGGAATTCTTTAAAACAATATTCAGCATAATCTACAAAGTAGTCAATCGTTTTACGATTTAGAAAATCGCCATCTTTGTGTAACACTTCTGGTGTATCAAAATGATGCAATGTTACAAATGGTTCAACATGACGTTTATGACACTCTGCAAATAACTTATGGTAATACTCAACACCTTTAGGGTTAACTTCGCCATATCCATTTGGGAAGATACGTGACCATGCAATTGAAATACGGATACCATTAACACCGAATTTTTCACTTAATTCTAAATCCACTGGATATCTGTTATAAAAATCACTCGCTGGTTCTGCAGTGTACCAATAGTTTTCTTCCAAATACGTATCCCATGCAACACGACCTTTACCATCTGTATTTGTCGCACCTTCTGCTTGATATGCTGCTGTTGCTCCACCAAAAATAAAATCTTCAGGTAATGTTTTAGTCATATGAAAAACTCCTATTCTTAATTTTCAAATTGTTGTTGAACGAAATCAAGGGCTGCTTGGCCGTCTCGTGTCAATTTGATATATTCAGCACCTTGAGTCTTCGCTAATTTAATACCTAATCTATCTGTATCTTACTTAATATCTTCATAGTTAGACGCAACTTGTGGCGCTAAAATGATTAATTGGTACTCTTTCATAATGTCCATATGTGCGCCGTATCCGCCAGCTGCTGCTTTCACTGGCACATGATATTCTTCAGCTGCTTTATTAAGTGCGTTGGCTAATAATCCACTTGTACCACCACCGGCACAAAGTACTAAGACATTTGTTTGTTCTGTGATATTTGAAGCTTTAGCTGCATCGTCTGATACACCACTTGCCGCTAAAATTGAATCAGCTTTTTTCGTATCAAAGTTTGCTGCAACTTTTTCTTTTAAATCTGAATTACTTTCTTTACGTCCTTCTTCTTCATCAAGAATTTCACTATCATAAACTTTTAGGAATGGGTAGTAAATAATAATATCTACAACAATCAAAGTAATAGCTAGTACGAATGACCATAAACCAAAACCTGTACCCATGATAATGCCCAATGGACCTGGTGTTGTCCAAGGTAAATTTACACTAAAACTATTCATTCCTAACACTTCAACGAAAAGTTTGAAAATCCATACGTTAACAATTGGTGCTAATACAAATGGAATAAAGAACACAGGATTCAATACTAGTGGTGCACCAAATAAAATTGGTTCGTTTACACCAAAGAATGTTGGTACAACTGATGCACGTCCAATCGCTTTGTTTCGTTTAGATTTCGTCATCCACATAAACATGAACGGGACGACCAATGTTGCACCCGTACCTCCAAAAGTAACGATAAACATTTGTGTACCTGATGTAATAATTTTATCTGCGTGTTCTCCAGCTTGAAGCAACTTGAAGTTCGCTTCGATATTCGCATATGTAATGGCTGCAATTGCTGGCTCTACTATTGATGGACCATGAATTCCTACAAACCAGAATAATGCAAAGGCACCAAAGATAATTGTGACACCAATCCATCCATCTGCTGCTGTAAATAATGGTTCGAATAATTTTAAAATACCTTCCGCTACATTTGATTTAAAGCTGTTGCGAATGACTAAATCTAATGCATAAAGAATGATGATTACCGCTGAAAATGGAATTAAGTCCTTAAATACTTGTGAAATATTCGGCGGTACTTCTTTCGGCATTTTAATTGTAATATTGCGCTTCACACAGAAGTTATAAACAATAACAGTTACAAATGCTGATAAAAATGCTGTTAATAAACCTTTAGTTCCCATAAATGCACTTAAGAATCCACCATCTTTGGCTGGATCAGAAGCTAAGAACAAGAATCCACACATCGCTGCTAGCATTGTAGAAATAAAGTTAATTTGATTTGTACTTTCTAGCTTACGGTTAAATGAATCTGTTAAAGATTTCGCTGTCGTTCCTGCTACTAAAAATGCTACAAGCCCCATCGTATAGTTATATGGTTTCATTAAAATGGCTTCCATGCCTTTATCCCATTTAAAACCAAATATATTTGGCACGTATGCAATTAATAGAAAGATACTTGAGAATAAGATGACAGGCATTGCAGAAATAAATCCATCACGGATGGCTCTTAAATATATGTTACGTGATAATTTCTCGAAAAATGGCTTCCCTTTTTCAATTTGTGCGATCAATTTTTGCATCATTGTCATCACCCTCTTTTATAAAATTCTAATAAATGCTTCATTAAATCTTTCAGTAAAATTGTTGTCATTAAATGATCTTGACCATGCATCATCGTTACACTGTATGCAATATCATCACCTTGCGCTTCTTTAGCTAACAGGCTTGTTTGTGCTCTATGCGCTTCAGCAATGCAATTGTTTCCTTCTTCAATCAATGCATCTGCTTTTGCAAAATCTCCAGCTTGAGCTGCTGTCAATGCTTCTAAAAACTTAGAACGTGCATCCCCTGCAAATGCAACAATTTCAAAACCTAATAATTGGACTTCTTCTCTATTCATAGCATTAATCCCCTTTTATACTTATTTTCTTTGTTTCCAAGATGTCGCAGTATCTTTTAATACTTTATTTAAGTCATCAATATTTTTGAAACCAGTTGTACGTAACCATTCACGAGCAGCATCTTCACCTTGTTCAATGTATACTTGAACAGCACCAGACCATGTAGCACGGCCACAAAGTACACCGTTGAATTTAGCACCAGCTTCGTGAGCAAATTTTAAAGTTTCTTGGAATAATTCCGCAGAAACACCAGCACTTAAGTAAATGTATGGTAAATGAGTTGCTGCATCTTGATCTTTAAAGTGTTGTGCCGCTTCCTCTTTTGTATAAACCACTTCACCTTCAGCAAAGCCTTCTACATACTTCATGTTTACTGGTACTTCAACTTTCAATACATCAACATTAAAGCGTGGTTCTGAGAATAATTTCATTGCTTCGTTAACCTTTCTAGGCTTAACTTTTGCGAATTCAACACTACCGTTATCAGGAATGTTGTCATCGTATGTTAATACTTCTAAGAAGAAAGGAATGTCTTCTGCAACACATTCTGAACCGATTCTTTCAATGTATGCTTTCTTTTGAATGTTAATTTCTTCAGCATCATCAACATCATAGTAAAGTAAGAATTTAACAGCATTTGCACCTTGTTCTTTTAAACGTTTTGCAGACCACTCTACTAAACAGTCAGGTAAACGACCTTTAGCATTTACGTCATAACCAGTTTTTTCATAAGCTAGCAATAATCCACAATCTTTGTTACGTGCATCAGATGCTGGTAAACCGTATTCTGGGTCTAATAAAATTGAAGACGCATATTGTGTTAATTCTTCCGCAACCAATACTTTTAATTGTTCAATTTGAGCGACAGTTGGCTCTTCCGTTTGATGTTTAGCCATCATTCGTTTTAAAGCACCACGTTGGTCAAATGCTAATGCAGAAATGATACCTTCGTTATTACTTAATTGTTCAATTGATGCGATTTTTTGATTAGATTTTGACATTATTTACACCTCTAAAACTTCAATTTGATTGAATAATTCATCATAATTATTTAAATTGACATATCCTGTTTGTGCTTCTTGCGCATTCAGCATGCCTAAAGTATTAGCTTTTTTTAGTAAATCGTGGTCGTTTTCATGATTGAGAATTGCTGAAGTAATTCCAGCAACTGTAGAATCACCTGAACCAACCGGATTTAATACGTTTATTGTCGGAATATTCACTCTATAGAATGTATGATTGTGCTTAGCGAATGCACCTTGTGCACCTAAAGACACAATAATCCACTCAATCCCTTCGAATAAGGGTTGTGACACTGCCTGTTTCAAACTTTCTAAACTTTCATCAAGTGGCTGGTTAAGCAATTGATATAGTTCAGAAATGTTTGGTTTAATGACTGTTGGTTTGTATGGATTTTCCAAAACTGTTTGCAAAGTTGCACCCGAGCAGTCCAATATCACAGGCACACCTTTGTTTTGGCATCGTTCAATAATTTGTGCATAATAATCTTGATTTAATCCTTTAGGTAAGCTACCTGAAATAGCAACTGCTTCAACTTTTTCTAATAATTGTTCAAAATGTTTAATAAATCCTGCAGCCTCTTGATTATCAATCTCCGGTCCCTGCTCTAAAATTTCTGTTTGTTGCCCTTCATGTAAAATTGCAATGCAGTTTCGTGTTTCACCCTTAATGTTATAAAATGCATGCTTGATGTCGGCATGATCTAATTTTTTAGCAATAAATTGACCTAATTCACCGCCAATAAAACCACTCGCAAGGACTGGCTCGCCTACTTGCGCAAGTACTCTTGTTACATTTAAACCTTTACCACCAGCTGTTTTACTTACTTCTTGAACACGATTAACATCATCTAATTTCAATGCTGTTAATGGATATGAAATATCAACGGATGGATTTAATGTTAAAGTTAAAATCATATGTGTCGTCCCTTAATCGTGGTATTCGCCTCTGTCCCATTTTTCTAAGAATTCATCAAAGAAATGTGGATCAGCTTGATCTGCATTGCTTGTTTCTAAATGTTTAATTTTAGCGATTAATTTTTTGTTCTCTTCAGTTGCTTTATATTCAGCGTTAATAAATGCATCGATAATATCGCACATTAATAACTCACCTATAATACGTCCACCAAAGCCAATAACGTTCGCATTTAATTCTTCTTTAGCATATAACGCTGATGTCATATCACGTACTAGTGCTGAACGAACGCCAGGTACTTTATTTACAGCATTGTTAATACCAACACCTGTTCCACAAATACAAACACCTAAGTCTGCATTACCGCTAACAACTTGTTCGCCAACTTTTTTACCAAAAATTGGATAATGTGTTCTTGTAAAATCGTATGTTCCTACGTCAATGACTTCATGTCCTTTTGATTTTAAAAATTCAGATACACGCATTTTTGTATCTGTAACAATATGGTCGCATCCTAATGCAATCTTCATAGTAATTTTTCCTCCTTAGCACATTTTATTAAGCATATCTACGCGGATTTGGTGTCTACCACCATCGTATTTACCTTCAACAAAACCTTTAACGACATTTTTCGCTAATGTGTCTCCAACAATTTCAGATCCCATAGTGATCATTCTTGAATTGTTATGGCCTCTAGTCATATATCCAGAGCGTTCATCTGATACTTCAGCAGCAATCATGCCTTTGATTTTTGTAGCAACCATAAAGCTACCTGCACCAAATGCATCGATAACAATACCTAAGTTACCTTCTTGACTTTGAACATCTTTTGCTACAGCCAAAGTTGCATCAACAAAGTCAACTTCCTGTCCTTCTGTTACGTCAACAACATCATATTTATTGTCTAATAAGTATGATTTGATGACTTCTTTTAATCGTTTGCCAGCTTCATCTGAACCAATAATAATCGCCATAATAAGACTCCTTTTTACTTTAATTTTGAAATACCTTTCTTAAAATATGACATATTTATTTGTAGCTTATGAAAATCTTGAGAAAAGGCTTTCAATTTGATTACGTTTAAATTATAAACATAAACAAACAATAAATCAACATAATATGTTTATAATCTGTTTGTTTATGACATATTTTCAAACAATAAGTGAACATTCCTATTGTGGTGTTGTTTTAATTAGGTATTCGTCTGAAATTGTAGTAAAACTTTGTCGATGTTCCCGTTTACATAAATTTGCAAAAAAATAACCCATAAATGAATGCAAATTCACATTCACTTATGAGCATATAGATACATATTTTAACAATGCAGTTATACTTTTAATTTAGTCGACTACTTCAATATATGTTTTAATCGTTTCTACTTTTTCTTCATCTTCATAGTCCATGACCACTGCAGTCAATTCGTTTAACTGACAAAATGATGTAAAATCTTCTTTGCCAACTTTCGTATGATCGATTAACAAGTATTTTTCAATTGAATTACTTAGTGCCAATTGTTGCGTATAGGCTTCATCTAATGTAGATGTCATCACAGCACCTTTATTTACTGCGTTACTACTAAAGAACATCTTGCTAAATCTTAGTTTTTCCAACATGGCATTCGCCATTTCACCTACAAATGCTTCTGTAATATGGCGCATTTCACCACCAATTAAATAGACACGAAAATGTGCTGTTTGTTTTTCTAACAAAATTTTATACACCGGCAAACAATTCGTAATAATTGTGAGCGTATGATGATTGACTTCTTCTGCTAATAGTTCCACTGTTGTTCCCGGTCCGAAAAACAAAGTATCCCCATCTTCAATTAATGATGCAGCTTTCCTAGCTATATATCTTTTTTCAGCAATTTGACGAGTATGTTTTTCTTTATGTGATATTTCTTTATACTGAAATGTTGAATTACTGCGTGCACCACCATGAATCTTCGTTAAAATGCCCTTATTTTCCAACTCAATTAAATCTCTTCGAACTGTCATATCAGACACATTTAAACCTTCGACGATTTCATTCGTTCTTATCGTGCCCTTTTTATTCACTAGTTTAGCAATTTCGTCCAAACGTTCATGTTTATTCAATGTAAAATTGCCTCCTTTATTTAGGCGATGGGTCATTATCCTTTATGTTTAGACATCAATTTTAATATACATGCTTATTCTATAATAAAAATTGCGTAAAAACTAATATAATTTAACTGTTCGATTATATGTATAATTCATTTTTAAAAAGAACTGTTTAAACTGCGCTTTTGATAATCGTAAAATGAATATACTATAATAAAAGCAAAAGACGTTATAAATCATTCATTATTTTGATGGGGTGTTTATTTTGAGAAATGATTTAGAGACATTAAAACATATTATAGATAGTTCGAATCGTATTACATTTTTCACAGGTGCTGGTGTATCTGTCGCAAGTGGCGTTCCAGATTTCCGTTCAATGGGTGGCTTATTTGATGAAATTTCAAAAGATGGACTTTCGCCAGAATACTTGTTAAGCCGTGATTATTTAGAAGATGATCCTGAAGGTTTTATCAATTTCTGCCATAAGCGTTTACTATTTGTCGATACGAAGCCTAATATCGTTCATGATTGGATTGCAAAATTAGAACGTAATCAACAATCTTTAGGTGTCATCACGCAAAATATCGATGGTTTGCACTCAGACGCTGGAAGTCAACATGTTGATGAATTACATGGCACGTTAAATCGTTTTTATTGTAATGCATGTCATAAATCTTATACGAAGTCAGATGTTATTGATAGAACTTTGAAACATTGTGATAATTGTGGTGGTGCCATTCGACCGGACATCGTATTATACGGTGAAATGTTAGATCAACCTACCATCATAAGGGCATTAAATAAAATTGAACATGCTGACACCCTTGTTGTACTAGGTTCATCACTCGTTGTACAACCTGCCGCAGGATTAATATCACATTTTAAAGGCGACAATTTAATTATTATCAATAAAGATCGAACACCTTATGATAGCGACGCTACTTTGGTCATACATGACGACATGGTTTCCGTTGTAAAATCATTAATGACAGAGTAATCAGTAGGTAAAAAGCATTTCCCGAGTAACAGGGAGATGCTTTTAATTTTGGAGTTGCGTTTTTGGAATTTGGAGTTTGGTTTTCGGAATTCGACATTTGGAATTCAGAATTATAATGAGTGGAAAATTTTAATTATTGCGTGTTTAATGACTTGGTTTTGTAGCGATTTTTATTTGATGAATTGTTTTTTTGTTTAATGTTGGGATGCTACTTTATAACATTTTCAATCGCTAAAGGCCCATTCGTAAAAAATTAACTGTAAATCTTATGCTTACAACTCATTTTATTGTTTATTTTTATTGCGATTTTTCTTACTAAAGATATTTGTTTCATCAATAGATTTTTTATTACTAAAATAGACTGTAAAAATAATCGCCATTCCTGCAAATATTGGTATTTTATGATATCCAAATGGTACAAAGTACATTGCCGTGAGCATGACGATGCCTGTAATTAAAGTAATAATGGCAAAATGTTTATATTTCATGTTATTATCCCCTATACAATTTATTCTACATTCATTATATACTTCATTTTATAAAATTATCAATACTATAATTATTATCTTAGGTAAGTTATTGCATAATACAAAAATTCATAATAACTTATTTGCTTGCTCCATTCACTTTTTAAGAGTAATAAAATAACCTGCAACATAGACTTTAACATCCAAGTTTCAGGTTAGCGTAATGTAAATTATTTACTTTGTTATATTATGATTAAACATCTAATTCTCTGCTTGTAAGTGCTTTAATCATCTCTGGATCAGCATGTGAGAAAAATTGGCTATTACTTTCTTCTAATGTCGCAATTTGTTGTTTATCTTCTTCTGTAAGTTCAAAATCAAATATATCTAAGTTTTGAGCCATACGTTCTGGATTCACTGATTTTGCGAGTACAACAATGTCACGTTCTACTAACCAGCGTAAAATAACTTGTGCAATTGATTTGTTGTATTTATCTGCAATGGCCTGCAACAATTGATTTTGGAATAATTGATTTTTAGCTTCTGCAAATGGTGCCCAAGCTTCTACCACAACATTTTCTTGTTGAAGTGCTGCAACTTGTTCTTCTTGTTGATGGAATGGATTAATTTCTATTTGGTTCACTTGTGGTTGAATTTGATTGTGAATACCTAAATCTACAATTCGATCAACGCCGAAGTTAGATACACCGATTGCTTTAATTTTACCATTTTCTTTTAACTCTTCTAATGCACGCCATGAGCCATATACGTCATTGTAAGGTTGGTGAATAAGCACTAGATCAAGATAGTCCAAATTTAATCGTTGTAATGATCGTTCGATTGATTTGATAGTATCTTCATAGTTAACATTTTCAATCCATACTTTAGTCGTAATGAATAGTTCACTTCTATCAATACCTGAAGCTTCAATACCTTGACCTACTTCAGTTTCATTTAAATAACTTTGTGCTGTATCAATATGTCTATAACCCGCTTTAATTGCTTCTTTAACCGCTTCTGCTGTTTGTTCTTGAGGAATTTGAAATACTCCGAAACCTAATACTGGTATCTTTACATCTTTACTTATTTCAATATGATTCATAAAATGAACCTCCTTTATCTTGTATGTCCACTATAAACCATGGAGCGAACTCTATAGCAAGCCAGAGGTTTACTTTCTCTCCCAAAGACGTTCAACATTGTCATCATGATTATCACTAGCATTGATTTTAGCAATATGATTATCATAATTATCAATTTTATATTTTAGTAAATCTCTCGCATCATGAATTGTCTTTAAGTTTTCATTTAATTCTTCGAGTTGCTTATTTAAAATTTGCTTTTGCTGTGTTTGAATATTTTTATTTTTAGGAAGCTGCGCTAATCTACAAAATTCGATAAGCGATTCAATACTGACGCCTGCATTTCGCAAATTTTTCACTAAATAAATCCAATTTAAATCACTATCATTATATATTCTATATCCATTTTCATCTCGATTAACGGGTGGAATCACACCAACCTTTTCATAATATCTTAAAGTGTCTTGAGATATATTCATGAGCGCTACGACTTCTTTAGTTTTCATTGCGACTATCCTTTCAGTTATATTTGGGCATCTAAAGTAATGTTGTTTTATATATTGCCATCTTTGTTTGAATACTTCTTATTTTATTACTCAAATTTAAATTTGTCTCTTTTTTAACATTTTACATTTCATCGTTTTTAATTACTTTAAAAATTGTATAACTTAAATATTTAAAATGATATAATCACTAAGATTGATAATATTTATTTTTTTAAAAATTATTTTTGTTGCAATTTTTGGGTGATACGGAAAATTTGGGTGATCGATCGTTTATATGCATCAACATTCTTTGTGGATTGTTTGACAGTAGACAGTCATTTGTATACGTTAACGAATTTTGAAAATTTGAATCATTATTTAATCATATTATTAATTGCGCACGCACAACATAAAAAGGAGACATGTCAATGACATATAGAATGAAGAAATGGCAAAAATTATCCACCATTACGTTATTAATGGCTGGTGTGATTACTTTGAATGGTGGTGAATTCAGAAGTATTGATAAACATCAAATCGCTGTGGCTGATACGAATGTTCAAACGCCAGATTATGAAAAGTTGAGGAACACATGGTTAGATGTTAACTACGGTTATGATAAGTATGATGAGAAGAATGACGCAATGAAGAAGAAGTTTGATGCTACGGAGAAAGAGGCAGAGAAATTACTCAGTAGCATGAAAACTGAAAGTGGAAGGACTTACTTGTGGGATAGTGCAAAAGATTTAGATAACAAGTCTGCGGATATGACTCGTACCTATCGTAATATTGAGAAAATCGCAGAAGCGATGAGGCATCCTAAAACCACTTTAAATACTGACGAAAATAAGAAGAAAGTGAAAGATGCCCTTGAGTGGCTGCATAAAAATGCATATGGAAAAGAACCAGATAATAAAGTAAAAGAATTGACTGAGAATTTTAAAATAACTGATTCATCAAAGAAAAAAGCTTTAAATTGGTGGGATTATGAAATTGGAACACCTAGATCATTAACAAATACGCTTATATTGCTGAATGATCAATTTTCAAATGAAGAAAAGAAAAAATTCACTGCCCCTATTAAAACTTTCGCCCCAAAAAGTGATGAAATATTATCTTCTGTAGGAAAAGCTGAACCTGCTAAAGGCGGAAATTTAGTAGACATTGCTAAAGTAAAACTTTTAGAAAGTATTATCGAAGAAGATAAAGATATGATGAAAAATTCAATAGATTCATTTAATAAAGTCTTCACTTACGTTCAAGATTCTGCCACTGATAAAGAACGTAATGGATTTTATAAAGATGGTTCATATATCGACCATAAAGATGTCCCATACACTGGTGCTTATGGCGTTGTACTCTTAGAGGGGATTTCTCAAATGATGCCGATGATAAAAGAAACACCTTTTAATGATAAAACCCAAAATAATACAACCTTAAAATCATGGATTGACGACGGATTTTTACCACTCATTTATAAAGGTGAAATGATGGATTTATCACGTGGTAGAGCCATTAGCCGTGAAAATGAAACGAGTCACTCAGCATCTGCAACTGTAATGAAATCATTGTTGAGATTAAGTGATGCCATGGATGATTCAACAAAAGCTAAGTATAAAAAAATTGTCAAAACTTCAGTTAAATCTGATTCAAGTTACGGCCAAAATGATACATTAAGCTCTTATTCGGATATAAGCAAAATGAAGTCTTTAATGGAAGACAGCACTATTTCTACTAACGGTTTAACACAACAACTTAAAATATATAATGACATGGATCGTGTCACCTATCACAATAAAGACTTAGACTTTGCATTTGGTTTAAGTATGACGTCGAAAAACGTCGCACGTTACGAAAGTATCAACGGAGAGAACTTAAAAGGTTGGCACACTGGTGCTGGAATGTCTTATTTATACAATAGCGATGTGAAACACTACCGTGATAACTTCTGGGCGACAGCTGATATGAAACGTTTAGCAGGTACAACAACTTTAGAAAATGAAGAACCTAAAGGTACGGATGTTAAAAAGTCGAGTAAAACTTTTGTAGGCGGAACAAAATTCGATGACCAACATGCTAGTATCGGAATGGATTTTGAAAATCAGGACAAAACTTTAACTGCCAAAAAATCATATTTCATATTAAACGATAAAATTGTCTTCTTAGGAACTGGCATTAAAAGTACTGATTCATCAAAGAATCCAGTTACAACGATTGAAAATCGCAAAGCGAATGGGTATACGTTATATACAGACGATAAACAAACAACCGCTTCCGATAATCAGGGAACCAATTCCGTCTTTTTAGAGTCAACCAATAAACCTAAAAACAATATAGGCTATCATTTTTTAAACGAATCGAAAATAACTGTAAAAAAAGAAAGTCATACTGGTAAGTGGAGTGATATAAATAAAAGTCAAAAGCAAGACAGTAAAACTAATCAATATTATGAAGTAACTCAAAAGCATTCTAATACAGATAGTAAATATGCATATGTGTTGTATCCAGGCTTATCTAAAGATGACTTTAATACAAAAAAAGATAAAGTAACTGTCGTTAAACAAGATGATGACTTCCACGTTGTGAAAGATAATGAATCGGTTTGGGCTGGTGTTAATTATAGTAATAGCACTCAAACTTTTGACATTAACAACACTAAAGTCGAAGTTAAAGCCAAAGGAATGTTTATTCTTAAAAACAAAGATGATAACACTTATGAATGTAGCTTCTATAATCCCGAATCTACAAATACCGCTTCAGATATTGAATCTAAAATTTCAATAACTGGATACTCTATTACAAACAAAAATACATCAACTTCTAATGAATCCGGCGTACACTTTGAATTAACTAAATAAGCAAGAAAATCTCGACACTATACCATTTTTATAGTGTCGAGATTTTATAAGTATCGCCATCATTCACCTTGTAATCCGCAGACCACATCCCCTTTGATAAGTTCTAGATTATTTAAAAATCGAATTTTCAAAGACGTACATGCTTCAATATTCTTATCATTCATTACTTGGAAATGTATATGAGGTTCAGTAGAATTGCCAGAATTCCCAACCTTCCCAAGGAAGTCACCATATTTAACATTTTGCCCCTCATTCACAATGATTGAATATTGTTGTAAATGAGCTATTAAGCTATACTCATTTTCTGCGTGCTTAATTACAATATAATTTCCTAAAAACTGTGATTCATTCGTACTTCCAATACTGTTGTCTTGAACCCCATTCACTACTTTTTCAACTGTACCATTTGCTGGCGCAATGATATCTTTTCCAAAACAAAAATAATCAGTATTTACTTTTCCTTGATTCTTATATGTTTTATGATTTTCTTTAATAACTAAATCAATAGCATACCTTTGATGTAGGTATAAATAGTGATAATTATATAATTCATTATCTCCACCCCAAAAAACCTCATAGCAATCTGTTGTCGGCACTGCGTATTTTAAAGTCGTTTCATTCTTAATCGCATCATAATTGATTAACGGACGCATAACAAATCCGATAATACTATTATCTTTCCAAGTCACTGCCACTCCAAATTGATTTGCTTTATCTATCCATATTTGCTCCATAGTATCATCATTTTGAGTACACACTTTTAACTCATGTACATCAGACTGCCTTGTATAAGATTTGAAAAGTTTCCTAAACTGCCAATAACTAAACTCTCGCTTCAAATTTTGATCAAAAATCTTATATATTTTCCTGCTCTTACTTTTATTTAAATAATCCCCAAAGTTTGTTTTATTCATATATACTTAACCTCTTATATTAATTTTGGTATCAATTCTTTCTCCAGTTCCTGCGTCATTTTTGCGCTACCTGAATCGTCTACACTTAATTGGACAAATCAACATATAAATAATTTTTTAAAACTAAAGTGTAGTCTATTCACCATATTTTCTAATCATCCCTTAAATATTAATATTTGCACTTAAAAAGTATACATATCACTCAACTAATCAATAATCATACTTACCTTCAACAAATTCTTTAACATGCAGTGTTATCCCTTGATAATATGGATATTTTGTTAATCTAAATTTCTGCTTTAATGCTTCATCTCTACTATTCGACATCAAATATGCATGTTCAAGATAGCTTAAATATGCTTCGTCATTGCCGCTATCTCCAAAACCTAATATTGATTTTACTGGTATATTGTATTTTTTCATCAGAAATTGAGTAGCATATAATTTTCCAGCATTTGACGGTGTGAAGTCAATATCATACGCATTTTCAGGATCACCAGCTAATGGATTGCTTCGACTAAATCTCGCTGTATAGTTTTGGTCATTTGCGTATCTGACAAGTGCTTCTAGGATACGACTATCATTGTTGTGATTACCTGTTGAATGAAAATAAAAATTATAATGTGTTTCATTACCTTCAAATGCTCTTTGTGGAATAAATTCGACATTATATTGCGCAGAAATATGACGTAATATATCTTCAATATCTTCAAATAAAAATGGTTCGCTCAAGACTTTCTTTTTATATGTTTCTGATTCAACATATTCGCCATTATTCCAAGTGAACATTTTAGAACTCAAATCAGAAAAGATATGTAATGGTTTAAACGTCATATTAACTTGATCCATTTTATCCATGACACTTTGAAATGTACTTCCTGTCAATACAGCAGTGATCACTTCATTATTATTAGTTAGTTTTTCCAACAATTTTTCCATTTCTCTTAAATGACTTAAATCTTCTTCATTTGTATTATGTTTAAAATATGTTTCATCAAAATCAAACAATAATAGACGCTTTGACATACTCATTCCCCCATAATATTCTAATGAATTTATCTATAACTTAAATACACTATAAGTCTCAATTAAAAGTATAAGATCGACTATATGCTTTTCATGCTTATTATATACAACTAATGAATCCCTATAAACTAAAAACATTGCTTACCACTTTTCAAAATACACGGGTCATATCCCTCGTTAAAAACTATTACTAAAAATCAAAAATATAAAAAAATCAAAAAGTATGTTTTAAACTTTATGAAACGTGTTATATAAATAGTGTAATATACCACAACTTTAAAAGGAGATTGAGATATGAAACTAAAATCATTTGTTACTGCCACTTTAGCATTGGGATTATTATCAACAGTAGGTGCAGCTTTACCGAGTCATGAAGCATCTGCAGATAGTAATAACGGTTATAAGGAATTGACAATGGATGGAAAACACACTGTGCCTTACACGATCTCAGTAGATGGTATTACTGCATTACATCGAACTTACTTTGTTTTTCCAGAAAATAAAAAGGTACTTTATCAAGAAATTGACAGTAAAGTAAAAAATGAATTAGCTTCACAACGTGGTGTTACAACAGAAAAAATTAATAATGCACAAACAGCAACGTATACACTTACTTTGAATGATGGTAATAAAAAAGTAGTGAATCTAAAGAAAAATGACGACGCTAAAAATTCAATTGATCCAAGTACAATCAAACAAATACAAATTGTAGTTAAATAATAATTTGAAAATGAAAATAGTTACACAGGGCAAACGCTGAAAAATTGCGTTTGTCTTTTTAGTATGAAATGAATGATCGAACTTATAATTTCTTATTGATTGCTTCTACTGACAATAGATTAGATCGGCCTATACTAAAGTAAATTCTATATTAATGTCTTCCGCAATTTATAATCTAACATAACAGCAAATCTCAAATATCTGGAACCTAATAAATCCCCTCACTACTGCTAATAGTGAAGGGATTTATTTTATTACTTAGACGTAATTATAAATATATTTGTTCTATTGTAGTCATGGTTAATCATATTTACAAACTATCATTTCTAAATCGCGCATTATGAAGTCAATTTTCATAAACCGTCATTATATTTCTGGATTCATTATTCAGCTTCTCTAATTTCGTCTGCAATATCTTTATAGTCAATATTTGCTTTAGTGAAATCTTTATCTTGAATTGGAAAATGCTGTTCAAATGTTTCTATATTTTGGATTTCTACTTTAACATCTTCTACTTCAAAATCTAAGACATGTCCACCAAAGTTACGATCATCATTCGCAAAGTGTACATGAAATCCTGCTGATCCGATACCATGGAATAATTCTGGTGTAAAGAAACCAACGACTGAACCTTTGACATACGTTTCAGTTTGTTCAGGTTGTCTTCTAGCTGAATCGATTAAACGTGTATAAGGTGGTTCTTGAGCCGGCATCATACGTACATGCATTTTTTTAAATAAGCCTGAAATTTTTACTGCTGAAAATAAATTTTCACTCAACATCTTTTCCTTAATTTCTGCAAAAACTGCTTCTGAAGATTTATCTTTCGTTTCATAGCTTGTATCTGCTACAAATTTAGTTACAGTTGCATATGGTGTTAACTCGTCACCTTTTAATTCTACAAATTCTTTATGTTCATTTGCATGGTAAGCTTTTCCATCTAAAAAGATTACCTCACCGTTTGAACCTGTTAGTGTAGCGATACCTAAGTCACCATGTTGCAATAATTCATTTATTGATGCAGTTCCTTTTAATAATCCTGCCATTAATGTGCCTAATGTACCATGTTGGTATAAAACATTAGTCATAAAATCTCCCACTCCTCTTTAACATTTATATTTATTTTAGTTAAATACGTCAGGTAACATATTTGTTGAAAGTTTGATATTATCTTTGTAATTTACAGGTATATCAATTAATACTGGACCATCTGTTTCATAGCCCTCTTTAATTGCCGCTTCTAATTCTTCTTGATTAGTAACTCGTAAACCTTTCGCGCCAAATGATTCTGCATATTTTACAAAATCTACAGGACCGAAGTCTACACCTGACGAACGTTTATATTTCATTTCTTCTTGGAATTCAACCATGTTATATTTTCCATCATTCCAAATAAGCTGGATGATATTTAAATTTTTACGTACGGCCGTTTCTAAATCTTGTGATGAAAATAAAAAGCCACCATCGCCAGCAACGGACACAACTTGCGTATTAGGGCGCACAAGTGCAGCTGAAATTGCCCACGGTAATGCTACACCAAGCGTTTGCATACCATTGCTAAATAATAAATGTCTTGGATTGTAACTTCTGAAATTACGTGCCATCCAAATATAGTGACTTCCAACATCAACTGTTACAGTAGTATCATCAGTTAATACCTTTTGCATAGATTCAATAATTTCCACTGGATGTAGAATTCCTTCTTCATGCGTCGCTTTAATACCAGTTTCTTCATCAATATGTGTTCTTAATTGTTCTAATTCGTCTAAATGTTGTTGATTTATAAATGGCTCATCCACTTTTTCAGAAATCATTTCAATCGTTTTAGCAATATTACCAATCAACTCTTTTTTCGGTTGCATATAATTAGTAATTTCAGCTTGAACTTCGTCAATATTGATAATTTGTGTTTCTAATTCTTTATTCCAGTTACTAGCTTCGTATTCAATTGGATCATAACCGATTGTAACAACTAAATCACTTTTACGTAATAATTCATCACCAACTTGATTGCGGAATAAGCCCACACGACCGAAGAAATGATTTTCTAATTCACGACTAATTACACCTGCACCTTGGAATGTTTCTACAACTGGTAAATTCGTGCGCTCAACTAATTTGCGAATGGCATTTGTTTCTTCTGCACTTGAACTTCTCATACCAGCTAATAAAACAGGAAATGATGCATTTTTAATCGCTTCAATGACATCATTAATATCTTGTTCACTCGGTACTCCTAAATTTGGTTTTTGGCAAAGTGATATAGCTTTAGATTCAACTGGTGAAGAAATAACGTCTTGCGGAATACTAATAAAACTTGCGCCATTTTTTCCTGAAGTAGCAATTCGAATTGCATTTGTCATAACTTCTGATAATGATTCAGGATCTTGTACTTCTTCACTGTATTTTGATGAATATTTTAATAGCGCAGCATTATCAATACTTTGATGCGTTAATCGTAATAAATCATTACGTTTCACTTGGCCACCTAACGCTAATACAGGATCCCCTTCAGATGTAGCTGTTAATAGTCCAGTCGTTAAATTACTTACACCAGGGCCACTTGTAACAAGTACTACACCCGGTTTACCTGTTAATCTTCCAATACCTTGTGCCATCATTGCAGCATTTTGTTCATGACGAGTGACAATAAGTTCAGGACCATCATCAATTAAAGCATTAAATAGATAGTCTATCTTTGCACCCGGAATACCAAAAACATATTCTACCCCATTATTTTTCAAAGTATCAATAACCATATCGGCTGCAGTGTACTTTTTATCAGTCATTTATATTCATTTCCTTCCAATTGTGATGTATAGATGTGTATTACATGTAATTACATTGTGATTTGTAATCTAATGATAGTTACGCAAAATTAATGATGTTTATCAAAATTTTACATGTACGATTAGATTTGTAATACATAAAAATTGCCTTCATTACATTATATAACCTTTGTTAGATGAATAAAAATCGTTATTTGTAATACTAAGTATTCCAAAAATGCATGAGTAGATTTTGTGCGTTGTGATTATGAGGGATGTTGGATTGATTGATGTATAGGATTGTTACGATATTTTGGGATGAGGTGTTTAGTCAATGGCGGTTTGAAATTGTCGTTTTATGGTGGGCTGAAAATGCTGTTTTATGTCGGGCTTGAATTTGTCGTTTTATGGAGATATAAAAATGCTGTTTTATGGCGGTTTCAAAATGGTGTTTCGATTAATAAGCCACAGCAAGACTTAGATCTAACTATGACTTATACATTTCACACTTATATTAGCGATTATTTTTATAGTTATAAATGATAGATGCAGTTCCTAAACAAATTAAGAAGATAATCATTAAGTATATAGAAAAGTTATCTGTTTTAATATAAAACCTAAAAAGTAGAAACACCAGCATCGCAACAATAAAATAAACAGGAATAAAAGCTTTCTTCCAAAATATAGAATCTTTCAATTAGGTCACTCCTTATTTTGATAATACTCTTTAATTAAGGCTCTTGAGTTATCGTCCGGTCGTTCTTTCCCTTGAACCACTATGATTAGAACACAATCGTCTGGTTATCGTCCACCCTCCGCAAGCTAAATGACAATTTAATAATGTACACTTTTGATTGTGTAAACATGTACAAATTATACGTGTAAATCAATAATCCATAGTTGAATTAATTCTATTCCTAAGACATTAAATAAAGGAAAGTCCATTTATACTCTACACATTTCATATTCCCCACACAAACGCAAAAAAACACCTCGACATAACATCGAGGTGTTTTGTATATATCGTCCGACAATTAACGTTTTAAGAAATGAGGTGAACGACGAGCTGCTTTAAGACCTGGTTTACTTTAGGATTTCGTATAGTTGCATATACTGTCTTAAGGCATGATATTAAAGGATTTCTAATTTTTTTGATAGTATTGGGTTTCCTCTAATTTAACCTAGGGGTATTAAAATATAATAAAAATCTGCTGGCTGGTGGTAAATTTCAAAAGAAATATTAACTAAAATATATTAATTATTAAGCGGTTTAATTTATCCAATGTAGTTCTATATCATCAAAGTCAATATTATCTCTGTACATGTTAGACGATTCTATATTACCTAGTACTTCATTAAATTTCTTTTGTAAACTAACGCCTTTCTTGAAATCAATCATTTTAATAAAACTGATTTTTCCATATATACTCATAATAAATTGCTGCTCATAATCCAATGAATAATTATTTCGAATTAAGTGTTCTTCTAATCCAAACTTATTTACAAAATAAATTTGCTTCCTGACCTCTCTTATTAAAGTTTTAGGAACCGATATTTTTTCATTAACTATAATACCAGTAACTTTTTTTCTGTCTCCTGGTTTAAACATAATTGTCTTACTTTCATTAATTCTAAAATTATATTGGTTTACTATTTCCCTGATAATTTCTTTACTAAAACTTACTTTATTAGATCCAGAAATAGTAATATCATCAGCATATCGAGTATATCTCAAATTATTTTTTTGACAATAAGAGAAGATTCTTTTATCTATATTGTAAAAGATGATATTAGCTATATATGGACTGGTTGGTGCACCTTGAGGCAACTGATTATTCACTGTACACAAATTTGCGAGTGCTGTCGCAAGTTCAAATTTATAGCCCATCTCAGAAAATATTTTTCTAACCTGCTTAAATGTGATACTCGGAAAAAAGTTTTCTATATCCATTTTCAATATATATTTCTGCCCAACGTGTGGGATTGCATTGTTCACTATTGATTTCCTAGGAACAAAACCAGTTGCACATTTATGAACTTGCCTTCTGTACAATACATTATCTAAAATCCACCTTTGGATATTTTTGAGAGCCATATTAGGAATCATCAATTCTCTATATTCATCTTTTTTTCGTTTAGGTATTTTGATAACATTATAAAAATGGTCATTCACATAAAGACATTTATAAAAATAGTCTGATTTAATACCAATCATATTTCTTAATTCTTCCAAAGAATTAATTGCAAGATATGTCTTATTAACTATTTCATTCTCAATTTTCTCCATTTAATTCTCCATTTTTTATCTAAATGAGCAACTCTTGCTAAACCATCTTCTTTTAATTATTACATTATTTAGTCGTTAGGGGCCCCCCTAACTATTAAATAATATAAATAATTATCTCAAAAAATGACCTCTTAAATTAAAATAATTATTTATAGTAAAATTTTCGAAGAAAAATTTACTGTAATCAATTGTATACCTTAATTCTTAGATAAGACGACTCGCTTATCAGACACTCTTGCTCATTTTATTTATTACCATCAAAATTTTTCTGCTGATGTAATCCGTTACTCTTAAATTCATAAAGTATATTACTTAAAGTTATTTTTTCTAATCCATATTTTTTTAGTAATTCTATTCCTGCATAAGTAATAATATAAAAATCTGTTTGTTTAATTAGAAATTTTTGAGAAAGACATTCTTGCAATATATTGTCATTATATAATAATATCCTATTAATCTCAATTTCTAAAAATTTCGATTTCATATCAGCATGATTTTTAACATACATTATTGCTATAATTTTATCTACCAAAATTTTAGGAACTTTTTTATATGCCAGAAACCATCTAATAATATGAACCTTTTCTTTCCATTTATTACTAAAATCATTTTTAGCTTTTCTTTTAAATAAAGGTTTCCACTGATCATTCTCATGCCAAAAAAGGCTCAGTGTATTATTTGGAGTATTTCTAAAATTTGATACTAATGCTTGAGTATTTTTATAGCCTAAGTTGTAGTACTTACCTGGATTTACAATATCCTTTTCAAATTCATAAAATTTTTTCTCTAGCTCTTTATTATTTATAAAATATTTCTCTGTTTTTTGTACAAAAGCTATTTTTATCTCAATACCGTTTTTTATTGAAGTATCCATTATTTTTTTTTCTGCATCTTCGGTTATATGTATGCAAAATATAATAATCTCTATTTTTAATGTTAGTATATACTTTTTTATTGCATCAATAAAGTCGCTGATTGATTTTCCTGTCCCTGAAAAATCATCTATCAAAATTAAATAACTTTTTTCGCCTAAAACATTTCTAAAATACTCGTCTAAATACTTTTCATATCCATCTCCATATATTTCCTTGTTTTTTGCAAAATAATATTCCACTGCTTTAGAAAAATTAGATGATAGATTATTTGGTATATTGTTTGCAGTTAAAAATAATGAAGTTAAGATACTTGAACTATTAGTTTTTTCTGCATCTTTATTTAATATATTTGTAAAGTGACAATCATTGATTTGATTTCTGTGCTCTTTTATATGTTCTATAAGATCTTGACAAAACTTTATTAAATATTTCTTCGTATTTTCTTGATCATAATAATAATATTCATCTTTAATAATTTTTATAATCTCTTGCTTTATTACATTATTACTATTCAAAAAACTTTGACTTAGAAATTTTCCGAATTTATTTCTAAAATTTTTTATATACTCATCATTAGATGATTTATTTATTTTATTTCTTTTATTAAACTTAATAACCGCTTGATTAAATTCTACATTTTGTTTCAAATACTCACCACACAGTGTATTATATTAAGAACAGCATGACAAAATAATTTTTCGAATATAATATATAATTAATTTATTACTAGTAATTGGATTTTAGACTATTATGATGTTTATAAAGCATCTGTAAGTTTCCACGCTCTGTTTTTCCACCTTTACTCCATGGTATAATATGATCTCCTACCATATCTTTATAATTCCATATATGTGTTTGGTGATCATATTGTAAATCTGTATTACAAATAGGACAATTTGAAGCTTCACTTTTTCGAGCATTATTAGTTTGCTCTTGATATTTAGACTTTTTATTCGCTTCAGTGAAAGCTCTAATTGATAGTTATTTTATAAATTCTAATTTTTCTCCGCTTAATAAATACTCAAAAATTCCTAGCTTCCTTGAAACATCACTATCTTCATATAAACTTAAAAGTTTATATTCTAATACTGAAGGATTTTAAGAGTTGTTATGATATGTTTCATATAAACTTCTCTATTCTAATCCCCGCATTTCTTTTTCTACATTAATAAAAATGCTCGATATCCAATCTATAACTGAGTTAAAGTATGTTTTTAAATCATTTATATCATTATGATGTCTTGACATGTATCCATTAATATCACCTTTACTTCCCCCATTTAGAGCTTCTTCTAATATTTCTTATCTATTTGGAATTCCTTTAATATAACTTTGCCATTTTTTGCTGATTAGCATTCATAGAATTAGAAAATTCATACTTTGCTTTTGTTATAAATGGACCTGACTAGATTGCATTTCTAAGTTCTTGTTGATTTAATGGATTTGTTTTGTATTAGCCATTAGCTTTCTCCTCTTATAAATATCTTCACTTTTTATATTTATACTTTTCTTCAAGTATATCATTTTTTCTTCACGATAAATGTTCTAATATTTGTTTTTTTGCAATCAAAACTATACTCCTCATGATAAAATGCCACCTAAAATGGATGGACAAATTAATTATATCGGTTGTCTGTGAATCGTCTACATTTAGTTGGATGTAAATGTCAATATTAAAATCTACATAAATGATTGTATAGAAATGTACAAAATTGTTTGCTAAGTAATTTTCTTTTTAGGTGAATGATTTTTTAATCTATACGATTTTCCTGTGATTTTTACTACACTTGAATGATGCAATATCCTATCCAAAATCGCATTTGCGATTTTGGGATCATCAAATATTTCATTTTATAAGTTGAAATTGATATTTGTGGTAAATATTGTGCTTTTCTTCTCATACCTTAAATCTATTAATTTGGAAGAATATTTTGGCAGCTTCACTTCCAATAGGTAAGTACCCAATCTCATCAATGATTAATAACTTATACTTGCTATAGTGCTTCAATCTATTTTCTAAGCTGTTCTCAAGTTTTGCTTTTCTTAAATTCTCTTTCAAATGATGACACTTAATAAAGTAAGTACTTATTCTATTTTTACTAACGACATTTGAGTCTAAAAAGACTATGTTTTCATATTTTCCTATAAAACGTAAATCCGTAAAATCCAAAACATCTTGTTGATTGATGCTCGGTTGAAAATTAAAGTCAAAGGCTGATATTTCTTTTTAAACGGTAACGCCATAACCTTTACCATCGATTCAATCAAATTTTTCTCCTTAATTTTGATTTTGTAATCGCTTAATTTAATTAATGTGTCTATGAATGACAGGTTGTGTTTATAAAATCGATAACATCATCAAGATGGTTAATCATCTGATTCATTTTCAAATATTCTAAATTTGCTTTTAAGCGCTTATAATTCGTTGAATTATTCATCATAAAACTATCCAATCGCATTTAAATTATCTATCGTAATCTGATTAATATCATCCTTTTCTCTATTCCCAAAAGAGGATGGCAGTGATTCTAAATAATGTTCTTTTTGATAATTTAATTTACGTTGTGTGATGAGATGTTCACAAATCAATTTAGTCTTATATTAAACGTGTTGTTTTTGATCATAAACTTGAACTTCAACTGTTTTCCCACAATATTCAGCTGATGCTGAATATTGATTGGACTTATATGTAATCATATTAGAGCGGTTGACTTTCAAATATTTATGTTTCACTTTATATGAGTTTCTTACATTCACATTCGGTAGTGATTGTAAGAACTTTTTCTTTTTCTAAGGCAATAATAGGCATTTTACCTGTACTCACATGAACTGAGTAGTTCAGTCGCTCTTTAAGATTAGAAATAAACTTAGGAACCTCTTCTAAATATAATACTATCAGTTACAAGTACATCAGGCACATCTCACATTAGCTCAAACGCTTGTGTAAATAAATTAAATAAAACATCACTCGATTTATTCATTGTCACTTTCATGATTACAAAACGGGAGTAAGAAAGTAGTAACACGCCTATATTTAGTGAAACTATTTGATTATCATTCGTTTTAAAGTTAATGCCTTCTTTCCAGTCAAACTGTGCTTGATGACCGGTTTTTGTCTCGATTCTCGTTGTACCTTTAGGCGACATCTGTTGATAACCTTTCATAAAATAACGATTAAATACAACATGCTTAAGGACATAAGCTCTAAATGCAGAATAGACACAGGTTAATCTAAGTTTAACCTTCAAATATTGTCAAAATACACCATTATAGTAGAACTATTATTCACTAGTGTGAAAGTAACTTTTGGATGATTGGATAATACTTGTCAATAATAGACTGACGGTTCCTCTTCTTGGTCGGCTCAAAACCATTTAATTATTTATCAACTGTTCTTCTATCATCCCCCATATGTCTTGCTATTTCACTTTTGTTTATTTCATGATTAAGTTCTGCTTAACAATTTTTAATTTTGGTAAATCTGTAAGAGTAATAACTTAAAAATCCATATTTATGTCTAAAGATAATTTCATTGTTGTTCGCCTCAATAAAATTATCTCTAGGTTTTTAAAAATTTTACATGTTTAAACAATCATAAGTGTACATTATTAAATTATAATTTCCAGTGAAAAATAAACATGTATTGCAACCACTAAAAAAATGTGAGTATCAAAGATGGATAGATATTGGTATTCAAACTATAAATAAACTTTTACAATGGAAAGAAGAACAAAATCTACAAAATGAAGAATATGGATTTTCAGTCTCTAGTGATAAAGAGCAACATATCTTTTCAACATACCATACATAGTAGACTAAATGAAGTACATGCGTGTATCGATGCCTAATGACGAATTAGAGGTATTCTTTAAATGATATTCAAATCTTCATAAGATACACGTTCATAGCTTCAGGCATACTCGTGCTTCACTATTATTCGAATCAGGTGCAACAACTTAAAGAAGTAAAACTAGATTAGGTCATAGTGATATAAAGACGACTATGGACATTTATAAACACATTACAAAATCATCTAGAGAAAAATTGGCAGATGAATTTCAAAAACATATTAATTTTTAGGAGGATTTTATAATGAAAAAGAGTATTTATATCTTACCATTAGCTTATATAGTTATTGAGTCACCTTTACAAATTGGCAATGTTATCTTAACCCCATCTTTAAAAGTAATTGAATCAGGTCATTTTCATACAGACTTTTCACTAATATCAATGTTTAACAAAAAAGAGTTTTTATCTATTTTATCTACTTCGCAATTAAAAGAAGATGCACTAGTTATTTTTAAGGACGATTTCTTTGAACCTACCACGGTAGACCAAAATTATTATTTTATTAATAAGTTAAGTCAAAAAGCCGACAGAACTCTAGATATTATAAGAATAAACGAAAATAATTTTGGTGTTCCTGAACAATTACCAGGTATACCAGGTATTACCTCAAATGGTTGGCAAGTAGCTGAACAATTGACTGACCACAAACTTAGAACAATTAATGGAAAAGTCATGTTTATGATTCGAGAAGGAATAGGATTATATCCAATTGACTTATCTTCTAATATTTATGAAGATAAATTATATAATTGTCTTTATGTTACTTCAAATGAAATTAATTTACTTTTCAGAGAAGCTATCCACAGAGTTTCTGAATCAATGTACATGAATAATTTAAATACATCATTTGTTTATCTTTTAAGTACATTAGAAATGCTATCAAGTCGTGAATATTTAAACTTTAAAAAAACTAAATCTAAAATCCTTCCTTTTATTTCTTATTCTAAATATCAGTATCATAAGTGCAGTGAGTATCTAAGAAATATTAGTGAAAATCTAAGAACTGAAATTATTCACAATGGTAAAAGTATATTTGATTTATATGATAATTATGAGGATGTGTACAAGCTATTAAATTGGATTAAATTAATAATTATTGAATATATAAGTAACATAGTTAAAAAGAATATACAAACTTTTGATGACCTCGAAAAAGAAAGGAAAAAAATTATTAATTCTCTTGGAATTTAGGTTCAAAACTTTACGCTCCAAAAAATAAAAAGGAAGTTAAGCAATGTTTAGTTGCCTAACTTCCGATATTGAATGCATCAGTCCAATTTGATATAGAGCCAAATAATTTTAAAACACACAAACGCAAAAAAACACCTCGACATAATATCGAGGTGTTTTGTATATATCGTCCGACAATTAACGTTTTGAGAATTGAGGTGAACGACGAGCTGCTTTAAGACCTGGTTTTTTACGTTCTTTCATACGTGGGTCACGAGTAAGTAATCCAGCGCGTTTTAAAGAACCTCTGTATTCAGGATCTGCTTCTAATAATGCACGAGCGATTCCGTGACGGATAGCTTGAGCTTGTCCAGTGAAACCACCACCATGAACGTTAACTAAAACATCATAGTTACCTTTAGTTTCAGTTACATCAAATGGTTGGTTTAAGTCTAAAATTAATGATTCGAATGGTAAGTATTCGCGTACGTCACGGTTATTAACTGTGATGTTACCTTCACCTGGTACTAAACGTACACGTGCTACTGAGTTTTTACGACGGCCTGTGCCTCTATATTCAACTTGTGCCAAAGTCATTTCCTCCTTCTAATTAACCACGTAATTCGTAGTTTTCTGGTTGTTGTGCAGCGTGTGGATGTTCAGCGCCACCATATACAAATAATTTTTTACCTTGTTTTTCGCCTAAACGAGTGCTTGGTAACATACCTTTAATTGAGTTTTCAATTAAACGTTCTGGGTTAGTTCTTCTTAATTCACCAGCAGTGATTGATTTGATACCACCTGGATGATTTGAGTGACGGTAGTAAACTTTGTCAGTTTCTTTGTTACCAGTAAATTCGATTTTTGATGCATTAATAACGATTACATAATCACCAGTATCAACGTGTGGTGTGTAAGTTACTTTATTTTTACCGCGTAAGATAGATGCTACTTCTGATGATAAACGACCTAATGTTTGGCCTTCAGCATCGATAACATACCATTTGCGCTCAATGTTTGATTCATTTGCCATAAATGTTTGACGCATAATAATTGTCCTCCTAAAAAATAAATGCTTCTATTCAAGCTATAAACAGTTTCATAACCTAATAGATGATTTCATTTGTTTCATTTTTAAAACGTTTAATTTCATTTATTTTGTTAACTGTTGTTCGTTTCTGCTTATATATCTTGTAACACAATAAGTTTCCGGGGCTTATCGTGGGGTGGATATAAAACAATACCGTTAATAATCTTATAATTTCACAAGCTTTTTGTCAATGGCAATCAGTCATTTTGTAATGATTTTTTGCGATGTATTTTTATATCGTTGCCAAAGTCTTTTAATAACTCATTTTCATCTAAATAAATCTTCTCTAAATATAGTCCTTCAGCCGGTGCAGTGAAAGGAACATTCTTACGATTCTTTGATTCAAGTAGCTTCGGCACATCAGAAATTTCATGTCGCCCTTTTCCAACTTCTATTAAAAATGCAACTAAGACACGCACCATGTTATATAAAAATCCAGATCCAGTGACAATATAATCAAAGCCATCATCTGTCTTTACGATTTCACTTTGGTATAATGTTCTAACTTTGCTTTCTACTTCAGTTTTTTGCGAACAAAACCCCGTAAAATCATGTGTACCTATGAATTGTTGCGCCGCTCTGTTCATTTTGTCTAAATCCAACGTTTCAGGAATAAATGTTTTCAAACCACTTTGAAATGGATCGCGGTGTTGTGCTTGATATACTTTATATCGATAGCGTTTACCGACACAATCGTAACGACAATGAAAATCGTCATCGACTGTAACTACATTATTGACATAAATATCATCTGGTAACGTTCGGTTCATTGCATATTGCCATTGTGACATAGGTATATTCAGCTCTGTGTCGAAATGAAAGTACTGCTGTATCGCATGTACACCTCTATCAGTCCTACTTGAAGGATGGATTCTCACATGTCTTTTATGCATGCGTTGTAATAGCTTTTCAAATTGTTGCTGTACCGTACGTCCATTCTGTTGAATTTGAAAGCCTAGAAAATTATTTCCTTGATACGCAATTTCTACTAATATACGCATGAATTTACACTCCTGAATATTTTAATACGAATAAAATAATTGCAATTGGGATAATCATGGTTAAAGATATCGTATCTCTCAATTGCCATTTAAGCTGTCTGTAGCTCGTTCTCTTAACATTGGCATCATAACCCCTAACTTCCATTGCGACCGCTAATTCTTCGGCGCGTTGGAAAGCTGAGATGAATAGTGGCACTAGTAATGGAATAAATGATTTAATACGTGTTGCAATGTTCCCTGAACTTATTTCAGAACCACGCGACTTTTGCGCCAAAATAATTTTATCTAACTCATCCATTAACGTCGGGATGAATCGTAACGCAATGGACATTATCATACTTAATTGATGAACTGGTAATTTAAACATCTTTAGTGGTGCAAGTAATCTTTCAAACGCATCTGTTAAATCAATTGGACTTGTAGATAGTGTCATAATTGTTGCAATCATCACAATCCCAATTAAACGCAATGATATATATAGCCCTTCTAAAATACCATTAGTTTCAATCGTGATGCCATGCCATTCAACTAATACATATCCACCTTTAGTTAAAAATATATGCATCATTAATGTGAAGATTAAAAAGAAAAATATTGGTGTTAAACCTTTGATTAGGAACCATAATTGAATTTTTGCTAATCTCATAATGAATAAGATAAGTGCAAACACCCAAAGATATGTTAATGGTGAATGACAGAAAAATATTAATATAATAAAAAGAAAAACAAACATTAACTTTGCTCTTGGATCAAGATGATGAACAAAAGAATTAATTGGTAAATATCGCCCTATAATCAATTTATTTTTCATGTTGCCACTCCTTATACAAGCTTACAAATGCTTCTTCAGTTAAGGCAATATCTTTTAATTTTGTTTGATATTTTTGTTCAAAGTCATATTGTAACTGAACAATTTCTGGCAAACCAATATGCCAATCCGCCAATTTTTTTTTATCTTTGAAGAGCTCTTTTGGTGATGTTTGCGACACTATACTACCTTCTTTCATAACGATGACTTCATCTGCATAACGCGCGACTTCATTCATATCATGTGAAATTAGGATAATTGCCTTATTTTCATCTGTTTGTAGTGACTTTAGTAATCTCATTACTTGTCGTTTACTTTGTGGATCAAGTCCTGCTGTAGGTTCATCAACCACGATAATATCAGGATTCATTGCCAATATCGATACAATCGCTATTTTACGCATTTGTCCACCTGACATTTGAAATGGTGATTGTGACATTACATCTCTTGAAAAGCCTAAATCCATCAACAGACGATGGGCATAGTTTTTGGCTTCATCTAAATTCATTTTAAAGTTTTTAGGTCCAAATATCATTTCACGCTCTACTGTGTCCTCAAATAATTGAGATTCGGGAAATTGAAATACCATTCCAATTCTTTTTCTTACAGGTCTAATATATTTATCTTTGGTCTTATGTGTAATAGTAATGTCATCAACTGTAACTGTCCCAGTAGTCGGCTTTAACAGCGCATTAATATTTTGTATCAACGTTGATTTACCACTACCCGTTTGTCCAACGATGGCGTAATATTTACCTTGTTCAAATTCTGTATTAACATCATGAATAGCTTGATGCTGATATGGTGTCCCTTTTTGATAGGTATAACTTACATTGTCAAACCGTATAGTCATAGTTGATCCACCAGCCCTTCATAAGTTAAGAATGATGTTTGGTGTCCCAGCATTTGATTTATTTTGATTGGGAATGGCAAATCTAGACCTATTCTTGTTAACTCTTCTGCATGGTCGAAAATTTCAGTCGCTGTGCCTTCTTTATAGACAGTCCCTTTATTCATAACGATAACATGATCTGCTTCCATCGCCTCAGATAAATCATGCGTAATAGAAATGATTGTAATATTATGTTCTGATTTAACTTTTCTCACTAAATCCAATAAATTTTGACGTGCATCAGGATCTAACATAGAAGTCGCCTCATCTAATATAATGACAGAGGGGTTAAGTGCTAATACACTTGCTATAGCCACACGCTGCTTCTGTCCCCCCGATAATGCATTAGGTTCATAATCTGCACGTTCTAACATATCAACTTGTTTAAGTGCTTCGCTGACTCTTCTATGCATTTCGTCATGTGGAACCGCATGATTTTCGAGTCCAAATGCCACATCGTATTTTACAATTGAACCAACAAATTGATTATCCGGATTCTGAAATACAATTCCTATGTCTTTTCTTAACTTTTCAAAATTATCATCAGTTATAGCTTGATTATTATAAAAAATTTCTCCAGATTTAACTTTCTCTATGCCAATCATTAACTTGGCAATTGTAGATTTTCCAGAACCGTTATGACCAACAATAGATGTCCACTGACCTTTAGGTATATTAAAAGAAACATCTTTCAATGTGAAGGATGCATCACTTTGATATTGAAATGAAACATTTTTAAATACAATAACTGAATTCTTATCCTCCACTTGTCTCTCTCCTTTACGATTCGTGTATCTATCATATTTTACAATATTTATAAATCGCTGTATATGACATTGACTGGGTTTGCTATATATTACTAGTATTTTCTAACTCATTTCTAGTCTTTAAAGTGTTGTTTAACAACTAATGATAAGGACATTTATTCCTCTCTAACAATTATGTATAAACGTTAATAAAATAAATGATTTACTAATATAGGGGTGGTCGCGTTTGGTTCAACGATAATACTTTCACTTCATTCAGTTCTAGTGAAATTGATCAAACTAGCTTGATCATATTTTTAGATTCGCACTCAAAAAAGTAGATATAAAGAAATCGGACTTAAAAACATTTCTGTTCATAAGTCCGATATCTTATTCAATAAAAAAGCGCGCACCCCATCATAAGTTTGTTGAGTTCACGCTTTAAATCTTTATTTAGTTGATGGGGTACTCTGAGCTAGACAATATTTGTATGTGGCAAACATTATCGTTGCACTCATTTGCTTTATATAAAAGTAGTTAGTGTATTTATATAAATTCTTATACTAATTCGATAATTACTGATTCAGCACCGTCACCGCGACGAGGGCCTTGTTTAAGGATACGAGTGTAACCACCTTGACGTTCTGTGTAACGCTCTGCGATTTCACCAAATAATTTTTGAAGTGCAGTTTGTGTAGTTTCATCTTCGTTTAAGATTTCAACATTACGTAAAGTTTTAGCTGCATTACGACGAGAAGCTAAATCTCCTTTTTTACCTAAAGTGATTAATTTCTCAACAACACTGCGAACTTCTTTTGCACGAGCTTCTGTAGTTTCAATACGTTCACTAATAATAAGTGATGTAGCTAAGTCACGTAACATAGCTTTACGTTGATCAGAAGTACGACCTAATTTTCTGTAACCCATGAGTTAACCTCCTTTATCAATCTTCTTTTCTTAATCCTAATCCTAAATCTTCTAATTTGTATTTAACTTCTTCTAAAGATTTACGACCTAAATTACGCACTTTCATCATGTCAGCTTCAGATTTGTCAGCTAACTCTTGAACAGAATTGATTCCTGCGCGTTTTAAGCAGTTATATGAACGTACAGATAAGTCTAATTCTTCAATAGACATTTCTAATACTTTTTCTTTTTGATCTTCTTCTTTTTCAATCATGATTTCAGCGTTTTGCGCTTCATCAGTAAGACCAACGAAGATATTCAAGTGTTCAGTCATTATTTTTGCTGCTAATGAAACTGATTCTTGTGGTGTGATTGAACCATTAGTCCAAACATCCAATGTTAATTTATCAAAATCACTGCTTTGACCTACACGTGTATTTTCAACAGTATAGTTCACACGTTCAACAGGTGAATACAATGAATCAACAGGGATTACACCAATTGGTAAATCACTAGTATTATTTTGTTCTGCTAATGCGTAACCTCTACCCTTGTTAGCAACTAGACGAATTTTTAAGTGACCACCTTTAGATACTGTTGCAATTTTAAGCTCTGGGTTTAAAATTTCAACATCACTATCATGTGTAATGTCGCTTGCTGTTACTTCGCCTTCATCACGTACATCAATTTCTAAAGTTTTATCTTCTTCAGAGTAAATTTTCAATGCTAATTGTTTAATGTTCATAATAATTGTAGAAACATCTTCAACTACATTGTCTACTGCTGAGAATTCATGTAAAACTCCCTCAATTTCAATATACTTAACGGCTGCACCTGGTAATGAAGATAGTAGGATACGACGTAAGGAGTTTCCTAGTGTAGTACCGTAGCCACGTTCTAGTGGTTCAACAACGAACTTACCGAATTTAGCATCTTCACTAATTTCAATTGTCTCAATTCTAGGTTTTTCGATTTCTATCATTTAAATATCCTCCTTATATACGTCGACTTAATTTAAAATGTTTGCTCAGTGACCTGTAACAATACCATCATAAATTATACACGACGACGTTTTGGTGGACGACAACCGTTATGAGGTACTGGAGTAACGTCTCTGATCGCAGTTACTTCTAAACCTGCAGATTGTAATGCACGAATAGCTGATTCACGACCTGGACCAGGTCCTTTAACTGTTACTTCAACTGTTTTTAAACCATGCTCCATAGCTGATTTAGATGCAGTTTCAGAAGCCATTTGTGCTGCAAATGGTGTTGATTTTTTAGATCCTTTGAATCCTAATGCACCAGCTGATGACCATGATAAAGCATTACCGAACTCATCAGTGATAGTTACAATAGTGTTGTTGAATGTTGAACGGATGTGTGCTACACCATTTTCAATATTCTTTTTCACTCTACGTTTACGAGATACTTGTTTACGTGCCATTTAAAATTTGCCTCCTTTACCTATTATTTTTTCTTGTTAGCTACCGTTTTAACTGGTCCTTTACGAGTACGCGCGTTGTTTTTCGTTTTTTGACCACGAACTGGTAAACCACGACGGTGACGGATACCACGGTATGATGAAATTTCCATTAAACGTTTGATATTTAAGTTAGTTTCACGACGTAAGTCACCTTCGACTTTATAACCGTCTACAACTTCACGGATGCGACCTAATTCGTCATCAGTTAAATCTTTCACACGAGTATCAGCTGATACGTTAGCTTCTTCAAGAATTTTTTGAGCAGTTGACGTACCGATACCGTATATATAAGTTAATGAGATAACTACGCGTTTTTCACGTGGAATATCTACTCCTGCAATACGTGCCATATTAATTTACACCTCTCTTTTATTAACCTTGTCTTTGTTTGTGTTTTGGATTTTCACAAATTACCATTACTTTACCTTTACGTTTAATGACTTTACATTTTTCGCAAATAGGTTTTACTGATGGTCTTACTTTCATTTTTATACCTCCCTATATTATGGAGTGACGATTATTTATAACGATAAGTAATTCTTCCGCGTGTTAAATCGTACGGAGACATCTCAACAGTTACTTTGTCGCCAGGTAGAATACGAATGTAATTCATTCTGATTTTACCACTTACGTGAGCTAAAATCTCATGACCATTTTCTAATTCTACTTTAAACATTGCGTTCGGTAAAGTATCTAATACAGTACCTTCTAATTCAATTACATCTTGTTTAGCCATTGATTAACTTCCCCCTTTTTGCAATAGTAAGGTAATCGTCAATAGACAACTTTATTGTTACGAATCTATCAGTGATTAATTTTATAAGTTAAACAAAAATTACGGGAATTAATTATCGTTAATTGCCACTCTCATCTATCTAATATGATTAAATCATGCCTCACTTAAAATAGACCGCTAAAAGTTGATCTATTACAAATGATCTAAAATATCAATGACATCTTTGGTAACGTCGCTAATATCTTTTGAACCATCAATATTTTTCAATACACCTTTTTGATCATAGAAATCTAAAATAGGCTTAGATTGTTTAATATTAACACTCAAACGATTAGCTACCGTTTCAGGATTATCATCTTCTCGTTGATACAATTTACCACCATCGATATCACAAATACCTTCGACCTTCGGAGGATTAAATACAAGATGATACGTTGTACCACATGACTCACAGATTCGACGACCTGTAAGACGGTTCATTAATTCTTCTTCCGGAACTTCGATATTGATGACAGCATCAATGTTTCTGTCAAGCTCAGACATAATATTATTTAATGCCTCAGCTTGCTCGATTGTTCTTGGGAAGCCATCTAATAAAAAGCCTTTTTTTGCATCGTCTTCAGAAATTCTTTCCTTAACGATACCTACAGTCACTTCATCAGGAACTAATTCGCCACGGTCCATATAAGACTTAGCTTCTTTACCTAATTCAGTTTCTTCTTTTATAGCTTTTCTGAACATGTCACCAGTTGAAATGTGGGGTATTGGGAATTTCTTGACAATTTCACTTGCTTGAGTTCCTTTACCTGCGCCAGGTAAACCCATCAAAATGATATTCATAAGTGCCCTCCTAAAATTATCTACCACCAAAGCCTTTATATTCTTTTTGAGATACTTGAGCTTCTAAAGATTTCATTGTTTCAATCGCTACACCAATAACGATAAGTAAACTTGTACCACCAATCTGAATTGATTGTGGTAATCCCATAAACTTAGTTGCTAATATTGGTAGAATTGAAATAACGGCTAAGAAGATAGAACCTACAAAAGTTAAACGATATAAAACTTTAGTAATATATTTTTTGGTTTGTTCACCAGGTCTAATGCCTGGAACATAGCTACCTTGTTTCTTAAGGTTATCAGCCATTTTTTCCGGATTAACTTGTACAAATGCATAGAAGTATGTGAATAGTATAATTAGTACAATATATACAACCATACCAACATTACTTGAAGGATTTGCAGCATTCGCAATGTTTTGTGCCCATTCTTTATCTGGATAGAACAACGTTAATGTTCTAGGCAGTAAGAAGAACGCCATTGCAAAGATTACAGGAATAACACCGGCTGAGTTCACTTTTAAAGGTAGATAAGTTGCCTGTGAACCTAATCTTTGAGCAGTTTGTTTCTTAGCATATTGAATCGGAATTTTACGAACGGCTTCAAGTACATAAATAGCACCTACAGTTAATAGTATCAGTGACACTAAAAGTCCTAATACTTTCAACCATGCTAATGATGTATCTTCTTGCCCAACGAACGCAGTTTGTCCAAATTGAATTAGACTGGCTGGCAACGTTGATAAAATACCCGCAAATATGATAATAGAAATACCATTACCAACACCGAACTGAGTGATTTGATCACCAAGCCATATTAAGAAAGCAGTTCCTGCTGTCAAAACTAGTGCTATTAATAAATAACTCATAATTGACTGATTGATAATCAGCGCACCTTTGAGATAATTATTAAATTGGAATGCCATACCTATAGATTGGATAAATGCTAAAGAAATTGCTAAATAACGAGTAACGTTATTTAACTTTCTTCTACCTACTTCACCTTGTTTTGCCCATTCTGAGAATTTAGGGACAATATCCATTTGTAATAATTGCATTACGATTGATGCAGTGATGTAGGGTACAATACCCATTGCAAAAATAGAAAATCGTTTCAAGGCTCCGCCACCAAAAGTATTTAATAACTCAGTGGCACCTTGAGAACCTTGGGGATTATCAAAAGCTGCAGGATTTACTCCTGGAGCTGGTATATAAGTCCCTATTTTAAAAATTACTAACATTGCTAGTGTGAAGAAAATCTTGTTACGAACCTCTTTTGTTCTAAAGAAGTTCACAAGGGTTTGAATCATTAGATCACCTCGTGTGCTCCACCTTTAGCATCAATAGCTTCTGCTGCTGAAGCTGAGAATTTATGAGCTTTCACTGTCAATTTCTTATCAAGTGAACCATTACCTAGTATTTTGATACCAGATTTTTCATTCTTAACAACACCAGATTCTACTAATAAAGCTGGAGTTACTTCAGTACCATCTTCAAATTTATTAAGTTGGTCTAAGTTAACAATAGCATATTCTTTACGATTTATGTTAGTAAAACCACGTTTTGGTAAACGACGGAATAATGGTAATTGACCACCTTCAAATCCTGGTCTTACACCACCGCCTGAACGAGCTTTTTGACCTTTGTGTCCGCGACCACTTGTTTTACCATTACCTGTCGCAACACCACGTCCAACACGATTGCGTTCTTTACGTGAACCTTCTGCCGGTTTTAACTCATGTAATTTCATTTCGGCACCTCCTTGATTATTTTTCTTCTACTGTTACTAAGTGCTTAACTTTGTTGATTTGCCCACGAATAGCAGGGTTATCTTCAACAACTACTGAACTGTTAGTCTTTTTAAGACCTAAAGCTTCAACAGTTTTACGTTGTGTTTCAGGACGACCAATAACACTACGAGTGAGGGTAATTTGTAATTTAGCCATAACTAGTTTTCCCTCCTTAATTGTATAATTCTTCTACTGTTTTGCCACGTAATTTCGCAACATCTTCAGCATTTTTAAGGTTTTGTAAACCATCGATTGTAGCACGAACCATGTTGATTGGTGTGTTTGATCCTAATGATTTACTTAAGATATCAGTGATACCTGCTAATTCAAGTACGGCACGAACAGGACCACCAGCGATAACTCCTGTACCAGGTGCAGCCGGTTTCATAAATACGCTTCCTGAACCGTAACGGCCAGTAATTGTGTGTGGAGTTGTACCTTCAACACGTGGAACAACTACTAAATCTTTTTTAGCTGCTTCAACAGCTTTTTTGATTGCTTCTGGTACCTCTTGAGCTTTACCAGTACCGAAACCTACACGACCATTTTTGTCTCCAACTACAACTAATGCAGTGAAACGGAAACGACGACCACCTTTTACAACTTTTGCTACACGGTTGATTGTAACAACGCGTTCTTCAAATTCTTTCGTCTCTTCTTCTCTACGAGCCATGTATTTGTCCCTCCTTTAAATTAAAATTCTAATCCGCTTTCTCTTGCTGCTTCAGCTAATGCTTTAACACGTCCGTGATATAAATATCCTCCACGGTCAAATACGATTTCTTTAATGCCTTTGTCAGCAGCTTTTTTAGCAATTGCTTCACCGACTTTAGTTGCTAATTCAACTTTAGTTGCTGTAGTAGCAATGTCGCTGTCTTTTGAAGAAGCTTGAGCTAATGTTACGCCTTTATTATCATCAATAATTTGAGCGTAGATATGCTTGTTTGAACGATATACGTTTAAACGTGGCTTTTCAGCTGTACCTGATAAGTTAGTACGAACACGAGCATGTCTTTTTAAACGCACTTTATTTTTATCAATTTTACTGATCATTTCAATACTCCTTTCTTTAGAGTTTATCTATTATTTACCAGTTTTACCTTCTTTACGGCGAACGTATTCACCTTGGTAACGAATACCTTTACCTTTGTAAGGCTCTGGAGGTCTTACTGAACGGATGTTAGATGCTAATGCTCCAACTTGTTCTTTTGAAATACCTTCAACTTTAACGACTGTGTTTTTCTCAACTGAGAAAGTAATGTTTTCTTCAGCTTTAATTTCTACTGGGTGAGAATAACCAACGTTAAGGATTAAGTCTTTACCTTGCATTTGAGCACGGTAACCTACACCAACAAGTTCAAGTACTTTTACGTATCCTTGAGAAACACCTTGTACCATATTGTTTAATAAAGCACGAGTTGTACCATGGTTTGTTCTATCTTCTTTAGAATCAGATGGTCTTACAACTTCAATTGTGTTTTCTTCTTGTTTGAATGTCATTCTTTCATTTAAAGTTCTTGATAATTCACCTTTAGGACCTTTAACAGTTACATGATTTCCATCAAAAGTTACTGTTACGTCACTAGGGATGTCAATAATTTTCTTACCAACACGACTCATGTTATGGCACCTCCTTATTTTTTATTACCAAACGTATGCGATAATTTCTCCACCAACATTACGTTTTCTTGCTTCTTTGTCAGTGATTACACCTTCAGAAGTTGATACTAATGCAATACCTAAACCATTTAATACTTTAGGCATTTCGCTAGCTTTTGCATAAACACGTAAACCTGGTTTTGAAATACGTTTTAATCCTGTGATAACACGCTCATCGTTTTGACCATATTTTAAGAATAAACGAAGTACACCTTGTTTATCATCTTCTACGTATTCAACATTTTTAATGAAACCTTCACTCTTTAAGATTTCAGCAATTTCTTTTTTAATATTTGATGCAGGTAATTCTAACTTCTCGTGACGCACCATGTTTGCGTTTCTTACACGAGTAAGCATATCTGCGATTGGATCTGTCATTGTCATTGATTGTTGCCTCCTTTCAGACTCTTTTTTATTACCAGCTAGCTTTACGAACGCCAGGGATTTGGCCTTTGTAAGCTAATTCACGGAAACAAATACGGCATAATTTAAATTTACGATATACAGAATGTGGACGGCCACAACGTTCACAACGAGTGTATTCACGAACTGCATATTTTTGTTTTTTTTGTTGCTTAGCAACCATTGAAGTTTTAGCCACTTAATTAGCCTCCTTTAAATAATTATTTACGGAATGGCATACCGAAGTTAGCTAACAATTCACGAGCTTCTTCATCAGTGTTAGCAGTCGTTACGATAACAATATCCATTCCTCTAACTTTACTTACTTTATCATAGTCGATTTCTGGGAAAATTAATTGTTCTTTAACACCTAAAGTGTAGTTACCGCGTCCGTCAAATGCTTTTTTAGAAACACCTTGGAAGTCACGTACACGTGGTAATGATACTGAAATTAATTTGTCTAAGAATTCATACATTCTTTCACCGCGAAGTGTTACTTTCGCACCGATTGGCATACCTTCACGTAAACGGAAAGTCGCGATTGATTTTTTAGCTTTAGTTACTAATGGTTTTTGACCAGTGATCAATTCTAATTCTTCAACAGCATTGTCTAATACTTTAGAATTTTGTACTGCGTCACCTACACCCATGTTCACAACGATTTTATCTATTTTTGGTACTTCCATTACTGAACTATAATTGAATTTTTTCATTAAGTTTTCAGTAACTTCAGTGTTAAACTTTTCTTTTAAACGGTTCAAAGTGGGATCCTCCTTTCAACTTGTTATTAATTATTAGATTTAATTTCTTCGCCAGATTTTTTAGCGATACGAACTTTTTTACCATCAACAAATTTGTAACCTACACGAGTTGGTTCGTTTGTTTTAGGGTCCAATAATTGTACATTAGAAACATGGATTGCTGCCTCTGTTTCTAAGATTCCACCTTCAGGATTTAATTGAGTTGGTTTTTGGTGTTTTTTCATAATGTTAACACCTTCCACAACGACACGGTCTTTTTTAGGTAGAGTAGCAATTACTTTACCTTCTTTACCTTTGTCTTTACCTGCGATAACTTTAACGTTGTCACCTTTTTTGATATGCATGTGGGCACCTCCTTATTTGTATTGGTTGTTATTAATTAAAGTACTTCTGGTGCTAATGATACGATTTTCATGAAGTTACCTTCACGTAATTCACGAGCAACAGGTCCGAAGATACGAGTACCACGTGGGCCTTTGTCATCACGGATGATAACACATGCATTTTCATCAAATTTGATGTATGAACCGTCATTACGACGAACACCTGACTTAGTACGTACGATTACAGCTTTGACAACGTCACCTTTTTTAACAACGCCACCTGGTGTTGCATTTTTAACAGTACATACGATAACATCGCCGATGTTTGCTGTTTTACGACCAGATCCACCTAATACTTTGATTGTAAGAACTTCACGAGCACCAGAGTTGTCTGCTACTTTCAAGCGTGTTTCTTGTTGGATCATTAGTTAAACCTCCCTTATCTCTAAACTTGTATTAAATAATTACTGACTCTTCAACAATCTCTACTAAACGAAAACGTTTTGTTGCTGATAAAGGACGAGTTTCTTGAATTTTAACAATGTCTCCTAATTTAGCTGAATTGTTTTCATCATGAGTTTTGTATTTTTTAGAGTATTTTACTCGTTTACCGTATAATTTGTGTGTTTTGTAAGTTTCAACAAGTACTGTAATAGTCTTGTCCATTTTGTCTGAAACAACTTTACCTACATAAACTTTACGATCGTTTCTTTCGCTCACTTTTGTAACCTCCTCTTACTTAATTATTGATTAGCCTTACTTTGTTCAATTTCTCTTTCACGAGCAACAGTTTTTAGACGTGCAATCGTTTTTCTTACTGTACGAATACGTGCAGTTTCTTCTAATTGACCTGTAGCTAACTGAAAGCGTAGGTTAAAAAGCTCTTCTTTTGAAGATTTGATTTGTTCTTCGATTTCTGAAGTGGTTAAGTCTCTAATTTCCTTAGCTTTCATTTGTTTCACCACCCAATTCCTCACGTTTTACAAACTTAGTTTTTACTGGAAGTTTGTGACTTGCTAAACGTAGTGCTTCACGCGCAACTTCTTCAGAAACGCCAGCAACTTCGAATAAAATTCTACCTGGTTTAACAACTGCGATCCAGCCTTCAACCGCACCTTTACCAGCACCCATACGTACTTCTAAAGGTTTTTTAGTATATGGTGTATGTGGGAAGATTTTAATCCAAACTTTCCCGCCACGTTTCATGTAACGTGTCATTGCTATACGAGCAGATTCGATTTGACGAGATGTGATCCAAGACGTTGTTGTAGCTTGTAAACCAAACTCACCAAATGTTACGTAGTTACCGCCTTTAGAACGACCAGTTGTTTTAGGACGATGTTGACGACGATATTTTACACGTTTTGGTAGTAACATTATTATTTTCCTCCTCCACTAGTGTTCTTAGTAGGAAGAACTTCTCCACGATAGATCCATACTTTAACGCCTAATTTACCGTAAGTAGTGTCAGCTTCAGCGTGTGCATAATCGATGTCAGCACGTAACGTATGAAGTGGAACAGTTCCTTCTGAATATTGTTCAGCACGAGCGATGTCAGCTCCGCCTAAACGACCAGATACTTGAGTTTTGATACCTTTAGCACCAAGTTTCATAGCTCTAGTGATTGCTTGTTTTTGTACACGACGGAATGAAGCACGGTTTTCTAATTGACGTGCGATGTTTTCAGCTACTAAACGAGCGTCAAGATCAACTTTTTTGATTTCAATTACGTTGATGTGTACTTTTTTATCAGTTAACGCATTTAATTTGTTGCGTAATTTTTCGATTTCTGAACCGCCTTTACCAATTACCATACCAGGTTTACCAGTATGAATTGCAATGTTGATACGGTTTGCAGCACGTTCAATCTCTACGTGAGAAACTGATGCTTCTTTTAATTCATTATCAATAAATTTACGGATTTTTAAATCTTCGTGTAAAAGTGAAGCGAAGTCTTTTTCAGCATACCATTTAGCTTCCCAATCACGGATAATACCAACACGAAGTCCGATTGGATTAATTTTTTGACCCACAGTATTCCCTCCTTAAAAGTTAATTAAGCTTCTTTAGCTTCTTCTTTACCGTCACTTACGACGATTGTAATGTGGCTTGTACGTTTGTTAATCGCACTTGCACGACCTTGCGCACGTGGACGGAAACGTTTTAATGTTGGTCCTTCGTTAGCATATGCTTCTTTAACTACTAATTCATCTGTGTTCATGTCATAGTTATGTTCAGCATTAGCTAAAGCGGACATTAATACTTTTTCAATTACTGGTGATGAAGCTTTGTTTGTTAATTTTAAAATTGCAATAGCTTCAGCAGCATTTTTACCTCTGATTAAGTCAAGAACTAGTCTTACTTTACGAGGTGCGATTCTTATTGTTCTAGCAACCGCTTTTGCTTCCATTAGGATGTCCTCCTCTACTTAATAGATATTATCTTCTTGTTTTCTTGTCGTCTGCAACGTGTCCTTTGAATGTACGAGTAGGAGCAAACTCACCTAATTTATGACCTACCATATCTTCAGTTACATATACAGGTACGTGTTTACGTCCGTCGTATACTGCAAAAGTATGTCCGATGAAATTAGGGAAAATTGTAGAACGACGTGACCATGTTTTGATTACTTGTTTCTTTTCGCTTCCTTCTTGAGCTTCAACTTTTTTCATTAAATGCTCATCGACGAAAGGTCCTTTTTTAATACTACGAGCCATTTGGGCGCCTCCCTTCTTATTATGTGCGTGCAGCTTTAAGCCGCACACCCAAATAAGTTGATTATATTATTTTTTCTTACGTCCACGAACGATAAGTTTGTCTGATGATTTTTTACCACGACGAGTTTTCTTACCAAGCGTAGGTTTACCCCATGGTGACATTGGAGATGGTCTACCGATAGGAGCACGACCTTCACCACCACCGTGTGGGTGATCGTTAGGGTTCATTACAGAACCACGAACTGTTGGACGGATACCTTTCCATCTTGAACGTCCGGCTTTACCAACGTTAACTAATTCGTGTTGTAGGTTACCAACTTGACCGATTGTAGCACGGCAAGTAGATAAGATCATACGAACTTCACCAGATCTTAATCTGATTAATACGTATTTACCTTCTTTACCAAGTACTTGAGCACTTGCACCAGCTGAACGAGCGATTTGTCCACCTTTACCAGGTTTAAGCTCGATGTTGTGTACTACTGTACCAACTGGAATGTTTTGTAATGGTAATGCGTTACCAACTTTGATGTCAGCTTCAGCACCACTTTCAACGATTTGACCTACTTCTAATCCTTTAGGAGCAATGATATATCGTTTTTCACCGTCTGCATATACAACTAAAGCGATGTTTGCTGAGCGGTTTGGATCATATTGAATAGAATCAACTTTTGCATTGATACCATCTTTGTTACGTTTAAAATCGATAACACGGTATTGACGTTTGTGTCCACCACCATGGTGTCTTACAGTCAATTTACCTTGGTTGTTACGTCCCGCTTTTTTCGGTAGCGGTTTTAATAATGACTTTTCAGGTGTAGTTTTCGTGATTTCTGCGAAATCTAACGAAGTCATATTACGACGACCATTTGTTATTGGCTTATACTTTTTAATAGCCATTGTCGCTTACCTCCTTAATGGTAATTGTTTTATTAGTTAAATAAGTCGATTGATCCTTCTTTAAGAGTTACAATCGCTTTTCTTCTTTTGTTTGTATAGCCTTGGTAACGGCCCATACGTTTTTTCTTAGGTTTGTAATTCATGATATTAACACTTGCAACTTTTACGTTGAAGATTTCTTCAACTGCCATTTTTACTTGTGTTTTGTTAACACGAGTATCAACGTCGAAAGTGTATTTGTCTTCAGCCATTGCTTCAGAAGATTTCTCAGTGATTACGGGGCGCTTAAGAATATCTCTTGCTTCCATTATCCGAGCACCTCCTCAACTTTTTTAGCAGCAGCTTCAGTAATTACTAAGCTGTCAGCATTAGTGATATCTAAAACATTTAAACCTTGAGCAGTTGTCACTTGAACGCCAGGGATGTTGCGTGCTGATAATTCAACATTTACATCTTCGTTTTCAGTAACTACTAATACTTTTTTAGGTTGTTCTAATGTAGATAATACATTTTTGAATTCTTTAGTTTTTGGAGCTTCGAAGTTGAATGCGTCAACTACAGTTAAGCCATTCTCTTGAGCTTTGAAAGATAATGCTGAGCGTAAAGCTAAACGACGCATTTTCTTAGGCATTTTGTATGCATAACTTCTTGGAGTTGGTCCGAATACGATACCACCGCCACGCCATTGTGGAGCACGGATTGTACCTTGACGAGCACGACCTGTTCCTTTTTGCTTCCATGGTTTACGTCCGCCACCGCTTACTGCTGAACGATTCTTAACAGCATGCGTACCTTGACGTAATGAAGCACGTTGTAAATTAATAGCTTCGAATAAAACGCTATTATTTGGCTCAATACCGAATACTGCATCGCTTAATTCGATTGAACCTGATTTAGTTCCGTCTAATTTTAAAACATCATAATTAGCCATTATGCATTTCCTCCTTTCACTTCTTATTATTTATTACCTTTTTTAATTGAAGTTCTGATTTCTACTAAACCTTTTTTAGGTCCAGGTACGTTACCTTTTACTAAGATAACTTTGTTTTCTGTGTCAACTTGAACTACTTCTAAGTTTTGAACAGTTACAGTGTTTCCACCCATACGTCCTGGCATTTTTTGGCCTTTAAATACTCTAGAAGCATCTGAAGCCATACCTACAGAACCTGGTGCTCTGTGGAAATGAGAACCGTGTGACATAGGTCCACGAGATTGTCCGTGGCGTTTAATTGCACCTTGGAAACCTTTACCTTTTGATACGCCTGTTACGTCAATAACGTCGCCAGCTACAAAAGTATCTACTGAGACTTCTTGACCTACTTCGTAAGCATCCACGTCTACATTGCGGAATTCACGAATGAAGCGCTTAGGTGCTGCGTCAGCTTTTTTAGCGTGACCTTCAGCTGGTTTATTAGCATATTTATTAGATTTTGCATCTTTTTTGTATGCTTTTTTGTCTTCAAATCCAACTTGGATTGCGTTGTATCCATCAACTTCTACAGTTTTCTTTTGTAATACAACATTTTCTTTAGCTTCTACTACTGTTACAGGGATTAATTCACCGTTTTCTCCGAATACTTGTGTCATCCCAATTTTTCTTCCTAAGATTCCTTTGGTCATCGAAAGTCCACCTCCTAAAATTGTCTATTATAATTTGATTTCGATGTCTACACCAGATGGTAAGTTTAAGCCCATTAAAGCGTCAACTGTTTTTGGTGTTGGGTTTACAATATCGATTAAACGTTTGTGTGTACGTTGTTCGAATTGTTCACGTGAATCTTTATACTTATGCACGGCACGGATGATTGTGTAAACTGATTTCTCAGTTGGTAACGGAATTGGTCCAGAAACATCTGCACCAGAACGTTTCGCTGTTTCTACAATCTTCTCTGCTGATTGATCAATCACGCGGTGATCATAAGCTTTTAATCTGATTCTGATTTTTTGTTTTGCCATAATTTTCCCTCCTTATTCGTCTACATTTAGTGATAGACTTCTCCACGAAAACTATCTTACACAGCGCCATGGCAAAGCGGCCGGGTGTGTCAGTAACCTTTCGCTTCATCGCTTTTCTTAAAGTCCAACGTTAGTTATATTACACGAAAAACATCGATAAATCAAGGCTTTTCACATAATTTTTCTATCTGTCTAACACATACTTTTATATTTTACTTTATATACTTAGTCAGTTCAACTATTTTCGAGATATTTTTTATTTCCTTCTTTATTGTAAATTCGTACCTTGAATCATTTTATTATTATCATTGAAAATTATTCTATATAATTAGTCATAAGAACGGTGGTGAATGAATATGAAAAATGGACCAAAATTATCTTTAGCACTTATAGGTATCTTTTTAATACTTTGTGAGTTTTTCTATGGCATTCCTTTTTTAGGTGCAACGTTTATTTTAAGTTTTGGATGGCAGCCTTTACTCTTTAATGCATTACTTTATCTAATTCTTACTATTATATTATTAGTGAATAGACAAAATGCGATTAGACCTATAGCGATTATTCCAATATTTGGTATAGTAGGTAGTTTTTTAGCTATCATCCCCTTCTTAGGAATTTTGATTCATTGGATTTTATTTTTCCTAATGATTCTATTTGTCCTAGTTGTATTATCAGCGCCAACCTATATACCTAATAAAAATGCTCGTGTCATTTACACACAATACAAAGATGGACATAGAGAATAATTCTTAAAACCTTTTTAATTAGGTATATAATATAGAAGAAACACGTCCAACAATTTTAAAAGAAGTATATTTATATCGGATATTTAAAGACATTCATAATATTGCTTTATGTTATTTCGCTTCTTATTTTATCCTTACTTCAAAGAAAAAACGACTACCAATCATTGGCAGTCGTTTTTTGTGTCTGGATTTAACCATGAACAAATATGAAGTACAGAATGAATAGTACCATTAATACATACATTATCGGATGTACTTCTTTATGTTTTTTAGAGATAAGCATTGTAATTGGATAGAAAATAAATCCACACGCAATACCAGTTGCAATTGAGTATGATAAAGGCATCATAATGATTGTAATGAATGCTGGCACTGCAACTTCAAAACTTTTCCAGTTTATCTCAGCAAAGTTTGCAGCCATTAATACACCTACCACCACTAAAGCTGGTGTCGTAACTGCACTTGTTACAACAGCGATTAACGGACTAAAGAACAGCGCTAATAGGAAACAACAACCTGTTACGATACTAGCAAATCCTGTTCTAGCACCTACAGCAACACCTGAAGTTGATTCGATATAAGAAGTTGTTGTAGTTGTTCCAAAAACTGATCCTACAATCGTAGCTAAAGAATCTGAGAACAATGCTCTACCAGCTCTTGGTAATTTATTATCTTTCATAATACCTGCTTGAGTAGCAACAGCTACTAATGTACCAGCTGTATCAAAGAAATCAATAAATAAGAACGTTAAAATAACAATTAAGAACTGTATCGTTAATAATTGACTTGGGTCTTTAAACGCTTCAAATGCAGCACCGAACGTTGGTTCAATACTTGGAATCTTACCTACAATACCAGATGGCATTTGAATCAATCCAGTGAACATACCAACGATTGCTGTGATGATCATACCGATAAAGATAGAACCCGGCAATTTAATTGCATATAAAATAACTGTAATAACGATACCGAATATCGCCAAAAGTACTGGTGGATCAGTTAAATGTCCCAATGTTACTAATGTAGATTCATTTTTAACTATAATACCCGAACTTTGTAAACCTACAAATGTAATGAATAATCCTATACCTGCTGAAACAGCCATCTTCATTTGATAAGGAATTGCATTAATAATAACTTCCCTAAACCCTGTGACGGTTAATATCGCAAAGAATATACCTGAGAATAAAACACCTGTTAAACCAACTTGCCAAGGAATACCCATGGTTAACACAACAGTAAATGCAAAGAATGCATTTAATCCCATACCTGGTGCTAATGCGATTGGATATTTAGCTATTAGTCCCATGAATAGCGAGCCTACAAATGCTGCTAATGCAGTCGCTACAAAAATGGCACCTTGGTCCATTTTCATATCTTCTGATACGCCTTTAACACCTGCTAAACTTAAAACTTGCGGGTTAACCGCTAAAATATAGGCCATAGATAAGAAAGTTGTGATACCGCCTAAGATTTCTCTTTTAAAGTTTGTTCCATATTTATCGAACTGGAAATAGTTTTTCACGAATGGATGCTCCTTTTTTTAAAATACCTTAATAGTTTAATATCATTCTTAATAAAAAACAATACCAAAAGCGAACTTTTCGTTTTTCTGATTCAACTTTGTTCGATTTTATCTATAAATTCAAGTTCTTTAATGCATCTTTAAACGGATTATTGTCTAAACCTTCATTTTTATTCATATACTTTTTCATTTCTTTACGAGATACTTTACCAGAGGATTTAGACTTCATACGCTGATCCATATGTGCTTGCGTTTCAGAATGTCCACAAACACAACGATATACCGCTTCTTTCCCTTTACCAAACAACGTTAATTTCTTTTTACAGTTTGGACATCTTGCATTTGTTTTGCGCTGTACATTCTTTTTCGTCTTACAAGATGGATCTTGGCACACAAGCATCTGACCATTTTTAGTTTTAACTTTAATCATGAATTTACCACACGTTGGGCATTCTGTGGTTGTTAAATTATCGTGTTTATATTTACGATCACTATTTTTAATCCCATTTACAACATCTTTCGTAAAATCTTTCATTTCATTAATAAATGTTTTCGCCTGATATTTACCACGTTCAATTAAAAGTAATTTTTCTTCCCATTGTGCAGTTAAAAGTGGCGACGTTAATTCTTCTGGTGCTAATTCTAATATTTGTTTACCTTTTGACGTTACTTTAATTTTACCGTCTCTTGATTCAATGGCATTCATATTAAATAATTTATCGATAATGTCGGCCCTTGTTGCAACTGTGCCGATACCACCTGTTTGTTTTAAAGTTTGCGCATATTTTTTATCCTTCAATTGAATAAAGTTCTGAGGGTTCTCCATCGCTTTTAATAACGAACCTTCATTAAAATATTCTGGAGGTGTTGTTTCATGTTCTCTAATGTTTGTTTTTGAAATCTTCACTTCATCGCCTTCTGAAAAAGGCTGTTGCATCTCTGTAATAGATTCACCTTGTCTAATAGATTTAAAACCTAAAACAGTTGTTACATTCTCTTTCAAAACAAATGTGTGCCCTGCAACCTCTAAAGTTACAGTTATCGCGTCATACTCGTGCGGAGGCATTAAAGCTTCTAAAAAACGCTCGACAATCATATCGTATAACTTTAATTCTCTATTACTTAAGTCTGACATGACAGGTCTCACTTCTGTAGGAATAATTGCATGGTGATCAGATACTTTTTGATTATTAAATATCGACATTTTTGATGAAAATGTTTTAGACATTAATGGGCGTGCTTGGTCTTTATATGTTGTTGCCATCGTCGCCTGAATACGTTCTTTCATAGTATCTACCATATCAGTTGTTAAATAGTTTGAATCTGTTCTTGGATAGGTTACGACTTTATGTCTCTCATATAAGCTTTGAAGTGTATTCAATGTTTCTTTAGGTCCAATTTTATAACGTCTATACATATCTTGTTGTAAATCTGTTAAATTGTACAGTGATTGCGGATACGACTTCTTATGTTTAGTAGCAACAGATTTAATCTTACCATCGACATTTTTCAAATTATTAACCATCTGTTCTAAAGTTTCTTTATTGGTATATCGCTGATTTGATTCTAGCTGAAAATCAAACCCTTTTACCGTTAATGATAATGTAAAGTATTGTTGTGGTTTGAACTGATTAATCTCTTGTTGTCGTGTATTTACTAATTGAATCGTTGGTGTCTGAACACGTCCCAGGGATAGCTGTGCATCATACTTTGTTGTTAGTGCACGCGTTGCATTAATCCCAACAATCCAATCTGCCTCGCTTCTCGCTAACGCTGCATAATACAAATCGTTATATTGACGACCGTCTTTTAAATTTTTAAAACCTTGTTGAATAGCTTTTTTAGTAACTGAGCTAATCCATAATCGACGGATTGGCTTTTTGTTACCAACTTTATCCAAAATCAATCTTGCAACTAGTTCACCTTCTCGTCCAGCATCTGTTGCAATAATAATATCTTTCACTTTATTATCTAAAATTAACGCTTTTACTGTTTTAAATTGTTTGCTTGTTTTACCAATAACAACAGTTTTCATATATTTAGGTATAATTGGAAGGTCTTCTAATCGCCATTCCTTTAAATTTTTATCGTATTGTTCAGGTGTCGCATTTGTCACTAGATGACCTAACGCCCACGTGACAATATATTGGTTATTTTCAAAGCAACCATTACGCTTCTGATTTATTTGTAAAGCATCAGCAATATCTCTTGCAACTGATGGTTTTTCAGCTAATATTAAAGATTTCATAAATTATCCTTTCTCATACGTTCTTTTATTTCGAACGTGCTTCATCTATTCCACTAATCTTTGATTTAAATTCAATGGTGTTAAATGTATTGTAACATGTTAATATCACTATTAACTTTCATTTCAGTTGAAATACTATATAATAAAAGTAACAAAAAGTACGGAGGTAATGACATGAGCATAGTTCGGTTATATGATATTACACAAATAAAATCGTTCATTGAACATTCGAATTATGAATCAGCATCATACTTATATAAACTTCCTCAACAGTACAATGAAATAGATGTATTAATAACCGATGCGATTGAATCACCTGGTGTATTTTCGATTAAAGAAAACGATTCAATCAAAGCAATCATATTGTCTTTTGCATACGATAAAAATAAATTCAAAGTCATAGGCCCATTCGTGGCTGACAATTATGTATTATCTGTCGATACGTTTGAAACGCTATTTAAAGCAATGACTTCGAACCAACCTGACGATGCCGTCTTTAACTTTTCTTTTGAAGAAGGCATTCAACAATACAAACCATTAATGAAAGTTATTCAAGCAAGTTATAACTTCACTGACTATTACATAGAAGCCCGTACAAGATTAGAAGAAGATATGCACCAACCAAATATCATTCCTTATCACAAAGGGTTTTATCGTGCTTTCAGCAAATTACACACAACTACATTTAAATATCAGGCACAGTCACCGCAAGATATCATTGATAGTTTAGACGACCATCATCATTTGTTTTTATTTGTTAGCGAAGGTTTACTTAAAGGTTATTTATACCTTGAAATTGATTCACAACAGTCAATCGCCGAGATTAAATACTTCAGTTCTCATGTAGATTACCGTTTGAAAGGTATCGCTTTCGAGTTGCTTGCGTATGCATTGCAATATGCTTTTGATAATTTTGATATTAGAAAAGTTTATTTTAAAATTCGTAATAAAAATAATAAACTCATCGAACGATTTAATGGTCTAGGTTTCCATATCAACTATGAGTACATTAAATTCAAATTCGAATCACGTAACGTAAAAGATCAAACAATCCCTGAATAAAATACCAAGCAAATACCCCACAGTACTTCATTAGCATGTATTGTGGGTTTTTCTACTTTTTGTAAATATTGAAAATTATAAGTAGTTGTTTTTTACTATTAGGGCAGAATGCTTTACAATAACATGCAAGTGTCAATTAAGGGGAGCACTTGCAAAAATAGTATAGGAGAGTGAGTAGTCTTGCAATTTCTTGATTTCTTAATCGCACTTTTACCTGCTTTATTCTGGGGAAGTGTCGTTCTTATTAATGTGTTCGTCGGCGGTGGACCTTACAACCAAATTCGTGGTACGACGCTAGGCGCACTCATTGTTGGATTAGGTTTACTTATTACTGGTTTCGCAAAATTCAATAATCCTACTGTAATTATTGTCGGTCTTATTTCTGGTGCATTATGGGCGTTTGGACAAGCGAATCAGCTTAAATCTATTAGTTTAATCGGTGTATCAAATACTATGCCAGTTTCTACAGGTATGCAATTAGTTGGTACAACATTATTCAGCGTTATCTTTTTAGGTGAATGGTCTTCAATGACTCAAATTATCTTTGGTTTAATCGCCATGATATTATTAGTTACTGGTGTAGCACTTACTTCACTTAAAGCCAAAAATGAACGTCAATCAGATAATCCTGAATTTAAAAAAGCAATGGGTATTTTAATTGTATCTACAGTTGGATATGTAGGTTTCGTTGTACTTGGTGACATCTTTGGTGTTGGTGGAACTGATGCATTGTTCTTCCAATCTGTCGGTATGGCAATTGGTGGCTTTATCCTATCCATGAATCATAAAACATCACTTAAATCAACAGCACTTAATCTATTGCCAGGTGTGATTTGGGGAATTGGTAACTTGTTCATGTTCTATTCTCAACCAAAAGTTGGTGTAGCTACAAGTTTCTCATTATCACAGTTACTTGTTATCGTTTCAACATTAGGTGGTATTTTCATTTTAGGAGAAAGAAAAGATCGTCGTCAGATGACGGGTATTTGGGCAGGTATTATTATTATCGTGATAGCTGCTATAATTCTAGGTAATTTGAAATAGAAAGTTAAATACTCATGTAACGTAAAAATGTAATCACTTCTGAAAATAACCATTCACTTATAGAATGATTAAAATTAATTTTCGGGAATTTTACGTTGAATGTTCCTCTATATGTCCTAGGAAATACGTGGCTCTAAAAACAAAACGCAATAACACATCATGACATTAATCATGCGTTTTAAGACTTTAAAATTAGCGATACTTTTAAAATCTTGATGATATTCATTTATCAAGTATGCGCCATACATATGAAGTGGATAGCTGCATAGGGAGTGGGACAGAAATGATATTTTCGCAAAATATATTTCGTCGTCCCACCCCAACTTGCATTGTCTGTAGAAATTGGGAATCCAATTTCTCTTTGTTGGGGCCCCTCCCCAACTTGCACATTATTGTAAGCTGACTTTTCGTCAGCTTCTGTGTTGGGGCCCCTGACTAGAATTGAAAAAAGCTTGTTACAAGCGCATTTTCGTTCAGTAAACTACTGCCAATATAACTTCGTAGAGCATAGAATATTGATTTATGTCCCGGCCTGTTGAACAACTATGTCATAAATAAAAGCCCCCTTTTCACAATATGCATTTACATGTTGTGGTAAAGGGGGCTCTCATTTTCTACGAATACTAAAATGGATTTTATTTTCAAATGTGTAAACTAGACAAACACTGCCTGATACACGTACAAAATAATGATACTAATAATGATTGTCAAATTGGTCGTCATACCTATAAATGGCAGTGTTCGATATTTAAACTGAATACCATAAGAAATAATTGCGACACCAACCGGGAACATCCAAGTGACCAACAATGTCGTCTTAATCATATCATCTGATACCGGTAACAACACATGTACTAACAATCCCGCAACTAATGCTAATCCATAATGCAAACATAAATATTTAATAGTAGCAGGTATATACTTTCTTTCCAGAGTAAAATTCAACATAACACCTAGCAAAATCATTGATAACGGCATATTTGCATGGGAAAGTATGCTAAAGAAATCGATTGCCACATGTGGTAAATGGATGTGATTTATATTCAATATAAACATTACAATGTATGTAACGAGTGGCACTGACTGTAATAATTTCTTACCTAAATATTTAAAATCGAATTGATCACTACCTTCACTAAAGTAGCTACCTACAAAGTAAGTAATTCCAAACATCACAAAGGCACCACCTATATCAGCCATACCAAAATAAATAAGCCCCGTTTTAGGCCATATCACTTCAATTAGTGGATATGCAAACAATCCAATATTCATAGCACCAGTCATCATACCTACTGATCCACGCATGTGATTATCATATTTTCTAAAAAACCAGACAGCAATCATTTTCGCCACAATACCATATATAATCATTAAAATTGGTAAAATGGAGAATGACAATTTTAATTCTGCACTGTTTAAATTCACAATAACTAAAGATGGGAGTGTGACATTAAGAACTAATGTAGCAATGACTTGACTATCTGTTGCCTTTATAAAATTAATGCGCTTCAAAAAGTAACCAAGCGCAATTAATAAAATAATCATAGTAAATTGTTCTGTCACTGTTATCCCTTCTTTCAATAATCTTCATAATTTATAACTTTAACATACTCCACAGATATTTTAGAAGTCTACTGTTTCATGCTATAATCTACATTAAATGCACTTAATTATATTTCAAAGGAGTGTTATAGTATGTCTTTAGAAAACCAACTAGCCGAACTTAAATATGATTATGTTCGTCTTCAAGGTGACTTAGAAAAACGGGAATCTTTGAATTTAGATACTTCCGCACTTGTTCGTCAACTTAAAGATATTGAAAATGAAATTAGAAACGTTCGCGCTCAAATGCAAGATTAATAATCTATCATTCAAGCAATAAATGCTTTTCGTTACATAAATTTGACTAGCATTGCTCTGAATACGTTATATTGATGAATTGCTTTATTTTTCGCTCAATTACATCTAGAATCACAAGATGTTGTCGTGTTATGATTTAGTGTTTCATTAACAACATACACGCATATCTATCCCAACACTGCTATTTATGTTTTCTATGCTGCTGTACTACATGAACCCTTTGAAACGGAGAGGAAGTTATCATATGCAATTTTATCTGATTTTACTAGCAATACTTTATCTAATTGTTAGTTTTATTAGTATTTTTAAAATGGAAGTTGTATTTACTCGCATTTTGAGAATTATTATGGGTGTGTTGTTATTGTTCGTCTTAGCATTAACGACGATGAGTTTTCCAAAAGAGAATTGGTGGGTATTTATCGTCTTACTACTCTTAGTCGGCAATGTCGAAGTGACAGGATTTAAAATGCTTAAAAAAGATCTAAAAGGTGTAAACATCTTGAATTTAATGTCATTATTTATCTTTGTCATATATTTCATCTTAACCATCGTATTATTCTAAATAATAAACAAAACATGCAATAACATAATTGCAATTTTATTTTATTATCGTACATGTTGAATGCCAGTATTGTTTTATTAACACATCGATTAAATCGCACGTGAAATAAGGTCTAAAATTTCAAATTTTAAAAAGCCATAAAAGTAGTCAATATCATGACCGCTTTTATGGCTTTTATATTATCTATCGTTTAGTGAATCGTTTTTTTAAAGTAAAGAGAATTTCATATATTACTGGTACAACTACAAGTGTTAATAAAGTTGATGAAATTAAACCACCAATAACTGTAGCAGCTAATCCTTTCGAAATAAGAATCGAGCTATCTTGACCAAATAACAAAGGAACTAATGCACCGATTGTTGCAATCGCCGTCATTAATATCGGTCTAATTCTAGTACCGCCTGCTTCGATTAATGCTTCTTTCATCTCCATGCCCTGCTGCTCATTATTAATGACACGGTCTATTAACACAATGGCATTTGTTACTACGATTCCAATTAACATTAGCATACCAATTAAACTTGGTACTGATATTGTTTCTCCTGTGATTAATAGTGCAATAATTACACCGATAACTGTAAATGGTAAAGAGAATAAAATTGTAAATGGCGCTAAGCCACCTTTAAATGTAATAACTAGGATTAAATATACGATAATGATTGCAGCTAACATTGCAAAGGCTAATTGTGTCATTGCATTGTTAATATCATCTGATGCACCACCGATATTAACCTTTACATTATTCGGTTTGTCCAAATTATTTATTTTAGACATCACTTGTCGTGTTGTGCCACCCACATCTTTATTTGTTACTTTAGCAGATACCGTCGTTGCATAATCACCTTGTTCTTGCGTCAATTTACTTGGTGTCGTTGTTTTAACTAACGTAGCGATATCTCCCAATTTAATCGTACCACCAGTCGGCTTTTTCAAAGTTATATTATTCAACTTATCTTCTGACCAGTCTGTTTGCTTATTTTGTTTGACTTTAACATCAACAGTTTTACCATTTTCTTTAACAGTCGTAACTGTTTTTTCTGGTAAGTTTTCATTCAAGTGCATTGCAAGTTGACTTGCAGAAATACCATTTTCTGCCGCTTTATTTTGATCAACTTTAATTTCATACTGATCATATGTTTGCGATAAATCAGATTTGACATTGGCTAGTCCTTTAACCTGTTTCATTTTCTGTTCAATATCTTTTACAGTTGATTTTATGGCATCCATTGATGGGCCTTTCACAGTAACCTCTACAGATTTATTACCTGCACCTGTTCCTAAATCTTGATTTTTCCACTCTCCAGGATGTTTAAAGCCATCTACATGTTTAATAACCTTATCTGCTTCTACATCAAAATTAGGCGTGTCATTATCATATTCAACCATGATTGCCATACTATTTGTACTACCCGTTGGATCTACTGGACTACTACCACCAACTGAGTATTGAATTGTTTTTACATGCTTTTTCTGTTTTAAATATTTTTCAACATCTTTCGCATGATTCAACACTGCTTGCTCCGTTTCACCAGGCTTCGGTGTATAAGTAATAGCTAAAAATTTATCGTCACCTGCTGAAATAAAGCTAGTGCCTAGTCTCGGTCCTCCAAATACAATAGTTGCAACCAAAATTAATGTACTTAATATAATTACAATCCACTTATGATTTAGTGACCAATGCAATACTTTTTTATAAGTTGTACTAACAACACCTAATCCTTCTTGATGTTGTTTATTACGACGTTTAACGCCTTTTTTAAATAGTGTTGCTGCCAAAGCTGGAACGAGTGTAATTGACACTAATAACGATGCTAATAAACTAAATGCAATAGCCAATGCAAAAGGTCTAAACATTTCGCCTACTGAACCTGATACAAACACAAGTGGTAAGAAGACGATAATAGTAACTAGTGTCGATGACATTATTGGTTTAAATACTTCAGTTGTCGCACTGATAATTAAATTTTCACCTTTTAGTTGTTCTTCTGAATCTGTTAAGCGTCGATAAATATTTTCAACAACTACAATCGAATCGTCTATCACACGTCCAATCGCTACTGTTAATGCACCTAACGTTAGTATATTCAATGAAACATCACTCAATTTCAGAGCAATAAGCGCCATAAGAAGTGATAACGGAATGGATATAATAGAAATTGCCGTCGTACGAATGTTTCTTAAAAACAGCAAAATAACTATAATTGCCACGATTGTACCTAATGATGCTTTTTCAACCATCGTATAAAGTGATTTCTCAACAGGCTTTGCAGTATCCATTGTTTTTGTGACATTAAAATCTTTATTTTCATCAACGAATGTATCAATTTTACGTTGTACATCTTTGGCTACTTGAACTGTATTGGCATCTTGAGCTTTAGTTATTTGTAGATTAACCGCATCCTTTCCATTCGTTTTAGAAATAGAAGTACGCACATCACCAACTGTAATATCAGCTAAATCTCCTAGTTTCGCTGTCGGCATACCACTTATATTATTTGGTGCTGACGCTTTTGAATTTTGCTGCGGTGATGCCTGATTAACGTCTGACATGGCTGAATTTTGTTTATTATCACTTTGGGATTGAGATTGCCCTTGCCCTCCTGCCAACGTTAATGGAATATTTATGTTTTTAAAAGCATCAACAGATTGATATTGACCATCAACAACAATTGATTTATCTTTATCACCAAATTGGAACAATCCAAGTGGTGTTGTTCTTGTTGCTGTTTTTAGATAGTTTTCTACATCATCAGCAGTCAACCCATATTTTTCAAGTTCATTTTGCTTAAATTTAAGGGTGATTTCACGGTTCGTCTGCCCATTTAATTGCGCATTTTGCACACCATCTACCGTTTGTAATTTTGGTATTAATTGTTCATTCAGTACTTTCGTTACTTTTTTCAAGTCATTCTCTTTATTTGAAAATGAATATGCTAAAACCGGAAAAGCGTCCATCGAATTACGTCTTAATTCTGGTTGACCAACTTCATCTTTAAATTTAATTTTATCGATTTCTTTTTTAAGCTGTTCTTCTGCTTTATCCATATCTGTATTATTTTCATATTCAACTGTTACAATTGAAGCATTTTGTATGGATTGCGTTTTAACATTTTTCACATATGCCAACGATCTTACTTGATTGTCAATTTTACTACTTATTTCATCTTGGGTACTTTGTGGCGTTGCACCCGGCATTGTTGTTGTAACTGAAATAACTGGATTTTGTACATTTGGTAGTAATTCTAATTTCAATTTAGCACTCGCGTATACACCGCCCAAGACAACTAAAACAACCATTAAAAAGATAGCAAACTTATTCCCCAAAGAAAATTGTAATAGCTTTTTTATCACAGTACTTCCCCCTCTTTCACTATATTCAAAAATATTTTACTCAACCATTCTATATTGTGTAAAAAAATCTGAACGCAAATGACAGTCTTATGAGCGTTCAGATTTCAGTCGTTAATCTATTTTCGTTTTAATTTACGAGATATTTTAATTTTAGCTTTTGTTAAACGCGGTTTAACTTGCTCAATTAATTGGTACAATGGCTGATTCAATATATAATCAAATTCACCAATCTTTTCACTTAAGTATGTTCCCCACACTTTTTTAAATGCCCATAAGCCATAATGTTCAGAGTCTTTATCTGGATCATTATCTGTACCACCGAAATCGTAAGTTGTTGCACCATGTTCACGTGCATACTTCATCATCGTATACTGCATATGGTGATTTGGTAAAAAATCTCTAAATTCATTAGAAGACGCACCATATAAGTAATATGATTTTGAGCCAGCAAACATTAATAGTGCACCAGAAAGATAAATACCTTCAGGATGTTCCTTTTCTAAAGCTTCTAGGTCTCGTTTTAAATCTTCATTTTTAGCAATTTTATTTTGCGCATCATTAATCATATTTTGCGCTTTTTTAGCTTGCTTTTCAGATGTTTCCATCTTCTGCTGCCATTTAGCTATTTCGGCATGAAGTTCATTCAATTCTTGATTTACTTTCGCTATATTTTCTTTTGGGTCCAACTTTACTAAAAATAGTTCAGCATCTCCATCTTCATGCAACGCATCATAAATATTTTCAAAGTAACTAATATCACGCGTTAAGAAGCCATCGCGTTCCCCAGTGATTTTCATTAATTCAGCAAATGTTTTTAAACCTTCTCTATCAGATCGTTCTACTGTCGTACCTCGCTTTAAAGCCAAGCGCACTTTTGAACGATTTCGGCGTTCAAAACTATTTAATAACTCATCATCATTTTTATCAATTGGTGTAATCATAGTCATACGTGGTTGGATGTAGTCTTTTGATAAACCTTCTTTAAATCCTTTATGTTTAAAACCAAGCGCTTTCAAATTTTGCAAAGCATCTGTACCTTTATCAACTTCAACATCAGGATCGATTTTAATTGCATACGCTTTCTCAGCTTTAGCAATTTCTTTTGCACTGTCTAACAATGCATTTAACGCTTCTTTATTACTATAATCAACAACAAAACCACGTGAAATATAACATAGCGTATACGGTAATTTAGGTACTTTTTTAAAAAGTAATTGCGCAACACCCTGAACTTCACCGTCACGACCTACAGCGATTCTTCGCGCGTACCATCCAGTTAATTTCTTTGTTTCTGCCCATTTCGTTAATTGTAATAAATCTCCATTTGGGTGAGATTTAACAAATGCGTCATGTTCCTGATTAGTGATATGCATCTTTTCCATGATTTATGATATCTCCTTCTATTTAACAATACCTTTAATTATACAGTTTGTATCTTATAGTGTCGATTCAGAGCTTGTGTAAGATTTGAACTCTTATTTTTGAAATGTCCATGCTCCAATTAATAGTTTAGCAAGTTCAAATTTACCCATTTTAATTGTGAATCATTTTATATCTATGTTTCGTGTTAAATTTAATGTTATCGTACAATTAATACTTTTCAACTAGTTACCTATACTTCAATATACTTTCATCATCTAACACGATATTCATTTCTAAAATGAACCAACTTGACTTCAATGAATAAATTTTTCCTCAAGCAACCACATTAATGTTCATATACAATTACCCCTGTTATAATGTCAATAATCTAACAATGAGGTGTTTGATATGAGAACAATTATTTTAAGTCTATTTATAATTATGAACATCGTTGCAATCATTATGACATTGAGTCAACCTCTCACCGTGAATTACTTTAGTTTACGGGTTATACTTATCTTTTTCACATTTATATTATCAATCTTTTTCATTTTAATTAAGTCATCCCGATTAAATAATATATTAACGATTCTTTCCATTGTGCTTGTCATTATTCATATGGGCATTCTCGCTCATAGCACTTACGTATATTTATACTAATGGTTCAAAGCGATAAATAGCACCTCTGATAAAAATTGAATATGGTGAAGTTGCTTGTGCGTCTTTTATGATAACCGAATGATATTTTGAAACTTTACCATCTTCAATTCTAAAATAAATATCATCATTTTTTAAAATCAAATCTGTGTAATGGTCATTCTCTTCTACAATGTCCATATCAAACCATTTCAACCAATTCGATACTGTTTGTGATCGGTTTTTACTTTTCACAATAACAGTTTCAATTGAAAATTGTTTTTGAAAATATTTTTGCAATTTTTTAGTACGCATGGAATCACTTTCTTCCCATTGAATAAAAAATGGTGGCTTAATTTCATCATCATCCTGATTCATTATATAAAGCAATTGCCACTTTACCTTACCATCTTTATGTGTATCTCTTTCCATTTGAATCGGCCCTACTACTTCAACCTGCTCACTTTGTAGTTTATTTTTAACTGCCTCTATATCATTTGTACGCAAACAAATATTTTTAAAGCCTTGCTCATACTTCTCTTGAACAATTTGAGTAGCAAAAGCGACTCCACCTTCTATCGTTTTTGCCATCTTTTTCAACTTTTCATTATTTTCTACATCCAGTAGCTCAATATAATTTTCATTGATATAACCTAATTTATTGAATGTTCCATATTTATGATGATACCCACCTGAATGTAATTTTATAACATCTCCTGGAAAACTAAACCGATCTAACTGATCTATATAATGAATGATGTGATCAAATTTCAATATCATTAGTATCCCCCTATTTACATGTAATTACGCTTATTTTAACAAAGTATAATTATTTTTGCTCTTAATAATTATATATTGATTTCTAATTGCTCCCGTTTTATAATTACTATTGTTGTAAAAAGGTTAGCTAAGCTAACTATTTTGTCTTAGGAGATGTCACTATGCTATCACAAGAATTTTTCAATAGTTTTATAACAATATATCGCCCCTATTTAAAATTAGCAGAGCCGATTTTGGAAAAACACAATATATATTATGGTCAATGGTTAATCTTACGCGATATCGCTAAACATCAGCCCACTACTCTCATTGAAATTTCACATAGACGTGCAATTGAAAAGCCTACTGCAAGAAAAACTTTAAAAGCTCTAATAGAAAATGACCTTATAACAGTAGAAAACAGTTTAGAGGATAAACGACAAAAGTTTTTAACTTTAACACCTAAAGGGCATGAATTATATGAGATTGTTTGTCTTGATGTACAAAAGCTCCAACAAGCAGTAGTTGCCAAAACAAACATTTCGCAAGATCAAATGCAAGAAACCATAAATGTGATGAATCAAATTCATGAAATATTATTAAAGGAGGCACACAATGACTAATCAAGGCTCATTAAATAAATCACCTATTTTCACCAAAAGTTTTACAATCAACTTTTTTGTCAACTTTATCGTATACCTATGCATGTATTTGTTACTTGTAGTTATTGCTGGCTATAGTAAGCAAGCTTTCGACGCTTCCGATTCATTAGCCGGATTAGTTGTAGGACTATTTATTGTCGGGTCTTTAATTGGTCGATTTGCTACAGGTAAATTTGTAAATCAAATCGGACCTAAACGATTATTATTTATTGGTTTAATTGCTTTAATTATCACGCAATTACTTTATTTTATTGATGGATCTTTAGCTTTTTTAATCTTTGTACGTCTCATAAACGGTATCGCAACTGCAGTTGTGACAACTGCAACAGGTACTATTGCGGCATACGTTACCCCTGTTAATAGAAAAAGTGAAGGCATCAGTTTATTTTCCTTAAGTTTAGTATTAGGTACAGCGATTGGCCCATTTCTAGGCATGTTACTTATTACAAAATACGCAATTGATTTACTGTTTATTATTTGTGTCATATTAGGCATACTCGGACTCATTATCTCATTATTTATAAAAGTTGATTTCGAAGTAACAAATAATAAAACTGAAACTGATGTCATTAATAAACCAAGATTTAGTATTCATCAATTTATTGCAAAAGAGGCCATTCCTGTTGCTGTAATTATGCTTTTAATTGGCGTTACCTATGCGTCAATCCTAACTTATTTACAAGCATTTGCTTTAGAGCGACACCTAGTCACTGCAGCAAGCTATTTCTTTATTTGCTATGCTATAGCATCGTTAATTACTAGACCTATTGCTGGTAGATTGATGGATGATAAAAATGAAAATATTATTGTCTATCCAGCATTTATCATGCTTTTCCTTTCATTTGTGTGCTTAATTTCAAGCTATCAAAGCTGGTTAATATTACTTGCTGGTGCTTGCCTAGGTTTAGGGTATGGAAATTTATCATCTGCAATGCAATCTATTGCGATAAAAGTCTCACCCCCGATTAAATATGGTATCGCGACATCTACTTTTTACGTTGGTCTAGATGCAGGTGTCGGCTTCGGTCCATCATTCCTTGGGTTATTTACTCATATGTTTTCATATAGTGAAATCTTCGGCTTTATGGCCGCTTTAGCAATCATTACTATGCTTGTTTACTTCTTAATTCATGGACGTCATGTAACTAGAAATGCCATGAACTAAATATTTATATTCAAAAATAAAAAGCATGCCAATCTCTATTCATCATTTGTCTGTCCCCAAGACGCAAATATGATGTACTGATTGGCATGCTTTTTAAGTTTTTAGTTTGTAACGCTTAACACTTCTATTTCTTTAGTAATTTTATCTAACAATTTCTTTTGAGAAGTACTATAGAAATAGAATACTTGTCTTTCATCCGTTTCAGAACGCAATTTAGAAATAAGCTCTTTTTTATAGATTTTACGGATAATCACATCGATTTTACTTGTATCCCATAGCATTTCAAAATGTAATGTATCCCTCAATTCTTTACCGCTAATCTTTTCAGCTTCATACACTTTAAAAAGTACTACAAATTCTTCAATTGAAATCTTATGTGTTGTTTTTAACCAGTGCTTTAACTGACTTAACTCCCTTTCTGCTTCTATAAAACGTTGAACTTTATTACTCATAATATGATGCCTCCTATGTTTCTTCTTAGATGTTTGTAATTCATATTATTATACAATTACTTAAATTTATTATATATCAAACTTAGCATTTTATCTATTACAAATATTAAATTGCTGGCTATATCTTGTTTAGATTTATATCTTTTGGACAACTTGTTGTTTATTCGACAACATTTATACCTAAAAAAGATATATTACAACTCAATGACTTGGAGTGTGACATCAATGTTAAAGAGCCCTTAAAGATTAATTATGTAGTGATTTTTGGGAGTGGGACAGAAATAACATTTTCACAAAATTTATTTCGTTGATCCCCAACTTGCATTGTCTGTAGAATTTCTTTTTGAAATTCTCTATGTTGGGGCCCCGCCAACTTGCACATTATTGTAAGCTGACTTTCTGTCAGCTTCTGTGTTGGGGCCCCGCCAACTTGTAAAAACTTTAAAAACGATCATTTCTATTAAATCTGGCATAGATATGACCGTTTTTACTTTAATAAATAATATTGTATTTTAGGGAGTAAGACAGAAATATTAAAACATCTCTAATGATTTAATATGTAGTGGTCCCTACACATTAACCACCAATATAATTCATGTTTATCTTTTTACGTTGACGATTGGCAACTGTTTGAGCAGTTCTCTCATCTGAATATCGATCATCTCTTATTTGCCATAAAGCTTTAAATTGTTCTTTTAATTCTTCGTCGGTCACGCCAGAACGAATAAACGCTTTAACGTTAAATCCATCGACAGTTGCAAATAAACATCCGTAAAACTTCCCATCTGATGACAGCCTTGCGCGTGTACATGTAGAACAAAATGATTGTGAAACACTTGTAATCAAACCAAATTGAACACCATTATCCTTATGGCGATAATATTTTGCTACTTCCCCAAAATATTTTGGTTCTACAGGATCGATTTCAAAGTGCTGCTCTATCATTGTAAGCATTTCATCTTTAGTTACAACTTTACTGAAATCCCATCCATTATCATTACCAACATCCATAAATTCTATAAATCGAATCTCTATATGTTTATCTTTAAAATATTCAAGCATTGGTATGATTTGATCATCGTTAATACCTTTTTGTATAACAACATTTACTTTTACATTCAAACCAATAGACGTCGCGTAATCAATTTGTTCTAAAATCGTAGTCGCTTTAATATTACGATTATTGATTGATTGAAATAGCGTATCATCAATAGCATCCAAACTGACATTAATTCTGCGTAGCCCAGCATCATATAACTTTTGTCCATGCTTTTTTAATAACAAACCATTTGTAGTCAAACCAATATCTTCAATACCATCGATTTGATTTAATTTAGCTATAAGTACATCTAAATCGCGTCGCATCAATGGTTCTCCACCTGTAATGCGTATTTTTTTTACACCTAATTCTGCATATACCTTAGCGATTCTAGCCATTTCATCAAACGTTAACAGTTCATTTTTAGGTAAAAATACGAAATCATCTCCAAATACCTCTTTAGGCATGCAATAATCACACCTAAAGTTACACCGATCTGTCACAGATAACCGTAAGTCACGGATGGGACGTCCTAGTTTATCTTTTATTTGTTCTACCATTTGTGGACCTCCTAACAGCTTACAATTTTTGAATTAAAGCGTCCAAATCATGCTGATAATTTATATTTTTGTACCAATATGAGGGCGCATCTACATCCCTGACATCCAAATAATCCGTTGATAATTCATGATATATATTTTTAAAACTGTAATTATCAGAATGTAGTGCTTTAGTTATAGCGCCTAATGCATTCGGACTATAAAATGCAATTGTTGGAATAAAACGTCCATCTTCTTTAAAAGCTGCGACATCTAAATGATTTTCAATAAGATGAGAAACTAAAAACTGATACAACGTGCTTACAGCTTTACCAGTAATCATTGGTGTATCAACAGAAACGACAAAAAACAATTCTTCTTCAGGATGTTGCTTCATGATTGTATAAATTCCTGCTAATGGACCTTTATCATTATGATTCTCATCATCTATAACAACATTTGGATATTTAAATTGCGTTGCCAATTGCGCATTTGTACTAATAATAATTTCATTGAACATATTTGTTGATTCTAATGTCTTAATTACTCTACTATAAAAGGTCTCACCGTTCACTTCCGCAAAAGCTTTGGGCTTACCAAATCGCACTGAATGACCACCTGCAAGAATTATTGCTTTCATGCTCCCTTAACCTCCACTAACCGGTGGAATTAATGCAACAGTATCATTAGGTTGAATGAAATCTGATTTTTGTACAAATTCCTCATTTACAGCAACTTGAAACTTTTTATTATTGATTTGCGGATAACGTTCAAACAATAAATCTTCAAATTGTTGTACAGTCAATGCTTGTTCAAGCACAATATCTTCCTGTGCTTTTTGTAATATATCTTTAATTTCTGCGAAGTAAAGTACCTTCATCTCTCTTATTCCTCCCTCTTCGCTTCTTCATAATTCCCTTTTTGATGCCCTTGCCATTTTGAACCATCTTCCCAAATTTCTTTTTTCCAAATCGGAACAATTTCTTTTATACGCTCAATTGCATATTCATTTGCTCGATAGGCATCTTTACGATGCGGTGAAGAAACTGCAATTAATACAGCGATATCTGAAATTTGTAATGGCCCTATTCTATGAACAATACTCGTTATCGTTCCAGGCCATTTTTCATTTATTTCATCTCCAATTTGTGCCAATTTCTTTTCAGCCATTGGAATATACGCTTCATATTCTAAATATTCCGTTTTGACGCCTTTAGTCCATTCGCGAACATGACCGGTAAAAACAACTACTGCACCTTGATATTCATTTATAGTGAATTCACGATATTGTTCTGTTTGTATCGGTTCTATCACGATTTCAAATTGTTTCATTCATTTCAATCCTCTATGTTAATTGTGTATCACAATCATTTTTAATTTTATTTAATAACCATTGCTCAAATGCTGTAAAATCTTCATGCTCCCTTACATTAATGCTATAACAAACATTCGACAATTGTTGTAATACTTGCAACTCTTCTTCATCTCGATAGACTACGACTTTTTCAAAATCAGCATTTTTAAAGCCTTCAACTAATACGATATTGGTGTCAATTGTAACAGATTTCTCAATAATTTGAGTAAGATTTTGATTATCTACACGTGTTACAGTTTGCTGATATTGAAAACCTTGTACAATACTTTGATCTGCCCCCGCTTCAAAATGCTTCATGTGATCGACGTCTGAATCCTGTAATTGAATATCTTCCTTAGCATGCCCATGATGTTTAATAGTAGCAACTGTATAACCATGTGTCTTTAAGAAAGAGACAATATGCCTCATCAATGTTGTCTTACCAGACTTTTTGTAACCTACAATTTGTAAAATCATAAAAGAAGTTCCTCTTCAGCAGCGTCAGATTCAGTCAATATAATATCTACTGTATGCCCCGCTTTAAAACCACGTGACCCTCCTGGTAACATGACCATACAGTTAGCATGTGCAATCGCTACAACCGCACCTGATTTATTGAATCCTGAAGGTACTACAGTAGCTCCAGCACTTGTTAACGTTGCTTTAGCACGTATAAATCGTGTGAATGGGTTTGCCTTGGTAAAATCTTCCATTAATGTTGCTTTAATTATTTGCGGGAAGACTTCTAGTGCGCCACACATATGTTTAACAGCTGGTTTCACAAATAGTTCAAATCCTGTAAAACAAGCTGATGGATTTCCAGATAATCCAAACAAATACTTTCCATCTGCAAATGCAACCGTTGTTACGCTACCAGGACGCATTGCTACTTTATTAAATAACACTTCCGCCTTTACAGCCTTATAAATCTCAGGTAAATAGTCAAAGTCTCCAACAGAAACTCCACCCGTTGTAATAACGATATCGTGTTTTTCCATAGCTTCTTTAACGACTTGGATGCCACTATCTAAATCATCTTTTTGTGTTTTGTAAATACCAACTTCAAGACCTAATTTTTTTGCTAAGGCACGAATCATTGGGCCATTAGAGTTACGAATTTTTCCATCTTCTAATACATCATTAACATCTAATAATTCGCTTCCTGTTGCAATAACAGCGACACTCGGTTGCTTAATAACTTTAACCTCTGCATAGCCATATGTTGCAAGGACCGCGATAGCCCCTGGGTTAATTACTTGTCCTTTTTTTAGAACAACATCGCCTGTCTTTGTTTCTTCACCTTTTAAAGATATATTTTCATTTTTTGAAAATGGTTTACGAATTGTAAATGTATCTTCTAGTTCAATCGTTTGTTCAAACATAACAACAGCATCTGCGCCATTTGGTATTTGTGCTCCAGTCATAATACGCACCGCTTCGTGATCCCCAACTAATTTATCAGAAACTGAACCTGCACCAATATGATCAATCACTTTAAACTCAATGCGATTCTGACCACTTGCCCCTTGTGAATCAACACTGCGAATTGCAAAACCATCATAAGGTGATTTATCAAACCTTGGTATATCATAAGTAGCTACAATATCTTCTGCTAAGATATGATTTAGACTTTTTTCAAGTGCTACCGTAATTGCCGGCATTGAACTCTGCTGATTAACGATACGTTGAATTGCTTCTTTAACTGGGATTGGGTTTCTTTTTTCTACTACCATTAAAAATCATCTCCAAAACTTTTATTTTTTCATGATATACTAGATGCACTAGGAGGGGTAAAATGACTGAGTTTACTCATATTAATCAACAAGGCCACGCCAAAATGGTCGATGTATCAGACAAACAAATTACAAAAAGAACTGCTGTCGCTCATTCAAGCATTACTGTGAATGAAACTATTTTTAAGCAGATTTCTAATAACACCAATACCAAAGGCAATGTATTGAACACTGCTCAAATCGCTGGTATTATGGCTGCCAAAAATACATCAACAATTATTCCGATGTGCCATCCATTACCATTGACTGGCATAGATGTTCACTTCAGCTGGGATGAAACAAATGCACCCCTTTATACTTTAAACATTCAAACAACTGTCTCTACAACTGGCAAAACCGGTGTTGAAATGGAAGCTTTAACCGCTGCATCAGCAACGGCTTTAACCATTTACGACATGACGAAAGCAGTTGATAAAGGTATGATTATTGGCGAAACCTACCTTGAAAGCAAGTCTGGCGGTAAATCTGGAGATTTTCAACGCCAATCAGGTCAATAAATTATTTTGTAAGCTCATGAATCAGATGATTTAATTCTGGTTTAATGAGCTTTTCTAATGCTAATTTAACTGCGCCTGTTGATCCTGGAATCGAAAATATCAATTTATTATTAACTGTACCTGCTACAGCACGAGACAATAATGCACGCGTGCCAACATCTTCAACATAACTCAAATATCTAAACAATTCCCCAAAGCCTTCTATCTCTTTAGTTAAAAGTGGTTTTACTGCTTCAATCGTCACATCACGTTGTGCAATACCTGTTCCACCAGTCGTAATGATGACATCAATATCTTCTTCTAACCACTTCTTCACCTGCGTCGTGATGGCTACTTTTTCATCTTTCACAATTGTATAATGTGCGTCACTCACTTCAACGTCATCTGCTTGTAATAGTTGGCGCACGCATTGACCACCTTTATCTGTAACAAAGTCTCTAGTATCTGATACCGTTAGTACGGCTGCTTTAACTGTACGATTCAATTTAACGTTTTGATGTTCGCCCATAATATTACACTCCTTTTGTCTTATCTTTTTTTATCCAAACAATAAATTCATTAGATGTGTGGCATCTGATGTGCGTGTCATGCCATGTATTAAAAACCTTCCACCTTTAAAAGCAACAATGCGGTGTCCTTTAAATTCAAACATAACCATATACGAATTACTGCGATAATTTAGTTGATGTTGTTTTAAAAATTGAACAAGAATGTCGTGTGTAATTGATGCATTTTCATACTGTACAGTGTCTCTACCACACAATGTTGCATAACGTTGTTCATTCTTGTTTAAATACGGATAACTTGGTACATCTCCACAAGTTGTACAGTCTGAACGTTGCATTTTACTGAAACCAAATGAATAATGACTACCTTCCCAAATATCGCCATAAGTTATTTTTGTGTCAATTGGTTGTTCCGTTAATACTTTCATCGCATCTCTTAATTGTAAACTTGTTGCCATCGTCACGGCAGGTTGAATGACCCCTACTGTATCACATGTTAAATTTAATGCTGGCAATTGTGGTACCAAACAGTTAAAGCAAGGTGTTTTACCAGGTATAAATGCAGCTTCTGTATATGTACTCTGTACAACACCACCATAAATCCAAGGTATACGATGTTTATATGCAAAATCATTAATCAGTTGTCGTGTTTCAAAGTTATCGGTTGCATCAATAATAACGTCAACGTCCTGTCCATGTGTTTCCAAAAAATAATAATCCACATGGGCAATACAACCATCAATATCAACATCACTACGTAACGCTAGCAAATGCTTTTTAGCTGCAACCACTTTAGGCATCATTTTCAAAGCATCTTCTTCAGTAAACAATGTTTGTCTTTGTAAATTACTAAATTCAATATAATCTCTATCAACAATGATTAGTTTAGCAATGCCTGCTCTAACAAGTCCTTCGGCCACATGTGTACCTAATGCGCCCATACCAATAATCAACGCACATTTTTGATTTATTTTGCTTTGACCTATTTCACCTATTTGTTTAAATAAAATTTGCCTTGAATAACGTTCTTGACTCACATTAAGTTATCCTTTCTTTTTATCATTACTTTCATTATATGACGCGCGTCAATGTCTCTCAAAAAAACTGCCCCTAAAAAAGAGTTTAAAACATCATTAAAATGCTGATAGAAGCATTCACTTCTACAATTTTAAATACGTTCTAAACTCTTTAATGGCAAATAAATGATTACCCAATTGTAATAATTTCATGAGCCATTTGTTCTGCTTCATAGTTTGAATGTGTCACAAATATGATTGGTATTTGCCATTCGTTGAAAATACGTTTAACTAATGTAATACTCTCATCTTTTGTAGTATCATCCAAACTAGAAAAAGGTTCATCTAATAAAATTAAATCTGGTTTCGTGCTAAGTGCACGTGCAAGTGCTACACGTTGTGCCTCTCCACCTGACAATGTCATAGGATATTGTTTCATCAAATGATTAATGTTTAAAGTTTGAATTAATTGATCGATGTGTTTAGATGGTTCAGCCATAAAAGTAATATTTTTATAAACCGTCATATTAGGAAACAATTGGTAGTCTTGAAACAGATATCCAATACGTCGTTGTTGAATTTTAACATTCACGTTTTTTGTCGTATCAGTAAGCAATTGCCCATTCACTTCGATAATAGCTTCATCTGCTTTACGTAATCCGGCAATCATATTTAAAACAGTAGTTTTACCAATGCCAGATGGACCACGAACTGCATAAATTTTTGGTTCAGTATCATCTATATTGATGCGAATTAAAGTGTTCTTTAATTGATATTTCACATTGATTTTAAGCATCTAGTCGACCTCCTTATATTTATCTTTATTCAATAAATTAATTGTAGATATAACCACAATAGAGAATGCGACTAGCACTAATACCCATAACCACGCTTCATTTTCTCTACCTTGTTCCACTAAGAAGTATATTTCTAAAGGTAGTGTATTCGTTTTATTTGGAATATATCCTGCAACCATTAATGTAGCACCAAACTCACCTAATGCACGAGCAAAACTCATCATTATACCTGCTAAAATAGAGCGTTTAGCTAATGGTAAAATTAATTTGAGGAAAATTTTCGTTTCACTTGCTCCCATCGTTCTAGCTGTATTAATCATTTTCGTGTCTATACCTCTGAAGCCTTGCACAGTATGTTGATACATTAGTGGAAAACTAACAATGACAGATGCTATCACAGCACCTGTCAAAGTGAACACTACAGGTAAATGTAGTACATTCGCAAAGAATTGACCGATTGGTCCTCTTGGCGAGAAGATGATTAATAGAATAAAACCTAATACCGTTGGCGGCAAAACAATAGGTAATATCAATAAACTTTCCAATACTTTAACCCACGAACCCTTACGACGATACAACCATTTAGATATAAAAATACCTAAAACCGTTACAATAATCGTACTGATTACAGCAACTCGTATTGATATCCAAAAAGGTGTTAAGTCAGGCATGGATTACAACTCCTTATGCTGCAAAGTGGTATTCTTTTAATATTTCTTTAGCTTTATCTGATTTTAAGAATTCCATCCACTCTTTTGCTAATTTACTATCTGATGTAGCACCAGCTTCGTATGTGATTGGTTTCTTAAGTTCTACTTCTTTAATTACTTTTACAGTATCAATTTTTTTGTTTTGTTTATATAAGTCAGTTTTATACACAAAACCTTGTTTCGCATTACCCTTTTCAACATAATTTAATACTTGTTTTACATCTTTAGCATAAACGATTTTACTTTCGACTTCTTTAAATAAGTTATTGTTATCTAAATACTGTTTCGCATATTTTCCTGCTGGTACAGTTTTCACTTCACCTAATGCTAATTTATCATTGTCTTTTAAGTCTTTTACTGAAGTGTAATTTGAATCTTTATCACCAATTAATACTAGACTATTTTTCGCATATTTATATGTATCATGCGCTTTATTCTTGTCTTTTAATGCATCTACATCTTTAGTATTTGCAGACATAAATACGTCAACAGGTGCGCCTGATTCAATTTGTTTTCTTAATGCCCCTGATCCACCATAGTTAAATTTAATATCAGCATTTTTATGCTCTTTTTTAAATTCTGAAGCTAATTTCTTGGTTACATCTGTTAAACTTGCTGCCGCTGCAACTTGAATCTCTTGTTTCTTACCATTGTCTGCGTCATCTTTTTTACTTTCATTATTATCGTTAGAATTAGAGCAACCAGCTAATACTAAAAATAATGCCATTACAATAGCTATAAAACGTTTCATTTTCATTGAGTGAACCCCCATTTTTAATAATATTTACATTTTCATTATACACTTACTATTATATTTGAAAAGAACCGTTGCCTGTTTATATATTGATTCAAACAATTGTCAAATTTGCATAAGATTGATATTTATTAATTGATCCCCTAGTATGTATACTCTCGAATTCAATTTAAATCAAACAGATTGCTCGCTATTAATTTTATAAATCAAATTTCAAACTTAAGCAAATATGTTAAAATTTTAAGCAAATTGCTTTAAAATAAAGTTTAAGCTAATTAAAGGGGTTAGATAATGAACAAAGATGTATCTTTAGGTCAACCAATTGTTAGATATGAAGATGGAAAATTATTCAATACAACAGATCAATATGTGACAGAATTTCCACTTACAATTATGGTGAATGGTGAAGAATTTGCGACTGTTATATGCAGTCCAACAAACCTTGAGGAGTTAGTCATTGGATTTCTGGCTTCGGAAGGTGCCATTTTAAAGCGAGATGAATTAAAATCTGTGCTGATTGATGATAGTAAAGGTTTTGCCCATGTTGAACTTAATAAAGATTTAGGCGATCGCTTTCAATATTCCACAAAACGAATGATTGCATCTTGTTGTGGAAAGAGTCGTGAGTTTTATTTTCAAAATGATGCTGCTATCGCTAAAACTTCTATGTCTAAAATCACTTTAACTCCAATACAAATTATTAACATGATGACTCGATTACAAAGTGCAAGTCATATTTACCAAGAAACAGGTGGCTTACATAATGCTGCTATAAGCGATGGTTTGACATTTTTTGTACATCGACAAGACATTGGTAGACATAACGCTCTAGATAAATTATATGGATTTTGTATCCAGCGACATATTACTGTCCGAGATAAAGTATTAATTTTTAGTGGACGTATTTCATCAGAAATTTTAATTAAAGCCGCGAAAATCGGTGTTGGCGTCATTTTATCTAAATCAGCTCCGACAACGCTTGCTGTAACCTTAGCTAATGACCTAAATATTACGGCAGTAGGTTTTATTCGAAATGGTGGCTTTAATATATATAGTCATCCAGAACGTATCATCGACTCTGAACAATAACATATTCATTATAGTGTGTCATAATGAACGATATTCTACATGAATCAACAATTTAAACGCACTATTTTTATAAGTATAAGTAGCTCAAAACAATTTAAAAAGCAGTAAGTTGATTTCTACTCGAAACCAGCTTACTGCTTTTTTATTCTAATACAAACCTATCATCAATCGTTAATTTCCAATATCTTCTTTTAATATTTGATAACAAAACGATTGATAGACATAACCTTGCTTTGCATACATATCTTTTGCTGTATCTTCACCATCTGTAACTAATATGATTGGTTTGTGATTTTTTGATATGGCGTATTCACCTATCAACGATTGAATTGTAGATCCAATTCCTTGGTGTCGAAATTGTTCTAATACACCAAATCCATCTAATTCAATGTAATTTTCACTTTCAATGACATCTACAACGCCAATAGGTTCATTATTTAAATAAGCTACTAAGCGTTTAATCACATCTTTTTGATAATGTTCCCTTACCATTTCTTCATGTGCATCTGCATAGTCTTTTCCAAATGGCAGACTAAACTGATATGCAACTTTTAAATAGGCATCTATATGCGACTCGTCAACGACGGCAATTTCAACGTCAGAGTTACGCGGCAAATTAGCAAGCGCATCACTTTCTATGGCATACAATTCCATAATACCTAGTTCAAAATTCATATCTTTAAACATAGCCATCCAATGATTATCAAGTTGTTCATTTTCCGGGAAACTAAACGCATAATGATTTGAACCTTGATTTGTATGTAATTGATGTTGACGTTCTAAGTCTTTCAGCCATCGCTCTTGGGTAGGCGTCTTTTTATATATCCATGTGTTGCTTGTGTATCGTTGTGGAAAAGAAGGCGTTAAATAAATTAACTGCTCGTCGTCATTTTCAAATATAGTGCCGTTACAATATATATCTGACATACTTATACTAGCCATTGACACCTACTCCTTTCACTTTTATAAATTTCAAAGCAACTTATTCAATTACTTTATTATCTTAACTTAAATATGATTATTTTAATCCCATAATTTGACGAAACTGCGAGTGATTAAGTAAAGCTGTACCAATCAAACTTGCTACAATTGCTTTTAATATATCACCAGGCAAATAAGCTAATGAAATTGAAATAGCTTTCGTAAATGGTATGTTAATAATCATGCCCATAATCAATGTACCAATAACATCTAATGCTATAACACCAAAAACTAAAATACCAACGAATAAAATCCAGAAATTAATTTCATTGATGAATCTATCACGAATCGCACCAATCATGAATGCTACAACTGGATATAATAGTAAAAACCCTGCTGAAGGACCTGCGAATACACCGATGCCACCGCGACCACCTGATAACAATGGCAAGCCAGCAACTACTAATAATAAAAAGACGATAACACTTAATGTGCCATATTTACGTCCTAAAATCACACCTGCTAAGAAAATACCAATGTTTTGAAGTACAATTGGTACTGAAGAAAATGGTAGTGGAATTACCGGTACCATTCCTAAAATAGCGATAATCGCTGTCATTAAAGCTGTATATACTAACTGTTTTGTTGTCATTTTTTACTTCCTTTCGTATTTCATGACCATTATTATAGCACCATTGTAAACTTTAAGAAATGAAAAGTTTACAATAAGTTGTTCTATATAAATTAAAACCTTAATTATTCTACACAGCTGTTAATTTACTTTTTTAGCAAGTGCAGTTATATAATCAAAAAATGCGTTGTTATCTACATGATTTATGACATTAATTTTGCGCCCATCTTTACACTCAAATGTCTTACCTTGACTTGGTCCATAACTTATTACATCGACTTTTTTCTCAATTGAATGAACCAAGTCCTTGTTACCAATATAAGCAGTCGTTAAAACATCCCATAAAAAGTAAGTAGAATTTGTTATAAAGTGTGTTAATGGTGGTACCGCTGCATAACTTACTCCTAAAAAATCAATGCCCGTATATTGGCGTTCATTCGCCCATCTTTGTCTAACATCTAACGTTAGCGGCACTTGATTCGTACTTTCTAAAGCAACCATATCAATCTCTATATCGCTATCAAAAACAATTTTAACCGCTTCTGGATCCCAATATGCATTCCATTCTGCAGAACCATCATGCTCAGGTTCTTCAACATTTCCTTTTGGTAAAAAGGTGCCACCCATCCAAACTAATTTTTCTATATACTGAACGATAGATGAATCTTTTTGTAGTGCTTTTGCTAAATCTGTAAGCGGGCCTGTAAATAATAATGTTACTTTTTCTGATTGTCTCTTTAAAGTTTGAATAATGTCTTCAAAGGCTTCTTTGTCGCTCACATTTGAAGCAACATGTTTGACTGGCTCATTTAAAATTGGCAATGCGTCCATAAAAAAGGCATGCATACGCCATTCTTTAGGAAATGGATTTTTTCCTCGTTCATATGATGGCGCAACTTGAATATCTTCATTTGAAAAACGATTAATAATTTTTACTGATGCGCTCAAAGATGGCTCTAAATAACAATCAGCACCAATTGTACTGACCCCTATCAATTGAACGTTTTCCATTTGTAATAATAAAAATAGAGATACTAAATCATCTACACCACCATCATGGTTAAAATAAACTTTCTTAGTCACTCGAAATCCCCCTTACATTTCATTGTCCATTAACAATATTATGTTTTTATAAAACGTTGTTATATATCTTTCTACAAAATCATAACATTCTGTTGTAATCCTTTTAAACCTCTTCTTTTATTGATAGCCATTCCCTGATATCCCTTCCATAAAGTATGCACTAATATAATTATGATATAACTTATCAATAAAGAGATACATTGAGCTATTTTCTCAGGTATACTACTTTAGCTATAATAATACTAATCTATCATTAATTAAATTGAACGATAACAACGGCACTTATTATTTAAAAAAATACAAATATCTAACTTTCTAGCTATAAAAATAAGAGCCTAATACAATATCAAAAGATGATATGTTTCAGACTCTCATTTCACTAACTTATATAGCTGAATTATTTTGCAGCTTTAATTAATTTTTCTTTTAAATCTTTACGCATGAAATCTAATGTATAAGGATCGTTGTACCAGTATGTACCAGCATCAACTTTAACAATATGTCCTTCTTTAGTAGCTTTCAAATTCTTCCACATGTTTGTTGATTCATATCCTGGTGTAGGTTTACCTTCACTTGTACTCACAATGTAATCACCAGCATATTTTTCAATTTCTTCTTGTTTCACTTCAGCCCAACCTGCTTTTGCAGTTAACTTTTGTTGTTCTGGTTGCATTTTCAAACCAAATGCTTGATATAATACTTCTCCACCACGACCCCAGTTATCGCCGTAAGTGTATAATTTTTTATCAAATTCATCAAACAATGACACTGTTGCATCTTGTCCAATTGCTTTTTTAATTTCTTTACCGTCTTTAGCAGTTGTTTCTTCCCAATCTTTCTTCCAAGCTTTTACTTTATCTTCTTTACCAACAATTTTCCCTAACATTTCTTGTTGTTCTAAATATTTATGCTTATTATAATCAACAACTACTGTTGGTGCTACTTTTTGATATTTTTTAATATCTTTGTCAGTAGAGTATACAATAATTAAATCTGGCTTTTCTTTAGCAACTTTTTCTACATCGCCATCACCAATTTTTGTAACACCTTTAAATTTATCTTTTAATACTTTGCTTTGATCGACTTGTTGATTTACAGCTACAATGTTTGCACCTAATTTTTTAAGTCCACCAGCATATGTTGGCGCAACTACTGCAATGCGTTTAGGGTCTTTCGGAATATCTACCGTTTTGCCATCGTCCATTTTATAAGATTTAGTTTCAGCTTTGTTATTTTTTTCACCTTGGTTCCCACACGCAGCTAACACTAATAACATAATTATTAATGGTAATAATAGTTTTTTCATAATTTCCTCCTATTGAAAATGATTATCAATTATTCCAAAATTATACAAGATTGCATATACATTTACAATAGCTAGTGCTATTTATTTTTTTATTTTCGCAAAAAATTTAGCAAAATATCTTAACATCCCTATAAATCCCCACAAAAAAGGGTAAATCCGAACGTCAAATTTCATCTCTTTATGCCAATCAACGATCGATTTACCTTTTTAAATTTAAAATGTATCTGTAATACTCTTAGCAATATTTGTATATGCTGCATCTTCCATAGGTGGATTGTGTAATCCTGCACGCATGTCACGATAGTAACGTTGTAATGGTCGATTCATTTCTAAGCTTTTAGCACCAACTATTCTCATCGCTAAATCAATCACTTCAAGCCCTTGATTCATTACCATCACTTTACTCGCACTTGTTGGATTTCTTATCTGACTGTCATCTTTATATTGTTGATACCCTTTTGCTGTACTCCATAAAAATTGTCTCGCACATAACAATAGCGTTTCCATTTTCCCTAAATTTTGTTGCACAGTTGGCAATGTTGCAATCGTTCCTTCAATACTATTAGGGCTATGTTGGATTGCAAAGTCTACAGCATAATTTCTAGCAGCTTGTGCTATACCTAAATAACAGCTTGGTATATGCAATATCCAACCATTTGGCGCTTTACTTTTCTCTGTTTCCACTAAATGTTTTAATGGTACTTTTACATCATTTAATATTAAATCATGACTTTCTGTCGCTCGCATACCTAATACGTCCCAATTATCGGCAATTTCAACACCAGGCAAATTCCTGTCTACTAAGAAAAAACCAACACTTTCTAATTCTTCTATATAAGCAGCAACAATAATATGTGTTAGTGCTTTACTCATTGATGTATATGTCTTCACACCATTTAAAATATACCCATCATCAGCTTTAACAGCATGTGTACTTGGTCTTCCCCCTCTTGTTGGACTACCCATTTCAGCTTCACTAACTGCTCTATTAACTAATGCACCATTATTAATTTCAACAGCAAATTGCTCCAACATATCTTGAGACCATAATTTCTGTTCATAAATTTGTCCTACGACACTCACATGCCAACCAATAGATAATGCTGTGGCACCATCAAGTTCGCCTAAAAATGATTGCAAAATAACCATGTCTTCTATGGTCGCACCTTCACCACCATATGCTTTTGGTAACGTTAATTTTCCATAACCTTCTTTAATTAACCATTCAATATTTTTATATGGAAATTGGCTATGTTGATCATTATATTCAGCTTTAGCCTTAAATGTATCTCTAATTACTTTGAATTTTTCAATCCATTTTCTTTGAATTTCCGTTGTTATTAAAAAGGAATTATCCATATCATTCATATTAGTCACCCCACACAACACACAATATAAATTATTTATTCCTAGTTTAACACTCGACTTTAAAAATAAAAAGGAACGTGCTGTGAACAATTAAAAGAAAACTGATAATTCGATTAAGTATGCACTTAATTTTATCCATAAAAATACACCTTAAACTATACAATTCGCTGTATGGTTTAAGGTGATATTCAAACAATATTAGGTTTGATTTAACTATCAAGCATCTACTTTGTCATGTTTAATACCAGCAAATAATAAAATCCATGTCACGATAATAAATGGCAATGTTAATGCAGGTAAGCCAAACGGTTCAAGCAATGTTGTTGTACCTAGTTGCACCACTACTGTTAATAACACACCTAAAAAAGTCGAAATATAAGGGTTAATCGCTGTTTTAAATGTATATCCTAGTGCGATTGCCATTAATACAAAGTTATAACCGAATAATCCCTGATTAATATCATCATAATTACCACCTAATAGAGCTACAATGATAAAGCTTAACAAACTAGCTATAACAGCTAAGAGTGCTGCTTTTCTTGATGCTATCAATATGCCGATTAAAATACATACGCCACCAATTACACTCGCTTCGATAAATACTTGACTGAATCCTTCAAATAATGACTGAATGAAATGTATTCTATCATTGTTGCTAAAATTAACCGTTTCAATGTTTTGAGGCATTAACTTTAACGATGTATCTACAAATTTAACCTGTCCTGAAAGTAAAATTGTAAACCAAGTCACAATGACAAAAGGCATCGTCAGCATCGGAACTTTATATGGTCTTAAAACTTCTCTCACTGCAGCAGCAACTGGTAACGTTAATAAAGTTGCTATCATTGTTATAACAATATCTAATCCTGACTTATCTAAAAAGATTGTTAACGCAATGGCAGTTAACACTGGATTAAATCCGGCTAACCCATCATTAACCTCTGCCTCACTATAATTTATAAAACGCGCAAAAGTATAGGCGATGATGCTACCTACAATAGCCGCTAATCCAATTGTCCAATCGGCTACAAATAATCCTATTAAGATAAATAATCCTGTCCATTTATTACTAATTAACACAACCTGAGATATATTTTTCAAAAGCACATCTATTATCTTCAAATCTTTCACCTTTCCTTTGAATCATTACTCATTAATATACTACTATTCTATGAAAAGTTATATTAAAAACTATTTTGGTTTTTACATAAATATATTCCGCTATTTGTTTTCGATTAGATTGTTTGCTTCAATAGCGGATATGCTAAAAATATAATTTTCTAATTACACATTGAACTTTGTATATTACTTGTTTATCACAACAATTAGGATTAATATAAATTTTGTAAATTGTATCTAATATGAAATTGGGGGTTTTAATTTGCATTTTACACAACGAGAGCAAGACAAATTAATGATTGTAGTGGCGGCGGAAGTTGCACGTCGTCGTAAAGCACGTGGTTTGAAACTAAATCATCCTGAGGCATTAGCTTTAATCAGCGATGAATTATTAGAAGGTGCACGCGATGGTAAGACCGTTGCAGAGTTAATGAGTTATGGTAGACAAATTCTAAACAAAGAAGATGTCATGGATGGTGTCGAACACATGATTACAGATATCGAAATCGAGGCTACGTTCCCCGATGGTACTAAGTTAATCACAGTACATCACCCTATTGTTTAAAGGAGGCAGTCAAATGATACCAGGAGAAATTATTACAAAAAGTACAGAGGTTGAAATTAATAACCATCATCCTGAAACAGTTATCGAAGTTGAAAATACAGGAGATCGACCAATTCAAGTGGGCTCACATTTTCATTTTTATGAAGCAAATGCAGCATTAGATTTCGAACGTGAAATGGCATATGGAAAACATTTAGATATTCCAGCTGGAGCAGCTGTTCGATTTGAACCTGGGGATAAAAAAGAAGTTCAATTAGTTGAATATGCTGGCAAACGTAAAATTTTTGGTTTTCGTGGTATGGTCAATGGTCCTATCGATGAGTCACGTGTCTATCGCCCAACTGATGAAAATGATGCATATGCAGGTGTATTCGGAGATAACGGTGCTGAAAACGTGAATAAAAAAGGAGGAAAAAGATCATGAGCTTTAAAATGACGCAAAATCAATATACGAGCTTATACGGTCCAACTGTTGGAGATTCTATTCGTTTAGGTGATACGAATCTATTTGCTCAAATAGAAAAAGACTATGCGGTTTATGGTGAAGAAGCTACTTTTGGTGGTGGTAAATCTATTAGAGACGGTATGGCGCAAAATCCTCGTGTAACACGTGATGACGTGAACGTTGCAGACCTTGTCATTTCTAATGCCGTTATTATCGATTACGATAAAATGGTTAAAGCTGATATAGGCATTAAAAATGGTTATATTTTCGCCATAGGTAATGCCGGCAACCCAGATATAATGGATAATGTCGACATTATTATAGGTTCAACAACAGATATCATTGCCGCTGAAGGTAAAATCGTCACTGCTGGTGGTATTGATACTCATGTTCATTTTATTAATCCTGAACAAGCAGAGGTCGCATTAGAAAGTGGTATTACGACTCATATTGGTGGTGGTACTGGTGCTTCAGAAGGTTCTAAAGCAACAACTGTAACTCCAGGTCCATGGCATATTCATAGAATGTTAGAAGCTGCCGAAGGTTTACCGATTAATGTCGGTTTTACAGGTAAAGGACAAGCAACAAATCCAACTGCACTCATTGAACAAATCAATGCCGGAGCAATTGGATTAAAAGTACATGAAGACTGGGGTGCAACACCATCTGCTTTGAGTCATGCATTAGATGTTGCTGATGAATTTGATGTTCAAATTGCATTACATGCAGATACTTTAAATGAAGCAGGATTTATGGAAGACACAATGGCTGCTGTTAAAGACCGTGTACTTCATATGTACCATACTGAAGGTGCTGGTGGCGGTCATGCGCCTGATTTAATTAAATCCGCTGCATTTTCAAATATTTTACCTTCATCTACAAATCCAACTTTGCCTTATACACATAATACTGTAGATGAACATTTAGATATGGTAATGATTACTCACCATTTAAATGCGGCTATTCCTGAAGATATCGCATTCGCAGATTCACGTATTCGTAAAGAAACGATTGCAGCAGAAGATGTTCTGCAAGATATGGGTGTATTCAGTATGATTAGTTCCGATTCACAAGCAATGGGCCGTGTAGGTGAAGTAATTACACGAACATGGCAAGTAGCACATCGCATGAAAGAACAACGTGGTCCTTTAGATGGTGATTTTGAACATAATGATAATAATCGCATCAAACGTTATATCGCTAAATATACAATTAACCCAGCAATTACACATGGTATTTCTGAATATGTAGGATCTATCGAGCCGGGCAAACTAGCTGACATTGTCTTATGGGACCCAATTTTCTTTGGGGTTAAACCTGAATTAGTTGTAAAGGGCGGATTAATTAACTCTGCCGTAAATGGCGATGCAAATGGTTCTATACCTACATCTGAACCGATGAAGTACCGTAAAATGTATGGTCAATACGGCGGAAACCTTACAAGTACGTCAATGACATTCGTGTCTAAAACTGCTTATGAAAATGGTATCAATCGTGCATTAAATTTAAAACGCATGGTGCGTCCAGTTAAAAATATTAGACAATTATCTAAAGCAGATATGAAAAATAACAGTGCAACACCTAAATTAGACGTTGATCCACAAACATATGAAGTATATGTAGATGGAGAAAAAATTACAAGTAATGCAGCAACTGAGTTACCATTAACTCAAAGATACTTCTTATTCTAGGAGGAACATAGAATGATTGTTGAAGAAATCCAAGGCAATATTGCCAATTTGTCAAATTCAGAAAAACAAAAGCACGTCGAAAAAGTATACCTTGAAAATTCAGATCTTGTTAAACGTATTCAAAGAGTCGTTACAGACCATGGCACTGAAATAGGCATTCGTTTAAAACAACCTATTGACTTACAATATGGAGATATTTTATACGCAGATGACCATAATATGATTATTGTGGATGTTAATTCAGAAGATCTTTTAGTGATTCAACCAAGAACATTGCAAGAAATGGGAGATATAGCCCATCAATTAGGAAATCGTCATTTGCCAGCACAATTTACAGAGACTGAAATGCTAGTACAATATGATTATTTAGTTGAAGATTTATTAAAAAGTTTAGGCATCCCATATGTTCGAGAAGACCGTAAAGTTAATAAGGCTTTCAGACATATAGGGCATTCTCATGATTGATCATACACACTTAAGATTATTTCAGTTCTGTGATTCACAGTTTCCAACAGGTGCTTTCAGTCATTCATTTGGTCTTGAAACATATATTCAACGAAATATAATTCATGACGATCATACTTTTATTGCTTGGTTAAAAATGTTTTTACAAGAGCAACTTACCTATTCTGATGGTTTAGCCATGCGTTTAGTTTATGATGCATTGGAAAATGATGATACACAAAAAGTATTACACATAGATAAACTGATGTTTGTTCAAAACTTACCTAAAGAAACACGTGTTGGTGCAAAACAAATGGGGACTCGCATGGTTAAATTGGCTTTAGAACTTTATAATAGCCCATGGATTGCTTGGTATCATCAACAAATGCAAGATAAGAAAGCAAAGTTAAATCCAGCTATTTGTTTTACTATGCTAGGCCATCATTTAGGTGTAGATATTGAAACGATTATTGATTACTATTTATATCAAAATGTTTCAAGTTTAACTCAAAATGCTGTTCGTGCTATTCCACTTGGACAAACTGCTGGTCAAAAGATAGTTACTCACATGATTCCTTATATAGAAGAAACAAGAAAGCAGATTTTCGAATTAAAAGAAGCAGATTTTGGCATGACAGCGCCTGGTTTAGAACTAAATCAAATGGCGCATGAGAACGTCAATGTTAGAATTTTCATATCATAGGAGGTTATAATTGTGGCAAATCCGATTAAAATTGGTATTGGTGGTCCTGTAGGTGCAGGTAAAACACAATTAATTGAAAAAGTTGTAAAACGTCTTTCAAAAGAAATGAGTATCGGCGTTATTACAAATGATATATATACAAAAGAAGACGAAAAGATATTAGTAAATTCAGGAGTTCTACCTGAAAGTCGTATCATTGGTGTTGAAACTGGTGGATGTCCTCATACTGCGATTCGTGAAGATGCATCTATGAACTTTGCAGCAATAGACGAATTATTAGAACGTCATGACGATATAGAACTAATTTTCATAGAATCTGGTGGCGATAACTTAGCAGCAACATTTAGCCCAGAACTTGTTGACTTTTCAATATATATTATCGATGTTGCTCAAGGTGAAAAGATTCCACGTAAAGGTGGTCAAGGTATGATTAAGTCAGATTTCTTTGTAATTAACAAAACTGATTTAGCTCCCTATGTAGGTGCATCATTAGAACAAATGGCTGAAGATACTAAAGTATTTCGTGGTAAACGTCCATTTACTTTTACTAACTTAAAAACCGACGAAGGTTTGGATGAAGTTATCGATTGGATTGAACGCGACACTTTACTCAAAGGATTATCATAATGGATGAACAACAATGGACTGGGCAACTTGATTTAACAGTGTTTTTCGATGGCAATCGATCAGTATCAAGAGATATTTTCTTTGAAAAAGCACTTAAAGTGATACGTCCAGTTTATCTAAATCAATCTACCATTCCTACATTTTATATAGTAAATGTAGGTGGTGGCTATTTAGATGGAGATCGTTACCGTATGAATGTGAATGTCGAAGATAACGCTAAAGTGACATTGACATCTCAAGGTGCAACAAAAATATACAAGACACCTTCCAATCATGTTGAGCAGTATCAAACTTTTAATTTAAAAGATAACGCATATTTAGAATATGTCGCTGATCCAATCATCGCATATGAAAATGCTAAATTTTATCAACACAATACGTTCAATCTCAATAATTCTAGTTCATTATTTTATACTGATATTTTAACTCCTGGTTATTCAAAAACTGGCGAAGCCTTCAAGTATCAATATATGCATTTAATAAATGAAATTTATATTGAAGATGAGTTAGTCACATATGATAATTTATTATTGAATCCTAATAAACAATCGATCAATGAAATAGGTTATATGGAACATTACTCTCATTATGGCTCTGCTTACTTCATACATGAAGATGTTAACCAAAAACTAATCGATTCAGTTTATGAAACCATTAGTTCTTATAGCAATACATTCGATTGTCGTGTTGCTATTTCTCAATTGCCTACACATGGCTTTGCAGTTAGAATTTTTGCTTATCGCACACAAATTATAGAGAAAATACTTGGAACCATCCAAAGCTATATCGCAGAAAATATTTATGATCGTAAACTTGATTTTCTAAGAAAATATTAAAATAAAAAGACTAGTGTACCTTGTTTCAAGCTTAATAAGCTGAAATAAGGTATGGCTAGTCTTTAACTTTAATTAAAGCATCTTCAATATTTAAATTTTAAGTTAATTTTATGTCCCAATGCTGAATAAATAACTTCGTTTTAATAAATTGTTATCGTTCAATGTTATTAAACGCAATTAACCTTGATTTAATTTTTAATGTATTCTTCTAATTCTGAAATCAGTTTTTGAATATTTGCTTTTTGTGTATCTGTAACATAAACAATAACTGTTCTTTCGTCTTGTAAACTTCTTTTCTTTGATAACAATTTTAAATCTTTTAGCTTTTGTAAAGCTTTAGTTAAATAGTAAGGTTTGAACTCTGAGCACTTAGCAATCTCTTTAGATGAGATTTCGTTAGACTCACTTCTTAAAATATGATTTAAAATATAAATTTCTTCATAGTTCAAATTGAACTTCTTTTTTGTATCTCTGAAAAACTTCTTAACTTGAAATGTTGCGTTGACTAAATCATTAATGTCATTAATTTTACTCATTATTAAACCACTCCTCTGATGCACATCTTGTTGTAGCAAGGTTCACATGTAATTTATTAAATCGAAACTCTATCCAACTATGTTATAAAGTTCATTCTAAACAAATAAGTATAAAAATTCAATATTTTTATTACTAGAATATGGTTAAATACATTTATTTCTTATAATAATTTGATGTTTAAGATATTTTGCCAAATTGAAAATTATTAGTCTGAATATTTTGTATCTTAACTGATATGTAAACTTTTAAAATTTTAATCTATATCAACGTGTTTGATTTGATATTTTTTATATTAATTGGATGGCTTGCTCACAAAATTTATAAAATATAAAAAAAGAAGAGCTTTAAATCATAACGCATGCCATTTATCTTTAAATGCAATGAGTTATCATTCAAACTCTTCTTATCAACCTACATACATTGACATTATACTATCATATGTTGTTTTACATATTCAACAAACATTTCAACGTTATCACTTTTAATATCATGCATTGGGACATTACCAATATTAAATTTGAACATTATAGTTTGACCATCATAATCTATCTTCTCTATTTCATTATAACTAATACTTCTATAATAAAATTGGCCATTCATATCTACATTCATAATTAATCTTTCATTTGTTGCTATAAATGCCCCTTCAAATTCATTCTCACCTTGAACTTGATACTCAATTATTCCTAGCACTGACGGACCCTTTTTTTCAGTTGGAAATAAATCATTCGGATTCACATTATCTAAAATCATAATATCCCTCCCACTTAAAACTATAAACTATTCTTCATAGGTATATGAAATACAAGTGATTAACTATTTATTATTAAGCTTAACTTGTATTCCCTTTTCAAGATAATTATAACATGCTTGAATAAGCATAGTGACTTTAGAAAACTTTTCTCGCTTGATTGTTACATTAACACGTCTTTCATCTAATTCACATCTCTCTTTTTTAACTAATCCCTTCAAAATTAAACACTTTAAAATCGGGCTAACCGCAAATATCGGGTGATGGAATTCACCCTGTAATTCTTTAACCGTCAATTGACCTTTATGCAGATTTAATATTCCTAAAACGTATAACTCTTCTAATGTTAATTGACACATATTTAAATAACACTTTAGATTTCGAAATAATTCTTGTGACGACAATAAATACGATACATAGTCACAACTAAAATCAAATGTATATTGACCAAAGTAACGTTCAATATAGTCACTAAGCTCATTATTCATATATTCTATTTTATCTATATGCATTTTATTAATCGAAATAGTCAATTTACGTTGATCCCTTTGATCTCTTCCTTTCAATAGCCATTGATGATTGTTTAAATAACTTAACATTTGAAGAAGTGCCATCTTAGATTGGATTTCTTTCATTTTTAATAACCTATCTATTGAAGCGCTATTGGAATCAGAATTATCATATTTAACTAATAGATTTAATAGTTTCACTTGAGTCAAAGTGAGATGAAATGAATATTTCAACATATCATTAATGACTTTCAACATTAGTATGTGTGCAGTTAAACGCTTAACTTTAAATTTAGACATCTTTAAAACCTCTCTTAAACCATGCCTATATCTCAAGATGATATTTCAAATGAACAATACTATTGCTTGAGACCATTAATGAATGATCATAAATATTTCTTTCTATAAAATTAGCTTTCCAATAACTGTGTTGTTGCATAATATCATTCACAAGTACACCATTTTCGGAAGTATGATTATCTTTATCTATACTTAAAACAATTTGTTTAGTTTTAGCATGGCTAAATTGTTGAAGACCCTTACACGATAAACGTATAGCGTCTGAATTCTCATTTAACAATGCGGCTGGCAAACAAATGACACATTGTACTTCATGTTTGAACTTCGTTACAATCATCGTGTCATTTTGATAAATAACAATCCCTCGTAATTGATTAAGTATATTTATGATAAAAATGAATATTGATAATCTAGTCAAATTTATTTCTTTGCTAGCTTCACTTATAATTGACATGTGCATAATAAGTCCTCGAAATTTTGTATAATTTGTCAAAAGTTCAGTAACCTTATTAAAATCAGACATTGTGATTTTTTCTTTTAAGTCATTATTCTCATTAATCAAATCTACATCACATATAATTTTAGAACATGCAATAGACACCTGTTCTATTTGTCTTAGCGGTAAGATAAAATAGTCTATTAGATGATCAATTTCTTTATCATAGTGCGTATTCAACTCTTTTGGTTCCAGATGATATATTAATTCAAATACTCCTATATAATTATCTATTAAGCGTTTCAGTTTTTGAATTGCAGTAGTATTTAAGTCGTTAATTAAAAATGCAATCTTACATCTATTACTCTCAAATGTCATATTAAAAATTGTGGCTACTAGCTTTTCTATCTTGCCTCTTTCAGTACTCGTTAACAATTCCTTATATTCATGTTTAATACGAAATACTACATTTACATTGTAATTCACTATCTTTTGAAGTAATAAAGTGATTTGTTCAATCGATAGCTCATTGCTTGTGTCGATTGTAACAATTATATGCAAGTTTTCAAGATTAACACCTAATCTTTGAATGATTTGTTTAATAGTATAATAATCCATCCAATAAAAATTACTTCCTTTAATATAAATGTTTTTAGGTTGATACATTTGACTCCTTTTTGTAGGTTCAAAAGGTATATCAATCTCGCGCATACTTGAAGAACTTTGATTAGTATTATCAAATAATTCAATTATATTTTTATCAATTTCAACTAATTGGGAATGGTTAATTGAATGAGATGTTGGACTATATCTTTTTCTAATTAATTTAGGAGTGTTACCATACGTTTCTTTAAAGAGGTGTATAAAACGAGATTAATGATTAAAACCATGACTACTTGCGATTTCTTCAATAGGCTTCTTAGAAGTTAAAATATCAATTAAGCAATGCTCCAGTCTAATATGATTTAAATATTGAATAAAATTACTATAAGGTGTCGCTTTAAACATGTCACTTAAAGCTTTGTTTGTAATACTAACTTGATTAATGACATCTTTCCTATTTATCTTTTTATGGTGGTTGTTTGTTAAATAATCGTGCACTTCTTCGGCTACTAAATGACGACTACCATCGTATGTATTTAATGACATTAATTCAACACACATGTAATTAATAATCTTATCATTAGCATTATAAGACTGTTGTTTAATTTTGCTGTAGATTAAATACTTAATCAAGATTCTAAAAGTGCTAGCAACCTCATTTGTTAATATCTTGCCACGCATCATATAGTTTGCATTCATAAACTTCAAAAATGTCTTTGCACTTACTTCAACAACACAACATACACTATCATCATGACCATCAATTTGATACAAATCATTCAACATAATAACGGTGACATCATTTCTTTTTACATCATATTGTTGTAGATTGATTGAAACTACACCTGTACCTTGTAGCCAATATATAATTTTTAAGTTCGCTTCCTTCACACTACTCATTTTCATACTTTTATAAATATGTAGTGAATAATTATCTGTCATCTTACATCCTCACATATACAAATATATTGATTTACTCCTGTTTGTCTTTCTCAAATCAATTGTCAACATCTAATATTCACTACCAATTATATCGCCACATGTTTTTTAGCAGTAACAAAACATAAGTCGATTATATCAAATAATACTTTTATTAAAACATTTTTTTATGCTAAATTAGGATATTTTATCCATTAAATATACATTTTCATCCAAATACCAAAGCTTTCATAATCATAGAAACTTGATCGTTCGTGTCGAATTTTTATGCATTTTCTGATTAAAAGTCCTATATTATGCACAAAATATACATTTAGAATTTTCAGTAATATTACAAATTTGTAACAGACTTATTTTCGAAACATTCAGTTTTCACAAAGAATGCCGTAGTTATAAGTTTTGCAAAATGCAAATTTCTATACTTTTAAAATTCTATTGTGTCAAGATATTAGCAAAAAATTACAAAACGTTAACAAAGCACACAAGGACGCTAATTTCTGTTATAGTCTTTCTTGTCGTTTAATTACGAGAGATAACTTATAACATTAATTTTGTCACACGGACATTACGAAAATATTTTAGATTTAAAATTTTTAGGAGGATATTTTTAAAATGAAGAAAATCGCTACAGCTACTATCGCAACTGCAGGATTCGCTACAATCGCAATTGCATCAGGAAATCAAGCTCATGCTTCTGAGCAAGATAACTACGGTTATAATCCAAACGACCCAACATCATATAGCTATACTTACACTATTGATGCACAAGGTAACTACCATTACACATGGAAAGGTAACTGGCATCCAAGTCAATTAAACCAAGATAATGGCTACTACAGCTATTACTACTACAATGGCTACAATAACTACAACAATTACAACAATGGTTATAGCTACAATAATTACAACAATGGTTATAGCTACAATAATTACAGCCGTTACAACAACTACTCAAATAATAATCAATCATATAACTACAATAACTATAATAGTTACAACACAAACAGCTACCGTACTGGTGGTTTAGGTGCAAGCTACAGCACTTCAAGCAACAATGTTCAAGTAACTACAACTATGGCTCCATCATCAAATGGCCGTTCAATCTCAAGTGGTTATACTTCAGGACGTAACTTATACACTTCTGGTCAATGTACATACTACGTATTTGATCGTGTAGGTGGTAAAATCGGTTCAACTTGGGGCAATGCAAGTAACTGGGCTAACGCAGCTGCAAGAGCTGGTTACACAGTGAACAATACACCAAAAGCTGGTGCAATTATGCAAACAACTCAAGGTGCATACGGTCACGTTGCATACGTTGAAAGTGTTAACAGCAATGGTTCAGTAAGAGTTTCAGAAATGAACTATGGTTATGGCCCAGGTGTTGTAACTTCACGTACAATCTCAGCTAGCCAAGCTGCTGGTTATAACTTCATTCACTAATTAGTGATGGCTATGTTTTACGCCAACAAGGTTTCAAAAGCCTTGTTGGCTTTTTTAATTTCTATGAAAAAAATCGAATTGGTAAAAATCTCAAAATTTCGATTTTCACCAATCCGATTCACTCTGTAATAAAGAATAAACAACATACAGCCATTGACACACCCAAATTTAGGCATGTCAAATCGGCTATACATTGATAAATTTTTAGTTAAAGTACTTACAAATATACTTGCCTTCAAATTCTCAATTAATTTAGTCATTACAAATCATGACATAAAACTTACATTACATATATCAACATGTTCCGCTACAAAACATATTCAGTATATGTATAGAGGATATTTATTCTAAGTTAAAACCTTTTCAAATTATAACCGCTACAATTATAAATGATTAAAGTGTTTCAACATATTATATATATTCCACGCTCACATTAAGTTAAACGTGAATTCGATGACTTTTTAATACCTATCCCTGTAAAACCATAGATAATTGCTATAATTGCGCATAAATAACATGGTACTGTCCACATGAAAAATTCTCCAACAGAGACATGAAGTTGATTCGTATAGTAAATACCTGATGTTCCCCATGGTATTAAAGGTAAGACCATCGTACTTGAGTCTTCAAGTGTTCTTGATAAAACGGAACGAGAGACTTGGTATTTTTCGAACAAATCTTTCATTAACACACCGACCATAATAATTACAATCGAAGCAACACCTGCAGCGAATACAAGCGCAATACAACAAATAACAGTAATACATATTAAACTTCCTACAGAATGGATGCCTTTAGAAATAGTAGTTAATAAGACTTCTAAACATCCTGCTTTTTCTACAATACCTGCAAATGCATATCCGCAAAATATCGTTACTAATATTTGGGTCATACTCATCATACCACCCTGTTCTAACAAGCTTTTCACACTGGATGAAATATGAGACTGATGTATCATTGAGTCGTTAAAACCACTAAATGTTGCTTTGAAACCATCTGTCATTTTGAAATGATGATTAAAAGTCCCCACTATAATGGCAGAAAAGCTTGATATTACCATAGCTGGCACTGTAGCCATTTTAAATAGCAAACAAACAATGATCACAATTAAGGGAACCCAGACCCATATGTTAATTTGATAAATCTGTGCAAGCTCTGATAACAAAGTTTGAATCTGTTTATCATTTGAATGCCCTTTAAATTGAAATCCAGCAATAAACCATACTAATAAACCTATGATTGATGCAGGTATCGTCGTCCACATCATCGAATGTATATGTTTAAATATATTAACTTTAGTAACAAGTGCCGCTAAATTAGTTGTATCTGATAATGGTGACATTTTATCGCCAAACACAGCCCCTGCTATAATAGCACCCGCTGCCATCCCTGGAGGAATCCCCAATTGATTACCAATAGAAATAAGTGCAATCCCTGCAGTTGATGCAGAGCCCCATGCTGTACCAGTTGCTACAGATGTAACAGCACTTATAAAAAAGGCTGATATTAAAAAATAGCTTGGATTCAATAAATCTAAGCCATAATAAATCAAGGCTGGCACTGTGCCAGAAAATATCCAACTGCCTACTATAATTCCTACCGCTAGTATAATTAAAATTGCAGGCATTGCAGTATTTAAACGTTCTGCAATGCCTTTTTCTAAATCTTGCCATGTTAAGCCTACACGTTTTGCAATCCATGTGGCATATGCTGAGGCAATAATTAATAATACTTGAATTGGAATATCAAAAAACACAAAGCCTGTTACAACAACAATAACCATTACAATCATTGTCGAAATTGATTCTAAAAAGGTTGGTTTTCTTTTCATCATCTATCGTCCCCTTCGCTTATTGATGAGAAACCTCTTTTCTTCAATTTATTGCTTTTGCATAATGCTATATCCTTTTCTATCTTCAAGCCATCATTTATTTTAAATATTTTTCTAAATCAAGCTTATCTAAACCAATTTCTTCAACTGTTAAGCCTTCCTCAAAGAAGTCTCTCTCTAAAATGGTTGATGCAATTACAATTACTGCATCTATATTTGGTGTCGGTACATCAATAACACGACCTAAGCTTGACCATAGTACTAAACCATATGCAATATCTTCAGTTAAATATCTGCTTTCTACATGATTTGGTCCTGGAATTTGTGAAAATACTGGGCTTGTATTAAACAAACGATTTAATGGTTCATCTTCTTTATCACGTTCTAAATAACCACGTTCAATACGTGATTCTTTAGCTGTTGATAATTCAAAACCTAATCTACGGCCTAAATTTAAACGTTCTAATTCGATTGCATGAAGTAATCTAACTGTATGTTTAGTAATTCCTTCTTTATATAAAGCGAACTCGCCAGCATAATCAATGCGACCGACATTCAATAATGTTGGTCCTGGATGCACTTCAGGATTACCATTTTCAAGATTTGTTTTAATTAAGCTTTCCTCTTTTACTAAATGATCATAAATACTTGAAACTTTGTCATAACAATCATTTAGACAGCTTCTATCATATGTTGAAAAGAAGATACGACGTACATTTAGAGATAAATCAACTGCTGCATTTTCAAAATCGACACGCGTACCATACGTCAACGTATTAGCTTCCGCTAGTTGTGGTTTTGTTTCAATATGTCTATCTTCTAAAACATTCATAAAACGAATTGACCCCATTGCTGCAGCCATGTTGAAGAATATCAACTGATTATCAGTTACATGCTCTGCCATTACATCAGCATAATACTCTATGTATGAAGATGGAATAATCACTTGAACAATTTCAGCATCTTTTAAAACATATTCCATATCATCACTAATATCAGTGAATTTTACGAAACGTTCATCACCTTCATTATTAAAATCAAATCCGCCCTTTTCGATTGCGTTTTGAAACTTACTTATAGATTGATTACGACAATATAATTTAACATCGTGGCCTTTGCTCACCATATCTACTGCTGCCGTAACTGCGCCATTTCCTGATCCTACAATTGCTATTTTCATAAACAACCCTCTTTCTATCTTTGGTTAAAATTAAAAACAAATTATACGTAAGACAATATAAAAATGATGCGAATTAATTACGCATCATTATAAATGTTAAGTATATATAACCTTAAATTAACCTATTTAAACGCCGACGTCCACCAATTATTTTTATTTTTAATAATTGTTTAATAAACATGTTTATTTTTGATTATATTTTGTTATAGTTAAAGATAATATTACAATTTTCAAAGGAGTGTCTAATATGACAACTGAAATGAACGACGTAACAAATCATCAACCGAATCGCAAATCCAATGATGAGAACATTATGGCGATGCTTATCTATTTATTAAGTTTATTCACATCTATTATTGGTCCACTGATAATATGGTTATTGAAAAAAGATGAATCGAAACTAGTTGATCGTGCTGGAAAAAATTATCTTAACTATACGATTTCTTATATTATTTGGTCTATCGTTTTAGTCGTTATCACTTTAATAGGCGTTTTCCTAATTGCTACCGATATTAGTTTCATTATCATTATAGGTTTCATCATTACATTTATCGGTATTTTATCCATATTCGCTTTCTCAATATTATCTTTTGTATTCACAATTATTGCGTGTGTCAAATATTATAATGGCCAAGAATATGTAATACCTTTAACAATTCGATTTATTTAAACATATTACAAATAAATATTTCCTATTAATTATCTGTTAATCTCATTGTAACTTTGACTAATTTTTATTACAAAATTAGTCAAAGTTTTTTTATTCTTTTACAAATCAATAACATTCCCCACAAGAAGCATTAATTTTGTTAAAGTAACTATTGTCATCAATTCGAGATGTGAGAATAAAACAGTCGCTACGTTTTATTTATAAAAAAAGATATAGAACTTTGGAGGACTTTATTCATGAAAAAATTAGTAACAGCAACTACGTTAACAGCAGGAATCGGTACAGCATTAGTAGGTCAAGCACATCATGCAGATGCTGCTGAAAATTATACAAATTACAACAACTATAACTACAACACGACTCAAACTACAACGACTACAACAACTACGACAACTACATCATCAATTTCACATTCTGGTAACTTATACACTGCAGGACAATGTACTTGGTATGTATATGATAAAGTAGGCGGAGAAATCGGTTCTACTTGGGGAAATGCTAATAATTGGGCTGCTGCTGCACAAGGTGCTGGATTCACAGTAAATCATACACCTTCTAAAGGCGCTATCCTACAATCTTCTGAAGGACCATTTGGTCACGTTGCATATGTAGAAAGTGTAAACAGTGATGGTTCAGTTACAATTTCAGAAATGAATTATAGTGGCGGACCTTTCTCAGTAAGTTCTAGAACTATTTCTGCAAGTGAAGCAGGTAACTACAACTACATCCATATTTAATATAAACACGATGATACATATTGTCTTGAAACTTAATTCTAGTACATATGTCATCAAAAAACTTTGAGCTTTCCTTTATAGGAGAAGCTCTTTTTTTGCTATTTTTCGTTGCCACCTACTTATTTATATTTCCCCCATATTTATAATATTAATTTTTTCTAATACTATTAACTTTAAAACTACGTTATCTAATTTAATTGATCCAGTTTTTCCACATTACAAAATTCATAGTTCTACAGTGCCTAAGTTATATCACCTCCATCAAAAGTACGCGCTTACATCATTGATACACAAGACATCATGACATAGTTGTATACTGTCTAATCTTCTACTATACTAAGATAAAAGGAGTGATCTTTTATGGAAAAAGTTTATGTTGCTGGTGCAATACCAGAAGTAGGGTTAAAACTTTTACAAGAACATTTTGAAGTTGAAATGTATGAAGGTAAAGGATTAGTCGATAAAGACACTTTAATTAAAGGTGTTAAAAACGCGACTGCCTTAATTAGTTTATTATCTACAAACGTTGATAAAGATGTTATCGATGCTGGTAAAGACTTAAAAATCATTGCCAACTATGGCGCTGGTTTTAATAATATTGATATCGAGTATGCCCGAGAAAAAAGTATAGATGTTACAAACACACCTAAAGCATCAACAAACGCGACTGCTGATTTAACAATTGGATTAGTACTTGCAGTAGCTCGTCGTATTGTTGAAGGGGACCAATTATCACGTACAACTGGATTTGACGGATGGGCACCTTTATTTTTCAGAGGTAGAGAAGTATCTGGGAAAACAATCGGCATTATCGGTTTAGGTGAAATTGGTAGTGCAGTAGCTCGTCGTGCAAGAGCATTTGACATGGATGTGCTATACACTGGACCTAATCGCAAAGAAGAAAAAGAACGAGAAATCGGTGCAAAATATGTAGATTTAGATACACTATTAAAGAATGCAGATTTTATCACTATCAACGCTGCTTATAATCCTAAAATGCATCATTTAATTGATACAGAACAATTTAAAATGATGAAATCTACGGCGTATTTAATCAATGCCTCTCGTGGTCCAATCGTGCACGAACAAGCACTAGTGCAAGCATTGAAAGATAATGAAATTGAAGGTGCTGCACTTGATGTATATGAATTTGAACCAGATATTACCGATGACTTAAAATCACTTAATAATGTAGTATTAACACCGCATATTGGTAATGCTACATTTGAAGCACGTGACATGATGTCTAAAATTGTTGCTAATGCTGCAATTAGTGCCGTTCAAGGTGAGAAACCACAATTTGTCGTTAACTAATAATTGAATTTATTATAATAACATTATAAAAACAAGAACCCCCATATGTTGAGCTCTCGTTTCAACATACGGGGGTTTTCATATTGTTGTATTATTTCTCTTTCGATTTATATAAGAATTTAGTTTGTCCAGCTGCTAATGCATTTGGCATCATTTTCATAATACGATTTCTAACTGCAACAAATAAACGACTACGATATTGGGCAATTTTACCGATTTTTCTAGAACGCTTAATTACTTTTGCAGTATGTTTGACACGTATTTTATCATAACGCTGTAATGCTTTTTCAAAGTCGTATGCGTTAAAACAATTTACTAATACGATAGCATCTTCCATTGCTTGTCCAGCACCTTGCCCCATATTAGGCGTTGTCGCATGTGCTGCATCTCCTAGTAAAATAGTACGACCATAAACAAAAGATTTGAGTGGTTTCAAATCATAAATATTATGCAATAAGATACCTGTTTCACTTTGTTTGTCCAAGATCTCTCTAACTTCATTTGGATAGTGATTAAAGTATGCTTGCAAATGAGGTTTACCAAACGAACTATATTTATGATTGTTTTCCTTCGAGTTAATTGTAATGAACCAATATGCTTGATTATTTAATAACGGAACAATACCTACTCTTCCTTTTCTTCCCCAGTATTCTTTTGCACAATCCGGATGCTTTAAATCAATATCATCAATTAAACCTCTAAAGCATGTATACCCTTGATATAATACTTTACTGTCAGCATTTACAGATTGTCTCACTTTAGAATGAATTCCATCAGCACCAATACATAAATCAAATGCTTCACTCTCTTGTTCCGCGAAATGTATGGTAACTTTATCTGTCTCATTATCTATATGCGTGACTTCATGATTTGTAAATATTACATCATCTTTTACATAAGATTTAATAATGTCAATTAATGTTTGGCGTGGTAACGTCACATTCAATGTATTACTTTTTAATTTAACAGTAGTTAACAGGCGATCTTTGTCATCTAACACTGTCATTGTAGATAAGATTTGCCCAGCATTTTTAATACCTTTAGCTAAGTCATGATTACCTAGTTTTTTAAGCACATTATCTCCGATACCAATCCCAGCGCCAATTTCTTTAACTGACTCATTTTTTTCAAAGACTTTAATAGTATGACCTTGTTCTTGTAATAATGCAGCAGCTGTTAATCCACCGATGCCTGCACCTATAATTGCTATCTTCATATTGTCACCTCTATATTTTTCATTCTTTTCTATTTTATCACATGCACTATTGTTTAAAAATGACTCTTGGAACTAACGTTTCATTTTTAAGGACTTAAGTGTATTATCTGCACCATTGTACATTACATGCACATTTAGACAGCAATATTCATTTACATCATGTACATTTGTAACAATGATGTGGGATATAGCATATTTGATGCTATATAGCGTTTTTTGTTAGGTTAAAATCCATTTAACTAACACACTCAGAATGCGCTAAAGGAGCTCGAAACAATAAATTGTTCCAGCTCCTTTAAGCACCGATGTCTTATTTATAATATGTTTGTCTAATATCATCTTTCTTTATACCAAACTGCTTATAGGATTTATCCATTAATTTGGCAATTTTATCTGCCCATCGAATGTCACTCGCATATTGATGTTGCGCAGGATTTTCTGGATTCCATCGCATTTGATATAAATTCAGTTGATTGTTTTCAAAATATTCATTACGAATGAACTTTGCACCACCAATAATCGCCTTATCTGGTGATGTCCATTGTTCCTTTTCAGCATAACTTTTCCCACTACGAACAGCACTACTATCGAATGCTCCTATACCAAAAAAGTTGTAATAGCGTTTTTTCCCATCTTTAATGCCTTTTGCTAATTCTGATTTGCCGTTACCTGTTTCTACTAATGCATGGCTAACAAGATAAATGACATTAACCTCATATTTTTCTTGAGCTTCTAGAAAAACTTTCCCTCGATTTTCTAAAATCCCCTTACCTTTTAGCAATTGGTTAACTTCAGATTCCGACATTGGCACTTTTTCTGTGATATCCATATACTTCATATCATTGTCTTTATGTGAAATAGTCATTGCTTTAGCAATTTCATTATTATTTGCTTCAACAAATTTACCATCCTCTTCTTTTGTCTGTACAATACCTTTCCCTTGTTGCATTGAAACAGCCTCATCAAAAGAGTAATTCACATCATTTTTAAACAATTTAGTTTCATTCACGATGAGTAATACAGCAAAAACAACTAAAATAACTATCAATAGTAGCGTTGAAATGCGTAACTTGAAATTCTTCTTCATATAGACAAAACCTCATTTTTCTTACTTAGACAATAAAAAATATGCCACTACAATCGCTAATATTACGATTAAAAAAGAAGCGTTAACGATTACTTTCATCGTTGTTCTATCTCTGAACATCATATTAAAGACAACTAGACTAATTGATAATGAAACAGCAAAAAAAGTAATAGCTAACACTAATTTCATCATAAATAGACAGACTAAACCTATGACTAATAATGTATTAGAAATTACAGCTGACGTTTTTAACATTCTCGAATTAATATGCACTCACCCTTTTTATTTAAATAACTTACATAATCATAATAATACATGATGTTTCATAGGCCTGTCGATGATTGATTCACAATAGCACGTGATTTTTTTGTTTTTCAATATTATTCATTTATTCCATCAAAAACACCCTTTTTAATTTTTACAAAAATTAAAAAAAGTGCTCCTACACTGCTTGCATGTAGAAACACTTTTTCATTGTAATGTTATTCTTCTCGAGACATACCTTTTAGCATATTAAGCATGTATGTTAAACTACGGTTCATGTCGTCATCTTTCAATACGCCCAATAGACTTCTTATAGTTGTCTTAGCATTTGGACTCGCTTGATTGGCAACGTGTAATCCTTTATTAACTTTATTTAGGAAGTCGCTTAAATCTGATACATTGAGTTCACCTAATAAAAATACCATTGAAGCCATATTAGATAATAGCCCTGTATAAATATCTTTATTAAGTTCAACTGCAAATTTATTTATGATGACTTGACGTCCTCGAATTGCACCATTTAAAGCATCTAATAGTTTTGCATCATCTAATGTTTTAATAAGCTTGATTGCTTTTAATATACTATCTTTATTCGCTGCAATTGCCTCTGTAACTTCATTTAAACTTTCTAACTTAATTTGTTCTTCTGATTTTTCTAAGCGTCTAATTTTAGAAGATATTCTCTCAGCCATTATTTATCCACCTGATTTCCCGGGAAAACATAATCTGAACGTTCCCATTTTTTCTGTACTTGAACACTGTACTGCGGATGACGTTTTTTATTGACACGGAAATTATTAGGGTTCAACGGTGACTTACCACGTTTCGTAATTACCTCCAAACGACAGCTAGTACGTTTATAAGATGGTGTATCCGTGTATTGATCAACATCACTATTAGTTAATAAGTTAATTGCACCTAGATCTCCATTTTCCATCGCATCATTATTTAATGGAATATAGATTTCTTTACCTTTAACACGATCTGTCACGTGAACTTGTAATACCGCTTCTCCTGTTTCAGAAATCAGCTTAACTTCTGCACCTTCATGAATGCCTCTATCTTCAGCAAGCTCTGGAGAAATTTCAACAAATGCACGTGGCACTTTGTATTTAATCATTGGTGTTTGATAAGTCATATTACCTTCATGGAAGTGCTCTAACAATCGACCATTGTTTACATGAATATCATAAATTTCATCTTGCTTAAAGTAATTATCAAATGATAATGGGAATAATTTTGCTTTACCATTATCAAAATTGAATCCTTCTAAGTATAGAATAGGCTCATCAGTACCATCAGGTTGTACTGGCCATTGTAAACTATTGAATCCTTCTAAACGATCATAACTTACCCCAGCATATAGAGGTGTTAAGCGTGCTACTTCATCCATAATTTCACTAGGATGCTTGTAATTCCAATCAAATCCTAATCTATTAGCAATTGCTTGGAAAATTTTCCAGTCAGGTTTTGAATCACCAAGAGGTTCTAATGCTTGGTATAAACGTTGAATACGACGTTCGGTATTTGTAAAAGTACCGTCTTTTTCAAGTGAAGGACTTGCTGGCAATACAACATCTGCGTATGTTGCTGTGAATGTTAAAAATTCATCTTGGACTACCATGAAATCTAATTTTTCAAACGCAGCTTGTACAAAATTAATATTTGAATCCACAATACCCGTATCTTCACCATATAAGTACAATGAGTGTACTTCTCCGTCATGTATACCTTCTACCATTTCATGATTATCTTTACCAGCTTTTGGATTCAATTTAACGCCATATTCTTTTTCAAATTTAGCGCGAATATCATCCGCTTCAATACTTTGATAACCAGTAATCTTATCAGGCATACTTCCCATATCACTACATCCTTGAACATTATTATGTCCACGTAATGGATACGCACCAGTACCAGGACGACGATAATTACCTGTTACTAATAATAAGTTTGAAATCGCTGTACTTGAGTCACTACCAATGTCTTGTTGTGTAATACCCATTGCCCAACAAATTACAACAGATTCAGCTTTAGCACATTCTTCAGCAAATTTAATCAATTCTGATTCAGGAATACCTGTTGCTTCTTCAGCAAAAGCCATTGTAAATGTTTCTAATGATTTGTAATATTCATCAAAATCATCTACCCACTCATCAATAAATGCTTTATCGTGTAAATCATGATCAATAATATACTTAGTCACTGCACTTAACCACGCTAAATCCGTACCTGGTTTAGGTTGATAAAAACGATCCGCACGTTCTGCCATTTCATGTTTTCTAATATCAAATACATGTATTTTTTGTCCAAATAATTTTTGAGCACGTTTCATGCGTGATGCGATAACTGGATGAGCTTCGGCTGTATTGGTACCTATCAATACAGACATTGCCGCTTTTTCTAAATCTTCAATACTACCTGAGTCACCGCCGTGTCCAACCGTTCTAAATAAGCCTTTTGTTGCAGGTGCTTGGCAATATCTTGAACAGTTATCAACGTTATTTGTGCCAATAACTTGTCTTGCTAATTTTTGCATTAAATACGATTCTTCATTCGTCGCTTTAGAAGAAGAAATGAATGATAGTGCATCTGGGCCATACTTTTCTTTAATAGATGTAAAATTATCTGCAATGACATTTAAAGCTTCATCCCATTCTACTTCATGGAACTCACCATTTTTCCTTACTAGTGGTTTAGTTAAGCGTTGATCTGAATTAATATGTCCCCATGAAAACTTACCTTTAACACAAGTCGCAATTTTATTTGCTGGAGAATCATGTGATGGTTGTACTTTTAAAATTTCTCTATCTTTAGTCCAAACTTCAAATGAACAACCCACACCACAATAAGTACACACTGTTTTAGTTTTCTTAATACGCTCTTTACGCATTTCTGCTTCTGAATCTGAGATTGCAAATAGTGGACCATAACCAGGTTCTGCTTTTTTAGTTAAATCAATCATTGCTGCTAATGAACCAGGTTCCGTATCAGTCATATAACCCGCATTACCTTCCATATTCACTTCCATCATGGCATTACATGGACATACAGTTGCGCATTGACCACAAGATACACATGACGATTCATTAATTGGTACATCATTATCCCAAATAACACGTGGATGTTCACGATCCCAATCAATTCTAATAGTTTCATTCACTTCGATATCTTGACATGCTTCTACACAACGCCCACATAAGATACATTGATTTGGATCATAACGATAAAATGGGCCATAATCCTTTTCATATGGCTTCTCTTTATATTCATACGTTTGATGCTGAAGCCCCCATGCATCCATCGTATTATGAATTTCACAATCACCATTATTATAATCACATACTGTACAATACAGCATATGCTTTTCTAAAATTCGATCAAGCGCTTCTTTTTGAGCATCTTTCACATCATTGTTCACAGTATTTACAGTCATTGGACGATCAATCACCGTACTACATGAACGTTCAATTTTACCGTCAATCTCAACAGTACATGTATCACATGTTTGAATTGGTCCCATCGACTCGTTATAACAAATTGAAGGTACAAAAGTATCTTGTGATTTAATAAATTCAAGTAAATTCGTACCTGGTTCTACAAGATAATCTTTTCCATCAAGTGTAACCACCAAATGTTCTTGCATATTACTCACCCCGTCTATATATATTTTCCGTAAATGACTTTTAATAAATTGCTCATATCCACCTAAAATAACGATGCCCCACACATCTTTCAGATAGAATTAATTTAATTGTATTACTTTATGTACTAGTTGTTAAGTGAAATTTTGTATTTTGCCTTTTTACAATCATTTTTATTTGAAATATTTTGCGCGAAATTAAATCATCTTTTTGTTTAATTGAAAATAATTATCATTATTAGTTTTCCAATTATCTGTTTCACGCTTTTCAGTCATATCTTTCACAACCTTATTAATGACAATACTTAATAATCACCTCACCTAAAAATCGTTATACTATTTATAAATACCCTTTTTCTGAAAATTAATAACCCAAGTTTGATAAATATCTACTACCATTTAGAAGGTAATATTTATCTTTAAATTAAATTTGTAATGGATTAATTTATAAAAATCAAATCAGGCATTAAATAAAATAGCCCATAAATACAAAGTGTTATCACCTTCTATTTACGGGCTATTAGTTCTATTCGTTATTCTATTTACAGATCATTCTATCTAATTAATTTGTGTACAATTTTGATAACTTATTTTCCCTTAGTTTACTACTCTAGATTATCTTTTAATAACTTAGTACTTTCAGCTTTTGACTGCTCACTAGGAATGAAGTAGTACAATCCGTCACTTTGAATGCCGCCTTGACCACTCAATTGATGTTTATTAATCGTGTCATTAGCATCTTTATAATTGCTTCTAATCGTATTCAAATCACCTAATGTTAAATCTGTTTTAACATTATTTTGAATTTCATTCATTAGACTATTAAAATGTGTAATCGATGATGGGCTTGCAATCTTATTGGCCATCGCTTCAAGCACAATTTGCTGACGTTGTTGTCGACCAAAGTCACCACCAGCACCTTCTTCTTTACGACTTCTAATAAACTTCAATGCTTGATCACCATTTACATGTGTCTGCTGTCCTTTTGTAAAACGAACACCATCAACAGTGAATGTATCATTACTTACTACATCAACACCGCCGATGCTATCTATCATATTATGCAAACCATCCATATCGATTGTCGCATAATGATCAATTGGCACATTCATTAATTTTTCAAGTGATTTAACAGCCATATTTGGTCCACCATATGCATAGGCATGTGCAATTTTTTCAGTAGTACCACGGCCAACAATTTCCGCTCTTGTATCACGCGGTATACTTACTATTTCAGTTTTCTTCGTTTTAGGGTTGATAGATAAAATCATAATACTATCACTACGCTCTCCGCCACCCTTTTTCTTACGATCAGCATCTGAATCGACACCAAATAAAGCGATTGTGAATGGATCACCATCGTTTAAACTCACTTTTTTATCTCTTAATTCTGAATGATTGCGATCTAACGGATTGTGTATCTTATTACCAGTAATAAAAATTTTAGCAGCTACATACACAACAGCTACAATCGCTAAGATTACTAAAATACCGAATACCCATAAAAATATTTTTTTCGGTAGGCTCATTTTACTTTTAGACGAACGTTTCAATCCCACCACTCCTTTACTATTCCTTACATACTTTGTCTGTTTTCTCTATTTATTATATAGTAAAATAATTTTTTTACTATACTTCTGTAGACGTATAACTATTTTTTATCATTTTTTATCTCTAGAGAATATCTATCTGTATTTTTGATAACCACCATTTGCATTTAAAATTTTAAGTACCGTTTCATGACATGCTTTATTACTTATAATAAAAGGTGCACCCTTTAAATGATCAATTGCCTTACCATCTAAAGTCGTCATTTTTAGATTCAATAGTTCTGCAAATAAAAACTGTGCAGCAATGTCCCAAGGTTTAGGATTTGTATTAATATGTGCCCCAAATTGACCTTTTGCCACTCGCATAGAATCTAATCCGCAAGCACCAACTAAACGATAACTAAATGAGGCGTCAAATAAATCTTGCACCGTATCTAGATTCATCACTTGTGCATTAAACGATATAATAGCGTCTTCCAATTTTAACGATGGTGGTTCTTCCATCTTAATTCCATTACAAAAAGCACCTTCTCCTCGTATTGCTTTATAAAGCTTTTTATGCGGATAATCATATACGTACGATAACATTGGTTTACCTTCATAAAAATACGCCAATATAATACAATAATCTTCTTGCTGTTTTACTAAATTGGCAGTTCCATCAATGGGATCCATAATCCATAAATGATTAATTTCATTCGTAATCATTTCATTACTTTTTTCTTCCGCTAATAGTTGGTGTTCCGGAAAATGTGTTGCTAAAAATTGTTGGAATTGTTGTTGAATCTGTTTATCTACATTTGTAACTAAATCAAATCGATGACGCTTAGTTTCTGTAGTCATTTCCATAATTAATTGCGGAATAACATTGTCTATTTGTTTCAACCACGAACATATTAACTTATCTATTTGCTGTAATGTTTTATCTGTCATTTCGTCCACCACTTCTCATATCATTATCATTTTATTATTACCCTATATTAAAAGAATCAACAATACAACTGAAGACTTCTTCATTTTATGCATAAAAAAATCGGCTAGTCACGTGCTAGCCGACAAATAGAAAGGAAAGTAAGTAATAAATATTGAAGATGTTGTGATGTAACTTGAACGATTAAAAGCTATCTGTTATATAGCTCTACCCCTTTGTTTAATCGCTCCCCCTGTTACAAGTAATATCATAGCACAATCTTTTTTAAAATGTAAGCGTTTTCCAAAAAATTTTTACGATTTTTTTTAAAAGATATTGAAAATGTCCTCATTGTCACTCTTATGTTATACTTTGTGTAATATATCATCTTTTAGGAGGTGGCTGTCATGAATAAAGCTGAAAGGCAAAATTTAATAATTACTGCAATTCAACAAAATAAAAAAATGACCGCTTTAGAATTAGCTAAATATTGCAACGTATCCAAACGCACAATTTTAAGAGATATTGATGATTTAGAAAATCAAGGTGTTAAAATTTATGCGCATTATGGGAAAAATGGTGGTTACCAAATACAACAAGCACAATCTAAAATTGCATTAAACTTATCTGAAACACAATTATCGGCCTTATTTTTAGTGCTTAATGAAAGTCAGTCGTACTCGACATTACCATATAAAAGCGAAATCAACGCAATTATAAAACAATGTTTAAGTCTTCCACAAACACGCTTAAGAAAATTGCTTAAACGCATGGACTTTTATATTAAATTTGATGACACACAACATATGACACTCCCAATGCTGTTTTCCGACATTTTAATTTATTGTACAGAACGAAATGTGATGTTAGTAGATCATAGGGTTGATGATAATATTAAAGCTGAAAACGTTATATTTATTGGCCTTTTGTGTAAACATGGACATTGGCATGCAGTCATTTATGACATTGCTCAAGACAAAACTGCCGAACTCGAAATTGAAAATATTATAGATATTTCGTATTCATTCGGTAAGACGATTCAAACCAGAGACATATCCATTGATAACTATCATCAATTTTTAAACCCCATCGATTCCTAAACTATGGAGTCGATGGGGTTTTATCTACGCATAAATACTTATTACTGATATAACGAAAGAAACAAAATTATTTGCTATATGTAATGCAATTGTTGAACCTAGGTTTCTTCCAGATTTTAAATAAGTGAAAACTAATATGATGGATAGTATGAGATATGGACCAAACTCAAACGGCGACTTTGCATCAGTCACATGAATAAATGCAAATAAGAACACCGAAACAATACTCATAGCTATAAAATTAAACTTCTTACCTAATTCTCCAATTAAAATATGTCTAAATACGATTTCTTCAACTATTGGACCTACAATCACAATTAATAAGAATGCTACAGGTAAAAATGCAGGCACTTCAAACATTTTATTTAGCTCAAGTTCATTGGCTGTTTCACTATATTGCAAATGTTTAGGTAGAAACTGTGTCATATATTCATATGTATAAATTAAGATGAGAGCAATAATATACGTTATTGACAATCTAAGCCAATATTTTTTGATATACGCAAAACCAGCTCGAAGCCTTGATGGCATCACTTTTAAATGAAATAAATAAAATGCGCCAATCCCAATCGTATATGCTAAAGCTTGTGTGATAGTCGCTACAAATATCAGATTACTATCGATTTCATAATAACCAAACAAAATTGGTCCTATGTAAGCTGCAATTGTGAGTGCATAAAATATAACACCTATAATTGGAATTATAAGCAAATCTCTCCATGCTATATCTTTAAACGTGTATTTCTTTTTTTCATTTTCCACTGTTATATCCTTTCCTGTTTAATAATTGATTTTTGGAGGTACTTCTACATGATAAACGAAACTAAGTATATGAGACAACAAATTACTAATTTGATTCAAATCATTGATACGATTAAATATAATACTTTAATGACAGATTGGAACATTCAAACGCATATTTATAAATTTAACCAAATAGTTACTAATGAATTGAATAAGTTCAAAGGCTTTGAAACATCATATATAATAAACGAAAATCAAGTTTCCTATTATGAAATTATAACACTACTTAATAAACGTCCCCTCCGACAAGTCGACTATGGTAACAAAATTCAATATCTTAATTTTTATCATACAGAACTATCTAACGCATTATTTGCAATTAAATTTGCCCATTAACCTATTTTTCATAAAATGTCATTTAAACAAGTTATTTATTAAAATTCACTTTATTACATAAATTATACAATTAAAAAGTTTCTTCAAATTGTAAAGATGCATTAATCGAGTTATAATCATAATGATTAAGATGGTAGATTTAGTCTTATATAACTACATTTACTAAGATTTAAATAGATGAGTACATAATGTATAAATTGGGAATATACAGTATGACTTACGGTAATATATCAATATATTGATATATTATTTGCACATGGGAGTATGCTATTTTTTATCTATACATCTTAAAAAAATTTACAGTTTTACAATTCAATATCATTAAACAAACAACATATTCAGCTTATTTTTCATTCTCTTACGTTACAAGTTGTAAATACCATCGCGTTAAACAACAATAGCCAACGCTAATAAAATATATTGCGTTAAAGTGGAGTGATTAATATGTCAAACGTACTAACAGAAATAGATAGTCAATATCCATATATGACTAAAAATGAAAAAAAGATAGCTAAATTTATACTAAATTCACCTCAAAAGGTGATTAAAATGAGGTCTCAAGACTTAGCAAGCTTATTAGATATTAGTACATCATCAGTCATTCGATTCAGCAAGAAAATTACTGATGGCGGTTTTCACGACTTGAAAATAAATATATCTAAATATGTTCCTAAAGCATCATCAATTTACAATGTTGAATTAATGAATAACGAAAGCACAGAATCTTTAAGAACTAAACTCCATACACGTACTACACGCGCACTTAATCATGCAAATAACGAATTAAATGATAAAACTATTGATCAAATATGTCATTGTTTAAAACGTTCTGAGACGATTTTTATATATGGTTTTGGCGCATCTTTTGTAGTTGCTACCGACTTATACCAAAAGTTATCAAGAATAGGTCTTAATATTCAACTTGTTCAAGAAACACATATTTTTGCTACATTATTAGCAACTCACAATTCGAACGACAGTGTTATTCTTATTACTAACAATGGTACGCAAAGTGAAATGCAATCAATGGTTAAAGTTATTGATGACTACCATATACCTATAATTACAATTACTAGTACAAGGGATAATCCCGTAGCACAGGCATCAAATATTGTTTTAACTTATGGGAAAACTGATGAAAATGAGATGCATATGGGAGCAACAACTTCATTATTTGCTCAAATGTTCACTATTGATATTTTATATTATCGTTATGTTGCATTAAATTATCACGCATCATTAGATTTCATAACACAATCTAAAATGGCTTTAGATAACTATCGTAAACATTTATCAAATATTAACTTTAAACATTAACAGTCTTATATAAATTCTTTAATCATGTCATATAATAATTTATGCATCATTTTCAAAGCTTACATGTCTTTTATCTTGTATAACATACGCATATGACCAATGATTTGATAAGGCCATTCAATTTCTTATATTAAAAACAAACGCAGTTGATTAACGGATTCATTCCATATATCAATTGCGTTTGTTATTTTAATAATGCTATTTTTTATTTTAAAGCCCACAGTAAAAACTAACGATAATATTGCCACTTATAAGTTTTTCACACTACAACTTCGATTTAAGCTATATTTATAAAAAAATGCGCCTACTCATAACATTCTTTGGCTATTTAACTTTAATAAGCTAGGGCCAAATTTGTCATAAAATAAGCGCACATTATAATCATACTATTTTGCTTTTACATTATTTTTATTATATCTAATAAAGTAATAAATCGTTACAATCGTTAAGAAGATGACACCAATTAGCACTGATATTCTAGTTTCAACATTAAATACCATACCAACCAATACTAATATTAAGAATAAGATTGTTAAATAGTTAGTTACTGCGCCACCAGGCATTTTGAATGGGTGACCTTCCAATTCTTCAGGATGTAATTTTCTAAAACGTAAGTGACTGAATAAAATCATAAACCAAGGAATCATACCTGGTAAAATAGACGCACTATAAACGTATACGAAAATACTCTTCGCTCCATCGATATATAAAGGTAAAATTACGTTTAATAAAGCACCAATTAAAATACCAAGAGATACTGCTACAACAGTGTACAATGGTACACCATTTCTCATGATTTTAGTAAATATTTTTGGCATTTCACCTTTATGAGCAAGTGTATAAATCATACGACTCGCACTGAAAATACCTGAGTTACATCCTGACATTGCTGCAGTTAATACAACAAAGTTAATTAATCCAGCTGCAAATGTAATACCGATTTTAGCAAATGTTGCAACAAACGGACTTCCAATGTCTCCTAATTGATTCCAAGGATACACTGAAACAATAACAAAAATAGCGCCTAAATAGAAAATTAAAATTCTCCAGATAACACCATTCACTGCTTTAACGATATTTTTCTGAGGATCTTTAGTTTCACCTGCCGTAATACCTATCAGTTCCACACCTTGGTATGAACCAATTACAATTGATAATGCAAAGAAGAAACCAACAATACCATTTGGCATAAATCCGCCATTTGTCCATAGATTAGAAATACCTACCGCATGGCCACCATTTCCAAAACCAAAGAAAATAAGACCAAAACCAGCAATAATCATTAAAATAATTGTTACAACTTTAATTAAAGCAAACCAAAATTCAAATTCTCCAAACGCTTTTACCGAGAATAAATTCGCTGCCATTAATAATAAAATAGCAATAACACCAGGAATCCAAGTTGGCAATTCCGGGAACCAAAACTTCATATATTCTCCTACTGCGATGACCTCACTCATACCAACTACAATCCATTGGAATATATTACTCCATGCTGTCATATAACCTGCTGCAGGATGTATATAATCACTTGCAAATGTTGCAAATGATCCTGTTGTAGGGTTTAAATAAATCATTTCCCCCATTGCTCTCATGATTAAAAATAAAAAGATACCCGCAATTAAATATGCAAGGATAACTGATGGGCCTGTCCATTTAATTGTACTTGTGGCACCCATGAAAAGCCCCACGCCAATCGTACCACCAAGTGCAATCATTTGAATTTGACGGGCACTCAATCCCCTTTGTAGTTCATTGTTCTCCATAACTTCTTACCCCATCTCTGATTGATACTAAATAAATCCATAAAAAAACTTATTGCCGTAATTATACTATAAATTATCGATTTTGGTACATTAATATTTGCATACCATGCAATCGTTTACAGAACTACTATAGCAGGCTTTTGCAACTTTGCAAACAATTATTTTGTGATTTTTCTAAAAAATTAAAAAAGTTGCTCAAGTACCGTTGAGTCACATACAACTTCAGCTATTCTCGGTAATTATGATATAATTTTAATAATATTAAAAAGGAGTATATCAATGTTAAAACAAATACTGCCACGTGCTACAAAAATATCGATACTCTTTGCTGTAGCATTTTTCATCATAAATTATATCGGTATGGAAAAACCTGACATCCTATATTTAGTTGGAAGAACTATTATTGCAACACTTGCTTTCATACTCATTTGTCTTACATTATTTACTATTATTAATTCTCCAGAGCGCAAGATTAAACTCGGTACGACTTTACCGATTGCATTAATTATTGGTATCATTTTCGGCGCCATATTTTTAACGGTACAAATCGGTGTCATCACTGGGTTAATCATCGGTGTGATTGCTACGTTTATTTGGGAATTGATTGAAAAAAATAAAGGAGGTCGTTCATCATGACAACAGCATTAATTGGTGTAATTGTATTAATCTTACTAATTATTAGCTTTGTGCCAAACTACCGTGCTATGAAATCAGCAAAAGAACAAGGAAGTAATGCAACAAGAGCTACAATTATGGTAGGCATAGATATTATCTTAATTGTACTTATCATCGTGACATTATTATTAAAATATATGTAACTATTTAAACCACCCTATCTCATACATAAACATGAACGTTCTGCCATTTCACATACATATGGTCGTCCATTTAATGAGGTAAGGTGGTTTTCTCGTTAAAGTTTACCTTGTAATAGTAAAAAATAGCCAATTGTTGCGAGTATTAAGTAAATCATTGAACCAACAACAAAAGATCTTACTTGCACGCGAAATGGTGTCTGTTTGTTAAATATAGGACCAATCACCAAATTTCCAACGCCTAAAATTACTGGACCAGCTAGAAAAAACAATATAATGTAACCCATCATGATACGCCTCCTATTTCGTAAAGAAACGCGCTACAATTTGATCGTAATCAATATCTTTTGCTACATAATCTACATTAGAAAAGTCCTGTGCGCTTGTCATTTTATTCGTATTAACAATAACATCTAATCCAGCTGCAATCGCGGCTGTTGCACCATTTACAGAATCTTCAATAGCCAAACATTGTGTCGGCATATAATTTAATTGTTGTACTGCAGATAAATATAATTCAGGGTCAGGTTTAACTTGTTCAACATCTTCTCTACCAACAACTACCTCTATATAATCGTCTAGACCTAATGCTTTAAAGGTGGGCATTATTTCCGCTTTCACACTACTTGTGGCAATTGCCATAGGAATGTGACGTTGCTTTAAAAATGCCATCAATGATTTAATCGTATCAATCATCGGTAATGTTGTACTAGTAAGATGATGTTCTTCATAAAGTTTATCTTTATTTTCCGAACCAATCGCTTTAATTAAATGGTCATGCAAATCTGTAGCTGCTCCTCCAATAGAAGAACGATAAAAATCAATGCTTATAGGATCGGCATTATGCATCTCTAAATGTTTATTAATAACATTAAATAAATGTTGTTCCGTATCTATTATTGTTCCATCGAAATCAAATATAACTGCTCTATACATATATTTACTCCTCTATTTTTTCTCTTTATCAAAGCTTAACATAGTCCGATGACCACTTCATTCTATTAGTGCAATTATAACTTTTTTGACCAATACTTTGCTAAAATAGGCCCTGTTATATTATGAATGAAACTAAACACTGCGCCTGGTACTGCTGCAATTGGATTAAAATGCAATGCTGCTAATGACACAGCTAAACCAGAGTTCTGCATTCCAACTTCAATACTGACTGCTTTTTGATCTTGTCGATCTAATTTTAAAAGACGAGCTAACCAATATCCAATCGTATACCCTAATACGTTATGTAAAATAACTACTAAAAATATTAATAATCCTGTAGTTAAGATTTGGTGCTTACTGCCACCTACAACTATTGCTAAAATTAATGAAATAGCAACAACTGATATAATCGGCAAAGCTGTAGAAGCTTTTTCAGCAATTTTACGATTAATAATTTGCAAAACAATACCTAAAGCAATTGGAATTAATACAACTTGAACAACTGACCACAACATACTCAGGAAAGATACTTCCAACCATTCATTTGCAAATAGATATATTAACGCAGGTGTAACGAATGGCGCTAGCAACGTAGAGACCGTCGTAATAGAAACAGAAAGTGCTACGTTAGCTTTGGCTAAATAACTCATTACATTACTTGATGTCCCACCCGGACAACATCCAACTAATATTACGCCAACAGCAATATCAGGTGGTAAATGAAAAGACTTTGCAATTATAAATGCTAATGTGGGCATAATACTGAATTGTAGACAGACACCAATAATTACTGCTCTAGGTGCTTTAAAGACCATTTTGAAATCATTAGGTGTAATTGTTAATCCCATACCTAACATAACAATACCAAGTAAATAAGGTACCCACTTACCTAATGTCGCAACATGTTGTGGGAAAATAAATCCAATAACAGCTGCTACTAACATCCATACCAAAAAACTCTTCGTGGCAAATATACTCAATTTTTGAAACATTGTTAACACATCCTCGTCGATAATATTGAAAAATATTACCATAAGACCAGTAAGGTTACAATTACTTTTCTGAAAATTAAGATTATTTAGCCATTCTCTTCTTATTGCAAATATTTTATCACTGATAAACAATTATTTTAAACTTCATTCAAAAGTCTTAGTGAATAAAGAAAAAAAGCGTGGTAAAATCAACTTGAACAAAATTAAGTCACCTTTATAAATATTAAACGTGTATTTAATGCCATGTATTCCTCGGGAGGTCCTCACATGTTAATTGATAAATTCGAAACATACATCATCAACATCGCCGGTTTAAATGACCGTACTACTAGAAAAAAATTAAGTAAGTTATGCAAAAGTGTACAATTTTGTGATGCGTTGCAATTCTCAATAAACAAACAGTTTAATCAGTATGTATTAGAAATTAGCTTACCAAAGCAACAACTTCCATACTTCATTTCATTTTTAAGTTTTCATCAGTATAGTATTTTCCAAGTACTTTCACCAAAGAAAATAAATGAATTACTTGATTCTGATAATTTATATCAATCTGCAAAGCGTTTCGATATCAATATTGATGGCTTGCAAGATGCTTTCATTAAAGACAAAGTCATCGATATTATGAATATGTTCCAAAATCACACTGATATCACTTATACGTTGAATAAGTCTCATGCACATATTATATGTACGCCAGAAATATTTGCTAAATTGTTACATACGATTGCAACTAGAAATATCGACATTCTATCTGCCAATTATAGATCGTCATCTATGAGCAAAGCTCGTATATCATAATAAAAGACACATCTATACGATGATCATTTACAATGATTGCGTATAGTGATGTGTCTTTTTTTGTATTATTTATCTTCGGACGATTGATCCTCAACCATTTGTTCAAATGCTTCACGAACTTGTGGTACTGTCATACCTACTACAACTTGGATACTCTTACCACTCTTTACTAATCCGTGTGCCATTTGTTGATGCGTGAAATATTCCGTATCCGCAACTTTACTTTCATCATAAACAGTTAAGCGTAATCTTGTTGTACAGTTAGTAACATCTTTGATATTTTCTTTGCCGCCTAAACCGTCGAGGTAATACGCAGCTTTGTCTTCGTATTCATTACCTGTTGAAGCACGTTTAGAATCTACGCTATCACCTTTTTTATTTTTGTAATCTTGCTTAGAAAATAATTTAACTTCCTCTTCTGTTTTCTTACGTCCAGGTAATGGAATATCAAATTTCAAAATTAAGAATCTGAATAAGAAGAAGTAAATCGCTACAAATATCAGACCGATAATAACTTGTGCAACATAAGTACCCCAATGTTCTTTACCTAATGGCAACCAGTTTGTTGAAATAAAGTCTAACAAGCCACCACCCATGTTACCTACAACACCAAATGCGTACATTAAAGTATCCATTGATGCTGCTAAAACTGCGTGTAAAACAAATAAGTATGGTGCGATGAATAAGAATGTAAATTCTAATGGCTCAGTAATACCTACAACGACTGCTGTTAATGTTGCAGGAATAAGTAATGCTGCTACTTTTTTACGATTTTCTTTAGGTGTCGTAGCATACATTGCTAAAGCAATACCTAAACATCCAAATACTTTCCCATTTCCTTGAAGCATAAAGCCATAAGGGAATTGCTCTTTTAATGGCTTAGTACTCTTAGCAAACTCATTTAAATGTTGTAACCATTCAGCTTTCAAGCCATGATTGACTACTACTGGTCCAACTTCAATTGGTGCATAAATAAAGTGATGTAATCCTGTTGGTATTAATACACGTTCTAAGAAGTGGTACAGCCAAACACCGATATAGCCTGAAGCGATGATAAAGTGTTGCATTGAACCAATACCGTGCTGAACAGTTGGCCAAATAACACAAGTAATTGCTGCTAATGGTAACATCACAAAAAATGAAATTGTAACCACAAATGTTAAACCTTGGAATACACCAACCATTTCTGGTAATCGTTTACTGTAGTATCTATTGTGAATCCACGTAATAATAGCTGAAATAATAATACCACCTAGAATATTCGTATCCAATGTGGCAATACCTGCAATTGATTTTAAACCAGGTACATTTTCAACGCCTTTTTCTAAATTAGCGCCAAATGTATGTGGCCATTGCGTTAAAATGGCATTTATAAATGTATTAAACATTAAGTAACCCATCAATGCTGCAAGCGCTGCATGACCTGGTGCTTTTTTAGCTAAAGAAAGTGGTAAACCTACAACAAATACAACTTCCATATGCGTAAAAATAACCCAGCCACCAGATTCTATCACTGACCAAAATTTAAACCAAAACGTATGTTGATCTGCTAAACTCCCCATGATTGTAGGATTTTTAAATAATGTCGCAAAGCCAAGCACTATCCCAAAGAAAGCGAACATTAATACCGGTACAATCATTGCACTACCGAAACGCTTTATCGCATTCATCTTCTATTCCCTCCATATCATCTTTCCTAACAATACATCTAATTAGATTCATTTATAAATAGATGTCTTACTATTTAAATATAATATATAGTAAACGCTTACACACCTACAACGACATTGACGTATTTTGAAAGTATTTTGTATAATCAGATTATCTTTTCATATAGTGAAAATTTTTTCACGACCTTATATATGACATCGTTGTATTTGTAATACATTCGTTTTAAACGCATAATCAAACCTATATCAATACACAAATATATATAATGACATACAAGATTTTAATGTAATAACGATCTATCACACATTTATTTTCAAGGAGGTTGAATATGTTTTTAGATGAACACATTAATCGAAACTTTGATAAACTTAATGATAATGATTTACATATCGCTCACTTTATCAATACACATATAGATGAATGTAAAAATATGAAAATACAAGATTTAGCGCAATTCACACATGCCTCGAATGCAACCATTCACAGATTTACACGCAAATTAGGTTTTGACGGTTATAGTGATTTTAAATCGTACCTTAAATTTGAAAGTAATAAGACACACCAATTACCTTCTAACTCTATCGATAGTTTCAAACAAGAAATCGATAGTACATTCAGTTATTTAGAACGCGTTGATTACCAGCTTCTTACTGAAAAAATGCATACAGCTTCAACAATATATTTGTATGGTACAGGGCGTGCACAGTTAAACGTTGCTTCAGAGGCACAGCGTATATTGTTAACGTTACATAATCATGTCATTGTACTTCATGATGAACATGAACTTAAAATGATTTTGAACAAGAGTGAACCTAATGATTTATTCTTTATTATTTCATTATCAGGTGAAACACATGAATTATTAGAAGTAACAAACTTGCTTCAACTTAGACAAAAATACTTTATTTCTGTTACTACAATGAAAGATAATACCCTTGCTCAAAAAGCAAATTACAACGTCTATGTATCCAGTAACACATTCTACTTAACTGATGGTACAGACTATTCTAGCTTCATCAGTTATCATATATTCTTTGAAACACTTGTAAGAAAATATAATGAGTATTTACTACATAATGATATTTCAAATTAGAAAAAAGGAAGTTATGATTTAATGGCCTTGAGCCTATCATAACTTCCTTTTATCATTTTATTGTTGTGTTGATGTTTCGATAACGTGGTACATCTTATCAAACATCAATTCGAAACCATGCACCATGGCATCATGATATTCTTTTTTCTTTTGCTTGTATTCTAAATTAGTAAATCGTCTTTCTTTTTCAACTAATGAACGATAATAAAATAGCATTTGGGTGCCACCTGTTTCACGTTCAAAAAATTCTACCTCAATGACATCTTGTGTTTCACTTAGTCCAGGCATACCGATAGTCATCTTAACGTATTCATCCATAACTAAAGATTCATAAATGCCTTCAATCACATTTACTTTGCCATTACGTTGTTGATCTACAATACGATATTTACCGCCTTCTTTAACGTCCGCTTCAATCTCTTTATTCGTTCTGGCTGATGTCATAAACCATTGTTTCAACAAATCTTTCTTTGTCCAAGCTTCGTATACTAACTCTGGAGAAAATTTATAAAGCTTTTCAATTTCAACTTCGACATGTTCATTCTCTACATTAAATTTTGCCACTGTTGTCCACCCACTTTCGCTCTTACTTTTATTTTAACGTATTTTTGCTCAGTTCCAAACATAGATGATCATCATTTTTAAAAGATTAGCGTTATACGGTGAGTACAACATGATCTGTTAATATAACAAGCCACCTTACTTGGCTACATCGATATATTGTTAAGCATTAATGTTTCATTTCTTGACTAGTGTTCTTTTTTAGCTTTGGAAAATTAAATAAAATCGCAATAAGTCCGCATACACCTAATAATATAGGATAAATGCTGTATGGGAATAACATTAATGGTGAAATACCAGCTACACCAGCCGCTGAAATGACTTGCGGGCTATATGGTAATAAACCTTGGAAGCAGCCTCCAAATATATCAAGAATACTTGCTGATTTCCTTGAATCTACATCATATTCATCTGCAATATTTTTAGCTAAAGGACCTGACATAATAATAGAGATGGTGTTGTTTGCCGTGGCAATATCTGCGACACTTACCAAACTCGCAATTCCTAATTCTGCGCCACGCTTTGATTTCACTTTAGAGCGAACAAATTGCAACAACCATTCAATACCACCATTGTGTTGAATAATACCGACTAAACCACCAATTAGCAACGCAATCATAGCAATATCTTCCATGCTTATAATACCTTTGGACACTGCATCTAGTAGTCCCATCCAACCGAATGAACCATCTATGAGACCAATGATTCCAGCTAATAATGTTCCGCCAATCAATACGATAATGACATTTACACCTAATAATGCTAATACCAATACTAAAATATACGGTACAACTTTAATTAGATTATAATCATAGTTTTTAGCATGATTTAAAGAAATGCCATTCGTTAAGAAATACAGAATAATAATCGTTAAAATAGCACCTGGCAATACAATTTTAAAGTTTACTCTGAATTTATCTTTCATTTTCGTATGTTGTGTTCTAACCGCAGCAATTGTTGTATCTGAAATCATTGATAGATTATCGCCGAACATTGCACCTCCAACAACTGTAGCCATTGCTAGCGCAGTTGGTACATCTGTCGCTTGTGCAAATCCGTAACCAACAGGTGCTATTGCAGCAACAGTTCCTACAGACGTCCCCATAGATATAGAAACAAACATACAAATCACAAACAATCCTACAATAATTAAATTTTCTGGGATTAATGATAGTCCTAAATTAACTGTCGACTTTACGCCACCCATTTTTTCAGCTGTATTTGAAAATGCACCTGCTAAAATAAAAATCAACATCATTAAAATAATGTTTGAATGGCCTGCACCTTTCGTGAAGACCTCAACTTTTTTAGCAAATGATTCTTTTCGATTCATTAATAACGCCACAATTACCGTTATCGTAATTGCAACATTTAATGGCATTGAAGTAAAATCACCTGTGATAATACCTACGCCTAAAAACAACGCCACAAATAATAACAAGGGGAATAATGCCCAAGCATTGCTCTTTTTATGTACTTCCATCCTTTTTACCTGCTTTCCAATTAAAAATACCTCTTTCTCACAAACGATGAAGAAAGAGGTTTTCATGTGCTTTACCTGCTTATCTTCAAACCATTACGGTTACTGGAATTGGCACATTCGAGATGTTGCCGAGGCTTCATAGGGCCAGTCCCTCCACCTCTCTAGATAAGTGATGCTTATTTACGTTTACGTTACAAGATAATCCTTAGTACGTCAATCATAAATTAATCAGGAGTCGTATAATATTTTTCATAAACAATCATTGCTACTGTAATAATAATCAAAACAATAATGCTAATAACAAGTAAAAGCCACCATTTAAGCATTAATGCAATAAAAATGAACACGATAGACACACTTACTAATATTAATGATATGACTTTAAATTGCTGAACACGTTGCTTGGAGATGACTTTCAACTGTTTGTTTGATAGACGCGTATTTTTTATACTGATTCCCAGTATATTTTCTAATATTTGAACCAATACGATACTTATTGCAAATATAATAATTGGTAAAACATCATAGCTCCCTATAGTTAATGTATAAATTACAAATCCAATGTAAAGTAACCCTGAGACAAAGGATAAAAAGTATGCGACGTATTTGTTAAACTTAATGATATGCTTTTTAACGTTTTGATGGGTAAACCATACATTCATAATAATCGCAACTGCTACAAATAATGTGAATACTATATATAATGGTAATTTTTGTTCAGGAAAAACAGTCGCTATTCCAAAAGCTAATGCTAAAATCAAAAATAATATAGCTCTAGATACTATTAATGCCATAATAACAACCCCTTTGTTTAATATCGAGTTTGCAAATTTACGTTTATCAGCATTTCTATGATCAGTACTTCTACGGGTAGCGTTTCTATGTAATTTACATCATCTTAACATATAAATACTTCGCTATTTAATTGAAAACATATCTTATTATTCTTTGTCCGTTCTGACATTTAATATCTAACCTTAGGCATTTCACTTGTTAATAAATTTAACTTTCTTCCACTAACCGTCCCTAAACCCAATCCCGCAACAGTTTTTAACTTTTTCGTTGTTGTCCTGACATCCTCATTAAGAAAGTTTATTCTGCTTAAAACTTATAATCCACACCCTGAGCAAACGCTCCTTATGACAGAGTATTAAAATAAGCCGATAAAGATACACACCTTTACCGACTATTTAAAATACACTTCACCAATTCATTTTAATTTAATGGATTGAAGTAACTAAATTAATATTATGCTGTTCAATTAAAAGCTTCATACAACCCTAATCTATTTGCACTCCACCGCTAACACCGAACACTTGTCCAGTTGTATAACTTGATTCCTCTGACGCTAATAGCACATAAGTTCCACATAACTCAACAGGTTGACCTGCACGACCTAAAGGTGTTTTTTGACCAAATGTTGGGATTTTACTTTGAGGTTGCCCACCAGAAATTTGTAATGGTGACCAGAATGGACCAGGTGCTACACAGTTCACTCTAATTCCTTTTGGTCCTAATTCTTCTGAAAAACTTTTAGTTAATGAAATAATTGCTGCTTTTGAAGCGGCATAATCATGAAGAATAGGACTAGGATTATAACCTTGTACAGATGATGTCGTTGTAATTGACGCACCCGGTTTTAAATATTCCAATGCTTTTTGAACTGTCCAAAATAGCGGATAGACATTCGTTTCAAATGTTTCTGTAAATGCCTCAGTTGTAAATCCATGAATATCATCATGATACTGTTGATGTCCAGCAACTAAAGTAACATTATCTAAGCCACCTAATTGTTGATATGCTTGTTCAACAAGGTCATAGTTGAACTGCTCATCTCTTATATCACCAGGAATTAACACTGCCTTTTGACCACTTTCTTCAATTACTTGGCGTACTTCTTGTGCATCTTGTTCTTCACTCGGAAGATAGTTAATCGCTACATCTGCACCTTCTTTAGCATACGCAATTGCTGCTGCACGCCCTATTGCTGAGTCACCACCTGTGACTAACATTTTATAGCCTTGTAAGCGTTGATGACCTTGGTAAGACGTTTCGCCACAATCAGGTGCTGGCGTCATTTCAGATTGTAAACCCGGTACCTCTTGTTCTTGTTTTTCATATTCCGTTGTTTTAAATTTTGTTCTAGGATCTTGAGTTGCCATTTTTTAACATCTCCTTATTCGCTTAATGGTTATTATTTACCCAATCTTCCTAGGAACTTAATCATGATTACACTAAAAATTACTTTCTTCTTTATAAAAACAAGCTCGAATTACTCATGCAATAGTCTCTTTACAAATTCAACAAAATACTCAGGTACTTTTTCCAGAATCCTTTCATCCGGTTTATATTGAGGGTGATGTAAATCATATTCACTATGAGAACCAATTAACGCAAATACACTTGGAAAATGTTGACTATAACCTGAAAAATCTTCTCCAATCGTAAGCGGCTGTTCCATCATTTCCACCTTATATCCAACATGTTGGGCTACTGCAATTGCTTTATGCGTCAATGCCTCATCATTCATCACAGCGCCAGGTAAATGTGTATAATTTAAATTAATTTTCATATTATATGCTTGAGCCAATCCGTCCGCAATATCTTGTAATCGTGTTTCTACAAGCTTTCGTACCACAGGATCAAAACTACGCACTGTGCCTTGTACATACGCATGATCAGCAATGACATTCCAAGTATTACCACATGATATTTGTCCAATTGTTACTACCGCTTCATCAAACGCAGATAGATTTCTACTAACTATGGATTGAATACTATTAATCAATTGCGCCAACACAATAACTGGATCGTTGCATTGTTCTGGCTTTGCAGCATGACCACCCACGCCTTTAATATGAAACTCAAAGCGATCTACTGCTGATGTAATTGCCCCTGTTTTGATTGCAAATGTACCTACCGAACGCGATGGGTCATTATGAAAACCCAATACTGCTTGTACATCTTTTAATGCATCTGTTTCAATAATTTTAAAAGCGCCATGTCCTAGTTCTTCTGCTGGTTGAAAAATGAATTTAACACGCCCAGTAAGAGTGCCCTCAATTTCTTTTAATTTTACAGCCGTAGCCAAAATACTAGCCATGTGAATATCATGACCGCACGCATGCATAACACCTTCATTTTCAGATTTAAAATCCTGTTCAACAAGCTCTTGAATCGGTAAAGCATCAATGTCAGCCCGAACAGCTATACAACTCAGACCTTGTCCCACTTCAGCAACCAGCCCAGTCATAAGCGGTAAGTCTAATATTCTAATATGATGTTCTGTTAAAATATCTTTAATTTTTTGTGTAGTCTTAAATTCTTTATCGGATAGTTCTGGAAATTGATGAAAATACCTTCTCCAGGTAACAGCTTGATCTTTTAATCCCATCGGTCATTCCCCTTCCTTAAGTCAATGATATGTTGTCTACCCTACGATGATCATCTTTGACTATTAAACGATGATTTCACAACAATGTACTCTTGTTAATTACTTTCGCTAATGATAGACAGTTGTTTAATAATATCGTAACACTGTTGTCAAACTATTCTAACTTTTATAATTAAGAATCTATACAAAAACGTGTTCTCGGATAAACTTGTTTTTACAAACCACAAAAGCTCTAAACATTAGTGTAAACCAATGCTTAGAGCTTTCTAATTATTTTATGCTTTAAAAGATAATGTGTTATCTACGATGACCTTACCGTCTTTAATAACTTTTTCTGCGTGATTGATACCAAAATGATATGGAATATATTCATGATTTGGTGCATCCCAAATTACTAAATTAGCCTTATCACCTGTGTTAATTGTACCCGCGTTAATATCTATTGCTTTAGCAGCGTTGACCGTAACAGCATTCCACACTTCACTAGGCGAAAGCTTTAATTTTAATGCTGCAATGGCCATAACAAGTTGCAAGTTATTCGTTACACTGCTGCCTGGATTATAATCAGTAGCTAACGCGATGGCACCATTATTATCAAGCATACCTCTCGCATCTGCATAATCTTCTTTACCTAAATAGAACGTCGTTGCAGGTAAGAGGACAGCTACAGTATCACTATTTCGCAACTTTTCTTTTCCTTTATCACTAGAAGCTACTAAGTGGTCTGCTGATATTGCTTGTTCATCAATTGCTAATTCCAGTCCGCCTAACGGATCAATTTCATCCGCATGTATTTTCACTTTAAAACCTGCTTCTTTGGCTTTTTGCATATAATGTTGCGATTGTTCTATTGTAAATACACCTGTTTCACAGAAAATATCCGCAAAGTCTGCATATTGTTTTACTTCCGGAAGTAACGCAATCATTTCTTCTAAAAATGCCTCATTTGAACTTGCCTCTTTAGGTACAGCATGAGGCCCTAGGAAAGTATGTTTCATGTCTAAATCATATTTCTCAGCTAAACGATTAGACACTTTCAATTGCTTCAGTTCATTTTCTCTATCTAATCCATAACCACTCTTACTTTCAACTGCAAGCACGCCGTGTTTAATCATAGTAAGCAAATCATGCTCTGCTTTTTTAAACAAGTCATCTTCGGATGTTTCTCTAGTAGCATTAACGGTAGATAATATGCCACCACCCATTTCTAATATTTCAAGGTAAGACTTACCTTGACGTTTTAATGACATCTCATGTTCTCGAGATCCACCAAATGTTAAATGGGTATGAGCATCTACTAATGCCGGAGAAACTACTTTTCCACTAGCATCTATCGTCTCAGTCGCATCATAGTCATCTGTATGTTGTCCAGCATATACAATTTTGCCATCTTTAATGACAACTGTACCATTTTTCACAACATTTAATTCATCTAATTCCTTACCCTTCAAAGGTTTATCTGTTGATTTCGGTAAAATTAATTCTGCTATGTGATTAATTATTAAATCATTCATTATTTATCACCTGCTTTATCAATCATTGGAATATGAATACCTTTTTCTTTAGCTGTTTGAATAGCGATGTCATAGCCAGCATCAACATGTCGGGCAACACCCATACCTGGATCAGTCGTCAATACACGTTCCAATCTTCTTTCAGCACGCTCTGATCCATCTGCTACAACAACCATACCCGCATGAAGTGAATATCCCATGCCAACACCGCCACCGTGATGGAATGAAATCCATGAACCACCTGCAGCTGTGTTAATGAGTGCATTCAATACAGCCCAATCACCAACCGCGTCACTGCCATCTTTCATACTTTCTGTTTCACGGTTAGGACTAGCAACTGAACCAGCATCTAAATGGTCTCGTCCAATAACAATTGGTGCTGAAATTTCACCGTCACGTACAAGACGATTTAAAGCTAAGCCCATTTTCGCTCTTTCTCCATAGCCTAACCAAGCAATACGTGATGGTAGTCCTTGATATGAAATTTTTTCTTCAGCTAAATCAAGCCATCTTAATAACTTTTCATTTTCTGGGAAAAGTTTGCGCATTTCTTCATCCGCACGCTCGATATCTTTTGGATCACCACTCAACGCAGCAAAGCGGAATGGCCCTTTACCTTCACAGAATAATGGTCTAATGTAAGCTGGTACAAAGCCTGGGAAGTCAAAAGCATTTTTCACTCCGTTATTGAAGGCTACTTGACGAATATTGTTACCATAATCAAATGCTACAGCGCCACGTTTTTGGAATTCAAGCATTAATTCAACATGCTTTGCCATTGAAGCTTGTGACAGTTCAACATATTTTTTCGGATCTTTTTCACGCAATACTTTCGCTTCTTCTACAGAGTATCCTTGTGGCACATATCCATTTAGCGGATCATGTGCACTTGTTTGGTCAGTAATAATGTCAATTTTAAATCCTTTTTCTAGAATCGCTTGATGGATGTCTACAGCATTTCCAACTAACCCGATTGATAATCCTTCTCCACGTTCTTTCGCCTCTTCTGCTAATTTTAATGCTTCATCTAAATCAGCTGTTTTAACATCACAGTATTTCGTATCAATTCGCTTATCAACACGTGTTTCATCAACATCCACGCAAATTGCTACCCCATGATTCATAGTAATTGCTAACGGTTGCGCACCACCCATACCACCTAAACCTGCTGTCAGTGTAACAGTGCCTGCTAAATCTCCATTAAAGTGTTGATTACCTAGCTCGGCAAATGTCTCATAAGTACCTTGCACAATACCTTGAGAACCAATATATATCCAACTACCGGCTGTCATCTGTCCATACATGATTAAACCTTTTTTATCTAATTCATTAAAATGATCCCAGTTTGCCCATTCAGGCACTAATACTGAATTTGAAATTAATACACGTGGCGCTTCTTCATGTGTTTTAAATACAGCAACTGGCTTTCCTGATTGTACTAACATTGTCTCATCTGATTCTAATTCTCGTAACGTTTTCTCTATTGCTTCAAAAGCTTCCCAATTACGTGCTGCTTTTCCAATACCACCATAAACAACTAAATCTTCTGGTCTTTCAGCAACTTCTGGGTCTAAATTGTTGTATAACATTCTAAGTACTGCTTCTTGTTCCCAACCTTTACACTCAATACTCAAACCTTTTTTTGCTTGAATTTTTCTCATAAAATTCGCTCCTGTTCTTTTAAGAAGTTAATTCCACTAAATTTAAAACGCTTACATTATTATCTTCAATATTCATTATAGTATGTTAAAATATAGCCAACAAATATAAATAAACTAATTATCCATAGCTTGAACCTATAAATAAAAGGAGCAAAACACATGAAAATTATTCAGTTAGAATACTTCTTGGCTATCGTGAAATATAATAGTTTTACTAAAGCTGCACAATTTTTACATATTAGCCAGCCATCTTTAACTGCTACGATTAAAAAAATGGAAGCAGATTTAGGTTATGACTTATTTACACGTTCAACAAAAGACATCAAGATTACCGAAAAAGGAATACAGTTTTATCGTTATGCGAGCGAATTAGTTCAACAATATCGATCCACGATGGAAAAAATGTATGATTTAAGCGTTACATCAGAACCAAGGATAAAAATTGGGACTCTTGAATCTACGAATCAATGGATTGCGAATTTAATTCGAAAGCACCATTCCGACTACCCTGAACAGCAATATCGTTTATATGAAATACATGACAAACATCAATCTATAGAGCAATTACTGAATTTTAATATTCATTTAGCTATAACAAATGAAAAAATAACCCACGAAGATATAAGATCCATTCCTTTATATGAGGAATCTTACATTTTATTAGCACCCAAGGAAACATTTAAAAATCAAAATTGGGTAGATGTTGAAAATTTGCCACTCATATTACCAAACAAAAATTCTCAAGTGCGCAAACACTTAGATGACTATTTTAATAGAAGAAATATTCGTCCAAATGTCGTTGTAGAAACAGATCGATTCGAATCAGCAGTTGGATTTGTTCATCTCGGCTTAGGTTACGCTATCATTCCGAGATTTTATTACCAATCATTTCACACGTCTAATTTAGAATATAAAAAAATTCGTCCAAACTTAGGCCGAAAAATTTATATCAATTACCATAAAAAACGCAAACACTCCGAACAAGTACATACATTCGTACAACAATGCCAAGATTATTTATATGGACTTTTAGAGGCTCTTTAACTTAAGTTATTAGAGCCTCTTATGCAGTTGCGTAGTCAACTGTATACCTTTTTCCTTTAACTTAAGTTATTAGAGCCTCTTATGCAGTTGCTCAGTCAACTGTATACCTTTTGCCTTTAACTTAAGTTATTAGAGCCTCTTATGCAGTTGCTCAGTCAACTGTATACCTTTTGCCTTTAACTTAAGTTATTAGAGCCTCTTATGCAGTTGCTCAGATCATCGTATAAAAATTAATGACGTCATTTCAAAAATCGATACAAAAATAATTTATTATAAAAATTCTAAGAAAGAAGTGAAGCAGATGTTAAAATCTATTAATCATATATGCTTTTCAGTCAGAAATTTAAACGATTCAATACATTTTTATAGAGATATTTTACTTGGGAAATTGCTATTGACTGGTAAAAAAACTGCTTATTTTGAGCTTGCAGGCCTATGGATTGCTTTAAATGAAGAAAAAGATATACCACGTAATGAAATTCACTTTTCATATACACATATAGCTTTCACTATAGATGACAGCGAATTTAAATATTGGCATCAGAGGTTAAAAGATAATAACGTGAATATTTTAGAAGGAAGAGTTAGAGATATTAGAGATAGACAATCAATTTACTTTACTGACCCTGATGGTCATAAGCTAGAATTACATACTGGCACACTTGAGAACAGATTAAATTATTATAAAGAGGCTAAACCACATATGACATTTTACAAATAAGGCGTCATTATAAAAAGGCCTCTTGAAATCCGTTAAAATTTTAATTAATTATTATATAATAAGAGAACTTTTCAAACAATACAGTTGTTATTTTTGCTATTTCAACAAACATAAATAAGCAGTAAGATGACTACAACTTAAGAGTCTTCTTACTGCAATTATTTTTCAAATATATCAACGTTAATATAACTTCTATTAAGAAATACTCACATTCTGCCCTGCAATGCAAATCTCGTCACATATAAATATTTTTAATTATTTTAAAAAATGATGCACTAAATTAGCAACGAGCTTAGCAGTTCTATTGTCAGCGTCATATGTTGGATTCATCTCAGCAATACTAACTGAAGACACCTTATCACTTGGAATAATACGTTTTGCTAATTCAAGAACAGTATGTGGATACAAACCTAACACTGCCGGCGCACTTACCCCAGGCGCAAACGCACTATCAATGACATCCATACAAATCGTAAACATAATGACATCATGTTCATGTACAAAACGTTCAATCATATCTTTAATTGTTGGTGATACGTGACTCAATAATTCATCTGCAAAGACATAATCAATCTTTTTCTCTTTAGCATAATCAAATAAACTTTGCGTATTACCACCTTGAGCAATACCAAGCACTAAATAATCTGTGTTTTCATCTTCTTCTAAAATTTGTCTAAAGCTCGTTCCAGATGTAGATTGTTGTTCAGCACGTGTATCAAAATGCGCATCAATATTTATCACACCAATAGATTGTGTTGGATAGACTTTACGTGTTGCTAAATATTGAGCATACGCAATATCATGTCCACCACCTAATAAAAATGTTTGTCTATGATTAGCAATTGACTTCGCTGCAAGCATAGCAAATTCTTTTTGAGTATCAATTAATTCCTCATGATCATGATAAACATTTCCGTAATCGACTAAAGTTTCACATTGATTCAAATCCGGCAAACCTGCAAATGCTTGTTTAATCGCATCTGGTCCTTCTTTTGCACCAATGCGCCCCTTGTTTAAAGCAACACCTTTGTCAACAGCATAGCCTAATATACCGACCCCTGATGGCATACTACTCTTTTCCAGCTTAGACAAATCTTCAAATGTTACTGTTTGAAAATGTCTAAATTTTTTCGGGTCTGTTTCACTATCTAACCTTCCAGTCCATAAATTTGGTTCACCTTGCTTGTACACAGCATTTCCCCCTCTTATTTATGTGGCTTATTAACAATTAAAGTATAACGTATAGGAAATTTTGAATTCAATTCATAGTTAAATCCGTATCTTAAAAATACTTATCTACATTACTTTTACCCCTATTTTCTATGTAATAACGAATACTTAGCTGATTTATGTTAATAAAATACGTCAAGACTATTACATTTTCATTAATATTGACATAGACAATTTATCTCTCGGCTTGTAATATGTATAATTGTTACTAAAAGATATTTTGCTTGTTACCTAATGGAGGTTACATATAATGAAGAACAATAAAATTTCTGGTTTTCAATGGGCAATGACGATTTTCGTCTTCTTTGTCATTACAATGGCGTTATCCATTATGCTCAGAGATTTCCAGTCTATAATTGGTGTCAAACACTTTATATTTGAAGTTACAGATCTAGCACCATTAATTGCTGCAATCATTTGTATACTCGTTTTCAAATATAAAAAGGTCCAACTTGCAGGTTTAAAATTCTCAATCAGCCTGAAAGTAATTGAACGTCTATTGCTAGCTTTAATTTTACCTTTAATTATTCTAATTATTGGTATGTACAGCTTTAATACATTTGCAGATAGCTTTATTTTATTACAATCAACAGGCTTATCAGTACCTATTACACACATTCTGATTGGACATATTCTGATGGCGTTCGTAGTAGAATTCGGATTCCGTTCATACTTACAAAATATTGTTGAAACGAAAATGAACACGTTCTTTGCAAGTATTGTTGTTGGTTTGATGTATTCAGTTTTCTCAGCAAATACAACTTATGGTACAGAATTTGCTGCTTATAACTTCCTTTATACATTCTCATTCTCTATGATTCTTGGTGAATTAATTAGAGCGACTAAAGGACGTACAATTTATATTGCAACGACATTCCATGCTTCAATGACATTCGGACTTATTTTCTTGTTTAGCGAAGAAATCGGCGATCTATTTTCAATCAAAGTCATCGCCATTTCAACAGCAATCGTTGCAGTAGGATACATTGGTTTAAGCTTAATTATCCGAGGTATTGCATATTTAACAACAAGACGAAACCTTGAAGAACTTGAGCCTAATAATTATTTAGACCATGTCAATGACGATGAAGAAACTAATCATACTGAGGCTGAAAAATCTTCTTCAAATATTAAAGATGCTGAAAAAACAGGTGTAGCTACTGCATCAACGGTTGGTGTTGCTAAAAATGATACTGAAAATACAGTGGCTGACGAACCAAGCATTCATGAAGGTACTGAAAAAACAGAACCTCAACATCACATAGGTAATCAAACTGAATCTAATCATGATGAAGATCATGACATCACTTCGGAGTCAGTAGAATCAGCAGAATCAGTTAAACAAGCACCACAAAGTGACGATTTAACAAACGATTCAAATGAAGATGAAATAGAGCAATCATTAAAAGAACCTGCGACTTATAAAGAAGACAGACGTTCATCAGTTGTAATTGATGCAGAAAAACATATCGAAAAAACTGAAGAACAATCTTCAGATAAAAACAAATAATAACAAAGCGCTTGCTAGTACCTCTTAAAAAGATGATGCTAGCAAGCGCTTTTCTATACTATATATTATTTTTCTAAAATTTTAACACCCTCTTGAGTGCCTACAATAACTTGATCTGCCATATCTAAGAAGTATCCTGTCTCAAACACACCTGTCAGATGAATTAAATACTCATGGAACTTATATGGGTCAATTCCTTTTGGTAACTTACAATCTAAAATATAATTGCCATTATCAGTTATAAATGCGACATCTTCGTTTACACGACGTTCTACTTTTATATCAGCGTATGATTCAATTTTACGTAATATGTGATACCAGTTAAATTTATCCACCTCTACTGGTAACTTAAACGTCTCACCTAAGTATTGAACTATTTTCGTTTCATCGACAACCACAACAAAACGCGATGCCATTTCATCTATAACTTTCTCTCTGAACAGCGCACCACCGCCACCTTTAATTATATTTAAAGATGGATCTACTTCATCAGCACCATCAATTGCTAAGTCGATATGATCAACATCATTGATTTCACATATTTTAATACCTAATTCTTTTGCTAAAAATGCAATTTTATTAGAAGTGCATACACCTGTAATATTGTAACCACGTTCTTTAATTAGTTGCGCCATTTGAGGTAAGAGTAATTCCATTGTACTTCCTGTACCAATTCCCAGCGTCATGTCACCATTGATTTGACTTAAAACATCATTTAATGTCATTAACTTGAGTGCTTTGACATCTTTCATGAAGGTAGCCTCCCATATTTATGTAATCTATTCAATTCATATTTTACATGACTCGTATAAATTAACATACCCTTATTTCTAACATTTTTTTAAACATATCAATCAGAATTTACAATTCTAAAAATGTTTTATAGTACAATATATTTTAAATAATACTCGTTAAGGAGAATGATATGATATCAATTCACGCAATTTCGACAGGAAAAATCCAAGATTTGCCTTATAGCTCGAAAAGACCGATACGCTCTGCTTTAGATAAAACTAAGATTTCACAAACAACATGGTTATCTTCAACTGGTTTCACTGGTGATGAACAGGCTTATAAAGATCATGGTGGACCACATAAAGCAGTTTGTGGGTTTAGTAAGCATAATTATGCACTGTATCAAGATGATTTACCTACACTACCTACTCATGCGATGTTTGGAGAGAATTTAACATTTGATTATTTAGACGAATCTGATGTTTACTTTGGTAATCAATATCGTTTAGGTGAAGCGTTAATTGAGGTTTCTGAAATTAGAGAACCATGCTGGAAAATTCAAGCAAAATATAATATTCCTGATTTAGTGAAGCGCATGTCTACATCTGGTAAAACAGGTTTCTATTTCCGGGTATTAAAACAAGGCTATGTATCTCCAAATGATCAGCTTTACTTAATACAAGAAGCACCAATCGAACATCGTTTATCTGTACAACAGCTTAATGACCTTTATTATAATGATAGACAAAATCAAGATATGTTACGATATGCACTAAACAATCCATTTCTGTCACCAACAAGACGCGATAAACTTCAAAAAATGTATAACAGAACATTGAAATAATTACCTTTCATTATAAGTGTTAAATGAACTTTTCAAAACAAAAAGGAATCAACTTACACATCGTTTGTATAATAGTCTTATCTATAACCACTGATGCTATTGATTCCTTTTTTATGTTATATATTTTCTTTATTTCAAACTGTATATTAATGATGTCACTTCATTTGATACGATTCTTGATAACCTATTCAAAATTCCGCCAAATAACATAAATATTATATAAATGCCGATACTTTTAATCATTTTCTACTTTTTCTTCGATACGGAAACTTGTTTTCGAATTGAACACTTCACCAGCTTTTAAAATTGACGGTGCTTTTTCACCATATAAATTAATATCATTTGGTAAAAATTGTGTTTCTAATGTAAAGCCAGAATGTGGTTTATAAATATTAAATGGACTATCCCACTCATCAGGCTGGTTAAAAGTAAAGAACACAACATGAGGCATATCTGTATCGACCTCTAACATAAATTCATGATTTTCAACATACATTTTATGTTCACCAACTGTAAATGGGTGATCGAGACCACCAAAACGTGTCATTTGTTGGCTTAATTGCGCATGTTGTGATGTAAAAATATCACTCAATTTTATCTTGTTATCTTCAAACACTTCATGTAAATCTAGAATATCACCTGTAACAATATTTCGCTCATCTAATACATACATATCTAATTGATTACTTGAAATGCGATGATTATCAACGACATTATTATCTCGATTCAAATTGAAGTACACATGATTCGTAGGACTAAACAATGTGTCTTCTGATGCAACTGCTTCGTATTCAATCGACCATTGGTGATCCGCATCATAAATATGTGTAATCGTCACATCGATATCACCCGGGAAATGATCATCAGCTGATTTCAACACCGTCTTAAATATAACTTTAATTTGAGCAATTTCATTTCTAATTTCATAATCAAATAACTTATTGTCCAAACCATGACATCCACCATGTAAATGATGTTCACCGTTGTTTTTTTCTAACTGATATTCTTTACCTTTCAACTTAAATTTAGCATTATCAATTCTACCGCTATATCTTCCTATAGAAGCACCAAATTTAAAAGGATTACTATGATAAAACTCATCCGCTTCAACAACATTTCCAAGAACAATATTATTATCATGATATTTCCAAGACACTACTCTTGCTCCATAATTCGTAAAAATAATTTTAGTTTCATCATTATCAATTTTGATTAAATCTACACCTTGTCTTTGGTGCTCAACTTCAACTATCATTTTTACTTCTCCCTTCTAACCACAAGTGTTCAAGCTCTGCTGGGTAGCAACATTACTAAAACACCTACAATACAAATGATTGCACCGATAACATCATATTTATCTGGCATTTGTTTATCTACGACCATCGCAAAAATCAAACTCATGATGATAAATACGCCACCATATGCTGCATATACTCTTCCGAATGATGGAAATGATTGAAATGTCGCAATGACACCATATAACATGAGTATCGCACCGCCTATTAGCCCAACAAGTGAAGACTGTCCTTCCCTAAGCCACAGCCAAATCAGGTATCCCCCACCTATTTCACATAAGCCAGCTAATATAAATATAAAAATCGGATATAACATGAAATCACTCCATCACACATTTGCTATCAATAATCTATCGGCTACATATCATTTGTTTACATTTCTTCTTACTTCACATTCCCATTTTAAAAAGTTCGTTTTCACATTCATATTGTACACTTTTTTAGACATTATTCTATAGCTAAATATAAAAAAATAAGAGTAACACGCTTTCATCATCATTTTATATGATAAATGTGTGTCACTCTCATCAATTTTATTTTTTAAATACACGTTTCATTGAATTAAATAAGCCACGTTCAAATGTAAGTACTGAATCTTTATATGTTTTAATTGCAATCCATATCAAGACAGCTACCATTACAATTGAGATTAAAGAACTTAAGATGACCTCATATATTTGAAGCCCTGAAGTTTGAGCGCGTACAACTAATTGAAATGGCGCTAAAAACGGAATATAACTTGTGATTAAAGCAAGTTGTCCATCAGGATTATTTATCGTGAATATCGCGATATAAAATGCAATCATACCAAGTAATGTCAGTGGCATCAAAGATTGATTTAAATCTTCTATTCTAGATGTTAATGATCCGAGGATGGCTGCAAGTAATACATACGCCATAATTCCAACAATACTACTTATAATTCCGACAATAATAATTTGCCAAGACAATTGATTCATTTCCACGTTAAAACCTTGTAGCAAGTCTTTTAAGTCAAAGGCAAAAATGCATATAACTGCCATCAATACAATTAAAATAATCTGAGTCACGGCAACTGCTATAACGCCTAAAATTTTAGCAAAAATATGTTGGATTGGTGAAATACTTGTAATAATCATTTCAATGACACGCGATGTTTTCTCACTAGCAATTTCCATAGCTATTTGAGATGCATAATTTAAAACAATGAAGAACATTAGAAAGATAATGCCATAAGCTAAAGCATAGTTGAAAATCTTTTGTCCTTCTGATACTTTATCGACTTCATCATTAGAAATCACCTTATTATCAACTTTACTTTGTGCTTGTAATTTTTGTAAGTCTTCTTTGTTGATATTTAATTCCCCGGCTACCATATTTGTTTGAATAGCTGTAAGCAGTGCTTGTACTTTTTGTGAATCTTCATGACTTACTCGCTTCTCACTAATGATTGTCCCTTGTAACGTGCGATTTTGATTCACCTTGATAATATAAGCTTTATCAAGTTTATGTTTTTTTACTTCTTTTTCAGCATCTTCTATAGAAACTTTAGTAAACTTAGCATCACTATGGAATGTATTCGCCTGTTGCTTGAAAACCTTATAGATTTGTTCATTCGGTGCTGCTACACCAATTTTATCTGGACCATCATCAAACATGTTAATAATCTTATCAATGTTAGATAGGCCAATCATTAAGGCAGCAATAATAATCATAAAAATTACAAATGATTTAGCTTTAATTTTTTTGATATATGTCAAAGTAAATGTCGCCCAAAACTTATGCATCCTTGCCACCAACCTTCTCAATGAATATATCTTGTAATGATGGTTCTACAACTTGGAATCGTTTAACATAACCTTGATGTGCCACAACTTGATAAATATCTTTGGCTACGTCTTCATTCTCAATCGTCAACTGAAGACCTTGCTTCATGTTTTCACTATGAATGATGCCTCTAATGTTTGTTAAATCTGGTAGTGTTGTTTCTGATTCAATGACAACTTTCTTGTTACCATTAGATGCACGTACATGATTGATATCACCAGAAACAACAAGTTGACCTTTATCTAAAATACAAACATCATCACATAATTCTTCAACATGCTCCATACGGTGAGAACTATAAACGATTGTACTGCCCCAATCATTTAAGTCTTTAACTGCTTCTTTTAATAACTCAACATTAACTGGGTCTAGACCACTGAAAGGCTCATCTAATATTAGTAATTCTGGTTTATGTAACATACTTGCTAACAGCTGAATTTTTTGTTGATTCCCTTTTGATAGACTATCAATTCGTTTTTTGCGGTTTTCAGTAATATCAAAACGCTCAAGCCAATACGATATTTGCTGTTGTATTTCTGTTTTTGACATTCCCTTTAAAGTTGCCAAATATTTCAATTCTTCTTCAACTGTCAATTTCCCATGTAAACCGCGTTCTTCCGGTAAATAACCAATACGATTGTACATTGTTTTATCTAGTTTTTTACCGTTATACGTAATGTGTCCTTCAGTTGGTTCACTTAAGCCTAAAATCATACGAAATGTCGTTGTTTTACCTGCACCATTTCTTCCTAGAAAACCTAACATTTTGCCTGATTCTAACTCTAATGAAATATCATTTACTGCCGTCATCTTGCCAAAACGTTTCGTAACATGTTCAATTACAAGTCCCATACTTTGCCTCCTAAAAAAATATGTATTTATCTTAATATAACATTTCTATTCTCTATAAATGCAATATTTTTAAAGTGAATTTATTTTTAAAATTTCTGAAATTGAAATATTTAAATAGTATCTTCTTTGCATGTTAAGTATCATTAGCGCTAGATACGCATTTCCCATACCTTTATTGCCTTATTTGTAAAAAAATATCCCAGCATCATTGTGCCGAGATATTTATATCATTACAATTGATTATCTGTTTCTTCCGGTGTTTTCGGTGTTTCAGATGTCACTGGTTGATTTTTAATTGTAGACGGGTATTTTGGGCTTTCGCCATATTTATTTGCCGGCTTACTGTCAAAGCATAGGAATACTATCATAACAATTGTTAGGCCTAAATAAACAAAATAAAGAAGTACTAACAAAATATTAAGACCCATCGGCATTAATGTAAAATCACTGTCATAATAACTATCGATAATCTGTAATACTATATAAAATATAATACTGAATACTGTCATAATCATTGGAAATAACATTGTTCTTGATATATCGTGAAATCTTCGAACGCACAACGCTAAATTTGGAATAAACGTTGCCAAACTATAGACAAAAGTATACACAGATGTAAGGATAATCATCAATATACTCATAACTATTAATGTTTCGTTATCTGCCGCTATAGAAATAAAGACTAGAAATAGGTTTATTATTAGCACACACACAGCTGGAACCATAAGTATCAAATGCCATAGTGCCATATACCAATATTCACTACGTCTTGATCTCCCCTTAAAATTTACATAATTTTTCCAAAATAATACGAATGATTTCATAAAACCTACTTGAGGTAATTGTTCCATTGTAATCTCCCTTTCGTTAATCATATTTATATTTTTAATTATTGTTACCGTTATAATTTACAAGATTCATTATCAAGCCACTTCATTTCAATCGTCATTCACTTTGGAAAATGGACTTTATATTTCATCACTAGTAAAATGAAAACCCGCTACAAGTACACATCTATATGGAGACTCATTTGAAAGTCAACGCTTCGTTAACTATACTAAAAATATGTCATACTGCAATGTTCACGTTTAAAAGAGTCTCAATCTCTGCAAATAAAATATTCCATAACAAAGTATATACTTTACATTTTTATAATTCTTAACAATACTATTTTATCAAATATTTACCACAATAAAAATATCTTTTTCATTTTTATTTAATTTAATCATATAATTGCGAGGAGAATATTATGGATTTCGTTAATAATGATACAAGACCAATTGCTAAAAACTTATTAGGTGTCAAAGTGATTTATCAGGATACCACTCAAACGTATACAGGCTACATCGTGGAAACGGAAGCTTACTTAGGTTTGAATGATCGTGCGGCTCATGGCTATGGCGGTAAAATAACACCTAAAGTCACGTCATTATATAAACGTGGTGGTACAATTTATGCACATGTCATGCATACGCATTTACTCATTAATTTTGTAACAAAATCTGAAGGTATACCTGAAGGCGTACTTATACGCGCAATTGAACCAGAAGAAGGTTTATCCGCTATGTTCCGTAACAGAGGTAAGAAAGGCTACGAGGTAACGAATGGCCCAGGAAAATGGACTAAGGCATTTAACATTCCACGGGCTATCGATGGCGCTACGTTAAATGACTGTAGATTGTCTATTGATACTAAGAATCGTAAATATCCTAAAGATATTATTGCTAGTCCACGAATCGGTATTCCAAATAAAGGTGATTGGACACATAAATCTTTACGTTACACAGTGAAAGGTAATCCATTTGTGTCTCGCATGCGTAAATCAGATTGTATGTTTCCCGAAGATACTTGGAAATAAATGCCATCTTTCATTGATTACTATCATGAAAATGAAATCTATCTCCTTATAAGTCAATCAATCGTGCCGCCAACATGCGGATGGGTTGATTGTTTTTTTGTCCATCATATTTTTTGATTCATCTCCTCTTTTTGAACTTGTTCTTAATTATAAAATATAACAATAGAATTATTTATAATTATTAAATTTAGATGCATTAATATTATTGATATTATTTTCAAAAACTAGAAATATTGATTTGTTGCATGTATAATGTTAAAAGTGCCCTTTTATAACGCTTACATATAAAAGCTTATTTAGGGAGAGGGATATTCAACAAGGGGGATTTGAAAATGATAGAACTTAATGCAATTACAACATTATGTTTAGCCTGTATACTTTACTTACTTGGTACAGCTATCGTTAATCACGTTAATTTTTTGAAACGCATTTGTATACCAGCACCAGTGATTGGCGGCTTAATCTTTGCTATTTTAGTTGCGGCTTTGGATTCATTTGGCATGGTTAAGATTAAATTAGATGCTTCATTCATTCAAGATTTCTTCATGTTAGCATTCTTTACGACAATCGGTCTTGGTGCATCATTGAAATTATTTAAATTAGGTGGCAAAGTCTTGCTATTATACTTTATGTTTTGTGCTATCATTTCAGTCATTCAAAACATAGTTGGTGTATCACTAGCAAAAGTATTAAATATTAAACCGTTACTAGGATTAACAGCAGGTTCCATGTCTATGGAAGGCGGTCATGGTAATGCTGCTGCTTATGGTAAGACAATTCAAGATTTAGGTATTGATTCGGCACTGACAGCGGCTCTTGCAGCTGCAACTTTAGGTCTTGTATTTGGAGGGCTTATCGGTGGTCCAGTTGTAAAATATTTAATCAAACGTTATAACTTAAAGCCTCAACATAGTGACGATACATTTAAAGATTATAGCCAAGTAGCATATAACGAACATTTACATAGTAAATTTAATGCCACTGAAGTATTCTTCATTCAATTTACAATCGTTGTATTCTGTATGGCAGTTGGAAGTTATTTCAGTCATTTGTTTACAGCTCAAACAGGGATTAATGTTCCAATTTACGTTGGCTCATTATTTGTAGCTGTTATCGTCCGAAATATCTCTGAAAGTTTTAATTTTAATATTGTAGATTTAAAAATTACTAATCAAATTGGCGATGTCGCATTAGGTATTTTCTTATCTCTTGCGCTAATGAGCATTCAATTAATCGAAATTTATAAACTTGCTATACCTCTTATTATTATCGTTTTAGTTCAAGTTGTCGTTATGATTTTATTTGCTGTTTTAATTTTATTTAGAGGTTTAGGAAAAGATTATGATGCTGCAGTAATGGTAGGTGGTTTTATCGGGCATGGGCTTGGTGCAACGCCAAATGCCATGGCAAATTTAGATGTTATTACTAAAAAATATGGAAACTCACCTAAAGCATATTTAGTTGTACCTATTGTTGGTGCATTCTTAATCGATTTAATTGGTGTTATAGTCATTATGGGATTCATTCAATGGTTTAGTTAAACACCAAACTCATAAATAAAAGAGGAGGCCTCCGCCTCCTCTTTTATTTATCCTCGATGTATATTCAAGCTACGTTGTTCTATCCATGACATTATTTCCGGACTAAATACGATTTGTTTTTGTGTTAAGTCGTCAATATTTTTAGCATCTAACATCGTCATTATTGATTTCATGTGTTCAATAAATGATTCTACATAAGCTACTGTATGTGCAATGCCATTATTTTCAACTTGATTTAAAAACGGACGTGACATACCAGTTGCCTTTGCACCAAGTGCTAAACTTTTAATTGCATCGAGTGGTGTACGTAAACCACCACTCGCGAAAACTGAAATTTCGCTTTGATAAGCCGTTGTTTCAAGTAATGACTCAACTGTAGACTGTCCCCATGATGATAAGTAATCCATATCTTTATTTGCACGACGTTCATTTTCAATATCTACAAAGTTAGTACCACCTTTGCCACTAACATCGACATACTTGACGCCTATTTGTTGTAAGTCATGCATTAATTCTTTGCTCATACCAAATCCAACTTCTTTTATAATGACTGGAACAGACACTCGTGATACAATCGACGCTATATTATCTAACCAAGTCACAAATTCACGATTCCCTTCAGGCATAACTAATTCTTGAGGAGAATTAACATGGATTTGTAACGCTTGTGCCTCAAGTAATTCAACTGCTTCCAAAGCCTTTTCTACTGGTACGTCCGCACCAACATTGCTAAAAATCATGCCTTCAGGATTCATTTTTCGCGCAATCGTAAACGTCTCAGCCATGCGTGGATTTCTCAATGCCGCATGTGTTGATCCAACTGCCATCGCTAAGCCAGTTTCTCTTGCAACTACAGCTAGCTTTTCATTGATGTTTTTCGTCCACTCGCTACCACCCGTCATTGCATTAATATAAATCGGATATGCCATCGTTAAGTCAGGCGTCTGTGATGTCAAATCGATATCATTTACATTAATTGATGGGATAGAATGATGCACAAAACGCATCTTATCAAAATCTGAATGCATTGCGTCAGATTGGGCCATTGCTATTTCAACATGTTCATTTTTTCTCTGTTCTCTTTGAAAATCACTCATGATTAAACCTACCTTTTCGTCATTTCTAATTTAAAACCATTTTTTACGTCTGAAAAAGATGATTAATACGACAGCTATAACAAACATTACAGCTAAGCAAATATAATATCCATAATGTAAATGTAATGCCGGCATATTTACAAAGTTCATACCATAAATCCCAGCTATGAATGTTAACGGTGAAAATATAACTGATACTAACGTTAATACTTGCATAATACTATTCATTCTAAATGACGTGTATGACTCAAAATTTTCTCGTATTTCGTTTGTCATTTCTTGAGCAGTACGAATGATATTACGTTGCTTAATCAAGTGGTCATCGATATGTTGAATGTATAGCGAATGTTTATTATCTATAATCAAATCACCATTTTGTTTCATTGTATCAATTAGCTCTTGCATAGGAAACAGTACACGTTTTACTTTAATCAAATCCGAACGTAACTTAAAGACACTATCCATGACCATTTTATTAAAGCGATCATCTACATGGCGGTCTTCAAAATGATAAACACTATCTTCAAGTGCATATACAAAGTTGAAATATTTATCAACCATCATATCTAAAATTAATATGACGACATCTGCACAATCTAATTCTGCATCTAATGTATTCATATACTTATAGACTACTTTATTTAATGATTCCAACGTTTGATGATGATATGTTACTAATACATTGTCTTGTATAAAAATATTTAGTGCTATTGGTGAATAGTTTGACCCCATAATACTATGAAATACTAAGTATTGATAATCTTTATAAGATTTATATTTAGCTCGTGGCATACCGTTAATTGCATCATCCACTTCTAAATCATTAAAATTAAAATGTGCTTTAAACCATTCATTTTCTTGTTCATTCGGTTCATCAAAATCATACCAAACAATAGTCGCATCTTTTGGTATCTCTTTGATATCATCAACTACTTTAAACGGTTCATATGTAGTTTGATACCGTATCTTTAAAGCCATCGATACTCCCCCTAAATAACGAATTCTCTATTATTTTATCATGAATTAAATAACGTGTATGTCTTAATTTATTTTAGTATGATAGTCACTAAGGAGATGGTTATTATCAAACAACTTTTTACACATACTCAAACCGTAACATCTGAATTCATTGACCATAACAATCATATGCATGATGCAAATTATAATATCATTTTTAGTGACGTCGTGAATCGTTTTAATTACAGCCACGGTCTTTCTTTAAAAGAACGCGAAAATTTAGCATATACACTATTTACACTAGAAGAACATACGACATACCTCTCAGAATTGTCTCTTGGCGATGTATTTACTGTTACTTTATATATTTATGATTACGATTATAAGCGGTTGCATTTATTTTTAACATTAACTAAAGAAGATGGTACACTAGCATCAACAAATGAAGTAATGATGATGGGAATTAATCAGCACACACGTCGTTCTGATGCTTTTCCTGAATCATTCTCAACACAAATAGCACACTATTATAAAAATCAACCAACTATCACTTGGCCTGAACAATTAGGACATAAAATAGCAATTCCACACAAAGGAGCATTAAAATGACAGATGCATTACAACAAAAGATTCATATTGAATTACTAGATTTATTAGATGATGTTAAGTTTGAATTAACAGAATTAAATGCACAAAAAGGGTTATACATTAACGGACCAGCAAATCAGCTACTTAAGCGTGGCGTTCATATGGCTTATGTTCAAGGACAAAAGCAAGCCATCGATAATATTATGACTATTGTGGAACAGCAGCTTGAAGATCAACATTTCCTAGAAGATTATGATAAATTTCAAAATGAGGTTACTCATCGCAATTATGATAAAACAGCTAACTTTGCAGAACTTAGTGATATTCCACGTCAATTCGATAATTTTTTAGATCAATTTTATCAAATTAAAGGGCAATACTTTATCATCACACATATCAATACACTTATTGGTGATTTTCACTCAGAAGCTCATTAACAATTAGTCTATATAACCCTTGCTATATTTTCAAAAACAAAACCCAATTACGTTTTCATGTCAAATATCATCTTGCATGAAATCGTAACTGGGTCAATTGTATGTTATTAGTTATTTTGTGTTACATCCTCATCTATCGATTTGGCAATTTGTTTAATAGCTTTATGTGATTGTCTAATTGGATAAATTGGAAAATCATGTACCATCTTAGGATAATCATAAAACTCAATGTATTGATGATGTTGCAACATCATTTGTTCGAATAGCTTCATATCAGGATGTGTCATTTCACGTCCACCACCAAACATATAAACTGGTGGCAATCCTTCTATTGTGCCATTAATTGGCGATATGCGCTTATCTGTTAATGGTAGGCCATTCGCCCATTTTTTCATAATCTCATTGACACCAAACTGACTTAGAACCGCATCTTGTTCGATTAAGGCGTCCGAAATATCTTTATTAGATAGTGTTGCATCTAAAATTGGTGAGATTAAATACAATTTATTCGGTAATGGCTGTTGATTATCTAAAAGAGATTGTACAAAGGATAATGCCAGTGCACCACCTGAACCATCACCCATGACTACGACATTTTGATGTCCTACTTCAGATACTAATTGATCATAAACACGTTGTATCGCTTGGAAAGTATCGTCAATATGAAACTCTGGTGTCTTTGGATAGATAGGCAGTACAACCTCATATAATGTACTTAAAGTGATTTTATCCAACAATCTCCAATGGAACGGTGATGGTTGTAGTGCATTGAATCCACCGTGAATATATAAAATTTTCTTATCAATTTGATGTCTGAAATTAAAGCGAAAGACTTGCATATCATCTAATGATAATTTTTCTAAATTTGCTTTAACATTTAATGTTGAAGGCTGCTTATGTTTTTTTCTATTTTCAATTTCTCTTTTATAAAAAAATCTTTCAACATCTTGATCATTTTTAAACATAATCGAGCGATTGTGAAGCAAATATTTATTGACAACGCTATTCATAACACGGTTTCTAATCAATGTCTTAACCTACCTTTATATATTTTATGTATCCAATGATTGTCTATCCCCTACATTCTTTGCCAAAAAAAGTATATAATGTAGAAGATATTTTCTTTTTCACTTTCAAATTTAAGACTACAATTGAACAGTGATTTTTCATCATTATAACAGACAACTAGACATATTGATAAGTAAAGAAAAGAACTTTATACGGAGGTGCCTTGCATGACAAATCCAAATCAACGATTAGAACCATTTGATGAGACATTTCAACAACCGAATATTCATCGTGGTAAGCGATATGGTAAGAAAAAACGTTCATTGGTAAGCATGATTATTCAAATCATTGTTGTTATATTAACCGCAATCGCTGGATACAGCATGTGGAAACAACCCATTTTTAATATTGTCTTCACCAAAGAATCTGTAGATTTTGATGGCATTAAAAATTTTAACGAGACAATTGGAAAAATGCATCAATTAAATATTAATTTGGGTAATATCAATGATTTACAACAAGGAATCGATCGCTTAATTTTAGTCTTTAACGGTTTCTTTATTCTATGTATCGTTAGCCTAGTCATAACAATACTGACAATTGTATTTAATCGCACAGTTCTAAAAGTAGTAAATATTTTAGTGTTAACAATTATGTTAGTCATTACTTTGTATTTCAGTTATATTATTAAAACACTCGCACAAGAAATTGCAGATGCTTTAAAAAAATATTATTTAAATGTACCACCAGATCAAGTGATTACAGAAGCTGACGCTATTCATAACGGCATCATTTTACTGGGCTGTAGCATCGGTTTACTTGTTATAAGCTTATTCTTCCGTAATCGCATGCCTCGTTTAAAATAATGTTATATAGTAGGGATTGGGACAGAAATGTTATTTTCACAAAATTCATTTCGTTGACCCACTTCCTGCTTTTTCTTTATTAATGACCTACTACGTCAATGCCAAATTTTAATATAATTCCTCTTTTATTTTATAAATCAACAAATAAAAAAAGTATCGATAACCATATTTGGCACCGATACTTTAAAAATCATGTCCCCACAACATAATTTTTGATTAGTCACACTTCAATTAATTTATTTTATTTATTCATGATTGTTATTTGAGCTTGCTTCTAACTTTTGAGCTGTAGCTTTTGCTTTTTTATTACTTTGTAAAAATAAACATAAAATTAAAGCGATGATGCTAAATATCGTTGCAACTATAAATGCATCATTAATACCTTCAACTGTTGCTAGTTTATTTACAAATTGTAATAACACTTTCATTGCGCCTTCTTGACCACCATATTGCGATGCTAATTCACGCATATGATCTTGTACAACAGGATTCGTTTTATCTAACTCTTCCCCAAAAGCTGATAAATGTTGTGTTGTTTGTGTTGTCATAACAGTAACTAAGATTGCTGTACCTATAGAGCCTGCTAATTGACGCATCGTATTTAAGAAAGCATTACCATGAGAGGCAAGTCGTCCCGGTAACGCATTAATAGCTGCAGTTACCATTGGCATCATTATAAATGCCATACCAAATGAACGAAGTACATAGATACCCATGATTGTCATATATGGTGTATCCATATTTAATTTAGTTAATTCCCATGTTGCATAAGTCATGACAGCAATACCAAAGATAGCTAATGGTTTTAAACCAATAGTATCTAACAATTTACCTGCAAATGGTCCAAGTAGACCCATAATTAGAGAACCAGGTAATAATAACAATCCGGAATCTAATGCTGAGAATCCGCGTAAATTTTGTAAATAAATCGGTAATAAAATCATACCACCATATAAACTTAACATTACAACCATATTAATAATTGTTGTTAATGTAAATGTTGGGAATTTTAATACTTCTAAATTCAACATTGGTGATTTCATTCTTAATTCTCTTATTACAAATAGAATAATAAAGATAATACCAATCGCAAACATTGTTTCTATCTCAACAGAACCCCATCCTTTGTTCCCCGCTTCTGAAAAGCCGTATAACAAAGCACCAAAACCAATCGTACTAAAAATGATACCTGGGATATCAGCTTTAGGGTTTGTTGTATATTGATATAACTTAAACCATACAAAACCAACTAAGATTGCAATAATACCGATAATGAACATACCGTAAAACATCACATTCCAATGGTAATTTTGTACAATATAACCTGATAATGTTGGACCAATTGCAGGTGCTAAAATCATTGCGATACCCATTGTACCCATGGCAGCACCACGTTTTTCAGGTGGATAAATTGTAATAATAACAATTGAACCTAATGGCATTAGTACACCTGCACCAATGGCTTGTAATACACGTCCAACCATCATGATTGGGAAATTCATTGAAATCGCACAGATTAATGAACCAATTGTAAAGAGTACTAACGCAACTAAAAATAATTTTCGATATGAATATTTATTAAATAGATACGCCGTAATTGGTATTAAAATACCGTTTACTAACATGAATCCCGTCATCAACCATTGCCCTGTTGACGCAGAAATATTAAATTCCGTATTAATTTTTGGCAAAGCAACATTTAATAATGTTTGGTTTAAAATCGCAATAAACATACCGAATAATAATGCCGCTAATATTTTACCGCGTGAAACACCTTCACCAAAAATAAAGTTTTTATGTTCTTTTTTTATTTTTTCATTCACTTTATATTCTTCTGATTCAGGATTTTTAGCAGCAACTGCTTCCTCACCATTATTATTAGTGAATGCTTCTTGATCTTTCTCAGACCCCTTTGTGTAACCATTTAGACTAACTTGGCTATGATCATCTTGATTGTCAACACGCAACTCTTCATGCGTCATACGTTGTGTCGATTGATCAGTTGTTTTGTCTAAATCACTAGCTTTAAATTTAGATTGATTTGATTGACGTGTCGTAAATTGTTGTTCCTTTTGTTGGCGTTTGCCTTTTTTTCTTGATCTTATTAAAAATAAATTGATAACCCCAACAATAATGAGCGCTAAAATAATGTAGCTAATAATGAAGGTCGTAGTCATTTAATGACCCCCTTAATTTTTATGGATTTTTACTTCAGCGTTCATTCCAGGAACAACTTGTTTAGACGGTTCTGATTCTAGAGTGATTTTAACAGGTATTACTTGAGAAACTTTAGTGTAGTTACCATCACTATTTGATGATGGAATTAATGAAAAGCTTGCAGCAGTTGCTTTTCCAATACTATCAACTTTACCTTTAATAGAAGCTTTTTGACCGTCAATAGTCACATCAACATCTTTACCTACTTCAACATCTTTAATATCTTTTTCGTCAATATTTGCTGTTACATATAAATCATCTAAATTGTATGCATAAGCGATTGGGTTACCAGCTTGCACCATTGAACCTTCCATACCATCTAATTTGGCAATTGTACCTTTTTGAGGCATTTTAAGATCCATATCTTTCGTTTCGCCATCTTGACCTTGTACAGTAACAGTTGCTACTTTGTCACCTTTATCGAGTTTGTCACCTTGTTTAACATTAAGTGATTTAATTTGTCCAGATGCAGGACTTGCTATTTTAATTTGATCGCCATTTACTTTTGCATTATCAGTTGTTACATAGCTTGTTGTTTTATTCCAGAAATAAAAGCCAGCAATCCCAATTGCTAACAGTACAACAACCGTAATGACATTAATTAATATCATCTTTTTCATGAAACATTTCCTCCTATTTGCTTTTAAAATTCACTTTATTTATTATAGAGACATGATAACTAAAAAAACACCAACAATTTTTATAAGAGTGTTGGTTAAAATTCACAAAGGTGTAACAATATGAAACGACAAGCCAAAATAGAAATTCAAAACGCACTTGTTGATTTGATGGCTGAATATCCTTTTCAAGAAATATCCACTAAAATGATTTGCGCGTATTGTAATATTAATCGTTCTACTTTTTATGATTATTACAAAGATAAATTTGATTTATTGGATACCATCAACTCAAAGCATAAAGAAAAATTCCAATTTCTTCTAAGCGCGCTACATCATAATTTCGAAAATATTAAACAGGATAAGCTTAAACTTTATAAATTCTTCATTATTATTGCTAAGTATATCAAGCACAATGAGCAGTTTTTCAAAGACATTTTAGTTACCTATCCAATGAAAACATTATTCATAGACTATATAAATTTAGCGAGAGATTACTATCAACAAATTATGAATGACTATAGTACTACAGTAACCAATAAACAGCTTTATGTTACATATATCATAGGCGGTCAAGCTGGGGTGTTTATTAATTGGCTTTCGAATGGTTGTAATGAATCACCTGAAGAAGTTGCTGACATTTTATTGGCTAATACGATTAAACTTCAAATCCAATAATACGGTTTCATTCTAATAAAGAAATGCTATAAAACAACTAGATAAAGTTAAACCAAATGGATAGATAATAGTACATATGTTACGGTGCTATCAATATAAAAATGCCGAGATTTCCACATAATAATCTCGGCATTTTTATTTTTGATGCTAAATTCATAGGTCTATGAATAGCTCAAGTTTTGTTTTTTAATTTTTCAATTCAATATAATAGAAGAAACTATGTTTATCATCGATTTGTTTTAAATACCTTCATATTATAAATCTGTAAAATAATTAATATAACTGCTGTAGCTATAATAATAATTATGTAAGGTATAGGATTATCTTCACCTTTTACCCCCACTAATGGCGATGCAACACCACCAAATAAAAACTGCACTAAACCTAATAAACTTGATGAACTCCCTCTACCACTACTACTTTCATCCATAGCTATTGTAAAACCAAGTGTCGCAACACCTGTCACTGGTGCTATTAAAATGATAAATCCTATCGCTAAAATCCAAAAGTTCCAATGATTAAGCAATACAATCGTCACTAAAATTACACCGATAATCTGAATCATCGTCATGCCTCTCATCAATTTTTGTGAGTCTATAAAATCAACAAGGTACCCAGTAAGTTGACTTGATATAATGAGCGTAATACCAATTCCTGCAAACATCCAACTAAATTGTATTGCAGTCATGCCATAAATTTTTTGAATAATAAACGGAGACGCAGAAATATAAGTAAATAATATTACAAATGTCATACCTTGAATGAGCATTGGTAATACAAAACGTGGCGTCTTCAATAATATTTTGAAGTTTTTAAACATTGTTTTTAATCCACTACTTGACTCACGATTTGTCACTGTTAATGATTCAGGTACTTTTAATAAAGAACCTATGACCATGACGAAACCAAAGATAGTCAGAATGACAAAGACCATACGCCAGACAGAATAATTTAAAATTATGCCCCCTATTGTTGGCGCAACAACTGGTGCAATACCATTAACAAGCATCAATAATGCCATAAACTTAGTTAGTTCATTACCACTATACATATCACTTGCTATAGCTCTTGAAATAACTGCTGCTGCGCCACCTGTCACTCCTTGAAGAAATCTTAATGCAACCATCAGCCAAATATTATGTACAAAAACAATACCTAAACTTGCTAATGTAAAAATAATCATAGCTATAATAAGCGGCTTTCTGCGCCCAGTTGAATCTGAAATTGGACCAGCAAACAAATTACCAAACGCTAAACCAATCATAAACATCGATAATGTTAATTGTGCGTTAGACGTCGTTGTTTGAAAATCATGTCTAATATCTGGTAATCCAGGCAAAAACATATCTATCGATAATGCTCCAATGGCCGTCAAAGATCCTAAAATAATAATAAATATCGGTGAACGCTTGTTAAAATGCGTTAAATCATTCATATGACTATCTCCTTTATATAATGATTAGTTTATAACTATCACGAACAGAAACTAAATTTAAATATGCTCTTTTATATATTAGCATTACTCACAAGTTTCATGAACATCATTACAACTTATAAAAGGTATAAAATGATATAAACCTCAGCACTCCATAAATTTTTTCACAAAAAACAATCCCTTCAAAGTAATTCACACTAATTGTAAATACTTTGAAAGGATGTTGTTTGTATTCCATGACACATGCATCTTATTTAAGTTTTATACTCTATTTTTCTGATGTCTTGATTAATTGCAAGCGGTCTTGCGAGCCTTGTTCAAGCTCATATTCTTTATCTACTTGCTTACCGTTTTCATTTATTAATCTTACGGTTGCGGTAATCTTATCACCATGTTTTTCAGCATCTATAATTTGTGGTGAACTAATCATCATTAAACTTCCTTTAGATACACGCTTCTTTACATCATCATAAAAAGATGATCCTTTTTTTATATATGACGATACAAAATCAAAATCTGACTGATTAAACGCAGCATTATTCGCTAAAGAATATCCAGCAAAGAATTCTATCAATTTGTTCTTCAAGCTGTTTTCTTCTTTTTCTTTCTTTTCAACATAGTCTTCGATATCTTCACTGTCAAAATTCAAAGTTATCTCTGTATTGTATTTTAAATCGCTGGCTTTAATCGTCTTCGTCTGTGTTGTAAATGTTTTACCTTTCGCTTTACCTGAAGCTGAAATGGTAATATCTTTATTTTGTGGATATGGACCATACGTTTTGGAACTTGAAAATGTCATTTCACGGTCATTTATAGTTACTTTTTTAGAACTATCATTTAATTTTGTATCGCCTTTTAAAGTTACAGTTATATTTGCTTCTTCAAAATCTTCAGTAACATCTACCGTTTCAGAATTACTTTGTCTAAAATCAAATTTTAAATAGCCTGCAAAATCACCGTTCTCAGTTGATTTCATAGCTGGAATTCTATATGTCCCCGGTATAAAATTACCTATTGGCGTCACTTTATTTGCTTCAGCTATAACCATCTTTTTCTTACCACCAGATTTAAACTCATATTTTGTTTTTTCTTTCGGCTTAACAATTGGTTGCTTGGTAGGTGCAGTAAAGCTCATATTATCGAAAAAGATATAACGCGTGCCATTTTTACTTACACGTAATATATTTTGACCAGATCTGGTTTGAATATAAGAAGCTACGCTGGTCTTACTCTTATTCAATTTATGTACCGTATTTTTAAGGTCGCTGACAAATTGCTTAAGCCCAACTTCATCTTTGATATAGTTAATGTATACTTTCGCTTCTTCAGAATCTACTTTATTATCTTTAGTACTTAATAATGTTGCTACTTTTTGTTTATCATTATTCTCAATCGCATTCACTAATATTTTAGTTTGCGCTTCAGGTGAATTGAAGTTTCTTAGTAAAAAGAACAATATAATAATTAAGATTAAAATGAAAAAACCAATTGCCCAAGGCACCATTTTTCTCATCTTGATGTTATTAGTTTGTATATCTTCATCGGTTGACTTTCTATATAATGCTTGACGACTATCAAATTTATGTCCACATTGTGTACATATCTGTACATCATCTTGTGCTTGTTGTCCGCACTTCGGGCAAGATTTCATACTTTCACCTCAATTCTGTTCCTCTTCAATTGTTATATGTATATCACAAAAATTATTTCATTATTTTACCATTATTATTTTACAAATATTATCCCAAGAATACAATTCAAGAAATGATTAACTTTACTTTAGAATTGTACCTTATTACATTATTTATGAAAGTACTCTCTCAATTATAACTAAAAAGAAGGTGTTCAATACATACATATTTAGTCTTATATTTGAACACCTTCAAAAACCTATTTATGATTGCTATATGTTTTAATGCGATGATTGATGACTTCTAATACTTGCCTTACATTTTCAATATCTTCAGAATTTAAATCATTAGTAATATCTTGCGCAATATCTGTCATAATCGCATTACGTTCTTTCAAATATGCTCTACCTTTGTCAGTTAAGGTTATGAATTTCAAACGTTGATCAATATTTAAATTTGGTTTATCTAACTTAACTAATTTAGCATCGATTAACTTTTTAATTCGTCGGCTTACTGCGGCCTTATTTACTCCTTGTCTTTGCGTGATTTCACTAATTGTCAAAGGTTCTTTATTTAACATACCTAATACGTTAGACTGCTCTAATGAAATTTCATATTCATTTTGTAAATCTTTCAACATTTTTGCAGTTAATGCGTTAACGTTATTTATAAACTGCTCTAAAAATTGAATATGGTCTTGTAAATGTTTTACCATAATTATTTCTCCCTAATTACTATTTTTATAAAGTATCCTCAGCAATCATTGTATCGCACATCTAAAAAACACAAAAATATTGACCCATATATAATATAACAAATTAAGACTTACATGTTGCTGCGTTCTCCTTGCTTTAATAAATTAAATCATCTACATTTATATTTAATATTTATTATAAGCGAGGTGTCAGTATGTTATTGAATTTATTATTAATATTTATACTTATCGTTATTTGTCCGTTAATTTTCAACTATACTCTGACGTTAAATTTAACATGCTACATCTTAGTTGTCATATCGATATTTTTGTCACTCATCTATAGCATCATGACCTATACTTTCCCTTGGTCTATGTTTGTAACATTTATAATAATCAGTATTATCATGCTATTCAAACATAGATATTTATTTTCTCATACTTCTAGTCGCTTATTTATTAAAAAATTATTATCTTTTTCATATAAATTTGTACTCTACACATCAGCACTTCTATTTATAAGTACGATTCAGTCACCTATTGTGAAAGGTTTGTCTATGTGGTTAGCTATATTATGTCTTTCCCTGTTACTAACCTTTATTTGTTATCTCGTTTGGACAGTATCATATAGACATAGATCATACAACAAAGAAGTTGATATCATAATTGTGTTAGGTGCTGGTATTTTTACCGAATTTGTCACACCAATGCTTGCAGCGCGTTTAGACCGTGCACTTGATATCTATCAACAACAAGCATCAGCAACAAAGATTATTGTATCTGGCGGACAAGGACCAGACGAACCAATTTCTGAAGCTTTAGCTATGCAACGTTATTTGATTGCACATGGTGTTGATAAAACAGATATACTAATGGAATCTCACTCTATAAATACATACACAAACTTTTTATATTCTAAACAAATCATCAACAATTTGTATCATGAAGCAGTTAAAATTGTTTGTGTAACAAGTCAGTTTCATGTATTGCGCGCCTTACGACTAGCCCAAAAATTAGGTTTATCTATCGATGGTGTCGGAAGTCATACACCATATCACTTTTTCTTACATGTGCTCATTAAAGATTATCTAGGCGTAATGTATCAGTATAGATTGTTATTAACGTTATATTGTTCAAGTAGTTGGTTTATATGTCTTTACGCCGCTTTTATTTATAATAGTTAATCCACAAACAAACTATTATTATAGGTTGTTTCTAATATTGCGTCAAACTATCTTTAAATATTCGTTAATCCTTGATTAGACAATTGTTATATTGAAAATAAATAAACTAAAGCACGTCATCATTTTATATAATAGTGACGCGCTTTTTTGTAAACCCAAATCGTATTCTGTTATCTAACTTTTATACTACTATGTCTTAAATCATTAACATTTAGCGTCTTTACAAGCCACTAATCAGTTATTTTGCCATCTTCTAATTCAATCACTCGATCTGCATATTCAAATAATCTTCGATCGTGTGTAATCATAATACCAATCATTTGTTGTTCTTTAATTTGTTGACGTATCATCTCAACAACTTTTGTTGCTCTATCGGCATCTAAACTTGCTGTGGGCTCATCTGCTAAAATGATTTTCGGATTATTCATAAATGCTCTCATAATCGCAACACGTTGCTTTTCACCGCCAGATAACTGATGCGGATATACATTCAAGCGATCTTCTAACCCAATATTTTTCAAAAGTTGTATTGCTCTTGTTGAACTTTGTTGTTTGGTCATTCCCGCTTCTTGGCCTACGAGTGTCAATTGCTCTATCACTTTTAAATAAGGAACTAAATGTGAAGATTGAAAAATAAAACCAATATCTTCCAATCGCAAATCACTAGGACGATGCTGTTTATCAAACAATGGTGCATCATTGTAAAGCACTGTACCACTCGTTTGACTTAACAATCCGCCTAATATCGTTAGCAATGTTGTTTTCCCAGAACCAGAGGCACCATTTAAAATGACAAATTCCCCTTGTTCCACTTCAAAATTAATACCTTTTAAAACTTTTGTTTCAGACAAACCTTCTCCGAAATTTTTGACGATATCTTTAACGACTAATGCCATTATTCTGCACCTCCAATTGCTTCGATAGGATCCACTTTAAATAATTTGATAAATGATAGTGAGGCACCTAAAATCGCTACTAATATAAATATCCCCACCATTAATAAAATATTTTGCGTTGTTAAGTAAAAAGGCATCGTTACCGGCATCATAAATGATAGTCCTACTATGATGATCACAGCAATACCTACCCCAATTATTGTTAGTGTTAAAATTTGTAAAACTAACGCACTCAATAAATGTCTTGTCTTAATACCAATTGCTTTCAAAATGCCAATTTGTGATATTTTTTGAATCGTCATAACATAGAAAAATGCACTTAGAACGATTGCTGTAATAGCAAACAAACTAACAATCATCATATTTAACGGTGCTTGCTCTGCTTGATAACTCGCAATATTACCTGTTAAATCTTTTTCACTCACAACTTGAACGTCATTTATTTTATTAAGCTCATCACGTTGTTGTTGTGTTAAATTTTTCACTGGATAAAATGCCGTATTAACCTTATTCAATGCATTAAATCCGTTATCGTTCAATAGCACAATGGAACTATGCGCATACATTGTGTCGTTTAAAATACCAGAAACTCTATAACTAGTTGAATTATTTTTAAAATGTAATCTATCCCCGACTCTAATGTTGTCTGCAGCTAACTTATCATTAATAGCGACCTCATGAGCATTTTTAGGATAATCACCTTTTTTAAGTTGTATGCGTTGTTGTTTAACGTCATTCATTGTAATCACATCTTGTTCTTTATTAGATAATTTCAATGTTTGAATATTCATTTTATATGGTTCTTGATGAAATACCTTTTTAATTTGATTCTGTTGCGTATCACTAAGTTGCGATTTCTCAATTTGCGGCTCTTTCATTTTTTGAACAACATATTCATCATTATCAAAGTGTTCAAATAACGAAATATTCTCCCTACCAAGCCCTTGAGCTAAACCACTAATAAATAACACCATAATACTTAATAAAAGAATGATTAATGTGATTAAAATATAACGAAATTTGTAAAACATAATCTCTTTTATCGCTAATTTCATATCGATTCACTTCTCCCTATTTCTTCTTTAGCGTCAGTATAAGGTTGAAATATGAACTCAATATGAACAATTGTTTTTTTACGCAAAAATATTTTACATGTATAATAAATGAAAAAGATAAGGGAGTTTATAGCTATGGTGCAATGTCTTGTTGTCGATGACGATCCTCGAATCCTAAATTATATAGCTAGCCATTTACAAACAGAGCACATTGATGCATACACACAACCAAGTGGTGAAGCTGCATTAAAACTTTTAGAAAAACAGCGTGTCGATATTGCAGTGGTAGATATTATGATGGATGGTATGGACGGCTTTCAATTATGTAATACATTAAAAAATGATTATGATATACCAGTTATTATGTTAACAGCGCGGGATGCACTTAGTGACAAAGAGCGTGCGTTTATAAGTGGTACTGACGATTATGTAACCAAACCCTTTGAGGTTAAGGAACTTATTTTTAGAATTCGTGCGGTATTACGTCGATATAATATCAATTCAAATTCAGAAATGACTATTGGCAACTTAACGCTAAACCAATCCTATTTGGAACTCCAAGTATCTAATAAAACGATGACGTTACCGAACAAGGAATTTCAATTATTATTTATGCTTGCAGCACGTCCTAAGCAAATCTTTACTCGTGAACAAATAATAGAAAAAATTTGGGGCTATGATTATGAAGGAGATGAACGAACAGTTGACGTTCATATTAAGCGACTACGCCAAAGATTAAAAAAATTAAATGCCACACTTACAATTGAAACAGTAAGAGGACAAGGCTATAAGGTGGAGAATCATGTTTAAAACACTCTATGCTAGAATTGCGATTTATTCCATTACGGTTATTTTATTTAGTGCATTAATAAGTTTTGTATTAACAAATGTTTACTATCATTATAATTTAAAAGCATCTAATGACGCGAAAATCATGAAGACACTTAAAGAAGCAAGACAATATGAACAATCAGCTAAACCAACGCACATTCAACAATATTTCAAACATTTAGGGCAAATGAATTACCAAATAATGACCGTTGATCAAAAAGGTCATAAGACATTTTATGGGGAGCCATTTAGAGAAGATACTTTATCACAAAATGCTATTAACAACGTATTAAATAATAAAGATTACCATGGTATTAAAGATAAACCATTCGCATTATTCGTAACTGGATTTTTCGACAATGTAACAGATAATACTGTTGGTATTAACTTTAAGACAAAAGACGGTTCAATAGCAGTATTCATGCGTCCAGATATTGGAGAAACATTTAGCGAGTTTAGAACATTCTTAGCCGTCTTGTTAATGTTGTTATTATTTATCTCGATTTCATTAGTTATCGCATCAACCTATTCAATCATTCGTCCAGTAAAAAAGTTAAAGCTAGCGACCGAACGCTTAATTGATGGTGATTTTGAAACACCTATCAAACAAACACGCAAAGATGAAATTGGAACATTACAGTATCACTTTAATAAGATGAGAGAGTCATTGGGACAAGTTGATCAAATGAGGCAGCATTTTGTACAAAATGTATCTCATGAAATCAAAACACCATTAACACATATTCATCATTTATTAAGCGAGTTACAACAAACTTCTGATAAAACATTAAGACAACAATATATAAATGATATTTATACCATTACAACGCAGCTGAGCGGATTAACAACTGAATTGTTACTCTTATCCGAATTAGATAATCACCAACATTTATTATTCGATGATAAGATTCAAGTCGATCAACTCATTAAAGATATCATTCGACATGAACAATTTGCTGCTGATGAAAAGTCGTTAATCATTTTAGCTGACCTAGAATCAATCAATTTCCTAGGAAATCAACGTTTGTTACATCAAGCATTGAGTAATTTATTAATAAATGCTATTAAGTATACAGATGTTGGTGGTGCCATTGACATCGCTTTGCAACATAGTCACAACAATATCATTTTCACAATAAGTAATGATGGTTCACCAATTAGTCCACAAGCTGAAGCACGTTTATTTGAACGTTTTTATAAAGTGAGCAAACATGATAATAGCAATGGTTTAGGTCTTGCAATTACAAAATCCATCATTGAATTGCATCATGGTACAATCCAATTCACACAAAGTAACGAGTATGTAACCACCTTTACTATTACACTGCCAAATAATTCACATTAATCTCTACCTCCTGAAAAAACATTTCTGTTTTTATTTCAGGAGGTATCTTTTATATTGATTAGCGCTTTCTAGCCACTTAACATTTAATTTCTACCATTCAACAAAATTTAAATATATCGATGGTCATTTATGGTTTAATAATTTTGAAGGAGGCATTAACCTATGATGAAACTCAATTTATTTATCAATGCAAATGAGACGGAATCTTATATTGATATACATGCACCTAAAATGAATGATCACGTTCAAAGTATTATTAATGCAGTCAATGATTTAGACAAATCACATACATTAGTCGGATACATAGACAAAGAAATCCATATCATTAATGTATCAGATGTTATAACATTCCAAGTTATTAATAAAAATGTAACAGCCATTACAAGCAATCAAAAATTCAAACTAAAATTACGACTTTATGAACTAGAAAAACAGTTACCACAACATTTCATTCGCATTTCCAAATCAGAAATCGTCAACAAGTATTACATTGAAAAATTATTATTAGAGCCAAATGGACTTATACGTATGTATCTTAAAGATGCACACTACACCTATTCTTCTAGACGTTATTTAAAATCTATAAAGGAGCGCTTATCAATATGAAAAATTTGAAAAACTCATTATTTATTAGCTTAATCATTGGTTTGTCCCTTTCACTGTTCTTTAGTATGTTATTTGCAGACGGCAAATATTATCCACTGAACCCACAATCAACTATTGGCATTTTGTATTATAATCATTTCACAGAAACTACCGTAATGTTGATTTCTATCATTTTATGGTTACTCATAGGCGTCGTCTTTTTCCTTGGAGATTTTATCTTTAAATACACAGATTGGAGCATTACTAAAGCAACTATAATGCATTTCATAACAACGTATGTCGGATTCTTGCCTTTAGCAATGCTTGCCGGTTGGTTTCCACTAACAGTGCATTATCTAATCATATTCACAATTATCTTCATTGTGATTTATGTATTAATTTGGATAATTCAATTCTTTAAAAACAAGAACTACGTAGACACTATTAACGAGCAACTGAAACAATTAAAATGATTTTTATTAACCACTAAAAAACGGTAATGTCTATCACATTAAAAAAGACATTACCGTTTCGTTTATTATTTAACTTGTAAATACTTAGTTACTTCTTCATTAATTTTGTGATATAAATCCTCATGATCTGTTAAGCGATAACCAAATGACGGCACCATTTCTTTAATCTTTGGTTCCCACCCTTTGAATTCATCACGATAGCATCGCTGTAAAACATCAAACATAATATCTACAGCTGTTGACGCACCAGGTGATGCACCAAGTAATGCAGCTAATGTGCCATCATCTGACGTAATGACTTCGGTACCAAATTGTAAGTTACCTTTAGAATCCTCAGTATCCTTGATTACTTGGACACGTTGCCCTGCTGTAATCACTTCCCAATCTTCATTTTTAGCATTTGGGAAAAAGACTCTTAAATCATCCATACGCTCATCATTAGATAACATCAATTGTGACACTAAATACTTCGTAAGACTCATTTCTTTGATACCTGCAGATAACATCGTCACGATATTATTTGGTTTAACCGATTTAATTAAATCCATATGTGAACCTGTTTTTAAAAATTTAGGTGAGAAACCTGCAAATGGACCAAATAACAATGAACGCTTGCCGTCTACAAAACGTGTATCTAAGTGCGGCACTGACATTGGTGGCGCACCCACTGCTGCTTTTCCGTACACTTTAGCATGATGACGATCAATCACTTCTTGATTTGTACAGCGCAGGAATAATCCACTTACTGGGAAACCACCAATATGTTTTGATTGTTTAATCCCAGTCTTTTGGAGTAATGGTAAACTCGCACCGCCAGCACCAATAAATACAAAATCAGATTCATATGTTGTCGTTTCATTAGTTTCTAAATCTTTAACTTTAACTAGCCATGCCCCAGATTTCTGTTTCTTGATGTCTAATACATTCTGCTTATATTGAATTCCCACACCACGTTGCTCTAAATTTTCAAATAACTTTGCAGTTAACGCACCAAAGTTAACATCTGTACCAGTTTCATCATAAGTTAAAGCAATTGGTTCATCAGACTTACGACCTTCAATCATTAACGGTACCCAAGATTTCATTTCTTCTTCATCTTGCGATAATTTCATTTTTTCGAATAAAACACTTTTCTTTAACGTTGCAACACGACTTTTTATAAAAGCTACATTATCTTCGCCAATGACAAAACTCATGTGTGGCACCGCTTGAATAAAGCGATCTGGGTTATCTAATTGTCCTGTTTTAACTAAATATGCCCAAAACTGTTTTGAAATTTGGTACTGCTCATTTATCTTAATTGCTTTACTACAATCAACTGTGCCATCCTTACCTTCTTTTGTATAGTTCAACTCGCAAAGTGCTGAATGCCCTGTACCGGCATTATTCCATACATTTGAACTCTCTTCGCCAGGTTGTGCTAATTTTTCAAACACTTTAATATTTTTCTCAGGTGATAATTCTTTAAGTAATGTTCCTAATGTTGCACTCATAATACCGCCACCAATTAAGATGACATCTGTTTTGCTATGTTGTGTTGTCATAACAAATACAGTCCCCCTTTTTAAAATGAATAATGGAACGTTCGAGAAATACGACATATTAATACCACTTTAAATCAATAAGTGTCTCAATAGGTTCCCATGGTGATGCTCTATTACTATCTACTATGTATATTAATATTTTATAATAACGAAACTACTTTAATTATATACTTTATGTGCGATAGCACAAAGACAAAACCACAAACCTTAACAGCTATCAACCAATTTAATTTGATTGCTGATTACTCACTATTCATTTTAACATAAAGCGCTACCATTATTATAATGTCAAACTTCTTTCATTAATGATCCATAAAAAAAAGATGAGATGTTAGAAAACATCTCACCTTCTGTATATTTATATTTTGAAATACGTTTTTTTATAATAATGACAAGATGAAAGTCCAAATACAGATGAATATTAGTAAACATACACTGTATTTCAATGTCATTTTTAATAATTCTGATTCCTTACCAACTTGTTTTACTGCTGCAGTTGCAATTGCAATTGATTGTGGTGAAATCAATTTTGCCGCTACACCACCAACTGTATTAGCAGATACAAGAAGTGAACCACTTGTTCCAATTTGTTGTGCAACAGAAGCTTGAATTGGTGCAAATAATGAATTGTTATTTACAACTGATCCTGTCATAAACACACCTATCCAACCTAAGATTGGTGATAGAACTGGGAAGACATTACCTGCTTTAGCTATACCTTGACCCATTGCTGCACTTAAACCACCATAAGTTGTGATTTTAGAAATTGCTAAGATGAAACAAATTGTAAGAACTGGTAACCACAACTCTTTAAATGTAACGCCGAATAATCTAACAGCATCTTTAAAGTTAACCTTTTTAGACATTAAAATTGTAATAATAATAGTTAATAAAATAGCTGTACCTGTTTGTCCAATAATATTTAAAGTCAATACTAATGGTTTATGCGTAACTTCGCTGATTGTTCCAGGTAAGTTGAATTTAAATACTAATGATGATAAAGCACCATTTGGTAAGAATAAGTTTTTAAAGAATGGCGCACTCCAAATCATTACAATGACTGTTAATACAATGAATGGGCTCCATGCATGTAATACTGCTTTTGCAGAATGTGCTTTTGCAGGTTCAATTTCTTCATCTTTATTAACACGATAAATGTGTTTTGGTTGGAATTTTTTAGAAAATACTGCTAATGCTAACATTGTTAATAACGGTGGAATAATATCTGCTAATTCAGGTCCACTGAATACAGTTAATAATCCTTGAGTAAGTGTATAAGTGATTGAAACTACTAAAATTGCTGGTAATGTTTCTTTAACACCTCTAAAACCATCAATAATAAAGATAAGTAAGAATGGAATAATGAAATTTATGATTGCCAATGTTAAAGTTGCTGATTGAGAAACACCTAATACTGAAACATCTCCAGGTAATTTCAACGTTTCTACAACACCTACAGGGATACCAATCGCACCAAAAGCACCAGACGCTGCATTTGCGACTAAACATAACATCGCAGCTTTTAATGGATTAAATCCTAATTGTGTTAATAAAAGTGCACAAATTGCAATTGGTACACCAAATCCTGCTGCACCTTCTAAAAATGCGTTGAATGCAAATCCAATAAGTAAAACTTGAATACGTTGGTCTTGTGAAATATTTGTAATACTATCTTGAATTGTTAAAAATTGTCCAGATTCAACAGTAATTTTGTATAACAATACTGCCATCATAACGATATAGCCAATCGGAATGATACCTTGGAAGAAACCTTCGACTACTGCACCAGAAGCGATACCAACTGGCAATTTGAAAAATGGTATTGCAATTAGTAATGTTACAACAAGTGTTGTAATAGCTGCATAAATACCTTTCATTTTAAAAACAGTTAAACATAGTAAAAACAGTACAATCGGTATTGCTGCAATTAAAGACGATAATAATAAATTATCAAATGGGTTAAACGTATTTACTAACATAGGCTGACTCTTCTTTCCATAAAGTAGTAGTGTAATTGCTTCATTAAAATCATGCTCTGGCTATAGCATTTTGTTATCGATAACATTTTACAGAACAGTGAGATTAATGTGATTTTTTTCACAATTAAAATATACCATTTTTTCAGACTATTAACAATATCACTTTCCTATTTAATTGTTTTATTTTTCATTTTAAATCTGTTCATCAAAATGAATTGTACTTAATGTAATGAAGTAACTTATACTATTCATGAATTTTACATAAGACCGTGCTAAAATAAGGAAGATACTACGATGAGAAATGGAAGTTATAGCAATGATTAAACAGATAAATGTTTCTAATATGCAAAAGTTTGAATCTCAATTAATGAAAGCTCAGTCTGAAGGTTATACACATGTCGTTCCATATGCAAATGAGATAATGATTTATCAATCGATGTTAGATGCGGTTCAATTATATCCTAAGTCTATCGTGGTTGATTATACTGTGGATGGACAATACAAAAATGATTGTCACTATTTCGGTCAATCATCGATCAACATTGCCGATTGGGCTCAAAACAATAATTATTATCCTAACCTGATATATGCGATTCAACAGACTCTTGATTTAATACATTATTACTCTGTAGAAACGATTTTCGATTTAGCTTTATTGACACTTCTGAAAGGTGATTTATCAATCGATGGTCATGTCGTTTTTGATTTTAAAGCCCCTATAGCAACAAGTGCTTCAATATGGGAAACTATTAAAACTATTGAAGATTTTGATATGATGTCTCAGTTTTATTTGAATAAAATGGCTTATATTGATCATCATCCTATACCTTTTCGCAACCTTTTTATCGAGGATTCAGAACAACTTAATTCGCCAGATAATTGGTTGTATTCTACCAAGTTTATGCTACCTAAATGGTTATATAAAATAGCAAAGCAACGTGCTGATAACAAACAATTACAAAACTTCGGCCTGTATACGAAGCAACCAAACGTTTTAAAAGATCACATCGTTTTTATCGGTGATCATCATCAATATATAGGTAATTCAAAATATTTATTTACTTACTTCGTTAAACATAATCCAATGACTGCCTGTTATTTTGTTACTGACGATCGTCGCGGACCACATTTCATATCACCTAAGTCTGAAAAAGCTGACGAATTGATTAACAGCGCACGCGTAGTTATAGTTGAAAATGATATACCTGAAACGTTACAACCAAACGGTACTTTAATTCAATTACATCAAGGCACACCAATAATGCAATTATTTTTAGATAGTAAAGAGCCTATTAAAAATATAGAAACACCTTTTTATCGTGCTAAAAGGTATAATCGCTGGTTGCAATTCGATTATGTTATACATTCTGCTGATGATATTAGCCACTTTTATCAAACGGCTTTTCCTAGTCACCAAGCAAATGTATTGGCTTATGGTAATCCTAAACACCAATATTTACTACAAAAGCGTAACGAAAGTACTACTCAACAACAGTATAAGAAATCGTTTAAAATAAATGATCAAAAACCAGTTTTATTATACGCACCTATTGGATTAGTGAGTGCGCAACAATTACCACTATCAGATGCTTTATTCAAAGCCTATCATGTTGTGGTTCAGGGTGTTGATGAAGCGATCTTACCAGAAGAGGCGCTTGTTGCACCAAAGTATCTTAGTGCTCAAGACTTAATTCTAATGTCTGATGTCGTTATCACTGATTACTCAAATATAATATTTGATGCGATGGCTATAGACAAAACAGTAGCATTATACACTCCAAATCACAGTCAATACATTGAGTCTCAAGGTGTTAACGAAGATATTTGGCGTCATCTATCAAAAATTTGGTATACAGACCGACAATTATTAATTAATAATTTAATTTCCCAGGCAATACCAGTGATTAAATATCCACAAATACAACATAAAGAACAACCATTAGAATCTATTTCACAACTTATATTGTCTAAGATGACATCTAATCAATAGTGTTTAAATTTCTCAGTGGCTGTGAATGAGGTTTAAAAGTGCTATAAAACGTAAACTTTTATACTTTAAAATACGCAAAAAACGGTAAACCCTAATTCATATTATAGAGTTTACCGTTTTATTTTTTTAACTTGCATCATAGTTATATTAACATTATTGTTGGTAGTTTGGATCAGTAACCATTGCTTGTCCAGTATAATCAACCGTTACAATTGAATATTTTCCATTTGCATTTGGGTCTTTAAAACTAAACACATACTTATAGTTGCCATTATGTTCTTCAATAGAATAATCATTATACACTTTATTATTACTACCAAATTTATTTGCTTCATTATTAGCCGCATTTAAAGCTGTTTGGAAATTTGGCAATTGCTGTAAAGCTTGAGTTTTATTTCCATTAAACGGATAAATTTGACGTGCAACCGGCGCGGCATTTTGTCCATAATATGGTGCAACGTAACTTGATTTTTGATTATTACTTGATTGGTTATTATTTGTTTGGTTTTGGTCATTGTTTGTTGCATTTGAATTAGATTGTTGCTGGTTATCGTTTGCACTATTATCTTTATTATCTTTGTTTACGTCTTTACTATCATCTTTATTGTCTTTCTTATCTTTAGATGAATCATTTGTTTTTTTATCTTGTTGTTCAGTTTTCGCTTTATCATCTTTTTCTTTATTACTGTCTTTTTGTTGGTCACTATCTTGACCACATGCAGCTAAAAATAATGATAATGCTAGTAACCCTGTAACTAATCTTTTCATACATATCTCCTCCTATAATTCGATATTCATTGAATAAGCTTGAAATACATATCTACCATGTGTATCATTTCATGGCTTGTTACCAAAGACGTCAACATTAATATGATTTGAATTATCACAATACCCATAACTACAATCTAAGGTTCTTTTTATTATACCCTAATTTTTGTTCATTATTATTTAATTTTTGTGAATTTTATGTTTTCTATAAATTTAATTATTTTACTTTAACAATTCATTACGCATTTAGCATTTCAAGGCATACACAATATTTATTACTATGATTTCATTTTATCTGCTGCAAAAACAATCATTATAACTCTTTTTCCATAATTAAATCTGTATCCGTTACATCACCTGTTTGAAAATGATGTTCACCAACCACTTTAAATCCATGACGTTTATAAAATGCTTGAGCACGAGGATTATGCTCCCAAACTCCTAGCCAAATTTTATGTTTATTATGTTCTTGAGCAATTTTTTCGGCCAATTCTATCAATTGTGAACCTCTTCCGCCACCTTGAAAGTCTTTCAAAAAATATATGCGCTGCACTTCTAAATAGGTCTCCCCCATTTCTTCAGTTTGAGCACTATTAATATTCATCTTTATATAACCAACATTCGCACCATCTTCTTGATAAAAATAATGAAATGAATCTACATGGTTAATCTCTTGTGTAAATTTTTCTACAGTATAATTGTCTTTAAAAAATTGATCAAAATCTTTGTCATCATAGTAAGAACCAAACGTGTCATAAAATGTTCTAGTTGCTAATTCAACTAATTCACTAGCATTTTGTTCTGAAATTTCTTTGATTATCCCAGCCATATAAATCCTCCAATAAACAGTGATCGAATCAAAATATTACTTATGTTATTTTTCAGCCAAAACTATTTAAAAATACATTAACACAAATCAATTACAAATTGTATTGATTGTGTGTAACATCAATAAATGATACATTTATTCCAGTAAAATGGCCGTATTTTCAAAAGAGAAAAAGAGAGGATGTATCGTTGTGATAGAAACATTTAAAGCGTTTGTAATTGATAAAGATGAGAGCGGTAAAGTGACACCAACTTTCAAACAATTATCGCCTACTGATTTACCTAAAGGAGATGTGCTGATTAAAGTACATTACTCTGGTATAAATTATAAAGATGCTTTAGCGACTCAAGATCATAATGCAGTCGTAAAATCGTATCCTATGATTCCAGGAATAGATTTAGCTGGAACAATTGTTGAATCCGAAGCACCAGGCTTTGAAAAAGGAGAACAAGTAATTGTAACGAGTTATGACCTAGGTGTTAGCCATTATGGCGGTTTTAGTGAATATGCGCGTGTAAAATCAGAATGGATTATCAAGCTTCCTGATACTTTAACATTAGAAGAATCAATGATATATGGCACAGCTGGTTATACTGCCGGTTTAGCAATTGAAAGACTTGAAAAAGTTGGAATGAATATTGAAGATGGTCCTGTACTCGTTCGCGGTGCTTCAGGTGGTGTCGGTACTTTAGCAGTACTCATGCTTAATGAACTTGGTTATAAAGTTATCGCAAGTACAGGTAAACAAGATGTTAGCGATCAATTACTTGAACTTGGTGCCAAAGAAGTTATCGATCGACTTCCTGTTGAAGATGATCATAAAAAGCCACTCGCATCATCAACTTGGCAAGCTTGTGTAGACCCTGTTGGTGGCGAAGGTATTAATTATGTTACAAAACGTTTAAATCATAGTGGATCAATTGCAGTTATTGGTATGACTGCCGGCAATACTTATACTAATTCTGTATTCCCTCACATTTTAAGAGGCGTAAACATTTTAGGAATTGACTCAGTATTTACTGCTATGAAATTAAGACAGCGCGTTTGGCGTCGTCTCGCAAAAGATTTAAAGCCTGAAAATTTACATGAGATCAAGCAAGTTATTACATTTGATGAACTTCCAGAACAACTTAACAAAGTAATTAATCATGAAAATAAAGGCCGCATTGTTATCGATTTCGGTGTAGATAAATAGTATTCATGAAAAAGACATCCCGTTATGCGAGATGTCTTTTTTAATTTAGTATTTGATATACATACCGCCTGAATCTGGTTCGGTAGGCATAAATCCAAATTTTGCATATAATTTATCCGCTGGGTAGTCTGCGATCAGACTAACGTATGCACTTTCGACAGATACATTTTTAATATACTTCATAATATGTTCCATAATTAGACTGCCGTAATCTTGACCTTGATAACTTTTCGAAACAGCAATATCAACAATTTGAAAAACAGTTCCGCCATCGCCAATCACTCTACCCATACCAATTAACCGATCTTTATCATACAAGGTTACTGTAAATAAGGCATTAGGTAATCCTTTTTCAGCTGCTTCGCGCGTCTTTGGACTCATACCTGCGTTAATCCTTAATGCGCAATAATCCTCGCAAGTCGGAATATCATATGTCACTTTAACCATTATTTACCCCACTTTTCATCACACAATATATCAACCTAGTATAAATGTTTATTTACAATAGTCTTATTCGCTTCTTTAAACACTTCATGATGACTTGAAACATAACCCTCTGCATTCGCATCTGGTTGGATATATGTTTTAGCAAGGTTCGCTGCATTTGCACCATCACTAAATGCACTTGCAATTAGATGTGATTTTGCATCATGATAAACAATATCTCCACACGCATAGATACCAGGTATACTAGTTGTCGTATTACCAAATCCTTTAACACGACAATCATCATGCATATCTAGCTTTGAAGATGTTTCACTCAATAATGTATTACAACGATCAAACCCATGACTAATAATGACATCGTCAAATTTAACTGTATGCCTATCGCCACTTTCAACATGTTCCAAAACAACTTCACTTATATGCGTTTCATCATCATTGCCGACCAAGTATTTAATACGTGTTTTTGGGCATAGTTTCACATTTAAATCTGTCACCAACGTTTTCATCGCTTCATGACCACTTACATCTTCTTTTCGATAAACAACTGTCACGCTTTTAGCAATCTTGGCAATATCATGCGCCCAATCTAATGCTGTATTTCCTCCACCTGATATTAATACATCTTTATCTTTGAAACGTCTGTAACTTTGTACAACATAATGTAAATTAGTTAATTGATATCTCTCTACACCTTTAACATCTAATTGTTTTGGATTAATAATACCCGCACCAATTGCAATGATAACTGCTTTCGATGTATATATTTCTCCCGCTTCTGTTTCAACTTCGAAATGACGTTCTGCCTTTTTCCTAATATCTACCACACGTTCATTCAAATGAACTTCCGGTTTAAAATATAATCCTTGCTTAATTGTATCTTTTAAAATTTCATGACAAGGTTTTGGCGCAATGCCGCCAATATCCCAAATAATTTTTTCAGGGTAAATTCTCATCTTACCCCCTAATTCAGATTGAACATCTATCAATCTTACAGACATATCTCGCAATCCAGCATAAAAGCTTGCATACAAACCAGACGGACCGCCACCAATGATTGTAACATCTTTCATTATGTGCCTCCTATGACTCTCTATATTCATTTCTTTCATTAACGTGCTCAAATTGATAATTATTATCATTTAAAGCCATTATACTATTAATATTTATATTGTTAAAATAAATCGCATAGTTAATCATGAATTATCAATAACTATCCCATCACAATATAAAAACACACCTTTCAAAGTAAGAAACAACAATGTTCCTTTGAAAGATGTGTATATTTTTTAGTTCTAGTTATATTATTTTTTAAAAGACTCATCACGTGGTTCTTTAAGAATTGCTTGTCTTAAAAGGAAAAATAGCAACAATAAACCTGCAAGCATACCTGTGTGCCCAATACCTGCAAAGCCTGCAAATGCTTCTGGAGAGTATGATTTACCAGTGACTTGGAAGAATCCTTTTGTCACCATCATACCTATAGTAACGATAACACCTATGTTATATACATAGAAGAACCAGTTAAATAAGTAGTAACTTGATAATTTAAATAACTTCTCCAATGGTAATAATATTAAAAACATAAACATACCTAAAATAAGTGTATGTGTGTGTACAAGTGATAATTGTGTTGTACCAGTAAAATCATATGCTTTTGTTAGCTCTCTATAGAAAAAGCCACTAAATAAACCTATGATCATATAAAAAAGAAATGAATATAATAACCTACGCATTTTGAATCCTCCCTCACCTTTTCATTATATCCGATTATACCTATTATAACAGTGACAAAAAAGCGAAGATATGACACAACTGAATTTGGTTTAGCACATAGTATGACAGCTAAAATAACTTTACATCAAGCGCTATACAAATAAAATAGCTATACCATGACGCTCGCTACAAACGTCTTGTATAGCTATTATTTCTATTTATTAAATTATGACGGCACTTCAGTACGTTTTGTGCTATGTTTTCTAACAATAGCTGAAACTAAACTTGATACAGCGCCAAAAATCATAAACCCTATAAACATCCACATTGTACTATTTAATTCAATATGATGATTCAAGTATAATAGTTCTCTTACACTTGTTGCATAGTGTGTGAATGGATTCCAATCATATACATATTTTTGATAACTTTCAGGCAACATTTGTTTAGGTAACGTTACAAGTTGCATACTAAAGAACATTAAAATGAAGAAAATTGGAACTGACTTCATACCTAGCCATACCATAACACCTAAAATAAGGCCCACGAAACCAAGAATCGCAAATGCTACAAAAATTGCGATACGATTTGGATGGTCAAAATCAAATCCTTGAACGCCTTGCATGAAATAAATATAAACAAAGCTACCTGCAAATGCTGCAACAATTGCAAATATCATCTGTCCAATTGAAGCAATGATACGATGTTGCACGACGATATTGTTACTAGTTCTAAATGCAAAGAACAATAAGATAGACGTTACGATTGAACCTATCCAAATTGGCATAAACATTAGGAATGGTGCATTACCACCTGCTTGGTGATCTTTAACTTTATTAAGTTTTTCATTATCCACTTTTACTGGATTCGTCAAACCATTGATGTCCGCGGCATTGACTTTAACATTTTGACTCGTTAATGTTTCCAAACTTTGCTTCGTAATTTGAGCATTAATATTATCACCCATACCAGTTAACACAGCTGATGCAATTTGTGAACCTTGTAAGCTTGATCCTTCACTTACAATCGTTTTAAATTTAGCCTGCTTAACCTCTACTTGTTGATTCCCCATTTTTTGTTTCATTTGTTGAACCACTTGTGGCGGAATTTCACCTGAAGCAACTTTTTGTTGCATTTCTTCTTTTTTACTATCCATAACTACTTTTTGTGTTTTACTCATAGCATCTTTTGAAAAGTCTTTATCAATAATAGCTACTCCAAAGATTTTTTGATCTTTCAAATCTTTTTCAAGGTCTTTTTCACTATCAACCTTAACCCATTTAATTTTATTAGAATCACTATCTAATAATTTATCCTCTAATTTTTTACCAATGTTAACATTTTTATCTTGAATCGTTGTACCTTTATCCTCGTTTAATATACCAATTGGTAAATCTTTTGGTTTAGGATTATATGCAGGATAAAAAGCTAAAGAAAAGATTACCAAGATAATCATAGTTGCTATTGGCGCAATCCATAATAATTTATTTTTAAATATATTCATTTTATTAATTACCTCCTTATTAGACAATGTGTTGAATATTTCGCATGTTGTCTATTATAATATGTAAGTGGGAATAAACAATACACAATGTTCATCAATACGTTCATTAATAGACAAATACACCCACATTGTTCAATAACACAAGGAGGTTGATTTATTTTTGAAAGAAGATAGGCGAATTAGAAAGACAAAGTCCTCCATTAAACAAGCGTTCACTAAATTACTACAAGAAAAAGATTTAGAAAAGATTACCATTCGCGACATAACAACACGCGCTGATATCAATAGAGGGACATTTTACTTACATTACGAGGATAAATATATGTTACTCGCAGATATGGAAGATGAGTATATTTCAGAACTAACGACATATACTCAATTTGATTTGTTACGCGGTTCTTCAATTGAAGACATTGCGAATACTTTTGTAAATAATATACTCAAAAATATTTTCCAACATATTCATGATAATTTAGAGTTTTATCATACTATTTTACAATTGGAACGCACGAGTCAATTAGAATTGAAAATCAACGAACATATCAAAAATAATATGCAACGTTATATTAGTATCAATCATTCTATCGGAGGCGTTCCAGAGATGTATTTTTACAGTTACGTTTCCGGAGCAACAATTTCAATTATTAAATACTGGGTAATGGACAAACAGCCCATTTCAGTTGATGAATTAGCTAAACATGTGCATAATATTATTTTTAATGGTCCATTAAGAATAATGGCAGAAAACCGTTTGCATAAATCAAACCTTGATTCACTAACTTAAGTAATACTCGCTTTTCCTAAATCCTTTAGAAAGGAACTATATATCATGATTACTTCATTCAGACATTCTGAAGATATAGATAAACATATTATAAAAACACCATTAGATCATACAGCGTCATGGATTAATGTAGTAGAACCAGACCGAGAAGAAATTGAAAATCTTATGGAACAATATAATATACCTGAAGACTTTATACGTGACCCTTTGGACTCAGAAGAAAGTTCCCGTATTGAATATGACGAAGATACTGGTTACTCATTAATCATTATTGATTTACCTATCGTCAATTCAACTAATCGTAGCGTTCTATCTTTTGTAACGATTCCATTAGGCATTATTATTGGCAACGGTATTATCGTAACAGTTTGTGACGCTGAAAATGAATTTTTAGAAAATTTACCTAAGCGTGATATTAATTTAAAATTTCACAGCAGATTTGCATTAGAAATTTTAACTACTATTGCCGACCATTATAATCGTAACTTACGATTACTTAATAAAAGTAGAATTCGTATTGAGAAAGAACTAAAAAATAACATTACTAACAAACAACTTTTCAAATTAATGGAAGTTGAAAAAAGTTTAGTATACTTTTTAGCTGCCTTAAAAGGTAACGATACAATTATTAAAAAGTTATTCCGTTTACCTGCAATTAAACGTTTTGAAGAAGATGAAGAATTACTAGAAGATTTAATCATTGAAAATAACCAAGCCATCGAAACAACAGAATTACATCAACGTATCTTAGAAAGTATCACAACATCATACGCTTCCTTATTATCTAATGATATGAATACGATTATGAAGACATTAACACTTTTCACGGTACTATTAACGTTACCAACGCTCGTATTTAGTTTCTTCGGTATGAATGTGCCGTTGCCAATTGATGACCATAGTTATATATCTTGGATTATTGTGGTAGGTATTTCATTAATTCTTGTCGTAATTGTTAGTATTTTCTTATGGCGTAAACAGAAATTATAACTAAATTAAAAGGTATGACAGCTTAAAGTTTCATCCTATTGCATTTGCAATGACTGATACTTTGATTACTGTCATACCTCTTTTTTATTCTACAACTTCTTTATTTGCTTTTCTTTTAGATAAAATTAAAGTAACTGTTATAGCAATGATGAATGATATTGTCATACCAACAAAGTAGTGTAACCATCCTGCATGTACTGGATTGATTGAAATAAATCCTGGCAATCCAGCAGTTCCTAATGCGATTGCTTTAACCTTGAAGAAAGCAATATATGCTGAACCAATACCTGATCCAACGATAGCGCCAATAAATGGATATCTTAGTTTTAAGTTAACACCAAACATAGCCGGTTCTGTAATACCAAGTAATGCTGAAATACCTGCGGCAGATGCCACACCTTTTAACTTCTTATTTTGTTTAATAATAAAGAACGCTGCAATTGCTGCACCACCTTGTGCAACATTAGACATTGTCGCAATCGGGAATATAAATGATCCACCCGTTTTAGTGGCATCTGCAATTAATGTCGTTTCTACAGCTATAAAGCTATGATGCATACCTGTAATAACAATCGGAGCATACAATAATCCGAATATTAATCCACCAATTGCACCACCAAATTCATAAAGCCATGTTAAACCATCTGATAACCAGTAACCTAATTGTCGAGTGATTGGACCTACAAATGAAAATGTTAGAAATGCTGTTATAAAAATAGATAACAATGGTGTTAACAAATTATCTAACACCGTTGGAATAACTTTGCGTAACCCTTTTTCAATTGAGGCTAAGATATAAGCTGCTACAAGCATAGGTAACACTTGTCCTTGATAACCTACTTGATTAATATGCAAACCAAAAACATCCCAATATGGAATAGCCTTACCTGCTTCAACTGCTTTTGGGAAATCGTATGCGCTCATTAGCGATGGATGAACTAGTATCATACCTAATACAGCACCTAAAAATGGATTGCCACCAAAGCGTTTTGCTGCACTAAATCCAATTAAAATTGGTAATAATGTAAATGGTGCATTCGCAAAAACATTTATCATTTCAGCTAATCCAGCAAATTGACTATATACATCTATCAATGATTTACCTGAAAAGAATAAATCTTTCGCAGTCAAAATGTTATTTAACCCCATTAATAAACCACCAGCAACGATGGCTGGTATAATCGGAACAAAGATATCTGAAAGCATTTTTACAAATCGCTGTAACGGATTCATATTTTTAGCAGATTGTGCTTTGACTTCCGAAGTGGTTGATGCTTCTTTTCCAGTTAATTTTTCCAGTTCACTAAATACTTTATTGACTGTACCAGACCCAATAATAATTTGGTATTGTCCCCCAGTAGAAAACGTCCCTTTAACTACATCCATATTGTTTAGCGCCTCTTCATTTACTAAACTTTCATCATTTAAAACTAATCGTAGTCTCGTTGCACAATGCGCCATTGCATCTAAATTCTCTTCTCCGCCTATCGCGTTCAAAATATCTTCTGCGGATTGCTTATAATTCATATATTTAGCCTCCTAATTAGAACCGGTTCCATTTATTCCACTTTATTGTAACCGGTTCCAAAAATATTTGCAACACTCTATTATCATTTTATATAAACACCTACACCATTTTTGATAGCGCATTCATTTTTATTGCTATACTATATGCATGTATATTAACATTAATTATCGGAGGTAATTTTATGAAAGAACGTGGCCATATCGAACAGCTTTGGCGTGAGGAAAAATATCATGTATTGTTACACAGTCAACAGTCTTACCAAATGATAAGGAATGCTTTAAAAACGGATTTATCACTTCATCAAGTCCAACAAATGATTGATGATGCTTTGTTAATTGAACCGAGTATAGGAAGTGTATGTAATGCTTTTGATCATATGTGGGGATATTTTAAAAAATGTGCGAATGAAGAAGAAAGAAAACAATCAAAACTACTTAAAGCTGATTTTATTAATGGTAAAATCGACACCCAAACTTTATTAGATTTTTTAGCAGAACTTGCTAATAAATATGATGTTCAATATTTACTACAAAGTCGTGTTTTAAACACAAAAAGAAAGAGATAGATTGAAACTTTAGTTGTAACGGACAAATAGTAGTCATTGGAGTTCAGCAATTCATACTTTGTACTAAAGTTTACTATAATCTATCTCTCAAGGTTTAAATGTACATATCTATATTAAGATGCGTTTCATGATGTTAGAAGATACCATACACATTTAATTAGTTACAGCATAAATCAATTTATACCCTTAATTATTACATTGTTTATATTTTAAATTCGGGGGAGTAATTTTAAGTAATATCTTGTTGCTGCTAATTCTATTGTTAATAAATTGATATTAGATGTAGAAATTGAGTGTGAAAGTTAATAATAGATGATTTAGCTAGTAACATAATTAATTCATATATAGTCAAAAAGTTCTGTTAGATACTGTTCTTGATGAATATTCTTTGATGTTAGGTGTTAGCTATTCTAGATGAGTTTCTTAGATGTGGATGCCTGTCCTGATGAAGTTATCTATGATGTTAATATAATACTTGATGTTGATTCTTAGATGTTAGTGCGATTTCAAGATGCTGATTCTTTGTTGTTGCACTATCTTGGTGACGTTTCTAGTTGTTTATAGTTATCGCATCTCTTGATGTAAAATCTAAGATGTTTATGCATTTCTAGATGTTAATTCTTCGCTGCTTAAGAATTATCTTGATGGTAAATCTAGTTGTGCCATGCATTTTCTCATGATGAATCTAAGGTGTTAATTCATTGATGTGTGCTGTTTCTTGTTGCTTCATTATCTTGATGGTGAATTTCGTTGTCTAATGCACTTTTTCAAATGATTATTCTAATTGTTACGGCAATAACTAGATGGATTTTCTTAGATGTTCACTTTTCTAGATGTTTATACTTATCTTGATGTTTTCTAAACAGAACTTTTAAACGCTTTATTTTTTAGTAGATTGTTTAAAATTTCTTAGTTGATGGTTATTGTTGTTGATTTGAATAATTTGTAGCGAATATTTTGTAACAGGGCTACTAAGAATTTTTATAACAAGAAGTGATTTCAATCGTACTAATTTTCAGCGTTTGATGACAAAAGTGTATGTCCAAACTTAAATAATGGCGATAAAATTTAAGTCATGGGTACATTTAATGTTTTTTGATTCAAACTTCCATTTTGGTCAATTTGCTTTTTTTATAACATAGTTGAATATCAATAAAAGATTAGCAAGTTAGTTCAAAATGGCTATGTATTGTTTTTTGAAATACATAGGTTTGAAATCTATATTAATTATGCACCAAATAATTTAATTAGACTCTATCGAAAATTTCCAAATTTTGCTTACTATCTTTCTAATTTTACTTTTATATTGTGCACAATGCATAAAAACAAGCGTTTTCCTAGGAGTTTTCATTAATTTCTTTTATTTTTCACTATTACCTTTTCAAAAATATTCAACTATAATAGGTATACTATCCATGATTTTAAAAATTTCCATGTTTTACATTTAAATGATAGATTTCAATATATATTAGGCAGGAGAGAGAAATATGACATGCCAACTTAAAATACATCATACATTATCGACAATACCAAGTCGTAATATTAATAATATTATGGTGCTATTTTCACTTACAAGTAAACTCAATATTACGATTAATGGTGAAACCAAAGACGTAAGTAATTATATTATCTTAATTAACCATGGTGATATTTATAATATTAACCACGGCGAAAATATAATCGAATTAATGATACCCGTTTTTTATTTTTATCAACAAGATGATGATTTCTTTAATGGTTATTTAGATCGTCATTTATTACAATCAAGTAATTATATTAAGTCATTAATTGCCGATTTAATCAGTACACCAACAAGTTCTTCTTTAATGGGGAAAAATATAGGTCAAAGTATTATAGACACTTTACTTAAAGAAGCTTTTATAAGAATAGATCATGAATATTTACCAAATATTGCTTTAAGCAATCCGGTGTTCATAGACTGTGTAAACTATATTCATGACAATATTGATGCGCACTTGTCTTTAAAAGATATAGCGATGCATTGCAACATCTCTGAATCATATTGTTCTAATCTTTTTGTTCGATATTTGAGTATGAATTTTAAAGATTATTTTACAAGTATTAAACTTGTTAACGCCATCAATTTATTACTTTCTACAAAACATTCTATTACAACTGTTTCTGAATTGGCCGGTTTTAACAGTCATACAAATTTTGCAAATCAATTTAAGAATTACTTGCATTTTAGTCCTAAACAGTTCCGTTCACTCGTTTCCAAGATTACTGAACCACCACAAATACACTTCCAACAAGATAACGTATCACAATTCACTGAGTTAATTTCAACAATTGATTTAACAGCTCAACTGGCTACAAATACAACAGATATTCATATAGATGATTTTAATCCGAAAGATCGAAGTCAGCGTGCCAAAGTATTTGTTCGATTTAGTAATTTCAATGAACTATTTCAATTTATTTTCAATGAATATTACGATATTAACTTTGAGCACTTACCAAAACCTGTCGTTTTCATTGACGATATTCACGATATTGAGATTAGCCAAACGAATTACAACCTGTTAAATAGATGTTTTGAAAAGCTTTTCGAAAAAAATATAGGTTTAGCAATCGCTATTAAATCAACACAACAATTCGAAACGATGAAGCAGTTAATACTAACATTTTTACAAGGCAATCAAGACTATAAGACAAGCAAGAAATTAGTTAAATTTATGCTCGTATTTTGCTCTAATTCTATGACAGCAGAAGAAATTCATTTATGTCATCTTAAAATTAAAAACAAAAATAAAGAAATTAAATATAGTGTGACAGTCGATGGCTTTTTAGAAACTTATTCAACCGTGGAACAAGTTTATGATGTCATGCAGCGTCTTAAATTCCATTATTACTTTATTGATATTGAAAATTCAAAAACTGCAACACATCTTATCACTAAAAACCAACACTATCATCAAACTGACACTCATTTTGAACAGTATAAGAAATTTATTTTAGATTCAGGTATATCATCAACACAATTTGTATATAATAACCTGTCTGTAAGCGGATTTAAATATACTAATGATGGTAAGAATCCAATTCAATTATCTGACATAGTGTATCACTTAATCGCATTATTACGATATGGCGGTGGCATTAGCTATCAATTATTAGATGACCATTCAAATTATATTTCCTTGTACAACAAATATGGTAGCCCCCTACCATTAATGCATTTATATAAAATGTTTAGACCTTTTGTTAATGAAGATATTGAAATTACAAATAATTATGTATTGAGTCGTAAAGATAATAACTACCATTTCTTATTATTCAATAAAATTAATGATCGATATATGTCAGACGTAAAACAAGATTTCATTTTCCATAATGAATTACCTCAAGACTCTTTGATGATTATTAAAACATTGAATCATGAACATGGTTCAATTCAACATTTGCTTCCAATAAGCGATCAACTTGTTTATATAGAAAAAGAAATTTTAGATGAATTAGACAAAACGAATTACCCTAAAACGGAGCTTGCAGTTCAAGAAGAAACTGGTCGTACATTTGAACTCAAGTTAAATCACGACGAGGTTAAATATATTTGCTTTAAACCAAGCTAAATACTAACAGTCCTCTTGTGTTTAGTTTCTTACGTTAAAGGCTATTTATATCATAAGGAGATGATATGTAATGAGTAACTCACAAGCAATTCAAGCAATTGAAAACGTGTTAGCAACGTCAAAAGTTGGTGTATTATCAACTGCATATAATAACAAACCTAATAGTAGATATATGGTCTTTTATAATGATGGTCTTACTTTATATACTAAAACGAATATCCATTCTGCTAAGGTCAAAGAAATTAAAGATAATCCAGCAGCATATGTTTTGTTAGGCTATAACGACACAACTAATCGTAGTTTCGTTGAAATGGAAGCCACGATAGAAGTAGTTACTGATCAAAAAGTAATCGATTGGTTATGGGAGACTCAAGATAAAAGCTTTTTCAGTTCAAAAGAAGACCCAGAACTTTGTGTTTTAAAGGTGACACCACAATCTGTTAAATTGATGAATGACAAATCATTAGATACACCTATCAAAATCGATTTATAACACAAAGTATATATAGGAAATAACTTTTATGAATTCTAGATATAACAATGTTAAATACTTAAAATAACTCGCTATAATTAAAGTGTTTAATATGTTTACAATCCAATTTGCAATGTATTGTTTTTAGACACACTTTATTCACATTTAACGTGATTAGGGTGTGTCTTTTTAAATTAATTTTATGTAATATAAATACTGCATTTGCAAACTGTTGCACTTTTAGGTATAACAGAATTAACTACATTTAAGGAGATTGATGAACCATGAAAAAGAAAAAAGGTTTTGGTCTTGGTATTAGTTTAATCGCCATCATGTTAATTGTATGTATTGTATTAGTAATCATGATGATGACTGGCGGAAAGAAAGATACATACTATGGAATTATGAAAGATAATACTACTATTGAAAAAATGATTAGTGAAAAAGATGAAAGTATTGAAAAAAATGTTAAATTACCTTCAGATTCAGATGTTAAAGTTAAAAAAGGTGATTTTGTAATTGTTTATAAATTAGCAGATTCAGATAAAATTGTTAAAGTTAAAAAAGTTGACCATGATGACGTCCCTCACGGTTTAATGATGAAAATTCATGACATGGGCAAAATGCACATGAAACACTAATTAAGCTTTAATTTTGAGTAATATAGAAGATATTAAAAGCAGCAGTAAGATGTTTTCTAATTGAAAATTATCTTACTGCTGCTTTTTAAGAATTACTGTGTCAGTCTATTTTCGGTTCGCCTGCGCTTTTGCGCATGCATAAAAGCCCCTAACAACCTGAGGTCACTGCGCTTCGGTTCGCCTGCGCTTTTGCGCATGCATAAAAGCCCCTAACAACCTGAGGTCACTGCGCTTCGGTTCGCCTGCGCTTTTGCGCATGCATAAAAGCCCCTAACAACCAAAGGTTGTAAGGGGCTTTAAATGTCAGATAGTATTTTTTAAATTGATTTTAAATATTCTTGACCTTTTGCTTTGTCATATACGTTTTCCCATTTAGCTATAACGATTGTTGATAATGCGTTACCAATAACGTTTACACATGTACGTACCATATCTAAGATACGGTCAACACCAATAATTAATGCTAAACCTTGTGCCGGTAAGCCCATGGCACCTAATGTTGTTAATAAAACAACGATTGAAGTTCCTGGTACTGCCGCCATACCTTTAGACGTAATCATTAATGTTAACATCAACACAATTTGCTCTGATAATGTTAAGTGCATTCCATACATCTGTGCAACGAATAATGCTGCAATAGATTGATAAAGTGCTGATCCGTCTAAGTTAAACGTATAACCAATTGGTATAACAAAAGAAGTAATTTCTTTTGGAGAACCGAAGTTTTCCATTTTCTTCATCATTACAGGAAGTACAGCTTCCGAACTTGATGTAGAAAATGCTAAAAGCAATTCACTTTTCAAGATTCTAATAATATTCATGATATTAATACCACACATCCATGCAACTAGTCCTAGTATAGCGAATACAAAGAACACCATTGCAAAGACAACAACTAATACTAATTTTAATAGTGGTAATAATGCGGATGCACCAAATGTAATAATTGTAGTACAAATGAATGCAAACACTCCAAGTGGTGCTAATTTTAAAATTTTATTAATCATCCAGAACACAGCTTCAAGCGATCCGCTTAAAAATTCTTTAACTGGTTCTGCTTTTTTACCTACAGCAGCTAATCCTAATCCAAAGAATACTGCGAAGAAGATAATAGGTAATAATTCACCCTTATTTAAAGCTTCAAAAAAGTTTGTCGGAATAATATGTACAATGGTATCAATAAAATGATTTCCATATGTAGATTGTTCTGCTGCATGTGCAGTTGATTGATATTTAGAAATATCACCTTTAGGTAATTTTGTTGGGTCTAATCCAGCACCTGGTTTAAATAGGTTACCGAAGATAATCCCTAAACCTATTGCGATTGTTGTAATAATTTCAAAGTATAAAATTGTTTTCCAGCCATAACGCCCTACAGTTTTCGATTCCCCAACGTTCGAAATAGAAAGCGCTAGTGAGCAAAATACAACTGGTATAACGATCATTTTAATTAAATTTAAAAATACGTCACCAAATGGTTTAATGTAATTTGCTACGTTTTCTTGTCCATATAATAAAAGTCCTACGACAACACCTAACACTAATGCAATAACAACTTGCATAGGTAGGCTAATTTTTCTCTTGAATAGAGCCATAGTACAAACTCCCCTTCATCTGACATCACTCAATTATATCAGAAAATTGATAATTATCTATAAAAAATTAAAATATTTATCTTTTATAGATGTCAAAAATCACTAATTTCCATACAAAAACTGTTTACCTCAAATAATTAAAATTGAAGGCACTAAACTGTTTCACCAGTTTAACGTTTCACTATTTTGATGGTTTATAATTTTGATTGAAATATTTATGCTTTGCAGTTTTCAAACTTTTCTTAGTCTCTGTATCAAAGCCTTCAACAAATAATCCTTTATTAGTACTGATTGGTTGCACAACATAAGTTACACCAGGTTCATCTTTAAACGTAACTTCCTTATAGAAGAGACCTTTTTTAGCACTATACTCTGTTTTTTCTGATTTAATTTTATCTTTTAGATTTTTCTCTTCCAAGTAACTGTCAATTAGTTGAATATTCTTATGGCCTTGATATGTTTTCAGACCAAAGAAAAATGCTACTGCAACAATTAATGAAATAAATAATATAATGATAACTTTAATCGCGTTTTTTTTCTTCTTCATTATGTAACTCCTTTTTGCTTATCTATTCAGTATGAACGAATCAATTTATTTAATAAAGAGTTTTTACCAGATTGTAACAATTTTTTTATTCTCAATATTATTATAGAAATCGAATTACATACACGATGCTTTTAAAAAATTTAATAACAAATTTCATTTTACTATCTATCAAAATAATTGACTACTTTTAACAATTAAGGATGATACAATTACATTTTTTTCAATTTAAAAAATCAGTCATATCAGTAATTACCGATGAAAATACTAAGATATCGATATATTTTGCATTATTTAACATTTAAATTCAATTATAGACAATTCAATAATTGCGATGAAATCAGTACTTGACAACTATTACACTTCATAATATTGTTTATTTTAACAAGGAGTGATTGGATGTATGTAGAAAACAGCTATCTTAGCAAGCAGTTGTGTTTTTTATTTTATGTTTCTTCAAAAGAAATAATTAAAAAATACACAAACTATCTTAAGGAATATGATTTAACCTATACTGGTTACATTGTTTTAATGGCGATTGAAAATGATGAAAAACTTAACATCAAAAAATTAGGTGAACGTGTATTCTTAGATTCTGGAACACTGACACCATTACTAAAGAAATTAGAAAAGAAAGATTACGTTGTTCGAACACGTGAAGAGAAAGATGAAAGAAACCTACAAATTTCTCTAACAGAACAAGGTAAAGCAATAAAAAGCCCTCTTGCTGAAATTTCTGTTAAGGTCTTTAATGAATTCAACATTTCAGAACGAGAAGCATCAGATATAATTAATAATTTGCGGAATTTTGTTTCTAAAAATTTTGACTATTCCGACAGAAAGTAACTCCCTATCATAAGGTGATGGGCAGAAGTATGCATCGCTATGTTTATTCATTATCTTTATTGCTTGTATAAATCTCGATGCTCAGTTCTTTTGCCCTGATTCCTTATCAGGCACAAATCTACCCATTTATAACTTTTTTATCTCCCCTTTTACTTTATCTTTTTTAATACTACTCATATAATGGCTTTGTAATACAAATTTCTATAATGGAAGTGATGATATTGAACTTCAATCAATTCGAGAATCAAAACTTTTTTAACGGTAATCCAAGTGATACATTTAAAGATTTAGGTAAACAAGTATTTAATTACTTTTCAACACCTTCATTTGTAACGAATATATATGAAACAGACGAATTATATTACTTAGAAGCTGAACTAGCAGGTGTAAATAAAGAAGATATTAGTATCGATTTCAATAATAATACGCTCACTATTCAAGCTACTAGAAGCGCAAAATACAAATCTGAACAACTCATTTTAGATGAGCGTAACTTCGAATCATTAATGCGTCAATTTGATTTTGAAGCTGTTGATAAGCAACATATTACTGCTAGTTTTGAAAATGGGTTATTAACCATTACATTGCCTAAAATCAAACCAAGCAATGAAACTACTTCATCAACATCTATTCCAATTTCATAGTTAAATTTAAAATGAATACACTACTAAAGCCTTAATGTCATGCTACGAATATTGTGCATGATATTAAGGCTTTGTATTTAACTAAATGAATGTCATGTATTACATATCAACTGTGTTTCAATGAACCATATTCTTTTTGATATAAATGGCGCATGGTAAATAATGCAATGCATCCAAATACCGCTAAGAAAATAAATGCTAAATGGCTTGAACCTGTTAAATTAGCTACGTATGTGATGACCAACGGTGGGAAGAATCCTCCTAAACCACCCATCATTGATACGATACCATTTGCTGATCCTGCTTCATTTGAGAAGTAGGATGGTACTAATTTAAAAATTAAGCCGTTACCAATACCTGCACAAATACTTATTGTTAAACAGCCTACAGTGAATAATGCGATATGGTCTGAAATACCTAAAATAACGGCACCGATAATCATAATAACAAAATCAATCATCAGTACTTTAACTGCATTAAATTTATCACCTAGTATACCACCTATTGGTCTCAAGAATGTTGCCAGCGCAATGAATACACCTGAACGAATACCAGCATCTACTTTGTCAATTCCAAAATGATTTACTAAGTAGTTAGGTAAGAAAATACCAAATGCTACAAAAGCACCAAAAGTAATGAAATACCAATAACTTAAGTAATATAATTTGTAGTTTTTAGATAATGTTTTCATTTGGGCCATTAATGGCACTTTAATTTTACGTTCTTGTGTGTCACCAAAAATGAACATAATTAATGCAAATAAAGCGATAATAATTAAGTAACTTCTAACTGTTGTTTGCCAACCAATAATACCCGCTATCGGTGGTGCTAAAAATGAAGAAACTGCTGTACCGATATTCCCCATACCATAAATACCATTTGCTAGACCTACTTTTTCTTTTGGGAAATATTTAGGAACTGATGTAACACCAACAGAGAAAATTGCGCCACCTACGCCAAGGAAAAATCCTGATGCCATTAACATACCCGGCGTTTGTGCTTGGCTTAAGAAAAATATCGGGAATAACAATACGATAAAACTTGTAAAGAATACCCATTTAGCACCAACAATATTTGTTAAATAACCAAATGGCACACGGAGCACTGATCCCAAAATAACTGGTATCGCTAAAATGATTGATATTTGACCTTCAGTAACATTGACATCTTGTTTAATAAAGGGCATTAATGGCGCAATTATACTCCAAGCCATAAACCCAACCACTAAACTTAATGTTTGTAATGTAAGTTGAAAGCCACCTTTTGTTTTGTACATACGTTTCACCTTCATCAAAATCATTTATTTTTTAATAGATATCAATACTCTGCCTATATATTAGAGGTCAATGTTATTTAAAAATGCTTTCATTTATATGAAAACATTCAATATAGACAAAGTATTGACTACATATATATTTTATTATGATTGTGAAAAAGTGAACATAAGGATTTTCCCTTATTTATGAAGTGATTTACCCTATACAATGTCCCTTTAAGATGCTTTTAGACACTTATTCGCCATCATTTTAATCATATTATTTAGGAACACTCACATACTTTTCTTATTTTTTTCAATTAGTTACAATTACTGCTTGAAAATCACGTTACGTTATCCTTTATGCTGACAACATAAGGAGGTTTATCATGTATAAAATCAATATTATTAGATCAGATTCCGTCTATAAGAATATACTCAAGGCACCAATAAACGACCGTGATTCAATTTTCACTAAAGAAATATTAGTACCTTTTAAAAAGAAATTTGAGGTACAACATATGCCTATTTATAATGATGACAAACAGACAATGAGTGCGATTCAATTTTTAGATGCCTTTCAAATTTCTCCCAAAGATTTACGCATGTCTGACCAAATGTCAATACAATACCTGAATAATGATTTCTGGAGTAATTGCGAAAAATATTTAAAAGTTGCTATAGATCAATTTTCAAATTATAGTATCTCATCTCAAGTTTCTAACTATCATTTCACAGTATTACTTGGAGATAGCCAAAAACCACTTATGTATCTAAATAAAAATCGCGGTGGTGATGGTGGCATACCAGGTTATATTATGATTTATTTAGTGCCGAGTACAAGTACAATTAATTCTATGAAAAGCTTAATTGCACATGAAGTAAATCATAATATGCGCTATCAATATATTGATTGGGATGGCGGAAGTTTGATTGAATTGATTATTGCAGAAGGATTAGCTGAAAACTATGTAGAATCATTGTATGGTAAAGCGCATATTGGACCGTGGGTAACAAATACTAATTGGAGTCGTGATAACGTAAAAATTAAAAATACTATTTATAATCATTTACATTTAAAGCATATATTTGAATCGATGCCTTATCTCTATGGTGATGATATTAATAAACTTCAAGGTAGGCCTATCGTTGGCCTATCTCATGCTGCCGGGTATGCATGTGGCTATCACTTGGTAAAATACTTTTTACAAAAAACAAACATACCTATTGAAGTTGCTACAACACTTCCAGCACAAAAAATAATAAATGAGGTGACTGAATTTTGGCATACACATACACTTTAAAAGATATTATTGAAATTACAGGTGTAACTAAAAGAACTTTACATTATTACGATGAAATAGGATTATTAGTTCCAGATAAAAATGATAAAAATTATCGCGTTTATAAACAGCAAGACTTAGAAAAATTACAAAAGATTTTAATACTCAAGTCTTTTGATTTTGATATCGCTAAAATAAAACAATACATTTCGTATGATAATGAACAATTGCGAAAGTTATTATCAGAGCAAATAAGCAAGTTAGATAAAAAGATTTCTGACTTACAATTAATTAGACGCTCTGTATGTGAATTTATTAAAGGACTCTCTCTAATAGATACCAGCATTTTAAACAAGACACTACAGTCACAATATGATAAAGAAGCATCTATAAAATATGGTCATACGAAAGCATATCAATCATTTATTAGACGTAAAGACAGCTTACAATCGCAGGATATCAGACATAAATTGACAACTATCTTCAATAAATTTAATCATATGTCTTTGAGTCATTATCCAATCCAAGATTGTAGTGATCTCGTATTTGAGTGGAAGGCATTTATGAACACTATCGCTGATTTTGATGATGAAACATTATGCTGTATTGCTAAAACATATGAAGATGATACGCGTTTCAAAGATTACTTTAATTCATATGATAATCAAAATTTAGCATCATACATTTCAGAAGCTGTTAATTATTTTTTGAGCAATGTGAATAAGAGCGACAATTTTTAATCCTCATACAGATGCTACAACACTGAATACACCAACTAAAATAATTGTTCAAAGTAGAAAACTAATCATTTATTCTCTAAATCAATAACTATAATAAAAGTTATACCTTTGCAAAGCGAATTAGTATAGGTTACCGAAAGGAGAAAGGATTAGGTTCCATTCGATTTATAAAAAAATATATTTCGAAACATACAAAAGCGCCAGAAGATAATCATTTCCTCTCGCGCTTTTATACTGAATTATATTAATTTCAAACTCTAAAACTCTAATAATTTCTTTTTCAATGCATATTCAACTAGCTCAGGTTTACTCTTTAAGCCAAGCTTTGTCATAATATGCGTCTTATGTGCTTCTACTGTTTTCACAGATACAAATAATTTCTCTGCAATTTCTTTATTCCCGTAACCTTTGGCAATAAGTGGCAATATTTCTAGTTCTCGTTTTGATAAGATTTTAAAAGGATCTGTTGTGTTTGCAGTGTCCTGATTTGAATTAGATACAAATTCATTCACTAAAGATGTTGTAAGTTTCATATCTACATATGTTTCACCTTTATATACAGTTCGAATAGCTAACAATAATTGTTCATCAGGTGCATTTTTCAATATGTAACCTTTCGCACCATTACGCAACACATGGAACAAATACTCCTCATCATCAAACATTGTTAATATTAGTATTTTAGTTTCAGGAAAACTGTCAGCAATTTTACTCGTAGCGATAAGACCTGACTCACCTGGTGGCATACTTAAATCCATTAGTAACACATCAGGTTTATATTCCATTACTTTTTGGTAAGCTTCGACGCCATCTGCAGCCGTTGCAACAACTTCCATATCATTTTGATAATTTAAAATCATAGAGAACCCCGTACGGACAACAGCGTGATCATCGGCAATGACTATTTTCAATTTTATTCCCCCAATGTATGTTTCAAATTGGAATGTTCAATGTAACATTGGTACCCTCACCAATTTTCGTTTCAATATTGACGCTACCGCTGACTAACTCAGCTCGCTCATTCATTCCATATAAACCGAGTCCAGAACCTTTAGGCTTAGAACTTGGATCAAAACCATTTCCCGCATCTATCACTTCTGCTACCAAATGGCGCCCAGTTTGACGGATACCTACATTTATTTCATTTACATCAGCGTATTTCAACGCATTTAGAATAGCTTCTTGCACTACTCGATAAACAACCGTTTCAATATCACTATCAAAGCGAGTATTTTTAATATTTGATGTATATATGATTTTTATTCCATAATTTTCTTCAAACTGTTTAAAATATGATTTAAAAGCTGCTTCAAGGCCTAGATCATCCAAAGAAGCGGGTCTTAATTCAACCGACATATTACGTATATCATCAATTAATTTAGCGACAATATATTCAATATTTTCTGCGTCTTCCAAAAGCTTAGTTGTATCTTCTTGATATTTTAATAATCTCAATTGAACATCTACATTGAGCATTTCTTGAATCACACTATCATGTAACTCTCTAGAAATTCGCTTTCTTTCATTTTCTTGGGCTGAGATTGTTTTACGCATCATACGTTGTTGATGTAATTTCTCTTGCTGTTCAATTTGTGATGAAACATTTTGAAGCGTAAATGCATGAATTCCCCTGTCTTGATCAATCAACTGATATGTTGCTGTAAATGGCATCACTTTTTGATCTTTCGTCTTCATAAATACTTGGAAATTCGTAGCTTGTACTTGCATCGATTCTAAGAAACAGTCTTTACATGATTGTACATCATAGGCATTTGTATACCCTTCACATCTGTGACAAATCGCATTCGCCACAGCACTGTAATTATCTTCTTCAGATAATATATCTTTAGCAGCATCATTCATTGCAATAATTTTGCCGTTATCATCAGCAAAAACTATCTTTTCGATTGAATGCTCATAATATTTTTTCAATAAAGTATCTAACTGTATACTGTCCTCATTAATCATGACTTACACCCTAATTCATCTCATTATTTATCATCATTGAAAATACCAAACTTACGTTGAATATCATCATTATCAAATATTTTTGGTAAAGGACGACCATCTCTTTGACCAAATAATAGTACGCCATACACTTGATTCTTATACCAAAGCGGCACTGCTAAAACTGCTGTTAATGATTCGCTCAATAAAATTGGATAGTCAATCTTTTCTTCAGGCCCTAAAGCTAAACCAACATTGGCTATTACCATACGCTTTCCTGTTTTCATAACAGTTCCAGCTAATCCACGACCTTTTCTTAAAATAATCAATTTAAATCGATTATTTTTATTACCTGAAACATAGTGCCATTTTATTGGAGATGATGGTTTGTTAGATTCATAGAAAGCGATTGCCGCAAAATCATAACCCTCTTCTTTGCGTATTTTATCTAATGTCTCTTGAAATCTACGATCTTCAATTATTGCTTCTGGTGTCAAATCCTTTCACCTCTTATGCTTACACTTTATTCTTACGGTAAATAATATATCTGCGATTTATATATGTCAAAGGTACACTCCAAACATGTACCAAACGTGTAAATGGCCAACAAGCCATAATAGTGAAACCTAACAATATATGCATTTTAAATGCAATCGGCACACCACTCATCAATGACGCATCTGGTTTTAACATAAATAATTGTCTAAACCAAATTGATAATGAAGTTCTGTAGTTAAAATCTGGATGTTGTATATTGGTTACTAATGTTGCGTAACATCCCATAAATACGATAAGTAATAATAAGAAATTTACAAATATATCCGACGCTGAACTTAATCTTCGAATACTTTTCGTAGTAACACGTCTCGCTGTTAATAAAAACATCCCTATCAAAGTTATTATACCAAAGATGCTACCAATATAAACAGCGCCTATATGATATAAATGCTCAGATACCCCCACTGCATCCATCCATGATTTCGGTATTAACAATCCAACTACGTGTCCAAAAAACACTGGAATAATACCTAAGTGAAATAATAAACTTCCCCACATCAACCTTTTTCTTTCTATTAGTTCACTAGATTTAGCTGTCCAAGAAAATTTATCATAACGATAACGTGCAATATGACCTGCGACAAAGACAACTAAACATAAATACGGAAATATAACCCATAAAAACTGATTAAGCATGATGTTTCACTCCTTTTGGTGATGTCAAACATAATTTCAATGTTTTTCTAAGTGCTTGAATCACATAGGCATATGGATTATTATCTTCACCAAGTGCATTCGCCATCACATATGTTCCATCCTCAATAATCATAATGATTAATTGAATATTCTCTTCAGCTCTTGGATCATTTCGCCATTCTGCCACTTGCAAAAATTGAAGCATCAACGGTAGATAATCAGAAAGTTCATTATCTACCATTTCTAGTCCAAACATTTCATATAATACCTTTAATTTAGCTAACATTTGCCCACGTTCTTTTTGCGTATCAAATTTGTTATACGTCATATATAATGGTGCTTTTTTCGTAAAATCAAATGTATCTGTATAAATCGCTTTGATTTCTGATAATGAAAATGTCATCATTACATTTCTAAATGCTACTAAATCTTCATATGCTGGATGATCTTTCGAAATTGTTTCTTCAAAAGTTTTTGGATGAAAAGTTAATTTTTCTGGAAAACATAACTGTTGTGCCATATATCCAAAACTTTCTTGATATTTTTTAAAATTATCGAAATTAATCACGGAAAATCCCTCCATAGAAATTCTCATTATAAATTTCTTGACCAGTTTTCCCTGAACCTACTGCAACGCCACAGCCTTCACAGTTATCTCCAAAATGCTCGCCGCCGTAATTGTATCCTGTACTACCTTGTGCGTGATACGTATCTAAATAGGTTTCTTTGTGTGATGTTGGAATAACAAATCGATCTTCATATTTAGCTAGTCCTAATAAACGATACATGTCTTTAGTTTGGCGCTCGGTTATACCTAATCGCTCTAATCGAGACGTGTCAAATGGCTGTTGAGTAACTTGAGATCTCATATAACTTCTCATCATTGCCATACGTTGTAGGGCTCCTTTTACTGGCTCTGTATCTCCTGCAGTGAAAATATTAGCTAAGTATTCAATAGGTAAACGCATTTCTTCAATGGCTGGGAAAATCGCATCTGGATTTTGAGTTGTATTTTTACCTTCAAAATAGCTCATAATTGGGCTAAGTGGTGGGCAATACCAAACCATCGGCATCGTTCTAAATTCAGGATGTAACGGAAATGCAAGTTTATATTCAATTGCTAACTTATAAATTGGAGAGTTTTGTGCAGCTTCAATCCAATCATAACCAATACCATCTTTTTCAGCTTGAGCAATGACTTCTTCGTCAAATGGATTTAAGAATATATCTAATTGTTTTTCGTATAAACCTTTCTCGTCTACTGCTGAAGCCGCTTCATGAACTCGATCTGCATCATATAATAAAACACCTAAGTAACGCATACGTCCTGTACAAGTTTCAGAGCATACCGTAGGCATACCCGCCTCGATTCTCGGGAAACAGAAAGTACATTTTTCAGCTTTGTTCGTTTTCCAATTGAAGTAAACTTTCTTATATGGACAACCTGTCATACAGTAACGCCATCCACGACATGCGTCTTGATCAACTAATACAATGCCATCTTCATCACGTTTATACATAGCACCTGAAGGGCACGATGCAACGCAACTTGGATTCAAGCAATGTTCACATAAACGTGGTAAATACATCATAAAAGTTTCGTCAAATTGGAATTTAATATCTTCTTCTATTTTTTGGATGTTAGGATCTTTTGGGCCTGTAACATGACCACCTGCTAAGTCATCTTCCCAGTTAGGTCCCCATTCAATTTCAATGTTATCCCCTGTAATTTCTGAATACGCTCTAGCAACTGGCGAATGCTTCCCTGATTTCGCAGTTGTTAAATGTTCATAATTATAGTTCCATGGTTCATAATAATCTTTTATTAATGGCATATCTGGGTTATAAAAAATTTTACCTAAAGCAATTTTTGAAATTCTACTTCCAGATTTTAATTCAAGTTTCCCTTTACGATTTAGTACCCAACCACCTTTGTAGTGTTCTTGGTCTTCCCAACGTTTCGGATACCCTACACCTGGCTTCGTTTCTACGTTATTGAACCACATGTACTCAGCACCTGGACGATTTGTCCAAGTGTTTTTACATGTCACACTACACGTATGGCATCCTATGCATTTATCTAAATTTAATACCATCGCAACTTGCGCTTTAATCTTCAAGCCAATTAACCTCCTTCATCTTTCTAACTGCTACATATAAATCCCTTTGGTTCCCAATTGGTCCATAATAATTAAAGTGATAACTAATTTGTGCGTATCCTCCGACTAGTTGTGTTGGTTTCAAATGGATTCTAGTCGGCGCGTTGTGTGAACCACCACGTGTATCTGTAATTTCTGACCCAGGCGTTTGAATATGTTTATCTTGTGCATGATACATAAACATTGTACCTTTAGGCATACGATGCGAAATAACTGCTCTTGCCGTTACAACACCATTACGGTTATACACTTCTAGCCAATCATTATCTTGGATATCGTGTTTTTCAGCATCTTCATTTGATATCCAAACCGTTGGACCACCTCTAAATAGTGTCAACATATGCTTATTATCTTGATACATTGAGTGTATATTCCATTTTCCATGAGGCGTTAAATAACGCAGTACCAAAGCATCTGTACCACCTTTAATTTTCTTATCTCTATTCCCAAATACCATTGGCGGCAATGTCGGTTTATATACTGGTAAGCTCTCCCCAAATTGTTGGAAAACTTCGTGATCCACATAATAACTTTGACGTCCTGTTAATGTTCTAAAAGGTACTAGACGTTCTATATTCGTTGTAAATGGTGAATATCGTCGACCTTGTTTATTTGAACCTGGGAATACTGCTGTCGGTATTACTTCTCGTGGTTGTGAAGTTATATTTAAAAACGAAATTTTCTCAGCAGCACGTTCGCTAGAAATATCTTTTAACGGCATTCCAGTTTGTTCTTCAAGATCTTCATATGATTTTTGTGATAATTTACCATTCGTAGCAGATGAAATACTTAGTATTGCATCTGCTACATTACGTGCTGTATCAATACGCGGACGATTCGCTCTCACAGAATCATCATTTGTATCACTCCACGTACCTAACATACTTTTTAATTCTTCATATTGTTCACTGACACCGAAACTTACACCATGTGCTCCAACTTTCCCTTTTTCAAGTACAGGACCAAGCGTGACATATTTGTCGTAAATTTTAGTGTAGTCGCGTTCTACAATTGCAAAGTTAGGCATTGTACGTCCAGGTACCGCTTCAATTTCACCCTTCGACCAATCTTTCACTACGCCGTATGGTGTTGAAATTTCTTGCTTTGTATCATGACTAAGTGGAGTTGTCACAACATCTTTAAACGTTCCAGGTAAATAGTCTTTTGCCATTTCTGAAAATGCTTTTGCCAACGTTTTATAAATATCCCAGTCTGAACGCGATTCCCATAATGGATCAATAGCTGGATTAAAAGGATGTACATATGGATGCATATCTGTAGATGACAAATCATGCTTCTCATACCAAGTCGCTGCTGGCAAAACAATGTCAGAATATAAAGGTGTTGCTGTCATTCTGAAATCTAAAGAAACGACTAAATCTAATTTCCCTGTTGTTTCCTCACGCCACGTAATTTCTTCTGGCTTTTCATCTTCATTTGGTGTAGCTAATAACCCTGATTTTGTGCCAAGTAAATGCTTCATAAAGTATTCTTGACCTTTTGCAGAACTTGAGATTAGATTTGAGCGCCATATAAACAGTGATTTCGGATGATTCTTTTTCAAATCCGGATCTTCTATCGCAAATTGCGTTTGTTTTGACTTAACTTCATTTATCGCTCGTTTTAAAATTGCCTCATTCGACTCAATGCCTTCATCTTTAGCTTCTTCTGCAAACAACAAACTATTTTTATTAAATTGTGGATATGATGGTAACCAACCAAGTCTAGCTGCTAAAACATTATAATCAGCTGGGTGTTGATGCTTTAAATCCTCTGTTTTAGCTAATGGAGATTTTAAACGATCTACATTTGACTCTTCATATTTCCATTGGTCTGTTGCAAAATAGAACCAACTTGTTCCATTTTGCAAACGTGGTGGTCCTTGCCAGTCTTTCGCAAATGCGACAGTACTCCATCCTTCAATCGGACGACATTTTTCTTGTCCCACATAGTGAGCCCAACCGCCACCATTCACACCTTGACAGCCACATAACATAACTAAGTTTAAGATTGAACGATAAATCGTATCTGAGTTAAACCAATGGTTAATACCCGCACCCATGATAATCATTGAACGCCCTTCAGTATCGATAGCGTTTTGCGCAAATTCTTTCGCTACTTGAATGACAACACTTTGTTTTACGCCTGAAATGGCTTCTTGCCAAGCAGGTGTATATTTTGATTCTGCATCGTCGTATCCTTTTGATTCTAATTTATGATCAAAACGACGCACGCCATATTGACTTGCCATTAAGTCAAAAATTGTAGCAATACGGACTTTGTCACCATTTGCTAAAGTGACTTGTCGAGTTGGAATTGGACGATTGAATATCCCATCTCCATCACTATCAAAGTATGGGAATTGAATTGTTTCTAATTCGTATCCACCTTCTGCCATTGATAATGTAGGGTTAATTTTAGAACCATCTTCTGTTTCTAGTTTTAAGTTCCACTTCTTACCTTCTTCCCAACGTTGACCCATTGTGCCATTAGGTACTACTAAACTATCGCTGATTGCATCATGAATAACTGGCTTCCATTCGCCTTGCTCTGTTGTTTGACCTAAGTCACTCGCTCTTAAAAATCGACCCGCTTTATATCCATTTTCATCTTCATCCAGCATGATAAGAAACGGCATATCTGTATATTGTTTAGCGTAATTTATAAAGCGTTCATTAGGTTGATTAACATAATGTTCTTGTAAAATAACATGTGTCATTGCTTGAGCAATTGCAGCATCTGAACCAGGATTCGGTGCTAGCCAGTTATCTGCAAATTTCACATTTTCTGCGTAATCTGGTGCTACTGAAATGACTTTTGTACCTTTATAGCGGACTTCTGTCATAAAATGTGCATCCGGAGTACGTGTTAAAGGTACATTAGAGCCCCACATAATAATGTATGATGCGTTATACCAGTCACTTGATTCAGGCACATCTGTTTGCTCTCCCCAAATTTGTGGAGAGGCAGGTGGTAAATCTGCATACCAGTCATAAAAACTAAGCATTTCACCACCAAGCAAATTGATGAATCGAGCACCTGCTGCATAACTAATCATTGACATCGCTGGAATAGGTGTAAATCCTGCGATTCGATCTGGACCATATTTTTTTATTGTATACAGTAATTGTGCTGCGATTATCTCTGTAACGTCTTTCCAATTTGAACGCACGTGCCCTCCCATACCTCGGGCTTGCTTATATTGTTTGGCTTTGTCTTCATTTTCAACAATAGACGCCCATGCAGCAACGCGATTACCATAGTTTTCTTCTAATGCTTCAGTCCATAAATCCCAGAGTTTTCCACGAATATATGGATATTTGATTCGAAGCGGACTGTATTCATACCAAGAGAATGACGCACCTCGTGGACATCCTCTCGGTTCATATTCAGGCATATCCGGACCACAACTTGGATAGTCAGTTTGTTGATTTTCCCAGGTAATCACACCATTTTTCACAAATACTTTCCAAGAACATGAGCCTGTACAGTTAACACCATGTGTTGTTCTTACTTCTTTATCGTGGCTCCAACGTTCTCTGTACATTTTTTCCCATTCTCTACTTTTACTTTCTAGGATCGACCAATTCCCATTAAATTTTTCTGTTGGCTTAAAGAAATTCAATCCAAATTTTCCCATATTTATATCCTCCTACGTATAAAAATACGATGTGTAGATGTCGTGTTTTTAAATACTTTAAAATGCCCAAGACTATTGCTTTAATTAGATTGTACATTTTTTCACAAATATAAAATATTAGGGAATCACCTAATTACTTAAGGAATTTCCCTATCAATAACGGGATTTCATTGAAATAATACACAATCATGTATGGTCGTGCTTATTGCCAATCTAAATCGTTCAAATTTGGCACAACGACAAATAAGGCTTCAACACGAATATATTCTCTCGGTTGAAACCTTACTTATTCATTTATTTTTTATAAATTAGTGACATAACACTGTATTAGCATCTGCACGATCGGTTGAAATATATGTTACATTTTCTTGCTGCTTAATAAATGCATCATAGTAATCATATTGCGACGAATGATATGTGCCATTCGATGTATCATTTGGGTTTAGCAAACAGCCATAACCTTCGTCATATAAATGTTCACAGAGCATAAGGGCGTCATGTCTAGAACCACTTACTACATAAAATTGCTGAGTCGGATTAGAAGTTGTTGAGACATTTTCAGTATAACCCACTACTTCGCCTATAATACATATACCTGGTTTCGCCTCAATTGCGTAATGCTCCAGTTTCCCAACAATATTACTTAAACGCCCCTTAACAACAAACTCGTTAAAACACGATGCTTGAAAGACAATCGCTATCGGATAATCAATATCTGTGTACTGTTGTATCTGGGCGATAATTTTCCCTAAACGTTTAACTCCCATATATATCGCCAACGTACCACCATTTACTAAAGCGTTGACATCTACTTCATTTTCTTCTGAATCTTTAAAGTGACCTGTAGAAAATGTCACACTCTTAGCAACAGCACGCATCGTTAATCCTGTTTGCATCGTAGCAACTGCAGCACTCGCAGATGTCACACCAGGTACAATTTCAAACGCAATATTAAAGTTGTTTAGTGTGTCAACTTCTTCTTGAACTCGTCCAAATATTGCTGGGTCGCCACCTTTAAGCCTCACAACCTTGTTATATCGACGTGCTGCTTCCACGATACATTCATTTATTTTTTCTTGCTGAATGTGTTTTGCATACGGCTTTTTACCAACATCGATAATTTCAGTAGTCAAATTCGCATATTGTAAAATTAACGGATTCACTAATCGATCATATAGTATAACATCCGCTTCACGTATTAAACGCTCAGCCTTTTTAGTCAAATAATTCGGATTACCTGGTCCCGCACCTATCAAGTAAACCTTGCCATATTTATCTACAGACATATATATACGTTCCCGTCTGTAACTTCTACCTCATAAACATCTACACAACCTTCATCAGGTTCTTGTACAATCCCAGTATTTAAATCAATCTTTTGATCATGAAGTGGACAGAATACATATTCACCACTCACTGTTCCCTCTGACAATGGTCCTTGTTTATGCGGACAAATATTGTGAATCGCGTGAATTGTACCACTTTCAGTTAAAAACAATCCTACCTCTTTGCCTTTGACAATAACCTTTTTTCCAATTAGGGGTGTTAATTCATCTATAGTTGTCACTTTAATTTTTTCTTTTGTTTCCATGTATTACACCTTCTCCACTTCAAAAATTTTACGTGCTTGCGCATTGCTAGTTATTGCTTCCCAAGGTTCAGCTTCGACTGCTTTTTTAGCATCCATAATGCGTTCAAATAGTTCATTTTGTCTTTCTGGGTCAAGTAAGACTTCTTTTACATTTTCAAATCCAAGTCTTCTTAACCATGGCGCTGTTCTTTCAGCATATATACCTGTTTCGCGATAATATTGCATCAAAGCACCACATAATTTGATTACTTCATCTTCTGTTTCTACAGTTGTTAAAAATTCAGCTTTTTCGACTTCTGTACCACCATTACCACCGATATAGATTTGGAATCCATTTTCAACTGAGATAATACCAAAATCTTTAACACCTGATTCAACACAACTTCTTGGGCAGCCTGATACACCCATTTTGAATTTATGAGGTGTATCGATGTATTCAAATGTTTTTTCTAAACGAATGCCAAGTCGTGTCGTGTATTGCGTACCAAATCGACAAAACTCTTTACCAACACAGCTTTTAACTGAGCGTGTTTTCTTACCATAAGCTGATGCTGAACGCATACCTAGGTCTTCCCATATATTTGGTAATTCTTCTTTTTTAACTCCATACAAACCAACACGTTGCGAACCTGTCACTTTAACTAGTGGCACATGATATTTCTTAGCCACTTCTCCTAGACGAATCAGTTGGTCTGCATCTGTAACACCTCCACGCATTTGAGGTATAACAGAAAATGTACCATCATTTTGAATATTCGCATGGTAACGTTCGTTAGCAAATCTTGATTCTCTTTCATCTTCATGATCATGTGGATAAACCATGTTTAAATAATAGTTGATTGCTGGTCGACATTTTGGACATCCACCTTTATTTTTAAAGTTTAAAACATGTCGAACTTCTTTAGATGTTTTTAAACCTTTCGCTCTTATTTGCGTTACAATTTGATCGCGTGTCAAATCAGTACAACCACATATACCAGCAGGTTTTGCGGCAACAAAGTCATCTCCTAAGGTGTGCTGCAATATTTGAGCAATTTGCGGTTTACATTTACCACATGAATTCCCCGCTTTTGTTTTAGCCGTTACTTCTTCAACTGTTGTAAAGCCATTTTCCGTAATCGCATTTACTATAGTACCTTTATCAACACCATTACAACCACAAATTGTTTCATCATCAGCCATATCAGCAATTGATAGCGATGCCTCTTCTCCACCTTTAGTAAGCAATGATACAAGTGTGTAATCTTCAGTGGATTCACCTTTTTTCATCATGTTATAAAAGCGTGAACCATCATCGATATCACCATATAGTACTGCACCAACTACATTACCGTCTTTTAAAAAGATTTTTTTATAGTTATTATCAACACTATTAAATATTTCAATACCTTTAATTTCTGCATTTTCTACAATTTGACCAGCACTATACAAGTCACAACCAGAAACTTTTAATGACGTAAATGTTGTTGATCCCTTGTATCCGTTCGTTTCTTTATTTGTTAAATGATCAGCTAATACTTTACCTTGTTCATATAGTGGTGCAACGAGTCCATAAACTTTGCCGTTATGTTCTGCACATTCTCCAACTGCATATACATTGCTATCACTTGTTTGCATCACATCATTGACAACAATACCACGATTAACATCTAGACCTGATTCTTTGGCTACTTCTGTGTATGGTCGTATACCTACTGCCATAACAACTAAGTCTGCCGGAATCTCGCGTCCATCAGCCAATTTAACACCTTCAACATCATCTTCTCCTAAGATTTCAGTTGTGTTGGCTTGCATTTCAAACTTCATACCTTGCTTTTCTAAATCTGCTTTAAGCATATTTCCTGCTTTACGGTCTAGCTGCATTTCCATCAACCATTCAGCTAAATGTAACACCGTTACTTCCATACCTTGATCTAATAAACCACGTGCACACTCTAAACCTAGTAAGCCTCCACCAATTACAATTGCTTTCTTTTTAGTCTTCGCAATGTTCATCATTTGTTCAGTATCATCAATCGTTCTCCAACCAATTACACTCGGTAATGTCGAACCTGGAACTGGAATGACGAATGCTTTAGAACCTGTCGCAAAAATCAATTTATCGTATGATACTTCAATACCATTTGCAGTAGTAACTGATTGATTTGCTCTATCTACTTCAATTACAGGATCATTGGTAATTAACTCGATACCATGTTCCTCATACCACTCATATGGATTCATAATTGTTTCTTCAACTGTCATTTTATTTTGTAAAATATTTGAAAGCATGATGCGGTTATAGTTTGGATAAGGTTCTTTACCTATTACCGTAATATCATATAAATCGTTGGCGCGCTCTAATATTTCTTCGATTGTTCGAATGCCCGCCATACCGTTACCAATCATTACTAGTTTTTGCTTTGCCATAAAATATGCCCCTTTACTCCATAATATTTATTTCAAAAAAAGGTATTAATTTTTCGTTAGTGCTTTTATATTTTCATCGGAATCATTAAGCTTTCTAATCTATCGTTAATGATTTGCTTTAAAATTGGGTCGAAGTTAATTGAAGGTGTGAAGTGTATATCTGTATTAATAACCATGTCATTCATTTGCTGCTTCACTTTGTTAACAAGTCTTCCGTCATATAAAAATAATGGTACGACAATCAATTTTTGATACCGTTTCGAGATGCTTTCTAAATCATGTGTAAAACTAATCTCTCCATATAGCGTTCTCGCATAAGTAGGTTTATTAATCTGCAAATGTTGAGCGCATATTTGTAACTCTTCGTGTGCCTTAGTAAAATTTCCATTAATATTGCCGTGTGCAACAACCATAACTCCAACTTGTTGTTCGTCACCTGCTAATGCGTCACAAATACGTTGTTCAATTAATCGTCTCATTAAAGGATGTGTGCCAAGTGGCTCGCTTACTTCTACCTTTATGTCTGGATACCGTCGTTTCATTTCATGAACGATATTCGGTATATCCTTGAGATAATGCATTGCACTAAAGATTAGCAATGGTACAATTTTAAAATGGTCAACCCCACTTTGAATCAACGTCGTCATTACCGTCTCTAAATCCTGATGCTCACTTTCTAAAAACGCAATATCATAGTGATGTATATCATCTTTTACTAATTCAGAAATAAATGCTTCTAACGCTTGATTCTGTCGTCCGTGCCTCATGCCATGTGCAACAATGATATTCCCATTCACATTTACCAACCCTTTCACACGTATTGTATACCAAATCATTTTGTTTTTGTGAAAAGAATCACATTATAATGTAAAATCAGGGAATTCCCTGATGCCTGTAGTCATGCATATTCCTTATACATTTTCCCTTTTTGTTAAATCAAAAAAAGCGACCGATATATGAATCCCTACTCAACATTTATTTGAGCAAGCATCAATATATCGGTCGCTTGTAGTGTATATTATTATCTTAAAATGGTGGTTGGCCTAATATTGTTTCGTCAAAGCGCTCGGGTATCAATACTTTGCGCATGATCACACCTAAATCGCCATCATCATTTTCATGTTCGCTGTATATTTCATAACCTCTTTTTTCATAAATTTTAAGTAACCACGGATGCAATCTTGCAGATGTACCTAAAGTAACTGCCGCTGACTTTAACGTATCTCGCAAAAATGCTTCTTCAACATAAGTAAGTAATTGGCTACCATAGCCTTTCCCTTCATACTCAGGATTTGTCGCAAACCACCAGACAAAAGGATAGCCCGAAATACTTTTCACACTTCCCCAAGGATATCTAACCGTAATCGTAGATATAATTTCATCATCAATTGTCATGACAAATGTAGTATTTTTATCTATATTTTCTTTAACAGCATCTAAATTAGCATTAACTGAAGGCCAATCAATACCTAGTTCTCTTAGAGGCGTAAATGCTTCATGCATGAGTTGTTGCAATTTTTCTGCATCTTGTTCACTTGCGAGTCGAATCATCGTTTTTGTCATATTAATCCCCACTCTTTTTTAAATGATTTAACCATATTTTATTTTTAAAATAAATATCCATCAAAGTGTATCAATAAATTTATCACATGTCAGAAAGTATGCTTCATCTGAATACACCAATACTCTCATGAAACTTATTAAAAATTACTCTCTCAACGTAAAAAAACCATTCAAATTCATGAATGGTTTGGAAGAATGATTCATTGTTACGCTATTTAATCACTACATCTTAATTATTGTTGCTCTAAACGATTACGCTTACCATTTAAGAAAGCATAAACGAGACCTACAAAAATACCGCCACCGACAAAGTTACCTAAGAAAGCAAAAACGATATTTTTTAAAACATGTAACCATGAAACTGCATCAAGGTTAAAGAATACCATACCTGCATATAGACCTGCATTGAACACAACGTGCTCATATCCCATGTATACAAAGACCACGACACCACAAGCTATGAAGAATGCCTTTGTTAAGCCGCCTTTGAATTGCATAGAGATGAAAATACCAATATTAATAAAGAAGTTACAGAAAATACCTTTTGTAAAAATATTCAACCATGTTGAATCAACAGTCTTTTTCTGAACTAAAGCTGTTAAAGCTTGTGTCATTTCAGGTGTCATGACATGCGCAAATTTCATTAAGAAAAATAACACAAACCCACCTAAAATATTTCCTAAGAAACAATATAATAAAATCCAAGTCATCTTCTTAACAGAAACGACTTTATAATACCAGCCTACTGTAAAGTACATGAAGTTACTTGTTAATAATTCAGAGTTAGTTAATACAACTAAAATCAAACCTAAACTAAACGCAATGGCTCCCATTAAATTGATAAGTCCATCTACGTGAGTATTCGCAAACTGCGTCTTTATTCCGAACATAAATACAGTAACGATTGAGAGTAAAAATCCGGCCATCATTGCTTTAAGCATATATCGGCCAGGTGTTTGCTGTACCATTACTTGCTTCATTTGTACTGAAGATGATATTGAATCAACAATTGCGCCTGTTGAATATGTATCTTCAACTGTTTTCTTATTTTCTATCACAGTACTTCCCCCATTTACTTTGATCAAATAAAATTTACTTTCTAATTATATTAGTAAATCAATGTAATTGATAGATTAAATTTCAGAAAAATCTTTTTATTCTCTCAAAAATGTAGTTTTCTTTCATAAAAACAGCGAGATAAATCGCGTGATTGGCTAATATCTTTATGATTTAAGATATTACGACGCTCATTTTATCTCGCTTTATGTAAAGTATTACTTATTCTTTTTTAAATTTGAAAAGTAATGTAAACCATATGCAAATATACTGTAACCAATTGCAGTACGTAAAATAAACCTTATAACTTTATTAGGTACACATTTTGACGTTACTGAAATAGAAGATAGTAGTGTTGTGAAAATATATAATATTAAAACTTTGATATAACGTTCTACCATCGAATCATCCCTCATTTTTATAATATTACAAGATTATTATAAACCGAATGAAACAAAAAAGTTTTTACATATTTTCAACAACTTTATTTCAATAAAGCATCAAGTTGATCTAAAGTTTGATTCATACCTTGTTCAACACCCATGTTTATGACTTGTTGAGCGGCTTCTTTTGTTGGAAATACCGATGTTGATGTCACTGTCGTTTTCGTTGTATTGCTCTTGGAAAATGACAAAGTAATTTTCATGCTTGGCATTTTTGTATCTTTTGCACCTTGAGGTGTCGCAAATGAGTCAATATATTCAATTAAATATGGACGCTTAACCGTTTTATATTCTGCTAATGTATAGCTGGTCATTGTAGGTGTTTTAATCGCATAAAATGCATCACCGCCTGAAACAGCATTAAAGCGAAATACTTTTGTGCTAGCCCCTTTTGGATGAAACCATTTTTCAAATAATTCTTTTGTCGTATAGGCATCAAACACCTTTTCAATCGGTGCTTCTATCGTTCTTGAAAAAATAATTTTATTATCTTCAACTTTAATCGTCATCTTCCCACTCCCTATCTTTTATATTTACTCATCTTAACATGCATTGAGTAACATATGTTACCAAACCATTTGTTATAAACTATAGTAATATTAATCATTCCCTCTGTTGAAATTGATAACTACGAAATAAAAAACACACTCTATTCAGCTATTAACAGTTGAGTAGAGTGTGCAAACCTGTTGAATTAATGTGCTAACATTTCTTCTTTGATTTGGTCTTTATTTAATTTTGAAGGATAATATGTTGGCCAGTTATCCATTTCTTTTAATAACGCGTCATTATCATTACCCATAAAGATATGGAAGTGTTCTGCCTTTTTAGGTGCAATGTTGTGATCGCTAAATTGGATGAATTTCGGTAAGTCTTTATCATTACCATCGACCAATTTAAACATAAATCTCACGCCACGGTTACCTTTAGGATATTTCAATGTTTTCTTACCATTGTATTCATATTTACCAGTGTGTTTCTTACCATCTTTAGTAAATGTAATTTCATTTCCTTTTATATCAATGTTAGTAATATCAGTTTTATATCCTTTGTCATAATAAGCTTTTAAATCTTTAGCAGATTTCTTCGGATCATTTTCAGCTTTATGTTCCATCACTTCATCAAGCGTACCGTCTTTTAAGTAAGGGTAAACAGATTGCCATTCACCAGCATAATCGCTTAATTCACGGTCTTTAACTTGCTCATCTTTAAAATACCCATCAGAAATTGCTTTATCGTGTTTACTTTCAGCTTTGTCGTCTTTCACTTTAACACCACCGTCTAAAGCTTTACCGATATTTTCAATATTCGATTTCATTAATGATTGATACGTAATATTATCTTTTTTCTGTTGTTCTTTATTTAAAGACTCCATGTTGTAGAATTTTAAAGGCTTCGCATCTGTTTCTTTACGAATTGTTTCAGTCACTTTATTCGCAACATTATCTTCGTAAAGAATATATTTAGCATTGCTATCTCTAATTTCTTTAACAATTTTAGTTAATTCTTTTTGTGATGGATCTTCAGCATTCATATTTTGAATACCTTTTTGAACAAAACCATAACGATCAGCTAAGTATCCAATTGATTCATGTGAAATAAATACTGCATTACCTTGCTTATCTTTTGTAACTTGCTTCATATCGTTATCAATTTTCTTAAGATCGTCGTTTAATTTTTTGTAGTTTTTCTCATAGTCATCTTTATGTTTTGGATCTTTTTTCACTAATTCATCTTTAATTTCTTTAGCGAAAGTTTGGTTAATTTTAGGATCTAACCATACGTGTGGATCATATCCACCATGATGATGATGTTCTTCTTTCTCATGATCATGCCCCTCATGTTCATGCTCTTCACCATGCTCGTGTTGATCAGTTAAAAGCTTTGCTTTATCTAATTTATCCTCTAAAGACCGTTTTTTATCTTTATCTTTGATAGTAGATGCAACTTTCTTAGCAACCGGATCTAAATTATCCCCTGTATACATAAACAAGTCTGACTTGCTTGCACTTAATATATCTTTTTGTGTTGGTTCATAGCTATGTAAATCTGTCCCTGCTGGATAGATTGATGATACCTTCACGTGTTTTCCACCAATTTGCTCTGCAAATGATTGCAATGGATAAACTGTCGTTTTAATTGTTACCTTGCCATCTTTATCTTTTCCATCATCATTCCCACATGCGGCTAATGATAAAGTTACGGCTGGTACAAGAAGTAACATACCTAATTTCTTTTTCATAGTCACCCTCCTAAATAGTAATCTTTACGTTTTAAAATTATATACTCATGCTACTTAAAATACAAGCACTGTTTTTATAAATAATATAAAGTCGAATCATACTTTAGGTATTTACCACTTTTCGTTTTATCTAATACATGACTATTGTACAAATATGATACAGAAAACTTTATAGTATTTACGAACGTCATAATATAAGAAAAAAAGACAATCTCTATCATATTGCTAATAGAAATTGCCTTTTCATATTGTCCTAAAATAACTTACCCTATTTTTATAGTGTGACTTTTATATTTAATAATGGTATTTACATGATGCTATTTTTATATGATTGTCATCTACTGTATAAACCAATCTATGTTCGTGATTGATACGTCTACTATAATACCCAGTCAGATTCGATTTTAACTTTTCAGGCTTACCTATACCTTCCAATGCACCATTTCTGTCAATACTTTTAAGTAACTCATTAATCTTCTTCACCATTTTTTTATTGTTCTGCTGAAAATACTTATAATCTTCAAAGGCTTGAGGCGAAAACGTAATATTTAACCTAGCCATTATACATCTATATCTTTCGTTATAGTTTTCCCACGTTCTAGATCTGCAATTGATTGAGCTAAGTGTTCAGCATTATTTGGGTTCTGTTGGAGGTAAAGTGTTTCCATCATGGAGTTATAATCTGATTCTGACATGATTACTACGTTTTTATCATCAGTAGATGTTACAGTTACCATATCACTATCATCATTTACTTTTGTCATAAGTGCCTTTAAATTCTGTCGAGCGTATGAATAATTTTTAATAATCATATTTATCGCCTCCTTTTAACACACCTCAATTGTACAAATATCTGTACAATAAAACAAGCGACACAGAAAAAAACTACTAATCAAGATTTCGCACGGGGAAGAATCAATACCTATCCTGTACTGATTCCCTACTAAACAATGTTTACATGATAATTTCTACCTATTTAGACTTCATACATTAAAAAGACAATCTCTATCATATCGCTAATAGAAATTGCCTTTTCATATTGTCCTAATAAATTGATATCACTTACTTATCTCAACAATTAAGACTATTTTATTTTATCTTTTAATAACTTCTCATAACTTTCATAATCATATGGATCTTCAACTTTCTCGCCATTAATAAATGCAGTTGGTGTCGTTTTTATATGATTATCTTTCGCTATTTTTTTATCTTTCTCTGCAGCTTTCCAAGACTTGCTATCTTTTGTCTTGTAATCTTTTATAATTTTATTTTCCGTCTCTTTATCTAAATGCAGTTGTTTAATATGTTTATCTAATAGTTCTTTTGTTAACCATTCTTTATTTTCATCTTGCTGGGCAGCAAATAATTGCTTTTGAAAATCTAAAAATGATTTAGGTGCATACATCAATACTGCATGACTCGCACGCGAACCAACAATTGAGTCTTTACCTAAGAAAGCTAAATTGACAAATTGGTATTCCACTTTGTGATTATCTATATAATTTTTACGCAACTTTGGCATGACTTTTTCATCTAATTCTTTACAATAAGGACATTTATAGTCGCCATATATGACAACTAATGGTTTGCCGTTTTTCGAGGATGTCGTTGCTGATTCTTTTTTACCGCAAGCTGTTAAAATTAACATGCTCACTATAAATAATGTTAGTAATTTTTTAGTCATAATAACTCCTGTTCATATCTAGTTCGTCATATTTTCTTCATGATAATCCGCATCATGTTGTTGATAATATCGTCTCGAATCAAAATCTTGCTTATATGATACACGTTTATCACTAAAATCATATGCATAATAATGCACTTCATCATCATTACTCAAAGGTTTATAAGCTAAAATGATAATTTTATCCTTATCATAGACATAAATATTAGCATCTTTGCGTTCAAAATGATCAACACGATCACCGTTGCCTTTTTTGGCAAGTTGTTCTTGTTTTTGATTTTGAATTTTAACTGCTTCATCTATTTCTTTCACATATTTATCATTACCACATCCTGATATAAAGACTAGTAATAATAATACCGTCGCCACAAATCGCTTCAATGCTCCCACTCCTACTATCAACTTCCAACTAACTTTCAATATAATTAATACTATACACCGTCAAACATTAATGCGCTACAACTACTACCAATGCATTTAATATAAATATCCAAAGAAATAACAGTTATGTATAGTCAAAGAAAAATATATTTCATTTTCTATGTGTATTTGTAATCAGTTTTTGATAAAATAAAAAAATAGCATTATTAATAAATTCAAAAATTACAGTTCAATTCAGAGAGGGATGGGATAAAATGAACTTTGTAACGTTGACTTCGGATGAGTTCAATGCGTTTACAACAAAGCATTTTTCACATTACACACAATCAGCTATTCATTACAATCATAGAGTTGATTTAAAAGGCGATGTGCATCTTGTAGGGGTTAAAGATGACAATGGTCAAGTGATTGCAGGATGCTTATTGACAGAAGCACGCACACTTAAATTTTTCAAATATTTTTATACACATCGCGGGCCAGTGATGGATTATACAAATCAATCATTAGTAGCATTTTTCTTTAAAGCATTAACGTCATATTTAAAGAAACACAATTGTTTATATGTCCTTGTAGATCCATATTTAATTGAAAATTTACGCAATGCAGACGGTGAAATTGTTAAATCTTATGATAACCGAGCATTTGTTAGAACAATGGATAAATTAGGTTATAAACACCAAGGTTTCCCTGTAGGTTATGATTCAATGAGCCAAATCCGTTGGCTGTCAGTGTTAGATTTAAAAGATAAGACTGAAGACCAACTTTTAAAAGAAATGGATTATCAAACGAGACGTAATATTAAAAAAACATATGATATTGGTGTCAAAACTAAAACGTTAACGATTGATGAAACGCAAACTTTTTTCGACTTATTCCATATGGCTGAGGAAAAGCACGGTTTCAAATTCCGTGAGTTACCATACTTTGAAGAAATGCAAAAGTTATACGATGACCACGCCATGTTAAAGTTGGCGTATATTGATTTAAACGAGTATTTAAAAACGTTACAATTAAAGCAACAACAATTAACAGCTGAACTCTCAGGTGTTGAAGAAGCATTGGAAGAAAGTCCTAATTCAAAGAAAAATAAAACGAAACGCACACAGCTAGAACAACAGCTAAATAGCAATAAGCGTAAAATCGACAATACAATAGAACAAATTGAACAAGATGGTGCAGTCTTAAACTTAGCTTCTGCTTTATTTATCTACAATGAGCATGAAGTTTATTACTTATCTAGTGGTTCAAACCCTAAATATAATGCTTATATGGGTGCCTACCATTTGCAGTGGGAAATGATTAAGTTTGCTAAAGCGCATCATATTGATCGCTATAATTTTTATGGTATTACCGGTGACTATTCAGAGTCATCAGAAGACTATGGCGTCCAACAATTCAAAAAAGGTTTTAACGCACATGTAGAAGAGTATATCGGTGACTTTATTAAGCCTATCAAACCATTACTATATAAGGTACAAACGTACTTAAATCATAAACGTCGTTAAAATATCGCTCCAAGATTATGACAACATAACAAAGAACCACGCATCATGTATATGGCATCATCACCATACTAAAACATGATACGTGGTTTTATTTGATTATTCTTCATTTATAACATTTAAGAAACGTCTTAATTCTTCTGTTTTCGGACGATTGAACATCTCTTCTGGAGCCCCTTGTTCTCCGATCATGCCTTCATGAATAAATACAATGTTATTAGATACTTCTTTTGCAAAACGCATTTCATGTGTCACAATGACCATTGTCATGCCTTCATTAGCCAAATCTTTAATAACCTTTAAAACATCATTCACAAGTTCAGGATCAAGTGCAGATGTTGGTTCATCAAACAACATCACTTTAGGGTTCATTGCTAGTGCTCTTGCAATAGCAACACGTTGTTGTTGACCACCTGATAATGCATGTGGACGTTGATCTTTGACATGTGTTAAACCAACTTTCTCAAGTAACTCAAGTGATTTCCCACGTGCCTCATCCTTTTTCAACTTTTTAACTGTGATAAGACCTTCCATTACATTTTCTAATGCCGTCTTATGCGGAAAAAGGTTATAACTTTGAAATACCATGCCAGACTGTTTACGAACTTCTATTTGTGATTTTTTATCTTTAGATGTATATGTTTTGCCGTTAACATAAACTGTACCTTCAGTTGGAATTTCTAATGCATTAATCATACGTAACAATGTTGTTTTACCTGAACCAGATCGACCGATTAAGGTTACAACCTCACCTTGTTCAACAGATAAATCAATACCTTTGATGACTTCAACATCATTAAATGATTTATGGATATTGTTCAATTGAATCATGAGCGATACCCTCTTTCAATATAAGATTCATAGATACCTTGGATAATTGAAATAATAAAGCATACCACCCAGTACATTAGCGCAACTAACACATAAATTGTTAAATATTCATATGTTGTAGACGCAACTTCTTGAGCTTTTCTAAACATTTCAGCCACTAAAATAAATCCTAATAATGATGTATCTTTGATTAAACTTAAAAATGTATTACCTAGTGCAGGAATCGACACTCGAATTGCCTGCGGTAAAATGATACGTTGTATCGTTTGACCATACGTCATACCGATGGAATATGCAGCTTCTGTTTGTCCTTTCGGTATAGAAATAATACCGCCACGAATAATTTCCGAAGCATACGCACCTACATTTAATGATAAACCAATAATAGCAGCCACTACAGGTGCCAATGTCCATTGGTTGTCAGCGTCATTTGTTAATAATCTACCTAATTCTGGAATACCATAAAATATGATAAATAGTTGTACTATCATTGGTGTTCCTCGAATAATAGATACATAGACACGTGAAATACTTCTTAAAATTTTACTCGTTGAAATTCGCATTAATGCTGTAAATAATGCAATAATCAATCCTAAAACAAATGTAACTAATGTAATAGGAATTGAATATTTGACCAAACCTTCTAGCATAGGTCCGAAAGCTTGTTTTGCAGCATCTAGCGCATGTTGTTGTTCGCTATTTAGATTTAGAAACATCTTGACCAAACCATTTCTTACCTATTTTAGCTAATTCACCGTTTTCCTCGATTTTTTTCAAGCCATCATTGAATTTTTGAACTGTTTCATCATCTGCTTTTTTAGAAAATGCAAATGCAGATCTACTTTGTTCAGCATTACCTTTGATTGCTTTGATCTTAGCATTAGGTTTTTGTTTTTTATAATCCAAGTATGACAGACTATCATTAAATGTACCATCAACACGCTTAGACAATAATAAATCCATTGATTGGTTAAAGCCATCAACTTTTGTAATATCAGCACCTTTATCCTTAGCTAATTTACCATAATTAGATGTGAATGTTTGTGCTAACTTCTTACCTTTAACATCATCAAAATCTTTAATATCTTTTTCATTTTCACGAATAACTAAAACAGCACTTGAGAATGTGTAAGGCTTAGAAAATTTATATTTCTTTTCTCTATCAGGATTAATACCTACTTGGTTCGCGATTACATCAAAACGCCCTGCGTCTAAACCTGCAAACATAGAATCCCAAGAAGTTTCATTAAATTTAAGTTTTAAACCTTCTTCTTTAGCCACTGCTTTAATAACATCAATATCGTAACCAGTTAATTTACCATCTTTATCATGGAAACTAAATGGTGCATAAGTCCCCTCAGTACCAACATTAATTGTCTTGCTATCTTTATTAGCTTCCTTGTCTTTCGACGAATTGTTTCCACATGCAGCCAATATGAAAACGAAAGCTATCATCACAAATAAAAGTCTTTTCATAGAATATATCTCCTTATTCTTATTATTCTAATCGGAATAAAAATATTTTAATCTGAAATGCCGGATAAGTCAATATGTTGAACTTTTGCTAAAAAGCTTTATATAGCTAGCAACTTATATTTATTGACGAGAATCAACTTCTTTTTTCTTCCCTTGTAACATAAATGAACAAAAGAAACTAACAACTGTAATCAATAATGCAAATAAAAATCCAGCGTGATAACCATGCAACATCGTATCAACTTTAATTTGATTCATCATATCAATTTTGTTCATGCCATTATAGTCTGACATAGTTGGAGAAAAGTTTTTGCTTGCATGAGATAAAATAGTAATTAATGCAGCTGTTCCGATAGAACCAGCAATTTGTTGTACTGTGTTTGTCATAGATGAACCGTGTGCATTCATTTCTGGCTTTAATTGATTCATCGTATGGGTCATTACTGGAATTAATCCTAACGCGATACCAACCATTCGAATCGCATAAACTGTTGCCAACATGATTGTTGATGTTTGTTCATCCATTACAACAAAATAAGCCGTAGTAATAACAACAATCGCCATACCTACTAAAGCAAGCTTTCTAGGACCAAACTTTTCATATAAAGCACCCGAAGTCATCGACATAAATGCCATAACAATTGCTCCTGGTAATAAAGTTAATCCAGAATCTAAAGCTGAACGATGCAATAAATTTTGCACAAAGATAGGTAAAATCGTTTCCGAACCAATCATCGATACCATTGTGACACCCATAATAATGATACCAACTGTAAATTGTTTATTTTTAAATACAGCAAAATTTAATAATGGTGTTGATAGCCGATATTGACGTAATACAAATAATGCGACTAAAACAACGCCTCCAATCATAGATACTAATACGATAGGATTATCAAAACCTTTTTCTGAAATTGAACTCGTTCCATACAATAACCCGCCGAAACCTAGTACAGAAAAAATGACAGAAATAAAATCAATAGGTACTTTAATTGTAGTTCCAACATTTTTTATCGTTTTAAATCCAATTAAAAATGTAACAGCTGCAATTGGAGCGACAACATGGAAAAGCGATCTCCAGTTTAAATATTCAACAAGGTAACCTGAAAGAGTAGGTCCAATAGCTGGTGCTAAACCAATTACCAAACCAAATATCCCCATATATTTACCGCGTTCATGCGGTTGGAAAACATCCAAAATCGTTGTCATCATCAATGGCATCATAATACCTGCGCCTAACGCCTGAATAATTCTAGCAACTAATAATGTTGCAAAGTGCGGACTCAAGCCGCCGAGTAATGTACCTAAGAAAAAGATAGAAATACCCACTAAAAACACTTGTCTTGTTGTATAACGTTGTATAACAAGCGCGGACAAAGGAATAACAATCCCATTAGTCAATAAAAAAGCTGTTGTCAGCCATTGAACTTGTGTATATGAAATTTCAAAATCTTTCATAATACTTGGTAAAGCCGTCACTAATAGTGTTTCATTTAATAATCCAAAAAATCCACCCATCAGCATAGTAATAATCATCGTTAATTTTTGTTTCTTCGACATTTAAAGCTTCCCCCTCACCATCTAAAAAACGACACACATTTTTAGATATCCGGTAATTATACCCATTTTCCAAAAAATTAGCACGACTTTATTACAATTTCTTTAAAACGTAATCATTACTATTTACATATGAGTAGTTATCGGTCATAATATATTTACAAGGAGGGATAGAGATGAAATTAGATTTACAGACTGCTCGTCGAAATTTAAATAGCCCTAACATTAAAACAAGAAAGCGTGCTTTAAAGATTATTAAGCAACACAAAAGAGCGAAATAATTGTTTTAATTTGACTATATTGTATGTCTAACTATATTTTCGAGTATCCCTAGCTCGTTAATATAAACTCTATACTTAACTATTTCCTTACATTACTTCACATATTTAAGAGCTGCATATACACTCACTCCTTGTGTACATGCAGCTCTTTTTTTATAAGTAGTATTTATCTATAACTTCTAAATCATCCGTTAATTCATAAACAAGCGGTGCACCTGTTTTAATTTCATAATTAATGATATCTTCATCTGACACATCTTCAAGATATTTAATTAATGCGCGAATTGAATTTCCGTGTGCAGAAACTAATACCGTTTGACCATCTAGCAAATATTGTGAAATATGATCTGTCCAAAATGGTATCACTCGAACTAAAGTATCTTTCAGACTTTCAGAATAAGGCATCATACGTTTATCTAAATGATTATATCGACGATCAGCTAAGTAAGCTTCACGTTGTTCTTCGGTTTCAGCAGGTGGTTTCACATCATAAGAACGACGCCAAATATGTACTTGTTCTTCTCCAAATTCTTTTCTAGCATCATCTTTATTTAAGCCTTGCAATCCACCATAGTGGCGTTCATTTAAACGCCAGCTTTTATATACAGGAATCCATTGTTGTTTAGATTCAGTTAAAATATAATGCGTTGTATCTAAAGCACGTGTTAATAACGATGTAAAAGCTACATCGATGGCAATGTTATTTTCTCTTACTTTTTCACCTGCTCTAGTCGCTTCATTAATACCTTGTTCAGATAAATTAACATCTTCCCATCCAGTAAATAAGTTTTTAGCATTCCACTCGCTTTGTCCATGACGACATAAAATTAATTTTGGCATAACTTATAACCTCTTTCCTTTAATCTTTAGGACGTTATTTCAGGGATATTTTAAGATGATTTAATCTTAGTAATTTTCTTTTCAATATATTTTAAAATTCAATGATTAAATCAATTATCACTAGACATTAAATACATAAATCCTATTCCCCATTTTCATTTTTTAATTCATAAATGAATCAATAACCACCTAATAACAAATCATATTATACACCTTTGTTCGCTATTTTTCTAAGGTTTAAAAAATATTTTTAGGTAAGCCTAAAAATAGATGTAATAAAAACGCCTCCTCAGATATTTATATATCTATGAAGACGTTTAAATACATTATAGATGGTCTGGTTCTGGGTGAACGTATACTGAGGAAATACCTTTTTTGTGCAAATGATGTTCGACATTGTCACAAATTTGATGCGCTTCTACTAAGGAAAGGTTAGCATCTACAACAATTGTGACATCAATAAACACACTACTTCCATGGTAACGCCCTTTAATACTTTTAACTTCTTGTACTTCATCAACTTCTAAAATATCATTGCGATACGCTTCTAATTCAGTTTCATTGAAACCATCACTCAACATAAAAATTGCTTCTTTAAAAATACCAAAACCAGTATAAACGATTAGTAAGCCTAGTAATGTTGCTAAAATAATATCGACAATTGGGAAACCGATTTGCGTAAAAATTAATCCTATCGCTGTTCCAATGCTGACTAAACTATCTGATAAATTATCTTTGGCAGCCGAATTTAAAGAACTACTTTTCGTTCTTTTCGCTAGTCTTTGATTGACTGCAAATACAATCAACATTACAAGACCACTGATTAAGCTGACGATAATTGTTATTGCGTTAGGTACAACGTCATCTTCTTTGAACAAACGAGGTGCATTTTGAATAACTACTTGGATACCTACAAACATAATGACAAATGACACCAATAATGAAGAAATATTTTCAGACTTCAAATGGCCATAAGGATGATTTCGATCGGCAGGTTTAATTGAAATTTTCAATCCAATAATAACAGCTAAAGAAACGATAATATCTGTCATATTGTTTAATGCGTCGGCTCTTACAGCTGCAGAGTTAAAGACAAAACCCGTGACATACTTAACAATAGATAAGATTATATATACAATTAAACTCAAATAAGCACCGCGTTGCGCCAATTTAAGATTTTCATTATGAGACATGCGTTGAACCACCTTGAATTAGTATAGTAACAATATTATGAATGATTCATTTTAATTTTACAACGTTTTTAATTTTTATAAATTTTTATAAAATTAAACTAATTTATTCATTCGCAACCCCTAAAAATAATTTTTAGCCTTTCTTCAAATTTATTTGTTAGAAAGGCTTATGCATTAGTAGCGATGCTATCTAATGCGTTCCTTTATTTTCTGCGAATTTTATGAGCTAGAAAGGCTTATGCAGTTGACGTTTTACGTCCAACTGCGTTCCTTCGTCTTCTTCAAATTTATTTGTTAGAAAGGCACCCAACTCTCCCTGTTTGTTAACTTTCGTCTCGAAAGTTTCTATGTTGGGACCCAATGCATTAGTAGCGAAGCTATCTAATGCGTTCCTTTATTTTCTGCGAATTTTATGAGCTAGAAAGCCGCCCAACTCTTCCTGTTTGTGAACTTTCGCCTCGAAAGTTTCTATGTTGGGACCCTATGCATTAGTTGCGAAGCTATCTAATGTCGTGACCTAATTATATAGAAGAAAAAGTGCATCAGTGACAAATTAAATGAGATTTCTACTCTACCAAACTCTCTTCGAAAGACAATTTCCTCCTCTATTTATTAGCAAACTATTGCATTTCTCCATATAGTACTTCCTTACTTAAAATACGCTGAATGTTCTGAATTAAACGCTTTTTTACATAGTTAACACTAGTTAATCTATTAGTTAACATTAGTTAATAATTAGTTAATTTCCATTTGTATTCTCATGTGATAAATTCTAAAAGCATACAATAAATTTAATATGTAAAAAGAAAGGGAATACACATGAAAAATAAATATATCTCGAAGTTGCTAGTTGGGGCAGCAACAATTACTTTAGCTACAATGATTTCAAATGGGGAAGCAAAAGCGAGTGAAAACACGCAACAAACTTCAACTAAGCACCAAACAACTCAAAACAACTACGTAACAGATCAACAAAAAGCTTTTTATCAAGTATTACATCTAAAAGGTATCACAGAAGAACAACGTAACCAATACATCAAAACATTACGCGAACACCCAGAACGTGCACAAGAAGTATTCTCTGAATCACTTAAAGACAGCAAGAACCCAGACCGACGTGTTGCACAACAAAACGCTTTTTACAATGTTCTTAAAAATGATAACTTAACTGAACAAGAAAAAAATAATTACATTGCACAAATTAAAGAAAACCCTGATAGAAGCCAACAAGTTTGGGTAGAATCAGTACAATCTTCTAAAGCTAAAGAACGTCAAAATATTGAAAATGCGGATAAAGCAATTAAAGATTTCCAAGATAACAAAGCACCACACGATAAATCAGCAGCATATGAAGCTAACTCAAAATTACCTAAAGATTTACGCGATAAAAATAACCGCTTTGTAGAAAAAGTTTCAATTGAAAAAGCAATCGTTCGTCATGATGAGCGTGTGAAATCAGCAAATGATGCAATCTCAAAATTAAATGAAAAAGATTCAATTGAAAACAGACGTTTAGCACAACGTGAAGTTAACAAAGCACCTATGGATGTAAAAGAGCATTTACAGAAACAATTAGACGCATTAGTAGCTCAAAAAGATGCTGAAAAGAAAGTGGCGCCAAAAGTTGAGGCTCCTCAAATTCAATCACCACAAATTGAAAAACCTAAAGCAGAATCACCAAAAGTTGAAGTCCCTCAAATCCAATCACCAAAAGTTGAGGTTCCTCAATCTAAATTATTAGGTTACTACCAATCATTAAAAGATTCATTTAACTATGGTTACAAGTATTTAACAGATACTTATAAAAGCTATAAAGAAAAATATGATACAGCAAAGTACTACTATAATACGTACTATAAATACAAAGGTGCGATTGATCAAACAGTATTAACAGTACTAGGTAGTGGTTCTAAATCTTACATCCAACCATTGAAAGTTGATGATAAAAACGGCTACTTAGCTAAATCATATGCACAAGTAAGAAACTATGTAACTGAGTCAATCAATACTGGTAAAGTATTATATACTTTCTACCAAAACCCAACATTAGTAAAAACAGCTATTAAAGCTCAAGAAACTGCATCATCAATCAAAAATACATTAAGTAATTTATTATCATTCTGGAAATAATCAATCAAAAATATCTTCTCTAGTTTTACATCATTTTTTAAATAATTTTCGTAATAAACCGTGATTAAAAAGAACCGCTGATTCTCAATCGAATCTGTGGTTCTTTTTTTATTTTCCATCAATTAAATGTTTCTTCGCTATTTGTCAGTCCACTTCTTTACCTGCAACTTGTTAAATAATCCTTACATCGTTAACGAATAGTTCATCATTTAGTTGAATCAGCTCAACTTTATTAACTTCAAATTTTCACAAACTATTGCGAAATCCATTCCTCTTCCACTACAAGCACCATAATTAAACAACAATTCAATAGAATAAGACTTGCAAAACATAGTTATGTCGCTATATAAACGCCTGCGACCAATAAATCTTTTAAACATAACATAATGCAAAAACATCATTTAACAATGCTAAAAATGTCTCTTCAATACATGTTGATAGTAATTAACTTTTAACGAACAGTTAATTCGAAAACGCTTACAAATGGATTATTATATATATGAACTTAAAATTAAATAGAAAGAAAGTGATTTCTATGATTAAAAATAAAATATTAACAGCAACTTTAGCAGTTGGTTTAATAGCCCCTTTAGCCAATCCATTTATAGAAATTTCTAAAGCAGAAAATAAGATAGAAGATATCGGTCAAGGTGCAGAAATCATCAAAAGAACACAAGACATTACTAGCAAACGATTAGCTATAACTCAAAACATTCAATTTGATTTTGTAAAAGATAAAAAATATAACAAAGATGCCCTAGTTGTTAAGATGCAAGGCTTCATCAGCTCTAGAACAACATATTCAGACTTAAAAAAATATCCATATATTAAAAGAATGATATGGCCATTTCAATATAATATCAGTTTGAAAACGAAAGACTCTAATGTTGATTTAATCAATTATCTTCCTAAAAATAAAATTGATTCAGCAGATGTTAGTCAGAAATTAGGCTATAATATCGGCGGAAACTTCCAATCAGCGCCATCAATCGGAGGCAGTGGCTCATTCAACTACTCTAAAACAATTAGTTATAATCAAAAAAACTATGTTACTGAAGTAGAAAGTCAGAACTCTAAAGGTGTTAAATGGGGAGTGAAAGCAAATTCATTCGTTACACCGAATGGTCAAGTATCTGCATATGATCAATACTTATTTGCACAAGACCCAACTGGTCCAGCAGCAAGAGACTATTTCGTCCCAGATAATCAATTACCTCCTTTAATTCAAAGTGGCTTTAATCCATCATTTATTACAACATTGTCACACGAAAGAGGTAAAGGTGATAAAAGCGAGTTTGAAATCACTTACGGCAGAAACATGGATGCTACATATGCTTACGTGACAAGACATCGTTTAGCCGTTGATAGAAAACATGATGCTTTTAAAAACCGAAACGTTACAGTTAAATATGAAGTGAACTGGAAAACACATGAAGTAAAAATTAAAAGCATCACACCTAAGTAAACAGTTCAATCATTTTAAAAAATCCTGGGACACTTCATACTTGTCTCAGGATTTTTTAACATATTGAATCAGCCTCATAACATTAAATTAATTTATCGTACATTAAATTTAATAATAACAACTGATTTTTATAAGAACAAAGTATCGCACCAGAGTAGATACACAAATAATACAAATGAATCCATTTAAGTTGAAAGCTTAAATAAATATTCTCAAGTTAATAAATAATTAACTTTTAGATGGATTCATCAAAAATCGTAAAAAGAACAATTTGTATTTTACAAACATTAATTAAAAATAAAAGCAAGACATTCGTGCAATCGGTTACCTTAAATTGTTTACAACTGTCAACAATACCAAGGTTTTATTAACTATATTTCTCACAAAATTAGCTTTTAGCATTCCAAACAAAAAAGGTTAAATTGAACGGAATTATGGCATTTTTAACTTAATTGTAAAAAAAGTTGATAATGGTCAATTGTTAATGAACAGTTAATTATAATAACGTCCAAAATATATTATTATTTAATTAAGTTAAATAAAATTATAGAAAGAAAGTGAAACTTATGCTTAAAAATAAAATATTAGCTACAACTTTATCTGTGAGCTTACTTGCCCCTCTTGCCAATCCGTTATTAGAAAATGCTAAAGCTGCCAACGATACTGAAGACATCGGTAAAGGAAGCGATATAGAAATTATCAAAAGGACAGAAGATAAAACAAGTAATAAATGGGGCGTGACTCAAAATATTCAATTTGATTTTGTGAAGGATAAAAAATATAACAAAGATGCTCTGATATTAAAGATGCAAGGATTCATTAGCTCTAGAACAACATATTACAACTATAAAAAAACTAATCATGTTAAAGCTATGCGATGGCCATTCCAATATAATATTGGTTTAAAAACAAATGATAAATATGTTTCTTTAATTAATTATTTACCTAAAAATAAAATTGAATCTACAAACGTGAGTCAGACATTAGGATACAATATCGGTGGTAATTTCCAATCAGCCCCATCACTCGGTGGTAATGGATCATTTAACTATTCTAAATCGATTAGCTATACACAACAAAATTATGTAAGTGAAGTAGAACAACAAAACTCAAAAAGTGTTTTATGGGGCGTCAAAGCGAATTCATTCGCCACTGAATCAGGTCAAAAATCAGCATTTGATAGCGATTTATTTGTAGGCTACAAACCTCATAGTAAAGATCCTAGAGATTATTTCGTTCCAGACAGTGAGTTACCTCCTCTTGTACAAAGTGGATTTAACCCTTCATTTATCGCCACAGTATCTCATGAAAAAGGTTCAAGCGATACAAGCGAATTTGAAATTACTTACGGAAGAAACATGGATGTCACTCATGCCATTAAAAGATCAACGCATTATGGCAACAGTTATTTAGACGGACATAGAGTCCATAATGCATTCGTAAATAGAAACTATACTGTTAAATACGAGGTCAATTGGAAGACTCATGAAATCAAGGTGAAAGGACAGAATTGATATGAAAATGAATAAATTAGTCAAATCATCCGTTGCTACATCTATGGCATTATTATTACTTTCTGGTACTGCTAATGCTGAAGGTAAAATAACACCAGTCAGCGTAAAAAAAGTCGATGACAAAGTTACTTTATACAAAACAACAGCCACAGCAGATTCTGATAAGTTTAAAATTTCACAGATTTTAACATTTAATTTCATCAAAGATAAAAGTTATGATAAAGATACTTTAGTACTTAAAGCTACTGGGAATATTAACTCAGGCTTTGTGAAACCTAATCCTAATGACTATGACTTTTCAAAATTATATTGGGGAGCTAAATACAATGTATCTATAAGCTCACAATCTAATGATTCAGTAAACGTCGTTGATTATGCACCAAAAAATCAAAATGAAGAGTTTCAAGTTCAAAATACTTTAGGCTATACATTTGGTGGTGACATTAGTATCTCTAATGGTTTATCTGGTGGACTTAATGGAAATACAGCTTTTTCTGAAACAATTAATTATAAACAAGAAAGTTACAGAACAACATTAAGTCGCAACACAAATTATAAAAATGTTGGCTGGGGAGTTGAAGCACATAAAATTATGAATAATGGTTGGGGACCTTATGGAAGAGATAGCTTCCACCCAACATATGGTAATGAACTCTTCTTAGCTGGCAGACAAAGCAGTGCATACGCTGGCCAAAACTTCATAGCGCAACACCAAATGCCATTATTATCTAGAAGTAACTTCAATCCAGAATTTTTAAGCGTACTATCACACAGACAAGATGGCGCTAAAAAATCTAAAATTACAGTAACTTATCAACGTGAAATGGATTTATACCAAATTCGTTGGAATGGCTTCTACTGGGCAGGCGCAAATTATAAAAACTTTAAAACTAGAACATTTAAATCAACATATGAAATTGATTGGGAAAATCACAAAGTGAAATTGTTAGATACAAAAGAAACTGAAAACAATAAATAGCTAGTAAAACACGGTCGCCAACAGTAATTGTGACGACCGTGTTTTGATTTATTATCTTAGTAAGACTGCCATTCTTTTTCTCAATGTGAGATATAAAGGAATAGCTACAATTAAAGTGAATATTACGCCTGGAATCGCGTTTAACAACACTACCCACACAGGTAAATTTAAAATAATAGATAATAGTAGCCTAGATACCAAACTGCCTAATACACTTGATAAAACTAATGATAGTACATTTATTTTCAATAAATAAACAACTGCAATAGCTATAACTCTAAATATAATAGAAATAATCACATTAATTGGATTAAATACGCCAAATATCAGTAATAATACGCTTGATAAAAGCCCACCTAAAAAGTACTTTTTAATTCCAAAGAAAGCTAATATCAATAATGCTGCCGGTGCAGATAATTGAAAATCTAATCCTGGTATAATGGACGGTATTTTCAAAACTGCCAAAATGGTTAAAATCGCAGCAATGACACTAATTTGAGTAATATCTTTTGATGTCATACTAAAACCCCTATACCGTTTCATAAACAACTTGCTTCGGTGTGCTTTCTAAAAATGATATGTAATGATTTAAATCAATACAATCGTCCACAAATATTATTCTGCCTCCATATCTCGTATTAACTGGTTTAATATCAAATAATCGATGGTAACCAATTTTAGCAGCGGCAAAATAACCTGTCGTATACGTTAAGTCATCGGACACGCAAAGTTCTCCTTTGACATACGGATGCGCATTGATACAACTAGCAATTGCTAAGGCATCAGTCACTCTTTCATTAAGATCACCTTTATTATTTATATCTTCAAACGAAAAATGTGTTGCCCTAATCCCCCTTTGTCCAAATGAATCTAAACGTTTACCAGATATAGCAGATAGAATAATAGCTCCTGTATAAACCGTTTCATTTTTAATATATGTCATCCCTTGATTTAGCGCTTGTTCAGTGACACCACATTCTTGTGTTAAATGTTGGAGATTTGCTTTATCATCCTCAATAATTTGTAATGCTTTTATTTGTTGAATCGGTTCCATAATTTTTTGTATTTTTATATTGAGAAAATCCGGTTGCCCATTTTCATGAAAAAAACCTTTATTATAAAACCTTTGTACCGTCTGTTCTATTTTGTCAAACTCACAAATCGTTTCAGCACCACTAATATGAACATCTTGATTGCTAGAACGCATTTTTATACTATACATGACGATCACCTCAATCTTCTTGATGCAAAATTTCAAACAACCTATCTATATCTTGTTCAGTATGAAAATACGACAATGATATTCTTAACATTGGCTTAGTCACAGTTGGATACCTTAAATAACTTGTAAACACATGATGCTTTAATAATGTTTGATGAATGTTCTCAGCCGCTTCTATGTCATCAAACTCAATAAACTTAATCGGCGAGTTTGAACTATTATAATTAACATTGAGTGCTTTTAACTTTTGGTTAAAATATTTACTCAAACTATTTAATTTAGTGCGTCTATCATCAGCATTTATTAACTTTTCAATGTTTCTTTTTATAAAATACAAATTATAAATTGGCAAACTACTTGAGTAGATGAGTGGTCTACCGTGATTAATTAACATATCCTTCACATCATTTGAACTTAAAATCACACCCCCGTATGCACCACATGCTTTAGATAAACTAGAAGTGAGTATATCTACACCTTGATAATTCGAGTAATTCTCTATTCCAAAACTATGTGAAACATCGAGTATCAGTGTTGCGTTATATTTATGCTTTAATGAGACTAATTGACCAATATCCACAACGTCGCCATTCGTTGAAAATACACTATCAGATATGATTATTTTTGGTATATTTTGATTAGGGTATTTCTCTAACCTTTTTTCTAAATCAGCAATATCTAAATGCTTATATATCACTTTTTCTAAACCACTTAACTTAATACCGTCAATAATACTCGCATGATTTTCTTGATCTGAAAACACGACACAATTTGTATTTTTGAAAATATTAAACAACGCCAAATTAGCATCATAACCACTATTTAAGATAGTACATGCACTATATCCGAGCCAACCTGCTAACATTGTTTCAATTTCTTCATAAGCTGTCGAACTTCCACTAATTAATCTTGAACTTGATAAGTGATAACTATACTTCCGCATAAATCTTTCGAAATCATCCTTATCAAACGCTATTTGACCTAATCCTAAATAATCATTAGATGTATAGTTCGTACATCTCTTATTTTCTACTTCAATATACTGTCTATCTATATACCCTACCGATTTAAGCGACCGATATAACCCTTTCTGTTGTAATAAATCAATTTGCTCTTGAAACATCATTCTTGTTTTCCTTATTTTCACAAGTGTCATAATCAATTTCAAAGCCCAAATCATTAATCATATCGTAGTCTAATTGGTTCGGTTGCCCACCAGTAATTAGATAATCACCGACAAATATTGAATTCGCCGCTTTTAATGCTAATGGCTGTAACGAACGTAAGTTGACCTCTCTTCCTCCAGCAATACGAATTTCTTTCGTAGGATTGATTAATCGGAATAATGCTACGATTCTTAAACATTTCATTGGTGTTAAATCATCCATGCTTCCAAACTTTGTGCCTTTGATTGGATGCAAAAAATTAATCGGAATACTGTCGGCATCCATTTCTTTTAAAGCAAATGCCATATCAACAATATCTTGATTAGATTCTCCCATACCACAAATCACGCCAGAACATGGTGATATATTATTCGCTTTCATTAGTTCTATCGTATCTGTTCTATCTTTATAACTATGCGTTGTCACGACGTTATCATGGTAATTTTCACTTGTATTAATATTGTGGTTATATCTGTCTACACCAGCTGACTTAAGTTTCTTAGCTTGTTCGTCATTCGTTAATCCTAAACATGCACAGATTTTTAGTTGCGGGTGTTGAGATTTAATCGTTCTTACAGTATTACTAATATGATCAACTTCTTTATCGCTCGGTCCTCTACCACTCATAACAATACAATATGTTCCAATATGATTATCATGTGCCACCTTTGCTCCATCGATAATTTGTTCCTCTGGAATTAAAGCATATCGCTGTTTTTGTTTAATATCTCGTGATTGTCCACAGTACCCACAATTCTCAGGACATATACCACTTTTAGCATTTAAAATCATGTTTAATTTTACTTTTTTACCAAAATAATGTTTTCTTAAAATGTACGCCTCATTTAATAAATCTAAGGTATCAATATTAGTATCCTCATAAATTTTCAATACAGTCTCTTTTGTTAATTGTTCCCCTTGTAATATGCGTTTAGCCAAATTCATATTAACACTTCCTATCTAAAATGTTATGTACTGCCTTTTTAAAAATACGTACCATCGTTTTCACTTCTTTATTTGACATACTTAACACTGGCACAAACGTAATGACATTTTCTAAATTTCTAATCATTAGCCCGTTTTCTTTACATTTACGTACAATACGTTCAACTTTTTCAATTTCTAACGGCGTTTTACTATCTTTATCTGTAACTAATTCAACTCCAAACATTAAGCCTCGTCCTCTTACATCACCAACATTTCGATGACGCTTCAGCGCATGTAACTGTTTCTCAAGTGTTGATGATGTCGTTTCAATATGTGACAATAACTTACGTTTTTCATAAAGTCTTATATTTTCTAATGCAACCGTACAAACGATTTGATTTCCGGTGTATGTATGACCATGGAAAAAGGTATTAACACCATGCGAATCACTTAAAAATGTATTGTATATTTTTTGAGATGTCAATGTAGCTGCAAGTGGTAAGTAGCCACCAGTAATCGCCTTACCTAAACACATAATATCCGGTTGAACATCTTCATGGTTGCATGCAAACATCTTTCCAGTTCTCCCAAAACCAACTGCTACCTCATCACAAATTAATAAGACATCGTATTTTTTGCACAATTTCTCGACTTCTTTCAAAAAGCCTTTAGGATGAACAAACAAGCCTGTCGCACCTTGAATCAACGGTTCCAATATAAACCCTGCGATTTCATCATTTCTTTCAATTAGAATTTGCTCTATATTCGTTAAAATAGCTGTCATAATTTCATTTTCAGTATCGTAATTACTGCGATAGAAAGATGGGCTTTCTACTTGAATATTCTCAAATATTAAGTCTTTAAATATTTTATGAAAGGTCTTGATACCACCAACACTTACAGCACCAATCGTATCCCCATGATAACCGTGATTTAGCGTTATAAACTTGTTTTTCTTGGCATATTTTTCTCTATCAATATTTTTCCAATACTGATATGCCATCTTTATTGCGATTTCAACAGACGCACTGCCTGTATCAGAATAAAATACTTTTCTTAGATTACTTGGCGTGATTTCGATTAATTTTTCCGCAAGTTCTATTGACGGAATATTTGATGATCCTAGCAGCGTAGAATGGGCAATTTTATTGAGTTGCTTTTTAATTACCTTATTCAAGTATTTGTTATTATGACCATGCACATTGACCCACAACGATGCATAACCATCTAAATATTTATTGCCATTCGTATCGTAAAGGTAACTACCCTTTCCTTTTTCAATGATGATTGCTTCTTCTTTGCTATATACACCCATTTGTGTAAATGGATGCCAAACATATTCTGAGTCTTTTTGTTTAAGTTGTTGTGTGTAATTCATTTTTAACTCCTATTAATTGTTTTAAAAATGCTTCTGAGAAATTTTCATACGTGGCATGTTCTTCAAATGTATAGACTGTTTTATTTGTTAATTTTCCAATCGTAATTTGATTGTCTTTTTCAATATAGCTGTCTGTATAGCGATTCATTATTAAAAAATTACTCGCCGATACATTCTTATTAACATAATCTTGGTGAACAACGGCATCGCTAATAGCACCTAATTTTGATGGCAACACACTGATGACACAATCTGCACAATCATTGATTAGATCTTTAGTCATGTAGAAATCATCTGTACCTTCATATATTGGTACGGCAATTCCCCCAGCACCCTCAATTAAGATAAAATCAAATTCCTTATCTAAAACTTTTACCTTATCTAATACACGCTGCTTATTTAGAAAAATTTGATCTGTCATTTTAAATGCAAGGTGTGGTGATACAGGTTGCTTAAAAGTATAAAGTGACGTTATGTCATAGCTTAAATCACATTCATTTTTAAATACTTCTAAATCTGGAAATGTCCCGTCTTGGCGTTCCTCAGTTTGAAATGGTTTAAAAACACAAACACGATGACCACGTGTTTTCAAAGCATGGTATAAATGCTTTGTAACATAGGTTTTGCCTACATCAGTATTCGTACTTGTAATAAAAATCCTCATAAAAAATAAGCACCTCAATCCGAATGTAAACTTTTATAATTAATAAGTTTACATTTAAGGCGCATGTTTTTCAAGAAAACATGAATTTAAACTTCTCAGTATAACTATAATTTTTGGCAAAATTTTGACCTTGCTATTGAAATGACTAAGGCTTCTTACGAAATTTGGGCAGATATAAACAGCGATTCGTTAAAATATGTCAGTTAAAATTAATAATTGCATTATTTCTTAACAAAAAGACATCCTAGCTTTACCATGTTGTGAAACAATCCATTAATTGTAATATTACGTTGAGCGCCTTGTTCATCAATGCTATAATTAGTTACATAATAAATTGAACATCTAAATATACCAAATCCCCTCACTATTGCCCTAGTGAGGGGATTTATTTTGCTGTTGATTATCTATCACCCTTTTTATTTCCAAATTCTGATTCCATATTAAACTATTATTTATAATTTCCAGCCTGCTGATTTACTTTTTATTCTTATAAAGTCTTGATACATTCCTGGTTTTCGAATTAATTCATCATGACTACCTTTTTGAATTATTTCACCTTCATTGAGCACTATAATCTGATCTGCATTTTTAATAGTTTCAAGTTTATGTGCAATTGTAATTACTGTTTTGCCTTTACTTAATTCATTAATTGCCGTTTGAATCAGCTGTTCATTTTCAGGGTCAATACTTGCAGTTGCTTCATCTAAAATAATTATTGGTGCATCTTTTAATATCGCCCTAGCAATAGAAATCCTTTGCTTTTCTCCGCCAGATAAATTACTACCTTTTTCATTTAGCATTGTTTGATATCCCTCAGGTAATGACATGATGAAGTCGTGGCAACATGCTTGCTTCGCTGCACGAATAATTTCTTCTTTCGTTGCACCTGGATTGCCAAACAATATGTTATTTTCAATCGTATCATTAAATAAATACACCTTTTGAAATACTGCACTAATTTTCGACATTAACGTACTTAATGTCATATCTTTAATATCAACACCATCGATGCGAATATTTCCATCATCGATATCATAAAAGCGCAAGAGTAAGTGACATAATGTAGATTTCCCACTTCCTGAAGGTCCAATTATTGCTGTTGATGTTTGTGTAGGTATCTCAAAATTCACATTCTTTATCACTTGTTTATCATCATATGAAAAGTTCACGTTTTGAAAAGCGATATTTTCATTTTTAATCGTCAAATTTTTTCCATTCTCATCCAGTTCTGGAGCATTTTTTATCTTTTCAATATCATCTATCGTCATATCTATCATTTCAAGTACGTGTGCAGCACTATTAATATTTTCAACACTATCAAATATCACAAATGAAAAAATTGAAATCATAATAAGGGTAGGTAAATCAATACTATGATTCATATATAATAAGCATGCAACTAATACAATCATTATTGAAACAACTTTTAAACTAAGTAAATGCAATAAATTGAATGGGATATATTGCATTTCTATTTTTGTATTTATACGTTTACTTTCATTGACTGCTTGGTTAAAACTTTTAAGACTCGTATTTTCTTTCGCGAATGATTTTATTACTTGAATACCACGAATAACCTCCAATACCTTTTCCACTAATTGGTTTTGTACATTATGATACGCTGGCGCATTTTGTCGACTCTTTCTTTCTAATAATTGAATCGCAAAAAATGATAGTAATACGCCAATGCATGCTAATAATGATACTTGCCACGAAACTACAAGTAGAGACAATATGAGTACTGTAATTAATATGTATCCATTAACAACAATATCTACCATTTTCATGGCAAAGTTTTCTAGAAATGTTAAATCTGTTGTTACTATTGTTGTTAACTCATTTGAATGATGCGAATTAAAATAACCTAACCTTACATTTTTCAATTTATCCCCTATATCTAAACGTTCTTTCGCACTCATTTCATAAGCGATGCTCTCATGGCTTTTGCTTTTGAAATATGCTGTAATAAATCGTCCAATCACTAATAAAACCATGATAATTACAACATTCAATATATCTTTCATATAAATAGGTTTATGAGATAGCACATTATTAAATATTTTTGCAGCTAAAAAGATAGGTAACGCAATAAAAATAGCATTTAAAAATGACATGCTAAATCCTAAAATCATTCTTGCTTTATATGGTCTTATCCAGTTTAAAATTTTAAATGTAATTTGAAACATATTTGACCTCCTTTTCTCATTAGTTTAATTATGTCCAGTATTGATTCCCCAATCTTTTGTATGCATGTGCGTATCCCACATTTTCTTATAATTACCGTTTAATTTTAGCAATAAGTGATGTGACCCTTTTTCTAAAATTTGTTGTTTACCTAAAACAATAATTTGATCTGCATGTTGAATCGTAGATAACCGATGTGCAATAACAATCAATGTTTTATCCTGCGTCAACACATTTAATGCTTCTTGAATTTTTTGTTCGTTGTCTGGATCAACGTAAGCAGTCGCTTCATCTAATACAATGATAGGCGCATCTTTTAATATCATTCTTGCAATAGTGACTCGTTGTTTTTCACCACCAGACAATTTATCTCCCACTGTACCAACATTCGTATCATATCCATCTGGCAACTTTTCAATAAATTCATGACATTGTGCTAACTTGGCAGCTTTTTCAACTGCCTCATCCGTAGCTTCTGGATTGCCAAGTTTAATATTTTCTTTAAAAGTAAGATTTAATAAAAAGTTATCTTGTCCAACAAAACCAACTAAATCGTTAAGTTGTTTCGATTCAATATCTTTTATATTTATACCGCCAATCGTAATTTCACCTGAAGTCACATCCCAGTATCGTGATATAAGCTTGGCAATGGTTGACTTACCGCTACCAGAAGCCCCGACGATAGCTGTGAAATTATTTTCTGGTACTGTAAATGATAAATGCTTAAAGACCAGATCGTCCTTATCTTTGTTATATGAAAATCCAACATTATTAAAAGCAATTTCATAATGTTGAGGCTTCTTAAATTTTGTTGACAATACTAACTCTTCTAGACTTAATATTTGATTCACTTCAGTTAATGCGTATTGTATAGACTTTAAATGATTTACATAATTAGTAAAATTCTTAATCGGTGCTACTACACCTAAAGATAATACGATGCATAGGAAAAATTCCGCATAGTTTAATTGGTTGATAGATATCAAATACATGCCGACCGGTAAAATCCCTAAAAATGTTGAAGGTAATACACTAGCTCCTAAATTCATATACCCCCATGTATTTTTAAACCAATTCAAAGTGTGAATCTTATAATTATCTACTGCATCTTTATATTTTTTATATGAACTTTGAGATTGATTAAATGTTTTAATCACTTCAATGCCTTCGATAAACTCTACAATCGCGCTATTCATATAATTATTTGATTTCATTTGTTCAGCATATGTCTCATTAAATCCAGACATAACTTTTTTAAAAGCGAAAATTGAAATTGGTATCGTTACTAATAAGGCACTAGCCATACGCCAATCAATGAGCATTATGTATAAAAAGATAGCAGCTGACAAAAGTAAGTTTCCTATAACTTCAGGAATCATATGTGCTAAAGGTAATTCTATTGTTTCAACCTTATCGACAAATATATTTTTTAATTCACCTATTTTCTTAGATTCCACTACGCCTAAAGGGAGGCGCATTAATTTTTGAGCTAATTTTTTACGAATTTCAGATAAAATTTCATATGCCGTAATATGTGATAGCATCGTTGACGCTCCAAAACAACACACTTGTGAAATATAAGTGATTAAAGCAATAAAGATATAAACCATAATCGAATTAATCGTATATGCATTGTTAATCATCATTAAAATAATTTTAAAGACTGCCCAATATGGAACTAATCCAGAAAAGACACTGATGATAGACAACAAAATTGATAACATAATTTTCCATTTACTATCAGAAGCAAATCCGCTGAGTATCTTTATCCAATTTGTCTGATTGTTCATCGTATATGCAACTCCTTTCAATTAATAATCTAAATTAAGCCGCTTATATTATTTATTTCACTGGATGATATACATAATATAAATTTGTCATTTGTTAAAAATTAATACTTATTACAAGTACATCATATATTAGTTGATAACGATTATCAATGTCGCGTGGATTTGTGACACATTTCTTTTAAAAATTCACAAGGTTATGGGGCAGAAATGATAAAGAGCCACTAATGATTTATTATGTAATGATTCTTTATCCTTAGCCACAGCTAATATGTACTTAAAAATAGGAATACATGAGTAAAACTCTATGTTGGGGCTCCGCCAACTTGCACATTATTGTAAGCTGACTTTCCGCCAGCTACTGTGTTGGGGCCCCGCCAACTTGCATTGTCTGTAGAAACTGTGGATCCAAATTCTCTATGTTGGGTCCCTGAGTATAGCCTTGTAGAGTCTAGTACATTGATTTGTATCCCAATGTCCCTATAATTGATTATTCGCTTTATCTAATGATCCTATGACTCAACTATTAAATCATTTTTCGAAATACTTAATTCTAATATAATTAAATTCATTTATTGTAATATTGCAAAATACATTGCACACCTTGTTTATCAATGCTATAATTAATTACATAATAAATTGAACATCTAAATACACCAAATCCCCTCACTACTGCCATAGTGAGGGGATTTATTTAGGTGTTGGTTATTTGTCACCTTTTTTATTGTTGCGCGTTCGTAACCAATGTGCAAAAAACGCAACAAGACAGCCGCTTAAAGCTGAAGTCATGATGTTAATTAATAAATTGAACATCCATCATACACCTCCTCTCTGCGTTAAAGTAACGCCCGAGATGTTAGGCGACCATTATATTATATCATTTATTTATTATATTTCACGCAATATTAAAGTTCGAGTAAAGCGTTTTTTAGTGGTTTACGCTACTTTAATTACTATCTTTTAAAATCCATTTAGATAATACAAATGTGATGGGTATCGTAATCACTAAACCTGCAAATGGCGCAATTTCCGCTGGCAAATTTAGCCAGGATACAAAAACATATAATAAAACTGTTTGTAAGCTTACGTTGACAATCTGCGTAATTGGAAAACTAATGAATTTTCTCCAAGTAGGTTTTACCCTGTAAACAAAATAACAATTCAAATAATACGAAATCACAAAAGCGACTAGAAATCCGGTAATATGACTAATCATATATTCAATGTGTAATAATTTTAACAGCAATAAATAGACAACATAATAATTTAACGTATTAATGCCGCCAACAATGATAAATTTTAAAATTTCAGCATGCGTTTGTGTTAGTTTCATATGTGTAACTCCTCAACATCAAAATATATGCATAGCTACGTTCTCCAACATACTCGAATATGCGAGCCAATCCGCTTCACTTCAAATTTACTTATTTCAACCTTTATACCCTTTCACAGCAAATTTAGTCTCTTTCCTCTCATCCTTATACGCCATTATAATGTAACTGATTTATCGCGTGACTCATTAGCACTATAGAGATTACTTTAGTTCACTAGTAATTTTATATACAATAAGAGCGACAACAGTAATGAGAGGATGTCTACTATGCAATTACAAAAAATTGTCATCGCTCCTGACTCATTTAAGGAAAGTATGACCGCACAGCAAGTTGGCAATATTATAAAACAGGCATTTACTAATGTTTATGGGAATACCCTTCATTATGATATCATTCCGATGGCTGATGGTGGTGAAGGTACCACAGATGCTTTAATGCATGCAACAGGTGCCACTAAGTATACAGTCATCGTTAATGACCCTTTAATGCGACCTATTGAAGCATGTTATGCACGCGCAGACGAACAACAAATTGCAATTATTGAAATGGCGGCAGCGTCAGGTTTGGATTTATTAGAAAAAGAGGAACGTAATCCTTTATACACATCATCATATGGTACCGGTGAACTAATTAAAGATGCATTAAATCATGGTGCTAAGACCATTATTTTAGGGATTGGTGGCAGTGCAACAAATGATGGTGGTACAGGTATGCTAAGTGCACTAGGCGTAAAGTTTACTGATGTAAACGGGGACTTATTACAAATGAATGGTGCTAATCTTGCTCACATTGCACAAATCGATATAACCAATCTAGATTCGCGATTAAAAGAGGTGACCTTTAAAGTGGCCTGTGATGTTTCAAATCCTTTATTGGGTGAAAATGGTGCTACCTATATTTATGGTCCTCAAAAAGGCGCTGATGCAAAGATGATACCAAAGTTGGATTTCGCAATGTCGCATTATCATGATAAGATAAAAATGTGCACAGGAAAGTCCGTTAATCAAATACCAGGTTCTGGTGCAGCTGGCGGTATGGGCGCAGCATTATTAGCGTTTTGTGAGACAACTTTAACAAAAGGTATTGATGTCGTCTTTGACATTACAGATTTTCATCAAAGAATTAAAGATGCAGACCTCGTTATTACTGGAGAAGGACGCATGGATTATCAGACCATCTTTGGTAAAACACCCGTAGGCGTTGCGTTAGCTGCAAAACAATATCATATTCCTGTCATCGCGATTTGTGGCAGTCTAGGCGAAAATTATCAACATGTTTACGATTTCGGTATTGATAGTGCCTATTCTATAATCTCTTCACCTAGCACTTTAGAAGATGTCCTACAAAATAGCGAACAAAATTTATTAAACACTGCAACTGACATTGCTCGTATTCTGAAATTACAATAATGTCAAAGTAAATCATCAGCTTTATTATTTGCAGTTAAAACTTGAATGAGGTGAAACCCATGAAAAGAACTGATAAATACCGTGATTCATATCAATACGACAATCAAAACCAAAATCATCGTCGTCAATCTGAAGACGCATCGTATAGACAACAATATGCTAAAGGCGATCCTGAAGAACACCCGGAACGATACTATAATGGTAGAGATTATCGAAGAGAACAAATTCTTGAAGAAGAAAACGAGAAATCCCGCCGTTCAAAAAAATGGTTATATATCATTATTGCCATTCTCTTAATTATTGTCGCTATTTTTGTCACACGCGCCTTACTTAACAATGATAGCGATAAAGTTAGTAATGACCCTAAAGTCTCTCAAAATTATAAAAAACAAGTTGAAAATCAAGACGGCCAAATTAACCAGCAAGTAGATAATGCTAAAGAAAATATTAAAAACAACCAAAAAACTGATGACATTATTAAAAATTTACAAAATCAAATCGACAACTTGAAGCAGCAAGAACAAAACAAAGCTGATTCTAAGCTAACTCAATTTTATCAAGACCAAATCAACAAATTGACAGAGGCAAATAATGCACTTAAAAACAATGCAAGCCAAGGTAAAATTGAAAGCATGTTAAATGATATTAATACAAAATTCGACAGTATTAAATCTAAATTAGAAAGCTTATTTAAAGATGACAATGGTGGCGCTAATTAATTATTACACCTGCTTTGATGATAAACATTAATTCCCTATACTTTATCTGTATCACTACGTTATTCGTGATGATGCATTAAGAGTATAGGGATTTTTTATATAAACTTGTATTCTAACTACATACAAATACACACAAAACGTATATAATTTATATAATTATATCATTTAAAGGAGTCTGATCATGCAATCAACGAAAACCAAAACGAAGCATTTTTCATTTTTATTGCTAATTACGTTAGGCGTCATGACCGCTTTTGGCCCACTAACTATAGATATGTACGTACCATCATTACCTAAAGTGCAAGGTGATTTTGGTTCTACTACATCAGAAATTCAATTAACATTATCATTCACAATGATTGGTCTTGCACTAGGCCAATTTATCTTTGGACCTTTATCCGATGCTTTTGGTCGCAAACGGATTGCTGTATCCATTTTGATCATTTTCATTTTGGTATCAGGTTTGTCTATGTTTGTTGATCAATTGCCATTATTCTTAACTTTACGATTTATTCAAGGTTTAACTGGTGGTGGCGTCATCGTGATTGCCAAAGCCTCTGCTGGTGATAAATTTAGTGGCAACGCACTCGCTAAATTTTTAGCATCTTTAATGGTAGTAAATGGCATCATCACTATTCTTGCACCATTAGCTGGTGGATTAGCTTTATCCGTAGCAACATGGCGTTCTATTTTCACAATTTTAACTATTGTGGCACTCATCATTTTAATTGGCGTCGCTTCTCAATTACCTAAAACATCTAAAGATGAATTAAAGCAGGTGAATTTTAGTAGCGTCATTAAAGACTTTGGAAGTCTTTTGAAAAAACCAGCATTTATTATTCCAATGCTATTACAAGGTTTAACTTATGTAATGCTTTTTAGTTATTCATCTGCATCGCCATTTATTACTCAAAAATTGTATAATATGACACCCCAACAATTTAGTATCATGTTTGCTGTTAACGGTGTAGGTTTAATCATTGTCAGTCAAGTCGTTGCTTTATTAGTAGAAAAATTACATCGCCACATATTATTAATCATTTTAACTATTATACAAGTGGTGGGTGTTGCTTTAATTATCCTGACACTTACATTCCATTTACCACTTTGGGTCTTACTCATCGCATTCTTCTTAAATGTGTGTCCTGTGACGTCAATTGGACCACTTGGTTTCACAATGGCTATGGAAGAACGAACAGGTGGCAGTGGTAACGCATCAAGTTTACTTGGCTTATTCCAATTTATCTTAGGTGGCGCTGTTGCACCATTAGTTGGCTTAAAAGGCGAATTTAATACATCACCATATATGATTATTATCTTCATTACAGCCATTCTATTAGTCAGTCTACAAATCATTTACTTTAAAATGATTAAAAAGCAACATGTCGCATAACACTTCAACATAATTAGAACCCTAGCAAAGATATCTATCTTTGTCGGGGTTCTTCTTTATGAATTATGAAATCCAATCTTCAACTAAAATTACGCCTTCATATCAAGTACATTTCTATTCAATCACCCTTTAACAGGCATCCAAATTTCTGTAATATATTTTTCACTTGTAGTATCACCATCCTGATACAACTCAAAAAATGGTGCTGATTTTACCGTATTTGCTTGATATTGATGTATGTAGTGATGAACCTCTTCCATTTTTTGTTGAACTGCTTTAGGTACTGCGCCCTGTGCTTCAAATACCATATACTTTGAACTTGCTAATGTTATGACATCATATTTTGCAATATCAGCACTATTATCTCCGGTAACTGCAATCATATATGACATCTTACCGTCTAATTCGGGTATACATAAGCCAAGTATCCCGGCTAAATCACCATTATTTTTTAACTGTAAATCCGCAATTACTCCCTCTTGATAACACCTTTGCCAAAACCCGGCTATATGTTGCTGAGCCTGTCGTCCATTTTCATACGTTTCTTTAATACCTACTAACGTTAACGACGCAAGTTGTTGTAATTGATATTCCATTTTATCACTCCATTAATTTTATTCACTCATGTAAAACATATGTTTAGGACATTTTGCATTGACGCTATATAATTATATTAAATATTTATTGAATCAATGCGAGGACTATATTATGAACCGAAAAATATTACCAGTTAAACCTATCAGTCAGCTATTTCCTATCCCTATGGTCATGGGGTGTGAAGGTGTTTCCGCAGCCATGATGTTGCAATACAATAACCAACATATCCCTGCTACAGAAATTATGAGACATTGGCCGACACATCCGAACAATCCACATAAAGGTTATGTTGGACATCACTTATTCATTAAGCTTGGCAATTATCATCAAACGATATTTCCAGAAGCATATGTACCATTTTTACAAAAATACAATCCTAATATCGTAGACGGCACTGGTAAATCCTTAGAAGATCTTAAAGGTATTATCGATCAAGGTCAACCTGTGTTAATATACCATACTAATCTTGGCTCTAAACCATTACTACGTGTTTTCCGCTTTGATAACAAGCCAGCGAAACAAGTTTCAAATATTCACGTAACGTTACTCATTGGGTACGATGATTACTATTACTATTATATCGATCCACTTTGGAGTCATATTCGTCGTGGCCTAGTTTTACCTGCCATCATTCCAAATCGCAAACAAATTATTAAAATTCGTAAAGAGAAAATGGAATACAGCTTTAATTCACCAGGAAGAAAATGCATTTATGTGCAACCACATTCATATACAATTGAAAATCAACAACAAAATAAACACACGTAAGTAAACACATTACTCGCGTGTGTAAAACATAAAATGCGCAAACTGGGTCAGGTTTGCGCATTTTAAATTTCTATTATTTGTATCGTCTCATTTATTTCCTGGTAAATATCTTCTGAACGCCATTGTCTTGGATAGCCTAGACACGGACAGAGATAACATCTGCCATCATCCATCACACTTTTACGAAAATGAACATGGCCCATAATACTATATGGTATATCGAACATCGCATACAAAGGATTGAAATCACTTGTCCCAATAAATGCATTATAAAAATCGAATATACGATGTGGCATAGGAACAATGAAATCAGGGTGCGTCACAACATGTGTGACTAAAATCACTCGTCTATTTCCTACTTCTAATATATCTTTCTTCACTTGTTCAGCCGCTATTTTAGATAAATTTTGATCTGATATGCCCCAAGATATTCGTTCTTTATCTTGCCAAGTCGCACCATAATGTTTTCCTTTTTGTAAATGTTCTAATGAAAATCGTTGTGCTGCAAAGCTATAATCATACCAACCTGTATGTCCTATTATTGCCCATTCTTCATTTACTATAAATGGTTTTCCTACCAAGCACTGTGACATGCTCTTATAATTATTCCAAATGTCTTGCGTAGTCATACTTTCAACTTCCCATAAATCATGGTTTCCAGGAACAAATTTCACAGGTATATCTAATTGTTTTGTCAATTGCGTTATAAATTGGTGCGTCAATTGATAATGATTTGAGATATCTCCCGCAATCAACAATATATCCAATTTCTTATACTTAACTATTTCAACCAATGCCTCTAAGTAATCTTCGGATGTTTTTTTATTATGACGATCAATATGTAAATCGGCGATTGTCCCTATCTTCATACCCATACCTTCTTTACTCAAATTAAAATGTTATTTATTATGCCATAGCTTATCTAATATATATAGTTAACTGCTTCATTTAGATGATTATTTTATATTTTTGCATAAAAACTTATATCTTTTCAAAAAATCGATAAGTTTTAGTTATCATACCCTTACCTATCAAATGTTTTTTCTTATATTTAAAAAAATAATTGCTTTATTAAATGGATTTCTTTAGTATTTATAATTAAGAAAACGCTTACACACAACTTTTTTATTTGCTTTATCCTGAGGAGGAAAATTATGGCAAGAAAATTGCATAGAGAGTTGAATAACAGACACATCCAATTGATAGCAATTGGGGGCGCAATTGGAACTGGGTTATTCCTAGGATCAGGTCAAACAATATCTTTAACTGGTCCATCACTGTTATTCACATACATGATTATTGGGGTTGTACTATTCGCTTTTATGCGCGCATTAGGCGAATTGTTGTTGAGCAATACAAGATTTAATTCATTTGTTGATATTGCAAATGAATATTTAGGCCCTTTTGGTGGCTTTGTCATTGGCTGGACTTACTGGTTATGTTGGATTGTATCAAGTATGTCAGACCTAACTGCGATGGGACAATACTTTGCATTTTGGTATCCACAAGTCCCAAATTGGATTACCGTGCTATTTATTGTTTTAATCTTGATTAGCTTCAACTTATTAGGTGCCAGATTATTTGGTGAACTGGAGTTTTGGTTCTCTATTATTAAAGTTGTCACAATTATTGCGATGGTTATCGTTGGTCTTGTATTAATCTTTTTCTCATTTAAAACACATTATGGACATGCATCATTCACAAACTTAATCAGTCACGGCGGCATGTTCCCTGGAGGAACATTTGGTTTCCTAATGTCATTCCAAATTGCTGTATATTCATTCATTGGTATTGAACTTATAGGTGTAACTGCTGGTGAAACGAAAGATCCTGAAAAAACCTTACCGAAAGCAATTAATAATGTACCTATCCGTATTTTATTATTCTATATCGGTGGTCTATTAGTAATTATGTCAGTCATACCTTGGAATGATATCGATCCAAATAGTAGCCCTTTCGTTAAACTCTTTACATTAATCGGCGTGCCATTTGCAGCAGGCGTCGTTAACTTTGTCGTGCTAACTGCCGCGGCCTCTGCTACAAATAGTGGTATCTATTCGAATAGTCGTATCTTATTCGGACTGTCACAACAAGGGTTAGGTCCTAAAGTTTTAAATAAAACGAATAGTCATGGCGTGCCTTATTTATCAATGTTAGTTTCATCAATTGCATTACTTATAGCAGCCTTGTTAAACTACATTTTCCCTAATGCAATTCAACTATTCATATACGTTACAACGTTATCAACTGTGTTGTTTTTAGTTGTTTGGGCAATGATTATTGTCGCTTATCTAATGTATTTGAAAAAGCATCCTGAGGCACATAAAAACAGTAAATTTAAGTTGATTGGTGGTAAGCCTATTGCTTACATTATTCTAGCGTTCTTCTTCTTTGTATTCATTTTATTATTCTTTAGTGACGAAACAAGAGCAGCTATTTATATTTCACCATTCTGGTTTATATTTTTATTTTTCTTTTATAAAAAATACAAAACGAATGCTGAAAAGCTCGCGTATGAACAACGACAAAATGACAGCGGTCATTTCAGATATGACAATCAATAATTTAAACATCTCGCTCTAGTATCAGTTCAACCGATACTAGAGTTTTTTTGAAAATAACTTCATTTTATCAATATATCTATGTCATTATGCCTTAAAAGTGATAAAATATTAACTATTAAAATTTTGAGGAGTATTGTATGGCACTATTAGAAGCATTTTTAATTTTTATTTTTGCTGTGATTATTAGTTCGGTTATCAATAATCGATTCCCACAAATTCCTACTGCCTTTATTCAAATTGCATTAGGTGTCGTTATTTTCATTATTCCAATACAAGTTGATTTCCAATTCAATTCTGAAGTGTTTATGTTTGCCGTTATCGCGCCACTACTTTTTGTAGAAGGTACCCACGTCTCTCGAACAAAATTATTAGAATATCGTAAACCTATACTATTAATGTCAATGGCACTAGTGTTTGCAACTGTAGTCGGTGTTGGCTATTTTATACATTGGATTTGGCCTGCCTTACCAATGCCAGCCGCTTTTGCAATAGCAGCAATTTTATGTCCTACTGATGCAGTAGCAGTATCTGCTATTACACGCGGAAAATTATTACCTAAAGGTTCTATGACGATTTTAGAAGGTGAATCTTTACTCAATGATGCAGCAGGTATCATTTCATTTAAAATTGCTGTTACTGCATTAGTAACTGGTACCTTTTCATTATTCCAAGCTGTTGAACAATTTATCATTTCAACAATACTAGGTGTACTTATTGGTGCAATTATTGGATTCGTTGTCGTTAGAATACGTATAGACTTAACCGCTAATAAAGGTTTAAAAGATAACAATACCTTAACTTTTATTCAATTATTAACTCCTTTTGTCGTATACTTTTTAGCAGAAGAAGTTCATGCTTCAGGTATCATTGCAGTTGTAATCGCAGGTCTAATCCATGGTTTAGAACGCGACCGTTTAATTAGAGCACAAACGGAACTACAAATGAATTACCATCAAATTTGGAACACATTTAGTTATGCCTTAAATGGTTTTGTATTTGTTGTATTAGGTTTTATGATTCCTACTGTAGTCATAGATATTTTCCAAACAGAGCCTGACAACTTTTCATTTTTAATAGTGATCACTATATTAATCGCTATTGCAATTTATGCATGTCGATTTGTTTGGGTTTATTTCTGGTACAAAGATTTTTATTTCCCGAAAAATATACAATCTTATCTAGACGAAGAACATGATTCACATGAAACACCACCTTCTCGTGTGCGTTACGCATTTATTATGACGATGTGTGGTATTCACGGTACAATTTCACTTTCAATGGCACTTACATTACCATTTATCATTACAAAAGGACAAGCATTCGAATACCGTAATGATTTATTGTTTATTGCATCTTTCATGGTATTAATTAGTTTAATCTTAGCGCAAATTGTTTTACCTTTAATTACACCATCTGCCGAAGATACTACTTTTAAAGGTATGACTTATCAATCTGCCAAAATTTTCATTGTTCAAAAAGTGATACAGCATTTTAAAAACGAAAGTAAAAAAGACAAAAACGATACAAATTATCGCCCAGTATTAAACCAATACTATGGAGAATTGTTATTTTTATTAAATTCAGAACCTAATAATCAAAATACAAAAGAACTCAAACGTTTAGAAGATATTGCAAAAGTAATCGAAACATCTACACTTGAGCGTTTAATTGATAAAGGTAAGGCAACGTATCAGGATATTAATAATTACCGCAATATTGTCGAATTAACAGAGACACACCGTACTGCATCATTTGTTGAAAAATTTGCAAACTTCTTCAAGATGTTATGGCTTAGACTTAAAGCGATGAAGCACTACAAAGCCTTAAACAAAGAATCTAAGAAGCAAGAATTTGAAAATTCATTCAAAGATGTTCAAAAAATTATGCGTATTGTGAATCACAATATTATTTTACGCTTAAAAGAAGAACAAAATAGTACAAATGTACTTGAGGTTAGCTTAGTCATTAATCATTACTATGATATGAGTCGCTCATTAAAGTGGCGTGCACAACGTCGAAAAGAACGTCAAGAAAACAGCAATCAAATCATACCGCAAGCTATGTTCCATAACCACAAATTGGAAGCATTGTACTTACAACGTCACCTTTTAGATGAATTAATTCGCAAAAATAAAATCAACAATATCGTTGCAGCTCAAATTCGAGAAAATATCAATTACAACGAAATTGTCTTGTCTTTACAGTCCAAACATTAAGCAAGACATAACAATACCCCCCATACATATGAGACAAAGTCATTATCATCTCATATGTACGGGGTTTTTATATTCAACATCAAAAAATCGGATTGATGAAAAGTAAATAACCTTTCATCAATCCGATTTGATTATAGAATCTATTTTTTAAGTTTAAATGGAATTGTACATACGTTAACATTCTTTTGATAAATTAAATACAATTTCATACGCAAACTAGTTTGATTGTGTAATAAATTATGCCAACGTTTCTTAGTAATAAATTCTGGTATCACTACTGTAATCATATAGTTTTGATCGTTTGCTTTACGATTAATCTTATCGATAAAACGTGAAATTGGTCGTATAATACTGCGATATTCCGAATGTAAAATAACTAATCTTACATCTGGGAAATGACGTTTCCATTTCTCTTGGAATGCTTTTTCATCTTCATCTCCAAATGATACATGTACTGCTATGACATCATTATTCGCAAGCATTTGTGCGTAATAAATAGACTTATCAACTGCTGTTGTAATACTTGTTATCGGCACAATTGCTAAATTACGATCTACCACGTCCACATTAAGAACATCAATGTCAGAACGTAATTGTTCTGCGATATCTCGATAATGTTTGTTAATTTTCAAGAAGAAAATCACCACGAACGGCAAGAAAATAAGTATCGGCCATACTTGGCTAAATTTAGTTATGAGTAAAATCATAAAAACAATAAATGTCACGATACCACCTAGTAAGTTCACAGACAACTTACTTAACCAATTCTTAGGACGTTCATGAATCCATTTAATAACCATACCGAATTGTGCTAGTGTAAATGGAATAAATACACCAACAGCATACAATGGAATTAAATCTTCAGTCATACCATCAAATACAATAATTAAAATAATGGCTAATACACCTAAAATAATAATTGAGTTAGAGTAGCCTAAGCGATCACCTCTAACAGTAAACATTCTAGGCATATATTTATCTTTAGACATTGAAGCCGCTAACATCGGAAAAGCTGTAAATCCAGTGTTGGCTGCTAATACCAAAATCATCACGGTCGTTGCCTGTACAAAATAGAAGGCAGCATTATCACCAAATATTTGCATAGCTAATTGTGATAAAACTGTCGTTTCCGTTTGTGGCATAATTCCATAAACATATGCTAAACCAACGATACCAACTAATAAAAACGCTAAAATTGAACCCATAGCAATTAACGTTTTTACAGCATTATTAGCACTTGGTTCTCTAAAATTGGTTACCGCATTTGAAATAGCTTCAACACCTGTTAATGATGAAGCCCCTGATGAAAAAGCTTTTAATAGCAAGAATAATGTTACTCCAGGAACCGCAGTTCCTACTGATGCATGCATATGTGGTTGAATATCTCCTGTCGCCACACGGAAAGTACCTATAAATATTAATATCACTAACCCTATAATGAAAAGATATACTGGATAGGATAATACGGTGGCAGATTCAGTTAAACCACGTAAATTTAATATTAAAATAAAAAGTACAAGTAAACATGCAATCAGTACTTTATGCCCATATAAACTTGGGAATGCAGCAACAAATGCATCAGCACCAGATGATATACTAACAGCGACAGTCAGTATGTAATCGACTAATAATGAGCCTCCTGCAAGCAATCCCCATTTTTCTCCTAAATTGGTCTTGGACACCATATACGCGCCGCCACCTTTAGGATATGCATAAATAATTTGCCTATAAGACATAATTAAAGCAGCTAATAAGATCAGAACAGCACCTGCAATCGGTAAAGTATACCAAGTTGCAACTGCACCCACTACTGATAATGTAATCAGTATTTGTTCGGGACCGTAAGCCACTGAAGATAATGCATCCGACGAAAGAATCGCTAACCCTTTAAACTTCGATATCTTTTCGTCTTTTAGTTCTCTGTTTTTTTTAGGTTGCCCTATAATAAGTCTTTTAAATTGATTGAACATAATCTCCTATTCCTTTTTATAGTTTTTGATGGATATCACTATACGCCTATCTTTCCAAAAAGTATAGAGAGTTAATTAATATTTTTTATGTAATTATACACCTATTAACATATAAGGTGTCAAAAATAATGGTAAATATACCTCTTTAATTAATTTATTCAATAGAACTGGTATAATAAAATAAATCTCATTAGGCACTTAAGTAAATTTAACATATAAAAAGGAACGTTTATGACTACTAAAAAACTGTATTTTCTATCCATTTCTATTATCATTTTAGTCGCCATTTCAATTGCTATATATATAACATTAAATAGCAATACGAAGACACGGCTAACCAATGATTCGCAACAACAAATAGATAAAATTATCGAGCATGATTTACAAAAGGGACACATTCCTGGAGCATCAATTTTAATAGTAAAAAATGGCAAAGTTTTTTTAAATAAAGGTTATGGTTATCAAGATGTTGATAAAAAAGTCAAAGCTTCTCCCACAACAAAGTATGAAATTGCTTCTAATACTAAAGCTTTCACAGGTCTTGCAATTTTAAAATTAGCTCAAGAAGGTCGATTAAACTTAAATGATGACGTATCCAAACATGTGCCTCATTTTAAAATGAACTATAATGGTCAAAATGAAACTATTACGATTAAGCAACTTTTGGCTCAAACAAGTGGTATACCTAGTGATATTACAAGCGAAGACGCCGTAACAAATAAAAATAATCGTTTAAATGATGTAACCCGTGCAATTATGGGTGATGAATTACATCATAAGCCCGGAGAAGAATTTGAATACTCAAATATGAACTATGATTTATTAGGTTTAATTATCCAAAACGTTACGAAGCAATCCTATACAAAATATATTACAAATTCATGGCTCAAGCCTTTGCATATGACACATACATCATTCAAACAAACCAATAACAAATCAAAACATGATGCTATTGGCTACGAATTACAAGGTTCGACACCTGTCGTCTCTAAACCTGAATTTAACCTTTGGGATACACCATCAGCATATATGATGACATCAACTGAAGATTTGGAACATTGGATAAAATTCCAACTTAATCCACCTGATAAATACAAATCATTAGTTCAACAATCACATAAAAATTTATCATCAACAATTGGTGAACCTAATGCCAATGCATATGCTTCGGGCTGGTTTACCAATAATGATGAACATTTAGTGTTTCATTCAGGAACGCTCGATAACTTTTCATCATTTATTTTACTAAATCCAAAACAAAATTATGGAATTGTTGTGCTTGCAAATCTAAATTCGGAATATGTACCCAAATTAGTTGAGCATCTTAATACACAAATTGTAAATCACAAGCGATATTCGACGGTTGCGTCTATACTCAATCAATATAAAGACCAATTTAATATTGTTACCGTTTTGATGACAACACTTATTTTATTAGCATTTATATTCTCAGCTTATCGTGCTTGGCAAATGCGCCATGGTCAAATTCTTTTGCGTAGATCAAAACGGATTGCTGTATTGAGTTGGCTAACTTTATGTTTATGTATCGCTATAGCGCTCATATTATATGCATTACCATATCTCATTCTCGGTAGCAATAATTGGTCTTTTGTACTGACTTGGCTACCAATAGAAATTAAATTAGCACTAATCACAACATTAATTGCATTATTCAGTACATTAATTGTAATTCTGTTATTCCTTCATACAAAGATAACGAAGACATAATAAAAAAGACTTGTTCGAGCCGTGCGTTTGATAATATATCATCCACGATTCGACCAAGTCTTTATTCTTTGTATATTAAACGGATAAATTATTATTTAATTGGATTCATGCCGTCTTTCCAAGTTTTATAAATCAGAGTACCACCTTGCGCTTTAAACTTCTCATTGCTTACGCCACGTTCAAATGGTTGCGCAGGTTGAATATCAATATTTGGTTCAACACCAAGTTGTTCTTTATACCATTCTGCAAATTCAGAACCTTTAACAGGTGCATCATCTGCTACATTATAGATACCATTTTCAAAATGAATAGCTTGAATAGATGTTTCAACTGCATCATCAAGATGCACAAATGATGTTACGCCATCTGAAAGTGTCACTTGACCATCCATAAATTGATTATAAATCATGCCATCTTTTCCGTACCAAGTACCTGGGCCATATAACCAACCAAAACGTAAAACAACGTATTCATCCATACGAGCCGTTTCTTCTTCTAGACCAACCACACCATCAACCGTTACTTTTCTATCACCAGTTGAGTTAAAATCAAGTGAAGTTTCCTCATTTGCTAATCCTTCGCCAGGTTCATACATAAAGGCAATACTTTGGGCAATTACTTTCTTAACGTCATGCTTTTTCGCCGCATCAATTAAGTTTTTAGAACCTTCAATACGTACTTTCGTATTTGCTGCCATATCAACATTTTTTAAATCCGTAATTTGGTTGATAATGATTTCTGGTTTAAAATCTGCTAACGCTTGATCAATAGTATCAGCTTTTAATATATCACCAATATATGCTTTTACATTAATAGCAGCTAGCTTTTGTTGACCATTCTCAGATGTAGTAAAACCAGCAACCTCATGCCCCTCTTCTTTTAGTCTTTGAACTAATTTAATGCCAATAAGGCCCGTTGCACCAGTTACAAAAATTTTACTCATTATAAACACCTTTTCTCTATTTGTCTTTTTAATATAATTACTTGCTTGATGAGTTTACAAAATTCACGTGAGACTTCCAAATGATTTGCCTCAAAATTTTTCAAAGTGTCGTCGTAAAAACTGTCTAGTAAATACTAATAGTATGTCGTAGACCTATGACAAATCTGAATTATGACGAAGATCAATCAAGAAAAACAGCACCAAGATCATTTCAATTTGAAAGTACCTTACTGCTGTTCTTTATTTATTACATTTCAATCTTAATAATGACCGTAATATCACGTGATTGTCATTTCCTTGTAATCATACCTAAAACACCAATTAATCCTGTGCGTGTCGCTGACTTTCTTTAGTATGAATTAAATCAGTAATAAAGCGATTGACTGGCGCTTCAATATGACGTTGTTTACCCAATGTTGCAACTGCGCCATTAATATAATCAATTTCAGTTTTTCTATTATTAACAATTAAATCTTGATACATGGATGGATAATGCGCACCAACTTTTTCATTTAAATCAACTAAATATTCAAATACTTCATCAACATTTAAATGAACATTATCAATCGTCGCTACATGCACTATTTCTTGCGTTAATTTATAAATCAAACACTTCGCATAACTACTTTCATTCAGTGATGCCATATTACACTCCAACACTGTGCTTAATGCATTTGCCGTACCATTAACACAAATCTTTTTCCAAATCGATTGGTATAAATCTTTACTAATGACACCATTCAATTCCGCTTCGTTAAGTAAATCAGCAACTTTTATAACATTTTCTTTACCTTCATCCACTAGTTCACCTATTTCAACTGGTCCACTACCAAGTAAATGACTGTGTCCAGGGCTTTCAAGACCTGCCGTCCAAGTCGTAACACCTCTGACAATTTGTGATTGAGCAACATACTGCGCAATGACTTCTTCATGCTTCAGACCATTCATCGTACATACGACGATCGTTTCATTATCAATATGTGGCTTCATATCTTCCATCACTTCTTTTAATTGCATAGACTTTGGAAATAGAAAGACAACATCGTAAATGCTTTCGTCCCGTTGATCATTAAAATGATACATCGGAATGTTTAACTCGAATGCCTCTCCATTAATCGTTATATTTAATCCATGTTGCTTAACCGCTTCAACATGAGATGTATATCCGTCAATAAGTGTGACATCATATCCTGCTTGAAATAGTTTGGCACCAAAGCCACTACCTAATGCACCCGATCCAGCAATTGCAATTTTCATCCTATAAACCCCTCTTCATCGTTGTTGTTCATTTTAAAAATACTACTTTCGCATATTAGCGTCAATTTGAAAATCATTCGCTTAATATGCACACAGCTTTTATCGTCTATAAAAGAACACACCTAACATTAAACGTCAATACGTAACATTAAGTGTGTATGATAAACTTACTTTCACAAAATTTCCTTTAAAATCCCTACATAATAACTTGCTTTCATTTCGGTTTTACAAATTCGTTTGATTTTTAGGAACTAATAGTAAAATGACTAAAAATGCAACAATTGCTAGCAAGGCATTAAACATCATACCTGTGAAACCACCTAAGTTCAAATTTAAATTAGCTGCTAACACAGTATAAACTGTACCAGATACTGCTACTCCAAATGCATTTCCTAATGATGACGCCATTTTATATACGCCTGAAGCAACACCCGACTTATCATCTGGCGCACTAGCAACTGCTGTATCAGTTGATGGTGTAGCATATAATCCTAAACCAGTACCAAACAATAAATATCCAACTATACTAGATATGATATACCACACTTCTGGTAAAAATGTTAACGACAATAAGATTAACCCAATCACTGTAAAGCCACTTCCTAGTAATAGTGGGCGCTTCGGACCATGTTGAGATAAAATCTTTTCACCTACACGAATCATTGACAACACTGCTATTAAATACGTTAATGAAATATAACCCGTTTGCGAAGAATTAAATCCTAATTGTTGTTGATAATACGTGTTAATAACGATAAGTGCACCACCTGCTACACCATTTAATAAGAAGTTTGAAATAGTTGCACCACTGTATCCTCTATTTTTAAAAATTGAAAAATCAACAAGTGGATGCTTTATTTTATTTTCGTAATATACAAAACCAACTAATGAACAGATAAACACAACAATTAAACCTAGAATTAACGGTGAAACTAAACCAAAATGAGACGTCTGTGTGATGATTACATTTAAACTTAACATCGTCACTACTAAAATGACTAAACCAATAACGTCAAACTTTTTAGCTTCTGCTTTCATACCTTTGATTGGTTCTGCTTTAGTCTCAGGTGCATGTTTGATTAAGTACATTGCTAATAATGTTAATAGAATTGAAACAACAAATATTGAACGCCAACCTATATATGTAGCCATTAAGCCACCAAACAACGTACAAATACCACTACCACCCCAAGAACCAATAGACCAATAGCTTAAGGCACGTTGTCTTCTTGTACCAATATAATATTCGTTAATAATAGCAAGTGTGGATGGCATAATACATGCTGCAGACAAACCTTGAATTATTCTACCTATAATTAAAAATGCTGGCAAAGGTGTAATGATGATGAGTAATGAACCTACAACATTTAATATCAATCCTACATAAGTAATTTTGACGCGACCAAATTTATCAGCAACATCACCAGCACCTACGATAAACAAACCAGCAAATAAGGCAGATAAGCTAACAGCGATATTTATCGTTCCAACGTCACTACTATATGTTGATTGTAATGGGACAACAAGATTAACAAGTGACTGCGCGAATAGCCAAAAGGTAATAACCCCTAAAACGATACCCAAAAGCAATCGGTTGTCACCTCTAAATTGTTTTGATGTGTCCATGAATTAGATAAGCCTCCTATGTTTAAGAAAAACAAATTTTTAATATGATATATTAAGAAACAATATCATAAATTTGCAGAAAATTATAAATAAAACATCTCATTTTTTAGCATTTTTACAATAATTAACGCTTTTTATCCAAAAACTTTCATGATAATAATTGCTATTTTAGTGTAAACGCATACAAACACAACCTATAAAAAGGCTACTCAAAGATTATTTGAGCTCCTTGAGTAGCCTCATTTTTTATAAATCATGAAACGAAATCGCTAAATTATAAACATCTTCTACTATTACATATTAATACTTTGCGGCCGATGATTAGATTGATTTTTACGATGTCGTGTTGTTGGGTCTAATCGTTTTTCTAAAAATCTTAATAGTACATCAATGACGATTGCAATGATAGCAATCGGAATCGCACCTGCTAAAATAAACGTTGTGCCATCCGTCGCATTTGTACCACGAATCACAATGTCACCAAGCGTAGGTGCTCCTATAAATGATCCAACGGCAACAACACCTATCGCAACAACCAAGGCAATACGAATGCCACCGATAATAACCGAAACAGATAACGGTAATTCAATCATTCGTAGCACTTGATTGCGTGTCATTCCCATACCTTTGCCAGCATCCTTAATATTCGCATCAACACTAGCTATACCAGTATAAGTGTTTTTTATAATTGGAAGTAACGCATATAAAAACACTGTTAAAACTACTGTTTCTGAACCTAAGCCCATGACTAACATTAAAATAGCTAACATTGCAATGACTGGAACTGTTTGAATTATATTTGCAATTGTAATTACAAATCCAGAAAGTTTTGTGTATCTTGCAAGCAAGATTCCCAATGGAATACCAATTAAAGCTGCAAACAGCACACCATAGACAGACATTAATAAGTGTTTGAAAAATAAATCCCATAGATAACCAAAGTTCGTAACATAATAATTGAATAATTGCTGTAATAAATTACCTTCCATTACTTATGACCACCTTTCTGTTTATCAAAATAGTGGTGTTTTTTCAAAAATTCTTCTGCGACGACAGCAGGTTCTTTACCTTTACCATCCGCTTCATAATTCAAGCGTTGCATCTCTGAAGTCGAAATCTTTCCTGTCAACTTATTAATCGTCGTTTTAAGTTCTGGGTGTTGCCGTAATAATTCATTTGTTGCAACAGCACTCGCAGCATAAGGTGGGAAAAATTGTTTATCATCTTTAAGTACTTTCAAATCATACGCGGCAATTCGACCATCTGTAGAATAACCTAATGCAACGTCTAACTTCTCTGTGTTTAATGCGTCGTAGACTAGACCTATTTGCATTGGTCTCACTGTACCAAAGTCAAAACCATACTCTTTTTTAAATCCTTCATAGCCATCGCCTTTACGATTCATCCATGAACTATCCATACCTAAACGTAAATCTTTACTATGCTTTGCTAAATCTGAAACTGTCTCTAAATGATATTTTTTAGCAGTTTCCTTCGTTACCATGAATGCATACGTATTCGCAAAACCATACGAATCAAAAAACGTTTGATCAAATTTCTTTTTAAATCCTTGTTGTGTGGCTATCATTGCTTTCTTAGGATCTTTAATTGGTGCTTCCTTCAAAGCTCCCGTTAAATCTGTGCCATTATATCTAACACCTGATATATTAGCATCCCCATTAATTAAGGCATTATGTTGAATCGTACTTGACCCTAAATTATTTACTAATGTTGGCTTTATCTTACCATGTGTATCATGCTCTATTAACAACCGTAACATATGTGAAATAATTTGCGATTCGCTTGTTGATAATGCTGTAATTTTGACATCATTTTTCGTGCTCTTACTACCTAGTCCGGGCAAACTACATCCAGATAATACGGTAAGCGATAAGACAAACACGACAAGTATATATTTAATTTTCTTCATTATCTTAGCCTCCTAATTATCCAGATACTTTTAAGCCTTTGGGAACTACCCATTTTTCAACTAAAGCTAATAAGGCATCAACACCTAATGCTAGTGCAGTAACGAGTACCGTTGCAGTTACAATCATCAGTGGATCATATAAATTTAAACCATTGAAAATGAAATCACCTAATCCACCCGCACCTACATAACTTGCAAGTGTAGCCCAACTAATTACATACACAGATGACAAACGAATGCCACCAATGATAAGCGGCAATGCTAACGGCAATTCAACATCCTTCATCAATTGAAATTGTGTCATTCCCATACTTTTTCCAGCTTCTTTAATGTTGCTATCAATATTTTGAACACCGAGTACCGTGTTATTTAAAATAGGTAATAATACATAAATAAATAGCGCTACAATTGCAGGCGTTTTACCAACACCAAAAATCGGTATCATAATAGCAAGTACAGCTAGTGTTGGAATAGTTTGTAAGACACCTGCCACAGTTAATACAATATTGGCAGTTCGCTTTGTTTTTGATAATAAAATGCCTATAGGTACTGCAACAATGATGGCAAGTAATAATGCCACTATAGAAATATAAAAATGTTCCAGTGTTTTCGACATCAACTGTCCACCATGTTCATGTAGGAACTCAATCATGATTTATCATCTCCTATGTCACGTACTTTGACATTAGTAGTGTGTTGCTCATGCATTTTTGAGGACACAGTGTCTTCCCCCACATGTTCTGTTTGCACTGCATCCTCACTATCGCCCCAAATCGTGTCATATACAATGTCAACAACATTGGCACGCGTAATCAGTCCTACTAAACGTTGCTTATCATCTACGACAGGTACATTCCTAACGTTTCTTTTTAAAATCGTACGTACAGAATCTTGTAATTTAGAATCAATTTGAACGGTATAAATATGTTGTTGCATGGTGTCTCGTAAACTTTTGTGTCCACGTATACCCTGATTTATATCTTCAATGTCTAAGAAACCTAGTAAATGGTTATTACTATCTACTACAAAAATAGTATCAACACGCTTTTGTCTCATAATATGAACAGCATCATTAAGCGTTGCATCTGCCTGTATCGTGATTGGTTTAATCATTACACCTTCTACAGTCTTGTCATTGGGACGGTCTTGAATCAGTCTATTTTGTCCTATAAAATCACGTACAAAATCATTTGCGGGATGTCTTAAAATATTGTCTGGTGTATCAAATTGCACCACCTTACCTTCTGACATAATACAAATTTTGTCTGCTAATTTAATCGCTTCATCCATATCATGTGTTACAAAGATAAACGTCTTGCCTAATTTTCGTTGTAACGTTTTAACTAAATCTTGTAACGTATCTCTCGTAATAGGATCCAATGCACCAAAAGGTTCATCCATTAAAATAATATCTTGTTCGGCCGCAAGTGCTCTTACGACACCGATACGTTGTTGTTGCCCACCTGATAGTTCTGCTGGATAACGCTCTAAAAATGACTCCGGTAAATCCACAAGTTTAATTAATTCCTTTGCACGTTTATCCTTTTCTTCTTTAGTCCATTTCAACAATTTGGGTACCAATACAATATTCTCTTTAATCGTCATATGAGGCATTAACCCAATTTGTTGAATAACATAACCAATATTTCTACGTAATTCGACAGGATTCATACTCCGAACATCTTTACCATCAATTTCAATTTGTCCTTCTGTCGCTTCAATCATACGGTTTATCATTCTTAAAGCAGTTGTTTTACCACTTCCACTGGTTCCAATAAATGCGATAAATTCCCCAGATTGAATATCTAAAGAGATGTCATCTACTGCCTTTTTATTACCAGAATAAATTTTCGTTAAATGCTTAATACTTAACATAATCATTTCTCCTTCCTCATAAAAAATATGGCGAATGATACGCATAAAATAAAAAGACCATTATCGCAATTGTTAAACAAATAGAGTCATAAGTTAAACAAGTACACATCATGGTCTTGATTATGTAGAATTTTATATTTTTCATCTGTAATGTGAATACTTAACAGTAAACGGCGCTATGTATGTTGAATTTCTACCGATTACTTTGTTTGCACATTCGTATATTCGACATTTAAAACTAACATACTCTATATGATGTTATTAAACATTATTATTTTATCTTTGGCAACTAAATAGATAACTCATATTTTTTAAAAGCGAATTTATTATCGCTCAATTGGTTGTTTTATAGCAAAAAAGTGTCGAAAATGTGAAATATTATTACAAAAGTCGAATTTTTGTAATAATGCACACGCATCCATTGTTACAGACGGACAACCGCCCATCCGCCACTCACAAAGTCATCCTTATATTTTAATATCTTCATCATTCATTGTAGACACCCTTGCCTTTTGCTAACATTTTCTACTCCCAAGCCTGTAACGGAATTCCAACGTCAAAGTGTTGCCCATGACAGACACACCTAAAAAAACAACCAACAGCATGAGCCATTGGTTGTTTCGTGTCATCTTGTATGTTGTTGTATAACCGGTATGCTTTACTCATTAATTACTTATCATGCATCCCTTTACCTTCTAGTATTTGGTTAATATACTTTTCAACACGCTTTTGTCTTGTTTCACTGCGTTTAGCTTGTCCAATATGATATATATATTGATGTTGTCTGCCTGGCGTTAATTTATAAAATGAAGACTCTAACTGTGGCATTTCTTCGAACTTAGCTTCTAACTCTTTAGGAATAACATATTCCTCTGTTTTCTTCATTTCAACTTTTTTACCAGCTTTTTCAGCTTTAATTGCTTCGGCTAGATAATATTTAATTTCTTCGGTACGTGCTTGAATCTCTGTTAAATTTTCAAATCGTAACTGACGAGCTGCTTGCACCTTTTCAGTCTGTTGAATGAGTGTATGATATTTATCCTCCAAAATGGCACCTTTATGAAATAATAGTGCAACATAATTTTTGAAGCCATGGATAAGTACTACATTTTTATTATTCAACGTGTAACAAGGATGCATCCATTTATACGCTTCCTCTAATTCTGTTTCATTAAAGATTAACGCTCTCAAATATTTATATTCTTCTTGCCATTGACTCTCTTTATTTAAAAATGCTTCAACTTGTTCATTTGATTGTTTCTCACTCATAGTCATCACTTCCATTTTGTTTTTCAATACACATTGTATTATATATCCTAATTTTATAAAAAACTAATTTTACAAATGCTTTTGCGTTCTTACAAAAAATGCATTTGACTATTATTATAATAAGCGTATAATTGTCGCATATTATTTTTTGTATTTTTGGCAATAACGAAGGAGTATTTATGAATAAAGACAAGCAATTGCACAACGACAAAATCAATCTATCCCAATTAGTCTTATTAGGGTTAGGCTCTTTAATAGGATCTGGTTGGCTATTTGGTGCGTGGGAAGCATCATCAATAGCTGGACCAGCAGCAATCATATCATGGGTTCTTGGATTCCTAGTCATTGGAACCATTGCCTATAACTACATTGAAATCGGCACAATGTTTCCTCAATCAGGTGGCATGAGTAACTATGCCCAGTATACACATGGCTCATTATTAGGCTTTATTGCTGCTTGGGCGAATTGGGTGTCTTTGGTGACAATAATACCTATCGAAGCTGTGTCAGCTGTTCAATATATGAGTTCTTGGCCGTGGCATTGGGCGAAACCAATGAGATATTTAATGGAAAATGGCTCTATTAGCACATACGGATTGCTAGCTGTATATCTCATCATTGTTATTTTTTCATTATTAAACTATTGGTCCGTAAAACTTTTAACATCATTTACGAGTTTAATTTCTGTATTTAAATTAGGCGTACCCATGTTAACCATCATCATGTTGATGTTATCAGGATTCGACACTTCAAATTACGGCCATTCGGCAAGCACATTTATGCCTTACGGAAGTGCACCGATTTTTGCTGCAACAACAGCATCAGGGATTATTTTTTCATTCAATTCATTCCAGACAATTATTAATATGGGTTCAGAAATTAAAAATCCTGAAAAAAATATCGCAAGAGGCATCGCTATTTCACTGTCAATCAGTGCAGTGTTGTACATCATTTTACAAAGTACGTTTATCACTTCTATGCCTCAATCAATGTTACAACATAGTGGATGGAATGGCATCAACTTCAATTCACCATTTGCAGATTTAGCTATCTTATTAGGAATTAATTGGCTCGCAATTTTACTATATATTGAAGCTTTTGTATCACCATTCGGTACTGGCGTGTCATTTGTCGCCGTTACAGGTCGAGTTTTACGAGCAATGGAGAAAAATGGACATATCCCTAAATTTCTTGGGAAGATGAATGAAAAATATCATATCCCACGTGTAGCAATCATCTTTAATGCCATCATTAGTATGATTATGGTTACATTATTTAGAGATTGGGGTACGCTAGCAGCAGTTATTTCTACTGCAACTTTAGTAGCCTATTTAACTGGCCCAACGACAGTGATTGCATTAAGAAAAATGGGACCAACAATGACTCGTCCATTTAGAGCAAAAATTTTAAAAGTAATGGCACCATTATCATTTGTATTAGCTTCATTAGCTATATATTGGGCAATGTGGCCAACAACGGCTGAAGTTATTTTAATCATTATACTTGGATTACCAATCTACTTCTTCTATGAATACCGTATGAATTGGCGTAATACAAAGAAACAAATTGGTGGTAGCTTATGGATTATTGTATATTTAATCGTGCTATCAATACTGTCATTTATAGGAAGCAAAGAATTTAAAGGCTTAAATATGATTCACTATCCATTTGACTTTATCGTTATTATTGTTGTGGCGCTTATATTCTATTACATCGGTACAACGAGTTCATTTGAAAGCGTCTATTTCCGTCGCGCAACACGAATCAATACAAAGATGCGCGAGTCACTAAATAATGAATCAAAGTCATCTCATTAAATATTTTAAAATGCAATGCCATATATGATTTCAACACACACACATTAACCAACCATTGATTTCAACATCTTGGTTGGTTTTTTATTTTGAAAATCGGTTATAAATAACTAACATAACAATGTGGCGAGAGTGATATTGTAATGAAATGTCACTGTAGAAGAACATCATATAATACTGAAAATGGTTTGAGTTAAAACAGATATCAAGCTAGTCTGATTCAGTCACAAAATTGTCTTGTTATACTTGTCACCTATCATCTATAGACCGTGGTATGATTAAATTGGGGATGATAAAGGAGGTTAATAAATATGAAGATTAATACTACAGGTGGTCAAATTCATGGTATTACACAAGATGGTTTAGATATCTTCTTAGGCATTCCTTATGCAGAACCACCAGTTCATGATAATCGCTTTAAACATTCTACGTTAAAAACACAATGGTCAGAGCCAATTGATGCAACTGAAATACAACCCATCCCACCGCAACCAGACAACAAATTAGAAGATTTTTTCTCCTCACAATCTACAACTTTTACTGAACATGAAGACTGTTTATATCTAAATATTTGGAAACAACATAATGATCAGACGAAGAAACCTGTCATCATTTATTTTTATGGTGGTAGTTTTGAAAATGGTCATGGTACAGCCGAACTCTATCAACCGGCACATTTAGTACAAAATAACGACATTATCGTTATTACATGCAATTATCGTTTAGGCGCATTAGGATATTTAGACTGGTCATATTTTAATAAAGATTTTCATTCCAATAATGGACTTTCAGATCAAATCAATGTCATAAAATGGGTGCATCAATTTATTGAATCCTTTGGTGGCGACGCTAATAACATTACTTTAATGGGTCAGTCTGCAGGCAGTATGAGCATTTTGACTTTACTTAAAATACCTGACATTGAGCCATACTTCCATAAAGTCGTTCTACTAAGTGGCGCACTACGATTAGACACCCTTAAGAGTGCACGCAATAAAGCACAATATTTCCAAAAAATGATGCGCGATTATTTAGATACAGATGATGTTACATCATTATCGACAGATGATATTCTTATGCTGATGGCGAAGCTAAAACAATCTCGAGGACCTTCTAAAGGGCTTGATTTAATATATGCGCCTATTAAAACAGATTATATACAAAATGATTATCCAACAACGAAACCAATTTTTGCATGTTATACAAAAGATGAAGGCGATATTTATATTACTAGTGAACAGAAAAAATTATCGCCGCAACGCTTTATCGACATTATGGAATTAAATGATATTCCTTTAAAATACGAAGATGTTCAGACTGCGAAGCAACAATCTTTAGCGATTACACATTGTTATTTCAAACAGCCGATGAAGCAATTTTTACAACATCTTAATATACAAGATTCAAACGCACAACTATGGCTTGCTGAATTTGCATGGCATGATACTTCTAGCGCACACTATCGCAGTGCTTACCATATTCTAGATATGGTATTTTGGTTCGGAAACTTACAAATATTAGCAGCACATCAATATCCAACAACTGCTCACCTTAAATTTTTAAGTCGACAAATGCAAAATGATTTAGCTAATTTTGCTAAAAGCGGTAAAATGCCTTGGCCGATGTATCATAATGAACGTCGCTATTATCGCACATATCAATAACGTTATCGCATCTAAAAAAGCACACCTGAATTTGATAGCAGGCGTGCTTTTCATATGAGAATTATGATGATTTAAATGTTTTAGCATAATGATTATTTTTCAATGTGAAAACAACGATTAATCCTAATGCGCCAATGATGGCACTCGTATATGTGATAGCTTGAACAGAAACATGTGTCATGACCAAGCCTCCAATAATGCCGCCAACACCAATACCAGCGTTTAAACTAGACATGTTCCAACTCATTACTTGGCTTGTGTCGCCTTCAACATGTTGAATCACACCGCTTTGCACTGCTGGATTAGTACTCCATTGCATGATATTCCAAATAAATAGTCCTGCTAACAATAGACCTGAACCAGGTAAGATTAAATTCATAAGTAACATCATAACGATAAAAATAGAAACAGAAATCATTAACCAACGCTTACTTGTAATTTTATCGGAGAATATACCACCCAATGATGTTCCAATAACGCCAGCGATTCCATTTACTAGAAGTGCTAATGAAACGAATGACATATCATGACCATTAGATAAAATAAGTGGATTTATAAAGACGAATGTCACTGAGTTTGCAATCAATACTAAAAACGTAATAATTAAATATTTTGCTACTTCAGCAGGTCTTAATATTTTCGAAGTAACATGATTTTCATGAGATGGTGCCTCATGATTCACAGGGCCTCGTTGTATTTCCTGATCCTTCGGTAAATAGATCATCATCAAGAAGCCAACAATAATACTCACAATAATTAAGAATAGAAATGTATAGCGCCAACCTACTAAATCGCCGATAACCGTTCCAATTGGTACACCAAAAACATTGGCCCCACTAAACCCTGTATAGACAAGTCCAATCATTTTGCCACGATTTTTAGGTGCTGATAACATCGCTGTAATAGCTAATACTTTTACGATAATTAGTGCTGCTGCTGCAGATGAGATAATTCTACCAACTACTAATATTGAAAAATTTGGCGCTACAGCAATAATGCCATTACCAATGATAAATATAAGTAATGTCCATAATAATACAGGCCTTGATGAAAAACGGTTCGTTAATTTAACCAGAATAGGTCCACATATCGCAAATGTTAAAGCGTACATTGTCACTAATTGACCAACGACAGCTTCTGATACATGTAAGTCCTGACTCATCAAGTTCATAATTCCTGCAACCATCATTTCAACCATTCCTACGATAAAAATACTTAAAATGAATGTAAATAGTCGCATGATTGACATTTTAAAACTCCTTTCAAACAAAATTTCCGATATTCATTTCCCTTAGAATAACGATTTATTAAAAAATGTGTGCAACACAATTTTATATATAACCGTTCTATTATATAATATTTTGCTTTAATTTTCTGTGCTTAAATGGAAAATTATTGAAATTGTTTTTCAGTATTTGAAAAATTAACACAAGTATGTCATTTAATAATTATGTATAATTACTTCAGTTTCAACAATGTCTTCAAAAAAGCACGCACGCTTTATATGTCAGAACAGATAACTGACTACAAAGTATGCGTGCCTTTATGAATATTTTCGCTGTGTTAATGAATAGCGATACTATATGTGCGCGTCACTTCATTTCCAATTAAAACTAATGCCTAAATCTGATGCAGTAAAATCTATCATGATTCACTCTTAACATCCGTATTTCGTGCTACTAATTGATGTCTTGCATTGAAAAATTGACCATAGCTTAAATATGTCGCAATCAAAGCAGACATAATGGTCGCAGTTGTATGAATAAACACGACTAACAATTGAAATTTAATCGCTTGTAAAGGTGGTACGCCACCAATAATTAAGCCTGTCATCATACCAGGAATCGACACAAGCCCATATGTTTTAACCGAATCAATTGTTGGCACTATAGCTAAACGAATACTTTCACGTATTGCACCTTTAGAAGCCAATTTAGGTGTAGCTGCAAGTGATAATTTAGATTCAATATTAGTACCATCTTGTACGAATGCACGATCTAAATTCTGGTAAGCTAAATTAATTGCAATCAAGCCATTATTTGCAAGCATGCCGCCGATAGGTATAACTTCATTGGCTGTAAAATGAATTGCCCCTGTAGCTACAGTACCTGCAAGTGGTAATGCTGTTCCAATGAAGATAGCTAGAAATGATATCCAAAACACATGATGCATCACTGGTGATGCTCGACTAATTGTATTCCATGATGCATTAATAATAATGACCAATACACATAAAATAAGCAGCCATTTATCGTTTATTTTAAAAATATAATGCAGCAAAAATCCCAAAATGATTAATTGCACCACTGCGCGTAGTGTCGCAACAATTAAATCTTTAATAATATGTAAACCTTCTTTATATGAAATGATAATCGGAATGACTAAAAGCAATGCCGTCAATCCAAGTGCCGTATTACTCATGTTGATTCAACTCCTCAACCTTAGAAATTTTGCCATCAACAATCGTTATGCGCTTTTGAAAATGTCTCATACTTTGATCATCACTATGGGTAATCCACATGATAGCAACATCCTGTTCCACTAACTTAAAAATGATATTTTCTATCTTTTCTTTATTATTAACGTCTAATGCACTGGTCGATTCATCTAATAAAAGAATATCCGGTGTATACATCAGTTGGCGCGCTATAGCAATTCTTTGCCGCTCACCACCCGACATATTTTCCACTTCCGAACTTAATTGATAATGTCCCAAACCGACATCTTTAATTAATTGCTTTGCACGTTTTCTATCAAATTTATCATTACGTGCAAGTGATGGGAATATCATGTTATCTTCAATCGTTTCACCAAACAAGTCACTTTGCTGCATCAAATAACTGATTCGTTGACGCAATTCTTCCGGGTCATAATCATTATAGGGTTTACCTTTAAAATAAAGTTCTCCACTAGTTGGACTAATCAAATTACATATTTGCTTTTGAAATGTACTTTTACCACTACCTGATGGACCTATAATGGCAATACTCTCGCCTTTATCTACTTTTAGACTGATATGATCTAGTATGATTCTATCGCTCGCTTTATACACTAAATCTTTAATTTCTAACAACATTTGCACCGCTCCTCATGTAATATATCAGGTATATTATTCCCGTTTTTTTGGTTTTTAGTGCAATTACATTTAAGAAAAAATCATTTTCTTGTAATATCAAAATTTAGGCATAATTGATTTTCAGCATTTAAATTAAAAACAAAAAATCCTATTAACATGGATACTGTCTAATGACTAAGAATTAAAGTTAGACAATTGTTTAACAACCTACCATATTAAAAGGATTCTTTATTATTTATGGATTTGATTACCACATGATATTTTTATAACTTTCATCATTCAATGAACGGACAATTTCAGTAACAAGACGGATAGAATTTTCATAATCATCTACATTGAGCACTGAAACATTAGAATGCATGTATCGCAGCGTAACACCGATTGTCATCGTTGGAATACCTTCATTTGCGACATGAATACTTCCCGCATCTGTACCTCCACCTGGTGTCGTATCCCATTGTACTTCGATGTTATGTTCCTTAGCTACATCTTTAATATGCTTACGCAAACCTTGGTGAGCAATACTTGTAGCATCCATCATAATGACAACTGGACCACCGCCTAGTTTACTATCGCTCGTTTGACCTGACATACCTGGGGTATCATAAGCAATACCTACATCGACAGCTATCGCCAAATCTGGTTTAATTGTATTCGCTGCCACTTTCGCACCACGCAAACCAACTTCTTCTTGCACTGTGGCACCACTGTATAAGTTAATTCCAATATTTTCATCTTTTAAACGTTTTAATACCTCAACAGCTAATGCACAGCCATAGCGATTATCAAATGCTTTCGCAGTTAAATATTTATCATTTGCAAGCACTTCAAATTCACTATATGGCGTTACCATATTGCCTACTTCAACGCCAGCTTCTTCAGCTTCTTCCTTGCTACTAACACCAATATCTATAAACATATTTTTGATTTCCATTGGCTTTTTACGTTCTTCAGGCGTTAAGACATGTGGCGGTTTAGAACCGATGATACCTCTAATTTCTTTGCCCGAATCTGTTGTAATCGTTACTTTTTGAGATAGCATGACTTGATTCCACCATCCACCAACTGGCGTAAATGAAATAAAACCATGTTTATCAATCTTTGTTACCATAAAACCAACTTCATCCATATGACCAGAAATCATAATTGAGTATTGACCATTCTCAGCATTTTTCTTTCCAAAAATGCCACCCAAGTTATCTTCAATAATTTGATCACTGACAGGCTCTATATAGTTACGCATTGCTTCTTTAACTTGCATTTCATAACCAGCAATGCCGTTTACATCTGTTAAATGTTTAAGTAATTTGACTGACTGATTCATGTTATTCATCCTCCTGTATTTCAACTTAAAACTATTGTATCACTAACTTTCAGAAAAACGTTCCCTACCGCTTTATCATTTTCAGGCTTAAATTTTTTAAAATTTTGTGAGAAATCCGCTTCAAAAACCTCATATTTTTAAAATTTAATATTCCGAAAAAGTCACAATTTAAAATTCCTTATTATAATATGTTATTCTTTTATTGTTACTAATTTCAATTTGTTTAGTCTTGCGCTATTATAAAATTAAAAAGTGTAGAGATAACAACGCATTAACGTCGCTATTTTCCCTACACTTAAATACTAGTTTCTTTAATTAACTTACCATTAAAGTTATTCAGATATTGAATATTCATTAATCATAATGTGACCATGCCGATAGTATTAATACTTCTTTATTTCGATCATCTACGGTATAGACGACCCTGTGCTGATGGTTAATTCTTCTTGAATATCGCTCTAAATATTTAGGCTCTAATTTTTCAAAAGATTGTGTTATTTTATACGGATCATTTTTTAAAGTCTCAACAATTTCTAAAAATGACTTCTTTAAATAAGAATGTTTTATTTTCCTTAAATCTGATTTCGCTGAATTTTTAATCTTAACCGTGTAATTGCTCATTAAAGATTATCCCAATCAATATCATCTATATTTGTTGTACCACTATTATCTTTTTCTCTTTCTCTTACTTTGTCCATTGTACCAGTAGATTCAAGATATATTGTCTCTTGTATACTTTTCCAATCTTCTAAACCTATAATCACAGCATTATTTTCGGCATTATTGCCACTAATATAAATTGGTTCGTGATTATTATTAACATTTTTTAGTAATTGATAAAAATCTTTTCTCGCTTCTGTAGGGCTAGTGATAATCATATAAACCCTCCTTTGTTTTCTGTTACGCTAATTATAGCGTACGCACTTGAGTACGTCAATATTGCCAACGAGTTCATCGTATTCTTAATACCTATATGCTATCGTACACAAGCTTTTGTTCTTTTCTTCCAACATACCGTCTATAATGCTCAAAAAGAAATCAGCAGTGGAACACACTACGTTCCCTACCGCTTTATCATTTTTCAGGCTTAAATATTTTTAAAATTTTGTGAGGAATCCGCTTAAAAAACTCATATCTTCAAAAAAAATGACAAAATTTAAATTTTTGAATAACATCATTTTTTAGTAAATGTTATAATTTCTTTATAATACAAATATCGAAAGAAGGCGACTGACTTTGAAAAAATTATGTTCATTAATTGTAGTAGCATTAATTTGTATCATTGCATTATCAGCTTGTGGTAAAGAACAAACCAAAACATATGAAGGTGATGTTAGTGGTAAACATGTACTAACTTCTATCACATATAAAGATGATAAGGTTTTAAAACAGTCTACAATCAACACAATTAAATATGACGATCTAGGTATGGATAAAGACGAAGCCAAAAAGTTATTCGCCAAATCTGAAAGTATTTTCAAAGACCTTAAAGGCGTAAAATACAAAGTAGACTATAAAGATAAAAAAGCAATTGAACACTTAGACATAGATTACACAGAAGTTGACATGAAAAAATTAAATAAACGTCTTGGTGTTTCAACTAAAGAAAATAAAGATATTAGTTTTGAAAAACTTGAAAAGCAATTAAAGCACAGAGGTTTAAAAGAAAAAGATAAAATGGACGACAAATAGTTTATAACATAAAAATGCCCTCAGATAAGACTAAGGATACAAACCTTAATTCATATTCTGAGGGCTTTAATATTTGAAATTCTTGTGTGACCAGCATCCACTACTAATATAAAATTATTTGCAGTAACACTAAAATCCGCTGCTTTCATTTTCTCGAAATAGATAAATCAACTAATCAATTTCAATTTATAATCATGTATCGTTTGTAACTCACCATCGACTTTTCGATATACAATATGATCAGCAGTAATTTCTGTAGGACTGGATACGCCAACAGCTGCTGCAATATTGAATAAGCCTTCATGCAAACTTGTTACATAGTTTGTGACACGATATTGCTTTTCTCCAACAATCAATGCTTTTTCTTTTTTCGCATCTGTCGTTGCAACACCTACAGGACATGTATTCATATGGCATTGTTGACTCATAATACAACCGACACTAATCATCATGCCACGTGCGATATTTACAAAATCTGCACCTAAACCTAGTGCAATCGCAATTTTATCTGGTGTCACTAACTTACCAGATGCCGCCAATTTCACTTTATCTCGAATACCATATTTTTCTAACATGCCAGACACAATAGGTAGAGCTGTAAATAGCGGTAAGCCAACACCATCTTGTAATTCTTGGAATGTTGCACCAGTACCACCTTCACCACCATCAATCGTAATAAAGCTTGGATACTTATCTAGTTCCACCATCGTACGTACAAGTGTTTCAATTTCTGAAACTTTGCTTACTACAATTTTGAATCCTACTGGTTTTTGACCTAATTGCTGCAACTGATCGACGAAACGAATCAAATCTTCAGCATTATGAATAAATTCGTAACGGTTAGGTGAATTGATTGTTTTATAAGGTTCAACATTTCGGATTTTAGCAATTTCTTCGTTTACCTTTTCAGCTTCCATATGACCACCACGAGTCTTAGCACCTTGTGCCAACTTCAGCTCAAATGCGCGTACGTTAGATAACTGTGCGACCTCTTTAAATAAACCTTCACTAAAATTACCTTCTTTATCACGAACACCAAATAAACCGGGACCAATTTGGAAAATGATATCCCCATTACCTTTTAAATGATATTCTGATAAGCCACCTTCACCTGTATTCATCCAAGTGCCCGCTTTAGCTAGACCTTTAGATAAAGCTGTAATGGCATTTTTTCCTAAAGCGCCATAACTCATACCAGATTGTCCTACGATACGTTTTAAAATAAATGGATGTTTTAAATGTTCACCTAATTTTATTGCATGGTCATCACTTAAGTAATACGGATCAATCTTTGTCGGTACACGATATTCTTCACGACTAAATAAACGCTCATTCGCGATTTTATAAATGAATGTTGATAACAATGTTGTATTATCTACTGAAATCTCATTACGTTGCATCGGAAACATTGTGTTCTGTATGTAAAAGCCGTCTTGATAATCTTTAGTAGTACCGAAGCTGGTCATACGAGAGTTATATTTTCCAGCCAAAACGATATTTTTATAATCATTACGTGAAAAAGGTTTCCCTTCATTATCCCCAGAAAATAAATACTGACGTAATTCCGGTCCCATTTTTTCTGAAATATATCTAATACGTGCTAGTAAAGGATAATTCCTTAATACACTATGTTGTGATTGTCTTTTATCTTTAATTAACCAAATAAGCCCGATAACAATAACCGTAAGCAGGAAGCCTACAACGATAATGTTAACTATAAATTGCATGACTGTAAGAAACGTCATTACAATACCTCCCCCCAAAATTTCAATTCAATATTTATGATACACCTTACAAAACAAAACACAATGGAAGCGCTTCATTTTATAAAACAATTTTATGATATGTTTTTCATTTTAAATTTTAATGTATAAAACATACAATACAAAGTAATATGTGCTAAAGTATCTATATAATACAACTATTTAAGAGGTATACTATGTCAAATACAAATAAACATTACATAGAAGAAGAATACGCTACTGAACAATCGCGTTTTTTCAAACGTGATATTGGATTTATTTTCCTTTATATATTTTTGGTTAACATCTTGCCAATCATTATCGTCTTTTTAACTTTTGGGTTAGTAGCTGTATTCACTCAACAAGCCCCATGGGGTTTCTCTTTTCCTATTTCAATGAACATTAGCTATTTACTCGCAGTTATTATTTCACTAGCTATTTTTCGTCGGATGCATGAAGATGCATTTGTTCCGATGATACGTACGCAAATCATTGCCAGCACCAAATATAAATGGCATATTCTTATATCATTTACACTAAGTGTCGTACTCTTTTTACTTTTAAATTATTTCGATATTTTCGCACTAAATGTAGATGCCTTTACTGTCTTTGACATTTACCCGCTCATTAGAGATTATGGTTCCATCAGTTTAATAGTAATGTTGTGGTTAACCATTATATTAAATACTTTGATTTGCCAACTTATTTTCCGTCATATTTTAATTCAAGAATTAAGCAGATTAATACCTTTAAAGATTACAATAGTATTATCCGTTATCCTTGAAACACTGTACTATTATCCATACATTAATACATGGTGGGAATTCATTCCAGCATTGATACTAGCTAGTAGTGCGACTTACTTATATTTAAAGTCAAACCGTAATTTTATGGTGAGCTATTTCTATCAATTAGCAGTTATACTCGTTTTGCATATTTTCATGTAAAATTTTTCAGAGTATTATCCATTATCCATACACATCAAAAAGCACACTTAAAAGTCAGTATCACAACTCACTTTTAAGCGTGCTTTATTTAGATATACTGTCGTTCTAAAAACGAGCCATATAGAGAGCCTGAGACATAAATCAATGTTCAATGCTCTACAAAGTTATATTGGCAGTAGTTGACTGAACGAAAATGCGCTTGTAACAAGCTTTTTTCAATTCTAGTCAACCTTGCCGGGGTGGGACGACGAAATAAATTTTTCGAAAATATCATTTCTGTCCCACTCCCATGAATCGCCATGCTCAATATACCTTTTAAAATTTAAATATTCATTAACTTAATATGCTTTAATTCACTTCATTAAAGACTACTCGCTGGACGTGGTGTTGGCTTTTTCAAGAAACTCATAATCATTATTACAATGACTAACATACCACAAATTAGATACATCCATTTAAATCCTACTAAATCGGAAATAGGTCCCATCAATGCGCCACCTAACGATATACCTAAGTCTGCACAGGCAATAAATAAACCTAACAACATATTACGACCTACTTTTGGTAAGACGAAGCTTAAGTATGATGTTAATGTTGGGTACACCATTGCTTGCGTCATTCCTATTAATATCGCACTACCATAGAAAATAATTGCACCTACTTGCGGACCAAATGCCACTACAAATGACGCGATTACTAATAATGATAGTACAGATACCATATATTTAGGATGCCACATACCATCTGACGGAATGTATTTCCTTAAGTAAAATCTTGCCGCAACAACTGCGATGGCCTGTATTGTCAAAAAGATTCCCGCATTCGCGAATCCTAAACTCACTGTGTATAACGGTACAAATGTACTAACTGCACCAAATACAATCGATGCAACAATCATGATAATACCACTGTTCAACAACTCTTTATTTTTGAAAAATTGCGCAAAAACAGTTACAGCGTTAAACGGCATTTTTTCAATCTTATCTGACGTATCGGGTTCCTGTTCAGCAAAGGTCACGCGATAGCCAAAGAATGTTGTTGTTAATGCGATAAAGATAATGACAATTGCAAATAGTGAAATATTATTTGCATTCCAAATACCTACGGCAACTAATGGTCCAATTAAGTTTGGAATCGTTGAAAATAGCGAGTACAATGATACACCTTCAGAACGATGTTCCTCTGGTAATGCATCAATAATACCTAACTGTAAAGACATAGAAAAGAATGCCGTACACACACCTTGCATAACACGTGCTACGAAATAACCTTCTAATCCAGTAAAACCATAAATAATTAAAGCTATGGCATTGATGATCAAAATAATTCTTAAAACTTTAATGGGACCGACACGAGCAATAATTTGTCCTGCCCATGGTCGAAACACCATTGCTGTTAACATGTATGCCCCCATAACGATACCGATAACCGTATTCGTTGCGCCTAAATCATGCCCTCGTAACGGTATAAATACGTTTAAGATTGCATTGGCACTAAAGAACATCAATGTTAATATATATAATCTCAAAAAGGGCCAAGCCATTGCACCTTTCATTATCTCACTCCTTAGAATGATAGTTGTTTTTCTATTAATTCTCTTGTATAAGCATTGTCACTTTTATGCAATGCGCTTGTCGGAATTTGTTCTTCTATTTTTCCGTTTTTAAAAATAATTAATTGATCACATAAATACGTGGCAGCTTGAATATCATGTGTGATAAAAATATAACTCAACTGACGCGTTTCACGTAAATGAATCAATAAATCTAATATTTGTGTTTGAATTGACATGTCGAGTGAACTAATGGCTTCATCAAACAAAATATATTTAGGGTTAATACATATTGCACGCGCAATCGCAACACGCTGCGCTTCTCCACCTGATAACATATTAGGATATTTATCCATGTATGCCTTAGATAGACCGACTTCTTCCAACAATGTAATTGCTTGGACTTCCATAACTTCTTTAGGTTGTCCATCACATTGACACATCACTTCAAATAAGATTTCTCTAACAGTCTGAAATGGGTGTAATGATGACGTATAATCTTGAAATACAGCACCAATTTGATGACGTCTGACTTTCTTCTTATGCATCGGTAGATCATTTAAGGTTACACAGCCTTTATCCGGTTTCTCAATACCTAATATCATACGACTCAACGTCGATTTACCGCTACCACTTTCTCCGATAATCGCAATCGTCGCACCGATTGGACACTCAAATGACACACCTTTCACGATAGGTGTTCGACGACGCTTAAAAACATGTGCGCTTTGATATGATTTTTCAACATCTGTAACTTTAATCATGTACATCACCCCTCATCACATGTTTAAAATGATCATTAATCTTCTTCTTCGTTGATAATAAATACTTCGTATAAACATGTTCTGGATGATGCAAGACTGATTCACGTGTACCATGCTCTATCAGTTGACCATTTTTCATCACAACAACACGGTCTGCAATCTTGTTAATAACCGTTAAATCATGTGAAATGAAAATCATCGCACAGTCAAAGTGTTTTTTAATATCTATAAATGCTTCCAGTACATCATATTGTGTAATTGTATCTAAAGCCGTTGTCGGCTCATCAGCAATGATTAACTTTGGTTTCAAAGCTAACGCTAAAGCAATCATCAATCGCTGTAACATTCCTCCTGATAACATGTAAGGGTATGATTTTAATATACGTTTAGGATCTTTCAAACTTAAATAATCCATATATTCAATCAATGTCTTTTCAATTTCTTGTGTAGACATTGACGTATGTACTTTCATAGTCTCAAACATTTGTTTACCGACAGTAGTTGATGGGTCAAAGGCACGACTACCTTGTTGCATGACCATCGCAATATCTTTACCACGGTACTTTTTCCGTTGCGATTCAGATAATGACAACATTGATGTACCATCAAAGATAATTTCACCTGTCACCCCGAGTCGTTCGGGATTCAAACCAATAATCGATTTGCATGTAATTGATTTACCGCTACCACTTTCTCCAATAACGCCTAAAGTTTCACCCTTAGTTAATGTAAAATTCACATCACTCACGAGTGGTTGATCTGTCCAGGTATCTGTAATCGTCAAATGCTTAACTGTTAACAATGTCATGATTGCACCACTCCTTTTTTCACAGAACGAAGTTTATCTTTAGAAGAGATGCGGGGATCAATAGCAATTTGTAAAGCATCGGATAAGAAGTTAAATGCCATCACTATAATCACTATGGCAATACCTGGCGCAAACATCATTTCAGGATGTGTAAACATCACTTTTCTAGCTTCGTTAAGCATCATGCCCCACTCTGCAGTAGGCGCTTTGACACCTAATCCTAAAAATGAAAAGCCAGATATTTGCAAGATCATTGAACACATCGAACTACTAGAGATGATAGCAATATCTGCTAATGTTAACGGCATAATATGTTTGTGAATAATTTTCATATCATTCATACCGATTGTTTTAGCAAATCTGACATGGTCAGAAGCAGTGTACTGCATAACACTTGTACGTATAACACGACAGAACCATGCCCAACGCGTCAAAATAAATGCCATGATAATATTTTCGGCACCCATTCCAAACAATGCAATTAATGCTAACGTTACAACATAACTTGGGAATGCCAACATAACATCACACGCACGCATGATTAAGGCGTCAACAAACCCTTGGAAATATCCTGATAAGAATCCTAAAATAGATCCAATAAGTACAGAAACAAATAGCGCAACAAAGACATATAACAAACTTGGTCTAATCGCATAAATTAACCTAGTTAAAATATCTCTACCTAAATGGTCAGTACCTAGTAGATGTTGAAAACTGATGCCAGCAAATTTGTTTGCTGTATCGATATGGTTAGGATCATAAAATGTCACAAGTGGTGCTGCTAATCCTAAAAAGACATATAATACAATAATGCCTAAAGCAATTACTGCACCTTTATCTTGTAATAATCGTTTTAAAATTATCATCGTGCGCCCTCCCTTAATCTTGGATTTAATAGCGCATTAATGATATCTGCTAATGTATTAAATACAATAAATAATACCGCTACAATTAATACATATGCTTGAATGACTGGAAAATCGTGTTCAAGTATTGCTTTTAAACTTAATTGACCTAGTCCAGGCCATGCAAAGATATACTCGATAACAACTAGTCCACCCATTATCATTGGTATAGACATACAAAAGATTGATACCGCAACTTGTATAGCATTACGCAACACATGCAACATTAATGTGATAGATTTCACACCGCTTGCTCTTAAATAAAGTACATAATCTTCATTTAATTGTTCCACCATCGAGCGTCTAACATTTCTAAAGTAAATACCAGCATAGGCAATCGTAATAACGATCACTGGCAATATGTAACTTTCTGGACCTGTTAATCCAGAAGTCGGCAATATGTTTAACTTCACTGAAACGTAAATAATAAGTATTGAAGCTATCCAATATGATGGTAATGCAGTTAGAAAGAAAGCCACTGAACGTATCGCACGATCAGTGAACTTTCCTCTTTTTAATGCACTAACTACACCTAAAATAATTGATGTAATCATCACCATAACACTTGAAATTATTGTTAATTTCAATGTGTTCATAAATGCTGGGCCAATGCGTTCAGCAACAGGATCCCCTGTAATGTAACTTGTACCAAAATTAAATTGCATCGCTTCAAGTAACCAGTTTTTATATTGAATTAATAATGGATCATTGAAACCGTACTTTTCATTCGTTTCTGCAATCAACTCTGGTGTTACATTTGGCGTTCCTTGTGCATGTAAAATTGTCACAGCTGGATTTTCATTTGTAATATACGTCAATAGAAATGTCATAAAACTTACTACAATCACTAATGGAAACATGAGCGCAATACGTTTTAAGATAAATTTGAACATCTAATTGCTCCTTTATTTATACTGCATTTCATTGAATGGTAATTCATACTGTGATTGTGTGAATGATACTTTTTCTAAATCTTTCGGCGCAACAACTGTCATACTACCGTGTGAAATAGGGATAAAGATACCTTCATCATCAATTTGTTTCAAAATGTTTTTATAAGCGTCTGAACGCTCTTTACCGTTTTGGATTTTAAATGCGTCATCAATGCTGTTGTATATTTTATCTTTGTTCTCAATGCCTGATGTTGCACTTTCATAACCATTTTTCGCTTTAAATGCTGCAATAGTACTTTGTGGATCGTACAATAATCCCCAAGTTTGGTTGAACATTAAGTCATAATCACCAGAAGTACGACGTTCAGCAATTTTATCTGATGTTTCGCCATTGATGTTTAACTTAATACCCATTTTCTTAAATTCTGCTTGTAAGTATTCTGCTTGTTCTTTTTGACTTGAAGAACCTTTGTCATAGTACATTGCCATTTCAAGGTTTTTACCATCTTTTTGACGAACATCACTGTCTTTACCTTTCTTCCAACCAGCTTCATCTAATAATGATTCTGCTTTTTTAAGGTCATACTTACGTGTTGGCATATCGAAATTAATGTCTGTTACATTTTTCGCAAATAATTGAGTTGCTGGTTTTTCTTGACCATCTAAAATTTCTTTGGCAATTTTATCTCTGTTTACCATATGACCAATCGCTTGTCTGACTGTTTTGTCACTGACAGCGTTATCTTTTTTACCAGAATTGACAACTAACATTTTCGTATTCATAGGTTGACTACGCTTAACTTGATAGTCACCTGTATCTTTCAATTGTTTTAAAGAGTCTTTGTCTAAGCTATCCGTACCTCTATCATCTGTGAAGGCAAAGTTCGTTTCACCTTTTTTCATTGATAGGAATGCTGTTTCACCAGCAGGCATTACTTTTGCTTGTACTTTGTTAAGTTTAGACTTTTCGCCCCAGTATTGATCATTTTTGTTAAAGTCTGCAGACTCATCTTTTTTGTGTTCACCTAATTTAAATGGACCAGTACCATCGAACTTTTTAACGCCATCTTTTGTTGTACCGTTTTTAAAGTCTTTTGGAGACACAAATACATATGGACGAGGCATCGCTAATTCAGCCAATGCAGGTTGATATGCTTCTTTCAAATTCAATTCAACCGTGTACTTATCTTTAACTTTAACATTGTCAATTAATGTTGAAATCTTTAACCAAGAATGCAATTTTTTATTTTGTTGAACCGCATCAATATTTTTCTTAACTGCGTCAGCATCAAATGTTGTTCCATCATGGAATTTCACATCATCTCTTAAATGGAATGTATAAGTCTTCCCATCTTCAGACACATCCCATTTTTTAGCTAGTAAAGGCTTAATACCATCTTTCGTGTTACGTACAAGCGGCTCGTATATCATACTTTCAGCAGACATTGATCCACCGTAAACATGCGGATTCATATCACCGATATCTTTAACCGTCGTATACGTTAATTGCTTGTTTTCTTTTTTCTCCTCTAAACCTTTATTACCGCCACAACCAGTTAAAATTAGCCCTGATGCAAGTAACATTGCACTCATTTTAGTTAGTTTTCTCATTTGCTTTTCCTCTTTCTAAATTGATAAGTTGCATTACTTAATCAAATCGTAATGATTATTTTTCTCAATTATTTGCTTATTTTTATGTAAATGTCAAACATAATTCAATAATTTTTTTCTATTATAAAACTTCAAACCCTTATTATGAAAGCGTTCTATTGATTTCCAAAAATTTTGTGACGAGTGCCTTATCTCCTTCAAATAGATTTGTATTAAATTGAGAAGATAGTTGTTGATCTTGGTGCATATCCTTGTACGCCTGGCAACTTGCTTCATAGCGAGTTAGGAACTGATCAATCATTGGCGTTTTGATACCTAACATTTTCCCAATATGCTGAATCATCGCCGTTCTGTAATAATCTTCACTTGGCATTCTTGGAATTTGAACAACATCCTGTTCATTTTTATAGACTTGCTTAAATGGTACAGCTGAAAAATCAAAGTAATGTCCGTTTTCGTCTGGCTGTGAAAATGGATCAATGAGGATTGCGGTGTATCTTACATAAAGCAGATATTCTTGTAAGATATCTGGCAAGATTTCGAAATGCTCAATATCACCTTCATCCAAAGTTTCAGGACGTACTGGATAATTTTCCTTCACCATAAATTGAAGCAGGTTGACTGACGGCACTCTAAATGCTTGTAAAATAGCCATCATTTCCTTCCACATTAAACGCATTTCACGGATTAATGTCATCGTTATCGGTCCTTCAGGAAATAACTTATACACATAAACCGGTACATCCGTTCCTTCGAAAATGGCTTTCAATGAAAAGTCATTCATAAATAGTGGCGGGTGCACATAAAGCGAACTGTTACGTGTTTCAGCATGCAGTGGCGATTCAACGACTTCTAATTGAATCTTCAATTGCTCAGCTAAAGCAGAGATTCGTTGACACATTGTTGAGTTTGAATGTGTCGATCCCATGTACAATTTCTTTTTTACACCTGTTGTCAACACATGATTAGGTGCTTCTTTATCAACAATACGTGTATCGCCAAGATAAGTTGAAAATGAAATCACTTCGATATCCTGACTGAACTTAGACATAAATTGTTCCACAATCATTTGCGATCCAAATGTCGGTGAAATTAAAATGACATGTTTGACACTTTGCAAAGTTTCTAACGACAATTGCTGTAGTGTGTCATAATAAGCATCTGCTGTGCATGCCATGACAACCGTTTCGTATTCACCCTTAACGTTTTTAACATCTTTATACAAACGATTAATTTCAAACTTACCTTCCAGATGTTGATGCGCCTCGTTTTGTATTTTGACTTCAAATTGTTTCTCTTTTTTATACGCTTGATATAAGCGTTTTGATTTTTCTGATGTTGAGGCACGTCCAACCATATCAATCTCATAATCTGATTTTAAATAGCAAATATTCGCTAATTGGATTGCGACCGGACCAGTGCCTATCATTAATAATTTAGACATCCGTAATACCTACCTTTATAGCTGCTTTTTTATAAAGTGCTATATCAAAAATTTGCTGTGGTCTCATATGTTTATTCACACATTGCCACTTATCTTCCGCTGTTTCTTGTGACGGATAATTAAATATTGCTTTGATGCCATCACCAAAGCGCATTGCAACTACGACATTTTCATTTGTTAAATCATATAATTCTTCTAAAATGCTGTACTTTAAAGGAATTGTCGAGCTGAATATGATATGCGTCACATCTTTGATATCTTTAAGTTCAGATACCTTTTGATCCGTAATTGTTATATCTTCATTTGGTGCTAAGACGTTAACGATTCTGCGCCCTAGGTCAACGGCTTGTGGATCAATATCAATACCGATAACTGAAGCACCTGTTTCTTTTGCTACTTGAATTAACGTCATTGGATATGCACCTGAACCAACTAACAATAATTTGTCATTGCTAGTGATACTACATTGTCCAAACTCTTCATCAATACAATGTTCTATATTGTCAAAGTAACCTGTGGTAGACGCCTGTCCGTCTAATAGACGTCTAGCTCTAATGACTTCCACTTGTTTAACACACTGCGCTGTAATATATTGCAGTGATTTTATTAATTGTGCTTTTTCTTCAACGTCACGCCAAGCATTAAATTGTTGTTCATAAATAGGATTTAAAATAAATTCACTATAGTCATCCATCAATGTTTCTAATGCTTCGATATATTGATCGTCTTGTAATACACGCTCGTAATGCGCTTCAAACTTTTCCAAATATTGTTGTAATATCAATTTGATTTCATTATTAAAGTTATTCATTGTAGGCTCCTTATTCTATATATGCTTTTCCTGTAGCTACAGTTGTAACCTGTCCTTTAATTGAAGTTTGATATCCCAATTGATGACATCGCTTTGATGTCACTAAAATACTGCCCCCTGGCTGATGTACTGTAAAATCTTTGCATGCGTCATTACGTTGATAATTATTAAAAACCCCAATTGATGCTGTACCAGAACCACAGCTATTTTCCCAAATTAAACTTTGAATTTCTGGTATATAGATTAATGGCTGTAAAAATTGACGTTGTTCATCAAAAAGCATCATACCTACTGTTTTATATTTGTGACTCCATTGTTGCTCACGCACAAATGCTTCAACCAAATGTTGAATTTCAGTTGTTACTTGTTTAACTGGAATCACATAATGTACATATGTTTCATAAATAATTTCTAATGCTTTCCATGAATGATTACCCATATTAATTGTTGTTGGCACAACACGATGGGCTTGTGGCATTTGAACTTCATAGTATTGGCAATCATGAATTGCGCATTGCACTAAATCCGAACAGCCAGATACCTTCACCTTAAACTGTTGGTCTTTAAGCAAATGACTTTCCTGCAAATGATGTATATATGACATCGTCGCATTACCGCAAAATTCATTACCGCTCATAACTAAGTGAAAATCATTGCCATCATCATTTTGTGTTGATTCTATAAAGCCTACCTGTTCACAACATACATGTGTTGCGGCCATCAACTGATTGGCGATAGATGCATATTCACTAGCATCATGTTTTGAATGAACAAGTATCGTCATATTCCCCGAAGGATTATACTTAGAAAATTCTATAACCTGCCGATTCATACGACACTCCTTTAGATGTATTTTTAGAGCCTCTTTTACCATAAGTAATTAGAGGCTCTTATGCAGTTGGTGCGAAGCAAGCAACTGTATTCCTCTAAAACTGTAATTTTTAGAAGATGAACCTAATATTTTCCCATCTATTAGGTAAGTCATGCTAACCCGCAAAAGCGAAAACCATGGCTCTTATGCAGTTGGTGCGAAGCAAACAACTGTATTCCTCTAAACCTTGTAATTTTTATAAAAAGAACCTAATATTTTCCCATCTATTAGGTAAGTCATGCTAATCCGCATAGTGGAAAGCATGACTTAGTAATCGGTTGTTTCATCAACATGCAACCGTAAACCTTATTTAAAGTTGCTTCTTGTGGCTCTACAAGTGAATGCAGTTGTCCGTTAACTTCATTCACTTAGATGCTTTTACTGTTTTCACCTCAACTAAAACTTCAAAAAAGTTGCAGAAATCAAATCGTAACTATTACGATTTGATTATATACTATATTAGTTGAGAATCATTGTCAATAAAGGTTGTAAATGAATGCACATTTATATTTTGATAATCTTTCCATAAACATCGTATTCTCAGCACATTCAAGTCTTTTGAAAATTTTTATCAAACAAAAAAACCAGCTTCAACGTAAAATACGTTAAAACTAGCTTTAAGCAATACACTTCATCAAATAAACAAACATTTATTTTTCAAAGGTTAATAATTCCCCGTCATTTGGTACAACAACTCTATTACCTAAGTCGTTAGAATTTATAAATTCATTCAGCTCTTTACGAGATAAATGCCAATGATTGACCGCTTCCATATGCACAACAACAATTTGCGCAAGTGGCAATGTATTAGCAACTTTTAACACATCATGTTCATCCATAACTAACGGCCCACCTTCAAAGAATTGATTTGCACCACCATTAAGAACAACAACATCTGGTTGATACGTTTTTAATGCTTTTTCAACCCCTTCAAACCAAACTGTATCTGCTGCTAAGTATAATGTCGGCTCTTCAGAATGTTTTAAAATCATGCCGTGAACATGTCCTGTCATCTTCAAAATTTCACCATGACCATGTTGAGCATCTGTTTTAATCAACTCAATTTCTCCAATGTGTGTCACATCATTAAATACAGAAACATTTGTAAACCCATAACGCTCTACTTCACTAGCATCTTCTTCATTTTGTGCGTAAATTTTAATATCTTTCGGCAATACTTCAATTGCTTTCGGATCAAAATGATCAATATGCAAATGCGTTAAAATCACTAAATCGATGTCATTTATAATGTCTTCAATTGCCATGGGTAGTTCTACAAGTGGGTTTTTTTGATCTTGTCTCGGTGAATTTGGAAAAGGGTCAAATGAACCTTTATCACTTAACATTGGATCAATCAAAATGCGTTTACCTCCATACTCAATCACGGCCGTGGCATTTCTTATATGTCTAATATTCATGTTAAATCCCCCTATTTCATATGTCTGTCATTGCGACAATATGCATACATTGCCTACTTCATGCCAAATTCTTTTCCACTGGATATCGATTTTAAATAATTATTCCAATGTCCGCTTCCACGAATCATCACTTAACATCTCGCCAGGCCATGTGTAAGCCATCACACCACCATCAATTCGAATCGTCTCTCCAGTTATGAATGAACTGTCGTCAGATGCTAAGAAGACTACTAATTTAGCAACTTCTTCTGGTTTACCTAAACGTCCCAGCGGAGTCATCCATTTTTGATTTTCTCTAAATGTTTTACCTGCATCATCCTCACTCGTACCTGTCAGTTTATCTACTAACGGGGTTTCAATTGTACCTGGTGCAATTGCATTGGATCGAATGCCATCACGACCATACTCAATTGCGATTGATTTTGTAAAATTAATCACTGCGCCTTTCGCAGCATTATATCCTGAGCGATACAAATCTTCTGCCTGTCCTGAAAATGAAGACGTATTAACAATAGAGCCACCTTGATTCATCATTAAAGGTAACATCATTTTCGTCATTAAAATTGTCCCACGCATATCTACATTCATAATCTTGTCATACACATCTATTGGATACTCATGAATTCTACCAGCCGCATTATCCACACCGGCATTATTAAACAACACATCGATTCTTCCAAACTGTTCCTTTATGTCAGACACAAAGTCTACCACTTGTTGTTCATCTGAAATATCCACATTATACGCCTTCGCATTGTCACCGTTACTTTTAATTTTATCGACAGTCTCCGATACCGCTTCAGCTATGTCTACCGCCAATACATACGCACCTTCTTGAGCTAAAGCGATTGCAGAAGCTTGTCCGATACCTGTACTTGCTCCTGTTACGACTGCAACTTTATTTTCCAAACGTTTCATTCAGTCACTCCTATACAACATATCTTAAACTTACAGTCCTTATTTTCCACTGTTCAATGCTTCATAAACCTAATAGATAAGTCTCCAGGCAGTCTTAGCTACTCTCTGCTATACAATTTCTATTGAATAACTCAAAATATTTAACAATATTAGTCTTTTCATTTTCTGAAAATTGTTACTTTTGAGAGTATTTTTTGTTACACTTTAAATATTTAACAAAGGGGGGAATCATTGATGACATCAAAACATCAACAAAAGGGGTCTATCGTCAATCGTTTCTTGAATAGTGTTGAAAAAATTGGAAATAAATTGCCAGATCCTAGCGTCTTATTCTTTTTAATGTGTGTGGGCTTAGCCATTATGACGTGGGTTATCTCATTATTTAATGTATCTGTTAAGCATCCAGGTACGCATCAAACCATTTATATTAAAAATATAATTAGCCATGATGGATTTACGATGATAATGAATGATACGATTAAAAATTTCTCAGAGTTCCCAGCATTAGGCTTAGTACTAGCAGTGATGATTGGTATTGGTGTTGCAGAGAAAACAGGATACTTCGATAAGTTAATGATTTCTGTTGTGAATCGCGCACCACGATTTTTAATTTTACCGACTATTATATTAATTGGTATTTTAGGTAGTACAGCCGGCGATGCTGCGACAATTATCTTGCCGCCGCTTGCAGCAATGCTTTTTATTAAAATTGGCTATCACCCTATTGCTGGTTTAACGATGGCATATGCTTCCGCTGTTGGAGGATTTGCAGCAAATATAGTTGTTGGTATGCAAGATGCTTTGGTCTATTCATTTACAGAACCGGCAACACGTATCGTTTCAGATTCTATTAAAACAAACGTTGCTATGAACTGGTACTTTATCGCAGCGAGTGTCGTTGTATTACTTCCTACGATATTGCTAGTTACAACTAAGCTCATTATTCCTAGATTAGGAAAATATGATGACAGTTTAATGCATGATGACCATGAAGAAGCATCTTCACATATTACTGACAAAGAAGCACATGCTTTAAAATGGGCAAATATCAGTTTCATAGTCACAATTATTTTATTAATTATTACAGCTATTCCTGAACATAGTTTTTTAAGAAATGCTAAAACAGGCAGCTTACTAGACGATGCGCCATTAATTAACGGTGTCGGATTAATTATTCTTGTCGTATTTTTAGTACCTGGATTAGTTTATGGGATTTTAAGCAAAGAAATTAAAAATACAAAAGACTTAGGTAAAATGTTCGGCGATGCTGTAGGATCAATGGGAACATTTATCGTTATTGTGTTTTTTGCAGCACAGCTACTTGCGTATTTAAAGTGGAGTAATTTAGGAATTATCGCTGCTGTTAAAGGTGCCAAATTATTAGAACATCAAAACGGTATTGTATTGATACTAGGTATTATTGTACTGAGTGCAATGGTCAACATGTTAATCGGAAGCGCATCGGCTAAATGGGGTATTTTAGGACCGATATTCGTACCAATGTTAATCCTTATCGGCTTTCATCCCGCATTTACGCAAGTCATTTACCGTGTAGGCGATTCAATTACCAATCCAATTACACCGATGATGCCGTACTTACCTTTATTATTAACTTATGCACAAAAATACGATAAACGCATGAAACTCGGAGCCTTACTTTCTAGTTTAATGCCGTATTCAATCGCGCTAAGCATTGTATGGACAGTATTTGTCATCATTTGGTTCTTATTAGGTATCCCTGTTGGACCAGGTGGACCGATATTCGTTAAATAACAGTATTCAAAGGGATAAATTAAAAATGCCACTATACAAGATTTGACCTGTATAGTGGCATGATTTGTTATGATATAGCGTTCGAGATGAAACTCTGCATTTATATGAACAATTATAGTCTATCACTAATAATATTTAGTCTGTTCCAACCGTTAATTTGGTTTACAACAAAGACAAGATCAATAATTTGTTCTTCATCATAAAATGATTTTAGCCGGTCAATAATTTCAAACTTCTTAAAGTCTTTGATTGAATTTAACATTTCTGCAAATTCAAGCGTCACTTTTTCTTGATCAGTAAATAAATCTAAATGTCTAAAACTCAAGACTTCATCAATTTTCATTTGTGTTACACCCAATTCCTTTAATTCTTTTTTATGGATATCAACACAATAATGACAACCGTTAATTTTTGAAATTAATAACTTAATCAATGCACTAAGTTCATCATTAACCGGTGATTGATGAATAAACTTTTCACCTTGGCTCATTACAGACATTAACTCTCCATTTTGTTTCTTGTAATTATACGGCATTTGCAATCTCTCCTTTACATTGTTTAATACCAATCCAGTGATACTACACTTCGAACAATATTGGATAGAATTTAAAATTCTGTATAACATCTTGTCAATCTATGCTTTAGTTAAAACATTTAGCGCTTATATTTAAAAAATATATAAAATATGAAAACAGATTGAAAGGATATTATACCTTGCTCTACCCTTTTTTATAAAAAATCACACACATTTGAGAAAATTTGATAATGTCAATAAATCACGTCATCGCCATTGTTATTCGGTATATAATGTTTTTATAATGGCTAAACTATTATTTCATTTACATTAATGGGGTTCGCTTGTGTTAATGTACTGTACAAAACTGGGGAAGTATTGGTGATGATGAAGTGATTGATATTAATTGCGAAACACCTTCGATAGCAATGACATAGATTATTGGAAGATTAAATCAAAAATAAAGAAGACCCTAGTGGCCTTCTTTTTTGTCTAATTCTTCTTTGATTTCGTCAGGTGATTTTAATTGATGCGCTGGTTTTAGTAACTCACTTAATCTTTCACTTTCTATCATAGCACCACCAAACTGATAATTATGTTCTGGTGTAGCATAAGCAGTAAAATTATCTTTTTTGTTTTCATTGATGTAGCCTTCAATTACGGCATCGCCCATGGGTCCTCTTTTTAAACTTGTGAAATGCACAGATTTGATGGTATTGGGTTCTTTGGTATTATGCTGGAGATAGAGTGTAATACGCTCCTGTTGTTCTTTATAGTATATTGCTTTTTGTTTTTCTTTTTCGTCATATTTCACTTTTAAATAAATGACTGATGCAACTATACATATACATAAAATGACACCAATAATTACAAAAACATGTTTTTTGTTCATTAAAGTAACTCCTAACTTTAGTGACTCTACTTTTTATTTAGTTCTTTTTTTATATCATCTGGTGATTTTAATTGATGCGCTGGTTTTAGTAACTCACTTAATCTTTCACTTTTAATTAAATCACCTACAAATTGAAAGTTATTTTCAGGTGATGCATAGGCAACAAAATCATCTTCTTTATTTTCATTTATGTAACCTTCAATCACAGCACTTCCCATAGGACTTGTTTCCAATTTTGTGAAATGTACAGATTTGATTGTGTTCGGTTCTATAGTATTATGCTTAAGATAAAGTGTAATGCGCGCTTGTTGTTCTTTATAATAAATTGATTTTTGTTTTTCTTTTTCGTCATATTTCATTTTAAAATAGATACTTGCAACACTAATTAATATGATTAACATAATACTAGTTAATATTAAAATTTTCTTTTTCGACATCTATCACCAGCTCCTAAAATGTGGTGGAATTTTATACAGTTTACATATTTATGATACTACAAAACACACTCTTACAAAGAAAATCTATAATTTTAATCTAGGTCAAGGAAAAGCAGCCAAAAGTGTTTATATAAGATCAACGAAATATTGCGGGTATAAAGTGGTTAACAGATAAATACAGTGGAAATTGTACTAAAAATTCAACTTTTCATTTTTATATGTAAGTATGATTAACTTGAAAACAAAATTAAAACGGCCGCATAGTTTTAGCGGTCGTTCTTTTTAGACTCTAATTCCTTTTTTATCTCATCAGGTGATTTGGTTTGATGTACTGGTTTTAATAACGTGCTTAAATTTTTACTTTTGATTAAACTTCCACCAAATTGATAATTATGTTCTGGAGACCCATATGCAACAAAATCATCTTCTTTATTTTCATTTATGTAACCTTCAATTACTGCATCGCCCATAGGTCCTCTTTTTAAACTTGTGAAATGTACAGTTTTGATGGTATTGGGTTCTTTAGTATTATGATTAAGATAGAGTGTAATACGCTCCTGTTGTTCTTTATAGTATATTGCTTTTTGTTTTTCTTTTTCGTCATATTTCACTTTTAAATAAATGACTGATGCAACTATACATATACATAAAATGACACCAATAATTATAAAAACATGTTTTTTGTTCATTAAAGTAACTCCTAAAATGTGGTGGAAAATGAAATTTTTTTGTAATCTGTAATTACGAACATTATAGATTATAAACCATAACACTAACATCGTCGCCTTCATTAACTTGATTGTTAAAATCACCAATTACTGAGAATTGTACAAGGAATAATTGCCTATTATGCCCTCATGTCATTATTGCCTTACTAACATTAACAAAATCGATAGCTATTACATTAAATGTCTATCTCCCACACCTCAAACACCTTTTTATACAGGACGCACTGTAATTTCATTCACGTTAACATGCTTTGGTTGTGTTAATGCATACAATACCGCTTCTGCAATATCTTGTGGATCAAGCTTTTTACGATCACTTGGATTATATGCGGCTGTTATTGCTGTATCTACCATTCCTGGAGAAATGCTTGTTACTTTAACGCCTGTCTTTGCCAACTCTTTTTCTAATCCTTGAGTAATAGTGTGAACTGCTGCTTTCGTCGCACTATAAATCGTACTACTTTTCGTTACTTCAAAGCCAGAAATAGATGCAATGTTAATAAGATGTCCACTTGATTGTTCTAACATAGTTGGTAATGCAGCCTGTGCCGTATATAAAGTGCCTTTGATATTCACATCAATCATACTATCCCACTCATCTACTTGATAATCAGTAATCTTAGACGATAACATTTGTCCCGCACTATTGATAACAATATCCAAACCACCGAATGTTTGTTGTGCAATTTTCATCAATTCATCGACTTCTTCTTTATTCGTTACATCTGTTGGCACTACCTTCACACTATCTTGAGCTAATTGATTCGCCACATTTTGTAGTTTATCTTTATTTCTACCGGCTAAGACAACTTTCGCCCCTTCTTCATGTAGTAATGTTGCAATTGCTTCTCCAATACCACTACCTGCACCTGTAACTACTGCTATTTTATCTGTTAATACTGTCATAATGATCGACTCCTTTGATTCTTTTTATTTTTTCAGGGTAAATCATAAATACATATTACTTTTAAAAAGCGTATCACAATTCATATAACGGTCATAATAACTCGCTTCATTTTCATAGATAAATTACATTACAAGCCATTCGAAATATACAATTAATCGTTGCTTATATTTTTTATTTTTAAAAATGTTGAAAAATCGTCACTTCTTTATTGTAAAAACATTATATTAGTACTAAAGTTAATACTGTGATTTATCATTCGATTGAATGATTAGAGGGAGGAATTAAACGTGACATATCATGAGCGTGTTTTAGCATTAAGAGCAGAAAGTAAAAGAACCGCATTTGATTTTCGATTCGAAGATTTATTTAGCAAAGAAGAATGGCTAAGTATGTCTCTTGCAGAAAGACAAAAAGCTGAAAAAGCATTTCGACACGAAGTTAAAAATATGGACGATGTAAGAATGCCCTTCTCAAGTGTCCATGACGCCCAAGTAAAATTATATAATGTTGTATATTCTTATAACGGCATTAAACGTAATTTTAAACAAGTTGAAAATGAAGGATTCTAATATCATTTCGTTTATATATAGCAGACATGATAGAATTTTATATGTAAATCTTGTAGGTAATCGTTTTAAAAATAATATAAGTATGACTAAAGCCACATCCAATATAGGACGTGGCTTTTAGTATCGTTCCAGATTTGTGGGGAGTTAGGGTTTACTTAATTAAAGGGATCTGCCCTCAATTGCTCACCAACGAGGGCAAGTTACATCAATCACACTTCAATTGCCGCCGACTAGGGGTAGTAATCATTGGCAATAAGAACTAGTTAGTGACTAACGATTTACGTTCCATAGCAAAGTGATACAAACGCTCAGCATCAATGTAAGGCATAGAATCAATAGTTAGGTAACCATCTTTGATGTCACCAATTAATCCTTGATTTACACCAGTGTTCACGTAAATATCATAGCTACTTACGTCTGAGAAAATAAGCGCTTCAATCTCTTTTCTCATAATCATCACTCCAATGTTTATATATTATTTATATAAACTCTCTCGTCTCTCTCTATTTATTAACTTCTTACAAGTCTAATATTACATGAATTTCCAAATAAATAAAGAGGTTTGTGATGTATTTCACAAATTTATCACTATTTTGGAAAATTAAGAAATAGTTAATTATATAAAAGTTTAATAAGTCAGAAAATATGATAAAATGTAGATGTTCTTTAGACATTAAAAGCTTCTAACATGATACGGAATATGAGGTTCCTGTATCACATTAGAAGCTTTTTTGTTGCGGTGCTTATATTAATAATGGCATGAATGAACGCATGCTGTCTTAGTTTCAGGAATCGGCTAGAATATTAAACTTCCGTTCTTTGAATATTTTTTAATTTCTTACTAATATCATCCAGTTCATTCTTCGCCTTTTTAACCCAATCTCCTTGAGCTACATTATCAAATTCACCTTTAAATTTTTTGAAATGGCTACCTATATTTCACAGCTCACTTTAGATATCGAACTTGTTTCTTCAGAGTTACTTGTTATATTACCAGGTTTTATTTGATATTCAGTTTGACTCATAACTTGTATCCTCACTTGAAGTATATTGTACAGAATCTGTAAAATAAATGTTTTCTTCTTTATTTTCTACAAAGGTAAATTCTAGATTTTTTGACCCTACAGATGAGCCTTTTAAATCACCATCACCTTTTATTAATAATTTCGGAGCTTTGTTGGTTGGAATATTATATCTTTTTCGAAGTTGCTTCACATTGTAGTCATCGTTTTTCAATTGATATTTTGCGGAATAACTTGGAACATTAGGATTATATGAAATGTCACCATCTTTATAATCATTAATATCTTTAAAGTCACCGTATTGTACAAAGAATTTAAAGTTTTCGATTTCTTTTCTTAACTTGTCATTCGGTAGTGGCTTCGTTGGTATGATTTTATTATGTTCCATTTTTACCGGATACCTTTTTTCATCATCCTTTGGTCTGCCGTTACTGTCATCTGTCATTTCACTTATAAAATAATACCCTTTTGTGGTTCTAGTATTGCGATTGATATAGAGCACCATTCCTCTCGTTTCCATATCCTTACCTTTTGGCTCGATTACCATTTCAGAATTAACTATCCAAGTACCTTTATCACCCTTTTTAAATTCTTGATCTCGAAAGCCTTCTTTATCGTAAAAATCATCGAGATTTTTGGTTGGATATAATTTTAATGTTTGATTAAATGTGTCTTTAATTTGGGCGTTTCGACCATTTGTTTTTGTCATAATGACATAACCTACAATCAATATAATGAGTAATACCAAGCATATACCGAGCGTTAATTTCTTTGAATGAATCATCATTTCTCCACCTTATATTTTTAATATTGACTCAATCTTTAATTTATACAACTAAAGCGAAAAATTATTTTGAACACTTTATGAAATTTTTATTTCAAACTTCTATTAACCCTATTCAGTAGGTTTGAAATTAATACTATCAGAAAAATACACATTTTCTTCTTTATTTCTTATAAAGTTAAATTCTAGTTCTTTAGAACCTACGGATGAGCCTTTTAATCGCCATCACCTTCATACAGTTTGAAGTCATATTTACCAATTGTAAATGACGACTAGATGATATATAGTTCAAGAAACATCAAAATTCGTTAAAACATAATCAAATTTTATTATGTTCAAAACTTTATTTTCCAAAAAATAAAAAAGAAGTTAAACAAAGATTGGTTGCTTAACTTCCATTATTGAATTCATTAGTCCGATTTGACATAGATCCCGAAAAATAATGGCTAATAGCCACTTATAGTCGAGATTATGAACTATATAATTTATTTATTATTAAATGGATTATATACTTATTGTGTTTCTTAATACCTTTTTATACTTTAATATCTTGAATTTTTTCTAAATCATTACTAATATCTTTTAATTCGTCTGTGGCATTTTTCACCCAAGCCCCTTGTGCCGCATTTTTAAAATCATCTTCAAAGTTTTTGAAATGACTTACCATTTGGTCAAGTAATATTTTCTCATCACTTTTCAGCTTATTTTGATGATCATGATGCATACGAACATGTTCAGGCGCAATAACCTCACTAATCTGTTCTTTTTCCTTCATTTGTTCCAATACTGCTAAATCTGGTAAACCACTAAAATCAAGTCCCACGCTTATTCATCTCCTTCAATTCTGTCAGATTGTTTTAGATATTCTCTTCTTAACTCATCTTTATAATCTTCTAATTTCATTTCGTGATGTCGGATACGTTGATTCGTTTCTCTATCGAAAGATTCTATAATACGTGTCATCCTGATCATAGCGTCTTCACTATAATTCATTTTATGTTTGAGATATAAGAAATGATCATACATTTGTTCACATTTCTTGCGTGTTTGATGTCTTAATTCATCAATTTGATTGAATGCATCATTCAATTGTTTTCTTTCTTCATCATAGGCATTTTCAAGTTCATTAATATTTTTATACGTAGTAAACATTACATCATCCCATCAATCTGGCTCGCTAACATTTGGTCATTAGAAACAATTGCTTCGATACTCTGTTTAATTTTTGCGATATAGCCATTACAATTTTTATAAACATCATTTAATTTCTTTATCTTATCATCAATTTTTCTTTTGGGATCTGTTTCAAGTTTACTTTCATACGCGCCACCTTTTCTTAATTCATCTATAACCTCTTCAGAGGTTAATTTTTCACCAATTTCATTTCCAACTTCTTGCGCTTTTTTCCAGTTGTCTCCAAATTTATGTGCCATCGCGTGATACATTTTTTTCAAATGTTGGCTTTCTTCATTCACTAATTGATTTAAGCCTTCGGCAATGGTTAGTGCTGTTAAAGCTTCTAATAATTGTTGTTGGGAGGAAGAGAGTGATCCACCCGTTGTTTGAATCCAATTCGCTCTTAACGTCTCTACTTTATGTAATCTATGCCTCGTTTGTTTACGAACGGATTTTAATGCTTTATTATTTTCGTCTTGGTAGCCTTTAACTTTGTTTAATTCAGCTAAGATTATAGCCTGTGTTCTGCTCATTAAAATACCACTCATTGCATGGCCTTCTCCATTTTTAAGTACTATTTTTTCTCCAGCAGTTTCATATAAATGATTGCGGACACCTGCATCTAATTCGTCTTCATCAGACACAAATCTTACAATGTGACCATCGTACTTTTCAATCAATTTTTTAAGTTCTTCTTGATCGGCATAAAGGCCGCTCACATCTTTGATCGCTAATGGAGCTGGATTATACACAACGATATGTTTAATATCATTACTCATACCTAAAATCATCGCATCTCTACCGCCCAGCGAATGTCCGGTAATAATATCAATATCATAGTCTTTTTTGATATTTTTGATAAAGTCTTGGGTATTTTTATAATGTGGATCTTTATCTGTGACGGAATGAAGGCCAATATTGACATCGGCCCCAATATCCTTTAGCGTTTCACTCGCATCTATATATCCTTGATAAGAAGGAACACCAAATGTTTGTTTTAATATTGCGTCTTTGTGTACATTAGTACCTGTCATACCTAAAGTAACTTTGCCAGTGTCTTTATTTAAAAAGGCGCTTGTAGTCGTACCTGTTTTGGGGTCCGTATAACTTTTAAGATATGAAAGATTTTTAGGGAAACTATTTTGTGATTTTAATATTTCTATTTGCGTTTGAATACTTGCATTATTTAAATCGTTATTATTTGCGTTTTCTATTTCATAACTTATACTAGATATTGCGCTTGTTTCTTCAGAGTTACTCTTTATATTGTCAGAATTTATTTGATATTTAGTTTTGTTCATGATTCATTTCCTCAGTAGGTTTGAAATTAATACCATCAGAAAAATACACATTTTCCTCTTTATTTCTTACAAAGTTAAATTCTAGTTCTTTAGAACCTACGGATGAGCCTTTTAAATCGCCAGATCCTCTCAATTTTAATTCAGGTGCCCTTTTGGTTGATATATCATATCGTTTTCTTAATTGTTGGACATTATAATCATCATTATTCAATTGATACTTTGCGGAATAACTTGGTACGTTAGGATTGTATGAAATATCCCCATCTTTATAATCTTTAAAATCTTTAAAATTCCCATATTGTACAAAGAACTTAAAGTTTTCAATCTCTTTTTTTAACTTCTCGTCCGTTATGGGCTTCGTTGGAATTATTCGATTACGTTCCATCTTGACAGGGTATTTTTTATCTTTATTATGAACGTATCCTTTTTTGTCTTCTGTTGTCTCACTTATTAAAAAATATCCCTTAGCTGTTCTAGTGTTACGATTGATGTAAAGTACCATCGCTCTGGATTTTAAGGCTCCTCCTTTTAATTGGATGTACATTCCAGAATTAATAATCCAAGTCCCTTTATCTCTTTTATCAAATTCTTGATCTCGAAAGCCTTCCTTATCGTAAAAATCATCAAGATTCTTGGTTGGATACACATTTAATGTTTGATTAAATGTGTCTTTAATTTGGGCATTTCGACTATTTATTTTTGTCATAATGATACAACCTCCAATCAATATAATGAGTAATACCAAACATATACCGAGCGTTAATTTTTTTGAATGAATCATCATTTCTCCACCTTATATTTATAATTCTGACTCAGTTTTTAATATTTACAACTAAAGCGAAAAATTGTTTTGAACAAATGAATTTAATTGTAATTATTTTGTATTTTAAATCTTCTTATCAGAATTATAAAACAATTAAATCAAAAGATAAAGTTTCTGTGATTTATTATTAATTTTAAGAGTTATCGTTATAATCTTTTACCTAGTGCTTTATGGAATTTTCATTCCAAACTTCTATTAACCCTATTCAGTAGGTTTGAAATTAATACTATCAGAAAAATAAATGTTCTCTTCTTTATTTTCTACAAAGGTAAATTCTAGATTTTTTGATCCTATTGATGAACCTTTTAAATCACCATCACCTTTCAATAATAGTTTCGGAGCTTTGTTGGTTGGAATATTATATCTTTTTCGAAGTTGCTTCACATTGTAATCATCGTTTTTCAATTGATATTTTGCGGAATAACTTGGAACATTAGGATTATATGAAATGTCACCATCTTTATAATCATTAATATCTTTAAAGTCACCGTATTGTACAAAGAATTTAAAGTTTTCTATTTCTTTTCTTAATTTATCATCAGCTATCGGTTTCGTTGGGATAATTCGATTATGTTCCATTTTCACTGGATATTTTGTATCTTTACTTTGTGCATACCCTTTACTATCTTCCCACAATTCTCTAACAATAAAATTACCTTTCGTTGTTCTAGTATTACGATTTATATAGAGCACCATACTTCTAGATTCCATTTTTTTATCCTTCAGCTCAATTACCATCTCAGAATCAACAATCCAATTGCCTTTGTCGCCCTTTTCAAACTCTTGATCTCGAAAGCCTTCCTTATCATAAAAGTCTTCAAGATTTTTAGTTGGATACAGGCTCAACGTTTTGTTGAAGTTTTCTTTAATTTGTTTATCTTTACTACTTTCTTCTTTTTTCATTCCGCAAGCGCCTATAAAAACAGATAGTATTATCAGGCATAGACACAATTTTAACCTTTTTGAATGAATCATCATTTCTCCACCTTATATTTTTAATACTGACTCAATCTTTAATTTATACATTTAAAGCGAAAAATTTTTTAACACTTTATGAAATTTTCAATCCAAACTTCTATTAACCCTATTTAGTTTGACTCATAACTTGTATCCTCGCTTGGAGTAAATTCAACCGAATCTGTAAAATAGATATTCTCTCTTTTATTTTGTACAAAGGTAAATTCTAAGTCTTTAGAGCCTATGGATGAACCTTTTAAATCGCCATCACCTTTCAACAATAGTTCTGGTGCTTTTTTAGTCGGTATATCATATCTTTTTCTTAATTGTTGGATATTATAATCATCATTACTTAAATGATATTTTGCCGAATAACTTGGTACGTTTGGATTGTATGAAATATCCCCATTTTTATAATCTTTAAAATCTTTAAAGTTGCCATATTGTACAAAAAACTTGAAGTTTTCAATTTCTTTTTTTAACTTCTCGTCTTTTATAGGTTTTGTTGGGATAATTTGATTATGTTCCATCTTGACAGGATATTTTTTATCTTTATCATGTGTATATCCCTTTTTATCTTTAGTTATCTCCCCTACTATAAAATATCCTTTCGTTGTTCTAGTGTTACGATTGATGTAAAGTATCATCTCTCTGGATTTTAAGGCTCCCCCTTTTAATTGGATGTTCATTCCAGAATTAATAATCCAAGTCCCTTTATCTCTTTTATCAAATTCTTGATCTCGAAAGCCTTCCTTATCATAAAAGTCTTCAAGATTTTTGGTTGGATATAATTTTAATGTTTGATTAAATGTGTCTTTAATTTGGGCGCTTCGACTATTTATTTTTGTCATAATGACATAACCTACAATCAATATAATGAGTAATACCAAACATATACCGAGCATTAATTTCTTTGAATGCATCATCATTTCTCCACCTTATATTTTTAATACTGACTCAATCTTTAATTTACACAACTAAAGCGAAAAATTATTTTGAACACTTTATGAAATTTTCATTTCAAACTTCTATTAACCCTATTCAGTAGGTTTGAAATTAATACTATCCGTAAAATAGATGTTTTCTTCTTTATTTTCTATAAATATAAACTCTAAATTTTTGTGTCCTATAGATGATCCTTTTAAATCACCATCACCTTTTAACAATAGTTTCGGAGCTTTCTTAGTTGGTATATCATACCTCTTTCTAAGTTGCTTCACATTGTAGTCATTGTTACTCAATTGATATTTTGCGGAATAACTTGGAACATTAGGATTATATGAAATGTCACCATCTTTATAATCATTAATATCTTTAAAGTCACCGTATTGTACAAAAAACTTAAAGTCTTCAATTTCTTTTCTTAATTTATCATCAGCTATCGGTTTAGTTGGGATAATTTTATTATGTTCCATTTTCACTGGATATTCTTTTTCTTTACTACGTGAGTATCCTTTTTTATCTTCCCATAATTCTCTCACAATAAATTCACCTTTTGTCGTTCTGGTATTGCGGTCTACATACAGGACCAAGCCTCTGGATTCCATATTCTTTCCATTTGTTTCTATTGTCATTTTAGAGTGAATTATCCAAGTCCCTTTATCTCCTTTTTCAAACTCTTCATCTCGAAAACCTTCTTTATCATAAAAGTCTTCAAGATTTTTAGTTGGATATAAGCTCAACGTTTTGTTGAAGTTTTCTTTAATTTGTTTATCCTTACTGCTTTCTTCCTTTTTCATTCCGCAAGCGCCTATAAAAACAGCTAATAATACTAAATACAGCCAAAGCCTCAACTTTCTTGAATGAATCATCATTTCACATCCCCATTTTTATTTTTGATGCAAAGTTAAGTTCAAATTCCAATATTAATAATACTAGAGGAAATTTTATGATTAAATCCTCGTGGATTTTAATTGTTAGTTGTATTTTTCACATATCAACATCACAAATTATTTAAAAAGCGCAAATATCTTTATAATTTTTATTGGCCTAACCAACTAATTAATTAAGATAAATTGCGCTTATATTTAAAATAATAACACTGAAACTTCAATGTCTTTACTTATTACAATTGATGTTTAAATACATCTTTACTAACATTCATTTTTCGGTTTACATTAATTTGTTATATAGCGATATATATCATCTCTTACAGCTTTATCGAGTGCTAAATCCATCGTTACTACGTTTGAACCATTCGGCATTTTATCTTGCTTCTCTGAACCTTCTATATATCCAGCAGTTCCTAAATAATAAAAATATATACCATCATCATCTTTTTTCTGTACAAAAATATACATTTTAATTCCTTTTGCTCTATGGGACAAAATTTTCTGAACTTCTTTTGATTTTAGCGTTCTATTAGATTTAGTAAACCATTTTAATTCATCTTGACTTAAAAATTCATCTTCATATTTTGTACTATCACTTATATCCTCATGCTTATCATAAGTGATAAATATTGGCATTTCTTGGCTTCTTATCATGTATCCCATGATTACAGACGAACCATTTTTATTCCAATTAAATATTTTGCTAAAATCTTCTCTTGAATATTTATTATATAAAATCAGTCCATTTTTACCTTTTTGGTATTTTTCATTGTTATACTTTGATAATTCAATAAGATCTTCTAAAAATATTTTAAATGTTTGATTACTTAGAGCATTAGTAAATGCATCGCTTAGTCTTATCATTCTTTCATTACATTCTATAATGGGACTTCCATAGATTTTTTCAATTCCTGCGTTGTAAAATGAAAAATCTAAAATTCTTAATGAAGTATCTATATCATCTTCTGTTATATCCTTAACTTCGTTCAACATTTTATTTTTTAATTCATCATATGTTAATTCATTTTTTAAAAGTTCTTCTAAAACTAAACTATCGATTCTTTTCAATCCAGGTGCTATTTGTCTTGAAAAGAAAACCAGATTTTTAGATTCATTTTCCGTCAATAAAGCATCTATTTTTTTATACCTTAATAAAAATTCGTAATAATTACTAAATTTAGAAAATATAACGCTTGGATCTATAGAATGTTGTTGTATAAAATCCATTAGTAACGGCATGTGTCCCAATCTATTTTCAACTTCTTCATAAGCTTTTAATATTAATTTATTTTGATTCAATGATACTGCATCCAATGAATTGTAAATCTGTTTTTTAGCAACTTCTTCAAAATTAATTGTAGATACTCCATTAATCGAATCGTTATTCGTTAAAAACTTCTTATAATTATCTTTATTTTGCGATTGATCCCCAGAAAGCGCAATCGGAATTAAATAATTGGTCTTATAATTACCAATAAAATCAATTACAGTAACATACTCTTTATTTGCACTTTTTCTTAATCCTCTACCAAGTTGCTGAATGAATATAATACTAGACTCTGTTGGTCTCAACATTACAACTTGATTGACTTCTGGAATATCAATACCTTCGTTAAAAAGATCTACAGTTATAATATAGTTAATCTTACCTTCTTTTAATTTTTCTATTACAATTTGGCGATAATTAACACTATCATCTCCTGTTAAAGCAACACTTTTAATCCCTTTTGAACTTAGTTTATCCGCTAAATCATAAGCTTCTTTTTTGCTACTCACAAAAATTAATCCTTGTAAAATTTCACCTGAATATCCATAGTAATCTGTCTTTTGAATAATATAATTAACTCTTTCATCAGAAGTTAAATATCTCAGTTTAGTTACATCATCTTCTTTAATACCTTGATGTACATAATCAGTCACACCAAAATAATGAAATGGACATAAAATATCACTTTCTAACGCTGCTTGTAACCTTATTTCATATGCAATATTATAATCAAACAGTTCAAATATACTTAATTCATCTGATCTTTCTGGTGTAGCAGTCATTCCCAGCATGAACTTAGGTTTGAAGTAGTTAAATACTCGTTGATAAGTAGATGCAGCAGAACGATGTGCTTCATCAAAAACAATATAATCAAATTCATTTTCATCAAATTGCTTAAAATTATCATCTCTAGATAATGTTTGAATGGTTGCAAATAAATATTTGGCATCGACATCTCTATGTTTTCCTGTCAACAATCCAAAATCACTATCATTTTTTATAGGTAATACTTTTTTAAATTCTTCCTTAGCTCTATTTAAAATCCCCTCATTATGAACAATAAATAAAAATTTATTAGGGTTTACTTCTCTAACATCTAATGCACATAAAATCGTTTTACCTGTACCAGTTGCAGATATTATTAACGCCTTATCTTTGGTTTTATCCCTAATAGCTTTTAATGACCTTAATGCTTCTGCTTGCATTAAATTGGGTACAATTTCCACTGATTTTTTCACCTTATCAGCTAGCAGCATTTGAGTTTGTTCAACCTCCGCTAATTTTTCTAAGGAACGGTACTCAAATGATTCTTTATATGAATTAATCCATTGCTCAGTCAGTGGGGTACTCTTTTGCCATAACAATTCAAATTCATTTTTTACACTATCAACTAAATCACCATTTTTCATAGTAGACAGTAAAACATTATGCTCATAATTAACCTTTAACGCATTAGATGTTAAATTAGAGCTTCCTATTACCATAGAACTATAATCCTTATGTTCAAAAATATATCCTTTGGCATGGAATCCAGCAATATCAGTTAATCTTACCTCTACATTTTTTAATTTAAGTAATTCTCCATACATTTTAGGACTATTAAATCCTAAGTAATTAGATGTTAATATTTTCCCTTTAACACCCTTATTGCTTAAATCTAATAGTTGAGCCTTTAAGCTGGCTAATCCGCTTTCTGTTATAAAAGCTACAGAAAAATAGAACGTTTCACATTTTTGAAGTTCATCTATAATTGTTGAAAGGACTTTTTCATTTTTATTATTTACTAAAAGCTTCGGTGTATAATTCCCTTTATGAGAAATATCTTTGTCTATAAAACCTTTTTTTAAAGATTGATTGAAATCATTTAGTAATCTACTCATATTATCCCTCAGTCATAATTTTATTAACGGCTGGTATATCCGCTGGGGCCCAATTTAATTTATCAAGTTCGTTTATTGACAACCATTCAATACTCTTATGTTCAGTTAAAGTTGGTAACTCTTTGTTTAAAGTACATTTGTATGTTGTTAACTTAACAATGCCAAAATCATATTCATGTTCTGTAGTTATGACTTTGTCTCCAACAATTAGATCACATTTCATTTCTTCTCTAATTTCTCTAATCAAAGCTTCTTTTTCAGTTTCATTCTTTTCAATCTTACCGCCAGGAAATTCCCACATTAAAGGTAGACTCATTTCTTCACTTCTCTGTGCACAAAGAATTTTGTTATCAGAAAAAATAATAGCTCCTACTACATTGATTACTTTTTTCATAAGACTCACCCTTCAATTTAAAATCATCTTAATTGTTATTCTATCAAAAATTACAAAACTATATATAAATCAATATTAAAAATTAATATTTTACAATTTCCTGCATGATATATCACTCTTACATCTACTCCATGCATTTTCATACACATCTATTATATAATACTTGTGAAAAGTATTGTCTTGGGGCTGTGTTTTTTTACTTTTGGGGCGTATTTCTTTATAATTCATTACATAAATGTAAGGGCTTTAGTTTTCATGTTTTATTAAGTCTAACTGAGATTTTGAAAGGATGTTTAGCAACAATGGATAAAGAATTATGGATAGAAAGAGCTAATGATAGTTTAGTTAAACATTTTTATGAGCAGCAATCTGACATTGAACAGCGAGAAGGTTTTGAAAGTAAATTAACATTTGGTACTGCGGGTATACGCGGAAAATTCGGTCTTGGTGAAGGTCGACTTAATAAGTTTACTATTGAAAAATTGGCATTAGGTTTAGCGCGTTATTTAAATGCCCAAACAAACAGTCCAACAATAGTCATTCATTATGATATTAGACATCTTTCAACTGAATTCGCCCAAATTATTGCTAATGTATTAGCAAACCATCAAATAACAGTTTATTTACCTGATACATATAAAACGACACCGGAATTATCGTTCGCGGTTCGCAATCTTAATACTACTGCCGGCATTATGATTACAGCAAGTCATAATCCGAAAGACTATAACGGCATTAAAGTATATGGTTCTGATGGCGCGCAATTATCGACTGATGCATCTGAGCTTGCAAGTCGTTATATCGAAGAAGTTGGCGATCCATTACAGATTGATATACCTATTTCAAAACAAAATACATCTTATATCAAACCTTTTCCGAAATCTGTAACTGATGACTATATGAAACACATTCAAAATATGATTGGCTATATTCCTAAATCTGATTTACAAGTTGTGTTCACTAGTTTGCATGGTACAAGTGTTCCAATTGTACCTGAGTTATTAAAATCTTTGAATTTCAATCAATTTAATCTTGTAGATGCACAATGTAAACCTGATCCGAATTTTAGTTCAGTTCAAAGTGCTAATCCTGAAGATCATCGCGCTTTTGATCAAGCAGTCGAACTTGCAAATAAAAGTCATGCAGACTTATTAATATCAACTGACCCAGATGCAGATCGACTTGGTATTGCTGAACGTGATGCACATGGTCATATCACATATTTTAATGGCAACCAAATTGGTGCGCTGTTACTTAATTATCGTATTCAACAAACGTCTCAATTACGTCACCGCTTAATGATTCAATCTATTGTAAGTAGTGAGTTAACAAAGTCATTAGCACGCTATAATAATGTTAAATACAAAGAGGTACTGACGGGCTTTAAATTTATTGCTCAGGAAATAAGACAACTGGATGATCATCAAAATATGATTTTCGCATTTGAAGAGAGTTACGGTTTTCTATCAGAGCCTTTTGTACGTGATAAAGATGCCGTACAAATTGTGCCACTCATTATAAAATACGCTTCTGAGTTAAAATTATATGGCAAAACATTGAAAGATGAATTAGAACAGATTTATCAAACTGTTGGTAGACATGAGGATACATTATTCTCGCATACGCTAGAAGGATTAGAAGGTAAGAAAAAAATTGAATCAATTATGACACATTTCCGTTCAAATCCACCGCAAGAGATTCAAGGACTGAAAGTGAAAGCAATTGAAGATTATTTAACTAGCGAGGTTTATCATTTGGATAAAGATACAACGTCACAGATTAATTCTTCTAAATCAAATGTTATTCGTGTCTTATTTGACGAAGGATTTATCGCTTTACGTCCTTCTGGTACTGAACCTAAAATTAAATTATATGTGTCGTTAAAATGTCCGGATTTTGATGATGTAGCTCAAAAAATTAATGCGATGATTTTTAGCTAATTAAAAATTTTATACATCGAAATATTACATTTCATTTTATACTTATCAGCCCTTTTGAAACTAGAATCCTTATGTTTTCGCGTTTTGAAGGGGCTAATTTGTAATAATTTTTCAAAAGTATATTAGAAAATTAATTTTCATGTATTTTTCATATTAAGCGGTAATAATATAATAATTAATACCGCGACCTATTTAATTGTTTTCGCGATGAAAAAGGTTTAGAATTACAAAAATAACTATTTTAAATTTAGTTACAAATATATTTTAGAAAGGATGTGAAATAATGAAAGGCTCTAAACAAATACTTTTGATTATGGGCATTATATCTCTTATTGTTTTATTTATTTTTACACTATTCATCATGGCACAATATGCAAAACATTATGAACAAAAATCCGACAGTTCCAACGCACATACTTTAAACTCATCATCAGCCATAATTGAGCAACATACTATGTCGAATTTAGCGTCTCTAGATTTATACGCTCCTGTTCGTAACATTACTTCTAGTCGTGATATTCATCCCATTTATTTCATGACAAAAGATTAAAACTTCCTTTTTCATAACCCCATTCATTCAACTAATAAATTAAAAATTGATAAAAACGTACTGTTTTTTAGAAACATACATATATAAGATACGCATTCATTACTAAAAGACAGTACATTATATTCTATCAGGAAGGTGCAACAATGACCGTCAACATCGTATTTAGTATCGTATTCTGCATAAGTATGGTTATATTAGGCATTTATGTCGCAATAACTAAAGATTTCACACTAATTTCTTATATAAATCAAACGACCATTGCAGATAAACACAAGAACCAAATTGCATATATATTTACGCTATGTATCAGTTTGAGTGCAGTATTTTTAATGTCTTCAATTCTATGCTTTGAATATGATTTTATTGCATTGTCATTCTTATTTTTAACGATAGCATTATTACTTATCGCATTATTCTACGTTTGCTTTTATAAAATCACAAAATATCCATAAATGTTTGCGATAGTGTGTTGGTTAGATTTATTGATGCGCTGTCATTAAGTAATTGTTTGCGAAAAAAATACAACCTTGTACGAATACAAAGTTGCATTAATATAGAATCATTTATGCTTTTTAATATCACAAATTAAATTGATTAAACTAGCTAAAATAGTCAAAATTGGAATCAAGATTACATATATATCATAACCTCTAGATATTAGTATACATAATATAATTAGCGACCCTATTATAATTGCTAAATTATAAGCCAAACTAATTTTATATTTCATTTCAATTCCCACCTTAATAGCATTGATTAAAATTCTATTTTGTTTGCATAGACTTCTTAACAAACTTTAACCCAGCTAAGCTAAGCATTGAAATAATTGCACCTCCTGATATAAATATATTACTTAAGCTTAGTAAAGGTATAATTAAACTTATCAGTCCTAAGATAATGTATCCGCTGCGTAATTCGATGTAGATGAGATACTAAATACTTTCCCCATCAAATGATTTGGCGTTTTTATTTGAATGGCAACTGATCTTGTTAGTCCCTCTATAGATTGTCCAAGTCCCACTAATGTTGCACCTATATATAGTATCGCCACACTTGGAAACACATTAATTATCGATAAGCCAATCCCCCAAACTAAAACACCAATACTAAATTTAAAGATTAATCGTTTTTCTGATAGTAAACCCATAATCAATGACATTAATAAAGATGCTATACCTAAACATGATGTAGCTAGTCCATATACACCAATGCCCTCTTTTAATATATTGGAAATAAACAATGGTAATGCAACACGCCAAAGGCCAGTATTAATCAATATGCAGGCAAATTGGATGATTATGATAAATGGAATTTCTTTAGATTGTTTCAAGAATTCCCAAGTTTCAGAAAAATCTTCTTTTGAGTGTCTATCAATCATGTTGTTATTTGTATATTTTAAAAGTGCATTAAAAATAAATCCTAAAAATAGCAATATACTGCAAATAAAAAAGACGCCAACATTACCAACTAGTATTACAATGACACCAATTAAAGCAGGTAAAATAATATTTGAGCCTCTTTGCAAACTATCGATTAACGCATTACTTGTTGCTAAATGCTCCTCATCAATAATTTCAGGAAGAATTGCCCTAAACGCAGGATCCGTATAGCAGTTAATAATGGTGATAGCTGTAGATATGGTTAGAAGCGTCAGATAATTTAAATTTGATGTTATTGCAAGTAAAGGAATAATTATTATAATCAAACTTAGTATAAGATCAGATAGATAAAGTATTTTCTTTTTATTATGTTTATCAGAATATGCGCCACCGAAAATACCAAATATAATAAATGGAAGTGTTTGACTCATAACCATCATTGATAATTTTAAAGATGATTGGTTTGTCAATTCAACAGTAAACCAAATTATTTGTAACGAAAACAGCACAAAGCAACTCCGACGTAAGAAATTACCAATCAATAAATATGTAAAGTTTCTATTTTTCAAAACTTCTAAGTACAACATATTTATCACCTCTCATAAAAATAATTGAATGCATCCACCAGCCTTTTTTAGACCTTCTTCTAAACTCTCTTTATCCAAAGCGCAATTAATTCTAATAAAATTAAGTCAGTTAAATATCAATTATTTCGAAATATACATACTACTTGAAACACCATACATACCCCCCAAAATGACTACTCAGAGGTTATATTCTACTAATTATGATTATATTAAATATGAAAATATTATCAAAAAATCAAATTTATAACAAAAATACACCCCTTAAAGTTAGGTGTTTCAATCCAACTTTTGGGGTGTATATCATTCTCATCATATTCTAGGTTGTTTTTAACAAACTAAATATAGTGAATGCAAATCAACTATTATTTAAATTATGAATTATTTTAATTCTTTCTTCTACGAGCCAATAACATTAATCCAGCAATTCCAATTATACTACTAAAGATCAAACCTTTTTGCGTGCTTTCTAAACCTGTTTTTGGTAATTCTGCTCGTTTTTTCTCTTGATTAGCTACTGATTCTTTAGCAATTTTAGATTTTTTAACTTTATCATTTTTATCCATTGAATGAACTGGGCCATTTGGTTTTGCTCTGTCTTTCGATAATCCTGGATTGTTAGGATTTACTGGGCCACTTGGATGAGTTGGTCTGCTCGGCTTCTCTGGGTTTTCAGGTCCTTTTGGATCTTTTGGTTTCTCTCCACCGAACTCTACAATCTTATCTACTGGTTGTTTTGTGATCTCTTCTGTTGGTTGACCCTCGCCAACTTTTTCACCTGTTAATGGGTTCACTGTGATTGGTGTTGTGATTGTCTTACTTCCTGGTTGTCCTTCTTGTTTCACTCGCTCTTCACCAGGTTGTAATTTTGGATTAAACTCACGTTTTGTTTCAAACGGTATCTCTACTGTTTTTGTTTCTGGTGTACCCGTTTTTGGTCCGTGTTTAATCACATCATCCACTGGCTCTTCGATCACTTTTCCTGTGTCTGGATTCTTGATTCCTGGTTTACCTGGTACTTTTTCCGTTTGATCTGTTGGTAAGTTTGGATCAAAGATATCTTTATGACCTTGCGGTATTTTCTCGCCACCGAATTCTGTTAATTCATTAATCGGATCTTTTGTGATTTCTTCTTTCGATTCACCTTTACTAATAATTTCTCCAGTTAATGGATTTTTTAGTGTTGGCGTCGTTATTGTCTTCTCACCTTTTTGTCCTTCTCTTGTTACTTTTTCTGTCCCTGGTGCTAAATCAGGATTAAATTTACGTTCTTTCTCGAATGGAATTTCTTCTTTTTCTACAATCGAGTCTCCTTTTACAGGTCCATATTTTGTTACGCTATCGACCGGTGGTCTAACTACATCTCCTGTTTCTGGATTCTTAATTCCTGGTTTACCTGGAACTTCCTCTTTCTCTCCTGTTGGTAACTTCGGATCAAATTCGTCTCGATGACCTGGTGTTATCGTTTCTGGTCCGTATTCTGTTAATTCATTAATCGGATCTTTTGTGATTTCTTCTTTCGATTCACCTTTACTAATAATTTCTCCAGTTAATGGATTTTTTAGTGTTGGCGTCGTTATTGTCTTCTCACCTTTTTGTCCTTCTCTTGTTACTTTTTCTGTCCCTGGTGCTAAATCCGGATTAAATTTACGTTCTTTCTTGAATGGAATCTCTTCTTTTTCTACAATCGAGTCTCCTTTTACAGGTCCATATTTTGTTACGCTATCGACCGGTGGTCTAACTACGTCTCCTGTTTCTGGATTCTTAATTCCTGGTTTACCTGGAACTTCTTCTTTCTCTCCTGTTGGTAACTTCGGATCAAATTCGTCTCGATGACCTGGCGCTATTGTTTCAGGTCCGTATTCTGTTAATTCATTAATCGGATCTTTTGTGATCTCTTCTTTCGATTCACCTTTACTAATAATTTCTCCAGTTAATGGATTTTTTAGTGTTGGTGTCGTTATTGTCTCCTCACCTTTTTGTCCTTCTCTTGTTACTTTTTCTGTTCCTGGTGCTAAATCAGGATTAAATTTACGTTCTTTCTCGAATGGAATTTCTTCTTTTTCTACAATCGAGTCTCCTTTTACAGGTCCATATTTTGTTACACTATCGACCGGTGGTCTAACTACGTCTCCTGTTTCTGGATTCTTAATTCCTGGTTTACCTGGAACTTCTTCTTTCTCTCCTGTTGGTAACTTCGGATCAAATTCGTCTCGATGACCTGGTGCTATCGTTTCTGGTCCGTATTCTGTTAATTCATTAATCGGATCTTTTGTGATCTCTTCTTTCGATTCACCTTTACTAATAATTTCTCCAGTTAATGGATTTTTTAGTGTCGGTGTCGTTATTGTCTTCTCACCTTTTTGTCCTTCTCTTGTTACTTTTTCTGTCCCTGGTGCTAAATCAGGATTAAATTTACGTTCTTTCTCGAATGGAATCTCTTCTTTTTCTACAATCGAGTCTCCTTTTACAGGTCCATATTTTGTTACGCTATCGACCGGCGGTCTAACTACGTCTCCTGTTTCTGGATTCTTAATTCCTGGTTTACCTGGAACTTCTTCTTTCTCTCCTGTTGGTAACTTCGGATCAAATTCGTCTCGATGACCTGGCGCTATTGTTTCAGGTCCGTATTCTGTTAATTCATTAATCGGATCTTTTGTGATCTCTTCTTTCGATTCACCTTTACTAATAATTTCTCCAGTTAATGGATTTTTTAGTGTTGGTGTCGTTATTGTCTTCTCACCTTTTTGTCCTTCTCTTGTTACTTTTTCTGTTCCTGGTGCTAAATCAGGATTAAATTTACGTTCTTTCTCGAATGGAATTTCTTCTTTTTCTACAATCGAGTCTCCTTTTACAGGTCCATATTTTGTTACACTATCGACCGGTGGTCTAACTACGTCTCCTGTTTCTGGATTCTTAATTCCTGGTTTACCTGGAACTTCTTCTTTCTCTCCTGTTGGTAACTTCGGATCAAATTCGTCTCGATGACCTGGTGCTATCGTTTCTGGTCCGTATTCTGTTAATTCATTAATCGGATCTTTTGTGATCTCTTCTTTCGATTCACCTTTACTAATAATTTCTCCAGTTAATGGATTTTTTAGTGTTGGTGTTGTTATTGTCTTCTCACCTTTTTGTCCTTCTCTTGTTACTTTTTCTGTCCCTGGTGCTAAATCCGGATTAAATTTACGTTCTTTCTTGAATGGAATCTCTTCAACTTTTTTTTCTAATTCTGTTATTGTTTTTGGCGCTTCTGGTGTAAAAGTAAACTCTGAACCTTTCAAGTCAGTTCTCATCCAGCCATTTGCATTTATCCCTTGATTAAGGCCCCATCTTTGACTAGATGTAATTAAGAAATTATATGCCTGATTTTTAGATAAACCTAAATCTGTTATTGAAGTCTCCCAAGTTTTACCAGCATATTCTGCTCTCATTTTACCAGTTGAAGCAACATAAGTTAAGATGACATCATTTAAACGTTGCCCATGAAACTTTCCATCTGATGTATTAGTTGAATTGTCCGCATAGTTTAAAAAATTAGTTTTTGATTTATCAATATTTTCTCCAACCATTTGTGAATTACCAGAACTGTCATTTTTCACAAAAGCTCCGTATCCTCTATAACCTTGTCCAGCTTGCTTTTCAGTTTTGTCCATGGAACTTGTATAAATGTATCCAGTATCAATTTTAAATCCGCCTGAATTTACCAGACCTTTATCCCCAAGGATTCCACCATTAGTTAAATATTCTTCTGCATTTCCTTTACTAAATAAGAACCCCCAACCATCAGCACCTGTGGTATTTGATTGATGGTTATTTGCCACTCTAACTTTAAAATTGAAATCCTTACTAAAATCTATTTTATTTTTTAATTGTAAAGCTCCTATCAAACCATTACTTTCATTACCAACATTAAACCTGGTTACCTCTGATACCCCTAAATCTGTTGGGTTTTTTTGTATATCAACACTTCCGTAACCTTCAAAATGTTCTTTACCTTGAATTGTAATTGGGGTAGATTCAACTACATTTTTAGAATCTCTTGTAATATCAAAAGAGCCTTCATCAACAGAACGAGCTTTTCTAACCTTAGGTGCCTCTGCGTTATGAGTGACTGACGATTTCGGCTGAACTTCAGCAACATTAGCTACTTCTTTTGGTGTATCCTCCTTTTTTGATATATCTTCAGCTTTTACTGATGCTTCATGTTCGATTGTGTCTTTGTTTGAAGTTACTTCAGATTTAGCTTCTACACCTTGTGGTGCAGTGTCTTTGTTTGTTACTTCTTCAATCTTCACTTCTTTTGATTGGACATTATCTTTTAATGTAGTTGGATTCTCAATATTGTTTTCAGCTGCTTCTGCTTCTTGTTGAGTTCCCAAATACATTAGTGAGCCAATTAAAATAGATGCTGTTCCAACTGTAAATTTTCTTATTGAATATTTATTCAATTTATTTGATAGAAAATCTACTCTTTTATTTACCGGTCCTTTCTTATCTCTCATTTGCATACTCCTTTTTCCATATTTTCCACTTTACTTACAGTGAATTTACATGTAATTTTACAAATACAATAGGAGTTGCACAATGGAATATAACACTTATCTTTATAAAATTATTTTATATATTGACACACTTAAAACAATCTACAACTAAAAATATTATTTTTAGTTTTCAATGAATAATTCATTCTTATCTGTTGGAAAAACCCATCAACTCAATAGCATTGAATTTCTAAAATAAAAAATACCTTAACGCATTTAAAAATACATTTAACTGCACCAAGATATTAAAATCTCGAAACATACTTTATGTTTCATTAATATTTATTTCACTCAAAAGATTTTTAATATAATTGTGTTGTTTTACAGAAACAACAATGATTACATTTCTACTATCATGTGGGTCTCTACATTTATTCAAGTAACCCTTTTTTGATAATTCTTTTACGCTTTTAACAATTCTAGATTGGTCTATACCGATATAACTTATAATGTCTCTCATAAAATATTTACCTTCATCATTTTTAAATACATCTAAATATGCTAATACTAAATAATTATCTAATGTAAGACAAAAATATTTTTTTAAATATTTACGCAGCTCATATGTAGTTAATACTCTTTTCATTAATTTAATATTGCTCTTGCTTTTCAAATCATTCATCAAGTCTTCATCCCTTACTTTTAATTGTCACGTCAAATAATATTTGTCTTTAACTAGTAATAACTCCAAATATATTTAGTTTGTGGTGCTAGCTATAAACACAAATGAATCATAACACTATATTTTGATTTTGTTCAATTGTTTTTGTTTTTGGATAATAAATGAATTTGTCATTTGTTATTCCGTTATTTTTAGTTATTTATATTTTATATATATTATATATAAAAATATTTAGTTTAACATGTCTTCAAAAGAGATTGCTTTTATATTACTTTAAATAATATAAAGTATTGGGACATCAGAAAATAGTAGGAGAATGTAAGGTGGACTATCAAACTTTCGAAAAGGTCAATAAATTCATAAATGTAGAAGCGTACATATTTTTTCTCACTCAAGAGTTAAAGCAACAATATAAATTATCATTAAAAGAATTGTTGATATTAGCATATTTTTATTACAAAAATGAACACAGTATTTCACTAAAAGAAATCATTGGTGACATACTTTACAAACAATCTGATGTTGTAAAGAACATTAAGTCACTATCTAAAAAAGGATTTATAAATAAGTCTAGAAACGAAGCAGATGAACGCCGTATTTTTGTTTCAGTTACTCCAATACAACGTAAAAAGATTGCTTGTGTTATTAATGAGTTAGATAAAATAATTAAAGGATTTAATAAGGAAAGAGACTACATAAAATATCAATGGGCTCCAAAATATAGCAAAGAATTTTTTATACTTTTTATGAACATTATGTACTCAAAAGATTTTTTAAAATATCGATTTAATTTAACATTTCTTGATTTATCTATCTTATATGTAATATCATCTCGAAAAAATGAGATACTAAATTTAAAAGATTTGTTTGAAAGTATTAGATTTATGTATCCTCAAATTGTTAGGTCAGTTAATAGATTAAATAATAAAGGTATGCTAATCAAAGAACGATCCCTTGCAGATGAAAGGATTGTGTTAATCAAAATAAATAAAATACAATATAACACTATTAAAAGCATATTCACAGATACTTCCAAGATTCTCAAACCAAGAAAATTTTTCTTTTAAATTTAAACAGATTTACCTCTTGATAAAATAAATAAGCAATCATAATACTTCTCAATTTAGTATAAATAAAAATACATAATTAACTTTCTTTTGTTTTTATATTATTTCAATACCCTACTATATATCACAACACATAAATTAAGCATGACACTCATTCAATTTAGTTCACCATTTCGTGTTCCAATTTTATTGAGTATCATGCTTTTAATATTATAAACCTAATGCTTTAATAAATCGTGTTAATTCTTCTCGCATACTGTCATCTTTCAACGCATATTCTATTGTTGTTTTGACAAATCCTAATTTTTCTCCAACGTCATAACGTTCGCCTTCGAAGTCATATGCATACACTTGATTATCATTGTTCATACGCTCAATCGCATCTGTTAACTGAATTTCGTTACCTGCGCCTTCTTTTTGCGTTTTTAAATAATCGAAAATTTCAGGCGTTAATACATATCGGCCCATAATAGCTAGGTTTGATGGTGCCGTACCTTGTGCTGGCTTTTCAACAAACTTTTTCACTTCATACTGACGTCCATTTTTAGTTAATGGATCAATAATTCCATAACGATGAGTATCTGCTTCCGGAACTTCTTGGACACCTATAACTGAGTGCCCCGTTTCTTCATAAACGTCAATCAACTGTTTCACTGCTGGCACTTCAGATTCAACAATATCGTCACCTAATAATACCGCAAATGGTTCATTGCCGATAAATTGACGCGCAGAACTAATCGCATGCCCTAAACCTTTTTGTTCTTTCTGTCTTACATAAAAAATATTCGCAAGTTCTGTCGAGTATTGAACTTTTTCTAGTAATTCAGATTTACCTTTTTCTTTTAACACCATTTCTAATTCTTTTTGACTATCAAAATGATCTTCAATCGCGCGTTTGTGGCGACCTGTCACTATAATAATATCTTCAATTCCAGCTCTTGCAGCTTCTTCAACGATATATTGTATTGTGGGTTTATCTAAGATAGGAAGCATTTCCTTTGGCATCGCTTTAGTTGCTGGTAAAAATCTAGTCCCTAAACCAGCAGCGGGAATGATTGCCTTTTTTATTTTTTTCAAAGTTAATGTGCTCCTTTTCCTAAGTATTAAATCTATGTATCAACGTCATTTTAACACTAATTAGAACGCCTTCATAGTGTCATTGAGTATGTAATTATTTCTTGGGAAATTTGATTTAATTTTAAAAAAACAGGTTTACTTCATATAATTTATGAAATAAACCCGTCAATTTTTGTTTAATTATGCTTTGTTATTCTTTTTATTTCTGCGTAATAATACTAAACCTAGAATGCTGAATAATCCGCCGAACAACATACCTTTGTTTGTTGATTCTTCTCCACCTGTTTCAGGTAGTTCAGATTTCTTAGATTGTTTTTGTTTAGTTGGTGCCACTGCTTTAACCTTTTCATTGATTTCAATAACAGGTGTTACTACCTTACCTTGTTCCACTGGTTTAGAAGGTTTTTTAGGTTCTTCTTTAGCAGGTGGTACTGGTTTACCAGGTTCAGATGGTACCTCTGGTGTTGGTGGTACTGGTGTTTCCGGCTCACTTGGTACTTCCGGTTTTGGTGGCGTTGGTTCGCCTGGCTCACTCGGTACTTCTGGTGTTGGTGGTGTTGGTGTTTCCGGCTCACTTGGTACCTCTGGTGTTGGCGGTGTTGGCGGCGTTGTATCTTCTTCAATCGTTTGTTGACCTTCATTTTGACCACTTACTTTTGGAAGTGTATCTTCTTCAAAATCAACACTGTTGTGTCCACCAAATTGATAATTAGGTTTATCTTTGTTTGTATCTTCTTCAATAATTTCATTATGCTTATTGAATCCATGAATTTGTGGCACACTGTCGAAGTCGATATCAATGATGTTACCACCTTGTTCATACTTAGGCTTGTCTTCTTCTGTGTCTTCCTCGAATGACTGGTTACCATTATTTTGACCATGAATTTGAGGTACACTGTCGAAATCGATATCTACGATATTACCACCTTGTTCATATTTAGGTTTATCTTCTTCTGTGTCTTCCTCGAATGACTGATTACCGCTATTTTGGCCACCTTCATAACCTAATTCACTCTTAATATCAACGTGGCTATTTTCTTCGATTTCATCAATCACGCCATAATTACCGTGACCATTTTCAGTTCCTAAACCAGAATGAGAAATATGATGATTGTTTTCAGTAATTTCCTCGATTGGCCCTTGTGCTTGACCATGTTCTTCAGGTAATTCATCCACTAATTCAATCAGATTACTTTCAGTTGTATATTCTTTCGTATCTTCAACTGTTGTATGGTCGCTCACTGCGCCAGTTACAATACCTTTTGTAGACTCTTCGTCAAATTCAACTAAGTTAGACTCAGTTGTTACTTGGCCACCACCTGGGTTTGTATCCTCTTCATATTCAACAACATCAGCGTGATGTTTTGAATTTTCATGTGTAGATTCTTCAAAATCCACATGAATAGAATCTTCTTCAGTTTCAATAATACCTTCTGCATGACCTTCTGCACCTTCAACAGCTGTATGATATTCAAAATCAATTGGCTTAGAATCGTTACTTTCTTCGATTGTACCAGTCAATTCATGCTTCTCCACTGGTGGCTCTGATTTAATGTCTAAATCAATTGGTTCACTCTTCTCAATGATAGGATCATTTGGTTTATCTTTACCATCGCCTTTAGCATTATTAGAGTAAAATGCAACACCGTTGTTCCAAGTTAATTGAACTGGATAATACGGGTAATAAGGATAGTATGGGTAGTATTTATGATATCCTGAAAGATGTGTTCGGAAATTTAGATCCTTAGCATTTTGATCATATTCACCTTCATATTTAATTACATAGTCTTTCGAATTATCTAAATCGCCAAGGTTCAATGTGTACCCACCATTACTTGTGTAAGATAGATTTACTTTTTCAGTCACATCTTCAAATTTACTGGTATCATCAAGCTTTGCATAAACACTTTCAGCTAATTCATCTGAACCAATGTGTTTATATACTTTGACTGTTGGATTATTAGCACTTTGTTTATATCCAGATGTTACTTGACCAGTTACTGTGACAGAAGTTAACGACTGGTTGTTAGGCTTCACATATGCAAAATGGCTAAATTTACCCTCTTCTTTATTCAAAGTATCAATACGACCATTAACAGTAACACCCATTCTATCTTTAACGCCGTCTAAATATTTGATATCAAATTCTTTTGAGACTTTATTTTGACCTAGTGTTACTTCAACTTTTTGACTCCCTTGCTTTGTCACTGTTGTTGGGTCAATGAATAGGTTTAAGTTTAATTCAGCAGTTAAATCTTTTTTGTTATTTATATAATCAGTAAATGTATAGCGAATTGTACGTTCATTTATAACTTGACCATTTGCCATAACTTTATCTTCTGTTGAACTTTTTATCTCCGGAACTTTACGCAGTGTTGATATACCATGTGTTTCAACATTATCACTTAATGTGAAATCAAAATAATCTCCTGCCTTAATTCCTTCTCCAAATTTCCATTTGTATTTTAAAGTTACTCTTTGAGCATTATGCGGATTAACAATATTCGAATCTTTATTATGTCCTTCTAAAGAGCTTTCAGTAACTTCCACTTTATTTGTTACATCTGTACCTGTCGCTTTAGCTTCTTCCGCTACTTCTTTCTCTGAAACTGCTGTAACGTCAGCTGATCTTTTCATTCTTGGTTTAATTTCTGAGACGTTACTTGGTTGAGCTATGTCAACTTGAGTTCCTGTAGTTTCCTTATCAGCAACTTTTTCTGATGGTAAATCTTCTTGTGATTTCATTTCGGTTTCTACTTTTGGTGCTTGCACAGTTGTTGGTGCTTCTTCTGTTGTTACTTGAGTTGATTTTGATGGTTGCTCAGTTGATGTCGCGCTGTATGATTGTGTTTCATCTATTGTATTAACGTTATTTGTAGTTGTTTGTGTTTCGCTTGCTTTACTTTCAGTAGCTGAACTCCCACTTTCCTCTACTGTAGTATTGTTTTGTTCCGATGCTGCAGCTTCTTTTTCTTGTCCCATTCCAACAACGATCATTGTTCCTAAGAATACTGAGGCCGCTCCCAATTTGTGTTTTCTTATGCCGTATCTAAGATTGCTTTTCACTATAATATTCTCCCTTAAATGCAAAATTCATTTATTTTTAAAACTCAATAAATGCAATTCTATATTGTTCGGTTTTTAAAAGCAATGAAAAAAAGCGAGTTAATAAAAAGTTAAGATTGTTGTTAACTTTATGTATAATGAGTTTTTTATTATTTATAACTCACATATATATTGCATGCAAAACTCTTGAATCCCTTGATATAACAGGCTTGTATTTTTTATACTTATTTTTTAAATTAAATTCAAATTCATCTAATTTAAAGCAATATACTAAAGCATACATAATAATCGCCTGTACAATGCATCATTAACAAGTCACTGAAATGCCTTTCATTGCATTAATAACGTCATTATAATTTTATATCGTTCGGTTTTTGTTTTATTTTAATGATTATTTATACAGAAACAGCCGTATTTCAAGACGACATTTTAAGTTTAACTAAATTTGCATCTAGTTAATAATTGCATTTATCAAATTTGTCTTATTGATTCAATCTAATTTGTACTAACAAACTAGTTTTAAATTCTAACTTTATCTCTCATTTTGTAATCAATCATCAGACATAAAGCGCTTCAGCAATCAGAAAACACTCTAATTTTCTATTAGAAATTTGATTTAATCTAAAAAAACAGGTTTACTTCATATAATTTATGAAATAAACCCGTCAATTTTTGTTTAATTATGCTTTGTTATTCTTTTTATTTCTGCGTAATAATGCTAAACCTAGAATGCTGAATAATCCGCCGAACAACATACCTTTGTTTGTTGATTCTTCTCCACCTGTTTCAGGTAGTTCAGATTTCTTAGATTGTGCTTTTTTAGTTGGTGCCACTGCTTTAACCTTTTCATTGATTTCAATAACAGGTGTTACTACTTTACCTTGTTCCACTGGTTTAGAAGGCTTTTTAGGTTCTTCTTTTGCGGGTGGTACTGGTTTACCAGGTTCAGCTGGTACCTCTGGTGTTGGCGGTGTTGGTGTTTCTGGCTCACTCGGCACTTCTGGTGTCGGTGGTGTTGGTGTTTCCGGCTCACTTGGTACTTCCGGAGTCGGTGGTGTTGGTGTTTCCGGCTCACTTGGTACCTCTGGTGTTGGTGGCGTTGGTGTTTCCGGCTCACTCGGTACTTCTGGTGTCGGTGGCATTGGTGTTTCCGGCTCACTCGGTACTTCTGGTGTCGGTGGCGTTGGCGGCGTTGTATCTTCTTCAATCGTTTGTTGACCTTCATTTTGGCCGCTTACTTTTGGAAGTGTATCTTCTTCAAAGTCAACACTATTGTGTCCACCGAATTGATAATTAGGTTTATCTTTGTTTGTATCTTCTTCAATAATTTCATTATGCTTATTGAATCCATGAATTTGTGGCACACTGTCGAAGTCGATATCAATGATATTACCGCCATGTTCATATTTAGGCTTGTCTTTCTCTGTATCTTCTTCGAATGACTGGTCACCTTTATTTTGACCATGAATTTGAGGTACACTGTCGAAATCGATATCTACGATATTGCCACCTTGTTCATATTTAGGTTTGTCTTCTTCTGTGTCTTCCTCGAATGACTGGTTACCGCTATTTTGGCCACCTTCGTAACCTAATTCACTCTTAATATCAACGTGGCTATTTTCTTCGATTTCTTCAATCACGCCATAATTACCGTGACCATTTTCAGTTCCTAAACCAGAATGAGAAATATGATGATTGTTTTCAGTAATTTCCTCGATTGGTCCTTGTGCTTGACCATGTTCTTCAGGTAGTTCATCTACTAGTTCAATCAGATTACTTTCAGTCGTATATTCTTTCGTATCTTCAATTGTTGTATGGTCGCTCACTGCGCCAGTTACAATACCTTTTGTAGACTCTTCGTCAAATTCAACTAAGTTAGACTCAGTTGTTACTTGGCCACCACCTGGATTTGTATCCTCTTCATATTCAACAACATCAGCGTGATGTTTTGAATTTTCATGTGTCGATTCTTCAAAGTCAATTGGATTTGATTCCTCAGAGGACTCAGTGTATCCTCCAACGTGACCCGCTTCACTATCCACAGCAGTATGGTAATCGATATCAATAGCTGATGAATCCGTTTCTTCTATTGTTTCAATATACCCATCAACATAACCACCCTCACCATCTATAGCTGTGTGGTAATCAATGTCAAGCGGTGTATTGTCTTGATTTTCTTCTGTTTCAATAATTTGCTTGGCATCGTACTGCCCGCTCATAGTTCCTTTTGCAGTATCTTCTTTATATTCAAAATCATTATCTTGAATAATTTGTCCATTTTTACCATTGCCGTCAGCTTTATTGCTATATAAAACTAAACCATTATCCCAAGTTAAACGATATCCCCCATAAACATAGTAAGATTTATATGCTCGTTCTGGATACCCATATAATTCAGTTCTAAAATTAACCTGATCTGACCCTTGCAAATATTCACCTGTATAATGAATGACATACGTTTTATCCAACTTATCTAAATTCAATGAGTAACTACCATTGTCTTGCACACTCAATTTTCCATTCATTTCCTTTGTTACATCTTTGAATTTGTTAGTATCTGATGTATTTGCATAAACACTTTGTGGCAATTCATCTTTTTTCCCTAGATATTCATATACTTTAACAGTAGGTTGTCCACCAGCTAAATTACTACCTTCAGTCAACGTCCCTGTTACTGATACAGTGTTTGACTGGTTTCCATTCATTGGCTTAATATAAGCTATATGTGTAAATTTATTAGATTCTTTATTAAATGTTTCAATTGATCCATTTACATTTGTATAACTATTGCTAACACCTGGATTATAAACAACTGGTATTGTTTTTTCTGTTTCTTCACCATTTAATTTAGAAGTAATCTTTTGTTCTCCATTGCTTTGTACAGTTTTAGGGTCAATAAATAAGTTGATTTCTAAATTAGCTGTTACCTCTACCTTGTGTTCAATTTCGTTAGTAAATGTATATCTTATGTTACCATTCCCTAAGATCTCACCTGTAGCCATTACAACTGAGCCATTTTTAATCTCTGGTACCTTTCTAGCTGTTGAAACCCCATAAGTATTTACATTATTTGATAATGTAAAATCAAAATAATCTCCTCTTTTTAATCCATCTGCGAATTTCAATTTGTATTTCAATACGACACGTTGACCAGCATGTGGCTCTACTTTATTTCCTTGAGGTGCCTCAATAGAACCACTTTCTACTGTAACTTTACTTGTAACATCTGTGCCTTTAACTTCTGAAACGTCACTAGCTTCCTTAGCTTCCGCTACATCTGCTGATCTTGTCACACGTGGCTTACTTTCTGATGCCGTTCTTGGCTGTGCCACTTCAACTTGTGTTTCTGTCCCTTGATTTTGTGTAACCTTTTTAGGTGTTAAATCTACTTGTCTTTGATTTCCGCTATTGTCTTGAGGTTGTGTCGTTTCCTTAACTTGAGGTTTCTCTTCTTCTTTAACTGTTTCTACATTTGCTGGTTGTGCAGTTTGTGGTGCTTGTACTGCTTTTGGTGCTTCTTCAGTTGTTACTTGTGTTGCGTTTGACGGTTGTTCTGTTACTGTTGCGTTATATGATTGAGTTTCTTCTATATGATTAACGTTAGTAGCAGTTGTTTGTGTTTCACTTGTTTTATTATCAGTAGCTGAATTCCCATTTTCTTCTACTGTAGTTGTCTTTTGTTCTGATGCTGCAGCTTCTTTATCTTGTCCCATCCCAACAACGATCATTGTTCCTAAGAATACTGATGCTGCTCCCAATTTATGTTTTCTAATGCCGTACCTAAGATTGTTTTTCACTATAATATCTCCCTTTAAATGCAAAATTCATTAATTTTTTTAAACTTAATAAATGCAAGTCTATATTGTTCGGTTTTTAAAAGCAATACAAAAAAGCGAGTTAATGAAAAGTTAAGATTGTCATTAATTTTATGTTAATTGATAATTTTATTATTTGAAATATACCTATAAATTGTATTCAAGTCATCATAAACCCTTGTCACACAAGGCTTGTATTTTTTATACTTATTTTTCAAATTAAATTCATCATTATCTAATTTAAAACAATATACTAAGTGTTTCATAATTATCGCCTGTACAATACGCACAAAAACATGTCTTGAAACGCCTTTCATTACACTAAAATCCCCAATATACTTTTTATATCGTTCGGATTCTGACTATTTCAGACGATTTTCTGCATAAAAATAAACGTGTTTCAAGGCAATATATTGCAATTACCTAAAAACACGTTTACTTAATATTTAGTTAAACAAATAAGCTGATGAATAGAATGAAGATGATACCTGAAACGGAAATAATCGTTTCTAATAATGACCATGTTAAGAATGTTTCTTTTACAGTTAAACCAAAATATTCTTTAAACATCCAAAATCCTGCGTCATTTACATGAGACAAAATCACACTACCTGCACCTATCGCAAGTACAACTAATGCAACATTTACATCTGATGATTGTAATAATGGTAAGACAATACCTGTAGTTGAAATCGCAGCTACTGTAGCCGAACCTAATGCGATACGTAGCACAGCTGCAACAATCCATGCTAGTAAAATTGGAGACATCTCTGTACCTTCAAACATTTTAGCAATTGTATTTCCGACACCACCGTCAATTAATACTTGTTTAAATGTACCGCCACCGCCAATAATCAATAACATCATTCCGATTGGATAAATCGCATTCGTCACTGATTCCATAATATGATTCATCTTACGTTTTCTCATTAATCCCATCGTAACGATTGCAAATAATACTGCTATTAGCATGGCTGTCCCTGCTGTTCCTATCATATAAATGATAGATTCAAATAGATTTGTAGGTTTGTCGTGCCCAGTTACAAGTTGCGTTATCGTAGACACTAACATTAATATGACTGGTAATGTTGCAGTTAATAAACTCATACCAAATCCTGGCATCTCTTGATCCGTAAATTCTTTTTGTGCACCTAACGCTGAAATATCGCCTTCTCGTGTATACGCAGACGGAATCATTTTTTGTGCAACTTTGTTAAATATAGGTCCTGCAATGAGTGTAACTGGAATGGCAATAATCATACCGTACAGTAATACATCTCCAACATTTGCCTTTAATTCTTTTGCGATGACTACCGGTCCTGGATGTGGTGGTAAAAAGCCATGTGTCACAGATAAAGCTGTTACCATAGGTAGTCCTAGTTTTAACACTGAAACATTTGCGCGTTTTGCTACTGTAAATACTAATGGAATCAGTAAGACTAAACCTACTTCAAAGAACAATGCAATACCGACAATAAATGCTGCAACAAGCATTGCCCATTGTACATGTTTTTGACCAAATTTTTGAATCAACGTGTCTGCAATTCGAGTTGCACCACCACCATCAGCAAGTAATTTCCCAAGTATGGCACCTAAACCGAATATTAGTGCAATGTGGCCGAGCGTACTGCCCATCCCTTTCTCAATCGTCTCCATAATTTTAGTCAATGGTATACCTAGCATTAACGCTGTAATCATCGATGTGATAATTAATGAAATAAATGTATTTAATTTAAACCCAATAATTAATACTAATAAAATAACGATACCTAAAACAACACTGATTAACGGCCATATTTCGTTAAACATGACATTCCCCTCTTTCTCTTTTCAATAGAATGTAACACCGTCGTCGCGCACGTATTCCAGATAATATATAGTAGTCATGGCACAACAACTTTATCTAAGATGCTTGAGTGACGTATTTATTGTGTTTTATTTTCAGCCATATGTTGGCGTTGAAAATCTGCAATTTGTTCATAATTCTCTGTTAAAGAACGACTTAAATTGATAAAAATGGATACGAGCTCTTGGTAAACAGCGACATTTTCTTCAAACGGCGTATGATTATTTGTAGCACCGACCATCGATGAAACGATTGAAAAATCTTCAATGTCACCTACAGCTTTAAGTCCAAGCACGCAGGCACCTAAGCATGAACTTTCATAACTTTCAGGAACCACTAACTCTGTGTCAAATATATCTGACATCATTTGACGCCATACTTCACTTTTCGCAAAACCACCTGTTGCTTTTATCATATTAGGCGTTTCATTCATTACTTCAATGAGTGCAAGGTAGACGGTATACAAATTGTAAAGAACACCTTCTAATGCAGCGCGAATCATATGTTCTTTTTTATGAGATAAAGTTAAACCGAAGAATGAACCTCTTGCATTTGCGTTCCAAAGCGGCGCACGTTCTCCAGCTAAATAGGGATGGAATATTAAACCATCTGCACCTGGTTTAACACGCTTTGCAATTTGAGTTAAGACATCATAAGGATCAACACCGAGACGTTTCGCAGTTTCGACTTCACTCGCTAGCAACTCGTCGCGCAACCATCTCAATACGACACCACCATTATTTACAGGACCTCCGATGACGTAGTGGTCCTCTGTTAAGACATAACAAAATATTCTACCTTTGTAATCAGTACGTGGTTTATCTATCACAGTACGAATCGCGCCAGATGTACCGATTGTGACAGCAACTTCTCCTTTACCAACACTATTGACACCCAAATTAGAAAGGACCCCATCACTCGCACCAATAACAAACGGTGTATCTTCATTAAGCCCCATTAATGTTGCATAACGTTCTTTCATGCCTTTCATTACGTACGTTGTTGGCACTAATTCCGGGAACATTTCCTTGGAAATACCAAGCAATTCTAATGCCCCAACATCCCAATCTAATGTTTCTAAATTAAACATCCCTGTTGCGGAAGCCATTGAATAATCAATGATATATGTATCAAATAAATGATAGAAAATGTATGTTTTAATATCTGCAAACTTAGCAGTACGTTGAAATACATCTTGCCATTCATGTTTCATCCAAAAAATTTTCACTAAAGGCGACATAGGATGAATAGGCGTACCTGTTCGCTGATAAATCGCATTGCCATCATGCACTTCATTTATTACTGTTGCATATTTTGCAGCGCGGTTATCTGCCCAAGTAATATTATTTGTTAATCTTTGATGTTGCTGATCCATCGCAATCAAGCTATGCATTTGCGCACTAAATGACACAAATTTAATATCATCTTGATTAACTTTCGATTCCCTCATTATGTATTTAATTGTCATTAATACCGCATCAAATAATTCATCTGGGTTTTCTTCTGAGACATCAACGTTTGGTGTGTGTAAATCATAGCCGATTTGATGTTTCATGATAAAAGCTCCATTTTCATCATATAAGACTGACTTGGTACTCGTCGTTCCAATGTCGACACCAATCATATATTTCATGATAAATCCTTCTTTCTTTCATTTTAATTCAACCAAAATCCTTCAATATCTTTACCAACATCGTCAAAATTTAAATGAAACGCTTCCTTCAAAATTTGACTGTCGTATTGTTCCACTGCATCAATAAACACTTGATGATTATGATGTATGCGTTCAAAATCTTGCGGGTTCTGTTGCATACGTTGTCGCATGGATGTTAAAACGAGTGCCATCATTACTGGTTTTAAATGACTCCAAAATGAGTTTAAATATTGGTGGTTAGATGCTTTGATTAATGTTTCATGAAATTCAAAGTCATGCTTCGTAAATGATTCTGCATCTTCAAATTTTACTGCCACTTTCATCATTTCAAGTTGTTTCTTCATTTCTTTTACGATAGGTAGTCTCTCTTGATTTTTAACTCTTGAAAATGCAAATGACTCTAGCATCAGTCGCAAATCGTACATTTCTTTCTTTTCTTGTTCCCCAAACGGCAACACATGTGCACCCATTCTTTCTAATTGGATGAGTTGATTTTGTTGCAATAATTTAAATGCATCTCGAATTGGCGAACGACTCACATTAAATTGCTTTGCCATTTGATTTTCAGTGAGTAACGTACCTTCAGCTATGTGACCATTCACAATACCTAAGCGTAATTCTGCCGCGATACCTTCTCCAGTTGTCATACCTTCCAACCATTTCTCTGGATATCCATACATCATCAAAGCACTCCTTCATTACATGACATACTTGTATACAAGTATGTTAATATAGTTCTTAAGTGTTTGCAAGCGCTTTCTTTATGCGAACTAAAATAGTGACCACCCCTCTTCGATGTAAATTTAAAGGGAATGATCACTATCACACGAATGATTTAATTGTTATGTTGTATGTGGGATATTTCTAATTGTTCTGTACTCATATGCGCTTTAGGTACTTCAATGCAATAATGCGTTTCATGACAGTTCGGACATTCGAATCGACGTGTTGTCGCTGTATGTTTCGCTTTGATAACTGCCCACAAAGATGGTGAGAATATATGCTGGCAGTTAGGACATAAATAGGCAACCTTTTGTTGGTAATAAAAAGTAACACCAATGCCGTAACAATTCATAAATGGTAAAGCAATTAAAAACGGCCATTTGTTTTTCATCAAGATTGAACTCATAATGCTAGAATATTGAATTATTCCTATAATACCAGCACTAATCCAAATGTTACGACGAATACTTTTCATTTCAGCTGATTTACTCATGACATGCTCTATGTCTTTTAAGTGTGTGATTGGAGACGTCGACGCTTCATTTACGTAATATTGAACATTTTTAATTTTGTTTAATACCGCTTGTTGCTGTTTGACTTGTTGGTTAATTTCTTGTTGTTTCATGGTTAGTAAGGTATTGAGTGTCTTCAAAGTACCTTCACCTTTTAGCAACATATCTATATCGCTTAACGCACAACCTAAATCTTTAAGCAATAAGATTAACTCTAATGTTTGTCGCTGTTGTTCTGTATACACACGACGCTTTCCTTCTGTAAATCCTTGTGGTTTCAAAATACCTTTGCGATCATAATATTGAATCGTTCGTGTTGTCACATTGCATAATTTTGCGAGTTCTCCAGTCGAATAGTTAGACATAGATTCCACCTCCTACAATCACCATAGTTGATGACCCGACGTCACGAGCAAGTACAATTTCCATATTTTTAAGAAATTTATTATACTTGGCGTCTTATTTTTATGATTTCGTACCATGTTGATTTACAAAATCACTCAAATTAAGCAACACTCCTACTAAACGTCTACTCTGTTATTTCAGAATGAATTTGTTGTAATTTATCTTCAACTTCAGTAATCTCTGTCGCACATTCTTTCAGTAAATCTCGATACTTTTCCGTCTCTGCATTGTTTTTATAACGTATTTTATGTTCTAAACTTGCCCACATATCCATACCTATCGTTCTAATTTGAATTTCAACAGGCAATACCTCAACGCGTTCTGCTAAAAAGACTGGAATGGATACAACGATATGTAAACTGCGGTAACCATTTTCTTTAGGGTGCTGAATATAATCTTTACGTTTTATCAATTGTACGTCTTCTTGTTTAAGCAACATCTCTTCAATCAAATAAATATCATCTAAGTAATTACATACTACGCGAATTCCCGCAATATCCAGTATGTGTTCTTTGGCAGTTTCTGCACTAATCTGTAATCCTTTACGATTAAGCTTTTCTATTAAACTACGCATTTCTTTCACACGTCGCTCCATATGATGTATAGGATTGTGTTTATAAATGTGATTGAAATTGTCATCTAAAATACTCAGTTTAGTGCTTATTTCCTTTAGTGCTGACGAATAAATATGATCTAACTCTACGAAACCTAATAACGTATCAAATGCTTCATCACCATTTTCAAATTTACTTAAACTATTTTTAAAATCATGTCGCAAATCCTCTAAATATAGTGATGGTTTTCGATCTACATACATTTTTATACTAACCTCCGATATATAATCATCTTTATTGTACCTAACATTTTATTAAGATAATACTAATACACTATCGAACTTTGGGCTGATACTGAAACAGCACAAAGAAACTCAAACAATCCGAATTATGTATCAAAACCTTCAATTACAGGAAGTAATTTTAAAATGATTTAACGCAAAAAAACACCTGTTACCGTTATATAGGTACAAGTGCTTAATTGATAGAGATGTTATACGTCTTTAAATGATTCCACAACTTTTGGATGTGCACCATCCATAAGCGGTTCTCTTTGTCGAACGCCACCACTTTGGTTGCCAATTGATTCGCTATCAAAGTACGATTTATCTTGATTTGATTGTTCTTGAATATGTTCTTCATTATCAGTTGTTGCATATTCACTATCCACCTCTGCTTTTTCCATTGTTGCTGTATGGAATTGTACGAAGTTCTCTTCTTCTAATGCTTTGATTTCTTCTTTCGATAACGCTCGATACCAATCTTTCGCTTTTTTCGCCGCAATAGGAACAACATCTTTTTCAAGATATCCTTCTTTTAACATTGCATTCGCAATTTCTATCGCTTTTTGCCGTTTAATTACTTCAAATTCTTTCCATTTTTCGGGGTAACCTTTCATTGTAAAGGGCATTTCCTTAACCTCCAATATGTTATAATTCATGTTATATACCACCATAATTATAAAATGAAACATATTAAACACAATTTTTTAGACTCCCGTCATAATAACTTCAGACAAACGTTAGTCTGACCTGATAAATATTTTATTTTAAACGTTCTTGTCTCTCTCACGAAAACCATTGTGTTGAATATTCATCATTGCTGATTGAATATAATTATACTGTGGTAAATCTGGTAATATCTTTATTTCTAATTCTGTATTTAATTCTAAATGCTTAGCGATGTTTTCAAATGTTGCTAAATACTCGCCCATTAATTGTTCATTTATTGTAAGTCTATCTTCATTAGCCATGGCTCTATTTAACATAAAGCTAATTTCTTCTAATGCGAATAAGCTAGGATAATAATTTTGAATCAATGTCTTATCACTAAATAATTCACCATTAGCTGCATTATAAACTTGCGTCATGTTATTTAATTTCACAGATAGGTTCATGGCCGTGTTTTTCTGATACACATTATCTTTATATTGGTTTTCAGAAAACAAATAATGGAAGAGCGTTGCTTCTTTACGAACAACTTCAGCCATTACATTAGGAAGCAATACGGATGCGGTACGTTGTCCAAGGACAAATAAACCTATGATTGCAATCACAATACCTATTGCAACGTCAATAACTCTTGGAAACGCAATGTTAATTGTTAAATTCTGTGATGCTAATCCATTCATTAAAATAACTTGTATTGTAATAAAAACTACTGCAATCGCATAATTTGCTCCCACCAATGCTTCAGTAAACAATGCTGCAATGCCCATTAAAATTACTGCAACAGGTGTTGGTATTGAAAACAACAATATGACTGAAAGTACTAACACACCTAAAATAGTACCTAAACCTCGTGCCATACCTCTCTCGATTGCATGTATAGTTGATGTTCCTAGTAATATTGTATGTGCAGATAACGGTATCCAGTATGCTTTTTCAAAATCAAACATTAACGCAATAAATATCGCTATCATCATAATCGCTGTATATCTCAATGTATTTCTAAAAACAATAGAGTCTAATGTTAAATTTTGATAAATGCGTTTACTATATAAAGGTTTTCGCATGTCTGCTTCATACGCAATACGCGCTTCATTTGCATGCACCATTTCATCAATTTTCAATATATGGTTGAATAAATTTTGAAATTCCTCTGTTACTGTCACTTCTTTTCGCCAATATCTTACATTTTCATCACTATTATCTAGTTGTGCAATGATATGATCCATCATTTCAATTAACTCATCTGGCAATGGTCGAATTTGTTTAGCGTTCAACTCTAACAGTTCAGAATAAATCCCTTGGGCAGATGTGTGTAATAATAATAATTTTTGGAAACGTCTACTTAATTTATCGTTACTTGAAGTAGAAGTGATTAATAATTTATCAGATGCTTTAAAACTATCCACCGCTGTTTTTGCTACTTGTAAAAAAGCAGCTTTATCATTATAAGTGTGTAACAACTTAGATATGAGTTTAAAATCATTTTGAATTGCTTGTTCTTCAGCTTTGTTTTTAGAAAATACGATCGTGATTAACACCATCATAGTGGCAAGTATACCGCCTACTAAAATCGCAAAGCCTCTATATAATGCTTCTTCGGGAGCTATAGGTAAGTTAATGGGTAGACTGAATGTCACAATGAAGAATGTCGATGACGGTCCAGCTATTTTTAAGGCAGTAAATATATAAAATGGTATAACCGTAACAATTAATAATGTCATTCCAAAAACGAGTGGCGTTTTGGCTGTTAGCGTACCAAGCATCATACATATTGCAAACGCTAAATTACAAATTATTACAGTTCGCAGCTTAGATCGCGACGGACCTTTAAAAACATAAATATGGGCTAGTGTTCCGGTTGCAACTAATAATCCAAATTGGAAATTACCACATAAGTAACCGATTATTGCAGGAATAATCATTAACAGTCCCTGTCTTACACCTTTATAAAAGTCTAAGTTAAGTCGATTGATTTTTATAAGTGATGTCAAAAAGATGTCATTTTGACTTCTCCTTTCCTTGTCAAAATATTTCCATAATCTTTTTATTAGCATAGTTAAAATGAATTTGTTGCTATAAATTTTAATTACGCAACATATGTGATTATAACACCTTATGCTCAATTATCTAAATTTAAAAACTTTTAAAGTCCAATTAAAATTAATTTCTAATGTTATTTAACATCGTTGAACCTTTGGTCGCCCACCTTTGGGCTAGTTAAAATTTATATGTACTTTTACAAGCGTTACCTGACTAATGTTTTAAAACTTTATTTCTTTACATATATCATTTTAATAACTTCCCGTTCATCTTAAACCATATCTGTTTTAAAAAGTTTCAATTTCAACGTAAAAAAGCAATAAGCCCCAACAATGTGAAAGCTTACTGCTTGTTTAAATTATTTTTCTATTGCTTTATCATCACTAACAATTAAAGGTTGATCTGGTTTCACATAGAACCACATAATCACAGCGATTACTGCTGGAACGATTAACAATTGGAATGTCATTGTCCAACCTAAATGTTCTACGAATAGACCTGCTAATAGCGGACTGATTAATGCACCTATATTACCCCATAAGTTCATCCACCCTGATACTGTACCAGAGAAGTTACGTCCTAAGTCAGTTGCTGCAGCCCAACTCATACCCATTGAAATACCGATACCACCAAGACCTAGTGATAACCAGAAAATACTTACATATAAATTTCCTGTACGTACAGCAAAGATAATTGAAACTGCAAACACAATAAATCCTGCGATTGCAATTACACCTCTAGCTACGAATTTTGAACGACCTAATCCTAATACACGGTCAGAAATTGCACCTGCTGATAAGATTAAGAAGAACATTAATAACCAAGGTAATGAACTAATGCTCATTTCTTTAAAGTTAACGTGGAATACTTCTGTTAAATACGTCGGTAACCAAATTAAGAATAATGTAATGATAAATTGTACAACAAAGTATTGAATTGCAATTGCATAGAAGCTAAAACGTTTAAAGAAATTATTCCATGGTGGTGATGACTTTTCAGTAGCTACGATATCACGATTTTCCATAATGAAACGTTTCTCCGCTTCATTAACCATTCTATGTTGCTCAGGTAAGTCTTTGGCAATAATCGCCCATAATACAGCCATTAAAATACCTACTGCACCAAAAATGTAAAATACTGCTTGCCAGTTAAATGCGTTAACAATAGCAATTGTAACTATTGGTGCTAATACAGGTCCGAAATATGATCCTGCTAATAATGCACTTGATGCTCTACCTTTTTCATTTTTAGAGAACCAAAATGAGTTAAACACAGCATTAGAAGGATACATTGGCGCCTCACCCACACCAAATAAGAATCTCACTAAATAAATTAAACCGTGGTTCTTAATCATACCCGTTAAGATTGTAAATGCACTCCACCAAACTAATGCAATTGTAATCATCTTACGTGGACCGAATTTTTCAGCCAACATCCCCGATGGTACTTGCATTAATGCATAACCTAGAGAGAAGAATGATGCCAATAAACCAAATTGTGGTTTGGTCATCCCTAAATCATCCATCATTTGTTTAGCGATATATGAAATGTTTGCTCTATCCATATACGCAATAACCCCAATAAAGAAGAACGCAAGCGCGAACATCCACCTTACGTTAGTTCGTTTTTCCTTCATAACTATTCCTACTTCCCTAATTAATTTTTTAAAACTTACCCTGAAACGTTAAAATTTTCGGACATCTGGCATGTCCACCCCTACTTTGTCACAAAATTGTACCAAAGTTATTTTTTATAATATTATCAGACATGGAAAGCGTTTACAATAGAATCTATAAAAATTTTATTAAATTCCGCTTAACTTTTGCTATTAAAACGATATAAAGGAACTTTTAGTTACATAGTAGCCTATCATTTGTTAATTAAAAATACTGCAATCCTAGTGTTTTAAAACGTATATTGCAGGCTTTCTTACATATTCGACATTCATTTTAAATTGCATAAAACTACATTGCTCATTCATTGTGCAGCGCCTGTTATTTAGATGATCATTTGTTGACTTTTCGTACTTATAGCAAGCAATTTTTTGATTTATTGCTTATAATACATTTTAAGACAAATGCTTGTTTCAACATCGCATACGACATCATTCATTATTCATTTGAATTTATCCAGTTTCTATTTGTCTGCAATTGCTGAAAATTAAAGGAGCTTATTTTTAATAATGGAACAAATTATCACTGAATTTATTAGTCGTTTTGGGTATGCAGCCATTTTTATATTAATTTTATTAGAAAATGTTTTACCTATCGTACCATCGGAAATTATTCTGACATTTGCTGGCCTTATGTCTGTTAAATCACATTTATCAATTTTAACCTTATTTATTATTGCAACCATCGCATCGTTTATAGGGCTGTTAATTTTATATTATATCTGCCGTTTGATTTCAGAAGAACGTCTATATCGTTTTATTGATCGACACGGTAAGTGGATTAAATTGAAAAGTAAGGATTTAAAGCGAGCAAATGATTGGTTTAAAAAGTATGGCGTATGGGCTGTATTTATCTGTCGTTTCATACCTGTATTACGTGTATTGATTACCATTCCAGCCGGTGTAAACCGCATGAATGTTGTGACATTTACCGTTATTTCATTAATAGGTACAACAATTTGGAATTTCGGTTTAATTTTACTAGGACGCACGTTGAGCGATAGCTTTGGTATGTTGATGACTGGTCTTCATACATATTCACGTATTATGTATGTTGTCATCATTATCGCAGTCATTTACTTTGCTATACGTTACATTGGCAAACGTAAGAGAGTAAAATAATATTGTTGTTAGTATAAAGGCATGAATTTTAAATTTCTATACACAAAAAGCAGTAAAATCATTCCATCTATTGAAATGATTCACTGCTTTTTTAAGTTTATTTGGCATACTTTAGCTGAAAGTCACCTAAAATCCTTTACGTTAAGAGATATAATGAAGTTTCCCATCAAAGTTCAGTTCCCTCAGTATGTATACATTCCGCAAACTTATCTCACAAATCCATCTATAATACAAACTATCATCTTAAATAAACAGAATTTACCCTGTCCTCCACACAAATTGTTTTCGACACTTTAATGTGCCTACTATCCAAAAAAGTTACTCATAACAAATTGCGCATTTTAATAAATGTAGCAATACCATTTGCACGCTACAAAAATACTCGTGTTCATATTTATATTTTATATTATTAAAGTTTTTTAAATCCATATTTTCATAAAACTTGCTATGTGATAAAATTAATTTTATATATAAAATCTTAAGATTCAGATTATTTAATAGCAAAGGAGATAGTGATATGGGTGTTTTAACAATAGAACATTTAACAAAGAAGATAGGCAACAAAACGATTCTCGAAGATGTATCATTTAAGCTGAAACGCGGACAAATAGTTGGTCTCGTTGGAGCGAATGGTGCAGGTAAAACAACTTTAATGAAAGTTATATTAGGTTACTCTAGTTTCCAAAGCGGAAATTTTAATGTTATTAACAGCAAAGACAGCAAAAGCAATATCGGTGCATTGATTGAAAATCCAGGAATATATCCTTTTATGTCTGGATATGAAAACTTGAAGTTATTGAATGAATCAAAAAACACTCAAGATATCGATAAAATTGTCTCACAACTTCATATGGATGAATACATTCATAAAAAAGCTAAAACGTATTCTCTTGGTATGAAACAAAAATTAGGAATTGCTATAGCATTTTTAAATGAACCTCAATTCATTATCTTAGATGAACCAATGAACGGCTTAGATCCAAAAGCTGTGCGAGATGTACGTGAATTGATTGTCCAAAAGTCGCAAGAAGGTGTTACTTTCTTAATTTCGAGTCATATTTTAAGTGAGTTAGTTAAAATCACAAACTCTATCCTTATTATTAACAAAGGTAAAATTGTTACAGAAACATCGGAAGAAGAACTTAAACAATTTAAAGATAATGATTTAGAAAATGTATTACTAGAAATCATAGAAAGGGAGGACCAAGCATAAAATGGGAACTTTAATTAAACAAGAATGTTTCAAATTATTTAAAAAGAAATCAACTTTTATCGCACCTATTGTCTTCATTCTACTAATGGTTGCTCAAGGTTATATCGCTACAAAATACAATGAAATTTTTACGCCACAGGAATCTTTCACATCTGCTTATAATGGTTTTTCATGGTTTGCATTTTTATTAATTATTCAAGCAAGTACAATCATTTCAATGGAATTTCATTACGGTACGATTAAAAATTTACTCTATCGTGAATATTCAAGAACAACTATGATTGTTAGCAAAATCATCACATTATTTATTATTTCTTTAATTTATTTTGTTATTACAATTATTGCTTCAATTGTTATTGGGTCTTTATTCTTTAATGATTTAAATATATTTGAAAGTAGCGGTAATCAATTATCTTTATTGAATCAATTATTATTAGTTAGTTTAGGTACATTTGTTGGCGTTTGGTTAGTTTTAAGCTTAACGTTGCTATTATCATCTGCAACTAATTCAACGGGTGTAGCCATTGCTGTAGGTATTGTTTTTTATTTTGCAAGTTCTATTTTAGCAGTTATTCAAACGGCACTTTTAGAAAAAATAGACTGGCTAAAGTGGAATCCTATTAATATGATGAATATTATGCTTCAAACAGTTGAAAAAGGCTTTAGTAAGTCGACGAAATTAGAACTTCATGAATTGTTTATTGGTAATATTGCTTATATTTCTATTTTCTTAATACTTGTAGTATTTATTTTCAAGAAGAAAAATATTTAGTAACTTAAAGTATTAGATGAATAAATACACACATATTCCATCGTAATTCAAAATCATTTTCAAATCCCTTCACCCAAATAATGGTGCGGGGATTTTTTTATCCAAATTTTGGCAATTCCACATTTTACATATCGTAATTTTTTAGGAAACTAGTGAATATAACAAATTCCTCCTCTCATTTTTAAAATAAATATATCACTTTCCCACTTTTACTTAACTAAACTGCAACGACTCCTAATACCAAAATCCTGCCCTCTATTTTTATCAATCCAAGCATACTTATTGAAAAATGTTAACGTTTTCTTGATAATCATTGTAAGCGCATTTATTTTATAAACTAACGTTTGAAATATACTACAGGAGTGACACGTAATGACTCAAATTACTGAAAAAGAATTAAAAAAGAAGTATTTAGATTTACTATCCCAAAATTTTGATACTCCAGAAAAACTTGCAACTGAAATTATCAATTTAGAATCAATTTTAGAATTACCTAAAGGTACGGAACATTTCGTCAGCGATTTACATGGTGAATACGAAGCTTTCCAACACGTATTACGCAACGGTTCTGGGAATGTGCGAGCGAAAATCAATGATATTTTCAAAGAGAGACTTTCAACTAAGGAGCTTAATGATTTAACTGCTCTTGTCTACTATCCAGAAGACAAATTAAAATTGATTAAAAGTGATTTCCAAAGTTGCGGTCAACTTAATGTCTGGTATATCACAACAATCGAACATTTAATTGAGTTGATTAAATATTGTTCTTCAAAATATACGCGTTCAAAACTGCGTAAAGCATTGCCAAAACAATACGTTTATATTATTGAGGAACTACTGTATAAAAGTAATGAATATCAAAATAAAAAATCATATTACGAAACACTTGTTAACCAAGTAATTGAACTTAAACAGGCAGATGATTTAATTATTGGACTCGCTTATTCCGTACAACGCTTAGTCGTCGATCATTTACACGTTGTCGGTGATATTTATGATCGTGGACCACAACCAGATAAAATTATGGATACACTGATTAATTATCATTCCCTAGATATTCAATGGGGTAATCATGATGTGCTTTGGGTTGGAGCCTATGCTGGGTCAAAAGTATGCTTAGCAAACTTACTTCGAATTTGTGCACGCTATGATAATTTAGATATTATCGAAGACGCTTATGGCATTAATTTAAGACCACTGCTTACTTTAGCTGAAAAATACTATGACGCAGATAATCCTGCTTTTAAGCCTAAAAAAAGACCTGACAAACACGAACGTTTAACTCAACGTGAAGAAAGTCAAATTACTAAAATTCATCAAGCTATTGCGATGATTCAATTCAAGTTAGAAATACCAATTATTAAACGTCGTCCAAATTTCGAAATGGAAGAACGTCTTGTGCTTGAAAAGGTTAATTATGATACAAATGAAATTACAGTTTATGGTAATACATACCCGTTGAAAGACACATGTTTCCAAACTATCAATCGTAATAATCCAGCAGAATTACTACCTGAAGAAGAAGAAGTCATGAATAAACTATTATTGTCATTCCAACAATCTGAAAAATTACGTCGTCATATGTCTTTCTTGATGCGTAAAGGTTCGCTTTACTTACCATATAATGGTAATTTACTCATTCATGGTTGTATTCCAGTTGATGAAAATGGTGAGATGGAATCATTTGAAATTGATGGTCATACTTACAGCGGCCAAGAATTATTAGATGTGTTTGAGTATCATGTCCGTAAATCATTTGATGAAAAAGAAAATACTGATGACTTATCGACGGATTTAGTTTGGTATTTATGGACTGGGAAATATTCGTCATTATTTGGTAAACGCGCGATGACTACGTTTGAGCGATATTTTATTGCAGATAAAGCTTCTCATAAAGAAGAAAAAAATCCATACTATCATTTACGTGAAGATGTGAATATGGTTCGTAAAATGCTCAGTGATTTCGGATTAAATCCAGATGAAGGACGCATTATTAATGGTCACACACCAGTGAAAGAAATCAATGGCGAAGATCCTATCAAGGCTGATGGAAAGATGCTTGTCATTGATGGTGGTTTTTCAAAAGCTTATCAGTCAACAACTGGCATTGCAGGCTATACATTGTTGTATAATTCATTCGGAATGCAACTCGTTGCACACCAACAATTTAACGCTAAAGAAAAAATACTTTCCGAAGGTATCGATGAACTTTCTATAAAGCGCGTTGTAGACAAAGAATTACAACGTAAGAAGATTCGTGATACCAATATTGGTAAAGAGCTTCAAGCTCAAATAGATATTTTGAAAATGTTAATGCATGATCGTTACTTAGACTAAAGACGACATTTTATGCATGTATTGTATACTGTTGTATTGATGCGGTTTACGCATTGGCTACGCAAACGCGATGATAAATAGGCGACCTAGCTACACCGAAAAAAATCCCCTCACTATTGCGAGTAGTGAGGGGATTGGTGTATCTATGCTAATTCCTGTTAACTGTATTATAACAACTTTACAGCAAAAAAATGCAAAATCAACTAATAAATTAATGAAATGACCGACGCCCTCGCTTCTACTTCAATTTAACAAAATACTATATTAGTACTATATTTTTCATTAACATGTATGTTACATTTTCTATATTACTTAAAATTACGAAGGGACATTTTTAAATCATGCGTATCTTAAAAGAGTCCATTATTGTGGCATTTGCCTTTGTTGGTGTTGTCGTTGGTGCCGGCTTTGCTACTGGTCAAGAAATTTTCCAGTTTTTCACAAGTCATGGCGCATATAGCATTTCAGGCATTATTGTAACAGGACTATTGATTACTTTAGGTGGAATGGTTGTCATGCATACAGGTCATCATCTAAAGTCCAGAAATCATTCTGATTCAATTAACTATTTCTTATACCCCTCTATTGCAAGAGGTTTTGATATTATTTTAACAATGTTTATGTTGTCTTTAGCTATTATTATGACTGCAGGTGGTGCGTCAACCATTCATCAAAGTTTCAACTTACCGTATTGGCTGAGCGCACTCATATTAGTCGCCTTTATTTTAGCAACACTGTTTCTAAAATTCGATCGTTTAATTGCTGTGCTTGGTGGAGTTACTCCATTTTTAATTGCAATTGTCATTATGATTGCGGTCTACTATTTCACAACGAGTCATCTTGATTTTACTGCCGCTAATAATGATGCTCAGATTCATAAGCAGAAATCATTATCACCTGGATGGTGGTTTGATGCGATTAACTATGCAAGCTTGCAAATTGCTGCTGCCTTCAGCTTCTTATCAGTGATGGGTAGCAAAGTTAAATATCGTGACTCAACGTTATACGGGGGCTTGATTGGCGGTTTAATCATTACATTTTTACTCATGATGATTAACCTAGGTTTAATTTCTCAATTCGATAAAATTAAACACGTCGATTTACCTACATTAAAATTAGCGACACAAATGTCTCCGTCAATTGGTATTATTATGTCTGTCATTATGATACTTGTCATCTACAATACTGTTGTTGGATTAATGTATGCATTTGCGTCACGTTTCAGCGTTCCATTCAGCAGACGTTACTTCATCATTATTATTACAATGGCTGTCATCACTTATATTAGTACATTTATCGGTTTCATTTCATTAATTGGAAAAGTATTCCCTATTATGGGATTGTTCGGTTTCATCTTACTCATACCTGTACTCTATAAAGGTTTAATTAAGCGTATTACCGGCAAATCTCATATCGATTAAAACATCTATACTATTGTAAAATTTATTACAGCACTTCAAAATCAAAAAAACGGGCAGATGAAAAGTAAAAATCTTTTCCATCTGTCCGCTTCTTAATAGAACTGTTATTTCCCAAGTATTTGTTGACCAGCCGTTAATCCAGTTTCTGTAATTTCATGACCATTCACCCAAACTTCTTCGACTACTGCCCCACGTGTCTTAAACAAGTTAATGACTTGTTCACTTGCAGCTAATGGCACAATTGGATCATGTTTCCCCATAGAAAGCAACACACTTACATCTGATAAATCCTTTGTTGACGTTACTTCAACTGGGTATAACGGTGCATATAACAATGCTTTTTTAAATGGTGCTTCCGAACGCAACATTAAGTTAATCGCTATATTTGATCCATTTGAAAATCCAACAAGTACTGCTTTTTCAATATCAAATTCATAACGTTCAGCAGCTTCTTTAATGAACGCTAACAATTCTTGTCCACGAAATTCCAAATCTTCTTCATCATAAACACCTTCACCAAGACGTTTGAAATACCGGTTCATCCCATTTTCTGAAACTTGTCCTCTAATACTTAACAAGTGATAATTTTCATTCAATGCTTCGCCTAATGGCAATAAATCGAATTCATCGCCACCTGTACCATGCAACAATATTAGCGTTGGTGCACCTTTTTGTCCTTCACGAAAAATATGTTCCATCACAAATCCTCCTCATTCCAATTAATCATGTTAACGCTTAGTATTAAATGGTCTTATTTCTGATTCTATATACTCTCTTTTATTTTCTAAAAATGGTGGCAATGATAAACCTTCACCTAATGTTTCATACGGTTCATCTTCCATAAATCCTGGTCCATCTGTTGAAATTTCTATTAAAATATGCCCCACACGTGCATATAATGCTTCAAAATAGAAACGATTAACGATGCCTGAGTTGTTAATACCTACCTCTTTATATTTCGTTGCCCACGCTTCTATTGCATCATGATCTTTCACACGAAATGACACATGATGTACCTCACCATAACCTTGACGTGCTGCTGGCCCTTTATCATCTTTTATTAAGATTACCTGGCCACCATTGCCGCCTTCGCCAACTTCAAGTAATGCGACATTATCTTCATGCGCAATAGTTGTCATACCGTAAACAGTCTCTAAAATATTTTTAAAGTCGTCAAAATAACTTACTTTAATTTCAATGGGTCCTAATCCATAAATCGCTTTATCTACTGGAACCGGTCCATTCTTCCAAGGTACACCAGGTGCTACCCCATCATTTAACTCATCTGAAATTAATTGATACACTTGGCCATCGACTTCTTCAAATGGCAACACTTTTTTACCAAATAATTCTTGAATACCTTCGTGTTTAACACCAAATTCATCAAAGCGCTGTTCATAATACATTAATGCGTCATCGTTAGGCACTCTAAAAGACGGTCTTGTAATGGAATTTGTTCCTGCCTGCCCTTTTGTAATATTTGGAAAATCAAAGAATGTCATATCTGTACCTGCTGAACCTACATCATCTGCAAAAAATGTATGATACGTATAAATATCATCTTGATTGACTGTCTTTTTAACTAAACGCATGCCTAATACTTCTGTAAAAAATTTATAATTACGTTCTGCATCATCTGTCATTGCTGTGACATGGTGAATACCTAGTAATTCATGATTATTTATCATTTTATATACCCTCTTTATATTTTTAGTGTATTTATCTCGAAATCGAGATATTTTAATGTAAATTTTTAGTGCACGCCTTACACTTCTGTAGATTGTGCACTTAGTTTCTTAAACGCTTGTTGTAAGATTGTTAATTCATCCTTTGTTAACACATCAAACGCTTTTGTTAATGTCTCAGCATGCTTAGGGAAAATATCTGCCATTTGACTTTGACCTTTTTCAGTTAAACAAGCCATATATACACGTTTATCATCTTTATCCTTTTCACGTGTAATCCAACCTTTGTCCTCTAATTGACTTACAACATATGAAATGCTGCTACTTGCAATTAATACGCGGTCTCTAATACGTTGAATTGGTTGCGGACCTTTATTATAAAGCAACTCGAGCACTGCAAATTCAGTAATATTTAAGCCATATCGCTTTACGTCTTCTTTTGTAATTTGCTCTAATGTGTCTAACGCCCTATTCATTCCGACAAAGACATTGAGCGATTGTTTCGTTCGATCCATATCATCACCAACTTTTTAATTTATTTCGATTTCGAGATAAATTATATAGCTGAATGGATTTAATGTCAAGATACGTGTTTTCATCTTTATTTCAAATTGCGCTTAATAAAAACGACTACATAAATGCGGCAATGTCGTCACATGACTGTCATGCACCTTTTACTTCGTTTAAGTTAAAATAGAATAGGGAAATATTATAATCAAACATGATAGGAGTTGATATGTATGAGTAACCTTGAAATCAAACAAGGCGAGAACAAATTCTATATTGGTGATGATGAAAATAATGCTTTAGCTGAAATCACATACCGTTTTGTGGATAATAATGAAATTAACATTGATCATACAGGCGTATCTGATGAACTTGGTGGTCAAGGTGTTGGCAAAAAACTAGTTAAAGCAGTTGTTGAACACGCTCGAGAAAATCATTTAAAAATTATTGCCTCATGTTCATTTGCCAAACATATGTTAGAAAAAGAAGATTCATATCAAGATGTATATCTTGGTTAAATAAATTTTGCGATGGTGCAACTGTACCATCGCTTTTTTGTTCGCATCAATATAAAATTGCAAAACGACTAGTTATTTTGCATTTCAAACTTTATGCTATCAATTCATTTTCTTTTCTGGTATACTTTTTATACTAACTTATAGAAAAATAGAAAACGAGGCGATGCATAATGGCATTTCACGATAAAACAGCAACACAAGTGACAAACATTGAACTGAACGTAAGAGACTTAGACTTAATGACAACATTTTACAAAAACATTTTAGGACTATCCGTTAAAAGTTCTGACGATAACACAACCGTATTATCTGTTGGGACTGGTGGCCATACTCTAACGTTACATTTATTAGAAGACGGCCGTCAGACTTCCCCACGTGAAGCAGGACTTTTTCATATAGCATTTTTATTACCAACTACTGAGGATCTAGCTAACTTCTTATATTTCGTGGCACAAAAAAATATGGGCATTGGCGCTGGTGATCATTTAGTAAGTGAAGCTTTATATTTCAACGACCCCGAAGGTAATGGTATTGAAGTCTATCGCGATAGACCTTCATCTTCATGGGAATGGCAAAATGGCAAAGTTAAAATGGATACTTTAGAAGTTGATAGCCAAACCTTATTAACACATCGTACTGATGAAGGTTGGCAAGGAATGCCAGCAAAAGGCATGATTGGACACTTACATTTAAAAACACATGATTTAGACGCAGCATATCAATGTTACATTGAACAATTAGGATTCCAACATGTGTCTGATTTTCCACGTGCGCTATTTATGTCAACGAATCATTATCACCATCATATTGCTGCTAATACTTGGCAATCCAATCAAGCAAGACAAAACAATGCACAAAGTTATGGATTAACACATGTTGATATTTATCAACCCGACGCCTCAACACATACATTTACGGCACCAGAAGGGTTTGACATCACAGTTCATTCAAATACTGACCTTGTTCCAGAAAAATAATCATCCATACTTTATTAATACAATTTTTTCACGCAAAAACCTGCGATTCATTTATGTAATCGCAGGCTTTTTTTATTGCTAACTTTTTAATTTTATATATTTAGACATACTGTATTCTATTTATTCTTTTGGTCCAACCCATTCAATAACATCTTCATATGCTTGGCGTGTTTTATTTTTCGGTGGATCTTGTTGTCTGTAGCCAAATGCAACCATCACTGATAAACCAAATTGCTCAGTATCTAAGATACCTTTATTTGCTAAAATGTCTGTCACTGTATCCAGACTAAAACCTTCCATCGGACATGAATCAATACCTAACAATGCGGCTGTCGTCATCATATTGCCTAATGCGATATACGTTTGTTTACTTGACCAGTCATACAAGGCTTGATCATTATCAGAAATATGGAAATCTGCTTGGAATGCATCGAATTTTTGTTCAACAGCTGGGATCGTTTGTGCCTCATATTTTTTAATATCTCTTAACATATGTTGTACATACGGTGATCTTGACGTTACATTTTTACGCGCAAAAATTAGCACAAAATGGCTCGCTGTATCTAATTGTTTTGCTGCGCCCCAACTGTGCGCTTTTAATTCATCACGTAACGCTTGATCTTGAATCACGACAAACTTCCAAGGTTCTAACCCAAGAGAACTTGGAGACAATCTACCTGACTCTAATATTGTTTCAAAATCTTCTTTCGAAACTTTCTTTTGTGGATCGAATTGCTTAGTCGCATGTCTGAAATGAAATGCATCCATAATTGTTTGATTCATATTGCTCATTGAACATAGCCTCCAATTTTTATATTTATTACTATACAAATTATACTTCATGTTTTAAAAAGACTAAAGTAATCCGTTTGCAATTCGCTATAACTTGTGCACATGTTATAAGTTTTCTGCAATAAAACACACTTTTGAATTTTGGAAAATTTAGTGTTATAATATATTTGTGATATTTTTCACAATTAAATTGTGGCGTGATTTTAATGTACATAATCTTTAATTTCACTCATTTACTTTTCAATCTTTTAAAAGCGAGGTTTTTAATAATGACAAAAATTATGTTCTTTGGTACGCGTGATTATGAGAAAGAGATGGCATTAAATTGGGGGAAAAAGAATAATGTCGAAGTAACTACTTCTAAAGAGCTATTATCAAGTGCTACAGTCGATCAATTAAAAGATTACGATGGCGTAACTACAATGCAATTTGGTAAGTTAGAAAATGACGTTTATCCTAAATTAGAATCTTACGGTATTAAACAAATTGCACAACGTACTGCTGGATTTGATATGTATGATTTAGATTTAGCTAAAAAACACAACATTGTGATATCTAACGTTCCTAGTTATTCACCTGAAACAATTGCAGAGTATTCTGTTTCTATCGCCCTACAATTAGTGCGTCGCTTCCCAGATATTGAACGCCGTGTACAAACACATGATTTTACTTGGCAAGCAGAAATCATGTCTAAACCAGTTAAAAATATGACTGTTGCAATTATCGGTACGGGTCGTATCGGTGCTGCTACAGCTAAAATATATGCAGGATTTGGTGCTACAATTACAGCTTATGACGCTTATCCTAATAAAGATTTAGACTTTTTAACTTATAAAGATAGTGTTAAAGAAGCTATTAAAGATGCCGATATTATTTCTTTACATGTTCCAGCGAACAAAGAAAGCTATCATTTATTCGATAAAGCAATGTTTGATCATGTGAAAAAAGGTGCAATCTTAGTTAACGCAGCACGTGGTGCAGTCATCAATACACCTGATTTAATCGCTGCAGTGAACGATGGTACTTTGTTAGGTGCTGCGATTGATACTTATGAAAATGAAGCTGCATACTTCACAAATGACTGGACTAATAAAGACATTGACGATAAAACATTATTAGAGTTAATCGAACATGAAAGAATTTTAGTAACACCACATATTGCTTTCTTCTCTGATGAAGCAGTACAAAACCTTGTTGAAGGTGGTTTAAACGCAGCATTATCTGTCATTAACACTGGTACATGTGAAACACGTTTAAATTAATATATATTTAAAAGCAAAGGCGCACCATGTGCCTTTGCTTTTTATTTTGTTTATCTGTATCAAAATCGGTTTGATTAAAATCTGCTTTATTTTATCATCTATTCAACTGATTGTAGTGCGCTTATTTTACTATGGCATTATTGCCTAACCTGTTTGAGATATATTAATGTTTGATGATTCGTATTCAAAGTTTTCATTTAACATGTATTTAGTATCATGATAGCCGCTTCATTGATGATGTGCTACCTACTTGTTCAATACTTCTTGTTCGATAATCGTTAAAACACCCTGCTTATCATTACTTGGAGCGACAGCCGAGGCAATATTGAACAATTCTTCATCATGACTATTTTCCATCACATAACTATGCTTAGCGAACGCTAGCATATCTTTATCATTATTCGCATCTCCAAAGGCCATGAGCTCTGAAGGAGACATTTCCCATTTATCTAACAATCGTTTTAATGCCTGCCCTTTAGTCATGTTTGGCATAATAATATCAATGCTATCGTGCCCACTTGAGACAAGTTTAATATCATTGCTGAATTGCGTTGCTACTTCTTCGTCAACATTTGGATGCGTCTCACGATTAATATTAAATGCTATTTTGACATAATCATCCTCAGGTAATTGTTGTAGACTGTCAATTTCTTTTAACTGATGATAATAAAATCTCGTATCTTCTTTAAATGCTTCAGAAGTATGTTTTAAAATATACGCGCTTTTCAAACCACAGATGACGAGTTGATCAATACTTTGGTTCATATTTAAGTAATCGACGACCTGTTGAAACACCTGACGATTAAAGCTTTTATAATTATATAACTCATTGCCTTTATAAATAACTGCACCATTTTCAGAAATAAAATACATATCTCTATCCCCGAAAATAGACTTCAACTTCGCATATTGATTGCCACTCGCAGCAATAAATGTAATATCTCTATTTCTAAGTTCAGTAAAAATCGCTTCAAATCTCGGTTTATCGTATGTCTTTTTCGAATCTAAAAACGTCCCGTCCATATCTACCGCAATAGCCTTAACCATGATTATCCTCCTCATTGCTCTTTTAGTCGTCTTCATTATATCCATCTCATGACAAGCAATGAAGTTTGTCATACCACAATGAAACTATATTCACATTTTGAAATTGCTTTCATATATGCAAAACACATTACACTGGATATAGCATTCGGAGGCGAACATAAATTTCAGAATATTGTAAAAATATAACGATATATTTATCATTTGGACAAAATATAGTGTGATATACTAATTTATAACATCTATACATAATGTGAAAAAATTTTTAAAATACAATTAAATATCGGTGTAATAAATCCCTTTATACATAGGAGTTGTATACATGAAACTAAATAACTATTCTTTAAAAGTTAAAAACAAACAACTAGTTGACAATTGTGATTTAAATTTCTATCTTGGTCAGATCAATCACATTGTTGGTAAAAATGGTGTAGGAAAATCTTTATTAGCTAAAGATTTCTTACTAAATAATAGTGGAAATATCCCTAAGTCCATTTCTCAAAATGTAACCTTAATATCAAGTTCATCAAATATTCCTAATGATATAACAAAAGATTTTTTATTATCATTGTTAAAATCAAAATTTGAAAACAATCGACAAACATTCGATAAGATTTATAACATACTAAACATCGAAGCAATACCGTCTAACGTACTACTAAAAAACTTGAGTGATGGTCAAAAACAAAAGCTTAAATTATTAAGTTTCTTATTGGAAGATCATGATTTAATCATATTAGATGAAGTTACAAACGCTTTAGACAAGAAAACAGTTAATGAAATTTATGAATTTTTAAATGATTTTATTCAAAGCCATCAAACTAAAACTATTATCAATATTACACATAATTTATCCGATTTAAGTGCTTTGCCGGGTAAATACTTTATTTTTAAAGACCTTCAAATAGAAGAGTACCAATCAAAAGAAGAAGTCATAAATGATTACATTAATTTATAATTGAGGTGTCCACTTTGAAATTAGAATTTAAAAAAAGTATTTCCAATAAAATTATTTACACGCTTGGTGTGCTATTCATATTCCTTTTCTTACTTGGGTATTTTTTACCAATAGGAATAGACAAAGTTAAAAATTTAAGCTATGGTCAGTTTTTCTTTAGTTCTTATACAGTTGCCACTGAATTTGGCTTTTTATTATTTTCATTTGTTATTGCATATTTTATTAATAAAGAGTATTCGAATAAAAATATATTATTTTACAAGCTGATTGGCGATAATATATTTACCTTCTTCTATAAAAAAGTAGCAGTTCTATTCATTGAATGTTTAATTTATATTATTTTAGGCATCACAATTATTTCAATAATATATTCGGATTTCTCACATTACTTACTATTAATAATCTTATTTTCACTCGTTATCTTACAATATATCTTAGTTGTTGGAACGATTAGTATGGTTTCACCTAACATTTTAATCAGCTTAGGTATCAGCATTGTATATTGGATTGGTTCAGTCATCTTAGTTGCCATTAATAAAAGTATATTTGGTATCGTTGCTCCGTTTGAGGCGAGCAACACGATGTATCGTGCCGTAGAAAAAATATTGAATAACGAGTCAACATTTATATGTCCTACTGAAATTATAAATACAGTATCATTCTTCGTTCTTCTATTTATAGTTAATACTATTGTCTTATTACTAAGTAGAAAGAGATGGTTGAAAATCGGTATGTAGTACATAAAAAAGAGCGGCATCCATTGTCGCTCCTTTTTATTATGTATTTTTACAATCTCCACCAATGACACGTCGTCATTGGTGCCTCACACCAAACAAAAAAACAGTCTCGCAATCAAGACTGTTTTCCACTCAATATATTCATCCATTAGCGTAATGGATTATTTGACTTCTGTAGCTACAAAGATTTTACGTTTTTCCCAAACGCCTGTCTTTTCATTGTAATCATCACAAGTAATTAATGTTAATTGTTTATCTTTACCTTTTTGTTCATCTAGAACTTCTACATCTGTTGGCTTAACATCTCTTATACTTGTCATTTTATACTTACGTGTTTCATTACCAACTTTAAAGTACACCATACTACCTTTTTTGGCTGCTTTAAGATTTGTAAATTGATAGTTCGGACGGTCAATGAAAGTGTGTCCTGCAATTGAAATATTTTGATCATCTAGTGATTCATTTTCTTCTGCAAAGCTTACACCTCTATTTAATTGTTCAGGTGTTGCTGGTCCTGGATATACTGGTTCTTTAATATCAGCATCTGGAATTTCAATATAGCCTGCCACTTTTGATTTATCTTTCGGAATTTGAGGTTTAGCTTGCTGCTTATTGTCTTTACTCGCCTGTTCTTTTACATTTTTATCATATTGTTCAATCTTTTCATCTTTATCTTTATCGTGAAGATAATTATCGATATGTGGTTTAGCAAACAAATATGCTGCCACTAGGATAAGTACTACACCAGCGATTGTCATTAATCGATTTGTCCATTTTTTCATACGTTAAGGCTCCTTTTATACATTTCACAATGCCTATTAACATTTCATATAGTATACCATTAATTATAAAATGACTCATAGCAATTCATTTTATATTATAAAATTTGCACATATATTGTCACGTTAGATTTCATTACACATATTTGCATTCAAATAACGAAACGTTTTTAATAATTACTAAGGGGGAATTATTATGATTCGATGTGCTAAAAAAGAAGATTTAAACGCTATATTAGCGATATACAACGATGCCATTATTAATACAACAGCTGTTTATACTTATAAACCGCAAACCATAGACGAACGTATCGCATGGTTTGAAACGAAACAACGTAATCATGAGCCTATCTTTGTATTTGAGGAAAATGGAAGTGTATTAGGGTTTGCGACGTTCGGTTCGTTTAGACCTTGGCCAGCATATCAATATACTATCGAGCATTCTATTTATGTCGATGCTTCAGCTAGAGGAAAAGGTATCGCTAGTCAATTATTACAGCGTTTAATTGTAGAGGCAAAAGCTAAAGGTTATCGTACACTTGTTGCTGGTATTGATGCTTCTAATGAAGCGAGTATTAAATTACATCAAAAATTCAATTTCAAGCATGCCGGCACACTGACCAATGTAGGCTATAAATTTGATTACTGGTTAGATTTAGCTTTTTATGAATTAGATTTAAAAGACTAGTAGTGTTTAAATCACATAATATAAACAAGACAACCATGTTAATTCACTTAACATAACATGCTAACATATAAAACTATAAACCTCTTAGGGACAATTTACATCGTCCCTTTTTTCATTTCAAATACTATCCCCATAGCTTTGATTTAACGCTTTTTCTCAATAACAAAACGAATAAAGTAGAACATGAAAACGATAATCATGCTGAGCGATAAAGATTTAAATAATAGATTGACCCACGTTCCCTCAGTCGTATATCCATATGTAATCGTTGTGTTAATGATGAATGCTATAAAGATGATTGATAGTCTTAGCATATCATCACTCCTTTTAAGTTATTTTAGATATACGGGGGCGCTTTTGCAATCACTATTTTGATTAGCATGTATTTCCCATAAATTTTTCAACTTTATGAAAGATAATTAAGAAGCATCTATCTGGTACTAATGATCCAGACAGATGCTTCTTTTTTATCAATATCTTATTGTTATCTCATTAATTATTTTTAACCATATCTTCAGCTGTGCCAAAGATTTTACGTTTAATTGCTTCGCCAGTTGGTGTGCCTGCTAGTCCACCCAATCCAGTTTCACGTAATGATGCAGGAAGGTTACGACCAACCTTATCCATTGCTTCAATAACTTCATCAACAGGTATTCTACTTTCAATACCTGCTAATGCTAAATCTGCTGAAATTAAAGCGTTACCCGAACCAATTGCATTTCTCATAACACAAGGAATTTCAACAAGTCCGGCTACTGGGTCACAAACTAAACCTAATAAATTACTTATCGCTAATGCCATAGCGTGCCCGGATGCTTCTGGTGATCCTCCGAATATAGCTACTGCTGCAGCTGCGGCCATTGCAGATGCTGAACCAACTTCAGCTTGGCAGCCACCTGTTGCACCAGCTACACTTGCATTGTTTGCTACGACACGCCCAAACAATGCTGAAGTGAATAAGAAATCAATCATTTGCTCTTCTGTTAAATCATGTGTTTTTTCTAATTTAAAAAGTGCACCGGGAATGGTACCCGAGGAACCAGCTGTTGGCGTTGCACAAATAATACCCATCGCAGCATTGACTTCATTTGTTGCAATGGCACCTTTGACTGCATCAATCATTTCATATCCAGACAAAGCATGATGTGTTTCATTATAATCACGTAGTTTAGCAGCGTCATGACCAGTGTAGCCCGTTACACTTTCAACGCCATCACCTGTCGTCCCTTTGATTACTGCGTCTCGCATGACATCTAAATTTTGTTTCATTTGCGCTCGCACTTCATCACGTGATTTACCGCTTAATTCCATTTCTTCTTTAACCATGATATCCGCAAATGACATATTATTTTCTACGGCATAATCTATAGTCTCTCTAATTGAATCAAACATGTTTATTCCCCCTCTAATTTATATAGGAAACGTTTACGTCACTGTATTTCTCTTTAATTGTATTTAATGTCGATTCTGAGATTGCTTTATTTAATGGTATTACAACCAAGCATTTATCTTCATCTATCTTAATAAATTCATCTTTACAGTCTAATTTCATATCGTTGATATCATTAATGAAATGATTTACTTGTGCTTTAGTCATATTTCCGTCAACAACTAAAATTGGTAATCCATGATTTAAATCTACTTCTAGTCCATTTATATGAATACCTTTAATTTTAATTGTACCACCACCGATTGAAATACCGATAATTTCAATATAGCGACCATCATTACGAGATGATTTAATATAAGCACAGTTTGGATGTTGACCAATACTATCGCCTTCTTCTTCGATGATATCTATTTTAATACCATCATCAGCTGCAATTTCTAATGAAGATTTAATTCGGTTATCAAATGTTGAATATCCCATTGCTCCACCCACAATAGCGACATCTGTACCATGTCCTTGGTGTGTTTGAGCAAATGATTCATAATAATGTATTTCAATATTTTTAGGAATATCTCCCAATATTGCGCGTGCTGAATTCCCAATCTTTACTGCACCAGCCGTATGAGAACTTGAAGGGCCCATCATAACTGGTCCGATAATATCGAAAGCACTTTGATAATCATAGCTCTTTGCCATAATTAAACACTCTCCTTAATATGATTCTTTTTGCTCGGCATTTTAAAGTTGATATTCATTAAATTAAACTTATTAATTAGTGTTCCAATAATATAGGCTAAGACAATGCTGACAATAATCACTGTTGCGATTGTTACAATTGATGTCACTGCATTATTAAAGCCAAACAATACGATGGCACCTGCAATTGGTGTTGCCATACCTTTGACACCTATTACTAGTCCGCTAAATGTCACGATACATGCGTTGACGACCCCAATCAGTGCATTTGTACCATATAGTTGTACTGGATATTGCGCTATTAAATCAATTTGCGTCAATGGCTCAATACAAACTGCAAATGCTTTTGACGGTCCACCAATGTTTAATTTTCGGAATAAAATAAGGTTAACAAATGAGCTACCTGTACATGTTAGTGCTCCAATAGCCATAGGAACACCTGTCAGTCCTAATAAACTTGTTAATACCATTGAACTTAGCGGTGTCATACCTGTAACAGGAATCACTAGTCCTAAAATGACCGCTAATGCATATGGATTGTTATCACCTACCGCAGTGACAGCACTACCTATTTGTTTTAATGTTGCTAGCACACCAGGTGTAATGATTGATGCAAGTCCGAAAGCAATTGCTGGTGCAAATAAGATCACCACAATTAAGTCCAAGCCTTCTGGAACTTTCTTTTCAATCCATTTAATTAAAAAAGCTACGCAATAAGCTGCGATGAATGCTGGTAATAATTTAAAGTCATGTAATACTAAACCAACAATAACCGCAAATACTGGTGCAACGCCTAAGTTTAAGCACGTTAGAATACCTACTGCGATACCGCTTAAACTTCCTGCTAAATCCCCAATATCTTGTAGAAATTTAATATCAAATACGCCACCAATAGCGTAACTTAAGAATGCTTGTGGTAGAAATGTCGCACAAGCTGCACCGGATAATGCTTGTAGTCCTTGTTTACCGTACGGTGCATACTTTAAAAATAGCGTCATGATCACTAAAACCAAGACTAATGTGCCTACACCTAACAGAATATCCATTTCCCAAAAACCTCTCTCTATGTTTATTTTATTTTCAGACCATAAACATCGTACACCCTTAAGAAAACGTTTTCAACTTTTATCTGTTATCAAATCAAATATTTAAGTGAAATATTTCATATTTGTGAAAGATTTTTAAAATGGATTGTTTCAAAAACTACTTATGTTGTCATTAATATTTACTAATTAACTTTTTACTCTATATTTCAAACAGTTGTGTGACAGTTTTTTGATAACTTTTTTACATCTGAAAGTGAGTAATATTTCTAAAAATCTTTAATATTTATACACTTTATCTTTCGAGCTATTTATTTTTTGTTTTTGTGCTGTGTTTATAAAACCGCACACTATATTCAAAAATAACTTATTACACATATATTTGCAATAAGATAATTAAAGTAGGATATTATTTTTAGTTTTCTGATAGGAATGATGATAGTCTATAGGTTGAATCTTTACTTTTTTTAAAGCTAAATTTACATCAACTTAACAATGGCTGGTTATACTGAAGATGAAAATATTTAGTATAACTTAGTGGAGGCGATAAAGGTGCAATTGAGTCATTCCGTTAAAGTTGCAATTTCTATCTATTTAGCACTTATCTTTATAACGTTCACTTCTTATTTAGTCATTATTTTATATACGAGTATGACTGGACATGATGTATCACATTTCGTGTTAGATAGTCAGCATTCTCATCATGGATCTCTTACGCAAAAACATTTGAGTCTTCCTGAAATCTCATTTAAATAGTTTATCCTCTGTGTTTCAACATTCATTTCCCATATCGATTCATTTATCTATCATCTAGACCACTACATCTTAGATGATTTTTTTATTTTCTCATTTCACTCTTTCTTAAAAGTCGATATAATGAATTAAATCATTATCATACACCGACATATTTTATGTTGTTGGTGTTAAGTTTTAAAGGGGTGAGATACTTGGCGAATAATCATTCAGCTTTGCGTTTAAAAGGAATTATACTTGCCATTGTCGGTGCTTGTTTATGGGGATTAGGTGGTACTGTTTCTGATTTCTTGTTCAAATATAAGAATATTAATGTCGATTGGTACGTCACTGCTCGACTTGTAGTCAGTGGTGTTTTCTTACTTATTATGTACAAAATGATGCAACCCAAACGTTCAATATTTAGCGTATTCCAAGATCGACGTATGTTAGGCAAATTACTTATCTTCAGTATACTGGGCATGTTAGTTGTACAATATGCTTATATGGCATCTATTAATACAGGTAATGCTGCGATTGCAACATTACTACAATACATTGCGCCAGTTTATATTATTATTTGGTTTGTCATAAGAGGCGTTGCAAAACTAACATTATTTGATGTGCTTGCTATTATCATGACACTATTAGGAACATTTTTATTATTAACGAATGGTTCATTTTCTAATTTAGTCGTCAATCCTGCAAGTTTATTCTGGGGTATTTTAGCTGGTGTAGCACTCGCTTTTTACACAATTTATCCTTCAGACCTACTTAACCGCTTCGGTTCGATTCTAATTGTCGGGTGGGCAATGCTTATTTCTGGTGTTGCGATGAATTTACGCCATCCAATTTGGCACATTGATATCACTAAATGGGACATATCAATTATATTATTTTTAATCTTTGGTATTATCGGTGGTACCGCACTCGCATTTTATTTCTTTATCGACAGTTTACAATACATATCAGCGAAAGAAACAACATTATTCGGAACTGTTGAACCTGTCGTAGCCGTTATCGCAAGCAGTCTATGGTTACATGTGGCATTCAAACCATTTCAAATCGTAGGCATCATTCTTATTATGATTTTAATTTTATTACTATCACTTAAAAGACAACCTGAAGCATTAGATGAATAAGAAAACTCTGATAATCACTTTAGCAAGTAACTATTTTTAACAACGTAGCTACCTTGTATGTGATATCAGAGTTTTTTATTTTAATTAATAATATTTTTCACTTGGTATAAAAAGCGTCGGCGCTCTGGTATCGGAAATACTGGATAAATATGGAATTGGTAATATCCAGGTATAAAGTCATGTTCGATACCTTTTGCACTCAACAATTGCGATAAGTTCAAAGCATCTGGGTACAGTACTTCTTTTGTGCCAACAGTTAATGTAATACGACCTAAACCATCTAAGTCACCATTAATTGGTGATACTTTGTAGTTATCTAAAGGTGTGTCCCCTGCCCATTGTTCAGCTAAGAACACACTGCCATCCACACCTACCATTGGGTCTTTCTTTAAGTAGTCAGGAATTTCAGGATGCTGCATCGTTGCATCTAAAACTGGTGAAATTAATACAATATGTCCTGGTTGCACAATATGTTTTTCTTTTAACAATTGAGCAAATGATAAAGCAATTTGACCGCCCGCAGAGTCACCCATTACAACGATTTGTTTAGAATCTGCTACTTGATTCAATAAATCATGGTATAACTTTTCAAAAAGCACATACGTCGCTTGATAATCTTGATGCGGAATCTTCGGATATACTGGCATGATGACTTTAGCATTGAGTGTTTCTGCAAGTTCATCAATAAATTCGAAATGAATTTTGAGTGGGTCTTGGAACCATGCGCCTCCATGTGCGTATAATACAACGCGTTGATGCTTATCTTGTTTATCATTAACGTTATAAACGGTTGAACCGTAGTGCTTATCCACTGTTACTGGCATCTTAAACTGATAATTGGTGCCCTCATATTCACCTGCTGTCTGTGGCGCCATTTTTTCTAATGCTTTCATCGCTTCTTCTTTATACATAAAACGACGCTTAGCTCTAGATAATCGTATACCTTGTTCTAACATATAACTTTTCACACTGCGTTTTTCTTTAATTCTAATATGTGCGTATGCTGCTACTAAAAATCCAAACGCAAGTGTAGACCATTTTTTACGCATTTGTCGTCACTCCTCTTTGATGATTTCTACTATAGTTCTACTGTACCATGCTGATTCTTATTACTACCAATATTTACTGGGAAATAAGTTATGATGTCTACATAATCTTAGCAATGCTAATCATTTGCGATATTCATGCTCATCGACATCGTTATTCACACTATCATTCATTTGCTTAAGATGATGTTCAAAACGTTGCATATCGATAAAACGCCCTTGACGATGCATTTCTTTTCCATTCATAAAAATTAAATCCACAGGTACAGTGAAAATATTTAATTCTCCAGCAATAGCTCCAACTTGACTTTGATTAATCACAGCTAATGGCACATTGGGATATGATTGCATCAAGTCTTCAATTTGTGGTAAAACGGCATGACACACGCTACACTGATCGCGCATGACATGTACAACTGCTAACGGATATTGATGAATAAATTCACGGAATGCTTCGACACTATTTAATTGCTTAACCATTTCGAACACCTTCTTACTTTTTATATTTTAAAATGAAGTCATTATTTTGTTGCTAAAATGTCTTGAAACACTTGTGGCACAGAGGTTATCTTCTTATCACTCAATCTGTAAAAACCGCCTGTCTGTGTACCAATACAATGCACGCAATGTGCGGACACAATTTCAAACTGAAACACCCATTTCATCTTGCTTGCTTTAACTAAGTAAATACGACCTACTGGTTTGTCATGTATTGTGACAGGTACTTTATACTCTGCTTCCGTTTTCATAAGTATAGGTGAAATGCCTTGATTGATCATTGTTGAGTAATTCATGTGCTGATTAATAAACGCTGTTCTCAAATCTTCGAACCATCTAATATAAACGATATTACTAACGACACCCATCGCATCAATGTCGTAACCATTCACTTCGATTTCTTTCTCTGCAACTAATAGACCTTCTGTTGTCATAATGACAAATCTCCTTATCTTACAAATAGATTTAAAATCATGTTAATTTATTTTTATTACTTTCATGATAAAAATACAAGCAATTGAACTTTATTACGGAAAATCAAACTTTTCAATGAGACTATTAATTTGGCTAGTCGCGAAGATGCATTTTTCTAAAATGTGACAAAAACATAAGCAATGTTTTCTATATCTAACACTAATATTTAACTTATTATCATCAACACACCTGCTATACATCATTGCGCACTAAAAAGGCAGTAGCTTCATTTTAAGCTACTGCCTTTTGTAACGTATTCTCTTTCAACTCGCTACTTCGCATACGCACTACGAATGACTAAAAGTTCATTCATTTGATATGCTGTTTCATTTTTAATCATTATTTGACTGTCATAATTAGCTTACCTGGATCAGCATCTTGTACATCTTCAATGACAAGTTCTTTATTTTCAAGATTTGTAATAATCATTGGTGTAACGATGCTTGGTGCGTGTGCTTTCAAGTATGCTAAATTCACTTTCATTAATGGTTGGCCTTGTGTTACTTTTTCATCAACGTTAATCAGACTTTCGAATCCTTCACCATTCAGTTTCACTGTATCGATACCAATATGAATAAGTACTTCGACGCCACTTTCAGATTCTAATCCTATCGCATGTTTCGTAGGGAAGATTGTTTTCACTGTACCATCAAACGGTGCTACAATTTCACCTTTTTCAGGGATAAAGCCAATACCATCACCCATCATTTTACCAGCGAATACTTGATCAGGTACTTCTGATAATGGAATGATTTGACCGACACCTGGTGCATAGATGTCTGTTGTTCCAAGTGCTTCTACGTGAACTGGTTCATCTGACATTTCTTCAGTCACTGTCGTTTCACTTGGTTTCGTAATTTCACCACTCATAATCTTGGCCATATCATGTTTAATTTGATCTGATTTTGGACCAAAGATAGCTTGCATATTGTTTCCAACTTCTAATACACCTGATGCGCCTAAAGCTTTAATACCTGCTACATCTACTTTTGATTTATCAACCACTTCTACGCGCAGACGTGTAATACATGCATCTAAATGTTTAATGTTTTCTTTTCCACCCATTGCATCTAAGACATCAAATGGTAATTTTGCGACACTAGAGTTACGAATTTCAGTTTCTTCATCTTCACGACCTGGTGTTTTCAATTTAAACTTACGAATTGCAAAGTCGAATAAGAAGTAATACACGATAGCATATACAATACCGACTGGAATAACTAATAATGCGTGTGAACGATCCCAGTTTAATAAACCATATAAAATATAATCTATGAAACCACCTGAGAATGTCATACCAATTTTAACGCCTAATAAATGCATTACTAAGAATGATGTACCAGCTAATAATACGTGAATTCCATAAAGTACTGGTGCTACAAATAAGAATGAAAATTCTAATGGCTCAGTGATACCAGTTAAAAATGCAGTTAATCCTGCTGATAACATTAAACCACCCACGACTTTTTTGCGTTCTGGTCGTGCATTTTTATAAATAGCAAATGCCGCCGCTGGTAAACCAAACATCATAAATGGATATTTACCAGTAGTAAATGCACCAGCAGTAAATGGTACGCCATCTTTCAATTGTGCCATCCAAATACGTTGGTCACCACGAACTAATTCACCTGCGTGATTTGTATAACTTCCGAATTCAAACCAGAACGGTGAATAGAAAATATGATGTAAACCAAATGGAATTAATGAGCGTTCAATAATACCGAATATAAACGTTGTTAATGTTAAATTTTTATTTAATAAGAAATTCGATAAACTATTTAATCCATCTTGAATTGGTGGCCACGCAAAGCTTAAAAGCACACCTGTTGCGATTGCTACGACCGATGTCACAATCGGTACAAATCGTTTACCTGCAAAGAATCCTAAAAATGGTGGTAGTGTAATATTATAAAATTTGTTGTAACACCATGCGGCTAAAGCACCCATGATAATACCACCAAACACACCCGTTTGTAACGTTGGAATACCTAATACTAAAGCATGTGCTGGTTCTTTCGCTGCTTGACTTAATTCTTTTGCCCCTTTGGCATATGAGAAAATGTCATCAATTGTAATGTGCAACACTTTCCCCATTGTTGCATTCATAATTAAGTAACCTACTAGCGCTGCTAATGCTGCAACACCGTCTCCTCCTGCTAATCCAAGTGCTGTACCAACTGCAAATAATAATGGCAAGTTATCAAATACAACTTGTCCTGCTGCTTCCATGACCGACGAAATCATTACAATGATATCGTTTTTTAACCATGGTGCAATTTCTACTAATTGTTCGTTGTGCATTGCGTTACCAAACGCTAATAAAATACCAGCTGCTGGTAAAATCGCAACAGGTAACATTAATGCTTTACCGATACGTTGCAATTGTCCAAACAATTTCTTAAACATATAAACATCCCCTATCTCAATTTCCGCTTCCATGTACAAAAAAAGCAGGCATGAACAAACAAGACTATTCTCATAGTACGGTTGTTTGCTCATGCCTGCATTACCAGTAACACGCAAGTGATATGTAATTCATAGCTATTATACATATTTGTAAAAGCGTTTTCAACAACTTTTTCACAATTTTATCATCAATTCAGTACGATCATTTGTGATAAATAAACAAAACGGCAATTCCCATTTTGTTGAAATAGAAATTACCGTTTTTATAGTTCAATTCAATTGTGATAACCTTTCAATCAGTTATAAGAAACGTTTTGCTGCAACTGAAATAGGTGGAATTTGATCTAAATCTAAATATTTATCTTCAGTAATAGATCTAAATGCCCATTTACCATAACCAAGCGCTTCTTCATTTACAATTTTACCTGGTAATGGCGCAGCATTAGGATCAACATATACATCTACAATCGTTGGTACATCTTGTGCTAATGCCTCTTCGACTATAGCATCTACTTCGCTAGCACTCTTAATTGTATAACCTTTACCACCTGCTGCCTCAGCAAATTTTGCATGATCCATATCAGAAAAATCAACTGCATATTCTAATTCACCAGCTGCTTGTTGTTCATATTTAATAAATGCTAACTGTTTGTTATTAAGTACAAATACAGTTAAAGGTAAATCATATTGTACTGCTGTAGCGAAGTCTTGCATTACCATTTGGAATGCACCGTCACCAGCAATGGCAATCGCTTGTCTATTTGGATATGCAATTTTTGATGCCATAGCTCCTGGAAGACCGCAACCCATTGTACCTAACCAACTTGAAATGATGAACTTGTTGTTCACACCAAGATTTAAATAACGTGTAGACCAAACTGTTGCAGTACCAACATCTGCTGAAATTACTGCATCATCTTTAATAAATTTGTTAATTGATGCCATTAAACGTTCTGGACGTAATGGTTTGCTATTATTATTTTTATCTTGTTCCATCCATTTATCCCAAACCGCTTTACGTTCTAACGTTTTGTTTAAAAATGGTCTTTCCGCAACATGTTTAATATTTTCAGTTAACTGATGCAATGCAATTTTACTGTCTCCAACAATTCCTACATTAATATTAAAACGATGTCCGATATTTTTAGGATTTGTGTCGATTTGGATTGCTTTAATATTTTTCTTAGGTAAGTAATCCACATATGGATAGTTTGTACCAACCATAATTAATAAATCCGCTTCCTGCATTGTTTGATAAGATGTTTTGGTACCAATTTTACCTAAGTTACCGATACTATATGGATGATCATCCGGCAAGATTGTTTTAGCTGGTAATGAATGAATGACAGGAATTTTAGCCATTTCAATAAATTCACGTAGCTCATCTTTCGCATGTTTTGCACCTACACCAATTAACATGACAGGCTTTTTACTTTTATTAATTAGTTTAACCGCTTTTTTGATGTCTTTATATTTTGGTGATACAACTGTTGGTCTTGATGTATCTACTGGTTTATTCGTTGTATCTTTAATTTTTTCAGTTAATAAGTCGTTAGGACAAATAACAACAGCGACACCTTTTTGTTCATATGCCGTACGAATTGCTTCGTTAACGATTTCAAACACATTGTCACCTTTTTCAATTTGGTGATTATAAACGGCTACATCTTCACATAATTTTTGTAAATTTGTTTCTTGAAATGCTTTCGTTCCAAGTGCTGTACTATTCGTTTGTCCAGATAATATTAATTGCGGTACATTATCCATTTTGGCATCGTACATACCATTTAATAAATGAATTAAACCAGGGCCACCGATACTTAATGCCACACCGATTTTACCAGTTAATTTTGTGTAACCAGCAGCCGCTAAGCTTGCTACTTCTTCATGACGTACATGATAAAATTTAAATTGATCTCTCACTGTACGTAAACTATCGACAACTGCGTCGATTGAGTCTCCTGGAATACCATACAAGTGATCTATATCCCATGCTTGTAATGCTTTAACTAATGCTTCATTTGCTTTTATTTTTGCCATTATTACTAATAGCCTCCCTTTCTTAGTGTCTATCATTTTAAATATCTAAATTAATAGAATAATAAAATTAGAACAGGTATTAACACTGAACTAATAACTGCAGTTAAAATCATCCCAATTGAACTAAATGCACCGGATTCAATATCCATTTCTAGTGCTTTAGCTGTGCCAAATGCATGTGACGCATTCCCATACGTTAAACCTTTGGCGATAGAAGATTCAAATCTTCCAAATCTTAATAACATCGAACCTAAAATACTACCGATTAAACCCGTTGTGATAATAAAAAGTACGGTCATCGTATCTGTACCACCTAGTTCATGTGACACTTCGATACCTACTGCGGCTGTTATAGATCGGGGCAATAACGTTACAATGACGTCTTTAGAATAGCCAAATGCTTTAAGTGTTAAGAACACTAACATGAAATTCAGCATGACGCCAGTTAATACACTTGCAAAAATGATAGAGACATTGTCTTTAATTTTCTCTCTATTTTTATAAAGTGGGTACGCTAAACATACGACCGTTGCGTTTAAAATATGGTTGATCCAACTGCCACCTTTCATATACCCGTTATAACTAATTCCAAAGATAAGTAAGACAAAAATAATTCCTAAAGATGCAATTAATGCTGGATTCAAAAATGGGTTCGGATATTTTTGTTGTAACCTTTTAGCGAAATAATATAAAACGACAGTCAACAAAATCATTAATAAGGCTTGCACGTAATCATTCATAAGCGTCTACACCTTTACGATGTTTATGTTTAACAGACATTTTTTCAGCAATATAACCTGAAGATAATGCAACGATACATGTTCCTATAATAATGACTGCGAAAAAGAGTATATAATTTAGCGTAATTTCGGAAGCAACATCCATAATACCTACAACTGACGGTATGAAGAAAAAGACCATCGTCTTTAATAAAAAGTTTGCACCGTCTTCTACCCAAGTTAGCGGTACAATCTTAAATTGTAATAGTAAATAAAATAAAAATAGACCAACAATACTGCCGGCTAAGGGAAGATGAAAAATCTTTTGAATTTCTGTGCCAATATAAGTAATCACAATGATGATTCCTAGTTGTAGTAGTAGTTTGATTATTAATTGGACTTTGTGCATGGCGCCATCCCTTTCTAAATATGTCTAAAATGTTACAATAACTATTATAAAGATGGCGTGCACAATATAAAAATACTCTTTTTTTATAGTTTGTATTACTATTTTCTATGGAAACGCTCTCTCAATTTCACTTCATTTTCACAAAAAAACACTCATCATTTCAATGACCCACGTAATGATGGGCCTTAAATAATGAGTGCTTTATTAATATGTTAGCCTAAACGATCTTTCAAAAATTCTATCCATTTCGTTGTGGCATGACTTAATTGTTTATCCTTCTTCCAAACAACACCTAATTCCCAATGTACATGCGCATCTTCAATGCGTAGCAGCTTCACATCTCCATTTAGTTGCTCTGAAATTGATGTTGGTAAAATACTAATACCTAATTCATTCGTAACTAAATCTTCTATAACATGCCATTGTGAAATTTGCGCTACAGTATTCGGAACAAAGCCAACGTTTTTAGCATTTTCAATAATTTTATCATTCAAGTAAAAGTCTTTATTAAATAAAATGAAGTCTTCACCTGCTAAATCTTCGAGTTTAACAGTTTCATATTTTGCGAGTCGATGCTCTCTGCTCACGATAAGTCGCAAATCTTCCTTATCTAGGGTAGTATAATCGAAAATATGATGATCGACTGGCAAAGTGGTCACGCCTATATCTACTTCATCATTGATAATTTGCTGCTCAATCGTTTTGCCGCCATTTTCTATTAAATTATATGTAACATTTGGATATTGCTGATGGAATGCACCAAGAATATTGATAAGAATCTTCATATTCATGACTGCCGACATGCCCATGTTTATATGCCCTGTTTCCAGTCCATTCAAGCGTTCCATTTCAGATGGTAAATAATCATACAGTGCAACAATTTCTTTACTTTTCTCATAAAAAATTTGACCTGCATCGGTAAGTATTAAATGTCTTTTACTTCTATCAAATAAGGGCGTGCCCATTTCATTTTCAATATCTTTAATTGCTTTACTAATTGTAGGTTGTGCAATATATAATGATTTGGAGGCATTAGTCATGCCTCCTTGCTTAACGACTTCAATAAAATATTTCATATGTTTGATATCCACTAACATCATCCTAACTATTTCAACACGTTTATTTCATTATACACAACTTCTTAAACATTCAATAAATTTAGATTTATAAAATTGCTTTATAAAAAGTTTTATGTAAAATACACATTCTTTTATGGTATTATATTAATGGCTCAAGTTTGTTATTCGAGGTGAGGTATTGAGCTTTTACGAATTTATGCAAAGTTTTCTTGGTGATGACACACCATTAGGTGAATTGGTTGATTGGATTAATCAAGATAGCAATTTCCCTAGAGAAGTGAAGAGCCATAGTGAAATATTGTCATATTTTCGAACAAATCCATGTCCTGAAAGCATCTCAGTACCTGTAATTAAACGGGCACTATCAGTTTTCAACCAATTCACAAATGTACAATGATACATGAATACATGGAGTCACATCATCTCATGTTAGCGCTCTGATTGCAGGGCGCTATTTTTAATGTTATCGCTACATTTAGTATATTGTGATTGCTATTTTCTTTCAGTTATAGAACCACGTACCTTTTCTTTTAAATCATTTTATATTTTCCCACTAATATCCGCTGTTAATCAATTCTGACATCCTTGTATCACTATGACAATTAATTGTTAAATACATGAATTTCTACATTTTATGAAAAAATCCATTTTTATTACAATTCAACACTTTATATGACAACTTCATTACAGTTACTTTTATTGTTGATTGCTTGCATTGTTTTCTAAAAAAATTTTGTTATCATAATTAACGTTGAATAAAGAAAAAAATTAACTTGGGAGATAAAAATGGAATATAAAAAGATACTAATTCGTTTATTAATTGCTTTTGCAGTACTTTTCTCAGCAGATTTCACTTATCAATCCGTCGAACAAACGCATCAATCGCATGCCGCAGTTAATTATTATAGTAAAAACCAATGTACATGGTGGGCATTTAAACGTCGCGCACAAGTCGGCAAACCTGTTTCTAATAGATGGGGCAATGCTAAAAATTGGTATTACAATGCACGTAAATCAAAATATGCGACTGGTCGTACACCAAGAAAATTTGCTGTCATGCAATCAACTGCAGGATATTATGGACATGTCGCAGTTGTTGAACAAGTATATAAAAACGGTAGTATTAAAGTTTCAGAATACAACTTTTATCGCCCATTAAAATACAATACACGTGTACTAAGCAAAAAGGCAGCACGTAACTTTAACTATATTTACTAATCAAAAAACTTCTATCACGAACGCTTCAATTTCCTGTATGCGTGTGATAGAAGTTTTTATTTTTTGTTCATATTAATTTATCTAAGCGCTACGATGGACTGACTTAAACTTTTCTTTAAAATCGCTATTCGCCATTTACTATTGTTGTCTAATTTCTTGTAAAATGCGTTCAGCTACTTGTGTATTCGCACGGGGTTCTTGCTTCAATGCTTCAGCTACTTGCGCAATTTCATCACCTTTTGCACCTACAACAATAGCTAAAGATTTATATTGCAAGCTCATATGGCCTTGCTGGATACCTTCGGAAACGAGCGCGCGACATGCTGCAAAGTTCTGTGCTAAACCAACGGCAGCAACTACATGACCTAATTCTTGTGCTGAATCTACATTTAGCAATTCTAAAGAAGCTTTAGCAATTGGTAATACTTTTGTACCACCGCCAACGATTGCCAATGTCATAGGCACTTCTATTGTACCAATTAAACGTTGACGTTTTTGATCGTATCTCCATGTTGCAATACCACGATACTGTCCGTCACGACTCGCGTATGCATGCGCACTTGCTTCTGCACCACGCGTATCATTTCCTGTTGCTAAAACAACGGCATGTATGCCATTCATAACACCTTTATTATGTGTTGCAGCACGATGAATATCAACTTGTGCCAATACAGAAGCACGTTCCATTCGTTTGGCAACCTCTTCTCCAGTTCTCTCGCCCCTTGCTAAATCTTTAACGTCAATTTCGCCTTGAACTTTAACAACGGACGCTGTTGCATGATTGGATAAAATACTCATTAAAATGTCGCTTTGTGGAGATTCATTTTTTAAAAATGCAGTTATGGCCTCTAAAATCGTATTAAGCATATTAGCGCCCATAGCATCTTTCGTATCAACAAATACTTTTAAAGATAGTAACTGTTGCTCAGGAAATGTATCAATAGCTATACGTTGGTAACCACCACCACGCGCTTTAATAGAAGGATATGCCTCATCCGCAATTTTATGAATTTGCTTTTCTAAAGCTTTAATGTCTGCTGATAATTTTTCAGTATCGTCAACGCCATCAAAGACGATTTGACCTATCATAATACGTTCAGAAGATACCGTTTTAAATCCGCCAGTCTGATTCACTAGCTTTGCACCATAACTAGCTGCAGCGACAACTGAAGGCTCTTCCACCATCATAGGTACAACATATGCCTTATCGTCCACAATGATATTCGGTAATAATCCAACGGGTAATGCACCTTGCGCGATGACATTTTCAATTAAACTATTTGCTACTTCCTCATCAATTAATGGATGATTCAATAAAATGTCGAATTGATCTTCTGATAACCATTGCTTATCTACCAATTGTTGTAACTTTTGTTGACGAGATAAATGTCGGAAATTCTTATCTAAACTTTGCATGGACATACTCCTTTTACTTCACATAATTTTTTAACATTTCAATCACTACTATTTTTACCATAAAATAACGTTATTCGTCTTAAAATTCAATTGAATAATTATTGTTTTAACTATAAAATAAAGCAAGGTAAATTAAAACGCTTACAAGAAACGTCAAATCATTTTTAAATTTAGTGTATTTCTTTGTATAAGATAAGCATATTCTGATATGATACAAGTGTTGCTTTTATAAATTTGAAAGGATGTAAAACCTTATGACAATAGGTATCGACAAAATAAACTTTTACGTTCCAAAGTACTATGTAGACATGGCTAAATTAGCAGAAGCACGCCAAGTAGACCCAAACAAATTTTTAATTGGAATTGGTCAAACTGAAATGGCTGTTAGTCCTGTAAACCAAGACATCGTTTCAATGGGCGCTAACGCTGCTAAGGACATTATAACAGACGAAGATAAAAAGAAAATTGGTATGGTAATTGTGGCAACTGAATCAGCAGTTGATGCTGCTAAAGCAGCCGCTGTTCAAATTCACAACTTATTAGGTATTCAACCTTTTGCACGTTGCTTTGAAATGAAAGAAGCTTGTTATGCTGCAACACCAGCAATTCAATTAGCTAAAGATTATTTAGCAACTAGACCGAATGAAAAAGTATTAGTTATTGCTACAGATACAGCACGTTATGGATTGAATTCAGGCGGCGAGCCAACACAAGGTGCTGGCGCAGTTGCGATGGTTATTGCACATAATCCAAGCATTTTGGCATTAAATGAAGATGCTGTTGCTTACACTGAAGACGTTTATGATTTCTGGCGTCCAACTGGACATAAATATCCATTAGTTGATGGTGCATTATCTAAAGATGCTTATATCCGCTCATTCCAACAAAGCTGGAATGAATACGCAAAACGTCAAGGTAAGTCGCTAGCTGACTTCGCATCTCTATGCTTCCATGTTCCATTTACAAAAATGGGTAAAAAGGCATTAGAGTCAATCATTGATAACGCTGATGAAACAACTCAAGAGCGTTTACGTTCAGGATATGAAGATGCTGTAGATTATAACCGTTATGTCGGTAATATTTATACTGGATCATTATATTTAAGCCTAATATCATTACTTGAAAATCGTGATTTACAAGCTGGTGAAACAATCGGTTTATTCAGTTATGGCTCAGGTTCAGTTGGTGAATTTTATAGTGCGACATTAGTTGAAGGCTACAAAGATCATTTAGATCAAGCTGCACATAAAGCATTATTAAATAACCGTACTGAAGTATCTGTTGATGCATATGAAACATTCTTCAAACGTTTTGATGACGTTGAATTTGACGAAGAACAAGATGCTGTTCATGAAGATCGTCATATTTTCTACTTATCAAATATTGAAAATAACGTTCGCGAATATCACAGACCAGAGTAATCTGTGTATTTGAAAGACATTTAAATATAACCTAAAAACAGCAGTAAGACAGCTTCTCATTGAAATCGTCTTACTGCTGTTCTCTATTTATAACACTTCGTATTGAATGAATTCATTATGCCTATTTGACACATTATTGAAATTTTTAATATACCCCTTATACGTTACGGCTTTGTACTGTGTTTAGGTATATAAAGCTTTGACATATCGATATTCTCCAACTCTAACAGCTTAATTTTATTATTAATCGTTCCACCGAATCCTGTTAAGCTACCCGTTTTACCGACAACACGATGACATGGCACGATAATTGATAATGGATTACTTCCGACTGCACCTCCAACCGCTTGGGCTGACATTTTTGGCTTATCAAGCACCTTACCTACTTTTTTGGCAATAGCACCATACGTTGTTAGAGTCCCATAAGGAACCTGTCTTAATTCATTCCAAACACACTGTTGAAAATGACTACCTGTTGGCTTTAAAGGTATTGTGATTTCAGGATTGTCACCTTTAAAATACGCGTCTAACCACTGTGTCGCCTCTCTAAATATCGCTAAAGACGTATTTTCTTCCCTAGTACCATCACCTTGTTGATTTTCAAACAAAACAGCGGTCAGACTTACCCCATCACTCAAAAGTTCCAATCGTCCTACAGGCGAATCATAGTAACTCTTATACTCCATAAAAATTCCCCCTTTTTCTAATCATACGCCTTAATTGTTAAATTAGAAAATATTCATGTTCACATTTTTTAAAAATAAATAAGTCGTCAATTACGTATATAAACACGTAATACCAGCTATCCCTTTGCTGCAATATACAGTTACATAACTTACTACACGTGCTAACCTATTACTTTGTAAACCAAATCTTAAATTAAAATATTGAAAATGCAATGGATCCTTAATATTTTATTAAACCTATAATTACTTATTAAAAATAACACACAATATTCATAAAGTTTTAAAAATATTCTGTTTTATCACCTATTATTAGTGGAAAAGTACAATTGCAATTGTATATAGTTTGCATAACGCTTCAAAAGTAATTTCTTTTTTGTTTAGTTCAAAAAAATTTAGAGGTGATGTTATATGAATAACGGTTTTTTCAATAGCGACTTTGATTCAATTTTTCGAAGAATGATGCAAGATATGCAAGGTTCAAATCAAGTCGGTAACAAAAAGTACTATATTAATGGTAAAGAAGTTTCACCTGAAGAACTAGCGCAACTCACACAACAAGGTAGCAATCAATCTGCTGAACAAAGTGCGCAAGCTTTTCAACAAGCAGCACAAAGACAACAAGGGCAACAAGGTGGCAACGGCAATTATTTAGAACAAATTGGTCGTAACCTTACGCAAGAAGCACGTGACGGTTTATTAGATCCAGTCATTGGTCGTGATAAAGAAATTCAAGAAACTGCTGAAGTCTTAAGTAGACGAACTAAAAACAATCCTATATTAGTTGGAGAAGCTGGTGTTGGTAAAACTGCGATTGTTGAAGGTTTAGCACAGGCAATCGTTGAAGGAAATGTACCAGCAGCAATCAAAGACAAAGAAATTATTTCTGTAGATATTTCATCATTAGAAGCTGGAACGCAATATCGTGGTGCTTTTGAAGAAAATATTCAAAAATTAATCGAAGGTGTTAAATCTTCACAAAATGCCGTACTATTCTTTGATGAAATCCATCAAATTATCGGTTCAGGTGCCACAGGAAGTGATTCAGGTAGCAAAGGGTTATCTGATATTTTGAAACCTGCATTAAGTCGTGGTGAGATTTCTATTATTGGTGCAACAACACAAGATGAATATCGAAACAATATTCTTAAAGATGCTGCATTAACGCGCAGATTTAATGAAGTGCTTGTTAATGAACCAAGCGCTAAAGATACTGTTGAAATTTTAAAAGGTATTCGCGAAAAATTCGAAGAACACCATCAAGTAAAATTACCAGATGACGTATTAAAAGCATGTGTTGACTTATCAATTCAATATATTCCACAACGATTATTACCAGATAAAGCAATCGATGTGTTAGATATTACAGCAGCACATTTATCTGCGCAAAGTCCAGCTGTCGATAAAGTTGAAACTGAAAAACGAATTTCTGAATTAGAAAATGATAAACGTAAAGCAGTAAGTGCTGAAGAATATAAAAAAGCTGACGACATTCAAAATGAAATCAAATCATTACAAGATAAATTAGAAAACAGTAATGGTGAACATACTGCTGTTGCTACAGTTCATGATATTTCAGATACTATTCAACGATTAACTGGCATTCCAGTTTCTCAAATGGATGATAACGATATTGAACGTTTAAAAAATATTTCTAATCGTTTAAGAAGTAAAATCATAGGTCAAGATCAAGCTGTAGAAATGGTTTCACGTGCAATTCGCCGTAATCGCGCTGGGTTTGATGACGGCAACCGTCCAATTGGTAGTTTCTTATTTGTCGGCCCTACTGGTGTTGGTAAAACAGAGCTTGCTAAACAATTAGCAATTGATCTATTTGGTAATAAAGATGCACTTATTCGACTTGATATGAGTGAATATAGTGACACAACAGCTGTTTCAAAAATGATTGGTACAACTGCTGGTTATGTCGGTTATGATGACAATTCAAATACGTTAACTGAAAAAGTACGCCGTAATCCATACTCAGTCATTCTATTTGATGAAATCGAAAAAGCAAATCCACAAATTTTAACATTGTTATTACAAGTAATGGATGATGGTAATTTGACTGATGGTCAAGGTAATGTCATCAACTTTAAAAATACAATTATTATTTGTACATCAAATGCTGGCTTTGGCAATGGCAATGACGCTGAAGAAAAAGATATTATGCACGAAATGAAAAAATTCTTCCGCCCTGAATTCCTTAACCGCTTCAACGGCATCGTTGAATTCTTACATTTAGATAAAGATGCATTGCAAGATATCGTCAACTTATTATTAGACGATGTACAAGTTACATTAGATAAAAAAGGTATTACGATGGACGTTTCTCAAGATGCGAAAGATTGGTTAATTGAAGAAGGCTATGATGAAGAATTAGGTGCACGTCCATTAAGACGTATTGTTGAACAGCAAGTACGTGACAAAATTACAGATTATTATCTAGATCATACAGACGTTAAACATGTGGATATAGATGTTGAGGATAACGAATTAGTCGTAAAAGGTAAATAACGACACTTTAACATATCGCGCATCAAAAATGAGCATCAGGTCGCCCTTGCCTGTGCTCATTTTTTTAATTATTTCCCTGGAAAATGATTCGCTGTGTGCTGTTCTGTTCCACAACAATCACGATTAATGTCACATGTACCACATTTTCCTTGTTTCGAACGCTTGAAAAATTTTACTAGTGTATATAAGGCATATCCGAAAATTGCTAAAAAAATTAAAATGTTAATAATGACTGACACTTTAACCACTCCTTAAACAAATAAATGTCCGACTTGATAAAAAATGAATGTTAAGACATATGCAGTGACTAGAGGATAGGCAACTGCAAGTGCCGTCCATTTCCATGAATAAGTCTCTTTACGGATTGCTGCCACTGTAGAAACACAAGGAATATACAATAGTATAAATATCATAAATGCATACGCAGATAGCGGTGTGAATTGATTTTGAATCACATTAACAAGGCCTGCATCACCTGATGAATAGATAATCGCCATCGAACTTACGATAACTTCTTTTGCTAAAAATCCTGGCACTAACGTAGCACCTGCTTGCCATGTTCCAAATCCGAGCGGTTGCACTAACATACCAAAGAAACTACCAACCATATGTAAAAAACTTTGATTGATATTCACATTGATACCATGTGGTCCTACATAACTTAATAGCCAAATGACTACTGAGCCGCCAAAAATAAATGTACCTGCTTTACGAACAAAGCCCTTAGCCTTTTCCCAAGTACTACGCCACAACGTTTTAATGGAAGGCACACGGTATGTTGGCAATTCCACAATAAAGATTGCATTATCATTTTTTAAAATCGTCTTAGTAAGTACTGTACTGACTAAAAATGCCATAATAATACCTAAAACATACAGGCTTAATACTACTAAAGATTGATTCTCTTTGAAAAAGATACCTACGAACAACGCATACACTGGCAGTCTAGCAGAGCATGACATGAATGGTGCAATTAATATCGTTGTTAAACGCTCTTTTTCATTTTCAATACTGCGCGCAGCCATAATACTCGGTACATTACAACCAAATCCGATAATCATTGGTATAAAAGACTTCCCGCTTAAACCGAACGATTCCATAATACGATCCATTAAAACCGCAATACGTGCCATATAACCTGAATCTTCTAATAAAGATATAAAGAAAAAGAGCACAACAATTTGTGGTACAAAGACTAATACTGATCCTACACCAGCAATAATGCCATCTGTAATTAAATCTTGTAAAAATGGTATAACCCCTAGATAATTCATAATCGTCTTCACACTATCTGTAAATGTACCACCTATAAATGCATCGAGTTGATCCGACAAAGGTGTGCCAATCCATGTAAATGTAGTTTGAAAGATCAACCACATAATTGCTAGAAAGATAGGCATCCCTATATATTTATGTGTTAATATCTTGTCTATTCTAGAGCTGAAATATTGCTTATCTTCATCTGGATACGTTACCACGTCTTGCAATAACGTCTCAATATAATGATTGCGTATACGCTCCATCTCTCGACGAACAGATACAGCCCCTACTTGTTCAGCAACTTGATCACGTAAACTCGACAATTTATTTACAACCTCTGAATTAAGTTCGTTTGCAATTTGCATGTTATTTAATAAGAATTGAATCGCAATAAACCTAGCTTGATACTTATCATGAGATGTCTCTGTCATTATTATTTGACACATATTTTTAATTGTCTCTTCAATCTTCTCACCATAATTGATTTTAAAATGCGGTTGATACCCTTCCCCTAGATGCTTTATTTCGCCAAGTAAATATTTTGTTCCTTTGCCTGTACGTGCCACAACTGGAAAAATAGGTGTTTTTAACTTTTTCATCAATTTATGATAATCGATTTTTATCCCGCGCTTTGTAGCTACATCAATCATATTTAATCCGATGTATATTGGTTGATTAAGTTCTAACAATTGTACTGTTAATTGCACATTTCTTTTTAGTTGACTCGCATCAACAATGTTAATGATTCCTGAAAATGAATCGTTTAATAAATAGTCTGTCACTACAGTTTCATCTTTAGAAATCGGCGATAAATCATATGTACCTGGTAAATCAATTAATTGTCCTACATTTTCTTTAAGTTTCCCTACTTTTTTCTCTACCGTTACGCCACTCCAGTTGCCTATATATTCATACGAACCAGTTAAAGCGTTAAACAAAGATGTTTTACCAACATTAGGATTTCCTAAAATACAATAATTTTCCATTCGTCCGGCTCCTATTCTTCTAATGCAATAGAACAAGCATCGCAATGTCTAATACTTAACTGTTGTCCGTTTACTTCAATAATACATGGCCCTTTAAATAAACATTTTTGTTTAATCGTTATGATAGCGTCATCTGTTAACCCAAAGGCACTTAGACGATACAACATATTCTCATTAGCAATATCCATTCGCTTTATTTTATAAGCCTTATTCATTTCACCATTTTTAATGTTTAACATACTATTTCGCTCTCCTATTAGAAATAATAATCATTATCACTTAAAAATCATAACCCTTAAAATTGTAGCTCGCAATACTTTATTTAAATAATTTTCATTTTTCATGTAAAATTTGCGACATTGCAAAAATGTTTTGTATAATCACTTCCATGCAAAAAACCTCCGCTTCAAATGTCATTGATAGACATTTAAAGCGGAGGCATGTACATGTTATTTTATGATTTATTTCGTAGATTTTTTTCTAACAATTGATTGAGCTTTTCAATATTTTTATTCAACTGTTCTATATTCGTTACTTGTTGTTTTGAATTTAGTTGATGCTTGTTTTGATAATCTATTAAAGCATCATATAAGAACAATGAACTTGCAGATTGCTGTTTCACTTCTTGGTACAATGCCATCGTTTTATCATCTAGTACTATTGAATGTGCATCATCTTGCCCATGTACATCTTGATGTTTCGATACATTTGTTGCACCTTGTGGATATACTTTAAAGGTTGTGTCGTATGTTTCCTTACTATCTTTGGCTTCAGATTCCTGTGATTCAACCGTTTTATATTTTTCAAGTGCATGTCCTTCAATATCAACTCGTGGAATAATGCGATTCAACCATGCTGGTAAATACCACGAACCTTTTCCAAACAATTTCGTTAATGCAGGAATTAACATCATTCTGACTACGAAGGCATCAAAGAGTACACCAAACGCTAATGCCATACCCATTGATTTAATCATGACATCTTCTTGGAATACAAACGCAAAGAAGACACTAAACATAATTAATGCAGCGGCTACAATAACAGGACCGCTTTCTTTCAATCCTACTTTGATAGAATAATCATTATCCCCTGTTTTACTATATTCTTCATGAATTCGCGACATAAGGAAGACTTCATAATCCATCGCTAATCCAAATAAGATACCTATAGTAATAACCGGTAAAAATGCTAGCATTGGTCCTGTCGTTTCAATACCAAACAGACCTTTCATAAAACCATCTTGCATTACTAATGTTGTAAATCCTAGCGTTGCCATTAATGACAAGACAAATCCTAAAACTGCTTTTAACGGTATTAGAATTGAACGGAAGACAATCATTAATAAGAAAAATGCCAATACAACAATTACTGTTGCAAATAAAGGTATCGCCTCATTTAACTTTTTAGACATATCAATATTAATGACACTTTGTCCCGAAATCTCCGTTTTGAACCCATATTTATCTTGTGCATCTTTATGATAATCTCGTAAATCATGCACTAAATCATTTGTGCTCTCTGCATTAGGCCCTTGCTTAGGTATCACGACCATCAAAGCATAATCATTATCTTTACTCATTTGTGGCGGCGTAACGATATCTACATTTTTCTTATCTTTAATATCTTTATATACAGACTGTAAATCTTGTTGTAATCCTTGTGGATCATCTTTTTTATCTTTAACATTTATCAACATCGGAATTTGGCCATTAAATCCTTCACCAAATTTATCCGAGATTATATCGTAAGCTTTTTTCTGTGTAGAATCTGCTGGTTTAACACCGTCATCTGGAATACCAAGTCGCATATGACTAACTGGTATTGCAGCTGCTACTAATATGATTAAACCTAGTAATACTGCCGCAAGTGCATTTCCTGTAATAAATTTAGACCACGGCGTATCAATATCTTTTTTAAAATTAGACTGCAATTTGTTCACTTTAATGCGTTTATGGAAAATACTAATTAACGCAGGTAATAAAGTCAGTGCACTGAATACAGCAAATATAACACTAATTGCCGAAGCAAACCCCATCACTGCTAAGAAATCTATGCCAACTAGCGATAAACCACATACGGCAATCACAACTGTCACACCAGCAAAAACAACTGCACTACCTGCTGTTCCTATTGCAAGACCAATGCCTTTAATGTAATCTGTTTCAGTTTTCATAACTTGTCGATACCTGAATAAAATAAACAAAGCATAATCGATACCAACTGCTAGTCCAATCATTACGGCTAATGTCAATGTGACATTTGGTATATCAAATGCATAAGTTAACAAACTGATAATACCTACACCAGAGGCTAGACCAATCAATGCACTTATAATTGGTAATCCTGCAGCAATGACTGAACCGAATGTGATTAACAGTACAACAAATGCAACAATAATACCAACTAGTTCAGAATTACCGCCTACTTCTGTAGATGTCATTCCTGTACCAGTTAACTCTGTTTGTACATTATGATTGTCACGTAAGTCTTTCAAATGACTTTTAACATTATCTCTAGAGCCATCTTTTAAAGATGTTTGACTAACGTCATATGTGATATCTGCAAATGCAGTTGTTTTATCTTTACTAATTTGCTTATTTTCATATGGATCTGATATTTTATCAATGTGCTTGTCATCTTTTTTTATATCCTCTAATGTTTTCTTAATGTCTTCTGTAATGTTCGGTTGCACAATACCATCATCTTTAGTCGTCTTAAAGACAACACGTATTTGTGCCTTTTCACTATCTTGATTAAAATGTTTTTCAATCTTTTTATTCGTATCTAACGACTCTAATCCTGTCATTTTAATATCATTGTCAAATTTCGGTGCATTTGTAGCAAGTGGTATCAATATTGCAGCTACAATCACTATCCATGCAATGACCGCGGACCATTTATGTTTTGCGATGAATGTCCCCATCTTATATAAAAATTTTGCCAAAGTATATTGCCTCCTTTTAAAATCAACGTTATAGTTTAAATATACAGTGTAGATTATTGTTCGATTATAGTATCTATCCCCGACCTCTTAAAGAATCAATTGGAAAATTTTGTATATTAAACTACACACAAAGGAGAAATGTAGATGAAAGAGACTGATTTACGAGTTATAAAGACAAAAAAAGCATTGTCGAGTAGCTTGCTACAATTGTTAGAACAGCAATTATTCCAAACGATTACTGTCAATCAAATTTGCGACAATGCACTCGTACACCGCACAACATTTTATAAACATTTTTATGATAAATATGATCTTCTAGAGTATTTGTTCAATCAATTGACTAAAGACTACTTTGCTAGAGATATCAGTGACCGTCTTAATCATCCATTCCAAACGATGAGTGATACGATTAATAATAAAGAGGATTTGAGAGAAATCGCAGAATTCCAAGAAGAAGACGCTGAATTTAATAAAGTATTAAAAAATGTCTGCATTAAAATTATGCATAACGATATCAAAAATAATAGAGACCGTATCGATATTGACAGCGACATCCCAGATAATCTCATATTTTATATTTATGACTCGTTGATTGAAGGTTTTATACATTGGATAAAAGATGAAAAAATTGACTGGCCTGGCGAAGATATTGATAACATTTTCCATAGATTAATCAATATTAAGATTAAATAGTAGATGAGAAACTCATGAGCGTTACCAACATTCATAATAAAAACGATAGTGTACACGTTAATGAATTCGTGTACTACTATCGTTTTTTATTTTTATCGTGCTTATCGTTATTAAAATAACTGATACACAACACATAAACTATGAAGAAAAAAATAAATCCGCTATCTAAATGACTTTGACTCAGTTGTTTATATGACCAAATTGCTAATACAATTCCCATTATTATTGAAATAACGTATCTCACATTCTTATACCTATAATCCTTTTCTAAAAATATGGTTGCTATTACTTAATTTTTAAAGTTATAAATAAAAAGAGCCAACCGCAATGGATGGCCCTTGTTCATTATGAAGCATTAGAACATTTCTGAAACAACCTTTTGTTCTAAGAAGTGTAATAAGTAGTCTGGGCTACCTGTTTTAGCGTCCGTACCTGACATTTTGAAACCACCAAATGGATGGTATCCAACAACTGCTGAAGTACAACCTCTGTTAAGGTATAAATTACCTACATCAAATTCGTTTACCGCTTTAATCCAATGCTCGCGATTATTTGTAATCACTGCACCAGTTAAACCGTAATCTGTATCATTTGCAACCTCAATGGCTTCATCAAAATCGTTAACTTTCACAAAGCCAACAACTGGACCAAAAATTTCTTCTTGCATGATTCTATCTTTAGATTTAAGTCCTGAAATGATTGTTGGTTCTACAAAGTAACCTTTTGAATCATCAGTGCCGCCACCTTGTTCTAATTTACCTTCTTCTTTACCAATCTCAATATAATTTTTAATCTTATCAAATTGTTTTTTATTAATAACTGGGCCCATATACGTATTGTCTACAGTATTGCCCAACGTTAATTCTTTTGTTAATTTGATTGATTTCTCTAATACTTCGTCATAAACGTCTTTATGCACAATTGCACGTGAACATGCAGAACATTTTTGACCAGAGAAACCAAACGCTGACGTTACAATAGCTTCTGCCGCCATATCTGTATCAATATTTTCATCAACTACAATGGCATCTTTACCACCCATTTCAGCGATAACACGTTTCAAGAAGTTTTGACCTTCTTGAACTACGGCACTACGTTCATAAATTCTAGTACCTGTCGCACGTGATCCTGTAAATGTAACGAAATGCGTATCTTTATGATCAACTAAGTAATCACCAATTTCTTTCGGATCACCAGGAACAAAGTTAACTACGCCTTTTGGTAATCCTGCTTCTTCTAAAATTTCCATTAATTTATAAGCGATATAAGGTGTATCCTCAGCAGGTTTCAATAACACTGTATTACCTGCAACAACTGGTGCTAAAGTCGTACCAGCCATAATCGCAAACGGGAAGTTCCACGGTGGAATTGTAACACCTGTACCAATTGATTTATAGAAATATTTATTGTGTTCACCTTCACGATCAAGTACTGGCTTACCTTGAGCCAAATCCATCATTGAACGTGCATAGTATTCAATAAAATCAATACCTTCAGCTGCATCACCAACTGCTTCATCCCATGGCTTACCTGCTTCATAAACCATAATTGCTGCAATTTCCGCTTTTCGACGACGAATAATTGCCGAAACACGTAACATAAGCTCTGCACGATCATTTGCTGACCATGTTTTCCAAGATTTATAAGCTTCGTTTGCTGCTTTAAATGCATCTTCAACATCTTGTTTTGTTGCCTTTGATGCATTTGCAATCACTTGTGATGTGTCTGCAGGATTGATTGATTTAATTTTGTCATCTTTGAAAATCTTCTCTCCATTAATCACTAATGGTATGTCTTGACCTAATTCTTTTTCCACGTCTTTCAATGCTTTCTTAAACATATCCACATTTTCTTGGACTGAAAAATCGTAACCAGGTTCATTTTTAAATTCTACTACCATGTACACTTACCCCCTATAAATTTTGAAAGTGGTTTAACCCTTTGATTTAATGATATAACATCATTTAAACTCATTTTACTATGATTAAGGTTAGTTTTGCAATCGCTTTCATTTTTATGCTTTATCACTTATTCTCAAGTATTTTGAAATTGATTGGTTACTTTTTAAAATTTATATGGGTCGCAACTGCTACTTTATCGTTTCGTCATTTAATGTTTCGGATGGTAGGTCATTATCAATTTTACGAACGACTTTACAAGGGTTTCCAACCGCTAAGCTGTGTGGCGGAATATCTTTAGTGACAACACTACCAGCACCAATCACACTGCCTTCTCCAATCGTCACCCCTGGTAACACGGCTACATGACCGCCAAACCAAGTATTACTGCCAATATGAATGGGTCCGGCTTTTTCATAACCTTCATTTCTATGATAAAAATTAAGTGGATGTGTTGCTGTGTAGAATCCACAATTAGGTCCTATAAAAACATTATCGCCAATTGTAATCTGTCCACCATCCATAAAATAACAATTGGTGTTTACATAGACATTTTTTCCTAGTTTAACGTTCCAACCATAATCTGTATCAAAAGGAATCGAAATACTTACATTGTCTGTTGTTGTTTGAAATAATTGATCGATTAATTCCTTTCTTTTATTTGTATCACTCGGCTTTGTATGATTTAATTCAAAGCAAATATCTTTCGCTCGTGCACGTTCATTGATTAAGTCTTGATCAAAGTTTGCATCGTACCATTTTTCTGCTAACATTTTTTCTTTTTCAGTCATTACACCTTTCAACTCCTAATAACTTATTTACTTGTTTAAAAGTTAATCAAATAAACATTCGCCTATGCAACTAATACGCTATAACATTATGAAATCATGACCTTATCACCCTTATCTATACAATTCTCGCATCAAATACTGCTAAAGTAGTAGATAAATTCAATACTACAGACGCATTCATTTTTTAATCTATTAACGTACAATGTGAGTAAGAGAAATATAAAGGAGTATGATAGCGATGAGAATATTAATTACAGGCACAGTTGCTATCTTAATCATTCTAGGTTTAGTTAAAACGATACAAGATTACGAAATGACAAACGATACAAGTCGTCAGTTGTCAGACAACAAAGATGATGATAAAGTCATCCATCTTAATAATTTCAAAAATTTACATGCGAAAGAATTTAACCCATCTGATTTCTTTTAAGTCACCTAAGAATTGCAAATCCAGAAGTCATTTAAGTTTTACCTTTCATTCATACATCCTTTAATATTAATTACGACTTCTTTTATATAGATGCTAAATAGAGAGATTGTTGTGCAATGTTTGCACGGCAATCTCTCTTTTTCTTTTTAAAATTGGTAAAAGTAAAACGCAACGATTGACTTATATACCTAGAGGGGGTACATTAGACGTGTAACAATGAATCACAGGGAGGCAATAATGTGGCTAATACGAAAAAAACAACATTAGATATCACTGGTATGACTTGTGCCGCATGTTCAAATCGTATCGAAAAGAAACTGAATAAACTTGATGACGTTAATGCCCAAGTGAATTTAACTACAGAGAAAGCAACTGTTGAGTATAACCCTGATCAACATGATGTCCAAGAATTTATTAATACGATTCAACATTTAGGTTACGGTGTCACTGTAGAAACTGTCGAATTAGACATTACAGGTATGACTTGTGCTGCATGCTCAAGCCGTATTGAAAAAGTGTTAAATAAAATGAACGGCGTTCAAAATGCAACGGTCAATTTAACAACAGAGCAAGCTAAAGTTGACTATTATCCTGAAGAAACAGATGCTGATAAACTTGTCACTCGCATTCAAAAATTAGGTTATGACGCGTCTATTAAAGATAACAATAAAGATCAAACGTCACGCAAAGCTGAAGCGCTACAACATAAATTGATTAAGCTTATCATATCAGCAGTATTATCTTTACCACTATTAATGTTAATGTTTGTGCATCTTTTCAATATGCATATACCAGCACTATTTACGAATCCATGGTTCCAATTTATTTTAGCTACACCTGTACAATTTATTATTGGATGGCAATTTTATGTAGGTGCTTATAAAAACTTAAGAAATGGTGGCGCCAATATGGATGTACTTGTTGCTGTTGGTACAAGTGCAGCATATTTTTACAGTATTTATGAAATGGTTCGTTGGCTAAATGGCTCAACAACGCAACCGCATTTATACTTTGAAACAAGCGCCGTACTACTTACCTTAATCTTATTCGGTAAGTATTTAGAAGCTAGAGCGAAGTCTCAAACAACCAATGCGCTTGGCGAATTATTAAGTTTACAAGCTAAAGAAGCACGCATTTTAAAAGATGGTAATGAAGTGATGATTCCTCTAAATGAAGTACATGTTGGAGATACACTTATCGTTAAACCAGGTGAAAAGATACCTGTTGATGGCAAAATTATTAAAGGTATGACTGCCATCGACGAATCTATGTTAACAGGTGAATCTATCCCTGTTGAGAAGAATGTTGATGATACTGTAATTGGTTCAACGATGAACAAAAACGGTACTATTACTATGACAGCAACAAAAGTTGGCGGGGACACTGCGTTGGCAAATATTATTAAAGTTGTCGAAGAAGCTCAAAGTTCTAAAGCGCCGATTCAACGATTGGCAGATATTATTTCTGGTTATTTCGTTCCTATCGTTGTTGGTATCGCACTATTAATATTTATCGTGTGGATTACTTTAGTTACACCAGGTACATTTGAACCTGCACTTGTTGCGAGTATTTCCGTTCTTGTCATTGCTTGTCCATGCGCATTAGGACTTGCTACACCAACTTCTATTATGGTAGGTACTGGTCGCGCTGCTGAAAATGGCATTTTATTTAAAGGTGGCGAGTTTGTTGAACGCACACATCAAATTGATACCATCGTTTTAGATAAGACGGGTACCATTACAAATGGTCGTCCAGTCGTGACAGATTATCATGGTGACAATCAAACGCTACAACTGCTTGCTACTGCTGAAAAAGATTCTGAACACCCATTGGCAGAAGCCATTGTCAATTATGCAAAAGAAAAGCAATTAACATTAACTGAGACAACAACATTTAAAGCAGTACCTGGCCATGGTATTGAAGCAACGATTGATCATCACCATATATTGGTTGGTAACCGTAAATTAATGGCTGACAATGATATTAGCTTGCCTAAGCATATTTCTGATGATTTAACACATTATGAACGAGATGGTAAAACTGCTATGCTCATCGCTGTTAATTATTCATTAACTGGTATCATCGCAGTGGCAGATACTGTCAAAGATCATGCCAAAGATGCTATAAAACAATTGCATGATATGGGCATTGAAGTTGCCATGTTAACTGGCGATAATAAAAACACTGCTCAAGCCATTGCAAAACAAGTAGGCATAGATACTGTTATTGCAGATATTTTACCAGAAGAAAAAGCTGCACAAATTGCGAAACTACAGCAACAAGGTAAGAAGGTTGCGATGGTTGGTGACGGTGTAAATGATGCACCTGCATTAGTTAAAGCTGATATCGGTATCGCCATTGGTACAGGTACAGAAGTTGCCATTGAAGCAGCTGATATTACTATTCTTGGTGGCGACTTGATGCTTATTCCTAAAGCCATTTATGCAAGTAAAGCAACCATTCGTAATATTCGTCAAAATCTATTTTGGGCATTCGGCTATAATATTGCCGGTATCCCTATAGCTGCATTGGGCTTACTTGCGCCATGGGTTGCTGGTGCTGCAATGGCACTAAGTTCAGTAAGTGTTGTCACAAACGCACTTAGATTGAAAAAGATGCGATTAGAACCACGCCGTAAAGATGCCTAGATTCCTTAATAATGAAGGATTCGTTGGTGATTCTGAGATAGGCTAGTGATTGGCTCTATAATGTCGCGGTTTACAGTTGGGTCTTCGCTCCAACTGCATATATAGTTACACTTTTCGCTTAGCGAATTAGTGTATCTTACCTAATAGCTTCGCCTATTAGGTTCCATCATTATTATAAATAATAAGTACACTATGGTTTACAGTTGGATCTTCGCTCCAACTGCATAAGAGCCTGAGACATAAATCAATGTTCTATGCTCTACAAAGTTATAATGGCAGTAGTTGACTGAACGAAAATGCGCTTGTAACAAGCTTTTTTCAATTCTAGTCAACTTTGCCGGGGTGGGACGACGAAATAAATTTTACGAAAATATCATTTCTGTCCCACTCCCTAAAAGGAGGTGAATGCTATGTCACAAGAAATTTTAAATGTTGAAGGTATGAGCTGTGGTCACTGCAAAAGTGCTGTTGAATCTGCATTAAATAATATTGACGGTGTCACTTCAGCTGACGTTAACCTTGAAAATGGTCAAGTAAGTGTTCAATATGATGACAGTAAAGTTGCTGTATCTCAAATGAAAGACGCAATTGAAGATCAAGGTTACGATGTCGTTTAATTAGGCAATATTCAACGTCATCAACACCAAATTAAAAAAATCGAACTGATGAGAATCCCAACAATCCAAATTATCTCATCAGTTCGATTTTTAATTTACTCGTAACCTAGCATCTCCAGTCTGCAATACATCTAATGTTGCATCTAATGCATCGACAATTAGATTTTTAACTGCAGCTTCAGTATAAAACGCAATATGTGGTGTTAATATGACATCTTCCCTGTCAATCAACGATTCTAACAATGGATCGTTCGGTGTTTTGCCCCTTTGATCACTTGGGAAAAGTTTGCGTTCAAATTCATACGTATCAAGTGCTGCACCTTTAATCACACCATTGTCTAATGCGTCTAATAACGCCTTAGTATCTACTAAAGAACCTCTCGCACAATTGACAAATACTGCGCCCTTTTTAAAATGTTTAAATAATTCAGCATTAAATAGATAATGATTATATTTCGTTGCAGGTACATGTAATGTCACGATATCAGCACCTTCAACCGCTTCCTCAATCGTATCTTTGTAATCGACATACGTTGCAATTTTAGCATTAGGAAACGGGTCGTATGCGACCACATCACTTTGATAACCATTGGCAAATATATCGGCTACTACACGGCCAATTCGACCTGTACCAATAACAGCTACTTTTAAATCTTTAATGGATTTCGATAAAATAGTAGGTTCCCATCTAAAATCATGCTCCCGCACTTTCGTTTGAATTTGATTAAAATGACGAACCACATTAATAGCCTGGTTCACAGCAAACTCCGCAATTGAATTCGGAGAGTATGACGGCACATTTGACACAATCAAGTTATACTTGTTTGCTAACTCCAAATCATATGTATCAAATCCAGCACTACGTTGTGCGATTTGTTTAATACCTAGTTCATTTAATCGTTTATAAACATGCTCTGATAATGGTATTTGTTGTGATAGCGATAAGCCATCATAACCAGCGACACCTTCAACATTGTCATCAGTTAATGCTTCTTTAGTAATATCTACCTCAACATGATGTTTCTCTGCCCACGCCTTGATATAAGGCATATCTTCATCACGTACACTCATGATTTTAATTTTTGTCATTTTAACATCACCCTTAACTTTATTATTCATATAAATATGCTAGTTCTGTTAATCTTATTGCAGCTTCGTCTAATTTCTGGTCATCTAACGCCAATGAAATTCTCACATAACGATTACCATTCTCTCCAAATGGTTTCCCTGGAGCAACAAGTATTGACTTCTCTTGCACTAAAAATTGCTCAAATTGCTCGCTGTCATAACCAGGCGGTGTTTCCAACCATACATATATGCCACCTTTAGCATGAACAAATGGCAAATCAGCTTTTGCAAGCATGGCTTCGAATCGGTCACGACGTGTTTTAAATACATTGCTTTGTTCTTCTAAAAAATCATCATAATGATTCAAAGCATATATTGCGGCATCTTGTAATGCACCAAACATCCCAGCATTTGTGTGCGTTTGGTACTTTTTCAAAGCTTGAATCATATCTTTATTACCAACTGCAAAACCGACTCTAAAACCTGACATGTTATAACCTTTAGACAAGGAATAAATTTCAATCGCAACATCTTTCCCATTTTCCGAAGCAAGTATACTAGGATTTTTAGCGTCGAAACCGAAAGCACCATAAGCAAAATCATGCACGATTTTAGTGTCTGTACCTTTAAATTTAGCTATCGCTTCATCAAAAACTTCTTTCGTAGCTGTCGATCCAGTTGGATTATTTGGATACGTTAAATAAATGAGTTTTGTTTTATCTATTATTTGTGAATCAACTGTGGACCAATCTGGCAAATAATGTGGCGGTTCTAAATTAAGCGGAACTGGCTTGCCATCAGCTAAAAGTACACCTGCTAAATAGTCCGTGTAGCCTGGATCAGGTAGTAATACATAGTCTCCTGGATTGATAACACATGTTGGTACTGCCACTAATCCATTTTTTGTACCATATAAAATGCATACTTCATCTTCTTTATCTAACGTCACATTATATTGTCTTTGATAAAAATCTACAATAGCTTGCTTGAACGCTTCTTTACCATGAAAAGCACCATATTTTTGATTTTCAGGAATAGTTAGTGCTTTTTGAAAATGATCAATAATACCTTGTGGCGTGGGCCCATCAGGGATCCCAACTGCCATATTAATTAATGGCAATGGTCCATGTTCGATTTTACGTCCCATCGTTTTCCCGAAATAACTATCAGGGATATTTGCTAATTTGTTAGAGATCATCAAATTCCTCCTCTATCATTAAACATAGCCTGGGCGACTATCATAATCCTAACAACTTGTATCACTCTCATTTAGATGGTTACAATGACATCGCCATTCACCGTTATGTTCAACAGAACTTATGACACACGTTGTATTGAATGAATTTATTTTCATTTTAGGTAGGTACATTATTATTGTCAATATTAGGAATTTTCAGATTAATATGCACTCAATCGTTATGATTTAACTGTCATGCATATCCGCATGCGCAACCAGTTAGATATGCTTATATAAAGTATAACGCCCCTCAAGGTACGTATTCAAACGTGAACCTTAACAGGCGCCTATTCATTGTTAAATAAAACTTCTTTAGAACATACTTATTTCACTATGCCTTTTACTTTCCCCTTATACTTTTCTCACATCTTTCTCTTAGACTACTCCCTTATACGCCCCGCTCAATATCTTTAATCATTTCGTCTACAGTTATTTTCGCACTTGTTAAGACAATAGGAACGCCTGCACCTGGGTGCGTACTTGCACCTGCAAAATATAAATCTTTATAATCTCGCGATACATTTTGTGGACGATAATAATTACTTTGCGCTAAAGTTGGCATTAAACCGAATGCCGAACCAAATTTCGCATGATACGTTTGCTCAAAATCATTTGGCGTAAAGATTGTTTCTGAAACAATATGCGATTTTATATCTTCAAATACTTCAATTGTTGCTAATTTACGATAAATAATTTCCTTTATTTGTTGCGTCAAAGCTTCATCTGACCAATCGATTCCGCTACCTGTTTTAAGTTCCGGCGTCGGCATTAGCACATAAATACCAGTTTTGCCTTCTGGCGCAAGTGATTTATCAGCGACCGCTGGTACATACACATAAATAGAAGGATCATATGATAAACGTCCCTCAAATATTTCTTCAATATTGCCTCTAAAGTCATCTGAAAAAATAACATTATGAAGTCTCACTTGATCTGTCACATCAATATCTATACCGATATACATTAAAAATGCTGAACAAGAGTAATCTAAGTCTGCAATTTTATGTGGTGGATACTTTTTAATAGGTGCAAAATCTGGCATTAATGATTCCGCAACACTAGGGAAATCAGCCGTACATAAAATTTTATCAAATTTTCTTATGTCACCATTCACTTTTATCGCATCGGCCCGTTTGAATTTAGGATCAATAATAATTTGCTCAATTTCAGCATTTAGTTCAATATTAACGCCTAAGTCTTTATTTAATTGCGCTAGCCCTTGAGCCATACCATACATACCGCCTTTAATAAAATGCACACCAAACATCATTTCAATCATAGGAATAATTGAATATAGTGACGGGCCTCGTTTTGGATCAATTCCTATGTATAACGTTTGAAACGCTAAAAGCTTTTGTATCTTTTCGTTATCAATATAATGTTCAATTAGCTGATCTGCATGATTTAACGTTTTTAACTTAGCACCTTGCACAAGTGACGTCATATTATAAAAGTCACTCGGTTTGCGATACGTTCTTTCTAAGAAATAGCGACGTGCAATTTCATATTTTTTATAAACATCCGTTAAAAAGGACATAAAACCATGCGTTGAACCAGGTTCTATACTTTCTAGCATTTGCTGTAATTCAGCTAAATCTGTAGGCACCGTTATACGATCATCGTGGTCAAAATACACATCGTAAATATAACGTAATTGTCTCAATTCAATATAATCTTCATAATTTTTACCACACGCTGTAAAAACATCTTTATAAACATCTGGCATCATGACAATTGTGGGACCCATATCAAATGTAAAGCCGTCTTTCTTTAATTGATTCATACGCCCGCCTACATTATTATTTTTTTCAAATATCGTCACTTCATGACCTTGAGAAGCAATACGGGCTGCCGCTGCTAATCCTGTGACACCTGCACCAATTACTGCAATCTTCATTATTCAACCACCTATATTCTATGATATTTACTATTTATTTCATGAAACAACTTTGCCTTTTTCCGCTTATCCACAAAAACACGTTCATGTAATGTATAGTTAGCCTGTCTCACTTCGTCCAGTATTTCAATATATATACGTGCTGCTAATTCTATGATTGGTTGTGCTTCAATACTAAATACTTTGATTTGATCCATAACATCTTGAAAATCTTTTTCTGCGATAGCTGCATAATATTCCCATAAGTCAATATAATGATTATTAACACCATTTTGGTACACTTCAGCAATATCAACTTCATATTGCTTTAATCGTTGCTTACTAAAATATACCCGTTCATTGTCAAAATCTTCACCGACATCTCTTAATATATTAATCAATTGCAACGATTCACCAAGTCTTCTTGCGACATCGTATGTCTGATGTGTTTCATGATCACTTAAAATCGGCGTCAATACTTCACCTACTGTACCAGCAACACCATAACAATATCCGAATAATTCAGCGTCCGTTTCAAACATTGTAAAATGTTGATCTTTATATACAGTATCAATGAGATTATAAAAAGATTGAAAGGCGATATTTTTATGTTGTGCAACATGCTGAAGCGCCATCATGATTCTACGATCACTTTGAAAGTGATGATGTTCATATGGGTATTTTTCAATAGATTGTATATCTTCTTTTATTTGATTTAAAAATTGAATATCGCCATAAACATCTATACTGTCATCAATTTTACGACACACAGCATAAATTGCCCAAACCGCTTTTCTTTGATCTTCTGGTAACAAGTCAAAAGCGTAAGAAAAGCTTTTTGAATGTTTCTTCATGATTTTATGACAATATTTAAAATTCATATCCATCATTGTCATACTAGTCCTCCTATATTGAAATGCCATTACCTTGATTTATTGTTCTTTAGATATAGAATATTGACGACCTTTCCATTCAACTACACCATAACGATGCGTTTGTTTCCAAGATTGGATGAAAATTTTAGTAAAAAACATAAATAACAATGGATGACATACCATTAATAAATTAGAAAATTGGCCGACCCTTCGATGCAGATAAATAAATTGTGTAGTATAGCTCAAGTAAAGTGCTACCATTTTTCTTACAGACATTTGGCGATATTTTAAACTAAGACATAGCCCTAAAATACTCGCTATAGAACCGAACAACCACAACACAATTGCTGTCATGATCTTAGGCTTTGTGCCACCTGCCCCAGTTGACAAATGCTTTGTCCATCCTTCTTGTAATGACTGAAATCCTTCTTGATACATGCGAAATGCAACAAATGGAAATCCTTCATAAACTGTTACGGGCAATGATTGTGAAGTATATGCACTTCCTAAAGCAAATCCTTCAATAATATGACGGTTCGCACTTTTATGACCTCCAGTTGCATAATAATCTTCTTTATTTGTTAATGTCACCGGTCCAAATGCATGCTGGTTAGTCCGACCGTCGTCTAAGGTAGAAAATACATTCATACCAACGACTGTCATTAAATTAAATATCGCTGAAAACCCTTCGTAGAAACGCTTTGTTATATGATAAGGCTGTACGCTTAACAATCCTTTTTCACCTTGTAATTGATACTGATTAATCAACGTTTCAACAGCATCTTTCCTTAAGAAAGTTACATCAGCATCTACAAAGGCAATACGATTCGTACATGCATGCGTCACACCTTGATAACAAGCATGTGATTTCCCATACCATTTGCCGTCAGTATCATCAACAACATCTACTACAGTCGCACCATATGAACGTGCTACACGTGCTGTTTCATCTGTCGATCCGTCATTCATAACAATGACATCTACTGGAACTTGCTGTTGTATTATCGAATGTAGTAAATGACCTATTCTTTTTTCTTCATTTCTAGCCGGAATAATAATTGTTAATGCTTTATGATTGAAGTTCAGCGTTTTCGTCTTTAGCTGATGTCTACGATTAAATATCAATGCACCACACGCCATAGACATGGTCACTATTACTGTTAATATTCGTGATAACCATTTCATAGATATCACTTCCTATTCTTCGCTTCTCGCGCGTTTATTTTGTCTGCGACTTGTTGCCCACTTAATGTAACCATTGGCATGCCACCACCAGGATTTACTGATCCACCTACAAAGTACAAGTTTTCAAAATACTGACTTTCTTTAGGAAATTTAAATCCTTTGTTTTTCTTTTTATCTGCTACAACACCATATATTGCACCACGATTAGAACGATAATTTTTTTCAATATCCTCCGGTGTCCAAACATCTTCATAAATAATGTGTTTTCTTAAATCAGTAAGTCCCATTTTTTCTAATTTATCCAAAATTTTATCCCTAAACTTCGCATAATCTTCAGTGGTAAAAGGCTGATCTTGAATATATGGAATATGTGGTAAGACTTTGATATTTTCATAACCTACTGGCGCTTGTGTGTGATCAGTTTTATTCGTATTTACTAGATAAATGGTCGGATCATCTGGCAATACCTTTTCATGAAAAACTTGTTGATAATTGAGATAAGCATTTTCCGTAAAAAAGAAATTATGATGTGCTAATTGCGGGTATTGGCAAGCAACACCTAAATGCATCACATATCCTGAGCTTGCCGGCTCAAATTCCCTCTCTAATTTGTTTAATCGTTGAGTATCAAGGTGAATTAAATATTTATAAGTAGGTATGACTTCCATATTTGAAATAATATAATCTGCCTTTACAAACTCACCTGTATCTAATCTGACACCCGTCACACGTCTTTGATATGTTTTAATATTGTCCACACGTGCACCTGTATGAATTGTGACACCTTCTTCACGCGCTAGCTTTTCCAAGGCATTGGCTAAATGATGGATTCCACCTTCTACATACCAAAGGCCTTGCTCTTGTTGCATATGGAATAACATAGATAATACAGCTGGCGCATCGTATGATGAAGAACCTACATATTTGATAAAATAGCCTAACATTTGTCGCAAGTATGGATTCGAGATACGCTTGTCTATGGCCTGTTGCATAGTATGTACATAATCATAATTAATAAGAGCATTTAATGGCCCATGAAATTTAATAATTTGAGATAGTGTATCTAAACCATAGTTAAAATACCCTTTTTCAGTAATACGATCGATTCGTCTTGTATAATTCAAATAATTTTGCAGTTCCTCTATATCCTGTTTCGACAATATCGCATTATGCTGACCTGTTTCTTTAATACCTTCATACAAATCGATAGTCGTGCCATCTGGAAAAAAGCTACGCCATTGATGTGGCAAACGCTTGATTGTAACGTAGTCTGACATTTGCTTCTTGCTATATTCGAATAATTTTTCAAAAATATAAGGCATCGTTAAAATAGATGGACCTAAATCAAAGCCAAAGCCATCTGATTCATGACGATTCACTTTGCCTCCTATATGAGTATTTTGTTCATATAATGAGACCGAATAGCCACTTTGTGCCATTCGAATTGCTGCAGAAATCCCACCTAAGCCACCACCAATAACGATGATATGTTTAGTCATGACGTTCACCTCTTCGTTTTAATATGCGTAGTAACTGCGTTAATCTCGGTCGATTATAGCGTTGCACAATAATGATTGGAACATTAGCTATCATTGCATAGAAAATATTTATATACTTTACTAAACGAGAGCCTTTATTGAATATGATGACTGGAAGTATCGATATCCAATGAATCAACTCTGCCCTCTTTGTCTCTATAATCATTTTTTCAATTTCATCAGTATTGATTGTCATTAAATGACGCTGATCATATATATTTTGATTAAGCTGATGACCATCTAAAATCTTATGTTTCCATTTTCTTACGTAAAACCATTTGTTCCAAAATTTTCCATGCTTCTCAAAATTAAATGATTTAAATATTATGTACTTCTGACGAAAATACTTATCAGGAATTCTTGTACCTAAATTTGCTATATTTAGTTGAACAATTAACCAATACATACTACAAAAAAATGCTGTTTTGATATATTTTTTCATGGTTTTCATCTAAATTGAATCACTCTCAATCATACTGACATAGTATAAATTATCACTTTATTACTTAGTTCCCTAAAGATCAGTGAATAAACCGCTCTCATTTATATTTATATAAAACAAAAACGCCAATACTCTCATGTTAGAGAATATTGACGTCATTTGATTTACATTTGATTAATGAATGAAATTATATGAACCTGCTTGGTTTGCTGAAATTGTACGAGACGTAACCACACCAGCACCATGTCCATAGTTCATTTCTGAAACACGAACAGAACCGTTGCTGTTAACGCCTTCAACGTAAGCAACATGACCGTAATAGCCTTGTGTTGTTTGCATGATAGCACCAACTTTTGGTGTATTGTTCACTGTATAGCCAGATGATGCAGCTGCGTTAGCCCAATTACTTGCGTTACCCCATGTTGAACCAATTTTCCCACCAACACGATCAAATACATAATAAGTACATTGTCCTGAAGTATATAAGTTACTTCCTGATGCATAACCATTAGAAATTGAACGACCATTTGAAGATGGCGCTGCAGTTGTAGTCACATGAACATTATTACTTGTTGTGCTATAACTTGCACCTGAACCACCAGTATAATAGTTATTTGTTGCTGTTTGGCTATTGTTTGTATAGTTATTGTATTGATATGAATGATTATAGTAGTTATTGTAAGATGCATTGTTATAACTATAAGTATTGTAGTTGTTGTAGTAGTATGTGTTGTTTTGCGTTAATTGACTTGGATTCCAATTTCCTGTCCAAGTGTAATGATAATTACCTTGTGCATCAATTGTATACGTATAGCTGTATGATTGAGCGTCATTAGAATTATATCCATTGTTATTTTGTTCTGCGGCTTGTGCATCATGTCCTGCAAATGCGATAGTGGCAAGTCCTGCTGTAGCGATTGTAGCTGTAACGATTTTTTTCATAATTAAATATCCTCCCAATAATCAAAACACTCTATACATATAGTCATTAGCGACTCAATTATTTTAAATTTTATATTTTTTATTTTTTTAGTATGCAAATAATTATAACTTTTATAGTTTTGCGACAAAACAAACTATAACAGAGATTAGGTGTCTTGCGGGCTTTGTTATCATAATGTAATCTGTTCCTAATAAAGCTTCATTGAATGTAATATACCAATTAGAATGTTTACAACACTTTTTCTGCACCGTTAACATGGGATTTGAAAATAAAAAAGCACTAAACTTTTAATGAAATACATCATTTTTGATAATAAATATCAGAAGTAATGTAATATTTCAAAAGTTTAGTGCATCAAGTTATTTCTTATTTGTAGCATGTGTTTCCATCGTTTTTACAATCAAATCAGTCAGCGCTTTACTACCTGCATATTCTAAGTGAATACCGTCATATGCAAAGTATTCCGGATGACCTGCAGAAGCTTTATACCAATCGACTAGATGTACATTAGAGCGCTTTTCAGCTGCCTCATAAATTAATTTATTTATTCTACCTTCATAATCTCTAGGTACTCTAATAGAAACTAAATATATGTCTGCTTTTCCAAAACTATCCAATAGTTCATTTAATTGATCTTTCGTAAATGCCCCATTTGTACCAAGCTCTACTACAACTTTTTGACCTTTTTTAGCATAGTCTTTATATTGCGATTTCACAATTGGTGTAGCATCAACGAGTTGCCGTCCAACTTTACCATCAATTTGTGCATTTGGTATTTTCTTAGTAAAGACATTACCAATATCCACCATGACCGAGTCACCAATTAATAGTGGTGATGACTTTTTAATATCCTCTTTGCTATTCGCTGTCTGCTTATCCTCTTGCTTATCTTTTTTAACGACTTTTTTCTTCGTTGTTTTAAATTCCGTCTTCTTCTCTTTCTTCTCGGCTTCATGTTGTTTGCCAAGTGCATCAAACTGTCCACTGAGCACAACGATAGACGGAACCAATAATAGGATAACTAACACTGTTCTAGCAAATTGCCCCTTCTTTTTAGGTAAAAATGCAAAAGCTTTAAATCCTTTTTTACGTATAGGTGTTTCAATAAAGCGATACGAAATTTCAGCCATTAACGCTGTTAACAAAATTTCTATAATATAAACGTATACCGGTATTTGTCCTTGTACGTAATAACTGTTCACAAAAACAATGATAGGATAATGCCATAAATATAAGCTATATGATCGTTTACCTATAATTAGTAAAGGTTTCATACTTAAAAATTTAGCAAATAAACTAGAAGGATGTACCGCAATTGCAATAATGAATAAAGTTGCAAATGATATAATGTAAAATCCTCCATTATAGATCCATTGATCTTGGTCGCCAACTATAAAGAACAAAGTCATTAGAACCGCAAAACCAGATATCCCTATAATATCTAATGATACGACAATCTTTTTAGAAATATCTTTTTTCAAAGCAAACGGAGGCCAAATAAATGCTAATATACAACCAAGCAATAAAGTTTGCAGTCGTGTATCTGTCCCAAAATACACACGTGAATTATCTCCAGTGATGAAATGAATCACTATCATAAGTCCTAAAGAAATCAACGATACAATAAATAGCGTTTGAATAATATTTCTCGGTTTAAATCTATGTAATAAGAACGTGATAACCAATGGGAAAAGCAAGTAAAATTGTTCTTCAATGGCTAAAGACCATAAATGTTTGAGTGGTTCAATAGCAAATTGGTTAAAATAATCTACATTCTGTGAAATGTACCACCAGTTTGAAACATAGAATATAGCTGCAATAGCATCTCGTTTCATTTGTATAATCAATTCCGGTTTAAATATCAGTGTGAACGTAAGCACGACACAGATTAAAAATAACACTGCCGGAATGAGTCGTTTCAATCGTCGCTTCCAAAACTCTAGCAAATCGATTTTTTGCGTCCGATAATACTCACTTATCAACAAACTTGTTATTAAATAACCTGAAATAACGAAGAATGTATCTACTCCTAAAAAGCCCCCACTTAACCATTGTGCATTCAAGTGATAAATAATGATTCCTATAACTGCGAATGCCCTCAATCCATCTAATCCGGGTAAGTATCGCGGGGAATACATTTTTTCTAAACGTTTAAAGTCTTTTGTATCCATGTTAATAAACGCCCCATTTATTTTTCTCTATTTTGTAGCATATCACAATATTTTTGAAAATAAAATATTGCACTGATTTTCATTAATTGATTTAACCCTTAATTAAGATAGTTTTAAATTTTTTATTAAGTAGAAAACAATTATTACAGTTAATTTCATTACTGCAAACCACATATAAATTTGTCGATTTTACTACATAACATAGATTATCATAGATTCTTGAATTTTTAGCAAAATAACTGTTATTTTCATTATATTTTTACAAAAAAAAGGTTCGTTTTATATTTTATGCATCTTACTGTAACAGAATCATTAAGATATGCTATTCGAATTTACTTTTTCAAAATTTCTATAATGAATAAATTACCATGTATTGAAAATAAAGCGAAATGCAGCCTATCCTCTAATTTAAACCAAGCGATATATCACGTCAGCCTTTATATTTAAACGCTATGTGTCACTTTTAAAATGAATATTACTAAGATTGTCATACCAATTATTCATTGCATCGAATTAATCTTTTAAATTTCTGTAATAAAACCTATTATCTACATCTAATTTAGGAAAACTACTTGGTAAATCTCCTCGCTTAATTTCACGGAAGCCATTATTAGAATAAAAATACTGTGCACTAATAAATTTATCAATTGTTCCTAAATAAATACCATCGATATTTTGTTCTTTACATGTCATTATAACTTTATCTAAAAGTTTTTTACCTATTTTTAAATTCCTATAACCTTTATCAACAAACATTTTTTTAAGTGCAGACATATTATTATCTAGTCTAATCAAACCTATAGTACCAACAATATTTTGATGATTGTTTATTGCAAGCCAAAATTGCCCTCCACTATTCAAATAGTTATGTTCGATGTTCTCCAAATCAGGTTGATCATCTCTATCAATTTTTATATTAAATTCATTTTTTTGAATCGATAAAATAAACTCGATTAGCTCTTCCTTATAAGACCTATTATATTCAATTATGTTTATAGCCATTTTTATCTCCTTTTTCATTTAATTTAATCATAAAATGCGCGTTTAGTTTGTATCTAGTGTACTCAGTACAGCCTCAAATGAAGTTTTATTCCACTTGGCACTTAATAAAGACAAGTATTTTAGCAGTAATACAATAAAGTCCAATAAATTTCCCTAACTTCAATATCCACTTTTTAAGAAATGTATTTTTAATTAATAAAAAAACTCTCCCCAATTTCTATGGGAAGAGCTATATATTTAATGTCTAAACATTACTTTTATTTATTATGAAGGAATTAGAATCCCCAAGCACCTAAACCTTGTGCTTTGTATGCTTTAACAGCTGCGTTGATTTGTTGGTCAACAGTGTTTGTCGGACCCCAACCTGGCATAGTTTGGAATAAACCTGAAGCACCTGATGGGTTGTAAGCATTTACTTGACCATTTGATTCACGAGCGATGATTGCAGCCCATGTAGAAGCTGAAACACCAGTACGTTGAGCCATGATTTGAGCTGCTGATGAACCAGTAGCACCTGCAGTATTACCATTGCTTAATCTCACTGAACTTGAAGTAGTTGAAGTGCTGTAGTTATGGTAAGTTGGAGCTGAAACAGCTTCAACGTTTGAGTTACTTGATTGTGCATTGTAGCTTACTGATTGTACATCTGAACCTTGGTTGTATGAAGTAGTGTAGTCTGCACCTGCAACGTTTGAGAAACCAGCAGTTTGACCATTAGCTGCTTCATAGCTCCATGACCATGTAGTACCATTTGAAGTAAAGTTATATTGGAAACCATCTTTTACAAAGTGGATGTCATATGCACCATCTTTGATTGGAGCTGCATTTAATTGATCTTGGTGATTATGCGCTAAGTCAACTAAGTGTGCTTGATCAACGTTTACTTCAGCAGCGTGTGCTTGATGTCCTGTACCTGCTGCGTAACCTGTTACACCTAATGCCACTGCTAATGATGATGCCATAATTGTCTTTTTCATAGTAAAAAATCCTCCAGTAATAATTGTAAGTTTATGTTTTTAGTAATTATATTTTGAATTTGAATGTCGTAGTGCAAGTTTAAATTGTCTTTTATTTCTTTCAACGGTACTCACTATATCACAAAAAACCAGCCAGTAAATTACACTTTCTTTACAAAACATTACAATATCAAGTGTTATTTGTAATGTTGAAATATGGCTGTTTTATACTGTAATGTGAAATATGTGCCCTTTAGAATCCAATCAACCCTTGAAATAGTCTTTAACACATAAGATTTTTACTATATTTAGCTCAACTATTACAGCTTTCGTAATATTACAGATTGTATTTTTGTTACATAGCTGTAATATATCTGACATGTAACTTCTCTTATTTTCGTACATTAAACGCAATTAAAAAGCAATCAACACATATGTTTCTGCACATGTATTGATTGCTATTATTGTTGTATATTCAAAGTTTTAAAACACACATCTTTTGTGAATTATCTTATCTTTTATAAGCACAAATAAACTGCAACTCAATTATATTGCTAAACTTTATTCTCGCAATTCACAATAACATTAAATAATTTTTGGTCTAATATTTTCAAAAAACATACTGTCCTTATCCCATGAATTTAAAAATATCATTAGTATATAAACGAAACACTTTACGATAAATGATATCTGCAAGCCAAGCTGTTACAAATGGCACAACAAAGAACGCTACTACAATTAGTAAGACACTCAACCAAGCAGAATCAACCTCCATAAATTTAAATGCATTAATCGGTCCTACCATTCCTATAAAACCAAATCCAGCTGATTCTTTCGTTCCATGAATACCTACTAATGCTGATACCAAACCTGATACAATGGCTGTTGTCAATATTGGTAACATAAGAATTGGATATTTCACCATATTAGGTATCATCATTTTAACGCCTCCAAAGAAGACGGATAACGGCACCCCTAAACGATTCACTTTACTTGTACCAATTATCAATACTGCTTCAGTCGCGGAGATACCAATTGACGCTGATCCAGCTGCTAAACCTGTAATACCTATCGCAAAGGCAATGGCCACAGTTGATAGTGGCGAAATAATAATAAGACTAAATACCATTGAAATCAAAATACTCATGACAATCGGTTGTAATTCTGTAAAACCATTAACCATATTACCGATGGCTGTTGTAATCATTTTCGTATACGGCAATATTAAAACACCAATTGCACCAGAAATACCGCCAACAACTGTTGGGAATACAATCAATGCCATACTACCTACACGATGTTGAATAAGTAAAATGAACAACACTGCAATCGCTGCTGTAATCATTGTATTAATTAAATCACCAATACCCGTAATCATCCAAGCACCATTTTTAAACTGCGCTGCACCGCTTCCTACATATGCTGCACTTGCCACAACAGCAATTGCTAATGGCGATAGGTCAAATTTCATGGCAACCAATGCACCAATCAAAGCAGGTACTGTAAATTGAATTGCAACGACAACGCCTAATAACGTTTTAAAAATCGGATGATAATCCATAAAGTATTTAAAAATTTCTCCAAGTATCGCATTAGGAACTAAACCCGCAACAATACCTATGGCGACACCTGATAAAACTCTAAATATAAAATCTTTGGGTGTAATTGTTTTAATTGATGTCATAATATCATCCTTCCATTTATGTATATACATCTGTATGCAAATAATAAAGAGCCTTAAGTTATAAGCTGCCACTAGCTTAAATTCTAAGATGTGCATGCCGATGTTGTTATATTTAGGCTAGCAGTATCATCTATAACTCAAGACTATGAAAAATAGTATATCACAAAATTCTGAATTTTTAGATAAAGAAATTGGCAATTTTTCAAACATATTGTTACAATACACTTTTATTTTATCTTCATTTTTAAAATCCATTAATACAATAGAAGAAAGACATTCAAATGCTTACCAAAAAGGTACATTATTTGTTAGGAGCGTATCAACACTTACATATCATCAACACAATTGACAATATAATAGAAGATACTGATAATAAGTGTTAAAACAACAGATGTTAGGTAGTGAACAAATGATGGAAAGTAAATCCATAGATCCAAGAATCGTTAGAACCAAACAATTGCTTGTCGATGCTTTTCTTAAAATTTCTAGAGAAAAGAAATTATCTCAAATTACAGTTAAAGATATCACTGATATTGCTACGCTAAATCGTGCAACATTTTACGCTCATTTCACTGATAAAGAAGACCTCCTAGACTACACATTATCTGTAACCATTTTAAAAGACTTGAATGATAACTTGAGCATTTCTAATGTCATTAATGAAAAGGTGCTGCGTAATATTTTCATTTCAATTGCGAGTTATATCAAAGATGCTGCAAAGTCTTGCGAATTAAATAGTGAAGCATTTTGCAACAAAGCACATCAACGTATTAATAATGAATTAGAAGATATTTTTGCGATTATGTTAGAAAACAGCTATCCGGAGCATCAACGAGATATCATTGTAAATAGTGCGAGTTTTTTAGCAGCTGGTATCTCAGGCTTAGCATTACATTGGTTTAACACGAGTCAAGAGACAGCCGATGTGTTTATCGATCGCAACCTTCCATTTTTAATTCATCATATAGCACATTTTTAATAAAACTTGGTATTTAGTCATGCATCTTGAAATCACTATGTGACTTAGGTTCATACTTGTACACACAATAAAATTTAACATATTACGATTGATTAGCCGTGTCTAGGACATAAATCAACGTCCTATACTCTACAATGTCATATTAGCAGTCGTTAACTGAATGAAAATAAGCTTGTCATTAAAACATATAGATTTTAGTGACAAGCATTTTTGTTTTTGCGTACTTAAACAACACTTCAGGCAATATGTTGTTTAGGCAACAAATGATATGTGCGTGTTTATTGGCAAACGTACGACATAGTAGTATAGTATGTCTAAACAACATATGTTGCATAGTTGATATGCGTTGTTTAAATACTAAGATAGGAGGGATTGACGTGAGCGAGACAGATGAACCTCAGGGGTTTGAACGCACGCATAATATATTAAATATTAATCAGAGTAGTCTGGGTGTAGTGACATACATTACAAATAAATTAAAGTCGACGTTGAAGCAACACATAATAATTGCTCGTGGTAAAAAGCGAATCGACTATCGACTGTCGTATAACTTTTACACTACGTATTATGATAATGTAGAAATCAAGAAAATCGACTGTGAATATACCTATGCTATGCCCATTGCAATTTTAATAAGACACACGATGTCATTCGACAATGCTCATTTCTTTGCTCAGTTACGTCATCCTGTCTTATAAAACAACATTGCAGACATGTATATCAAACGACACTTCAATAACATCACTTTGCCATCGTACTACTATTAAAATCGTGTCTCAAACCCCTTATTTTAATTCCAAAAATCTGCTGGTCAAAAGACCGAGAAACTAAAAACATTACTGGATGTGTTGATAAATTATCTTATAGAAATAAACTCAAAATATATCAACACTTGATTCTAAGGAGGATATGACAATATGAAAATTTTAGATAGAATTAATGAACTTGCAAATAAAGAAAAAGTCCAACCACTTACTGTAGCTGAAAAACAAGAACAACATGCATTGCGTCAAGACTACTTAAGTATGATCCGAGGACAAGTATTAACAACATTTTCCACAATAAAAGTGGTTGATCCAATCGGTCAGGATGTCACACCAGATAAAGTTTATGATCTTCGCCAACAATACGGTTATATTCAAAATTAATATTTGCTCACGAGGTATTGCACTTAAGGTGCCAACTGACCTCATAAACAAAGCCCATACTGATTGAAGACACTAATGTGTCCAGGCTGGGACATAAATCAATGTTCTATGCTCTACGAAGTTATATTGGCAGTAGTTGACTGAATGAAAATGCGCTTGTAACAAGCTTTTTTCAATTCTAGTCAACCTTGCCGGGGTGGGACGACGAAATAAATTTTGCGAAAATATCATTTCTGTCCCACTCCCACATTAAACTTCATCTCTGTATGGGCTTTTTATTTATTCTTTTGAGAATTTCATTTTAGCAGACTAAAAAATTAAAATGGTGTCCATCAAGATCTTTGAACATTGCACCATAAAACCCTTGGCTTACTGTTGGTTCTTGAACGACTGCGCCACCCGCTTCTTTCACTTTATTCACCAACTGGTCAACTTCTTCATTTGTGTTCACACCTAGAGAAATCATCACTTCATTTGGTTCAGTATTAAGGCTTTGCTGACTTACATTTTGAAAATGCTTGTTTTCTATTAAAATTACGGTTGTTTGACCTATTTGAATACCGACCATTTTATCTAACATTTGTGGGTTTCTATTTATTTTAAATCCTAACGCTTTATAAAACTGTGCGCTCTTTTCTAAATCTTGCACATGCAAATTAAACCACATTGATTGAATCATGATTGCACCCCATTCATTACTTATTATAGTTTTGGACTTTAAGCCAATCACTTAATGATAATCTTGTTGGATTTATTTCAGCCATTAATTCAAAGTCTACTTCATAACCTTTTTCTTCCAACCATTGCTTTTCTGCAACACCACTAACAAATTCTCCTTCTATAACAGTAGATTTACCTGTCACTTCACTAAAAATTGTTGCTGCTTCACTTAATGTAACTTCATCGGAACCAATCTCTATTGATTGATGCGTAAAGCTTTGTGGATGTGCAAAAATATACGATGCAATTTTAGCTATATCAATAGAAGAAATCATTGTGAATTTTATATTCGGATTAATAAATTCTGGTAATGTAATACGTTCATCTTCGACTTTAGCAATGCGTAAAAAATTATCCATAAAGAATGATGGTTTGATAACTGTTGCATTTATATTAGATTCCATTAATCTATTTTCTATTTTTGCTAGTACTTCAAAGTGTGGGCCAGTTCGATTTCGATTAACCCCTCCCGCAGTACTATACACAATATGTTGAATATTTTCTTGCTCAGCTATTTCAATTATCTTCATACCTTGTCTTAATTCTTCGCTAACATCATCTTTAACGATTGGCTGAATACTGTATAAGCCATACTTCCCTTTCATCGCTGATTGCAAACTAACATTATCACTCAGATCACCTTCAACGATTGATAAATGCGGATGTCCTATGTCTGAAAGTTTACGATTATTCTTATTTCTAGTTAATGCACTTACATACCATCCATCCTCTAACAACTGTTTTACAACTGCATTACCTTGCTTCCCTGTTGCGCCTATTACTAAAATATCTTTCATTTTAGATCCACTCCTCTTTTTATCTTAAAAACCAATAGTCCTCTTTTTCACCTTTTAAATACGTATATGGTTCTGGTGTTTGTCCATTTCCTTTAATATTGTCGTTTATTACATCTCTGACATCCCATACTAAATGAATAAATCGTTGTAATTGATGACTAAAAATGCCTAGTGGCGCTGTCATAGCTAATACTTTTTCCACATCTTCTGTAGTGACATTCAGTTTTTCAGCAATCATTTGAACCGATAAGGTAGATTCTTCAAAATGTGCTTGCAACTCTTCAGCTGTGATGCGTCTTTGCTCTTTATTTAAAGACATTATCAACACTCTTTTCTTTTATGATATTTAATAGTTATTGCAAATTCATTGCTAACTTTCTTAACACGTTTTATAATAAACGGATAGTTATCCGTTTGTCAATTTTAGAGAATTTTAAGTAGGTGTAATCATGCGAAAAGATGCAAAAGAGAATAGACAACGAATTGAAGAAATAGCGCACAAACTTTTTGATGAAGAAGGCGTTGAAAACATTAGTATGAATCGTATTGCTAAAGAACTAGGTATCGGTATGGGGACATTGTATCGACATTTCAAAGATAAAAGCGATTTATGCTACTACGTCATACAAAGAGACCTTGATATTTTTATCACTCATTTTAAGCAAATTAAAGATGACTATCATTCTAATTATGAGGTTATGCAAGTGTCGTTAGATTATCTTTTACAATTTAAAATCGATAATAAGGCACTACTGCAATGTATTGAAGCAGGCAACAATAAATTACGTTTTTACCAAAGCGCATTTTATCAAGAATTATTTGATTTTTATTATGACTTATTTAAAAGCGATGACGACACTTACACGAAGTTCAAAACAGATATGCTGTTGCAATCATTATCAACTAGTGTATTTGCCTTCCAAATAGAGCATCGCCATATTTCAATTGAAGCGTACAGAAATTATTTATTAAACATTTATTTAGATGAGGTGGAACGTAATGACTAAAATTGTGTTAATCACAGGAGGCAATAAAGGGTTAGGCTATGCAAGTGCAGAGGCACTTAAAGCATTGGGTTACAAAGTTTATATAGGTTCTCGGAATGATGTAAGAGGACAACAAGCATCACAAAAATTAGGTGTTCATTATGTACAGTTAGATGTTACAAGTGACTACTCAGTCAAAAATGCTTATAACATGATTGCTGAAAAAGAAGGCCGTCTTGATATCCTCATTAACAATGCAGGTATATCTGGTCAATTTTCAGCACCTTCCAAATTGACACCTCGTGACGTTGAAGAAGTATATCAAACGAATGTATTCGGTATCGTACGAATGATGAATACATTCGTCCCTCTCTTAGAAAAATCTGAACAACCTGTTGTCGTCAACGTATCAAGTGGTTTAGGTTCATTTGGAATGGTTACAAACCCCGAAACAGCTGAATCTAAAGTGAATTCATTAGCTTATTGTTCGTCTAAATCGGCAGTAACAATGCTAACGCTACAATACGCTAAAGGATTACCTAACATGCAAATCAATGCTGCTGACCCAGGCGCTACAAATACTGATTTAGTTGGTGATTTTAGTAATAATTCCAAACACGTTTCTGAAGGAATCAAGCCAATCATTCAATTAGCAACGATTGGTGCAGATGGCCCAACAGGTACATTTATTAATGGCGATGGAGAAATGCCTTGGTAGATCAATTTTATGTTACAAACATTGAAATTAGAGGTATATAAAAAATGCTTCTGCAATAGATGCAATATACATGCAAAACAATATGGAGGCGAATTAAATGAAAAGTATTACGTTTGAAGAACATTATGTCATTGAAGATATTCAAAAAGAAACGATGAATGCGATATCAGCAGATCCTAAAGGTGTACCGATGAAAGTAATGTTAGAAGGCCTTGAAAAAAAGACAGGTTTTACAAATGCCGACGAATTATCACATCATGATGAACGTATCCAATTTATGAATAATCAAGACGTTCAAATTCAAGTCTTATCTTATGGAAATGGATCTCCTTCAAATTTAGTTGGTCAGAAAGCCATTGAATTATGTCAAAAAGCAAATGATCAATTGGCAAACTATATTGCCCAATATCCCAATCGCTTTGTAGGCTTTGCAACTTTACCTATCAATGAGCCTGAAGCCGCAGCGCGAGAATTCGAACGTTGCATCAATGATTTAGGATTCAAAGGTGCGCTCATTATGGGACGTGCACAAGATGGTTTTCTTGATCAAGACAAATATGACATTATTTTCAAAACAGCTGAAAATTTAGACGTACCGATTTATCTACATCCCGCGCCAGTTAACAGTGACATTTATCAATCATACTATAAAGGAAATTATCCTGAAGTAACTGCGGCAACATTTGCTTGTTTTGGTTATGGTTGGCACATTGATGTCGGAATTCATGCAATACATCTAGTATTATCTGGCATTTTTGATCGTTATCCAAAGTTAAATATGATTATTGGACATTGGGGTGAGTTTATCCCATTCTTCTTAGAACGTATGGATGAAGCTTTATTCGCTGAACATTTGAACCACTCTGTAAGCTATTACTTTAAAAATAGTTTTTATATCACACCAAGTGGCATGTTAACGAAGCCACAGTTTGATTTAGTCAAGAAAGAAGTAGGTATTGATAGAATTCTTTATGCTGCTGATTATCCATATATTGAGCCTGAAAAATTAGGTGTATTTTTAGATGAACTGGGTTTAACAGATGAAGAAAAAGAGAAAATAAGTTATACAAATGGTGCTAAATTATTAGGTTTATCATCTAACAATTAACAAATGGAGGTCATTGAATATGGAAACTTTAGAATTACAAGGCGCTAAATTACGATACCACCAAGTCGGACAAGGACCCGTGCTCATCTTTATTCCTGGTGCAAACGGTACCGGAAACATTTTTCTGCCTCTTGCAGAACAGTTAAAAGACCATTTTACTGTTGTAGCCGTTGATCGTCGTGATTATGGAGAAAGCGAGTTAACTGAACCACTCCCTGATTCCGCTTCAAACCCTGACAGTGATTATCGTGTCAAACGCGACGCACAGGACATTGCCGAACTTGCAAAGTCATTAAGTGATGAACCTGTCTATATATTAGGTTCAAGTTCAGGTTCAATCGTTGCGATGCATGTGTTAAAAGATTACCCTGAAGTCGTTAAAAAGATTGCATTTCACGAACCACCAATTAATACATTTTTACCAGACAGTACTTATTGGAAAGATAAAAATGATGACATTGTGCATCAAATTTTAACAGAAGGCTTAGAAAAAGGTATGAAAACATTTGGTGAAACATTAAATATCGCACCAATTGATGCAAAAATGATGTCTCAACCTGCTGATACTGAAGAAGGACGTATAGAACAGTACAAACGTACGATGTTCTGGTCAGAATTTGAAATTAGACAATATACGCATTCAGATATTACTTTGGATGATTTCACAAAATACAGCGATAAAATCACCCTACTAAATGGGACAGATTCTAGAGGCTCCTTCCCACAAGATGTTAACTTTTATATAAACAAAGAAACTGGCATACCTATTGTAGATATTCCAGGCGGTCACTTAGGTTATATTCAAAAACCTGAAGGCTTTGCTGATGTATTATTAAATATGTGGGGTTAATTGATCGTTCTCTAATAAAACAGCTTGGACAGTTTTCAAATTATATTTGATGGCTGACCAAGCTTATTTTTGTTTACGTTTAAACGTTCAAATCAACTCGTTATTATACATGAAGGCATGTTAACCATTCTCTTCCACTGAAAACACTACTGTTCCAAACATTGATAGTCTTCTTTTGAAATACCCTTTCCGATAAGCACCAAATATTCTGGCACTTTTTTTGAAAATGCTACAGGTGTTAATTCATATTGGCCTTGTGTAAATTGAATGAGATACGTATGTGTGGTGTCTTCAAATGTCATAAACCCTTTCAACCTATAAATATGAGACGGAAGGCATGCTAAACGTTTTATAAACTCTGCTTTAGTACATGTGACTGGTGATTGCACAAATTGATGATTTATTGTTTTGTGTAATGATTCATGTTTATTGTCAGAAGTTGCTGTCATTTGTCTAACTGATATTGGCAAAGTGACGCTGCCATGCATACCGACTTGTATATCGGCCTCTGGGTTAATAACTTCTAAATCTTTCAATAGTTTGCTCGTTGTTTCAACATCTGCTGAATCTATTTTATTAACAAATAAGACAGAACAATATGCTAATTGCTCATAAAATAAGCCTTGGATGTCTTTAGGGAATGATTTAATGTGTTTATACATGCTTGCGTCTATTACACCAATCATATGTGTAATTGTTGTAAACGGAGCTAAAATAGGCGTTAAACAAGCATCTAAGACAGAGACTGGTTCTGCAATCCCACTACATTCAATAAATACAATGTCTGGTTGCTCTTTTAAATATAATTGATGTAACTGTTCTGATACATCTGCTTTCATTGCGCAACAGATACACCCCTCTGTCAGTTCACTTAAAGGTATGTCTTCAGATACTAAGGCACCATCAACACTCATTTTCCCAAATTCATTCATGATGACTGCTGGTTTCAGCGATTCCTTTAATGATTCAGCGAGCAAATGATTTAAGACAGTCGTTTTACCGCCACCTAAAAACCCACCTATAATAACTATTTTCATCTGCGACTCTCCTCTTATACTTCATATGAATAGCATATTCCAAGATAGATCTCCTATTGACTGACATGACTCTATATTCAGTTATAGTTCATTTTTTTAAATAATCAGCATTACTATTTTAACAATGATGCCTACACCAATAACTAAAGACAATGATGTCACCATTTGCTTTCCAATTAATTTTAGTGCTGACTGACCACCTAAATGTTTCAAAAGCATCGTCATTGTGACCGAGCACGCTGTAAATGTTGAACTAAAAAACACAAGTAGTAGTAACTGTGTTGCTGTCATTCCTTGTAATAAGGCGCCTTGATGCAAATTAAACAAGAGCATGCCGTCTTTTCGAATCATTGAAAATAAAATCCCTGGTGACAATTCTGAAGAGATGCCTAATAACGATAATATAGGTGTAAATATTTGTGATAAAACATTCAAAATTGGCGTTAGTGATAAAATACTAACAATAAGACAGATTGTGATAAAAATAGGTAGCGCTTGAACGATAAACATTTGTATATTTTGCCACATTTGTAGCAACATTTGACGTATATTTGGCATATGTAATTGCCTATCATAAGGTAGCGGAACACTAAGTTGTTGATCATTCTTTTTCAACCATATCCTATTATGTAAGATGCCACCTAAAAGTACTAATATTAAGTACGGCATAAATAGCCATGACTTTCCAGCTACACTAAAAATAGATAATGTCGCACCTATTTGATAACTACAAGAACTACCAAAGCTTATTAAACTCATACACTGTGTCTTCGTGCAGGTATGGCATTGGTGTGCTGCTTGTGAAATAGCTGCTGCATTACATCCAAATCCTTCTAATAGTGGCACGATATCATTACCTTGTAATCCGATCCATAACATTGACGGTTCAATTGCCCATATCATCCATGATTTGAGTCCTGTTTGATCAATTATTGCAGTTGATAAACTAATTAATATTACAACCGGCAATGCCCATACGAGCGAATATGTTCCAAGTGATAGCACACCATAATCACCAAATAATATATGCTGTAATATATCGTGATTGAGCAATGTTGTTTGAGTTAAATATTCTATCCATGCTGATACATACTGATTTTGAAACCAATCTGAAAATTGATAAGCGATACCAATTGGCAATGCAAACATTAAAAATATCAACAACCAGGCTAAAAATGTCGCACTTATTTTAGGTCTTAAATGTCGTCGCTCATGTTGAAATAGTGTCAATTGTTCTATCACATGTTCACTCGCTATAGGCGAAGAAACTACACTTTCTGCCAATGAAATATCTAATTTCTGTTTTATGATTAATAATCTTAATTTCGCTTTTTCTGTTGCGGTAAGTTTATCCGCATGGCTAATAACCAAATAATGAGGTTCATGAGGTATGGGCGTATAATGCCCAGTTCTCATATCATATTTCACTTCTAACATGTGCATGACACTTCACAACATGAATAATCATCTAAATACATTTGATTTTTTTGGTAATTTTCAATGACCTCTTGTTTAGCTGGTAAGCCTTCCCGCTGTGTTAAAAGATGGGCAAGTACTGCAAATCGCGCTCTGAATTTATAGATATAGCATAATTTGGCATTATCATTTTCAACTGTTGCACCAATCATAAAAATATTCGGATAACGTGTCGATTCATCATGTGTTGTTAATTTAATATCTTGATTTGTTGTCACAAATAATTGTTGAACGATTGGATTTTTTGTTGCATCAAAGCCAGTTGCTAGTATTGGTTCATGAGGCGTATGCACACTTTGTCCGCTATCAAAACTGATATGATACTGTCCATTGTTAAAATCAATATCTTTAACTGTATAATGTACATTCATTTCGATGCGAGCACCTTGCTTAATGACATTACCTAGTCGCTGACGTGTATAAGGTGACAATCTAACACTAGGATCAGCATCCGGATCATTTAAACCGGTTGTGCTAGTATAAAGTGCGATGTCAGAGCCATTTTTTGCAAGTTGATATGCAGCATCAAAGCCACTTTCATTACCTCCGATAACCACATATTGCCCCTTATTAAAGTTATCAAAGTCTTCAATTTCACTATAATGAATACCATATTTAAATGGCTTTTTAGGGAAATTATAATCACCTGTTGCGACAAAGATATAATCCGCGTGATATGTCTCTGTTGTCGTTGCAATCGTATAATATGCATCATCTGCAGATATATTTGTGACAACTGTATTTTCAAAGATATTCAGCTCGTAATGGTTGGCAACCACTTGTAAATATTCAGCATATGTTTCTCCGGAAATATGTTCTTCATTAAATGTAAATGCTGGTGAAGTATCCATGGAAATTGCATTCATATCAGGCATGCCAAATCCATTAGACGTAAATGATGGCGTGATCGTACGGGTCGATTTCGGCCAATGTTTAAATGAATGTCCTACTGTTCCTTTTTCTAAAATAATGACATCTGTTATACCGAAATCTTTTAAGGTAATGGCCATACCTATACCTGCAGCACCGGCACCGATAATAGCCACTTTATGATGTTGCATATTAACACTCCCTCAATGATCTATTTCAAGTTATTGTTTTTGACTATAAATCGTAATAATTACGATTTATAAAGTATAGACCTATCCTTAAGAAATTTCAATATTAAAAGAAAAACTTCCGTTATTGTAGAGAATTCATCTACATTTCGGAAGTTGGTATGTGTCTTTTTTATTAAATTTAAGGATGCTACGGTTAGTTCAAATGATTATGAATGACATTTAATGGTATCATCCAGCCTCAGTACTTGGAGATAACATTTTGGCGGTGAGACATAAATCATATTTTTACAAAACTTATTTCGTCGTCTCCCCAATAAAGATAAAGTATTTCTTTATTGTGGTGTAACTTCTCCACGTTGTATTTCACTATCCAAATTTTGTTTCATATTTTCAAACAACTCTTGAAATCTAACCTCATCTTGATCAGAATAACCTTTAAAAATAACTGAATCTATATTTTCTTCGTTAAAATAATAAATTTCATCTTCCACAACACCAATCGGATATTTACATGCAGAATAGTCAAACATATACTTTTGATTTTCAATTTCTACAATTGATCCTCTATTAATAATCATTAACTTTTGCGAACCTTCTTTTAAATAAATAATGCTTCCTATTGTTTCCATTTATTTTCCTCCTTTGTCACCGTCTCAATTTCAACATTCCTTCGCATTTCCAAGTCAATCATCTCTTCTTCCGCTTTACGAATGCCATGTTGAATTTGCTGTTGCTGCTCGTATAACGCTTCCGTTGAACGTCGTTTCGCAAAATGAAATTCATCGCGGAACTGTTCCATACGACTAGCCATATTGCTACTATGATAACGGTCACCTAAATGTTGATATAATTGTTCTATCGAATGATTAAGCTCATCACTTTCGTCTATCAAAGCTTTAACCTCTCGCTTTTCATCATATAAGTCATCCATTTGCTTATGTTTCGCTGTGATCATTTTATTGATTCCATCAAGTTTATTCGACATCATTTCACCACGGTTTAATTTTTACCAATTTCATTACCAATCATTACGTCTGTTTGATTAAATTCTTCGCCAACTTTTTGTATACTATCGCTCGCATTTCTTATTGCTTCAGCAACAGATTGATTCTTACTAATCAAATCGTCTATCACACTATGAGCATTATTATTTCCACTTACTGTTGTACTTTCATCTTTATCCGGTTTCGACACATTATTACATGTTTCAACGGCACTTTTAATAGATGATGATGCACTATTAGTCTTGAAAATATCACTTTGAACTGTACTCATTATTTACACCTCTTCCCATTTAAATTATTTTAAAATTATTAGAAACTGTATCAATATATGATATTCAAACATTCAATAATACTTAAATATTGTTTTGTGATTATATTCAAAATTATTGTATCAATAAATATGTATCATTCCTAGAATTTTATTGAACAAAAAGTTATAAAATCACTTTTATTGCAACTCAACCTTGTTTTGCATTACAGAAATTAACAATAGCGATTAAAATTTTATTTTCCAGCAATAAAAAAGCACAAATATTTTTATTGAGGCAACTGAAGGCCTTCTCTTCATAAAATATCTGTGCATATTATCTATTTATCTCAATCTAACGTCTTAACTAACTTGTTGTACCTTGTAAAATCCTATCCATAGAATGCGCAACACTATCACGGTACATCTCACCAAATTTCAATAAATGCACCATCAATAAATATAAACGATAAAATTCAAGTCTATAGGATGCTCCTTTTGCGAGCGGATAATGTTTATTATACGCATCGTAAAATTCGCTCGTAAAACCACCAAATACCGTTGTAATACCGATATCAAATTCTCTGTCACCATATAATGGTGCTGGATCAAATAATGCAGGACGTCCATCTTTTAAAAACATATAATTACCGCCCCATAAATCACCATGTAATAAAGACGGTTTACTTTGATGCTTTTCTAATTCCTCCACAATTTGACTTCGCACTTTGTCATATACTTTGATATCGTTGGCATCCCATAGCCCTCTATTTAGCAACTCTTCTTTCAAATGATCCAAACGTTTATCGACAAAAATGGTACGCCAATCATCTTGCCAATGATTATCAAAAGAAATATCGCCACCTTCATAAGGTAATGAGAAGCCAAATTTGCCTTCTTCTTGTTGCTGACTGTGTAATTGAGCTACGAGTTGACCTAATTGACGTTGACTCCCTGAAGCTCCTTCTTCTAAATACGTCATCACTAAATACGCATCACCGTTAACTTCGCCACTTGCAATTACTCTAGGTGCCGTGATACCTGCACGTTCAAATTCATTTAAACCTGCAATTTCTGCAGCATAAAATGATTCTTTACGTCCACGTTGGACAAGTAAGAAAAATGTATCCGTATCTGTTTCGACTCGATATGCTTCGTTTACATCACCACCACTCACTGGTGAAATCTCTTTAATATCTTTTAAAGGTAAATGCTCTAACCATTGTTCATTCATACAAACACCTTCCAATCTACTTACTTTATACTATAATATTGCCTAATTAGGATGATTTAATCTTAAAAACGTTATTCAAACTTGCGTCAATTTTCAAAACTTTTTAGTTTTAACTAGGAAATTATGTAGGGAAATGCTAGTCTATTAAAAGAATATATTTCACATATATTAAGTTGAGGATAGTAAGCCTCAAATATAATGAAATAGGAGCATACTCATGTACAAATTAATTAAACCTTTCTTATTCAAAATCGAACCCGAAAAAGCACACGGACTAACTATCGATGCATTAAAAACGTTACAAAAGTTTCCGGTTTTATTCCCAGTCGTCGATAAACTATTTACTTATAAGAATCCAACGTTATCACAAACGATACAAGGTAATACGTACGACAATCCAATTGGCTTAGCAGCTGGTTTCGACAAATCTTGCGAAGTACCAAAAGCATTGGAACACCTTGGATTCGGTGCTTTAGAATTAGGTGGTATCACACCTAAACCTCAACCGGGTAACCCTCAACCACGCATGTTTAGATTATTAGAAGATGACGCCTTGATAAATCGAATGGGCTTCAATAATATTGGTATGAACAAAGCACTCAGTCATTTGCGTAAAAATGCTTATCAAGTACCTGTTGGTATCAATGTTGGTGTGAATAAAATGACACCTTATGAAGCGCGTTATCAAGATTATATAAAAGTCATTGATACGTTTAAACACGACGTTTCATTTTTCACAGTCAATATCAGTTCTCCAAATACTGAAAACCTTCAAAATTTCCATGATAAAGATGAATTTTCAATGTTATGTCAAGCTTTGACAACATTTAAAAAACAGCACGATGTAACAGTGCCAATTTACTTAAAACTAACGTCTGATATGGATTTCGATGGCTTAAAAGCACTATTACCAGCGATTACTGAGACATTTGACGGTATCATCTTAGCAAACACAACGCGACAACGAGATGGTTTAACTTCTGCTAATAAAGTCGAAGAAGGCGGTTTGAGTGGTCGTCCATTATTTGAACGTAATTTAAAATTGATTAAGTATGCTTATCAGCAAACAAATGGTGAATTTTTAATTATAGGTACAGGCGGCGTATTCAGTACTGAAGATGCAATCAAAATGATGCGTCACGGTGCGTCACTTATTCAAATTTATTCATCACTTGTTATTGAAGGCCCAGGTTTAACTAAGAAAATGAACAAAGGCATCGCACGTTACTTAAAAGATCATCATTTTGACAATGTCAGTGATATTATAGGACTAGATGCCTAATCCAACGTAGTCAAATAACACTTTAAAACTTGCTGAATCGTCTTATTAAAATTATGATATAACTCAAGAAGATATATTTATCACCATTTTTCAAAATAATGGCTTAAATATCACATATCATTAAATATAGCGTTTTATAACGGAGGCGTTTGTTATGACTAAAGAAACAGATAATAAAAAAACAGTAGCGACTTCTGACAACAAAGACACACAGCAACAAAATCAAACTGAAGAAGATGAACGTCAAGGTTTGAATGGTTATCGTAAAACAGATCTTGATTTAGAAATTGAGCAAGAGCTACGTGAAATGATGAAAACAGGAGAAAATGAAACGAAAAACGACTACAAAAAGTTTAAAGTGTTTTCACTTATTTCAACACTTGTCATTGTCATTTTAGCAATTATAAGATTTGTTCATAAAATGATTTAATTAGAGTGAGACATTGTTTTATGTCTCAGGATCCAGTTATTCAGTATAGCTACAATATTTACGATTATATAAATAACCCGAGATTTTAGTATGATTCATTTCACTAAAATCTCGGGTTTCTATTTGATAATTTTTAATGGGATATGGCATGTATACGAGCCTGCCTTTTATCTCATTTCCAATGATTAATCTGGATATTGTTCTAAAAATGCTTTCGCTTCTTTATTAACTGTTTTAAAATCAATACCTTGTTGCATCGCTGCAAAGACACATCCACAATAACACTGCCTAAAGATATTATAGTCATTACACATTTCTATGGAACGCTCATAACCTTTACTTTTCTTAAAATCACTTGGCAAATAGTTCACATCGTATATTTTTTGGACATCCATACCAAGTTCATTGATTAATTGTGCGTTCTTTTTAGGTGATAACGTGATTGCACTGCCAAAATAATCATAGCCATGTTCTACAGCTGCTTTCGCTACAATATCCAAACGCATTTCAAAACAAGCGGTACAACGTAAGCCGCCTTCTTTTTCATCAGCTAATTCTTTATCCTTCACCATTTTCACAAACTTATGCGGTTCATAAGGTGCTTCAATATACTTCACATTCGCACCAGTCTTGCGATTAAAATCTTCCACAAATTGTTCTTGCACTTTAGCACGTCGTAAATATTCATTTTTCGGATGAATATTTGAATTCGCGAAATAAATTGCAATGTCTGCATATTGTGTTAAAAACTCTAATGTATATGTACTACAAGGTGCACAACAACTATGCAATAAGATTTTAGGTCTGATTGCTTCTCTTTCCCACTGCCCGATTAATTTCTTCAACACCTTGTCATAATTAATTTTTTGATTTTTCATTTTACTGATAATAGGTTCAGCATTAATCATGATTTAACCTCCCACATTTAATCATTAACTTCTATTATATATGATTCATATTAAATGTCAGTCAAAAAAGTTAGAAATTCATTTTAATGCATTTATATTTCGAAAGTCCCTTATGTATCTAAAAGCATTTTTTAAACTTGAATTTTAAAACACTAAACAACACATACGTCTCTGTGTCATTTTCATTTTTTGTATGTCATATATATGTTTACTTCATTTAAATCAATTTCATCTTACAATTTATCGTGTATTTTACAAAAGATTGACTTCAATTCATCGTAAAAGTTATACTTTTGCCATTTTTTAATGTAACATGGTGTTAGTAATAAAAATACTACATTGAGGTGTTTTACATGACAGCATTATTCCCTTATATCGCTTTTGAAAATTCAAAAGAAGCCCTTGCATATTACGAAGAAGTATTTGGTGCAACTGACGTTAAACGTTTAGAAGTTGGCGAAGAACAAGCGTCACATTTTGGTATGACTAAGGAAGAAGCGCAAGAAGCAACTATGCATGCTGAATTTGAAGTGCTTGGCGTAAAAGTGCTATGTTCTGATTCTTTTGGTCGCGCTGACAAAATTAATAATGGCATATCATTATTAATTGATTATGATGTTAACAATAAGGAAGATGCTGATAAAGTTGAAGCATTCTATGAGAAAATTAAAGATCATTCTTCAATTGAAATAGAATTACCGTTTGCTGACCAATTCTGGGGTGGCAAAATGGGCGTCTTTACCGATAAATACGGTGTTCGTTGGATGTTACATGGTCAAGACTATACTGCAATCCAACAATAATGTTATTGATAAAGATATCATTTAATAAGCTTATGTTATTTAGCAAGGCAAGCCACTCTCGATTCATGGCTTGCCTTATTTTATTGTATATTTTTAATTATCGTTGCTGGCCCTTGATTGACAATCGTATTAAAATGCATTATTAAGTCAACTTTGTCTATACGGTTTGGATCTTCTACCCAATGTCTTATCAAAGACAATCCCGCACCTGAAACATAACTCATGAAATAAGAAAATGGTATACCATTAATTTGATCATTTTCATTTTTATAACGTTGTAAATGACACATAATTAAGTCATATAGTTTTTCGTGTATATTTGAATCTTTACCCATACGAAACATCAATTGATAAAATGCGATGTCTTTTTCTATCATATCTATTAAAACAGTCATAATTTGATGTATGTTATCCGTGGATAACTTAACTGCTCCATTTAACTTCTCATCATGAATGAAGTCTCTTATTTCCTCCAACTGCTGGTCCTCTAATTTTTCAAGCAAATCATATTTATCATAATAATGCGTATAAAATGTACTACGGTTAACATCAGCTAAATCTGCAATTTGTTGCACAGTAATCTCTTCTAATTGGTGTTGATGTAAAAGTTCAATAAATGCATTTCTCATTGCAACTTGTGATTTTCTAATACGTCGATCTATAGTCATTTATATCAAGTCCTCCCCAATGATTATAAACAATTATAAACGTTATGTTCATTATCCCACAAATCTCCAACATTGATGATTGGCACACAATGTTTACCTGTTTAATATAGGTGATACAAACAAACAGAAAAAGGTGATAACAATGAACCAACATTTACTAGGAAATCCAAAATTAACTGTAACTCATGTCAATGAAGTGAAAACCGGTATTAACCACATCGTTGTCGACAGTGTTCAATATGGAAATCAAGAAATGATTATGGAAAAAGATGTCACTGTGGAAATGCGCGATGGCGAAAAATTATATATTAATATTTTCAGACCAAATAAAGATGGCAAATTCCCTGTAGTTATGTCTGCAGATACTTACGGTAAAGATAATAAGCCTAAAATCACCAATATGGGTGCCCTTTGGCCAACATTAGGCGCCATTCCGACATCTAGTTTTACACCTGAAGAATCACCAGACCCAGGATTTTGGGTACCAAACGATTATGTTGTAGTTAAAGTTGCATTACGCGGTAGTGACAAATCCAAAGGCGTCTTATCTCCATGGTCAAAAAGAGAAGCGGAAGATTATTACGAAGTGATTGAATGGGCAGCAAAACAGCCATGGAGTAATGGAAATATCGGAACAAATGGTGTTTCTTATCTTGCGGTGACTCAATGGTGGGTCGCATCATTAAATCCACCACATTTAAAAGCAATGATTCCTTGGGAAGGATTAAATGATATGTATAGAGAAGTAGCCTTTCACGGGGGTATTCCTGATACTGGCTTTTATCGTTTCTGGATACAAGGTATTTTTGCGAGATGGACAGATAATCCAAATATCGAAGACATGATTCAAGCACAACAAGAACACCCTTTGTTCGATGATTTTTGGAAACAGCGTCAAGTGCCATTATCACAAATTAAAACACCTCTACTAACATGTGCTAGTTGGTCTACACAAGGTTTGCACAACCGTGGCTCTTTTGAAGGATTTAAACAAGCTGCATCAGAAGAAAAATGGCTATATGTGCATGGACGTAAAGAGTGGGAAAGTTACTACGCTAGAGAAAATCTCGAACGCCAAAAATCATTCTTTGATTTTTACCTTAAAGAAGAAAATAACGATTGGAAAGATACGCCTCATGTCATATATGAAGTTAGAGATCAATTTTATAAAGGCGAATTCAAATCAGCGTCAGCGTTCCCTTTACCTAACACAGAATATACACCATTGTATTTAAATGCTGAAAATCACACATTGAATCATGCAAAGATTAGTAGCGCGTATGTCGCACAATATGACTCTGAAGATAAACGACAAGATGTAAGTTTTAAATATACGTTTGACAAAGATACTGAGTTAGTTGGAAACATGAACTTAAAACTATGGGTAAGCACTACAGACTCAGACGATATGGATTTATTTGCAGGTATTAAAAAGTTAGATCGTCGTGGTAATGAAGTTAACTTCCCTGATTTTAATCATATTGAAAATGGTCAAGTAGCTACTGGTTGGTTACGCGTATCACATCGTGAATTAGATCAAGAAAAATCCACAATCGCGCAACCTTGGCATAAACATGAAACAGAATTAAAGTTGTCACAAGATGAGATTGTACCTGTTGAAATCGAATTGTTACCTTCAGGCACGCTATTTAAACAAGGCGAAACATTGGAAGTTGTTGTAAAAGGTAGTGAAATTGTAATTGGTAATAGTACCCCTGGCATGAAAACACGTTATGAACATGAAGAAACCATAAATAACGGCATGCACATGATTTATACTGGTGGTAAATATGATTCACAATTAATCATTCCTATCGTTAATTGACATGCAGGAATTACGGTCGATTTTGATTAAAAGTGACATAGTGATAGAAGAGAAGGCCACACGCTTGGAATCTTAAACCAAGGTGTGGCCCTTTTTATTATTGATGGCTATTTAATTTTATAAATCTTGTCACTAAACTTACTACAAGCAATATTAAACCAATAAATAAAGCCATTATTGCTGTATTACTTTCGTTGTTTACTCCTGTTTTTGGCAATTCTTTCAATTGTTGCTTATGTACTGACTTGCTCTTGCTATCCAAATGAATACTTTGTTGTTTAGCCATTTGTTTATTACTTTTTGTGTGAATATCATTTGCTTTAATACTTGGATTTACAGCACTATTATTCGATGTTCCATTTGCGTTTTTCAACTGATTAATAACATTTGGATCTTTCGTGCCATCTATTAAATTATCTGGATGTTTTAGTAAATGTCTGCAGTCGGATACTATTTTAGAATCTTTTGCCTTTACCGCATTATTCGGCACCTCATTATCATCTTTCAACTGCTTGATAACATCTGGATCTTTCGTGCCATCTATTAAATTATCAAGTTTTTTCACACGTGCTATGTCACTAACTGGCCCTGGATAATTTGCATCCGGTTGTCTAACTGGTATTAAATTGCTGTTTTCATTCACACCTTCAGGTTTGTTATTTTCGGCGTTCGCATTATCCGTAAAAATCAACACTGATAAAATTGCAACAAATAAACTTATAACTTTTTTCATCTTATTCATCCTTTCCTATTTTACTACCTTAATATCATTGCTATTAAAGTAACCCATCCATCTATTTTTTTCGTCGTATAAAGAGTAATATTTATACCCATTTGGAATATTGTAATAGAGTTTAGCTGTGTACGCTTTATCTTTTTTAATTAATTTATTATCACCCTTTTTTGTAATTTCAATGTTTTTCCAATATATATACTTACTTTTAATTACTTTCACTTTCTTATTATATGGATGACTTCTATACTTACCTATCCAATAATTTATGTAATCTAATTTTAAATCATTTATTCTCACGCCTGAATTATGATTATATCTGCCGTATGCATGTACTCCGATGATATTGTTTTTTGAATCTCTTATCGCACTACCACTTTGTCCTGAAAATGTGTCTACCGTATAATACATTTCATTCTCATCAAAACTTTCTAATTTCCCTTTACCTTTATATTGTCTGTTGTCTGACTTGTCTCCTGGAAATCCAGAAATTTCAATATTTTCACCTTTGCTAATGTGTGTGTTCAAAGTTAAGTAACCTGTTTTATTTCCTAAATTACTATTTAACTTAATAATTGCTATATCTTCTTTTGTAGGAGCATTATTAATCCAAGTTTTAGATACAAAAAACTTATGCGAAAAGGCCTTTCCTATTGTATATGTTTGCCCATTTACTCCAGCATAGACATCAATCTTTTTAGCCCAACCCTTATCGTCTTTAGAATAGACATTATGAGCCGCTGTCAATACAATGTCCTTACCAATCATAGTACCGGTGCCTTTATATACACGGTTATTTGAAAACGTCATATTTAATAATACAGTCTGCTTATAAGGTCTTTGTAAAATATTATTAACAACCGTTCTTTGATCTTTACCGAAAACTCGCTCAGTTAAGGGCGTACTATAATCACCTACTTCATAAAGCTCATTTTGATTACGTTCAATTGTTCCTGATTCAAAATTATTATCACTACCATTTTCTGAATTGACGATAGGATTATTATCAGCTAAGACAAAACTTTCACCATAATAACTAGAAACAATTACTACTAACAAAATCAAAAATGATATTTTAAAAATTTTTGTCATAGGCATTCCTCCTTTAATCTATATTATTTTTATCTATTTCATATAATTTTATTATATAATTGCTATCAATTCAATATTTTTACTTCACGAAACTAAACAACATGTCATTAACTTATCTCGTTAAGTTAAGAATTCTATTTTCTACCAAATAAATTCTGAATACTGTTTTAGATAATCAATTCGCAAAACTATTTCTTTATAAATATGTCCATCATTTAACACTGATAAAATTGCAACGATAATACCTTTACTTCTATTACGCTAACCCAATTGGCATAAAAATAAAAACCCCTAATGGATAACTACATTGTTATCTACTAGAGGTTTCTAACTTATACTATTTTATAACACTATCGTATTTTCTTTTTCATGAATCATTTCAATAATGACATTGTCTTCATTCATTACTGCTACTTTAGGAGCATGGTTTTTAATTTCTTCTTCATTTAACTGTGCATAAGTCATGATTATGACTACATCGCCTACTTCAACAAGTCTTGATGCTGCACCGTTCAAACAAATTTTACCACTACCTCTTTCACCAGCTATTACGTATGTTTCAAAACGTGCACCATTATTATTATTCACGATGGCTACTTTTTCATTTGGCAAGATGTCTACCGCTTCCAAAATATCTGAATCAATCGTAATACTACCTACATAATTTAAATTTGACTCAGTCACTCTTGCTCTATGAATTTTAGCATTCATCATTGTTCTTATCACTTTATTCAGCTCCAATTATTATATTATCTATTAAACGCGCTTTTGAAAATTTGACAGCTAACGAGATAAATATGCGTCCAGTTATTTCGTGTTGTTCTACTAATTGAGGATAACTATAAACAGCAACTTCTTCAATGCGTCCACTTATATGTGATTCAAGATATTCAGTAACCCTGTCTATAATTACTTTACTTTGACGTTCACCGTCTTGATACAACGCTTGTGCTAATAGCAAACTTTTACTTAAATGTACCGCTTCTTGTCGTTCTTGCTCCGTTAAATAAACATTTCTTGAACTTTTCGCCAAACCATCTGCTTCTCGAACGATATCAATACCAATAATTTCAACGGCATGATTGAAGTCTTTTACCATTTGCTCGACAATAGCCAATTGCTGGGCATCTTTTTTACCAAAATAAGCATAATCCGGCATAACAATATTAAATAGCTTATTAACTACTGTTACCACCCCATCAAAATGCCCTGGACGCTTCGCTCCTTCTAACACATCAGCTAATGGACCTACTTTGACATCAATACCTAATTCACCTGGATATATATCTTCTACTGCAGGATGAAAAACAATGTCCGCCCCTACTTCTGATACTAATTCTAAATCTTTATCAATTTGTCTCGGATAAGCATCGAAATCTTCGTTTGGACCAAATTGTAATGGATTAACAAATACACTCACAACTGTAATATCATTTGTACTAACTGATTCGCGTACCATCGTTAAATGTCCATCATGTAAGGCACCCATTGTTGGGATAAAACCAATCGTTGTTCCTGAGCGTTTGGCTGCTTTAACAATGTGTTGCATCTCTTTTACCGTAGTAATCAGCTTAGTCATTGTTATTAACCTCATTCATAATTTTCTTTTTATACGTATATTCTTCTGATGGAAATGCACCAGATTTAACTTCTTGATCGTATTGTTTTAAACCATCCACACCAACACTAAAATCAGCAAATTGCTTCACAAATTTCGCTTTATGTTCAACACCATAATTTAACATATCGTGATAAACCAATACTTGACCATCTGTACCTTTTCCTGCACCAATACCAATGACTGGAATTGTTAAGTGCTTGCTAATTTCCTCTGCTAAATCATTTGGAATTGCTTCAAGTACTAACGCAACTGCACCAGCTTGTTCTACATTTTTCGCATCTAAAATAAGTTGCTCCGCTGCTTCTTTCGTTGCACCTTGTAATTTATACCCCATAACGCCAACACTTTGAGGTGTTAATCCTAAATGTGCAACAACAGGAATACCAATTGCCGTTGCTTTTTCAATAAATGGTGTAATATGCGCTCCTTCTGCTTTAATTGCATTTGCATTCGTCTCCTGATAAAGCTTTAGAGCATGATTTAAGTCTTGTGTCATAGAGATGCCTACTGCACCAATCGGCATATCAACAACTACAAATGTATTTGGTGCGCCTCTTCTTACTGCACGACCGTGATGAATCATATCTGCTAACGTCACTTGTACGGTACTTTCATAACCTAATACAGTCATACCAAGTGAATCCCCAACAAGAATCATATCAATACCCGCTGCTTCCACTTGTTTAGCACTTGGAAAATCATAAGCTGTTACCATAGAAATTTTAGTTTGCTTTTGTTTCATATCTATTAATTGACTTACTGTTTTCAATGTTATTCAACCTCTTTTTGCAGTATTATTAGAAATAGTATAATGAATCTTTTATAGAAAGGAAAGAAGAAGATGTTATCAGTTGCGATTATCGGCCCAGGCGCTGTCGGTACAACTATTGCCTATGAATTACAACAATCATTGCCTCATACAACGCTTATCGGGAGACACGCCAAAACAATAACATATTATACTGTACCACATGCACCTGCACAAGATATTGTTGTGAAAGGTTATGAAGATGTCACAAACACATTTGATGTTATTATTATTGCAGTCAAAACACATCAACTTGATGCCGTTATTCCTCATTTAACTTATCTTGCACATGAGGACACGCTCATCATTTTAGCCCAAAATGGTTATGGTCAACTCGAACATATTCCATTTAAAAATGTATGCCAAGCAGTTGTCTATATAAGTGGTCAAAAGAAAGGCGATGTTGTTACGCACTTCAGAGATTATCAATTACGTATACAAGATAATGCATTAACTCGACAATTTAGAGATTTGGTCCAAGACAGTCAAATCGACATTGTATTAGAAGCAAATATTCAACAAGCTATTTGGTATAAATTGTTAGTTAACTTGGGCATTAATTCTATCACAGCACTCGGGAGACAGACAGTTGCAATCATGCATAATCCTGAAATACGTATACTGTGTAGACAGTTATTACTAGATGGTTGTCGTGTTGCACAGGCAGAGGGGTTAAACTTTTCAGAACAAACTGTCGATACTATTATGACTATATATCAAGGTTATCCCGACGAAATGGGAACGAGCATGTATTACGACATTGTGCATCAGCAACCTCTTGAAGTCGAAGCGATTCAAGGCTTTATTTATCGACGTGCACGTGAACACAATCTTGACACCCCATATCTTGATACTATTTATAGCTTTTTACGCGCTTATCAACAAAATATGTAAGCACATATATAATATAAAAAGACCTTAACGATGCATTTAGAACCACCTGTTCCTAATATCGCTAAGGTCTTTTAATTATATTAGACTATTCAGCTTCTCTAATTTCTTCTGCCACATCTTTATAGTCTATTTTCGCTTTAACAAACGTCTCGTTATTTACCGGGAAATGTTGTTGGAATGTTTCAAAGTTTTGTATCTCAACGACAACGTCATCCACTTCAAAGTCAAGAACATGTCCACCATAAGCTCTTTCATCATCCGCAAAATGTATATGAAAACCAGCAGACCCTACGCCATGAAATAATTCTGGTGTAAAAAATCCAACAATGGCACCACGAATATCTTGTCTTTTTTCCTCAGGTTGTCTGCGTGCTGAATCAATCAAACGTGTATATGGCGGTTGCTGAGCAGGCATCATTCGTACATGCATATGTTTAAATGTGCCATAAATTTTAACAGCCGAAAATAAATTCTCACTTAACATTTCATTTTTAATTTGTGCGAATACATCATCTTGTGATAATTGTTGCAATGGAAATGTCTTACTCGCTTTAAAATTAGTAATCGATGCATACGGTACTTTCTCATCGCCTTTTAATTCTATAAATTCTTTATGCTCGTTAGCATGATATGCCTTCCCGTCTAAAAATATTACTTCGCCATCAGACCCTGTTAACGTTGCAATCCCTAAATTCCCATGTTCTAACAATTCATTAATTGTAGCTGTTCCTTCTAGTAAGCCAGCCATTAACGTACCTAATGTACCATGTTGATACAAGACATTCGTCATTCCAAAACCATCTCCCTATAGTTATTCCTCGTTGTCATGCTCTACTTCGTGCTTAATGCAGAACTACTTTCCTTTATACTCAATGACGCCTCGGCATTTCGATTCATGTCACTAAATTTTCACGAGTCATAATACTTTATTCAATTATTATTTTACGCAAAAGTATTGCCTCTATCAATGCTTGCTAAAAAAATGGATCTATCAGTGCCACATGTTACTGCAACACTAATAGATCCTCTTACCATTAATATATTTCTAATTAATACTTAAAATAGGCTTAGTCTTCTAATAAATATTTAATTGAATCAAATGTATCTTCTAATATTTTAACAGATTTATCGAACAACGCTTGTTCTTCGGCACTTAATGGCATTTCATAAATTTTAACTGCGCCATGTTGGTTAACTAATGTTGGTACACCTAGGTAAACGCCTTTGTGACCACCATATTGACCATCTAATTGTATAGAAACATTTAAGACATTATTTTCATTATTTAAAATGGCTTTTGAAATGCGCATCAATGCTAATGCAATTCCATAGTATGTTGACCCTTTAGCTTGGATAATTTCATAAGCAGCGTCACGTGTATTTACATAAATTTCTTCCGCTTTAGCTTCGCTACCAGTTTGTTCTTTTAATGTGTCATATACTGAAATACCTGCTACATTTGCTTGTGACCAAACTGCAAGTTCAGTATCACCATGCTCACCAATAATACTAGCGTCAACACTTGAAGGTGCAACACCAAGTTCTTGGCTAATTAAATATTGTAAACGTGCACTGTCCAATACAGTACCTGAACCGATAACACGCTCTGCTGGTAAACCAGTATATTCTTTTACAAATCTTGTTAAAATGTCAACAGGGTTTGCCGCGATTAAGAAATATCCATCAAAGCCGCTATCCATAACACTCTTAACAATGCTCTTCATAATCTTAGTATTTTTTTCAACTAATTGTAAACGTGTTTCACCTGGCTTTTGAGGTGCACCAGCTGTAATAACAACTAAATCTGCATCTTTACAGTCTTCGTATTCACCTGCTTTCACATCAACTGGTGAAGGACTGTGGACTGTACCATGGTTTAAATCTTGAACATCTGCTTTTACTTTGTCTTTTGCAATGTCAATAATTACAAATTCATCAGCAACACCTTGCGTAACCATTGCAAAGGCATAGCTTGATCCTACAGATCCATCTCCGATTAATACAACCTTTTTACCAAATGTTTTCATAATTATGTCTCCTAACCTAATTGAATTTATTTTACACGTGACTACACGTAAAAATATCTATACTGAAATTAAAGATTAACAATTTTATTTTATTATAATATTATGCTACCAAATTACAAACATAAAACTGAGATGTAAGCGGAGTCAAATTACACTCTATCGCCAATAAATATTGATATCTCAAGCTTTAGCACGTAATTTGAAATTTGTGACAATTTTTAGCATTCTAAAATTGCGTAATGACGCTATTTAAAGCCTTTAACAAACTATTGAGCTTTCTATTTTTTTCATTTTAAAAAGGATGGCTATTCGACTTAAATGACTTACTATATAACCTCCTATTTTCCGCCTTACCCTCATCATATTTGATGCATCATTTTATAGTCAAAGAATTACATTTCATACAAACTAGCCAATCAGACATAAACATGAAATTGATTTTAAAAATATAATGTGCAAAATTGTTAGAAAATTAGCAAAAATAGTACTTATTCATTTAATATCTGTTATAATCAGTTTTATCATTTAAAAAATCTATGGATGTTATCAAGACAAGTCATTAATACGTAACATAAAGTTGTGATTTTTCAGAATTTTTAGACAAAATATTGATTATTTGTGCTATGATATAACATATTAAAAAACACCGTATAGAATTGTTTATGAATGTTTGGGAGGAAAGTTTATGGGAAGTTTTTTCAATAAAATAGCACGAAAAGAGGATCCGGCTATCTATCAAAATAAAGATGGTCATTTAAAGCGTACACTTCGGGTGCGTGATTTCTTAGCTTTAGGTGTAGGAACAATTGTATCGACATCTATCTTTACGCTACCTGGCATTGTTGCTGCAGAACATGCAGGACCGGCCGTTGCGTTATCATTCTTACTCGCTGCTATTGTTGCTGGTTTAGTTGCATTTACTTATGCAGAAATGGCTGCCGCTATGCCATTTGCAGGTTCAGCCTATTCTTGGGTCAATGTATTATTTGGTGAATTTTTTGGATGGGTTGCCGGTTGGGCTCTATTAGCTGAATATTTTATCGCCGTAGCCTTTGTTGCATCAGGATTCTCAGCGAATTTACGCGGACTTGTGAAACCAATTGGCATCGAATTACCTGCAGCATTATCAAATCCATTTGGTACGAATGGCGGTTTTATCGATATTATTGCTGCTATCGTTATTTTATTAACTGCATTATTACTATCACGTGGTATGTCAGAAGCAGCACGTATGGAAAACATTTTAGTTATTTTAAAAGTATTAGCTATTATTTTATTTGTCATCGTAGGTTTAACAGCAATAAATGTTAGTAACTATGTGCCATTTATTCCAGAACACAAAGTAACTGCTACAGGTGACTTTGGTGGATGGCAAGGCATATATGCTGGTGTTTCAATGATTTTCTTAGCGTATATCGGTTTCGATTCTATCGCAGCAAACTCAGCAGAAGCACTTGACCCTCAAAAGACAATGCCTAGAGGTATTCTTGGTTCTTTAAGTGTTGCTATCGTATTATTTATTGCTGTAGCACTTGTGTTAGTTGGTATGTTCCATTACTCACAATACGCAAACAATGCTGAACCTGTTGGTTGGGCTTTACGTCAAAGTGGTCATGGTGTTGTAGCAGCTATTGTTCAAGCTATCTCTGTTATCGGTATGTTTACAGCATTAATTGGTATGATGTTAGCAGGCTCACGTTTACTTTATTCATTTGGACGTGACGGCTTATTACCTTCATGGTTAAGCCATTTAAACGACAAACATTTACCTAATCGCGCACTAGTTATACTTACTATTATTGGTGTTTTAATTGGTTCTATGTTCCCATTCGCATTTTTAGCACAATTAATTTCAGCAGGTACACTTGTTGCATTTATGTTCGTTTCATTAGCAATGTATCGTTTGAGAAAGCGTGAAGGTAAAGATCTACCAATTCCTGCATTTAAATTACCTTTATATCCTGTGTTACCAGCAATTACATTTGTTTTAGTATTGCTAGTATTCTGGGGATTAGGATTCGAAGCGAAATTATACACTTTAATTTGGTTTATTGTTGGTATCATTCTATATTTAAGTTATGGACTTAGACATTCTAAGAAAAATGATGTAGCTGAATACCACCCACCAAAATAAAAAATCAAAAAAATCATTTCCCATCTGATTAACATCCAGATGTGGAAATGATTTTTTATTTTATATTAAGATAATCGCTATTACCAACCTTGTCCAGATATGTCATATTGATCTAAGTTACCTGCTTCCAAAGCAGTCAGTGCATCTTCTATAGTGTTTAACGCCGTGTCTAATTGCTCATATGTTATCACCAATGGCGGTTGGAATCGCAACACATTTCCTGCTACAGCTATAATAACTACGCCATGCTCAAAGCAGTAATTACAAATTTTAAGTGCCGCACTGGCATCACGTGTTTTGAGTTTTTTGTCGGAAACAATATCAATACCAATGCTCAGACCTTTACCTCTAACATCGCCTACACTATTGTATTTAGATACCCATTGATCCATTCGTTTCCTAACATATTCCCCTTTTTCCGCACTAGCCTGAAGAAGCGACTGATCTTCAATCATTTGAATTGTGGCTAATGCAGCTTCACAACTAACTGGATTAGCACCTGTTGTAAATAAATGTGCTGGTGCTTCTAAACAATTCATAATCTCTTTGCGTCCAACAATTGCTGACATGGGCATACCACCTGCTAAGGATTTTCCGAAAGTGATTAAATCAGGCGTAAAATTAAAATGCGAGACTGAACTCCATGTACCTGTTCGCCCAAAACCTTGTTGAATATCATCGACAGCGATTAAAATACCATGTTCACGACAAATCTTTTCTAACGCTTCAAAATACCCTGGAACTGGTTCTAAAAGTCCACCATCGCCTTGTATCGTTTCAATAACAATACATGCTACTTCGTCAGCAGGTACATATTTCGCAAACATTTCTTTTAAGGGTGCTAAATATTCTTCTACTGAATTAGCTTGTGGCTGCTCGTACATACCACGATATTTATCTGGAAACGGAATATGATAAAAACCATTCAATAACGGACCATAATGTTTGCGCATATTTAAACTAATAGCTGACATAGACAATGAGCCAAAAGTTGAACCATGATATGCATTAGTGAAACTAATGATATAAGGACGCCCTGTATATGCTCTGGCAAATTTAATGATGCCATCATTTGCGTCTGATCCGGTTAATCCGAAGGTCACTCTTTTTTCAAAATCTCCAGGTGCAAGCTCACAAAGCTTCTTAGCTAAACGTACCAACGGTTCATGATACATATATGCTGGTGTATAATGAATAAATTTATCAACTTGTGCCTTTATCGCTTCTGTTACTTCTCTAGGTGCATGACCTACGTTTTGAGAACTTGCACTCGATAACAAATCGATATATGTCTTCCCCTCAATATCAACCAATGTTGCTCCATATCCATGATCAATCACTAACGGATAATATTTAATACGTCCTGATTTCGCAAAATAATGTTCATCCTCTTGAATTAATTGATGTGCTTTACTCATATACATTCCCCTCCCATTGACAGTATTAATGTGCAAGCAAAGTGGCCTCTCTTAAATCGATTATAAAATCCGATTTAAAATCCTGCTCAAATACCGTCATGCCTCTATGAATACTATCCAATATACTAATAAAATTCAGATTTGTAAATATATTCTGATAATTAAGAATTTTATATCAATCTACTTTGTTTATGCGCATAATTTTGTTCGATTAGGGAATTGTTTACTATATTCCATTTGACTCTGAGGTGATACGAATGCGTTTAAAAGTATTGTTCCATTTCATTGCTGCTATTTTCATATCATTCATGTTGCTATGGATGACCATGTTGTTTGACTTAATAAGCAATCAATCACATTTAAAAGCTTTATTATTGAATTTAGATTTTCTAATTCCTTCTGACAATACACCATATATTCTAGAAATAATATGTCACTTACTAATTGGTAGCGTCATTTATTTTGTATTTGTGTTGCTGTTTCATACTTCTAAAAGGCTTTACTATCTATGTTATATCCCTTTATTTTTCTTATTTATAGCATTGTATCCCTTTTTAGTATTTATTGCGCAACGTCCAATTTTTCAATTTAGTGTGACAGAATTAATCGGTTGGATTATTACACATATTTTCTTTATGTCATTAATGGCGTTAGTCATACCTAGAATAAAATAATATTTTTAATTAAACTGACAATTATTTTTCACATTTTATACACTTTTCAAGGTTTATGACTTGAGAAATGTTCTCATTTTTATCATACTGGAGGTGTATTGAAAAGTTAAGGAGTGGAAAGTATGAATAAAGAGCAATTAGAAAAAATGAAAAATGGAAAAGGCTTTATTGCCGCATTAGACCAAAGTGGTGGTAGTACACCAAAAGCACTTAAAGAATATGGTGTAAACGAAGATCAATATAGCAATGAAGACGAAATGTTCCAACTTGTTCACGATATGCGTACACGTGTGGTAACTTCACCTTCATTCTCACCAGATAAAATTTTGGGTGCTATTCTTTTCGAACAAACAATGGATCGCGAAGTAGAAGGCAAATACACTGCAGATTACTTAGCTGATAAAGGTGTTGTTCCGTTCTTAAAAGTAGACAAAGGTCTTGCTGAAGAGCAAAATGGTGTTCAATTAATGAAACCAATCGACAACTTAGACAGTTTATTAGACCGTGCAAACGAACGTCACATTTTTGGTACAAAAATGCGTTCTAACATTTTAGAATTAAATGAGCAAGGTATCAAAGACGTTGTTGAACAACAATTTGAAGTTGCTAAACAAATTATTGCTAAAGGTTTAGTGCCAATTATCGAACCAGAAGTTAATATTAATGCAAAAGACAAAGCTGAAATTGAAAAAGTATTAAAAGCTGAACTTAAAAAAGGTTTAGATAGCTTAAATGCTGATCAATTAGTAATGTTGAAATTAACAATTCCTACTGAACCAAACTTATACAAAGAGTTAGCTGAACATCCTAATGTTGTTCGTGTCGTTGTATTATCAGGTGGTTACAGCAGAGAAAAAGCAAATGAATTACTTAAAGATAACGATGAACTTATCGCAAGTTTCTCACGTGCATTAGCTAGTGATTTAAGAGCTGATCAATCTAAAGAAGAATTCGATAAAGCTTTAGGTGATGCTGTAGAATCAATCTACGACGCATCTGTAAACAAAAACTAATTTATACATTAAACGTATTTTTTGATATAAACTACTAAAAAGGACTCATACATGTGCTTTAAGGGCATTGTGTATGAGTCTTTTTTGATTAAAGTTGAATTTGCCGTATGTATTAGATTACGTAAAAAAATCGGACAGCTGAAAAATCTTTAAGATTTCTCAGTTGTCCGATTTTAAATATAGCTATTAGAATTTAGTTTTCGTAGTAACCTAATTCTAAGTCTTTTGAAGTTTGTTTACGGATTTTTCTCATTAATTTTTCGTCTTCAATTAATGATTCACCGTATGATGGAATCATTTTCTTGATTTTAGGTGCCCATTCAGTTTTGTATTCAGGGAAGTTACGTTCTAATACTTCTAACGCAACTGAAACTGAAGTTGAAGCCCCTGGTGATTCACCTAATAATGCAATTACAGTGTGGTCTTGTGAGTTAACCACTTCTGTACCGAATTGGATGAATCCTTTACCGTGTTCAGGTGTATCTTTGATAACTTGTACACGTTTACCAGCAGTGTATAATTGCCAATCTTCATTACGTGCTTCTGGATAGAAAGTACGTAAGTGGTTCATACAACCTTCTTTTGTCATAATCACTTGATCAAATGAGTATTTAATTAAAGGTAAGTTTTTAACTGCTGCTGCTAATAAAGTTGTAATGTTGTATGTTTTAACAGACTTGAATAAATCTAAGTTAGAACCATTTTTCAAGAATTTAGGTCCAACATTAGCAAATGGTCCAAATAATAATGTTCTTTGACCATCAATGTAACGCGTATCTAAATGAGGTACAGTCATTGGTGGTGTACCAGGTGGCTCTTTACCATAAACTTTGGCATCGTGTTGTTCAATAACTTGTGGGTTTGTACAAGCTAAGAATTGACCACTGATAGGGAATCCACCCAAATGTTTACTTTCAGGGATACCTGTTTTTTGTAATAATGGAATCGCTCCACCGCCAGCACCGATGAATACATAGTCAGTTACTTGTTTGAATTTCTCACCAGTTAGGCGATTTTTAACAGTAACTTCCCATTGACCATTTGATAATTGTTCAAAATCAACAACTTCATGGTTAAATTGCACTGTAGCATTTGGATGTGCTTCAATGCTTTTAGCCATTTTACGTGTTAATTCACCGAAGTTTACATCTGTACCTTCGTCAATTTTACTTGCCGCCATGATACCAGGGTTATCTTCACGGCCTTTCATCATCAATGGAATCCATTTTTTCATTACTTCGATGTCTTCAGTATATTCGATATTATCGAACATAGGGAAAGCTTTCATCGCTTCGTAACGATCTTTTAAGAATTTAACATTGTTTTTACCTCTAACATAACTGATGTGTGGTAATGGATTGATAAATTCTCTTGGGTTCTCGATGCTACCGCTTTTCACTAAGTGACCCCAGAATTGTTTTGAAATCTCAAACTCTTCGTTAATCACTTTCGCTTTTTCGATGTCGATAGAACCATCAGGTTGTAAAACTGTGTAGTTCAACTCACATAATGCTGCATGACCCGTACCAGCATTATTTCTTTCGTTTGAACTTTCGATTGCAGGACGATCCAAGCGTTCGTAAACGTGGATATTCCAGTCTGGCTCAATTTCTTTTAACATTGAACCAAATGTTGTGCTAAGTACACCGGCTCCAATTAAAACGATGTCTTTACTATTAGACTTAGCCATTGGTTTCACCTCTCCAAAAATTGTAAATGTGTATCATCAATATGAAAGTTACATAAAACTGACATATTTCTTTAAAATATCAACGCCATAGATAACTTCCTGTTTTAATTGATACGCTGTAACAAAATACTATAGTTAGTGCTTACATGTATATGTTAAAGCAAGCAGTGGTAAATGTAAATTATAATTATTCATTAACTTTGCAATATATTAAATCTTTTATTCATAGAAGATAAATATCAAATCAATCATAATTATTTGACAACAAATAGCTAACGATTGTTTTAATCTACATTTGGCTTATAGCATTTTAAACCTATACTCTATTTTGATACAATATAAGTGTAAAATCAATCATAAAAAGGAGATTCAATATCTGCATCCAAGAAAAACATTACAATTACCTTTAATATTGAAAATTATTTTGAATCTTGCACTTATAGGTATTGTAATTATCGTTCTAACACATACTGAGTTTCAACTTAATGCCGGTGATAGTAATGTGTTTTTATTAAACTGGGATATTCGAGGTTTAACATCTTATATTTTCTCATTCTTAATACTGGTTGCGCTTGTTTCTAAACTAATTTTAATATTTATAACTAGACGACAAAGAACATCATAAATAAACAAGCAGTCCAGTGCGTATCATCATACCTTACGCATTGGACTGCTTTGCTATGTTTATTGATTGCTATCTTTTTGTTGTTGCCATTTTTCTATTTCAGAATCTCGTAGTTCAACACGACGAATTTTACCTGAGTTTGTTTTTGGTAAGTCGTCAACGAATTCAATCTCTCTCGGATATTTATATGGTGCAACTTCATTTTTAACAAATTGTTGTAGTTCTTTAACTAACGTATCATCACCCGCAGTATGGTCCTGTAAAATAACGAATGCTTTAACAATATTTCCTCGTATATCATGAGGTTTTGCTACTACAGCACATTCTTTAACGGCTGGATGATTCGTTAACGCATCTTCAACTTCAAAAGGCCCAATCGTATAGCCTGAACTAATAATAATGTCATCTCGACGTCCTTCAAACCAGAAATAACCATCATCATCTACATGAGCTAAGTCACCAGTGATGTAGTATTTACCTGTTTGCGCTTTCGCCGTACGTTCTGGCTCTTTATAATACCCTTTGAAAAGTGCTGGCAAATCAAGTGGTACTGCAATATTCCCTTTCGTATTAGCAGGTACGCTATTCCCCTCATCATCTACTACAGTGACCGAACTACCTGGAATGCCTTTACCCATTGATCCAATCCTCTGTGGTGTATCTTTTAAAAAGCCTATAAGCAAGGTACTTTCAGTCTGGCCATATCCATCTCTTACAGTTAAATTAAAGTATTTCTTGAATTGTTCAACTACTTCTCGATTTAGTGGCTCACCTGCAGAAACGGCACTATGTAAATGCGTTAAGTCATAATCATTTAAGTTCTGTAATTTAGCCATCATACGATATTCTGTCGGTGTACAACATAAAACATTAATTTGATATTTTTGAAGCAATTCTAAGTATGTTTCAGGACTGAACCTTCCATTAAATACAAAAGCAGTTGCACCTGAACCTAATACAGATAAGAAAGGACTCCATACCCATTTTTGCCAACCTGGTGCTGCTGTTGCCCAAACTAAGTCATCTTCATTAATACATAACCAATGTTTTGGTGCCATTTGTAAATGTGCAAATCCCCATCCATGACAATGTGTAACGGCTTTAGGATTGCCAGTTGTACCAGATGTATATGACAGAATCGCCATATCATCACGCGTCGTATCTGCCATTTCTAGTTTGTTACTTGCGTTTTCTTTTTCAGCTTCAAGTGAAATCCATCCATCTTTTTGACCGGCAATAACAAATTTAGTTAACGCATCATATTCTTTAATTTTTTCAAATTCAACTGTGAATGGCTCTAGTGCAATAACTGCATTTATTTCACCGTGCGTGATACGGTATTGTAAATCTTTAGTTCTTAGCATTTCAGAACATGGAATGATTGCAACACCTAATTTTAAAGCAGCAATATATAATTCATACGTCGCAATAGATCGTGGCATCATAATGAGTACTTTATCGCCTTTAGATAAACCGTGCGATGCTAAAACATTACCTACTTTATTAGACTGTTCAATGAGCTGTTGGTAAGTGACTGATATATCTTCGCCTTCAGTATTATGATATAAAATTGCCTTTTTATCTGGTATGTGGCTATATTTTTCGATTTCCGAAATAATGTTATATTTTTCAGGCGCGAATAGAGCTGACTTTTGCATAACTAACTTCCTTTCATACATCCACTTTCCCTGTGATGAACATTGTAATTTTATAAATGAATTATATATATCATACGCCTATCTTTACAGAATTTTCAATTAAATAGGGTTAAATACCAAAGTCCTCGGCACTACACTTTGCCATGACGTAGCATTCAAGGACTTTCAAATGATTGAGGGTTGATATCTCGGGCTAGACCATATCAGCTAATTCAATACGAATATTGTATGATAATTCACGATTAATTATTTTTACATCTGCACCTTTCGAAGTGCCACGATGCTTGTGTGTATGCTTGTACTCAGCTGAATTTTGCCAATGATAAAATGCTTGCCTATTTTCCCACAGCGTAATAATGATATAGTGTCTACCAGCTGTTCTAGGTCTTAAAAACCTTAATGCTTTAAACCCATCAACGTTTTTTAAATGCTTATTACGTTGCAAAAATTTTTGCTCGAATGTTTCTTCTTGTCCTTCGTTAATATATAAATGATTTAACACACATAATGAATCATTTGATAAATCATTTATCGCTTCTAGCACATCGTAATATGCAGTGTCATTATTTTTTTGTATTGTGAGACAATCATCCAGTTCTTCTATTAAATAACTTCTATATTCATCATAAATGTTCATAATAAATGCCTTCATTTCATTTATATTTTTGGTCATATTACTTTATATCTATGACTAATTCATTCCCGTATTTATTAATTACAATCATAGTTTGGCTTCTTTTTAAAAGATAAGACTTTGTAAAAAGTATTAATATTTCATGCAAATGGGGACAGGAGTCGCCCACTATTTTTGTGTCTTCAATTTCATGATCATTATTTAACATTAGTCATGAAAATAGCCGACAACTTCATCTGTGAAATCACCGGCCTTTTATTTTAGCTAACTTTATTTCTGATTTTACGATTTTAATTGATCATACAGAGAAAGTGATCTTTTTACAATTTCTAAAAACTCATGATCTATATTGGACATTTGATGAAAATAAGACAAAATGTTTTCTGTTAGCTTCTCTTGTTTTGGGAATGAATCATCTTCTTTAATCCAAATCGCTAATTCGCCTAATGGTGTTTTATCATCTTTAAATGTTTGTATATATTCGTAAAAGCTCATAGTATTCCTTCTCTCAATTTACTTATATAAATCCTACCACGAAAGCTTTCAAGAAAACACAATTAAATGTCTATTTAGTGAACTTTTTAAGGTTGTACACTCTTTTAATGTCTGCCAATTAGGTCAATTAATCATCACAATGTACAATTAACTCTATTTTCAGTTCACTTACTCACACACCGTTTTTAAACAACACATTAACTTCTCATTTAGATAAAACGCAAAAAAGTCTGGCACCAATACAATAGATGCCAGACTAAGAGTCTACTATATAAATTTATTTAGCGTATGGTTTTACTTCGATTGCACCTTCATTTTCATCATGAACACCATGCTTATAATAATCAATATATTGTGGCTCTAAAGGCTTTCTGCCACGTATAATGTCTGCTGCTTTTTCAGCTAACATTAAAACAGGTGCGTGTATATTGCCATTTGTCGTACGTGGCATAGCGGATGCATCAACTACACGTAAATTTTCCATACCGTGGACTTTCATTGTTAACGGGTCAACTACTGCCATTGGATCTGAAGCAGGACCCATTTTAGCACTACAAGATGGGTGTAATGCTGTTTCACCATCTCTACGAACCCAATCAAGAATTTCTTCGTCTGTTTGCACTTCTGGTCCTGGTGAAATTTCTCCACCATTGAATGGATCCATTGCTTTTTGAGATAAGATATTTCTTGCTACACGAATTGCTTCTACCCATTCTTTTTTATCTTCTTCTGTTGATAAATAATTAAAGCGGATACTTGGTTTTTCGAATGGATCTTTAGATTTGATTTTCAAGCTACCACGAGAGTTTGAATACATTGGTCCTACGTGAACTTGATAACCATGTGCGACCGCTGCCTTTTGACCATCATATCTTACAGCTATTGGTAAGAAATGGAACATTAAGTTAGGATAATCAACTTCGTTATTTGAACGTACAAATCCGCCACCTTCAAAATGGTTAGATGCTGCTGCACCTGTACGTGTGAAAATCCATTGTAAACCAATAAATGGCATGCGCTTGATATCTAAGCTTGGCTGTAATGATACAGGTTCCTTACATTTATGTTGAATGTATACCTCTAAGTGATCTTCAAAGTTTTCACCCACACCTGGTAAATGAACACGTGGCTCAATGCCTTTTGATTTTAGGAACTCTGAATCACCGATACCAGATAATTGTAGTAATTGTGGCGTATTGAATGCCCCACCAGACAAAATGACTTCATTAGCATCGATGGTATGTAGTTTGCCATTTTTCTTATACGTAACACCAGTTGCTCTTCTACCTTCATAATGAATTTCAGTTACAAAGGCACGTGTTTCAACGGTTAAGTTTTTACGCTTCATCGCTGGATGTAAATATGCTCTTGAAGCTGACATTCGGCGACCACGATGTACTTGACTATCGAACGGTCCAAAACCTTCTTGTCTAAATCCATTCACATCAGGTGTTTTATGATAACCTGCTTCAACACCTGCATCAAAGAATGACTGGAATAAAGGATTCGTTGCTGGCCCTCGTTTTAACTTAATTGGTCCATCATGGCCTCTAAATTTATCATAAGGCGCTGCACCGTATGTTTTTTCTAATTTTTTAAAATACGGTAAACAGTGCGCAAAATCCCAAGTTTCCATACCTTCTGGTTCTGCCCAGCCTTCATAGTCCATTGGATTACCACGTTGATAAATCATGCCATTAATCGAACTTGATCCACCTAAAACTTTACCTCGGGCATGTGCTACTTTACGACCGCCCATATGTGGTTCTTCATCTGTTGAATAAATCCAATCGTAAAATTTATTGCCTGAAGGGAACATTAACGCAGCAGGCATTTGGATAAATAAATCCCAAAAATAATCACTGCGACCCGCTTCTAATACTAAGACTTCTTTATCTTTATCTTCACTCAGACGATTACCTAGTACAGAACCTGCACTGCCTCCTCCAATGATGACATAATCATATGATTTATTTTTGTTACTCATCGTTATGACCTCCAAAGTTTGTTGTATTTCAAAGTGAGTATTGCATGAAATATTTGTTAGTGGCTGATTGGTTATCGTTGAATTGCTAAACTTGGCTAACCAAAACACTCGATTTTCCTTTTACGATTGTTACTAACAGTCATGAAATAATCTATGATTCATTTTGCGTTTAGTCCAAATTATCAATCAACATTTCGCCACTTATACAAAACAAAGTGAGTGTCTTGTGTTCTTACAATGGCACTCACCTTATCTAATTTTTATTTGCTAAACCAATTCACTAATTGTGGATTTGTATTTGTTAAAATGTGTTTTGAAACAAGGTACTCTTCTAAGCCTTCTTTGCCTAATTCTCTACCGATACCTGATTGTTTGTATCCACCCCATGGCGCTTGTGCAAAATATGGATGGAAATCATTAATCCACACCGTTCCAAGTTTCAACTTGTTAGCAACGCGTTGTGCTTTTCCAATATCTTTAGAAAATACAGCACCTGCTAAACCATATATAGAATCATTCGCTAATTGAATCGCTTCTTGTTCAGTTTCAAAGCCTTCTACAGTAACGACAGGTCCGAAAACCTCTTCTTGTACAATACGCATTGACGTATCACAATTTGTAATGACTGTTGGCTCGAAGAATAGACCATCTTTTAAATCGTCTCTATCTGGACGTTTACCACCAACAGCAATTGTTGCGCCTTCTGCTTTAGCTACATCCATATAAGATTCGATCTTATTACGATGTTCTGTTGAAATCACTGGTCCCATTTCAGTATCAGCATCAAAACCATTACCTAATTTGATTTTTTTCACGCGATCAATAAGTGCTTGCTCAAATTTGTCTTTAATACTGTTTTGTACTAATATTCTTGATCCTGCTGAACAAACTTGACCTGCATGAAAATATCCACCATTTAACGCTTGGTCTACTGCCAATTCAAAATCAGCATCATCAAAGATAATGTTTGGATTTTTACCGCCAAGTTCCAAGGCAATATTCGTAACATTATTAGCAGCATTTTTCATAATATGCTTACCAGTCTCAATGCCACCTGTAAATGATACAAGGTCAACCTCTTTATGACCTGACATTACGTCACCAACTTCAGAACCTGCACCTAGAATAAGATTAATTGTTCCTTTAGGGAAACCAACTTCTTCCATTAATTCAAAAACACGTATTGTTGTTAATGGTGTAATTTCACTTGGTTTCATAACTAGTGAACAACCCGTAGCAAGCGCTGGCGCAATTTTCCATGATGCTTGTAATAACGGATAATTCCAAGGTGTAATTTGTGTAACTACACCTACTGGTTCTTTAACAATTTTGCTTTCTGTATCTGGAATTGGTGAATCAATCATTTCGCCACCATCTTTATCTGCTAATCCAGCAAAATACATAAACACATTATGAATATCATCCATATCTGCATATGATTCTTCTAACGTTTTTCCAGTATCTAATGTTTCTAATCGTGCTAACGCTTCGCGATGTTCTTTGATCTTGTCCGCGATGGCACGTACTTTTTTACCTCTTTTTTCAGCAGTTTCTTGCGACCATTCACCAGACTCAAACGCACGTCTTGCAGCTAAGATTGCACGTTCTGCATCCTCTTTTGTCCCTTCAGAAACCGTAAATATCACTTCTTGATTGTAAGGATTGATAATATCTCTTGTATTTTTATTCGTGCTTTCAACCCACTCACCATCAATATATTGACGCTGAGATAAATGTTTTAAAAGTTCCATTCAACAACCTCCGTTAAGTTTGTTAAATTTTTATTTAACGAATTTTACAAACTTATGTTAGCATAGAAATGAAAAATGTGTCAATTTACAAAACAACTCAAGAATTAAGTTTTGTAAGTTCGTTAGATTTTTATTTAACGAAACATTTAACTTTAATGCTTTAAATATTTTTAATGTCTTTTTTTAGAAAAGGTTTTATAATGTATTAGTATTTATTTTAACGTGAACAAAATGATGTACGGAGGTGCAATGATGACTCGTTCTCAGAACAAACAGCAACAATTAGAACAAGCAAAAGATATTGTAATTAATTCAATTGGACAGACAATGGATTTGTATGGCACTAATAGAAGTGTAGGAAACTTATATGGCACTATGGTGTTTGAAGGCAGTATGACGCTTGATGAAATGCGTCATCAATTGCAAATGAGCAAACCAAGTATGAGTGCTGGCGTTAAGAAATTGCAGGAATTTGATATTGTTAAACAACAATTTACGAGAGGAAGCCGCAAACAACATTTTATCGCCGAGAAAGACTTTTTCATCTTTTTCCGAAACTTTTTCACTAAAAAATTTCAGCGTGAAATTGACATCAATGTCGAAGCAGTAAAAGATGCTCAAGCTATTATCAATCCATTACTTGAAAGCAGTGATTTAACTGAAGCTGAAACACAAGAGGCACAAAAAATTAAAGCTCAGCTTGATCATACACATGTTTATTACGAATGGTTAGAACAGTTAACCGAAGCGATTGAAAGCGGTGAAATTTTCAAATATTTCCCAATTCCAGAACAGCCTTCTGATTCTGAAAATTAAAATTAGCCTCGGACAGCGGCAATGATGATTATGCATGATGAAAACAATACAATAGGTCCACGAAATAAACGGTAATTTCTATCTCAATAAATAGAAATTACCGTTTTTGTTTTATATGACAATCAATTATATACTTATAAAATTCAAAATCTTATGCATCATTATTTGAATTATAAATTATCGTCTTGTTCTTCTTCTGATACTTGAACGATTCGCAATGAACGACGTTCAACTTCTTTTAATTTTTCAGCACGCGTTTCAAGTTTAATTCTATCGCGCCCTAAAATGATTAAAAATGATATCATCATGAAAATAAAAATAACAATTAATGGCACACTTGCCAGTATTGAAGCAGTTTTCAATACTTCTAATGCACGTTCGCCACCAACTAGCATCAATGAAAATGGCAATAAGCACAATGCAAATGCCCAGAATAAACGATTGGCACGTAATGGTTCGCCTACCACTTTTTTCTGAGATGCTGCCGCTAAAATATATGAACCCGAATCAAATGTTGTTGCTAAGAATAAGAAAGCAGATACTAAGAATAGTACAATCATCAATGATGGGAATGGTAAATGATGCACCACTTCAATAATGGTTGCCTCTGTACCATGTGTATTTAAATATTGTGTTACATTAAACTGTCCAGAAATTTGTAAATACACAGCATAGTTACCAAAAATACCAAAGAATAATACACATCCAAGCGTTCCATAAATAATTGTTCCTAGCACGACTTCTTTAAGGCGTCTACCTTTTGAAATTCTAGCGATAAATAAACCGATAAATGGCGCATATACTAACCACCATGACCAGTAGAATATTGTCCAGTCTTGTGGGAAATTCGTTTCTTTTCGACCTTTAATACCACCGAATGGTTCTAACCATGTTGCCATATGGAAAAAATCTCTCAACATATTTCCGAACCCTGTCACTGTCGTTTCCATAATAAAAACAGTCGGTCCAATAATAAATATAAAGGCTAAAAGTACAAATGATAGCCAAACGTTGATATCACTTAACTTTTGAATACCTTTTTTCAATCCTGTATATGAACTAATAGCAAATATGACCGTAATCGTTAATAAAATAGCCGAACGTAAAATCATATTTTTACCATCTAAACCAGTTAATCTTTCTATGCCTGCAGAAATTAATGGCACACCTAACGCTAGTGATGTTGCCGCACCACCTAGCAATCCAAAGATAAATAAGATATCTACAACTTTACCTACAAATTTATCTGTTTGACCTTTTAAAATCGGACGACAAGCTTGACTAATTTTATACACCGGTTGTTTTTTAACAAACACTAAATAACCAATTGGTAATGCTGGTAAAACGTAAATAGCCCAAGCAATTGGTCCCCAGTGGAACATACCATATTGCGTCGCATATTGGAGTGCTTCATCACTCATACTTTTCGCGCCATTTGGTGGAACTTGATAGTAAAAAGCCCATTCAATAACGCCCCAGTATAAAATATCAGAGCCTATGCCTGCACAAAACAGCATTGCCGCCCATGTAAATGTATTAAATTCTGGTTTATCACTTGCTTTACCAAGTGTGACATTACCATATTTACCAAATGCGATATACATTACAAAGCAAAAAATCGCCAGCCCCATAAATAAATATATCGAACCAATTGAATCAGAAATGGCACTATTAATACCAGTGATGATATCTTCACTTGCTTTTGGAAAAGCCATCATAGGTATAACTGCAAAAAGAAGTACAGCTACTGTCCCTATAAAGGTCGTCCAGTCCATAACTTTCTCTTTTTTCAATTGTGCTCCCCCTAATTATTAATTTTATGAATCCTGTTTCGATTTATCTCAAAATGTAATAATTATATTGATTCACAAAATTGACAATAACTAATATTTAATAATAATGCAAATTTCATACAATTTGAAACTTGGCAATTATTGAATATTTATATAATTTTTCTCGTAATAAACAAAACTTTAATAGCGCTAAAACAGCTGTGTTAAGTTATGATTTAACGAATTTAACAAATTTTACTAGGACGGCATTTAAGAATATTTATACGTTTTTAACGAATATTTATTTATTGTAAAACGCTACCAAAAAGTTAGACTTCCTTCCCACTAAAGTACCACTTTTTTCTTTCAACTTTTTTAAAAAACGGATATGCAACTTTTAGTATTGGTATCAAAATGATTGTTAGGTCATATTCTATCAATATATTTTTCTAAAGAATTGCTTTTATTAACTTTCAATTATGTACCTAACCTAAAAAGAAGCCAAGGCAACGAATGTTACCTTGACTTCTAATACATATTCAACTAACTATATATTCAATCATACGCGCATGCGAGAGTGATTGTTGTACATCTATAATGCGTTGATTTAAAGAACCTTTATATGGTAAATCAGGTTTGAATAAGTGTTGTATAAATAGACCATCTACTAAAACGTCAATGTATGATAATAACTCTCGACGTTCTGTACAATCATTTGCTAAATATTCATATAAAAATCCAGTCCATACCCAAATTGTCTTTGTATTTCCAAAACGTGCTCGAAATGCTTTGACAAGATTTAATGTAATATCCAAATTACAAAATGGTTCGCCACCTAATAGACTTAGCCCAGATATATAATCATGATCGCAATCATCTAATATTTCTGCTAATATTTCATCAGTGTATTTCTCGCCATATCTGAACTTTTGTGAGGCTTTGTTATAACATCCAACACAATTAAATGGACATCCTGATACATAAACACTGCATCTTACTCCTTCACCGTCAACAAAGCTATTTGATTCTATTTTAGCAATATAACCTTGTCCTTGTTTAATGTCTAAAAGTGTCATTCTTTAGGCGCTTTCATATGTTTTACTCGTGCGCAAATTTCTTTATGACGGCCTTTAATTACTGGACGTTGAACTGGATTGCCTAAGTAACCACATGTTCGTTTAACGACATCAACTGTTTTAGGATTATCATTGCCACAGTTCGGGCATTTAAATCCTTTTTCAGTTGCTTCAAAATCTCCATCGTAATCACATTCATAACAATGATCAATCGGAATATTTGTACCTAAGTAACCAACTTTGTCATAAGAGTAGTCCCATACCGCTTCTAGTGCTTTCAAATTGTGTTGCAATTTCGGATACTCACAATAGTGAATGAAACCACCACTCGCATAATAAGGATAATCTTTTTCAAAATCTAACTTTTCAAAAGGTGTAACATCTTTACGTACATCATAATGGAAAGAGTTTTGATAATATCCTTTATCTGTAATGTCTTTAATATCTCCAAATCTCTCTTGGTCTAAACGACAAAAACGATCCGTTAGCGATTCACTCGGCGTACTGTAAATACTGAACCAAATGTCATATAATTCTGTCCATTTCGTTTGATAACGTTTCATTTCTTTAAGAATTTCAAGCGTAAATGCTTTTGCTTCTTGAGATGTTTCCCAGTCTGGACCATAGAAAACAGTAGCTGTTTCATACAACCCTATATAGCCCATTGAAATCGTTGCACGTTTATTTTTAAATAACTCAGCAACATCATCTGTTTCTTTTAATTTATAGTTAAAAGCGCCACTTTTATATAAAATTGGTGCGTTATTCGGTACAGCATCTTTCAAACGATTTATACGATAAAGTAATGCATCATGTAACACATCGATACGTTCATAAAAGATTTCCCAGAATTTCGTCATATTACCGGCAGATTCTAATGCCATTCTAGGTAAATTAAGTGTAACAACACCAAGATTACAACGACCATTATTTTCAAAATGACCTTCCGCATCTTTCCAACTTGGTAAAAATGAACGACAACCCATTGGCGCTTTGAAATCACCTAATATTTCTACGAGTTTGTCATAATTTAAAATATCTGGATACATACGTTTCGTTGAACACTTTAATGCTAGTTGTTTAATGTCATAGTTCGGATCTTGCGGACTAAAGTTGGTTCCTTTTTTAATTGAAAATACAAGTTTTGGGAAAATCGCTGTCGTGCGGTCTTTTCCTAAGCCTTTGATACGAGTATTTAAGATAGCTTGTTGAATTTTGCGACTTAAATGATCTGTACCTAAGCCGAATCCTAATGTTACAAAAGGTGTCTGTCCATTAGATGTATATAAGGTATTAATTTCATATTCTAGACTTTCAATCGCATCATTGATGTCTTTAGTGACTTGTTGATCAACATAACGATCAATTTCAGATTCTTTGACAAATTGCTTTGCGATATTTCTATGTTGTTCTTCATTATGTCGTGCATATGTACTAAGTAATTCGTCAACGCGGTCAACCGTACAGCCACCATATTGACTGCTGGAAACATTGGCTATAATTTGTACAAGCTGCGCTGATGCAGTTTGTATTGATTTTGGTGAAGTTACATTCGCGTTGCCTATTTCAAATCCATTATGTAGCATATTTTTAGCATCTATTAAACAACAGTTTGTTAACGGTTGGAATGGATGATAATCTAAGTCGTGAAAATGTATGTCCCCTCTTTGATGTGCATCTGCAACGTGCTTTGGTAATAAATAATTTAATGCGTAAGATTTAGAAACGATACCTGCTGTTAAATCTCTCATTGTTGAAAATGTATCACTATCTTTGTTGGCATTTTCGTTAACAATAGCAGGATCTTTAGAAATCAAACCCGTTAATGCTTCTTCGATTTGATTCATTTTACCCCTTCTTCCTATATATTGTGTCTACTCATTACGTTATACCACTATATATAGTATTTTCAAATTTTTATTAGTCTGTTAACTAAAACGTCACAAAGTTATTAACATTTAGTGAAATTCATATTTCTACACAATTATTTCATTAATTTTTAAAATTGTTCTGTCATTTCGACATGTTTATGCAACTTAAATCGTCACAATGCCCATCAACATTGCAATTACTAACATAACGATGGCGAATCCCCAAATCCAAAAGAATGCATACTTAATATACGTGCCCATGTTTGCCTCTGCTAAACCAATTGCCAACCATAAGGCTGGTGAAAATGGGCTGACAAATGTACCTATAATATTCCCTATGACCATTGAATAAGCTGTTGATACAGACGGTACACCAAATTGCCCTGCTGTTTGTTCGACAATCGGTAACACAGCAAAATAATAAGCGTCTGTGCTAGTTAGTAAATCTAATGGTACGCCAAGTAAACCTACAATAATATGCAAGTATGGTCCTACTTCTGCAGGAATCACTTTGATTAAATTGGTCGCAATCGCTTTAAGCATACCGGTTTCATTTAGTACACCTAAAAACATACCTGCTGCAATAATCACTGCAGCCATCATTAATGCATTCGGCGCATGCGCTCTTAATCGCTCCATTTGTTCATCCACTGATTTAAAATTAATAACAAGCGCCAATGAGACACCTATCATGAATGCAAATTCAGGTGGCGCAATATTTATTAACATCGATAGAATAACAGCTAAAGTTAAAGCTGTATTCACCCATTTTATCCATGATTTTGTTCTTGCACGTCCTTTTACAGGAAACCTTACATCTTGATCTCGTTCATATACTTCAACTAATTTATGTACATCTATATCTTGTGTTTGCGGTAATTCATTTCTCTCTATTGCTTTTTTGATACGTTTCTGTTCTTTAAATCCAAGATATACCGCAAACAACATAACAAGAATGAAACCTATTATTTGAATAGGTATTAATCCATACCATAATTCATTGACACTTTTGGCTTTTAACACTGCAGCTACACGAGCCATTGGACCTCCCCAAGGTACCATGTTCATAATCGCCGCGCTTAATGCTAATAGTAAAATCAATAAATATTTATTCATATTTAACGCTTTATATAAAGGTAATAATGCAGGAATAGAAAGCAAAAATGTTACCGCACCGGCCCCATCTAATTGGGCTATTGTGCCAATTAAAGCTGTCATTGCACAGACAATGACGACATTGCCTCGTGTCATTAATATTAAGCGTTTGACAAGCGGCTTGAATAAACCACTATCGTTCATGATGCCAAAGAAAATAATGGCAAAGATAAACATAATAACAACGTTGATGACTTGATCTAACCCTTTAGCAAAAAATCCAACCAAATCTGTCACACTATATCCTAAAATCATTGCCCCTAAGCAAGGTATGATTGTCATACCTACAACTGGATTTATCTTTTTGGCAATGAGTAAACCTACAATTGAAATAATAATAATGAGCCCCATTACTGTTAACCACATATTATCACTATTCATATTATTTTCTCCCTCCACTTTTAATACAATTTACATAATCCCCCTCTTTAACTTAAATATTATAATTAATATATTTTTTTATATTTAAGTTATCTCATTTTATCAAAAAAATCTTTTTTGCGTAACTATCAATAGTGAAGTTTGATTTTCCTACTTGATAACATGGCATGACTAATCCTTGTATATCCTGTCCTGTATTTCATTTTGATCTATCATTTTTATTATTGCTTTCTATTGCACAAAAAATCTGGCTAAAGGTCGCTATGATAGTAACGACTTCAACCAGATTTCAATTTATCCATCTATTTTATTAAGTTTGTTCTACGTATCTTTTTCTCTATTGTAATATTCATATTTAAAACGCATATCATTATCGCTTAAATCCTTCATTATTAGACTATTCACAAAGCCACCCATGTCTTAATTTCAATGATTAAGCGTTAAAGTTAAAATAAGAAGACTTACCTTAGACGGTTAGACGGTCCGCTATTATTATCTTACATCCAACCACGCTAAAAATTGAGCTTGTTTGTCATGATTTAAATATTCTTGTGACACAATTTGTGACAGTAACTGTTGCTTTTCGTTATATGTTATATCAAGTACTTTTATTTTCTGTCGGCAAGTATATAAAAAGTCGATATACGAACTGTATGATGGTGGATATAACGCCTCAAGCTCTGCCATAATTGATTTTGTCAACTTAGGACTCGCACCATCAGTTGATACACTGATAGTTAGCTTGTCGCGGTGTAGTGCACTTGGAAATACAACATTGCCATTTGATGCATCTCCAACATTATTAAAAAGGGCATGCTCAGGTAAGGCTTGTTTTACCGCTTCATTGACACGTGGCTCATTGGTTGCTGCAATAACTAGATACGCGTCTACAATATCGCTTGGTTCAAATTCTTTTTCTTTCCATATGACGACACCGTTATCTACCATATTTTGAAGTTTTTCAGTGATTGTCGGACTGATGACCGTCATATGTTCAACGTATTGATTTAATGTTTGTGCCCGACGACTTGCAACGACGCCTCCACCAACTATGACGACATTTTTATTTGTTAAATCTATCATTAATGGCATATTCATGTTGAGCAACATCCTTTATATCTTTTTACATCATTACACCTTAAAATATTTAACACCAATCGCTAATAAACATCACGTTGATAGCGTTGTTGTTGTTTCATTTGTCGCAATAATAACTCTGCTTCTTCTTGAGAAATATGACGTTCTTTTACCAATACATCTTTAATGGCTTGATGGACATCTTTCGCCATACATTTTTCATCGCCACAAATATAGATTGCTGCGCCTTGCTCAATCCATTCATTGAAACGTTCACTTTCTTCCATTATACGATGCTGTACATATTCTTTGTGTTCTTGGTCTCTTGAAAATGCTAAATCTACGCGTGTTAAGTTTCCATTTTCAAGCCATTCTTCTATTTCTTCTTCATATAAAAAGTCAGAACTACGGTGTTGATCACCAAAGAACAACCATGTTTTTCCAGTCATACCAAGTTCTTCACGTTCTTGTAAATATGCTCTAAAAGGAGCAATTCCAGTACCTGGTCCAATCATAATAACCGGTATATCTTGCTTCATCGGAAATTTGAAGTTCGGATTTTTCTTCAAATAAATTGGTACTATATCGCCTGGTTTAATTCGCTCAGCAAAATGAACCGAGCATACACCTTTTCTCTCACGTCCATGTGCTTGATAACGAACCGTACCAACGGTAATATGCACTTCATCTGGCGTTGCCATAAAACTACTAGAAATCGAATACTCTCTTGGTGGTAATTTTCTAAGGATTTGATACATATTCTCAGGTTGTAATTCTATAGTTGGAAAATCTGTTATTAAATCTATAAAGTCCCGATTTATAACATATTCACGCGCCCATGACTCATCTTGAATACGTTCAGATAATTCTTCATTGTCAAAATAGATATCTGCATTTTTCAATAATGGCAATGTTAATTTAGTAAATTCAAAATGTGATGTTAGTGCTTCAACAATAGGAACTGTATCACCACGATCATTAATTGGCACCGGAGATTGCGGATCCCAACCTAACATGGATATTAGTTTTTCAACCAATTCAGGGTCGTTTTGCGGTAATGCTACTATACAATCTCCTGGTTCATATGATTCACTAAAATCATCAAGTAAAAATTCTATATGTCGTGTTTCTTTATTTGAATCGGTACCATTTAAATTGATATTCGCTAAAACTTCTGCTTGGTATGGATTTAATTTAGAATATTTCTTTTCTTTGGCAGACTTAATTGATTCACTTATCACCGATTCACTTTGAATACCTTCTGATGTAGTATCAATCATATTAATGATGTCTGCCATCCACTTTTCTGCGTCTTCTTCATAATCAATATCACAATCTACACGCTTACATATACGCTCAGCGCCTAGATTTTCTAGTAAAGCATCTACATCTTTACCAGCTTGACAGAAAAATTCATATGTTTGATCACCTAAAGCTAGTACTGAATATCTCACATGATTTAAATTAGGTGCGTTATCGTCTTCTAAAAATTCAAAGAAATCCCATGCATTATCAGGCGGTTCTCCTTCACCATGAGTAGACGTAATAATAAATAAATCTTCTAACTGTGCGATGTTTGTCGTATCATATTCATCCATTGACATCAAAACAACTTGATGTCCGATATCACTTAAACGTTCTGAAAAAATTTCAGCTAAACGCATGGCATTACCTGATTCAGAACCATATAGCACTGTAACATGCCGCTGATTAGCTTCGATATGTGGCTCTTTATTTTGTAACATATACGTTGTTGAAGTTGCTTGTTCTTCTGATATTTGTGATTGTTGCCACACTTCTGTCTCTAATTGTTGTTGATTACTATCACTTGTCGTATCGTTACTATTAGCTAGTAAAAAACCACTAAGCCACTGTTGTTGGCTCTCTGTTAATGTTTGCAGCAGATTGTTAATCTCTGTGACTTGTTTTTCTGTAAATGGACTATTAGATGTATTTAATTTCAAATGTTTCACCTCAATAAACTTGAAATAGATGATTGACTCTTTTTTTATCGATAGTTTAGTCAATTTTTTAATATGTATGGTATAAATTAAAACAAACTTGAGTTGTGTCTGATAGTTATACTTGCAAATATTTACAACTTTCATGTTGCTTGAATGACATTATCAGTAATTCAGACAAAACTTTGATTATGTCGTGTCAGTTATTAATGCATACAGTAATGCATCGTTGTTATTTTTTATTTATTTACTATTTATTATGTACCAAATCAGCCTTTCAGTAAAATAGGTCAAATTACTGATTTTCTAAATATAAAATGCCTCCTAATGACATACTATTAGTACATCATTAAGAGGCTCTTGTGTTATTTGCATACTAAGCGCTCAATTTTAAATTTAAGATGAAGATTCTTGCAATAATATTTCTATATTTGTCGATATATCCAATGGATCTTCCATTGGCAAGAATCGATTTACAACATTGCCTTGTCGATCGATTATAAATTTTGTGAAATTCCATTTTATTGGGGACCCAAAGATTCCTGGTTGTTCATTCTTTAAATGCGTAAATAACGGATGTTCATCGTTCCCGTTCACAGATATTTTAGCTAGCACTGGAAATGTAACACCAAATTTCTCACGACTAATTTTCAAGATTTCTTCATTAGAACCTGGTTGTCGATTGTCAAAATTATTATTCGGAAAACTCAACACTACAAACCCACGATCCTTATATTTTTGAAACAAAGTCTCTAGTTTTTTCAATTGTTCGCTATATATACATTCTGTTGCAGTATTAACAACTAAAATCACTTTACCTCTAAATGCTTCTAATTTATAAGTTAAGCCTTTATAATCACTTACTTCGATATCATACACATTTCTATTATTCATAAGACACCCCTACACAGCCTTTTTTATATTGAATATATTCTTTTTAGAATGTTCTGATAAAATAAGTGCGCGTTTACACCGCGAACATACATTATATAGCGTGATACATTTTTCGAGCACACGATAAATAATGTTCGAGTTTATGTTGTTGCTCAACCTATCCGATTTACCGTCTTTTTTCACCTGTCTTACTTTATTAAAATAATCACATTGTATAGCTGTATTAGTCCAGCTACAATATCTTTCGTTATAACCCCTCATTATAATCATCCTTATTTTCTATTTTTAAAAAGACAATTAGACCGCTCTTTAAACTATAGATTAATACTTAAGTTAAACTCATACATACTGATACCATACGTTAGATCTAACAATTTAAAATTCGTTATAACTATGGATTAAAGAGCTGCCCAACTCATATAATCCTTAAAAACTTCACATGTGATTGTTTATTAAGCCCTCCTTTATCTTATTAAATATCCTTATAACCCTTTTAAAATTAAACTGACACACTCATACATTGTTACACGCGACGATAAACGTCATATTATTGCATATCATTAAAACAAGTCACTTTGTATCGTGTGCGACCGAATACATATTAAATCATCAATAATGATTATTCAATTATTAAAAATAAAAACGAACATTCTATATAGAGTTTCTACTTATTGTTTTTTCAGCATTGTCTACATTACTTAACATTCGTGTTTATAAGTAATATTGACCGCCAATATTTAGACACTTTATAAGTATGCCATTCATCATTTTTAATCATATTATTTTTCTTATTGATATTTCTATTCATATATTTCTGATTGTATATTTAGATATAATAATTTGTTATTGGAAAATATATGAAACAAATTTGACTCATCTTTTTCAATATCTAAATGACACGATGCATGATTTTTGAATTTTGTAATTAACTTCCTTTTAAATTAGACTGAATTGTGACAATTTTCAAACATTTTAATGTGTAAATCATTGGCAAAATATACGAATTGCATTTAAATCGTCAATTTACATATATTTTTGCGTAGTAATCAATCGTTATCATTGTTATTTATCGTTACATTATTTCGAGTATCAGTATGTATTTCGGGCTTCGTTTGATAACGACATTTCTTTGTGACATCGCTTCATCAGTGTAACAACAAATACAATGATTTCGTGATGTTAGTTACCCATTTTATGTGTTGCATAAAATATGTTGTTATAAAACATTTTAAATCATTTTATATAAACAATCTATATATTTTTGGTATTTCCAAAATATCACTTGTTATATTAAAAACCGACAAGACATTTTATCTTATCGGTTCAAATTTGGTATTGTTATTTGTAATGTTTTTAGGTTTCTTTTTAATATAATATATTTCAGTGAAAATACATGATTGATTGTGATTTCACTGAAACATGGTTAATTACGTTGTTGATGAATAACTTTAGCATAAATATAGGAAGTTATTTTGTACATCGCCATATATAGAAACGAAATTATAATGACAGCTAGTACGTAACTTGTTAAAAATATATGATGGTTATTAATACCTATCATATTTAGTAACGTATATACAATGTTACTAGAAATTAATGTGTGAATCAGTGCTACTGTTATTGGTATTGCGAACAAGAAAGTCATTTGATTTCGTGTTATCTTTGCTATTCTTCCATTATCTAAACCAAGTTTTTTCATAATGTCATAATTGTGCTGATTTGCATAGGCTTCTGAGACTTGTTTATAGTACATCATTAGAAATATTCCAATGACAAGTACAATTGATACTACGCCACCTACAAATATTAGTCCACCTGTCAAACGATCCCAAACCATTAGCATTTCTGATTTAGAATTTATTGACGCATCGTATTTTTTCGATAGCTTTTGTATTTGTGATGTTGTTAATTTCGTCTTTCCAAATACATTAAAGTTTATCGATATTGTCGAATTCTTTTGTTCATGTGCATAAAATCCTTTTACTTTTTGTAATTGATTGTTATCTTTAACAATTAAAACCATACTATCTTGAATCATCATCAAATTTAACGCATGTGCGTCAAGTTGTTTCACTTTAAAGACTTCATTATTAAGACCGACCTTAGACTGCTTTTTAAAAATAGGTACATTCGTAATCATACCTATACTTTGATTGTCTAAGTGTAATTTGTTTTGGTGATATCGATTATAATCTTGTGCAGTAAAAGCTGTAATCATTACTGATTGTCTTGAAAATATCGCGCCTTCATTACCAATGAAGTCTATTGGAATATCATCACTAGCCTGTTTTAACTTGTAATAAGCACGATTCTTTTCTAAAGAAGCTCTAAATAATGTCGTTTCATATACTTTGAAGTCTTTTGCATTAACCGAACCCTGTATATCACGTTTAATATTCTCAATTGTTTGTTGACGTTCTATTTGTGACTTAGAATTGTCGCTAAATGACAAATCATAATCATTCGTAATCAATTTCGTAATGGTATGATTCATATCACGATAGGTTGTTAATGTCATTGTGAGCGTTACAATCAAAAATGTACACAGCAAAGTGATTGTTGCAAGACTGACTGCATTCATTTTAAGACGTACACGCATCCCAACTACCACAAAAAAATACCGTGGATGATAGTAAACTTTTGATACCTGCTGCAATATACTAATAATTATTTCACTTATACCTACAAAAAATGCATAAGTACCGATAATAACTAATCCTATGACAATCCATATTTTAAAAAAGGCACCAAACGTCGTATCTTGTTGTAATGCAATAAAGTAACCTAAATATAGTGCTGCGCTTCCTATAACAATTAAAACGTAACGCAACCATCGTGATATGACACTAGAATCGGAACGATGTTGATAAGTTATCGGCCGTTGAAAATTAATACTGAACAAGTTGAATATAAGTAGCATGCCCATTAATACAGCAATGATAATCAAAGTAATAAACATCGCTACAGAGTCAAATGGATAATACCTTAACGTCGCAACTTCACTGCCCATTATTTTCTGTATAAACAAGAAAAATATCGCACCAAGTAAGTATCCGCCGGCAATACTAACGACTGAAATTATCACAAATTGTAAGATAGTTTCCATCACTACAATTAAACGCATACTTTTCTTGGTCATGCCCAATGTCATAAAAATGCTAAACTCTTTTCGTCTTTGTGACATCATAAAGTGATTTGCATAGAAAATAAAAATAAAAGTTAAAAGCGCCATAAAAAAATTAGCTATGATAATAAATGGTACTAGGAAGTCATTCTTCTGTTTTATGTAGCTATTTAACCCAATTGACACAAGCGTATATTCAATCATGAATAGTACACTTACCGCTAAAATGAATGGAATGATTACAAGTCGCTGCGTAATAAATTGACGTCGCACTATGTGCCATAACAATCTTAACTTCATATATTGACACTTCCTCCATTCACAAGTGCTAAGCTATCTGTTATTCGTTGTTGAAAAGCTAATTGACTTTCTTCACCACGATATATTTCATGATATAGACGCCCATCTTTAATAAAAATGACTCGCTCTGCATAAGACGCATCGATATTTGAATGAGTTACCATTAAAATTGTCTGTTCCAATTGATGAATCTCTTGAAATAACATCATCAATGCCTTTGACGTTTTTGAATCAAGTGCACCTGTAGGTTCATCGGCTAGTAAAATCGTCGGCTTAGTAACTAATGCACGTGCAATGGCAATGCGTTGCTTCTGACCCCCAGAGATTTCAGAAGGATACTTGTTTAAGAATCCCTCTAAATGTAATTGTACTGCCAACTGATGTACCCTTTGTTCTATATCTTTTCGTTTAGCACCAGCTAAAATTAATGGCATCATTATATTTTCTTTATTCGTCATTGTTGGTAAAAGATTAAAATCTTGAAAAACAAAACCTACCATTTGTTGACGATACAATGCTTTACTTTTATTTTTCATATTATTTAAATGTGCGCCATCCACAATAATGTCACCTTCAGTTAGTCCATCAAAAGAAGCAATTAAATTTAGTAGTGTAGACTTCCCTGACCCAGACTCACCCATAATTGCAACAAATTCACCAGCTCCAACTGATAAATTCATTTGATTAAGTGCTGTCGTAGCATTCAAACCTTTACCATAAACCTTTTTTACATGTTTCACTTCTAGCAACATGGCATGCACCTCATTTCTTTGTTAGTTCTATATTAAAACAAAAAAATACTAATAACATTTAAATTAGTAAAAAAATGTTACTAGTATACTTACAATATTGAAAGTTTTTATTCATCTGGAAATTGAATCGTAAATGTTGTACCCTCATTTTGTTTAGATACGACTGAAACAGGATGGTTTGTGTGTGTTGAAATTTGTTTTACGATAAATAAACCAATCCCACTTGAGTTACTTTGGCGCTGGCCATTATAACCTGAATAGCCCTTATCAAATATTTTAGGCAAGTCCGCTTCACTAATACCGATACCATTATCTTTTACGTGTAATTGATTGGATTGCTCATCAAATTCAATCCATATATCTTTACCTCTCGCATACTTAAGTGCATTATTTATTAATTGTTCTATCATTAAAGAGGTCCATCTAACGTCAGTTAATACTTCGTGATGACAAGGTTCATAATGGATTTTTGTTTTTTGATCAATAAACTGTATTGAATATTTCATAATAATTGGGCGAATGATATTATTAATCGAAATTTTAGTGACAGAAATATCAGAAGTTTCATTTAATAACTTTAAATAACTAAGTGCTAAACTTGTATAGTTATCAATTTGAATAACCTCTTGACGAACACGATTAACAACATTAGGCTCATCTCTTTCAAGTAACAGTTGTGCTGCAGTAATGGGTGTTTTCATTTGATGTACCCATGTTAAAAAGTAGCTCTCTACATCATTTTTATATTCAATTTGTTCATTTTTAAGCTGATACAACGCAGTTTCTAAGTTTTCAATTTGTTGTTGTTGGCTTATAGTTTTTACAAAACTTAAATATTTAATACCTATGAATATGAGTAATAATAATAAAATAACGCCAAGTGCTAGTAAATATGCTTCTAATGGCAAATGATACAGGTAAAACATTAAGCCAAATAAAGCAAAAATAACTATGACTATTGCTATTTCCTGAGTAATACTTTTAAGAAAGGTCATTGCATTCACCCTATACTTTATATCCGACATTTTTCTTTGTAATGATAAAATCATTAACGCCAATAGTATTTAATTTTTTACGCAGGCGCGTCATGTTAACAGCTAATGTGTTATCATCTATGAAGTTTTCTGATTCCCAACATTTTTCAATTAAAGCAGTTCTACTTACATATTTATCTTCATTTTGAAATAATAACTTTAATATTTGTAATTCAGTCAAAGATAGCTGTATGTTTTGTTCTTGATACACGACTTTTGCTTCATCTAATATTAATGTACAACCTTTAACCGTCAATGAATCATTAGCTACTGACAAGTCATAAGTTCGTCTCAATAATGCTTGAATTTTGGCAATCGTTAATGACAAGTTAAATGGCTTTTCGATAAAATCATCTCCCCCCATTTGTATTGCCATAATTTGGTCCATATTATCAATACGGGAACTAATAAATATAATTGGCACATTAGATGTTTTTCGGATTTCTTGACACCAATGAAAACCATTTAACGTTGGCAAATTAATATCTAGCAATACAAGCTGAGGTTGATGTTGGTTAAAGATAGACAGTATATCATCAAATTGTTCAACGACAATAACACCGTAATTCCATTTTTTAAGTTCAGATGCTAAACTTTCTGCTATAACAAAATCATCTTCAACAATTAATATTTTCATCTATAATCTTCTTCCTTCAATTGAATTATCCTTTGTTATCTTTTTGTTCTTTAGTCTGCTGCAATGACGGCTCTTGATTTGAACTTTCCGTGTCATTTGTATTTTGATTTAGTGTATTTGCTTTTTCTTTCTCGAGTTGCTTTTTCTTCGTACGTTTACGCTCCTCTAAAATAGACAACACTATAAAGAATATGATTAATAATGGAGATAACATTACTAGTATCATTTTTCCACCTCAAATTATATTTAATTCTATATTTTCACACGCTTCTATTCTAACGCTTTCTATAACAAATTGTCATATATATTCATTTTTTGTTATTCTAAATCACTCTGTTTACATATTTTTAACTAAAACTACATAATTGCTCAAAATTCCTCTTTTACACTGAAGACATAGTCATATACTCAGGAGGATGTATTATGTTATCAGTTAAAAAAGCCACAAAATTTGCAGTTGCTAACCTTATTATCGTGTCAACAGTTTTCAGTTCTGTCACACCTGCAATTGCGCAATCCGATAAAAGTTCTAAAGATGAAAGTTTCGCGGTTGGTAATACTAAAAATCCAAAAAATGTTATCTTTTTAGTTGGCGATGGCATGGGTCCATCATTTAACACAGCTTATCGTTATTATAAAAATGATTCGCATGCCAAAGAAATGACCCCTACTGCTTTTGATTCATATTTAAAAGGCACAAATCGTACATATTCAAATGACCCAAAACAGAATATTACTGATTCTGCAGCTGGCGGAACAGCCTTTAGTTCTGGCCATAAGACATATAATGGTGCCATCGGTGTTGACAGTAACAAGCAGAAAGTAAAGACAGTGCTTGAACGTGCAAAAGAAAAAGGTAAGTCGACTGGTCTTGTTTCAACAGCTGAATTAACAGATGCAACACCAGCAGCATATGCTGCACACGTGACTTCTAGAGATGATAAAAACGAAATCGCTAAACAATTTTATAAAGATAAAATCAACGGAAAGCATAAAGTTGATGTTTTATTAGGCGGCGGCGCTAAATATTTCGGTAAAAGTAATGGCAATTTAGATAAAAAATTCAAAAAAGATGGTTACGACCTTGCCACGAACAGTAAGGATTTATCAAAATCTGATAAAGATAAAGTTCTTGGTTTGTTTGCAGATAAAAATATGCCACTTGCAATAGATGCTTCTAAAGACGAACCATCATTAGCTGATATGCAACAAAGTGCACTTAGTAAGCTTGAGCGTAATAAAAAAGGTTTCTTTTTAATGGTCGAAGGTGCTTCTATAGATAAATCAGCGCATTCCAACGATATTACAGGCGTTATGTCTGAAATGGAAGGTTTTGAAAAAGCATTCGATGACGCCATTCAATATGCTAAGAAACATAAAGATACACTTGTCGTTGCAACAGCAGATCACTCTACTGGTGGTCTAACAATTGGTAAAGATAAAGGATACGAATGGAATCCTCAACCGATTAAATCGATGAAACACTCTGGATCATATATGACAGAAAAAATGGCTAAAGGTGAAGACCCTGAAAAAGTTATTAATGAAGGTTATGGCTTTGAATTTTCACAAGATGATATGAAAAAGGTTAAAAAAGAGAATAAAAAGTTGCAAAAATTACTTAAAAAAGAAAAAGACGAAAAATCTGCAGATGTAGAAAAACAAACAAAAGCCTTACAACACGCAATTCAGAAGCCAGTAAATGATAAATCTTATACAGGGTGGACTTCCGATGGACATACAGGCGAGGATGTTAATACCTACGCTTACGGACCTAGATCAGAATCATTTAGTGGTAATATCGAAAATACAGAAAGCGCAAAAATAATATTTGATATATTCAAGTAAAGCATAAAAAAATTCCCGAGCACTATAACAAGGTGTTCGGGAATTTTTTATGGTTTAATTTAGTACTCAATGTTAGGTGCTTGGTTAACACGTTCTTGGTATTTTTTAAATGCGTAGTATAAACCGCCAACTAATGTTAAAATAACTGCTAATTTTTTCATCATTCAAACTCCTTTCTAAGATGTGTTGAAACTGAGTTCAATTAAATTATATGTTTTTATTATACACTTTTTGACATATTTTTTAAATTTAAGAATGCGAAGATTTTTAACATTTCTGATGCTAGCTTTCTTTTTCATCTTTCAAATGCTTAATAAAATCAAAGCCAGGTCGCCCTTTAGCCAATGCTTCCATCACATCATACCAATCCGAACCGACTTGTTGATATATATTTTGCAATAATTCATCTTGCGCCTTGTTCAATTCAGCAATGAGTTGATCGCCTTTATCCGTCGAATATAATTTTTTGACACGTCGATCAGTCTCTAAAACTTTTTCAATAATGAGACCTTGCTCTTTTAATTTTTGAAGTGTTGCATGTGATCCTTGTTTAGAAATTTCTAATATTTCTAGTAATGATTTAATAGTAATACCAGGTAATTTATTGATAAAAAACAAAAAACGATGATGCTGACGGCTCATACCATACTTCTCTATAATTTCATCAGCGGTAGTAATAAACGTTTTATATGCAAAATAAAACAACATATGCTCATAATCGTTTTTATTGGTCGACATGATGATGACTCCTTTCAAAGCGTTAACCTCATTATAATAAAATTTATAATGTAAGTCATACAAATGATGATAAAACTATAAGCTAAATCTAAGTTTCACGAGAAACATTTTTGCGTATCAGCAAATTGCGCCAATCATATTAATACAAATTTAATTTAAACACTCAGAAATGTTAGCCGTGCGTAAATAGTTTGTATCTCTCACTCTGTGTATTTAATGCAACCACATATTTTCCAGGAAATAATTAATCATTCACCATCCATGTTATAGCACGCTTAATCGCTTGGTCCCAATATGCATAATCATGATCTCCTGGTCCATCTTCAAATTGATAAGGAACATTTTTACGTGATAAATAATCGATAAAATCTAAGTTGTCTTGATATAAAAAGTCTTGTTTACCACACATAATGAGCAATTTTGGAATTTGTTTATCTTCAGCTACAGCTTTGTCTAGCAAATAATACGGATCATGTTCAGTTCCTTTAACACTTGAAAGATTGCCAATTATGGCCTCTTTTGAAAAATCATTCCACTCTAGATCCATTAAATTTTGCGCTTCAAACACAGCAGATAATGGTACAGCTTTGGCAAATTTATCCCCTTGTGTTAATGCAAATTTAATTGTGCCATATCCTCCCATAGAGTGACCTGCTATAAAATTGTCATCACGCTTTTTGGAAAGTGGAAATATTTGATGAACATAATCATATACTTCCAAAATATAATCATAATAGCTATGACCATATGCCATGTTAGCATATGCGCTATGATCCACATTGGGCATAATCACAGCTAATTTGTGTTCATTCGCATACCTTTCTATGCTTGTATATCTCATATATGTCGTTTCATCACTTGATAATCCATGTAACAACATTAAAGTTTTTAATGGTTTAGCAGTTATATCGTTATTAAAGAAGCTTTGATCTTCCGGTAAAATGACTGTCAAATTTTGATGCATACCAATTGTTGGTGAATGATAGTTTAATGAAATATAAGCCATACGTCATGACCCCTTTCTAATTCTACTTTATCAACATTTTACGCTTAATCAATTCACTTTAAAATCATTTTCAACAAAAAAACCGAATACAAATGTATTCGGCCTAAAAAAGTATTTACGCTTTTTCTTTATGATCTTGCTTGCGTTTTCTAAACAATAGTAATGATCCTAATAATGCCATCATTGCACCAAATAAAGTTGCATTTGTGTTTTCGCTCTTATCTCCTGTTTCTGGTAAAGCATCAGTTTTGTGTTGTTTTGATACCTTATTAGAATGGTTTACTTCACCTTTAGGATTTGATGGTGCTTTCTGTTCATTATTTGGTGGTGTAACTCTTGAATCGGAGTCACTATCTGAATCCGAGTCGCTATCCGAGTCTGAGTCGCTGTCTGAATCTGAATCGCTATCCGAGTCTGAGTCGCTGTCTGAATCTGAATCGCTGTCTGAGTCCGAATCGCTATCTGAATCTGAGTCGCTGTCTGAGTCTGAATCGCTATCTGAGTCTGAGTCGCTGTCTGAGTCTGAGTCGCTGTCTGAGTCTGAATCGCTATCTGAATCTGAGTCGCTGTCTGAGTCTGAGTCGCTATCTGAGTCTGAGTCGCTGTCTGATTCTGAGTCGCTGTCTGAATCTGAATCGCTGTCTGAGTCTGAATCGCTATCTGAGTCTGAATCGCTATCTGAGTCTGAATCACTGTCTGAGTCCGAGTCACTGTCTGAATCTGACTCACTATCTGATTCTGAGTCGCTATCTGATTCTGAGTCGCTGTCTGAATCTGAATCACTGTCTGAATCCGAATCGCTATCTGATTCTGAATCGCTATCTGAATCTGAATCGCTATCTGAATCTGAGTCGCTATCTGATTCTGAATCGCTATCTGATTCTGAGTCGCTGTCTGAATCTGAATCACTGTCTGAATCCGAATCGCTATCTGATTCTGAGTCGCTATCTGAACCTGAGTCGCTGTCTGAGCCTGAGTCACTGTCTGAATCCGAATCCGGATCCGGGTCTGGGCTTGGTTCCGGTTCTGGGTCTGGACTTGGTTCTGGATCTGGCGTTGGTTCTGGTTCTGGGTCTGGACTTGGTTCTGGGTCAACCGGCGGCCCTGGAGTTGGGTCTTTCGGATTTACTGCTGAATCACCATCAGCACTTCCACCACCATAACGTACAACATTCTCATTATTCCAACCGAAAATACTGTAGTCTCTATTTGTTACAGGATCAACATTTTCTTGAATAACCTGAGTTTTTAAGTTCTTACCTGTATTGTCGTAATGCCCTTCTACTAATACTACATATGTTTTAGTAATATCACCAAATTTAATACTAGCTACATTTGGATGCTCATAATAGATTCTATTTTTAAATTGGTCTGTTACTTCTTTAAGGTTAGAGTCATTTGGATCTGCATAGTAGCTATCTGATAATTTAGATGTATCATTCACTTCAAAAATTCTCAGTTTTGTATCTGTAGCACTTACTTTACCGCTACTTTCTTCGATTTTATCTTGGTAGCCTTTAATATACACCCACGTATTACCTAAAACTCGTTGCTTAGGGTTAACAAATACTGTTTGCTTGTATGTGTTTTGACCTGAAGCTGTATCTACACCAATAATTTGAGAAGAAATGTTCGCGCCATTTGGTTTATCAATTCCTGCAATTGGCGAACTATAGTTATAAGTAATTTTATTATTAAACATTTCATCCGCAATATTAATATTCGCATCATATGTTCCTGATTTAGGTGCCTTTGCTCGGTCTGTAAATAAAGGTAATGAAAATTGTCCGTTAATATTTTCTTTATTATTTACATAATCTGTAAAGACAAATGTATACGTCTTAGTCAAGATATCATATGTTGCTTTAGCTACAACATCGCCATTCGTACTTTTAATGTCTGCAATTGGCATCGTATTATTTGAATTAGAATAATCCACGTCTCCATTACCAGTTAAACTATCTGGTAACTTCGCTGTAAAATAATCCCCTGATTTCACTTTATCTGTCACTGTAAAATTTGCCGCCATAAATGTGTTACCACTTTGATTAGGGTCAAATGTAGTCTTTTCTAACTTGAAATTACTTGCCGTAACTTTATCATTTACATTTGTACCTTTAGCATCAGCAGCATTTACTACCGGTTCAGCAACAGCTAAACTACGTACAGCTCTCGTTCTAACACTTGGTTTACTAGTTCCTTGCGCATTGGAAATCGTTTGTGGTGATGATTGTGGTAAATCTAATGTTTGAGAATTTTTAAGCTCACTGTTTGTTGCTATGCTATTAGCATCATTCGTTGTTTTATTATCTACTTGAGAATTTGCTTCTTGAGGAACAGTTTGATCTTGCATTTTTGCAGCAGTTGCTTGATTTTTAATTGCCGTCGGTTGAGGTGTTTCATTTGTTGAAGCTGGCTCTGTTGTAGTGGTATTGCTCGTTTGTGTAGACATTGGTTTTGTTGTGCTATCTACATTCGCACTGTTTGTGTTTGCACTAATATCAGATGTATCATTAGCCGTTGTATTTAATTGAGGTGTTTCTATCATATTGTTTTTTTCGGAATCTGCACTTGCATTATTTTTCGAAGATTGCGTTGTATCGTTCGATTGTTCTGAAGCTTGTGCTTGATGATTGCCTATCCCAAATAGTATAGTTGCCCCTACTATTACTGATGTGGTACCTACTGTAAAACGTCTAATCGAATACTTATTCTGCTTATTCGACAAATAATCAATTCTTTTTTTCAAAAATATTACTCCATTTCAATTTCTAGATTAGTCTAAATTGTATAATGAAATAAGAATTATATCAATTGCTTTTCGAAAAAAATTACGTAAAATTTGTTTTCTTCCTATTTATATAACTTAAAATTTTCTGTTAACTAGCAAAAATCAATATACTATTTTTACACTATTACAAATTTTTTACTTTTCAAAAACTTAGAAGTTCTAAATTTTTCATCACCTTAAATTTTACTGTAATTTCAACAATCAAATTTAACTAACATTTTAAATTATTCATCATGCTAGCAAAAAAGGCCTAACGTATAAATGTACGTTAGACCTCATGTTCAACTTATTCATTTTACATTGTATATTAAACACATACATCATTGAATAAATGTTTGCTTACTAACCAATTTTTATGATCTTTAACAACAAGTTTTTCATCTTTAAGTTCATGAATAATATGACCAGCTGTTTCCCGGGAAATCCCAGCCATATCACTCATGAGTTGAATAGTTAAAAACTGTTTGATTTCATAAAATTCATCTTGATCGTACCCTACTGTCTGACATAGATGACATAACAATTTAATAATTCGATCTTTAGCAAATTTACTTGTTAATGCCATGTTATAGTTCATGTGTTGCTGCTCATTATCATTTATTAATGCAAAAAGTGTCAAAAATATATCATCATTAGCTTTGCACAAAAAAGCCATCAATTCTCTAGGCAATCCAAGAACTGTACAATCGGTTAATGCTGTACACAATTCGTTAACCTCTTTCGGATGAAATAAGTTACTGATTGGAAATAATACTTGCTCTTTATTAAAATAACGATATACATCTCCATTTTGATTGTAATGTTCTCTAATAATATTACCTTCAATTAAAAAGTAAATATTGCTACTTTCTTGTGGCGAAAAATAAATAACTTGGCCTTTCGTATAATGTCTGACAAAACATTCACTTTGATATGGTTGTAATATACTATATGGGATATTAATGTAATCTGCTAATGCCTTTAGTTCATGTTCTAATTTATTATTTCTACCCAAAATAAAGTTTTCTGTCATAAGTTAAACTCCTTCAAACCTTGCAAAGTGTCAGCAGACAACTTTTTCATTTGAATCAACGGAGAAACATATTTAATGTTTTGTCGCGTGATAAAGTGCTACATGTGAATGTGTGTACCTTTATTACCAATCAAAGCTTCGTATGCCTGCTCTAAATTGGTAATGATAACTTTTTTGTTTTCCCCACTTTCAACAAATCGTATCGCAGCTTCTATTTTTGGCAACATCGATCCTTCCGCAAACTTACCTTGTGCCGCGTATTTTTTCAGTGTTGCTACATCAATATCATCGATTTGTTGTTGATTAGGTTCATTAAAGTTAATAAATACATTTTCTACATTCGTAAGAATCATTAAGGTATCTGCTTCAATCAGCGTTGCTAATTTCTCACTAGCAAAATCTTTATCTATAACCGCTTCAACACCTTCATAGGTATTTTCTTTTTTTATAACTGGAATACCGCCACCACCGCATGCAATGACAATATTTTTACCGTCTGCTAAAGTTCGAATTAACTGGTGTTCTAGTATAGATTGAGGTAGTGGTGACGCAACTACTTTTCTATAACCACGTCCTGCATCTTCTTTAAAGACTGAGTCTGGCTGTTCTTTTTGTAATTCTTCAACTTCTTCTTTCGTATAAAAAGGACCAATTGGTTTGGTTGGGTTATTGAATCGTGGATCATCTTTATCTACTTCCACACGTGTAACGATTGTGCCTACAGTTCTATCACTATTCATTTCAGTTAAAATGCGATTGATTTCAGTTTCCAACCAATAGCCTATCATACCCTGTGACATTGCACCACAAGTATCCAATGGCATTGCCGGCGTTGTGTCACTGTTCGATTTAGCTTGTTGGATTAATAAACTTCCAATTTGTGGGCCATTACCATGTGAAATGACAATACGCGCTGGTGAATCAAATAAAGGTTTAAGGTTTTGCATCGCACGTCTAATAGCTGTTTGTTGTGCTTCAGCTGTTGCTTCTTTTGTCTGTATCGCATTACCGCCTAATGCAATGACAATTTTCTCTTTCATATTTTTGTCGCTCCTTTTAAAAAACATTTATCGTTCCCATCAATAACTTAATTAATCCGATAACTGCAAGTACGATAATAATCATAAAAAGAATATAGTCTGATTTAATCAAACGTGTCTGATTATTCTTTTGAACGATTGAATAAACAAGAAGAGCTGGAATATAAAGTAACATCGTCAATAATAAGTAATTGATACCTGCTGCATATATAAGCCATATAGCATAAATTGAGGCTATGATGCCAATCGTCCATTGTTTAGTAGTTGCTTGCTGTCGATGCTCTAAAGTGTATTTAACTTGGTAAAATGCACTGAACATGTAAGGGTATAAAATAGCACTTGATGCTAGTGAAAATGCAAATTGATACGCACTCTGTGTAAATAGCATACTTATTAAAAATAATTGTACTAATATATTGGTAATAAGCAGTGCATTTACAGGTGCTCCATTTTTATTTTCTTTAGCAAACCACTTTGGAAATAATCCATCTTTTGCAACAATGAAAGGTAATTCACCAGCAAGCAATGTCCATCCTAACCATGCACCTAGTACCGAAATAATTAAACCAATATTTACAAGTGTAGATCCCCAACCACCTACAATAGTTGCAAGCACCTGTGCCATACTTGGCGAATCTAATTGAGAAATATGATTTTGCAAAATCACGCCTTGAGCTAATACAGTTAATAAGAAATAGATAATTAAAACTGATATAAGTCCTATAACCGTGGCACTACCTACATCTTTTTTATTTTTAGCTCTACTAGAAAAAATTACTGCACCTTCGATACCGATAAACACCCAAACTGTCACTAGCATCGTACTTTTAACTTGGCTCATTGTGCTCGCCCAACTAAATGGCAATACACCCTCTGACGTCATACCGAAAAAGCCTGTTTTAAAAGTGTCAAAATTGAATGCAATTATCATGCATATGATTACAAGTAAAATCGGGATTAACTTTGCAACAGTAACAATACTATTGATAAATGCTGCTGTTTCAACGCCTTTTAAAATCAAGAAATGGACACCCCAGAGTAGTAACGAGGCGACAATAATACTTGGTAATGTGTTGCCTCCTTTAAAAATCGGGAAAAAGTTACCTACTGCTGACATCAATAGTGTTGCATAGGCAACATTGCCTAAAAACGCTGAGAACCAATATCCCCAAGCACTGATAAATCCTACAAAATCGCCAAATCCTGCTTGAGCATAACTATAAATACCACCGTCTAGCTCCGGCCGTTCATTGGTTAAATTTTGAAATACGAACGCTAATGAAATCATTCCTATAGCTGTAATAATCCAACCAATAATAATGGCTAATCCACCGGCTTTACCGCCCATATCAGACATTATATTGAACGCACCGCCACCAATCATGGATCCTATAACTAGTCCAATTAAAGAAGATTTACTGAGTTTGTTATCTCCTGATTCGTTCATATTCATTTCTCCTTTAATACCAATATGAGGTGTCTGTACATGACACTTATATCATCAGACACATCATATTCATATCGTTCCATTTAGTGATTAACTCCCCAATGTTGCTGCCATTACTGCCTTAATTGTATGCATTCTATTTTCAGCTTGATCAAACACTTTTGAATGTTCACTTCTAAAGATTTGGTCTGTAACTTCCATTTCAGCTAATCCATATTTTTCATAAATTTCTTGTCCATAAAGTGTATTTGTATCATGGAATGCTGGTAAACAATGTAAGAATATCGTTGAATCTTTACCTGTTAAATCAAACATCTGTTGATTCACTTGATAGTCTTTTAATAAATTAATACGTTGTTCAAATTCACTTTCTTCACCCATCGATACCCAAACATCTGTATATATAGCATCTGTATTTTCAACTGCTTCTGCAATATTATCCGTAATCATGATTGAACCACCATATTGACTCGCTTTTTCTTTTGCAATATCAACATATGCCTCTTTTGGATTTAATGATTTAGGTGTACAAATTCTTACATTAACACCTAACATAGCACCTGCTACCATTAATGAATGCGCAATATTATTACGTCCATCTCCAACGTAAGTTAAGTTTATTCCTTCTAGATATCCAAAATTCTCTTTTATTGTCATAAAATCAGCTAACATTTGTGTAGGATGCCAATCGTCTGTTAATCCATTCCACACCGGTACACCAGAGAACTTCGCTAAATCTTCAACAGCTTGTTGTGAAAAACCACGGAATTCAATACCATCGAACATTCTACCTAATACTTTCGCAGTATCCTCTACAGATTCTTTTTTGCCTAATTGAATATCATTTTTCCCTAAAAATTCTGGATGCGCACCTAAATCAATAGACGCAACTGTAAACGCTGCACGCGTTCTCGTCGAATTCTTTTCGAATAGTAGTGCAATATTTTTTCCAGATAAGTAGTGATGCTTAATACCGTTTTTCTTATACTCTTTTAATGTAATTGCAAAATCAATAAGTCCTTCGAATTCTGCTTTGGTAAAATCACTTTCTTTTAATAATGATCTGCCTTTTAAATCATACGGTTTTTGAATTTCTGTCATTATTTTCACCCTCGCTTCTATAATTTATTACGTTAAATGTCTTCTCTGAATAGTGGTTGACTCATACATCTAGGGCCCCCACGTCCACGTACCAGCTCGCTACCAGATATTTCAATGACTTTTATGCCTTTTTGTCTCAATAAATCATTCGATACATAGTTTCTATCGTAAGTCACTACAACGCCTGGTCTTATACATAATGTATTTGAGCCATCATTCCATTGCTCTCTAGCACCATCAATGACATCACCATTTCCTGTTGGAATGAATTGGATATCATCTATACCTAGTACGTCTTCTAAAGTATCTTTTAAATGACTAGATTGTTTGATGGCAATATCTTTATTTACGTCATCATATTCAATAATAAATATATTCATATTGCCTTCTGCCTTTAAAATGGCTGAATGCATTGTAAATTTGTCATAATCTATCATTGTAAATACTGTATCTAAGTGCATAAAAGTTCGACTAGTTGGAATTTCAATTGCTACTACTTTTTTAAACGTCGCCTGCGGATTTTCAAAAATACGTCGCGCTAACTTTTCAATAGCTTGTGCAGATGTACGTTCTGAAACGCCTATAGCCAAGACATCTTTAGATAAAACAAGTTCATCGCCGCCTTCAATATTGAATGGGCAATCTCGATCTAACCAGATTGGAATATTCGCATCTTTAAATCTAGGATGATGCTTTACAATATATTGAATAAATATTGATTCTCGTCGTCGTGCTCTCCAGAACATCCGATTGATTGTTATACCGTGTCCTATTGAGGCTTGTGGATCTCTAGTAAAATAAAGGTTTGGCATTGGATCTAAATAGAATGGATACTTATCATCCATGTACTCTACTAGATGTGTACATTTCGGATTAATTTCTTCCTTACGTACCCCTGACATTATTTTATCTACAAGTTCTTGATTAGAAAGTGTCGCAAATAATGTCTTAATTTCTTCTTCATGACCTAATATTGTTTTTTTAGACTCTGCTAATACATCATCAATAAATTCACTTCTTACTTGAGGATTTTCAATACTTTCAGCTGCTAACTTCTCAAGGTAAAGTACTTCAACACCCTCTTCTCTTAGCACCTGCGCAAAATGGTCATGCTCTTTTTGAGCTACTTCTAAATATGGAATATCATCAAATAGTAATCCATCTAAATAATCAGGTACTAAATTTTCTAATTCTTTTCCAGGACGCTTAAGTAACACAGTTTTTAAAGCTCCAATTTCGCTATTTACTTTAATTGGACCATCTGTCATGTCTATTTCCTCCTTTTATCTTTGAATTCATTTAGAGTATAGACAATCTTCAAACGCTTACATGTGATTATATTCACATAAAGAAAGTCGAAAATTTCATATCTTTTTGTTATACAATACATAATAATGGATTTTTATACATAAATAAAGGTGTTTTGGGTCAAAATATACATTTTTTATTCAAAAAGACCCACAAAAACACGTTGTATAAAGTTTTTTATACAGTCAAATGAATGACTATGAATTCTTTCTTTCCATAAAAAAACGCGTACACAAGTTAATATTTGGTAACTAACTTGTGTACACGTGATACGAAACTAATTTTTATTATTCATTTGATACATGTCTATTTAAATAATTTTGCATATACGTATTCTGCCATATCATTTGAGGCAGTTAAGATTAATGTAGTGTCATTTCCACTCACCGTACCTAATATCTCTTCTATATTTAGCTGATCGATAAAATAGTTTATGCCTTGGGCGAAACCAGGTGAGGTTTTAACGATAATGTATGAACCATTGATGATTGAACTTAGAACTTCATGTTCACAATAGTGTCTAAACTTTTCTCTCATCTCTTGTTCTGTTTGATTATTAATAGCTTTATAAATCCATGTTTCACAATCGATAGGGACACGATATATATTAAGTTCTTTCAAGTCTTTAGCAATTGTTGTTGCACTATATCTTACACCAAAATATTCTTCAATATATGAAATGATTTGTTCTTTTTTATAAATCTTATGCTTTTTAACTATTGTAGAAACAATTTCTAATCGTTTACTTTTCTTCATATTGTAAACTCCTTTGGTAGTTACGTTTCTTGTATTAAAAAATAAATTCATGCATGTTTCATTTATAATTTAACACTTTGTTTTGCAAAAGATAATAAAAATACATGTAAATTTTTTGTGACAACTTTTAAAATGAATTTTGTATTCTAAGTCAGCATTTAATTATCACATATCTACTACTTGTAATGATTTTAGACTGCCGAGTAGTCTTTCGGCAGACAACCCTCACACTCCTCTCATCTAATTACAAAGAGAGGGTATACCTACAAAGTCAATTATCAATGTAGGTATACCCCATATATAAGCTGTATTTAAAATTTAATTATTTATAAGTGTTTAACATTACTTCTTCTTGTTTATATATTTTTACTCCACGCCTACTTCATTCCATGCTTCATACACCTGTTCAGCTGTTTGCTCGTCATATAAATCTTTAGCCGCTTGGTATAATGCATCTTTACAATCTTTGAAGTTTGAATTACTTGTTAAGTATTCCGTTAATGCTCGGTAGTAAATTTGTTCTGATTTAGATTTCCCTATTGCTTGAATCACGTTATAAGCTGCTTTATTTGGAATTCCAGAATTCGTATGTACGCCACCATTATCTTTTTCAGTGAATACATAGTCTTTCATATGAGCTGGTTGACCAAATTGTTCTGGGTTTGACATGCTGCGTAAAGCGTCCCCCTCTTTTCCAGGTGTGTAGACATCTTCACCCATTAAGAAATCCTCGTCATCTACAAAGTATCCAAAAACATCTGAAAAGCTTTCATTTAGAGCGCCTGACTGGTCCTTATATTCTAAGTTCGCAGTCTCTTGTGTCACACCGTGTGTTAATTCGTGTGCCACTACGTCATTTGCACCCGATAAACTTGTGAATGTGCGACCATCACCATCACCATAGATCATTTTGTCACCAATCCATGCGGCATTATTTCTGTTATCTTGACCACCGTAGTTATTAACATGCGTTAATGAAACAATTGGACTACCTTGGTTGTCATATGATTCACGACCAAATGTGTCTTTGTAATAATCATATGTTTGTTTAGCGTAATAATTTGCATCTACGCCAGCACGTTGCTCATCTTTTACGAAGTTTTCATCTTCATTAGTAATCAATGTTGCTTGACCTGTTTGATCATTAAAGCTAAATGCTGATAATTTACCTTGATGCGTTAAATCTTCTAGGCTAAATCCACCGTCAATACTATTGATATTGATATCTTTTGTATCGCCAAGTACACCTTTTCCTTTACCAGTTTCTGCAGCTTCTTTAACTAAGTTCATTTTTTCTAAAATTTCGCCAGTTTGAGCATCAATTTTAACTTTCCAATGTGAAATTTCTGGTGTCACTGTAATTAACTCAACATTATAAACGTATTTATTACTGTCACCATCGATTTCAACTTTGTTTTCTTTAATGACTTTATCTTTAAGATTTTTCGCTTTATGCTTATCAATCTTAACTGCTTTAAATGCTTTGTCGGCTGCGTCATCTTTACTTAATGTCACTTTATTCGTTGGCTTTACTTTCTTCGCATCAGTATCCCCATTGATTAAAACGACTTTTCCTGATTTGTCTGCGTGTACTTTCACTTCTTTGTCAGGTGCATGAACACCATCAACACTCGGTTGCAATGTATAATGCGTAAATCCTTTTTTATCAGTTTTTACATCAGTAACAGCGTAATCTTGATAAATATTTTTTACATTTTCGGATTTAGGCAATTCTTTTAATGCTTTGACCGCATCACTCTTTTGAGTCACCTCAAATTTAATATCAGAATTAGCTGGTTTATTTTTTGAATCAATCGCTAATGCTGCTGGTGATAAAGTGCTCAACAATGTTACTGCTGCCATACTTGTAAATGCATATCTTGAAAATTTCCTCACATTTCATTCCTCCTGAAATCTTAAAAACAGCTTATAAATAAAATATTAATTTAATTTTTCAGAAAAGTAAATGATTATTTCTATTTATTTCGATACTTTTTGTTCGTTGATTTTATTTATTGATTCTTTTCTTTTTTAAAAATGTTATCTGTAGCTAAATAAAATTTTAAAAATTGAGCTTAATTATATTTTAAAATTTATCAAGGCTTTATTTTTGTGAAAATATTAACAAATACAAAATAGTGCTCTATATACTTAATCAATGCTTGAAATATGTGAGATAACTATTTAAATAATCATGATCAAATAAACATTTTTATCAATTTCAAACAACTATGTAAGACGCAATAATCGTTATTATTTAATAAAAAAGACTAGAATGCGGTATCTCTCCTCACACTCTAGCCTTAATATGCCATTATTTTATTTACTTGTTTTGTATGGTGTATGTCCAACTGTTACTTCGACAACTCTAATATGATCAACGACAAACCAGATGCCTAATGTCTTTTTAGCATTTTGATAGTAAAAAATACCGCTATCAGCTTCCTTTGTTTTACCATTTTCTTTTTTCAAGTCCTTGCCATAAGCTTTTTGGATATCTTTTAATGAAATATTATTTTTAACTACAAATTGCAATTGACTTGCTTCGTTTCCTTTTGCAGAAACACCTTTAAAAGTTTGATCATATTTCTCTACTTTTTTTATCGTATTCGTTTTAGCTAATTTAATACCATTGAATTTCACATTATCATACTTAATCGCGTTAATAAAATTCTTATCCAGAATAAAATTAGCATTATTACCAATATAACCATTATAAGTATAATATGGGGTTATTGCTGCCTGTGCCTGTTTACTTGTTGGCGCCGAATTTTCAACAACTGTTACTCCAATCAGTGTGCCCAATGCTAATGTTGCTGCTACACAAACTTTACTGGTTTTATTCATAATTATCTCTCTTTTCCATACAAATATTTTATTCCTTACACTTTTATTATAACTTTTTCAGCCATAAAAATACTAATGATTATATTTATAAATACATAACAGTTTTGTTATACTAATTGAAGTACACAAAAAACAATGAAAATATTAATATCGCCTACTTTTCTAATATTTATTTTTTAAAATGATTATGGCAATATTGAAATAAATTATTTAGCTTCACGTATCAACTACTTTTCATTAACATGGAGGCGTTATATTTGAAAAAACTTCTTATTACCATCGTAATTATCGTATTAATCGGAGCACTTGGGTTCGCAATTTATGCTGCAATAAATCATTCTACATCATCAAGTAATAACCAAGAACAAGAAAATAAATCTACGCATAAAAAAACAGAAACCGAAGAAAATGATCAACAAGATGATAGTGCAGACAAAACAGATAAAAATCAAAATAATGGCAATAACGATACTAATGACAATCAACCATCTTCACCGTCAAATGTTCCTAACAACCATTCAACAGTACCATCGAATACGCAACCAGCTCAGCCAAAAGACTCAAATTCAAATAAAAATAATACTCACGGTGGTGGCAGTCAATCGTCAACAAACAACCAAAATAATCAACAACAGAACACACCACCTGCTAATAAATCAAATAATACCAATACGCCTTCTAAACAAACACCTCAAGCACAATCACCTAAAAATTAATCATTTGCCTGATACGTCCACAAGTACCAGATGCATAAATTCAGAAAAACAGCAGTGAGATATTTTTCTATTTGAAATATCTTACTGCTGTTCTTTATTTGCATAATTCGCACTCTGTTAAAATCATATAAAAGTTCGCTTTAATGTCATTGACGTATGTATAAGCTCTCATGTTTAATAATATTAATACACCTTTAAAAACGCTTACACGAAAAATTTAGAAAGGAGGTACATGTTAAATGCTTGATAGACACTTAAAACTACTCCAGTTTTTTATTAAAAATCCATCAAAGCACATTAGTTCTAATGAAATTGCTGAACATGTCAATGTTTCAAACCGCACAGTTCGCAATGATATTCATGTTATCAATAGCAATTTTATGGATGATATCATCGTAAGTATTAAATCTAAAGGATATCAATTAAATACATCGCAGTATACCTTAGAAACGATAACTGAACGTTACACGCATATTCAATCATATAAAGAAAAACTATTATTATCTATGGCGTATCAACTGCTAATGCACAATAAATCGCAGACATTGCAACAACTAGAGCAAGATTATCTATTATCTAAAACTGTGCTCAACGACTATTTCGTTCGAATTCAACAATGGTGTCAAAAATTTAATATCGTTTTAACAATCAAGAAAAAACAAGGTATTGTGGTCGATGGAACAGATAATGATATCACTAATGCCATCATCCATTTAAATCAATTATCATCAGGGCATGTACATGTTGAAGACCTAATTTTAAATGAATTACCTGATTCACACCAAAGGATGATTTCGCATATTATACAAGAGACACTTCAACAACATAGTATTGAAACAACTGATATTCAAATACAACAGCTTTTAATTCATCTCATTTTAATCATTAAACGTAAGCAATCTTTAAGTGAGCTAGACACGTTAAACCATGATGCAAAATTGATATCTCAATCTTGCATTAAGCAAATCAACGAAAGATTAGGTTATGACTTGAACGAAAAAGTAATCAATATGTTTTCATTCTTTATTGCTTATCATTTTAATAAACTCGATATTGGTATAGAACGTATATTTATACAAAGTTATATTGATCGCTTAATCGAATTGATGCAGCAACGTATTCATGTACCTTTCAATGAAGATTCGATTTTACAACAAAATTTATATAATCATTTTAGTAAAGCATATTTACGTATCACTCAAAACATTTATTTAAACAATCCTTTAGTTATAGAGATTAAAAAACTCTATCCCTTTGTGTTTAACACACTTTTTGAAGCGATTGATAAATTAGCAATTGATACTGATATAGAGATGAGCGAAGATGAAATTGCATTTTTAACAATTCATTTTCAAGCTGCCATCGAGCGTCGTACCAAAACACAATTAAATGTAGTCATTGCTTGTTATTATGGTCTAGGTGTGTCGAATTTTTTAGAAACTAAAATAAATAACTTATCCGAAGAGTTGTCAGTAATAAATACGATTAAACTAGAAAGTATAACACACTATCACTTTGACAATGTAGATTTATTAATAACGACCCATGATATTCCAAAACAAACGCTAAACATACTTCCTAAGCACCTGACGACTATCAAGGTTGCACCATTATTTTCTGAAGATGATCGTCACAAAATCAGACACGTTGTGAAGCAAAAGCAAAATCCGGTTCAAGCACATCATCATATGGACACTGTCAATTTCCTTGTCGTAAATACTGAACAAAAATCACGGCATACTGTGCAAATTTTTGAAGAAGCTCAAAAAATATTACAAGCACATCATGCGATTGTAGAAGGATATATCGAATCAGCTTTAGAGCGTGAGAAATCATCTTCTACATACATAGGTAATTTTATGGCGATTCCTCATGGAGATCCTGAAAAAGTTTTACAATCACATGTGCTTATTTTTCGCACAAAAGATGTTTTTCCTTGGCGACAACACGATGTCAAACTTGTCTTTTTCTTAGCGATTTCGCATAAAGACAAAGCTTTTACAAAACAAATGATGCAATTAATTGCTAACTTGGATGATGATTCAGTGAACCATTTATGTAGTTTAGATGATCATAGTTTAAAGCAACAGTTATTTGAATACTTACAAGAATAATTGCCACTAGTAACGGTAATTATTCTTTTTTTAGTATCGAGAATACGCTTACAATATAGAAAAGGAGATGATTTTATGAAAATTGTAGCTATTACCTCATGCCCAAATGGCATTGCACATACATATATGGCTCAAGAAAAGCTTGAGCAGGTAGCAAAAGAAATGGGTGTGGATATTAAAGTAGAGACACAGGGCGGTGTTGGTGCTGAAAATGTTTTAACTACGCAAGACATCGAAGAAGCTGACGGTGTCATAATTGCAGCTGATAAACAAGTTGATCTATCCCGATTTGTTGGTAAACGGTTGATTAATGAAAATGTTCGCGAAGGGATTCATAATCCGAGAGGTCTAATTCAACGTATCATTAATCAAGATGCGCCTATTTATCAATCTGAAACAAATTATCATTCGAAAGATCGCGGTAAGTCTAAAAGTGGTATTCAAATGGTGTATCAACATTTAATGAACGGTGTATCGTTTATGGTTCCTTTTATCGTAGTTGGTGGACTCCTTATCGCCATCGCGCTGACTCTAGGCGGTGAAACGACATCAAAAGGATTAGTCATCCCAGATGATTCATTTTGGAAATCCATTGAAAACATTGGTAGTTTAGCCTTTAAATTTATGGTTCCAATACTAGCTGGATATATCGCTGTTAGTATCGCTGACAAGCCCGGTCTTGTTCCTGGTATGATTGGCGGCGCTATCGCTGCTGACGGTAGTTTTTATGGCAGTGATGCAGGCGCAGGATTTTTAGGTGGTATTGTTGCTGGTTTCTTAGCAGGTTATATCGCAAAGTGGATTAAAGATATTAAAGTTCCAAAAGCAATGGCACCAATTATGCCTATCATTATTATTCCCATTATTTCATCGGTCGTTGTAGGATTGATATTTATATTTTTAATCGGTGCACCAATTTCTAATATTTTTGAGGCATTAACAACCTGGTTAAAAAGTATGCAAGGTGCTAATATTATTATACTTGCGATGATTATAGGTGCGATGATCGCCTTCGATATGGGCGGTCCAGTAAACAAGGTAGCATTTTTATTTGGCTCAGCACTTATTGCTGAAGGTAATTACGCCGTTATGGGTATGGTCGCAGTTGCTGTATGTACACCACCAATCGGTTTAGGTTTAGCAACGTTTGTTCAAAAGTATAAATTCAATCATTCCGAAAGAGAAATGGGTAAGGCTTCCTTCACTATGGGACTATTTGGTATTACTGAAGGTGCTATTCCTTTCGCAGCCCAAGATCCATTGCGCATTATACCTGCAAACATCATTGGTGCAATGATTGCATCAGTCATTGCAGCCATTGGTGGTGTCGGCGATAGAGTCGCACATGGAGGTCCAATCGTGGCTGTATTAGGTGGTATTGATCATGTATTATGGTTTATCTTTGCAGTGATAGTAGGTAGTCTTGTCACAATGACTACTGTACTATTATTAAAACGCAATACACCAGTTATAGCAGTAGATGCACCAGCGCAACACACGCAACTTCATGATACAGATATTACACAACATGATACAGAGGTTGACAATGTAGATAAAACCGCGAAACATTCACATCTCAATAAACCTTCTCATGTTTTTGATCAACAAACTATGATAATTACTGATCACGACATGTCTCGAAACGAAGCAATTGATATGTTGATTCATAAACTTAAAATTTGCCGTTATGTAGAGCACACATCGCATTTAAAAAATGCAATACTAGAACGTGAAATGGAGTCTACGACAGCTATTGGCATGAACGTGGCCATTCCACATGCAAAGTCTGATGTTGTAAAACAACCGATTGTAGCTGTTATGAAAAATAATCATGGTGTTAAATGGGACAGTCTAGATGGTAGTCTACCTCAATTGATATTCTTAATTGCCGTACCAAACAACAGTCAGGATACACATTTAAAAATACTTCAGCGCTTATCTAAAGCGTTAATGAATGATGAGACACGCCAATCACTAATTAATGCAAACAGTACTACAGAAATTTATAACTTATTAATGAAAATATAGAGGAGTTTTAACTATGGCATTATTTTTACAACCCGTTTTTAAAGACAGAATTTGGGGCGGTCATGCATTAAAAGCATTTAACTATGATATCCCTAATGAAACAACTGGTGAATGCTGGGCAATTTCTGCACATCCAAATGGTCCTAATACAATTATCAATGGTCCATACAAGGATATGACCCTAGATCAACTTTGGTCACAACATCGTGAATTATTCGATAATGATTCACGAGATAGTTTCCCTCTGCTAACTAAAGTATTAGATGCCAATGATAAATTATCTGTTCAAGTTCATCCAGATGATGACTACGCTTTAAAACACGAAGGCGAACTAGGTAAAACAGAATGTTGGTATATTTTAGATGCAGCCCCAGGTGCTGAAATTATATATGGCGTACATGCACATAATAAACAGACGTTAATCGACATGATTGATAATCATGAATTTGACAGTCTTTTCAAACGTATACCTGTTAAGCCCGGTGACTTTTATTATGTTCCTGCTGGCACTGTCCATGCCATTGGTTCGGGTATTTTAATTTTAGAGACACAACAATCATCCGATACGACATACCGTATTTATGACTATGATAGACGAGATCAAAATGGTCAATTGCGTGATTTGCACTTAGAGCAAAGTAAAGATGTGATTGAATTAGGCAATCATGAACCAAATACTACTCCTATAACAACTCACATCGACACACACACTGTAACTCAATTTGTAGATAATCAATATTTTGCAGTATATAAATGGGATATTCATGGAGATTTAAAATTCAATAAACCACATGCTTATTGCTTAGTTACTATTATCGATGGTACTGGTACTTTAACAGTAAACGATAAGCACTATGACATCCAAAAAGGTTCTAGCTTTATTTTAACTACGGAAGACGAGGATATTCACTTTGTCGGTAATATTAGTGCTATAGTAAGTCATCCTGGATAATAGCAATGATAACAACCGTCCCATAAAAGACAGAAATTACTATCTCTTCTGTCTAAAAACATAAAAATCCACACATTAAGGAGCTATAACCCTAATGTGTGGATTTAATTTTTATTCTGTAACGTTACTTTGGTCAACTTTTTCAGATACGCGCTTCATCAATGGATCTGTTACAGGTTTTAAAATTAAACCTACAACGAAGAATCCTATGCCAAATAACGTTAATATAATTAATTTTGTAATTAGGATTTCCGGAACAATACCGCCTACTGTTTCACGTAATGAATCAATTGCATACGTAAATGGTAAGTATGGCGAAATGTTTTGGAAAAATTGTGGCGTAGTTTGAATTGGGAATGTTCCTCCACCACCTGCAATTTGTAATACAAGCAATACGATTGCAATTGCTTTACCTGGGTTACCAAGTAATGATACGCACGTATATACGATTGAGTTGAAAATAATCGAACAGAAAATCGTTATAAGTACAAATAATACAGGTGACTCAACTCCTGCTTTTAGGATTAACAAATCTCCAACCGATACAATGAGTGCTTGCAACATACCAAGCATTATAAAGAATCCTGCCTTACCTAAGAACACTTGTCTTGTCGTTAAGACTGACTCTAGACTCTTATGTTTATTATCAACCGTTAATAAACTTACCATCAAGAGTGCACCTACCCATACTGACAGTGCAGTATAGAATGGTGTCATACCTGAACCATAATCCTTAACTGGGAAAACATCAACAGTCTTCTTATTAATAGGATTTGCAATAATACCCGCTTGCTTTTTCAAATCATTCTTAAGTGTGTCGATTAATTTGTCGACTGCATCATCTTTGTCTAATTTCTTGAAAATTTTATTCGCTTTTTTCAAATCTTTTTCAACATCAGGCAATTTATTTTGAGAAAAATCAGCTAAATCTGATAAAGCCTTTTTCGCTTGTGGCTGATTTTTATTTAGTAATCCTACCGCTTGATCATAACCATTTAATAACGTTGGTAAATTTTTATTCACACTTGCTGTCGCATTAGTTAATCGCTGTTCCAACTGTGGTAAGTCATTGCGCACAAAGTTAGCAGCTTTAGCTACATCACTTTTCACTTTCGGGAAGTTTGCTTGAGCATTTTTAACAGCACTAATGTATTGTTGTTCAATACTTGGTAATACTGTTTGTAAGCGATCAATACGTGTTTTACCATTTTTTAAAATAGCTTGTCCACTGTTAATGACTTGATCAATTGTATTTAATTTAGACTGAACATTGGATAATGCAGTTTGCCCTTTGTTCAATTCATCCATAATACGTTGTGATATTGATACTAAAGAGCTGTTAAGATCTTTTTTAACATAATCTCTAAATGATGATAATGATGAATCTAGTTTTGAAAGTTGATCTAGTAATTTAGTAGCTTCAGCAGTTCCTGAACTACCATTCTTTAATGCATTGCTTAATTGATTAACTAACCTTAATGATTCATTAATTCGATTATTAGCTGCTTTTACCTTATCAATTTCTTTTGATAAATCAACATTTTCATTCTTCTCAATCTCTTTTAATGTATCGATAAATTGTTGATTATATTGCGTTGTGTATTCTAAACCGGACTTAACATTATCTAAAGACTCTCTAAAATCAGAAGGCTTGTCCGATGCTAAAATGCCATACGAAATATTACGTAATGCCTGACTATCTTTTTGTGCGGCTTTCGCTTGGGTATCTAAATTATTTGATAATGATAATAAAGAGCCCGTTAATGCCGCTTCCATTGATTTAACATCTTTATCTGTAATGTTTTGTGTGTTCTCGTTAGCTGTGCTGACTTGTGTTGTTGTTATATCTGCAAAACTTTGACCATCTTTTTTCCCGCTTGTACTTTGTGGTGTAGTCGATACAGGCGCATTATTACTATTTGGTGCGGTATTTTGCGTAACATTATTATTTGGTGCAGTATCGCCACTTGGTGCACTTGGTGGCGTTGATGCTACACCATTACCAGCTGCAGGTGAACTATTTGATGTTTCGTTGTTCGCCGCGCTATTTTGAGGAATCTGTTGCTGGTTTCTTCGATTTAAATCTTGCGCGCGTCGAATTGCATCTTGATAATCACCGACTCTACTTCTAACTTGTGTGACGAAGCCTTTGGCATCATTTAACTGTCCATTAGCTTGATCAATCCCTTGACTCGCAATGTTAAGTCCTTGATTAATTTTAGGGAACTGCGCTGGCACGTCATCAGCTGCAAAATTTAACGCTTTTTCAATTTTCGGCATATAATTATTTAAAGCTAATATCAACTTAGCCTTTTCATTAAGTTGCGGAATAGCACCATTGACTTCGTTTAATTTTTTCTGAGCATCTAAAATATCACCTTTATAATTTCCTAGTTTTCTAAAATCATTGGCATATTTATCTAAATCCGCTTGGTGGTTATTCAAATACACAATTTTATTCGCAAAGTCATTAATCTTAGGTAAAGCTTTATCTGCTGAATATACCGCATTTTTTATCTTGTTAATTGTCGGCACATTTTCTTCAATAGTTAAACCTGCTTTGTTAGCTTCTTCTAATAATGCTCGAGTTACTGTTTTATTAAATTGTTCATTCGCTTTTTCAACGACAACTGACGAACCAGTATCTGTTAGCTTAGACGCAACAGCGTTAATCTTCTGATTCACCTTAAATTCTACATCTGCTTTTTGAGGCTGCTTACGTAGTGTCCCGGTAATTTCATGTGTAAACTTAGATGGGATGTAAATACCTGCAAAATATTTACCCATTTTTATCTCATGATCAGCTTTCTCTCTACTTACAAACTGCCAATCAAAACTTTTATTTTTCTTGAGTGTATTAACCATCGTATTACCGACATTAACTTTTTTCCCTCTGATTGTGTCGCCTTTATCTTCATTAACGACTGCGACCTTGATGTGTCCCGTGTTGCCATATGGATCCCACATTGCCCATAAGTTAAACCAAGCGTAGAACGATGGCAAAATAGCTAAGCCTGCTAAGATAATCCACACAGCTGGCGTCTTAGCTACTTTCTTCAGATCCATTTTAAATAATTTAAATGCGTTCTTCATTGTCACACTCCTATGTAGGAATTATTCATATTTTTTATATATTTTTTGTAAATTAATTTATTTTTGCGTTGTGAATTAGTATAATCAATTTACTGGAAGATATTTAGTCGATTGATACCTATCAACTATTTTCAGCATACGATAAATTATAACAAATCATAGTTTATTATCACACTTAATTATTATATTTTTCAAGGGAGAATACGAAATATGCCTAAAAATAAAATTTTAATTTATTTGCTATCAACTACGCTCGTATTACCTACTTTAGTTTCACCTACCGCTTATGCTGATACACCTCAAAAAGATACTACAGCTAAGACAACATCTCATGATTCAAAAAAATCTAATGACGATGAAACTTCTAAGGATACTACAAGTAAAGATACTGATAAAGCAGACAACAATAATACAAGTAACCAAGACAATAACGACAAAAAATTTAAAACTATAGACGACAGCACTTCAGACTCTAACAATATCATTGATTTTATTTATAAGAATTTACCACAAACCAATATAAACCAATTGCTAACCAAAAATAAATACGATGATAATTACTCATTAACAACTTTAATCCAAAACTTATTCAATTTAAATTCGGATATTTCTGATTACGAACAACCTCGTAATGGCGAAAAGTCAACAAATGATTCGAATAAAAACAGTGACAATAGCATCAAAAATGACACTGATACGCAATCATCTAAACAAGATAAAGCAGACAATCAAAAAGCACCTAAATCAAACAATACAAAACCAAGTACATCTAATAAGCAACCAAATTCGCCAAAGCCAACACAACCTAATCAATCAAATAGTCAACCAGCAAGTGACGATAAAGCAAATCAAAAATCTTCATCGAAAGATAATCAATCAATGTCAGATTCGGCTTTAGACTCTATTTTGGATCAATACAGTGAAGATGCAAAGAAAACACAAAAAGATTATGCATCTCAATCTAAAAAAGACAAAAATGAAAAATCTAATACAAAGAATCCACAGTTACCAACACAAGATGAATTGAAACATAAATCTAAACCTGCTCAATCATTCAATAACGATGTTAATCAAAAGGATACACGTGCAACATCATTATTCGAAACAGATCCTAGTATATCTAACAATGATGATAGCGGACAATTTAACGTTGTTGACTCAAAAGATACACGTCAATTTGTCAAATCAATTGCTAAAGATGCACATCGCATTGGTCAAGATAACGATATTTATGCGTCTGTCATGATTGCCCAAGCAATCTTAGAATCTGACTCAGGTCGTAGTGCTTTAGCTAAGTCACCAAACCATAATTTATTCGGTATCAAAGGTGCTTTTGAAGGGAATTCTGTTCCTTTTAACACATTAGAAGCTGATGGTAATAAATTGTATAGTATTAATGCTGGATTCCGAAAATATCCAAGCACGAAAGAATCACTAAAAGATTACTCTGACCTTATTAAAAATGGTATTGATGGCAATCGAACAATTTATAAACCAACATGGAAATCGGAAGCCGATTCTTATAAAGATGCAACATCACACTTATCTAAAACATATGCTACAGATCCAAACTATGCTAAGAAATTAAACAGTATTATTAAACACTATCAATTAACTCAGTTTGACGATGAACGCATGCCAGATTTAGATAAATATGAACGTTCTATCAAGGATTATGATGATTCATCAGATGAATTCAAACCTTTCCGCGAGGTATCTGATAGTATGCCATATCCACATGGCCAATGTACTTGGTACGTATATAACCGTATGAAACAATTTGGTACATCTATCTCAGGTGATTTAGGTGATGCACATAATTGGAATAATCGAGCTCAATACCGTGATTATCAAGTAAGTCATACACCAAAACGTCATGCTGCTGTTGTATTTGAGGCTGGACAATTTGGTGCAGATCAACATTACGGTCATGTAGCATTTGTTGAAAAAGTTAACAGTGATGGTTCTATCGTTATTTCAGAATCCAATGTTAAAGGATTAGGTATCATTTCTCATAGAACTATCAATGCAGCTGCCGCTGAAGAATTATCATATATTACAGGTAAATAAGTATTATTAAACCCGCAAAATTTATAAGTATAAACAAGGAGTTCGGACTTAAACATATTTCTGTTCATAAGTCCGATTTCTTATTCAATTAAACCCGAGGTATTCAGTTCGAACGCCTCGGGTCATTTTATATAAATATATTATTTTATGTTCAAATGTTCCTCATCATATCCGTTTCAATTGTCATCTCACACATTTTATAAATATGAGCAAATGTACTTATTTTCAAACATTACTGCCTAGCTTTAATTGACGTTATATTAACTATAAACTACTTTTCCATGACTCTACGGATTCAATGTCACATGAGCGTGATAAAATTTGTTCAATAATAAAGTCATGTTTATCATCTGATCTATCACCAACAGCATCTTCTAAAACAGTAATATAATAGTCTTTATCTACACTTTCTAATGCCGTGCTCAATACAGCTCCACTCGTAGAGACACCCGTTAATACTAAATGATTAATATCATTTGCACGTAAATAAACTTCCAAGTAACTACCTGTAAATGCGCTAAAGCGTCGCTTAGAAATAATCGGCTCATCTTCTAGTGGTGCTAAATCTTCAAGTATTCGTGTAGATGCATCTGCTTCAGTAATCGCATATCCTTGAGCTTTAATTGTTGAAAACACTTTATTACTCGAGGAGACATCATTAAAATGCTTATCTAACACTAAACGTATGAAAATGACTGGTATTCGATGTTGTCTTGCTGCTTCAATTGCTCTCTGATTCGCTTTAATAATATTTTTTATTCTAGGTACACTACTCGCTATACCTTCTTGCATATCCAAAACTAATAGCGCCGTTTTTCGAGACATCTTCATTCTCCTTTACTTCTGTAGTTCTAAGTCGTTAAATTCATTATAACGTTAAAATGATGGACAATCTATTCATTGCATTTTGCATATACTTCACAATAATTTAAGGGGGAAATAAGACGTCTTATATACTTAAAAAAATATATAGATGCTCTTCCCCCAATATAATTATGCTTTATTTTTCAACTTATTGCGTCGTGATAACCAAATCATTAGTACACCCATTGCACCAACAATTACAGATATCGGCAACCAATGTTCTTTTATCGTTTCCCCCGCTTTAGGCAAAGATACATTACCATCAGCATTTAATAATCCACTTAACAATCCATTACCTTTACCAAGTGTTAACGTCTTTTCTGGCTTTGGTGTGGGTATATCTGGAATACTGTCTAATAAATTTGATCCTTGATTCATTAAATTTGCTAACTTATTTAAATCCGTTGTTTTCCCATTTTTATTCAATCGATCTAGTAAACTTGGACGATTTACTATTGGTGATAAAATATAGTCTATATCTTTTTTCGTTTGATTGAGTCTCTTTTGTAAATTCAATAAATCATCCGCTTTACCATTCAATGCCGATTTAACTAAATTAAAAATTTTATTTTGATCTGTTTCTATTTTAGTAATTAAATCTGCCAGTAATTTTGCCTTTTGTCTTTCTATACGTGTTGCTAAAATCGTTTCAATTGCTTGCTTTTTATCTTTGGCATTATTCAAAATTGCTTTTAATATATCATCTGAAGACGTGTCGCCAGTTGATGCAAAATGTTTCTTCAATTGGTCAACGATTTGGCGATTTGATAATCCTTTATTCGTCCAATCTTTAGCCAATTTATCTGCTTCAGCTTTTCCTAATTTCGTTTGTAAGATTTGAGAAATCAATAGCGACTTATCTTGTGATTGATCAATCAATGACGTTAATAAATCATCACTCGTTGTCAGAGATAGTTGATCAATATGACGAGTAATTTGATCTGCAATTTGTTGATCTGTTTTACCATCAACACGTATATCTTTTAGAATTTTATCTGCCTCGTCTTTATTAAATATACTTTCTAAAATGCTTTGTGTAGCATACTTTTTATCATCAGTACGTGCAAGTTCTTCCAAAATAATATTTCGTTGACTTTTTATACGCTCTTTCGTCTTATTTACTTCGCTCATTAAGTCTGATTTTTGATTTTTAGGAAGTTGCGTATTTGCAATACGTTGATCTAAAGATTGTAACGTATTCAGTTTATGATATGTGTAATGTTGCGTTGAGGCATTACTTTTAGCCAATTTTTCAATCATAGCATGATTAATTTTATCGCTTCCTTGTAATTTATCAGTGAGTTGATTACTATGGCTTTGATTCTCTTCATTTGAAAGAAATTTATTTAACACAACATGTCCAGAACCATCATTATTTGGCGTTTTAGCTACTTCATGATTACTATCTGTTGTAGACACTGCCGGATCTTTCGATGCATCTTTCAATGCATCTTTCGATTTGTGTATTTGCTGATTCAAATGGTCTAGGTCTTCTAACGCCTTATTTACCATTGCTTCATCATTTTTATCATCTTTTTCTCCATATTTTGTTGTAGCCGTTTGTGACATATCATTTTTCATTGCATTAAGATCGTCCTCGCCACTTTGTTGACCCCTATCAACATTTGAAGAAACCTCATTTAAATCTTTAAGCAATTGATCTAATTTACTGTCTATATCACTTTGACCGTTCATTTCAGTGTGAGAACTTTTATTTTCTTTGCTATCCAACTCATTAGCTCGTTTTATGATTTCATCTATTTGCGATGCTGTTTTCGCTTCATTTAGTTGTGCTTTATAATGTGCTTTAGATGAAGCCGATAACTGTTTTAATTGCTCAATTTGACGAATTGCTTTGTCAACTTTGTCTAATAAATCTTGCTTAGATAATATCTCTTTTGAAATTTCAGTATCCTTTTCAGATGCAGCTTGGGCATCGTACGGCAAGATATTCGTTAAAATGATACTTGACGCCATCATTGTCGAACACGATAACTTTACATATAATTGAAACGGTTTCCCTCGATATTTAGCCATCAACATACTCCTTTCTCACTTACTTCCTTCAAAGAATTACATACTATTATATACCTGTTTACAAGAAATTTACACTTATCTATCTAGTTATTGTTGTTAGTAATTATCAACTTATTACTTAGCTTATATTTAAGTAAACAAAAAAGCATGACGTAATATCATATTGTCCATGTCGCTAACATCATATTACGTCAAATCTTTTAAATTAAATGATGCTTTATTTTAGACTGCTTTTTCTTTTTAGCTTTCGAGCGCCTGTTTAAAAACTTGCTCGAATTGTTCACGCGAGATTTCGTGTGCATGTGCTTTTTGTGCTAATAAAGCATCTCGAAACTGTTGTTGATCTTTCAAACTTTCTAACATTTGTATTAATTGGTCTTTACTTTCCATTGTTATCTCATCATTATGCTCAAATAAGTGCTCTGATAATGTTACTTTAGCATGGTGTGCGGTTTGACGATAACCTAAAATCAACAACTCATAGTCAAACGCTTGTTCCACCGCATTTAAAATTTCATTACCCTCATTGATATCAAGATAAATATCACATAACTGGTATAGTTCATTTACCCTGTCAATATTAATAGATGGGTATAAGTGCACATTAGCATATTGATCAAGTTGCATTAGCTTATCAGACATCTCTGTAATAGCAGCGATGTGAAAATTAAAATCTGGTAAAGTTTCAACCAATACCTTGATGTTACGAAGTTGATCCGAGTTAGTTAATATTACAATTTCTTTAGTATATCTATTACGACTACGATAGTTATATAGATATCCGCCTTGTAAAATACGAGATTGAACCTTTGCGTCTGCTATATTGAGCATCGTTTCATATTCGTTTTTATCTGGAATAATAATATTACAATGTCGTTTCATATCACCTTTACACATCAATTGCATATTTCCCGGGACATTACCATTACAGTGTTCTTGCCATACCAAAACATCACTACCTTTTGATGGCAAATTATATAACACTGAAAATGGTAGGGCTAGTGAGTTAATAACGAAATGATGTTCCGTAATTTCAAGTTGCTTGATAAAAAATAATACGAATGCGAGCTTTGAAGGGAAAAAGTAAGACTTCCCTTGCCAATCCAATATGACATCAGATGTTACAAAATTTTCATAAATCACTTCTTTACCTTCTGCTGTCATATATTTCTTCAAGATCGCTTTACGATTTAAATCGTAAACAGTTTGTGCAAATTTAATACCATTCTTAGAATAATAATCGACAAATCGGACACGTTGTTGGTCATCAAACCATTCGACACGACTAACAATTCTAGGGCGCTCTCCACTTTGATAAAATATTTTGCCTCGTAGACGTCCCATATCATTAATTGTAGCCGAATTGTTGTTACCTTTAATTTCCCAAAAAGCTGGTACAGTAACCTGATTAAAAAATCGTGGTTTCATATTTTCTGTATTATGATTATCTGCAAAAAATTGATACGGTGATATAACATCGTCCGGTAAAAAGCCATTGTCATTGAGTACAATTGTTAAATCTTCTTCCAACTTACTGGCTTTAAAAGACTCATATAACTTTCGTGAATGATCGTTAAAGTAATCAAATAATTTAATCATGTAGCACCTCTTGAACTAATGTTTCCCATTTTAAAATAATATCTTGAGTCATAAATTGCTGTGCCACTTCATAAGAGATGTCATGTGGTGCCTGGGGACCATTGTTAAAATACATTACAATGGCATGAGCTAGTTTTGCGATAACATCATCCACACTATCTTCGTCGGTATCAAAAGGTACCAAGTAGCCATTTTCCCCATCTCGAATAAAGGTTGGGTTACCATAATTCACATTTAATCCAATCATACCTAGTCCTGAGCCTACCGCTTCCATTAGTGTTAACCCAAAACCTTCGCTAGTTGATGCAGAAAGAAATAACTCATAATCATTATAAATTTCATCAAGTTTAACATGCCCTAGTAAACGAATATAATCTTGTGCGCGGTGTGTATCAATAATTTTACGCAGTCGCGTCTTCTCGCTACCTTCTCCATAAATATCAAATGTTAATTCTGGCACTTGTCGTTTAGCCACGATAACCGCTTTGACAAGCCAATCAATATGTTTCTCATTTGCTAAACGAGATGCACTAATCATCGCATATGGCTTTCTTGATAATTTAGGATATGATAACGCATCAATGCTTCCCACCGGAATAGTATAGACACGTGGACGATAACCTTGATATTGCTCAAATTGTCGACAAACCATATGATTTTGAATATCTGTTGCTGTAATAAAGAAATCAATGTATTTAGCTTTTGAAAATTGATATTCATAATAATTGTTCCATAGTATATGCTGCTCGCTCATCATATTATTACTATAATGATCAGCATGAATCACAACACCAACTTTACTATCACCTTTATGCTGCAAAACAGCCTGACCAATATCAGAAGCGCGGTCTAATATGACAATATCGTCTCGGGTTAAATTCAATCGTTGTAAAAAGTATGCAATAAATTCCGTTTTGTTATACAACACCGCATCTTCAAACACATATATAGAGCTGTCTCCATCAATATATTCGTTATAAGCGATGGAACCATCTTCATTATAGAATTGTCGCATATATAATTTCGCTTTATTATCAGCTGGTGCATAATACTCAGAAAATATACGCGTATAACTATAAAAATCTTTACGTACTAACATACTATTAATTACAAATTCTGCACGATCCACAACATCTTTTTGTTCATTTTGTAGATAACATGTTACAAATGATGATTTCCCATTAAAATATAGACGGACTATCTTACCATTTCTTTCTCTAAAACTAATTTCATGACCAAGCTCACGTTCAATGTCATCTAACGTGTACGTTGTTGGTGCTATAGAAATATCACTAAAATACTGATACAACCAAATAACTTCTTGATCTTTAAACCCAATGTTTTGCGTTAATGTCTGTATGTTCTCTGACTGTATAAAATCTAAAAACACAAATTTAGTGTCTTGATTTGTACGTCTCAATAATTTAGCACGGTAAGCTTGTGCATATTCAACACCGCTACTCGCCCAGCCTATACCAAAGTTTATATTATATATTGTCATGCGCTACCCCTTTTCATTTATGGAAAATGTATAACTGGCATACCCTCTTTATCAAATGTAATCATGCTTTGACAAATATTTTTCACCATTCTTTTTTTGATATTTCGTGTCATAACTTCAAATGAATCTAATGCAACTCTATGGTATTCAAAAATAGCGTTACGTTGCCCATTTTGTCGTTGATTAACGCTTGCTTTTAATTGTTGTAAATAGTCGACTTGTTCTAACCAACATGAATCAATTGCTTTCAAAAAGACTTTTTGAACGAAAATATTATAATAATATGCACTTTGCATGTTTTTACGATTCAAAGCTAATTGCTTTTCAAATTGCTCTAATAAAAATGTCACTACTGCTTGCTTATCTTTAAAATTAACACAAGCCACATCTTTATTAAATTGGAAACTTAAATTTTGATAAATATACTCGACAACACGCGATTTTGTTAGCACCTTTTCCTCATTTACAAACATTTCAAATACATCTTTAGCTAACGCTTTAAAATCTCGATTCTCAGCATCATCTATTTCTAAAACTCGATTGCGTTCCTCGTATACAAGATCTCGCTGTATACTAATGCTTTTTTCAAATTCATTAGCCATTTCACGAGCTTTAACCCCTTGTTCTTCCGAGATACGCTGCGCTTTAACTACAATTTGCTTAACTTTGCGATTAAACAAATTACTTTGCGATAATCGTTGTGCATCTAATGAATATAATTGATTATTTTCCGCTAAATTACTATCGCTCCATCGCTTAACTAAATAATCATCTAGTGAAATATATATACAAGATGATCCCGGATCCCCTTGTCTACCAGAACGACCACGTAATTGCCTGTCTACACGGCTATTTTCCATATGTTCATGAATAATAACAGCTAATCCACCTAATGCTTCGACACCTTCACCAAGTTTAATATCTGTGCCTCGACCTGCCATACTAGTCGCAACAGTCATGGAACCAATTTGCCCTGCTTCAGCTATCATCTGCGCTTCTTTTGCAACATTTTGCGCAATGAGTAAATTATTAGGAATATCCATTTGGAATAATACTTTCGAAAAGTATTCAGCCGCTTCAGCAGTTCTCGTTATGAGTAAAACCGGTCGCCCCGTTTCATGAAGTTCAACTATATCATGAATCATCGCGATGTTTTTCTCATCAACTGAACGAAACACTTTATCTGGTTCATCGATACGTTGAATCGCTTTATCAGTTGGTGCTTGTACGACTATTTTTGAATACAAATCAAAGAACTCTGATTCGCCTAATTTTCCTGTAGCTGTCATACCTGAAAATGATTCAAAAAGTTTAAATAAATTCTGGAAGGTAATTGTTGCCATAACACTTTTATCTGTTGAAACCTCCATACCTTCTTTCGCTTCAATAGCTTGGTGAAGTCCAGCTTGCAACTTAGTTCCCGGTAACATACGACCTGTAATACGGTCAATTAAAACAATATCACCATTATATACAAAGTAATCGACATTAGATTCAAACAAATATTGTGCGCGCAGTGCTAAATTAATATTACGCACTAGGACCATCGCTTGTTCGCTATATAAATCTTCAACATTAAAGTATGATTGTGCCGCTTCAATACCTTGATTTAACAGCCATATTTCTTTTTTGGTCTTCTTCATTTTAAAATGCACGTCTTCAATCAATGTATCTACAAACTCTTTCACAATATGAAATAGATTTGATTGTAATCTTGGTGCACCCGAAATAACTAATGGTGTTTGAGCAGCATCTAAAATGATTGAATCCACTTCATCAATAATACCGTAATTTAATTGTGGTAAAAATTTCCCTTCCGCACTATCAGCCAAATTATCAATTAAATAATCAAAACCGAGACGTCCATTAGTTGTATATATAATATCATGTTCATATATATTACGTTTTTCCCCTTTTTGATACTCATAATCCACAATATCAACAAAACCTAATGAAGCAGTTAAACCTAACCATTCATATAATGGTTGCATCTCTTCAAAATCTCGCTTCGCTAAATAATCATTCGTTGTAATTAAATATGTTCCTTTTCCCGAAAGAGCATTTAAATATAAAGGCATCGTTGCCGTTAATGTTTTACCTTCGCCTGTTTGCATCTCCGCAATGTTACCTTCATGCAATACAATCGCTCCGATTAACTGAACTTCTTTAGGATACATACCTAATACTCTCCAGCTCGCTTCACGTGCCACTGCATAAGCTTCAGGTAACAATGTATCTAGTGTATCAACTCCTGATGCTAAACGTTCTTTAAATTCTATTGTCTTTTGTTTTAACGCATCATCAGAATATGATTTAACTTCATCGCTCCATGTATTGATGCGTTTCACTATTTTTCTAATCGACTTTAGTCTTAATTCGTTTATCGTAACATCTAGTTTATGTTTCATTTACTTCCCCACCATTCAGTTTCGATACATCTAAGTAATCTAAAAATCGTACTGGATTCATTAAACGTGACATATAATTTAGATGGTTGTCTTGCTCTTCTTTAAAATAAAACTCGACATTTGTATCTTTTAGTTCATTATTTCCTGGGACATGTTCTGTAAGCCATTCTTTTAAATCATCATCTTCATGGCTTGTACGATATACTTTGCAATCTAAATGCTGAGCGACATAAGTTGCAAAAACATTTGACTTTGACCCATAACTAATCAAATTAATAGCCGTTAGGGTATCTTGACTTTGCAAATCATCCTTTAGTTGCTTAATATTTTCCTTGATATCGTCGTCCATCCAACGTTCAACGAGCCAAACATGACCAAACAGTTTCAAAAAATCATTCGAAATAGTTGGATAGGTGTCAGATGGTTCTGCAATAATGACATTGATCCTATCATTTCCATATTGGTTATCGTCTATCTTCGTCACCCGCATGCTTTTATACTCTAAATCATCTTGATGCGTCATCTCTGTAATTGTTAAACATCTAAATATTAGACTCGTCGATGCTGCATTCATCATTTTTATTTTATAAGCATAGGCTTCATCAGGATATTGAATCGTAATACTATTTGACTTTACAATCTCAGTACTTAGTTTTGTGCCATTTTTATTATAAAAAATGATGATAAAATACACTGAACCAGCAGGCGTTGCATCAAAATCAAAATGCAATTTATAATGCTGTCCTCTACGCAAAATTGGTAAACTTGGCGCACTTTTATATTTTGAAAATTGCTTTAACATCAACCACTCATGAATCGGTAATCCAGAGGGCATCAAAGGATTTATAAAAGTCACTTCACCATTTGAAAATGATACTTTAGAGCCATACATAAATGTAGTTTGTGAAATATAATTCCAAGTAACTTTAAATGTTTTGTTTTTCAGCATGTTGAACTCTCCCAAACTTGTCTTCCAAAATAATGTTGTAAAAATTAACAAACCAACTTGCAATGGTAGGTGAATCATCATTATGTCGCCCAGGAATACTGCGATTCATCACTCTTGCTTGGTGTGCTGTCAATACAGGTAATAGCTCTTGAAATGCATGTGGATCATAATCATCATGTTGCATATATGCTATGGCAAAAACAGTTTGTGACAATGATTTCTTTTGAAATGTTTGCCAAAATTTTTGATTTAATGCCTTTATCGACGCTTGAGATGTATCACCTTCATTAGACACCAGGACGTCTAATGCTGTACCGAACTCTTCTGGTCTAAGTAATCGCATATGTTCAGCAATCGTTCCAATATTAACAAGTGGTTTACCAACAATAATTGCCTGGGGATTTAACTGAGCACCATAATACAAGGCACCAAATGAACCCATAGATAAACCAGATAATATTAATTCATGTGATTTAAAATTCAGCTTTTCTAATGTCTCGTCAATAACATTGATAATACCTTGTTCATATTCAGATGAACCGATATAAAAGCTACCACCTTCAACACGAGGATCGCCGATAAGTAAAAACGGTGCATTCATACGTTTCATCATATAATATCCTTCGAAACCTTCCGCTGTTCGATAACCACTAAAATATACGTTTAGTGGCGGTTTCATATCACCAGGGTGGAAATAATAAATAAATTCCTGTCGTTGACTATCTACGAAACGACTACCACCAAGTAAAAATTGACCCATGTCTAATCTAGACCATCGTTTGTGTATAGGTCCTAAATGTACCGTCCCGTTCCCACGCGCCTTAACAGTTACACTTATATAAGCATCAAATGGTTTCGCAGGTATCTCTAAAGGACTGTCTAACATATCATCAGTTAATATGATTTGTTCAATTAATGCACCATCAGCGCCAGTCTGAATCAATCTAAATGTATATTGCAACTCGACCGCACCATCAATATCAAATTCTGGCCATATTTGAATGACTTTATCTTTATCGTAAACGAGATTATTTTGCCAAGATGCGATAGGTTTAAATTCTTTTCCAAATTCTCCACTCAACGTGAGCTCTGAATTACCTTGGTATACGACATCTCCTTTAAAATTCGGATGCACAAGTGCTAACTTAGGGGAAACTTTATCTCCATACTGTCCTGAGAAGCTAACTGCCTCTAATTTATTATTACGTTCTTCAATATTCCGGTAATGTAATGGTTGAACAACGTATTTTTGGACATTTTCGTCTTGTTCATATTCAACTGACCAAAATGATTCATCAACATACGTATTGTATGGTTCGCTTATCATTTGTAATAAATTCGTTAATGTCTCCGAGTATGGTGCTTGAATATAGATAAAATCAAAGCGCCCTTCTGCTTCAACAATCGCTTCAATAGCCTCTACATAACCACTATCAAATTCAAACAATCCAATATCGAAGTAATCCCAACTCACACCTTTTTTGTGTTGAAAAATAGGTTCTAAATCGTCTCCTCCAATTTGCAAAACTCTAAATTTACGTGGCATCATTTTCACCTTCTATTAACTCATCGAGCTGATTAATAATATTCTTAGAAGCATATGCATCTATTAATTTTAAAGAATAGGCGTACGCATAATTCCAATTTTTCAAATAAAATAAATAATAATTTAACGCATCATCTAATTCATCAACTGTATTTATAATACGGCCATTGTCATAATCAGAGACGTAATCTGTTTGTTGACCATTAATTTGTGGAATCCCAGCGCTAATTGCACTAATTTGTAAATACAAATCAGGTTCTTTTGACATATCTATCACAAGTCGCAACGTCCGCAATGCTTCTACAACATCATGTTCAGCATGTATCGTCTTAACAGCAATGATGTCATCTTGATCTTCAGGTGTCATTAATGCTGAAACATTAACATCCGCATTCTGTTTAGCTTGGTATTCCTCATTTACCGACGTAATACATTCACGAAGCCACATCGGTATGTCATTTTGATGGCGCGATAATAAAATTAAACGGTAATAATCTTCCTGTGCGATATAATCCACAAGTCGTTGCATCATTTGTTGCAAATCAGCGTCACTCATACCATCTATCCATACACCTATAAATGTTTCCATCAATTGACTACTTATATTAGGTGATTGTCTCGTTTCAAATGGTGTGATTCGAATCATTGTATTCTCCCGCTGATACTTCTCTTGATGACTAATTAAATCACGTTCTAGTTGCACACTATCAACAATTAAATGGGCATTCTTTACGATAGATTGATATTCCTCATCTGACACAGTTTCATTTCTATTTTTAAAAAATGAATAACTTAACAATTTCGCTGGAATATGATTGGCTATTTGTCGATTGTGCCTAGCATCTGAAGCCACAATCACATGATCATCTTCATGTATTTGTTGTGCAATCATTGCTTGAAATTTTTCTTCAATTAGTTGAGCCATATTGTTATATTCTGTTTGTTGATAGTGATGTTGATATCTTTTTGATACAGTGACTCTGCCATTTTTCAAATCTTCATGAAGTACACAATCTCCATTAATCGTTAAATATTGTTGGTAAGAAGCCTCTCCCTGATCATCAAAATAACGTATCGCTGATAAATAACCTCTGTCATCAAAAATATAACGCCGTTGTAACTGATCTCTTTCAAATTCTTCAAACCAAATTGAATACCCTTCTTGACTAAAATAAATATTTGTATAGGTCTGTTCACTCGTCACACATTTTAATAAATACGGCGTGTACACAAACTCAACATCATCCGGCCATTTTAAGTGATGATAATTAATCGCTTGTGGCGCATGGTGACTGAATCCTTGAATTTCATCAAACACAGACGAATACTTTGTTTCATATAAGTCATATCGATGTAAAAATGTTCTTAAATTTGGTGCATGATTGAGAACAATCAGTTGATAATCTAAGTCATTTTCAAGGTGCATTCCCATTAAACTAATCATATCGTCAAATTCCGTCTTATTTTGTAGTTGATAATACGGCACAGTCGTGTCTTGCCACCATCGTTGGTCATCGTACCAAGCTGGAATAAAGTATTTCATAATTACCTCCTTACCAATACTGGTTTAAAAATGGCTTATATTTATCAAAATATAAATATGTACGAATTGTTTCTGCAATATTAATACTGATGTAAACTAATACAATCAGTTGTACTGAGAAATAAATTTCAGTAGATAAATGCGATACAAACAATGTGAAATAAAGCGGTATACCAATAATGACTGTAACTAATGCCGATCCAAACCAACATACGCGTCTTGCTTGATAATTTAAATAACGTTCTGTATCCTTACCAGGTTTAACTCCTGAAAAATAATTGCCACTCTTTAAGAAATCTTTGGATTTTTGTTTAGTATTGATTAAAAATCTCGATAAAAAATAACCCAATAACATTTGAATCACTAAATATACTGAAATACCTACTGGACTATCAAATGTCAGCATTGGCATGTCATCTGATATGCTTTTATTAAACATAGATAAAATAAAATGAATGCCACTTTTCAAGAAAACAAATGCTGAAATACTCATCATTAAAGTAATACTGCCTGCAGGGTTAACTTTCCAAGATAAATAAGATTTCATATTTGTTGCGGAAACGTTCATTAAATCGATATATGGTATTCTCACTTCTACTAATTCAATGAATAATAAGATAAACAATGTGATTATCACAAGGATGATTAACAACGCAATCACAATATGACTTGCATCTATATATTCCATTTTTTGATGCATCATTGATTTAATAATGCTAACCATTACAATCGGCATTGGTCCTGCGATGCCGTAACGACTATTTTTGTCAGCTAACCAAACTAATAACATCGTTCCAGTAACCAAAATCAATATTGTTAAGTAAATATTGTCTTGATGAACACGTTCTTTCGAAACATATTCATGAATCACAAAATAACTTTGAATCACACTTAAAATTAATGTTAAGATACGCTCTTTATAATGCTTCTCAAGACTTGTTTGTTTCATGTATTTATCCATATTCCGATAAGAAATCAGCATCAAGATAATCATTGATGTTAACCACGGACCTAATCCTAAAGTGAAAATGTTTAAAGTATTAACGTCTCCACCCATATTAGAAATAGCTATTTTAAAAAATGACTCATGTTTTACTTGCATATCGTTATAGGAAACGATGGAAATGTTTGTACCTAATATATAAATAAATAATATAAAACATGTGTATAGCATACGTTTATATATAATTTTATATTCGTATTGTTGTAAAAGTTTTAACATGTTGCACCTCTTTTATATCAAAAACATTAAAAAGACTAAGGGTTCATCACTAATTATTAAAATCCTATATCGATTTTTCTAGTGATTGGTGCCTCAGTCTTTTTAATTTTAGCCAGCTATAAATTCAATTTATGCTTGAGAATCATCTTGATCATTTTCATCTTTCTTTTTCTTTCTCTTCATTAAACCTAAACCAACTAATAATGTCATAACGCCACCTAGTAATCCATTTTGTTTTATTGAGTCACCTGTATCTGGCAATCTTTTTTCACTTTGTGCAGGCGTGCCATTATGTTTAGTCACTTCAGATGTTGCACTTAATGTAGACTGAGATTCACTCGTGCTCGTTGTTGCTTCACTTGATAAGCGAGATGTGCTCGTGCTGTGAGTATGATGCATACTCATTGAGTCTGACGGATGCATTGAGTTAGATTCAGATGTACTTGTTGAGCCGGACATACTTGTTGATGTTGAGTCAGAAATGCTTTGTGAACCAGACATAGATGTACTCAGCGATTCGGATGTGCTTGTCGAATCGGATGTGCTCAATGACGTTGATGTGCTTGTTGACACTGATTCTGAGTCGCTAATTGATGTTGAGTCGGATTTGTCTTGTGACATTGAAACACTTGTTGAATCGGATTCACTCATTGATGTTGAGTCAGATACGCTCGTTGAACCTGAACCAGACGTACTTAATGATTCAGATATGCTTGTTGAAGTTGAACCACTTGTTGAGTCCGATGTACTTGTCGATGTCGAGTCTGAATCTGATGTACTCAATGATTCTGAGTCACTGATAGAAGTTGAATCACTTGTAGATTCTGATTCTACTGTACTTTGTGAACCACTGATACTTATTGAAGTAGAATCACTGATACTGTCTGATGTTGATAATGATGTCGACACCGATGTGCTTTGTGATGACGATGTACTAGCACTCATTGACATTGATGTTGATATCGATGTACTTAAGGAACCAGATGCACTTGTACTTGTTGACTGGCTTTGTGACATTGAATCACTTAATGATGTAGATGTGCTTGTTGAGCTCGAGTCACTTACACTTGTTGAACCTGATATTGAGTCACTTAAACTTGTCGATGTTGAAACTGATACGCTTCCGCTCATTGAGTCAGATGTTGAAAGTGATGTACTCGTTGAATTTGATCCACTGATGTTAGACGAATCACTTGTAGACATTGAGTCGCTTTCTGATGCACTGATGCTCATAGAGTCAAATTGACTATTACTTGTTGAGCTTGACTGCGAATCGCTCACACTTGTTGACGTTGATTCTGATCCACTCATACTTTGCGAGCTACTCAATGATTTTGAATCACTTAATGAATCCGAAGTGCTAAGACTTGTGGAACCACTTAAAGATATTGATCCACTTAATGAGTCGGAGTCACTTGTACTAGTAGAATCACTCATTGATATTGAATCACTTAGCGAGGTAGACTCGCTTACGCTTTCTGAACCACTTAATGATGTTGAGGTACTCAATGAACCAGATGTACTTGTTGAAGTCGAACCACTTGTTGATTTTGAATCACTTAATGAATCAGATTCACTCACGCTTTCTGAACTTCTTAGTGACGTCGATACACTTAATGATGACGAATCGCTTGTGCTTACTGAATCGCTCATCGATTGTGAGCCACTCAATGAACTTGACTCGCTTACACTTTCTGATTTTCTTAATGACGTTGAGACGCTCAATGAGCCAGAATCACTGACACTTGTTGAGCCACTCATCGATTTAGAGTCACTTTCAGAATTAGATTCACTTACACTTTCTGAATCATTTACAGATTCTGACATACTTTGTGAATCAGATATGCTTGCGCTCATTACTTCACTAGCCGATGTTGATGTACTTGTCGAATCACTTAACGATATAGATACACTCATCGAACCAGATGTACTCGCACTTGTTGAGTCTGATGTTGAATCACTCACACTATCAGATAATGACGTTGAATCACTCATACTTGTTGATGTACTTGTTGAAAGCGACATACTTTGTGAATCACTAGTACTTGTACGCATCGAAGTACTAGTTGAAGCTGATGTACTACGAGAGTCACTTGTTGATGTTGATGTACTTGCTGATCCTGATGCACTTGTACTTCTTGATGTGCTTTGTGAATCGCTTAATGATGTTGATGTTGAATCGGATTCACTTGTACTTTCTGATGTTGAGCCAGATTCTGATGTACTTACCGATGTTGATAAACTTGCAATGGTCGACATGCGGTTTGAAGTTGATGTACTTAGCGAATCACTTAATGATGCTGATGTGCTTTGTGAATCGGATTCACTGCTTTGCATTGACGCAGATGTTGAATCACTTAAAGATGTTGACGACGAATCGGATTCACTTGCGCTTGCTGAGTTACTGAGCGATGTTGACGTACTTGCTGATCCTGAGTTACTTGTACTTGTTGAGTCACTGAGTGATGTTGACGCACTTTCTGATGTTGATTCACTTGCACTTGTTGAGATACTTTGTGAATCAGATTCACTCTCTGAACCACTTAATGATGCTGATGTGCTTGTTGAACCTGATTGGCTCGTACTTTTAGATATACTTGTTGAATCGCTTAGTGACGTTGATGTCGATGTTGATTCACTTTGGCTTGTTGACTGACTTGTATATGTTGATGTGCTTTGTGAATCGGATTCGCTCGTGCTTGTACTTGTTGAGTTTGAGGCACTTTGGCTTGCTGAGTTTGAGTCTACTCCGCTTTGATTCATTGATGCACTTAGTGACAATGACGTACTCGTTGAGTCAGACAAACTTGTACTCGTTGACGTACTTGTACTTCCTGATGTTGATTGAGACATACTTATGCTCATTGATGTTGAATCGGATTTACTTTCACTTGATGATGTTGAGTCGGATTCACTTTCACTTGTAGAACCACTTAATGATGTAGATGTACTAATGGAATCAGATTTACTTGTACTGATTGAATCACTTGTCGACATTGATGTACTTAATGAATCAGACTTACTATCACTTGTGGAATCACTTAATGATGTTGACAAACTTGTAGAGTTAGACAAACTTGTACTCGTTGACATACTCAGTGATGTTGAAACACTCTCGCTCTTAAACGTTGACGTTGATTCACTGATACTTGTCGATGTTGAAATGGACGCACTACCACTTGTTGAATTACTTAATGATGTTGATGTGCTACCAGATTCTGATGTACTGTCTGATAATGACGTACTCTCACTTGTCGAACTACTCACTGACTCTGATGTTGATTCAGACGTACTTTCACTTAATGATTCACTTAAAAAGGCAGATGCACTTTGTGATTCTGAATCGCTAGTACTATTTGATTCACTTAATGATATAGACGTGCTCTCTGAAGCAGATATTGCTTCACTTATAGAATCGCTCGTTGACGTTGATTCACTTATTGAATCAGACTCTGATGTACTTAAGCTTGTGGAATCACTCACAGATGTTGATGTACGTTCTGAATTACTTGTACTTAACGATGTCGAAGTACTTACCGAACCAGATGTGCTCGTAGAAGCACTTTGTGATATTGATTCACTTGATGCAGTTGATGCTGATTTGCTATCACTCGTTGAATCACTAAACGACGTTGATATGCTCATTGAATCGGATTGACTTGCACTCATTGAACCAGACGTACTTTGCGATTCCGAAGTACGTACTGAAGCACTTGTCGACGTTGATGTACTTGTTGAACCTGATTGACTAGTACTTAGTGATAATGACTTACTATCAGAATCAGATGTACTTTGTGAATCACTTAATGATTCTGATGTACTACCTGACTGAGACGTGCTCATTGAACTACTTACAGACATTGATTTACTGTCTGATGCAGATAATGACCCACTTGTACTGATAGAGTCACTTACTATCTCTGAAGTACTCATCGAGTCTGATGTACTTGTTGAGACACTTTGTGATGCTGCTATGCTTAGTGATCCAGAAACAGAACCACTTGTGCTCGTCGAATCGCTCAATGATTCTGATGTACTCATCGATTTTGAATCACTTGTACTTAATGATATTGATGTACTTTGTGAATCTGATTTGCTTGTTGACGCACTTTGAGAGTTGGCTATGCTATTTGAAATACTGATAGAGTCCGAGGTGCTAGCTGACTCGCTCAATGATGTTGATGTACTAATTGCATTCGATGTACTGTCACTTAATGATGCTGATGTACTAGACGACCCTGATATACTCGTTGATAAGCTTTGTGACTTAGACAAGCTTCCTGATGTACTCATACTTAATGAGTCACTGAGTGATGTTGATGTACGCAATGAATCAGATGTACTTGTTGATAGACTTTCGGATTTTTCAGTACTGTTAGAGTTCGAAATCGAATCGCTTAATGATGTTGATTTACTAACTGAACCTGACATGCTTGATGATACACTTTGTGAATTCACTAAACTTGTGCTTGTTGAGCTTGATACACTATTACTTTCAGATGTGCTTAATGACTTAGATGCACTCACAGAATCAGATAGGCTTACACTTGTCGATTTCGAGGTACTAGCTGATGTAGATACCACAATCGATCCTGATGTACTCGTTGATGCACTTTGTGAGTCAGCTTTACTTGTTGAGACACTTTGAGATTGTTGTGTACTTCCTGATGTTGATACGGAATCACTCATGCTATTTCTTGTTACTTCATATTTAAAAGTTGTCGTCGTTTTGTTACCGCTCGCATCTGTAGAAACGATTGATATAGTACTTGTACCAATGTTTGTTGGTGTACCACTAATAGTATTATTTGTACTATCAAATGTTAGTCCGGATGGCAATCCAGTCACTGTATTCGTCACCGCATTTCCACTGTTATCTTGCGTAGCAATTTTAATCGGGGATATTGGTGAATACACTTCTGATGATTGATCTCCTATTGGTGTCACTGTTGGTGCTGTCGTATCCACAACATTTATTGTAAAAGTTGTCGTCGATTTGTTATTTGCTTGGTCAGTAGACACAACTGTCACTGTTGATTGACCAATTTTTGTTGGTGTCCCAATGATTGAATTCGTTGCACTATCGTAACTTAATCCGCTTGGTAATCCTGTAACTGTATTTGTCACAGTCCCAGTACCATTATCCGTTGTAGTCAACACAACAGGATTCATTGTTTTACCCACTTCTATGGTTTGATTGCCTACAGTTACAGTTGGTGCTTTTACATCAGTAAAATAATATGTCACTGATTGTCCAGCATTCGTCATTTTTACAGTTTTATTTGTATCATTATAAGTTGACGCATATGAACTATCGACGGACGTGTAGTTATATCCTTTAGCAGTCAATGCAGATTGCTGATTATCGATTGTCACGACTTGATCAACATTTCCTGAATATGTTTTTGGTGGAATAATATCTTTACCTGTTGTTACATCAACGTATCTCACTTGTGTAACAGCAGACTCTGTATATTCGAATGTTCCAAATTGTACTTGTTGTAAATTTGTCGCGCCACCTGTTGAGGCTGTCATTGATAATGAAAAGTTGGTCGTACCACTTTTCGCAATCCAATCTGAAATATTACGTGTCCATGTTTGACCTGCATATTTGACAGTCATAACCTTTGTATCACCATTATAGTTAATATCAAAATCTTGGAACGTGTTATTTGTAGGTTGAACATTTAACTTCGCAGCATTATCAGCTGTTGAACTTGATGTATACGTTGTTGCAACACCATAACTATCTGTTGTTACAAATGCACCAAACGCACCTCCACCAGCTACATTAGATGGGTCAGCATTCGCCTTTGCAGCTGAATTTGGTTTAGATGTATTGTGATACGTATCCAATTTGAAGCCAAATGCGTTACTTAAGCCACCAATACCTACTGCGGCACCGTTTAACCCTGTTTCACCTAATACACCTGGTGAAAAGGCAAAACCGATACCATCTCCACCATTTCCATGCCCTTCATATTTGTTACCTAAATTTACTTTTCCAGAAAAATGAAAACTCTTATTAGAGTCAATACGTGTTCCTAATGTAATAGCACCTTTTTGGCTGTATGCATCCTGTGTTAACGTCACAATACCGGTACTTTGATCATAGGTAGCATTACCTGACGTTGTCATATATTGTTTTAAGTTATCTTTATTAACTGTAATTGTATTAGCAGTTACTGCGGTTGTCGTCGCTGCTGACGCAAATGTTGACATAGCTAAGCGACTGAAAGTTCGAAGTTTTACTGGTGCGGTGCTAGTTGACGTTGTGCTAGTTTTGTTTAAGTTGACCGAAGATGGCGTTGTGCTTTGTGAAGTGTTATTTGATGCAGTACTTTGATTTGTTGATGTATTAATTGGTTGTTCTGTACTTGAAGTTGAAGCTACAGATTTAGTATCAGAACTTGATGTAGTATTCTTTGAGGATGTTGATTCTGATGTAGATGTCAATTTCTCTTGTTGATTGCTTGTACTATTAGTTGTCGAAGTGACCTTTTCAGACTTTTCACTTGAGACTGTGTCACTATTTGATGTTTGTACCGAACTACTATTTTTCGTTACACTTGTGGAATCGGCTGTTGATGTTGATGCTTCGATTGTCGTTGAGTTTTGATTACCTACTGTTTCACTTTGTGTGTTTAATTCAGAAGTTAATGGTGCATCAGAAGCCGCAAAAGCTTGCTGGTCATGCAACATATTTACCGTGAATGCACCACCAATAACCGCCGTAGTTTTCAGTCCGTATCCCGTCATTTTTTTACTAATGCTTTGATTATCTTGACTCACTAAACTATGACTAATAAATGGTAGCCCCATAATTTTGAACATTTCTATTTCTTTAATTCCGGATTTTACCCAATTTTTTCCAGATTTATAAAGTCTTACTCTTGTTTTTTCGTTTGCTAAGCTGTCATGAAATGCTTTCTGTCTTTTACTCATGTAATAACTCCTTGTATTATCTTTACATTCATTAGATTATAATATATGCCACTATTCAATTTAATACAACTCTTTTTTGATACAAAAATACTCATTTTGTTAAAATTTGTAAAAATTCATTTTTATTCGTCTAGATGGAATCGTTTTCATATTTTTAAAATTACTTTTTCTCGTTTATGCGTATAATCTTTTTTATATAAATTTGGCTAATTGGCTTTATGTTTAATCATTATAATTGTTTCGTTTTTAAAATAATTATTGTATTAATATATCTATATCATCCACCTTTTATTTATAAATAGTTAATTTACAACTAAACGATAAATATTATATGCAAAATACATCTTTAATATTAAAGTAATACCAATATTTTTTCAATAAACCTAGTGTAATATATGTGTAATTCTAAAAGATTCTTCTTTAAAAATATAAATACCACGACATATTGCTTTAACATTTTCATTTATAAAGCGAAAAAATGCATCGCTACTAAGTTGAATATTTAGTAACAATGCATTGAATTCACTAAAATGATTAAATTACTTATCTCTTTTCATCTGATTGATTATCGAAATTTCTTCCTTCTAAACCTGCTAACTCTTCTTTAGAAGCTGCAGGTGCTTTCATTTCAAATATCTCATTCACTACTGTGTAATCGTAATATCCTAATCTGGCAATAGGTTTAATCGACTTAATGTCCAATTTACCATTATCAAGAATAACCTTATCGTCAATATGAACTTGGGCAACTCTTCCTATAACAATATCTACGGTAGATACTGGGTCTCCTGTCGGAATACGAATCGTTTGAACGTACTCACATTCAAAATGTACTGGCGATTCTTTGACTCGATAACCTGGTGCTTCTATACATGCTTCTTTCGTCACACCTGCATATTCAAATTCATCCTCTTCAGGTGGTAGTGCCTTCGACGATAAATTAACAGCTTCTCTTAAATCATACGTGGCCATGTTCCATACAAACCACCCTGTCTCTTCTGCATTTTTTACTGTATCTTTACGCTCATGATCACCAAGAACAGATTGATTTGCTGCGAACATAACCATAGGCGGATCCCAAGTTAAGTTTTGATACTGACTATAAGGCGCTAAATTATCTTTCCCATCTTTCGATACAGTAGAAATCCAACCTATTGGACGAGGTACTGTACTACTTTTAAATGGGTCGTGCGGTAAACCATGACTTCTTACACCTTGTTTTGGCGAATAATTCATACTATCTTCACCCCTTATAAGTAATTACATTTAAGGTTACGCCCTCTTTACATAAGCGTCTAATATAAATAAACAATTTATTTATAAGTAGAAACTATATATGACGTGGTTGCTTATAATTTGCGTTCTTGATTCGAAAAATTCAGATAAGGATTTATACAATTAATATTTATGATATCTTTTGTAAATTTAATTAATTATAGTTACTTCAATCATGATTAGTTTATAATAATAAAGTGAAATTGAAAAAGACAGCTATTATGCGATGAGCGAAAAACTTCAAGTAAAACAAGAATTTAACGGCGTTACAAGGCAATACTTGAATTTCAGAACAGATAGTATCGATGATCTGGATAAGTTCAAAAAAGAATTCAAACCTGTTATGCACTTAAAAGGTGATGCATTCAATCAACAGTTACAATCTTTGATTAACAAATATCCACAAATACAAAAAAATATGAAATCAGAGTTCATTGCTTATTATGATAAAGAAAAAAATAGAGAAACAGTAAAAAACTATGCTTGGAACCTTCAAAAATCTATAAATGACATTATGCAATCATATCCTAGCACAAAATTTGTACAGTTTTATAAAGATGATGTTTCCCCGTCAATGGTAGATGGAAATGGCCGTTTAAAATCGGATACTAATGTAATTTCCATCGAGGGAGGAAAGTATGATGAGAACAAATAATCATATAACCGATTTAGATGCTATTGAGTTAAGTAGCGGTTGGAATTACAATTCGAAATTGGTGACTGGCAAAAATGCACTACTATCAGATAGTCTTTTAAGAGATATTAAAGTATTAAGTTCTAATGCTAAAGGCGACGCTGACATACTAGAAACAGAACTTCGTGCTGTAATAAACGCAATGTCTCAAAACGAAGGTAAATCTGTTGATGCACTTAAAAATAGTACCACTTCTCTAAAAAACAATCTAACCAAATTAAAAGAGCAACTCGACAAAACTACACATTAATTTCATACATTTTGAGTGAACAGAATTATATTTCCATAGCAAACATTCCTAAACTACACATACGTTACATAATTGATTCATTTTTATAGAAACGGGTAAAAATGATAAAGTAATCATCTTTCACAAAAATCCAAAGATTGGGAGGAATTAAATATGATTTTGCGTTACGCAACAAATTTAAAACTTGCGAAAGAGCTATACCAAGCCAGTAAACCTAAATTGCAAGAAGATAAGGGTATGATTGAACTGTTTGAACATACTTTTGGCTTGCAAAAAGAACTTGTAAAATACGTCGGCATTGCAGAAGCAACTACTGCTGCTTTATACTCAGCTAGCTTTATCAATAAAAACATTTCTCGCCTTGCATCACTATCAACGATAGGCATTTTAAGTGTAGCTGCTTACAAACATTTCGAAGCTGGCCAAGGTAAAAAAGGTGCACAACATGCATTAGATTTATTAGGTCTTGCTACTTTAAGTTTACTAGATACATTTTCTTGTAATAAAAAATAGTCTTCATTTTAGAAGCACATACTTTAGCACCTGTGTACTTTTGATTCAATCCATAAACGGTACACCGCTATAGCATGTGTTTTATTATTTTTCTGGTCTCTTTATCGTAAATATTCCCCCTAATTTAGCATAATCATTTCCGGCTAAACGAGAAACAGCCTGTAATGCGTGTGGATTGATTTTAAAATCACCCTCATAAATACTGTCATCAATATGATAAGTTACAATTTCACCTATTATTAAATCAGCCCCATCTAATACATCTCCAAGCAATATCATTTGCGATAGTTTACATTCGAATCTCATTTTCGCGTCTTTAATTCCTGGCGTCTTAATCGTTGTAGATGTTAAAAGTGATAATCCTGTACGACTCAACTCACTGTCACCATATGCTAACGGCGCTGCAGTCTCATTAATATCTTGAACATTATCTTCGTCTGTAATATGCACAACAAAGTCTCCAGTCCGTTCTATATTCAAGGCAGTATCTTTTCTCTTACCTCCTGCACGTTGAACTGCAATAGCAACCATTGGCGGATGGTTATTAACAATATTAAAAAAGCTAAATGGTGCTGCATTTACTGATGCATCTTGATTTAATGTTGTAACAAATGCTATAGGTCGTGGAATAATTGAACCAATTAATAATTTATAGTTTTCTCTAGCAGTTAATGATTGTGCATCAAACGTATACATAATACCTACCTCTTTTCTTAGTATATCTAGGTATTTCTCCGATTTTGGTTAATTTAAACATCTATTCTCCTCTGAAAATCACTTGTATTTATTTAGCAAATCTTTTGAAATATGACACATATGCATATCTTCTGGATATTTTTCTAAATGTTGCTGATGTTCTTCAGCACTTTTAATGTAGTTAGACAGCGGTAAGACTTCCACTGCAATTTGATCTCTGTCTTTACGTCGTTCAATGAACTGACGCGCTTCAATTAAGTGGTCATCTACACAACTATATAAACCCGTTCGATACTTTTCTCCAATATCATTTCCTTGTTGATTCACACTGTAAGGATCAATGATTTCAAATAAATAATTCATAATGTCTGTAATTGTTAACATACGATCATCGAAATGAAGTTTGACACATTCAGCATAACCATCATACGGACCGTCTAATTTAGAGCTTCTTCCATTTGCTCTTCCTGCTTCTGTATGTATAATTCCAGGTATTGTTGCAAAAAATGCTTCAACACCCCATAGACACCCTCCTGCTACATAAACAACTACCATATTTACACCTCATCATCCTTTTTTATATTTTTAACAAGGTTATACCATTTAATACCGCCATGACATGATTCTGATACACCTTCATTACGATACCCATATTTTTCATAAAATGAAATTAATGATTCTCGACATGTTAACGTTACACCATGTCGATGATGATTCTTAGCAAGAGTTTCAAAATAGTTTAGTAAGCGACCTGCAATACCCTGACCTTGATAATTTGGTGCTACAACAAGACCTAACACACTAATATAGCCACCTTCACTATTATTTATGGAGACATTTTTAAATAAATCATCGCTAATGTAACGCTCTTTTATGACTGGACCGTTGATGTATCCAATTACTTCATCATTCTTTTCAGCTACAATAAAAGTTTCTTGAATTTGTTCAATTCTCAATTTCAATGCCTCTCGTGTTGCAGCTTCTTCCGGTGAAAAACCAATATTTTCAAGTGCAATAATTTGATCTAAGTCCTGCATGATTACTTTTCTTAATACCATAAAAACACTTCCTTAGCCCTATATATCAAAAGTAATACCTTCATCTTTATATTCATTATTTTCAAACTACCTTCACTATAAAAAACGAGTCTTTTTATTGAAAGCCATTCGCCTTAATCAATTAGACAAGTTGTATTATACGAATTAGTAAATAATCATGATTATAATTCATTTTAAGCATACTCAAAAAGACTGGTACATGTATACCAGTCTAATTCGAAAAAATATATTTAGTTAAAACCATTTCAAAAACGACTTCACTTTTCCTGGCTTAGTCGGTCTGTCTAAATAAACAAAATTATCATTGATTACTGAACTGGCATTTCGAAGTAATGCTTCAATATCATTCGAATATTTCTTCAATTTATGATTGTGAAATAATTCTTGCATCAAAAATGGTCTTTGGTCACATGAATGTGCATCTGAAGCTACAAAATGAGCCAAATTACATTCTATAAATTGTAATGATAACTTTTGAATGTTTTTACCAAATCCACCAACTAAAGAACTCGATGTTAATTGACTCAATGCCCCATTTGCAACCAATTCATATAATATTTCTGGATTTTTGGCGATACTTCTATTTCTTTCAGGATGTGCAATGATTGGTATGTAGCCTCTCGATTGTATTTCAAAAAACAATTGTTTTGTATAATGTGGTACTTCGCCCGTTGGAAATTCAATTAATAAATATTTCGAACGATTAATACCTTGAATACTACCATTATCTAAGCCTTTCAGAATCGAATCTGTAATTCTAATTTCTTGCCCGGGAAATAATTTAATATCCAATGCTTGAACTTCTGGATGCGTTCTTAACTCCGCCAATTTCACAAGCACTTGTTGAAATGTATTATCATATCTCGGATGCAAATGATGAGGTGTCGCTACAATACTTGTTACACCTTCATCCTTAGCTTGCTTTAATAGTGCAATACTCTTTTCAATTGTTTTAGGACCATCATCTATATCAACTAATATATGGTTATGAATATCAATCATGATTCATCAGTCCCATAATATGCATAGTAACTAGCACTTTTATCTTTAGGCATTCTATTTAAGACTACACCTAATAATTTAGCACCTGTTGCTTCAATAAGTTCTTTTCCTTTTTTAACTTCATCTTTATTATTATTTTCCGAATTAACTACGTAGACAACATTGCCGGTAAACTTTGAAAATAATTGCGCATCTGTAACTGTGTTCACTGGTGGCGTATCGATAATGACAAAGTTATAATTCATCAATAATGTGTCATACAAATTTGCAAATGCCCTTGATGTAATTAACTCTGACGGATTCGGTGGGATTGGCCCAGACGTCAAGACGTCTAAATCTTGAATTTCAGTTGAGATAATACTGTCTTGATAAGTTGACCAATTTAGCAATAAACTTGATAGGCCTTCATTGTTTGGCAAATTAAAAATATAATGCTGCGTAGGTTTACGCATATCCCCGTCTACGATTAGTGTTTTATAACCTGCTTGCGCATATGCAACTGCTAAATTTGCTGCAATTGTAGACTTACCTGCGCCTGGTGCCTCTGAAGTGATTACAATGCTTTGAACTGCACTGTCAGGATTTGCAAACATAATATTTGATCTTATGCCTCGAAATTTCTCGCTAATAGGTGACTTTGGTTGTTCATGGACAATTAAACTTGATGTACTTCTTCGTGTATTCGTCATGGTAATTCCTCGTAAATTAAAATTTTTGTATTGAACCTAAAATAGGTAATCCTAGTTGCGATTCAACATCTTCTTCTGTCTTAATACGCTTATCTAATAATTCTTTTAAGAAAATAATCAATATTGCTAAAACAATACCAACAATAATGCTGATCACTAAGTTGACAGATACTATTGGAGATACTTTTACAGCATTATCATGTGCTGAGGAAAGTATCGTAACATTATCAACACTCATAATTTTAGGCATATCATGTGCAAAAACTTTAGATATTCTATTAACAATTTTGTCAGATTCAGATTTATTCCCAGTTGTAACTGATACAGTAATAATCTGAGAGTTTGTTTGATTGGTTACTTTTAAAAACGAATTCAACTCAGCTGTTGAATACTGACCATCAAACTCTCTAGATACTTTATCTAGAATTCTTGGACTTTTGATAATTTCCGTATATGTATTAACAGACTGCAAACTACTTTGAACATTTTGGAAAGCTAAATCACTTGAGGACTTTTTCATGTTCACTAGTATTTGAGTAGAAGCAGTATATTTGTCAGGCATAACAAAGAAGGTTAATGCCGTACTTACTACAAGACATATTGCCGGTAAAATAAGCAATAATTTAATATTCTTCTTTAGAATATTTAATAGTTTTACTAAATCAAACTTTTCTTTCATGGTTTCCTCCACATAATCAATCATTGTATTCATTATGTATGTTTTATAAATCGGACAATTATATCTAGTTTAACGACCACAAAACATACACAACTACATTTTCTCTAATTATTTATATAAATATTTTATCGTTTAAAATTATATCATGATTCTCTACCGTTATGTATAACTTATTTATATTTTTGTACAAGATATAATATTGTCCAACTTCAAATATCCAAACCTATTAATAATAAAACTAGATACCATCGTACTCTATCATGGCTTTCTTATAATCGAGTAGAAGCATCATCATTACTTGATTATTTGCTCTTTACAACACCGAGCGTGCCCGTACTCGGTAATTCAATACCTTGCCTAACCCGTCACTGTGAGTTGGGTTAATGATAATAAAGCCCACACCTTTTAAAAAGATGTGGGTAATTTATATAATTTTTATTTACATTTTTAACTTATAAAAAAAAGCGCCTATGTCATGATTTACCATCACATAGGCGCTTATCAATAAATTATTACTTATTACTTTCCATTTCATCTAATTTATGCGGATTTCCTGTAATTAGATGACAACTTATTCTTTTCAGGGGAACATTACACTTTTATAATATGTTCAAAGACAAACTTAACCATTCACAAATATAAAGAATAATATTATCAAATCATTGAACAAATCGTATTTTGCAACAATTGATATTTATATTAATGTATTGCATTTAATTTATAAAATTCATATACATCTTAATATTCTCAATATCGATTTGTATTGTCAACTTTATATAGATTTAAAAAAATAATCTCATGTCTTTTTTTACAAAAGTAAGTTAATTATTACAAACTAGTAACAAAAATTATTTCTTCAAAAATATATTTAGTAGCGAATACACTTCATCTTTGAATTGACTTTTACTTTCTTCCACTGCTCCAAATTTTTGCGAAAAGGATGCTTTCAAATACCAACTTTCAAGAAACAGCAATATTAAATTCTGAAAGTCTTCTTTTGTCATCTTTATCTTTGATTCATCATAGAATTTTGCTATCTCTTTACTTAATGATTGATTTAAATCTTGTATTTGTCCGTAAATATTTCCAGAAAATTCCTCAGGCGTATTAGATAATTGAACGTACATTCTAATATACCTTTCTTCGATGTCGAAAATAAACTCAAATAAGAATTGATATAAAGCATCAATTGAATAGTTCGATTTATTTTGATTCATCATAATAATATTATTAAGGTAATCAAAACAGCATTTAACACTTTGTTCGTAAATACTTTTTTTCGAGTCAAAATGGTAATATAAACTCGCTTTCTTTATATTTACACTTTTAGCTATATCATCAAGTGTTGTACCGTCATACCCCTTCTCTGAAAATAAGGTTATTGCGTTATCAATAATCTTATCCTTCAATTTTTATAACCCCCTACTGAAAATTAATCACACTATGTTACAGGAAAATTAAGTTGCAATTACAAATATTTCCGTTTAATTATAACAACAATCTATTGCAAATTAAAATACTATCAATTACCATATGGCTTACAACCTAACTAACGAAAGGTAGGTAAAGAAATTGCAATTTTTTAACTTTTTGCTTTTTTATCCTGTATTTATGTCTATTTACTGGATTGTCGGTTCAATTTATTTCTATTTTACCAGAGAAATTAGATATTCATTGAACAAGAAGCCTGACATAAATGTGGATGAATTAGAAGGCATTACATTTTTACTTGCCTGTTATAACGAAAGTGAAACGATTGAAGATACGTTGTCTAATGTTCTTGCACTCAAATACGAGAAGAAAGAAATTATTATCATTAATGATGGAAGTTCAGATAATACAGCAGAACTCATCTATAAAATCAAAGAAAATAATGACTTTATTTTCGTCGATTTACAAGAAAACAGAGGTAAAGCCAACGCACTCAATCAAGGCATTAAACAGGCTTCATATGATTATGTAATGTGCTTGGATGCAGATACTATCGTTGATCAAGATGCACCATATTATATGATTGAGAATTTCAAACATGATCCAAAACTTGGTGCAGTTACAGGTAATCCTAGAATTCGAAATAAGAGTTCTATTTTAGGTAAAATTCAAACGATAGAATATGCAAGTTTAATTGGCTGTATTAAGCGAAGTCAGACACTTGCTGGCGCAGTCAATACTATTTCGGGTGTCTTCACTCTATTTAAAAAAAGTGCAGTTGTCGACGTTGGCTACTGGGATACTGATATGATTACCGAAGATATTGCAGTTTCTTGGAAATTGCATTTACGTGGATATCGTATTAAGTATGAACCGCTTGCCATGTGTTGGATGTTGGTTCCAGAAACATTGGGAGGTCTTTGGAAGCAACGCGTGAGATGGGCTCAAGGGGGACACGAAGTATTACTACGAGACTTTTTTAGCACAATGAAAACGAAAAGGTTTCCTTTATATATTTTGATGTTTGAGCAAATCATCTCAATTTTATGGGTATATATAGTGCTTCTATATTTAGGCTATTTGTTCATAACAGCAAACTTCTTAGACTATACATTTATGACATATAGTTTTTCAATATTTCTACTATCATCATTTACTATGACTTTTATAAACGTTATTCAATTTACAGTCGCACTCTTTATTGATAGTCGCTACGAGAAAAAGAATATGGCTGGACTCATATTTGTAAGTTGGTATCCGACAGTATACTGGATTATTAACGCAGCAGTAGTTCTTGTCGCATTTCCAAAAGCATTAAAACGTAAGAAAGGTGGTTACGCAACATGGTCAAGCCCAGACAGAGGGAATACCCAACGCTAAAATCATCGCTAAATATTGTAAGAGAAACAGCACTTATCGCTATATCGTGTGTCTTTTGGATATATTGTTTAGTTGTTCTACTCGTTTATATTGGTACTATATTTGAAATTCATGACGAAAGTATCAATACAATACGTGTTGCTTTAAACATTGAAAATACTGAAATTTTAGATATATTTGAAACTATGGGCATTTTCGCGATTATCATTTTTGTATTTTTTACAATTAGCATATTGATTCAAAAATGGCAGAGAGGAAGAGAATCGTGAAGTATAGAAAATTAATAATTTTAGTGTTGAGTATCTTGATCATATTGCCTGTAAGCACACTGGATGGTCATCATATTGCAAATGCAGATGACGATTCACCTAAAAAACTGAAATATAAAGAAAATAGTGCTCTGGCATTAAATTATCACCGTGTAAGAAAAGCGAATTTTCTGAATAATTTTATTTACTTCTTTTCTAGTAGTAAAGAAATTAAAAATTATAGTGTTAGTCAATCACAATTTGAATCTCAAATAAAATGGCTAAAATCACATGATGCTAAATTTTTAACCTTGAAAGAATTTTTATATTACAAGAAAAAAGGTAAGTTTCCAAAACGAAGTGTATGGATTAACTTTGATGATATGGATGAAACTATTTATGAAAATGCTTATCCAATCTTAAAAAAATATAAAATACCGGCAACTGGGTTTATTATCACAGGTCATGTTGGGGAAGAAAACTTTCACAACCTCGATATGATTAGTAAAAAAGAACTAAAAGAAATGTATAAAACTGGGTTATGGGAATTTGAAACACATACCCACGATTTGCATAACTTATCTAAAAATAATAAGTCAAAATTAATGAAAGCTTCTGAAGCTACAATCATAAAAGATTTAAACAAAAGTGAAAAATATCTAACTAAAAACTTTAAAAAGTCGCAGAAAACTATAGCCTATCCTTATGGCTTGATGAATGACGATAAATTACCGGTAATCAAAAAAGCTGGGTTAAAATACGGTTTTTCATTAGAGGAAAAAGCAGTCACTCCGAACTCCAATGATTATTACATCCCTAGAATATTAATTAGTGATGATGCTTTTGAGCATTTAATTAAGAGATGGGACGGATTCCATGAAAAAGATTAGACTTGAACTCGTATATTTACGTGCTATTATATGTGCAATTATTATTATCACACATTTACTTACACAAATTACTTTAAAACATGAAAATATGGAGGGAGGATCCTTAGTATTACAATTTTACATTCGTAATATTGTGATTTTTGGTACACCTTGCTTTATTATCTTGTCACAGTTACTGACAACCTTGAATTACCAAAAAGTCACCTATAGATACTTAACTACACGCGTAAAATATATACTTATTCCTTACATATTAATGGGATTGTTTTACAGTTATAGTGAATCATTATTAACAGATTCAAGTTTCAATAAACAATTCATTGAAAATGTCCTATTAGGTCAATGGTATGGCTATTTTATCGTTGTTATCATGCAATTCTTTATTTTGAGTTATATCATTTTTAAAATTAACTATAACCTATTCAACAGTAAAATATTATTATTGTTATCTTTTATTTTACAGCAATCATTTTTATATTACTTTACGAACAACACAGCGTTTCACGATACCGTGCTACACTATTATCCATTAAGTGAAAACACTATAATATTCGGATGGATTTTTTATTTCTTTTTAGGTGCATATATGGGTTATAACTACGAACGTGTATTAAATTTCTTAGAACGTTATTTAGTTATTATGATTGTATTAGCTGTAGCTACTTATTTTGTGTTTATTGCGTTAGCAAATGGAGACTATTGGAACGTTACCAGCTTTTCATATTCATTAACACCATATAATAGTATTATGTTTATTGTTATCTTGGGTATTTGCACGCATTTTAAAACAATGTTATTTAATACGATTCAAATGATTAGTGCTTTCTCATTCTTTATTTATTTATTACATCCAATCATTCTAGACTCATTGTTTGCATATACAAATATATTTGAGGATAATACAATGGTCTTTCTAGCGATATCACTACTATTCATTTTAGGGTTATGTATAGGTGTCGGTATGATATTGCGTGAATTCTATATCTTTAGGTTTATTATTGGAAAACAACCATATAAATTGAACATTAATGCTTATTAATTATTAAGCTATATTAAAAACACGCGGTGGGCGAAATCAGTTTGAATTGACTGACTTCGTTTTACCGCGTGTTTAATAATGTTATACATATATTCTAATTGCACATTTAAACTTCGTAAATGCCAATGGGAGTGGGACAGAAATGATATTTTCGCAAAATTTATTTCGTCGTCCCACCCCAACTTGCATTGTTTGTAGAATTTCTTTTCGAAATTCTTTTTGTTGGGGCCCCGCCAAGATATTACTTGAATAATTCTTTTAGAATTCTAAATAATGATCCGATTAATTGAAAGAAGTCTGCTGTCATTGTATATACCTCCCTTTACTTTATAAATTATGCTTGCTTAGTATCAGTCACCTTTTCAGTTTTCACTAAATCGTCTGCTAAATGATGCCAAAAATCTTGTAATTCTTCTCTTGTGCGCACTGTATCAGAACTGTCTTGTCCTACAAAGTCAACATGATCCCAATCATGTTTTGTAGGCGTCACTTGCCAAATGCCTTTTTGAATTTTATCCGTCGCATTTGTATAAGCTTGATTAAATGGATGTTGAGAAGAAATAACGGATACTAAACCATCGTTTTCTCGCCATTCTTTTTCAGTTGCTTTACCGATTAAGTTACCAGTAATCACAAATGGGAAAAACATATTTAAGTCTGCTTTTTGTCTATCGCTATTTAATGCTTTGTGCGTTGCTTCACCAGTGTATGTTTTATACACAATGTTAGGGTTCAACGACGTTTTACGATTTAAATCTGTTGCACCCTCACGCGTCAGATCGTAAAATCCATTATCTTTTGATTTCCATAAATTAGATTGTTTAACGCGTTTGACATAATCAATATATGATTCATTTGGCTTCTGTTTTAGACCCCATTGAGCCAACCCGAAGTCTACTCTTGAATTTTTATTACCAAACATTTTACCGATATCAAATACGATTTGTCTCACTAAAGCTTCATTACCAGCTAAATCTGATGCGTGTGTACCATTATGTGGTGTTCCTAAAGTAGTAATTGATGAAATCATGTTGTCATTATTACCTTTGAATAGTGGAGAAATTTCGCCACCATGTTTCTTTTGATACTCTATTTCTTCACGATTACCATTACGCAGTAATTCTTCTAGTTGACGTATCGTTTGACCGCCCATACTATGTCCAACTAGGTGTACCTTCTGTCCTGGTTTCCAGTCTTTGTAAATTCCTTCGTATGTTTTTCCATAACGTTCATGTCCATATTTTGCTGCATGTGCTGCACCATAATCTACACGACCGCCTTTGATATAATAATAAAGTTCAACTGCGCGGTCATAGTTACTTCCAAAAGCACTTATACTTGCTTCATAAGCTTTGTAACCATTTTCTTCTAAATCTTGGCGAATGTTCATTTTATTACCGCCCCAATAATGAGCTAACACTGAAGGATTAATATCATCTGTAAACCCATTGAAACCATGCACTAAAACGATAGGATCTTGATTTTTATACTGCCCTTGTTTGGCAACTTTATTCGTTTGATCATCTTTCGCTTTTGCAGTAAGTTCCTTTGTCCCCTTATTCGGTAACGTGGCTACTGCACTACTTTTTAATAAATTTAATCCATTTTTCTTGTCATTGTCTTTTGTTGGTTCTACTGGTGATTTTTGATTGTTTTTTAAATCTGAAACTGATAGTGTTTTTTCGTCTTTTTGAGGTTTCACTTCTTGTTCATTGTTAAAATTGTGGTTAGTAATTTTATCATTCGCTTGATTATTTTGTTGTGGTTGTACTTTCTCTATTTCTGTCTCATTAACAATTTCTCGTTGACTTGTTTGATCTGACTTATTTAATGATGGTGCTTCTTTTGTTAAACTTTGTGAAGGTAGATTGTTATTAGCGTTTGAATCTTGACTATTATCTACCTCTTTTGACTGTTGCTGTGACGCCACTTTACTTTGTTTGCCATCATTAATAGCCTGTTCTAACCCTTGATTTACATCGCTAGGATTAGCATTGTTATTTTTTGTTGTATCACGTTGAATATTTTTATTATTAAGCGATGAATTTTTATCATCCTTTAGTTGATCTTTATTCAAATCATCTGTTTTACGATGATTTTCTTCTGATATTGTTTTATCATTATGCAAGTTCTTAGTTAAATTTTCAGTATGTTGCTGTTCGTCAACACCGTTTTCACGTTGATAATTAGCATTTTCCCTAGTTTGTTGATCCCCAATAGATTGTGCTGTAACTGTATCCTCCTGTGAATTTCCCATATTCACTTGCTTCTCAGCTGCTTGTGCTTGTCCACCACTTAAAAATAGTAATGTAGCTATTAAAATGGAAGATGCACCTACACTAAATTTACGAATACTATACTTATTTTGACTTTTCATCATTGTCAGCACCTCTATTTTTTTAGTTTAGATAAACAAATTGATAATTATTCGAGGAATAAACTCAAATAATTTACTTAACCAAGCACTCATAATGACCATCCTTTCTATTGTTTAATTTGACGAGAAAGCGTTTACATTTGTATTTAAAAAATATATTCTCCAAAGAGAATTTAAAGTGTATACGCTAATCATTTCAAATTATTAATTAATATTATATTTGGCAAAATTTAATTAGTCAATAATTAGACACAATTTAATTATGCAAATTGTAACTTTTTTACATATATCTTTTGTGATTTTTAATATTTACATGCTTGGGTCTTGATTCCAATGATGTATTATTTTTTTAGATTAGCTGTATGGAGAGATTTATGAGCTATTACAGTTATTATGTTTGCTGGTGTCGTATTTTAAACCTAAAAATATCATCCCATCCACAATGATTGTATCAGGATAAACCGTAATACTTGTTCCTACATTAAATATATACAGTTAATTTTCTTCCCTCAAAGTAAGTATCCTACTATTTTTAATTTATTGTTTAATTACTCTTGAACTACCTTTAACTTAATCTCGAATTTATGATGATTAGCATAAAAATACACCCCATAAAGTTAGTTTTTTAGTCTAACTTTCGGGATGCACATCTTAGTTCTAATGGAGATTGTCTTTTAAATAGGCTATGACATTTCTATTTCAGGCTAGATATATTTGTATTTATAGTATAAATACAAAGAATGTAAAGACAACTATGATATTAATAGGTAGTAACGACAAACATAACTCTTTAGCTTTTTCGCCATTTTTTCCCATCATAACTTCATTATATCGATTCATATACTTTTCGACATCTTTAACAGTGACATCTATTCCTGAGTTGCTCAATTTACTTTTCATAATTATTTTTGATTTCGTATTGTGATTATCCACTACTTATCTATAACGAGTTCGCAACTTTAGTACCATCACAGCATTCATAGTTAAAATATGTTGGTGTCGTATTTTAAACTTGAAAATGTCACGTTTTCCACAATATTTGTAAGTGTATAAGCCATGATCCTTTTCCTTATATCTTAGTCCATACTTGCTTTACCACTGTTCGATATTTTGTCGTTCACCTTTAAAGTTATTGCGCTTATGATGTCTACGCGCTAATTCCGCCTCAATTTCTGAAAAATCGACGCCTAGCGCATGCATCAAGACAAATAAATGATAAAGTTCATCTGCTACTTCACTTACAAATGCTTTTTTGTCACCTTTAATTGCTTCAATTACGACTTCAAAAGCTTCTTCACCGTATTTTTTTGTAATCTTTTCTATACCTTCTGTTAATAAATATTTTGTATATGACTTTTCATTATTGGATTGGGCACTATCTTGAACTGTCTGCGCTAATGTTTGCACTGAAAATGGAACTTCTGTGTTGAAACAACTTTGACTGCCTGTATGACATGTTGGTCCATTTGGTATGACATCAATTAAAATAGTATCATTGTCGCAATCTACATGAATATCTTTAACAAGTTGCGTATGACCAGATGTTTCACCTTTTGTCCATAGACGTTGTTTCGACCGCGAATAGAAACATACCACACCATCTTCTATCGTTTTATCAAAAGCTTCTTGATTCATATAACCCAACATCAATACTTGTTTTGTTTGATTATCTTGTAAAATTGCTGGCACTAAACCTTTGCTAAAATCAATTTTATATTTGGTCATCTTACTGCTATACCCCCTTGCCGTATCACTTCTTTAATTGATTGAACCGTCGTTTCTCGGTCATGTAATATACTTGCAGCTAAACCTGCAGAAACATCCGTCTGATTAAATAGTTCTACAAAGTGTTGTGCATTGCCACCACCACCAGAAGCAATGATTGGAATATTTACAAGGGATTTTATTTTTGCAAGATGCTCAATATCAAATCCTTGTTTCATACCATCATGTCCCATACTTGTAACGAGGAGCTCACCTGCACCTAACTGTTCTACTTGCTGTACCCAGTCATATACTTTAATATTTGTCATTTTTTTACCACCATGCGTACAACAATAATGTGCTTTTCTTTCAGGATCATAATAGCTATCAATTGCTATACAGATGCATTGTCTACCGAATTTATCACTCGCTTGTTTAATGAGCTGTGGATTTTTTAAAGCACTTGAATTTAATGATACTTTATCTGCACCATGATTTAACAATTGGGTAATATCATCGAGACTTTGAATCCCACCCCCTACAGTAAGAGGGATAAACAAGCGTGACGCTGTCTGTTCAATCACTTCTAGCATTAAGCTATGACCCTCTTCCGTCTTAGAGATGTCTAAAAATACTAATTCATCAGCACCCGCTTCATTGTAATATATTGCTAAATCAACAGGATTCCCTATATCCCTTAATCCTTTAAATTGAATCCCTTTAACGACACGACCATCTTTGACATCTAAACATGGAATGATACGTTTTTTAATCATTCTAGCCCCTCCCAAAAAGATGCTTGATGTGCAGCCTTTCCTATAATAGCAGCGTGAACATTTAGCGACGCTAATCGTTGAATATCTTGCTGATGTCTAATACCACCGGAAGCAATGACAGGAATCGTCGTTGCCTTTACTAATTGACCAGTTAATTCAAAGTTAGGTCCGGACATTTTGCCATCTTTAGCAATATCAGTATATATAATGCCTCCAAGAGGTATATCCGATAACTGTCTCACAAAACTAAATAAATTTAACTCTGTGTCCTCTTCCCATCCGTTCACTTTAATATCTTCTCCATAAGCATCAACTGACAGATAAATACGACCTGGAAATGTATGTGCCATCTCTTTAAGCCAATCAGTATCTTGAATGCCTTTCGTTCCAACTATGCAATAATTAATCCCTGCGGCAAAGTAGTCCATGATTTGTGACTTCGTACGAATGCCACCACCTACTTCAATATCTTTGGTTGTTAATCTCCTCAATGACTTAATATAATCAAACTCTCGGGCATACTGTGCCTTAGCACCTATCAAGTCGACGATATGAATACGATTCACACATTCAAATTGACTATAGTAAGCAATACTTTCTTCAGCCGAACGCGACATTTTTTCTTCACTATCATATTTACCCTCTGTTAACCTCACACTTGTTGACCCAATCAAATCAATCGCTGGCCATAATTCAATCATTTATAAATCCCCCTTGTATTGCCTGACGCAAAATTTGTAACCCATATGTACCGCTTTTTTCAGGATGGAATTGAATACCAATATAATTGTTAAATTGAACAATTGCCGGAATATCAGCCCCATACTGCGCATATGCAATGACATTTTCTGACATCGGCGCTTGGTAAGAATGTACGAAGTAAACATCTTGATTTAACATAGGATGCTTACTCACTAAATTATTCCAACCTAAGTGCGGCACTGGGTATTCTGTTTGGATACGCGAAATATTTCCTGGGATAAACCCTAATCCAGATGCATCGCCTTCATCACTATGCTCATACATTAATTGCATGCCTAAACAAATACCAATCATCTTCTTATCAGTATTCTTAGCCAATATTGCATTGAGATTTAATCGTTTTATCTCTGACATCGCATCTTTAAAATGGCCGACACCGGGCAATATGATTGTTTCTGCTTGATCGATTATTTTTGAGGTATTTGAGACAACCACCTCATACCCTAAATGTTCAATAGCGCGTTTTACATTACTAATATTCCCTAATCCATAATCAACGATGACAATCATTCAATCACACCTTTCGATGACGGCACACGCTGATCATCAGTTGCAGTTAGCGCTATGCCTAATGCACGGGAAAACGCTTTGAATATAGCTTCAATTTCATGGTGTGTATTACCTCCACGAATTAAATCAATATGCGTTGTTAATCTTGCATTGATTACGACCGCTCTAAAAAATTCTTCTACTAACTCCGTATCAAACGTACCAACTTTTTCTTTACTTAATGATGCATTGAATGATAGGTATGGGCGCCCACTTATATCCACAACGACACGTGCTAATGTTTCATCCATTGGAATGTACATCGTTCCATAACGAACGAAATGCTTTTTATCTTTAATCATTTCAAGTAACAATTGGCCAATGACAATGCCGATATCTTCAGTTACATGGTGATCATCTACGTCAATATCACCTTGTGCCTCAATGTTTAATGACAGACCGCTATGAAATGTAAACAATGTTAACATATGATTTAAAAAGCCCACACCTGTATTAATATGCGATGGTGACTGGTCATCTGATATTGAAATATTTAGTTGTGTTTCAGCTGTGTTTCGTTGTTTTTGATAAATCATATTTTGCGCTCCATTCTTTAACAATTTCTTCTAATTGCTTTAACTGCGATGCTGTTGCAATTGAGTATCTTACATAGCCCTTCATCACCGGCTCATCATAAAAGCGAGGTTTAAATCCTTGTTCATATACGTATTGTCCTAATTGGTGCGCTGCTGAACCTTTAGTAAGTACAAAATTGGCATTTGATGGGAATACTGACATTTTATCTGCAACATGTGTATCAAATATTTGTTTTAACTGCTCAGCTAACTGTCGTTGCATCGTTAAAAATACTCTTGTCTCTTCTCTATGTCTAAAAATATAAGTCGCAATATTTAGCGTAAATACATTTAATGGATATGGATGTTCTATTTTTTGAATATGCTTTATCGTTCCAGCAGTACTAATTAAGACACCTAATCTTAAGCCGGCAATTCCAAACGCCTTTGATAATGTACGCATTCTTAAGATGTGTGGTGCCAGTTCCACGTCATATGCCGTACCATAATCTAAATATGCTTCATCAATGACAAAGTATCCGTTTAATGCTTTCATCTTATCTGCAATAGCTGTTAAAAATGCCGTATCAAATTGCTTGCCTGAAGGGTTATGTGGATTACTCATAATAAAAAATGATGGTTGTACTTCATCGATTTTCGTTAAAATGGTTTCCAAATCAAACGTTAAATCTGATCCTGCATCTACAAATGCAATTTCACGATTTACTTGTGCCGCATATGCTTGATACATAAAAAAATCAGGATTTAGCGTTAATGCCGGACCTTCTGGCATGATCAGCATTAACTTTTGAATCAATTCATCAGATCCATTTCCTGCAATAATTTGTTCAGGCGATAATCCGTAAAACTTAGCATAAGCTTCCTTGAATTGTTCATATGCTGCATCAGGATATAAATTATATGGCGTTGCACTAATAATAGACGTCATTGTTTTTTCATCCAACGGCGTAACTGGACTTTCATTTTTATCAATATAAATCATTTCAATTACACTCCCCTAAGACTGACGTATTAAAATAGACTGCTGGTGATTGTATAATGCTTCAACATGAGCAATATGTTGTGCTGAATCAGCAATTTGTTCAAACGTATCTTTTGATAAATGGATGACCGTGTTCCGTGTTAAGAAATCATTGACCGATAACCCATTGGTAAATCTAGCTGTTCTATTTGTAGGTAATACATGACTTGGACCTGCAACGTAATCTCCTATGACCTCTGGCGAATAATGTCCAATAAACAATGCACCCACATATTTCACTTTTTCAATATATGGTTGAGGATTTACTGTTTGAATCGACGCATGTTCAGGCGCGATTGTATTCATGACATGGCATGCTTCATCAAAATTACTAGCATGGATAAGGTAGTGTTGATTAGCGATACTTTTAGAAACAATGTCGTATCTGTCCACATTAGGCAATGCTTTAGCAATACGTGATTCTAAATCTTTAAGGACTTGCGCATCTTCACCAATGACATATGTACGTGCTAATTCATCATGTTCTGCTTGCGCAAATACATCATATACGATGGCATCTAAATCTGCGGTGTCGTCAATAATCAGTGCTATTTCTGTTGGTCCTGCAATTTGATCAATACCTACCTGTCCAAATAAATATTTTTTGGCATATGCAACAAATTGGTTACCTGGACCTACAATCTTATCAACTTTAGGTATCGTTTCTGTTCCATAAGTCAATGCAGCAATACTTTGAGCACCACCAACTTGAAACACTTGATTAACTTGCGTAATATAACATGCAGCTAATACCTCTTGGGATACTCCGTTAGGTTGAGGTGGTGTCACAACAACAATATTTTCTACACCCGCTACTTGTGCTAAAGTCGCTGTCATTAGAACCGTTGATGGATAACTTGCTTTGCCACCAGGCACATAAATACCCACACTTTCTAGTGGATGGTATATTTCATAACACTCCACTGATTCTTCTAACTGTTGATTCGTCTGCTTAATACTTTCTTGATATGCTTTAATTCTTTCATAACTTTGTTGTAATGCTTGTTTTGTTTTTTCATCTAATGTGTCAAATGCTGCTTTAATTTGTTCATGACTAATTTCTAAATGATCTGTTTTCGTATGATCGAATGTTAGATTATACATTTTCAAAGCCTTATCTCCATGAACTTTAACTTCCTGACAAATATCGCGAATAATTGGATACAATGACTCATCTAATGGTGCTTCTAATGAAAATTGATTTAAAAATTGTTGTGCATTAAGCATTGGCAATAGACACCTCCAAAGAGCGAATAAATTGCTCTATTAATTGTGATTTTTTAAAATAAGCTGCTTTATTAGTTATTAATCTTGCATTGATATCACTAATATGTTGCTTTTCAACCAGTCCGTTCGCTTTTAGCGTAGTACCTGTTTGAACGATGTCGACAATTCCGTCTACCATATCTACGACACAAGCTAATTCAACAGAACCATTCAATTTAATCAATTCGACATCAATACCTTTTGATTTAAAATATGTTTCAGCAGTATGAACATAACTCGTTGCGATTTTACGATAATTGGTCGTTTCAGGTTTCGCTGCAACCGCAAAATGACATGCTCCAAAAGGCATATTCAACAAATTATTAATATTATATTGGCGCTCATCTAATATGTCGCTACCAACAATGCCTATGTCGGCCATTCCTTGTTCCACATAGATTGGCACGTCACTTCCTTTTACTAAAATGCATTCAATATTATCTACACTTAATAATAATTGGCGTTCTCTATTTTTTAATGTTTCTGATAATGTCGTATATTCAATTACATCTAAATAGTTAATTAAACTATCCATTAGACGTCCTTTGGCTATGGCGATTCTTAACATTGTGCATACTCCCTTACTTAAAGTGTTAATCCTAATCCAAACCCTTCGATGCTTCCTTTGTAATAACCACCTGTTAAAACTCGAGATTCATTTTCAGCAAAATGACATTGAATAAATAAGCCTGTGTAATAGGATCTAGGTGGCTGCGCAGTAATATCTAAATGGATGTCTTTGTAACCTTGTGTATGTAACCAACGTTCCCATATTTTTAATTCAACGAGTGCTGGATGGTCATTTGGAATATAGTGTTCCAATACATTTAATTGTTGTTGCGTATTCTCTTTCAAGATTTGCACGATTGGATGTTCAGTCGACAAATATGTAACCAGTCCCGATAAATTACGTTCCTCAATCATTGATAGTATGTCTGGTGTTTGTAACGATTTATCGAGTAAGGCATCAAGCAATTGATAATGTCCCAATACAACAAAATGCACGTTGTCTCTCAACTGCTGTTGAATAAACTGAATAAATAGCTTTAAGCTCTGTTGTACATTCGCTAATGATGGTGCATAGTTTTCCAAACCCACTTGTACAGCCGCTTCATTATTCCGAATGATTAAACCTGTGTATGCCACTTTTGTTGCTGCAGTTGGATACATTGAGTAATAACGCAATAATTGATCTGTAAAATCATTTCGAAGTGCATAAATTTGATGCTCATGTTGCCAAAAATTTCGCTCACCCATCTGCTGCAAATCCTCATGGTTCAATTGTTTCCAGTCCAACTTTTCAACCACACTAAAATCAACTAACTCATAATCCGCTTTATTAAAATATTTTAAAAATGCTGTTTCCGATTCTTTTAACGCAATTAATTGTTCTGAATTATTCACTCGACCACCCTTTACTTTCAATACTGTATTTAAAATCACTTGGTATTTTCGTTGTTTACTTTACTTCTCTACCACACTAAAGTGTAATATGATTAATAACTTATCATTTTTAGCAATACATTACAACCTTTTTCAGAAAATTCGGTGTATTGTTTTTAAATTTTTACAAAAGAAAAAGGCAAGACATTTGTGCCTATAAAAATGCTAAACCAAGATTTTTATATTGAAGTTGTACTTCTTGCACATATTGTGCTTGCCTTATTATGTAAAGTTATTTTCTTTCTATCTTTTTATTAAATTTAACTATTCTTCATAATCCCGATTACCTTTAAAGAATTGTCTATCTTGTTTACTATATACATTTTCAGGATTAAAAAACGGTTTGAGTTTATATTTAAATTCAAATAAGTTTAGACCATCAATCGCAACCCTATCTTGGTAAACGTTCGTTGCTGATATATCTGTAAAATTGTTTGGACCGACACCTGCAATAAACTTAAACTCTGCTTCATCTACCAAATAATCATACGCTTGTGTATGTCTATCCTGTGCGCCATGTGGAAATACAAACATATCTGTTTTACCTACAATTGGTTCAACTTCATCTTTCCATCTTTTAGTATCACGTTTAATACCTTCTAAAGATGTTTTTTCAAAATTAATGTGACCATATGAATGACTCGCAAATGACCATCCATCCCGTTTCATTGCGCGAACAACTTCCTCAGCTGCCTTTTTATTCTTTGTATAATCTTTACTCGTTAATTCATTCGTGCGATAACCTAATACGCCCTCATAACCGGTTAAAGCAACAACACCTTTTTCACCATTTAAAGAAAAATCTGGATGCTCTTTTACAAATTTATTTAAAATTGGCACGATATCATTGTCATCAGAATAAGTAGCATGACCTTTTTTGTCTGTAGTTTCAGAAACAACATGTTTATTTTTATCGAGTACTAAACGGTCAGCATAACCATGGTGTCTCATGTAACTATAGTAATTCATATCATCAATTGAGATGATTAGTGGCTTTTTACCTTTCGGCAATTTTATTTTTTTGGCTTTTACATGATGAGATGATAAGTCGTATACATCATGTGGATTAACGATGATGTAATTATTTTTATATAATTCGTTCAATGATTTTTTAAATTCACTTACAGTAATCATCCAATCATTGTTGCCCTTAGCTTGGTGTGTATCTCCTGTAAACGCAACTTTTGGGTCTGTAATTAATGGGTGATAAAACACATGATAAACTTGGCCGTGATATGTTTCCCAATGTTCATCCATTTTCGATTTATGCTTTGCATACTCATTTGGATTAACAGATTTATTTTGAGCTTTCTCATTTTGCTTGGAACAGCTATATAGCAATGCAACTGATAATAACAGAAAAAATAGCAATAAATATTTTTTATGCATTAAACATTCTCCCTATGTTTTATTATGCACAATTATAACATTTTTATTATGTGGCTCATAACTTTTTAAGAAACTGTTGGGATTTTAATTTTATTTTTTAGATAATGTCATAGTATTTTATTTATAAAACACAATATCTCCTTGATTGATAATGTCGTCCATAGCTTTGTCTCGCTTGAATTTAAGCCTTTCTGCTAAATTTATTGAACGTTGGTTACACTTATTTGTCCTGATAACTTTTACTGTTTCTTGATCGATATAATTCACAAAATTTGTGATTGCTGTAATAGCCTCACATGCGTACCCTTGTCCTTCAAAACTTGGATGTAATTTATAAAATAAATTTAGTACTGTTTCTTGCTTTAATTGTCGATATTCATATCCACAAATACCAATAACACTACAATCTATTTTTTTCACCAATACAAAGTAACCAAATTGATATTGTTGCCAATGGTTTTGCCATTTTTCAATCCACCGTTGTGTGTCTAATTTGGAATTATGTAAACCTTTGGGAGTGTATATATTTGCTTGTGGATGACTACAAATATTATAAAGTTCAATTAAATGCGAGGAACTTGGAATCATTAAATTTAATCTTTCAGTATTTATCATTAAATGTCTCCCTCCTATTTCTATTTAAAGACTATTTATATGAATACTAATGCCACGGGTTGAAATATCGACTATTATTTAAAAAGAATAATGTAACTACTAACATCAGAAGTATTAACGTCAAACACAAAACAACATAATCATCTTTTTTTAATTGTTTTTTGACGTACCAGGTTCTCCTTTTATACTGTCCGAATTGTCTTAACTCCATAGCAGTACTAATAGTGTCAATTCTTTCGATACTAGAAAATATTAAAGGTAACACAATGCGTTTGATACCTTTAACACGGCTAGTAAATTTCGCTTTTTTCGAATTATCATATCCTCTTGCTTGTTGCGCTTGTGAAATATTAAAATATGTTTCTTGAATATCTGGAATATACCTTAATGCTAGTGAGACTGCGTAACTGATTTTATAATTCACACCTAGCTGATTTAAACTTGCAGCAAAATGACTCGGATTCGTTGTGAATAAAAATATTAACGCTAAAGGAACTGTACTAATATATTTTAATATTAGATTAAAAAGATAGAATAATTCCTGTGATGTTAGCGTAAATCGACCAATACCATTGACTAACTCTGTACGCTGATTATAAATCTTCACACCATATTCAGGGTCAAATATGTATACGGCAATAATATTTAATATTGTGAAAAACAGAATGAATTTAACAACAAAGCGAACTTGTTTCCATTCAATATGAGCATATTTGAACAATAAAATAGATGAAGCACTAATTAAAATTAAATATCTTGTGTCATAAGTCACCATTGCAGAAATAGAAACAACTAATAAGAATAAAAGTTTAACAGTCGCATTTAATTGATGAATACGACTATTTCCCGGGTGAAAACCTATAGTATTATATTGATTCATTGGCGTCTCACCTTCCTATCATGGTTAATAAATAATTGTACTAATTTCTGTGGCTCGCTAATCCCTATATATTCGGCCATTTCAAATAGCGATGTTTGTCTCAATGATGCAATCTCACAGATTTTTTTATCATTTAATATCAATACTGGCGTGGTATCAGCAACGACTTGTCCTTTTGATAATACAACTGTTCTTGAACTATACTCAGACAATAAATGCATATCATGCGTAATCATAATAATCGTCTTTCCCTGTCTGTTTAGCTCAATTAAAAATGACATTATCTCATTATAATGATAGAAATCTTGACCAGCAGTCGGTTCATCCAATATGATTATTTCCGGATTTAAGACTAAAACAGATGCTATAGTGACCCTCTTTTTTTGACCATAGCTTAAAGCTGCAATTGGCCAATTCCGAAATGCATAAAGTCCGCATATTTTGAGCACATTCTCTACTCGTATCTTTATATCTGATTCTTTCATACCTCGTGCTCTTAACCCTAATGCTACTTCATCGTAAATCATTTTTTCAGAAATCATATGATTTGGATTTTGCATCACATAACCTACGAATTCAGATCGTTCGCTAATTGACAATTGATTAAATCCCCTATTACAAAATTGGATATTACCTGTTATATCTAAAAATCCACAAATTGCTTTAGCAAGTGTTGATTTGCCGGCACCATTGTGACCAACTATACTAAGCATTTCTCTTCTATAAACATTTAATTGAACATTATTAAGTACACTATTACTATAGTCACTATATTGAACACATACCTCATTTAATTCTAATAGCGGTTCAGATTTGTACTTATTATCATTATTTGCAGATGTTTCATCTATCCATTTTTTCACTTTAAATTTAACATGTTCACTCATACAAACGTCACGTAAATTCGCTAAGTTATCAATGGATTCGACATCTACTTCTGCATATTTAAGCGCTGTACAGTATAATGGTTCACGTATGCCTGCTTCTTTAAGCTTAGATGATTTTAGCAAATCACTAGGCGTTGTATTAGCGATGATTTTTCCATCTTTAAAAAGAAGAACTCTATCAAACGTATCATCTAATGATTCTTCTAATCGATGTTCGACAATAATCATCGTTGACTTTGTTTCTTCATGAATATTGTTTAACAATCTCAGCGTTTCATGTCCTGTCGCAGGATCTAAATTGGCCAGCGGCTCATCCAATATTAAAATAGGCGTACGATGGATTAATATACCACCTAATGAAACGCGTTGTTTTTGACCTCCAGATAAATCTTGCGGTCGGTGATTTAAATGTTCTATCATGCCAACTTTTTCAGCCCAATAACTTACATTTTTCTTCATATCATCTTGTTCAACACAATTATTTTCTAATAAAAAGGCCATATCTTCAGCTGCTGTTAAGCCTATGAACTGTCCATCTGTATCTTGTAAAACTGTACCAACAACATTAGATCTATCATGTAAACAACTAACGGTTGCATCTTGATTATTTATATATAGTTCCCCGGTTATGTTACCTTTAGTTTTAAATGGAATTAATCCGTTTATGCAATTTGCAAAAGTCGATTTACCACTACCTGAAGCACCAACTACTAGCACTTTTTCTCCTGGATAAATATCAACATTTATATTCTGTAATGTAGGTGTTGCTTGACTATGATATTGAAAACTAAAGTCTTTGAACGAGATAATTGGTTCAGTCATGATATATCATTACCTTTCTACATTCATTTACATATCTGATTCAACAAAATGATTATTCTTTACGTAAACTACCTTTTTTTATTTGAGATGAAGCATATGCTTTTAATAATATTGTCCCAATAATACCAACTGAAATAATATTTAATACTGCAGAGATAACACCTTGTGTATAAACCTTGTTAGCCGGTTCGTTATAAATCAAAATATCTAATGTTGGTGCAATAAGTGCCCAGCAAATAATATTCGCAATAATTTGACCGATATTAAAATAAATCATCGATTTCCTAGAAAATAGGCCTGAAGAAAGATTTAATTTTAGGCCAATCCATCCATATAAACAGCCTATAATTCCTGAACAAATAACCCAACTCCACCAAGCACTACCGTATGTCGTGAAATCTTTAATAGCGTGTCCAACTAATCCAGTCATTAAACCAGCAAAAGGCCCAAATATTGCAGATATTAATGCTAAAAATGCATAAGATGTTTCTATATTCGTATTAGGAAAACCTGTTGGTATTACAACAAAACGCCCTAAAATCACAAATACCGCTGCTCCTATACCAATCGCAACAACAGTTTTAACTGAAATATCTTGTTTTTTCATCTTCATTACTCCTTACATAAAAAATTCATTAAATTGATGGTGCTTTAGATAAATGAATCGTCCAATCATTTCCAGTACCAATATGATATAAATCTGAAAATGAGTCTTGATTGACTGCTACACCAATATTTACTAGCGAGTTAACATACACAAGAGGTTCACCCACATTAACATCTGCAAACGATCGCGCAAATTTAATAATATTTTGATAGACTTTCTTATCTTGATGATAAATTGTTACCACCAAATTATTACCATGAACAATTTCCAAGGATTTTAAGAATGCCAATGGAATATTTGTCCATAATGACCCAAATCTGATATCTAAAATATCAATGCTTCCTGTAACAGAATCCTCATTTTTTGTCGCTTCTCTTATTTCTAATGCCTCAATACTATCAACATTAATTGCCTGACCGAGACGTTCAAACGCTATCTTATTTGCAGCTAATCTCGCACCATTGTATGCATAAACATCTCTACCATGAAAAGTATGACTTTCTTCCGAATGAGGCAATCGGCTTTTCACTTCATCAATTTCGATAACTTTTTTAATACCTTCGTAATGTTTAATATGACTTAAAGAACCATTATCAGGTGTAATAATGTAATGACCTGAATATGTTAAGCAAGCAATGCTCCGCCTATCACTACCTACACCCGGGTCTACCACTGATACAAAAACTGTGCCTTTAGGCCAGTATTTTACAGTTTGATATAAACGATATGACGCTACCCAAATGTCATACGGTGGTATATCATGCGTTAAGTTTTCGACACGTATATCATCACTTACAGTATATGCAACTCCATACATTGCACTTACAGCGCCATCACTAAGTCCAAAATCTGATTGCAAAACCAAATAATTTCCCATAAAATGCCTCCTTTTTTAAAACTTCAAAAAAATATAATCTACATATTTAACGTTCTATATTTTGAATTTTCAGAATTATATTAAAATAGTACGAGTCACTTGATGCAAAGTCAATAGTAGTGACTATAAAAATGATAATAATAGTCAGATTTATCTCATTAACTAAATTTCACGGACTTGTAATCACTTCTTTATGTTTGAATTAATTGACTAGGGTATAACAATAGTGTGGTGTTTTATAGGTCATTCTTTAAATACATCACAGAAAATATTCGAATTCGAAATAAAATGCTTGCATCTTTGTTTTTTAGGTGGTATTGTATGTATATCAAGTATAAAAAATATATCTAAGAGATAAAAATATGGAGGTTTTATATTATGACTAACTTTACTTTTGATGGTGCACACAGTAGTTTAGAATTCCAAATTAAACATTTAATGGTTTCTAAAGTGAAAGGTTCATTTGATCAATTTGATGTAGCTGTTGAAGGAGATATTAATGACTTCAGTACTTTGAAAGCTACTGCAACAATTATTCCAAGCTCAATTAACACTAAAAACGAAGCACGTGATAACCACTTAAAATCTGGTGATTTCTTTGGTACTGATGAATTTGATAAAATCACGTTTGAAACAAAATCAGTTACTGAAAACAAAGTTGTTGGTGATTTAACAATTAAAGGTATCACTAACGAAGAAACATTCGACGTTGAATTCAACGGAGTAAGTAAGAATCCTATGGATGGTTCTCAAGTAACAGGTGTTATTGTTACTGGTACAATCAATAGAGAAAACTACGGCATTAACTTTAACCAAGCACTTGAAACTGGTGGCGTAATGCTAGGCAAAGATGTTAAATTCGAAGCATCAGCTGAATTCTCAATCTCAGAATAATCTCATTACACAATCCTCATTGTTTTAATATATATATACGAAATGCCAACTATATCATCCCTAGGTATAGTTGGCATTTTTCGTTTAACTCATGTGTAACAAGCACTAACTGTTCACCCTAATTTAAGACGCCTTTCATTCAGGTAGGTCTTATTGAAACTGAAAACTTTGATGACCTTTTGCAAAGCCATTAACTGTATAAAGCATAGATCCTCCGCCCATTTCTATATCATTGGAACAAATGATGAGTTGATTTGTTCCAGGTATAAATTGCGGATGAGTAGAACGTAACATATGCCCTTCATCTCGGCCTGGTATCAATATTTGTCCTATTGGATAACCCCTTTTATTAAAAACTAACACTCGACCTTGACCATACATTGCTACGTATAAATTATCGTCACTATCAATACAACATGAGTCTGGTCCTTCATGACCTGTAAAATAGTACGGTATAGTAGCTCCAAATGGTTGTATCGTCACACCATCATCTTCAAGTGCAATGCGATGTAATCGATTGGCTGTAGTTTCTGTTACCCATAGTACTTTTTCATCTGTACTTAAAGCAATACCATTTGCTACGCTAATATTTTGAATGATAGGCGTCACTGTTCTAAAGTCCGGCGAAACATAATAAACGCCTCCTAGTGGATTGGTAGAGTATCCTCTAAAATCTGTAAAATAAAATCCACCTTTAGAATCAAATACCATGTCATCAATACAATATGCTGTTGAAAGATCTTCAATAATATCTTGTAAGTTGTCACCATTTTCTGTAGCTGCAAAAATGCCTCCTGTAGATTTAAAATCTCCTAAATAACAAACGAATAATCGGCCATCTTTATGTATTTTGATTGCTGCAGGATTCGCTTTGTGACTTACAAAAGGTCGTTTGATTTCCTTCGTTTCAGGATTGATTTTGAAAATATTGCCTTCGAATACATCCAATAAAAAGAGTTGTCCCTGCCGATCAAAGTTCAATCCTTCTAGTTGCAATCCTTTTTTGGAAATTTCAAGCCATGGTTCAGCTGTAATTGTTTGTAATTCACTTTCAGATATAATTGGAACAGCACTATTGGACTTCCCGCTATAAAATAATGTAGGTAAATCTTGTTGTGACATCATGATCATTCCTTTCATTTCATTCGTTTTAACTATCAATTTTATTTTAAACAAGATAACTATCAAATAAAATGATAACGGTTTCATCTATCTATTTTATCGGTCTAGTGGCTGATTTCAAGCTAGAAATATTGAATGACAATACAACTCTGTTAAAATGATGGACGTAGATAAATATGCGTATTGACGCTTTATTTTAAAAATTAACATGCTTATAACATGTTTATAGAAGGAGATTAACCTATGAACTATCAAGTTCTTTTATATTATAAATATACGACGATTGATGACCCTGAACAGTTTGCTCAGGATCACTTAGCGTTTTGCAAAGCACACCATTTAAAAGGTAGAATTCTTGTTTCTACAGAAGGTATTAACGGCACATTATCTGGTACAAAAGAAGAAACCGAACAATATATGGCACATATGCATGCCGATGAACGATTCAAAGATATGGTGTTTAAAATTGATGAAGCTGAAGGACATGCTTTTAAGAAAATGCATGTACGTCCTCGAAAAGAAATCGTTGCTTTAGATTTAGAAGATGACGTCGATCCAAGACACACAACTGGCCAATATTTATCACCTGTAGAATTTAGAAAAGCTCTTGAAGATGATGACACAGTCATTATTGATGCACGTAATGATTATGAATTTGATTTAGGTCATTTCCGAGGTGCAATTCGCCCAGACATCACACGCTTTAGAGATTTACCTGACTGGATTAAAGAGAATAAAGCGTTATTTACAGATAAAAAAGTGGTTACGTACTGTACAGGTGGCATTCGATGTGAAAAATTTTCTGGATGGCTTTTAAAAGAAGGTTTCGAAGATGTAGCGCAGCTTCACGGCGGTATAGCTACATATGGTAAAGACCCTGAAACAAAAGGTCAATATTGGGACGGTAAAATGTATGTATTTGATGATCGTATCAGTGTTGATATCAACCAAGTTGAAAAAACAATTATTGGTAAGGATTGGTTTGATGGCAAACCATGTGAACGTTATATTAATTGCGCTAACCCAGAATGTAATAAACAAATATTAGTTTCTGAAGAAAACGAAACTAAATATTTAGGTGCATGCTCTTATGAATGTGCTAAACATGAGCGTAATCGTTATGTTCAAGCAAATAATATTAGTGATAATGAGTGGCAACAACGTTTAACAAACTTTGATGATTTACATCAACATGCTTAGTTTTAATTAAATACCTTTCAAAACACGCTTTGAAAATCCGATTTATAAAGGTTTTTCAAGGCTGTTTTTTATGCGCATACATAACCTGATATGTTTTTAATTATGCGCGTGTTATACTAAATTAAATTTTAATACTGCGGGGTGTCTTAAAATGCACATTTTAGTAACAGGGTTTGCGCCTTTTGACAATCAAAATATCAATCCCTCATGGGAAGCTGTGACTCAACTAGAAGATATTATTGGCACACATACAATCGATAAATTAAAACTACCAACCTCTTTTAAGAAAGTAGATAATATTATAAATAAAACGTTGGCATCTAATCATTATGATGTTGTACTAGCTATAGGACAAGCTGGTGGTAGAAATGCCATTACCCCAGAACGTGTCGCCATTAATATTGATGATGCACGTATTCCAGATAATGATGATTTTCAACCTATTGATCAAGCCATTCACTTAGACGGTGCGCCAGCTTATTTTTCAAATTTACCAGTTAAAGCAATGACTCAAAGTATTATTAATCAAGGACTTCCTGGAGCACTTTCAAATAGCGCAGGTACGTATGTATGTAATCACGTGCTTTATCACTTAGGTTATTTACAAGATAAGCATTACCCTCACCTACGATTCGGATTTATTCATGTGCCATACATACCAGAGCAGGTCATTGGTAAACCCGATACACCATCTATGCCATTAGAAAAGATAGTTGCAGGTTTGACTGCAGCCATTGAAGCTATTTCTAATGATGAGGATTTACGTATAGCTCTAGGCACAACGGAATAGTTATAAATGCACAAACAAAAGCACCCTAATTTGTTAGTTTAAGTCTAACTTTAGGGTGCTTTTGGATGATTGGTATACAGTTTTACTATAATGATGTATTTTAGCTAAACGACATTGTTTAGTCTTCTTTTTTTAACTTCCTAAAATTTACAAATGTATAAATAATAAATGCTATATTTAGAATGATGAGTATACTTACTGAAACTAAATTAAAAGTGTCTGGTTCTTTACTAAAGATAGCTGCTATCCTTGCTATCAAACTTGGCAATGAAATTACCAACACGATGAGCGCATAAATTTTCTGTTTAATTAAAATACAAATTACAATAAGCGCAATTAAAAGTACTAACCCAACGATGAAACTCTGTTTGTCACTTAACTCAAAGAAACTATAGATAGGATATTTTTTAATAATCAAACCACCAAAAATCATCCATAAAAATACGACAATTCCATAAGTCACATTTATAACATACGTTATTTTTTGGTCACCAAATCGGACTAATGTATTGCGTAGAATCAGCATACCAATGACAACACCTAAAATAACGATACTAGCTATATAAAGTAAAAATGCAATTGTCACATCAAATGTACCCAAATCTAAAAACCTAGGAATTATAATGACTGCTAATATAAAAGAGAAGTACAAAGTAATATATTTATACAAACCGGTAGTAAGACTTATCTCAGGTGATAATTGATCAGCCATTGACTTAATCGGTGTATTAATAATTGAACTTGTATCTTCGTTATTTTTTTCAGCCATAGTTAAATGATCTTCGAGCTCTTCCAATAACTCTTCTACTTCTGCTTCAGTCTTACCTCTAAATAACAATTCAACACGTAATTTTTCTAAAAAATCTTGAGATTGTTTAGTTAACATCGTTTTCCCCTCCAAACAAGTTAATCATCCCTTTATTCAAAGCTTGCCATTTTGATTTAAATACTTTTAGTTCCTTTAAACCTGAATCGGTAATCGTATAGTATTTCCGCCTCGGGCCGCCATTACTAGATTTTTTTATTGTCGTATCAACGTATCCTTTTTTGTTTAAACGCATTAAAACTGGATAAATACTACCCTCACTTATCTCTGGAAACTCTTGATTCTTAAGTTTCGTCATAATTTCATATCCATACGTTTCGCCTTGGGCAATGAGACCTAATATCGCCCCATCTAAGAGACCTTTCATAATCTGATCTGACACTGACATTTTAATCACCTACTATCTTACATAATAAGATAGTACATTGAGAACTTTTCGTCAACTATCTTTTATTGTAAGGTAGTTGTTGTACACATTCCTTAAATGACTAACAACTTTGTTAATAGGGTAATACTTACGGAAGTATGTTTTATTTATGGGGGAGGAATTAATAATGACTACAAAAACAGTATTTGATGTCATTGATATGGGGTTAGGATATTTAGTAAATGTGTATGATGCTTGGAAAGTTGAAAAGGTACTTGATGATTATCATGAGCCTTTTTCTAATACCATTCATTGGCAATTTGGGCATGTATTAACAATTTTTGAATCGGCCTTAGCTGTTGCTGGTAAAGAGAATATTGATTTAAATATCTATAGACCTTTATTCGGAAATGGTTCGTCTCCAGATGAATGGAAGGATGAAGTACCGAGTATTGAAAAGATTTTAGAAGGTCTCCAAACATTACCTGAACGTGCACGAAATCTAACTGAAGATGATTTAGCAATTGAATTGAAACAACCAATTGTTGGTTGTAATAACTTAGAAGAGTTATTAGTATTAAATGCCATTCACATCCCACTTCATGCTGGTAAAATTGAAGAGATGTCTCGTATATTAAAAAATTTAAAATAAATATGTGCTTATTAACCGTTAACAACACGTTAACGGGTTTTTTATTTGTTTAAAAGGCCACTTTTTTGAATTTAATAAACACCATCTATACCAGTTCTTCACCGCTTCTCGAAAAATAATTATATTAATGATTTCGTTAATTTAATTTTATATTTAATTATTACTGTACATCTTTTGTAGTTAGCTTTATTCTTAAATTGAAATATGTATAAAACATAGAAAGAAGGACGTTTTAACATGGAAAACACGGTTAAATATCGTAAGTTTATACTCCCTATCGTTGTAGGTCTCCTTATTTGGGCACTTACACCTTTTAAACCGGATGCTGTGGATCCAACAGCATGGTATATGTTCGCAATATTCGTCGCGACAATCATTGCTTGTATTACACAACCGATGCCAATTGGGGCCGTCTCTATAATTGGATTTACAATCATGGTACTCGTTGGCATTGTTGACATGAAAACGGCTGTCGCTGGTTTTGGTAATAATAGCATTTGGTTAATTGCTATGGCATTTTTCATTTCGAGAGGATTTGTGAAAACAGGTCTTGGTAGACGGATCGCACTTCATTTCGTCAAATTATTTGGTAAAAAAACATTAGGCTTAGCATATTCTATCGTCGGTGTAGATTTAATTCTAGCGCCTGCTACACCGAGTAATACCGCGCGTGCTGGTGGAATCATGTTCCCAATTATCAAATCACTTTCTGAATCATTTGGTTCGAAACCGAAAGACGGATCAGCACGCAAAATGGGTGCATTTCTTGTTTTCACAGAATTCCAAGGTAATTTAATTACTGCGGCTATGTTTTTAACTGCAATGGCCGGTAACCCCCTTGCACAAAATTTAGCATCTAGCACATCTAATGTTCACATTACATGGATGAATTGGTTCCTAGCTGCTTTAGTTCCTGGACTTGTTTCCTTAATTGTTGTACCTTTTATTATTTATAAAATTTATCCACCAACTGTTAAAGAAACACCAAATGCTAAGAGTTGGGCTGAAAATGAATTAGCGACTATGGGTAAAATCGCTTTAGCTGAAAAATTTATGATTGGTATTTTTGTCATTGCTCTAACATTATGGATTGTCGGAAGTTTCATTCATATTGATGCAACTTTAACGGCCTTTATTGCGCTAGCATTGTTATTATTGACAGGTGTCTTAACATGGCAAGACATTTTAAACGAAACAGGTGCTTGGAACACATTAGTATGGTTCTCAGTATTAGTGTTAATGGCCGACCAATTAAACAAGCTTGGATTTATTCCTTGGTTAAGTAAATCCATTGCTACAAGTCTTGGTGGCTTAAGCTGGCCTATAGTACTGGTCATTTTAATATTGTTCTACTTCTATTCACATTACTTATTTGCAAGTTCTACAGCACATATCAGTGCGATGTATGCAGCATTACTAGGCGTTGCCATCGCAGCCGGTGCACCACCATTATTCAGTGCATTAATGTTAGGTTTCTTCGGTAACCTATTAGCTTCAACAACACACTATAGTAGTGGTCCAGCGCCGATTCTATTCTCTTCAGGTTACGTGACTCAAAAACGTTGGTGGACAATGAACTTGATCTTAGGTTTCGTCTACTTTATTATCTGGATTGGTTTAGGATCACTTTGGATGAAAGTAATTGGTATATTTTAAAATATTTAAATTAGTGCTCGAATCTCATTGATTTGGGCGCTTTTTAATTTGTATTTAAAATCAACCTTTGCTAAATCAAGACTCCCTTTTTAAAATACGTTTATCCTTTAAATCATTGCGTGCTTCACTGAAAATTTGTATAAAGATTTAAGTCATTACGTAACATCACATAAAATACATTTCTATACTATTCCGTTTCATTGATCAACATTACGTATGCCCTCATAAATCATGAAATAAAAAAACACCTTCGTTTAAATTCATTTTAAGTGCGAATTCAACGAAAGTGATTTATTTCATATTCAATGTTTTAAATTTATACAGCTGTCACTGTTACTGCACACATACCTCAGTCTCACCTTATCATGACACAAAGGATATTGAAAACACGTATAATTATCTTTCCTCGTATTTTATAGGGTTTTTGCGACCGGATGTTTCTTCAATTTAATGTATTGAGAAAGACTATATAACACAATACCTGTCCAAATAAATATAAACGTAATTAATTGATCTATACTAAAAGGCTCTTTGAAAACAAATATGCCGAGTACAAACATTATTGTTGGTCCAACGTATTGAATAAATCCTATTAGCGAAAGTGGAATACGTTTTGCCCCGGCTGAGAATAGGATTAGTGGTATTGCCGTAATAGCACCAGAAAATAACAACCAAAATGATGACATGTTCAATCCAAATGACATCTGATGTTGCTGCCATAAATAAATAACGTATATTAGTCCAGCAGGTGCTGTAACAATACATTCAATCGTAATACTGCTGATGGCATCAATATGTACTACTTTTTTCAATAATCCATATGTACCAAAGGATAACGCTAATATAATAGAAACGATTGGGAATTCTCCAATCTTGAGCGTCATATATAATACACCGATGAATGCGAATAAAATGGCTAGCCATTCAAATTTATTGAATCTTTCTTTTAAAAAGATAAGTGCGAGCAAAATGCTAACAAGTGGATTTATATAATAACCTAAACTTGTTTGTAGGACGTGACCGTTCGTTACAGCCCAAATAAATGTACCCCAATTTAATGTAATGACATAGCCTGCTACGACAATCGCTAATAGCTGAATGGGCTTGCCTAACAATTGATTCATATCTCGTTGAAATGCATTGCGTTGTTTTTGTCCAACCGCGAGTATGAATATCATGAATATTGCTGAAAATATAATACGAAAGGCTAAAATTTCAAATGCGCCTATTGCATCAACGAACTGCCAATATATAGGTAGTATTCCCCACAGAATGTATGCACTGAGTGCTAAAAATATACCTTTTTTATATTCTATATTCACTTACATACCTCCTTACTCTCCCAAATTTTTAACATGTTACGCTCACTTGGTTATGCTAATATAACGATTTTACTAATAATATTTCGATAAAGATATCATTTTGTTTATATTTCCCACATTTATTCACCAACCACTAAACAATATTAATTTTATAAATAATTCTGTACAAATCAGGGTATATTGCCAGAAAGACTACCATACAACATAAAGGATGGATACAAATGACTTTACCTAAAATTGGAAAGCCTGCAACACGCGCGCTAAATTCACAAGGTATATACACATTAGAAGCAGTATCACAATATACGAAGTCATCTCTAATGGAGATGCATGGCGTTGGTCCTAAAGCTATATCAATATTGGAACAAGCTTTATTTCAGCACCAACTACATTTTAAAACGGAAGTTCAGTCATCATTACCTTTTAAGTTAACAGGAGATGTGTCATGCAATCATGCGCCTAAACGTCAACAAATGATAGATTTTATAGTTGCTACAGCAGCATTAGATATTGAATTATTACGTTCACTGGTTACAACAGAATTTATTTGGTCTGTGCCTGGACACTTTGACATTTATGGACCTCAAATTTTAATTCAAGAACTATCTAACTATTACAATCAGGTTGCTAGTCTCAATATCCACTCCAACATCACACATGGGTGCTTAGGTTCCATGCATGGTATTGAAATATTAAAAACTGGTAAAGAGATTCATTTTGCTCATTTTTTTGAATTTGAAAATCATAAAAAGGATGCCAAGTTAAGCAAAGTGACATCTTACATTGTTGTTGCTTAATGACTCATAATCTATAACGCTAAAAACTATCGTAATTACATATATATGTTAATAAAACAAATAATTTTGCATAATATTTTTGTTATATGAATGCTTTTTACTAGAGTGCACATTGAACATACAGTATGATTAAATATCATGTTATGAAAGAAGGATATATTTTGACTGTTTTTAAAAATGAGCGCTTAAGCTGGTTACCATACATAGCTATTGTCATTTTGTTACACGTTATTGGGTTTAGTTTTTTATGGATTGCTGGAAAAGACCATCATATCTTATTTGGTATGGGGATTCTTGCATACACATTAGGTTTGCGTCATGCATTTGATGCAGATCATATCGCCGCGATAGACAATACCGTTCGTAAATTATTACAACAACGCAAAGATCCATCTGGTGTGGGTTTCTATTTTTCAATTGGACATTCATCTGTTGTATTTTTAATGGCTGTTTTTTTAGGGATATCTGTAAAATGGGCTAAAGATGAATTACCACATTTCCAAGATATTGGTGGAACGATTGGTACACTAGTTTCAGGTTTCTTTTTAGTGCTTATCGGTGTGTTGAATCTAATTATTTTAATCTCTTTAATTAACTTGTTCGCTAAATTACGTCGTGAACACATTGAAGAAGCTGAAGTCGATGTATTACTTGAATCTAGAGGATTTGTTTCTCGATTTGTAGGACCTTATTTCAAGTTAATCACGCGTAGTTGGCACGTATTGCCACTTGGCTTTTTATTTGGACTTGGTTTTGATACAGCTAGTGAAATTGCGTTACTCGCTCTTTCTTCAGGCGCATCACAACAAGCCATTTCATTTATCGGAATCTTATCTTTACCAATTTTATTCGCATCAGGTATGAGTTTATTGGATACATTAGATGGTGTTGTAATGAAGTATGCCTATAATTGGGCATTCTTCAATCCTATTCGCAAAATCTATTACAATATAACGATTACTGCGATATCAGTCATGGCAGCATTAGTGATTGGGATGATTGAATTGCTACAAATTCTTGCTGATAAGCTAGATTTACATGGTGCGTTTTGGGCATTCATTGGTTCGATCGAATTTGATTATTTAGGCTATATTTTAGTTGCATTATTTTTAATTACTTGGCTTATTTCAAGTTTAATTTGGAAGTTTGGTCGCATAGAACACAAATGGTCTAAATAAAGTAACTTGTCTTGCAACTACCTTTGTATTGTTGCATTTTTAGACACCCTGCACACTTCTTCCATTATGCTACGCTCTCAGTAGTCATCTTTAAATCGTTTCTTTTAGAGATGACTTCATTTTGAGAGCGTATTTTTCTATTTAAAATGTATTTATCCAAAATTCAATGCTTTCGAATTTAAAATTTCAGCATTTCTGTTTAAAATTTAATTATAATCTTTAATACAGGAGGCGCTATGCTTATGAATATTGCGAAGTTAGAGAATTATTTACAAATTGATTCATCTCGTTATAATCGACCGAGTATTGAAGCATTAAATTATTATGCAACACGTTTTATGTTAACTGTACCTTTTGAAAATATTGATGTTCAAAATAGTAAGCCGATATCTATAAATATCGATGCACTTTTTAATAAAATTGTTCATGATAAACGTGGTGGTTTTTGTTATGAGTTAAATACATTTTTCAAAGCATATTTACAACAAAAAGGATTTAATCCTGAATTAATGTCAGCTACTATTCACACACCCGGTGGCGGTCGTAGTCTGAACGGTTCACATGCTTCACTTGTTGTTTCTATAAATGATGTATTCTATGTAACTGATGTTGGCTTTGGAGACTTACCTCTACATGCCATTCCTATTACTTCATCTGAGCATACACAACCAATTACTGATATCAGTGGTACATTCCGCGCTATTTTTAACAACGAAGACAAGGATATTTTCTATGTTCAAAAATTCGAAAATGATCATTGGCATACAAAATATGAAGCTGAATTCAAACCTAAACAAATAGAAGATTTTAATAGCAACATCGAATATAATCAAACGCATCCAGATTCAATATTTGTACAGCATTTATTAATTACAATGCCACAATCATTTGGCCGTGCTACAATGTCTGAAAATCATTTAACTTTAACAAGGAATGGTAGCTCAGAAAAATTTGATGTCACTAAAGATAACTATAAACATTTTTTAGAAAAATATTTTGGACTAAATGTAACTATTAATCGTATTGAAAAACAATAATAGTAAAATATAAAAATATGGGCGTATCTTACTTATTGTAGGTAGCGCCCCTTTTTTATGCTTCATAAACACAACAAAAAGGATATGACACAAACTTCATGTCACACCCTTCTTTTGAACCGCTTCATTTTACTTAAGCAAGTGCATCTACAACATAAATGACACCTACGAATACAAATGCAATAGCAATCATCGTCGAAATAAAGACGATACCCATTAATGGATTAAATAATAAAATGACACCGAAAACAATACCTAATAAATTAAAAATCACTGAAATTAGTTTTAAGCTACCACTACCCGTAAACGTAAATAATCCTGCAATAGAACTAAAAATGAACCAGAATGCAAACATGTAGATAAAAAATGCCGAGCTAGCGCCAACATTAAAAATGACAATAAGACCAAAGAGAATATCTACAATCCCCATAAACAGAATCCAATTTTGGTTACCACCTACTAAAGCTTTTGCTTTTCTACGGTAAATGATTTGAATCACACCGTTAATTAATACAAACAGTCCAATCAACCAGGTAATAGCATAAAAATTTTCAATTGGAAATGTAAAAATAACGACTGCCAACATTAATAATAATACACCCATTATTAAACTAGACCATTTAATACCTTGATTTCCTTTTTCCATAACAATCAATTCCTTTCAAATAAAGCCCTCTTTTAATTTTTACAAAAAATTTATTATACAATAATTAAATTCCCTTTTCTCAATTTACACAAACATCATCACTTAGAAAGCACCATTGCTTTTGTCTAATATGTACGATTAATCTGTATCCTCACTCAAAAATCTACTAAGTAGCGATAGCTTTCAACTCTGTAAGGTTCATTCATTGAATTGTAAGTTTAGATAAAGGCTACTACTCCAAACATTATTTAAAATGAAATTAAATACAAAAGGAGTGAGACTATGACAATATTATCAGTGCAACATGTTTCAAAAACATACGGTAAAAAGCACACATTTCAAGCACTTAAAGATATTAACTTTGACATACAAAAAGGCGAATTCGTTGCGATTATGGGGCCTTCTGGATCAGGTAAGACAACCTTATTAAATGTACTAAGTTCAATTGACCAAATTTCTAGCGGTAGCGTGATTGCTAACGGACAAGAGCTTAATAAACTTAATCAAAAAGCACTTGCCAAATTCCGTAAAGAATCATTAGGTTTCATCTTCCAAGATTACAGTATTCTGCCGACATTAACTGTCAAAGAAAACATTATGTTACCTTTATCTGTTCAAAAAATGTCGAAAGCAACAATGGAAGAAAATTATAAAGCGATTACTACAGCATTAGGTATTTATGACCTAGGAAATAAATACCCTAGCGAATTATCTGGTGGTCAACAACAAAGAACTGCAGCAGCGAGAGCATTTGTTCACAAACCACAAATCATATTTGCAGATGAGCCAACAGGCGCACTCGACTCGAAAAGTGCAAATGACCTATTACAACGTTTGGAAGAAATGAATAAATCGTTTGATACAACTATTGTCATGGTTACACATGATCCGGTTGCAGCAAGTTTTGCAGAACGTGTCATCATGCTAAAAGATGGCCAAATTCATACACAACTTTATCAGGAAGGACGTTCTAAACAGGCCTTTTATGAAGACATTGTACATCTTCAATCAGTATTAGGTGGTGTCTCAAATGACATTTAACCATATCGTTTTCAAAAACTTACGACAAAACTTAAAACATTATGCAATGTATTTATTTTCATTATTTTTTAGCATCGTCTTATATTTCAGTTTTACAACCTTACAGTTTACTAAAGGTGTAAATAATGACGACTCGATGGCCATCATTAAGAAAGGTGCTTTAGTCGGATCAATATTTTTATTTATCATTATTGTCATCTTTTTAATGTATGCCAATCATTTATTCGTGAAACGCCGTACACGTGAATTTGCGCTATTTCAGTTGATTGGTTTAACACGACAAAACATTTTGAAAATGTTAGCACTTGAACAAATGATTGTATTTTTAATCACAGGTGTTGTCGGTGTATTATGTGGCATTGCAGGTGCACAATTATTGCTTTCCATAGTATCTAAATTGATGTCGTTATCGATTAACTTATCGATACATTTCGAACCTATGGCCCTTGTTTTAACTATTTTCATGCTAATTATTGCGTATGTACTGATTTTATTTCAAAGTGCTTTATTTCTAAAAAGACGTAGTATCTTATCAATGATGAAAGATTCAATTAAAACTGATGCCACAACTGCTAAAGTAACGACTGCAGAGGTTATTTCAGGCGTATTAGGTATTGCTATGATTGCACTAGGCTATTATATGGCGACAGAAATGTTTGGAACATTTAAAGCACTAACTATGGCTATGACATCACCGTTTATCATTTTATTTTTAACGGTAGTAGGCGCCTATTTATTCTTCAGAAGTTCCGTGTCACTAATTTTTAAAACTTTGAAAAAATCTAAAAATGGACGCGTATCTATTACAGATGTTGTATTTACATCGTCTATTATGTACCGAATGAAGAAAAATGCGATGTCTTTAACTATCATTGCAATTATTTCTGCAGTTACAGTAACTGTATTGTGTTTCGCGGCATTATCTAAATCAAATACAGATCAAACCCTTACATCTATGGCACCAAATGAATTTAACGTGGTCGCTACTCAAGATGCTAAACAATTTGAAACTAAACTAAGCCAACAACAAATTACATTTTCTAAAAATGCTTACGAAACTATTACTGTAGATAATGTTAAAGATCAGGTTATTACTTTGGAAAATGGTAGTGATTCAGGTCGCACGAATTCAATATTAAGTGCAAATAACAAGGTAACAGGCAACAATGCCATCATTACAAATACAAAATCACTTCCTAACATTATTAATATCCATTTAAACAAAGATTTAGTAGTAAAAGGAACTAAGAATGAAACTTTCCGTGTTACACAAGAAGACAAAGGTAGGGTTTATCCTTTAAATCTAAGCTTCAACTCACCTGTCGTCGAAGTAAGTCCTGAAAAGTATCAGCAGTTGAAAACACAAAATAACGTTCATACTTTTTATGGATATGATATTAAACAAACATCACAAAAGGAAAAAGCTCAAGCAATTGCAAAACAGTTTGGAGACAAAGTCATCACTTATGATGAAATGAAAAAAGAGGTCGATGCTACTAACGGTATTCTAATATTTGTTACATCATTTTTAGGATTAGCATTTTTAGTAGCAGCTGGATGTATTATTTATATTAAACAAATGGATGAAACTGAGGATGAACTAAGTAACTTCAGAATATTAAAACGCATAGGCTTTACGCATACAGATATGCTTAAGGGATTATTATTAAAAATTACTTTCAACTTCGGTTTACCATTATTGATTGCTATATTACATGCAGTATTCGCCGCAATAGCATTTATGAAATTGATGGGTAATATTTCCTTCATGCCGGTTATTGTAGTAATTGTTGTATACACCCTCATTTACATTACTTTTGCTTTAATTGCTTTTGTACATTCAAACAAATTGATTAAGAAAACCATTTAACACTTACGATTAAAAGATGCTTCATTGAGATTTTGATTTTAAGCAATGCAGTATAACTATTAACTGATTTATAAAAAGGAGAGATTGAATCATGAAATTTAGAGAATTAGTAAAACAATCATACGAGGATTTGAAAAATTTGACTGTAACTTGGTATAACGTGATTGCTTTAGCAATGATTGTTATTGTCTTAAGCGTAGTTACAACACCAATTATAGGTATTCCAGCTGGTTTATTAGGTGGCGCTTATTATTTAAAACGTCGTGAAGAAAAAGGTAAATAAGCACATTCCATCGGCATATAACATTGCTATGACCTTTCAAGTCAGATTTTAATATCAACAAGTAGCATTTATCGCTGCTTGTTTTTTATGAATTGCTTATAAAATCGTCATGTTTAAACGTTATGTCACTTTGAAAACTAGCAAACACCATAAAAGACTACAATTTTTTATTTTTATAAACCCCTTTAAATCAACGTTTCTAAGGTTTTTAAAAATCTTTTTAAATTTATTTTCAAAAAACACTGTACATTATGCCAATATGAGCGTATAGTTGGTCTTACGTAATAAAAGCTCGTGAATTAAATTGTAGTGTATTTGTTTAGAATATCCTCTTTTTTAGTTATGAATTTGTTACAAATATTAAGTGCAAAAGCACATGGAGGTTTTCTATATGAATAACGGTACAGTAAAATGGTTTAACGCAGAAAAAGGTTTTGGTTTCATCGAACAAGAAAATGGCGGAGACGTATTCGTACATTTCTCAGGTATCGCTAGCGATGGCTACAAAACTTTAGAAGAAGGTCAAAAAGTTACTTTCGAAATCACTGAAGGTCAACGTGGAGACCAAGCAGTTAACGTACAAACTGTTTAATCTTACAAAATAAAACGACTCATTATAAATGAATCGCTTTGATTACCAACAAGGTTCTAAATCTTGTTGGTATTTTTTTATGCTATTTTGGATAATATGAGACAATACGATGATGATTTATAAAAACTTATTTGCCATATACACACTAAGGAAAATTATGAGGCTGAGTATACCAATTGCTGATATAATAGAAAGCGCATTTGTCATCGTATTTCTAGCTTTAGTCGTTTGTACTTCACTAGGATCTTTTCCATTCATAAAAGCAACAATTCGATCGTAGTTGTCCATTTTATGCACTTTTTTTAAATCTTCTATTTTCATAGATGCATAAAAACCTATTCCCAAAATGATTGCCACCGTTATACCCCAAGTCCAATTCCAATAAACAACTAAAGGTCCCATTAAAATTGCAGCTAATGTCATGAAAATAAGCATCACATATGTCCATAAGTTAAGACTTCGTTGCACTTTAATATCAGGTACAAATGGAATAGTCCCTTTTACTAAATCATCTAAAGTTACATTGAACAATTCGCACATCATTAATAAGTTATGTATGTCTGGTAAGCTTTTGTCATTTTCCCAATTAGAAATACTCTGCCTAGATACATATAACTTTTCAGCAAGATATTCTTGTGAATAACCATCTCGTTCCCTATACTTTTTAATTTGTTTACTCAGATTCAATTACATACGCCTCCAGTCAATTAGTACAATCATTACAATCAGACTATCAGATAAACTTAGTTAAAGTCACCTTTATGATTGACTAAATGTTTTGACATACGACAACATCGGGGTTCGAAGACTCCCTTAAGACAGACCTGTATAATTACGCGCTTGTAATTTTCTCAATGCCAACTTGAATTTCACTTATTAATGATGCAACTTTTCCATGCTATTCAATGCTTGCAAAGTTAGTCCTAGTTAAGAGATTACGTTCACACTATTTACTATTCGATTTTCCAGCTTTCCAACTATGCTTTTCTAATCTTTTTTGTGCTATAAATTCTACCGCTTCAAAAATACATACTGCACTGATGAACCAGCTTAGGAAACCAACAATAATGCTAATCAACCACATGTGCGTCATATGTAACATCATCCATGTAACTAAAATACAAACTAATACCCCTGTCATACCAAACACTGCGCCACGACTTACATGCACAGCGACTTTATCACCATATTGCATACCTGTAATAAACATAGACACTAAAAATACTGCCGGAAACGTTGCAAATATACCGCCAAATTCTTTCCAAGGTAGTGTTACAGATACAATATAACTTAATAATACTGCAAATCCCCCCACAAAAAATTTCATTAATGTTAATTTCATGATGTTCTGCCTCCAAAAATTTATTACTTAATAACTGAATACAACTAATTATCACGCATTTTCCAAACTATAAATGTCTAATACTGAATATTGCGAGGGAAATAACAAACCAACAAACAACTGTGAATATTGCGCCTTTCCGATAACCTTTATGCTTAATATAGAGAGATGTCAAAAATACAGTTAATATACAAGACAGAATACCGACAATTGCTCCAGTACTAAGATTCATCGACATCTCCACTAATTGCGTACCACGATGATCTAAAGCTAATGCGATAATAGCCGCAAGAAAGACTGCCGGCATAGTAGCTATAATACCTCCTAACTTACCACCTACCTTATCAGCAATAATTGAAGCTAATGCAACAGCGATACCACCAATGACAAAATGAAGAATTGCACTTCCAATTGAAAACATCTTCAACGTACCTTTCTATAATTAATTCAATACAAAACGTATCATTCACACAAAGTGTAAAACTTAAATTTTCTACTGTAAAGGCAACTCAAGCGATGTTCATAAAGCTTTCATGATACTTTCATAAACTAGCAATAAAGGGTTCAAATGAAGGTATATCCAGCTCAAATTAGGGAGTGGGACAGAAATGATATTTTCGCAAAATTTATTTCGTCGTCCCACCCCAGCAAGGTTGACTAGAATTGAAAAAAGCTTGTTACAAGCGCATTTTCGTTCAGTCAACTACTGCCAATATAACTTCGTAGAGCATAGAACATTGATTTATGTACCAGCCTGATCAACATATAAATATAAATTTTTATGTTTCACGTAAAACAAAAAAAGACAAAGCTGTTATGATCTTAGCTTTGTCTTTTATGTGTTAGTCATCATGTATACGACATCCTACTACTAACGTTTATATATTCGAATTTTTATTTCATAATAATCTTCATGATCTTTGTCTTTATGCTCAACATGTAGTCCTGTTTGTTGAATCGCTTGGATACTTTTGCCTACCTCATCTCGTGCTTGAGTGACATCTTGTGCAAAGCGAAGGTTTTGTGCTTTGACTTTTTCGGGCCCCGTTTTTTGGCGTACTCTATCTTCAGTCTGTTTCACATTTAGTTTTTGTGCAATGACTTGCTCAATCAACGCTTCTTGTTCACTATCAGACAATGATAATACCGCTCTCGCATGGCGTTCAGTAATTTTACCTTCTCTTAAGCGAAGTAGTACTTTCGGCGCCAACTTCAATAAACGCAACTTATTTGCAATAAAGCTTTGACTTTTACCTAAACTTTTTGCCAATTCACTTTGCGTTGTATCACCAATTTCCAATAATTTCTTATAGGCTTCCGCTTCTTCAACAACAGACAAATTTTCTCTTTGAATATTCTCAATTAATGCAACAACAGCCGTCTCTTCATCATCCATATCACGAATAATAACGTCTGCTTGAGGTAAATTTAGTGATTGTATTGCTCTAAATCGGCGCTCTCCAGCAATAATTTCAAACATATCTTCTTCAATCGGTCTTACAACAATAGGTTGTAGTAAACCATGTTCATGTATTGATTCAGCAAGTTCTTTAATTTTATTTGGTTCAAACACCTGTCTTGGTTGATAACGGTTGGGAACGATACGTTCAATTTGAATGGATTCAACATTACTATTGCGATCTTCCTCAATATGTCCAATGATGTCATCTTTGTTTTTCAAACCAAATAATTTTGAAAAAGGTTTTTTCATTATCCATTCGCTCCTTTTATGTTAGTTGTAAAGGATTATGCATTATTTTTCAAGTAAAGGAGTCTTATTAGGCGTCCCTGGTTTTCTTGGGTACTTTTTCGGCGTCTGTCTTTTTTTATCAATAATGAACATCTGGCGCTCTCCAGCATCTTCTGGCAATTTAAAGGTATGTGTTTCTGTAACGTTACCACCTAACACACTAATTGCAAATTTTGCTTCTTCTAATTCTTCTTCACCTTTTGAAGATTTTAATGCAACAAACTGTCCACCTTTTTTAATTAGCGGTAAACACAATTCACTCAACACGGATAATCTAGCTACTGCTCTTGCAGTAACAACATCATAAGACTCCCTGTAGACACCCTTACCAAATGTTTCTGCTCTATCGTGTATAAAGCTGACATCCTGTAATTGTAATTCTGACGCTAAATGGTTTAAAAATTGAATACGCTTATTTAATGAATCAACAATCGTCACTTTTAACTGCGGAAACATTATTTTTAACGGAATACTTGGAAAACCAGCTCCAGCGCCTACATCACATATACTTATAGGCTGATTAAAATCAAAATAAAAACTAGGTGCAATGGAATCATAAAAATGTTTCAAATATACATCGTGTTCATCTGTAATACTTGTCAAATTCATCTTTTCATTCCATTCAACAAGTAAACGATAATATGTTTGAAACTGTTGTTTTTGAGTCTCAGTTAATTCAATATTATGTTCTTTTAATTGTTCTGCTAACCATTCTACAGTCATTAGTCACTCACCCTTTGGAGTTTACCTTGTTCTAAGTAAATCAATAATATAGATATGTCTGCTGGATTTACCCCTGATATTCTAGAAGCTTGTGCAATATTTAAAGGTTTTACTTCTGATAATTTTTCTCGCGCTTCAGTCGCCAAACTATCAATCTTACTATAATCTAAGTCTTCTGGAATTTTCTTCTCTTCCATACGCTTAACTTTCTCAACTTGTTGTAGTGATTTATTGATATAACCTTCATATTTTGTTTGTATTTCTACTTGTTCTTCAACATCTGCATTCAATTGATGTTCTTCTTCTAAAATTTCTAAAATTATATCGTAAGTCATTTCAGGTCTGCGTAATAAATCGATAGCTAAAATACCATCTTTTAAGCGAGAACCACCATGTTGTTCGATAATCGCTTGCGTATGTTCGTTTGGTTTAATACGAATATCTGATAAACGCTTAATTTCCGCATCAATTTGCTGACGTTTTTCATTAAAACGTGCATATCGTTCTTCAGAAATCATACCAAGTTCATATCCCATATCCGTCAATCTCAAATCAGCATTATCATGACGTAGTAACAAACGATATTCTGCACGTGATGTTAGTAAACGATAAGGTTCATTAGTACCTTTAGTTACAAGATCATCGATTAAGACACCAATATATGCATCTGAACGACTTAATATCTTTTCGCCTGTGTTTAACACTTTACCTGCAGCGTTAATACCTGCCATCAATCCTTGTCCTGCTGCTTCTTCATAACCAGATGTACCATTAATTTGACCTGCAGTATATAAGTTTTTAATCATTTTCGTTTCAAGTGTAGGCCATAACTGCGTTGGCACAATCGCATCATATTCAATTGCGTAGCCGGCACGCATCATATCTGCTTTTTCAAGACCTGGTATCGTCTCTAACATTTGACGTTGCACATGTTCAGGAAGACTTGTAGACAATCCTTGCACATATACTTCATTTGTATTACGACCTTCAGGCTCTAAGAAAAGTTGATGTCGCGGCTTATCATTAAATCGAACAAATTTATCTTCAATTGAAGGGCAATAACGTGGCCCGGTTCCTTTAATCATCCCTGAATACATTGCAGATAGATGTAAATTATCATCGATAACTTTGTGTGTTTCAGCATTAGTATACGTTAGCCAACATGGCAATTGATCTAATATATATTCTGTTGTTTCAAAGCTGAATGCACGACCTACATCGTCACCTGGTTGTATTTCAGTCTTCGAATAGTCAATTGTTTTTGAATTTACACGCGGTGGTGTACCTGTTTTAAAACGAACAATATCAAAACCAAGTTCTCTTAAATTGTCTGATAATGTGATTGATGGTAATTGGTGATTTGGTCCACTTGAATACTTCATATTACCTAAAATGATTTCACCACGTAAAAATGTTCCCGTTGTAATAATTACTGCTTTAGATAAATACTCTGTACCAATATTTGTACGTACACCTTTAACTTCATTATCTTCTATAATAAGTTCGTCTACCATACCTTGCATTATATGCAAATTTTCTTCATCTTCAATCACGCGTTTCATTTCTTGTTGATAAAGTACTTTATCTGCTTGCGCTCTTAGTGCTCTTACAGCAGGTCCTTTACCTGTATTTAACATTCTCATTTGAATGTGTGTTTTATCGATTGTTTTTGCCATTTGTCCACCTAAAGCATCAATTTCACGAACAACGATGCCTTTAGCTGGTCCACCTACAGATGGGTTACATGGCATAAATGCAATATTATCTAAATTTATTGTTAGCATTAATGTTTTAGCACCACGTCTTGCAGATGCTAAACCTGCTTCTACACCTGCATGTCCCGCACCTATAACGATTACATCATATTCTTGAACCACAATATAAACCTCCTTATTTGATATCTTACTAGCCTTCTTAAGACGATATTCCGTCTATTTCAATTACTATTTACCTAAGCAGAATTGACTGAATAACTGATCGATGAGTTCATCACTTGCAGTCTCACCAATAATTTCTCCTAATATTTCCCAAGTTCTAGTTAAATCAATTTGTACCATATCCATAGGCACACCAGATTCTGCTGCATCAATCGCATCTTGTATCGTTTGTCTTGCTTGTTTTAATAATGAAATATGTCTTGAATTAGAAACATAAGTCATATCTTGATTTTGTACTTCTCCACCAAAGAACAAATCTCGAATTTGTATTTCTAATTCATCAATACCTTCTTGTTTTAACATTGAAGTTTGAATTAATGGCGTATCACCTATCATATCTTTAACTTCATTAATATCTATGTTTTGCTCTAAATCCATTTTATTAACAATTACGATTACATCTTCATTTTTAACCACTTCATATAATGTGTAATCTTCTTGAGTCAATGCTTCGTTATTGTTTAATACAAATAAAATTAAGTCTGCTTGGCTAAGAGCCTTTCTAGAGCGTTCAACACCAATCTTCTCTACTATATCTTCTGTCTCGCGTATACCAGCAGTATCAACTAATCTTAATGGCACGCCACGAACATTGACGTACTCTTCTAAGACATCTCTTGTAGTACCTGCTACCTCAGTTACAATCGCTTTATTATCTTGTATTAAATTATTTAACATCGATGATTTACCTACGTTTGGTTTACCAACAATAACTGTAGATAAACCTTCACGCATAATTTTGCCCTGCGCACCGGTATCTAATAAACGATTAATTTCCTGTTTGATTTCTTTAGACTGCTCTAAAAGAAATTCAGTAGTCGCATCTTCAACATCATCGTATTCAGGATAATCAATATTCACTTCCACTTGAGCGAGTATCTCTAATATAGATTGACGTTGTTTTTTGATTAAGTCACTTAGACGACCTTCAATTTGATTCATCGCAACTTTAGAAGCTCTATCTGTCTTCGAGCGAATAAAGTCCATAACTGCTTCAGCTTGAGATAAATCAATACGACCATTTAAAAAGGCACGTTTTGTAAATTCACCTGGCTCAGCCATTCTAGCGCCATATGTCATAGTAAGTTCCAGCACTCTATTAATCGTTAAAATACCACCATGACAATTAATTTCTATAATATCTTCGCGTGTAAATGTTTTTGGCGCTCTTAACACAGACACCATAACTTCTTCAACCACTTCTTTAGACTCTGGATCAATAATATGACCGTAATTAATCGTATGTGATGGAACATCATTTAAAAGATGTTTTCCTTTATATAATTTGTCAGCAATTTCAACGGCTTGCGGTCCAGACAATCGAACAATTCCAATTGCCCCTTCACCCATTGGTGTTGAAATACTCGTAATTGTATCTAAATCCATATTGCTACTCGCCTCCTTCAACGATGTGAATACATTTTAAAGTAAGTTATTATAACCCTAAGGTCAGTCTTAACCCTAAGGTCAGTCTTACGTTTGTCTGAGGTAAGACTTCGGGATGCGTTGAGTGGTTAATGTTTTCCTTCCCCTACCCTATCCTTACTTAATCTTTTTATTAAAAACTTTGGCAATTTTAAGTACGTGCTCAAGACTATTCTGTATTTGTAAAGTCGTCATATCTTTAGCTGGCTGTCTTGCTATTACAATAATATCTTTGGCCAATATATGCGACTTATGTACTTTGAAATTTTCACGTATTGCTCTTTTAATCTTGTTTCTTAACACTGCATTACCTAGTTTTTTAGAAACACTAATACCTAAGCGAAAATGGTCTATTTCTTTATTATTACAAGTGTATACAACAAATTGTCTGTTGGCTACAGAATGACCTTTTTTATATATTCTCTGAAAATCTGCATTCTTTTTAATTCGGTAAGCTTTTTCCAATAACATCACTCGCTTATTTATCGTTTTTATTTGAAGCTATATTTAAACTTCTATTGAGCTTATAACATAAATTTCTATTTATTCTTAATTTAAACGAAAAAAAAGATCACTGATGAGTCAGTGATCTTATGCAGATAAAACTTTACGGCCTTTACGACGACGGCGCGCTAAAACTTTACGGCCATTTTTTGTGCTCATGCGTTTTCTGAAACCATGAACTTTACTATGTTTACGTTTATTTGGTTGATAAGTACGTTTTACCATGCAAAACACCTCCATCTTTATACAGTTATCTAATATACCAGATTATGCAGACTCTGATCACTTTAATAGATAAGATTTTGCGTTTCTTAGATTAAAATTCTCGTATTAGCTCATTGATTATCTAGTCATAATTCAAGCAACTACTACAATATAACAAAATCCTTTTTATAACGCAAGTTCATTTTATACTACTGCTCAATTTTTTTACTTTTATCGATTAAAGATAGAAATACACGATGCGAGCAATCAAATTTCATAACATCACCATGAGTTTGGTCCGAAGCATGAGTGTTTACAATGTTTGAATACCTTATACAGTTCTTATACATACTTTATAAATTATTTCCCAAGCTGTTTTGATACACTCACTAACAGATATTCTATAGAAGGAAAAGTTATCCACTTATGCACATTTATAGTTTTCAGAATTGTGGATAATTAGAAATTACACACAAAGTTATACTATTTTCAGCAACATATTCACAGGTATTTGACATATAGAGAACTGAAAAAGTATAATTGTGTGGATAAGTCGTCCAACTCATGATTTTATAAGGATTTATTTATTGATATTTACATAAAAATACTGTGCATAACTAATAAGCAGGATAAAGTTATCCACCGATTGTTATTAACTTGTGGATAATTATTAACATGGTGTGTTTAGAAGTTATCCACGGCTGTTATTTTTGTGTATAACTTAAAAATTTAAGAAAGATGGAGTAAATTTATGTCGGAAAAAGAAATTTGGGAAAAAGTGCTTGAAATTGCTCAAGAAAAATTATCAGCTGTAAGTTACTCAACTTTCCTAAAAGATACTGAGCTTTACACGATTAAAGATGGTGAAGCTATCGTATTATCGAGTATTCCTTTTAATGCAAATTGGTTAAATCAACAATATGCTGAAATTATCCAAGCAATCTTATTTGATGTTGTAGGCTATGAAGTTAAACCTCACTTTATTACTACTGAAGAATTAGCAAATTATAGTAATAATGAAACTGCTACTCCAAAAGAAACAACAAAACCTTCTACTGAAACAACTGAGGATAATCATGTGCTTGGTAGAGAGCAATTCAATGCCCATAACACATTTGACACTTTTGTAATCGGACCTGGTAACCGCTTTCCACATGCAGCAAGTTTAGCTGTAGCCGAAGCACCAGCCAAAGCGTACAATCCATTATTTATCTATGGAGGGGTTGGTTTAGGAAAAACCCATTTAATGCATGCCATTGGTCATCATGTTTTAGATAATAATCCAGATGCCAAAGTGATTTACACATCAAGTGAAAAATTCACAAATGAATTTATTAAATCAATTCGTGATAACGAAGGTGAAGCTTTCAGAGAAAGATATCGTAATATCGACGTCTTATTAATCGATGATATTCAGTTCATACAAAATAAAGTACAAACACAAGAAGAATTTTTCTATACTTTTAATGAATTGCATCAGAATAACAAGCAAATAGTTATTTCGAGTGATCGACCACCAAAGGAAATTGCACAATTAGAAGACCGATTACGTTCACGCTTTGAATGGGGGCTAATTGTTGATATTACGCCACCAGATTATGAAACTCGAATGGCAATTTTGCAGAAGAAAATTGAAGAAGAAAAATTAGATATTCCACCAGAAGCTTTAAATTATATAGCAAATCAAATTCAATCTAATATTCGTGAATTAGAAGGTGCATTAACACGTTTACTTGCATATTCACAATTATTAGGAAAACCAATTACAACTGAATTAACTGCTGAAGCTTTAAAAGATATCATTCAAGCACCAAAATCTAAAAAGATTACCATCCAAGATATTCAAAAAATTGTAGGCCAGTACTATAATGTTAGGATTGAAGATTTCAGTGCAAAAAAACGTACAAAGTCAATTGCATATCCGCGTCAAATAGCTATGTACTTGTCTAGAGAGCTTACAGATTTCTCATTACCTAAAATTGGTGAAGAATTTGGTGGGCGTGATCATACGACCGTCATTCATGCTCATGAAAAAATATCTAAAGATTTAAAAGAAGATCCTATTTTTAAACAAGAAGTAGAGAATCTTGAAAAAGAAATAAGAAATGTATAAGTAGGAAACTTTGGGAAATGTAATCTGTTATATAACAGCACTAATAATAACTGTCATTTTTTACATTTCTATATACTAATGTGACAAGATGAGCAAAACTCATTTTGTGGATAATGTTTAAAAGTCATACACACCATACACAAGTTATCAACATGTGTATAACTTCGCCAAATCTATGTTTTTACGACTTATCCACCAATCCACAGCACCTACTACTATTACTAAGAACTTAAAACCTATATAATTATATATAAACGACTGGAAGGAGTTTTAATTAATGATGGAATTCACTATTAAAAGAGATTATTTTATTACACAATTAAATGACACATTAAAAGCTATTTCACCAAGAACAACATTACCTATATTAACTGGTATCAAAATCGATGCGAAAGAACATGAAGTTATACTAACTGGTTCAGACTCTGAAATTTCAATAGAAATCACTATTCCTAAAACTGTAGATGGCGAAGATATTGTCAATATTTCAGAAACAGGCTCAGTAGTACTTCCTGGACGATTCTTTGTTGATATTATAAAAAAATTACCTGGTAAAGATGTTAAATTATCTACAAATGAACAATTCCAGACATTAATTACATCAGGTCATTCTGAATTTAATTTAAGTGGCTTAGATCCAGATCAATATCCTTTATTACCTCAAGTTTCTAGAGATGACGCAATTCAATTGTCGGTAAAAGTGCTTAAAAACGTGATTGCACAAACGAATTTTGCAGTGTCCACCTCAGAAACACGCCCAGTACTAACTGGTGTGAACTGGCTTATACAAGAAAATGAATTAATATGCACAGCGACTGACTCACACCGCTTGGCTGTAAGAAAGTTGCAGTTAGAAGATGTTTCTGAAAACAAAAATGTCATCATTCCAGGTAAGGCTTTAGCTGAATTAAATAAAATTATGTCTGACAATGAAGAAGACATTGATATCTTCTTTGCTTCAAACCAAGTTTTATTTAAAGTTGGAAATGTGAACTTTATTTCTCGATTATTAGAAGGACATTATCCTGATACAACACGTTTATTCCCTGAAAACTATGAAATTAAATTAAGTATAGACAATGGGGAGTTTTATCATGCGATTGATCGTGCCTCTTTATTAGCACGTGAAGGTGGTAATAACGTTATTAAATTAAGTACAGGTGATGACGTTGTTGAATTATCTTCTACATCACCAGAAATTGGTACTGTAAAAGAAGAAGTTGATGCAAACGATGTTGAAGGTGGTAGCCTGAAAATTTCATTCAACTCTAAATATATGATGGATGCTTTAAAAGCAATCGATAATGATGAGGTTGAAGTTGAATTCTTCGGTACAATGAAACCATTTATTCTAAAACCAAAAGGTGACGACTCGGTAACGCAATTAATTTTACCAATCAGAACTTACTAAAAATAAATATAAATAAAGGATGACGTGATTAATTAAAACGTCATCCTTTATTTTTTGGCAAAAATAATTCTAGATGCGTATGTAAAATAAATTTGACAGCATTTTAAACAGCAAATAAAAGACGCCAATTAAATTTATGACAAATGTATCCAAAATTTAATAAGTGTGCTTATATGCCCTTTAAATTTAAAATTTTAATAGTCAATAACAAGTTGAATATTAAAGTTAAACGCCGTTAAATAGCGTTAAAAAATTGAAAATGACAGTATTGCCAAAAAATAAGAATTAATTATTTATATGTAAACGGTTTCTACCTCTATTTTAAATGAAATTTGTGACAAAAAAAGGTATAATATATTAATGACACACAAAGAAATGGAGTGATTATTTTGGTTCAAGAAGTTGTAGTAGAAGGAGACATTAATTTAGGTCAATTTCTAAAAACAGAAGGGATTATTGAATCTGGTGGTCAAGCAAAATGGTTCTTGCAAGACGTTGAAGTATTAATTAATGGAGTGCGTGAAACACGTCGCGGTAAAAAGTTAGAACATCAAGATCGTATAGATATCCCAGAATTACCTGAAGATGCTGGTTCTTTCTTAATCATTCATCAAGGTGAACAATGAAGTTAAATACACTCCAATTAGAAAATTATCGTAACTATGATGAGGTTACGTTGAAATGTCATCCTGACGTGAATATCCTCATTGGAGAAAATGCACAAGGAAAGACAAATTTACTTGAATCAATTTATACCTTAGCTTTAGCAAAAAGTCATAGAACGAGTAATGATAAGGAACTCATACGTTTTAATGCTGATTATGCTAAAATAGAAGGTGAGCTTAGTTATAGACACGGCACGATGCCATTAACAATGTTTATAACTAAAAAAGGTAAACAAGTCAAAGTGAATCACTTAGAGCAAAGTCGTCTAACTCAATATATTGGACACCTCAATGTGGTTCTATTTGCGCCAGAAGATTTGAATATTGTAAAAGGCTCTCCTCAAATAAGACGACGCTTTATAGATATGGAGTTGGGCCAAATTTCTGCTGTTTACTTAAATGATTTAGCTCAATACCAACGTATTTTAAAGCAAAAGAATAATTACTTAAAGCAGTTACAATTAGGCCAAAAAAAGGACTTAACAATGTTGGAAGTATTAAATCAGCAGTTTGCTGAATATGCAATGAAAGTAACTGATAAACGTGCACATTTTATTCAAGAGCTAGAGTCGTTAGCTAAACCGATTCATGCTGGTATCACAAATGATAAAGAAGCGTTGTCGCTAAATTATTTACCTAGTCTTAAATTTGATTATGCTCAAAATGAAGCGGCACGACTTGAAGAAATTATGTCTATTCTTAGCGATAATATGCAAAGAGAAAAAGAACGAGGCATTAGCTTATTCGGACCACATCGAGATGATATAAGTTTTGATGTGAATGGCATGGATGCTCAAACATATGGTTCTCAAGGACAGCAACGTACAACGGCTTTGTCCATTAAATTAGCTGAAATTGAGTTAATGAATATCGAAGTTGGGGAATATCCCATCTTATTATTAGACGATGTACTCAGTGAATTAGATGATTCGCGTCAAACGCATTTATTAAGTACGATTCAGCATAAAGTACAAACATTTGTCACTACGACATCTGTAGATGGTATTGATCATGAAATCATGAATAACGCTAAATTGTATCGTATTAATCAAGGTGAAATTATAAAGTAACAGAAAGCGATGGTGACTGCATTGTCAGATGTAAACAACACGGATAATTATGGTGCTGGGCAAATACAAGTATTAGAAGGTTTAGAAGCAGTACGTAAAAGACCAGGTATGTATATAGGATCGACTTCAGAGAGAGGTTTGCACCATTTAGTGTGGGAAATTGTCGATAATAGTATCGATGAAGCATTAGCTGGTTATGCAAATAAAATTGAAGTTGTTATTGAAAAAGATAACTGGATTAAAGTAACGGATAACGGACGTGGTATCCCAGTTGATATTCAAGAAAAAATGGGACGTCCAGCTGTCGAAGTTATTTTAACTGTTTTACATGCTGGTGGTAAATTCGGCGGTGGCGGATACAAAGTATCTGGTGGTTTACATGGTGTTGGTTCATCAGTTGTAAACGCATTGTCACAAGACTTAGAAGTATATGTACACAGAAATGAGACTATATATCATCAAGCATATAAAAAAGGTGTACCTCAATTTGACTTAAAAGAAGTTGGCACAACTGATAAGACAGGTACTGTCATTCGTTTTAAAGCAGATGGAGAAATCTTCACAGAGACAACTGTATACAACTATGAAACATTACAGCAGCGTATTAGAGAGCTTGCTTTCTTAAACAAAGGAATTCAAATCACATTAAGAGATGAACGTGATGAAGAAAACGTTAGAGAAGACTCCTATCACTATGAGGGCGGTATTAAATCGTACGTTGAGTTATTGAACGAAAATAAAGAACCTATTCATGATGAGCCAATTTATATTCATCAATCTAAAGATGATATTGAAGTAGAAATTGCGATTCAATATAACTCAGGATATGCCACAAATCTTTTAACTTACGCAAATAACATTCATACGTATGAAGGTGGTACGCATGAAGACGGATTCAAACGTGCATTAACGCGTGTCTTAAATAGTTATGGTTTAAGTAGCAAGATTATGAAAGAAGAAAAAGATAGACTTTCTGGTGAAGATACACGTGAAGGTATGACAGCAATTATATCTATCAAACATGGTGATCCTCAATTCGAAGGTCAAACGAAGACAAAATTAGGTAATTCTGAAGTGCGTCAAGTTGTAGATAAATTATTCTCAGAGCACTTTGAACGATTTTTATATGAAAATCCACAAGTCGCACGTACAGTGGTTGAAAAAGGTATTATGGCGGCACGTGCACGTGTTGCTGCGAAAAAAGCGCGTGAAGTAACACGTCGTAAATCAGCGTTAGATGTAGCAAGTCTTCCAGGTAAATTAGCCGATTGCTCTAGTAAAAGTCCTGAAGAATGTGAGATTTTCTTAGTCGAAGGGGACTCTGCCGGGGGGTCTACAAAATCTGGTCGTGACTCTAGAACGCAGGCGATTTTACCATTACGAGGTAAGATATTAAATGTTGAAAAAGCACGATTAGATAGAATTTTGAATAACAATGAAATTCGTCAAATGATCACAGCATTTGGTACAGGAATCGGTGGCGACTTTGATCTAGCGAAAGCAAGATATCACAAAATCGTCATTATGACTGATGCCGATGTGGATGGAGCGCATATTAGAACATTGTTATTAACATTCTTCTATCGATTTATGAGACCGTTAATTGAAGCAGGCTATGTGTATATTGCACAGCCACCGTTGTATAAACTGACACAAGGTAAACAAAAGTATTATGTATACAATGATAGGGAACTTGATAAACTTAAATCTGAATTGAATCCAACACCAAAATGGTCTATTGCACGATACAAAGGTCTTGGAGAAATGAATGCAGATCAATTATGGGAAACAACAATGAACCCTGAGCACCGCGCTCTTTTACAAGTAAAACTTGAAGATGCGATTGAAGCGGACCAAACATTTGAAATGTTAATGGGTGACGTTGTAGAAAACCGTAGACAATTTATAGAAGATAATGCAGTTTATGCAAACTTAGACTTCTAAGCGCTGTGAACTGAACTTTTGAAGGAGGAACTCTTGATGGCTGAATTACCTCAATCAAGAATAAATGAACGAAATATTACCAGTGAAATGCGTGAATCATTTTTAGATTATGCGATGAGTGTTATCGTTGCTCGTGCATTGCCAGATGTTCGTGACGGTTTAAAACCAGTACATCGTCGTATACTATATGGATTAAATGAACAAGGTATGACACCGGATAAATCATATAAAAAATCAGCACGTATCGTTGGTGACGTAATGGGTAAATATCACCCTCATGGTGACTCATCTATTTATGAAGCAATGGTACGTATGGCTCAAGATTTCAGTTATCGTTATCCGCTTGTTGATGGCCAAGGTAACTTTGGTTCAATGGATGGAGATGGCGCAGCAGCAATGCGTTATACTGAAGCGCGTATGACTAAAATCACACTTGAACTGTTACGTGATATTAATAAAGATACAATAGATTTTATCGATAACTATGATGGTAATGAAAGAGAGCCGTCAGTCTTACCTGCTCGATTCCCTAACTTGTTAGCCAATGGAGCATCAGGTATAGCGGTAGGTATGGCAACGAATATTCCACCACATAACTTAACAGAATTAATCAATGGTGTACTTAGCTTAAGTAAGAACCCTGATATTTCAATTGCTGAGTTAATGGAGGATATTGAAGGTCCTGATTTCCCAACTGCTGGACTTATTTTAGGTAAGAGTGGTATTAGACGTGCATATGAAACAGGTCGTGGTTCAATTCAAATGCGTTCTCGTGCAGTTATTGAAGAACGTGGAGGCGGACGTCAACGTATTGTTGTCACTGAAATTCCTTTCCAAGTGAATAAGGCTCGTATGATTGAAAAAATTGCAGAGCTCGTTCGTGACAAGAAAATTGACGGTATCACTGATTTACGTGATGAAACAAGTTTACGTACTGGTGTGCGTGTCGTTATTGATGTGCGTAAGGATGCAAATGCTAGTGTCATTTTAAATAACTTATACAAACAAACACCTCTTCAAACATCATTTGGTGTGAATATGATTGCACTTGTAAATGGTAGACCGAAGCTTATTAATTTAAAAGAAGCGTTGGTACATTATTTAGAGCATCAAAAGACAGTTGTTAGAAGACGTACGCAATACAACTTACGTAAAGCTAAAGATCGTGCCCACATTTTAGAAGGATTACGTATCGCACTTGACCATATCGATGAAATTATTTCAACGATTCGTGAGTCAGATACAGATAAAGTTGCAATGGAAAGCTTGCAACAACGCTTCAAACTTTCTGAAAAACAAGCTCAAGCTATTTTAGACATGCGTTTAAGACGTCTAACAGGTTTAGAGAGAGACAAAATTGAAGCTGAATATAATGAGTTATTAAATTATATTAGTGAATTAGAAACAATCTTAGCTGATGAAGAAGTATTACTACAATTAGTTAGAGATGAATTAACAGAAATTCGAGATCGTTTCGGTGATGATCGTCGTACTGAAATCCAATTAGGTGGATTTGAAGATTTAGAAGATGAAGATCTCATTCCAGAAGAACAAATTGTAATTACACTAAGCCATAATAACTACATTAAACGTTTGCCGGTATCTACATATCGTGCTCAAAACCGTGGTGGTCGTGGTGTTCAAGGTATGAATACATTGGAAGAAGATTTTGTCAGTCAATTGGTAACTTTAAGTACACATGACCATGTATTGTTCTTTACTAACAAAGGTCGTGTATACAAACTTAAAGGTTATGAAGTGCCTGAGTTATCAAGACAGTCTAAAGGTATTCCTGTAGTGAATGCTATTGAACTTGAAAATGATGAAGTCATTAGTACAATGATTGCTGTTAAAGACCTTGAAAGTGAAGACAACTTCTTAGTGTTTGCAACTAAACGTGGTGTCGTTAAACGTTCAGCATTAAGTAACTTCTCAAGAATAAATAGAAATGGTAAGATTGCGATTTCGTTCAGAGAAGATGATGAGTTAATTGCAGTTCGCTTAACAAGTGGTCAAGAAGATATCTTGATTGGTACATCACATGCATCATTAATTCGATTCCCTGAATCAACATTACGTCCTTTAGGCCGTACAGCAACGGGTGTGAAAGGTATTACACTTCGTGAAGGTGACGAAGTTGTAGGGCTTGATGTAGCTCATGCAAACAGTGTTGATGAAGTATTAGTAGTTACTGAAAATGGTTATGGTAAACGTACGCCAGTTAATGACTATCGTTTATCAAATCGTGGTGGTAAAGGTATTAAAACAGCTACGATTACTGAGCGTAATGGTAATGTTGTATGTATCACTACAGTAACTGGTGAAGAAGATTTAATGATTGTTACTAATGCAGGTGTCATTATTCGACTAGATGTTGCAGATATTTCTCAAAATGGTCGTGCAGCACAAGGTGTTCGCTTAATTCGCTTAGGTGATGATCAATTTGTTTCAACGGTTGCTAAAGTAAAAGAAGATGCAGAAGATGAAACGAATGAAGATGAGCAATCTACTTCAACTGTATCTGAAGATGGTACTGAACAACAACGTGAAGCGGTTGTAAATGATGAAACACCAGGAAATGCAATTCATACTGAAGTGATTGATTCAGAAGAAAATGATGAAGATGGACGTATTGAAGTAAGACAAGATTTCATGGATCGTGTTGAAGAAGATATACAACAATCATCAGATGAAGATGAAGAATAATAAAAAAATAAGACTTCCCTATATGTAGGGGAGTCTTATTTTTATGCTAGAAAGTAATGCTGTACTATATTCAATGATTAGTAATGATTAACTTTCTAATTGTTTCATTGCGTAAGGTATTTCATTGATAAGTCTTGATGGTGGTACCACATACATATCTTTTGCAAGGTTTTCGCCAATAAAACTATGTGTATATGTGGCACTCATAACCGCTTCTTTTAAGTTATCAAATTGACCGACAAAACTTGTAATCATACCAGCAAGTGTATCGCCCATACCACCAGTCGCCATTGCTGGGCTACCGATTGTTAATTTAAAGTCTTCATCTTTAAAGAAAATTTCAGTACCATGTTTTTTAAGTACAACAGTTGCACCTAAACGATCAACTGCTTCACGATTACGCTCATATGTCTGTTCCTCAATAGGAATACCACTTAATCGTTCCCATTCTTTGAGGTGTGGAGTAAAGATCACACGACATGTAGGTAATTGCGGTTTCAGTTTACTAAAGATTGTAATCGCATCGCCGTCTACGATTAAATTTTGATGCGGTTGTATATTTTGTAGTAGGAATGTAATGGCATTATTTCCTTTGAAATCAACGCCAAGACCTGGACCAATTAGTATACTGTCAGTCATTTCAATCATTTTCGTCAACATTTTCGTATCATTAATATCAATAACCATCGCTTCTGGGCAACGAGAATGTAATGCTGAATGATTTGTTGGATGTGTAGCTACAGTGATTAAACCACTACCGCTAAATACACATGCACGAGCCGCTAACATAATGGCACCACCTAAGTTAGCAGATCCACCAATTAATAAAATTTTGCCATAATCACCTTTATGTGAATCTTCTTTACGCTTAGGAATGTTAATAGAATTTAACGTTTCCATAGTGATATAACCTCCCATGTAAAAGCCTTTTCCAAATTTATTCAATTTTAAAAATATATAGTAACTTTTAACAAAATGTATTATAAATTTCTGAATTCATTATTATTTGTCGTTAAATACAATAGAAAATACTATACCTGTATATGCAATTCGTCAATAGATAAATTATTAAATATGCTTACAACAATCTTAATATCCTTTAACGCACTACAATAGTGCTCTGATAATAGGTTATAAATGTACGTAAAACCATTGTTTCAATAAAAATGAAAACGTATACTTCAAGAAGGATGGGTTACTTAATATAAACAAGGGGGTAACATATATGACTTTATATTTAGATGGTGAAACACTAACAATTGAGGATATTAAATCATTTTTACAACAACAATCAAAGATTGAAATTATTGATGATGCGTTAGAACGTGTCAAAAAAAGTAGAGCGGTAGTTGAACGTATTATTGAAAATGAGGAAACGGTTTACGGTATCACTACAGGTTTTGGGTTATTTAGTGATGTACGTATAGACCCGACGCAATATAATGAATTACAAGTGAATCTGATACGCTCACATGCCTGTGGACTAGGTGAGCCATTTTCAAAAGAAGTAGCATTAGTCATGATGATTTTACGATTGAATACATTATTAAAAGGTCATTCAGGTGCCACTTTAGAATTAGTGAGACAATTACAATTTTTTATAAATGAACATATTATACCGATAATCCCACAACAAGGCTCTCTCGGTGCATCAGGAGATTTAGCGCCATTATCACATTTAGCATTAGCATTAATTGGTGAAGGGAAAGTATTGTACAGAGGGGAAGAAAAGGATAGTGACGATGTATTAAGAGAATTAAATAGACAACCTTTGAACCTTCAGGCTAAAGAGGGTTTAGCATTGATTAATGGTACGCAAGCTATGACAGCTCAAGGTGTCATTAGTTATATAGAAGCAGAAGATTTAGGTTACCAATCTGAATGGATTGCTGCATTAACGCATCAGTCTCTTAATGGCATTATAGATGCATATCGACATGATGTGCACTCTGTTCGTAATTTTCAAGAACAGATTAATGTGGCAGCGCGTATGCGTGATTGGTTAGAAGGATCAACATTAACGACGCGACAAGCAGAAATACGTGTACAAGATGCATATACGTTGCGTTGTATACCACAAATCCATGGCGCGAGTTTTCAAGTATTCAATTATGTTAAACAGCAATTAGAATTTGAAATGAATGCGGCTAATGATAATCCACTTATATTTGAGGAAGCAAATGAAACGTTTGTTATTTCAGGTGGTAACTTCCATGGACAACCTATTGCTTTTGCATTAGATCATCTTAAATTAGGTGTAAGTGAATTAGCAAACGTATCGGAACGTCGTCTAGAGCGACTAGTAAATCCTCAATTAAATGGTGATTTACCAGCATTTCTTAGTCCAGAGCCAGGATTGCAAAGTGGCGCGATGATTATGCAATATGCTGCTGCAAGTCTCGTTTCTGAAAATAAAACTTTAGCGCATCCAGCGAGTGTTGATTCTATCACTTCATCTGCGAACCAAGAAGATCACGTATCTATGGGAACTACAGCTGCTAGACATGGTTATCAAATTATTGAAAATGCAAGACGTGTGTTGGCAATCGAATGTGTTATTGCATTACAAGCAGCAGAGTTGAAAGGTGTCGAAGGATTATCACCAAAAACACGTCGTAAATATGAGGAGTTTCGAAGTATCGTGCCATCCATTACACATGACCGTCAATTTCATAAAGATATTGAAGCGGTTGCACAGTATTTAAAGCAATCAATTTATCAAACGACTGCATGTCACTAAATCGACATGAGTGATGTTTGAAATCGTTACTTGAAAAAGCAAATATAGTTTGCTATATTAAAATTAACTTAATAAGACATTGTTCGTAGGACAAGTAATATATAGTGTTCGATATCAGAGAGCTTGTGGTTAGTGTGAACAAGAATCAACATATATATGAATCTACCTACTTAATTTAAAAGAACAATCGGTGATAACCGTTATTTTAGTGAAGTGCAATTTAGGTTTAGTGTATCTTTATAACTTAAATTGTTAAATAGGGTGGCAACGCGTAGACCACGTCCCTTGTAGGGATGTGGTCTTTTTTTATTTTCTAAAAAATAAAGACGTACGTCATTCCATAATAAATGATAATTATTTGGGAAAGGATGAAGGTTAATGTTAGACATTAGATTATTCAGAAATGAGCCTGACACAGTTAAGAGCAAAATTGAATTACGTGGAGATGATCCAAAAGTTGTAGATGAAATTTTAGAATTGGATGAGCAACGACGTAAATTAATTAGTGCAACAGAAGAAATGAAAGCACGTCGTAATAAAGTAAGCGAAGAAATCGCATTAAAAAAACGTAATAAAGAAAATGCTGATGATGTGATTGCTGAAATGCGCACATTAGGTGACGATATTAAAGAAAAAGATAGTCAATTAAATGAAATTGATAATAAAATGACAGGTATCCTTTGTCGTATTCCAAATTTAATAAGTGATGATGTACCTCAAGGTGAATCTGATGAAGATAACGTTGAAGTTAAAAAGTGGGGTACACCACGTGAGTTTTCATTTGAACCAAAAGCACATTGGGATATTGTAGAAGAATTGAAAATGGCTGATTTTGATCGTGCAGCAAAAGTTTCAGGTGCGCGTTTTGTATATTTAACAAATGAAGGTGCGCAATTAGAGCGTGCTTTAATGAACTATATGATTACAAAACATACAACACAACATGGTTATACAGAAATGATGGTACCACAGCTTGTGAACGCAGATACAATGTATGGTACAGGTCAATTACCTAAATTTGAAGAAGATTTATTTAAAGTAGAAAAAGAAGGATTATATACAATTCCAACTGCTGAAGTACCATTAACGAATTTCTACCGTAATGAAATTATTCAACCAGGTGTACTTCCTGAAAAATTCACTGGTCAATCTGCATGTTTCCGTAGTGAAGCAGGATCAGCAGGTAGAGATACAAGAGGATTAATTCGTTTACATCAATTCGATAAAGTGGAAATGGTACGTTTTGAACAACCTGAAGATTCATGGAATGCTTTAGAAGAAATGACAACAAATGCAGAAGCAATTCTAGAAGAGTTAGGTTTACCATACCGTCGTGTTATTTTATGTACAGGTGATATTGGATTTAGTGCAAGCAAAACATATGATATAGAAGTTTGGTTACCAAGCTACAATGATTATAAAGAAATTAGTTCATGCTCAAACTGTACGGATTTCCAAGCGCGTCGTGCTAACATCCGCTTCAAGCGTGACAAAGCAGCTAAACCAGAATTAGCACATACATTAAATGGTAGTGGTTTAGCAGTTGGACGTACATTTGCTGCTATTGTTGAAAATTACCAAAATGAAGATGGAACAGTAACAATTCCAGAAGCATTAGTACCATTTATGGGTGGTAAAACACAAATTTCAAAACCAGTTAAATAAAGGCTTTAGCTACAAGCTTTAAAAAGTATATATTCTACGTATACTTAAAGCAAGGGCAAGATACTTTAAATAATATTTTAAAAAGTGGTGACGAAGCTGTCGCCACTTTTTTTGTGCTGTAAAAGTATAATAGTGAGCCAATGCACATAACAACAATAAATTAAGTTTGTGGTTTAATGGGGTGAACGCATTTCATTATAGCAACAATACGGGATAATTATGATGAACTAAAACAATCTAAAACGTAACAATTTTGAGCATCACTATTATAGGAAATTAAGTGATAAAAAACTGATTTCGTTGATGTAGTATGAGTAATATCGATGGAGTAGGGTAGGGGGAGAGGATGATGATTATAAGGGAGTGTTACATGAATCAATATCCCAGACTCATCATTAGATATAAAAAATTATAAAATTAGTACTTAAAAACAACTACAAATCCGTAGAAAATATGGAGGTAGTCTTAAATAAAAATTGAAAATTATCAAAAATAAAAAGTTGATATGAAGATGATTGAAGACACCAGTATGTATAACCTCAGACAAACTGGTGTCTAATGTTATTGCTTAGGGTATAGAACTGTATTAGACTAGGTATATTATTTTTTCGTAATTATATAAATATAAAGTGGCAAAGGAGGTAATTGAGATGGCAACACATTTAAGTTTTAGACAAGGCGTACAAGAGTGTATCCCAACATTATTGGGTTATGCCGGTGTTGGTATTTCATTTGGTATTGTGGCTTCGTCTCAAAACTTTAGTATTTTAGAAATTATCTTGTTATGTCTTGTTATATATGTCGGTGCTGCGCAATTTATTATGTGCGCGTTGTTTATAGCAGGTACACCGATATCAGCGATTGTACTAACTGTATTTATCGTAAATTCAAGAATGTTCCTTTTAAGTATGTCGCTTGCACCAAACTTCAAGACATATGGGTTTTGGAACCGTGTTGGATTAGGTTCATTAGTAACTGACGAAACGTTTGGCGTCGCCATTACACCTTATTTAAAAGGAGAAGCTATCAATGATCGTTGGATGCATGGTCTTAATATCACAGCATATTTATTTTGGGCAATTTCATGTGTAGCTGGGGCTTTATTTGGCGAATATATCTCAAATCCGCAAACGCTAGGGTTAGATTTTGCTATCACGGCTATGTTTATCTTTTTGGCCATTGCGCAATTTGAATCAATTACTAAATCGCGATTAAGAATTTACATAGTACTCATTATTGCCGTCATAGTAATGATGTTATCGCTAAGTATGTTTATGCCTTCATATCTAGCAATATTAATTGCAGCCACAATTTCAGCAGCGTTAGGAGTGATGATGGAACGATGATAACTCATATGAACATGTTAATACTTATTTTATTGTGTGGTATCGTAACGCTATTAATTCGAATTATACCTTTTATCATGATTTCAAAAGTGCAATTGCCTGATGTTGTGGTTCGATGGCTATCATTTATCCCAATCACACTATTTACGGCACTTGTCATTGACAGCATTATTCAACAGACGCCTCATGGTGAGGGGTATACATTAAACATCCCTTACATTATCGCGCTCATTCCGACGGTTATTTTATCTATAATCACGCGTAGTTTAACTATTACAATTATTAGTGGGATTGTTATCATGGCAACATTACGATTTTTCTTTTAAAAATAACTGAAAATCATTGAACAGATATTTAAACTTAGGTAAACTGTTAGTAATCAGAAAATTCTGATATACAAATCGTCTATGGTATGACTGGGAATCGTATACACGAAAGCGATTTGGCTAACGTATGACAATGATAACAATATTTTAAATGATAAAAGTAATTCATCACTGAATCTCAACTAACACATAACAATTTCATATTTCTTATTGTGAGAAGTTGAGGGACTTGGCCCTGTGATACTTCAGCAACCGACTTTATAGCACGGTGCTAAAACCAACGAGTTACTCGAATGATAAGTATAAAGACTTCTTACTTTTCAATAGGGTGAGAAGTTTTTTTGTTTAAGGAGGAAAGAACAATGACAAATTACACAGTAGATACTTTAAATCTAGGGAAATTTATTACAGAATCTGGGGAAGTCATAGATAACTTGCGTTTGAGATATGAGCATGTTGGTTATCATGGACAACCATTAGTTGTAGTTTGTCATGCATTAACTGGCAATCATTTAACATATGGAACAGATGATTATCCGGGTTGGTGGCGAGAAATTATTGATGGGGGATATATACCCATTCACGATTATCAATTTTTAACATTTGATGTTATTGGTAGTCCTTTCGGTTCAAGTTCACCTTTAAACGACCCTCATTTTCCTAAAAAATTAACATTAAGAGATATAGTCAGAGCGAATGAACGAGGTATACAAGCCCTTGGTTATGATAAGATTAATATTTTAATAGGGGGAAGTCTTGGAGGTATGCAAGCAATGGAACTACTTTACAATCAACAGTTTGAAGTAGATAAAGCCATTATCCTTGCTGCAACAAGTCGAACATCATCTTATAGTAGAGCTTTCAATGAAATTGCAAGGCAAGCCATTCATCTTGGTGGTAAGGAAGGTCTAAGTATTGCACGCCAATTAGGTTTTTTGACATATCGATCATCAAAAAGTTATGATGAACGTTTCACGCCGGATGAAGTAGTCGCATACCAACAACATCAAGGTAATAAATTTAAAGAACATTTTGATTTGAATTGTTATCTGACACTGCTAGATGTATTGGATAGTCACAACATTGACCGAGGTCGCACAGACGTAACGCATATTTTTAAAAATTTAGAAACGAAAGTCTTAACGATGGGGTTCATAGATGATTTGCTATATCCGGACGATCAAGTTCGTGCATTAGGTGAACGTTTTAAATATCATCGTCATTTCTTCGTGCCTGATAATGTTGGACATGATGGATTCCTACTAAACTTTAGTACCTGGGCACCTAACTTATATCATTTCTTAAATTTAAAGCATTTTAAGCGTAAGTAATAATGTATATATTTTTAAAGAATGAAGCTACTAAATCACAGTTATCATATTCAAAGACATCTAGAGTACATGAGAGTGGAAATGAATTGTAAATCTAAATCAAGCTTGATTGCTATGTAGTGGGATTAAATAATCATGTTGAAAATGAAAGCACACAAAAGCGATTCAAATGAGTATGTTAATTACTTATAAAACATGAAAGTTATTATTCAATTAAATGAAATAGAAGCATACAATCTATAAATTGTTAATTTCCATTAAAGAGGTTAAAATAATAACTATAGTTAAAAATATGGGAGTGGCTTATGTGTTTTCAAAAATACAACCTAAAGCAACAATAATTGCAACGATTACGTTGGTATTTGTCGCTTTAGCTTTATATCTAGTGCCTGGTTTGGGACTAATATTTGCATTATTTGCAACCATACCAGGTATCGTTTTATGGAATAAATCAATACAATCTTTCGGGGTTAGTGCACTTATTACAGTAATTATAACAACTGTTTTAGGTAATACTTTCGTTTTAAGTGCCATCATATTAGTCTTAATTGCAAGTTTAATTATTGGTCAATTGCTCAAAGAAAGAACGTCTAAAGAAAGAATGTTATACGTAACAACAGTAGCGATGAGCTTAATTTCATTAATCGCTTTTATGTTACTACAAACATTCGGAAGGATTCCACCATCAGCGAGCATAGTAAAACCTTTCAAGCAAACATTACATGAAGCGATTACGATGAGCGGTGCCGATGCGAATATGACCCAAATATTAGAAGAAGGGTTTAGACAAGCGACCGTTCAATTACCAGGTTTCATCATTATCATTACATTTTTAATCGTCTTAATTAACTTAATCGTTACATTTCCGGTTTTACGAAAATTTAAAATCGCTACACCTGTATTTAAGCCACTTTTCGCGTGGCAAATGAGCGGTATTTTATTATGGATATACATTATTGTTATCATATGTTTATTATTTACAGGTCAACCGAGTGTGTTCCAGAGCATTCTTTTAAACTTCCAACTTGTGTTATCATTAGTAATGTATATTCAAGGTTTAAGTGTTATTCATTTCTTTGGTAAAGCGAAAGGTTTGCCGAATGCAGTAACGATTTTACTATTGATTATCGGTACAATACTGACACCTACGACACATATTGTAGGACTACTTGGTGTTATCGATTTAAGTTTGAATTTGAAGCGAATCATGAAAAATAATTCTAAAAAGTGAATAGAGGTGGAATAATGAATCGGCAGTCCACTAAGAAAGCTTTACTAATACCATTTGTCATCATGATCATCACAGCAATTGTTTTAATGGGTGTATGGTTTATCTTTAATAGTCTTATAGCATTAATTGCATCTATCGTTCTTGTCGTGATGATTATTGTTAGCATCATTTTATTCAGACAAGCTTTAATGAAAATGGATAGTTATGTAGATGGTTTGAGTGCTCAAATTTCAACAACAAATAATAAAGCAATCAAACATTTACCAATTGGTATCATTGTTTTAGATGAAAATGATCACATCGAATGGGTTAACCAATTTATGACAAATCATATGGAAGCAAATGTCATTTCTGAATCTGTAAATGAAGTATTTCCAAACATTTTAAAGCAATTAGATAGAGTGAAATCCGTTGAAATAGAATATAATCAGTATCATTTCCAAGTACGTTATTCTGAGAATGATCATTGCCTCTATTTCTTTGATATAACTGAACAAGTACAAACAAATGAACTATATGAAAATTCTAAACCAATCATTGCGACATTATTTTTAGATAACTACGATGAGATTACTCAAAATATGAATGATACGCAGCGTTCGGAAATCAATTCAATGGTAACGCGTGTTATTAGTCGATGGGCAACTGAGTATAATATATTCTTTAAAAGGTATAGTTCCGATCAATTCGTAGCCTATTTAAATCAAAAAATATTAGCTGACTTAGAAGAATCTAAATTTGATATCTTGAGTCAATTACGTGAAAAAAGTGTTGGTTATCGTGCCCAATTAACATTAAGTATTGGTGTTGGTGAAGGTACTGAAAATTTAATCGATTTAGGTGAATTATCACAATCAGGCCTAGACTTAGCATTAGGGCGCGGTGGCGACCAAGTTGCAATTAAAAGTATTAATGGTAATGTGCGTTTCTATGGCGGTAAGACTGACCCGATGGAGAAACGTACTCGTGTAAGAGCACGAGTGATCTCACATGCGTTAAAAGATATCCTTGCAGAGGGTGACAAAGTCATTATCATGGGACATAAACGTCCTGACTTAGATGCAATTGGTGCAGCAATCGGTGTGTCTAGATTTGCAATGATGAATAATTTAGAAGCATACATCGTATTAAATGAGACTGACATTGATCCAACATTACGACGCGTGATGAACGAAATTGATAAAAAGCCAGAGTTAAGAGAGCGATTTATAACATCAGATGATGCTTGGGATATGATGACATCTAAGACAACCGTAGTGATTGTTGATACGCATAAACCGGAACTGGTTTTAGATGAAAATGTCTTAAATAAAGCAAACCGTAAAGTTGTTATCGATCATCATAGACGTGGTGAAAGCTTCATCTCTAATCCATTGTTGATATATATGGAACCATACGCAAGTTCAACAGCTGAATTGGTAACAGAGTTACTGGAATATCAACCAACAGAACAACGTTTAACACGTCTTGAATCAACAGTGATGTATGCAGGTATTATTGTAGATACAAGAAACTTTACATTACGAACAGGATCAAGAACATTCGATGCAGCGAGTTATTTACGTGCACATGGTGCAGATACGATTTTAACGCAACATTTCTTAAAAGATGATGTGGATACTTACATTAATCGATCTGAATTAATTCGAACTGTAAAAGTTGAAGATAATGGCATAGCCATTGCGCATGGTTCAGACGATAAAATTTATCATCCAGTAACAGTTGCACAAGCAGCAGATGAACTGTTAAGTTTAGAAGGTATTGAAGCATCATATGTTGTTGCGAGACGTGAAGATAATCTGATTGGTATATCTGCGCGTTCACTCGGTTCAGTAAATGTTCAGTTAACAATGGAAGCACTTGGTGGCGGTGGACATTTAACCAATGCTGCAACACAACTTAAAGGTGTGACAGTCGAAGAGGCGATAGCACAATTACAACAAGCAATTACAGAACAATTAAGTAGGAGTGAAGATGCATGAAAGTAATTTTTACACAAGATGTTAAAGGTAAAGGTAAAAAAGGTGAAGTTAAAGAAGTACCAGTAGGTTATGCAAATAACTTCTTATTGAAAAAGAATTATGCTGTAGAAGCAACACCAGGTAACCTTAAACAATTAGAGTTACAGAAAAAACGTGCAAAACAAGAACGCCAACAAGAAATTGAAGATGCTAAAGCATTAAAAGAAACGTTATCAAACATTGAAGTTGAAGTATCAGCAAAAACTGGTGAAGGTGGTAAATTGTTTGGATCAGTAAGTACAAAACAAATTGCCGAAGCACTAAAAGCACAACATGATATTAAAATTGATAAACGTAAAATGGATTTACCAAATGGAATTCATTCCCTAGGATATACGAATGTACCTGTTAAATTAGATAAAGAAGTTGAAGGTACAATTCGCGTACACACAGTTGAACAATAAAGTTGGATTGAAATAAGAGGTGTAACCATTCATGGATAGAATGTATGAGCAAAATCAAATGCCACATAACAATGAAGCTGAACAGTCTGTCTTAGGTTCAATTATTATAGATCCAGAATTGATTAATACTACTCAGGAAGTTTTGCTTCCTGAGTCGTTTTATAGGGGTGCCCATCAACATATTTTCCGTGCAATGATGCACTTAAATGAAGATAATAAAGAAATTGATGTTGTAACATTGATGGATCAATTATCGACGGAAGGTACGTTGAATGAAGCGGGTGGCCCGCAATATCTTGCAGAGTTATCTACAAATGTACCAACGACGCGAAATGTTCAGTATTATACTGATATCGTTTCTAAGCATGCATTAAAACGTAGATTGATTCAAACTGCAGATAGTATTGCCAATGATGGATATAATGATGAACTTGAACTAGATGCGATTTTAAGTGATGCAGAACGTCGAATTTTAGAGCTATCATCTTCTCGTGAAAGCGATGGCTTTAAAGACATTCGAGACGTCTTAGGACAAGTGTATGAAACAGCTGAAGAGCTTGATCAAAATAGTGGTCAAACACCAGGTATACCTACAGGATATCGAGATTTAGACCAAATGACAGCAGGGTTCAACCGAAATGATTTAATTATCCTTGCAGCGCGTCCATCTGTAGGTAAGACTGCGTTCGCACTTAATATTGCACAAAAAGTTGCAACGCATGAAGATATGTATACAGTTGGTATTTTCTCACTAGAGATGGGTGCTGATCAGTTAGCCACACGTATGATTTGTAGTTCTGGTAATGTTGACTCAAACCGCTTAAGAACGGGTACTATGACTGAGGAAGATTGGAGTCGTTTTACTATAGCGGTAGGTAAATTATCACGTACGAAGATTTTTATTGATGATACACCGGGTATTCGAATTAATGATTTACGTTCTAAATGTCGTCGATTAAAGCAAGAACATGGCTTAGACATGATTGTGATTGACTACTTACAGTTGATTCAAGGTAGTGGTTCACGTGCGTCCGATAACAGACAACAGGAAGTTTCTGAAATCTCTCGTACATTAAAAGCATTAGCCCGTGAATTAGAATGTCCAGTTATCGCATTAAGTCAGTTATCTCGTGGTGTTGAACAACGACAAGATAAACGTCCAATGATGAGTGATATTCGTGAATCTGGTTCGATTGAGCAAGATGCCGATATCGTTGCATTCTTATACCGTGATGATTACTATAACCGTGGCGGCGATGAAGATGATGACGATGATGGTGGTTTCGAGCCACAAACGAATGATGAAAACGGTGAAATTGAAATTATCATTGCTAAGCAACGTAACGGTCCAACAGGCACAGTTAAGTTACACTTTATGAAACAATATAATAAATTTACCGATATCGATTATGCACATGCAGATATGATGTAAAAAAGTTTTTCCGTACAATAATCATTAAGATGATAAAATTGTACGGTTTTTATTTTGTTCTGAACGGGTTGATATATGTTAAGTTTGTGTATTGAAAGTGATAAATTAGTACTGTCAACGCCTCTGTTAAAGGGTTTTTAGGACGTTGAAGACGATTTGTTAAAATGATTTTTCTTTTAAAAAGGCCGAAAATCAATGTTCGATTTTTATTTGCATTATGGTCTCGATATTGGTAGAATATCAAATGGTTAAATGAGAAAAACTTGGAGGTGCTCACATGTCATCAATCGTAGTAGTTGGGACACAATGGGGAGACGAAGGAAAAGGAAAAATAACGGATTTCTTGGCAGAACAGTCAGATGTTATCGCGCGTTTTTCAGGTGGTAATAATGCAGGCCATACCATTCAATTTGGCGGAGAAACATATAAATTACATTTAGTACCATCTGGTATCTTTTACAAAGACAAATTAGCGGTAATCGGTAACGGTGTCGTTGTTGATCCAGTTGCACTATTGAAAGAATTAGACGGATTAAATGAACGTGGCATTCCTACAAGTAATTTACGTATATCTAATCGTGCGCAAGTGATTTTACCATATCACTTAGCACAAGATGAATATGAAGAACGTTTACGCGGTGACAATAAGATTGGTACAACTAAAAAAGGTATCGGTCCAGCATATGTAGACAAAGTTCAACGTATCGGTATTCGTATGGCAGATTTACTTGAAAAAGAAACATTCGAAAGATTATTAAAATCAAACATTGAATATAAACAAGCATATTTCAAAGGTATGTTTAACGAAACATGTCCATCATTTGATGATATCTTTGAAGAATACTATGCTGCAGGTCAACGTTTAAAAGAATTTGTAACAGACACATCAAAAATCTTAGACGATGCATTTGTAGCAGATGAAAAGGTACTTTTCGAAGGTGCGCAAGGTGTAATGTTAGATATCGACCATGGTACATATCCATTCGTTACATCAAGTAATCCAATTGCAGGTAACGTTACTGTTGGTACAGGTGTAGGTCCTACATTCGTTTCGAAGGTAATTGGTGTATGTAAAGCTTATACATCACGTGTTGGTGATGGTCCATTCCCTACTGAATTATTCGATGAAGATGGACATCATATTAGAGAAGTTGGTCGTGAATACGGTACAACAACAGGACGTCCACGTCGTGTAGGTTGGTTTGACTCAGTTGTATTACGTCACTCTCGTCGTGTAAGTGGTATTACAGATTTATCTATTAACTCAATCGATGTTTTAACAGGCCTAGACACAGTGAAAATCTGTACAGCTTATGAATTAGACGGTAAAGAAATTACTGAGTACCCAGCAAACTTAGATCAATTAAAACGTTGTAAACCAATCTTTGAAGAGTTACCAGGTTGGACAGAAGACGTAACAAGTGTGCGTACTTTAGAAGAATTACCTGAAAATGCACGTAAATATTTAGAGCGTATTTCAGAATTATGTAATGTACAAATTTCTATCTTCTCAGTTGGTCCAGATAGAGAACAAACAAACCTATTAAAAGAATTGTGGTAGAACTTTATATAAGTCATACGCAATGATTATAAATACATGAGCCTTCTATCTTTATTGGTAGGAGGCTTTTGCTTTGTTTGCTTCTGTATCGATTCGATTATTTAGATAAAAATTACTAACGTAAAGGTGATATTTGCTAGTCATAATTTAAAAGATTAGATGATATTTAACAAAATTAAGAAGAAATACTTGAATTTAATAAGTCTGATGTCGAAAATAGCTATTAAAATAGAGTAGACGTAAGTGTAAATGAAAGTACCTAAAATAGAAAAATTTCAAAAATAGCGTAATTATTATAATAAATAGACTGCCAATAAAATGCAATTTTTCACTTATAACATTCTTCAAAAAATAATAGCAAAATTATGTAAAAAATATCTTGTCATGGCAAGATTGGCTGTGCTATAATCTATCTTGTGCTTAAGAACGGCTCCTTGGTCAAGCGGTTAAGACACCGCCCTTTCACGGCGGTAACACGGGTTCGAGTCCCGTAGGAGTCACCATTTTTTAGGTCTCGTAGTGTAGCGGTTAACACGCCTGCCTGTCACGCAGGAGATCGCGGGTTCGATTCCCGTCGAGACCGTACAAATGCCTATCCAAGAGGATAGGCATTTTTTTGCGTTTAATATTATATTAATAAAAGATATATGGACGAATGATAATCATATTGATTTATCTGTTCGTCCATTTTCTTTATAATGTATGAACCTCAAGTAACTTAGTGGTTGGATATGAAAGATAAACGTAGACAATAAAATCTTTATTAGACGTACAAACATATGCTACTGTCAACATATTTCTTCGTTGTGATATGCCACCAATCCTCCATAACATCAATTGTTAAAGTAACGAATAACGAATAATGATATTTATTTTCTGAGCAATGACGTGCAACTAGAAGTTGCCATTACCCTAATTTTATTATTGGAATAGAGACCTCATCATTGTGTTAAATATCATTATCATAATCCGCCGTGAGAAACTAATAAAAAATATTAATATATAAGTTTATATTGGAAAATAGAATTAATAGCTTATAAATGGTAAATTATATAATAGGTTACTATACGTTATAAGACGGAAAATGCGCACAATAACAAAAATAGTAAGCGACATCCTGTGATTTTTTACACAAACATAAACGATAAAGAACAAAAAATGATAAAATAATATTAATGATTTAAGAAAAGAGGTTTATGCAAATGGCTAGAAAAGTTGTTGTAGTTGATGATGAAAAACCGATTGCTGATATTTTAGAATTTAACTTAAAAAAAGAAGGATACGATGTGTACTGTGCATACGATGGTAATGATGCAGTCGACTTAATTTATGAAGAAGAACCAGACATCGTATTACTAGATATCATGTTACCTGGTCGTGATGGTATGGAAGTATGTCGTGAAGTGCGCAAAAAATACGAAATGCCAATAATAATGCTTACTGCTAAAGATTCAGAAATTGATAAAGTGCTTGGTTTAGAACTAGGTGCAGATGACTATGTAACGAAACCGTTTAGTACGCGTGAATTAATCGCACGTGTGAAAGCGAACTTACGTCGTCATTACTCACAACCAGCACAAGACACTGGAAATGTAACGAATGAAATCACAATTAAAGATATTGTGATTTATCCAGACGCATATTCTATTAAAAAACGTGGCGAAGATATTGAATTAACACATCGTGAATTTGAATTGTTCCATTATTTATCAAAACATATGGGACAAGTAATGACACGTGAACATTTATTACAAACAGTATGGGGCTATGATTACTTTGGCGATGTACGTACGGTCGATGTAACGATTCGTCGTTTACGTGAAAAGATTGAAGATGATCCGTCACATCCTGAATATATTGTGACGCGTAGAGGCGTTGGATATTTCCTCCAACAACATGAGTAGAGGTCGAAACGAATGAAGTGGCTAAAACAACTACAATCCCTTCATACTAAACTTGTAATTGTTTATGTATTACTGATTATCATTGGTATGCAAATTATCGGGCTGTATTTTACAAATAATCTTGAAAAAGAGCTGCTTGATAATTTTAAGAAGAATATTACGCAGTACGCTAAACAATTAGAAATTAGTATTGAAAAAGTATATGACGAAAAGGGCTCCGTAAATGCACAAAAAGATATTCAAAATTTATTAAGTGAGTATGCCAACCGTCAAGAAATTGGAGAAATTCGTTTTATAGATAAAGACCAAATTATTATTGCGACGACGAAGCAGTCTAACCGTAGTCTAATCAATCAAAAAGCGAATGATAGTTCTGTCCAAAAAGCACTATCACTAGGACAATCAAACGATCATTTAATTTTAAAAGATTATGGCGGTGGTAAGGACCGTGTCTGGGTATATAATATCCCAGTTAAAGTCGATAAAAAGGTAATTGGTAATATTTATATCGAATCAAAAATTAATGACGTTTATAACCAATTAAATAATATAAATCAAATATTCATTGTTGGTACAGCTATTTCATTATTAATCACAGTCATCCTAGGATTCTTTATAGCGCGAACGATTACCAAACCAATCACCGATATGCGTAACCAGACGGTCGAAATGTCCAGAGGTAACTATACGCAACGTGTGAAGATTTATGGTAATGATGAAATTGGCGAATTAGCTTTAGCATTTAATAACTTGTCTAAACGTGTACAAGAAGCGCAGGCTAATACTGAAAGTGAGAAACGTAGACTGGACTCAGTTATCACCCATATGAGTGATGGTATTATTGCAACAGACCGCCGTGGACGTATTCGTATCGTCAATGATATGGCACTCAAGATGCTTGGTATGGCGAAAGAAGACATCATCGGATATTACATGTTAAGTGTATTAAGTCTTGAAGATGAATTTAAACTTGAAGAAATTCAAGAGAATAATGATAGTTTTTTATTAGATTTAAATGAAGAAGAAGGTCTAATCGCACGTGTTAACTTTAGTACGATTGTGCAGGAAACAGGATTTGTAACTGGTTATATCGCTGTGTTACATGACGTTACTGAACAACAACAAGTTGAATGTGAGCGTCGTGAATTTGTTGCCAATGTATCACATGAGTTACGTACACCTTTAACTTCTATGAATAGTTACATTGAAGCACTTGAAGAAGGTGCATGGAAAGATGAGGAACTTGCGCCACAATTTTTATCTGTTACCCGTGAAGAAACAGAACGAATGATTCGACTGGTCAATGACTTGCTACAGTTATCTAAAATGGATAATGAGTCTGATCAAATCAACAAAGAAATTATCGACTTTAACATGTTCATTAATAAAATTATTAATCGACATGAAATGTCTGCGAAAGACACAACATTTATTCGAGATATTCCGAAAAAGACGATTTTCACAGAATTTGATCCTGATAAAATGACGCAAGTATTCGATAATGTCATTACAAATGCGATGAAATATTCTAGAGGCGATAAACGTGTCGAGTTCCACGTGAAACAAAATCCACTTTATAATCGAATGACGATTCGTATTAAAGATAATGGCATCGGTATTCCTATCAATAAAGTCGATAAGATATTCGACCGATTCTATCGTGTAGATAAGGCACGTACGCGTAAAATGGGTGGTACTGGATTAGGACTAGCCATTTCGAAAGAGATTGTGGAAGCGCACAATGGTCGTATTTGGGCAAACAGTGTAGAAGGTCAAGGTACATCTATCTTTATCACACTTCCATGTGAAGTCATTGAAGACGGTGATTGGGATGAATAATAAGGAACATATTAAATCTGTCATTTTAGCGCTACTCGTCTTGATGAGTGTCGTATTGACATATATGGTATGGAACTTTTCTCCTGATATTGCAAATGTCGACAATACAGATAGTAAGAAGAGTGAAACGAAACCTTTAACGACACCTATGACAGCCAAAATGGATACAACTATTACGCCATTTCAGATTATTCATTCGAAAAATGATCATCCAGAAGGTACGATTGCGACGGTATCTAATGTGAATAAACTGACGAAACCTTTGAAAAATAAAGAAGTGAAGTCCGTGGAACATGTTCGTCGTGATCATAACTTGATGATTCCGGATTTAAGCAGTGATTTTACATTATTCGATTTTACGTATGATTTACCGTTATCAACATATCTTGGCCAAGTACTGAACATGAATGCGAAAGTACCAAATCATTTCAATTTCAATCGTTTAGTCATAGATCATGATGCTGATGATAATATCGTGCTTTATGCTATAAGTAAAGACCGCCACGATTACGTAAAATTAACAACTACAACGAAAAATGATCATTTTTTAGATGCATTAGCAGCAGTGAAAAAAGATATGCAACCATACACAGATATCATCACAAACAAAGATACAATTGATCGTACGACGCATGTTTTTGCACCAAGTAAACCTGAAAAGTTAAAAACATATCGCATGGTATTTAACACGATTAGTGTTGAGAAAATGAATGCTATACTATTTGACGATTCAACCATCGTTCGTAGTTCAAAGAGTGGTGTTACAACCTACAACAATAATACAGGTGTCGCAAACTATAACGATAAAAATGAAAAATATCATTATAAAAACCTGTCCGAAGATGAAGCAAGTTCCAGCAAAATGGAAGAAACGATTCCAGGAACCTTTGATTTTATTAATGGTCATGGTGGTTTCTTAAACGAAGACTTCAGATTGTTTAGTACGAATAATCAGTCAGGCGAGTTAACATATCAACGTTTCCTTAACGGTTATCCAACGTTTAATAAAGAAGGCTCTAATCAAATTCAAGTCACTTGGGGTGAAAAAGGCGTCTTTGATTATCGTCGTTCGTTATTGCGCACCGACGTTGTGTTAAATAGTGAGGATAATAAAACGTTGCCGAAATTAGAGTCTGTACGTTCAAGCTTAGCGAACAATAGTGATATTAATTTTGAAAAAGTAACAAACATCGCTATCGGTTACGAAATGCAGGATAACTCAGATCATAATCACATTGAAGTGCAGATTAACAGTGAACTCGTACCGCGTTGGTATGTAGAATATGATGGTGAATGGTATGTTTATAACGATGGGAGGCTTGAATAAATGAACTGGAAACTGACAAAGACACTTTTCATTTTCGTGTTTATTCTTGTCAACATCGTGTTAGTATCGATTTATGTTAATAAAGTCAATCGCTCACACATTAATGAAGTTGAGAGTAACAATGAAGTTAATTTTCAGCAAGAAGAAATTAAAGTACCGGCTAGTATATTGAATAAATCAGTTAAAGGTATAAAATTAGAGCAAATTACAGGGCGATCAAAAGACTTTAGTTCTAAAGCTAAGGGCGATTCGGATTTGACCACATCAGATGGTGGAAAATTATTGAATGCGAACATTAGTCAATCGGTAAAGGTCAGTGACAATAACTTAAAAGATTTGAAAGATTATGTTAACAAACGTGTGTTCAAAGGTTCAGAATATCAATTAAGTGAAATTAATTCTGGTTCTGTAAAATACGAACAAACGTATGATAATTTCCCGATTTTGAACAATAGTAAAGCGATGTTGAACTTTAATATAGAAGATAACAAAGCGGCTAGTTATAAACAATCAATGATGGATGACATTAAGCCCACAGATGGTGCAGATAAGAAGCATCAAGTTATTGGAGTGAGAAAAGCAATCGAGGCATTATATTATAATCGTTACTTGAAAAAAGGTGATGAAGTCATTAATGCTAGACTCGGTTACTACTCAGTCGTGAACGAAACGAATGTTCAATTGTTACAACCAAACTGGGAAATTAAAGTGAAGCATGACGGTAAGGACAAAACGAATACTTACTATGTCGAAGCGACAAATAATAACCCTAAAATTATTAATCATTAATATGAATCGTAATAAGCTAGTATTGCAAGCTCATCATATGTGAGAAGCGGTGCTAGCTTTTTGCTGGTATGGGTTTTCATGGATGACATTTCTGCGTCTCTAATGTGCGCATTTATTCATATTTTAAGTAGAACCGCATTTTAAAATTAACGTAACTGCTATTTTAAAAACTTTAGTATTTGTCTAATCATTGTTATAATAATTAAGAAATTCATTGCACGTGATTATCAAAATTTAAATATAAGAAACCGGTCGATGAACTAAAGTTACATAATAGGAAAGGTATACAAAACAGCTAATATACTGATAGTTTCTGTAGGGAAAATCGTATATTTGCACTGATGTATATTGCAGTCATATAGAGAGATTGACTGTTTAAAGAGAAAGGATGAGCCGCTTGATACGCATGAGTGTATTAGCAAGTGGTAGTACAGGTAACGCCACTTTTGTAGAAAATGAAAAAGGTAGTCTATTAGTTGATGTTGGTTTGACTGGCAAGAAAATGGAAGAATTGTTTAGTCAAATTGACCGTAATATTCAAGATTTAAATGGTATTTTAGTAACCCATGAACATATTGATCATATTAAAGGATTAGGTGTTTTGGCGCGTAAATATCAATTGCCAATTTATGCGAATGAAAAGACTTGGCAGGCAATTGAAAAGAAAGATAGTCGCATCCCTATGGATCAGAAATTCATTTTTAATCCTTATGAAACAAAATCTATTGCAGGTTTCGATGTTGAATCGTTTAACGTGTCACATGATGCAATAGATCCGCAATTTTATATTTTCCATAATAACTATAAGAAGTTTACGATTTTAACGGATACGGGTTACGTGTCTGATCGTATGAAAGGTATGATACGTGGCAGCGATGCGTTTATTTTTGAGAGTAATCATGACGTCGATATGTTGAGAATGTGTCGTTATCCATGGAAGACGAAACAACGTATTTTAGGCGATATGGGTCATGTATCTAATGAGGATGCGGGTCATGCGATGACAGATGTGATTACAGGTAACACGAAACGTATTTACCTATCGCATTTATCACAAGACAATAACATGAAAGATTTGGCGCGTATGAGTGTTGGCCAAGTATTGAACGAACACGATATTGATACGGAAAAAGAAGTATTGCTATGTGATACGGATAAAGCTATTCCAACGCCAATATATACAATATAAATGAGAGTCACCCTATAAAGTTCGGCACTGCTGTGAGACGACTTTATCGGGTGCTTTTTTATGTTATTGGTGGGAAATGGCTGTTGTTGGAATTAAGGTTCTATTTGAAATGTAAAAAATAATTCGATATTAAATGTAATTTATAAATAATTTACATAAAATCAATCATTTTAATATAAGGATTATGATAATATATTGGTGTATGACAGTTAATGGAGGGAACGAAATGAAAGCTTTATTACTTAAAACAAGTGTATGGCTCGTTTTGCTTTTTAGTGTGATGGGATTATGGCAAGTCTCGAACGCGGCTGAGCAGTATACACCAATCAAAGCACATGTAGTAACAACGATAGACAAAGCAACAACAGATAAGCAACAAGTAACGCCAACAAAGGAAGCGGCTCATCAATTTGGTGAAGAAGCGGCAACCAACGTATCAGCATCAGCACAGGGAACAGCTGATGAAATAAACAATAAAGTAACATCCAACGCATTTTCTAACAAACCATCTACAGCAGTTTCAACAAAAGTAAACGAAACGCACGATGTAGATACACAACAAGCCTCAACACAAAAACCAACTCAATCAGCAACATTCACATTATCAAATGCTAAAACAGCATCACTTTCACCACGAATGTTTGCTGCCAATGTACCACAAACAACAACACATAAAATATTACATACAAATGATATCCATGGCCGACTAGCCGAAGAAAAAGGGCGTGTCATCGGTATGGCTAAATTAAAAACAATAAAAGAACAAGAAAAGCCTGATTTAATGTTAGACGCAGGAGACGCCTTCCAAGGTTTACCACTTTCAAACCAGTCTAAAGGTGAAGAAATGGCTAAAGCAATGAATGCAGTAGGTTATGATGCTATGGCAGTGGGTAACCATGAATTTGACTTTGGATACGATCAGTTGAAAAAGTTAGAGGGTATGTTAGACTTCCCGATGCTAAGTACTAACGTTTACAAAGATGGGAAACGCGCGTTTAAGCCTTCAACAATTGTAACGAAAAATGGTATTCGTTATGGAATTATTGGCGTAACGACACCAGAAACAAAGACGAAAACAAGACCTGAGGGCATTAAAGGTGTTGAATTTAGAGATCCATTACAAAGTGTGACAGCAGAAATGATGCGTATTTATAAAGACGTAGATACATTTGTTGTTATATCACATTTAGGGATTGATCCTTCAACACAAGAAACATGGCGTGGTGATTACTTAGTGAAACAATTAAGTCAAAATCCACAATTGAAGAAACGTATTACAGTCATTGATGGTCATTCACATACCGTACTTCAAAATGGTCAAATTTATAACAATGATGCATTAGCACAAACAGGTACAGCACTTGCGAATATCGGTAAGGTTACATTTAATTACCGCAATGGAGAGGTATCAAATATTAAACCGTCATTGATTAATGTTAAAGACGTTGAAAATGTAACACCGAACAAAGCATTAGCTGAACAAATTAATCAAGCTGATCAAACATTTAGAGCACAAACAGCAGAGGTTATTATTCCAAATAATACCATTGATTTCAAAGGAGAAAGAGATGACGTTAGAACGCGTGAAACAAATTTAGGAAACGCGATTGCAGATGCTATGGAAGCGTATGGCGTTAAGAATTTCTCTAAAAAGACTGACTTTGCCGTGACAAATGGTGGAGGTATTCGTGCCTCTATCGCAAAAGGTAAGGTGACACGCTATGATTTAATCTCAGTATTACCATTTGGAAATACGATTGCGCAAATTGATGTAAAAGGTTCAGACGTCTGGACAGCTTTCGAACATAGTTTAGGTGCACCAACAACACAAAAAGACGGTAAGACAGTATTAACAGCGAATGGCGGTTTACTACATATCTCTGATTCAATTCGTGTTTACTATGATATGAATAAACCGTCTGGCAAACGAATTAACGCTATTCAAATTTTAAATAAAGAGACAGGTAAGTTTGAAAATATTGATTTAAAACGTGTATATCATGTAACGATGAATGACTTCACAGCATCAGGTGGCGACGGATATAGTATGTTCGGTGGCCCTAGAGAAGAAGGTATTTCATTAGATCAAGTACTAGCAAGTTATTTAAAAACAGCTAACATAGCTAAGTATGATACGACAGAACCACAACGTATGTTATTAGGTAAACCAGCAGTAAGTGAACAACCAGCTAAAGGACAACAAGGTAGCAAAGGTAGTGAGTCTGGTAAAGATGTACAACCAATTGGTGACGACAAAGCGATGAATCCAGCGAAACAACCAGCGACAGGTAAAGTTGTATTGTTACCAACGCATAGAGAAACTGTTAGTAGCGGTACAGAAGGTTCTGGTCGCACATTAGAAGGAGCTACTGTATCAAGCAAGAGTGGGAACCAATTGGTTAGAATGTCAGTGCCTAAAGGTAGCGCGCATGAGAAACAGTTACCAAAAACTGGAACTAATCAAAGCTCAAGCCCAGCAGCGATGTTTGTATTAGTAGCAGGTATAGGTTTAATCGCGACTGTACGACGTAGAAAAGCTAGTTAAAATATATTGAAAACAATACTACTGTATTTCTTAAATAAGAGGTACGGTAGTGTTTTTTTATGGAAAAAAGCTATAAACGTTGATAAACATGGGATATAAAAACGGGGATAAGTAATAAGACATCAAGGTGTTTATCCACAGAAATGGGGATAGTTATCCAGAATTGTGTACAATTTAAAGAGAAATACCCACAATGCCCACAGAGTTATCCACAAATACACAAGTTATACACTAAAAATTGGGCATAAATGTCAGGAAAATATCAAAAACTGCAAAAAATATTGGTATAATAAGAGGGAACAGTGTGAACAAGTTAATAACTTGTGGATAACTGGAAAGTTGATAACAATTTGGAGGACCAAACGACATGAAAATCACCATTTTAGCTGTAGGGAAACTAAAAGAGAAATATTGGAAGCAAGCCATAGCAGAATATGAAAAACGTTTAGGCCCATACACCAAGATAGACATCATAGAAGTTCCAGACGAAAAAGCACCAGAAAATATGAGCGACAAAGAAATTGAGCAAGTAAAAGAAAAAGAAGGCCAACGAATACTAGCCAAAATTAAACCACAATCCACAGTCATTACATTAGAAATACAAGGAAAGATGCTATCTTCCGAAGGATTGGCCCAAGAATTGAACCAACGCATGACCCAAGGGCAAAGCGACTTTGTATTCGTCATTGGCGGATCAAACGGCCTGCACAAGGACGTCTTACAACGCAGTAACTACGCACTATCATTCAGCAAAATGACATTCCCACATCAAATGATGCGGGTTGTGTTAATTGAGCAAGTGTATAGAGCATTTAAGATTATGCGTGGAGAGGCGTATCATAAGTAAAACTAAAAAATTCTGTATGAGGAGATAATAATTTGGAGGGTGTTAAATGGTGGACATTAAATCCACGTTCATTCAATATATAAGATATATCACGATAATTGCGCATATAACTTAAGTAGTAGCTAACAGTTGAAATTAGGCCCTATCAAATTGGTTTATATCTAAAATGATTAATATAGAATGCTTCTTTTTGTCCTTATTAAATTATAAAAGTAACTTTGCAATAGAAACAGTTATTTCATAATCAACAGTCATTGACGTAGCTAAGTAATGATAAATAATCATAAATAAAATTACAGATATTGACAAAAAATAGTAAATATACCAATGAAGTTTCAAAAGAACAATTCCAAGAAATTGAGAATGTAAATAATAAGGTCAAAGAATTTTATTAAGATTTGAAAGAGTATCAATCAAGAAAGATGTAGTTTTTTAATAAACTATTTGGAAAATAATTATCATAATTTAAAAACTGACAATTTGCGAGACTCATAAAATGTAATAATGGAAATAGATGTAAAATATAATTAAGGGGTGTAATATGAAGATTAATATTTATAAATCTATTTATAATTTTCAGGAAACAAATACAAATTTTTTAGAGAATCTAGAATCTTTAAATGATGACAATTATGAACTGCTTAATGATAAAGAACTTGTTAGTGATTCAAATGAATTAAAATTAATTAGTAAAGTTTATATACGTAAAAAAGACAAAAAACTATTAGATTGGCAATTATTAATAAAGAATGTATACCTAGATACTGAAGAAGATGACAATTTATTTTCAGAATCCGGTCATCATTTTGATGCAATATTATTTCTCAAAGAAGATACTACATTACAAAATAATGTATATATTATACCTTTTGGACAAGCATATCATGATATAAATAATTTGATTGATTATGACTTCGGAATTGATTTTGCAGAAAGAGCAATCAAAAATGAAGACATAGTTAATAAAAATGTTAATTTTTTTCAACAAAACAGGCTTAAAGAGATTGTTAATTATAGAAGGAATAGTGTAGATTACGTTAGACCTTCAGAATCTTATATATCAGTCCAAGGACATCCACAGAATCCTCAAATTTTTGGAAAAACGATGACTTGTGGTACAAGTATTTCATTGCGTGTACCGAATAGAAAGCAGCAATTCATAGATAAAATTAGTGTGATAATCAAAGAAATAAACGCTATTATTAATCTTCCTCAAAAAATTAGTGAATTTCCTAGAATAGTAACTTTAAAAGACTTGAATAAAATAGAAGTATTAGATACTTTATTGCTAAAAAAACTATCGAATTCTTCAACTACAGAAAATATATCTATAGATATATCAAGATTTTTAGAACTAAGTAATATGATACTCTTGTTAGATGATATGCTCGACGTCAATATATATATAAATTCTTTTAAAAATAATACATTAGAGACATTTGATGCGACTGATCCTGAAGTTGATTACATCACTGAAATAGGAGATTACTTATTAAAATATGACGTTAATTCTATAAATGATGTCAGAATTGAAGTGATAGATAATTTGGGGCATTCAAATAATATGCTACTAAAAACGATACTACATGCAGAAGTTGAAATGGAAGATGGAAAGAAATATTTATTACAAAATGGGAAATGGGGTTATTTTAATAGAGAATTTTTTGACCTTTTGAATGATCATTTGAATGAGATAGAAATTAGGTATAACACACTAACTCCCACAGGTTTAGTATTTAAAGAAGGAGAAGAAGGATATATAAAAGAAATAGTAGGAAGATTGCCAGAAGAATATTTAATGTTACATAAAAAATTCATAAAACCAATAAATAAGAATTTTATAGTAAAAGGAAATGGAATAGAGTTGGCAGACTTATACAATATTAAAAACAAAGAGCTTTTCACGATTAAAAGAGGAATTAATACATCTTTATCTCTTTATAGTCTAGAACAGAATATAATAGCAATTAACGCCTTAAAATATCCAGAATCATATAATTTTGAAGAATTAATAGAAGCTATTCCTGATAACTCGGAAAATATATTTAATGATATACAACGGAGTACAAATTTTAGTATAGTATGGATTTTACCGATATCATCTATTGATAATATGCCCATAAAAGATATGGTTCATACTAGTAACGTAATAAATAAAAACTTTCAATTAACTAATTTAGGTTCAGTATTACTTAAAAATAAATTAGTAGAGTGGTCTCTCTATTTAAAAGATCAAAGAATTAATCCAATTATTTATATGGAAACGCCAACTGAAGATAGAAATTAAACTTTTATTTTAAATCACCCTAGTTCATACCTAAAAGACTTTCACACAAACAAACAAAGGAGGAAACTTAAATTCCTCCTTTCCCTTATTACTCATACTATAATTCAATTTTAACGTCTTCGTCCATTTGGGCTTCAAATTCATCTAGTAATGCTCGTGCTTCTGCAATTGATTGTGTGTTCATCAATTGATGTCGAAGTTCGCTAGCGCTCTTATGCCACGCACATAGATTTTAAAGAATCTACGCAAACTCTTGAATTGTCGTATTTCATCTTTTTCATATTTGTTAAACAATGATAAATGCAATCTCAACAGATCTAATAGTTCCTTGCTTGTGTGTTCGCGTGGTTCTTTTTCAAAAGCGAATGGATTATGGAAAATGCCGCTACCAATCATGACGCCATCAATGCCATATTTTTCTGCAAGTTCAAGTCCTGTTTTTCTATCGGGAATATGGGAGTGGGACAGAAATGATATTTTCCCAAAATTTATTTCGTCGTCCCACTCCAACTTGCACATTATTGTAAGCTGACTTTCCGCCAGCTACTATGTTGGGGCCCCTGACTAGAATTGAAAAAACTTGTTACAAGTGCATTTTCGTTCAGTCAACTACTGCCAATATAACTTTGTAGAGCATAGAACATTGATTTATGTCCCAACCTGCAATTTCGTCACGTAAATTTTTAATAGCTTCGATTAATTCCCACTGTGCATCTACTTTACTAATGTGTTTGATAAAAACTTAAATAATTTTAATTCAGTCATCAGTGGCATTAAATCTTCTATCATTTTTAGTTATAGTTGATAAATTTATATTTATAAGCATATATATGGATATTTCATCAAGAATTTTTAATCATATAAATCCGAACTGCATACATATTTGTTGAAATAAGAGGTATTATTTTTCGGGAAATTGCTGTCTGAGTTATAAGTATTAGTTTTATAAAATGAGTTGAACTATAGCAAAAACGATTAAAATACTGATAATCCATTTTTGTATTATGTTAGGGACTTTTTTACTTAATTTTAACCCTATTGGAGCAAATATAATACTCCCTATTATAAGGAATAAGGCGTCATATAAAGGGATATAACCTTGAATAAGTTTGATGACAAAAGCACCAATTGAAGATATAAAAGCAATTACTATACTATTAGCGACTACAGTATTCATTGGTAATTTGAATAAAACCAATAATATAGGAATAATAATGAAGGCACCACCTGCACCTACTATACCTGAAATAATACCAATGAAAAGGCCAATGATAACTAATAAATATTTATTAAATGAAGACTTTTCGGAACTAGGTTTCACTTTAATAAACATTAATGTTAATGCAAGTAAAGCAATAATGATATATACCGTATTTACAAATGTAGCATCAAATAAATTTGCTAGAAATGCACCTAACATACTCCCTATAATCATGCCGCCACCCATATAAAGAACTAATTGTGGTGAGAACTCTGTTTTTTTTCGAGCTTTTAATGAGCCACTTAATGTACTGAAAAAGACTTGGCTAGAAGTAAGACCTGATGCGATATATGCGCTATATGCAGGGGCTCCGAATAATGGTGGTAATAATAAAATAGCTGGATAAATAATGATAGCACCACCTACGCCTACTAGACCAGATATGAACCCACCGAATACCCCAATGAGTAACATGATAACTATATTAACAATATCCATTACTTACTTTTCACCAATAAGTTTACAGCTTCATTAATTAACTCTTGGGAGCTTTCTTCATCATCCGCAGCTACTTTTACACATTCTATTAAATTCTCACTAATAATGATACCCATCAAGCGTTGGAGTGAACTCTTTGATGCACTTATTTGTGTAATGACATCTTTACAGTCTTTTCCTTCCTCCATCATTTTAATAATTCCATTTAGTTGCCCTTGTATTCTATTAATACGATTAATCATTTTTTTATCATAATTCATAGTCATACCTCCACTTTTAATTGAATAAAAATATATTAATAGATAAACACAAATGTGTCAAATACCCCTAGAGGTATTTGACAAGTTCCATTCAACCGTTTAGAATACCCCTACAGGTATTTTTAGGGAGGTTATTATGAAACAATACGGAGAAAAGTTTATCGATGAATTTAGTAAAGCAGAATTGGAAAAACTAGCCAAGCAAGGGCAATTAATTGATGTTAGAACAGAAGAGGAGTATGCATTAGGACATATCAATGGTTCCATACTTCATCCTGTTGATGAGATTGAGTCATTCAATAAAGAAAAAAATAAAACCTATTATGTAATCTGTAGAAGTGGTAACAGAAGTGCTAATGCTAGTAAATATTTAGCTAAACAAGGTTATAACGTTATAAATCTTGATGGTGGTTATAAAGCTTATGAAGAAAACGATAGTTATGATACACAAGAAGAATATAAAAGTATAGAAATTAAAGCAGATCGTAAACAATTTAACTATCGTGGTTTTCAATGTCCAGGGCCAATTGTAAAAATTAGTCAAGAAATGAAGAATATTGAAGTAGGTGACCAAATTGAAGTCAAAGTCACAGACCCTGGATTCCCTAGTGATATTAAAAGTTGGGTGAAACAAACAAGGCATACTTTAGTTAAGCTTGATGAAAATAACAATGGAATTAATGCGATTATTCAAAAAGAAAAAGCAAAAGATTTAGATATAAATTATTCTGCTAAAGGTACTACAATTGTATTATTTAGTGGAGAATTAGACAAAGCTGTAGCAGCATTGATTATTGCAAATGGCGCTAGAGCTGCTGGAAAAGATGTAACTATCTTCTTTACTTTTTGGGGGCTTAATGCATTAAAAAAAGTGCAAACAGTTAATGTTAAAAAGCAAGGTATTGCAAAAATGTTTGATTTAATGTTGCCCCAAAAGAATATACGAATGCCTCTTTCCAAAATGAATATGTTTGGTTTAGGAAATATGATGATGCGCTACGTAATGAAAAAGAAAAATGTTGATTCATTACCAACACTTATCAATCAAGCTATTGAGCAAAATATCAAATTAATCGCTTGTACGATGAGTATGGATGTCATGGGTATTCAGAAAGAAGAACTTAGAGATGAAGTTGAGTACGGTGGTGTAGGCACTTATATTGGTGCTACTGAAAATGCGAATCATAATTTATTTATCTAATTAAATCTATTAATAAAAGGAGTTGTTATCATGTTTTTTAAACAGTTTTACGATAATCATTTATCTCAAGCATCATATTTAGTGGGTTGTCAACGTACAGGAGAGGCAATAATAATAGACCCTGTTCGTGATTTATCGAAATATATAGAAGTTGCAGATTCTGAAGGTTTAACAATTACACAAGCTACAGAAACACATATTCATGCTGATTTTGCTTCAGGAATTCGTGATGTGGCTAAACGCTTAAATGCAAATATATATGTGTCTGGCGAAGGTGAAGATGCATTAGGGTATAAAAATATGCCATCAAAAACACAATTTGTTAAACATGGAGATATCATTCAAGTAGGCAATGTTAAATTAGAAGTTCTGCATACTCCAGGACACACGCCTGAAAGTATTAGCTTTTTACTCACTGATTTAGGTGGTGGTTCAAGTGTTCCGATGGGATTATTTAGTGGTGACTTTATTTTTGTTGGTGATATAGGTAGACCTGATTTATTAGAAAAATCTGTTCAAATAAAGGGTTCTACAGAAATTAGCGCGAAACAAATGTATGAGTCCGTTCAAAATATTAAAAATTTACCAGACTATGTTCAAATCTGGCCGGGTCATGGTGCTGGAAGCCCTTGTGGTAAAGCATTAGGTGCCATACCTATATCTACAATAGGTTATGAGAAAATTAATAACTGGGCATTTAATGAAATTGATGAGACTAAATTTATTGAATCATTAACATCAAATCAACCAGCACCACCGCATCATTTTGCACAAATGAAACAAGTTAATCAGTTTGGTATGAATTTATATCAATCATATGATGTTTATCCTAGTTTAGATAATAAGAGAGTAGCATTTGATCTTCGTAGCAAAGAGGCCTTTCACGGTGGCCACACAAAAGGAACAATCAATATACCATACAACAAAAACTTTATTAATCAAATTGGTTGGTACTTAGATTTTGAAAAAGATATAGATTTAATTGGAGATAAATCTACTGTTGAGAAAGCGAAACACACTTTACAATTAATTGGGTTTGATAAGGTAGCAGGCTATCGTTTGCCAAAATCAGGCATTTCAACCCAGTCCGTTCATAGCGCTGATATGACAGGTAAAGAAGAACATGTATTAGACGTACGTAATGATGAAGAGTGGAATAATGGACACTTAGATCAAGCAGTTAATATTCCACATGGTAAATTATTAAATGAAAATATTCCTTTTAATAAAGAGGATAAAATATATGTACATTGTCAGTCAGGTGTTAGAAGTTCAATTGCAGTGGGTATATTGGAAAGCAAAGGTTTTGAAAATGTGGTGAATATTAGAGAAGGCTATCAAGATTTTCCAGAATCATTAAAATAATTTAAGGATGTGGAAAAAATGAATAAGCATTATCAAATTGTTATTATTGGTGGCGGTACAGCAGGTGTTACCGTAGCATCAAGACTATTAAGAAAAAATCAAAACTTAAAAGAGAAAATAGCAATTATAGACCCAGCAGACCATCATTACTATCAACCATTATGGACGTTGGTTGGTGCAGGGGTATCTAGTTTGAAAAGTTCTCGTAAAGATATGGAAAGTGTTATACCTGAAGGTGCTAACTGGATAAAACAGGCTGTTTCAAGTTTTCAACCTGAAAATAATAGCGTTATTTTAGGAGATAATACAGTCGTTTATTATGATTTTTTAGTAGTAGCTCCAGGATTACAGATTAATTGGTCTTCAATTAAAGGACTAAAAGAAAATATAGGTAAAAATGGTGTTTGCTCTAACTATTCACCTGACTATGTTAACGAAACTTGGAACCAAATTTCTAATTTTAAACAAGGAAATGCCATTTTTACGCATCCAAACACTCCTATAAAGTGTGGAGGTGCGCCTATGAAAATTATGTATTTAGCTGAAGATTATTTTAGGAAACATAAAATCCGTTCTAACGCTAATGTGATATATGCAACGCCAAAAGATGCTTTATTTGACGTAGGAAAATATAATAAAGAATTAGAAAGGATTGTTGAAGAAAGAAATATAACAGTCAATTATAATTATAACCTTGTTGAAATCGACGGTGACAAAAAAGTGGCTACATTCGAACATATCAAAGCATACGATAGAAAAACAATAAGTTATGATATGTTACATGTAACACCACCTATGGGTCCCTTAGATGTAGTAAAAGAAAGTACACTTTCAGATAGTGAGGGTTGGGTAGATGTTAACCCAACCACATTACAGCATAAAAGCTACTCTAATGTATTTGCACTTGGTGATGCTTCAAATGTACCTACTTCAAAAACAGGCGCAGCTATTCGTAAGCAAGCACCTATCGTCGCTAATAATTTATTGCAAGTGATGAATAATCAAATGTTAACGCATCATTATGATGGTTATACTTCATGCCCTATTGTTACTGGATATAATAGGTTAATACTTGCAGAGTTTGATTATAATAAAAATACTAAAGAAACAATGCCGTTTAATCAGGCCAAAGAACGTAGAAGTATGTATATATTTAAGAAAGATTTATTACCTAAAATGTATTGGTACGGCATGCTAAAAGGATTAATATAATAAAGTACAGAAAACAATAAATTTTTAATGAAAAATCTTTTACTATAAAAGATTAAGTATTTAAATGACGTGTCAGTGTTGTGTTTATATGTCGTGAATTTTTAGCTCTAAATAGTATAAGATTGAAAAAGTTGTTACTGTTTTAAATGATCACGATGAAGTCATTCAATAAGAATGATTATGAAAATAGAAACAGCAGTAAGATATTTTCTAATTGAAAATCATCTCACTGCTGTTTTTTAAAGGTTTATACCTCATCCTCTAAATTATTTAAAAATAATTAATGGTATTTGAGCACGTTTAGCGACTTTATGACTGACATTACCAATTTCCATTTCTTGCCAGATATTCAAACCACGTGTACTCAAAATGATAGCTTGGTATGTACCTCCAATAGTAATTTCAATAACTTTGTCTGTTGAACACTAAGAGCAATTTTAATTTCATAATGTGTTGTAAACATTTTTTTTGATTGGAGTTTTTTTCTGAGTTAAACGATATCCTGATGTATTTTTAATTTTGCACCATTTCCAAAAGGATAAGTGACATAAGTAAAAAGGCATCATCGGGAGTTATCCTATCAGGAAAACCAAGATAATACCTAAGTAGAAAGTGTTCAATCCGTGTTAAATTGGGAAATATCATCCATAAACTTTATTACTCATACTATAATTCTATTTTAACGTCTTCGTCCATTTGGGCTTCAAATTCATCTAGAAGTGCTCGTGCTTCTGCAATTGATTGTGTGTTCATCAATTGATGGCGAAGTTCGCTAGCGCCTCTTATGCCACGCACATAGATTTTAAAGAATCTACGCAAGCTCTTGAATTGTCGTATTTCATCTTTTTCATATTTGTTAAACAATGATAAATGCAATCTCAATAGATCTAATAGTTCCTTGCTTGTGTGTTCGCGTGGTTCTTTTTCAAAAGCGAATGGATTATGGAAAATGCCTCTACCAATCATGACACCATCGATGCCATATTTTTCTGCCAGTTCAAGTCCTGTTTTTCTATCGGGAATATCACCGTTAATTGTTAACAATGTATTTGGTGCAATTTCGTCACGTAAATTTTTAATAGCTTCGATTAATTCCCAATGTGCATCTACTTTACTCATTTCTTTACGTGTACGAAGATGAATAGATAAATTGGCAATATCTTGTTCGAAGACGTGCTTCAACCAATCTTTCCATTCATCGATTTCATAGTAGCCAAGGCGTGTTTTAACACTTACCGGAAGCCCACCTGCTTTAGTTGCTTGAATAATTTCGGCAGCGACATCCGGTCTTAAGATTAAGCCGGAACCCTTACCCTTTTTAGCAACATTTGCTACAGGACATCCCATATTTAAGTCAATGCCTTTAAAGCCCATTTTAGCTAGTTGAATACTCGTTTCACGGAACTGTTCTGGCTTATCTCCCCATATATGAGCGACCATCGGGTGTTCATCTTCGCTAAAAGTTAAGCGTCCGCGCACACTATGTATGCCTTCAGGGTGGCAAAAGCTTTCAGTATTTGTAAATTCAGTGAAAAACACATCCGGTCTAGCTGCTTCACTTACAACGTGTCGAAAGACGATATCTGTAACGTCTTCCATTGGCGCCAAAATAAAAAATGGACGTGGTAATTCACTCCAAAAATTTTCTTTCATAATATATTTATACCCTCTTTATAATTAGTATCTCGATTTTTTATGCATGATGATATTACCACAAAAGCCTAACTTATACAAAAGGAATTTCAATAGTTGCAACCATTTGAAAGGGAAGTCTAAGAGTAGTCTAAAATAAATGTTGTGGTAAGTTGATCAATACAAAGATCAAGGATTATAGTATTAAATTGTTCATTATTAATGATACACTACTTATGAATATGATTCAGAATTTTCTTTGGCTACTTTTACAGTAAAGCGATTTTTTAGTTATCTTATAACAAAGACAAATTTATAAAGGTGATATTATGGAAGATTTAAAGGAATCTTTAAAAAGTTTAGGTTGGTGGGATTTATTTTTTGCGATACCTATGTTTCTGCTATTCGCATACCTTCCAAACTATAATTTTATAACGATATTTCTTAACATTGTTATCATTATTTTCTTTTCCATAGGTTTGATTTTAACTACGCATATAATTATAGATAAAATTAAGAGCAACACGAAATGAATCATTAATACGAATGTGATTAAACATAAAACTGAAGGAGCGATTACAATGGCGACTAAGAAAGATGTACATGATTTATTTTTAAATCATGTGAATTCAAACGCGGTTAAGACAAGAAAGATGATGGGAGAATATATTATTTATTATGATAGTGTGGTTATAGGTGGTTTGTATGATAATAGATTATTGGTTAAGGCGACTAAAAGTGTACGTCATCAATTGCAAGATAATACATTAGTTTCGCCATATCCAGGTGCCAAAGAAATGATATTAATTCCAGACATTACCGAAGCAATAAATCTCACTAATTTATTTGAGCTCATAAAAAATGATTTGAAAAACTAATCATAAATTGCCATACTCAACTATTTTGAAAAGTATCAATTTCATATTATCAAATTATTGAGTATCTCGATTTATTGTTATACACAAACAGTATTTTTGCTATGATAGAGTTAATAAATATAATAAATTGAATAAGTAACTTTACAAAACTAGAATGATTCAATTCAATCACAATTATTTGAAAATAGAGGTGAGCAGGTGAACGATATGTTAATTAGTCTCGTAATCCCAGTTTTTGCTTTGTTAGTTATTGGTGGTATTATTTGGGTGATTATAGAAGGTATAGTACATATTTCAAAAAAGAATAAAGCAATCGATAACTTTTTAAACCAAGTTAATAAAGTAAGTGAGACATATAAATTCGCTACTGCTTTTTTATTTCTAATCTTGGCTACGGCTGGTATTTCTCAATTTTATCTATATTATATAGTATCAGCGTTTCTTTTTTGGCTTGTCATACTTACCTTTGGTATTGCAGGTATCATTTTTTTAATGCCATATGGATTATGTTTCCTACCACTTTATAAGCAAAAAAAGAAAAAACAGACATTTAAAAAATACATGGTTTACACTACGATTGGTTTGTCAATTTGTCTAGGCTTATCTCTAGTTTTGGTTCACACTACGAAAATTTATATGGACGAAGGTGGCGTAAGATACTATTACGGTAGTTTTGTAATGAAACAAGCGGGCGGTTATGCTTATTTAGCTTTAGCGGTACTTTCAACGTTGTTAATTGTTGCGAAAAAAGCTACAAATAAAAATAAAGAAATCGAAACCGTCGACAATACAAATATAACGGAAAGATAATTAAGGGAGTGCTCATTCAGGAGTGCTCTTTTTTGATGTCCAAATTTAGTTGCAAATGAAGGCATAGAAGAAATTTTTATAGTCATTTATTGGATAATAAATTATGGTCATATCGATTAATTTTATTAGTGAGGATTTTACAAACATTTGTTGAATAAATATGGTAATGATAATATATGAATATTTTTGAAAAAACACTAATATGATTAAATTATTTGTTAAAATAGCATTAAGTAAAAAACAAATAGGGAACAAGGTGGGATTTCATGAGTCAATTGCTAAATGATACGTTATCGGCTTGGTTGTTAATTGAATCTTTAAGTCCAGGAGAAGTAAATTTTACAGCGGAAGATATACTCTCAGCTGAACATTTTAAAAATGGTGCAAAGCAAGCACAACTTCAAAGTTTTGATGAATATTTTGAAATATGGAATTCTGAACGCTTTATTATATCAGAAGAAAAATCAGAGACTGGGGAACTTATATTTAAATTTTATAGACATTGCTTCCGCTATAATGAAATTAATTTGAAAATTCAGGATATTTTTGATGATTATTCTGATATTCATAATCCAAATGGGACACACTGTTATGGTTACACATTTAACACAGATAAACACGGCAAAGTGATAGTTGATTCTATACATATTCCGATGATTATGAGTGCATTAAAAGAAATTGAAAAGAACAAAAATGCCAATATAGAAGAAAAATTTAATGATTCTGTTGAAAAATTTTTTCAAAAAGTAAAAGAAATTTTAGCAGATGAACCAATTAATGAATTTAAATTGAAGAAGATGGACAAAGCTTATGATGAGTACTTTTCTGTATTAAATTCAAAGAAAGATGGATTATTTGGACATTATGTAGCAATAGAATATGTGAAAGATAGTGATTTACCACAGCCGGAATTTAACAGTTTCTTCATAAGTGATATTGAGAAAGCAAGAAAATCTCCCAACCAAACTTTAATTGATTACATTGAAGGTGTAGAAGAAAGTCAGCGCATAGAAGTAGATGAAAATAAAGAAATGTTTGACAAATTTTTACATCCTTCACGTTTGCCTGATGGACGATGGCCATCACAGACTGAGTTTAGATTGTCTTTAATGCAACAACTTGCTGTAAACCAAATTACGAGTGGTAATGAAAGAATAAGTTCAGTTAATGGGCCACCAGGGACAGGTAAGACTACTTTATTAAAAGATATATTTGCTCATCTAGTAGTTGAAAGAGGTAAAGAGTTAGCTAAACTAAATAATCCTAAAGATGCATTTGTCAAAACAAAAATTCATGAAACGGATGATAAATACGTATACTTACTAAAGGAATCTATTGCCAAATATAAGATGGTAGTCGCATCTAGTAATAATGGAGCTGTTGAAAATATATCTAAAGATTTACCGAAAATTGAAGAAATTATAAGAAATCCCGAAAAATGTAAATTCCCTAAATATGAACAGAATTATGCAAATTTAGCACATGAATTAAAAGATTTTGCTGAAATAGCTGAAGATTTGATTGGTGAAAGTGCCTGGGGCTTATTTTCTGGAGTTTTTGGTAAAAGTACTAATATTAACCAAGTATTGAGTCATATGTTAAAACAAGATGCGAATGATATTGGCTTTGCTAAATTACTACAAAATGAGAATAATCGTATGAGTTATAACGAGTTAATGAGTGAATGGCAATCACATCAACGTGCATTTTTAGAAGAGTTGAGGCATGTTGAAATGTTAAAAGAAGAATCTATTAGAGCATATGATGTTTATAAAAATTGTGAGTCTTTCTCTAAGATTGAACAGGTTATTAATAGTGAAAAAACAAGTATTGAAGAACAGGTATATCATTTAGATAATGAAACGTTACGAGACAATAAAGAAATAGAAGATTTGGATAATCGAATTAATTATATTGTTAAGCAAATAGAAACTTTAAATGAGTTAATTAAATCCATCAAAGAAAGCAACAAAGGTTTTATTAACAAACTGAAAGCGATGTTTAATTCAGAAGAAGATGAAAGCTATAAAGATCATAATAAAGAGAAGCAACAATTATTAACACAACAGTTAGAGTTAGAGAAATGTAAAAAAAACAAACATGAAGACCTTGTTAGCAAACTAAAAGAAAAAGAGAAATTAATTAAACAATTAACTAAAGTACAGTTGCAATTAGACGAGTTAAATTCACAGTTACAAGAGTTAGAAGCATATCGTATTGAGTCAAAAATTACAATTCCAGAAAAAGATTTTTGGAGTGACAACAATTATGATGAGCGCCAAGTTACTAATCTGTGGACGAGTGACGAACTTCAATACAGACGTGCCATGCTCTTTTTAAGAGCAATGATATTGCATAAATTATTATTGATTGCTAATAATACAACTATTTATTATGCGATTAATGATTTTAAAGATAGAAGGAAATTAATTGATGCAAATCCAGATAAAGTACACAACGCATGGAATGTGATGCATTTAATATTTCCAGTAGTTAGTACGACGTTTGCAAGCTTTAAATCTATGTATGGGGGCATACCAAAAGATTTCATAGACTACTTATTTATTGATGAAGCAGGACAAGCAATACCTCAAGCAGCTGTGGGAGCATTATATCGTTCAAAAAAAGTTGTAGCTGTAGGTGATCCGATTCAAATAGAACCGGTTGTGACTTTAGAAAGTCATTTAATTGATAACATTCGTAAAAATTATCATGTTCCGGAATATCTAGTTTCTAAAGAAGCTTCTGTGCAGTCTGTTGCAGACAACGCCAATCAATATGGTTTTTGGAAATCTGATGCTACTGATAGTAATCAAAAAACCTGGATAGGCATACCTTTATGGGTGCACAGACGATGTTTAAAACCTATGTTCACGATAGCTAACCAAATCGCTTATAATAATAAAATGGTGTTGCCAAGTAATATTACAAAAGTAGGTAAAACAGGTTGGTATGACGTTAAAGGAAACGCAGTTCAAAAACAATTTGTGAAAGAGCATGGTGAAAAAGTAGTGGGATTATTAGCTGATGATTGGATTGAAGCAATTAAGGAAGGTAAAAATGAACCGAGCTCATTTGTAATATCGCCTTTTTCAGCAGTACAGCAACAGATTAAACGTATGTTAAAGCAACAACTACCGACTAGAATTGATATTGAACGTACAAAAATTAATCAATGGGTCGATAAATCCATTGGTACTGTTCATACTTTTCAAGGTAAAGAGGCTCAGAAGGTGTATTTTGTAATAGGTACTGATAATACCCAAGATGGTGCTGTGAACTGGTCATGCGAAAAACCAAACTTGTTAAACGTTGCAGTGACAAGAGCTAAGAAAGAGTTTTATGTAATTGGCGACATGCAAAGAATACAGATGAAACCATTTTATGAGACGATTTTTAAAGAAAGAAATGTAAAATAACATACAAAAAAGTATATAGAGGAAGTTATACATTTTAAAAGGAGCAAAATTGAATAATGGAGAAATTTAACAACTGGATATTAAATGCAATAAGTGGATCTCAAACAGACAAGAATGAAACAACTGAAGAATTAAAAGGGGCAAAATTTATCATTTTATATGCATATTCAATGCTCGTTTTGCTTGCGTTAGTAATTTCTAACATATTCATTCACATTTTGGAGCCTAAACTATCAATCACCACTCAAATCATCATCGTTTTGATTTTAATTGAAGCACTAATTGGACTGCGTTTCTTGAAAGCGTACGATGTTAAGCGTGGCAAAGATAAAGAAAATAAGAAAAATAGTAAGGATTTCGTTAAACTAAAATCAATTTTAGTAGCAATTTTATTTACATCATTGGCGCTGACAGCAGGTACTGTAGCTGATATATACGGTTTCACTGACTTAGGAAATACTAGAAGTGATTTAATCGTTTGGAGCATAGGTGGTATTATATTTGGCCTCGTATGTTACACAATGGAAGATAAAAAATAACGATAAGGAGCTGGCGATTATAAAGCTAGCTCCTTTTTTAACTTATATATGTAAAGCACTATCCTAAGGGTCTTTAATCATATGTCAATAATTCCTATAATTAATACTCTTAAATATTGTTTAAATAAGTTTTAAAATTTTACACATATTTTTATTTAAAAAAGATGTATAATTAATGTATTAAATATAGAAAGAAGTTGATATTATGAAAAAGTGTATTAAGACTTTGTTTTTAAGTATCATTTTAGTAGTGATGGGTGGTTGGTATCATTCAGCACATGCGTCAGATTCGTTGAGTAAAAGTCCAGAAAATTGGATGAGTAAACTTGATGAAAGCAAACATTTAACTGAGATTAATATGCCAGGCTCACATGATAGTGGCTCATTCACTTTAACTGATCCGGTAAAATCGGTTTGGGCAAAGACTCAAGGCAAAGATTACCTTACTCAAATGAAGTCGGGAGTCAGGTTTTTTGATATTAGAGGTAGAGCAAGTGCTGATAATATGATTTCAGTTCATCACGGCATGGTTTATTTGCATCATGAACTAGGAAAATTTTTAGATGATGCTAAATATTACTTGAGTGCTTATCCAAACGAAACAATTGTGATGTCTATGAAAAAGGACTACGATAGCGATTCTAAAGTTACGAAGACATTTGAAGAGATTTTTAGAGAATATTATTATAATAACCCGCAATATCAGAATCTTTTTTACACAGGAAGTAATGCGAATCCTACTTTAAAAGAAACGAAAGGTAAAATTGTCCTATTCAATAGAATGGGGGGTACATACATAAAGAGTGGTTATGGTGCTGACACGTCAGGTATTCAATGGGCAGACAATGCGACATTTGAAACGAAAATTAATAATGGTAGCTTAAATTTAAAAGTACAAGATGAGTATAAAGATTACTATGATAAAAAAGTTGAAGCTGTTAAAAATTTATTGGCTAAAGCTAAAACGGATAGTAACAAAGACAATGTATATGTGAATTTCTTGAGTGTAGCGTCTGGAGGTAGCGCATTTAATAGTACTTATAACTATGCATCACATATAAATCCTGAAATTGCAAAAACGATTAAAGAAAACGGGAAAGCTAGAACTGGTTGGCTGATTGTTGACTATGCAGGATATCCGTGGCCTGGATATGATGATATCGTAAGTGAAATTATAGATAGTAATAAATAAGGATTCAATAATGATATTAAGACGAGTATGAAAATAGTTAGATTCTAATTATTTTCACTACTCGTTTTTATTTTGAAAATAAGTAATAATTCAACAATATTATAAATTGAACAGATTGTTTGTGAAATTTTTGATAATATTAAAGTGAAAAAGTGTTATAAATTGATAAATATATGTAATTAACAAAAACAAATCATTTTAAAAAGAAGAGAGTTGTAAGATGATGAAACGATTAAACAAATTAGTGTTAGGCATTATTTTTCTGTTTTTAGTCATTAGTATCACTGCTGGTTGTGGCATAGGTAAAGAAGCGGAAGTTAAGAAAAGCTTTGAAAAAACATTGAGTATGTACCCTATTAAAAATCTAGAGGATTTATACGATAAGGAAGGCTATCGTGATGATCAGTTTGATAAAAATGATAAAGGTACATGGATTATAAATTCTGAAATGGTTATTCAACCTAATAATGAAGATATGGTAGCTAAAGGCATGGTTCTATATATGAATAGAAATACCAAAACAACAAATGGTTACTACTATGTCGATGTGACTAAGGACGAGGATGAAGGAAAACCGCACGACAATGAAAAAAGATATCCGGTTAAAATGGTCGATAATAAAATCATTCCAACAAAAGAAATTAAAGATAAAAACATAAAAAAAGAAATCGAAAACTTTAAGTTCTTTGTTCAATATGGAAACTTTAAAGATTTGTCGAAGTACAAAGATGGAGATATTTCATACAATCCAGAGGTGCCAAGTTATTCAGCAAAATATCAAGTAACTAATGATGATTATAATGTAAAACAATTACGTAAAAGATATGATATACCGACGAATAAAGCACCAAAGTTATTGTTGAAAGGTACAGGTAATTTAAAAGGCTCATCAGTTGGATATAAAGATATTGAATTTACTTTCGTGGAGAAAAAAGGTGAAAATATATACTTTAGTGATAGTCTACATCTTGAACCAAGTGAGGATAAATAAACGTGACCAATAAAGAGTATGAAATCGAACCCGGAAAAAGAGAGTGATGAAATGATAAAACGTGTAAATAAATTAGTGCTAGGTATTAGTTTTCTGTTTTTAATCATCAGTATCTTTGCTGGTTGTGGTACAGGGAAAGAAGCGGAAATAAAGAAAAGTTTTGAAAAAACGTTGAGTATGTATCCGATTAAAAATCTAGAGGATTTATACGATAAAGAAGGATATCGTGATGATCAATTTGATAAAAATGATAAGGGAACATGGATTGTTCGTTCGTCAATGTCGATTCAATCTAATGGAAAAGATATGAATATAAAAGGCATGGTTTTATATATGAATAGAAATACAAGAACAACAAATGGCTATTACTATGTTGATGTTATAGAAAGAGAAGATAAAGGTATACATCGTGATAACGAAAAAAGATATCCGGTTAAAATGGTCGATAATAAAATCATTCCAACTAAAGAAATTAAAGATGAAAAAATAAAAAAAGAAATCGAAAACTTTAAGTTCTTTGTTCAATATGGCGACTTTAAAGATTTGTCGAAGTACAAAGACGGCGATATATCATACAATCCAGAGGTGCCGAGTTATTCAGCAAAATATCAATTAACTAATGATGACTATAATGTAAAACAATTACGAAAAAGATATAATATACCAACGAATAAAGCACCAAAGCTATTGTTGAAAGGTACAGGGAATTTAAAAGGTTCATCAATTGGCTACAAAAAAATTGAATTTACTTTCGTAGAGAAAAAGGGAGAAAATATATACTTTAGTGATGGGCTACATTTTAATCCAAGTGAGGATAAATAATCATGATTCGATCAAATTATGAAATCGATCCAGGAAAAACAATAAAAAGAAATAGGATTGTGAAATTATGAAACGATTAAATACATTGGTATTGTACATCAGTTTTTTGATATTAATCATCAGTATCGTTGCTGGTTGTGGTACAGGGAAAGAAGCGGAAATAAAGAAAAGTTTTGAAAAAACATTGAGTATGTATCCAATTAAAAATCTAGAGGATTTATACGATAAAGAAGGCTATCGTGATGACGAATTTGATAAAAATGATAAAGGAACGTGGACTATTAGTTCTGAAATGGCAATTCAGAAAAAGGGAGAAGCCTTAAATATAAAAGGTATGGTTTTGAAGTTAAATAGAAATACAAGGAGTGCAAAAGGATTTTACTATGTTAATGCGATAAAGAAGGATGAAAATGGCAGACCTCAGGATAAGCAAATAGAATATCCCGTTAAAATGATTGACAATAAAATCATTCCAACTAAAGATATCAAAGATGAAAAAATAAAAAAAGAAATCGAAAACTTTAAGTTTTTCGCGCAGTATGGCAATTTTAAAGATTTGACGAAGTATAAAGGTGGAGATATTTCATATAATCCAGAAGCCCCGATTTATTCAGCAAAATATCAACTAACCAATGATGATTATAATGTAAAGCAATTACGTAAAAGATATGATATACCGACGAATAAAGCTCCAAAGTTATTGTTAAAAGGTTCAGGAAATTTAGATGGTTCATCAATTGGATACAAAAAAATTGAATTTACTTTCGTAGAGAAAAAAGGAGAAAACACTTACTTTACAGCTAACCTACATTTTAAACCGAGTAATGATGAATAATCGTGACTAATAAAGAGTATGAAATCGATTCAAGGAAACAAAATAAAAAGAAGAGAGTTGTAAGGTGATGAAACGTTTAAATAAATTAGTGTTAGGTATTAGTTTCTTATTTTTAGTCATTAGTATTACTGCTGGTTGTGGCATGGGTAAAGAAGCGGAAATAAAGAAAAGTTTTGAAAAGACAATGAGTATGTATCCGATTAAAAACCTAGAGGATTTATATGACAAAGAGGGCTATCGAGATGATCAATTTGATAAAAATGATAAGGGAACATGGATTGTAAATTCTCAAATGGCAATTCAAAATAAAGGAGAACCTATGAAATCAAAAGGCATGGTTCTGTATATGAATAGAAATACAAGAACAACAAATGGCTATTATTATGTTAATGTGATTAAGGGCGAGGATAAAGGTAAACATCAAGACAATGAAAAAAGATACCCTGTTAAAATGGTCGACAATAAAATAATCCTTACTAAAGAAATTAAAGATGAAAACATAAAAATAGAAATCGAAAACTTTAAGTTTTTTGTTCAATATGGAAACTTTAAAGATTTGGAAAATTATAAAGATGGAGATATATCATATAATCCAGAGGTGCCAAGTTATTCAGCTAAATATCAATTAACTAATGATGATTACAATGTAAAGCAATTACGTAAAAGATATGACATACCAACAAATAAAGCACCGAAGTTGTTGTTGAAGGGTACAGGGAATTTAAAAGGTTCATCAGTTGGATATAAAGACATTGAATTTACGTTTGTAGAGAAAAAAGAAGAGAACATTTACTTTAGTGATGGGTTAATTTTTAAACCAAGTGAGGATAAATAATCATGACTCGATTAAAATATGAAATCAATCCAGGAAAGATAATAATAAGAATAGGATTGTGAAATTATGAAACGATTAAACAAATTGGTATTGTATATTAGTTTTTTGATATTAGTCATTAGTTTCACTGCTGGTTGTGGCATGGGTAAAGAAGCGGAAATAAAGAAAAGTTTTGAAAAAACATTGAGTATGTATCCGATTAAAAATCTAGAGGATTTATACGATAAAGAAGGCTATCGTGATGATCAATTTGATAAAAACGATAAAGGCACATGGATTATTAATTCTGAAATGGTTGTTCAACCTAAAGGGGAACGTATGAAATCAAAAGGTATGGTTCTATATATGAATAGAAACACTAAGACTACAACCGGGAAGTATATAGTGAGTGAAACACTTCATGATGAAGATGGTAGACCTAAGAGTAAAGATAAAGAATATCCGGTTAAAATGGTAGACAATAAAATCATTCCAACTAAAGGTATCAAAGACGAAAATATAAAAAAAGAAATCGAGAATTTTAAGTTCTTCGCGCAATATGGCAGCTTTAAAGATTTGTCGAAGTACAAAGACGGCGATATATCATATAATCCAGAGGTACCGAGTTATTCAGCAAAATATCAATTAACTAATGATGACTATAATGTAAAACAATTACGAAAAAGATATAAAATACCAACGAATAAAGCACCAAAGTTATTGTTGAAAGGTTCGGGAGACTTAAAAGGTTCATCAGTTGGATATAAAGACATTGAATTTACTTTTGTGGAGAAAAAAGGTGAAAATACTTTTTTTACTGATAGTCTACATCTTGAACCAAGTGAGGATAAATAATCTCCTGCCTCCCACACGATTCAACACGAATTTCAAATATGTTGCTGTAAAATAATGTAAAATAAACGTATTCATATTACTGAATTGAGGGATAGTATGCAACGTGATTATTTAATTCGAGTAGAAACTGAAAGCATGCCAGATTTCAAAAGGCTCAATGGTTTAATGATTGGTTTTGTTATTAAAGGTGAGGCACATATTTATGATGAAAATAACATGACGCAATGCAACAGTGGCGACATTTTCATCATTAACCACCGTGACTTGTATCGATTTCAACTTCAACAAGATGGCATCATATGTTATATCCAATTCCAAATGAAATATTTGGCAGACAAGTTTGATGATGCGCATTGTCTATATTTTCACTTAACAGATGCGACCACAACCAAGAATATACATCAACTGAGAAATATAATGGCAAGACTGGTTTCAACACACATTCGACATAATGAGTTGTCTAAATTGACTGAGCAACAACTTGTGATTCAGTTGCTTATGCATATGATTCATTATGTCCCGCGTACATATCATTCGAACCAAAGTATCTTAAATGATGATAAAGTGAATCAAGTATGCGACTATATCGAGTTACATTTTCATGAAGATTTAAGCCTTTCAGAATTAAGCGAATACGTTGGGTGGTCAGAGAGCCATCTGTCTAAAAAGTTTACAGAATCGCTAGGTGTAGGATTCCAACATTTCTTAAATACGACGCGAATTGAGCATGCGAAACTCGATTTAACATACACAGATGAAACGATTACTGATATTGCATTGCAAAATGGCTTTTCAAGTGCAGCGAGCTTTGCGAGAACATTTAAACACTTTACGCATCAAACGCCTAAACAATATCGAGGTGATCGTCCAGCAATCACTGAAAATCAACAATCGGCACAACATAATTATCACGACCGTGAATTGATATTACTTTTAAATGACTACATTGAAGAAATGAATCATTTCATTGAAGATATTGAAAAGATGAACTATAAAGAGATTGCCTTTAAACCAACTAATCAACAACTAAATCAATTTAATCATATTATTCAAGTGGGCTATTTGAGGAATTTGCTCAATACACAGTATCAATCACAGTTGCTTACATGTCATCATGATTTTCAAGTCAATGAAGTATTAGCATATGATGTGATGCCATATATTATGAAAAAGCTCAATGCGCCATTCACGTATGATGCAGAGATTTCGAATATATTTTATGATATCGATTTGTGTTTAGACTTTTTATTAGATCATAACTTTAGTCTAACCATGCATTTGAATCAGTATGACTCACGAGATTATATCGATGCATTCAAAGTATTTATCCATCACGTTGCCCTGCATGTCAGTCATAGAAAAGATTTGAAGTTCAACTTGTATGTGACGACATTGCACACGTCTTTAATTGAAATGATTGATTATTTTAAAGCATTATTCCCTAATGGTGGCTTGTACATTCACTTAGATCAAGCTACGGAAAGACATCTACCATTGTTGAAACGACTTGAGCCACACATCAACCATTTTGTATTTGATGCCAATTCAAATGATGCTGTTGATTTTAATAAAATGAATGATGATGAATTTAAAACCGCGAGTCAAATGATTATTAATAAAACGAATTACCTTATCGACTTAATGCATCGCCATAACCTAAAGCGTCCACTCATTTTACTCAATTGGAATACATTGACGGGTGATACATTTATTACAAACGGCGAATATTTTAGAGGTGGTATCATCATTGAGCAATTATTAAAATTAAGTACTAAAGTAGAGGGTATCGGGTATTGGTTGAATTATGATTTGCACGTCAGTCATTGTAGAAATGAACGGGATTATATGAATTCTATTGAACTGTTTCATCAATATAATGGAAAACGTCCGGTCTATTTCACGGCATTGCTATTTAATAAATTAACAAGCAATATTTTGTATTCTGATGATACATGTATTGTCACGGGAACTGATTCAAATTTTCAAATATTGTTATATGATGCAAAGCATTTTAATCCGTACTTAGCGTTGGACAATCAAATGAATATGCGTGCAACGGAAATGATCCATTTGAACATTAATGCCCTAGAAGACGGTATGTATAAGATTAAACATTTTACCTTAGATAAAGAAAATGGTGCGTTATTTAATCTTTGGCGCAAACATCATACGATACATGGCATGGACAAGGACTCTATAGATTACGTTAATCGAATGAGTTTTCCGAAATTAGAAGTATATGATATAGATATCACGGACACACTGGCATTAAACATTAAAATGATTACGAATGGGATTCACTTAATTGAAGTAAAACGTTACCCAAGTTCATAAAATGATCACAAATCACAAATTTTGATATACATAATTTGTGATTTTTTATATTCAAAGCTAAAATTGCAAAAAATTAATGGTTAACATCTCTGTTGTTGGCAATATAAATAATGATTAATCATTTATGATGTAACTAAGGAGATGAAGGATATGAATCAACAATTAATTGAAGCTTTAAAATCTAAAGAAGACAAAATGATTGAGATCAGACGTTATTTACATCAGCATCCAGAATTATCTTTTCATGAAGATGAAACGGCGAAATACATCGCTGAATTTTACAAAGGTAAAGATGTGGAAGTAGAAACGAATGTCGGACCACGTGGAATTAAAGTAACGATTGATTCAGGGAAACCTGGTAAAACATTAGCAATCCGTGCAGACTTTGACGCATTACCCATTACTGAAGATACAGGATTATCTTTTGCATCACAAAATAAAGGTGTTATGCACGCATGTGGTCACGATGCACATACAGCTTACATGCTTGTATTAGCAGAGACGCTTGCTGAAATGAAAGATAGTTTTACAGGAAAAGTCGTTGTGATACATCAACCAGCTGAAGAAGTACCACCAGGTGGTGCTAAAGCAATGATTGAAAATGGTGTATTAGACGGTGTTGATCATGTATTAGGTGTACACGTCATGAGCACAATGAAAACAGGTAATGTGTATTACAGACCTGGTTATGTTCAAACAGGACGCGCATTCTTCAAATTGAAAGTTCAAGGTAAAGGTGGTCATGGTTCATCACCACATATGGCCAATGATGCCATTGTTGCAGGTAGCTACTTCGTCACAGCGTTACAAACAGTTGTATCTAGACGACTAAGTCCATTTGAAACCGGTGTTGTCACAATCGGTTCATTTGACGGTAAAGGTCAATTCAATGTCATTAAAGATGTTGTTGAAATTGAAGGTGATGTACGTGGATTAACAGATGCTACAAAAGCAACAATTGAAAAAGAAATTAAACGTTTATCAAAAGGATTAGAGGATATGTATGGTGTAACTTGCACCTTAGAATATAACGATGATTATCCAGCATTATATAATGATCCAGAGTTTACTGAGTACGTGGCTAAGACGTTGAAAGAAGCAAACCTTGATTTTGGTGTTGAAATGTGTGAACCACAACCACCTTCAGAAGACTTTGCATATTATGCTAAAGAACGTCCAAGTGCCTTTATTTATACAGGTGCAGCTGTGGAAGATGGTGAAATTTACCCACATCATCATCCTAAATTTAACATTTCAGAAAAATCATTACTTATTTCGGCAGAAGCTGTAGGGACAGTTGTTTTAGATTACCTTAAAGGAGATAACTAACATGAATGAAACGTATCGCGGGGGCAACAAGTTAATCTTAGGTATTGTATTAGGTGTTATTACATTTTGGTTGTTTGCACAATCACTTGTAAATGTTGTACCAAATTTACAACAAAGTTTTGGTGCAGACATGGGGACAATTAGTATAGCGGTCAGTCTAACTGCACTATTTTCAGGTATGTTTGTCGTTGGAGCAGGTGGTCTAGCAGATAAAATTGGGCGCGTGAAAATGACGAATATCGGTTTATTGTTAAGTATTATTGGTTCAGCATTAATTATTATTACGAATTTACCGGCATTATTAATTTTAGGTCGTGTTATACAAGGTGTATCAGCAGCGTGTATTATGCCTTCCACATTGGCCATTATGAAAACTTATTATCAGGGTGCTGAACGTCAGCGTGCCTTAAGTTATTGGTCTATCGGTTCTTGGGGTGGCAGTGGTATCTGTTCACTCTTCGGTGGTGCAGTTGCGACAACTATGGGTTGGAGATGGATTTTCATCTTCTCAATTATCGTTGCCGTACTTTCAATGTTACTCATCAAAGGGACGCCTGAAACGAAATCAGAAATTACCAATACACATAAATTTGACGTTGCAGGGCTAATTGTTCTAGTAGTTATGTTGCTAAGTTTAAACGTTGTCATTACTAAAGGTGCAGCACTTGGTTACACATCATTATGGTTCTTTGGTTTGATTGCAATCGTAATTGTAGCATTCTTTATTTTCTTAAATGTTGAGAAAAAAGTAGATAATCCACTTATTGATTTTAAATTATTTGAAAATAAACCATATACAGGTGCAACGATTTCGAACTTCTTATTAAACGGTGTTGCAGGTACATTAATTGTAGCGAATACATTCGTGCAACAAGGTTTAGGTTATACAGCATTGCAGGCAGGATACTTATCAATTACTTATTTAATCATGGTGTTATTGATGATTCGAGTTGGTGAAAAATTATTACAAAAAATGGGTTCTAAGCGACCAATGTTATTAGGTACATTCATTGTGGTCATTGGTATTGCACTTATTTCATTAGTATTCTTACCAGGCATATTTTATGTTATCAGTTGTGTCGTAGGATATTTATGTTTCGGACTAGGCTTAGGTATTTATGCAACACCTTCTACAGATACAGCTATTTCGAATGCACCGTTAGATAAAGTTGGCGTTGCTTCAGGTATTTATAAAATGGCTTCATCACTTGGTGGCGCATTCGGTGTCGCAATTAGTGGTGCTGTATATGTTGGTGCAGTTGCTGCAACGAGCATTCATACAGGTGCGATGATTGCACTTTGGGTTAACGTATTAATGGGAATCATGGCATTTATCGCAATTTTATTCGCGATTCCTAATGATGATAAACGTGTCAAAGATGCGAAATAATAACGATGACACGCCAAGTGTTTTGATAATGATATAAATGAAAGTAAAGCAAATTAAATGAGGAAATGTATAGAGCAGTGCATATAGATAAATCTATGATTGGATTAACACTAATATAAATATAAATGAAAAACCATCCACTTAAACTTTTGATAAGTTAGGTGGATGGTTATTTATTGCGTTGTTCTAAAAATTTGGACATTTATATAGAAGGAACTATATATAATGTGAAGGTTATGGCAATTCGCTTCAATGAAGGCGACGTGAAAGTGAATACTAAATGATTCGAGGTCAGACTCCGAGAACAGTGTCCGTCATGCTTACCGCATACTAATGAAGCATTATTATATCAGTGTTTATAGCCGATTTAAGATAATAAAGTTTGCTAAACAAAAAAGCCAATCCATTGATGTTGGATTGACCTTGTATATGCCTCTGAATCTCTAATTTTAAAAAATATGAATATAAATAAGACATTAAAAATTAAATTTCAGTTGTTGCAATTTCTTCATCTGTAGGTACATCATCGTTAAGACCAACAAGTGCTTCAGAAACATTTCGTGAATGATAACCGATACGTTCAAGAACACCAATCATATCGATATATAGTAATCCGCCTTTTGTTGTACATTCGCCACGATTAAGGCGTTTAATATGACCTTTGCGTAGTTTATGTTCAATATTAAATGATTCTCTACTACGTTCTACAATTTCATCTTTTTTCGTTTTGTCATAAACATCTAACATGTCGATGGCTTTATCAAATGACTCAGCAACATGGTTGAATAATTTATCCATACCGCGTTGTGCATCTTCTGTAATGCGAATATCTTCATCATGTTGGCGTTTTAATTGAGCGACATACTCTTCTGTTAGCTCTGCTACTTTTAAAATAGAGCGATTGACATCAAACATAACTGCTAAACGCTCAACGTCTGCCTTCGTAATGGCTTTTGTAGAAATTCTAACTAAATAATTTCGAATGCTATCATTGATTGTTTCAACAGCTTGGTGCTTTTGTTCAAGCTTCTTGATCAATTTTTTATCGTCTTTTGTAATTTCGCGAATGTCTTCAAACATTGATAAGACAATCTGACCCACATTTTGTAATTCTTTTTGAGTTTCTTGTAATGCAACACCAGGTGCGTGATAAACAAGATCTTTGTTTAAGTGCTGAGGTTTATAGTCATCAGCAATATCTTTACCTGGGACAAGCTTTGTAACTATCCATGCTAAACCTGCTACAAATGGTAATTGAATCAAAGTATTTGTTATGTTGAAGATACCATGTGATACTGCAATCGTCATCGCTGGTTTTAAGTGCCATACATCTTGTAACAAACTAATCAAATGAATCACAACTGGCAAGAAAATTGTGAAGATAATTACCCCGATTAAATTAAAGATGACGTGTACAAGCGCCGCACGTTTTGCAGCGATTGAGCCGGCTAAACTAGCTAAGATAGCTGTAATTGTTGTACCAATGTTATCACCTAGTAACACAGGGATTGCTGCGTTTAAGCTGATTAAATCTTGTTGATAAAATTCTTGTAAAATACCAATCGTCGCACTTGAACTTTGAACTAGTGCTGTTAACCCTGCGCCGACAATGACAGCAAGTATTGGATTTGATGACATATCAAGCATTAATTGCTTAAATCCATCTAATGATGCTAAAGGTTTAACGGCATCACCCATAAATTCTAGACCGAAGAATAGAGAACCGAAACCGAATAGTATGCGGCCAATGTTATTGATTTTAGAGCGTTTAAAGAAAAAGATTAAAAATGCACCTAATGCTAAAATTGGCATTGCATATTCGCCTAAATCTATACCGATAATAAATGCAGTTACCGTTGTTCCGATATTGGCACCCATTATCACTCCAATAGCTTGTTTTAACGTCATAAATCCAGCTGTTACCAGTCCGATTGTGATAACGGTCGTACCTGAACTACTTTGTATTAAAATAGTTACAACGATACCTGCAATAACACCTAATACTGGATTTGATGTAAATTTGTTTAAAATATCTCGTAGCCTGTCTCCTGCTGATGCTTGAAGCCCGTCTCCCATGATTTTTAAGCCGTAAAGGAAAATACCTAAACCACCTAAAAAGGAGAAAATGACTTCTGTAACCGACATTTCCATTATTTCACCTCAAATAAGCTTTATATTTAGATTATCGCTTATAATTGTAAATTTAATGTTAAGATTAGGTAAAATTATTTAACAATATATGTTATTTGTATATGACTTGTAAAATATCGTCACTTATTATGTAAATTTTCAGTGTGAAATGGCAGGTTTGCAATAACTTGTTTAACAAAATGATGCAATCAATCATGTAATTATGTTTCATCAAAAAAATCATGTGAGTGGGATAACGAAATAAAGTTTGTGAACATATCATTTCTATCCCACTCCATGATTTGAAATCACCAAATAAAAATCTATTAATGGTTTTCGTTATAACAATTTGTGTTCTTTTAATAATGTCTCAATGTACGTACCTTTTATCTTTTTAAGGAATCCTGCTAATGCGAGTTTCTGCATTTTCGAATCTTTAGTAATCTCGCGCAAATCTTGATGGTCATTCAGTTCGTATACGGCATCCATTAAGACGCGAAGATCAAATGTACTATTGATGACCTCTGGAATACCACGATCTATATTTAGTAATTGATAAACAGCTTCCATGGCAGTACGAACCGAATATTCTGTTGTAAATACAGTATCTCGCTCTGTTTCTGCAAAGTTACCAATAAATGATAAATTTTGTGATTGATGCGGGACGACTAAAGGTCTGTCGCCGATAGCACGCGTCATGAAATAAGAGGTGATATATGGCATATAAACAGGAATCGTATTAGATACATGTTTTGCTAAGTCTTCAATTTTGTCAGTTGATACACCTAAGTGATACAGCCATTCTTGGCATATTTCATTACCACTACATTCTGTAATTGGCTTTTTAATATAATCGCCGTTTACATCTGAATATAAGGCATAAATCCATGTAGATATTTCATTTTCAGGTTGGTCTTTAAACTGTTGCTGACGATTGATTGTAAAACTCATTTGCCATGCAGAATCATTGATTGTAATAATACCGCCTGTAACTGTTTTGCCTGCAAGTGGGTCACGTTTACAAATACTTTCTATTGTATCGATAATCTCTTTATTGTTTGTTGTAGAAGTTGCTGAAACAAACCAACTTTTTTTAGGAATATTTTGGCAAAACTTATCAGGATTACCAAATTCAGGACTTTGTCGCGCTAAATTTTTCCATAGTGTCCAACTACCACCTAATTCGTCAGTTGGTGGTGCTGGTGTATCATTATCACCATACGTAGAGCTTTCCGTAATACTACCGTTTGTCACAAAGACAAGATCATCTACAGTCAGTTTAATTGACTCTGCTTTGCCATGTCGGTGAATTAATATTTCTCGGGCAATTTTTTGACTTGTCGTAACATCTACTTTAATATCTTCTACTTTTACATCGTATTCAAATTGAACCCCATGCGATTTTAAATATTCAACCATAGGTAATACTAAAGATTCATATTGATTATATTTAGTGAATTTTAAAGCTGAAAAGTCTGCGAGACCACCAATATGATGAACGAATCGCATTAGATAACGACGCATTTCCATAGCAGAATGCCACGGTTCAAATGCAAACATCGTTTTCCAGTAAATCCAAAAGTTTGAATTAAAGAAGTCATCGGAAAATACATCTGTTATTTTGACATCATCTAAATCTTCTTCATTCGTTAAGCATAAATCTAAAATTTCTTTAATCGCCGTTTTAGTCAAAGTGAAGTCTCCGTCTGTGACTAAACGTTGACCCTGTTTCTCAATAACACGACAGCGAGAATAGTTAGGGTCTTCTTTGTTTAGCCAATAGAACTCATCTAATACAGACGCGTTATCGATTTCTAATGAAGGGATAGATCTGAATAAGTCCCACAAACATTCAAAGTGGTTCTCCATTTCACGACCACCGCGGACAACATAGCCTTTTAAAGGCATATTTTCACCATCAAGACTACCACCTGCTTTAGGTAACTCTTCTAAAATATGAATCTTCGAACCTTCCATTTGACCATCCCTAATTAAGAAACAAGCTGCCGCAAGTGAAGCTAACCCAGACCCGATTAAGTAAGCAGATTTGTTTTCTACATTTTCAGGTTTTTTAGGGCGCGCAAATGCTTCATAATTTCCATAACTGTAATACATATCCACCAAGTCCTTTCGTATTAGAATACACTCAGACTATACCCCTTTGTGAATTGTAAATATTAGTATTTATATTGGTAAATTTGACGAAATTAGATCATTTTTATATTTTTGATTTTTAAAATTTTATCACTCGAATGTTTTTGGATTCTGAGGTGCGGGACTTGGAATAATTATGTATTTTGAAAGAAGTTACTTAAACTAACGCCTAGTAGAGTGATAATTCCGCCTATAATAGCAAGGGTTGTTGGTAGCTCGTCTAATAACAGATAAGATAATAATAAAGAAACGATAGGTGTTAAATAAAGAGACATTGTTGCATCAGAGACACCAACTGACTTCACAATATAAGCAAGCAAAACGTATGGAATTATAGTAGGGAATATAGCTAAATAAAGTACCGATACTATTGATGTAAAAGTGGCGCCGTGTATATCGTTGATGATTTCAGGAATAAAAATAAGCATAAATGGTGAGCTTGCCATTATTGTATATAGTGTGAAAGCGATGAAGCCGTATTTTTCTATGTATTTTTTCTGGAAAGTAAAATACAAACTTTCACTAAAAGATGCAAGTAAAATAATAAAAACACCTAATACATTAATAGTTGTGTAATCATCTTTACTTATTGAAATAATGGATATTCCTATAAATGCGACGAGTGAACTTAACCAATTCCATTTTGAAAAATGCTCTTTTAAAAATATATAAGCTAAAGCACTAGAAAAAATAGGCGTTGTAGAGACTAGAATTCCAGATATACCTGCACTAATCAAAGTTTCACCAAAATTTAAAGCTGTGTGATATATCACAAATCCACAAAATCCTAAAATAAAAATAACAGGGATATCTCTTAGTTCAGGGGTAGGCAATTTCTTTATAATTACGAACGGCAAGAGAATTATTGTTGCTAAAATTAAACGAAATGCCGACAATGATTCTGCACTAAAATCATTTAACGCAATCTTTATCATTGGAAATGCAGATCCCCACAATATGATAGTAAATAAATATGATAGAAAAGTAGTGTCTCGAAGTTTATTCATTAATATCATCACTCCTTTAATTATGTGTTTCTATATTAAAAAATATGATTTAAAATGAGTACAACCAATTTTGAATGGATTTACCTATCCAATTTTAAAAGGGAGGGAGAAGATGGCTAAATATTAAGATATTGCTAGTGACATAAGAGATAAAATAATCACAGGGGATTGGTTTTATGGAATGAAGATACCTCCACAGAGGCAGTTGGCGATACAATACAACGTAAATAGAGTGACGATTATTAAAAGTATTGAGTTATTAGAGGCTGAAGGATTTATCTATACTAAAGTGGGGAGTGGAACATATGTTAATGACTATTTGAATGAAGCACATATTACAAATAAGTGGTCTGAAATGATGTTATGGTCCTCTCAACAAAGAAGTCAGTATACGGTGCAATTAATTAATAAAATTGAGACAGATGATTCGTATATACATATAAGTAAAGGTGAATTGGGTATATCGTTAATGCCACATATTCAATTGAAAAAAGCCATGTCTAATACAGCCAGTCATATTGAAGACTTATCTTTTGGTTATAATAATGGCTATGGTTATATCAAGTTAAGAGATATTATCGTTGAACGAATGTCAAAGCAAGGTATAAATGTAGGTAGAGAAAATGTAATGATCACTTCAGGCGCTTTACATGCCATTCAACTTTTATCTATTGGGTTTTTAGGTCAAGATGCCATAATAATTTCGAATACACCATCATATATTCACTCTACAAATGTTTTTGAGCAATTGAATTTTAGACATATTGATGTTCCTTATAATCAAATTAATGAAATTAATACCATCATTGATAGATTTATTAATTTTAAAAATAAAGCGATTTATATAGAACCTAGGTTTAATAACCCGACAGGTCGTTCTTTAACGAATGAGCAAAAGAAAAATATAATTACTTATAGCGAAAGACATAATATTCCTATCATTGAAGATGATATCTTTAGAGATATTTTCTTTAGCGATCCAACTCCTGCTATCAAAACTTATGATAAATTGGGAAAAGTTATACATATAAGCAGTTTTTCAAAAACGATTGCACCAGCAATAAGAATAGGTTGGATTGTTGCTTCTGAAAAAATAATAGAGCAATTGGCAGATGTAAGAATGCAAATTGACTATGGATCCAGTATTTTGTCACAAATGGTTGTATATGAGATGTTGAAAAATAAGTCTTATGATAAACACTTAGTAAAGTTAAGGTATGTTTTAAAAGATAAACGAGACTTTATGTTAAACATCCTCAATAATTTATTTAAGGATATAGCACATTGGGAGGTTCCAAGTGGAGGTTATTTTGTATGGTTAGTCTTTAAAATAGATATAGATATTAAATATTTATTTTACGAATTGTTAAGTAAAGAAAAAATATTAATCAATCCGGGTTACATTTATGGCAGTAAAGAAAAGAGTATAAGGCTATCTTTTGCCTTTGAATCAAATGAAAATATTAAGCATGCGCTCTATAAAATTTATACATATGTGAAAAAGGTTTAATTAAAACAATAATTCGAATCATTATGTGGCATGTTAAACAGCTAAATATAAGCTATGCACATTTAACAAGCGGATACTCCTGACGCAATTATAGTATCATTACATATTGTTTAATCGTTTGGGGTAATGTAATTAAAAGGTAAAATAGGCAGAGTGTTATACATAAAATGTAAAGAAAGAGGCGATAGAATGTCTAAAATCAGGTCTTTTACAATATTAAGTCTACTTATTTACTTAGCTATGATGTGCTATACAGTAGTGACCTATTCAAAATTACCAACCAAAGTACCTATTCACTATAATTTAGCAGGGGATGCTGATAACTTTGCTGATAAATGGGTACTGCTTTTGATAAATAGCGCATTTATAGTGATTTGGCTTATATTTTTCATTGCAGGTAGATACTATGAACGATTTGCCAAATGGTCACATTATAATCATACACCACGTGAAATTCGAGCGATTAAATTATTTTTAAGTACGTTAAATTTAGAGATTATGAGCTATATGTCTATCTTCACAGTATTAGAAATTTGGCAAATACAACACCATCATCAATTAAATTTACTATGGTTTAATATGATATTTATCATTATCATTGGTTTAACGCTTGTCATATTTTGTTTACTTCCTACAATTCACAAAATGAGAGATTCTCAATAAAAATATAAACTGTCATGATGCATTTTTGAAGCGGATTCCTGATATTATTATAAATAATATCTAGTATTTATAATTAAAATGATATATTATTTATTATAGTTAAATATTGTGTATATTTTGTGAACTTTTTGTAAAAATTCGATTGCCTGTCACATATAGGAGTGTTACATTTTAAATATGTGATCATCGCAAAATATAAGTTGAAATAGGTTGTAGATTAATCAGAATGATAAATATTTTATATAAAGAGAGGGAGTCATTATGACACTACTTACTGTAAATCCATTCGATAATGTTGGATTATCAGCCTTAGTTGCAGCAGTACCTATTATTTTATTTTTATTATGCTTAACCGTTTTTAAAATGAAAGGCATTTATGCAGCATTGACAACTTTGGTTGTTACATTGATTGTGGCTTTATTTGTATTTGAATTACCAGCGCGTGTATCAGCAGGTGCGATTACAGAAGGCGTTGTTGCCGGTATTTTCCCAATAGGATATATCGTTTTAATGGCAGTTTGGTTATATAAAGTTTCTATTAAAACAGGACAATTTTCTATTATTCAAGATAGTATTGCAAGTATTTCAGAGGACCAAAGAATCCAACTATTATTAATTGGATTTTGTTTCAACGCATTTTTAGAAGGTGCAGCAGGATTTGGTGTGCCAATTGCGATTTGTGCAGTATTATTAATTCAACTTGGATTTGAACCATTAAAAGCAGCGATGTTATGTTTAATTGCTAATGGTGCGGCGGGTGCCTTTGGTGCAATTGGTTTACCAGTTAGTATTATTGATACGTTTAACTTAAGTGGAGGCGTTACAACATTAGATGTTGCGAGATACTCAGCATTAACACTTCCAATTTTAAACTTTATTATTCCATTTGTTTTAGTATTCATTGTAGATGGTATGAAAGGTATTAAAGAAATTTTACCTGTCATTTTAACAGTGAGTGGTACATATACTGGATTACAATTATTATTAACAATATTCCATGGTCCAGAACTAGCAGACATTATTCCATCACTAGCAACAATGGTGGTGTTAGCATTTGTTTGTCGTAAATTTAAACCGAAAAACATTTTCAGATTGGAAGCGTCTGAACATAAAATTCAAAAACGAACGCCTAAAGAAATTGTCTTTGCTTGGAGTCCGTTCGTAATTTTAACTGCCTTTGTATTAGTATGGAGTGCACCATTCTTCAAAAAATTATTCCAACCTGGAGGTGCACTTGAAAGTTTAGTAATAAAATTGCCAATTCCAAATACTGTGAGTGATTTATCGCCTAAAGGAATTGCGTTGCGTCTCGATTTAATTGGTGCAACTGGGACAGCGATTTTATTAACAGTAATTATTACAATTTTAATTACGAAGTTAAAATGGAAAAGTGCAGGTGCTTTATTGGTCGAAGCAATTAAAGAATTATGGTTACCGATCCTTACAATTTCAGCTATCCTAGCTATTGCTAAAGTTATGACATACGGTGGTTTGACTGTAGCAATTGGACAAGGTATTGCTAAAGCGGGAGCAATTTTCCCATTATTCTCTCCAGTATTAGGTTGGATTGGTGTGTTTATGACTGGTTCAGTTGTAAATAACAATACTTTATTCGCACCTATTCAAGCGACAGTGGCACAACAAATTTCAACAAGCGGTTCATTACTTGTGGCAGCTAACACTGCAGGTGGTGTAGCAGCGAAACTTATTTCACCACAATCAATTGCCATTGCGACTGCAGCTGTTAAAAAAGTTGGTGAAGAATCTGCATTATTAAAAATGACGTTAAAATACAGTATTATATTTGTTGCCTTTATTTGTGTTTGGACGTTTATACTAACGTTAATATTCTAAATATAAATAATGTTGTCACTTGGATTCAAATGACATTTTAAATCTAATTATTCATGAATCGAACTAGTACGAAATGCAATGAGCATCTTGTCTAGTTCGATTTTTTAATGTCTAAAAATGTCGTATATGTAATCAGAGTAGAAAGTGTTGAGGCGTTTCAGAAGTTGTTTAGAAAAGTAAGTAAAATAAAAAATGCACTGAGCAACAAAAGATGTTGCTCGTGCATTTAGATGATTCTTATCATTTCAAATAAGAATGTGTTAATCAACGTATATAAGTTAAAATTGGTTTGGATAAAATGATATCTATCGTTGTGTATTGTTTGTTTTTATAGTTCGCGACGACGTCCAGCTAATAACGCTGCACCTAAGGCTAATGATAATCCACCAAATACAGTTGTACCGATGAATGGATTTTCTTCACCAGTTTCTGGTAATGCTTGAGCTTTGTTAGCATCTGCATGGTTTGCTGGTTGCTTCTTATCAACAACAAGTTCTTGACCAGGTTTGATCATGTTTTTATCAGCTAATTTGTTATCTGCAGCAATTTTGTCAGCAGTAGTGCCGTTTGCTTTTGCAATGTCATTTACTGTATCACCAGGTTTAACGACATGTACTCCGTTGCCGTCTTCTTTACCAGGTTTGTTGCCGTCTTCTTTACCAGGCTTGTTGCCGTCTTCTTTACCAGGCTTGTTGTTGTCTTCTTTACCAGGCTTGTTGCCGTCTTCTTTGCCAGGTTTGTTGTTGTCTTCTTTACCAGGCTTGTTGCCGTCTTCTTTACCAGGTTTTTTGTTGTCTTCTTTACCAGGCTTGTTGCCGTCTTCTTTGCCAGGTTTGTTGCCGTCTTCTTTACCAGGTTTTTTGTTGTCTTCCTCTTTTGGTGCTTGAGCATCGTTTAGCTTTTTAGCTTCTGCTAAAATTTCTTTGCTCACTGAAGGATCGTCTTTAAGGCTTTGGATGAAGCCGTTACGTTGTTCTTCAGTTAAGTTAGGTAAATGTAAAATTTCATAGAAAGCATTTTGTTGTTCTTTGTTGAATTTGTTGTCAGCTTTTGGTGCTTGTGCATCATTTAGCTTTTTAGCTTCTGCTAAAAGGTTAGCGCTTTGGCTTGGGTCATCTTTTAAGCTTTGGATGAAACCATTGCGTTGTTCTTCGTTTAAGTTAGGTAAATGTAAGATTTCATAGAAAGCATTTTGTTGTTCTTTGTTGAATTTGTTATCCGCTTTCGGTGCTTGAGATTCATTTAACTTTTTAGCTTCTGACAATAGGTTAGCACTTTGGCTTGGGTCATCTTTTAAGCTTTGGATGAAACCATTGCGTTGTTCTTCGTTTAAGTTAGGCATATTCAAGATTTCATAGAAAGCATTTTGTTGTTCTTTGTTGAAATTGTTATCAGCTTTCGGTGCTTGAGATTCGTTTAATTTTTTAGCTTCACCTAAAACATTAGTGCTTTGGCTTGGGTCGTCTTTAAGACTTTGAATGAAGCCGTTACGTTGCGCTTCGTTTAAGTTAGGCATGTTCAAGATTTCATAGAAGGCGCTTTGTTGATCTTTGTTGAAGTTATTTTGTTGCGCATCAGCTTTTGGGGCTTGAGAGTCATTAAGTTTTTGAGCTTCACCTAAAACGTTAGCACTTTGGCTTGGATCATCTTTAAGGCTTTGGATAAAACCATTACGTTGATCAGCGTTTAAGTTAGGCATATTTAACACTTGATAAAAAGCATTTTGTTGAGCTTCATCGTGTTGCGCAGCATTTGCAGCAGGTGTTACGCCACCAGATATAAGTAATGTACCTAAAGTTACAGATGCAATACCTACACCTAGTTTACGAATTGAATAAATGTTTTTCTTTTTCAAATTAATACCCCCTGTATGTATTTGTAAAGTCATCATAATATAACGAATTATGTATTGCAATACTAAAATCTATATTTATAATTAAATTTAAATGTAAGTTTTACAACTTATAAAATAAATATTTTGCTGAAAGATTTATTCAGGAAGTAAAAGGCTTAAAACCGCAAAATCACGCTATTTCGATTAATAAAAACAGATAAAATATAGAGATATTTTTTATAATGAAAGCGGTTTAATACATATGAGTTAAAAAATGTTTTTAAGAATAAAGTGGGGCTTTGAATGTGCTGAGGTTTAATTTCGGAAATGGTTTTAAGTGATATAGAAAATAGAAAGTTGTTCATTATGTGCTGAGGTTTTATTAAAAAATAGAAAACACAAGTGCACTTTAGAATACAGCACACTTGCGTAATAGAGATATTATTCAAAAACAAGATGTAAATGATCTTTATCTGCTAATAATTGATTCACTTGAGCTAATAATTGTTCAGCATGGTCTTGCTGCGCGTCATCCATATGAATTAAAATTTTTCTTTCATCTTCAGTTGAGCGTTCTTTTATTAGATAGCCTTGCTTTTTTAAATTATTGAGAGCTCTAACAGTTTGAGGGTATTTATGGTGGATTGTTTCAATTAAATCTTTAAGAAGAACGATGTTTTTATTTTGAGAAGTGATAATAGCTAGAATTGTGAATTCTACAAAACTTAATGTTAGATGTTTTTTGATAATATTCTTGAAATACATTGTATACATCATCAAGTTTAGAAATTCTTTACTATCTTTTGGTATCATCTGTGATTCACTTTGATCTGCAAGGTTAAATTGTTTAATGATTTGATCAAACAATGTAACACGTTCTGCAATTTTCTCTCGTTGTTCTTCAGATATTGAAATGTAAGTATTACGCTCATCAATTTTACTTCGAACTTTACTAATATATGAATGTTTCACAAGTACTTTTATATGCTGTACTAAATCCGATTGTTTATAACATAAATCTGAAACAATCTTCTTAAATGGAAGTGTGTTTTCTTGCTGATGAAATAAATAAGTCAGTAATATAAATTCTTTTATAGTCATATCGACTTCAGGCTTGACTTTTTTCTTAAAACGAAACATATATGCTTCAATGATTATAAAATCTCTAATTTTGTCATGGTTATTATATTTCATTGTTTTATCTCCTTGTATATGCACTTTATTTTAATATAACACAATATAATAAGAAAAATAATCCATAATTTACAATTAAAAATAATATGATATTTTTATTAAAATTTGTGTTTTTGAATAAATGGCATTATCAAACACTATATTTAAATAAGAAATAGTTATCGATATTTGAAAAATCGAAGAATATTGATTGATATTATAGAATATGAGTCGGTGTTATTTGTATATAAAGTATTAATATGTAATTAAGAAAGTCGACGCTTGTTAACAATAACAACAACTATATGTATAAAAAAACCTCGCAACTGTTAGTTAACTGAATCATTTAGCTAACTTCGTTGTGAGGTCATTTTGTTTTAATAATATCGTTATAACTTTTTCACGGTTAATAATAAGTATATGAAGAATGGGGCACCAAAAGCAGCAATAAATACACCTGCTGGCACTTCTTTAGGCAAGAATAAGGTACGCCCAATTAAGTCTGCAATAACAATTGATATGGCACCAATCATTGCTGACATTAGTAACTTTTTAGCATAACTTCCGCGAACGATTGTTTTCGCGATATGTGGTGCGATTAAACCGACAAACCCAATGTTACCTACTAAACTGATTGCCATAGATACGAGTATAGTAGAAGTGATTAATTGGATTAGTTTCATACGTTGTACATGTAAGCCTAAGCCAATCGCTACAGGGTCATCAAGTATAGATATTTTCATTTTTGGTATAACAAGAAATAACAACGGCACAACAGCTAAAATAACCATACCCAAAATGATTGTATCTTTAAACGTAGCACCGTAAAGACTTCCGACTAGCCATGTATAAGCTTTGGCAGCAGATAATTGCTTCGTTGTAATGAGTAATCCTTGGACAAGCGCAATAAACAACGTTTGCATCGAAATACCGATGATTATGAGTATTGTCGGGCGTATTTGTCCTTTCGTTTGAAACACTAATAGTATCATCATTGCAACTGCGCCACCTAATACTGCAAATAGTGGAAGTAAATGTATCGTTAAATGGCTGAAAAATGCAATAAAGACAACAGCACTTAAGCTAGCACCACCTGTGATACCGATAATATCAGGTGAGGCAATTGGATTTTTTAATACATTTTGCAACATTAAACCACTCATTCCTAGTGCGGCACCTGCTAAAATCGCAAGTGTAATGCGAGGTAAGCGTAATACTTCTAAAGTGAATTGATCCATACTGTCATTTGGATTTATAAAGTACATCAGTACGCGTTGTAATGGTATAAAGCTTGAACCAATCATCATACTTACCACTGAAACGATGGCTAAAAAGATTAACGCGAAGATGAGATGGTAATTGTCTTTTTTATTAATCTTTTCGGTCATAAGCGTTGACGTCCTTTCTTCATAATATAGATTAAGACAATAGCGCCAATGACAGCGGTAACGACACCGATAGGCAACTCTAGTGGCTTAATTATTATACGAGCAACAATGTCTGAAATGATCATTAGGATTGCTCCAGCTAATGCAGTAAAAGGAATTAAATACTTATAGTTTGGTGGTAATAATCGTTTGCTAATATTCGGTACGATAAGACCCACAAAGACGATTGATCCAGCTACGGCTACCGAAATACCGGCTAACATACTGATGAGCATAATAATCATCCATTTGATTAATTTTATGTTTTGACCGAGGCCGGTTGCAATGTCGTCACTTGTCATCAAGATGTTGATGTGTGCAGCCATGCTAAATGCAATTAAAATAAGTATCAATACAAGCGGAATAATCCATGGGATATCCCAAATATTACGTAATGAAACGGAGCCACTTAACCAAAATAATAGGCCTTGTAAGTCTGTTTCGTTCATAATAAGTATGCCTTGAGTAAAGGCTGTAAATAGCATCGCAATCGCAGCACCTGCCAAAATGACACGGTGAGGTGAGAATAGTGTTTGTCTAAACATACCTAGCGCAACAACTAATATAGTAACAACAATGGCACCTAAAAATGCAATAACTACAATCATTTTAAAAGATTGAATTTGGATAAATGTAATACTAAAAATGACAAAAAATACTGCGCCTGCATTGACACCGAAAAGCCCTGGTGAGGCTATTGGGTTTCGTGTAAGTGCTTGCATCAACAAACCTGAGACAGCAAGGGCAGCACCAGTCAATAACGCAATGATTGTTCTCGACGCCCGTGCACCAGTGACAACATCATGTAAATCGTTTTCACTATCAAAGTTGAATAACGCCTGTATCACCGTACCTGGTGACACAAGCGTATTTCCAATCATTAAACTTAAGATAGCTACTATTGCAAGACATAAACCAGCAATAACGATTTGGTATTTTGGTTTAAGTAGCATCGTAAAACTCCTTAATTATTTTGATTGTTTTTCAATATTTAACTTTTCATATAAATCGTCAATAAGTTTTAATGAAGATTTATATCCGCCAGCTAAGTTCCAAGTGATTTCATCTAAATCATCAGATACTTGGTTGTTTTTAACTGCGTCTAAATTTTTCCACTCTTTACTTGAAGTCCATTCGCTTTCAGTCTTTTTAACTAATGCAGCATCTTTCGCATTTGGATCTGATTTTACTACAAAAATATGATCAGCGTTCATTAATGGAATGCTTTCTTTAGATGTAAGTTGGATAATATCTTTACCATTATCAACTTGTTTTTGTAAGTCTTTATTACGTTTGAATCCTAAATCATTTAAGATTTCACCAGCATATCCACCAGCATAAATTCTTGTATGATCAGCACGGAAGTTAACAACTGAAGCTTTCAATGGCCATGCATCTTTATACTTTGCTTTTGCATCTTTTTGGAATGCAGCTACTTTATCATCGTACTTTTTAAGTAAATCTTCAGCTTCTTTTTCTTTCCCTAAAGCTTTCCCCATTAACTTAGTTGTATCTTTGAATTTGAAAACTGTATCAGTAGAAACTGTTGGTGCGATTTTAGATAATTGATCGTAAACTTTTTCATTTCTAACTTTTGACGCGACAATTAAGTCCGGTTTTAATTTAGAGATTTCCTCTAAGTTAGGTGCAGGTTCTTGACCTACAATCTTAGTATCTTTTAAATCATTTTTTATGTATTCGAATTTCGGTTTTTGTGTCCATGATTCTACAGCACCTACAGGTTTAACACCTAAAGATACAGCGACGTCAGTGGCACCTTGATATAGCGTAACAACACGCTTTGGTTTCCCTTTAATTTCAGTTGTACCCATTGCATGTTTAATTGAAGTTGTTTCCTTATCTTTGTTATCAGATGATTGTTTATTTGAATTCCCACTACATCCTGCTAAAACAAGTAGGAAAGCAAGCGTAACAACAAGCATTTTAATTACTTTATTCATTGACTAATTAGCCTCCTTCGTGATGTATGACAATGAGAATCATTATCACGATTTAGTATGAATTAAATTTTTTCCTAAGTCAATAAAATATTTATGATTTACATGCAACTTATAATTATTTGACATATAAATGCATAAAAAATATAATCCTAATTACTTGATAGTGAGAATCATTATCAATTAGGTAACACACAATATTATAGAATTTTAAATTTGAGGAGGAAGCGCTTTTGATTGAAAAAAGTCAAGCATGTCACGATTCATTGTTAGATTCTGTAGGGCAAACACCTATGGTTCAACTTCATCAACTATTTCCGAAACATGAAGTGTTTGCAAAGTTAGAGTATATGAATCCTGGAGGCAGCATGAAAGATCGACCTGCCAAGTACATCATTGAACATGGTATTAAACATGGTTTAATCACTGAGAATACACATTTAATTGAAAGTACTTCTGGTAATTTAGGCATTGCGTTGGCAATGATAGCTAAAATCAAGGGATTAAAACTCACGTGTGTTGTTGATCCTAAAATATCACCAACAAATTTGAAAATTATTAAAAGTTATGGTGCCAATGTAGAAATGGTTGAAGAACCTGATGCACATGGGGGTTATTTAATGACTCGTATTGCAAAGGTGCAAGAACTGTTAGCCACTATTGACGATGCATATTGGATTAATCAATATGCGAATGAGTTAAATTGGCAATCCCATTATCATGGTGCAGGCACAGAGATTGTTGAAACAATTAAGCAACCTATAGATTATTTTGTCGCGCCAGTCAGCACGACAGGTAGCATTATGGGTATGAGTAGAAAAATAAAAGAAGTGCATCCAAACGCACAAATTGTTGCTGTTGATGCGAAAGGGTCAGTCATTTTTGGTGACAAACCTATTAATAGAGAATTACCTGGTATCGGTGCTAGTCGTGTACCCGAAATATTGAATAGATCAGAAATTAATCAAGTGATCCATGTAGATGATTATCAATCTGCTTTGGGCTGTCGAAAACTGATTGATTATGAAGGCATATTTGCCGGAGGTTCAACAGGCTCGATTATTGCAGCGATTGAGCAGTTGATAACGTCAATTGAAGAAGGTGCAACAATTGTCACGATTTTACCAGATCGAGGCGATCGTTACTTAGATTTAGTTTATTCAGATACATGGTTAGAAAAAATGAAATCAAGACAAGGAGTTAAATCAGAATGAATAGAGAGATGTTGTATTTAAATAGATCAGATATTGAACAAGCGGGAGGTAATCATTCACAAGTTTATGTGGACGCATTAACAGAAGCATTAACAGCCCATGCGCACAATGATTTTGTACAACCGCTTAAGCCGTATTTAAGACAGGATCCTGAAAATGGACACATCGCAGATCGAATTATTGCAATGCCAAGTCATATCGGTGGTGAACACGCAATTTCAGGTATTAAGTGGATAGGTAGTAAGCACGACAATCCATCGAAACGTAATATGGAGCGTGCAAGTGGTGTCATTATTTTGAATGATCCAGAAACGAATTATCCAATTGCAGTTATGGAAGCAAGTTTAATTAGTAGTATGCGTACTGCAGCAGTTTCAGTGATTGCAGCTAAGCATTTGGCTAAAAAAGGATTTAAAGACTTAACAATCATTGGTTGCGGGCTAATCGGAGACAAGCAATTACAAAGTATGTTAGAGCAATTCGATCATATTAAACGCGTGTTTGTTTACGATCAATTCTCTGAAGCATGTGCACGCTTTGTTGATAGATGGCAACAACAGCGTCCGGAAATTAATTTTATTGCGACAGAAAATGCTAAAGAAGCAGTATCAAATGGTGAAGTAGTCATTACATGTACCGTAACGGATCAACCATACATTGAATATGATTGGTTACAAAAGGGTGCATTTATTAGCAACATTTCTATCATGGATGTGCATAAAGAAGTCTTTATTAAAGCTGACAAAGTCGTAGTAGATGACTGGTCACAATGTAATCGAGAAAAGAAAACTATTAACCAATTGGTGTTAGAAGGTAAATTCAGCAAAGAAGCACTTCATGCTGAACTAGGGCAACTTGTGACAGGTGACATACCAGGACGTGAAGACGATGATGAAATCATATTACTTAATCCGATGGGTATGGCTATCGAAGATATTTCAAGTGCTTATTTTATTTATCAACAGGCACAACAACAAAATATTGGGACAACATTGAACCTATATTAAGAATGCGAGGTGTCTGAACATTGCAGAATCATACAGCAGTCAATACAGCACAAGCGATAATATTAAGAGATTTAGTTGATGCATTATTATTTGAAGATATAGCCGGAATTGTATCGAATAGTGAGATTACTAAAGAAAACGGACAAACGCTTTTGATATACGAACGTGAAACACAACAAATAAAGATACCTGTTTATTTTAGTGCTTTAAATATGTTTCGTTACGAAAGTTCACAACCAATTACGATAGAGGGAAGGGTGTCTAAGCAACCTTTAACGGCAGCTGAATTTTGGCAAACAATTGCTAATATGAATTGTGATCTAAGTCATGAATGGGAAGTGGCTCGCGTTGAAGAAGGACTGACTACTGCTGCCACACAGCTTGCTAAACAATTATCAGAATTAGATTTAGCGTCACATCCTTTTGTGATGTCAGAGCAGTTTGCAAGTTTAAAAGATCGTCCATTTCATCCATTAGCTAAAGAAAAAAGAGGATTAAGAGAAGCGGATTATCAAGTGTATCAAGCTGAATTAAATCAATCATTTCCTTTAATGGTTGCAGCAGTTAAAAAGACACATATGATTCATGGCGATACTGCAAATATCGATGAATTAGAAAATTTGACAGTACCTATAAAAGAACAAGCGACAGACATGTTAAATGATCAAGGGTTATCAATAGATGACTATGTACTATTTCCGGTACATCCTTGGCAATATCAGCATATTCTGCCGAACGTCTTTGCGACAGAGATTAGTGAAAAGTTGGTTGTACTATTACCGTTAAAATTTGGAGATTATCTGTCGTCTTCAAGTATGCGTTCATTAATTGATATTGGCGCACCGTATAACCATGTCAAAGTACCATTTGCAATGCAGTCATTAGGCGCATTAAGGCTAACGCCTACGCGTTACATGAAAAACGGAGAACAAGCAGAACAATTATTACGTCAGCTTATAGAAAAAGATGAAGCACTAGCTAAGTATGTCATGGTTTGTGATGAAACAGCTTGGTGGTCATATATGGGTCAAGATAATGATATTTTCAAAGATCAATTAGGTCATCTAACTGTTCAGCTAAGAAAGTATCCCGAAGTGCTAGCCAAAAATGATACGCAACAGCTAGTGTCAATGGCAGCACTCGCGGCAAATGATCGCACTTTATATCAAATGATTTGTGGAAAAGATAATATTTCTAAAAATGATGTCATGACGTTATTTGAAGATATCGCGCAAGTCTTTTTAAAGGTAACACTATCATTTATGCAATACGGCGCATTACCAGAGTTGCATGGTCAAAATATATTGTTGTCATTTGAAGATGGACGTGTACAAAAATGCGTGTTACGTGATCATGATACTGTCAGAATTTATAAACCATGGCTAACAGCACATCAGCTTTCATTGCCGAAGTATGTCGTCAGAGAAGATACACCTAATACGCTAATTAATGAGGATTTGGAAACATTCTTTGCTTATTTTCAAACATTAGCTGTATCGGTAAATCTATATGCCATTATTGATGCAATTCAAGATTTATTTGGTGTAAGTGAGCATGAACTTATGTCGTTGTTAAAACAAATTTTAAAAAATGAAGTGGCAACTATTTCCTGGGTTACAACTGATCAGCTAGCTGTCAGACACATTTTATTTGATAAACAGACGTGGCCATTCAAACAAATTTTATTACCATTGCTATATCAACGTGATAGTGGTGGAGGTAGTATGCCTTCAGGTTTAACTACCGTACCAAATCCAATGGTGACATATGATTAATCAGTCTATATGGCGCAGTAACTTTCGCATTTTATGGCTCAGTCAGTTTATAGCGATTGCTGGACTGACAGTACTTGTGCCATTATTGCCAATTTATATGGCATCACTACAAAATCTATCAGTCGTAGAAATACAGTTGTGGAGTGGTATAGCGATTGCTGCTCCAGCTGTAACGACGATGATAGCTTCGCCGATATGGGGGAAGCTAGGTGATAAGATCAGCCGAAAATGGATGGTCTTAAGAGCGTTACTTGGTTTGGCGGTATGCTTATTTTTAATGGCATTGTGTACGACACCATTACAGTTTGTACTTGTGAGGTTATTGCAGGGACTATTTGGTGGTGTTGTTGATGCATCAAGTGCGTTTGCGAGTGCAGAGGCGCCAGCTGAAGATCGTGGAAAGGTATTAGGAAGACTGCAAAGTTCAGTCAGCGCAGGGTCTCTTGTGGGGCCATTAATTGGCGGTGTTACAGCTTCGATATTAGGTTTTAGTGCGTTACTGATGAGTATTGCCGTTATTACTTTTATTGTCTGTATTTTCGGTGCATTAAAATTGATTGAAACGACACATATGCCAAAATCACAAACACCAAATATTAATAAAGGTATTCGCCGTTCATTTCAATGTCTATTATGCACACAACAAACATGTCGATTTATTATCGTTGGCGTTTTAGCAAACTTTGCTATGTATGGCATGCTAACTGCATTATCACCACTTGCTTCATCAGTGAATCATACAGCGATAGATGACCGTAGTGTGATTGGATTTTTACAGTCCGCATTTTGGACGGCTTCGATATTAAGCGCGCCTTTATGGGGACGCTTTAATGATAAATCATATGTTAAATCAGTATATATATTTGCCACGATTGCATGTGGTTGTAGTGCGATACTGCAAGGTTTAGCGACGAATATAGAGTTTTTAATGGCTGCAAGAATACTTCAAGGATTAACATATAGTGCATTGATTCAAAGTGTCATGTTTGTTGTCGTGAATGCGTGTCATCAACAACTTAAAGGCACATTTGTTGGAACGACGAACAGTATGTTAGTTGTTGGTCAAATTATTGGCAGTCTTAGTGGCGCTGCCATTACAAGTTATACTACACCAGCTACTACGTTTATCGTTATGGGCGTAGTATTTGCAGTAAGTAGTTTATTTTTAATTTGTTCAACCATCACTAATCAAATCAACGATCACACATTAATGAAATTATGGGAGTTGAAACAAAAAAGTGCAAAATAAAGAATTAATACAACATGCAGCGTATGCGGCTATCGAACGCATTTTAAATGAATATTTTAGAGAAGAAAATTTATATCAAGTACCACCTCAAAATCATCAATGGTCTATACAATTATCAGAGCTCGAAACTTTAACGGGTGAATTTCGCTATTGGTCTGCGATGGGGCATCATATGTATCATCCAGAGGTATGGCTTATCGATGGAAAAAGTAAAAAAATAACAACTTATAAAGAAGCAATTGCGCGTATTTTGCAACATATGGCTCAAAGTGCAGATAATCAAACGGCAGTGCAACAACATATGGCGCAAATTATGTCTGACATCGATAATAGCATTCATCGCACGGCGCGTTATTTGCAAAGTAACACAATAGACTACGTAGAGGATCGTTATATCGTTTCAGAACAATCTTTATACTTAGGTCATCCATTTCATCCGACTCCTAAGAGTGCAAGTGGGTTTTCAGAAGCAGATTTAGAGAAATATGCACCCGAATGTCATACATCATTCCAATTGCATTATTTAGCTGTGCATCAAGATGTTCTGCTCACGCGCTATGTAGAAGGTAAAGAAGATCAGGTTGAGAAAGTGTTGTATCAATTAGCAGACATAGATATATCAGAGATACCCAAAGATTTTATTTTATTACCAACACATCCTTATCAAATCAATGTGTTGCGACAGCATCCACAGTATATGCAATATAGTGAACAAGGTTTAATAAAAGACCTTGGCGTTTCCGGTGATTTAGTGTACCCGACGTCTTCGGTTAGAACTGTATTTTCAAAAGCATTAAACATTTATTTAAAATTACCGATACACGTTAAAATTACTAATTTTATACGTACGAATGATCTTGAACAAATTGAACGGACAATTGATGCCGCGCAAGTTATCGCATCAGTCAAAGATGAGGTTGAAACACCCCATTTTAAATTGATGTTTGAAGAAGGATATCGTGCATTGTTACCGAATCCATTAGGGCAAACAGTTGAACCTGAAATGGATTTATTAACAAATAGTGCCATGATTGTTCGTGAAGGGATACCGAATTACCATGCTGATAAAGATATTCATGTATTGGCGTCATTATTTGAAACGATGCCTGATTCACCGATCTCTAAGTTAGCACAAGTGATTGAGCAAAGTGGTTTAGCACCAGAAGCATGGCTTGAATGTTATTTGGATCGTACATTATTGCCGATATTAAAGTTGTTTAGTAACACAGGCATTAGTCTAGAAGCACATGTACAAAATACATTAATTGAATTAAAAGATGGCATACCCGACGTATGCTTTGTCAGAGATCTTGAAGGCATTTGTCTATCTAGAACGATTGCTACTGAAAAACAGCTTGTGCCAAATGTTGTGGCAGCATCAAGCCCTGTTGTATATGCACATGATGAAGCATGGCATCGTCTTAAATATTATGTTGTAGTAAATCACTTAGGACATTTAGTATCAACTATTGGTAAAGCAACTAGAAATGAAGTTGTGTTATGGCAACTTGTAGCGCATCGTCTTATGACTTGGAAAAAAGAATACGCGAATAACGCAGTATTTGTTGACTGTGTAGAAGATTTATATCAAACGCCGACCATTGCGGCTAAAGCGAATTTGATGAGTAAATTGAATGATTGTGGTGCAAACCCTATTTATACACATATACCAAATCCAATTTGTTATAACAAGGAGGTATCGTATTGTGAATCAAACAATTCTTAATCGTGTAAAGACTAGAGTAATGCATCAACTGGTATCATCACTTATTTATGAGAATATTGTTGTGTATAAAGCGTCATATCAAGACGGTGTCGGTCATTTTACAATAGAAGGACATGATTCAGAGTATCGTTTTACTGCTGAAAAGACACATAGCTTTGATCGTATACGTATCACATCACCAATTGAGCGTGTCGTAGGAGATGAGGCAGATACAACAACAGACTATACACAATTATTGAGAGAGGCTGTATTTACATTTCCTAAAAATGATGAAAAGCTAGAACAATTTATTGTTGAGTTATTACAGACAGAATTAAAAGATACACAAAGTATGCAGTATCGAGAATCAAACCCACCAGCAACACCTGAGACATTTAACGACTATGAATTTTATGCGATGGAAGGGCATCAGTATCATCCAAGTTACAAATCACGTTTAGGATTTACGTTGAGTGATAATTTGAAATTTGGTCCTGATTTTGTACCAAACGTTAAACTGCAGTGGTTAGCTATCGACAAAGATAAAGTAGAAACGACGGTATCAAGAAATGTTGTAGTTAACGAAATGTTACGTCAACAAGTTGGCGATAAGACTTATGAACATTTTGTACAGCAAATTGAAGCGTCTGGCAAACATGTAAATGATGTTGAGATGATACCTGTACACCCATGGCAGTTTGAACATGTCATCCAAGTTGATTTGGCTGAAGAAAGGCTTAATGGCACAGTACTATGGTTAGGGGAAAGTGATGAGCTATATCACCCTCAACAATCGATTCGTACGATGTCGCCAATAGACACGACAAAATATTATTTAAAGGTACCAATAAGTATAACGAACACTTCAACGAAACGAGTGTTGGCGCCTCATACAATTGAAAATGCAGCGCAAATTACGGATTGGTTAAAGCAGATACAGCAACAAGATATGTATTTAAAAGATGAATTAAAGACAGTTTTTCTAGGGGAAGTCTTAGGACAGTCTTATTTAAATACACAACTTTCGCCTTATAAACAAACTCAAGTTTATGGTGCGTTAGGTGTTATATGGCGTGAAAATATATATCATATGTTAATCGATGAAGAGGATGCGATACCATTTAATGCACTTTATGCAAGTGATAAGGATGGTTTACCATTCATTGAAAAGTGGATTAAACAATATGGTTCTGAAGCTTGGACAAAGCAATTTTTAGCTGTAGCGATTCGTCCAATGATTCATATGCTTTATTATCACGGTATTGCCTTTGAATCGCATGCACAAAATATGATGCTCATTCATGAAAATGGTTGGCCTACACGTATTGCCTTAAAAGATTTCCACGATGGTGTTCGTTTTAAGCGTGAGCATTTAAGTGAAGCAGCTTCACACCTGACATTAAAGCCAATGCCAGAAGCACATAAAAAAGTGAATAGTAATTCATTTATTGAAACAGATGACGAACGTTTAGTACGCGACTTTTTACATGATGCATTTTTCTTTATTAATATCGCCGAAATCATCTTATTTATTGAAAAGCAATATGGTATCGATGAGCAGCGACAATGGCAATGGGTTAAAGACATTATCGAGGCGTATCAAGAAGCATTTCCAGAGTTGAATAACTATCAACATTTCGATTTGTTTGAACCTACGATTCAAGTTGAAAAGTTAACGACACGTCGATTATTAAGTGACTCCGAGTTAAGAATTCATCATGTTACAAATCCATTAGGTGTAGGAGGTATCAATGATGCAACAACTATCTCTGAAACATAGATTAAACAATGGTGATTCAGTTTATGGCATTTTTAATTCTATACCGGACCCATTGATGATCGAGGTTATCGCAGCAAGCGGGTATGACTTTGTTGTGATTGATACAGAACACGTGGCGATTAATGATGAGACACTAGCGCATTTAATTCGTGCAGCTGAAGCAGCGCATATTATACCAATTGTACGTGTCACTGCAGTGATAGATAGAGATATCATTAAAGTGTTAGATATGGGTGCGAGAGGTATTATTGTGCCACACGTTAAAGATCGTGAGACAGTTGAGCATATTGTGAAATTAAGTCGTTATTACCCGCAAGGATTAAGAAGTTTGAATGGTGGTCGCATGGCAAGATTTGGACGTACACCATTACTTGATGCAATGGAGATGGCTAATGAGCATATTATGGTGATTGCCATGATAGAAGATGTTGAAGGGGTTATGGCCATTGACGATATAGCTCAAGTCGAAGGTTTAGACATGATAGTCGAAGGTGCCGCAGATTTATCGCAGTCACTTGGCATACCATGGCAAACGCGTGATGATCAAGTAACATCACATGTTCAACATATTTTTGAGGTTGTGAATGCACATGGTAAACATTTTTGTGCATTACCACGTGAAGATGAAGATATTGCAAAATGGCAGGCACAAGGTGTACAAACATTTATTTTAGGTGATGATCGCGGAAAAATATATCGCCATTTAAGTGCATCTCTAGCGACGTCTAAACAGAAAGGGGATGATGGCTAATGCGTATAGTTCAACCTGTTATTGAACAATTAAAAGCACAATCTCATCCAGTTTGTCATTATATCTATGATTTAGTCGGACTGGAACATCATTTGCAACATATTACATCGTCATTGCCGAGTAATTGTCAAATGTACTATGCAATGAAAGCAAATAGTGAACGAACAATCCTAGATACAATTAGTCAGTATGTTGAAGGATTCGAAGTTGCATCTCAAGGTGAAATAGCAAAAGGTCTTGCTTTTAAACCAGCAAATCATATTATTTTTGGTGGCCCTGGTAAGACAGACGAGGAACTAAGATATGCAGTAAGTGAAGGTGTTCAGCGTATTCATGTTGAAAGTATGCATGAATTACAACGGCTAAATGCCATCTTAGAAGATGAAGATAAGACACAACACATTTTATTGCGTGTTAATTTAGCAGGACCATTTCCCAATGCAACGTTGCATATGGCAGGACGCCCAACACAATTTGGTATTTCTGAAGACGAAGTTGATGATGTCATTGAAGCTGCGCTAGTAATGCCAAATATTCATCTAGATGGCTTTCATTTTCATTCTATTTCTAACAATTTAGACTCGAATTTACATGTCGATGTAGTGAAACTTTATTTTAAAAAAGCAAAATCATGGTCTGAAAAACATCGATTTCCACTCAAACATATCAATCTTGGTGGTGGCATAGGCGTTAACTATGCAGATTTAACTAGCCAATTTGAGTGGGATAATTTTGTAGAAAATTTTAAAACACTTATCGTTGAGCAAGAAATGGAAGATGTGACATTGAACTTTGAATGTGGGCGCTTTATTGTGGCACATATTGGTTACTATGTGACAGAAGTGCTAGATATTAAGAAAGTGCATGGTGCTTGGTATGCCATTTTAAGAGGAGGTACGCAACAATTTAGACTGCCGGTATCTTGGCAGCATAACCATCCTTTTGAAATTTATCGTTATAAGGACAATCCATATTCATTTGAAAAAGTTTCAATTTCGAGACAGGACACAACGTTAGTCGGTCAATTATGTACACCGAAAGATGTCTTTGCTAGAGAAGTACAGATAGACGCAATCAGTACAGGCGACGTTATTGTTTTCAAATATGCAGGTGCATACGGATGGTCTATTTCACATCACGATTTCTTAAGCCATCCACATCCTGAATTTATTTATTTAACGCAAACAAAGGAGGATGAATAACTATTGAATCATATTCATGAACATTTAAAATTGGTACCAGTAGATAAGATTGATCTTCACGAAACATTCGAACCTTTAAGATTGGAAAAAACGAAAAGTAGTATTGAAGCAGATGATTTTATACGTCATCCTATTTTAGTGACAGCGATGCAACATGGTAGATATATGGTTATAGATGGTGTGCATCGGTATACAAGTTTGAAAGCGTTAGGATGTAAGAAAGTTCCAGTGCAAGAAATCCATGAAACACAATATTCAATTAGTACATGGCAACATAAAGTTCCATTTGGTGTGTGGTGGGAAACGTTACAACAAGAACATCGCTTGCCATGGACTACTGAGACAAGACAAGAAGCGCCATTTATTACGATGTGTCATGGTGATACAGAACAATATTTGTATACGAAAGATTTAGGCGAAGCACATTTTCAAGTATGGGAAAAGGTTGTCGCAAGTTATAGTGGTTGTTGTTCTGTAGAGAGAATTGCACAAGGTACATATCCTTGTCTTTCTCAACAAGATGTACTCATGAAGTATCAGCCATTGAGTTATAAGGAAATTGAAGCGGTTGTTCATAAAGGGGAAACTGTGCCAGCAGGTGTGACACGCTTTAATATTTCAGGACGATGTCTTAATCTTCAAGTACCACTGGCATTACTTAAACAAGATGATGATGTTGAACAACTGCGTAATTGGAAGCAGTTTTTAGCAGATAAGTTTGCCAATATGAGATGCTATACTGAAAAAGTATACTTGGTGGAGCAATAGTTTTACTGTGATGTTGAGGGAAATATGATGATTTAGCGTATTGATAGCGAAAATATAATAAAACAATATAGTGTGGAGAACTTTTGATATTTTATAAATATTGAAGTTCTCCATTTTTGTATTTTGCATATAAAAATTAAATAAAATAAGGTATATTAAGGTAAAGTATAAATATTAAATAAATGGGGAATAGACATGGAAAAAAATGTAGAAAAATCATTCATAAAGATAGGTTTATATTTTCAAATAGCTTATATAGTACTCATGGCTATAACTTTATGTGGGTTTGTAATTTGCTATGGACTAATTTTCGGCCTTTTCTATTTATTATCAGGTAGCAGAGCTGATTATTTAATAGTAACAATAGTTATATCGGCAATAATTTCTATATTTGTAATTATACTTTCAATCGTACCTGTCATCGTATTGGCATCTGACTTATTTAAAGAAAGGATTTCAAAAGGTGTCATATTAATTGTATTGGCTATTATTGCTTTAGTATTATGCAACTTTGTATCTGCAATACTCTGGTTTGTTTCAGCCATATCTATTTTAGGTAGAAAAAAATTAGTAGCTGCAGCAGATACTACCACTATTCAAAAAAGTAAAGGGAACGCAAATCAAGCATCACATAAAGACACGTGTAAAAAGGAACTTGATAGTCAAGACATGATGGAACATCCTGAGGTTAAAAATCCCACGACTAAAAACCTTGAAGGATTTAACGAAGAAATACATAAAGATGAAGCTACAACTAAAGTTGTCAGTGATAACACGGAACCGCCGATTGAATCAAAAGGCCATGTCTCGAAAAAAGATTGATGACAAACTAATCGAGAGACTTAAAAAAATAATATTCAACATAAGAACTTTTAAAACGACATTTAAACGCATTGCCAATCACTAATGGTAGTGCGTTTAACTATACCTTAAATATCTGAATATTTTGTTAAATGGAGCTACCTTTGTTGTACTATTCAAATGAAGAGGAGTAAAATGTAATTAAAGGAAAGAAATTTGAGGAGTGATCTTTATGACAAACAACAAAGTAGCATTAGTAACTGGCGGAGCACAAGGGATTGGTTTTAAAATTGCAGAACGTTTAGTGGAAGATGGTTTCAAAGTAGCAGTTGTTGATTTCAATGAAGAAGGGGCAAAAGCAGCTGCACTTAAATTATCAAGTGATGGTACAAAAGCTATTGCTATCAAAGCAGATGTATCAAACCGTGATGATGTATTTAACGCAGTAAGACAAACTGCCGCGCAATTTGGCGATTTCCATGTCATGGTTAACAATGCCGGCCTTGGACCAACAACACCAATCGATACAATTACTGAAGAACAGTTTAAAACAGTATATGGCGTGAACGTTGCAGGTGTGCTATGGGGTATTCAAGCCGCACATGAACAATTTAAAAAATTCAATCATGGCGGTAAAATTATCAATGCAACATCTCAAGCAGGCGTTGAGGGTAACCCAGGCTTGTCTTTATATTGCAGTACAAAATTCGCAGTGCGAGGTTTAACACAAGTAGCCGCACAAGATTTAGCGTCTGAAGGTATTACTGTGAATGCATTCGCACCTGGTATCGTTCAAACACCAATGATGGAAAGTATCGCAGTGGCAACAGCCGAAGAAGCAGGTAAACCTGAAGCATGGGGTTGGGAACAATTTACAAGTCAGATTGCTTTGGGCAGAGTTTCTCAACCAGAAGATGTTTCAAATGTAGTGAGCTTCTTAGCTGGTAAAGACTCTGATTACATTACTGGACAAACAATTATTGTAGATGGTGGTATGAGATTCCGTTAATAATCATGCATTAGCGATAAATAAATCCTTATTGTTAAGTTTAATCACTTAGCAGTAAGGATTTTTTAGTGCACTTAGAAGGGATTGTATTGGTAGAAAATTAATAAGCGAAGTTCTTAAATGAGTTATGATGTCACAGTCTAATGCATCAGTTGAAAGCATTACTAGTATTAACACACCCAAGATATTATAAAACATCACAAAAACACCACTATCTAATTTATCTCAATAAAAATTCACAAAGTTATCTCATTTTATTTTTATAAATAAAAAATATCGATAAAAAGCTTACAATACTTTATGTTTTTATGATATATTTTTAATGTATAAATGAGGTGGAAGATTTGGAAAGAGTTTTGATAACTGGTGGGGCTGGTTTTATTGGGTCGCATTTAGTAGATGATTTACAACAAGATTATGATGTTTATGTTCTAGATAACTATAGAACAGGTAAACGAGAAAATATTAAAAGTTTGGCTGACGATCATGTGTTTGAATTAGATATTCGTGAATATGATGCAGTTGAACAAATCATGAAGACATATCAATTTGATTATGTTATTCATTTAGCAGCATTAGTTAGTGTTGCTGAGTCGGTTGAGAAACCTATCTTATCTCAAGAAATAAACGTCGTAGCAACATTAAGATTGTTAGAAATCATTAAAAAATATAATAGTCATATAAAACGTTTTATCTTTGCTTCGTCAGCAGCTGTTTATGGTGATCTTCCTGATTTGCCTAAAAGTGATCAATCATTAATCTTACCATTATCACCATATGCAATAGATAAATATTACGGCGAACGGACGACATTAAATTATTGCTCGTTATATAACATACCAACAGCGGTTGTTAAATTTTTTAATGTATTTGGGCCAAGACAGGATCCTAAGTCACAATATTCAGGTGTTATTTCAAAGATGTTCGATTCATTTGAGCATAACAAGCCATTTACATTTTTTGGTGACGGACTGCAAACTAGAGATTTTGTATATGTATATGATGTTGTTCAATCTGTACGCTTAATTATGGAACACAAAGATGCAATTGGACACGGTTATAACATTGGTACAGGCACTTTTACTAATTTATTAGAGGTTTATCGTATTATTGGTGAATTATATGGAAAATCAGTCGAGCATGAATTTAAAGAAGCACGAAAAGGAGATATTAAGCATTCTTATGCAGATATTTCTAACTTAAAGGCATTAGGATTTGTTCCTAAATATACAGTAGAAACAGGTTTAAAGGATTACTTTAATTTTGAGGTAGATAATATTGAAGAAGTTACAGCTAAAGAAGTGGAAATGTCGTGAAAATGACATTGAAGCTGTCCATAATAATAAGGGTTATGCCTATCAAAGAAAATTAGATGCACTCGAAGAAGTGAGAAAAGGCTATTACCCAATTAAACGTGCGATTGACTTAGTATTAAGTATCGTTTTATTATTTTTAACATTTCCGATTATGTTCATATTCGCCATTGCTATCGTCATAGATTCGCCAGGAAACCCTATTTATAGTCAGGTTAGAGTTGGGAAGATGGGTAAATTAATTAAAATATACAAATTACGTTCGATGTGTAAAAACGCAGAGAAAAATGGTGCGCAATGGGCTGATAAAGATGATGATCGTATAACAAATGTCGGGAAGTTTATTCGTAAAACACGCATTGATGAATTACCACAACTAATTAATGTTGTTAAAGGGGAAATGAGTTTTATTGGACCACGCCCGGAACGTCCGGAATTTGTAGAATTATTTAGTTCAGAAGTGATAGGTTTCGAGCAAAGATGTCTTGTTACACCAGGGTTAACAGGACTTGCGCAAATTCAAGGTGGATATGACTTAACACCGCAACAAAAACTGAAATATGACATGAAATATATACATAAAGGTAGTTTAATGATGGAACTATATATATCAATTAGAACATTGATGGTTGTTATTACAGGGGAAGGCTCAAGGTAGTCTTAATTTACTTAATAAGTTCAAATAAAAGTTATATTTTAAAGATTGTGACCAATTGTTACAGTATAACGAGGAATCCCTTGAGACAGTATCAAATGGCATTAAGAAATATGTGCCATCATTGATTTGCATGGCTATAAATACTATTCATCTGATGAGATAGCCATGTTAAGAAATTGAAAGTATAGCATTAAAGGGGTTTGTAACAGTTGAAAATTATATATTGTATTACTAAAGCAGACAATGGTGGTGCACAAACACATCTCATTCAACTCGCCAACCATTTTTGCGTACACCATGATGTTTATGTCATTGTAGGCAATCATGGACCAATGATTGAACAACTAGATGCAAGAGTTAATGTAATTATTCTCGAACATTTAGTAGGTCCAATTGACTTTAAACAAGATATTTTAGCTGTCAAAGTGTTAGCACAGTTATTCTCGAAAATTAAGCCTGATGTTATCCATTTACATTCTTCCAAAGCTGGAACGGTCGGACGAATTGCGAAGTTCATTTCGAAATCGAAAGACACACGTGTAGTTTTTACTGCGCATGGATGGGCTTTTACAGAGGGTGTTAAACCAGCTAAAAAATTTCTATATCTAGTTATCGAAAAATTAATGTCATGTATTACAGATAGCATTATTTGTGTTTCAGATTTCGATAAACAGTTAGCGTTAAAATATCGATTTAATCGATTGAAATTAACCACAATACATAATGGTATTGCAGATGTTCCCGCTGTTAAGCAAACGCTAAAAAGCCAATCACATAACAATATTGGCGAAGTAGTTGGAATGTTGCCTAATAAACAAGATTTACAGATTAATGCCCCGACAAAGCATCAATTTGTTATGATTGCAAGATTTGCTTATCCAAAATTGCCACAAAATCTAATCGCGGCAATAGAGATATTGAAATTACATAACAGTAATCATGCGCATTTTACATTTATAGGCGATGGACCTACATTAAATGATTGTCAGCAACAAGTTGTACAAGCTGGGTTAGAAAATGATGTCACATTTTTGGGCAATGTCATTAATGCGAGTCATTTATTATCACAATACGATACGTTTATTTTAATAAGTAAGCATGAAGGTTTGCCAATTAGCATTATAGAAGCTATGGCTACAGGTTTGCCTGTTATAGCCAGTCATGTTGGCGGTATTTCAGAATTAGTAGCTGATAATGGTATATGTATGATGAACAACCAACCCGAAACTATTGCTAAAGTCCTGGAAAAATATTTAATAGACAGTGATTACATCAAAATGAGTAATCAATCTAGAAAACGTTATTTAGAATGTTTTACTGAGGAGAAAATGATTAAAGAAGTGGAAGACGTTTATAATGGAAAATCAACACAATAGTAAATTACTAACATTGTTACTTATCGGTTTAGCGGTTTTTATTCAGCAATCTTCGGTTATTGCCGGTGTGAATGTTTCTATAGCTGACTTTATCACATTACTAATATTAGTTTATTTACTGTTTTTCGCTAACCATTTATTAAAGGTAAATCATTTTTTACAGTTTTTCATTATTTTGTATACATATCGTATGATTATTACGCTTTGTTTGCTATTTTTTGATGATTTGATATTTATTACGGTTAAGGAAGTTCTTGCATCTACAGTTAAATATGCATTTGTAGTCATTTATTTCTATTTAGGGATGATCATCTTTAAGTTAGGTAATAGCAAAAAAGTGATCGTTACCTCTTATATTATAAGCAGTGTGACTATAGGTCTATTTTGTATTATAGCTGGTTTGAACAAGTCCCCTTTACTAATGAAATTGTTATATTTTGATGAAATACGTTCAAAAGGATTAATGAATGACCCTAACTATTTCGCGATGACACAGATTATTACATTGGTACTTGCTTACAAGTATATTCATAATTACATATTCAAGGTCCTTGCATGTGGTATTTTGCTATGGTCTTTAACTACAACGGGGTCTAAGACTGCGTTTATCATATTAATCGTCTTAGCCATTTATTTCTTTATTAAAAAGTTATTTAGTAGAAATGCGGTAAGTGTTGTGAGTATGTTAGTGATTATGCTGATATTACTTTGTTTTACCTTTTATAATATCAACTACTATTTATTCCAATTAAGCGACCTTGATGCCGTACCGTCATTAGATCGAATGGCGTCTATTTTTGAAGAGGGCTTTGCATCATTAAATGATAGTGGGTCTGAGCGAAGTGTTGTATGGATAAATGCCATTTTAGTAATTAAATATACACTAGGTTTTGGTGTCGGATTAGTGGATTATGTACATATTGGCTCGCAAATTAATGGTATTTTACTTGTTGCCCATAATACATATTTGCAGATCTTTGCGGAATGGGGCATTTTATTCGGTGCATTATTTATCATATTTATGCTTTATTTACTGTTTGAATTATTTAGATTTAACATTTCTGGGAAAAATGTAACAGCAATTGTTGTAATGTTGACGATGCTGATTTACTTTTTAACAGTATCATTTAATAACTCAAGATATGTCGCTTTTATTTTAGGAATTATCGTCTTTATTGTTCAATATGAAAAGATGGAAAGGGATCGTAATGAAGAGTGATTCACTAAAAGAAAATATTATTTATCAAGGGCTATACCAATTGATTAGAACGATGACACCACTGATTACAATACCCATTATTTCACGTGCATTTGGTCCCAGTGGTGTGGGTATTGTTTCATTTTCTTTCAATATCGTGCAATACTTTTTGATGATTGCAAGTGTTGGCGTTCAGTTATATTTTAATAGAGTTATCGCGAAGTCTGTTAACGACAAACGGCAATTGTCTCAGCAGTTTTGGGATATCTTTGTCAGTAAATTATTTTTAGCGTTAACAGTTTTTGCGATGTATATGGTCGTAATTACTATATTTATTGATGATTACTATCTTATTTTCCTACTACAAGGAATCTATATTATAGGTGCAGCACTCGATATTTCATGGTTTTATGCTGGAACTGAAAAGTTTAAAATTCCTAGCCTCAGTAATATTGTTGCGTCTGGTATTGTATTAAGTGTAGTTGTTATTTTTGTCAAAGATCAATCAGATTTATCATTGTATGTATTTACTATTGCTATTGTGACGGTATTAAACCAATTACCTTTGTTTATCTATTTAAAACGATACATTAGCTTTGTTTCGGTTAATTGGATACACGTCTGGCAATTGTTTCGTTCGTCATTAGCATACTTATTACCAAATGGACAGCTCAACTTATATACTAGTATTTCTTGCGTTGTTCTTGGTTTAGTAGGCACATACCAACAAGTTGGTATCTTTTCTAACGCATTTAATATTTTAACGGTCGCAATCATAATGATTAATACATTTGATCTTGTAATGATTCCGCGTATTACCAAAATGTCTATCCAGCAATCACATAGTTTAACTAAAACGTTAGCTAATAATATGAATATTCAATTGATATTAACAATACCTATGGTCTTTGGTTTAATTGCAATTATGCCATCATTTTATTTATGGTTCTTTGGTGAGGAATTCGCATCAACTGTCCCATTGATGACCATTTTAGCGATACTTGTATTAATCATTCCTTTAAATATGTTGATAAGCAGGCAATATTTATTAATAGTGAATAAAATAAGATTATATAATGCGTCAATTACTATTGGTGCGGTAATGAATTTAGTATTATGTCTTGTTTTGATATATTTTTATGGAATTTACGGTGCGGCTATTGCACGTTTAATTACAGAGTTTATCTTACTTATTTGGCGATTTGTTGATATTACTAAAATCAATGTGAAGTTGAATATTGTAAGTACGATTCAATGTGTCATTGCTGCCGTTATGATGTTTATTGTGCTTGGTGTGGTCAATCATTATTTGCCCCCTACAATGTACGCTACGCTGCTATTAATTGCGATTGGTATAGTAGTTTATCTTTTATTAATGATGACTATGAAAAATCAATACGTATGGCAAATATTGAGGCATCTTCGACATAAAACAATTTAAGTATCGGTAACGCTATACTTTAGAAATTTAAGATTAAGAAGAAAAGGCAATTTCTTATTGAAAAATGGAAGTTGTCTTTTTTAATTCTCTTTAAAAGCGGGAAACAAAAGCAGTTAAATGCCTTTTTGCATTCAATATTAAATATTATATCAATTTCGAATATTTAAATTTTATATAATTGGATATAACAAATAAATAATAATTATTGCAAAACACACCCGAAATTAATTATTATAAAAGTATATTCATAAAAGGAGGAATATACTTATGGCATTTAAATTACCAAATTTACCATATGCATATGATGCATTGGAACCATATATAGATCAAAGAACAATGGAGTTTCATCACGACAAACATCACAATACGTACGTGACGAAATTAAACGCAACAGTTGAAGGAACAGAGTTAGAGCATCAATCACTAGCGGATATGATTGCTAACTTAGACAAGGTACCGGAAGCGATGAGGATGTCAGTCCGTAATAATGGCGGTGGTCATTTTAACCATTCATTATTCTGGGAAATACTATCACCTAATTCTGAAGAAAAAGGTGGCGTAATAGATGACATCAAAGCGCAGTGGGGCACTTTAGATGAATTTAAAAATGAATTTGCAAATAAAGCAACAACATTATTTGGATCAGGTTGGACTTGGTTAGTTGTTAATGATGGAAAATTAGAAATTGTGACAACGCCAAACCAAGATAATCCATTAACAGAAGGCAAAACACCAATCTTACTATTTGATGTTTGGGAGCATGCCTACTATCTGAAATATCAAAATAAACGTCCAGACTATATGACTGCATTTTGGAATATTGTTAACTGGAAAAAAGTTGATGAATTATACCAAGCAGCAAAATAATATAACTTAATATAATTGAGGTGGAGCATTTACAAGGTGTTCCACTTTTTTGTACTTAATATCTTTACTTATTTGTTTTTGTGTAATGGGATAGCACGTAAAAGTGGCAAAATAATAAGATAAATTTCAACTCGAAATACCTTATTATTGTTGACTATAATGATGACCTAAATGTTATATACATCAGACAACACTATTAATTAATCAACATATTGACATTAAATAAATTGACAAAATAAGTAATTATTGTGAATCTAAAGTGAAATTTTTATAAAAAATTGTAACGATTCAAAAATTTTGTTGCATTTCTTTTGTAATCATATGATAATGTAAATGTAATCAAATTGTAATATAAGGGAAAAGACAATGAAAAAATTAGCAACAGTAGGTTCTTTAATTGTAACAAGCACTTTAGTATTCTCAAGTATGCCTTTTCAAAATGCGCATGCCGACACGACTTCAATGAATGTGCCGAATAAACAAAGCCAAAATGTACAAAATCATCGCCCTTATGGCGGAGTAGTACCACAAGGAATGACGCAAGCACAATATACTGAATTAGAGAAAACTTTACCCCAATTAAGCGCTGGCAGTAATATGCAAGACTATAATATGAAATTGTATGATGCGACGCAAAATATTGCTGATAAATACAATGTGATAATTACAACTAATGTAGGGGTATTTAAACCACATGCTGTTAGAGATATGAATGGCCATGCGTTACCTTTAACAAAAGATGGCAATTTTTATCAAACGAATGTAGATGCAAATGGTGTTAATCATGGTGGTAGTGAAATGGTGCAAAATAAAACAGGTCATATGAGTCAACAAGACCATATGAATCAGAACACACACATGAACCAACAGCCACAAATACAACAAGGTCATATGCAATCATCAAACCATCAAATGATGAGTCCAAAAGCAAATATGCATTCATCAAATCATCAAATGAACCAAAGTAACAAAAAAGTTTTACCAGCTGCTGGTGAAAGTATGACATCAAGTATTCTTACTGCAAGTATTGCCGCACTACTATTAGTATCTGGGTTATTCTTAGCATTTAGACGACGTTCAACAAATAAATAAACATAATACGATTAATAATAGAAAAATCGTGTGATTATCTGAGCGAGCCTAGGACATAAATCAATGTCCTAGGCTCGCTAATGTTATATTGGCAGTAGTTGACTGAATGAAATTGCGCTTGTAACAAGCTTTTCCATTTCTTACCAACTCCCTAAATAGTCATCAAAAAATTTCTTATATTTTAATAATTTTAATAATCCGATTGTCTTATACGTGTCAGTGTTAATTCAGATATTTCCTGTGGAATATACCACTTATTAATCATAATTGGATAAGGTGTTTGTGCGTACAGTGTTTCAATAATCAGCCAACAATGTGTATCACCATCAAACACGTGACTATGATTTTTGAAGTGGGGCGCTTTGGTAATAGACATTTTTAAATCTGATTGATATGCATTGCTATAAATCGTTTGCTCAACGAATGTCTTCATGTCGTCTTCGTTTTGTGTATTCACTTTAAATGTGTCAATGACATTTAACGGTATAAAGGTAAAGCAAAATGCATCAGCTTGCTTAGAATGATTGTCCTTTTTTTGATAATAGCGTTCCATTGCAATGACGGCAGAAGGATGGTTTGCAAACAAATGATTTGTATATTCACTTTCTAAATCAACACGATAATTAATTGATGACATAGATACGCGAGCTAGCAATATTTGATCAAGTGGATGCTTAAATTGATCCATACTTGAAGCGTGTTGGGCATTTGTTTGTGGAATAACAAAGTGTCCCTTCCCTCTTGTACTCTCTACGATGCCATCTTCGGCTAACAATTTTATAGCTTGGCGCAAAGTCATACGACTGACATCAAAGCGCGCACAAAGTTCCTTTTCAGTAGGTAATGCATGGCCACTCGGATATTTTCCTATTTGAATTTCTTTATATAACGTATTATAAATCGTTAAAAATTTTGGTTGTGTTTGCGTCACGTAGACAACCTCCATAAAGTTACTTAATCACTCTCATCATACAATAATTTTTACTCGAATTGGAAAAATTATAAAAATTAAATATAGATAGGCTTTGAAAATTAGTTTTATACAAGGTTAGTAGCTGTAACTGTAAAATGTTCTTAATATTGTCAAAATGTAATGCTTGAAAGCGCTTTTAAAAAATATTATTATATACATGATTAGACAAATAGACAAATCACTATACAAATATTGGGAGGAATATTTTATGAAATCAACACCACACATTAAACCAATGAATGACGTCGAAATTGCAGAAACGGTTCTATTGCCAGGAGATCCGTTAAGAGCTAAGTTCATTGCAGAAACTTATTTGGATGATGTGGAACAGTTCAATACAGTGCGAAACATGTTTGGTTTTACCGGAACATATAAAGGTAAAAAAGTTTCTGTCATGGGTTCAGGTATGGGTATGCCATCTATTGGCATTTACTCTTATGAATTAATTCATACATTTGGTTGTAAAAAATTAATTCGCGTTGGCTCTTGTGGCGCGATGCAAGAAAACATTGATTTATATGATGTGATTATTGCACAAGGTGCCTCTACTGATTCAAATTACGTTCAACAATATCAATTACCAGGTCATTTTGCGCCAATTGCTTCTTATCAATTATTAGAAAAAGCAGTTGAAACAGCACGTGACAAAGGTGTACGTCATCATGTAGGTAATGTGTTATCAAGTGATATTTTCTATAACGCGGATACAACAGCGAGTGAACGTTGGATGCGTATGGGTATTTTAGGTGTAGAAATGGAATCAGCTGCATTATACATGAATGCAATTTACGCTGGTGTCGAAGCATTAGGTGTGTTCACAGTGAGCGATCATTTAATTCATGAAACGTCAACAACACCTGAGGAAAGGGAACGTGCATTTACAGATATGATTGAAATTGCACTGTCATTGGTGTAGATGATTATGAATGTTGAATATTCTAAAATAAAGAAAGCAGTACCTATTTTATTATTCTTATTTGTATTCAGTTTGGTTATAGACAACTCATTTAAATTGATTTCTGTAGCCATTGCTGATGACTTAAACATATCTGTAACGACAGTAAGTTGGCAAGCGACATTAGCCGGTTTAGTAATTGGTATTGGCGCTGTAGTATACGCTTCATTATCTGATGCCATTAGTATACGCACACTATTTATTTATGGCGTGATATTAATCATTATCGGATCAATTATTGGTTACATTTTCCAACATCAATTCCCATTACTTTTAGTTGGACGTATTATTCAAACTGCCGGTTTAGCTGCTGCAGAGACATTATATGTGATATATGTTGCAAAGTATCTTTCTAAAGAGGACCAGAAGACTTACCTTGGCTTAAGTACGAGCAGTTATTCCTTGTCATTAGTTATCGGTACATTATCAGGTGGATTTATTTCTACGTATTTACACTGGACAAATATGTTTTTAATTGCATTAATCGTAGTATTTACGTTGCCATTCCTATTTAAATTATTACCAAAAGAAAATAATACGAATAAAGCTCATTTAGATTTTGTTGGCTTAATTCTAGTGGCAACTATTGCTACAACAGTCATGCTGTTTATTACGAACTTTAATTGGTTATATATGATTGGTGCCTTAATTGCGATTATCGTTTTTGCGCTATATATTAAAAATGCGCAACGTCCATTAGTAAATAAATCATTTTTCCAAAATAAACGTTATGCTTCATTTTTATTTATAGTATTTGTAATGTATGCTATCCAATTGGGTTATATTTTTACGTTCCCATTCATAATGGAGCAAATTTATCATCTGCAACTAGACACAACATCACTGTTATTAGTACCGGGTTATATAGTAGCAGTCATTGTTGGTGCATTAAGTGGTAAAATCGGCGAATATCTGAATTCAAAACAAGCGATTATCACAGCAATTATTTTAATAGCACTGAGCTTGATTTTACCTGCATTTGCAGTAGGTAATCACATTTCAATCTTCGTCATTTCTATGATATTCTTTGCAGGTAGCTTTGCTTTAATGTATGCACCTTTACTTAACGAAGCCATTAAAACAATAGATCTTAATATGACAGGTGTGGCTATTGGTTTTTATAATTTAATTATTAATGTGGCGGTATCTGTAGGTATTGCGATTGCTGCGGCTCTAATCGATTTTAAAGCATTAAATTTCCCAGGCAATGATGCATTAAGTTCACATTTCGGTATTATTTTAATTATTTTAGGTTTAATGAGTATTGTCGGATTAGTTTTATTCGTCATCTTAAATCGTTGGACACAATCTGAAAAATAAATAGATATAAATTCGCGAGATATATTCGTATTTATAGTAAAATTAAATAAAGAGATTATATAACACGAGGAGTAGTAAGTATGAAATTTGAGAAATATATAGATCACACTTTATTGAAGCCTGAGTCAACACGTACGCAAATCGATCAAATCATCGATGAAGCGAAAGCATACAATTTTAAATCTGTATGTGTGAATCCAACGCATGTTAAATATGCAGCAGAGCGACTAGCTGATTCAGAGGTGCTCGTTTGTACGGTAATAGGATTCCCATTAGGTGCGTCGACAACTGCAACGAAAGCATTTGAAACAGAAGATGCAATTCAAAATGGTGCAGATGAAATTGACATGGTCATCAACATCGGCGCATTAAAAGATGGACGTTTTGATGATGTACAACAAGACATTGAAGCAGTGGTTAAAGCTGCGAAAGGTCACACAGTAAAAGTGATTATTGAGACGGTATTGTTGGACCATGACGAAATTGTAAAAGCGAGTGAATTAACAAAAGCGGCTGGTGCGGACTTCGTTAAAACTTCAACAGGTTTTGCAGGTGGCGGTGCGACTGCAGAAGACGTTAAATTAATGAAAGATACAGTAGGTGCTGATGTAGAAGTAAAAGCATCAGGTGGCGTACGTAATTTAGAAGATTTCAATAAAATGGTTGAAGCAGGTGCGACACGTATTGGTGCGAGCGCAGGCGTTCAAATTATGCAAGGTTTAGAAGCAGATTCAGATTACTAATATATATAAAATTTGGGAGTGATAGCTATGACAAGACCATTTAATCGTGTACATTTAATCGTAATGGATTCAGTAGGTATTGGTGAAGCGCCAGACGCAGCTGATTTTAAAGATGAAGGTTCACATACTTTAAGACATACCTTAGAAGGTTTCGATCAAACTTTACCAAACCTTGAAAAGTTAGGTCTAGGGAACATCGATAAATTACCAGTAGTAAATGCAGTTGAACAACCAGAAGCATACTATACTAAATTGAGTGAAGCTTCAGTTGGTAAAGATACAATGACTGGTCACTGGGAAATTATGGGATTAAATATTATGCAACCTTTTAAAGTATACCCTAATGGATTCCCTGAAGAGTTAATTCAACAAATTGAAGAAATGACAGGTCGTAAAGTTGTTGCTAACAAACCGGCATCGGGTACGCAAATTATCGATGAGTGGGGCGAGCACCAAATGAAAACTGGTGACTTAATTGTTTATACAAGTGCAGACCCAGTATTGCAAATTGCTGCACATGAAGACATTATCCCATTAGAAGAGTTATATGATATTTGTGAAAAGGTTCGTGAGTTGACAAAAGACCCTAAATATTTAATTGGTCGTATTATCGCACGTCCATATGTTGGTGAACCAGGAAACTTTACACGTACATCTAATCGACATGACTATGCGTTAAAACCATTTGGTAAAACTGTCTTAGATCATTTGAAAGACGGTGGTTATGATGTTATTGCCATCGGTAAAATTAATGACATTTATGATGGTGAAGGTGTAACAGAAGCGGTTCGTACGAAGAGTAACATGGACGGTATGGATCAATTGATGAAAATTGTTAAGAAAGATTTCACAGGTATTAGCTTCTTAAACTTAGTAGACTTTGATGCATTATACGGTCATCGTCGTGATAAACCAGGTTATGCACAAGCAATTAAAGATTTCGATGATCGCTTGCCAGAACTGTTTAGCAACTTAAAAGAAGACGATTTAGTAATTATTACAGCAGACCATGGTAATGACCCGACAGCGCCAGGTACGGACCATACGAGAGAATATATCCCAGTAATTATGTACAGTCCGAAATTTAAAGGTGGTCATGCACTAGAAAGTGATACTACATTCAGTTCTATCGGTGCAACTATAGCAGATAATTTCAACGTAACATTACCAGAGTTCGGTAAAAGTTATTTAAAGGAATTGAAATAGAATAAATTTAGATATTATAAAAACAGCAGTGAAGTTAACTATAACAATAGTTTTCTTCACTGCTGTTTTTATTATAATAGAGAAACGTGACGGTAGGACCTCTTATTTAGGAGTATCCTGATTTAATGTTAAACAATACGTTTTCGGATTGAACCGGAAATTAAATCGACAATTGCGACCATTAGTACTAAACCGATTAATATAATACCTACACGGTCCCAAGAACGTGTTTGAATGGCAAATATGAGTGGTGTCCCGATACCACCAGCCCCAATTAGCCCCAGTATAGAAGCTGAACGTAAGTTTAGTTCAAAGCGATAAAGTATGAGTGATAGAAAGGCAGGCATAATTTGTGGTATGACTGCAAATACGAGTGTTTTAATCTTATTCGCACCACTGGCCTTTAATGATTCTACAGCACTGAAATCTAGACCTTCAATATCTTCAGCTAAAAGTTTCCCAAGCATACCTACAGAATGGATACCTAAAGCTAATACACCTGAAAATGAACCTGGGCCAACAGCTTTGATAAATATAAGTGCCATTACAATTTCTGGGAAGACACGTATAACACTTAAAATAAATTTGCTAACACCTGAAACCGGGCGTAACTTTACCATATTATTTGCACCTAAAAATGCTAATGGAATACAGATAATTGCGGCGATGAAAGTACCTACAACGGCTATCGCAAAGGTTTCAAGTAAACCACGTAATAAGTCTTCGCCATCTGGTATATAGATATAGCTGATGTCAGGATGGAATAATCCGCTGAATATGGATTTTAAGATTTCTAATGATTTACTTTTAAGTTCTAAACTTGGTACACCTGCAAATGCCCAGATGATAATAGCTAAGACGACAATTGCAATAAGCCATCTTTTAATCAATTTTCGTTTGTGTGCTTTTGTGTGAACATTATATTTTGCTATTTCCTGTGTCATGCGAGATGTGCCCTCACTTTCGTACTGATGTAATCAATGACGACGACGATAACTAAAGTAAATAAAATAATCGTTGCTGTTTTTGGATATTGAAATAAACCAAGTGTTTGATCATAAAACAATCCAATACCGCCAGCGCCGACTAATCCAAGCACAGCTGAAGCTCGTATATTTACTTCAAATGCATATAATACGTATGACATAAATGACGATATGGCTTGTGGTACAACACCGAAAACAATCCATTTTATTTTATTAGCGCCAACAGCCGTCATTGCTTCCATTGGACCTGGATCTATCGTTTCCAATGATTCATATAATAATTTTCCAATAATACAGATAGTTAAAATAAACAATGCTAATATCCCTGGAATTTGACCGATTCCAAATACAGCCACAAAGATTGCTGCTAATAACAAATCTGGAATAGTACGAACTATATTTAAAATAAAGCGCGAGGGTATTGAAATCCACTTTTGATGAACGATATTGCTAGCACATAATAACGCAATTGGTATTGAAACGATGCTACCTAATACTGTACTTACGATAGCCATTCGAATGGTATCTAACATTGGCGTTGTAATTTGTTGTAAATACTCGAAATCAGGTGGAATCATTTGTTTGAATAGATCACCTATTTGAGGTATTCCTATCATTAAATCTCCAAAATTAAACCCCGTATAAATGAAGCTCCAAATGATAAGCACAATGATTAACATGAAGGTAAAACTCGTTTTTAAAGAAACCTTTTTCTTTAAAAGGGAGTCATACTTTGTAGGTATTTCTAAAGGCATGTTAGTTCACTCCTAGCTTTTCATCTTCTTTAATTGTACGTCCATATATTTCACTAAATACGTCATCTGTTGCTTCAGATGCAGGACCATCATAGACAACTTCACCATCACGTAAACCAATGATGCGTGTGCCATATTCTTTTGCCAAGTCAACAAAATGTAAATTAATTAAAATTGTGATGCCTAATTCTTGGTTGATTTTTCTTAAATCATCCATAACCTGTTTCGTTGTTAATGGGTCTAATGAAGCAACTGGTTCATCTGCAAGAATAATTTCGGATTCTTGGCATAGCGCACGTGCAATAGATATACGTTGTTGTTGGCCACCTGATAATTCATCAGAGCGTTGATTATATTTATCTAAGATATTGACGCGTTCTAGTGCATCCATTGCTTTAATTTTGTCTTCTTTTGGGAATAAACCTAATACCATTTTCCAAGTAGGGTGATAACCTACACGTCCACTTAGTACATTTCGTAATACACTTGACCGTTTAACTAAATTAAAATGTTGGAAAATCATACCTATATTTCGGCGCATTTCTAATAATGCTTTACCATGGGCTTTAGTGATGGATTTGCCTTGGATGAAAATTTCACCTGACGTGATATCATGCAAACGATTTACAGATCTTAATAACGTGGATTTCCCAGCACCAGATAGTCCGACAATAACTGCAAATTCACCTTTTTCAATATTTAAGTTAATATTTTTCAAGCCTACATGACCGTTAGGATAGACTTTACTGACGTTTTTAAATTCGATTTGACTCATGTTTGACACCTTTCTTTAATAAAGAAAAGCCAAGGTAAACTGAAATATCATAGACATTGGGTTTCTGTGTACAAATGGTTTCAAATGTACAGCGACACCTTTCTATATCTGTTTCAGTTTAGCGCCTAGCTTTTCAATATTTATCTAGAATATATCTATTGAACGAAAGCTTTTAATACCAAATTCGATAATGATTATTTCATATCTTTAACTAATTTTTCGTACTCTCTTACAATGTCGAAATTTGAATCTTTCGTTTCTGTGTATCCTTCATGTGAATAAACTTCGCTAATAATTTTGTGACCTTCTTTTGATTTAGCAATGTCTATAAAAGCTTTTTTCAATTTTTCTTGGAAATCTTTTTCCATATCTGGTCTTACAGAAATTGTGTCATTCGGAATAGCTTGTGTTAATTTTAAAATTCGTGTGTCTTTAAATACATTTGGTTGGTCTTTTTTCACAGTATTACGTGCATCGTTAAATACAGCCGCAGCATCTACATCTCCATTTAATAATGAGATAACTGCTTGGTCATGACCTTTAACATTCACAATTTTCATATCTTTAGTTGCATTAATACCTGCTTCGTTTTTTAACATCGCAAGTGGGAATGTATATCCAGCAGTTGATGTTACATCTTGTAAGGCAATTTTCTTACCTTTTAAATCTTTCAAGCTTTTAATTTTTGAGTCTTTTTTAACAAGAATTTCTGATTTATAACTATCTACAAGTTCTTTACTTGCTGAACCATCTTCTTTTACACCAAAACGTTGTGCTTGTAATAATAAATCAGCTGCTTTTTGATCATGTGCTAATGTGTATGCCGTTGGTGGTAAGAAACCAACATCAACTTTTTTAGACTTCATAGCTTCAACAATTGTATTGTAGTTAGTTGATACAGACACTTTAACTGGAATTCCTAATTCTTTAGATAGTAATTTTTCTAATGGTTTTGCTTTAGCCTCTAATGTTCCAGCATTTTGCGAAGGTACAAATTGTACTGTTAATTCTTTAGGTTTGTATCCTCCTGATTTAGAATCCGAATCATTACTAGCGTTCTTTTGATTATCTAAAGAACTTGAGTTTCCACATGCTGCTGCAAAAACAATGACTGCTAACATTAATACAAATAAATACTTAAAATTTTTCATTTGATAACTGTCCCCTTCACATTCTTAATCGTGTAATATGTATGCAATGAAATTACACTTATAGCGTACCACATTTAAATGTGAAAAAGTATTTTATAAAAATGAATTTTAATAACTTTCTTTAAGAGTTTGATAAGATTTTGTAAACTTTTCGTTAAATTGCTCATGTGCAACGAATTTTTATCCTATAATTCAAGAACAAATTTATTTTAAAAGGAGCCTCACAAAATGAAAAAAATATATAAGTCATTAACTGTCTCTGCAATTGTTGCAACGGTATCATTAAGTGCTTTACCGCAATCTTTAGCTATAACGCATGAATCGCAACCTACAAAGCAACAGCGAACGGTATTATTCGATCGTTCTCATGGTCAAACAGCTGGTGCTGCAGATTGGGTTAGTGATGGTGCATTTTCAGATTATGCGGATTCAATACAAAAACAAGGTTATGACGTTAAAGCTATTGATGGTCATTCGAACATAACAGAAGCAAGTTTGAAAAGTTCCAAAATATTTGTAATTCCTGAGGCTAACATTCCTTTCAAAGAATCAGAACAGGCAGCAATTGTTAACTATGTGAAACAAGGTGGCAATGTTGTCTTTATTTCAGATCATTACAATGCTGACCGAAATTTAAATCGTATTGATTCATCGGAGGCAATGAATGGTTATCGACGTGGAGCATATGAAGATATGTCGAAAGGTATGAATGCAGAAGAAAAAAGCTCTACTGCAATGCAAGGTGTGAAAAGTTCAGATTGGTTATCTACAAACTTTGGCGTACGTTTTCGATATAATGCACTAGGTGATTTAAATACGAGCAATATTGTTTCTTCAAAAGAAAGTTTCGGTATTACTGAAGGTGTGAAATCTGTCTCTATGCATGCCGGATCGACATTAGCAATTACTAATCCAGAGAAAGCAAAAGGTATTGTGTATACACCAGAACAATTGCCAGCGAAAAGTAAATGGTCACATGCTGTAGATCAAGGTATTTATAATGGTGGCGGTAAAGCAGAAGGCCCCTATGTAGCAATTTCTAAAGTTGGAAAAGGTAAAGCAGCATTTATCGGTGATTCATCACTTGTGGAAGATAGTTCGCCCAAATATGTAAGAGAAGATAATGGAGAAAAGAAGAAAACATATGATGGTTTTAAAGAACAAGACAACGGTAAGCTATTAAATAATATAACGGCTTGGATGTCTAAAGATAGTGATGGGAAATCACTTAAGGCGAGTGGACTAACATTAGATACAAAGACTAAGTTGCTTGATTTTGAACGACCAGAGCGTTCAACTGAGCCTGAAAAAGAGCCATGGTCACAACCGCCGAGTGGTTATAAATGGTATGACCCAACAACATTTAAAGCAGGTAGTTATGGCAGTGAAAAAGGCGCGGATCCTCAGCCAAACACACCAGATGATCATACGCCACCAAATCAGAACGTAAAAATATCATTTGATATCCCGCAAAATGTTTCTGTAAATGAGCCATTTGAAGTGACAATACATTTAAAAGGATTTGAAGCAAATCAAACACTTGAAAATCTTAGAGTTGGTATTTACAAAGAAGGCGGACGTCAAATCGGACAATTTTCAAGTAAAGATAACGATTATAACCCACCAGGTTACAGTACTTTGCCAACAGTTAAAGCAGATGAAAACGGAAATGCTACAATTAAGATCAATGCTAAAGTACTTGAAAGTATGGAAGGTTCAAAGATTCGTTTAAAACTCGGTGACAAAACCTTGATTACAACAGACTTCAAATAAATATATAATAGAAATAAGAAAGATGTTTGTGATTGAAGGAGTGAGTGAGGATGTCAAACATAGCATTTTATGTCGTGAGCGACGTACATGGTTATATTTTCCCAACAGATTTTACGAGTAGAAATCAATATCAACCTATGGGATTGTTACTAGCGAATCATGTTATAGAACAAGACAGAAGGCAGTATGACCAAAGTTTTAAAATAGATAATGGTGATTTTTTGCAAGGGTCACCATTTTGTAATTACTTAATCGCGCATAGCGGCAGTAGCCAGCCTTTAGTTGATTTTTATAATCAAATGGCATTCGACTTTGGTACGCTTGGTAATCATGAATTTAATTATGGATTGCCATACTTAAAAGACACTTTACGCAGACTCAATTATCCAGTTTTGTGCGCTAATATTTATGAAAATGATAGTACATTGACTGATAACGGTGTGCAGTATTTTCAGGTTGGAGATCAAACGGTTGGTGTGATAGGTTTAACGACACAATTTATTCCCCATTGGGAACAACCAGAGCATATTCAGTCACTTACGTTTCATAGTGCTTTTGAAACACTTCAACAACACTTACCTGAAATGAAGCGACATGCAGATATCATTGTGGTTTGTTACCATGGTGGATTTGAAAAGGATTTAGAAAATGGTACGCCGACCGAAGTATTAACGGGTGAAAATGAAGGATATGCCATGTTAGAAGCGTTTTCTAAAGATATAGATATCTTTATTACGGGTCACCAACATCGACAAATTGCTGAAAGATTTAAGCAAACGGCTGTGATTCAACCTGGTACGAGAGGTACAACTGTAGGCAAAGTTGTCTTGAGTACTGATGAATATGAAAATGTATCCGTTGAATCATGTGAATTACTTCCTGTTATAGATGATTCCACATTTACTATTGATGAAGATGACCAACATTTACGAAAGCAGTTAGAGGACTGGTTAGATTACGAAATTACTACATTGCCATATGATATGACGATTAATCATGCATTTGAGGCACGTGTGGCACCGCATCCTTTTACTAATTTTATGAATTACGCTTTATTAGAAAAAAGTGACGCAGATGTTGCCTGTACAGCTTTGTTTGATTCTGCTAGTGGTTTCAAGCAAGTCGTGACGATGCGAGATGTTATTAACAATTACCCATTTCCAAATACATTTAAAGTTTTAGCTGTAAGTGGTGCCAAACTTAAAGAAGCCATTGAACGATCAGCAGAATATTTTGACGTGCAAAATGATGAAGTAAGTGTGAGCGCAGACTTCCTTGGACCCAAACCACAACACTTTAATTATGATATATATGGTGGCGTAAGTTATACCATTCATGTTGGAAGACCAAAGGGACAACGTGTGAGCAATATGATGATTCAAGGTCACACAGTTGATTTAAAGCAGACATATACAATTTGTGTAAATAATTATCGTGCAGTTGGCGGTGGTCAGTATGATATGTTTATCGACGCGCCAGTTGTGAAAGATATTCAAGTTGAAGGCGCACAATTACTTATTGATTTTTTATCAAATAATAATTTGATGCGTATCCCGCAAGTTGTTGATTTTAAAGTTGAAAAGTGACGGATATATGAAAAACTTACTTGATTTTAATCGGGTAAGTTTTTGTTTTTGTTTAAACTAACCACTCTTAAACGTCAATATACTTTAAGAAAAATGTTGATTTTACAAAAAATGAGGCTTATATTTTATATAACTTAATATTATGAAGTGATTAATTTGGAAACAATTAAACAAGAAGTAAGAGAATCTATTGTTAAAGGAATTATCGCGGGATATAAGGACTATGTTAATGAGAGAAATGAAGTCAAGAAACGTATGGTGATTAGTGATGCCTATGCCTTTACTAAATCTAATCATATTGAAAGTCAAGTTGCTAAGCATTTGGAAAATTTTGTTAAGTATATTAAAGAAAATGCTGGACCATCATGGAAGTATTTAAAGTTTATATTTAATAAAGATGAAGAGAAAAATAATATCATGTTTATATTGAAAAATGAAGATTACTTTGATGAAAAAAATGTAAGCGTAGGGAAGAGTTTAGTTGCTGATAAAAATCCAAAAAGTAAAAACTACCTAGAGGTACTTATGGCTAAGAATAGGGACATTAATTTTGGTACTGTTGGAGAAGATTTTGAAATTGGGCATCAAATGACTGCAGATAGTATATTATTTAATATAAAAGAAGGCAGTAATAGAGATATTAATTCTTATTTTTTAATTATTACATATCGTATTGATAAAGAATCAAAGCAATTAGCTGCAATCAAACAATGGTTACCAAATCCAGAAACAAATTCTGCAATTATGGTTGATGATTTGACAGAGTTAATAGAAAAAGTAATAGTAGAAAGAGAAGATTATCATATTGACGAAGAAGAGTTAGAAGTACTTAAAAACGATGGAGAGTTAGAACTCATAGATGTGGAACATGCATTTGGTATCAGTATCGATGAAGGTAACGATATGATTGAAAGTGAAAGGTGAAGTTAATGTTTATTGGCAAGAATTTAGAATACGTGAGAAAGCTTAATGCTCTAAGTAGAAAAGAATTATCAGAAAAAATAAATGTGAGTGAACAAGCAATTTGGCAATATGAAACAAAAAATATGATGCCAGAAATTAGTAAAATTTATGATATGACATCTATTTTTAATGTTAAATCTAGCTACTTTATTAGCGAGCAGCCCGAAGAGCTCCTAATAAATTCTGTCGATAAACATAGTATAGCTTTTAGAGCAAAAAATTATAAAGTATCTACGAAACTATTAAATAAGCAATATTATCAAGCAATGTATTTATCTAATTTAACTAGCTACTTATTTTCTTTTGTAACGATACCGGATAATATTATTTTATCTTTAATAAATAATTTAGATGAATTGTTGAATGGCAATTTAGAATCACTAAATAAAAAAGAAAGCATAAAAGAAATTGCTAAAGTTGTGAGGGCTAAAATTCTTCAAGATGAAAGCAACGAAGCACTATTATTTATGCTTGAAAAAGCGGGTATAGTTATATACGAAAAGCGAATTAATGATAGCATAGACGCATATAGTTTTTGGAGTAAAGATCAGACACCTTTTATTATACTGGGTACAAATAGGGGGGTAGCAGTTAGAAGGAATTTTGATCTTGCACATGAGCTGGGACATCTCGTTCTACATCGTCATATTCAATTCGACTTATTATCTCCTGAAGAATATAAGACAATTGAACATGAGGCAGATATTTTCGCCTCTGAATTTTTACTACCTGAAGAAGCGTTTAAAAAAGACTTTGATCAAATGACCAAAAAATCAAATCCTGATTATTTAGCTGTATTGAAAGAAAAATGGTATGTTTCTATACAAGCAATTGCAATGAGAGCTTATTATCTAGGCCTAATGTCTAGTACTCAGTACAGATATTTTTGGGCATCATTAAATAAAAAAGGCTATAAAAGTAAAGAGCCTTTAGACGACGTGATTGAAATGTCACGTCCTGTCAAAATGAATAGTTTATTAAAGTTGTATTTTGATAGAAATATACTGACACCACAAAAATTATTGAATTATTTAAAAGTCGATGAAACATTTTTGAATCATCTAGCAGGTATTAATTTAAAACTCTTTAAGGATTATGTTAATGAAAATAGAGAATATAATATAACGAATCTATATAAATAAGGCACCAATATTTAAAACTCGAGCTGAAAAGATCATCATTTCAGTTCGAGTTTTTTTGTGTAACATCTGTTGATAGGTAGCGACAAGGACCTTTTAATGTTGTGTTTTGTGCGATATAACAAGCTTTTTAGGCTATTAAAGAATATTCAGAATTAAATATAAAATTATGAATAAATTATGTCATTGAAAAAATTATGATTATAAAATCATTCTAAAAACACCGAAATAACAATGATTTCATGAAAACATTTATTTTAAAATTTGATATTTGTTCAAATAATATTCGAAATTAAACTTTTTTGTATAGAATTTTCTTTATATCCTGAGAGACATGTACTATAATGTTTGTGAAATAATTCACAAAGTATAAAGGAGTGGTTGTATATGTTAACTATACCTGAAAAAGAAAATCGTGGATCGAAAGAACAAGAAGTGGCAATTATGATTGATGCTCTAGCTGACAAAGGGAAAAAAGCATTAGAAGCATTATCTAAAAAGTCACAAGAAGAAATTGATCATATTGTTCATCAAATGAGCTTAGCAGCTGTTGATCAACATATGGTGCTAGCAAAATTAGCACATGAAGAAACTGGAAGAGGTATATACGAAGATAAAGCGATTAAAAATTTATACGCTTCTGAATATATATGGAATTCAATAAAAGACAATAAGACAGTAGGGATTATTGGTGAAGATAAAGAAAAAGGATTAACGTATGTAGCGGAACCAATTGGTGTTATTTGTGGTGTTACGCCAACAACAAATCCTACGTCGACAACTATTTTTAAAGCGATGATTGCAATTAAGACAGGAAATCCAATCATTTTTGCATTCCATCCAAGTGCACAAGAATCGTCGAAGCGTGCAGCAGAAGTTGTATTAGAAGCGGCAATGAAGGCAGGTGCACCTAAAGATATTATTCAGTGGATTGAAGTGCCTTCTATCGAAGCAACAAAACAATTAATGAATCACAAAGGTATTGCATTAGTTCTAGCAACAGGTGGTTCGGGCATGGTTAAGTCTGCATATTCAACTGGCAAACCGGCATTAGGTGTGGGACCAGGTAACGTGCCGTCTTACATTGAAAAAACAGCACACATTAAACGTGCAGTAAATGATATCATTGGTTCAAAAACATTTGATAATGGTATGATTTGTGCTTCTGAACAAGTTGTAGTCATTGATAAAGAAATTTATAAAGATGTTACTAATGAATTTAAAGCACATCAAGCATACTTTGTTAAAAAAGATGAATTACAACGCTTAGAAAATGCAATTATGAATGAACAAAAAACAGGTATTAAGCCTGATATTGTCGGTAAATCTGCAGTTGAAATAGCTGAATTAGCAGGTATACCTGTCCCCGAAAATACAAAACTTATCATAGCCGAAATTAGCGGTGTAGGTTCAGACTATCCGTTATCTCGTGAAAAATTATCTCCAGTATTAGCCTTAGTAAAAGCCCAATCTACAAAACAAGCATTTCAAATTTGTGAAGACACACTACATTTTGGTGGATTAGGACACACAGCCGTTATCCATACAGAAGATGAAACATTACAAAAAGATTTTGGACTAAGAATGAAAGCTTGTCGTGTACTTGTAAATACACCATCAGCGGTTGGAGGTATTGGTGATATGTATAACGAATTGATTCCGTCTTTAACATTAGGTTGTGGTTCGTACGGTAGAAACTCAATTTCACATAATGTTAGTGCGACAGATTTATTAAACATTAAAACGATTGCTAAACGACGTAATAATACTCAAATTTTCAAGGTGCCTGCTCAAATTTATTTTGAAGAAAATGCAATCATGAGTCTAACAACAATGGACAAGATTGAAAAAGTGATGATTGTCTGTGACCCTGGTATGGTAGAATTCGGTTATACAAAAACAGTTGAGAATGTATTAAGACAAAGAACGGAACAGCCTCAAATTAAAATATTTAGCGAAGTCGAACCGAACCCATCAACTAATACAGTATATAAAGGTCTGGAAATGATGGTTGATTTCCAACCAGATACAATCATTGCACTTGGTGGTGGTTCAGCGATGGATGCTGCAAAAGCAATGTGGATGTTCTTTGAACACCCTGAGACATCATTCTTCGGTGCTAAACAAAAGTTCCTAGACATCGGTAAACGTACTTATAAAATAGGCATGCCTGAAAATGCGACGTTCATTTGTATCCCTACGACATCAGGTACAGGTTCAGAAGTAACACCATTTGCAGTTATCACAGATAGTGAAACAAATGTAAAATATCCGTTGGCTGATTTTGCTTTAACACCTGACGTTGCAATTATTGACCCTCAATTTGTGATGAGTGTGCCAAAAAGCGTTACAGCAGATACAGGAATGGATGTACTAACGCATGCAATGGAATCATATGTATCTGTAATGGCTTCAGACTATACAAGAGGTTTGAGTCTACAAGCGATTAAATTGACGTTCGAATATTTAAAATCATCTGTTGAAAAGGGTGATAAAGTTTCAAGAGAGAAAATGCATAACGCATCAACTTTGGCTGGTATGGCATTTGCAAATGCATTCTTAGGCATTGCACACTCAATTGCACATAAAATTGGTGGCGAATATGGTATTCCGCATGGTAGAGCGAATGCGATATTACTACCGCATATTATCCGTTATAATGCCAAAGACCCGCAAAAACATGCATTATTCCCTAAATATGAGTTCTTCAGAGCAGATACAGATTATGCAGATATTGCCAAATTCTTAGGATTAAAAGGGAATACGACAGAAGCACTCGTAGAATCATTAGCTAAAGCTGTCTACGAATTAGGTCAATCAGTCGGAATTGAAATGAATTTGAAATCACAAGGTGTGTCTGAAGAAGAATTAAATGAATCAATTGATAGAATGGCAGAGCTCGCATTTGAAGATCAATGTACAACTGCTAATCCTAAAGAAGCACTAATCAGTGAAATCAAAGATATCATTCAAACATCATATGATTATAAGCAATAATCTATCTGATAATAATCATATAACTCACCTGAAATTACAAAAGTAAAAAATGCCACATAAACTTTAAGTCGATAATCATTTTACGGTTATCGGCTTTTATTTATTGCCAAATCTTCAGAGATACAAACTAGACAATCATTTTTTTAAATAAAGAAAATATTAAGATTGATACTCATTTCGCAAACTATTACTACTTTAGAGTATAATTATTTTTAATTTCATATAAATGAATATGCGTAAATAATGCGGTTTAAAAGTAATTAATTGTTTAAACGATATGTAATATGTAAATACTATATATATAATACCAATTTTAATGAAAATTTTTAAGGGAGGTAAATAATGGAAAGTACATTAGAATTAACAAAAATTAAAGAAGTATTACAAAAAAACTTGAAGATTTTAATTATTTTACCGCTATTATTTTTAATTATTAGCGCTATTGTTACATTTTTCGTCTTATCACCTAAATATCAAGCTAATACTCAAATCTTAGTGAATCAAACTAAGGGTGACAATCCTCAGTTTATGGCACAAGAGGTTCAAAGTAATATTCAACTTGTAAATACGTATAAAGAAATTGTTAAAAGTCCTAGAATTTTAGATGAGGTGTCAAAGGACTTAAATGATAAGTATTCACCATCTAAATTGTCGAGTATGTTGACAATTACAAACCAAGAAAATACGCAACTTATCAACATCCAAGTTAAAAGTGGTCATAAACAAGATTCGGAAAAAATTGCGAATAGCTTCGCTAAAGTTACAAGTAAACAAATTCCGAAGATTATGAGTGTGGATAACGTATCAATTTTATCTAAAGCAGACGGTACAGCAGTTAAAGTCGCACCAAAAACTGTAGTGAATCTAATCGGTGCATTCTTTTTAGGATTAGTTGTCGCGCTTATATATATCTTCTTCAAAGTAATTTTCGATAAGCGAATTAAAGATGAAGAAGATGTAGAGAAAGAATTAGGATTGCCTGTATTGGGTTCAATTCAAAAATTTAATTAAGGATGGTTGCTACTTATGTCAAAAAAGGAAAATACGACAACAACACTATTTGTATATGAAAAACCAAAATCAACAATTAGTGAAAAGTTTCGAGGTATACGTTCAAACATCATGTTTTCAAAAGCAAATGGTGAAGTAAAGCGCTTATTGGTTACTTCTGAAAAGCCTGGTGCAGGTAAAAGTACAGTTGTATCGAATGTAGTGATTACTTATGCACAAGCAGGCTATAAGACATTAGTTATTGATGGCGATATGCGTAAGCCAACACAAAACTATATTTTTAATGAGCAAAATAATAATGGACTATCAAGCTTAATCATTGGTCGAACGACTATGTCAGAAGCAATTACGTCGACAGAAATTGAAAATTTAGATTTGCTAACAGCTGGCCCTGTACCTCCAAATCCATCTGAGTTAATTGGGTCTGAAAGGTTCAAAGAATTAGTTGATCTGTTTAATAAACGTTACGACATTATTATTGTCGATACACCGCCAGTTAATACTGTGACTGATGCACAACTATATGCGCGTGCTATTAAAGATAGTCTGTTAGTAATTGATAGTGAAAAAAATGATAAAAATGAAGTTAAAAAAGCAAAAGCACTTATGGAAAAAGCAGGCAGTAACATTCTAGGTGTCATTTTGAACAAGACAAAGGTCGATAAATCTTCTAGTTATTATCACTATTATGGAGATGAATAAGTATGATTGATATTCATAACCATATATTGCCTAATATCGATGACGGTCCGACAAATGAAACAGAGATGATGGATCTTTTAAAACAAGCGACAACACAAGGTGTTACAGAAATCATTGTAACATCACATCACTTACATCCTCGATATACCACACCTATAGAAAAAGTGAAATCATGTTTAAACCATATTGAAAGCTTAGAGGAAGTACAAGCACTAAATCTAAAGTTTTATTATGGTCAGGAAATAAGAATTACCGATCAAATCCTTAATGATATTGATCGAAAAGTTATTACCGGTATTAATGATTCACGCTATTTACTAATAGAATTTCCATCAAATGAAGTTCCACACTATACTGATCAATTATTTTTCGAATTACAGAGTAAAGGCTTTGTACCGATTATTGCACATCCAGAGCGGAATAAAGCAATAAGTCAAAACCTTGACATACTATACGATTTAATTAACAAAGGTGCTTTAAGTCAAGTGACAACGGCGTCATTAGCGGGTATTTCCGGTAAAAAAATTAGAAAATTAGCAATTCAAATGATTGAAAACAATCTGACACATTTCATCGGTTCAGATGCGCATAACACAGAAATCAGACCGTTCTTAATGAAAGACTTATTTAATGATAAGAAATTACGTGATTATTATGAAGATATGAACGGATTTATTAGTAATGCGAAGTTAGTTGTTGATGATAAAAAAATTCCTAAACGAATGCCACAACAAGATTATAAACAGAAAAGATGGTTTGGGTTATAAACAGCAAATGAGGGGTTTTATGGCACATTTATCTGTGAAATTGCGGCTTTTAATACTAGCATTAATCGATTCACTGATAGTGACATTTTCAGTATTCGTAAGTTATTACATTTTAGAACCGTATTTCAAAACATATTCTGTCAAATTATTAATATTGGCAGCTATATCACTATTCATATCGCATCATATTTCAGCATTTATTTTTAATATGTATCATCGAGCGTGGGAATATGCCAGTGTGAGTGAATTGATTTTAATTGTTAAAGCTGTGACGACATCTATCGTTATTACGATGGTGGTCGTGACAATTGTTACAGGCAATAGACCGTTTTTTAGATTGTATTTAATTACTTGGATGATGCACTTGATTTTAATAGGTGGCTCAAGGTTATTTTGGCGTATTTATCGGAAATACCTTGGAGGTAAGTCATTTAATAAGAAGCCAACTTTAGTTGTTGGTGCTGGTCAAGCAGGTTCAATGCTGATTAGACAAATGTTGAAAAGTGACGAAATGAAACTTGAACCGGTATTAGCAGTCGATGATGACGAACATAAACGCAATATCACAATTACTGAGGGTGTAAAAGTCCAAGGTAAAATTGCGGATATTCCAGAACTAGTGAGGAAATATAAGATTAAAAAAATCATCATTGCAATTCCAACTATTGGTCAAGAGCGTTTGAAAGAAATTAATAATATTTGCCATATGGATGGCGTTGAGTTATTGAAAATGCCAAATATAGAAGACGTCATGTCTGGTGAGTTAGAAGTGAATCAACTGAAAAAAGTTGAAGTAGAAGATTTACTAGGCAGAGATCCTGTTGAATTAGATATGGATATGATATCAAATGAATTGACGAATAAAACTATTTTAGTTACGGGTGCAGGTGGTTCAATAGGATCAGAAATTTGTAGACAAGTTTGTAATTTCTATCCAGAACGTATTATTCTACTTGGCCATGGTGAAAACAGTATTTATTTAATCAATCGTGAATTGCGAAATCGCTTCGGAAAAAATGTTGATATCGTTCCTATTATAGCGGATGTGCAAAATAGAGCGCGTATGTTTGAAATTATGGAAACGTATAAACCATACGCAGTTTATCATGCAGCAGCACACAAGCACGTGCCGTTAATGGAAGACAACCCTGAAGAAGCAGTACATAATAATATTTTAGGTACGAAAAATACTGCTGAAGCTGCTAAAAATGCAGAGGTAAAGAAATTCGTTATGATTTCTACGGATAAAGCCGTTAATCCGCCTAATGTCATGGGAGCTTCAAAGCGAATTGCAGAAATGATTATTCAAAGTTTAAATGATGAAACGCATCGAACAAATTTTGTTGCAGTGAGATTTGGTAATGTACTTGGATCGAGAGGATCTGTGATTCCACTTTTCAAAAGTCAAATTGAAGAAGGTGGGCCAGTTACTGTGACACATCCTGAAATGACACGTTACTTTATGACAATTCCTGAAGCTTCTAGACTAGTTTTGCAGGCAGGGGCATTAGCAGAAGGTGGCGAAGTATTTGTGCTAGATATGGGAGAACCAGTGAAAATTGTAGATTTGGCACGTAATTTAATTAAGCTAAGTGGTAAAAAAGAAGACGACATACGCATTACTTATACAGGGATTAGACCCGGCGAAAAAATGTTTGAAGAGCTTATGAATAAAGATGAGGTTCATCCTGAACAAGTATTTGAAAAAATTTATCGTGGCAAAGTACAACATATGAAATGTAATGAAGTTGAAGCGATTATTCAAGACATCGTCAATGACTTTAGTAAAGAAAAAATTATTAACTATGCCAATGGCAAAAAGGGAGATAATTATGTTCGATGACAAAATTTTATTAATTACTGGGGGCACAGGATCATTCGGTAATGCTGTTATGAAACGGTTTTTAGATTCTAATATTAAAGAAATTCGTATTTTTTCACGCGATGAGAAAAAACAAGATGACATTCGAAAAAAATATAATAATTCAAAATTAAAGTTCTACATTGGTGATGTGCGTGATAGTCAAAGTGTAGAAACAGCAATGCGAGATGTTGATTACGTATTCCATGCAGCAGCTTTAAAACAAGTGCCGTCATGTGAATTCTTTCCAGTTGAGGCAGTGAAGACAAATATTATTGGTACAGAAAATGTCTTACAAAGTGCTATTCATCAAAATGTTAAAAAAGTCATATGTTTATCTACAGATAAGGCAGCGTATCCTATTAATGCTATGGGTATTTCAAAAGCAATGATGGAAAAAGTATTCGTAGCCAAATCAAGAAATATTCGTAGTGAACAAACGCTTATTTGTGGTACAAGATACGGTAATGTGATGGCTTCAAGAGGATCAGTAATACCTTTGTTTATCGACAAAATCAAAGCTGGAGAACCTTTAACGATTACAGATCCTGATATGACAAGATTTTTAATGAGCTTAGAAGATGCGGTAGAACTAGTTGTTCATGCATTTAAGCATGCAGAGACAGGAGATATTATGGTTCAAAAAGCACCAAGCTCAACGGTAGGGGATCTTGCGACCGCATTATTAGAATTGTTTGAAGCTGATAATGCAATTGAAATCATTGGTACGCGACATGGAGAGAAAAAAGCAGAAACATTGTTGACGAGAGAAGAATACGCACAATGTGAAGATATGGGTGATTATTTTAGAGTGCCGGCAGACTCCAGAGATTTAAATTATAGTAATTATGTTGAAACCGGTAACGAAAAGATTACGCAATCTTATGAATATAACTCCGATAATACACATATTTTAACGGTGGAAGAGATAAAAGAAAAACTTTTAACACTAGAATATGTTAGAAACGAATTGAATGATTATAAAGCTTCAATGAGATAGGAGAGATTGACGTTGAATATTGTAATTACAGGAGCAAAAGGTTTTGTAGGAAAAAACTTGAAAGCAGATTTAACATCAACGACAGATCATCATATTTTCGAAGTACATCGACAAACTAAAGAGGAAGAATTAGAGTCAGCATTGTTGAAAGCAGACTTTATCGTGCATTTAGCGGGTGTTAATCGACCTGAACATTACAAAGAATTCAGCTTAGGAAACGTGAGTTATTTAGATCATGTACTTGATATATTAACTAGAAATACGAAAAAGCCAGCGATATTATTATCGTCTTCAATACAAGCAACACAAGATAATCCTTATGGTGAGAGTAAGTTGCAAGGGGAACAGCTATTAAGAGAGTATGCCGAAGAGTATGGCAATACGGTTTATATTTATCGCTGGCCAAATTTATTCGGCAAGTGGTGTAAGCCGAATTATAACTCAGTGATAGCAACATTTTGTTACAAAATTGCACGTAACGAAGAGATTCAAGTTAATGATCGGAATGTTGAACTAACGCTAAACTACGTGGATGATATCGTCGCTGAAATAAAGCGTGCTATTGAAGGAACTCCAACGATTGAAAATGGTGTACCTACAGTACCAAACGTATTTAAAGTGACATTGGGAGAAATTGTAGATTTATTATACAAGTTCAAACAGTCACGTCTCGATCGAACATTGCCGAAATTAGATAACTTGTTTGAAAAAGATTTGTATAGTACGTATTTAAGCTATCTACCTAGTACAGACTTTAGTTATCCCTTACTTATGAATGTGGATGATAGGGGTTCTTTTACAGAATTTATAAAAACACCGGATCGTGGTCAAGTTTCTGTAAATATTTCTAAACCAGGTATTACTAAAGGTAATCACTGGCACCATACTAAAAACGAAAAATTTCTAGTCGTATCAGGTAAAGGGGTAATTCGTTTTAGACATGTTAATGATGATGAAATCATTGAATATTACGTTTCTGGCGATAAATTAGAAGTTGTAGACATACCAGTAGGATACACACATAATATTGAAAATTTAGGCGACACAGATATGGTAACTATTATGTGGGTGAATGAAATGTTTGATCCAAATCAGCCAGATACGTATTTCTTGGAGGTATAGCGCATGGAAAAACTGAAATTAATGACAATAGTTGGTACAAGGCCTGAAATCATTCGTTTATCATCAACGATTAAAGCATGTGATCAATATTTTAATCAGATATTAGTACACACTGGTCAAAATTATGATTATACATTGAATCAAATTTTCTTTGATGATTTGGAATTAAGACAACCGGACCACTACTTAGAGGCAGTTGGAAGTAACCTTGGAGAAACGATGGGGAATATTATTGCGAAGACATATGACGTTTTATTACGCGAACAACCAGATGCACTTTTAATTCTTGGTGATACAAATAGTTGTTTAGCAGCAGTATCTGCTAAACGATTAAAGATTCCTGTGTTCCACATGGAAGCGGGTAATAGATGCTTTGATCAGAATGTACCTGAAGAAATCAATCGTAAAATTGTTGACCATGTCAGTGATGTGAATCTACCTTATACAGAACATAGCAGACGGTATTTATTAGATGAAGGCTTCAATAAAGCGAATATCTTTGTGACAGGATCACCGATGACAGAAGTGATAGAAGCGCATCGAGATAAAATTAATCACAGTGACGTTTTAAATAAACTAGGATTAGAACCGCAACAATACATTTTAGTATCTGCGCATAGAGAAGAGAATATCGATAATGAAAAGAATTTTAAATCATTAATGAATGCGATAAATGATATTGCCAAAAAGTATAAAATGCCTGTGATTTATTCAACGCATCCAAGAAGTTGGAAGAAAATTGAAGAAAGTAAATTTGAATTTGATCCATTAGTTAAACAGTTAAAGCCATTTGGTTTCTTTGATTATAATGCATTGCAAAAAGATGCATTTGTTGTGCTATCAGATAGTGGAACATTGTCAGAAGAGTCGTCTATTTTGAAGTTCCCTGGTGTCCTTATTCGAACTTCCACAGAAAGACCGGAAGTACTAGATAAAGGTACGGTTATTGTAGGTGGTATTACCTATAACAATCTAATCCAATCCGTTGAACTAGCAAGAGAGATGCAAAACAATAACGAACCGATGATTGATGCTATTGATTATAAAGACACTAACGTTTCGACAAAGGTAGTTAAAATTATTCAAAGCTATAAAGATATTATCAATCGAAATACTTGGAGGAAATGACGATGAGGATAGCGATTGAAAAGATAATTGGTTTGCTGAAAAACCAGTCCTCTAAAGAATCGAATGTTAAGATTCATCGCTTGGCGTATATTACAAACTCAAAATTTGATGGCAATAACTATATAGATAGATGGTGTAAAATCAGGAATTCTCACATTGGTGAATACAGTTATATTGGATTTGGTAGTGATTTTAATAATGTAGAAGTAGGAAGATATTGTTCGATATCTTCGGATGTAAAAATTGGGTTAGGAAAACATCCTACACACTTTTTTAGCTCATCACCGATTTTTTATTCTAATAATAATCCATTTAACATAAAGCAAAAGTTTATAGACTTTAATGACCAACCAAGCCGTACAACAATTAAAAATGATGTGTGGATTGGTGCAAATGTAATTATTATGGATGGATTAACAATAAATACTGGTGCAGTCATAGCAGCCGGCTCAGTTGTTACTAAAAATGTAGGAGCATATGAGGTTGTTGGTGGGGTTCCTGCAAAAGTGATTAAGAAGCGATTTGACAATAAAACAATTGAAAAACTTTTGGAAAGCAAGTGGTGGGAGAAAACGCCTGACAAACTAAAAGGATTTTCGGTTGAATATTTAAATAAAAAGGATACTTAATGATATGAGAATTTTAAATATTGTATCGAGTAATATTGTTCAAGACCCAAGGGTACTTAAACAAATAGAAACAATTAAAGGCGTTACGAATGATTATAAAATTGTTGGAATGAATAATTCACAAGCTACTAATAGGCGATTGGAAAATTTAGATTGTAATTATCGTTTGTTAGGTAGCAAGGTAGATCCCAAAAATATTCTTTCTAAATTAATTAAGCGTATAAGATTTGCAACAGGTGTTATCCGAGAAATTAAAGCTTTTAAACCTGACGTGATTCATGCAAATGATTTCGACGTATTATTAATGGTCTATTTAAGCAATTATAAAAAAGCTAATATTGTTTATGATGCGCATGAAATATATGCGAAAAATGCCTTTATTAATAAAGTTCCACTTATTTCAAAGTTTGTAGAAAGTATAGAAAAACACATAGTAAAACATCGTGTTAATGCCTTCGTAACAGTAAGTCATGCAGCAAAAGAATATTATCAATCTAAAGGATATAAGAAGGAAGCGAATGTTATTACGAATGCACCTATTTTAAATGATAGCAGAGAATTTAAAGAAATCGAAAACTTTAAAGAAATCGTATATCAAGGTCAAATTGTAATGGACAGAGGATATGAAGAGTTTATTATTGCTTCATCAGCTTTTAAACAAAATGCTCCTTCATTCATAATTCGAGGGTTTGGTCCGCATGAAGAAGTGATAAAAGAACTGATTAGTTATAACTCGGAAAATATTAGGTTGGATAAACCAGTTGAAGTAAAAGAATTGGTTGATAAGTTAGCAGAAAGTAATGTTGGTGTTATCTTGACGAAACCTGTATCTATTAATTTTGAATATACAGTATCTAATAAAATTTTTGAATGTATACATGCTGGTTTACCAGTAATTTTATCTCCTGTCAAAGAGCATATTTATCTCAATGAAAAATATAAATTTGGCATTGTTTTAAAGGAAGTTACGCCGTTAGAAATTGAAAAGGCGGTTAGAAAATTAAGAGATAATCACGATTTGTTTAATCATTTACGTCAAAATGCAATTAAGGCGTCTAAAATTTTGAATTGGCAAATAGAAAGTGAACGATTAGTAGAATTATATAAATTTTAAAGAGAGGTAAACTATGAAATTTTTTGTACTTTGTGCAATTATCAGCATGAACATATTTATAGTAATCTCTACATTTACTAAAGAAGTATTAGGGTTCCCTATAGAGCCGGTGTATTACTCAACCATGGTTGGTATAGCATTAATTACTACGGTGTTTGCTATTTATAAGATAATTGTCACGCAAGAAATTCCGCGAGGGTTAATATTATTAATTGCTATATGTTTGCTTTATCTAGCTTTTTATTATTTTTCACCAGATAAGGAAGAGAAACTAGCTAAAAATAATATTCTATTCTTTTTAACATGGGCAGTTCCAGCGGCAATTAGTGGTATTTATATTAAATATATAAACAAGGCTACGGTAGAAAGATTTTTTAAATTAGTATTTTTCATATTTTCTATTTCATTTATTTTTGTAATTTTAATACCAAAACTTACAGGTGAGATACCTAGCTATATCAATTTTGGACTTATGAACTATCAAAACGCTTCGTACCTTTCAGCATTTACTGCCGGATTAGGCATTTATTTCATTATGAAAGGTTCAGTGAAACATAAGTGGATATATGTTCTATTTACAATAATTGATATCCCTATTGTGTTTATACCAGGAGGGCGTGGAGGTGCTATTTTATTAATTCTTTACGGCTTATTTGCATTTATACTTATTACGTTTAAAAGAGGAATACCTATTGCAGTAAAAAGCATTATGTATATTTTTGCATTAAGCATATCTAGTGTATTGATTTACTTTCTTTTTACAAAAGGTTCGAATACTAGAACATTTTCATATCTACAAGGTGGAACACTTAATTTAGAAGGTACTTCTGGAAGAGGACCGATTTATGAAAAAGGTATTTACTTTATTCAACAAAGTCCGTTATTAGGCTATGGGCCATTTAACTATTATAAACTAATCGGAAATATACCACATAACATCATTATTGAGTTGATTCTATCATTTGGCTTATTAGGGTTTTTTATCATAATGATTTGCATTTTGCTACTAGTTTATAAAATGATTAGGAACTATGATCCAAACACTATAGATTTACTCGTTATGTTTATAGCAATCTATCCAATCACATTATTAATGTTTAGTTCAAATTATTTAGTTGTAAGTGAATTTTGGTTTGTGTTGTTCTATTTTATTACAAAAGGACGGCGTCATCATGGTTAAGAAAGTTTTTATTATGGATAGCGTAAAGACAATAATTGGTACGTTGCTTATAGCTTTAGGATTACAATTTTTAGCTTATCCAATTATTAATCAACGAGTAGGTAATGAAGCGTTTGGTTCTATTTTAACGATTTATACAATAATAACAATCACGAGTGTTGTATTAGGCAATACGCTTAACAATATACGATTAATTAATATGAATCTATACAAATCCAATCATTACTACTGGAAATTTGTGTCGATACTTTTAATTTCAATTCTGATTGAGAGTATAGCTTTAATTATTGTATTTCTTTACTTTTTTAATTTGAACACCATCGATATTATCTTTTTAATTCTACTTAATATTTTAATGTGTTTAAGGATTTATCTGAATGTATTTTTTAGGATGACTTTAAAATATAATCAGATTTTGTATATTGCTCTTATTCAATTTTTAGGTTTGCTGATAGGACTATTTCTATATTATTTAATCCAAAACTGGATTGTTTGTTTTATTACCAGTGAATTGTTTGCAACGATATATACATTGGTTAAATTACGGGGATTAACTATAGGCGAGTATCAAAGTGAAGATAATAATGTGGTCAAAGATTATGTGATGCTACTGAGTACAAATAGCCTTAATAATTTGAATCTCTACTTAGATAGATTAATCTTATTACCAATTATAGGTGGAACAGCTGTAACTATATCATTTCTTTCAACATTTATTGGGAAAATGTTAGCTACATTTCTGTATCCGATTAATAATGTAGTACTTTCATATATTTCTGTAAATGAAAGCGACAATATAAAGAAGCAATATTTGAAAACTAATCTATTTGCTATAGCTGCACTATGTTTAGTCATGATTATATGTTATCCAATTACATTAATTATTGTCTCTTTACTGTATAACATTGATTCAAGTTTATATTCGAAGTTTATTATTTTAGGTAATATAGGTGTTTTATTCAATGCAGTGAGTATTATGATCCAAACTTTAAATACAAAACACGCATCAATAACATTACAAGCGAATTATATGACGCTTCACACGATTACATTTATATTCATAACTATTTTAATGACAATTGCGTTTGGTCTAAATGGATTCTTTTGGACAACGCTGTTCAGCAACATTATTAAGTATGTGATTTTAAATATTATAGGTTTAAAGTCTAAATTCATTAATAAAAAGGACGTCGATTAGATGAGTGAAAAAAAGATTTTGATTTTATGTCAGTATTTTTATCCGGAATATGTATCTTCTGCGACGTTACCAACTCAATTGGCGGAAGATTTAATTGCGAATCACATTAATGTCGATGTCATGTGTGGATGGCCATATGAATATAGTAATCATAAACAGGTTTCTAAAACCGAGATGCATCGTGGAATTCGCATTCGACGTCTCAAGTATTCGAGGTTTAATAACAAAAGTAAGGTTGGAAGGATCATCAATTTCTTTAGTTTATTTTCAAAATTCGTGATTAATATACCTAAAATGTTGAAATATGATCAGATTCTTGTTTACTCTAATCCACCAATCTTGCCATTAATACCAGACGTTTTACACAGACTGCTTAAGAAAAAATATTCTTTTGTGGTGTATGATATAGCACCTGATAATGCGATTAAGACAGGTGCAACTCGTCCAGGTAGCATGATTGATAAGCTGATGCGTTACATTAATAGACATGTCTACAAGAATGCTGAAAATGTCATTGTCCTTGGTACGGAAATGAAAAACTACTTACTAAATCATCAAATTTCTAAAAATGCTGACAATATCCATGTGATTCCTAACTGGTATGACATGCGTCAATTACAAGACAATCGTATCTATAATGACACATTTAAAGCTTACCGTGAGCAATACGACAAAATTTTATTGTATAGCGGTAATATGGGGCAGTTACAGGATATGGAGACACTTATCTCATTTTTAAAATTAAATAAGGATCAGCCTCAAACGTTAACAATACTTTGTGGTCATGGTAAGAAATTTGCAGATGTCAAAACGGCAATAGAAGACCATCGTATTGAAAATGTTAAAATGTTTGAGTTTTTAACAGGTACAGACTATGCTGACGTATTAAAAATTGCGGATGTATGTATTGCATCGCTGATTAAAGAAGGCGTCGGTTTAGGCGTTCCGAGCAAGAATTATGGCTACCTTGCAGCTAAGAAACCGTTGGTACTCATCATGGATAAGCAATCTGATATCGTTCAACATGTTGAACAATATGATGCGGGTATCCAAATTGATAATGGCGATGCACATGCCATTTATAACTTCATCAACACTCACTCGAGTAAGGAATTGCACGAGATGGGTGAGCGCGCACATCAACTGTTTAAAGATAAATATACGAGAGAAATTAATACTATGAAGTATTACAATCTGTTGAAGTGAGGAGATAATTATGAAGCGATTATTCGATGTAGTGAGTTCAATATATGGTTTAGTAGTTTTAAGTCCGATTCTGTTAATTACAGCATTACTAATTAAAATGGAATCACCTGGACCAGCCATTTTCAAACAAAAAAGACCGACGATTAATAATGAATTGTTTAATATTTATAAGTTTAGATCAATGAAAATAGACACACCTAATGTTGCAACTGATTTAATGGATTCAACATCGTATATAACAAAGACAGGGAAGGTCATTCGTAAGACCTCTATTGATGAATTGCCACAATTATTGAATGTTTTAAAAGGAGAAATGTCAATTGTAGGTCCTAGACCAGCGCTTTATAATCAATACGAATTAATCGAAAAACGTACAAAAGCGAACGTGCATACGATTAGACCAGGTGTGACAGGACTAGCTCAAGTGATGGGGAGAGATGATATTACTGATGATCAAAAAGTAGCGTATGATCATTATTACTTAACACATCAATCTATGATGCTTGATATGTATATCATATATAAAACAATTAAAAATATCGTTACTTCAGAAGGTGTGCATCACTAATGAGAAAAAATATTTTAATTACAGGCGTACATGGATATATCGGTAATGCTTTAAAAGATAAGCTTATTGAACAAGGACATCAAGTAGATCAAATTAATGTTAGGAATCAATTATGGAAGTCGACCTCGTTCAAAGATTATGATGTTTTAATTCATACAGCAGCTTTGGTTCACAACAATTCACCTCAAGCAAGGCTATCTGATTATATGCAAGTGAATATGTTGCTTACGAAACAATTGGCACAAAAGGCTAAAGCTGAAGACGTTAAACAATTTATTTTTATGAGTACTATGGCAGTTTATGGAAAAGAAGGTCAGGTTGGTAAATCAGATCAAATTGATACACAAACACCAATGAACCCTACGACCAACTATGGTATTTCCAAAAAGTTCGCTGAACAAGCATTACAAGAGTTGATTAGTGATTCGTTTAAAGTAGCAATTGTGAGACCACCAATGATTTATGGTGCACATTGCCCAGGAAATTTCCAACGGTTAATGCAATTGTCAAAGCGACTGCCAATCATTCCCAATATTAACAATCAGCGCAGTGCATTATATATTAAACATCTGACAGCATTTATTGATCAATTAATATCATTAGAAGTGACAGGCGTGTATCATCCTCAAGATAGTTTTTACTTTGATACATCGTCAGTAATGTATGAAATACGTCGCCAATCACATCGTAAAACGGTATTGATCAACATGCCTTCAGTGTTAAATAAGTATTTTAATAAGTTGTCGGTCTTTAGAAAATTATTCGGCAATTTAACATACAGCAATACGTTATATGAAAATAATAATGCACTTGAAGTTATTCCTGGAAAAATGTCACTTGTTATTGCGGACATCATGGATGAAACGACAACCAAAGATAAGGCATAAGTCATCTATTAAATAAAATCAACATACAAATCGTTTTATTTGGAGGTTATAGTATGAAGTTAACAGTAGTTGGCTTAGGTTATATTGGTTTACCAACATCAATTATGTTTGCAAAGCATGGCGTCGATGTGCTTGGTGTTGATATTAATCAGCAAACGATTGATAAGTTACAAAGTGGTCAAATTAGTATTGAAGAACCTGGGTTACAAGAGGTTTATGAAGAGGTACTGTCATCGGGAAAATTGAAGGTATCTACAACGCCAGAAGCATCTGATGTTTTTATCATTGCCGTTCCGACGCCGAATAATGATGATCAGTACCGGTCATGTGACATTTCGCTAGTTATGCGTGCATTAGATAGTATTTTACCATTTTTAGAAAAAGGGAATACTATTATTGTAGAGTCGACAATTGCGCCTAAAACGATGGATGATTTTGTAAAACCAGTCATTGAAAATTTAGGATTTACAATAGGTGAAGATATTTGTTTAGTGCATTGTCCAGAACGTGTACTGCCAGGAAAAATTTTAGAAGAATTAGTTCATAACAATCGTATCATTGGCGGTGTGACTAAAGCTTGTATTGAAGCGGGTAAATATGTCTATCGCACATTCGTTCAGGGAGAAATGATTGAAACAGATGCACGTACTGCTGAAATGAGTAAGCTAATGGAAAACACATATAGAGACGTGAATATTGCTTTAGCTAATGAATTAACAAAAATTTGCAATAACTTAAATATTAATGTATTAGATGTGATTGAAATGGCAAACAAACATCCGCGTGTTAATATCCATCAACCTGGTCCAGGTGTAGGCGGTCATTGTTTAGCTGTTGATCCGTACTTTATTATTGCTAAAGACCCTGAAAATGCAAAGTTAATTCAAACTGGACGTGAAATTAATAATTCAATGCCGGCCTATGTTGTTGATACAACGAAGCAAATCATCAAAGCGTTGAGCGGGAATAAAGTCACAGTATTTGGTTTAACTTATAAAGGTGATGTTGATGATATAAGAGAATCGCCAGCATTTGATATTTATGAGCTATTAAATCAAGAACCAGACATAGAAGTATGTGCTTATGATCCACATGTTGAATTAGATTTTGTGGAACATGATATGTCACATGCTGTCAAAGACGCATCGCTAGTATTGATTTTAAGTGACCACTCAGAATTTAAAAATTTATCGGACAGTCATTTTGATAAAATGAAGCATAAAGTGATTTTTGATACAAAAAATGTTGTGAAATCATCATTTGAAGATGTATCGTATTATAATTATGGCAATATATTTAATTTTATCGACAAATAAAATGTGTCAAACTAGGGCATACATGATTAAGGAAAGATAAGCTGTCATGTGTTTGAACTTCAGAGAGGATAATGTTATGAAAAAAATTATGGTTATTTTCGGTACGAGACCCGAAGCAATAAAAATGGCACCATTAGTAAAAGAAATTGATCATAATGGGAACTTTGAAGCGAACATTGTGATTACAGCACAACATAGAGATATGTTAGATAGTGTGTTAAGTATATTTGATATTCAAGCTGATCATGATTTAAATATTATGCAAGATCAACAAACGTTAGCGGACCTTACGGCGAATGCGCTTGCTAAACTTGATAGCATCATTAATGAGGAACAGCCGGATATGATTTTAGTACATGGTGATACTACAACGACTTTTGTAGGAAGTTTGGCAGCATTTTATCATCAAATTCCGGTTGGACATGTAGAAGCTGGACTTCGAACACATCAGAAATACTCACCATTTCCTGAAGAGTTAAATCGAGTCATGGTAAGTAATATTGCTGAATTGAATTTTGCGCCAACAGTAATTGCAGCTAAAAATTTACTTTTTGAAAACAAAGACAAAGAGCGTATCTTTATTACTGGAAATACAGTTATTGACGCATTGTCAACAACAGTTCAAAATGATTTTGTTTCAACGATTATTAATAAACATAAAGGCAAGAAAGTTATTTTACTAACAGCGCATCGTCGTGAAAATATTGGGGAACCGATGCATCAGATTTTTAAAGCAGTAAGAGATTTGGCAGATGAATATAAAGATGTTGTCTTCATTTATCCAATGCATCGTAATCCAAAGGTAAGAGCGATTGCCGAAAAATATTTATCTGGGAGAAATCGGATTGAATTAATTGAGCCATTAGATGCGATTGAGTTCCATAATTTTACAAATCAATCGTACCTCGTGCTGACAGATTCTGGTGGTATTCAAGAGGAGGCTCCTACATTTGGAAAACCTGTGTTGGTATTAAGGAATCATACAGAGCGTCCCGAAGGCGTTGAGGCGGGAACATCGAGAGTAATTGGCACAGATTATGACAATATTGTTCGAAATGTGAAACAATTGATTGAGGATGATGAAGCGTATCAACGTATGAGTCAAGCGAATAATCCATATGGTGATGGACAAGCATCACGACGTATTTGTGAAGCAATAGAATATTATTTTGGATTGCGCTCAGACAAGCCGGATGAATTCGTACCTTTACGTCACAAATAATAAAAAACCCCTAATCATGAAGTTGGTTTAGACAACCAGCGGTGACTAGGGGTTTTTAATATATTTATTTTTGATAGTGGTAGCCAATATCATATTTGAATACTTTATTTGATAATATTGGACTTTGCTGTCCATCGTCATCACTTTTTAAACGTACATTTTTATGAGCTTCTTTAAATACATCGGAATTCAACCAATTATTAAAGCTATCTTCAGATTCCCAAATAGTTAAGATTTTAACTTCGTCTGTATCCTCGGTATTTAATGTTTTAGTGACAAACATTTGTTGGAAGCCTTCAATAGTTTCAATGCCTTGTCTATTGTAAAAACGTTCAATCGTTTCTTCCGCACTGCCTTTTTGTAATTGTAATCTATTTTCTGCCATAAACATGGGCAATCACTCCTCTATTTTATGATTTGATTTGGGTAATGTTTTTACAAATGTAAAGAGTACAGCGGTTTGTATGATAACCATTATGATTAATCCTACACGGACTGCAAGAACATCCACCATATAAATTGAAAAACCTATTACAATGTATAAGCTAATTAAAATTTTAATTTTCTGTTGTAGCGTGTAGCCTCGATGTAAATAAAAGTTTTCTACATATTCTTTATAAATTTTTTGATTAATAAGCCAATTGTAAAACCGATCTGAACTTCGAGCAAAACAAAAAACTGCTACGAGTAAAAAAGGGGTCGTTGGCAGTAAAGGTAATACGGCACCTGCAATACCAAGCGCTGTAAATATTAAGCCAATAACGATTAAAATAAGTCGCATTGAAAAAACTCCATTCTAGTACTAATGCGCATGTAATATTGTTTTAGTAATATAACTCATGCTAAATATAATGTGTATGATAAGTGCAATGACTCAGTAAAATGAAACGTTGTTGAATTATTCTTGTCCCATTAACGCATTTTAAGCGCGACTTTCATAACAACCAAACTATTTAATGAGAATTATTCTCAAGTATTATAGTTATATTATGTGTTTTATTTTTGAAAAGTGCAATATGTTTTCGAAAATAAGATTATTTTTATGTGCAAAAACGACGCAAAAGTTTTAAAAATGAGACTTCTGTGAGCTGATTATTTTATAAAATGTAAACGCTTACTATATAATGTGAATCATATCGTTTAAAAGCATTATTAAATATGATGCTAAGAGATTTATATTATAGCCAATAAACAAAGGAGAGATAATATGGCAGTAAACGTTCGAGATTATATTGCAGAGAATTATGGTTTATTTATCAATGGGGAATTTGTTAAAGGTAGCAGTGACGAAACAATCGAAGTGACTAATCCAGCAACTGGAGAAACACTATCACATATTACAAGAGCAAAAGATAAAGATGTCGATCATGCAGTCAAAGTGGCGCAAGAGGCATTTGAATCATGGTCATTAACTTCTAAATCAGAACGTGCACAAATGTTGCGTGATATTGGTGATAAATTAATGGCACAAAAAGATAAAATTGCAATGATTGAAACATTAAATAATGGTAAACCGATTCGTGAGACAACAGCAATTGATATTCCATTTGCTGCAAGACATTTCCATTATTTCGCAAGTGTTATTGAAACAGAAGAAGGTACAGTAAATGATATCGATAAAGACACAATGAGTATCGTACGACATGAGCCGATTGGCGTCGTAGGTGCTGTTGTTGCTTGGAACTTCCCAATGCTATTAGCTGCATGGAAGATTGCGCCAGCCATTGCTGCAGGTAATACAATTGTGATTCAACCTTCGTCTTCAACACCATTAAGTTTATTGGAAGTTGCTAAAATTTTCCAAGAGGTATTACCTAAAGGTGTTGTCAATATACTAACGGGTAAAGGTTCAGAATCAGGTAATGCAATTTTCAATCATGATGGTGTAGATAAATTATCATTTACGGGCTCAACTGATGTAGGTTATCAAGTTGCCGAAGCTGCAGCAAAACATCTAGTACCCGCTACATTAGAGCTTGGTGGTAAAAGCGCCAATATCATATTAGATGATGCTAATTTAGACCTTGCAGTTGAAGGTATTCAGTTAGGTATTTTATTCAACCAAGGTGAAGTATGTAGTGCAGGTTCTCGATTATTAGTTCATGAAAAAATTTATGATCAATTGGTGCCACGTTTACAAGAGGCATTTTCAAATATTAAAGTTGGAGATCCACAAGATGAAGCTACACAAATGGGTAGTCAAACTGGTAAGGATCAATTAGATAAAATTCAATCATATATTGATGCAGCAAAAGAATCAGATGCACAAATTTTAGCAGGTGGTCATCGCTTAACTGAAAATGGATTAGATAAAGGGTTCTTCTTTGAGCCGACATTAATTGCTGTGCCAGACAATCATCACAAATTAGCACAAGAAGAAATATTTGGACCAGTGTTAACAGTGATTAAAGTGAAGGACGATCAAGAAGCAATTGATATAGCTAATGATTCTGAGTATGGTTTAGCAGGCGGTGTATTTTCTCAAAATATCACACGTGCATTAAATATTGCTAAAGCTGTACGTACAGGACGTATTTGGATTAACACTTACAACCAAGTACCAGAAGGCGCACCATTTGGTGGTTATAAAAAATCAGGTATCGGTCGAGAAACTTATAAAGGTGCGTTAAGTAACTATCAACAAGTTAAAAATATTTATATTGATACAAGCAATGCTTTAAAAGGTTTGTACTAGAATAAATATCGTTTCTGAAGCGTGTTTGTAGGTCAGTCTAGCGGTAAGTCTAGCGGTAAGTCTTAACATTTAACGGCGTTGTTTAGATTTTAAGCAAAACAAAATATATAGGAACACGTATCATGATATTAGGATATAATGACTAAAATAATAGCAGTAGGATGGTTTTTAATTGCAAATCATCTTACTGCTGTTTTTAATTATGCTAATTTGCGATGCAGCTATTATAAGGACAGAGTTGTTTATGAATTGTGGTGATTTAGAAATATGAAGTTCAATATGCAAAGTCATCGTTTGTTTTAATATGTGGAACAATCATTAAAGTTATTGTGATTTTTTGAACTTAATGAAACTAAACAATAAATTTGAGATACTTTTTTGTCATTTTTATGTAACTAACACAATAATCTCGTACATTATTAAAATTTTCTATATGATAGGGATAAAGTAAAGAGCGAATGTGCTGTAAAAGTTTTTCCAAGGTGATATTACATAAAGGTATAAAGGGTAAAGATTAATGAGTTGTCATGTAAAGGACGATGATGTATAAATCATGGTTAATTACGGAAGCATTAATATTAATCTGAGAAGCTATAAAGAATTATTTTTAAAAGCGACAATATTAAATACGACGCATTTATTTAGGAGTGGCAAACGTATGAATGGGAAAAAGGCAAATACGATAAACAGATACAAATATTTTCATCATGTCAATCATCAAAAAATTCAACAAAGTTCTAAAAAGACGCTGTGGGCATCACTAATCATCACATTGTTATTTACAGTGATTGAATTTGTCGGAGGTTTAGTATCTAATTCATTGGCATTACTGTCAGATTCATTTCATATGCTTAGTGATGTATTAGCACTTGGTTTATCTATGTTGGCCATTTATTTTGCAAGTAAAAAGCCGACTGCACGATACACATTTGGATATTTAAGATTTGAGATATTAGTTGCATTTTTAAATGGTTTAGCATTAATTGTAATTTCAATCTGGATTTTATATGAAGCTATTGTACGTATTATTTATCCGCAACCAATTGAAAGTGGCATTATGTTTATGATTGCTAGTATTGGTTTACTCGTTAATATTATTTTGACAATTATCCTTGTAAGGTCTTTAAAACAAGAAGACAATATCAATATTCAAAGTGCATTATGGCATTTCATGGGAGACTTATTGAACTCTATTGGTGTCATCGTTGCAGTTGTATTGATTTACTTTACAGGATGGCGCATCATCGACCCAATCATTAGTATTGTAATTTCACTCATCATTTTACGTGGTGGTTATAAAATTACGCGTAATGCGTGGTTAATTTTAATGGAAAGTGTGCCTCAACATTTGGATACTGATCAAATTATGGCAGATATTAAAAACATAGATGGCATATTAGATGTACATGAATTTCATTTGTGGAGTATTACAACAGAGCATTATTCATTAAGTGCCCATGTTGTGTTAGATAAAAAATATGAGGGTGATGATTATCAAGCGATTGATCAAGTATCATCATTGTTGAAAGAAAAATATGGCATTGCACATTCAACGTTGCAAATTGAAAACTTGCAATTGAATCCATTAGATGAGCCATACTTCGACAAATTAACATAAATAAAACATTGTACAGGCTGGGACATAAATCAATGTTCTATGCTCTACGAAGTTATATTGGCAGTAGTTGACTGAACGAAAATGCGCTTGTAACAAGCTTTTTTCAATTCTAGTCAGGGGCCCCAACACAGAGAATTTCGAAAAGAAATTCTACAGGCAATGCAAGTTGGGGTGTGGGCCCCAACACAGAGAATTTCGAAAAGAAATTCTACAGGCAATGCAAGTTGGGGTGTGGGCCCCAACAAAGAGAAATTGGATTCCCAATTTCTACAGACAATGCAAGTTGGGGTGGGACAACGAAATAAATTTTGCGAAAATATCATTTCTGTCCCACTCCCACGTTTGTTTTGGATTATGTTGCATCATTTAAATGATTTTCGTCAATTTCTTTGATGCTATCTACATCTAACACGACATCTTTAGGTTTCAAAATATGAATATGTTTTTCATCATTTGTATGTAAAATGCGTTCTATGATGTATCTTTGACCGGCCATTGTTTCTACAGCAATCTTTTTGTTTCTAGCTAAACTTGCTACGACAGATTCTTTATCCATAATGATAGCCCCCTATATATATGTTTATTTACTTATACCCTAACATGATTTTTATACTCTTTGAAAATATATTTTACAGAATTTTATCTAAATATTTAAAAAAATCGCTCAATATCCTTGTAATCCGATAAGAATTATAGTAATATTTTTTCAACCATTGTTATAGGAGGTCTTATTAATGACATTATTTTTATTAGAAGCTAACAATCTTGATTTTGCATCAACGAAAGAAGAACTAGAAGCAAAGGCAGCATCACTATCTACGAAGACAATTCCAACATTAATTGAAGTACAAGCTACTGAAAATTTAACTCATGGTTATTTTATTGTGGAAGCAAATGACGAAGCAGAAGCTAAACAATTTTTAACAGAAGCAGATATTAGTATTCAATTAGTCAAAGAAGTACGCTTAGTTGGTAAAGATTTAGATGAAGTTAAAAATGGTGATGCACATGTTGATTACCTTGTAACTTGGAACATTCCGGAAGGCATTACGATGGATCAATATTTAGCACGTAAAAAGAAAAATTCTGTTCATTATGAAGAAGTGCCAGAAGTTGAATTTAAACGCACATATGTATGTGAAGATATGTCTAAATGTATTTGTTTATACAACGCACCTGATGAAGAAGCGGTACGTCGCGCGCGAAAAGCAGTTGATACACCGATTGATGGCATCGAAAAACTTTAATAAGACAACAAGTTGATGAGATATATGTATATAGGTTTGACGTGGATTTCGATTGCAGTTAATTAGAATAGCTCAATGCTATAAATGTAAGTAGTTGATATGAAGAAACTAATGAACTAAATGCAAGTATTTTCTAAAACAATCATTTTATTGAAATTTAGTAGAGCTGAAATTAATATAACGTCGTTAATTGAATAACGCTTATGTTATAAGAGCACTCATACCAAACCATAATCATCTATAGATATAACAATTCACGATATAAGGGCTGTGTTTGGCATAGCCCTTTAGATATACACTTAATTCCTATTAAAATAGTAGGGATTAAAAGGGGGCTTGTCATGATTAAAATTCAACAATTACAACATCACTTTGGATCACATAAAGTAATTCATAACTTTAATTTGGACATTAGCAAGGGAGAAATAGTCACTTTCATAGGGAAAAGTGGTTGCGGAAAGTCTACTTTACTCAATGTTATCGGTGGATTTATTCATCCATCGTCTGGTCGTGTCATTATTGATAACGAAATTAAACAACAGCCATCTCCAGATTGTTTAATGCTATTTCAACATCATAATTTGCTGCCATGGAAAACGATTAATGACAACATTAGGATTGGATTTCAACAGAAAATTAGTGATGAAGAGATTAACGCACAGCTTAAATTAGTTGATTTAGAAGACAGGGGAAAGCATTTTCCCGAGCAACTGTCCGGGGGTATGAAACAACGTGTGGCACTATGTCGAGCGCATGTGCATAAGCCTAACGTTATATTGATGGATGAGCCATTAGGTGCATTAGATGCATTTACACGTTATAAACTTCAGGATCAACTAGTGCAACTAAAACATAAAACGCAATCAACTATTATTTTAGTGACGCATGACATTGATGAAGCTATTTATCTTTCCGACCGCATTGTTCTGTTAGGTGAAGGGTGCAATATTATTTCTCAATATGAAATTACAGCATCACATCCACGCAGTCGTAATGATAGCCACCTACTTAAGATTCGTAATGAAATTATGGAAACATTTGCATTGAATCATCATCAAGTTGAACCTGAATATTATTTATAAGGAGTGAGTGACGATGAAAAGGTTAAGCATAATCGTCATCATTGGAATCTTTATAATTACAGGATGTGATTGGCAAAGGACGTCTAAAGAACCGTCTAAAAATGCCCAAAATCAGCAAGTGATTAAAATTGGATATTTGCCGATTACACATTCAGCTAATTTGATGATGACTAAAAAATTATTATCACAATACAATCATCCGAAATATAAACTAGAATTAGTTAAATTCAATAATTGGCCAGATTTAATGGACGCATTAAACAGTGGTCGTATTGATGGTGCATCAACTTTAATAGAGCTAGCGATGAAATCAAAACAGAAGGGCTCAAATATAAAGGCTGTGGCATTGGGCCATCATGAAGGCAATGTCATTATGGGACAAAAAGGTATGCACTTAAATGAATTTAATAATGGCGATGATTACCATTTTGGTATACCACATCGTTATTCAACACATTATCTTTTACTTGAGGAATTACGTAAACAATTAAAGATTAAACCGGGGCATTTTAGCTATCATGAAATGTCGCCAGCAGAAATGCCAGCCGCATTGAGCGAACACAGAATTACAGGGTATTCTGTAGCCGAACCATTCGGTGCACTGGGTGAAAAGTTAGGCAAAGGTAAGACTTTGAAACATGGTGATGACGTTATACCTGATGCGTATTGCTGTGTGCTAGTACTGAGAGGGGAATTGCTTGATCAACACAAGGATGTAGCGCAAGCATTTGTACAAGATTATAAAAAGTCTGGCTTTAAAATGAATGATCGCAAGCAAAGTGTAGACATTATGACGCATCATTTTAAACAAAGTCGTGACGTTTTAACACAGTCAGCGGCATGGACATCCTATGGTGATTTAACAATTAAGCCATCCGGCTATCAAGAAATTACGACATTGGTAAAACAACATCATTTGTTTAATCCACCTGCATATGATGACTTTGTTGAACCGTCATTGTATAAGGAGGCATCGCGTTCATGACACGTCCCACAAATAACAAATTTATATTACCTATTATCACATTTATTATTTTCTTAGGCATTTGGGAAATGGTCATTATTATTGGGCATTACCAACCTGTATTGTTACCTGGTCCTGCTCTTGTAGGAAAAAGTATATGGACTTTCATTGTTACTGGAGAAATTTTCCAACATTTAGCAATTAGTTTATGGAGATTTGTAGCGGGCTTTGTTGTCGCATTGTTGGTTGCTATTCCATTGGGCTTCTTGCTTGGAAGGAATCGTTGGCTATACAACGCTATCGAACCGCTATTTCAATTGATTAGACCGATATCTCCGATAGCATGGGCACCATTTGTTGTTCTATGGTTTGGTATTGGTAGTTTGCCAGCGATTGCGATTATTTTTATCGCTGCTTTTTTCCCAATTGTGTTCAATACTATTAAAGGCGTTAGAGACATTGAACCTCAATATTTAAAAATAGCGGCAAATTTAAATTTAACTGGGTGGTCATTGTATCGCAATATATTATTTCCCGGGGCATTTAAACAAATCATGGCTGGGATACATATGGCGGTAGGAACAAGTTGGATATTTTTAGTTTCTGGTGAAATGATTGGTGCACAATCGGGATTAGGTTTTTTAATCGTTGATGCACGAAATATGTTGAACTTAGAAGATGTTTTAGCAGCAATATTCTTTATCGGATTATTTGGTTTTATTATTGATCGATTCATTAGTTATATTGAGCAGTTTATACTTAGAAGATTTGGTGAATAAGGAGAGATGATGATGACTTTAGAAACGCTTATCAAAGAACAATTAGATCCTCATTTAGTAGAAGTTGATGAAGGGACGTATTATCCGAGAACATTTATTCAACAATTATTTGTAGATGGTTATTTCGGTGAGGCGGCATTGAGAAAAAATGCTGAAGTAATCGAAGCTGTATCGCAGTCTTGTTTGACAACAGGATTTTGTTTATGGTGCCAATTAGCTTTTTCAACGTATTTAGAAAATGCCACGCAGCCACATTTAAATAATGACTTACAACAGCAATTGTTATCTGGAGAAATATTAGGTGCTACAGGATTGTCTAATCCGATGAAGTCATTTAATGATTTAGAAAAGTTGAACCTTGAACACACTTATGTTGATGGACAATTGGTTGTCAGTGGACGTATGCCAGCTGTAAGTAATATTCAAGAAGACCATTATTTTGGTGCGATTTCGAAACATGAATCATCAGATGAATTTGTCATGTTCATTCTACGTGCCAATCAAGATGGTATCACTCTCGTTGAAAAAACCAATTTTTTAGGGGTCAACGGGTCAGCAACGTATCAAATCACATTGAATCAAGTCGTAGTGCCACAATCACAAATCATCACGCATGATGCGAAGCAGTTTGCGGCAACTATTCGCCCGCAATTTATTGCTTACCAAATTCCAATAGGATTAGGCTCAATTAAAAGTTCTTTAGAGTTAATTGATGCATTTTCAAATGCGCAAAACGGAATAAATCAATATTTAGAGTATGATGTTGAAGCTTTTAAAAAACGTTATCGTCAACTTAGAGAGGAATATTATGCAATATTAGATGACGGTAACTTAACTTCACATTTAAGTGAATTAATATCATTGAAGAAGGACATTGGCTATTTATTGTTAGATGTAAATCAAGCTTCTGTCGTCAATGGTGGTTCAAGAGCGTACACACCATATTCGCCACAAGTTCGCAAGTTAAAAGAAGGATTCTTCTTCGCAGCATTAACGCCGACATTAAGACATTTAGGTAAACTTGAAGCAGAGTTGAAGGGGTAAGTGTGATAAGCTGATTTTTTGTTTAGATGCGTTTGTTGAAACATTTTTTAAAATAATATAAATCTTAGTTTATAAACATTTTCTGTTAATTTGTTATATCCTTTTAACTAGGAAAATATACATTTCGTAATAATAATAATCGTTATCATTGAAAAAGTGTTAATAAGGTGTATAATGAAAATGTGAACAATTAATGAACTTCTTATTTTAAAGAAGGTGAATACTATAGATACGCATACTAAAGAACAACAATTCTCGAATCTAGTAAGATCTTATCGTAAAGAATACGTGGGTAAAGGACCCAATAGTATTCGAGTGTCGTTTAAAGATAATTGGGCGATTGCACATATGACAGGTGTTTTGAGTAAAGTTGAGAGTTTTTACCTAAACGACAAACGCAATGAATCAATGCTCCATTATACACGCACAGAGAAGATTAAACAGATGTATAAAGAAATAGATGTAAATGAGATGGAAAGTCTTGTAGGCGCTAAGTTTGTAAAATTATTTACAGATATTGATTTGAATGATGATGAAGTCATTTCAATATTTGTTTTCGATAAGTCAATAGAATAAGTGTTGCTGGTGTAAGGTACACGGTGCTGTTTGCTAACTTCGTTTTGAATTTAACAATAATTCAAGGGGGTGGTATGTCAAACGGTGCCGTTTTTTTTGTCATATTTTTAAAACAAGCAACATGCAACACGTACTTTAAGGAAGTCAAAATTTATCATTTAGGAGAGATGGATATGAAAATCGTAGCATTATTTCCAGAAGCAGTAGAAGGTCAAGAAAATCAATTACTTAATACTAAAAAAGCAATAGGATTAAAAACATTTTTAGAGGAAAGAGGACATGAGTTCATTATATTAGCAGATAATGGTGAAGACTTAGATAAACATTTACCAGATATGGATGTGATTATTAGTGCGCCATTTTATCCTGCATATATGACTCGTGAACGTATTGAAAAAGCACCGAACTTGAAATTAGCAATTACAGCAGGTGTAGGATCTGACCATGTAGATTTAGCGGCAGCAAGTGAACACAATATTGGTGTCGTTGAAGTTACAGGAAGTAATACAGTTAGTGTGGCAGAACATGCGGTTATGGATTTATTAATACTTCTTAGAAACTATGAAGAAGGTCATCGTCAATCAGTAGAAGGTGAATGGAACTTGTCTCAAGTAGGTAATCATGCGCATGAATTACAACACAAAACAATTGGTATTTTTGGATTTGGTCGAATTGGACAACTTGTTGCTGAAAGATTAGCGCCATTTAATGTAACATTACAACACTATGATCCAATCAATCAACAAGACCATAAATTGTCTAAATTTGTAAGCTTTGATGAACTTGTTTCATCAAGTGATGCGATTACAATTCATGCACCATTAACACCAGAAACTGATAACTTATTTGATAAAGATGTTTTAAGTCGTATGAAAAAACACAGTTATTTAGTGAATACTGCACGTGGTAAAATTGTAAATCGCGATGCGTTAGTTGAAGCGTTAGCATCCGAGCATTTACAAGGATATGCTGGTGATGTTTGGTATCCACAACCTGCACCTGCTGATCATCCATGGAGAACAATGCCTAGAAATGCTATGACGGTTCACTATTCAGGTATGACTTTAGAAGCACAAAAACGCATTGAAGATGGAGTTAAAGATATTTTAGAGCGTTTCTTCAATCATGAACCTTTCCAAGATAAAGATATTATTGTTGCAAGTGGTCGTATTGCTAGTAAAAGTTATACAGCTAAATAGAATAAGGATGCTGGGCTAGCGATTAACGCTTTCAATTTTATATAAATGAATCATATAAGCACTACTGCTGTTGTAAAGATGGCAGTAGTTTTTTTATGATTACATCTAAGTATAGTCACGGCTATGTTAGGACAATGATTTAACATTTACGCACATATGTGTTCACTTACGCAATTATTGATAAATTTCATTCATTTGGAATAATATATAGTCATATAGTGCTAATTTTTTTGAGGCATTATATGCAAGATGCATTGTAAAATCGATGCATTTGTTTGTTAAATAACTTTGTATAACTAAAAATTCTTTGTTTCAACGTATAATCTAATAATAGATTTTATATAAATGGTAGTGTGTATATATGTGGATAGGGGTGTAGTTATTAATGAAACGCTTAAGTACGACTTTGAAAGTACGATTGATTAGCAATTTTTTACAGCTAATTATTACGACAGCATTTATACCGTTTATAGCACTATATTTAACAGATATGTTAAGTCAATCAATTGTCGGTATATATCTTGTTGGTTTAGTGGTTCTAAAATTTCCATTGTCCATTATATCTGGTTACCTTATTGAGATTTTTCCGAAAAAGTTGCTAGTACTTATTTATCAAGCGACGATGGTGATAATGCTTGTGTTCATGGGCGTATTTGGGTCACATCAATTGTGGCAAATTATTGGTTTTTGTGTTGCATATGCCATATTTACAATCGTTTGGGGATTACAATTTCCAGTTATGGACACATTAATTATGGATGCAATTACCGAAGACGTGGAACATTATATTTACAAGATTAGCTATTGGATGACGAACTTATCGGTAGCTATTGGGGCATTGTTAGGTGGCTTGATGTATGGCTACAGTATGTTACTACTTTTCTTAATAGCAGCTTGTATATTTTTAATTGTACTCTTTATTTTATATATTTGGTTACCTCAAGACCGAAATCAAGTAAAGCAAAGTGATGACAAGAGGCATGCAAGTCGTTATCAAAAATTACAAATAATGAATATATTTCGCAGTTATAAATTAGTTTTGAAAGACCGTAATTATATGTTATTGATTTCGGGGTTCAGTATCATCATGATGGGTGAATTTTCAATCTCCTCATATATTGCTATTAGACTAAAGGATCAGTTTGAAACAATAAGTATAGGTTCATATGATATTACAGGTGCTAAGATGTTAGCAATCTTGCTAATGATTAATACGGTCGTCGTCATTTTACTCACGTATTCAATCTCGAAAGTTGTATTGAAAATAGATTTTAAAAAAGCTTTAATCACTGGTTTGCTGATTTATATTGTTGGCTATAGTGGTCTAACCTATCTTAATCAGTTTGGCTTATTAGTTGTTTTTATGATAATTGCGACTGTAGGTGAGATTATTTATTCGCCTATAGTTTCAGAACAACGCTTTAAAATTATTCCTAAAGCTAAAAGAGGAACATATAGTGCAGTTAATGCATTAGGTATTCATTTTTCAGAAACACTAGCTAGGTTAGGGATTGTGTTGGGTGTTTTCTTAACGTCATTACAAATGGGACTGTATATGTTTATCGTTTTAACAATTGGTGCTAGCATGCTTGTTGCTGGTGTATTCGGGGGACAAAAACAAGTGAATACAAATTGAATTTATTTAAATATTTATTTTATGCATCTTTTTATATTGAAAACCTATTAATTTGGTCGTAATTAAAATAGAGATAAATTTATTAAGAATTTGTTAAAATTTAAGGATAACAATTGTTTTATGCGAGTTGTTTGTTTAATATAAACTTGCTTCATGGATATTTTGTAACAACAATATTGAATTTGCAATGAGATATGAACAACAGAAAGTGATTAACGAGTTGTAGTGTGCTATTTATCGAAGATGTATGTAATTTACATTGAAAAATATACCAATTGTAACGATGATACAAGATGTATTTTAGGGTAGAATATATCGCTCATATGTTGCGAATGGTGTTTTATATTAATCATTACATAACGAGTTAATTAACATTTCGTCGGTTATCATATCATCATGCAATTTTAGTAAGTAATGAGTATTATGATATGAAAGAAGGACTTTTTATGATTATGGGTAATTTGAGATTTCAACAGGAATATTTTCGTATATACAAAAATAATACAGAATCAACGACACACCGTAATGCGTATTGGGTTAAACTCGCTAAAAATGTTGAAGCTACTAAAATGATGTATGCATTATCGACAATTGTGCAACAACATGCATCTATAAGACATTTTTTTGATGTTACTACCGATGACAATTTAACAATGATACTTCATGAATTTCTGCCTTTTATTGAGATAAAACAAGTTCCATCTTCTTCCGCAAACTATGATTTAGAAGCTTTTTTTAAGCAAGAATTAAGTACTTACCATTTTAATGATTCACCTTTATTCAAAGTTAAATTGTTTCAGTTCGCTGATGCTGCATATATACTATTAGATTTTCATGTGTCCATTTTCGATGATAGTCAAATTGATATTTTTCTTGATGATTTATGCAATGCATATCGTGGCAATACTGTTATTAACAATACTCGACAGCATGCACATATAAATAGAAATGATGATAAAGACAATCAAGATGCATCGCATATAGCATTAGACTCAAACTATTTTCGGTTAGAGAATAACTCTGACATCCATATTGATAGTTATTTTCCAATTAAGCATCCATTTGAACAAGCTTTATATCAAACGTATTTGATTGATGATATGACATCAATAGATATGGCATCGTTGGCTGTTAGTGTGTATTTAGCTAATCATATAATGAGTCAACAACATGATGTCACATTAGGTATACATGTACCATCACATTTACCAAATGATTTACACGGAAATATTGTGCCGTTAACGTTAACAATCGATGCAAAAGATGTATGTCAACGTTTTACAACAGATTTTAATAAATGTGTGTTGCAAAATATGTCGCAATTACAGTGCGCGAAGTCTTCGCTTTCACTAGAGACTATTTTTCATTGTTATCATCATATGATGTCTTGTTGTAATGATGTTATTGAGGATGTACATCAAATACATGATGCACATACATCTTTAGCGGATATTGAAATTTTTCCACATCAACACGGGTTCAAAATTATATATAACAGTGCAGCATATGATTTGCTCTCAATCGAGACGCTGAGTGACTTAGTTCGAAATATTTATTTGCAAATTACTGAAGAAAATGGAAATAAACGAACAACTGTAGATGAACTTAATTTGATGACAGAACGTGATATTCAATTATATGACGATATCAATTTAAGTTTGCCTGAGATAGATGATGCGCAAACAGTTGTTACCTTATTTGAGCAACAAGTTGAAGCAACGCCGAATCATGTCGCTGTGCAATTTGACGGAGTGTTTATAACATATCAAACATTGAATGCACGCGCGAATGATTTAGCACACCGTTTGAGAAACCAGTATGGTGTTGAACCTAATGATCGTGTCGCTGTCATAGCTGAAAAAAGTATTGAGATGATAATAGCGATGATAGGTGTGTTGAAAGCTGGTGGGGCTTACGTGCCAATTGATCCGAACTATCCAAGTGATCGTCAGGAGTACATTTTAAAAGATGCAACGCCTAAAGTTGTAATAACGTACCAAGCTTTATATGAAAATGGTAAACAAAATATTAATCACATTGATTTGAATAAGATAGCGTGGAAAAATATTGATAATCTTTCTAAATGTAACACGTTAGAAGATCATGCTTATGTTATTTACACGTCGGGGACAACTGGTAACCCTAAAGGGACACTAATTCCGCACCGAGGTATTGTTCGCTTGGTCCATCGAAATCATTATGTACCATTAAATGAAGAGACGACAATTTTGTTATCAGGAACTATAGCCTTTGATGCTGCAACATTTGAAATATATGGTGCATTGCTCAATGGTGGAAAGCTGATTGTTGCTAAAAAAGAACAATTATTAAATCCAATAGCGGTAGAACAATTAATCAATGAAAATGACGTTAATACTATGTGGTTAACCTCCTCATTATTTAATCAGATTGCTAGTGAACGAATAGAAGTATTGGTACCGTTAAAGTATTTATTAATTGGTGGAGAAGTATTGAATGCTAAGTGGGTGGATTTGCTTAATCAAAAACCGAAGCATCCTCAAATTATTAATGGTTATGGACCAACTGAAAATACAACATTTACAACGACGTATAATATACCTAACAAAGTTCCAAATCGTATTCCTATTGGTAAACCGATTCTGGGTACTCATGTTTATATCATGCAAGGCGAGCGTCGGTGTGGCGTTGGTATTCCTGGAGAATTATGTACAAGTGGCTTTGGGTTAGCTGCAGGTTATTTAAATCAGCCAGAATTGACAGCAGATAAATTTATCAAAGATTCAAATATAAATCAGCTGATGTATAGAAGTGGTGATATCGTTCGTTTGTTACCCGATGGCAACATAGATTATTTATATCGAAAGGACAAACAAGTTAAGATTCGAGGGTTTAGGATTGAGTTGTCAGAGGTTGAGCATGCGCTCGAGCGTATACAAGGTATTAATAAAGCAGTTGTTATTGTTCAAAATCATGATCAAGATCAGTATATCGTTGCTTATTATGAAGCGATGCATACATTATCACATAATAAGATTAAATCACAATTACGTATGACCTTACCGGAGTACATGATACCAGTTAATTTCATGCATATTGAGCAAATTCCTATTACTATTAATGGGAAATTAGATAAGAAGGCATTGCCTATCATGGACTATGTCGATACGGATGCCTATGTAGCACCGAGTACAGATACCGAACACTTGCTATGCCAAATTTTTGCAGATATTTTACATGTGAATCAAGTAGGTATTCATGATAATTTCTTTGAATTAGGTGGCCATTCATTAAAAGCAACGTTAGTGGTGAATCGGATAGAGGCATCTACTGGGAAACGATTACAAATTGGTGATTTATTACAAAAGCCAACTGTATTTGAACTAGCACAAGCGATTGCTAAGGTTCAAGAACAAAACTATGAAGTGATTCCAGAAGCTATAGTTAAAGATGATTATGTGCTGAGCTCTGCACAAAAGCGTATGTATTTATTATGGAAATCAAACCATAAAGATACGGTGTATAACGTACCTTTTTTATGGCGGTTATCATCAGGACTTAATGTAGCTCAATTGCAACAAGCAGTTCAGCATTTGATAGCGCGACATGAGATTCTACGAACACAATATATTGTTGTAGATGATGAGGTTCGACAACGTATTGTGGCAGATGTTGTAGCTGACTTTGAAGAAGTTAACACGCATTTTACGGATGAACAAGAAATTATGCGCCAATTTGTGGCACCTTTTAATTTGGAAAAGCCAAGTCAAATTAGAGTGAGATACATTAGAAGTCCCTTACATGCATACCTGTTTATAGATACACATCATATCATTAATGACGGTATGAGTAATATACAATTAATGAATGATCTTAACGCACTTTATCAACATAAATTATTGTTACCACTTAAATTGCAATATAAAGACTATAGTGAGTGGATGTCGCATCGTGATATGACGAAACATAGACAATATTGGTTATCTCAATTCAAAGATGAAGTACCTATTTTAAGCTTACCGACAGACTATGTTAGACCAAATATTAAAACGACAAATGGAGCAATGATGTCATTTACAATGAATCAACAAATGAGACAGCTACTTCAAAAGTATGTAGAAAAGCATCAAATTACTGATTTTATGTTCTTTATGAGTGTGGTCATGACGTTGTTAAGCAGATATGCTCGAAAAGATGATGTTGTTGTCGGTAGTGTGATGAGTGCGCGTATGCATAAAGGCACGGAGCAAATGCTAGGCATGTTTGCTAATACGTTGGTATATAGAGGGCAACCGTCACCTGATAAAATGTGGACACAGTTTTTACAAGAGGTTAAGGAAATGAGTTTGGAGGCATACGAGCATCAAGAATACCCATTCGAATGTTTAGTAAATGACTTAGATCAATCACATGATGCCTCACGGAATCCATTATTTGATGTCATGTTAGTACTACAAAACAATGAAACGAATCATGCTCATTTTGGGCATAGTAAATTAACACACATTCAACCCAAATCAGTGACGGCGAAATTTGATTTATCTTTCATCATTGAAGAAGATCGCGATGACTATACAATCAATATCGAGTATAATACCGATTTATATCACTCAGAAACAGTTCGTCACATGGGTAATCAATGTATGATTATGATTGATTATATTTTGAAGCATCAAGATACACTACAAATTTGTGATATACCAAACGGTACGGAGGAACTTCTAAATTGGGTCAATACGCATGTTAACGATCGAATGCTTAATGTCCCGGGAAATAAATCTATCATAAGTTACTTTAATGAAGTTGTCTCACGACAAGGTAATCATGTTGCGCTAGTCATGAATGATTTGACAATGACGTATGAAACATTACGCAACTATGTGGATGCCATTGCGCACATGCTCCTATCAAATGGTGTGGGCAATGGTCAACGGGTTGCCTTGTTTACAGAACGTAGTTTTGAAATGATTGCGGCGATGTTGGCGACAGTTAAAGTAGGTGCATCTTATATACCTATCGATATTGATTTTCCGAATAAACGACAAGGTGCAATTTTGGAGGATGCTAAAGTAACTGCAGTCATGTCTTACGGCGTTGAAATTGAAACGACATTACCAGTCATTCAATTGGAAAATGCTAAAGGCTTTGTTGAATCAAAGGAAAATGAACAATATGATGATTTACATGGCAATCAACTTGAAAACACAGCGATGTTAGATAATGAGATGTATGCTATTTACACATCTGGTACGACCGGGATGCCTAAAGGGGTTGCCATACGACAACGAAATTTGTTGAATTTAGTGCATGCATGGTCAACTGAATTGCAATTAGGCGACAATGAAGTATTTTTGCAACATGCAAATATTGTTTTTGATGCATCAGTTATGGAGATTTATTGTTGTTTGTTAAATGGTCATACGCTTGTGATTCCAGATAGAGAGGAACGTGTTAATCCAGAACAGTTACAACAACTCATTAATAAGCATCGTGTGACGGTTGCGTCGATTCCGTTACAGATGTGTAGTATTATGGAAGACTTTTATATTGAAAAGTTGATTACAGGCGGGGCAACTAGTACGGCATCCTTTGTTAAATATATTGAGAAGCATTGTGGCACGTATTTCAATGCCTATGGACCATCTGAGTCAACAGTCATCACATCGTATTGGTCACATCATTGTGGTGATTTGATACCTGAGACGATTCCAATTGGCAAACCCTTATCTAACATCCAAGTGTATATTATGTCAGATGGTTTGTTATGCGGTATTGGTATGCCAGGCGAGTTGTGTATTGCAGGTGATAGTTTAGCGATAGGATATATTAACCGTCCAGAATTAATGGCTGATAAATGGCAAAATAATCCATTTGGTAAAGGAAAGTTGTATCATAGTGGTGATTTAGCACGTTATACATCTGATGGTCAAATTGAATTTTTAGGAAGAATAGATAAACAAGTGAAAGTTAACGGGTACCGTATTGAACTTGATGAAATTGAAAATGTAATATTAGCTATTCGTGGTATATCTGATTGTGTTGTAACAGTAAGTCACTTTGATACGCATGATATATTGAATGCTTATTATGTCGGAGAGCAACAAGTGGAGCAGGATTTGAAGCAATATTTAAATGATCAGCTGCCTAAGTATATGATTCCTAAGACTATAACGCATATCGATTGTATGCCATTAACCACGAATGACAAGGTGGATACTACGCGTTTGCCAAATCCATCACCTATACAACAGTCTAATAAAGTGTATAGCGAACCCTCTAATGAAATTGAGCAGACATTTGTTGATGTATTTGGAGAGGTATTGAAACAAAATGATGTCGGTGTTGACGATGATTTCTTTGAACTTGGTGGTAACTCATTAGAGGCGATGTTAGTTGTCTCGCATTTAAAACGATTTGGCCATCATATTTCAATGCAGACATTATACCAATATAAAACCGTGCGACAGATTGTTAATTATATGTACCAAAATCAACAATCATTAGTTGCATTACCGGATAATCTTTCGGAATTACAAAAGATTGTTATGTCTCGTTATAACTTGGGTATTTTAGAGGATAGTCTAAGTCATCGACCTCTAGGAAATACACTATTGACTGGCGCGACAGGTTTTTTAGGTGCTTATCTGATTGAAGCACTACAAGGATACAGTCATCGCATTTATTGTTTCATACGTGCTGATAATGAGGAAATAGCATGGTATAAGTTGATGACGAATTTAAATGATTATTTTTCAGAAGAGACGGTTGAAATGATGTTATCAAACATTGAAGTCATTGTTGGTGATTTCGAGTGTATGGATGATGTTGTTTTACCTGAAAACATGGATACGATTATTCATGCAGGTGCTCGTACGGATCACTTTGGTGATGATGATGAATTTGAAAAAGTAAATGTTCAAGGTACTGTTGATGTCATACGTTTGGCACAACAACATCATGCAAGGTTAATATATGTGTCTACGATAAGTGTGGGAACTTATTTTGATATAGACACAGAAGATGTGACATTTTCAGAAGCGGATGTCTATAAAGGGCAACTACTAACATCACCATATACACGGAGCAAATTTTATAGTGAATTAAAAGTATTAGAAGCTGTAAATAATGGCTTAGATGGTCGGATTGTACGTGTTGGTAATTTGACGAGTCCTTACAATGGAAGATGGCATATGAGAAATATAAAGACTAACCGTTTTTCAATGGTAATGAATGATTTGTTACAACTGGATTGTATCGGGGTTAGCATGGCTGAAATGCCTGTAGATTTTTCTTTTGTGGATACGACTGCAAGACAAATTGTCGCATTAGCACAGGTCAACACACCACAAATCATTTACCATGTGCTATCACCTAATAAAATGCCGGTGAAATCTTTGTTAGAATGCGTTAAGCGCAAAGAAATTGAACTCGTCAGCGATGAATCATTTAATGAAATTTTACAGAAACAAGACATGTACGAAACGATTGGATTAACTAGTGTTGACCGTGAACAACAACTAGCAATGATAGATACAACATTAACATTAAAAATAATGAATCACATCAGTGAAAAATGGCCAACGATAACTAACAATTGGCTGTATCATTGGGCACAATATATCAAAACAATATTCAATAAGTAAGTAGGGAAAGTTATGACAGTATTTGTAATGCAATTACAGAGTAACTTGAAAAGTATTGAAGAATTAATATCACAAAGTCGTTGGTCATATAAAAAACCGCGTACAGTCAACTATAGATACAATCAAGATAAACTCATGCACAGATTGGGAGATATTTTAGTGCAATATGGAATTCAACATGACACAGGTTTATTACCACATGAATGGCATTATCACATTTCGCCACGAGGTAAGGCAGATATTGTTCAACACAATCGTGATGGACAGCCCATCTATGTGAGCTTATCATATAGTTATCCTTATATCGTGTGTGTTGTCGATAAAGAACCAGTTGGTATAGATATCGAAAAGATATCACAACGTTTAGACTGGCGTACGTTAGTGACGTGTTTCTCTACAAACGAAGCACATCAAATATGTAGTTTAAATGATTTTTATCAAATATGGACACAAAAAGAAAGTTTTACAAAATTGATTGGTGAAGGTTTAATCAAAGGATTGGACATTTATGATATGACACAATCACACTTTTATCAATCACGTGAAGTGAAGTTCAAACAATTTATTTTTGATCAGTTTATGGTACAGGTATGTTTCTTAGGAGAGGCACCCTGGGGTTATAAAAAAGTGTCTGTATTTCAGTTATTGAGTAGTTAATATGACGTCTGACAGTATCATTGCGCAGTGATTTTAAACTATACTGCCTAAATGTTTACTGTTAGATGTATTTTTATTGGAAAAATGAAAGGTGAATACACGATGGCATCATTCAAAATCATGACGAGATTAATGTAAGTGATAAGGTGAAAATATACTGAGCAATATTGAAATTGCCAAAAATAATATCTTGTTACGACGCATTTGAGACTTTAATGCTCACGTAAGTTGGCTGGAATCATATCATGTCAGTTAATAAAATAACGTGAGCATCAATCATCATACTCAAACGATGATTTAAAACTCACGTTAATGTTAGTCAGTGTATTAATTTAATTTATAGCGATAGACAAAATGTTGTCGCACTAATTCAATTGTCATCATCCAGACGATATGGCCAAAGAATTCTGACAGATGCTCTTGGTATGGTTGATCCCACACAGCAGGTACAGTATGCATGATTGGCATAATGATAAGGTGGAATAATACCCAAATAGCAATACCAAAAACAGCACCTTGTCCAATTGCTAAGTAAGCGTATTTTTTAACTAATATGCAGTAAATAATTGCAATGACGATAGAAAAACTAAAGTGGACAATAAAGCTTACCCAAGGCAATTCCATATTTGAAAATGTATATGTTTGATGCGTAAACTCACTACTAAATCCTAATTGTTGCAATAACTCTTGAGGTGGGTTCGTTGCATTACGTTCTGGTGTGCGAGGTGGAAACATGACCTCCCAACCTAATTTTACAATTCCAGATAACAAGCCACCGATAATTCCAGCATAAATGAATATACCCATTTGTCGTTTCGTCAACTTAAGGACTCCTCTCTATTTACTATCCTCATTATAGTATTTTGTGAAAATAATCACAATAAAAAGCTTTGCAAAACTTAAAATATTTTGATAAACAAATTTGTAAAAGGTTATTAGTTTTTTACATCTCATATTGTATCGTACTGTATTCAAAATTGTTAACGAGATGAACGGTAAATAAATGTTTTAGCGCAATGGATAATCGAACTGGAATCATCTCGCGTGTCAAAACTTGTTAGGCCTTAATTTCATAGTTATGAATTAAGGATTGTTGTGCCAACAAAATCATTATTGTAAATAGATTCAATGATATTTGGCTTGTTTCCTGATGCAATGATAACTTTAGGACAGCCATTTTCAATCGCATTTTTGGCATCTAGCACTTTGGGAATCATACCTCCATAAATATCACCATGTTCAATATATTGATGAATATCGACTAATGGCAATTGAGGTATAACAACATCATTGATGAGTACACCTGCAATATTACTTAATACATAAATAGGCGCTTTTAATGATGATGCAATAAAATAGGCAAGCGTGTCAGCATTAATATTGTAAAATTCTCCATCATGGTTATTGAAACCAATCGAATTGATGATAGGTACAAATTTAGTACATAAATACTGTAAAGCATCCTTATTTAAAGCGGTCGGAACACCGACATATCCATATTGTTGATCAAAAGATGTAATTTCAAACAGCTGTGCATCCAAACCACATAAGCCTATTGCAGAACATTGGTGCTGGTTAAATTGAGCTACTAATGCAGTGTTAACGTCTGCAATGAGCGTGTGTTTAGTAATGGTCATGGTTGCTTTATCAGTCACTCTTAGGCCATTAACAAAGTGTGGCTCGATTTGCTGGTTTGATAATGCTTCATTAATAAATGGGCCACCGCCATGAACGATAATGGGGTAGATGTTGTTTGATCGTAAATGCTTAATGTTGTTAATAATTGATGGATGCATGTCACTAAGTGTACTGCCACCAATTTTAATGACAATAAATTTCATCTAACCAACACCACCTTATGTTCGATATGATGCGTTAATACGCACATAATCATAGGATAAATCACAACCGTATGCAGTCGCTGCAGCGTTACCTAAACCAAGTTGAACGTCAATTGTGACATGTTCATGAGTTAATGTGTTCGACATAGCTTGCTCATCAAATAGTACAGCCATACCTTTATCCACGACAGGTATTTGGTTCAGTTGAACATATGTGCATTTAGGATCAATTTCACATCCGCTATAGCCAATAGCTGTAATGATTCGACCAAAATTGGCATCTTCGCCAAAAATAGCTGATTTTACTAGATTTGAACTTACGATAGTTTTACCGATTTTTCTTGCATCTGATATTGATTTAGCGCCTGACACATTGACGCTGATTAACTTTGTTGCGCCTTCGCCATCTCTGGCTATAGCTTTAGCTAAAAATGTACAGACAAAATTGAATGCATCAACAAATGTTTCCCATTGTGGATGGTCTTGACTAAGTATTTGGTGTTCAACTTGGTGATTTGCCATGACTAATACCATGTCATTTGTACTTGTATCGCCATCAACAGTAATCATATTAAATGTATGGTCAGTCGAAGATTTTAATAATTGATGAAGTGTATTCGATTCAATCGATGCATCGGTTGTTATAAAAGCAAGCATGGTAGCCATATTTGGATGAATCATACCTGAACCTTTGGCGCTACCACCAATTGTAACGGTTTTACCATCGATTTTTAGTGATACAGCGATATGTTTTGTACAGGTATCAGTTGTTAAAATTGCCTCGTTAAACGCACCTGGCGTTGCAAAATTAGTATCCTTAATATGTTCGGTCCCAGTCTTAATTTTATCCATAGGCAAATATTCACCAATGACCCCAGTTGAAGCAACAGCAACATGCTCAGATGGTATTTGAAGTTGTTGAGCAACCCATGTTTGTGTTTGTCGTGCATCATCTATGCCTTGTTGACCGGTACAAGAATTTGCATTAGCTGAATTAACAACAAGTGCTTGTAATTTTCCTTTAGACTTTTGTAAAGTGTCTTCAGTGACAATAAGTGGTGCAGCTTTAAACTGATTTAAAGTATATACGGCAGCTGAACTTGCCAAAGACGATGAGTAAATCCACCCAAAGTCTTTTTTGTTAGCGCGTAAACCGATGTGCATACCACCAGCCGTGAAGCCTTGAGGTGTACTGATATCGCCATGTTTAATAATTGAAAAGTTATATTGTTGTGATGTCGTTTCTTGATGTTTCATTCTAACACCCCTTATGGATAAACTGGTGATTGATTTAGGCCAGTCGTTACTTCAAAATCATATAATATATTTAAATTTTGAATGGCTTGACCACTTGCGCCTTTGACAAGGTTATCAATCACTGATACTAAAATTGCTGTTTGTGTTGTTTCATCTACATAGATACCGATATCGCAGTAGTTACTACCGAGTACTTCTTTTGTGGTTGGAAAAGTCCCAATATCTCTAATTCTGACAAATGGCTGATTAGCATAATAAGAGGTCATTAATTTATGTAATGATTCAGTCGTATATTCAGATGAAAATTTGACATAAATTGTTGATAAAATACCTCGTGTCATTGGTACGAGATGTGGTGTAAATATGACTGATACATCTTGACCCGCAATGATAGATAAATATTGCTCGATTTCCGGTTTGTGTTTATGGTTTCCGATTGCATAAGCACTTAGATTTTCATTCATTTCTGAAAAATGAACACGTTGTGATAATGAACGACCAGCACCTGACACGCCGGTCTTAGCATCAATAATAATAGATGACAAATCTACTATTTTTTCGCTAATAAGTGGATGTAATGCTAATAATGTTGCTGTAGGGAAACAGCCAGGATTAGAAATGAGCTTCGTTCCATTGTTATCAAACGATTGCCATTCTGAAATGCTGTAAATAGCATGATTCAAATCATCTTGTGCTGCAGCAGTTTCTTTGTAATATGCTTCATATATTTCACGATTCTTAATTCTAAATGCGCCAGATAAATCGATAACATGAATACCTTTTTCTACTAAGGGAGGGATACATGTTTTACTTACGGGTGCTGGTGTCGCAAAGAAAATTACATCACAGTCATTATTGTCCACTGTAAGTGCTTCGAAATGTTGCATAATATGTTGTAAATGTGGAAATGTTAATTTCAACGGTTCATCTACTTTTGAATGTGAGTAGATGTGTGCAATCGTTACATGAGGATGTGTTTGTAACAATCGAATTAATTCAATTGCGCCATAACCGCTACCGCCAACGATACCTACTTTAATCATCATGAATCCCTCCTATGTCATATATAAATGATTAATTGTTAATTTTTAAAAACGTCTTGAAAAGCTGCAACAATTTGATGGATTTCCTCTTTATCAATAACTAGAGGTGGAGACAATCGAATGATAGTACGATGCGTGTCTTTGCATAAGATTCCACGTTGAATCAGTTGATCCACAAAAGGTGCAGCATCTGTGTTAAGCTCTATGCCTATAAATAAACCACGACCTCTAATTTCTTTAATACTAGGATGTTTAAGTTGTAGCAACGCTTTTAATAAAAATGAACCTAAGCGTTCTGATCGTTCAACCAGTTGTTCATCTTTAAGTACATCAAGCGCTGCCGTCGATATTGCAATGGCTAAAGGGTTACCACCAAATGTTGAACCATGTGTACCTGGTGTTAGAACACGCATGACATCATTATTTGCAAGTACAGCAGATACAGGGTATAAGCCGCCACCCAATGCCTTACCTAAAATATAAATGTCTGGAACAACTTGTTCCCATTCCATCGCAAACCATTTCCCAGTTCTACCAAGACCAACTTGAATTTCATCTGCAATCATTAATATTTGATGTTTATCACATAGTTGACGCACAGCTTGAATATATCCTTTCGGTGGTATATTAACGCCACCTTCACCTTGAATTGGTTCCAAAATAATTGCTGCTGTATTCGGTGAAATAGCTTGTGTTAATTGTTCAATGTCTCCAAAATCTACAGTTGTAGTGCCTTGAAGTAGGGGGTGAAATCCTGCTTTATATGCGTCGTGGTTAGATAGTGATAATGAGCCAAGTGTACGACCGTGAAAATTGTTATTCATAGCGATGATTTCAACTTGTCCGTCAGTAATGCCTTTAACTTCAGAGCCCCATTTTCTAGCAATTTTAATGGCTGCTTCAACAGCTTCAGTACCAGAGTTAAGGGAGAGTACTTTGTCTTTCTTAGCAAGATGACAAATTTTTTCTTCCCATTTCCCGAGATTGTCACTATAAAGGACACGTGAAATGATAGACAACTTTGAAGCTTGTTCTGTCATCGCTTTAACAATTGTTGGATGACAATGGCCTTGGTTTGCAACTGAAAAACCCGAAATGCAATCTATATATTGTTTGCCATCAGTATCCCAAACTTTGACACCTTTACCTTTAGAAATGACAAGCTTAAGTGGTGCATAATTATTAGAGCTATAATAATCAGTTAATTCAATGATTGAATTCATCGGTCTCCCTCCTTTATATTTATACAATTTAAAGAATTAATATTAATATATTACAGTTGTTCAATATAAGTGTCAAATGTAAATTTAATAATATAAAGATAAGGTTGTGTTTGTATTAATGTGATTTGTAAAATGAAAGTACTAATATTTTTTGTGGATAATCAGTGATATGTATGTATACGATTGCAGTTTAATGTAGTATGAATAAAAAATGCCACAAGCATATGTTTAACATATGACTGTGGCATAGTATTATGCTTATGGAATTTTACGATGCTTAATTTTATAAATAATGAAGCCGATAATGAAACCAATCAAACTGAGAACAACCCAGCCCATACCAATGTCTGATAATGGTAAATATTTTTGGCTGAAATTAATCAAAGTTTGTGAGAATGATGTGCTTGAAATGAACTCTGGACTAGCTTTTAATCCATCTACTAATGCAGCAATCATTGTAAAGAAAATGGTACATTGATAAATAATTTTTGAATGATGGAATTTGCTACTAAATAATGTTAGTACAATCAAGGCAATTGCTAATGGATATAAGAACATTAACACTGGGACTGAGTACATAATAATCTTAGTTAAGCCAACATTCGCGAATAAGAACGAAATAAAGCTTACAACTGTTGCAATCGCTAGGTAATTCATTTTAGGGAAAAGGTGTTCGAATGTTTCTGAAAATGCCGTAATCAAACCGATGGCTGTTTTTAAACAAGCAACCATAACGATAAGTGACAACAGGACGATACCGTAGTTACCTAAGTAGTATTGCGTAATTTGCGCTAAGGCAATACCACCATTTTCACTAAGTTTGAAATGACCAATACTTAATGTACCCATGATTGCTAGTAGGGTATAAATAATCCCCATCATAATGATACTGATAGTACCAGACTTAATTGTTTCTTTAGCGATATCAGTTGGATTTTCGATACCTAACTTTTTAATCGTTGCAACAATGATGATACCAAATGCCAATGACGCTAGCGCATCTAAGGTATTGTATCCATCTAAAAAGCCGTTAAATAAGGCATGTGATTGATATTGTTTACTAATAGGTGCATCAGATATGCCACCTAATGGATGGATAAAAGCAAATAATAAAATAATTGCTAATAATACTAAGAATACCGGATTTAAAAATTTACCGATATATTCTAAAATTCTTGATGGCTTTCTCGCAAAAAACCATGCAATCACAAAGAAGACGAAGCTAAAAATAAATAAATATAAAGTGATTTGCTTTGGTGATAAAAATGGCGAAAATGCAATTTCAAATGATGTCGTTGCCAGTCTAGGTAAGGCGAAAAATGGTCCGATAACTAGATATAAGGCAATCGTGAAAATGTAAGCATATGTTTTATTAACACGCGATGCAATTTCAAATAAACCAGATGTCTTTGAAATGCCAATAGCAATGATACCTAGAAATGGTAAGCCAATTGCTGTAATTAAAAATCCTAAGTTAGCGATAAAAACGTTAGAACCAGCAGCTTGACCCAAGTGTATTGGGAAGATAAGATTGCCGGCACCAAAGAATAAACCAAATAACATAGAACCTATAAACATGTTTTCTTTAAATGTTAGTTTCTTCTTCATATATGTATTTGTTCTCCTTTTTAGAACTTATAAAAATCTACTTAATTAAGATAATATCAAAAATTAAACCTAAAGTGATACATAATTTTGTAATAAATACTAAATTTTTTGAAAATTCCGGAATAAATACTGTTTTTTATGTAGTAGGGGCGTAAGTTAAGAACGATTTAATAGATATAGGCTAAGTTTATAGATAGGAGGTTAGACAACCCGACGTATTAATACTTTGTAAAATAAAGATACCCCCTTCAACATGATCGAAGGGGGTAAGTGTATGTTTAGTTCAATATATTTAGAAAGTCGTTTGTAGTTATTGTTTGTCCCATTAATGGGAATACATTATCTATTGGAAATTGATGTAGCGTTTCGTTTTGTGCACTCATCATATCTGTAACAAAAAACTGATTGTAGTTTAATTGATAGGCATCTCGCGCTGTCGTATCTACGCCAATATGCGTTGCGACACCACCAAGAACAATCGTATCAATTCCTCGACGTCGCAATTGTAAGTCCAAATCTGTTCCTACAAATGCACTAAAATGTCGTTTGTCTATGACAAAATCGTCATCTCTCTTGTCTAATAAATGATGGAAACGACTGTAGTCGTCGCCTTCTTTTGGTGGTAATGAGATCATTGCATTTGGTTGCAATACATCTTTACCATCATAGAAATTCACGCGAACAAAAGCGATAAAGCCATTGTTTTTTCTAAAAACATCTATTAATTTATTAGCGTTTTGAACGACATTTTCAGCTGTATGTGGCGCATAATCCATCTTAAGTATACCTTCTTGCAGGTCGATTAACACTAAAGCGGTTTTATTAAAATTAATCATCTTATATCAGAGTCCTTTTCGTTTAATAAAGTATTCGCTTAAACTTATACCCTGTATACGATGAAATTATTTATTTTGTTGTGAAAAAGCTTTAGCGATATCGATCAGTTTCTTCGGTGCGTCTTCGACAGACATTTTGACTTCGACAAAATGCATCACATCGGGATGACCATTAATTGCATTAAACGTGTCTTGTAAATCTTTTGATGATTCAACGTCATGAATTTCAACATTTTTACCACCAAATACAGCTGGTAAAGCTTTATAATCCCACATGTGAATTTCATTATAAGGTTCATACATGCCGTGAATAAGTCGTTCTACCGTATAGCCGTCATTATTAATCACAAATAATACCGGTTTAATATGCTGTCTAATCATAGTTGAAATAGCTTGAACAGTTAGTTGCAATGAGCCATCACCAATTAATAATAAGTTACGACGATCTTTGTCTGCTAATTGTGAACCTAATGTTGCAGGTAATGTATAGCCGATAGAACCCCATAACGGTTGCCCTATAAAAGTATTGTTTTTGTATAATGCTAAATCATAAGCACCAAAGAATGATGTACCTTGATCAGCAATAATGACATCATTTGGTTTTAAGAAATTTTGCATCATTTTAAAATAAGTTTGTTGTGTTAATGGTTCTGTGCCAACAGTATAATCGGGTGATGTTGGACGATGATACGCAGGGAACGTTGCACTGTTCGTATATGAAATATTGGATAACTGTTTTAACAACGATGGTAGAGATATTTCATCATTTGTAACATCATCAATTTTGATATTGTGATGATTTAACATAACGACATCATCGATATTGAATTGGTATGAAAATCCTGCTGTTGCTGAATCTGTTAATTTGGCTCCAATATTTAAAATTAAATCGCTGTTGTCCACATAATCTCGTATTTTATCTTCGGCAATTTTCCCGTCGTAAATACCCATATAATATGGATTTTCCTCATTAAAAGCACCTTTTCCTAATGAAAGTTGTGCTACTGGTATCTGTGTTTGATTTACAAAATCTTCTAATTCTTGATGGAGGTGAAAACTGTTAATTTCATGTCCAGTAATGATGATAGGCTGCTTCGCTTGATGCAGTTTAGTTGCTAATAACTCTATATATGTTGATGCATCCGTATCTTTAGTTGCCGTCACTTCAAATGGTGTCGGTATCTCAATTTCAGAGATTGCGACATCGATTGGTAAATGTAAATGAACTGGGCGTCTTTCGGCGATTGCTGTATTAATTAAACGTGGTATTTCGGTTGTTGCATTTTCAGGTGTGATATAACCTTGTGCAACGGTTATATGTGCAAACATTTTTCGGTAGTCGTCAAATGTACCTTCACCAAGTGAGTGATGTACATATTTACCGGCTTGTTCAACAGCACGTGTCGGCGCACCTGTAATCGCAATGACAGGTATGCGTTCAGCATATGAACCTGCGATACCGTTGACGGCACTTAATTCGCCAACACCAAATGTAGTAACTAATGCAGCGAGTCCATTAAGACGGGCATAACCGTCCGCTGCGTAACTTGCGTTTAATTCATTTGTATTTCCTACCCAATCTACATTGGGATTGCTGATAATATCGTCTAGAAAAGCGAGATTAAAATCACCAGGAACACCAAAAATTTTATCGACGCCTGCTCGATGAAAAGCGTCAATTAAGTAAGCTCCAATGCGTTGTTTCATAAAAAAACCACCTTTTCTCTATATTTACACTTAAAATGATAGCCTCGAATACAGTGTAAGGTCAAGGAAGTTGACTTTGTTGTGAAAACGCTAACAATAGTGAACAATTAATACTTTTTAGGAAATGAGTATGAAGGGGGGCTTAAATTGATGATCTTAAAATTCAAAATTTAAGGGGAGAGCGAACTATCAATGATGCCGCAAAATACAATAGCAAAGAAAAAACAGGCGCGTCACCTTATGAAGGTATACGCACCTGTTTATAGTAAGCATTATTTAGCTTCAAATAATTGATCGCCAAATGAAATGTTGCCATGTTCACCTTGTTTAAAATCAAGGTTTGTAATGTTTCCTTGTGTCACGATAATAGGCGTAATATCACTCTTTGCATGATTGCGGATGTAGTCTAAATCAAAGTTGATTAATAAATCACCTTGTTTAACTTCTTGACCTTCCTCAACATGTAAAGTAAAGCCTTCTCCGTTTAATTTAACAGTGTCTAAACCGATGTGGATTAATAGTTCTAAACCACTATCTGATACAAGACCAATTGCATGTTTTGTTGGGAAAATCATTTGTATTTTACCGTTGAATGGTGCACGAACTTCACCTTGTGAAGGTTTAATAGCGATACCGTCACCCATCATTTTTTCGCTGAACACTTGATCAGGCACTTCTGATAAAGGTGTTACTTCACCAGTTAATGGTGCATGAACGATATGGCTCAATTCGCTTGTTGCAGATTTATCTTCTGCAACAACAACAGTTTCGTCTTTATCGTCTTCCATAGTAGTAGGGTTTTCTACTACTTGACCATTCATAATCTGTTGCATTTCATGTTTGATTTGGTCAGATTTAGGACCAAAAATTGCTTGCATATTATTGCCGACTTCTAATACACCAGATGCGCCTAAATCTTTCAAACCAGGAACATCAACTTTAGATTTGTCGTTAACTTCAACACGTAGACGTGTGATACAAGCGTCTAAATGTTTAATGTTTGCTTTGCCACCCATAGCTTCTAATACTGCATATGGTAATTCAGTTGCTGAAGCAGTAACAGCTTGTGATTGCTTATCTTCACGACCTGGTGTTTTGTATTTTAATTTTACAATTAAGAATCGGAATACGAAGTAGTAAATAACTGCGTATACAAGACCTACAGGAATGACTAACCACCATTGTGTCTTATTAGGTAGTACGCCAAGTAAAACGTAGTCGATGAAACCACCTGAGAAAGTATAACCTAAGTGAACATCCAATAAGTACAATGTTAAGAATGATAAACCATCAAGTACTGCGTGAATAAAGAATAATAATGGTGCTACGAATAAGAATGAGAATTCTAAAGGTTCTGTAATACCAGTTAAGAATGATGTTAAAGCAGCAGAACCCATTAAACCTGCTACTACTTTCTTATTTTCAGGTTTAGCTGTGTGATAAATTGCTAAAGCTGCTGCAGGTAAACCGAACATCATAACAGGGAATTCACCTTGCATGAATTTACCAGCTGTCAAATGTGCGCCTTCACGAATTTGTTCGATAAAGATACGTTGGTCACCGTGAATAATTTCACCAGCTGCATTTTTCCATGAACCAAACTCGAACCAGAACGGTGCGTGGAAAATGTGATGTAGACCGAATGGAATTAATAAACGCTTGATGAAACCAAATAAGAATACGGCAACACCAGTATTTGAATCTAATAATCCTGTACTGAATGCATTTAATCCTGATTGAATCGTTGGCCAAATTAATGCCATTGGAAATGCTAAAATAAATGATGTTGTAGCCATCATAATAGGTACGAAACGCTTACCAGCGAAGAAACCTAAATAAGATGGTAAGTTAATGTTATAGAACTTGTTATAACACCAAGCTGCCAGGGCCCCGATAATAATACCGCCGAACACACCTGTTTGTAATGTTGGAATACCTAAAATGCTAGCGTAACCACTCGCTGGATCAGTAACATTTTTAGGTGTAACTTGTAAAAAGTCGCCCATTGTTTTGTTCATGATTATGTAACCGACGAATGCTGCGATAGCTGCTACGCCATCACCGCCAGCTAATCCGATTGCGACACCTAATGCGAAAATCATAGGTAAGTTTTCAAAAATAATACTACCGGCAGCTGTCATTAATTTAGCGACATTTTGAACGCCACCATTTTGTATAAACGGCAAGTAGTGTTGTAATGCTTCGCCTTGTATAGCTGTACCGATAGCTAATAACAGACCCGCTGCTGGTAAAATTGCAACAGGTAACATTAGCGCTTTACCAATACGTTGCAATTGACCGAAAAGTTTCTTCCTCACTTGTCCAACCTCCAAAGTTGTATGTAATATTTAAGATTCAATAAAAAAGACACGAGCAAATAGACTGTGTTGGTAACCATCACAGCTTAATTTAACTCATGCCTAATCTTACTTAGTAACACGTTGGTGTATGTAATTAATGTAAAAGAAGCAATTGACTAAGTAGTATATAAAACTGATACGTTAGTTTATCTAGCTTACCATCACATCTTATTGAATCTTATTTGTTTGCGACTCCTATTTTAGCATGGTGAAGTATGCGTTTTCAATACAATTATTAAATTCAATTTCAAATCTCTTAAATGTTCACAGATTATTATTAAAACATAATATAAGATAATCCTGAATAAAATGTATAAAAGTTGTTGTAATAATCCAGCAGTAGCAGCTATTATCAGCACTTAAAAGAAAGGATAATCTTTGATGGTGTAATAATTAACTTGTGACAGAAATATGTAAGATTATTACAATGAACAGGCTTTAACTGATTAATATTGTAATGTGTTTTCTCTTATAGTAAAATGTAAGCGATTACACAACTCAACTATATTTTCCTAATAATTATATTGATAAGGAGGGCTACTTTGACAGGCTTTTCAGTGTATTTAGGACAACCTTTAGATGAAGCGTATATTAAGCGAATGATTAAACAAGGTTACCAAATGATTTTTACATCTGTACAAATACCAGAAGAAGATGACGAGACAAAATATCATTATTTCACAAAACTACTCAATTTATTAAAATATGAACAAGTGACTTACCTCATAGATGCTAATCCATCTATTTTAACACCATCTTTTTATGAGCATCTTCGACAATATGATGCACAATTTATGATTCGTATCGATCATAGTACATCAATTGAGGCAATCGAAGCGATAATGGCACAGGGTTTAAAGTGCTGTTTGAATGCAAGTATTATTTCCCGGGAATTGTTAACAAGCTTACATCAACAATTGAATGATTTTACATTACTTTCATTTTGTCATAACTATTATCCAAGACCAGATACGGGATTATCTGTTGACTTGGTCAATAAGAAAAATGAACTCATTTATCAATTTAATCCAAAGGCACAAATATATGGTTTTATTGTAGGGAGTGGTTTGCGAGGTCCTTTGCATAAAGGCTTGCCAACAATTGAAGCAACGAGACATAGTCATCCTGTCGTTGCAGCTAAATTATTACAAGAAACTGGTGTATCTGAAGTGTTAGTTGGAGACTCATTGATTGAAATGAGGCAGGCAAAACAACTTATAGATTTTTGCAAGCATAGGCATTTCACGTTATGTATTGAAGAAGTGTTTGATACGACAGTGACTTACCTTTTCGATATGTGTCATAAAGTACGCCCGGATAATCCGGAAAATGTCATTCGTTCGGAAACGTCAAGACAAATATGTCCACATTCGATTCAACCACAGTTTACGACGCAACGACGCATTGGTTCAGTAACCGTTGATAATTTGAATAACGGACGTTATCAAGGCGAAATGCAAATTGTGAGACAAACGCTTAGTGCACATGACAATGTGAATGTTGTTGCACAAATTATTAAAGAAGACTTACCACTGTTAAGTTGTATCGAGCCGAATGATACATTTGATTTTCAAAAAACTAGGGAGTGTAAGAAGTGATGGAAAATAGTACGACCGAAGCGCGTAATGAAGCGACGATGCATCTTGATGAAATGACTGTGGAAGAGGCTTTAATTACGATGAATAAAGAAGATCAGCAAGTCCCGTTAGCAGTTCGAAAGGCAATACCACAATTGACAAAAGTAATAAAAAAAACAATTGCACAGTATAAAAAGGGTGGACGATTGATCTATATCGGTGCAGGTACAAGTGGAAGATTGGGTGTCTTAGATGCAGCGGAGTGTGTACCTACATTCAATACTGACCCTCATGAAATTATAGGTATTATTGCTGGTGGACAACATGCTATGACGATGGCTGTAGAAGGTGCGGAAGATCACAAAAAATTAGCGGAAGAAGATTTGAAAAATATAGATTTAACATCAAAAGATGTCGTTATAGGAATTGCCGCGAGTGGCAAAACGCCATATGTTATAGGCGGTTTAACATTTGCTAACACAATCGGTGCTACAACAGTATCTATTTCATGCAATGAACATGCAGTTATAAGTGAAATTGCGCAGTATCCAGTAGAAGTTAAAGTTGGTCCAGAAGTATTAACTGGTTCAACACGTTTAAAGTCTGGTACAGCACAAAAGTTAATTTTAAATATGATTTCAACCATCACAATGGTTGGTGTCGGAAAAGTTTACGATAACCTCATGATTGATGTTAAAGCAACCAATCAAAAACTGATCGACCGTTCAGTGCGTATTATTCAAGAAATATGTGCTATCACATATGATGAAGCAATGGCGTTATATCAGGTATCTGAGCATGATGTGAAAGTTGCGACAGTTATGGGTATGTGTGGCATTTCTAAGGAAGAAGCAACAAGACGGTTATTAAACAATGGTGACATTGTTAAACGAGCAATCAGAGATAGACAACCTTAGGAGGGATTTAAATGACCAAAGAACAACAACTTGCAGAACGAATTATTGCTGCAGTAGGTGGTATGGATAATATAGATAGTGTCATGAACTGCATGACACGTGTGCGTATTAAAGTATTAGATGAAAATAAAGTAGATGACCAAGAACTAAGGCATATTGATGGTGTCATGGGTGTTATACACGATGAACGCATTCAAGTTGTGGTTGGACCTGGTACAGTCAATAAAGTGGCTAATCATATGGCGGAATTAAGTGGTGTTAAACTAGGTGACCCAATACCACACCATCACAATGATAGTGAAAAAATGGACTATAAATCATATGCAGCTGATAAAGCAAAGGCGAATAAAGAAGCACATAAAGCAAAACAAAAGAATGGTAAGTTGAATAAAGTATTGAAATCAATTGCCAATATCTTTATACCGTTGATTCCTGCATTTATTGGAGCTGGATTAATTGGTGGTATTGCAGCAGTACTGAGTAACTTAATGGTGGCAGGCTATATTTCAGGTGCTTGGATTACGCAACTTATAACAGTATTCAATGTCATTAAAGACGGTATGTTAGCATACTTAGCTATTTTTACTGGTATTAATGCGGCTAAAGAATTTGGTGCAACACCAGGACTTGGTGGCGTGATTGGTGGTACAACGTTATTAACGGGTATTGCTGGTAAAAATATTTTAATGAATGTCTTCACTGGAGAACCATTGCAACCTGGACAAGGTGGAATTATTGGCGTTATTTTTGCCGTTTGGATTTTAAGTATTGTCGAAAAGAGATTGCATAAAATTGTGCCAAATGCGATTGATATTATTGTAACGCCGACTATTGCATTGTTGATTGTAGGACTATTAACTATCTTTATCTTTATGCCATTAGCAGGTTTTGTTTCAGACAGTTTAGTTTCAGTAGTTAACGGAATTATTAGTATTGGTGGCGTATTTAGTGGATTTATCATTGGAGCAAGCTTCCTACCGTTAGTTATGTTAGGGCTTCATCATATTTTTACGCCAATTCATATAGAAATGATTAACCAATCTGGTGCTACTTACTTATTGCCAATTGCAGCGATGGCTGGTGCTGGACAAGTAGGTGCCGCATTAGCACTTTGGGTAAGATGTAAACGCAACACAACATTACGTAATACTTTAAAAGGTGCATTGCCAGTTGGTTTCCTAGGTATCGGAGAACCATTAATCTATGGTGTGACTTTGCCATTAGGTCGACCTTTCTTAACTGCTTGTATTGGTGGTGGTATTGGTGGCGCTGTAATAGGTGGAATTGGACATATTGGTGCCAAAGCAATAGGCCCAAGTGGTGTGTCACTCTTACCATTAATCTCAGATAATATGTATTTAGGTTATATTGCAGGATTACTTGCTGCATATGCTGGTGGATTCGTTTGTACATATTTATTTGGAACGACAAAGGCGATGCGACAGACAGATTTGTTGGGTGATTAATGATGACAAATATTTTATATCGCATTGATAAACAGTTGAGTGATTTTACGAAGACAGAAAAGATAATCGCTGATTACATTTTAAAGAATCCACATAAAATCATTGATATGACGGTGAATGATTTGGCAGATGTTACGAATGTTAGTACAGCATCAATTGTTAGATTTAGTCGGAAAATGACACATCAAGGTTTTCAAGAGCTAAAGATTGCGATATCTCGATACTTACCCGAAGATATTGCAACCAATCCACATTTAGAATTGATTGAAAATGAATCTGTAGAAACTTTGAAAAATAAAATGATTGCTAGAGCAACGAATACGATGCGATTTGTAGCTACTAATATTATGGATGCGCAAATTGATGCAATTTGTGATGTGTTGAAAAATGCCAGGACAATATTTTTATTTGGATTTGGCGCATCGAGTTTGACTATTGGTGATCTTTTTCAAAAGTTATCTCGTATTGGCTTAAATGTCAGGTTATTACATGAAACGCATTTACTTGTGTCAACATTTGCGACGCATGATGATAGAGATTGCATGATTTTTGTGACGAATCAAGGTAGTCATAGTGAATTGCAGTCAATTGCACAGGTGGCCACACATTACAGTATTCCCATCATAACTATATCTAGTACAGCTAATAATCCAGTGGCTCAAATTGCAGACTATGCATTGATTTATGGCAGAACTGATGAAAATGAAATGCGTATGGCGGCTACAACTTCACTATTTGCACAGTTATTCACGGTAGATATATTGTACTATCGATTTGTAGCATTAAATTATCATGCGATTCTAGATTGTATAACCCAATCGAAAATGGCACTTGATAATTACCGGAAGCATCTTGCGACGATAGATTTTAAACATTAGATATTGTGAGCGTTCTAATATAAAGTTAGTTGCAACGTAAACAATTGAAGTTTTTGATGTGATTCAGTTGTTTGATGAAAAATTGTTGCTACAAGTTTGTAAAACTGGCATAGAGGCTATTTTGAAAATGATAAAGGCGTGACAAATTAAAGCAAAGTTCAGGTTTGAGCTTTGCTTTTTTCATAGATGGAAATTAAATGCTGAAGAATAATTTTAATGCTAAATGAACTAATACGAAGGTGCTAAAAGCAATTATTATCAAATTAGTGATATGAATGAAATGTTTAAATCGTTTGCGTTGATTGTATTCGGGACTTTTATAGAGTAGGTAGTAGTACATAAAGAGTATGGCTGCGAACATGCCGAATATTGAAGTGAAGTTACCTACAGTGACTGCCATGTAATGATTTAAAGTTAAATAGTAACTTAGACTAATAATAAAAAATAAAATGATTTGATAGGTAATTAACACCATTCAAGTCCCTCCATTAATCGTAGACAAAAAATTTATCAATGATTTGATTATTTGTATTCAAATTTTAGTATACGACTTACCTCAAAGACAAATATTAAAAGATAAGACAATAAAATTAGAATAAATTTACGTTTGAAGATAAAAAACAAACATTTTTCATTAAAGTTTATGATATATTTAGAGCAATAGAAAGTGTATGGAAGGGGATATGAATGGCATACCAAAGTGAATACGCATTAGAAAATGAAATGATGAATCAACTTGAACAATTGGGTTACGAAAGAGTAACGATACGTGATAATAAGCAATTGCTTGATAATTTTAGAACGATTTTAAATGAGCGTCATGCGGACAAATTAGAAGGCAATCCCTTAACAGATAAAGAATTTCAACGTCTGTTAACGATGATTGATGGGAAAAGTATTTTCGAGAGTGCCCGTATTTTACGTGATAAATTACCACTTAGACGTGATGATGAGTCTGAGATTTATTTGTCGTTTTTAGATAAGAAAAGTTGGTGTAAAAATAAGTTTCAAGTGACGAATCAAGTATCTGTCGAGGATACATATAAAGCACGTTATGATGTAACGATATTAATCAACGGACTACCCCTTGTCCAAGTTGAATTGAAACGTCGAGGTATTGATATTAATGAGGCGTTTAACCAAGTAAAACGTTACCGCAAACAAAATTACACAGGCTTATTCCGCTACATACAAATGTTTATCATTAGTAATGGTGTTGAAACGCGATACTTTTCTAATAATGATAGCGAACTATTGAAGAGTCACATGTTTTATTGGAGTGATAAACAGAATAACCGAATCAATACATTACAATCATTTGCTGAGTCGTTTATGAGACCCTGTCAATTAGCTAAGATGATATCGCGCTATATGATTATTAATGAAACAGATAGAATACTGATGGCAATGCGTCCGTATCAAGTGTATGCGGTAGAAGCACTTATTCAACAAGCGACTGAGACAGGGAATAATGGATATGTATGGCATACAACTGGAAGTGGTAAGACATTGACTTCTTTTAAAGCGAGTCAGATTTTATCACAGCAAGATGACATTAAGAAAGTTATCTTTTTGGTTGACCGTAAAGACTTGGATAGTCAAACAGAAGAGGAATTTAATAAATTTGCTAAGGGTGCTGTAGACAAAACTTTTAATACCTCGCAACTGGTACGCCAACTAAATGATAAAAGTTTGCCACTTATTGTAACGACGATTCAAAAAATGGCTAAAGCGATTCAAGGGAATGCCCATTTATTAGAACAGTATAAAACGAATAAAGTTGTATTTATTATTGATGAGTGTCATCGCAGTCAATTTGGTGACATGCATCGTCTAGTTAAACAACATTTCAAAAATGCCCAATACTTTGGATTCACTGGTACGCCACGTTTTCCAGAAAATAGTAGTCAAGATGGTAGAACAACTGCAGATATTTTCGGTAGATGCTTACATACGTATTTAATTAGAGATGCCATTCATGATGGTAATGTACTTGGTTTCTCAGTTGACTATATTAATACTTTTAAAAATAAAGCTTTAAAAGCAGAAGATAACAGCATGGTTGAAGCAATTGATACGGAAGAAGTATGGTTAGCGGATAAACGTGTGGAATTAGTAACACGACATATCATCAATAATCATGATAAATATACACGTAATCGTCAATATTCAAGTATATTTACAGTCCAAAGTATTCACGCGCTTATTAAATATTATGAGACATTTAAGCGACTTAACAAAAAGTTGGAACAACCGTTAACGATAGCTGGTATATTTACGTTTAAACCTAATGAAGATGATCGTGATGGTGAAGTGCCATATCATTCACGTGAAAAATTAGAGATAATGATTAGTGATTATAATAAAAAGTTCGAGACGAATTTTTCAACAGACACAACTAATGAGTATTTTAATCATATTTCAAAAAACGTTAAAAAGGGCGTTAAAGATAGTAAAATTGATATCTTAATCGTTGTTAATATGTTCTTAACTGGTTTTGATAGTAAAGTACTGAACACTTTATATGTTGATAAGAATTTAATGTATCATGATTTAATTCAAGCGTATTCACGTACAAATAGGGTTGAAAAAGAATCAAAGCCATTTGGTAAAATTGTAAACTATCGTGACTTGAAAAAAGAGACAGACGATGCACTGAGAGTATTCTCACAAACAAATGATACGGATACAATTTTAATGCGCAGTTATGAAGAGTATAAAAAAGAATTTATGGACGCTTATCGTGAGCTTAAAATGATTGTGCCGACACCACACATGGTTGATGACATTCAAGATGAAGAAGAGCTAAAGCGCTTTGTTGAAGCTTATCGTTTATTAGCTAAAATAATATTACGTTTAAAAGCATTTGACGAGTTTGAGTTTACAATTGATGAAATTGGAATGGATGAACAAGAGAATGAAGACTATAAAAGTAAATATTTAGCTGTGTACGATCAAGTAAAAAGAGCGACGGCTGAGAAAAATAAAGTATCCATTTTAAATGATATTGATTTCGAAATAGAAATGATGCGTAATGATACGATTAATGTGAATTATATTATGAATATATTGAGACAAATTGATCTTGAAGACAAAGCGGAACAACGTCGTAACCAAGAACAAATTAGACGCATTTTAGATCATGCAGATGATCCGACATTGAGGTTAAAACGAGATCTAATTAGAGAATTCATCGACAATGTTGTACCTTCTTTAAATAAGGATGATGATATCGATCAAGAATATGTTAATTTCGAAAGTATTAAAAAAGAAGCGGAGTTCAAAGGATTTGCTGGAGAGAGATCTATCGATGAACAAGCCCTAAAAACAATTTCAAATGACTACCAGTATAGTGGTGTTGTAAACCCACATCACCTTAAAAAAATGATTGGTGATTTGCCATTGAAAGAAAAGCGTAAAGCAAGAAAAGCCATTGAATCTTTCGTGGCAGAAACAACTGAAAAATACGGTGTGTAATGATTCAGCCCCCTCGCTAGATTAGTGTAGGGGGCATTATTATTTCATTAGAAAAGGCTCATTTGTTAAATTCATCTTATCAAGAATATAACGAATGTTCCTTGTTTTAAACTTATTAATTAATAGAGACATTTTATCTGAAAATATCACTGAATGCTAATACTAATCAAAGAAAAAGTGATAATTAAAATAAGATATATAATACCCCAAATAGTGGATGCTCGTATAGAAAGTTTCGACGTACCAATTAGCATGACTGTAAGTATGTATGCTTGTACAAAAAATTGTAAGTCGAAAGTACCCAGAATGCGATTTCCTTTAGCAAAAATATTTAAACTAGTAATAGAATAGTCAATTAATGATAAACCGGCACTTATTTGGATGGTAAGTATAATTAAACTAATAGCATTTGTAAACAGTATGTAGCTTAACGTTGCAGAGAATATAGATTTTGTATTAGCATCTGAGCGCATAATTCTAGAGATAACTAGAATGATTAAAAATGTAAATAATACGCTGAAAACTCTTGAGAAAAAAATACTAATTTGACTAAAAATTTTTATTTGTGCTAATGATGTCTCTGAGAGTCCTGCTTCACTCAATAACTTTTTATAGTCCACAGATAGTCCACTAACAAATGTATATGTAACAATTATTATCAAAGTCAGAAACAGCTTAATGATTAACTTTGGTTGAATGCGGATATTTGCAAAGTGATTAAACAAAGGTAGTTTTGATAATGACATATAGACCTCCTAATGATATAATTCTCCTATATTTTATCATAAAAATAATATAAAAAATATATTTTATTAAAACTAAGTATAAAAAATGGTTTGAAGAGTATTTAACATTTATAGGAGGACATAAATTGAGGCGTAAAAGGAAATGGCTAATTGTTATTTGTGTATTATTAGTATTGATTACGATATCACAAATTTTGAAACATTTTAACTATGGAACTGAGAGTAAAGAAGCATACAATACATATACGGTTGAAAAAGAAAGACAATTAGATTTACAAGGTAAGGCATATCCACGTGAAGTTAAAACATATTATAAAAATAATCAGGTTGGAACATATTTGGGTGTGCAAGTAGCGGACGGGCAAACAGTCAAAAAAGGAGACATGTTAATTAATTATAAAATAAATAGTAATAAACGACAGCAACTTGTTGATAAGATAAATGATACTCAACATATTATTACAGAAGTTTATTTAAACATTACTAAAGGTTTAAACAATCGAGAGATACAGAAGAAGTTAATTGAATATAAGCAGACATTATATGAAGCTCAACAGCAATTGTATCAGTATGATAGTCAAAATAGGGATAGTATGTATGCATCATTTGATGGCAAGATTATGATCAAGAATATAGATAATGACAGTGATAATCAACCTATACTGTATCTCATTTCAAAGGAGTCTCATATTAAAACGTCTGTTACGGAGTTTGATTTAAACAAAGTCAAAAAAGGAGACAAAGTTAACTTAAGTATTACGAGTACGGGTAAAACAGGAGCGGGGATTATAAAACAAATCTCTGAGTTGCCTATTAGTTATGAAGAGAATTTAAGTCTTCACGAAAATGATGCCCTGCATTTACCAGAAAGTAACAACGATGGGGAATTAGCAAATTCAAAATCGATTTCGGCATCTCCAATATTTAAGAGTAATAACAACTCTGAATTATCAAAGTATGGAGTTATAATTGATGATCTTAGTCTACCAATACGTGCAGGTTATTCGTTGGAAATTAAAGTCCCATTAAATGCGATTAAAATACCTAAATCAGTATTAACAAAAGGCAATAATGTTTTTATTGTTAATAAAAATAGTATTGTGGAAAAACGGAATATTCGTATAAAAAGAATCAATGGTGACATTATTGTAGAAAAGGGGTTAAAACCTGGAGACAAGTTAATTAAACAACCTAAAAGTACAATGAATGATGGTGATAAGGTTGAGATTTCGTCATGATAGAATTAAAGAATGTTTATAGGACTTTTAAAAACGGTGATAAAAATATTCGAGTTTTAAAAGACATTAATATACATATCAATGCAGGTGAATTCATAGCGATTATGGGACCATCAGGCTCAGGGAAGAGCACACTGATTAATATCTTAGGATTTATAGATCGAGAGTATCATGGTGAATATTTGTTTGAAGGAAGTAATTATCAGACACAATCTGATAATCAATTGGCAAACATAAGAAATAAAACAGTTGGATTTGTTTTTCAAAATTTTAAACTAATTCATAATAATACTATTTTAGAAAATATAAGTATGCCACTGGTATATACAAATATGAATACGATAGAACGAAAGAATAAAGTTATGACTGTGCTCAGTGCTGTAGGCCTAGATGGCAAAGGTGATTTTACTCCTAGTAAACTATCAGGCGGTCAACAACAACGTGTTGCAATTGCGCGAGCCATTATAAATAATCCAAAGTTTATTATTGCAGATGAGCCAACGGGTGCTTTGGATTCAGATACATCTAAAATTATTATGGACATATTTACATCATTAAACCGAGATAATCATACTACAATTATTTTAGTCACACATGATCGTAAAGTAGCAGAAAAAGCTGATCGAATAATTCATATTTTGGATGGTCGTATACAACATGAAGAGGTGATTAAATGAGGAAAGTTTTAAATATTTTTACAATAGCTTTTAAATCAATATTGAAAAATAAAGGTAGAAATATATTTACAATGATAGGTATAATCATCGGTATTTCTTCTGTTATTACGATAATGTCTTTGGGAAATGGCTTTAAAAAAACTGCTGCTGATCAATTTTCAGATGCTGGCGCCGGAAAACAAGAAGCGTTGATTAGCTTTACTTTTAAAGTTGATGAGAAAATCAAAAAGTATCCTTTTAATCAAAGAGATATAGAGTTGGTAAATCAAGTTGATGGCGTACTAGATGCGAAGCTAAAGGAAAATAAAGAAGAAGGAATTGAAGCCACAATAACTAATGTCCAGAAAAAAAGTGACATCTTCATTATAAAAAAACAAAATTTACACTCTTTTAAAGTAGGTAGAGGGTTTGATAAAGAGGATAATGAATTACGTAAGAAAATAGTGGTTATAAATGATCAAGTAGCAAAAACTGTATTCAATAATAATGCTATTGGTAAATCGCTATATATTGAGGGACAGGGATTTGAAGTCATAGGAATTACGGATAAACTATATTCTGACTCATCTACCGTTATAATGCCTGAAAATACATTCAACTACTATATGGGACACTTACATCAAGGTCTGCCTACCTTACAGATAATTATTGAAGATGGTTACAATAAAAAAACTGTAGTTAAAAAAGTAGAATCACTATTAAATAAAAAAGGATCGGGCTCTGTTTTAGGTGAGTATACATATACAGACACTGAAGAAATTATCAAAAGTATTGATAAAATTTTTGATAGTATTACTTATTTTGTAGCAGCTGTTGCCGGTATTTCACTTTTTATTGCTGGTATTGGAGTTATGAATGTCATGTATATATCTGTAGCTGAAAGAACAGAAGAAATTGCGATACGACGTGCATTTGGTGCAAAAAGTCGAGATATTGAACTACAATTTTTAATAGAGAGCATTTTAATATGTGTGACAAGTGGTTTTATTGGACTTATTTTAGGTGTTGTGTTTGCAACAATAATTGATGTATTAACACCAGATTATATTAAAAGTGTAGTAAGTTTGAGTTCTGTCATAATTGCGGTTAGTGTGTCGATATTAATTGGACTTCTTTTTGGATGGATACCAGCTCGCGCAGCATCTAAGAAAGAGCTCATAGATATTATAAAATAGTAAATTTAAAATGGTAAAAGTACTGAAGACTAATTATCATATTAAACTGACTATCAACACCAACGATGGAAATGCGTATTAGAATAAAAGTAAGATATGTATTGCAAAATGTAAATTATATATTGAATTTACGCAAAAAATAACATATTACTTTTAAGATATAAAAAAATATTATATAATATTTTTGAGAAGGAGGTGGAAGGCCTATGCTAAAATTACATAAAAAAATAGCTTGGACAGGAATCAAAGGTTCAGCTATAACTACATTTATTACTGCCTTATATAATGGAAGTAGTGTTTGGAACGCGCTAGCTGTTGCTGGTATTGCTTTTGGTGGTGGCGCTGGTACTGCGGTTGCAGCTCTTGGTCGTGCAACAGTAATGAGATTTATCAAACGTTGGGGCGTACGAAAAACAGCTGCTTGGTAAAAGATAATCTAATTCTTTATAAGAGAGGCTTTCTTTTTTGGGAAAGCCTCTTTTTAAAAAAGGAGATTCAATGAATAATTCAATATTTTATACCTATTTAAAATTTAATCTTAGATATTTTATCCGTAGAAAATTTGAAATTGTAAAAAGGTCCCGACTTAATGTTACTACAAAAATACTGTTTTTAATTAAATTGATTTTTTCGTCACTATTATTATTTATTTCAACTATTATGTTAGCTGACTATTTCAGTGATTATATTGATTTTATAGAATATTATTTCTATGCGAGTATGTTTATTTACATTGTATTTATACCATTAATACCTAGAACTAAATTATTGATCAATCCAATGGATAAACAGCTGTTATATAGATCTAGTTTGAGAGAAGTTGACATTTTTAACTTGATATATGCTTCAGACGTTTTAAAAAAGTTTGTTGGATATTTTAATTTGTTGATAGTTGGTATGGCTATTAGTTTATATCATATTAGTCCTTTTATATTTAACCTCAAGGTTTTTTGTGCACTAATATACTTTTCAACAATCTCTTATGTAATTCAAATTATTTTTATAAATATTAAAGTCATAAGCACAAAAAAATTATTTTCTTATCACTATTGTGTTTTTAATTTTATGATGGGAAGCATTGTTTCTGTTATTGGATTTGTCGTCTCATTTCTTTTAGTAAATTTATTAATAAAGCCCTTTTTAGTTTTTTCGACATATGTAATAAAAAGTAAGAAAACTTTTGAATGGTATAGTTATTTTCAGGATATAAAGAACGAAGTCATTATTATTAATGAAAAAGTTATGCAATTATTAGATTATATATCACCTCACACTATTTTTATGAGATTAAACTTTGTGAATATATCATTTGTGATTATTACAATAGCTTTATTTATAGCGTTATATTATTTTAATAAAATAGGGTTTTGGTATAGAAAAGAAGATATCTATCTATCTTCAACAAATATTAATTTTTCGTTGCCAATTTCAATAAAAGCTATAACAACAATACAGCTAAAACACTGGATAAGTAACAAAGAAGAAGTTAATTTACATAAACCTTTCTTCTATATTAGTTATTCAATATGGTTCTTTTTAGGGTGTTTAATCTATTTTTCACAGATGGCATATAATCAGTTAGCTAATGCAGTTATTTTTATTTTGATATTAAACACTATAACTCGTGATAGTTTTTCTGCGGGGACGGATTTTTTTACTAAATCATTACGTTTTGATTCAGATAGAAAAAGTATCGGTTTGTATAGGATGTCAAACACTGATTTTAAACAAATTTACGATTCTAAATTATCTCTAATTCGCTTTATTGGTTTTAAAGAAACAATACTTGCTATTATTTTATTAGCAATATTTTTAAATCAAGACATATATTTATATATAATTGGATTTGAAATAATAATCATCAATACAGTAATAATTCCTAATTTATCATTATTACCTTCGTATTTATCTCCACATTTCAATCATCAACATTACAGTGAATTAGAGTCTTTTGAAGAACAAATTTTTCTTGAAGATACTGTTTTTGATAAAGTTAAGAATTTTTTATCGTCATCATATTTTTTAATTCTATTTGTAGGTTACTTATCTCAACGTAATTATATTGACATAATGATTTTTATAATTATTTTCAACATTTTAGCCTTAATACTTGTTTCGTTGTTTATTAGGTTTTCTAAACAAAAAATAACAAAGTCTTGGAGAAAGAGGGATTTATATTTATAGTATTAAATACAAAAAAATTTTTATTTTTAATATATTGGTGTTAATAATAGGCGGATTATTGGGATGCTTGGTTTATTACTTATTAAATATTGATTTAGGTAAAATGATAGTTGCTCAAGATTTAAATTTACAAGAGATTTTCTTTCATAATTTAATTTATTTCTTCTCTGCAATATTTGGTTTTCTGACACTTGGTCTGTTAAATATAGGTATGTTACTCATAAATTCTGGGATGTTAGGCTTTTTTATAGCACATGGAATCTATAGCAATCAATTAAAATCTATTCTATTAGTATTAGCGCCACACGCTATATTTGAGATTTTAGCACTTTTAATTGCTTCAACATTCTCATTAGGTTTTTTATCATACCTTTATCAAAGAATGGTAAAGAAAAATAAAATAAAAAATAAGATGTTCCATAATTTTGTAACAACAATAATAACTGTTATTGTATTAACAATAATCGCATCATTATTAGAAGTTTATGTAACCATAAATTAAGGAAGTGTATCATGCTAGTTTTAAATAATCTTCAAAAAAAATTTACTAATTCAAAAATGGTTTTGAATAATGTGAATGCTAAGTTTAGAAGTGGGAGCATCAATTGCATAGTGGGAGTAAATGGGGCAGGTAAAACGACTTTGTTAAATATTATTAGTAGTATATTGATGCCAACAAAAGGTGATGTATATTTAAATAGTGAAAGTATTTTTGAAAATAGCACACTAAAAAAAGAGATTTTTTACACACCAGTAAATCCCTTTTTTTATGAAAATTTAAGTGCTAAAGATAATTTGTACTTAATATGTAGCCTATATAATCGGAAAATAGATCAAATAACTATTGAGAAAACTATTAAAGATGTAGGTTTGAATATAGAAGATCTAAATATACCTGTATATAATTTTTCAAGTGGTATGAAGCAAAAACTAAATTTTGCTTCTATGTTATTAGTAGATTCAAATGTTTTATTATTAGATGAACCATTTAATGCCCTTGACCATGTTGCTCAAAAAAATTTCACACGAATTTTAAAGGGATTAGTTTCTAAAGAAAAGATAATAATTTTCACTAGTCATTTGCCTAATACAATTTTAGAACTCTCAGAAAATATTTATTTGTTAAAAGATGGATGTTTTACAGATAAACGAAAAGCACAGTCATTTAATCAAACCACGTTAGAAACATGGTTGTTAGAAAGTCAAAAAGAGGTGATACCTTATGAAGAAAAATGATTTGTTAGTAATGAGTGTAGTATATATTTTAACTTCAGTCATAATGTTCTACATTAATGGATTAAGTAAACAATTTTTTACATATGTAGTTGGTTTCCCAATTATTTATTTTGGTTATATATGTCTAGTTAATCTTATAAAAAAAAGAAGCCGGAATAATTAAAAGTGAAAAATAATTTGAAAATAGCTAGAGTTTCACTATCTATGACTCAAAAGGAGCTAGCAAATAAAGTTGGAGTAACTAGACAAACAATATCTCTTATAGAAAAGGGTGTACATAACCCCTCTCTATCACTATGTAAAAATATTTGTTCGGTGTTGAATAAAAATTTGGATGAGATATTTGGAGAGAAACCACAATAAAAGAGCTTATTGAAAGATAATCTAAAAGTCGACAATATATTTCTTCTCAGAAACTGCTATTATTTTGAAAAGAAAACACACGTATTATAAATTTAAAATACCGAAATATAGCATTATTAAATCAAAAATAGAATTAAAAAAGAAAATTAATCGAGAAAAGTATTAAATGTCATTTATTTGAATGTGTTAATTATGAAAGAAAAAGAGTAATTGATGTTAAATATACATTGACTAAGCTAAGTTGACACACTCGAAAATCTGAATATTCTAATAAAATATAAATAATCCCCCGCACTTCACATAGTGGCGGGGGATTTATTCTGGCGTCAAAATGCCCAGAGTATGGGTGTGACCCTTAAATCATGGCAAGGCACTTAAAACTTGATATGGTGCCGAGCCCTAACTTAGCACAATATAGTTAGTATGACAAAGTCATCTAACATAACACATCAGAGGTTGCCCGATTTATTCCAGACCATACAGTGATAAAGTTACACAACGCATGACTTTTATTTAGCAATAACTGCTACTTCTGAAATAAGTTGCTTTGCATAGTCTGATTGCGGATGTTTGATAATATCTTCTGTGTTATTCAGTTCAACGATTTCGCCATTTTTCATAACTGCAACGCGATCACATATTTCATTGATAACACCCATGTCATGTGTGATGAATAAATAAGTGATGCCGAAGTCTAACTGTAATTGTTTTAATAACTCGATGATATCTTTTTGAATTGAAACGTCTAAAGCGGACACTGCCTCGTCGCAAACAATCACTTTAGGTTCTACAGCAAGTGCTCTCGCGATACTTACACGCTGACGTTGCCCACCAGATAATTCGTGTGGATAGCGATATAAGAAACTTTGATCTAGGCCAACCTTTTCTAACAACGATACGACAGTTTTAATAATGTCATCATTATCTTTGACTTTCCCATGAATGATTAGTGGTCGTTTAATCACATCAATGACTTTAAATCTTGGATTAATAGATGCGAATGGATCTTGAAAAATCATTTGTATCTCTTGTCGTAAAGATTTCAATTCATCATCTTTAAATAAACTTAATGGTAATTCGTTATACCAAATAAAGCCTTCTGACACTTCCTTTAGACCGACGACCGTCTTAGCTAATGTCGATTTCCCTGACCCTGATTCACCGACAATGCCTAATGTTTCGCCTTTTCTAATAGCCAAGTTAATATCATTAACTGCTCGGTATAGGCTGCCACTCGGTGATGTGTAATCCACGCTCACGCGATCGAATTTTAATAAAATATCATTGTTTAACGGTCTTGGCGGACGCGTTTGATGAATATCAGGAATCGCATCTATTAAGCGTTTTGTATAGGTATGTTGTGGCGATTTAAAAATACTTTCAACCGTGCCACTTTCAACGACACTTCCATCTTTCATTACAATCACATCGTCGCAAAATTGATACACAGCGCCTAAATCGTGAGTGATAAAAATAATAGATGTTTCTGTGTACTCATAAAGGGACTTCATTAACTGCAGTAATTGATTTTGTGTACTGGCATCTAATGCCGTTGTTGGTTCATCTGCGATTAAAATTTGTGGCTTTAAAATCAATGCCATTGCTATCATGACACGTTGACGCATACCACCAGAAAGTTCATGTGGATAAGCATCAAATTGTCGAGTTGCATGTTTTATACCTACTTTTTCTAAAATGTTTATTGTCATCGACTTTGCTTCAGATTTAGATACACGTTTATGTTGAAATAGTACTTCTGTAATTTGTTTGCCAATCGTTAATCTTGGATTCAACGAAGAGAGTGGATCTTGAAAAATCATTGAAATATCCTTACCTCGAATTTGTTGTAACGCTGAAGTTGATAAATTATTTAACGATTGCCCATTAAAAATAATTTCTCCTGTTAATGTGTGATCTGGATAATCTGGTAGTAGCCCTAAAATAGATTTAGCAGTAATACTTTTTCCTGATCCTGATTCACCAACAATACCTAGGATATGTTTTTTTCGTAATTCGAAAGAGACATTTTTTACCGCTTGAACTGTAGTTTCATCATAATTGAATTGTACATTCAGACTGTTGACTTCTAATAAATTTGACATGATGTTGTGCCTCCCTATTCACAAATGTGTAAATTTATTCTATACTTTTGTATATCATAGTAATCTACTCAAGATTATTTTACAAGGAGTGATTATCATAATTACTTATTTAGAATCTTTTAAGTCGTTGTATCACAAGGCATTTTACAAGTTTGTATTATCGGTATTAAGCTTGCCAATATTTTTATATGCAGTGATAAAGTTTTTCTTTTCTGCTAAGAGAAAAAATTTTTACGCTAATAATTCTGAAATTTCAGAAATTGAACGAGCGTTACATCAAAAATATAAATATTTATCGCAGCAAAAGTCATCCACACAAATACATAAAGAAGCATTAAAAATATTCAAGGCACAAAGTTCTAATACGAGTTCAAAGAATATTGAACAAGCACATTTTTCAACATACTTTGAAAATTTATTATTTCATAAGTTCATCATGATCAAAGTAATATTGGCCTTGCCGATGTTCATCTTATTGACTATTTATTTACAGCCATTAGTTAGATATATTTTTGAGCGAATTGTCATGGCTGTGATTGTCATCATTGGTGTTATTGTCAGTGTGTTTACCATTCTGTATTTTTCACCGCTTGATGCGGCTTATAGCATACTGGGACAAAATGCAACAAAGGCACAGATACATCAATTCAATGTATTACATCATCTTAACGAACCTTATTTTATTCAATTGTGGGATACCATCAAGGGTGTTTTTACCTTTGACTTAGGTACGACTTACAAAGGGAATGAGGTTGTGACTAAAGCAGTTGGCGAAAGAATTCCAATTACAATAATTGTCGCAGTATTAGCGCTAATTGTGGCATTAATTATTGCAATACCAATTGGTATTATCAGTGCGATGAAGCGAAATAGTTGGCTTGATATCACGTTAATGATAATTGCATTAATTGGTTTATCTATTCCAAGTTTCTGGCAAGGGCTATTATTCATTTTAGCGTTCTCATTGAAATTGGATATTTTGCCACCATCTTATATGCCAGAACATCCAATATCGTTGATTTTACCTGTACTTGTCATTGGAACAAGTATTGCTGCTTCTATCACGCGTATGACAAGGTCTTCTGTACTTGAAGTAATGCGCAGCGATTATGTTTTAACTGCTTATGCAAAAGGATTATCGACGACACAAGTTGTTATTAAACATATTTTGAAAAATGCCATTATTCCAATTGTAACGTTAGTTGGTCTTCTAGTGGCAGAGTTACTAGGCGGTTCAGCAGTGACGGAACAAGTATTTAACATTAATGGTATCGGTCGTTATATCGTCCAAAAACAACTAATACCTGATATCCCAGCAGTCATGGGTGGGGTCGTATATATATCAATTGTAATATCTTTAGCAAACTTAATTATTGATATATTTTATGCTTTAATCGATCCAAAATTACGTAGTGAAATTAACGAAAGGAAGTGAGGCATATGGTAAAACTTACAACAAAGATAGCTTCCTTAAAACTATTCGCAAGTTATGCTATAGCAACTTATATTTTAGTTATGTTAACGAGTGCATTAAATCTTTTTAAAGGTTATGTGGCCGATACGTTCTATATTGCTGAAACATTGCTAATCATTTTAACCATCATTTTAATTATCATTTTAACAACGGAACAAACATGGAAGCATCATGACCTATGGCGACGTATCGTCGAAGTGTTGTTATTGTTGATGGCATTAACAGGCAACGTATTTACATTATTAATGTTTGTAAGTATTAGACGTTACCAACGTACATCGCAAATACATAGTTATAACGGGTGGGAATCGTTTATACGAAAAACTACTAGACATCGTATTGCGATTATCGGGTTACTTATTTTAGTCTACATGCTGACATTATCAATTGTGTCACAATTTACATTTGATACGACATTGGCTACTAAAAATCAGTTCAATGCACTGTTACATGGACCGAGTCTAGCCTATCCGTTTGGTACTGATGATTTCGGTAGAGACTTATTTACACGCGTAGTTGTAGGAACGAAGCTGACATTTTCAATTTCAATTATTTCAGTAGTTATTGCAGTTATTTTTGGTGTGTTACTAGGCACTATCGCAGGTTATTTTAATCATATTGATAATTTAATAATGCGAATTTTAGATGTAGTGTTTGCAATTCCATCATTATTGTTAGCGGTGGCAATTATTGCATCATTTGGAGCAAGTATTCCAAATTTAATTATTGCTTTAAGTATCGGTAATATACCATCATTTGCACGGACAATGCGTGCCAGTGTTTTAGAAATTAAACGCATGGAATATGTAGATGCAGCACGTATCACTGGTGAAAACACTTGGAATATCATATGGCGTTATATTTTACCGAATGCGATTGCGCCTATGATTGTACGTTTTTCATTAAATATAGGTGTGGTTGTATTAACAACAAGTAGTTTAAGTTTCCTAGGACTTGGTGTTGCACCTGATGTAGCTGAATGGGGCAACATTTTACGTACCGGTAGTAACTACTTGGAAACGCACAGTAATTTAGCTATTGTACCTGGTGTTTGTATTATGTTCGTCGTTTTAGCATTTAATTTTATAGGTGATGCAGTGCGTGATGCACTAGATCCAAGAATTCATTAAAAAGGTAGGGATAGATGTGAAGAAAATCATTAGTATCGCAATTATAGTTTTAGCGTTGGTATTAAGTGGTTGTGGTGTCCCTACGAAATCAGAAGTGGCTCAAAAGTCATCGAAAGTTGAAGTGAAAGGCGAGCGACCAACAATACATTTCCTAGGACAAGCAAGTTATGAAAATGATATGAATATCGTTAAAGATCAATTGGAAAATGCAGGATTTAACGTGAAGATGAATATCCAACCAGATTATGGTAGCTATCGTACACAACGTCAAGCCGGCAATTATGATATCCAAATTGATGACTGGATGACAGTGTTTGGTGACCCGAACTATGCTATGACGGCATTATTTAGTTCTACAGGATCAAATAGTTTATTGAAAGATAAACATGTAGACCAGTTGTTAAATAAAGCTTCTACTCAAAATGAAGCAGATGTTAAACAAACATATAAGCAAATTGAAGATGAAGTTGTATTTGATAAAGGGTATATGGCGCCTTTATATGGATCAAAAAAGAATTTAGTATATGACAATAAAGTGTTAGATAAAAATAGTGTTGGATTGCCAAATTCACGTGCATTAATATGGCAACAATTTGATTACAACAATAGTAGAGAACGAGATACGCGGCCACTTGTGATGACACAACAAGATGGTGAAATTCCTACATTGGATCCAATACGTTCAATTGCGCCGTCAGTATATTCAATTAATATGAATATGTACACAAGGTTATTATTATTAGATGAAAATGATCACTTAACAACGAAAGGTTCGTTAAGTCGTGATTATGCTGTGAATAAGGACAATAAAGCATTTTATTTCTTGTTAAGAGATGATGATTATTTTGCGAAAGTGGTCAATGGACAAGCACGTAATACTGGAGAGCGTGTATCGGCTGAAGATGTTAAGTTTTCTTTAGATAGAGCACGTGATAAAAAGTCTGTGCCTAACAATAATACTTACAATATGCACAAACATATAAATGACATCAAGATATTAAAAGATGAGGACATCGATCAGTTGCGTAAAGAGAAAGACAAGGATGATAAATCAATCTATGATAAGTTGATTAAAGCTTATAACGTCAAATCGTTAACGACAGATGGTCAAAAAGTAAATAATAAAGACGGTATTTATCAAATTGTTAAAATTACGACAGATCAATCGATGCCTCGAGAGGTAAATTACTTAACACACTCTTCGGCAGGCATTTTATCTAAAAAATTTGTTAATCAAGTAAATCAAGAATATCCAAAAGGATATGGGGATAGCAGTACAATTCCTGCAAATTCAGATGGAAAAAATGCGCTTTATGCAAGTGGCGCATACATTATGACACAGAAAAATGCATATCAAGCAACGTTTCAACGTAATCCAGGATTCAACGAAACAGAAAAAGGTAGTTATGGATCACCTAAAATTAAAAATATTACATTGAAGTTTAATGGTGATCCGAATAATGCATTGTCAGAACTTAGAAATCATTCAATTGATATGTTGGCAGATGTGAATCAAAAACATTTTGATTTAATTAAGTCGGATAAAAATTTAAGCATTATTCGCAAAAATGGACGCAAGTCAGTCTTTTTAATGCTAAATATTAAAAAAGGTATATTTAAGACGCATCCAAACTTGAGACAAGCAGTAGTTAATGCGATAGATCAGGATCAATTTATTAAGTTTTATCGTGGCGATAAATTTAAAATTGCATCACCGATTACACCACTTGTCGATACTGGTAACGAGCAACGTCAAGATTTAGAAAAAGTAGAAAAAGCCATTAATCAATAATGTTTTAAATATTTAACAGAAAGTAGGAGGATATAGTATGGTCATTAACTTAAATGACAAACAGACAAAAACATCTAAAGAAGGGTTAATTTCCGTATCACATCCTCTTGCGGCTAAAATTGGTAAGGATGTATTAGATCAAGGTGGCAACGCCATGGATGCCGTGATTGCAATTCAACTGGCATTGAATGTGGTAGAACCATTTGCATCAGGTATTGGTGGTGGCGGGTACTTGCTATATTATGAGCAAAGTACTGGCAGTATAACTGCGTTTGATGCACGTGAGACAGCACCTGAACATGTAGACAAACAATTTTATCTAGATGATTCAGGCGAATATAAATCATTTTTTGATATGACTACACATGGTAAAACTGTCGCTGTGCCAGCAATTCCAAAGCTGTTTGATTATATTCACAAGCGTTATGCTAAATTGTCATTGGAAGATTTAATTAATCCTGCAATTGAACTAGCCATTGAAGGTCATGCAGCCAATTGGGCTACTGAAAAATATTCGCGCCAGCAACACGCACGATTGACAAAGTATCATGAAACGGCACAAGTATTTACGCATGAAAATCAATATTGGCGTGAAGGTGATTGGATTGTACAACCCGAATTAGGTAAGACATTTCAAATATTAAGAGAACAAGGGTTTAATGCATTTTATAAAGGTGACATTGCGAAACAATTAGTCAATGTTGTTAAAGCATGTGGTGGGACAATCATTTTAGAGGATCTAGCCAATTATGACATTCAGATTAAAGCGCCAATCAGTGCGACATTTAAAGACTATGACATTTATTCAATGGGACCATCTAGTTCTGGCGGTATCACGGTCATTCAAATATTGAAGTTATTAGAACATGTCGATTTACCATCTATGGGTCCAAGATCTGTCGATTACTTGCATCATTTGATACAAGCGATGCATTTAGCATATAGTGATCGCGCGCAATACTTGGCGGATGATAATTTTCATGAGGTGCCTGTACAGTCATTAATTGATGACGATTATTTAAAAGCACGCAGTACGCTCATTAATAGCAATAAAGCAAATATTGATATAGAGCATGGTGTTGTGTCTGATTGCATTAGTCATACAGATGTTGAAGAAAATCATACCGAAACAACTCATTTTTGTGTGATTGATAAGGAAGGTAATATTGCTTCATTTACGACATCAATTGGTATGATTTATGGTTCAGGTATCACGATTCCAGGCTACGGTGTGTTATTGAATACGACAATGGATGGCTTTGATGTAGTAGATGGTGGTATTAACGAAATTGCACCATATAAACGACCACTAAGTAACATGGCTCCAACGATTGTGATGCATCACGGGAAGCCGATATTAACAGTAGGTGCACCTGGTGCCATAAGTATCATTGCTAGTGTTGCGCAAACATTAATCAATGTATTAGTGTTTGGCATGGATATTCAGCAGGCTATAGATGAACCTAGAATTTATAGTAGCCATCCTAATCGCATTGAATGGGAGCCTCAATTTTCACAATCTACAATATTAGCATTGATTGCACGTGGACATGCAATGGAACATAAACCAGATGCCTATATTGGAGATGTACATGGGTTACAGGTTGACTTGAATACACGTGACGCGTCGGGAGGTGCTGATGATACGAGGGAAGGCACAGTGATAGGTGGCGATGTATTATCAATTAGAAAACAACCATTACCTAGTCCGAAAATATACGATAATGACACCCATCGAGTATATTTCAATGATATGCAGTTGCCATTATATGCTGAACAAGTGCGGTGGATGCATGACAAATATTGGGTTGATGAAAGTGTTATTAGAATCATTTTCCCTGAAGTTAGTGTGCATATTGAAGATTTAAGAAGTTATGAAATCGCCGGAAAAAATTATATAGATATTGCCTGGTTGGCACGGAAGAAAGGTTATCAAGTTACCTTAAAGGATGACAGTTTATACTTAACTGATGAAACATATCATTCAGTGAAAGCAAACACAAATGCATACTATAGATATGATCGAGATAGTATCACAAGATAATTTATGTATTTGATATATAGTTTGAAGTGGATTTTGATTTTTGTTGAACGAAAGGGTTCGATTTCAAACTTTAGAGTGATGCTTGAGTGTAGTAATGTTGAAGTTGTTATAAGAAACGCTAGTCGCCTTTGTAAAATATAAAACGCCCCACAAATTCGTTTTTGATGTACACCACAATAGTTAGTCTAAAATCTAACTTGATGTGATTCGGTACAATTAAATGAATGATGTGAGGCGTTTTTATAATGTGTGATTTTAATATGTTAAACGATAATAAATGATTTGGTTATTTCTATAATTACATCATAAGTATTAATGTTCACTTAATTTATTATAAGTAAGGCTTTCTTTGTATATAATTTGGTTTTTTCCAGGACTTGAAAAATAAAAATAAAGTTTCTGATCTTGATGATTATTGCCTTTTAAATCACTCATTCCCTTTAATTCCACCTTTGTTGATGCATTACTGGGAATATTATATCTACGTTTTAATTGTTTAACGTTTGGATTATCATTCGACAACTTACCAGATAAATTATAATAATCAGTGGTAGGATCATGTGTGACTTTCAAATCATTGCTATTTAAAATGCTTGTTAAATCACCACTTTGAATCAAAAATTGATTGTTTTCGATTTTTTGTTTCAGCGCGGGATCTTTTACGTCTTTTGTGAAAACGATTTTATTATTAACTACTTTTACTGGATAACTTTTGTATGTCGAGTCAGTAGCATCTTTTCTATCGTTTGTAGTTGTGTCATATTCACCAGTTATTTTATGTGTGTTCTTATCTACCTTTAACAACATACGGTCTTCTTTTAAAAGCTCATCTGATCCAACAACTGAATAAGAGGATTCTATATACCATGTGTCTTGATCATTATTTTCATAATGGGGATTATCGTGACCATCAATTTCATAAAGCGTTTCTAAGTTTTTAATAGGATACGTACTTAGTACTTTTTTAAGACCATCTTTCAAATGAATTTGTTCCCACTTCATTGCCAAAAACATACCGCCACTGACTACAATTGAAATAATAATAATTGCTGCTAAGTTTAACCAGAAAATTTTATGTGCTTTCATACATTCCCACCGTTTCTCAAAATACTTCATTAACACTATAATAATATATTTTGAAAAATATTTACATCAGTATTAAAGTGAATATCAAATTTTAAATTTATGAAAATAATAGATATTTATAAAAAGCGGAAAAGAGATACAATAAAAAACTGCATGACGTTGAGGAGTCACACAGTGTAATTAAAAATTTAAAAAGTTGTTGCTAATTTTTCAGCATTATTAATACTAGTTGCTTTAATTTCTTCAGTTTTATGCGGTTCGGCATTGTGTCCTTCAATAATGATTGTTTCATATGATGGCACACCTAAGAATGTCATAATTGTTCTTAAATAACGGTCACCCATTTCAAAATCAGCAGCAGGTCCTTCAGTATAATATCCACCACGTGATTGAATGTGTAATACTTTTTTGTCAGTTAGTAAACCTTGTGGTCCTTCAGCAGAATATTTAAAAGTTTTACCTGCAATTGAAATAGCATCAATATATGCTTTAACTACAGGTGGGAAAGAAAGGTTCCACATAGGCGTTACAAATACATATTTATCTGCACTTAAAAATTCTTCTAAAATGTCACTCAATCTTGAAACTTTCATTTGTTCATCATCAGTTAACGTTTCGCCATTACTCATTTTTCCCCAACCAGTTAATACATCTTTGTCAATAACTGGAATATAAGTTTCAAATAAATCAATATGTTTCACTTCATCATCAGGATGTTGTTGTTGATATGTTTCGATAAATGCTTTACCAGCCGCCATAGAATTTGATACCAGTTCATTAAAAGGGTGTGCTGTAATATATAATACTTTTGCCATTTGAAAATTCTCCTCTGTTTCTGTTATTTTCTTAAGTATAATTATTATACTCGATATAAAATTTAATATCAATCAAAATATTCAAATTACCATCATTTTCTTCATCTATATTTGGCAGTACTACTAAAGTATGAGTGCATTTAATTATGAAATAGTTGATTTAGAATATATACTTAATACCCAAAATATATGAAGGATGGATGCCACTATGACAAAGCGACCAAAACGTATTTTGGCAACAATTATCATTTTTCTTTCACTATTATTTACGATTATTTATATAGATGACATTCAAAAATGGTTTAACCAATATACCGATAAATTGACACAAAATCATAAAGGACAAGGACACTCAAAATGGGAAGACTTTTTTAGAGGGAGTAGGATTACTGAGACTTTTGGCAAATATCAACATTCACCATTTGATGGTAAGCATTATGGCATTGATTTTGCATTGCCAAAAGGTACACCAATTAAAGCGCCGACGAATGGTAAAGTAACACGTATCTTTAATAATGAATTAGGCGGCAAGGTATTACAGATTGCCGAAGACAATGGAGAATATCACCAGTGGTATCTACACTTAGACAAATATAATGTCAAAGTAGGTGATCGAGTTAAAGCAGGTGATATTATTGCATATTCAGGCAATACAGGTAAACAAACGACAGGCGCACATTTACATTTTCAAAGAATGAAGGGTGGCGTAGGTAATGCATATGCAGAAGATCCTAAACCGTTTATCGAGCAGTTACCTGATGGGGAACGTAGCCTATATGATTTGTAGTTATAGAAGAGTGCCCGCAGTCTAAAAAATTAAGCAATCATTGTGTGAGTATGATACTTACATAATGGTTGCTTTTTTCAATGAAAATCGTAATGCTAAGTCATACTTGTTTGATTTAGATATTACTTAAAATGTAAGACAAGGTTGTTAGCATTGGCAGTGAAATATCGCACATAAAAAAACATTATTGTCACACTAGAAAATAGTTGTGTACTATATCAATTTTCTGTATAAAAGTTTAATTCTGACAGTAATGTAAACGTTTACAATTTATGATTGACATTAATAATGACTGAATATATGATTTATGTAAGTATTTGTGCAAACGTTTTCACAAAGTGTATTGCACAATCAAACTGTAAACAAAGTATGGGAGGCATAACATGGCAGAACTAAAGTTAGAGCATATTAAAAAGACGTATGATAACAACAATACTGTAGTGAAAGATTTTAATCTACATATTACTGACAAAGAATTCATTGTATTTGTTGGACCATCGGGATGTGGTAAATCAACAACATTACGAATGGTTGCTGGACTAGAGTCTATCACATCTGGAGATTTTTATATTGATGGGGAACGCATGAACGATGTTGAACCAAAGAATAGAGATATTGCGATGGTATTTCAAAACTATGCATTATATCCACATATGACTGTATTTGAAAATATGGCATTTGGGCTAAAGCTACGTAAAGTAAATAAAAAAGAGATTGAACAAAAAGTCAATGAAGCAGCTGAAATATTAGGATTAACTGAGTATCTTGGTCGTAAACCAAAAGCGTTATCTGGTGGACAGCGTCAACGTGTTGCTTTGGGCAGAGCTATTGTTAGGGATGCGAAAGTCTTTTTAATGGATGAACCATTATCGAATCTTGATGCGAAGCTTCGAGTACAAATGCGCACAGAAATATTGAAATTACATAAGCGACTTAATACTACGACAATTTATGTTACACATGATCAAACTGAAGCATTGACGATGGCTAGTCGAATTGTTGTTTTGAAAGATGGCGACATTATGCAAGTCGGCACACCTAGAGAAATATATGATGCCCCTAATTGCATATTTGTGGCGCAATTTATCGGCTCACCAGCAATGAATATGTTGAATGCTACAGTTGAAATGGACGGATTGAAGGTAGGAACACATCATTTTAAATTACATAATAAAAAATTTGAAAAGTTAAAAGCTGCTGGCTACTTAGACAAGGAAATTATTTTAGGTATTCGAGCTGAAGACATTCATGAAGAACCAATATTTATTCAAACTTCTCCAGAGACACAATTTGAATCTGAAGTAGTTGTATCCGAGTTGTTAGGTTCAGAAATCATGGTACATAGTACATTCCAAGGAATGGAATTGATTTCTAAATTAGATTCAAGAACCCAAGTGATGACGAACGACAAGATTACACTAGCATTTGATATGAATAAGTGTCACTTTTTTGATGAAAAAACAGGAAATCGTATCGTCTAAGGGGGAGTATTCATGTCTAAAATTTTAAAATGTATCACGTTAGCCGTGGTAATGTTATTAATCGTAACTGCATGTGGCCCTAATCGTTCGAAAGAAGATATTGATAAAGCATTGAATAAAGATAATTCTAAAGACAAGCCTAACCAACTTACGATGTGGGTGGATGGCGACAAGCAAATGGCGTTTTATAAAAAAATTACGGATCAATATACTAAAAAAACTGGCATCAAAGTAAAGCTTGTAAATATTGGTCAAAATGATCAACTAGAAAATATTTCGCTAGACGCTCCTGCAGGAAAAGGTCCAGATATCTTTTTCTTAGCACATGATAATACTGGAAGTGCCTATCTACAAGGCTTAGCTGCTGAAATCAAATTATCAAAAGATGAGTTGAAAGGTTTCAATAAGCAAGCACTTAAAGCGATGAATTATGACAATAAGCAACTAGCATTGCCAGCTATCGTAGAAACAACCGCACTTTTCTATAATAAAAAATTAGTGAAAAATGCACCGCAAACGTTAGAAGAAGTTGAAGCTAATGCTGCCAAGCTAACTGATAGTAAAAAGAAACAATACGGTATGTTATTTGATGCTAAAAATTTCTATTTTAATTATCCGTTTTTATTCGGCAATGATGATTATATTTTCAAGAAAAATGGCAGTGAATATGATATTCATCAGCTAGGACTAAATTCAAAACATGTCGTCAAAAATGCTGAACGATTACAAAAATGGTACGACAAAGGGTATCTTCCTAAGGCAGCAACACATGATGTCATGATTGGTCTTTTTAAAGAAGGAAAAGTAGGACAATTTGTCACTGGACCGTGGAACATTAATGAATATCAAGAAACGTTTGGTAAAGATTTAGGAGTAACAACATTACCTACAGATGGTGGCAAACCTATGAAACCATTTCTCGGTGTACGTGGTTGGTATTTATCTGAATATAGTAAACATAAGTATTGGGCTAAAGATTTAATGCTGTATATCACTAGTAAAGATACATTACAAAAATATACAGATGAAATGAGCGAAATTACTGGACGTGTTGACGTGAAATCATCTAATCCAAATTTAAAAGTGTTTGAAAAGCAAGCACGTCATGCTGAACCGATGCCTAATATTCCTGAAATGCGACAAGTTTGGGAACCGATGGGCAATGCAAGCATATTTATCTCAAATGGTAAGAATCCTAAACAAGCGTTAGATGAGGCGACGAATGATATAACGCAAAATATTAAGATTCTTCATCCATCACAAAATGATAAGAAAGGAGATTAGTTATGACGAAACGTAACCCTAAATTAGCGGCATTATTATCTGTTATACCTGGTTTGGGACAGTTTTATAATAAAAGACCCATTAAAGGTACGATATTTTTTATCTTTTTCATCAGTTTTATTTCTGTATTTTATAGCTTTTTAAATATTGGTTTTTGGGGATTGTTCACATTAGGGACAGTACCTAAGTTAGACGATTCTCGTGTCTTACTTGCACAAGGTATTATTTCTATCTTACTCGTTGCTTTCGCAATCATGCTATATGTCATTAATATTTTAGATGCATATCGTAATGCTGAACGATTTAATCGCAATGAGGAAATAAAGGATCCGAAGGCGCGTATGGTGGCAACATGGGACAAGACGTTCCCATACTTACTAATCTCATCAGGTACATTCTTATTGATATTTGTAGTTGTATTTCCATTAATATTTATGTTTGGAGTAGCATTTACAAACTACAATTTATACAACGCGCCTCCGAGACACACATTAGAATGGGTTGGTTTAGATAACTTTAAAACGTTATTCACAATTGGCGTTTGGCGCAAAACATTTTTCAGTGTTATTACTTGGACATTAGTATGGACGCTTGTTGCAACGACACTTCAAATTGCATTAGGGCTGTTTTTGGCAATTATTGTAAATCACCCTGTCGTCAAAGGTAAGAAATTTATCCGTACTGTGTTAATCCTACCTTGGGCTGTACCATCATTTGTGACAATTTTAATATTTGTAGCGTTATTTAATGATGAATTTGGTGCGATAAATAATGATATTTTGCAACCTTTATTAGGTGTAGCACCAGCATGGTTAAGTGATCCGTTTTGGGCAAAAGTGGCATTAATCGGCATTCAAGTATGGCTTGGATTCCCATTTGTCTTTGCACTGTTCACTGGAGTACTGCAAAGTATTTCATCAGATTGGTACGAAGCAGCAGATATGGATGGTGCGTCTAGTTGGCAAAAGTTTAGAAACATCACATTCCCGCATGTCATTTACGCCACAGCGCCATTGTTAATTATGCAATATGCAGGTAATTTCAATAATTTTAATCTTATTTATCTATTTAATAAAGGCGGTCCACCAGTGTCAGGGCAGAATGCTGGTAGTACAGATATCTTGATATCTTGGGTGTATAATCTGACATTTGAGTTTAACAACTTCAACATGGGTGCAGTTGTGTCATTAATTATTGGATTTATTGTTGCTATTGTCGCATTTATTCAATTCAGACGTACAAGTACGTTTAAAGATGAGGGAGGTTTATAAGATGACAAAGAAGAAAAACATATTAAAAGCAATCGGTATTTACAGTTTTATAGCGATGATGTTTGTCATCATTTTATATCCACTACTGTGGACATTTGGCATTTCCCTTAATCCAGGTACGAACTTGTATGGTGCCAAAATGATACCAGACAATGCAACATTTAAAAATTATGCATTCTTACTATTCGATGACAGTAGTCAATACCTGACTTGGTATAAAAATACGCTTATCGTAGCATCTGCAAATGCACTGTTTAGTGTGATATTTGTCACGTTAACAGCATATGCTTTTTCTAGATATCGCTTTGTTGGTCGTAAATACGGGCTGATTACATTTTTGATTTTACAAATGTTCCCTGTATTAATGGCAATGGTCGCAATCTATATTTTGCTAAATACAATTGGTTTATTAGATTCTTTATTTGGACTAACACTGGTATATATTGGTGGATCAATACCGATGAATGCCTTTTTAGTGAAAGGTTACTTCGATACGATTCCAAAAGAACTTGATGAATCTGCCAAAATTGATGGTGCAGGGCATATGCGTATTTTCTTACAAATTATGCTTCCATTAGCTAAGCCGATTTTAGCAGTTGTTGCTTTGTTCAATTTTATGGGACCATTTATGGACTTTATATTACCTAAAATACTATTAAGAAGTCCTGAAAAATTCACATTAGCAGTTGGATTGTTCAACTTTATTAATGATAAGTATGCAAATAATTTCACAGTGTTTGCAGCAGGGGCAATTATGATTGCAGTACCTATAGCAATCGTATTCTTGTTCTTGCAACGCTATTTAGTATCAGGTTTAACAACAGGTGCGACAAAAGGTTAGTTTGAAATTAGGAGTGGGGCAGAATTGATAAAGAACCACTAATGACGATAAAGATTAAAAGGAGGACGTTATGATGACGATTAAAGTTGGAATCATTGGGTGTGGTGGTATTGCGAATGGCAAGCACATGCCAAGTTTACAAAAAGTTGAAAATGTTGAAATGATCGCATTTTGTGACGTAGACATTTCGAAAGCAGCGAGTGCGGCAGAAGCATACGGAACTGACAATGCAAAGGTTTATGATGATTACAAAGCATTGTTAAAAGATGACACGATTGATGTTATCCATGTTTGTACGCCAAATGACTCGCATTGTGAAATTACTGTAGCAGGGTTGCATGCCGGTAAGCATGTGATGTGTGAAAAACCAATGGCTAAAACGACAGCAGAAGCTCAAAAAATGATAGATACAGCTAAATCAACAGGTAAAAAATTAACAATAGGTTATCAAAATCGCTTCAGACCAGATAGTCAATTTTTACATCAAGCAGCGCAACGTGGCGACTTAGGAGACATTTACTTCGGAAAGGCACATGCCATTCGTCGTCGTGCAGTACCGACATGGGGTGTCTTTCTAAACGAAGAAGCCCAAGGTGGAGGACCTTTAATCGATATTGGTACGCACGCATTAGATTTAACGTTATGGATGATGGATAATTATGAACCAGAATCAGTGATGGGTTCAACATTCCATAAATTAAATAAGCAGCATGATGCGGCAAACGCTTGGGGTTCATGGAATCCAGATGAATTTACAGTTGAAGACTCTGCGTTTGGCTTTATTAAAATGAAGAACGGAGCGACGATCATTTTAGAATCCGCTTGGGCGATTAATTCTTTAGAAGTGGATGAGGCAAAATGTTCATTATCAGGAACGAAAGCAGGTGCTGATATGAAAGATGGTCTACGTATTCATGGTGAAGATATGGGCACACTTTATACCAAACACGTTGAATTGGAAAACAAAGGCGTCGACTTTTATGAAGGTAATGAAGTGGATGAAGCTGAAGAAGAAGCAAAAGCTTGGATTGATGCAGTTGTAAATGATACTGAACCAGTTGTGAAACCGGAACAAGCAATGGTAGTTACAAAAATTCTTGAAGCGATTTATCAGTCTGCAAAATCAGGCAAAGCAATTTACTTTGAATAACATCATACGGTAAGGAGGCACATCATGACAAAATTAAAAGTTGGTGTGATAGGTGTTGGTGGCATTGCACAAGACCGTCATATTCCAGCATTGCTGAAACTCAAAGACACAGTCTCATTAGTTGCAGTACAAGATATTAATACAGTGCAGATGATTGATGTTGCGAAGCGCTTTAATATACCTCAGGCAGTTGAGACACCTAGCGAGCTGTTTAAACTTGTTGATGCGGTGGTCATTTGTACACCCAATAAATTCCATGCTGATCTTTCTATAGAAGCATTGAACCATGGTGTCCATGTCTTATGCGAAAAGCCAATGGCAATGACGACGGAAGAGTGTGATCGCATGATTGAAGCGGCTAATAAAAATCACAAATTATTAACTGTCGCTTATCATTATCGTCACACAGATGTCGCTATGACTGCTAAAAAAGCAATTGAAGCAGGTGTGGTTGGTAAACCATTAGTAGCACGTGTACAAGCGATGCGTAGGCGTAAAGTACCTGGGTGGGGCGTTTTTACCAATAAAGCGTTGCAAGGTGGCGGTAGTTTAATCGATTATGGTTGCCACTTGTTAGACTTATCTTTGTGGCTATTAGGTAAAGATATGGTGCCGCATGAAGTGCTAGGAAAAACATATAATCAATTGAGCAAACAACCGAATCAAATTAATGATTGGGGAACATTTGATCACACTAAATTTGATGTCGATGATCATGTTACTAGTTATATGACATTTGCCAATCGAGCAAGCATGCAGTTTGAATGTTCGTGGTCTGCAAATATAAAGGAAGATAAGGTACACGTTAGTTTATCAGGAGAAGATGGCGGTATCAATTTATTTCCATTTGAAATATATGAGCCCCGCTTTGGAACTATTTTTGAAAGCAAAGCTAATGTTGAGCATAACGAAGACATTGCTGGTGAGAGACAGGCGCGTAACTTTGTCAATGCGTGTTTAGGTATAGAAGAGATTGTGGTGAAACCGGAAGAAGCACGCAATGTAAATGCCCTTATAGAAGCGATTTATCGTAGCGATCTTGATAACAAGAGCATACAACTTTAATGATTATTATATATAATACAAAATTCTCAATATAAAAAGAAGGAGTGCTTTTCAATGAAAATAGGTGTATTTTCAGTATTATTTTACGATAAAAATTTTGAAGATATGTTAGATTATGTCGCAGAATCTGGATTGGATATGATTGAAGTTGGAACAGGTGGTAACCCAGGAGATAAATTTTGTAAGTTAGATGAGTTGTTAGAAAATGAAGACAAGCGACAAGCATTTATGAAGTCAATCACAGACAGAGGCTTACAAATAAGTGGTTTCAGTTGTCATAACAATCCAATTTCTCCAGATCCGATAGAAGCGAAAGAAGCCGATGAAACGTTACGTAAAACAATCCGTTTAGCAAATCTATTAGACGTGCCAGTTGTTAATACATTTTCTGGCATTGCAGGGTCAGATGATACCGCTAAAAAGCCTAATTGGCCTGTTACACCTTGGCCAACAGCCTACTCTGAAATTTATGATTATCAGTGGAATGAAAAGTTGATACCATATTGGCAAGATTTAGCTGAGTTTGCAAAAGAGCAAGATGTAAAAATTGCCATAGAGTTACATGCAGGATTTTTAGTTCATACACCATATACGATGTTAAAGTTACGTGAGGCTACAAATGAATATATCGGTGCTAACTTAGATCCTAGTCATTTATGGTGGCAAGGTATTGATCCAATTGCTGCGATTCGCATATTAGGCCAAGCAAATGCAATTCATCACTTCCATGCTAAAGATACGTATATTAATCAAGAAAATGTAAATATGTATGGTCTAACTGATATGCAACCATATGGTAACGTTGCGACAAGAGCATGGACATTCCGTACAGTTGGTTATGGACATAGTCCATATGTATGGGCAGATATCATAAGTCAACTTATTATTAATGGATATGATTATGTATTAAGTATTGAACATGAAGATCCTATTATGTCAGTAGAAGAAGGTTTCCAAAAAGCTTGTCAAACTTTGAAATCTGTTAATATTTACGACAAGCCAGCAGACATGTGGTGGGCATAATACGAACTCGAGGTTAGTCTGAAGTTTGTCTGAAGTAAGACTGGTGGCAGTGTTGAATGAATGCATATGTCGCCAAGCCATTGCCAAAAATTTCACACCTTAAATCATGTCATTGTTTGTAAAGAAGGTGTACTTTATATAAGTGTTTAGCGATGGTCATACCCATTCACAGTAACAATCCTCACCATTGAAAAGAGTATATAACCTTTTCGATAGTGAGGTATATGATAATAAAAAAAGCCTGTTGTCACAATGGTCATAGACACGACATACTTTAAAGGCTTCTGAATATAATATTTCAGAACGCACTTTAAAGATGGACGTCGATGTCGACTAATGTGATGACAGGCTTTCATCTTTTTAAATATTCATTAATTTCTCTTCTTGTTTAATACGTACATATAAGAAATACGCATACGGTACTAATAAAATAGTTGTATATGTTGCGTGTGTTAATAATAATACACCGATTAATTCAGGAATGATGTTTAAGAAGTAATTTGGGTGTTTTGTAATTTTATATAATCCAGATTTAATAATAGGATGGTTAGGTAAAATGAATAATTTTAATGTCCAAATACCACCTAAAGTTTTAATAACCATAAATAACATGATATAAGCAAAGATTAATATAACTAAGCCAATACCATTTGCAAAGCTAAATGTATCTTTATTAATAAATGCCTCTACACCAGCCAATACATAAATTAAAACGTGTGTTATTGCTAAAAACTTCGAATTTTTAACGCCATATTCAACTGCACCGTCTGCTTTTAATTGTTTTGAGTGATTAATAGATATCTTTAAGCTGACAAGTCTGATACAGAAAAAGATAAGTAATATAGATAGAATCATGATGTCCTCCGTCATTATGTCATATGTATAAGCGTTGATTTTGACAACATAAAGTATTTTATAGATAAAACTTGTCAAATACTATTAACTATTTATTAATTTTAGTACATAAATATGTTTCTAAGTATGTGTTTATGTTCAGTATTTTGGATAATTTAATAATTTTAAGGATATTAAGCGCTTACACCGACGTGATATATTTGGCTTAACGAAAATGATTGAGGTGACAGAGATGAACTTTTTTGATATCCATAAGATTCCGAACAAAGGCATTCCATTATCGGTACAACGTAAATTATGGCTTAGAAACTTCATGCAAGCTTTCTTTGTAGTGTTCTTTGTTTATATGGCTATGTATTTAATTCGAAACAACTTTAAGGCGGCCCAACCGTTTTTAAAAGAGGAAATTGGATTATCTACATTAGAACTTGGTTATATCGGATTAGCATTTAGTATCACGTACGGTTTAGGGAAAACATTACTTGGATATTTTGTCGATGGACGTAACACAAAACGTATTATCTCGTTCTTACTTATCTTATCTGCGATTACAGTTTTAATTATGGGATTTGTTTTAAGTTACTTTGGTTCTGTAATGGGATTATTAATTGTACTTTGGGGACTTAACGGGGTGTTCCAATCAGTTGGTGGACCTGCAAGTTATTCAACGATTTCAAGATGGGCGCCAAGAACGAAACGTGGCCGATACTTAGGATTTTGGAATACATCACATAATATCGGTGGTGCCATTGCAGGTGGTGTTGCACTTTGGGGTGCTAATGTATTCTTCCATGGAAATGTTATAGGGATGTTCATTTTCCCATCGGTGATTGCATTACTTATTGGTATCGCAACATTATTTATCGGAAAAGATGATCCAGAAGAATTAGGATGGAATCGTGCTGAAGAAATTTGGGAAGAGCCGGTCGATAAAGAAAATATTGATTCTCAAGGTATGACGAAATGGGAGATCTTTAAAAAATATATCCTGGGAAATCCTGTTATATGGATTCTATGTGTTTCAAACGTCTTTGTATACATTGTACGAATCGGTATTGATAACTGGGCACCGTTATATGTGTCAGAGCATTTACACTTTAGTAAAGGCGATGCAGTTAATACGATATTCTACTTTGAAATTGGTGCATTAGTTGCAAGTTTATTATGGGGCTACGTATCAGACTTATTAAAAGGTCGTCGTGCAATTGTAGCTATTGGCTGTATGTTTATGATTACATTTGTTGTCTTATTCTACACAAATGCTACAAGTGTCATGATGGTTAACATTTCATTGTTTGCATTAGGTGCGTTAATCTTTGGTCCGCAATTATTAATTGGTGTATCATTGACTGGTTTTGTTCCTAAAAATGCCATCAGTGTAGCAAACGGAATGACAGGTTCATTCGCGTATCTATTCGGTGACTCAATGGCGAAAGTTGGTTTGGCGGCTATTGCTGATCCAACACGTAACGGTTTAAACATCTTTGGATATACATTAAGTGGATGGACAGATGTTTTCATCGTCTTCTATGTTGCATTATTCCTAGGCATGATTCTATTAGGAATCGTTGCTTTCTATGAAGAAAAGAAAATTAGAAGTTTAAAAATTTAATATAAATCGGATTAAAAGTATCGCCAATCTATTGCAATATAGTTGGCAATCCTGCCCCGACGGCATGTGCGTGAAGAGATGAAAGATACTGCTTCTACCCTTGCAAATATATCATCTCTATGTCTCGGGGCAGATCATAATTCCCTGTTATGAAGTATCCTTATTTGCCCGACTTAGGGTGACTCAATGAATTTACTCCTTACAATAAAGACATATAGCGGTGTCAATATTGTAGGGAGTATTGTTTTATATTTAAACTCTCTAAAAAGCGGACTGAAAGAAAAGTGAAAACTTCTCTATCAGTCCGCTTTTTCATAGAACAAAATGTAGGCGCCATAATCATTAGTTATGTGCTAATCTATTTAGCTTGCTTACAATAATCACTTGGCGACATTTGTAAATATTTTTTAAAATGATAGCTAAACATTTTATACTCTGAAAAGCCTACTTTGTCTGCAATTTCATAGTGTTTGTAATGTCGATCTAACAATTGCAGAGATTGTAAAATACGATAGCGATTTAAATAATCGACAATTGTAATACCAACATGATCTTTAAATGTTCGCATCGCATACGATTCACTAACATCGATATGTTGAATTAAATCTGAAACAGTCACTTTCGTTTGATAAGATTGCTTAATTTGATCAACAATCTGATTTACATAATAATCATCGTATTCTACTTTTAATAGTGGTTGGAAGGCATCATGACAAGATGCTAAGCTACGGCCGTTCTGTGATTGTTGCTCTAATAAGGTACGGACAAGTCTTCCTAAAATAACTTCTAATTGTGCATGGTCTACTGGTTTTAATAAATAATCAAGAACATGATGTTGAATGCCGGCTTTCATATATTCAAAGTCATCGTAACTCGATAATATGATGACATTACAATCTAGAAGCGCAATATCATTGAGTAAATCGACGCCATTTTTACGTGGCATACGAATATCAGTAATTACTAATTCTGGCTGATGTTGTTGAATTAGTGATAATGCTTCAACACCATCTTTAGCAGTGTATATTGTATTGAAATGATAGTCTCCCCAAGGAATGATTTGCTTTAAACCTTCTCGAATAATTCGTTCATCATCACAAATAACTACCTTAAACATCTACATTCCCCCTTGAAAGTGGTATTTTATAACAAATTAACGTACCTTGATTACGCTTTGAAAAAATATGAAGTCGTGCATGTGAACCATATTGAATCATTGCTTTATTGTGTAAATGATTTAATCCCAAATGCTTAGTATCAAATACATCATTATTAAGAGATTGGCGTACATATTGCAGGCGAGATGACGACATCCCGATACCATTGTCGCAAACTAAAACATGTAAATTCTGACGTGCCAATGTCAGGCGTATAGTAATGTCCAATGACTCAGTATCTCTACCATGTTTAATAGCATTTTCTATGAGTGGCTGAAGCATCATTTTACCAATTGTCTGGTGACGCGCTTCTTCAGAACTTTCAATATGGAGCTTAATCATGTCATCAAAACGGATGTTTTGTATTGCAACATACTGTTCAATGTAGTTCAACTCTTCGTTTAATTCCACTGTATGTGAGTTTGTACGTAATGAGTAACGTAACATTTGCGATAATTGTTGGACCACAGTTTGTGCTAATTTCGGAGATAACGTAATTAAATATTGTATTGTTTGCATCGTATTGAATAGGAAATGAGGCTGGAATTGGCGTTCTATTTCCTTTAACTGAATATCACGCAAGCGACGTTCTGTATGCTCGATAGAATGGATCAGTTGCTCATTTGATTCAAATAAATCGTAAATATAATTATTAATTTCTTCTAGTTCACTGTTGTTTTTTAAAGGCGTATATGTACCTAGATGACGATTTTTGGCATAGTAAATTTTTTGAATAATCGTTTCGATATCTTTTGTTTGTCGTTTAGCCATATTATCTGCGCTAATGAAACCAAATATTACTAGTAAAACAAGAACTACGGCCATAACAATTAACAACGTGATACCATCTTCAATGTTTTCATGTATATCTTTATAAATAATGAGACGATGGTCAGCATGGTTTAATTTTACAGATTCATTCATAAATCCGAATTGTTGCGGTCTATACTTTTCACCTATAGTAAAACGGTCATCGTTGGCGTATAAAATATTGTCATATTGATCAACGATAAGTGCGAATTGTCGGCTATCTTTCTTAATTTCACTTAAACGTGGGGTGTTAGCCATATAAATTTTAAGCATATATGTACTATTATTGAATTTAAGCTGATGCGTTGAAAATAAATACATATTTTTAGTGTTTAAATGTTCATAATTATTGGTTATAAACTGATTTGGTCCAGATAATTCATAATAAAGTGTTGCGGGCTGTTGGTGTATTAATTTTAATAATTCACGTTTTGTAGCGGTAACATCATGATGATTTGTTAAATCGAGCTCTTGAAACGAATTATTATGCTGTGTAATAAATGTCTGAATCTGCTTTTCAGTGTGATGTAAAGATGACTGACTTTCATCAACATGTTGATGAATCGTACGATGCTCAATCCAAATATAGATGGCATAGAAGCTTACTAGTCCAATAATAATGACTAAAAATACTGGAAAAATAGTAGACGCAAATAACGATCGTCTCAATTGATGTCTATAAGGTTTGTATGCCGTCATTGAATCATCTCCAAAAATTTATGATGTGGAATGTCCGGTAATTTAGATTTCGGTATTAAAGGTATGTTCTTAAGATTTTCGATAGACTGATCGCTTTGTTCACTAACATCCTTTCGAATTGACTTGGCATCGAACTCTGCAACTAATCGTTGTTGTACTGAGCGGCTTGTTAAATATTGCACTAACTTTTTACGCTTAGGATGAGGGTGTGCATTTTTAACTAAAGCAATACCATCAACATTTAACATTGTTCCTTCAATTGGATAAACGATTGATACAGGATAACCTTTGTTTTTCCATGTGCGTGCATCTTGTTCGTAGCTTAGACCTGCGTAATATTTACCTTTTGCAACATCTTCAATGACTTTAGACGTCTTTGACAGTTGCATCGCATGGTTTTGGAATTGATGCACATCACTTACTCGATGATGCATGCTATAAATAGCGCGCATATGTTGATAGCCTGTCGTTGTTGTATTTGGATTTGAGTACGCAATTTTACCTTTAAGTATAGGTTGTAATAAATCTTGATAACCTCGAATCTTAATATCTCCTTGTAAATCTGAATTCACTACTATAACTGTTGGCATTAATAGAAAACTAGTAACATATTTATTGTTCGAGCGATAATCCTCTAATTGCTGTGTTACAGATGTATCTTGATAGGGAACAAAATCTTCTGGATGATCAATTGTTTCTGATAACACACCACCCATAAAGACGTCACCACGCTCCGAAAAATCTTCGTTATGCAAGTTTGAAAGCAGTACTTGAGTAGATCCATGTTTGATTTCAATTTTGACATGCTCTTGTTTTTCAAATTCATTTAAAATTGGACGAATCAAGTTTGATTGATACGGAGAATAAACTGTTAATACATTTTTATCTGATTCAGAGTGACGCGTATTAGCGCATGATGATAAAAAAATGAGAAATAATAGCAAGATATAAATTTTTGATTTCATGATATCCCATCAATTCTATGTATATTTTAATACAATAATTTTAGCAATAAATGACGCATAAGTAATGTTAAATATTTAGAAATGTTTATAGATGACTTGTTAAGACGTTGCAAATGTTGTGATAGCACAAAATTTTTGTTTGTCAAGACGATTTACCGAGGCTGTAAAATCAAACTGTTATATTTTATTTGTAGCTGTTATATAAAAATCGGCAAGATATTGAACGGTTCAAAAGTGAATTTTTACGTCAATAAAAGTATTTAATCCAGTCTCTTCATATATAAAAGTAAATCTTTCTAAGTGTTGATTTAACGCTTATCAACAATCATTTTTTATAAACAAATATATACTCCTAAATTAACTTTTAAAGCAATGAAAATAGTGAACATTATAACTGTTGTGTAACAGAATGCAATTAGCATATTACTGTTACACAAATTAGTACAGTTTCTATGTTTTGACATACATTTGATGAAAATTGTACATAATTTATGTGAAAAAAATCACAACAAACATGCTACAATGACTATGAAAACGTTAACATAGCATTTCAAATTCACAACATTATACAGATGGAGGCGTTTAGTATGTTAGAAACAAATAAAAATCATGCAACAGCTTGGCAAGGATTTAAAAATGGAAGATGGAACAGACACGTAGATGTAAGAGAGTTTATCCAATTAAACTACACTCTTTATGAAGGTAATGATTCATTTTTAGCAGGACCAACAGAAGCAACTTCTAAACTTTGGGAACAAGTAATGCAGTTATCGAAAGAAGAACGTGAACGTGGCGGCATGTGGGATATGGACACGAAAGTAGCTTCAACAATCACATCTCATGATGCTGGTTATTTAGACAAAGATTTAGAAACAATTGTAGGTGTACAAACTGAAAAGCCATTCAAACGTTCAATGCAACCATTCGGTGGTATTCGTATGGCGAAAGCAGCTTGTGAAGCTTACGGTTACGAATTAGACGAAGAAACTGAAAAAATCTTTACAGATTATCGTAAAACACATAACCAAGGTGTATTCGATGCATATTCTAGAGAAATGTTGAACTGCCGTAAAGCAGGTGTAATCACTGGTTTACCTGATGCATACGGACGTGGACGTATTATCGGTGACTATCGTCGTGTAGCTTTATATGGTGTAGATTTCTTAATGGAAGAAAAAATGCACGACTTCAACACGATGTCTACAGAAATGTCAGAAGATGTAATTCGTTTACGTGAAGAATTATCAGAACAATATCGTGCATTAAAAGAATTAAAAGAACTTGGACAAAAATATGGTTTCGATTTAAGCCGTCCAGCAGAAAACTTCAAAGAAGCAGTTCAATGGTTATACTTAGCATACCTTGCTGCAATTAAAGAGCAAAACGGTGCAGCAATGAGTTTAGGTCGTACATCAACATTCTTAGATATCTATGCTGAACGTGACCTTAAAGCAGGCGTTATTACTGAAAGCGAAGTTCAAGAAATTATTGACCACTTCATCATGAAATTACGTATTGTTAAATTTGCTCGTACACCTGATTACAATGAATTATTCTCTGGAGACCCAACTTGGGTAACTGAATCTATCGGTGGTGTAGGTATTGACGGACGTCCACTTGTTACGAAAAACTCATTCCGTTTCTTACACTCATTAGATAACTTAGGTCCAGCTCCAGAACCAAACTTAACAGTATTATGGTCAGTACGTTTACCTGACAACTTCAAAACATACTGTGCAAAAATGAGTATTAAAACAAGTTCTATCCAATATGAAAATGATGACATTATGCGCGAAAGCTATGGCGATGACTATGGTATCGCATGTTGTGTATCAGCGATGACAATTGGTAAACAAATGCAATTCTTCGGTGCACGTGCGAACTTAGCTAAAACATTACTTTACGCAATCAATGGTGGTAAAGATGAAAAATCTGGTGCACAAGTTGGTCCAAACTTCGAAGGTATTAACAGCGAAGTATTAGAATATGACGAAGTATTCAAGAAATTTGATCAAATGATGGATTGGCTAGCAGGTGTTTACATTAACTCATTAAATGTTATTCACTACATGCACGATAAATACAGCTATGAACGTATTGAAATGGCATTACATGATACAGAAATTGTACGTACAATGGCAACAGGTATCGCTGGTTTATCAGTAGCAGCTGACTCATTATCTGCAATTAAATATGCACAAGTTAAACCAATTCGTAACGAAGAAGGTCTTGTAGTAGACTTTGAAATCGAAGGCGACTTCCCTAAATACGGTAACAATGACGACCGTGTAGATGATATCGCAGTTGATTTAGTAGAACGCTTCATGACTAAATTACGTAGTCATAAAACATATCGTGATTCAGAACATACAATGAGTGTATTAACAATTACTTCAAACGTTGTATACGGTAAGAAAACTGGTAACACACCAGACGGACGTAAAGCTGGCGAACCATTTGCTCCAGGTGCAAACCCAATGCATGGCCGTGACCAAAAAGGTGCATTATCTTCATTAAGTTCTGTAGCTAAGATCCCTTACGATTGCTGTAAAGATGGTATTTCAAATACATTCAGTATCGTACCAAAATCATTAGGTAAAGAACCAGAAGATCAAAACCGTAACTTAACTAGTATGTTAGATGGTTACGCAATGCAATGTGGTCACCACTTAAATATTAACGTATTTAACCGTGAAACATTAATAGATGCAATGGAACATCCAGAAGAATATCCACAGTTAACAATCCGTGTATCTGGTTACGCTGTTAACTTCATTAAATTAACACGTGAACAACAATTAGATGTAATTTCTCGTACATTCCATGAAAGTATGTAACAAAATTTAAGGTGGGAGCACTATGCTTAAGGGACACTTACATTCTGTCGAAAGTTTAGGTACTGTCGATGGACCGGGATTAAGATATATATTATTTACACAAGGATGCTTACTTAGATGCTTGTATTGCCACAATCCAGATACTTGGAAAATTAGTGAGCCATCAAGAGAAGTCACAGTTGATGAAATGGTGAATGAAATATTACCATACAAACCATACTTTGATGCATCGGGTGGCGGTGTAACAGTCAGTGGTGGCGAACCATTGTTACAAATGCCATTCTTAGAAAAATTATTTGCGGAATTAAAAGAAAATGGTGTGCACACTTGCTTAGACACATCGGCTGGATGTGCTAATGATACAAAAGCATTTCAAAGGCATTTTGAAGAATTACAAAAACATACAGACTTGATATTATTAGATATAAAACATATTGATAATGACAAACATATTAGATTGACAGGAAAGCCTAATACACACATCCTTAACTTCGCGCGCAAACTGTCAGATATGAAACAACCTGTATGGATTCGACATGTCCTTGTGCCTGGTTATTCTGATGATAAAGACGATTTAATTAAACTAGGGGAATTCATTAATTCTCTTGATAACGTCGAAAAGTTTGAAATTCTGCCATATCATCAGTTAGGTGTTCATAAGTGGAAAACATTGGGCATTGCATATGAATTAGAAGATGTCGAAGCGCCCGATGATGAAGCTGTTAAAGCAGCCTACCGTTATGTTAACTTCAAAGGGAAAATTCCCGTTGAATTATAAATACAATTCAGACCGAAAAGAAAGCATATGCAACTTCAAGAGTGAAGGGGCATATGCTTCTTTTTCAATTGAGTATTGAGTATTAGCAAGACGTAGTAAGTATATGAGACAAGTCCTACAATGGTTGAAGGAATACGTTTTTGTAAGTAGCTATGCTGATAAAGAATGTGATGCCTTGTTAAAGGTGGGGTTCCAATATCATCGAATGGGTTATTAATTGCTACTTGCATATGAATATGAGTCTTTTCAAATTTTTATTGACCCTGAGTAATGAAAAATATTAAGATGAAACTTAATATTAAAGCAATGCGGAGCGTGATTATGAAGAGAATTAGTAAAGATATATGGGCAGTATTTAAATTACTGTATCAAAATAAAGGGCGTTTTAGCATTAATGCCTTACTATTGCAGTTAATCATGATTTTTATTAGTAGTACATACTTAATTTTACTATTTAATATGATGTTAAAAGTAGCTGGGCAAAGCCAACTTACGATTAACAATTGGATGGAAATCATAAGTCATCCTGCCAGTGTGATACTTCTTATTATATTCATATTAAGTGTTGCCTTTCTGATTTATGTAGAGTTTTCATTGTTAGTTTATATGGTTTATGCCGGCTTTGATCGACAGATTATTACATTTAAATCCATTTTTAAAAATGCCTTTGTAAATGTGCGTAAACTCATAGGTGTACCAGTTATTTTCTTTGTCATTTATTTAATGTTAATGATACCCATTGCCAACCTAGGACTAAGTTCAGTATTAACAAAAAATATTTACATACCTAAATTTTTAACGGAAGAACTTATGAAAACGACGAAAGGTATAATCATTTACGGTACCTTTATGATTGCTGTATTTATATTAAACTTTAAATTAATATTTACCTTACCGTTAACGATTTTAAACCGCCAGTCGTTATTTAAAAATATGAGACTAAGTTGGCAAATTACGAAGCGAAATAAGTTTCGACTTGTTATAGAAATAGTTATATTGGAACTCATCATTGGTGCGATTTTAACATTAATTATTTCAGGAGCAACATATCTTGCTATTTGTGTAGATGAAGAAGGAGATAAGTTTTTAGTCTCATCAATTTTATTTGTTGTATTGAAAAGCGCATTGTTCTTCTATTATTTATTTACGAAATTATCATTAATCAGTGTGTTAGTACTGCACTTAAAACAAGAGAATGTATTAGACCAACCGGGCTTAGAATTTAAATATCCAAAACCGAAACGGAAGTCTAGGTTCTTTATAATTTCAATGGTGCTTGCAGTGACATGTTTTATCGGTTATAACATGTACTTACTTTACAATAATACTATCAATACAAATATCTCCATTATTGGCCATCGTGGTTTCGAAGATAAAGGGGTTGAAAATTCTATTCCGTCATTGAAAGCTGCTGCAAAAGCGAATGTCGAATACGTTGAGTTAGATACAATTATGACGAAAGATAAACAATTTGTTGTTAGTCATGATAACAATTTGAAACGTTTAACAGGTGTTAATAAAAACATTTCTGAATCTAATTTCAAAGATGTCGTCGGTTTGAAAATGCGTCAAAATGGACATGAAGCAAAACTTGTATCCTTAGACGAATTTATTGAAACGGCTAAACAATCAAATGTGAAGCTACTAGTTGAGTTAAAGCCACATGGTAAAGAACCAGCAGATTATACACAACGTGTTATTGATATTTTGAAAAAGCATGGTGTTGAACATCAATATCGTGTGATGTCTTTGGATTATGATGTGATGACTAAGTTGAAAAAAGAAGCGCCATATCTCAAGTGTGGTTATATCATTCCGTTGCAGTTTGGTCATTTTAAAGAAACATCATTAGATTTCTTTGTCATCGAAGATTTTTCTTATTCGCCAAGACTTGTTAATCAAGCGCACTTGGAAAATAAAGAAGTCTATACTTGGACTATTAACGGCGAAGAAGATTTAACGAAATACTTACAAACCAATGTTGATGGTATTATCACAGATGACCCAGCATTAGCTGATCAGATTAAAGAAGAAAAGAAAGACGAAACATACTTCGATCGTTCTATAAGAATTTTGTTTGAATAATATAAACAAAGACCTCTAAAGTTATCAAGATGATACCTTCAGAGGTCTTTTTAATGTTGCCATCTATGGGATAGGCAATCGTTTCATTCGTTTATATTCATATGACAAGTATTTGTATGGCAATTTGGCGTCACAAACACTTACATGATTTATTGGTGAATTATTAATTGTTTTGTGAATGCAAAGGGTTAGAAATTGAATTGTAAATACTTTCTAATCTTTGTTTCGCTTTAGTCATTTGATCCAAATTTTTAGTGCGTATAGCGGATTTTGCAATATAGTGCGCAGCTAAAATATCGCGTTTTTGAAACGCATCTAAATTTAGGTACGATAATTTATTTAAGTCAGTGTTTGCTATTAATTCATGTAATTGATCTACAAGCGCTTGATGTTGATACGTATGTGATGTAGTTTCAGATTTGCTTGCTAATTTAATACCAGTCGTATCAAGGAGCGCCGCTTTAATACCAGCAACTAAATATGTTTTGATTTTCATTTGTGTTGTCATGCTTTGTTACTCCTTTGATGTACATTAATCAAAAAAATTATACACTATTGTATATTGCAAAGCTAATTAACTATAACAAAAAGATAGTTAATGCTTTGTTTATTCTAGTTAATATATAGTTAATGTCTTTTAATATTTTGTTTCTTTAATGTAGATTGGGCAATTACATTTTGGAGGAATTAAAAAATTATGAAAAAGCAAATAATTTCGCTAGGCGCATTAGCAGTTGCATCTAGCTTATTTACATGGGATAACAAAGCAGATGCGATAGTAACAAAGGATTATAGTAAAGAATCAAGAGTGAATGAGAAAAGTAAAAAGGGAGCTACTGTTTCAGATTATTACTATTGGAAAATAATTGATAGTTTAGAGGCACAATTTACTGGAGCAATAGACTTATTGGAAGATTATAAATATGGAGATCCTATCTATAAAGAAGCGAAAGATAGATTGATGACAAGAGTATTAGGAGAAGACCAGTATTTATTAAAGAAAAAGATTGATGAATATGAGCTTTATAAAAAGTGGTATAAAAGTTCAAATAAGAACACTAATATGCTTACTTTCCATAAATATAATCTTTACAATTTAACAATGAATGAATATAACGATATTTTTAACTCTTTGAAAGATGCAGTTTATCAATTTAATAAAGAAGTTAAAGAAATAGAGCATAAAAATGTTGACTTGAAGCAGTTTGATAAAGATGGAGAAGACAAGGCAACTAAAGAAGTTTATGACCTTGTTTCTGAAATTGATACATTAGTTGTAACTTATTATGCTGATAAGGATTATGGGGAGCATGCGAAAGAGTTACGAGCAAAACTGGACTTAATCCTTGGAGATACAGACAATCCACATAAAATTACAAATGAGCGTATAAAAAAAGAAATGATCGATGACTTAAATTCAATTATAGATGATTTCTTTATGGAGACTAAACAAAATAGACCGAATTCTATAACAAAATATGATCCAACAAAACACAATTTTAAAGAGAAGAGTGAAAATAAACCTAATTTTGATAAATTAGTTGAAGAAACAAAAAAAGCAGTTAAAGAAGCAGACGAATCTTGGAAAAATAAAACTGTCAAAAAATACGAGGAAACTGTAACAAAATCTCCTGTTGTAAAAGAAGAGAAGAAAGTTGAAGAACCTCAATTACCTAAAGTTGGAAACCAGCAAGAGGTTAAAACTACGGCTGGTAAAGCTGAAGAAACAACACAACCAGTGGCACAGCCATTAGTAAAAATTCCACAAGAAACAATCTATGGTGAAACTGTAAAAGGTCCAGAATATCCAACGATGGAAAATAAAACGTTACAAGGTGAAATCGTTCAAGGTCCCGATTTTCTAACAATGGAACAAAACAGACCATCTTTAAGCGATAATTATACTCAACCGACGACACCGAACCCTATTTTAGAAGGTCTTGAAGGTAGCTCATCTAAACTTGAAATAAAACCACAAGGTACTGAATCAACGTTGAAAGGTATTCAAGGAGAATCAAGTGATATTGAAGTTAAACCTCAAGCAACTGAAACAACAGAAGCTTCTCAATATGGTCCGAGACCGCAATTTAACAAAACACCTAAGTATGTGAAATATAGAGATGCTGGTACAGGTATCCGTGAATACAACGATGGAACATTTGGATATGAAGCGAGACCAAGATTCAACAAGCCAAGTGAAACAAATGCATACAACGTAACGACAAATCAAGATGGCACAGTATCATACGGAGCTCGCCCAACACAAAACAAGCCAAGTGAAACAAACGCATATAACGTAACAACACATGCAAATGGTCAAGTATCATACGGTGCTCGCCCAACACAAAACAAGCCAAGCAAAACAAATGCATACAACGTAACAACACATGCAAATGGTCAAGTATCATATGGCGCTCGCCCGACACAAAAAAAGCCAAGCAAAACAAATGCATATAACGTAACAACACATGCAAATGGTCAAGTATCATACGGAGCTCGCCCGACATACAAGAAGCCAAGCGAAACAAATGCATACAACGTAACAACACATGCAAATGGTCAAGTATCATATGGCGCTCGCCCGACACAAAAAAAGCCAAGCGAAACAAACGCATATAACGTAACAACACATGCAGATGGTACTGCGACATATGGGCCTAGAGTAACAAAATAAATTTATAACTCTATCCAAAGACATACAGTCAATACAAAGAATTATGTATCTATACAACAGTAATCATGCATTCTATGATGCTTCTAACTGAATTAAAGCATCGAACAATCGGAAGCATATTTCTAAATTATTTATTCATTATAGTCTTAAACATAACATGACCTAATATATTACTAACCTATTAAAATAAACCACGCACATCTAAGTGATATACGACAATCACAGCAATAATAATTGCTTTAGAAAGTCGTACCGAACTGGAACTTACAAGTCTAGTTCGAACACACACTGATGTGAGTGGTTTTCTTTATTTTAAACATGAACAATCAGATAAGTTACTAGCATTAGCAAATATTATTAAATCAAAGGGCTTCGATTCATAAAATTTAAAACAATGATTAAAATTAGACGTGTAAATGTTAAATTCTAAAACGGAAATAACCACCATCCCATTAAACCACTTTTTTGTTCAATCACTATATTTCACACAGCTTCATTAATAAAACGAAATTGCTTCAACCCGCTTCAACTTCAGCCTACTTCATTCAATAACCTAACGAATCCGCTTCATCCAAAATCAACCATTCTAACGCACATACTCAAATATAGCAGCTGCACCCATGCCGACACCAATACACATCGTAACCATGCCGTAACGGCTATCGGGACGTCTACCCATTTCATTAAGTAAACGCGCGGTTAACATTGCCCCTGTAGCACCTAATGGATGACCTAAAGCAATAGCGCCACCATTCACATTCGTACGTGATATATCTAGACCTACTTCTTTAATAGATGCAATCGTTTGAGAAGCAAATGCTTCGTTCAATTCGATCAAATCAATGTCTTCAACAGATAGATTGCTGAGTGACAATACTTCAGGAATCGCATATGCAGGCCCAATACCCATAATTTTCGGGTCAACGCCTACTGCCTTATAACCAACGAATCGTGCAATAGGTGTCACGCCTAGTTCTTTCACTTTATCTCCAGACATTAAAACTACAAATCCTGCACCATCAGAAAGTGGGGCAGATGTTCCCGCAGTCACAGTGCCGTCAGCTTTAAATACTGTACGTAATTTGGCTAATGCCTCCATCGTGGTGTCAGGGCGTATAAATTCATCTTGGTCAAAGATATTTGTGTGTACTTTTGGTCCTGCGTTTGTATATTCAACTGAGTTTACCCGTATTGGAATAATTTCATCTTTGAACCGACCATCACGTTGTGCGTCATAGGCACGTTGATGACTTCTGACAGCATAAGCATCTTGATCTTCGCGTGATACGTCAAATTGGGATGCTACATTTTCAGCAGTTAAACCCATAGGATATGACGCACCTATATCATCATATTGTAAGGTTGGATTGTTTGTGGGCTCGTTGCCACCCATTGGTACGGCACTCATCAATTCAACGCCACCAGCTACAAGTATATCTCCTTGACCAGCCATAATTTGATTGGCTGCAATCGCGATGGTTTGTAATCCTGATGAGCAGTAGCGATTCACTGTTTGACCCGGTACCGTGTCAGATAATCCCGCACGCAATGCAATCGTTCGTGCAATGTTTTGTCCTTGTAATCCTTCTGGAAAAGCCGTACCAACAATGACATCTTCAATCATATTCTTATTGAATTTTCCGTCAATACGTTTCAATACGCCTTGTAATACTTTGGCTGCGACATCATCAGGTCTTTCGTGGAATAATGCGCCTTGCTTTGCTTTCGCTGCGGCTGAACGCCCATAAGCTACAATGTATGCTTCTTGCATGGTTATCATCCTCTCTTAATGACTATCTTTTAATTACGTAATGGCTTACCAGTTTTTAACATATGTGCAATTCTTTCATATGATTTTTTAGATTTTAGTAAGTCAATAAAGCCAATTTTCTCCAACGATTGAATGTAACGTTGATTTATAAATGTATTTCTTGGTAAATCACCACCCGCTAAAATTGTGGCGATATTTAAGGCGATATGATAATCATGGTCGCTAATAAAATGCCCCCGTCTTTGCGCATCTAATTGTCCTTGGATCAATGCTTTGAAGTCTTCACCTAAAGCGATATATTGATGTCTAGGATTCGGAATATAGTTTGTTTCTGCTTCATATTTCGCACGTTTGAGCGCAACTTCGACACGTTGTGCTGTATTGAAAATAATCGTATCTGTATCACGTAAATAACCATAACGACGTGCCTCAAAGGCATTTGTAGAGACTTTCGCAAATGCGATATTCGTCAGTACTTTTGTCATGGAAGCTTGTTTGTCATCAAACTTATGCGATGTGCGTAATATGCGATCAGCCATTTCTGCAAGGCCACCGCCACTCGGTAATAAGCCAACGCCTGCTTCAACAAGACCTATATATGTTTCACTTGCAGCGACAACAATAGGTGAGTAAAGTACAAGCTCACAGCCACCGCCTAAGGCACGACCTTGAACAGCTGTGACTACTGGTTTCAAACTATACTTCAAACGATTAAAGCTATAATGTAATTTATCAATTGATTGTGCAACGACATCATCTACAAGACCGTCTTCATGCGCCTTTTTCATTAAGAAAAGGTTAGCACCCACACTGAAATTATTACCATCTGCATAAATGACCATACTTGTGTAATGGTCATTTTCCAGTAAATCAATGGCATCAACTAACGCATCGTTGAATTCATCGGTAATGACATTATTTTTACTTTGTAATTTCAGTAACAGTTGATCATCATGAGTTACGGAAAGTTTGGCATCACCTTTATCCCAAAGTTCATCTTTTACGAAGTGAGAAACAGGTGTTGCATATTCAATGGTCTCATCTTGTTTATAAAAGCCACCATCTAAATCACTAATCCATTGTGGTAAGTCTCCAAGTTCGTCTTCCATACGTGTTTTAACACGTTCGTATCCCATTGCATCCCATAATTGGAATGGACCAAGTTTCCAGTTGAACCCCCAGACAAGCGCACGGTCTATGTCTCGGAAATCATCGGTAGCTTTAGGTACATTGATAGCAGAGTAATAGAAATTATTACGTAATGTCTCCCATAAAAATAGTCCCGCTTCGTCTTGCGCATTGAATATGACATCAAGGTTATGCACTAAGTCTTTATTAAATTCATTTAAAATTGGTAATTGTGGTTGCGATACAGGTACATAATCTTGTTTTTCAACATCGTAAACAAGTCGAGCTTTAGTTTCTTTATCCTTTTTGTAAAATCCTTGTTTCGTTTTACGTCCGAGTGCGCCATTGTCAAACAACGTATTTACAATTTTGACATCATGAAAATAAGGCGTTTCTTCAGGTACTTGTTGCATGCCTTTAATTACAGACACTGCAATATCTAAACCGACTAGGTCGGATAGGGCATATGTACCTGTTTTAGGACGACCAATCGCTTGCCCAGTTAAAGCATCCACATCTACAATGCTTAACTTGTGTTGCTCGGCGCGATACATAATATCATTCATTGTTTGCGTGCCGACTCTATTTGCGACAAAGCCAGGCACATCATTGACGACAATGACACCTTTACCTAATACATTTTGCGCGAAATTTTTTACATCTAATATGATAGATTCCTTCGTGTGTGACGTAGGTATTAACTCCACTAATTTCATAATACGTGGTGGGTTAAAGAAATGTAGACCAAAGAATCGTTCTTGATCCTTCTCGTTAAATGCTTGAGCAATCGCATTAATTGGAATACCTGATGTATTTGTAGCAAATAAAGCATCTTCTTTAGCATGTTGTAGAACTTGTTGCCAAACAGCATGCTTAATTTCAATATCTTCTTTGACTGCTTCGATATATAAATCAGCATCATCATTTACCAAGTCATCATCAAAATTACCATATGTTAAATGACTCACTAGATTTAAGTCGAATAGTAGCGGCCGTTTCTTATCTGTAATTTTATCGTAAGATTTTTTCGCAATGAGATTTGGATCGTTTTTGTCCACTACAATATCTAATAGTTTTACTTTAAGTCCAGCATTCACAAAGAGTGCTGCCAGTTGAGCGCCCATCGTGCCTGCGCCAAGAACGGTTACTTTATTAATTGTCATAGTGATTCCTCCAATTTAGTTGAGGATAAGATAACCATTAAGATAATTGGAATAACGTTGCTATTTTATAAAATTAATTAAGTATCTTTGACAGTCATCTTAGCCTCTTATTTAAGGAAAAAGCTTTATGCTTAAAATAAGTCTTTTTTAGTGAAATTAATGCATCTCATATAATTATTTGCTATTTATACGAAAGCAGAATCTCCAGTCAAAGCGCGTCCAATTACTAAGGCATTAATTTCATGTGTACCTTCGTACGTGTAAATCGCTTCTGCATCAGAGAAGAAACGTGCAATATCATAATCGTCAGCTAGTATGCCATTACCACCTGTAATACCGCGGCCCATAGCTACTGTCTCACGCAAACGTAAGGCATTCATCATCTTCGCCGTTGAAGTTGCAACCTCGTCATATTCACCATGTGCTTGCATATTAGCTAATTGAGCACATGTTGCCATTGCTTGAGCTAAATTACCTTGCATCATTGCTAGCTTTTCTTGTATTAACTGATATTTACTAATTGGTTTGCCGAATTGCTTACGCTCAGTGACATAATCTAATGTGGCACGTAAAGCGCCAGCCATACCACCTGTAGCCATATAAGCAACGCCTGCTCTCGTTGAATAAAGAATTTTGGCAATATCTTTAAAGCTTGTTATGTTTTGTAAGCGATCCGCTTCATCTACTTTGACATTAGTTAATTTAATTAGTGCGTTAGGAACAATGCGAAGTGCGATTTTATTATCAATGACTTCAATATCGACGCCATCTTGTTCTGGTCTGACTACAAAGCAATGGGGTTTGCCAGTTTTTTTATTTACTGCGAATACTGGAATGACATCAGATACATGTGCACCACCAATCCATTTCTTTTCACCATTGATAACCCAAGTATCGCCTTGGCGTTCAGCGACTGTTTCAAGACCTCCCGCAACGTCCGAACCGTGTTCTGGTTCAGTTAAAGCAAAGCATGTACGCAGTTCATGTGACTGTAATTTAGGTACATATTTCGCAATTTGTTCTTTGCTACCTCCGAAATAGAAAGTGTTATGCCCTAAACCTTGGTGAACACCGAGTAGGGTAGCTAAGGAAATATCAAATCGCGCGAGTAGGTAAGACATGAAAAACTGAAATAGTTGACTAGGCATTTTGGCGTTTGGACGATCCTTGTAAAGTAATGGATTGTTAAAATAATTTAATTCTCCCAGATCTTTAAAATAGTCCTCGGGTACAGTAGCGTCTATCCAATGTTGATTAATATTTTCACGGTACTTACTTTCTAGCAATGAATCTACTTGTTGTAAAAATTCGACTTCACCGTCTGTTAAACCTTTAGCAATACTAAGTACATCTTCAGGAAATAATGTTTTTAAGACCGTTTCTTTTTCAAATGTCATATAAATTCCTCCTAAAAATAATATGAATACTAATGTGAAATGCATTTAATTCAAAAACAACACGCTTTATTTGTAAACGCTTACACTAAATGTCAAAAATTTTTATCACCTTTAAAGTGTTTGTGAGACTTTGTCATTCATCATTTGTCGAATCGCAAGTTTATCTGGTTTCTGCGTACTGTTTAACGGCATATGTGTCACTGGTACATACATTCTTGGGACTTTATAACCTGCTAAACGACTTCGCATATGTTGATCTAAAATTTCAGCGTAATGAGGTTCATCTTCGCGAAGTATAATGGCTGCAGCAATTGATTCACCATATTTTGGATGATCATAGCCAACGACCACACACCGGTCTACTAGTGGATGCTCAGCTAAAGCATTTTCGACTTCAGATGGTAAGACATTTTCGCCACCAGTTATGATTAATTCTTTTTTGCGGTCAATAATAAATATATCGCCATCGTCGTCCATCTTCGCTAAGTCACCAGTTAATAAATAACGACCATGAAATGCTTTGGCAGTCTCTGCTGGTTTATTCCAATATCCTGGCGTGACATTTTTAGCCTTAATTGCAAGTTCGCCAATCTCACCAGTAGGTACTTCCTCACCGTTATCATCAAGGATACGTGCATCAACGAACATGACTGCTTTACCAATACTCATTGGCTTACGTTTTGAATTTTCCGGTGTATTAACAAGTACAAGAGGTGCTTCAGTTAAACCATAGCCGTTAATAATGTTTATGCCATATTGTTTAAAAGCTGCTTGGATACTTGGTAATGGTTGTGAACCACCTTGGATGATATAATCCATAGCTCTAAAATTTTCAGGATTAAAATTACTAGCACGTAGCGTACTATAATACATTGTCGGAATCATGATAATAAATGTAGGGTGATATTGTGCAATCATGTCATTCAATTCTTCGCCGTTAAAGTAACGTTGAAGAATAAGTGTGCCACCTGACATTAATACTGGTAATACAGTATCGTTAAACCCTAAAACATGGAACATTGGTGTTGATACAATCGTAATATAGTTTGAATTGAACTTGTACGTCAGCTCTAAGTTTGCACCGTTATGAACAAATGATTCATATGAGAACATCACACCTTTAGGTGATCCGGTTGTACCACTTGTATAAATTAATGCTGCAAGATCTTGTGGTTCAACAGGTGTTGCTTGAAAAGGTTGGTGATAATCTGGATTTACGATTTCATCATATTGCGCCACATCAATATCCATATGCAATAAGTTTTGGTCAATATCGGTGAGTGAACTTAAATGTTTTTCAGCATAGAAGAGCAGTTTTAATTGTGCATCTTCCACAATGGCTGCAATTTCTTTTGGGTTAAGCCGCCAATTCAATGGTAAAAAAACCGCACCTGTTTTAAAACAAGCAAACAATAAATCTAATATTGCAATATCATTTGGCGCAAAAATACCGATAACATCGCCTTTTTTAACACCTTGAGATGTTAAATAATGTGCCATATTATCAGCGCGTGCATTGAGTTGTTGGTATGTCCAAGATGTTTGTTTTGCGTGATCAATAACGGCAGGCTTGTCATCATCGAAGTCTGAACGCGTTTTTATCCAATCGAAATTCATTAGTATACCCCCTTTAGCTTCACTTTCATACTTTATGAATTGATTGTTTAAGTTGTCCCCATTTTTCTTTGTAAATGCTGGTATCAATTAATTTTAAATGATCAGCAATAATTGGTTTAAAAGCCATTTGATTCAAAATATCTTTATGCAAATCAAGACCTGGTGCAATTTCAATTAGTTTCAAGCCTTGATTGGTGAGCTCGAATACTGCACGATCAGTAACAAAATAGACTTCTTGCTCGAGTAATTGTGAATATTGTGCATTAAAGTCGATATGGCTCACATCTGATACAAATTTCTGGTTTTGTCCTTCAGTTTCAATGTTTAATCGTTGATTATGACATGAGACATGACTGCCAGCTACAAAAGTACCTGAAAAGATAATTTTATTTACAGATTGCGTAATGTCTATAAAGCCACCACATCCATTTAGTCGGTCATTGAAGTAAGACACGTTGACATTGCCGTATTGATCAACCTCAGCAAAGCTAAGATAGGCAACTGATACACCATTGTTATAAATAAAATCCCATGCTCGATCATGAGGCATGCGCACATCTGCATTGTAATTCATACCAAAATGTTCACGACTCCCAACGAATCCACCGAAAATGCCAACATCTAGAATCGGTTGCACATCATGTTCAACACATTCTTCGTGCAATAAATTAGAGAGTTCATTATTGATGCCATAACCGATGCTAATTGTATCGCCATAAGTTAAAAACTGAGCAGCACGTCGGAGAATCAATTTGCGACTATTAAAAGGTAATGCGGGTTCAGGTATTCCATCAATTCGTTCTTCTCCAGACAAGGCTGGTAAATAATGACTCTGAATTACTTGGCGGTGATTCTTTTCATCTTCTGTGACGTATACATAATCGACAAGATTTCCTGGGATAACAACTTCATTCGGTTTTAGTTGATAGTCGTCAACTAAAGCTTTAACTTGTACAATAACTTTCCCATGATTGGCTTTCGCGTTTAATGCGACATGATAACACTCGCTCAAGTACGCTTCTTGAGTTAAATAAATGTTACCTTGTTGATCTGCGTATGTTCCTCTCAGTAGTGCCACATCAACGCTAGGGAATGTGTAATGTAAGTATGTTTCATCGTTGATGGTTACTAATGAAACTAAATCATCAGTTGTTCGTGTATTTACTTTACCGCCACCGTATCTAGGATCAACAGCTGTGTTTAATCCGATTTTAGTAATAACTCCAGGTAATAATTGATTACTCTGACGATAATGAGTTGCAATGATACCTTGTGGTAAAAAATAAGCTTCAATGTCATTATTTTTCATTGCTTGTGCCGTTTTGGAAGAAGCCGTTAAAATGCTCATAATGACACGTTTAATCATGCGACGTTCTATAAAATCATCTAAATCCGGTGCGGCACCTAAACTATGGATATCATTCGCTAATATAAACGTTAAATCTTTGGGCGTATGATATGTGTCATGTTGCGCTAACACAGCACGTAGAACTTCGGCGGGTAAGTTGGCTACAGCTAATGCTGGTAAACCAATCACATCACCATCTTTAATGATATGTTGTAAGTCGTGCCATGTGATTTGTTTCAAGCAAGTCACCTCCATCACATTTGATAAAATATAGCGTTTTTACACTTTGTGTAAACCCTTACAAGAAATATAACATAACGACGTTTAAAATCAATTAGAAATATCTTTTTATTCTGATAATAGACACAGTATAGACACATTTTAATGGTTGATAACAATTGTAATATCAAGGGTTTGTAATGAATTGAATATCATTAAAATACTTATATAAAAATATTGCTCGGAATATAAAAAGTTAAATAGGTTTTGAGTTTTAAATATGAAATACAAAGCGCCCAATCGAACAAAGTATTTATATTAAAATATGGAAAATCCATCAATATTAAATTAAAATAGTTTTATTATGAAAAGTGAAAGTAGGTAAGTCTATGGAAGGTCTTAATCATCGAAGAAATACAGAAAAAGAAGAGACAACACAAACGCAATCAGTTGCACCTAATACAGGTGAAGAGGGGATGTCATCAGCAAGTACACAATCAACTAAGACGTCCGACATACATAATGAATCTATCAATAAACAAATGGAAGCCAAAGCGCATGAAACAGCGCAAAATGCAGATTTAAAAACCGAAGCAAGAAGTTTATTTGATAATGCAACCAAATCAATCGGTAGACTAGCCGGCAATGATGAAAGCTTAAATCTTAATTTAAAAGATATGTTTTCTGAAGTATTTAAGCCGCATACTAAAAACGAAGCAGATGAAATATTTATAGCGGGTACTGCTAAAACTACGCCAGCAATTTGTGACATATCAGAAGAATGGGGGAAGCCATGGCTCTTTTCTCGAGTATTCATCGCTTTCACAGTAACATTTATTGGATTATGGGTCATGGCAGCGATTTTTAATAACACTAACGCGATTCCGGGTCTCATTTTTATAGGGGCTTTAACAGTACCATTATCGGGTTTGTTCTTCTTTTATGAATCAAATGCGTTTAAAAATATTAGCATTTTTGAAGTTATTATCATGTTCTTTATTGGCGGCGTATTTTCATTACTAAGTACGATGGTATTATATAGATTTGTCGTTTTTAGTGATCAATTCGAAAGGTTTGGTTCTTTAACATTTTTCGATGCATTTTTAGTAGGATTAGTTGAAGAAACTGGAAAAGCACTCATTATTGTTTATTTCGTCAATAAATTGAAAACAAATAAGATTTTGAATGGATTATTAATCGGTGCTGCTATTGGTGCAGGGTTCGCAGTTTTTGAATCAGCAGGTTATATTTTGAATTTCGCTTTAGGGGAAAATGTCCCATTATTAGATATTGTCTTCACACGTGCGTGGACTGCGATTGGTGGTCATTTAGTTTGGTCAGCGATTGTTGGTGCTGCAATAGTTATTGCGAAAGAACAGCATGGCTTTGAATTCAAAGATATTTTTGATAAACGCTTTTTAATATTCTTTTTATCAGCCGTTGGTTTACATGGCATTTGGGATACATCTTTAACTGTACTTGGCAGTGATACGTTGAAAATATTTATTTTAATCGTTATTGTGTGGATACTTGTATTCATTTTAATGGGGGCAGGTTTAAAACAAGTGAATTTACTGCAGAAAGAATTTAAAGAACAACAGAAAAAAGTAGACGAATAATAATTAAAGCTTATGTTGCTCATATGTTTGTGACATAAGCTATTTTTATAATTTGTCTTTAAAAGAGTGGAATAGGAATACTTTTTGGAGTTAAAAAAGTGTTTCACGTTAAACAAATAGTGACAATTAGATTTATATAAAATGAACATGATTCATTGAAAGTATGTAATAATCATTTTATTGAAATTCATCAAACAGAAATTAATACAATCATATAAGCAAATTAAACCACGCCATAATCATATTGGATGACTTCGGCGTGGTTTTTATAGTTGAAGCAGGGCTGAGACATAAATCAATGTCCCACACTCCCTTATCGTTCAATCGTTGTTCGATAATCGATTAAATAGATACCTTCAGGTGTTACTTTATAATTTTTAACCTTAGAGTTAGCAGCGACTATTTGATCGTTGTAAGCAATATAACTGTTTGGTACATCTCGACTTGATAATTTAATAATATCATTAGAAATATTGTGACGTTCCTTAACATCTACAGTATGATTCAATTGATTAATTAAATCATCGACGTTGCTATTATTGTAGTCTCCTTTATTAATAGCACCATCTTTTTTATATGCTTGATTAAAGAAATAACCTGTATCACCGCGAGGGATTGTTCCGAAACTATACATCGTTGCATCCCATGCAGAACGGTCTTTTAAGTAACCTTCTATGTCATCAACACTTTTAATGTCGATTTCAATATTTGCTTTTTTAGCATCTGATTGTAATACTTGCGCAATTTTCGATAGCTCTGGACGACCGTCATACGTAATTAACTTAATTTTTAAAGGGTGTTCTTTTGTATAACCATCTTTAGCTAATAACGTTTTTGCTTGTTCGATATTTTGTTTGGTTAACTTAGGTTCTTTAATATATGGAATTTTATCATTAAATGGACTCGTTGCAGGTTTCGCATAACCTTGATAAATATGATCTGCAATACCTTGTCTATCAATGATATGATCTAATGCTTCACGAACGGATTTAGTCATTTTTTTATTAGTATGATTATACATAAGTAAAGAAGTTCTAAATCCAGATTCTTTTGACACTTTTAAATTTTGATTATTTTCTATGTCATGAACTTTATTAACTGGGACATCAGTTATTAAATCATCTTTTTGAGATTCTAAATTTCTGACGCGATTATTGCCGTCTTCTTGGTACGTCACAGTAATATGATCAAGTTTCGGTTTACCTTGCCAATAGTCCTTAAAATTCGACAATGATATTTTTCGAGATTGCTTATAATCTTTTATTTGGTAAGGGCCTGTACCAACAGGAGTTTGATTAACATCTGATTTAGCATCTGTATAATAAATTGCCATAAAAGGATTAGCTAATTCAGATACAAGTTCAGGGTAAGCGGAGTTGGTTTTAATTGTCAGTTTTTGACCTTTAGCGGTAATTGATGATATTGGTAATGAATATTTGACCAAGTCGCTTTTTTTCATGCTATTTTCAAGGCTAGATTTCACTTTTTCTGCAGTCAATTTTTGACCGTTTTGAAATTTAATATTATCTTTTAATTCTATATCTAACGTTGTATCATTTGGTTGATGATACGATTTCACTAATGCTTTTTCTATTTTTCCTTGATCATTTGTTTTAAATAATGATTCTGCAGCACCAATCTTAACTGGTACATCTGTTTCATAAGGTGCAATAGACTTTGTTTTTAACGGTAACGAAATATTTAAGTCTTTGCCAGATGAATGCATTGAGCCACATCCTGATAACACTAATACTGCTGAAAATATAGTTGCTAGTCTTTTAAACTTCATTTCATTAACACTCTCTTTCTAATTACTATGTAAAACCCAACAATTAATATTTTAAAACTTTATTTTGTTAAAGTAAAATGTTGTTCAAGTTTAGTAATTATTAAAGTTCAATTAATTGTAGTAATTATGCTTTTTAAAAATAAATATTAGAAATGAAGTTAGCGACATTTATAGTGATTCACGATAAACATATATAACTAAGTATTGAGCAACTGCTGTAGTACTACAGCTTGGTTATGTTTAGTATCTTTTGCTGCATATAACAATAGAACATGATTATGCTGATTTACAATATCCTTTAATTTTTCAAAAGCATCTTTTTGCGCATCCTGATCACGTAATTCTTTTTCATATTTTTCTTTAAAAGCTCCAAAAAGTTTAGGATCATGTTGGAACCATTGTCGCAACTCAGTAGAAGGGGCAATGTCTTTTAACCAATAATCTAGGTTAGCAGTTCTTTTCGAAATACCTCTCGGCCAGACTCTATCGACTAGGATACGAATAGCGTCGGTATTATCTTTATTGTCATAAATCCGTCCAATATCTACGGTCATCTTGTGAACTCCTTTCTTATGAAATTCAGTGAGCATACATCAATGCATGTTGTGGTGGGACGACCAAATAAATTTTGCGAAAATATCATCTCTGTCCTACTCCCAATTAAAAAACAGCCATGACAAAGTAAAGTCATAGCTGTTTTGGTATAGATGTCATTTATTTTTACGTTTAGTTAAATACTTCAAACCAACTGCAAAGACCGTGTACCCGGCTATGGTTTGTATCAATGTTTTAATTAAATTATTATTTTTAACAATAATATTTGCAGTAACAATACTTACGAAATATAATGCAAATACTTTTACGTAACGTTGATTAAGTTTCATATGAGCACTAAACCTCTTTTCTCAGTTATACTGCAACGCTTAGTCTTGGAATAAATGTTTCGTAGTGTACGCGATCCATATCGTAATTTAAAGATTTAAGTGCTTCGATCATAGATTGTAAGAATTTTGTACCACCACAGATATAAATTTCAGGTTTATTTGCTAAAAATGCTTGTAATTCTTCAGTGCCAATATAGCCTTGTTTATCTTTTAAGTGTGTATATAATTTAGCGTTGTCATAATGGCTTGCGATACTGTTGAAGTTGTCTTTGAAAGGTAAATGTTGTTCATTTTCAGCAACTTGAACCATCTGTGTATCTAAACCTTTGGCAGAGGCAGCTTCATACATTGCTACTAAAGGTGTGACGCCAATACCTGAACCTAAGAAAAGTTGTGGTTCAGTCGTATTCTCTAATACGAATCCACCTACAGGCGCAGCTAAATTAATCATATCGCCTTCTTTAATCTCATCGTGTAAAATTGTTGAAACTTCGCCTTCATGTTCTGTTGTGACATCACGTTTAACGCCAAAAGTTAAATGGTTTTTTTCACCTGATACGATAGAATAGTGACGTTTAGCTCTATATGGAAGTTTATCACTAGAAACATCAACTGTGATGTATTGGCCTGGTGTAAATTCACTAAAGTCATATTCTTCAGTTTCAACTGTAAATGATTTAATGTCTTCAGATTCTTGTTTAATATTGGTAATTTTGAATGGTTTAAAACCAATCCACATCATTTGATCATAAATTTCTTTTTCAATTTGGATGAACACATCCGCAATAACACCATATGCTTTTGCCCAAGCTTGAATCACAGGGTCATGTTCTTCTAAACCTGTCACGTCTTGGATTGCTTTTAATAAATTTTCCCCCACAATTGGATAATGTTCAGCATAAACTTGTAATGCACAGTGTTTATATGCGACTGGCATAATGACTGGTTTAATAACACTTAAGTTATCGATATTAACCGCAGCGGCCATTACAGCTTGTGCTAATGCTGAAGATTGCATGCCTCGTTTTTGGTTCGTTTGATTAAACATGTTTAAAAGTTCAGGATGCGCTTTAAACATTTTTGGATAAAAGATTGACGTAATTTCTGTCCCTTTCTCTTTAAGTAAAGGCACCGTTTGTTTGATAATGTCTTTCTCTTGTTCTGTAAGCATGATACTCCTCCTTTAATCTGTCTATTTTGATTATTCTACTAAAAATTTCGATATTCAATTAATTGGTTTGAGAAAATATAAATAAAATGGCAAATTTGATAATTGTATGACATTTTTAATTTTTTAAATACTTATCAATAAGCATTGTGTACAATTGTCTGTTTGCACACCGACGATTGCGCGCATTTATTTGACTAATTCAAAAAACATTGTTGTTTTCTTAGAAAAAAGTAAACATGATAATAAAAATGTGAAAGTGTAAATAATCACTGGCGAAGTACGAAGACTAAAGACACCTAAGATGTAATCGTATACAAATTAAAAAGGTGTAAAAATTAAAATAAAATGTGAAATAAATCACAATTTAATATTGACCCAGTACTTAATGCATGTTACATTTTATATGTGAAATAAATCACAAACTTAAAAGCGGATGACACATGACCTTTTAAGTTATGCGTTGAAAATAAAAGAGATGTTTATTTGCTTTTGTATCGTCAATAAGCAGCATTAAACTAACATATTTGAAGCTACACGTATGTTAGTGAATTAATCATAAGGGAGTTTTTGTAATGAACAAATTTAAAGGGAACAAAGTTGTATTAATAGGTAATGGTGCAGTAGGTTCAAGCTACGCATTTTCATTAGTGAACCAAAGCATTGTTGATGAATTAGTCATCATTGATTTAGACACTGAAAAAGTTCGAGGAGATGTTATGGATTTAAAACATGCCACACCATATTCTCCAACAACAGTTCGTGTGAAAGCTGGCGAATACAGTGATTGTCATGATGCGGATCTAGTTGTCATCTGTGCTGGTGCTGCACAAAAACCTGGAGAAACACGTTTAGATTTAGTATCTAAAAACTTGAAAATATTCAAATCAATTGTTGGTGAAGTAATGGCATCAAAATTTGATGGTATTTTCTTGGTAGCTACAAATCCTGTTGATATTTTAGCGTATGCAACATGGAAATTCTCTGGTTTACCTAAAGAACGTGTTATAGGTTCTGGTACAATTTTAGACTCTGCACGCTTTAGATTATTGTTAAGCGAAGCGTTCGATGTTGCGCCACGTAGCGTCGATGCTCAAATTATTGGTGAACATGGTGACACTGAATTACCAGCATGGTCACACGCTAATATTGCGGGTCAACCTTTGAAGACATTACTTGAACAACGTCCTGAGGGCAAAGCGCAAATTGAACAAATTTTTGTTCAAACACGTGATGCAGCATATGACATTATTCAAGCTAAAGGTGCCACTTATTATGGTGTTGCAATGGGATTAGCTAGAATTACTGAAGCGATTTTCAGAAATGAAGATGCCGTATTGACTGTATCAGCATTATTAGAAGGCGAATATGATGAAGAAGATGTTTATATTGGTGTTCCAGCAGTCATCAATAGAAACGGTATTCGCAACGTCGTAGAAATCCCATTAAACGACGAAGAACAAAGCAAGTTCGCACATTCAGCTAAAACATTAAAAGATATTATGGCTGAAGCAGAAGAACTTAAATAACTTTTTATAAAATCTATACCATTCCAAAAATTGTAAAACCTTACCCAAAAAATTGTATAAAGGGCTATTTGATACAACTATATGTGTCGAGTAGCCCTATTTTTAATGTAGTGAAAGTCGTTGTTGAAATTAAATTCAAATCTGGCACTTAAGCTTTAATCATAGCATTAAGATGATTGTCTAGCAGAGGCGATTTGCGGGCTCACTACAGTGTATGATGAACTTAATGCTTCAAATGTAACATTAAAAATAAAAGCAACGATGTCACTTCTTACTTCGTACATCGTTGCCATTAGTTCTGTTGATATTTCGGTTAGTCTTAATCCCCGAGCAATTCTTCAATTTCATTTTTGATAACTGTAACGTGAGGCCCATAAATTACTTGCACACCAGTGCCTTGCTGGATTACACCTTTGGCACCAGTACTTTCGAGTAATACTTTATCGACTTTGTCATTTTGATTAAGTGTGACGCGTAGTCTCGTTGCACAACAGTCAACGATTTCAATGTTATCTTTGCCTCCCAAACCAGCAACAATAGTTTGTGCTCTTTCAGTAGCCTCAACTTGTTGTGCTGCAGCTTTATCTTCTCGACCAGGTGTTTTGAAATTAAATTTCGTAATTAAGAATCTGAAAACGATGTAATACAAACAGAACCACACAATTCCAATAGGTATGACGTATAGGTAGTTTGTTTTACTATTACCTTGTAGCACACCAAAGAGTAAGAAATCGATAAAGCCTCCACTGAAGGTTTGACCAATTGTAATGTTGAAAATGTCTGCCATCATAAATGCTAATCCATCAAAGAAGGCATGGATTACATAAAGAATAGGTGCGACAAACAAGAAACTAAACTCTAAAGGTTCGGTAATACCTGTTAAAAATGAAGTGAGTGCAGCGGATAACATTAAACCGCCGACAACTTTTTTATGTTCAGGTTTAGCTGTGTGATAAATTGCAAGTGCGGCACCACATAAGCCGAACATCATCGTAATAAAACGGCCTGACATAAAGCGTGACACACCTGAATAATACTTCGTCACATCTGGATCACCAAGTTGAGCAAAGAAGATGTTCTGCGTACCTTGAACTAAGTGCCCTTTGACTTCTAAAGTACCACCAAGTGCCGTCTGCCAAAACGGTAAGTAAAAAATATGGTGTAAACCGAGTGGACCTAACAATCTTAAGATGAAGCCATAAACAAAAGTACCGATGGCACCTGTTTTCGTTACAAATCCACCAACATGATAAATGCCGGCTTGTATGCTTGGCCAAATGAAAAACATCAATACACCTAAAAAGATTGCGGCAAATGCTGTGACAATAGGGACAAATCTAGAGCCACCAAAGAAACCTAAATACGGTGGTAATACCACTTTGTGATATTTGTTGTGAAGTATTGCGGTCATAATACCTGTGATAATCCCGCCAAAAACACCGGTTTCAACCGTTTGTATACCGAGCACCATGCCTTGTCCATTTTGTGCAAGCTGATCTTTTGCCAATGTGCCCGTGATAGTTAATAAGCCATTCATAGTTGCGTTCATAATTAAGAAACCGAGCAGCGCAGCTAAACCTGCAGTACCTTTATCGCTTCTAGATAATCCGATTGCGACACCAATTGCAAAGATGACCGGTAAATTTTGGAAAACAATACTACCTGCAGCTGACATTAATGTAAAAATATTTTGTAATAAGGTAATATCTAAAATAGGGTATGCTTTAACGGTGTTTGGATTACTTAATGCACCACCGATACCCAACAATAGACCTGCAGCTGGTAAGATTGCGATAGGTAACATAAAGGACTTGCCGAACTGCTGTGCTTTTTCAAATAAAGATTTCATCAACATCCCTCCTAATTATTCTCAATATAGCTTTTGAGAAATTTAATATCAATATATATTCTGTGTATGAAAATATTTTTCATAAAAATTGTTTGAATCATGTAACAATCATATAAATTGCTGTTTATATTGTTGTGAAAATGAGTTGACAAAAGTCGGTATAGATATGTAGACATCCTATTTTTAGCGAGGTAGGTTGATAAGGCATATCGGATAAATTTATAAGCCATAAAATAGATAAATAGTGTTTGTATCCAAAAATATGAGAAAGTTAAAACTATTTTTCAAAATAAACATGATTCACCACATAAATAAATATACATAAGCTATCGATAACAACTTAAGAAAGGTGGATATATAAATGAAAAGAAAGATTATTATGGATTGTGATCCAGGACACGATGATGCAATAGCATTAATTTTAGCGGGGGCAATTGACAGTCCACTAGAGATATTAGCTGTAACAACAGTCGCAGGTAATCAATCAGTTGACAAGAATACGACAAACGCCTTGAACGTATTGGATATTATGGGACGCCAAGATATAGCAGTAGCGAAAGGTGCGGATAGGCCGTTAATTAAACCAGCTGCCTTTGCTTCTGAAATACATGGGGAATCTGGATTAGATGGTCCGAAACTACCGTCGACACCATCACGTCAAGCAGTTGCAATGCCAGCATCAGATGTGATTATAAACAAAGTGATGACGAGTGATACACCTGTAACAATTGTAGCGACAGGTCCTCTTACGAATGTAGCAACGGCATTGATTCGTGAGCCAAGAATCGCTGAGCATATTGAATCTATTACTTTGATGGGTGGTGGTACATTTGGAAATTGGACGCCTACAGCAGAATTCAATATTTGGGTAGATGCTGAAGCAGCGAAGCGTGTTTTTGAAAGTGGGATTACTATAAATGTGTTTGGTTTAGATGTAACACATCAAGTTTTAGCCGACAATCACGTGATTGAACGCTTTGAAAGTATCAATAATCCTGTTGCACAGTTCGTCGTAGAATTATTGCAATTCTTTAAGAAGACATACAAGACTCACTTTAATATGGATGGTGGTCCAATACATGATGCTTGTACAATTTTGTATTTGTTACAACCAGAATTGTTTACAATGGTACCCGTTAATATCGACATTGAACATCAAAGTCCACTAACTTATGGCACTATGGCTGTCGATTTAAATCATGTTACAGGTAAGCCTGCCAATGCTTATTTTGCTACAGCAGTTGATGTTGAAGAAGTGTGGAACTTGATAGACCATAAGTTACGTACATACGAATAATAATACTTAATTAAATAGATACAGTTAACCCTAAGGCGCCTGATATAAGCGTCCTTAGGGTTTTTATAGTGGATTACATTGGTCATGACAATTTGATAATGATTGAGATATGTATGTTAAAAATGCTTCAAAAAACATAAAACACAAAAATATATGTAAAAATTTCAATTGCTTTATTTTAAAAGATTAAAATCACAAAAAATATAGATATAATTGAAATGTTGTTAAAACATCACAATGATGTACATGCTCATTTTGGAAATATGTGTTCAAAGTGTGTACATCGGTGTGACGATTGATGATAAATTGAGCTCAGATGCTCAAAGGAGGATCGAACATGAACGGGGATAATCAGCAAATACTCAGAGAAATTGTATTGAATCCTACTATTCATGGTAAAGAACTTGAATCGATATTTGGTTTGTCTCGTAGACAACTAGGATATCGCATTCAAAAAATCAATTTGTGGCTTGAACAAGAGGGTTATCCAAAACTTGAAAGAACAAGCCAAGGAAATTTTATTGTAAGTTCTGAAATCATGACGTTATTCAAGCGAGATGTATCGGAGCAGCAAATGTTAAACGGCAACAATGTCATTTTTAGCATAGAAACACGTCGTTATTATTTAATGCTCATGCTTTTTAGTAAGGAAAATGCAATGTCTCTAAACCATTTTTCAATTGATTTACAAGTCAGTAAAAATACTGTCATTCACGATATAAATCATGTGAAAGAGCAATTGGAAGATCATGGTTTGTCACTTAAGTATTCTCGAAAGCATGGTTATGAAATTGTTGGTGATGAATTTGAAGTTCGCCGTTTCTTCATTAAGTTGATTGATCAAAGGTTGAATCATGATATTACTAAAAGTGAAGTTTTAAAGGCGCTCAACTTAACATTCGAAGATATCGCATATCAAAAAGACAAGATCAAACAGGTAGAACAATTTTTGAAGAGTCGCTTTATAGACAAATCACTTAGTTCATTGCCTTATGTCCTTTGTGTGATTCGTAGACGAATTCAAAGTGGTCATGTGATGAATCCATTAAATATTAATTATCAGTATTTGAGGGATACGAAAGAATATCAAGCAACGGAGATTATGACGCAACATGAGCCTGATTTGCCAGAAGCGGAAAAGTTATATTTGACATTACACTTACTTTCAACAAGTGTGCAATGGACTGATTTGCAGGAATCAGATAACATATCGAATTTAACGATGGCCATCGCTCAAATGATTCACCATTTTGAACAAATCACTTTTATTAACATTGAAGATAAGGAGAAATTATCACAGCAACTCTTGTTACATTTAACGCCTGCTTTTTATAGGATTAAATATAACTTAACGGATCGTGATGAATTAATAAATCCTTTACAAGGAAATTATCAATCCTTATTTCATATGGTGAAACAATCATGTCAATCGTTAACTGAATATTTCGGAAAATCGTTGCCTGATAATGAAATAGCATATTTAACCATGTTGTTCGGAGGTAGTTTGAGACGTCAAGATGAAAACTTCGATGGCAAGATAAAAGCTATTATCGTGTGTACACAAGGCACGTCAGTATCACAAATGATGTTATACGAGTTGCGAAACTTATTTCCAGAAATTATTTTCTTAGATGCGATTTCACTTAGAACATTTGAAAATTACACATTAGATTATGACATCGTCTTTTCACCAATGTTTGTCCTAACACATAAAAAATTATTTATCACAAAAGTAGCTTTATCTGAAAATGAGCAACGAAAGTTACGTAAAGAAGTGATGAAGTACATTAATAAGGAATCGGCTGACATTGATAAGGAAATAAACAAGTTAATGGCATTAATTGAACGCACAACGACAGTTAATGACATTACAGAACTACGTGATGGTTTAGAAGATTTTATTGCCAATTATAATTCAATTTCAACCATTAATGGATCGATTGTCACACAAAATAAGACATTAGATTTAGCTGACTTGATACCGGCAAGGCACGTGAAAAGAATGCATCATGTTGAAAATATTGATGAAGCTATTGCTAAAGCAAGTGATGTGTTAGTTGCTAATCATTTTATTGATATTAAATATATTCATGAGATGCAACAGGTATTTGATGATTCGTATATGGTTATCATGCAAAATATTGCTATTCCACATGCATACTCTGAAAAGCATGTACATAAAACAGCGATGAGTATGTTGATATTACAAGAACCAATATACATGTCAGATGGCACAGCAATCCATATTATTGTACCTATTGCTGCTGTTGATAAAGTGACACACTTAAGAGCGTTACTACAATTGAGAGATGTGGCGCAAGACAATGACGCAATTAAGCGCATCATACAAAGTCGCAAAAATTCTGATGTAAATGAGATTTTAAAAAATTATTCAAATAAAGAAGCGAGGGAAAATGGATGGGACAGCAATTAGTGCATAAAGAAAATATAATGCTCAATTTGTCGGCAACTGATAAAGAATCCGTATTGTCACAAATGTCAGATGTGTTATTTCAAAATGGGTTCGTGAAGTCAACGTTTAAAGATGCAGTCATCGACAGAGAAAAAGAATTTGCTACTGGTTTACCAACACATCTATGTTCGGTCGCTATACCGCATACAGATGTCGAACATATTAACCATAGAACGATAGGTGTGGCTGTTCTAGAAAAAGAGGTGCCGTTTATTGAAATGGGAACACTTGATCAACAGACAGAAGTGAAAATCGTTTTTATGTTAGCGATGGATAAAGTAGATGATCAACTTAAGTTGTTACAACAGTTGATGCAAATTTTTCAAAGTGAAGAAAAATTGGAGCAGATTCTGCGAACGAAAGATGAAACGATTTTAGCAACACTAATCAATGATTATTTGGAATATAACTAAAAATTAATTGGAGGAATTGAAAATGAAACAAGTATTAGTAGCGTGTGGTGCAGGTATTGCAACGTCAACAGTAGTAAATAATGCAATTGAGGAAATGGCAAAGGAACACAATATTAAAGTAGATATTAAACAAATCAAAATTACAGAAGTTGGACCTTATGAAGACACTGCAGATTTATTAGTTACAACTGCAATGACAAAGAAAGAATATAAATTCCCAGTTATCAACGCACGTAATTTCTTAACTGGTATTGGTATTGAAGAAACAAAACAACAAATCTTAACAGAGTTACAAAAATAACGGAATTGATATGTAACGTGGGTCAATAACATATAAATATATGCAAATTGCATATAAATGACTATCACGACAAATGATTGTTGATGACATAGAAACGCAGTGACTGTAATTCAAAGGGACTGCAGTCGAATGTAGCAAGGGTTGTCGTTGAAATGACCGTAACGTCAAATGTAATCACAATCGGAAAGTATCGTGACAATGCATATATAACAGGGAGGGTTTAAATATGAGTTACTTCACTGATTTTGTAAGGGGATTTTTAGATTTAGGTGCAACTGTTATTTTACCGGTTGTCATATTCTTGCTTGGCCTATTCTTTAGGCAGAAAATTGGAGCGGCATTTAGGTCTGGTTTAACAATAGGTGTGGCTTTTGTAGGGATTTTCTTAGTCATCGATTTATTAGTTAAAAATTTAGGGCCAGCAGCACAAGCGATGGTTAAAAATTTAGGCGTCAGTCTGAATGTGATTGATGTAGGTTGGCCAGCAACATCATCTATCGCTTGGGCATCATCTGTCGCAGCATTTATTATTCCACTCGGAATCATAGTTAACGTTGTATTGCTAGTAACTAAAGTGACAAAGACGATGAATGTAGATATTTGGAATTTTTGGCATTATACGTTTACAGCAGCAATGGTTTATGCCGTATCAGGCAGTATTTGGCAAGCGTTATTAGCAGCAGTTATTTTCCAAGTTATCTGTTTGAAAGTAGCAGATTGGACAGCACCGATGATGAGTGAGTTCTTTGATTTACCAGGTGTATCGATTGCGACAGGAAGCACGATTTCTTATGCACCAGGTATTTACTTAGTTAAATTGTTACAAAAAGTACCCGGTCTGAATAAGTTAGATGCTGATCCTGAAACAATTCAAAAACGTTTTGGCGCATTTGGAGAGTCTATATTTGTCGGCTTAATTTTAGGTTTAGGTATTGGTGTGTTAGCAGGTTACAAACCTGGAGACATCATTAATTTAGGAATGTCAATGGCTGCAGTAATGGTATTAATGCCTAGAATGGTAAAAATCTTAATGGAAGGTTTAATGCCAGTTTCAGAGTCTGCAAGAACATGGCTAAATAAACGTTTTGGCGAACGTGAAATTTATATTGGATTGGATGCGGCTGTAGCATTAGGTCATCCAGCGGTTATTTCGACAGCATTAATTTTAGTACCTATCACTGTTTTATTAGCCGTTATTTTACCAGGAAACCAAGTACTACCTTTTGGTGACTTAGCAACTATACCATTTGTTGTCGCGTTTATTGTTGGTGCAGCAAGAGGAAACATTATTCATTCTGTCATTGTGGGTACGATTATGATTGCAATTTCATTATATATTGCAACAGACGTAGCACCCATTTTCACAGATATGGCGAAAGGTACGAATGTACAAATGCCAAAAGGTTCATCTGAAATTTCAAGTATTGATCAAGGTGGTAATATCGTTAACTATCTTATCTTTAAACTATTTAGTCTATTCAATTAAAAATCGAGGTGTTTGTGGTGAAAGCTTTAGTAAAAACAAGAGAAGGACATGGCAACTTAGAACTTCTTGATAAAGAAGTTGCAACACCGCTAGATGATAAAGTAAAGATTAAAGTACATTATGCAGGAATTTGTGGCACAGACATTCATACTTATGAAGGGCATTATAAAGTTAATTTTCCAGTGACATTAGGTCATGAATTTTCTGGTGAAATCGTTGAAGTTGGAGCAGACGTTAAAGATTTTAAAGTTGGTGACCGTGTCACTTCTGAAACTACATTCTATGTTTGTAATGAGTGTGAATACTGTAAATCAAAAGACTATAATTTATGCAACCATCGAAAAGGTATTGGAACACAAGTTGATGGCGCATTTACTAATTATGTCATTGCACGTGAAGAAAGTTTGCATCATATTCCAGACGAAGTATCGTATCAGTCTGCAGCTATGACAGAACCATTAGCATGTGCACATCATGGCGTTTCTAAGATTCAAGTGAACTCTGGCGATGTAGCAGTTGTAATGGGACCTGGGCCAATCGGATTACTTGTAGCACAAGTGTTGAAAAGTAAAGGCGCAACTGTTGTGGTAACTGGATTGGACAATGACAAAGTCAGATTAGATAAAGCAGAAGCATTGCACATGGATTATGTAGTCAATTTACAACAAACAGACTTAAAAACGTATATCAATGGAATTACAGACGGTTACGGTGCAGATGTTGTTGTTGAATGTTCAGGTGCAGTTCCAGCAGCACGACAAGGTTTAGATATTATACGCAAAAAAGGTTTCTACAGTCAAATAGGTATTTTTAAGGATGCTGAAATTCCATTTGATATGGAAAAAGTGATTCAAAAAGAAATAACAGTTGTTGGTAGTAGAAGTCAAAAGCCAGCAGATTGGGAACCTTCATTGCAACTTATGGCGGATGGTTTAGTAAATGCTGAAGCTTTGGTGACAAAAATATATGATATTTCGAAATGGGACGAGGCGTATCAACATTTAAAATCTGGCGAAGGTATTAAAGCATTACTTAAGCCGCTCGATTTAGATGAAAATGAAGGAGTGAATTAATATGGTAGAATCAATGCTAACTTTTATGCTTGGGCCATTAAGACAAATCACTGATTTTTATATGGAACATTTACTCGTAAGTAATTCCATCGTCATTGCAGGTTATTTTGCGACAGGTATTTTTAAAAAGAAAAAAGTTGTGAATTAAATCAAATTTGAGGTGATTTACAAGTGAAAGCATTGAAATTATATGGCGTAGAAGATTTACGGTATGAGGATAATGAAAAGCCAGTCATTGAAAGTGCGAATGACGTTATTGTTAAAGTACGAGCGACTGGCATATGTGGTTCAGACACGTCACGATACAAAAAAATGGGGCCATACATTAAAGGTATGCCATTTGGTCATGAATTTTCAGGTGTAGTAGATGCCATTGGAAGTGATGTTACGCATGTTAATGTGGGCGACAAAGTGACAGGTTGCCCAGCAATACCTTGTTATCAATGCGAGTATTGTTTGAAAGGTGAATATGCACGATGTGAAAAGTTATTCGTCATTGGCTCATATGAACCTGGATCGTTCGCGGAATATGTCAAATTGCCAGCGCAAAATGTTTTAAAGGTTCCAGACAATGTTGATTACATTGAAGCAGCAATGGTTGAGCCATCAGCCGTTGTTGCGCATGGGTTTTATAAATCGAATATACAACCTGGTATGACTGTTGCAGTAATGGGGTGTGGCAGTATAGGTTTGTTAGCTATTCAATGGGCACGAATATTTGGTGCTGCACATATCATCGCTATAGATATAGATGCGCATAAACTAGATATTGCAACATCATTGGGCGCACATCAAACAATCAATTCAAAAGAAGAAAATCTTGAGAAATTCATCGAAAATCATTACGCCAATCAAATCGATTTAGCTATAGAATCATCAGGTGCTAAAGTTACGATTGGTCAAATATTGACGCTACCTAAAAAAGGTGGCGAGGTGGTATTACTCGGAATACCATATGATGATATTGAGATTGATCGCGTTCATTTTGAAAAAATTCTGCGTAACGAGTTGACAGTATGTGGCTCTTGGAACTGTTTGTCCAGTAATTTTCCGGGCAAAGAGTGGACGGCAACCTTACATTATATGAAGACGAAAGATATTAATGTAAAGCCTATTATTTCTCATTTTTTACCGTTAGAAAAAGGCCCGGAGACATTTGATAAATTAGTTAACAAGAAAGAACGATTTGATAAAGTCATGTTTACGATTTATTAGTATGCACCTTTGAGGACGAAAACGCTGGTATAGTTATAGCTATGAAAGTGCGAATGCCGTCTGGTCTACAGATACTATCGAAATAATTCATCTTCGAATATACGTTGATAAATAGCCGGTTTACTTGTGTGAAATATGCTTGTGAATCGGTTGTTTTGCATTTTGTATACTTAAAATGAGATGGCAATATTTGATAATTTTTAAAGTGAAAATCAAGTACAGCCACTTAATAAGATAAATTTATTATAATATATGGTAAAATGATGGCAGTAATAATGAATTTGAAAAAGAGTAAACATTAATACCTTTAACAATTTAATATCGTCAGAGTTAATGATTAACTGCATGGCAAAACAACTTAGAATGGTCAGTTACAAAAATACATTTTTATAAAAAATTATCACACTATTGTGACAACTATCTTTGGATTAATAAAAGAGGCAAGTGAGCAATAGGTTAGGCTTATGTGCGGGCATAGGTCAGTAATGTATAAATGGAAATGATGTAATGACAGAATGGAGGACAACATGATTTATGCAGGTATTTTAGCAGGAGGTATTGGTTCGAGAATGGGGAACGTGCCATTACCAAAACAATTTTTAGATATTGATAATAAACCGATTTTAATCCATACAATTGAGAAGTTCATTTTAGTGAGTGAATTTAATGAGATTATTATCGCAACGCCAGCACAGTGGATTTCCCATACACAGGATATTTTAAAAAAATATAACATTACAGATCAACGTGTCAAAGTAGTTGCAGGTGGTACGGATCGAAACGAAACAATTATGAACATTATCGACCATATTCGCAATGTAAATGGAATTAATAATGATGATGTGATTGTAACTCATGATGCCGTAAGACCATTTTTAACTCAACGTATTATTAAAGAGAACATTGAAGTAGCAGCAAAATATGGTGCAGTAGATACAGTCATTGAAGCAATTGATACGATTGTAATGTCTAAAGATAAACAGAACATACACAGTATCCCTGTAAGGAATGAAATGTATCAAGGCCAAACACCACAATCATTTAATATTAAATTATTACAAGATAGTTATCGCGCCTTAAGTAGTGAACAAAAAGAAATCTTATCAGATGCATGTAAAATAATTGTCGAATCTGGACATGCAGTTAAATTGGTACGTGGAGAACTATACAACATTAAAGTGACAACACCGTATGATTTAAAAGTAGCAAATGCCATTATTCAAGGTGATATTGCCGATGATTAATCAAGTATATCAACTCGTTGCACCGAGACAGTTCGACGTCACATATAATAATGTTGATATTTATGGTAATCATGTCATCGTAAGACCTTTATACTTGTCTATTTGTGCAGCTGATCAAAGGTATTACACAGGTCGAAGAGATGAAAATGTACTGCGCAAAAAATTGCCAATGTCATTAGTTCATGAAGCTGTTGGTGAAGTTGTATTCGATAGTAAAGGAGTATTTGAAAAAGGTACGAAAGTAGTAATGGTGCCGAATACACCTACAGAGCAACATCATATTATCGCGGAGAATTACTTAGCCTCTAGTTATTTTAGATCTAGTGGTTATGATGGTTTTATGCAAGACTACGTTGTGATGGCACATGATCGTATCGTTCCGCTGCCTAATGACATTGATTTGAGTACGATTTCATACACAGAGTTAGTGTCAGTAAGTTATCATGCTATACAACGATTTGAACGTAAATCTATACCTTTGAAAAACAGCTTTGGTATTTGGGGTGATGGTAACTTAGGTTATATTACTGCTATTTTGCTACGTAAGTTGTACCCAGAAGCTAAAATTTATGTATTTGGTAAGACAGACTATAAATTAAGTCATTTTTCATTTGTAGATGACATCTTTACAGTAAATCAAATACCAGATGATCTTAAAATTGATCATGCATTTGAATGTGTTGGAGGTAAAGGAAGTCAAGTTGCACTTCAACAAATAGTTGAACATATTTCACCAGAAGGCAGTATTGCTTTGTTAGGCGTAAGTGAATTACCCGTGGAAGTGAATACACGATTAGTACTTGAAAAAGGATTAACGTTGATTGGTAGTAGTCGAAGCGGCTCTAAAGATTTTGAGCAAGTTGTTGATTTATATCGTAAGTACCCAGACATAGTTGAAAAGTTAGCATTATTAAAAGGACATGAAATTAATGTATGTACGATGCAAGATATCGTCCAAGCGTTTGAAATGGATTTATCGACATCTTGGGGAAAAACAGTATTGAAATGGACGATTTAATAAACCGATGGGGGAATAACAATGACAAAAACGAAACAAGCAATACATATTGATAACATATACTGGGAACGTGTTCAGTTATATATTGAAGGACATAGTGAAGGTGTCGATTTAACATCAGGACAATTTGTTCTGAGGAATTTAACCGAAACAAAAACATTAGAAGCAAATGAAATGAAAATAGACGGTAATACATTTATATGTAGATTCAACGTCGCAATATTAGACGATGGGTATTATTTACCAATGGATAAATATTTATTTGTTTATCATGACCAGTTAGAGTATATTGGACAACTTAATCCAAATATTATTGATCAAGCTTATGCGGCATTAAATGAAGAGCAAATTGAAGAATACAATGAGCTGACTACACAAAATGGAAAAGTGAACTATTTATTAGCGTATGATGCTAAAGTTTTCCGTAAAGGTGGCGTATCACAACATACGGTCTATACCATTACTCCGGAAATAGCAAGTGACGTTAACGAATTTGTATTTGATATTGAAATCACCTTACCTCAAGAGAAATCAGGGGTCATTGCGACAAGTGCACACTGGCTTCATAAACAAGGTCATAAAGCTTCATTTGAAAGTAGAAGTTTCTTATTTAAAGCTATTTTTAATATTACAAAGTTACTACATATTAAAAGAAGCAAAACAATATTATTCACATCAGATTCGCGTCCGAATTTATCAGGGAATTTCAAGTATGTATATGATGAGTTACTACGCCAAAAAGTAGATTTTGATTATGATATTAAAACGGTATTTAAGGCGAATATTACGGATAGACGCAAATGGAGAGACAAGTTTAGATTGCCATATTTACTTGGTAAGGCCGATTATATTTTTGTTGATGATTTCCATCCATTAATTTATACGGTTCGCTTTAGACCATCACAAGAAATTATTCAAGTGTGGCATGCTGTTGGTGCCTTTAAAACAGTTGGCTTTAGTCGTACAGGTAAAAAAGGTGGTCCGTTTATCGATTCATTAAACCATCGTAGTTACACGAAAGCATATGTTTCATCAGAAACCGATATTCCATTTTATGCTGAAGCATTTGGAATTAGAGAAGAAAATGTTGTACCAACAGGTGTACCACGTACTGATGTACTATTTGATGAAGCTTATGCAACACAAATTAAACAAGAGATGGAAGATGAATTGCCAATTATAAAAGGTAAGAAAGTTATTCTATTCGCACCGACATTTAGAGGTAATGGTCACGGTACGGCACATTATCCATTTTTTAAAATTGATTTTGAACGTTTAGCAAGATACTGCGAGAAGCATAATGCAGTTGTGTTATTCAAAATGCATCCGTTCGTAAAAAATAGACTTAATATTTCACGTGAACATAGACAATACTTTATCGATGTGTCAGATCATCGTGAAGTTAACGATATTCTCTTTGTTACAGACTTGTTGATTAGTGATTATTCATCTTTAATATATGAATATGCAGTATTTAAAAAGCCGATGATTTTCTATGCATTTGACTTAGAAGATTACATTACGACGCGTGATTTCTATGAACCATATGAATCATTTGTTCCAGGTAAAATTGTACAATCCTTTGATGCATTAATGGATGCTTTGGACACTGAAGATTATGAGGTTGAAAAAGTTGTACCATTCTTAGATAAACATTTTAAATATCAAGATGGTCGCTCAAGTGAACGTTTAGTCAAAGATTTGTTTAGACGCTAATGTTGGCATATATTACTTGCCATGCAAATGAGTCATAAGGCATAGTTTTCAAGAAGGGTTCTGACAATGAAGTGAGCAACATGTCATGATGAGAAGCAGGACTATACAATGAGAATAACCTTTTGATTTTTCATGCATAAGGCGATTCAATCAAAAGCAATCACCTTCCAACTGAATTGTCATTTTGTAAAATAAAATAATCGATCCAATCGTTATCTAATTCATAAATGTGTAAACACATACGTTATGAATGGATAACGATTTTTTGTTATGTTAAAGTGGTACATTAATCATGTATTTCGTATGATAATTAACGACAAGTGTAATGGTTAAATGTATTTTATGATGAAATGCTATAATAGGCATGGTTACAATGAGCTTGCTCATACATATTAATATAATTACAAAAACACGTCGGAGGTACGACATGATTAAAAATACAATTAAAAAATTGATAGAACATAGTATATATACGACTTTTAAATTACTATCAAAATTGCCAAACAAGAATCTAATTTATTTTGAAAGCTTTCATGGTAAACAATACAGCGACAACCCCAAAGCATTATATGAATACTTAACTGAACATAGCGATGCCCAATTAATATGGGGTGTGAAAAAAGGATATGAACACATATTCCAACAGCACAATGTACCATATGTTACAAAGTTTTCAATGAAATGGTTTTTAGCGATGCCAAGAGCGAAAGCGTGGATGATTAACACACGTACACCAGATTGGTTATATAAATCACCGCGAACGACGTACTTACAAACATGGCATGGCACGCCATTAAAAAAGATTGGTTTGGATATTAGTAACGTTAAAATGCTAGGAACAAATACTCAAAATTACCAAGATGGCTTTAAAAAAGAAAGCCAACGGTGGGATTATCTAGTGTCACCTAATCCATATTCGACATCGATATTTCAACATGCATTTCATGTTAGTCGAGATAAGATTTTGGAAACAGGTTATCCAAGAAATGATAAATTATCACATAAACGCAATGATACTGAATATATTAATGGTATTAAGACAAGATTAAATATTCCATTAGATAAAAAAGTGATTATGTACGCGCCAACTTGGCGTGACGATGAAGCGATTCGAGAAGGTTCATATCAATTTAATGTTAACTTTGATATAGAAGCTTTGCGTCAAGCGCTGGATGATGATTATGTTATTTTATTACGCATGCATTATTTAGTTGTGACACGTATTGATGAACATGATGATTTTGTGAAAGACGTTTCAGATTATGAAGACATTTCGGATTTATACTTAATCAGCGATGCGTTAGTTACCGACTACTCATCTGTCATGTTCGACTTCGGTGTATTAAAGCGTCCGCAAATTTTCTATGCATATGACTTAGATAAATATGGCGATGAGCTTAGAGGTTTTTACATGGATTATAAAAAAGAGTTGCCAGGTCCAATTGTTGAAAATCAAACAGCACTCATTGATGCATTAAAACAAATCGATGAGACTGCAAATGAGTATATTGAAGCACGAACGGTATTTTATCAAAAATTCTGTTCATTAGAAGATGGACAAGCGTCACAACGAATTTGCCAAACGATTTTTAAGTGATAACTTAAAAACAATAAAAAATTATAAATTAATTAGTTAAGTGATATAAATAATAAACGAAATGTTTGCTTGTATGTTATTATTTGTGTATGAAAACGTCTGATATAATGTAATATAGGTTTAAACAAAATATGCTAAAATATAAGCAAAATATGTATAATTTTAAGTAATACACAGACATTTAGAGTTTTGATTTTAAAATGAGTTTTCAATTGGAAAATGCAACGAAATTTAAATAATTAAATATAGATATAGTTGAATGGAGGAAGTATTTTATGAAATACGCTGGTATTCTAGCTGGAGGTATAGGCTCAAGAATGGGTAACGTACCTTTACCTAAACAATTTTTAGATTTAGACAACAAACCGATTTTAATCCATACATTAGAAAAATTTATTTTAATTAATGATTTTGAAAAAATTATTATCGCGACGCCACAACAATGGATGACGCATACGAAAGATACACTTAGAAAATTCAAAATTTCTGATGAAAGAATTGAAGTCATTCAAGGTGGTAGCGATCGTAACGATACAATTATGAATATCGTTAAACATATTGAATCAACAAATGGTATTAACGATGACGATGTCATTGTGACACATGATGCAGTTAGACCATTTTTAACGCATCGTATTATTAAAGAAAATATTCAAGCTGCTTTAGAGTACGGTGCAGTAGATACAGTGATTGATGCTATAGATACGATTGTTACATCTAAAGATAATCAAACGATTGATGCAATTCCAGTGCGTAATGAAATGTACCAAGGTCAAACACCTCAATCGTTTAATATTAATTTATTAAAAGAAAGCTATGCACAGTTGAGTGATGAGCAAAAGAGTATTTTATCTGATGCTTGTAAGATTATTGTAGAAACAAACAAACCGGTTCGACTTGTAAAAGGTGAGTTATATAACATTAAAGTAACAACACCTTACGATTTAAAAGTAGCGAATGCTATTATTCGAGGTGGTATTGCCGATGATTAATCAAGTATATCAATTAGTTGCACCTAGACAATTTGAAGTTACGTATAACAACGTAGATATTTACAGTGACTATGTCATTGTACGTCCTTTATATATGTCAATTTGTGCTGCCGATCAAAGATATTATACTGGTAGCCGTGATGAGAATGTCTTATCTCAGAAATTGCCAATGTCTTTAATTCATGAAGGTGTTGGTGAGGTCGTATTTGACAGTAAAGGTGTGTTTAATAAAGGTACAAAAGTAGTTATGGTACCGAATACGCCGACAGAAAAAGACGATGTCATTGCTGAAAACTATTTAAAATCGAGCTACTTCAGATCAAGTGGACATGATGGGTTTATGCAAGATTTTGTGTTGCTAAATCATGATAGAGCTGTACCACTACCTGATGATATTGATTTAAGTATTATTTCATATACAGAGCTTGTAACAGTAAGTTTGCATGCTATTCGTCGTTTTGAAAAGAAATCTATTTCAAATAAAAATACATTTGGTATTTGGGGTGATGGTAACTTAGGTTACATTACAGCCATTTTATTACGTAAATTATATCCAGAGTCTAAAATATATGTCTTTGGTAAAACAGATTATAAATTGAGTCACTTCTCATTTGTTGATGATGTCTTCTTTATTAATAAAATACCTGAAGGCTTAACATTTGATCATGCATTTGAGTGCGTTGGTGGGCGTGGTAGCCAATCAGCAATAAATCAAATGATTGATTATATTTCACCAGAAGGAAGCATTGCACTGTTAGGTGTAAGTGAGTTCCCAGTAGAAGTTAATACACGTCTAGTATTGGAAAAAGGACTAACGTTGATTGGTAGTAGTCGAAGTGGTTCAAAAGATTTCCAAGATGTTGTAGACTTATACATTCAATACCCAGATATTGTAGATAAATTAGCGTTGTTAAAAGGTCAAGAATATGAAATTGCAACAATTAATGATCTTACAGAAGCTTTTGAAGCAGACCTGTCTACATCTTGGGGTAAAACAGTATTAAAATGGATTATGTAAATAGAAAAGGATGAATTAACGTTGGTTAAAAGTAAGATATATATAGATAAAATCTATTGGGAACGTGTTCAGTTATTCGTTGAAGGACATAGTGAAAACCTAGATTTAGAAGATAGTAATTTTGTATTAAGAAATTTAACTGAGACACGTACAATGAAGGCGAATGATGTCAAAATAGATGGGAATCAATTCGTTTGTCGTTTCAATGTAGCTATCTTAGATAATGGTTATTACTTACCTGAAGATAAGTACTTATTAGTGAATGAGCAAGAACTTGATTATATTGCACAGTTAAACCCAGATGTGATTAATGATGCATATCAAAATCTAAAGCCAGAACAAGAAGAAGAATACAACGAATTAGAAACACAAAATGGTAAAATCAATTTCTTATTGCAGACTTACCTAAAAGAATTTAGAAAAGGCGGCATTTCGAAGAAAACGGTTTATACTGTTACACCTGAAATTTCTAGCGATGTTAATGAATTTGTCCTTGATGTTGTTGTAACGACTCCGGAAGTTAAAAGTATTTATATCGTTCGTAAATATAAAGAATTACGTAAGTATTTCCGCAAACAATCATTTAATACAAGACAATTTATTTTTAAAGCGATATTTAATACGACGAAATTTTTCCACTTGAAAAAAGGGAATACGGTGTTGTTCACATCAGACTCTAGACCAACGATGTCTGGAAACTTTGAATACATCTATAACGAAATGTTACGTCAAAATTTAGATAAAAAGTATGATATTCACACTGTTTTTAAAGCGAATATTACAGATAGACGTGGCATCATCGACAAGTTTAGATTGCCATATTTACTTGGGAAGGCAGACTACATCTTTGTTGATGACTTTCACCCATTGATTTATACAGTGCGTTTTAGACGTTCTCAAGAAGTTATTCAAGTATGGCATGCCGTTGGTGCCTTTAAAACAGTTGGCTTTAGTCGTACTGGTAAAAAGGGTGGACCATTTATTGATTCATTAAATCATCGTAGCTATACAAAAGCTTATGTATCATCTGAAACCGATATTCCATTCTACGCTGAAGCATTTGGTATTAAAGAGAAAAATGTAGTGCCTACAGGTGTTCCACGTACTGATGTACTATTTGATGAAGCTTATGCGACACAGATCAAACAAGAGATGGAAGATGAATTACCAATTATTAAAGGTAAGAAAGTCATTCTTTTCGCACCAACATTTAGAGGTAGTGGTCATGGTACAGCACATTACCCATTTTTCAAAATTGATTTCGAACGTTTAGCAAGATATTGCGAAAAAAATAACGCGGTTGTATTATTTAAAATGCATCCATTTGTGAAAAATAGACTTAATATTGCAGACAAACATAAACAATATTTTGTTGACGTTTCTGACTTTAGAGAAGTTAATGATATACTGTTCATAACAGATTTATTAATTAGTGACTATTCATCTTTAATATATGAATATGCAGTATTTAAAAAGCCAATGATTTTCTATGCATTTGATTTAGAAGATTATATTACGACGCGTGATTTTTATGAACCATATGAATCATTTGTTCCAGGTAAAATTGTGCAATCATTTGACGCATTAATGGACGCCTTGGACAATGAAGATTATGAAGGAGAAAAAGTCATTCCATTCTTAGATAAACATTTTAAATATCAAGATGGCCGATCAAGTGAGCGTTTAGTCAGAAATTTATTTGGTAGCTAAGTTTATATAGTAGTCAAAGTGGGAGAGGTATAATGATGAAATTTTCAGTAATAGTTCCAACATACAATTCAGAAAAGTATATAACAGAATTACTTAATAGCCTTGCGAAACAAGATTTTCCGAAAACTGAATTTGAAGTGGTTGTAGTTGATGACTGTTCAACAGATCAAACGTTACAAATAGTTGAAAAGTATCGCAATAAATTGAACTTGAAAGTAAGTCAACTCGAAACAAATTCTGGTGGTCCAGGTAAACCTAGAAATGTGGCGTTAAAACAAGCAGAAGGTGAATTTGTATTATTTGTGGACTCCGATGACTATATAAACAAAGAGACTTTAAAGGATGCAGCAGCATTTATTGATGAACATCACTCAGATGTCTTATTGATTAAAATGAAAGGTGTTAATGGTCGTGGTGTACCACAATCTATGTTTAAAGAAACAGCACCTGAAGTTACTTTGTTAAATTCAAGAATTATCTATACTTTAAGCCCGACTAAAATCTATAGAACAGCATTACTAAAAGATAATGACATTTATTTTCCAGAAGAATTAAAGAGTGCAGAAGATCAATTATTTACAATGAAAGCATATTTGAATGCAAATCGAATCAGTGTGTTAAGTGATAAAGCGTATTATTATGCTACAAAGCGTGAAGGTGAACATATGAGTAGTGCGTATGTTTCACCTGAAGACTTTTACGAAGTCATGAGATTGATTGCTGTAGAAATATTAAATGCAGATTTAGAAGAAGCTCATAAAGATCAAATCTTAGCAGAATTTTTAAATCGTCATTTTAGTTTTTCTCGTACGAATGGCTTCTCACTTAAAGTTAAACTTGAAGAGCAACCACAATGGATTAATGCTCTAGGAGACTTTATACAAGCAGTTCCAGAACGTGTAGATGCATTGGTGATGAGTAAATTACGACCATTGTTGCACTACGCGAGAGCGAAAGATATAGACAACTATAGAACTGTAGAAGAAAGTTACCGTCAAGGTCAATACTACCGTTTTGATATTGTAGATGGTAAATTAAACATTCAATTCAATGAAGGCGAACCATACTTTGAAGGCATTGATATCGCTAAGCCAAAAGTGAAAATGACAGCATTTAAATTTGATAATCATAAAATTGTTACAGAGCTAACGTTAAATGAATTTATGATTGGCGAAGGACATTATGATGTCAGACTTAAATTACATTCACGAAACAAGAAGCACACAATGTATGTACCTTTAAGTGTCAATGCGAATAAACAATATCGTTTTAACATTATGTTAGAAGATATTAAAGCGTATTTACCTAAAGAAAAAATTTGGGATGTTTTCTTAGAAGTCCAAATAGGTACGGAAGTATTTGAAGTGCGTGTTGGTAATCAACGTAATAAATATGCATATACTGCAGAAACAAGTGCATTAATTCATTTAAATAATGATTTTTATAGATTAACACCGTATTTCACAAAAGACTTTAATAACATTTCGTTATACTTTACAGCTATTACATTAACGGATTCAATCTCAATGAAGTTAAAAGGTAAAAACAAAATCATTTTAACTGGTCTGGATCGTGGTTATGTATTTGAAGAAGGTATGGCTAGTGTCGTGCTAAAAGACGACATGATTATGGGAATGTTAAGCCAAACGTCAGAAAACGAAGTGGAAATCTTACTTAGTAAAGATATTAAGAAGCGAGACTTCAAAAATATTGTTAAGTTAAACACTGCACATATGACTTACTCGCTAAAATAAATAATAAATGCCCTCAAATCTATGTGAACTAACATAATTTGAGGGTTTTATTTTGCTATTTATGAAATGATTATGACATTTCCCTGATTTTCATTTTCATATACATTAAATTGTATACACTGAAAATGAGGAGGTCGTCTATAATGATAAATAAAAATGACATAGTAGCAGATATAGTAATAGATTATCCGAAAGCAGCAGATATTTTTAGAAGCGTAGGTATAGACTTTTGTTGCGGTGGACAAGTAAGTATAGAAGCAGCATCCTTAGAAAAGAAAAATGTAGATTTGAACGAATTATTACAGCGTCTCAATGACGTTGAACAAACGAATACACCAGGTTCGCTTAACCCTAAATTTTTAAATGTTTCGTCACTTATTCAATATATTCAAGCAGCATATCATGAACCTCTTAGAGAAGAATTTAAAAATTTAACACCTTATGTGACGAAATTATCGAAAGTACATGGACCTAACCATCCATATTTAGTCGAGTTAAAAGAAACATATGATACATTTAAAAGTGGCATGTTAGAGCATATGCAAAAAGAAGATGATGTTGATTTTCCAAAACTAATTAAATATGAACAAGGTGAAGTAGTAAACGATATTAATACAGTGATTGATGATTTAGTATCTGATCACATTGCAACGGGACAATTGTTAGTGAAAATGAGCGATTTAACATCTAGCTATGAACCACCGATAGAGGCATGTGGTACGTGGCGACTCGTTTATCAGAGATTAAAAGCACTTGAAGTGTTAACACATGAGCATGTTCATTTAGAGAATCATGTTTTATTTAAAAAAGTATCATAAATAACGCGATTAGAAACTGTTGGCAAAGTAATGTCAGCAGTTTTTCGCTATACTTAACAGAAATTTAGTGATATGAACAGCATTATTTGAAAAGAAAAATGGTCAACTTAGCATAAAAATTGATATGAAAATTTAATGGTATAGATAATTAAATAGTAGCGTGTTTTTTTAATAATTTATTCATGAATTTTACATGCACTATTATGATAAAATAAACATAATTATAATTCACTGAGGTGCTATCGTGCTATCGCTAACAATGTTATTACTTGAGCGTGTAGGTTTAATTATTATTTTGGCCTATGTGTTGATGAATATTCCATATTTTAAAAACTTAATGAATCGTCGACGTACATGGAAAGCACGTTGGCAATTATGTATTATTTTCAGTTTGTTTGCCTTAATGTCTAATTTAACTGGTATCGTCATCGATCATCAACATAGTTTGTCAGGAAGTGTGTACTTCCGTTTAGATGATGATGTATCTTTAGCTAACACACGTGTATTAACGATAGGTGTCGCAGGATTAGTTGGTGGCCCTTTTGTAGGTCTATTTGTTGGCGTTATTTCAGGTATTTTCAGAGTGTATATGGGTGGGGCGGATGCACAAGTTTATCTTATCTCATCTATATTTATCGGTATAATTGCTGGTTATTTTGGCTTACAAGCTCAAAGACGCAAGCGTTACCCGAGTATTGCGAAAAGTGCCATGATTGGAATTGTTATGGAAATGATTCAAATGTTGAGCATTTTAACATTTTCCCACGACAAAGCATATGCGGTTGACCTCATATCATTAATTGCACTACCAATGATTATTGTTAATAGCGTTGGTACGGCGATTTTTATGTCTATTATCATTTCAACATTAAAGCAAGAAGAGCAAATGAAGGCTGTTCAAACACATGACGTACTGCAATTGATGAACCAGACATTGCCGTATTTTAAAGAAGGATTGAATAGAGAATCGGCACAGCAAATTGCGATGATTATTAAAAATTTAATGAAAGTATCTGCCGTAGCAATTACAAGCAAAAATGAAATCTTATCGCATGTAGGTGCAGGTAGTGATCATCACATACCAACAAATGAAATATTAACAAGTCTGTCTAAAGATGTATTGAAATCAGGAAAGTTGAAAGAAGTGCATACTAAAGAAGAGATTGGTTGTAGTCATCCGAATTGCCCGCTTAGAGCAGCTATCGTGATACCACTTGAGATGCATGGTTCTATCGTCGGTACATTGAAGATGTATTTTACAAACCCTAATGATTTAACTTTTGTGGAACGTCAACTTGCAGAAGGATTGGCAAATATTTTTAGTAGCCAAATTGAACTTGGTGAAGCCGAAACGCAAAGTAAGTTATTGAAAGATGCTGAGATTAAGTCATTACAGGCACAAGTGAGTCCACATTTTTTCTTCAATTCAATTAACACGATTTCAGCTTTAGTTAGAATAAATAGCGAAAAGGCACGAGAGTTACTATTAGAATTGAGTTATTTTTTCAGAGCGAATTTACAAGGCTCAAAGCAACATACGATTACTTTAGATAAAGAGTTAAGTCAAGTGCGTGCATACTTATCACTCGAACAAGCACGTTATCCAGGAAGATTTAATATCAATATTAATGTTGAAGACAAATATCGCGATGTGCTTGTACCACCATTTTTAATTCAAATTTTAGTTGAAAATGCCATCAAACATGCGTTTACGAATCGAAAGCAAGGTAACGATATTGACGTGTCAGTGATTAAAGAAACTGCAACACATGTACGTATTATTGTACAAGATAATGGTCAGGGTATTTCTAAAGATAAAATGCATTTGTTGGGAGAAACATCTGTAGAATCAGAATCTGGAACTGGTAGTGCTTTAGAAAATTTAAACTTACGCCTAAAAGGATTATTTGGAAAATCCGCAGCATTACAATTTGAATCGACATCGAGCGGTACCACTTTTTGGTGTGTACTTCCTTATGAAAGACAAGAGGAGGAATAAATATGAAAGCATTAATCATAGATGATGAGCCATTAGCACGTAATGAATTAACATATTTATTAAATGAAATTGGTGGTTTTGAAGAAATTAATGAGGCAGAAAATGTAAAAGAAACATTGGAAGCACTACTGATCAATCAATATGACATTATATTTTTAGATGTCAATTTAATGGATGAAAATGGGATCGAATTAGGAGCTAAGATTCAAAAGATGAAAGAGCCACCTGCGATTATTTTTGCAACTGCACATGACCAATACGCAGTACAGGCATTTGAATTAAATGCGACAGACTATATTTTGAAACCGTTTGGTCAAAAACGTATTGAACAAGCAGTCAATAAAGTGCGTGCGACTAAAGCCAAAGATGATAATAACGCAAGTGCAATTGCGAATGATATGTCGGCGAATTTTGATCAAAGCTTACCTGTTGAAATTGACGATAAAATTCACATGTTAAAGCAACAAAATATTATTGGGATTGGCACACATAATGGTATTACAACCATACATACAACGAATCATAAATACGAAACAACAGAGCCATTGAATCGTTATGAAAAACGATTGAATCCCACTTATTTTATACGTATTCATCGTTCATATATTATTAACACGAAACACATTAAAGAAGTGCAACAATGGTTTAACTACACTTATATGGTAATATTGACAAATGGTGTCAAGATGCAAGTTGGACGTTCATTTATGAAAGATTTTAAAGCGTCGATAGGATTACTTTAACAGTAATCCTTTTTTTTATGCATTTTACCTATGATATTTTGTATTTCGGACTAAAAATCACGCAAATCGAAGTGAGCCATCTATACTTTAGTTAAATCAAACGTAGGAGGCAATGGTCGTGAAACAACAAAAAGACGCATCAAAACCAGCACACTTTTTTCACCAAGTCATTGTAATTGCTTTAGTACTCTTTGTATCGAAAATAATTGAATCATTTATGCCAATTCCTATGCCTGCATCAGTAATCGGTTTAGTATTATTATTTGTATTATTATGTACTGGTGCTGTTAAGTTAGGCGAAGTCGAAAAAGTAGGAACGACACTAACAAATAACATTGGCTTACTCTTCGTACCAGCCGGTATCTCAGTTGTTAACTCTTTAGGTGTCATTAGCCAAGCACCATTTTTAATCATTGGACTAATAATCGTCTCAACAATACTATTACTTATTTGTACTGGCTATGTCACACAAATTATTATGAAAGTTACTTCGAGATCTAAAGGTGACAAAGTCACAAAAAAGATCAAAATAGAGGAGGCACAAGCTCATGATTAACCACTTAGCACTAAACACACCTTACTTCGGAATACTGTTATCCGTTATACCATTTTTCTTAGCGACCATATTATTTGAAAAAACTAATCGTTTCTTCTTATTCGCACCGCTATTTGTCAGTATGGTATTTGGTGTGGCCTTCCTCTATTTAACAGGCATTCCGTATAAGACTTACAAAATAGGTGGAGACATTATTTACTTCTTCTTAGAACCGGCAACAATCTGTTTTGCGATTCCGTTATATAAAAAGCGTGAAGTGCTTGTTAAACATTGGCATCGTATCATAGGAGGTATTGGTATCGGTACAGTTGTAGCGTTATTAATTATTTTAACTTTTGCGAAGTTAGCACAATTTGCCAATGATGTTATTTTATCAATGTTACCTCAAGCAGCAACTACAGCGATTGCGTTACCAGTATCAGCTGGTATCGGTGGTATAAAAGAATTAACATCATTAGCAGTTATTTTAAATGGTGTCATTATTTATGCCCTAGGTAATAAATTCTTGAAGCTTTTCCGAATTACTAACCCTATTGCCCGAGGATTAGCACTTGGAACAAGTGGTCACACATTAGGTGTAGCACCAGCCAAAGAATTAGGACCTGTAGAAGAATCAATGGCAAGTATAGCTTTAGTGTTAGTTGGTGTAGTTGTTGTAGCAGTTGTGCCTGTCTTTGTAGCAATATTCTTCTAAAACGAAAAACCTAAGCAAGATAATAGCAATTTGAGCCATTGTTATTATCGTAAAAAAACGTCTATACTCCAGTTTATAACTGGGATATAGACGTTTTTATGTATTTATTACTTTTTACTAGGAATATAAAACTGTGCATGACGATAATGAAATACGATGTCAGACGAATCAAAGGGTTTGCCAGTCATTGTATAAAAAGTCTGGTGGTAACGTAAACATGGTTCACCTGTAGACAATTGTAGTAATGAAGCTTCACTTGAAGTGAGTTTATCTACATTAAAGAAAATATCTGAAAAACCAATACGAAGTTTCATGTTTGATTCTAAATAATCGAAGATAGAGCCCTTAGCAATATCATCATTTAAATATTTCACGATTTCTTTATGATAATAAGAATATTCGATACATAAAACATCATCGTCCACGAATCTTAATCGCTCTAAATAGTAGACGGTATCATCTGCATTTAATTGGAGTTCATCTTGTACAGATTTAGGTGGCGTTGCCATCTCCTTAAAAACAAGTACCTTACTTGTCATTCGATGTTCACCTAAACTTTTAGAGAAACCATTAGTCTTAAAGACGTTGATACGATTGGCATCTGCAATATTTCTCACATAAATACCACTGCCTTGTGCTTGATAGATCAAACCATCTTGTTCCAATAAGCCTAATGCTTTAATGATAGTACTCTTACTTACTTGATAACGTTCTTTTAATTGCGTCACGTTTGGCAATTTATCACCGGGTTTGAAATTAGATTGATGTATAAACGCATTAAGTTGCTTAGCAATATGTTCATACTTTAACAATATTCTGTCCTCGTTTCACTTTGTCTGTAATTATTATAGCACAAAATATTATAATTGTATCGGCGTTTACAAATTGAACCGGTACAATTATAATTGGAGGTAAGTAAATACATTTTCATTCTACTATCAAGTTGAGGGGGTAATATTTATGAGCAATAAATATAAAGAACAAGCCCAAGACATTCTTACAGCTGTAGGTGGTGTCGAAAACATTGTTGATGCAACGTATGATACGAAGTGCATTACAATTCATATGCAACATACAATTCCTTCTACAGCAAATGAAGTGAAACAAATAGTTGATGTGACATCTGTAGCAGAAAATGATGCGCAGTTAGTCATAAAATTAAATGGAAATGTCGATGAAGTGTATCAGCAATTACAGCGATTAATTAAGAATGCTAATGTCGAAGAGAGTGAGAATACTGACAATATTAATAGCCAAGATACAAGTTATACACCTCAAGTAAAAGTAACAACACCAATTTTAGTGAAAGCACCAATCGCTGGTCGTCGTATTTTACTTAAAGAAGTAAGAGATTCAATTTTTAGAGAGAAAATGGTAGGTGAAGGCTTAGCAATCAAAGCTCATGAAGAATCCAAAGTAATCGCACCGTTCAATGGTTTAATATCTATGATTGTACCAACTAAGCATGCAGTTGGTATTCAATCAGAAGACGGTGTGGACATAGTCATTCATATTGGCGTGAATACAGTTGACTTGGAAGGTAAAGGGTTCAAGTGCTTTGTAAAGCAAAATGATCATGTTGAAGCAGGGCAAACGTTGTTGCAATTCGACCAGCAATATATACAACAACAAGGCTACAATGCTGACGTTATTGTCGTTATTAGCAACTCTGCCGATTTAGGAAAAGTAGAACTGACAATGAATGAAATCATTACGACTGAAGATGTTATTTTTAAAATATTTAAAAACTAGGAGTGTGTTGTAATAATGACAAAATTACCGCAAAATTTTATGTGGGGTGGCGCTCTTGCCGCAAATCAATTTGAAGGTGGATATGAAAAAGGTGGTAAAGGGTTAAGTGTAATTGATGTTATGACGAGTGGTGCACATGGCAAAGCACGTCAGATTACAGAATCTATAGACCTCAATCACTATTATCCAAATCATGAAGGTATTGATTTTTATCATCGTTATAAGGAAGATATTGCCTTGTTTAAAGAAATGGGATTGAAATGTTTACGTACGTCGATTGCGTGGACACGTATCTTTCCGAATGGGGATGAAGATGTGCCAAATGAAGAAGGACTTGCCTTTTATGATCGTATCTTTGATGAATTAATTGCACAAGGTATTGAACCTGTTGTGACGTTATCACATTTTGAGATGCCACTTCATTTAGCGAAACATTATGGTGGATTTAGAAATAGAGAAGTTGTCGATTATTTTGTGCATTTTGCGCGTGTTGTATTTGAAAGATATAAAGATAAAGTTACATATTGGATGACGTTTAATGAAATTAATAATCAGATGGACACATCAAATCCTATCTTTTTATGGACGAATTCTGGGGTAGCATTGACAGAAAATGATAATCCTGAAGAAGTCTTGTATCAAGTAGCACATCATGAACTTTTAGCCAGTGCTTTAGCAGTTCGTCTTGGTAAAGAGATTAATCCGAAGTTTAAGATTGGAACAATGATTTCACATGTACCCATTTATCCATATTCGTGTCATCCGAAAGATATGATGGAAGCACAAATTGCGAATCGCTTACGTTTCTTTTTCCCGGATGTCCAAGTGAGAGGTTATTATCCAAGCTATGCTAAAAAAATGTTGGCACGAAAAGGATATGATGTTGGATGGCAAGAAGGGGACGACAGTATTTTACAGCAGGGCACGGTTGATTATATTGGCTTTAGTTATTACATGTCTACGGCTGTAAAACATGATGTTGATACTACAGTTGAAAACAACATCGTCAACGGTGGTTTGAATCATTCTGTGGAGAATCCGCATATCGCAACGAGTGATTGGGGTTGGGCGATTGATCCAGATGGCTTAAGATATACATTGAATGTGTTATATGATCGTTATCAGTTACCACTTTTTATTGTGGAAAATGGTTTTGGTGCAGTTGATGAAGTGGTAGATGGACATATTCATGATGATTATCGCATTGAATATTTAAAAGCACATATTACAGCAGCGATAGAAGCAGTTGATCAAGATGGTGTAGATTTAATCGGTTATACACCGTGGGGAATCATTGATATTGTTTCATTTACAACCGGTGAAATGAAGAAACGCTATGGTTTAATATATGTTGATCGAGATAATGATGGTCATGGCACGATGGAACGCTTGAAAAAAGATTCGTTCTATTGGTATCAACAAGTGATAGCATCAAATGGAGATAAATTATAAAGGTATATTATAAGTATTTTAGGGTTAGAGCCCGAGACATAAATTAATATAGTAGGACCTACAGTGTTATAATGGCGGGCCCCCAACACAAAGAATTTCGAAAAGAAATTCTACAGGTAATGCAAGTTGGCGGGGCCCCAACACAGAGAAATTCGAAAAGAAATTCTACAGGCAATGCAAGTTGGCGGGGCCCCAACACAGAGAATTTCGAAAAGAAATTCTACAGGTAATGCAAGTTGGGGAAGGACAGGAATAAATTTTGCGAAAATATCATTTCTGTTCCAATCCCGTGATGTTAAAATTTTTAAAAAAATAATGCCACTAACTAAGTATAGTGTTAATGTTTGAGTGTTTATGAAAGTCTTTAACCCAAATTGATGACTTACTAATCAACGATAACGATATTGTTAAGTAGATGATTAGTGTCACAAAGAAATTAAAGTAGCAGTCAAACATAGATACAAAGTACAGTTAGTGGCATTATATTTAGTCCTCTTTTTTAGCGACAAAAGTAATATAATTCATATCTTTACGCAATTTAGTCATCGTTTTAAACATTTTACAAAACATTGGTCGATTTTCTTTTTTTAAAGCATTTTTGATAATCTTTATAGTTCCAACAATACCTTCGTCATAAATTAAACCTTTTGGTGTCATTAAACTCATTGGACCAGTATGATAATGCACATGATTAAAACCAGCTTGATGATATAAATCTAACCAGCCAAGTTTCGTCTGCGGTGAGACATTGACATTAATTGCTGCAGATAATGATTTAACAACATGTGTGGCATGTGATTCATTAACGATGACAATATCATGTGTTAACAAGATACCCCCAGGCTTTAAGACTCGGTAGTACTCGCGTAATGCTTTTTCCTTTATGGCGATGGGTAACATTGTTAACATTGCTTCATTTAAAACGATATCGAATTGATTGTCATCAAAGGGCAATTTAACAGCATTCGCTTGTTGAACTTGAATATATGATTCAAGACCTGCTGCTGAAATATTTTCCTGTGCTTTTTCTAATGCTTTCTTATTTATATCAACGCCTTGAATGTGACAGCCATATGTATGAGCTAGATAAATAGATGTTGTGCACATATTACATGCCACTTCTAACACTTGTTTATCTTGTGAAAATGCCCCTTGTTGTATTAACCAATCTGTTGCTTCTTTACCACCGGGGCGTAGACGAGTTTTTCCTAATTTAGCTAAAAATGTATGACCAGCTTCTTTAGACATAGCATAACCTCCTTTTAATTGATAATTATTATCATTAATATAGCATATTTATATGCAATAATTTGGAAGTTAAAAAGATTACAAAAAATTGTCACTTCATTTATAACTAAACATGAGTCAACAAGCATAGGTTTAGTGGAAAATTATTTCTAATAGATGATGTTTTATAAAGATAAAAAAGCACAGCCATGATATACGAATGTTGCATGTTATATGCTAAACCTTCATATCATAGCTGTGTTTGATTCATTTAAACTTGATTTACTTCTTCTAGTAGAGGAATAGATGCTTGCGCGCCGTGTTTTTGTACAGTGAGTGAGCTCGCTTTATTACCAAAATCAATAGCATCTGCTAAGTTATCTTGCGACTTGTTTAAGCGACTGACAAATGCACCAATAAATGTGTCGCCTGCAGCAGTTGTATCAATCGCATTTACTTTATAAGCTTCGATGTGTTGGCTTTGATTTTTAGTAGCAAAATATGTACCTTGCTTACCTAGCGTAATCAAAACAGTCTTAATGCCTAAAGATAAAAAGTAATTGGCATTGTCTTTCATAGATTGTTCATTAGTTACTTTAATCCCAGATAACAATTCGGCTTCTGTTTCGTTTGGCACAATAATATCGATTAATGATAATAATTCATTAGGTAATGCTTTCGCTGGTGCAGGATTTAATACTGTCGTCACACCATGTGCCTTGGCAATTTCAAATGCAGATATAATAGCCGGGATGGGTACTTCTAATTGTGCAACGACAAAGTCTGCATTGATTATAGCGTCTTTTGCGTTAATAACATCTTCAGGTGTCATCGTCATATTCGCACCACCATAAACATAGATGGTGTTTTGTCCTTCTGCATTCACAGTGATAAAGGCTTGGCCCGTTTTTGCTTCAGTTGTTTTGATAATATATGATGTATCAATATGAGCCGCTTTAAAATCTTCTAAGATGAAATCAGCAACGCCATCAGTGCCAATTTTAGTAATAAATGTTGTGTCTGCTTGCATGCGTGCAGTGGCAATAGCCTGGTTGGCACCTTTACCTCCGCCGAATGCTTTTTGTGCTTCTTCAACATGTAATGTTTCGCCTGGTTGTGCATATCTTTCAACTGTTAAAAATTGATCGACATTCGTTGAACCTAAAATAACAACTTTGTTGGTCATGTGTATGCTCCTTTCAAGTTATAATTTTTAAAAAGTAACATTCGATTCTAATGCAATATTAGAGTAGGGCGTTGTTTCACCAGTACGAATATTACCTTTATTTAATGGGTGAGCTAAGTTACTTTTCATTTCTTCGTGAGGAATGAAAATGATTTCGATTTCCGATGAAATCAATTGTTTAATTTGTTGCAATTGTGTAGGGTTATGTTCTTTTATTTCTTCTGCTAAGTATATTTTTTGGATTTCCATTTCTTCTAACACTGTAGCTAAGACATCAATAAAGCGTGGTAAGTTTTTTGTGACAGCTAGGTCGATACGGCGATGATCATTTGGAATTGGCATGCCAGCGTCATTAATCGTTAATAAATCAAAATGACCAATTGTCGCGATTGCTTTTGAAATATGTTCATTTAAAACAGCTGATTTTTTCATGACATCTACACTCCTTATTTTATAAATACTGTAACAGAAGCGGCTACTAAAATGAGTACTAAGCCGATAATTGTAATAACCATTTCTTTTGAAGTTTTATGTTGTTTTAAGAAATAAATACCAGTTAATGTAGCAAGCACAACGGATGTTTGAGAAAGAATAAATCCAGTTGCTAAACCATTCATATTAGGTTGTGCTGAAATAAGATATGTTAAGGCACCAAATGCAAAGAAGAAACCTGAAATAATTTGTAACCACGTAATTTTATTACGGAATGGATTCTCTGATTTCATATTCATAAAGCCATAAATGACTGCAACAATTACCATACCCATTGCTTGAGGTAAAAAGGCAGTTAGGCCATCAATAGAAGTTGCTTGCGGTGCAGCTGAATATAACCAGTATCCAAATTCACCAATTAACAGAAGTACCACTGCACGACGTAAATTTTTGGCGTTACTTGCTTCTTTGCGTTCACTCCAAACTGTCATACGTGCACCAATTAGAATAACGACTAAAGCTGTAAATCCAATGATTTTATGACCAATGCCTGGCCAATTTCCTAATGCAAAGACACCCCATAAAGATGCGCCTAATAATTGGAATGCTGTTGTGACTGGCATGGCACGAGATGAGCCGATTAATTCGAACGCTTTAAATGTAATGATTTGTCCGAATCCCCATCCTGCACCTGATAATAAGGCGAATAGCAAATTGGTTCCAGTAGGGAAGCCACTTGATGTGACTACGGCTAATATAATAGCGAAGATTAACGTACCTACAGTAGCACCGATAATTTGATGTACAGGTTTACCACCAAACTTTGAAGCGACTGTTGGGAAGAAGCCCCAGCCAATTAAGGGGCCTAACCCGATAAGTAATGCAACAATGCTCATGTTATACACCTCACGATTTGTTTTTAGTAAAACGTTTTACCAATGCCATCGTACCATTTTTATTTGCAAAATGCATGCGTTTTCATAAAAACTGAAAACGTTTAAATCATATTTAAAAATTCATACATTATTATTTTAATTTCTTAGTGAAATAATTATGATTAAAAACCCTCAGCATTAAAGCAACGCTAAGGGCCTAACAATGATGAGTATATTTCGGAAGATACGTAGTTAGTTTGAAAGATGATAGCCAGTTGTTGCACGAATTTTTAAAGTCGTTGGTAATTCAATCATATCAATGGATTTATCTAAGTGCTGTAATCGTTGAAGTAATAAGGTTAAAGATGTTTTGCCAATATCAGTTATAGGTTGTGCCACAGTAGTTAAAGGTGGCGAGACGTACGCTGCATAATCAATGTCGTCATAACCTATTAATGAGATATCTTTCGGGATACTGATGCCATGTTCAATTAGTCCTCGTAAAATGCCAATAGCGAGTTCATCGTTAATAGCGAAGATTGCAGTGGCAGATTGAACCATGATGTCATCAACAATGGTTAGCCCACCGCGCTTAGATAATTCAGTATGGACGATTTGTGGTTCTGGCAATTGATTCGCGCGCAAAGTATCGACAAATCCAGCGACACGAGTCGACATATTCGACATCATGTCATATGGTGCAACAATTATCATATGGTTGTGACCGAGTTCTATTAAATGTTGTGCTGCAAGTTGTCCACCTTGATATTCATTTGTCCGAACAAAATCTGTATAGCCTTGATGGTCATTTTGATCCAGTACGACATAAGGTACATGATGTTTCTTTAGATAGTTATTTAGGGCGTCCGGGGATGATATGTATTGTGCGATAATTAATCCGTCAATACCTCGATCAATTAAATGTTTAATATTGTCATACAAATCAGTTGCTGTAGATGTTAAAAAGCATAAATCAACATCAGATGGTTTATGGTCATGAATACTTTGCATCAGTGCTGAGAAAAACGGATTTGTTAAGCTAGGTAAAATGACGCCAATAGTTTGAATTTTACTGCCGCGCAATTGTTTTGCATGTTTATTAGGGGCATAGCCTAAACGTTCTGAAACAGCATGTACGTTTTTTATCGTTGTTGCGGAAAAACGACTATCATTATGATTTAAAATATGTGACACAGTTGTAACTGATACACCAGCTTCTCTAGCAACATCTTTAATTGACACTTTTTTCATATTATATTCCTTCTCTTTATTGTGTAATTAATCATACAGTTATATACCCGATTATTATATTCATCATATCATGATAAACATTTGATGACATATGAAGACGTGAATGACTTTTATTGTCTACAAACAGACGTCTGAAGTATACGATTAAGGTTGAGACGAGAGAATATATTATTAAGGTTAATACCTTTTAATGATTATGATAACAAGAATTTTAAAATGTTTATTGTGATGAAAAATACAAAAGTCATTATTTTAAAGAATAAAATATTTGTTTTTGAACAAAGTATTAAAAAACATAACGAAATGATGTATATTGAACTATGTGATTGAAAAAATTTTTAATTAAGGCTTGTTAAAACTTAAGAGAGGATGTTTTTAAATGCAATTCAAATTAAAAGAAGAAGAGATTATTAGTTTTTTAGAATTGAAATATCCAGAAAAAGAGTTCGAATATGGTCGTTTGTTAGTTGGACAACATAAACGTGATGATTTAGATGTTTATTACTTTGGTGATACGTTTTTAATGTGCACGATTATTTCATTCAAGACATTTGAAATTAAAGAAACAGTAGAATTATCATATGATGCTGTTAATCGTATTGTGTTAAAAGATGGATGGTTATTTAGAAAAATGAGAATAGAAACAATGCAAAAAGTGTTAAAATACGGTACATCTAAATTAATGTTAACTGATTTTCAAAAAGAGAATTATAATAAATATATTCAAGGTCAGAAACAACGCGTGATATTTGAAAATGGCCATTTTGTCTAATTGATAGTGAATATAATTAGAGTAAGCGAAGAACAGAGAAAAACGTTCTTCGCTTATTTTTCTTGAATTTCTTGTATATCATTTTAAAGTGATAAAGATATTTCGAAACATAATTCTTCTATTATATTTAAGATTTAACTGTTTTTGGAATGATCATGTATGCAGACAATGAGCCAAGGATCATCAATACAATGCTGACGATAAATGTTACGGTTGCAGCTACACTTGGTGCATAGTTTAGTTGTAACATACTGAAAACTGTAGTACTTAGTGCTATACCAAAGGCGCCACCTAATGTACCACTCATTTTATATAATCCTGTAGCTAAACCAACTTTTTCATTTGGCATACTGAAAATTGCAATTGTAAGGCCGGGTGTTGCGACTAAACCATTTCCAATTGCGCAAATGACGAAACCAATGATAACTGCAATGACATATTGTGATGCCGATAATTGAGTCATGCTAATAATAGTGATGCCGATGACAGGGAACAACGGACCAATGATGAGCATCAATTTGCCACCGAAACGTAATGTTGCTTTTTCACCTAAACGAATCATCGCAACTGCCACAATGGCATATGGCAATGTAACAAGTCCAGATTGCGCAGCTGATAAACCAAGGTGTGTTTGAGCATATATGAAAAAGACCACTGTAACGCCTAGACCGCTATTTAAAACAAAGTTATTTAAAAATGCACCAATGAACGGACGGTTGCGTAATACTGAGAAATCAATAAAAGGTACTTCATGTCGACGTTCGATGATGATGAATATCAGCGTAGTGATGATAAAAATGCTCAGACAAATGAATGAGAATGTACTAAACCAACCTTGTTCGAATCCTTGTGTTAACAATAATGTAAAGCTACCAATCATAACAGCGAAAATCGACATACCTTTGTAATCGAACGGATGACGGTGGCTATGTTGACTTACTTTTTCAGGTGTGCCTTTTAGAAGTAATATGGCAATGAAAGCAATGACTATACTAATGATGAAATTCATTTGCCATCCGAAATTTGTAGCAATTAAACCGCCGATAACACCAGCTAGGCCGATGCCCCCAACAGTACTAATCATTAGATAACTAATCGCTCGTCTTAAATGTTCTCCTTTAAATTGATTATTTAAAACGCCAACTGTTGAAGGTAACAAGATAGCTGCTGATAGACCTTGTAAAATTCTACCGATGATGAGCAGTGCAGTGATGTCCGATATAATTAATAGAAGAGATGCAAACATACTGATTATGAGACCCATGTATGTCATTCTCAGTTGTCCTATTTTATCAGCAATATCACCTGCAGCCACCATGAAGATACCTGTGGCGAAGGAAGTTAAACTAATAGATAAATTTAACACGGCAGGAGAGGTTTGATACGTTTGACCAACGAGAGGTCCTATATTAATAAATGATTGTGCAAACAACCAATATGTTAATGCAGACAACATAATCGCAATAATAATATTACTGCGTGGTGAAGATTGTGTGTTATTCACAGATGTCACTCCTTGTAAAAATTAAATATAGAAAGTCATGAGATGAAGTGAACGGATGTATAGATGATCGTTCACTCACACATAAGTCATGATTTCCTTACATATCATACCACAGTTATTGAGAATGAATATCAATTAATTGCTTGTATGATTGATTTTTTATAGTATGTTTAAGTGAAACAGCTTTATTTGAAAGTGATTAAAGTAAATGAAGGTACAGAGGAGTGAGAACAATGTGCACAGGATTCACAATACAAACTTTAAATAATCAAGTACTTCTTGGACGCACGATGGATTATGATTATCCATTAGATGGTTCGCCAGCAGTGACGCCTAGAAATTATCGTTGGACATCTCGCACTGGCACGACAGGCCAAACGCAATATGGCTTTATTGGTACAGGAACAGATATGGAAGGTTTTATTTATGGTGATGGTGTTAATGAACATGGCGTTGCTATTTCGACACAATATTTCCGAGGTTATAGTTCATATGGCTCAACACACAAAGCGGACGCGATGAATATTACGCAAAATGAAATTGTGACATGGATTTTGGGATATACAACAAGCATTGAAGATATGAAACAACAAGCATCCCAAATACATGTTGTAGCGGTATATTTAAATGACATCGGTGAAGTTCCGCCATTGCATTATCATGTTTCCGATGCAACTGGACATTCAGTCGAAGTTTCATTTAAAGAGGGGGAAGTGGTTATAAAAGATAACCCTATTGGTGTCTTAACAAATCATCCAGACTTAGATTGGCATTATAGTAATTTAAGACAATATATCAATATTTCTCCTTATCCAGCAACAGCAAAGTTATTGGAAGGTGTAACGATTGAACCTTTAGGCAATGAAGCAGGTACATTTGGATTGCCAGGTGGATTTACTTCAACTGAGCGCTTTGTGAGAATGGCATTTATGAAAGCAAACATTGCTCAAAACAATGATAAAGAAATGGATTTAATGAATGCATTTTATTTATTAGATGCGGTAAATATACCGATTGGAATTGTACGTCCGCATGATGCTGACAATCACTATACGATGTATCAGACCGTAATAAATTTAACTACAAGAACGTTATATATTAAGTATTATGGCAGCAATGAAATAGTAGCATTAAAGCTCACAGATGATTTAATTAATAGAAAAGATATGACGATTTTTAAGCCTGAGAAGCATATCACTATTAGAAAGTTGAATGACAATCAATAGCGATTGAGAATGGAATTTGGTTGATATGATTTGATGGATGATTACTATCATACATTAGCGTTGAACCGCGAACATGGACGAATGATTAGTTGTTAATTTTGAAAATTTATAAAAGCTTAAGCGAATGCAGTGAGAGATGTCATTTTAATATCAATGTATGGCTATTTTGTAATGACAATGTAATGAGTTTAGTAAAACATTTCGGGAATATTAAATAGTTGGAAAATGAGAATTAAATCCTTTACTCAGTTGTCTAATTCTTTTAGTATGTGCAGTACAGTTTAATTGAAAACTAACTTTAACTTTAATGGAGGATGTTTTATACATGAAAAAATTAACAGCAGCAGCGATTGCAACGATGGGCTTCGCTACATTTACAATGGCGCATCAAGCAGATGCAGCAGAAACGACAAACACCCAACAAGCACATACACTAATGTCAACACAATCACAAGACGTATCTTATGGTACTTATTATACAATTGATTCTAATGGGGATTATCATCACACACCTGATGGTAACTGGAATCAAGCAATGTTTGATAATAAAGAATATAGCTATACATTCGTAGATGCTCAAGGACATACGCATTATTTTTATAACTGTTATCCAAAAAATGCAAATGCCAATGGAAGCGGCCAAACATATGTGAATCCAGCAACAGCAGGAGATAACAATGACTACACAGCGAGTCAAAGCCAACAGCATATTAATCAATATGGTTATCAATCAAATGTAGGTCCAGACGCGAGCTATTATTCACATAGTAACAACAACCAAGCGTATAACAGCCATGATGGTAATGGAAAGGTCAATTATCCTAATGGCACATCTAATCAAAATGGTGGATCAGCAAGTAAAGCGACAGCTAGTGGTCATGCGAAAGACGCAAGCTGGTTAACAAGTCGTAAACAACTACAACCATATGGACAATATCACGGTGGTGGTGCGCATTACGGTGTCGACTATGCAATGCCTGAAAATTCACCAGTTTACTCATTAACTGATGGTACAGTAGTACAAGCAGGTTGGAGTAACTATGGTGGCGGCAATCAAGTAACTATTAAAGAAGCGAACAGTAATAACTACCAATGGTATATGCATAATAATCGTTTAACTGTTTCAGCTGGTGATAAAGTCAAAGCTGGTGACCAAATTGCATATTCAGGTAGTACGGGTAATTCAACAGCGCCTCACGTACACTTCCAACGTATGTCTGGTGGCATCGGTAATCAATATGCAGTAGAGCCAACGTCATACTTGCAAAGTAGATAATACAGTAAATCCCAAGTTACAATATCATACGCAACTTGGGATTTTTTCGTTTTAATAATAGGTATAAGCCCATTGCTTGTCCTCTAAAACATGTTGATAAAAAGGATCTTGGCCAATTAACTTGATATCATCTGCAAGTGCTTCCACTTCATCTAAATGATGGGTAGTTAATATAATTAAACATTTAGATTTCATGATGTTAAGTAGTTGGTGGATGTCATGTCTAGATTTTAAATCAATACCAACTGTCGGTTCATCTAAAATGAGAATTCGAGGTTGACCTAGTAAACCTACTAATATATTAATTTTACGTTTATTTCCACCGGACAATGTAGATACTTTGGCAGACGTATCATCAAAGTTTAATTGCTGTAAATATTCGTTGATAGTTGTATCATTAATTGGATTTTTACAAAGTGATTTAAAAAATTTAATGTTTTCAGCCACTGTCATGTGTTCAAATAACGCAATGTCTTGTGGCACATAACCGATGTGATTTTGTATTTGTCTTTGATTCCATTTTTCGCCGAAATAGTTGATAGTTCCATCATTAGCTTTTTCAATACCAGCAATCATACGAAGTAATGTTGATTTTCCAGCACCATTATCACCAAGTAATACGGTTAAACGATTACTATCAAAGGACATAGTTAAATGATTGAAAATCTGTTTGTTACGGTAACGCTTTGAAAGATTATTAATTTCTATCATCAGTTACGCTCCTTTACATGAAAATAATCAAGTATACGATACCCATAGCAAGTGCATATATAAATGTCATGAATAAACGATGACTTATTGTTTGAATATGGAATAAGATAAAGACGATACCTATCTCATAAATCAATATAAGTAACAATGATTTTAAGTAAAATATTAAGCTGAGTGGTTGAGACAAATATAGACTAACTGCCAATAGTACCAACAATAACAAGATCGTATGTGTCATTACATAAGTACTATATAGTTTGAAACGGCTTAAATGATATTGTGATAATCGTTGCAATGCTGCTTGTTGGTTTAAACGATAATGAAGTACTACTTGAACAGCGCTAACAAATAAAATCACCGCAAAGATTAAGCTAATTGAAATAGAGTGTTGTGCTTGTTTAGTAAGCGACACAAATTTGATTTTAGATTCAGGTGTATGTTTATGATAGGACTTGTTGATAGCATCGATGGATTGATGCTGTTTCATATCCTCAAGGTGTTCATAAATAATGTTAGGAATTTGCTGTTCATATAATGAACTACTAACAATTTCTATAGCAATACCACCTATAAAGTCATCTCTACCATATAACTGTATCGTTTCTTTTAAACGGTTCTCTTTTAATTTTTGAGAGAAACCTTTAGGAATTTGCATGCTTAAAATAGCTTCCTTTTTAGTAACATCATCTTCAATATAGCTTTCATCTTCATCGACTTTTTTAATAGTTACATAGTCAGATTGTTTAATTTTATTGACGAATGATTTTGATGCAGTGGTTTGGTCTAAATCTTGAATGGTAATCGGTATTTTGAAGTTGTCATGTGCTACACGGTAACCGATACCAATAAGTACGAGTGCGATGACAATGGTTGTTACGAGCAAGATGTATTGTAACCATTGCTTGAACAAAACAAGTTGTATATAAGGCTTCATTGACGATACCTCCAAACCAATACAGCTAAATTAATTATCAAAAGTGCGATGAAGCTAAGATAGAAACTAGGGTGCAGTTCTAAAATGTAGTTGTTTAAAATAATTTCTAACAATTGATTTGTTACAACTGCGAACGGTTGAATATTGAAAACGCCATTTGCTATATGTTGTAAAAAAATCGTAGGTATTGTTAAACCAGATAACACCAGGATGACAATAGCTAATATGACTTTACTAATACTATTCAACAAGCCTGTTGTTAAAAGTTCGATGAGTAATAACCACAGTATTAAAAAGGTAACATAATAGCTTAAATGAATGGCTAACGTTGGCCAATTATATAATTCAAAGGTATTCGGAATACTGAACACAATCCAAACTACACCAACGATACTCCATAACATAGTATAAAACCATGTAATCAACGCACGAATGATTAATAAACGCTCTTTAGAAAAATGAAACATTTTCAATCGCGCTTTCAATACAGTATCTTGATTCATTTTCAAAACTGTAAATAAAGATAGTGCAAAGATGAATACCGTTGCTAAAAATCCTGTAATTGCATAATAACTGCCCGTATCGTATAAATGAATCGGTTCTAAGTTAAATGCACCTGAACGGTTTAATCCTGTAATCAGCAAATCAGTCATAACATTGATACTGTCAGAATGTGATGCTTTCGGTGCTAAGTCTTGAAAAGCTAAGATGCCACCCATTGATCGCATAAGACGTTGGTAAACAGAATCTGTTAGCTGAGATAGCACGACACTTTTCATGGATTGTTGATCATATGTATATACTGAAATTGGTAGTTCGCCTTGTTTATAAAATGCCTTGGTCATACCTTTATCAAAAACAAAATAGCCTTGAAGTTTATGTTTTTTTAACAAAGTATGTGCTTGCTTATCATCATATGCTTTAATGCTTACATTTTTTCCTAGGTTACTCCCTTTACCAATAGAGTTTAAGATTAATTTCGTTTCACTTGATTGATCTTTATCTACGACACCTATATTAAAATGATTGTCATCTTCTGTTACATGTTGGATCGTCGTTAATGTAATAAGGAGTGCCGCTAAGATAAATAGTAAATAGATAATCAAATACCACTTTTTCAATAAAAAAGAGTGGTAGATGCGAAACAAATGTATTGTTTTCATTTAACCACTCCTCCAATGATAAGATTGAAAGGCAAGATGACCTTTCAATCTTATTTTTATATTTTAGTTATTTAGATGCCTTTTTTAAAATTGATTCAAACATTTTGCCGCCATTTTTTTCGATTTCTTTTTCAAGTTTTTCACGGTCTTTTGAAGATAGACTATTGAAATCTTTCGCACCACTATCATCAAAATCAATATCTGCTTTCAATTTTGTGCTAGATTTTAAAATGAAATTAATTGGTTCTTCAGCATATTTGATGCCGATATTTAACGTAGATTTCTGAGTGTTATTTTTTACGTCAGAATCTATATTATTTTCAAAAGTGAATTCATTTTCGTCGCTATATTTATCTAATGCGACAGTGATTTTACCTTTATCTTGACGTTTTGTGCCATCTACTTTTTCTTGGTTATCTAATTTGATTTTTGATTCATCATATTCTGTCTTTTTACCAAATTCGTATTTATCGCTGTATTTATTGTCTTTTTCCTTAGAAGATACGCCTTTAATTGTATATTTCGCTTCAGCATACGTGTATTTATCTTGATCGAAATCAAGTGCGTAATCTAGTTTTAACTTATCGTCTTCTAAAGTATTAGTACCTTTGATTTTAGTTTTATTATTTTCTTTGTCTGTAATAGTAATTTCTCGTTTTACAATCGTATGTTTTTCGGTATAAATTTTAGATTGAATTTTAGCAAATTCATCCTTTTTAGTTTCTTTGACATCGTCAATTGCTTTTTTGATGTCCTTATCATAGTCTTTTGTAGCACCTTGTTCTTCCATTAATTTTTTAAGGTCTTTATCCTTTTTAGCTTCTTCTAATACAGCTAATGTAATTTTTTTAGTGTCAGCTCTGCTAAGTGTTAACGTGACAGGTCTAACTTTGTACTTTTCACCATTAACCTTAATTTCTTCTTTTTTACCTTTATCAAAATTATCGTCATCTAATTTGTCGACAATAAGTTCGGAATATTTTTCGGCAATTTTGCTGTAGTCACTTTGTTGTGCTTGAGCATTACTAAAAAGAGTATTTAAATTTAGTTGTTGGTTTGTAATACCATTTTCTTTTGCTGTTTCTTCATCTTCACCTGTAAGTTTTGAATACGTTGATAATAAATTAGAATTATTAACACTATATTTCCCTTTAAATAATGGTGATTCGAAATAATGCTTATCTTTATCTGCAGCTAACTGGAATTTCCCTAATGCAGAGTCTGCGATTGTTGGTTCAAGATTAATCATTGATTTCTCTTTTTTAGGATCATGTCCATATGACATTTTAATTTTCGAAGCATTAACAACAGATTTAGGAATACCAAGCCCCTTAACAATTTCATCTGATGCATCTGCGCTTAATTCTAATGAAGATAAAAACGAATTATCTTTCATCTTTTCTTGGAACTTCACTTCATTTTCAAAACGGTCATTAAAATAATCTTTATACATTTTTGCAGTTTGTTGTTCGCTTTTTAAGTATGTATTTTTCGGTGTGTTTGCAAAAAATGCATAAACTCCCCATGCGATTCCACCTATTAATAATAAGACAATAATAATAGGAATTATAATTTTTAACTTTTTAGACATTTTGCTTCCTCCCAATTATTTATGAGTTAATCATATCAGAACAATACATTTTATTAAATGGTTTATTTTAAATTTTGTTTAAATTAATAGAATTTTAGTTATAATAATGTTTAATAAGTTATTGAAAATCTAATAAACTACAAAAAATAGTTTGATTACATAATGATTCTTGAAAAATGTCGGTTAACTTTAAGGTGACAAGTTATTGCAATTTTGAAGGTAAACATCATATTTAATAATCGAATAACATACAAAATAAAGCGACCAATTTTGCAGTGTTACGAATTGTAAACTGCGAACTGGTCGCTTTTTATTGATGTCATGATTAATTTAATGGATGTAATTATATGATGAAACTTCTGAAGCAGAGATGGTTCTTGATGAAACGATATATTCACCAATCCAGTTCATTTCTGAAATTAGAATACTTCCATCAATATTAACTTTTTCAACGTAGGCTACATGACCAAATGGACCATTTACTGTTTGTAAAATTGATCCTCGTGTTGGGTGTCTATCTACTTTGAAGCCATTGCTTGAAGCTTGGCCTGCCCAGTTTTTAGCATCTCCCCAAAATGTACTAATCGTGTGTCCATCTTTGGCACGTTTATCAAAGACATACCATGTACATTGTCCAGCAGTATATAAGTTGTTCTTACTTGTGATAAGAGGCTGATCAATGATTTTACCGTTACCTAATGCTAAAGGTTTACCGTCAGCAGTCTTTGCTTTGTCATTAAATTCGGCGATTTGTAATTCGTCATACAATTCGTCTAAATCGATGCCTGTAATAAGCCCTTTGTTATCTTTTGAAAAAGCGTTATTTAATTCATCGTCATTGTCTTCGACATTCGGTATTGCTGGTGTCAAAGGATTGCTTGGTGACGTTTGAGGCGGTGTGTGTGAATCAATTGCGTCATTAATGTGCGTATACTGACCACTTAATGAAGAATGGTACTGATTGTTGTTAAAATCACGTTGATTTGCGTGTTGATGATTGTCGTTTGTACGTGACTGGTTTTGATGATTGTTGTTTGGCGTGTTGTTTTTGTCATATGTATAAGTATACGCGCCGGTGTCTTTATTCACTTTGAACTGTGCGTTTGGGTGTGCTCTCTTTGCTTCTTCTAATGTTTTGCTATCATTCGTATATGCTTGAGCCGAGTTAGGCGACATACTAAATAAAGTAAGAGTTGTCATCGTCAGTAAAATTGTTTTCTTCATAATAACCATTTAATCCTTTATGTATTTAATTTAATTTTAGTATACACATTTATATTACAAAAATGAATGGTTAATTAAAAATATATGGGTATATTCAATATATTTATTTAAAAAAAGCTAAAAATACTTAAAAAACTATATACATATACTAATAATTTATATATTATTTGAGTAAGGAGCACTTTTTCAAAAAATAGTGTCCCTAAAAAGTTTTGATAAACTTAAAATATTCAGGAGGTTTCTAGTTATGGCAATGATTAAGATGAGTCCAGAGGAAATCAGAGCAAAATCGCAATCTTACGGGCAAGGTTCAGACCAAATCCGTCAAATTTTATCTGATTTAACACGTGCACAAGGTGAAATTGCAGCGAACTGGGAAGGTCAAGCTTTCAGCCGTTTCGAAGAGCAATTCCAACAACTTAGTCCTAAAGTAGAAAAATTTGCACAATTATTAGAAGAAATTAAACAACAATTGAATAGCACTGCTGATGCCGTTCAAGAACAAGACCAACAACTTTCTAATAATTTCGGTTTGCAATAAGCATTCTGAAATTGGCAAAGTCACATTTTCTAATGTGGCTTTGCTTATCATTTTTTAAGAAAACAACTGAAAGGAAATAAGCATGAAAAAGAAAAATTGGATTTATGCATTAATTGTCACTTTAATTATTATAATTGCCATAGTTAGTATGATATTTTTTGTTCAAACAAAATATGGAGATCAATCAGAAAAAGGATCCCAAAGTGTAAGTAATAAAAATAATAAAATACATATCGCAATTGTTAACGAGGATCAACCAACGACATATAATGGTAAAAAAGTTGAGCTGGGTCAAGCATTTATTAAAAGGTTAGCAAATGAGAAAAACTATAAATTTGAAACAGTAACAAGAAACGTTGCTGAGTCTGGTTTGAAAAATGGTGGATACCAAGTCATGATTGTTATCCCAGAAAACTTTTCAAAATTGGCAATGCAATTAGACGCTAAAACACCATCGAAAATATCGCTACAGTATAAAACAGCTGTAGGACAAAAAGAAGAAGTAGCTAAAAACACAGAAAAAGTTGTAAGTAATGTACTTAACGACTTTAACAAAAACTTAGTCGAAATTTATTTAACAAGCATCATTGATAATTTACATAATGCACAAAAAAATGTTGGCGCTATTATGACGCGTGAACATGGTGTGAATAGTAAATTCTCGAATTACTTATTAAATCCAATTAACGACTTCCCGGAATTATTTACAGATACGCTTGTAAATTCAATTTCTGCAAACAAAGACATTACAAAATGGTTCCAAACATACAATAAATCATTATTGAGTGCGAATTCAGATACGTTCAGGGTGAACACAGATTATAATGTTTCGACTTTAATTGAAAAACAAAATTCATTATTTGACGAGCACAATACAGCGATGGATAAAATGTTACAAGATTATAAATCGCAAAAAGATAGTGTGGAACTTGATAACTATATCAATGCATTAAAACAGATGGACAGCCAAATTGATCAACAATCAAGTATGCAAGATACAGGTAAAGAAGAATATAAACAAACTGTTAAAGAAAACTTAGATAAATTAAGAGAAATCATTCAATCACAAGAGTCACCATTTTCAAAAGGTATGATTGAAGACTACCGTAAGCAATTAACAGAATCACTGCAAGATGAGCTTGCAAATAACAAAGACTTACAAGATGCGCTAAATAGCATTAAAATGAACAATGCTCAATTCGCTGAAAACTTAGAAAAACAACTTCATGATGATATTGTCAAAGAACCTGATACAGATACAACATTTATCTATAACATGTCTAAACAAGACTTTATAGCTGCAGGTTTAAATGAGGGTGAAGCTAATAAATACGAAGCAATTGTCAAAGAAGCAAAACGTTATAAAAACGAATATAATTTGAAAAAACCGTTAGCAGAACACATTAATTTAACAGATTACGATAACCAAGTTGCGCAAGACACAAGTAGTTTGATTAATGATGGTGTCAAAGTGCAACGTACTGAAACGATTAAAAGTAATGATATTAATCAATTAACTGTTGCAACAGATCCTCATTTTAACTTTGAAGGCGACATTAAAATTAATGGTAAAAAATATGACATTAAGGATCAAAGTGTTCAACTCGATACATCTAACAAGGAATATAAAGTTGAAGTCAATGGCGTTGCTAAATTGAAAAAGGATGCTGAGAAAGATTTCTTAAAAGATAAAACAATGCATTTACAATTGTTATTTGGACAAGCAAATCGTCAAGATGAACCAAATGATAAGAAAGCAACGAGTGTTGTGGATGTAACATTGAATCATAACCTTGATGGTCGCTTATCGAAAGATGCATTAAGCCAGCAATTGAGTGCATTATCTAGGTTTGATGCACATTATAAAATGTACACAGATACAAAAGGCAGAGAAGATAAACCATTCGATAACAAACGTTTAATTGATATGATGGTTGACCAAGTTATCAATGACATGGAAAGTTTCAAAGACGATAAAGTAGCTGTGTTACATCAAATTGATTCAATGGAAGAAAACTCAGACAAACTGATTGATGACATTTTAAATAACAAAAAGAATACAACAAAAAATAAAGAAGATATTTCTAAGCTGATTGATCAGTTAGAAAACGTTAAAAAGACTTTTGCTGAAGAACCACAAGAACCAAAAATTGACAAAGGCAAAAATGATGAATTCAACACAATGTCTTCTAACTTAGATAAAGAAATTAGCAGAATTTCTGAAAAGAGCACGCAATTGCTATCTGATACACAAGAATCAAAAACAATTGCAGATTCAGTTAGTGGACAATTAAATCAATTAGATAATAATGTGAATAAACTACATGCGACAGGTCGAGCATTAGGCGTAAGAGCGAATGATTTGAACCGTCAAATGGCTAAAAACGATAAAGATAATGAGTTATTCGCTAAAGAGTTTAAAAAAGTATTACAAAATTCTAAAGATGGCGACAGACAAAACCAAGCATTAAAAGCATTTATGAGTAATCCGGTTCAAAAGAAAAACTTAGAAAATGTTTTAGCTAATAATGGTAATACAGAGGTGATTTCACCGACATTATTCGTATTATTGATGTATTTACTATCAATGATTACAGCATATATTTTCTATAGTTATGAACGTGCCAAAGGTCAAATGAATTTCATTAAAGATGATTATAGTAGTAAAAACCATCTTTGGAATAATGTCATTACGTCAGGTGTTATTGGTACAACTGGTTTGGTAGAAGGATTAATTGTCGGTTTAATTGCAATGAATAAGTTCCATGTATTAGCTGGCTATAGAGCGAAATTCATCTTAATGGTGATTTTAACTATGATGGTCTTTGTACTTATTAATACGTATTTACTAAGACAGGTAAAATCTATCGGTATGTTCTTAATGATTGCTGCATTGGGTCTATACTTTGTAGCTATGAATAATTTGAAAGCGGCTGGACAAGGTGTGACTAATAAAATTTCACCATTGTCTTATATCGATAACATGTTCTTCAATTATTTAAATGCAGAGCATCCTATAGGCTTGGCACTAGTAATATTAACAGTACTTGTGATTATTGGTTTTGTACTGAACATGTTTATAAAACACTTTAAGAAAGAGAGATTAATCTAATGTTGATGAATAGCGTGATTGCTTTAACTTTTTTAACAGCATCTAGCAATAATGGCGGACTTAATATTGATGTGCAACAAGAAGAGGAAAAGCGAATCAATAATGATTTAAATCAATATGATACAACGCTATTTAATAAAGATAGTAAAGAAGTCAACGACGCGATTGCTAAGCAGAAAAAAGAACGACAACAACAAATAAAAAATGATATGTTTCAAAATCAAGCGAGTCACTCGACTCGCTTGAATGAAACTAAAAAAGTGTTATTTTCCAAATCTAACTTAGAAAAGACTTCGGAGAGTGATAAAAGCCCCTATATTCAAAACAAGCAGGAGAAAAAAATATTCCCGTACATTTTGATGTCTGTAGGGGCTTTTTTGACTTTAGGATTTGTCATTTTTTCAATTCATAAAGGGAGACGAACGAAAAATGAATCAGCACGTAAAAGTAACATTTGATTTTACTAATTATAATTACGGCACATATGACTTAGCAGTACCAGCATATTTACCGATAAAAAATTTAATAGCTTTAGTATTGGATAGTTTGGACATTTCAATATTTGATGTCAATACACAAATTAAAGTGATGACGAAAGGTCAATTACTTGTTGAAAATGATCGACTCATTGATTATCAAATCGCTGATGGAGATATTTTGAAGTTACTATAGGAGGAAAAATAGATGGTTAAAAATCATAACCCTAAAAATGAAATGCAAGATATGTTAACGCCTTTAGATGCTGAAGAAGCAGCTAAAACAAAATTACGCTTAGATATGAGAGAGATTCCTAAGTCTTCAATTAAACCAGAACATTTTCATTTAATGTACTTATTAGAACAACATTCTCCATATTTTATAGATGCTGAATTAACTGAACTACGTGACAGTTTCCAAATACATTATGACATTAATGACAATCATACACCTTTTGATAATATTAAATCATTTACTAAAAATGAAAAATTACGATACTTACTCAATATCAAAAATTTAGAAGAAGTAAATCGTACACGTTACACATTTGTTTTGACACCAGATGAGTTATTTTTCACAAGAGATGGATTACCAATTGCTAAAACAAGAGGTTTACAAAATGTTGTTGATCCATTACCGGTGTCAGAAGCTGAATTTTTAACAAGATATAAAGCACTGGTTATCTGTGCATTCAATGAGAAACAATCATTTGATGCTTTAGTTGAAGGAAACTTAGAACTACATAAAGGAACGCCATTTGAAACTAAAGTTATTGAAGCGGCAACGTTAGATTTACTAACGGCATTTTTAGATGAACAGTATCAGAAACAAGAACAAGATTATAGTCAAAATTATGCATATGTACGCAAAGTAGGGCATACCGTTTTCAAATGGGTTGCTATCGGCATGACAACGTTAAGTGTGTTATTAATTGCATTTTTAGCCTTTTTATATTTTTCAGTAATGAAGCATAATGAGCGCATTGAAAAAGGATACCAAGCATTTGTAAAGGATGATTATACGCAAGTACTAAATACGTATGATGATTTAGATGGAAAAAAATTAGATAAAGAGGCACTTTACATTTATGCCAAAAGTTATATCCAAACAAATAAACAAGGTTTAGAAAAAGATAAGAAAGAAAATTTACTTAATAACGTGACACCAAATTCAAACAAAGACTACTTATTATATTGGATGGAATTAGGACAAGGACATCTTGATGAAGCGATTAATATTGCCACTTATTTAGATGATAACGATATTACAAAGTTAGCGTTGATTAATAAATTAAATGAGATTAAAAATAACGGAGATTTATCGAATGATAAACGTTCTGAAGAAACGAAAAAGTATAACGATAAATTGCAAGATATTTTAGACAAAGAAAAACAAGTTAAAGATGAAAAAGCGAAATCTGAAGAAGAGAAAGCAAAAGCGAAAGATGAGAAATTAAAGCAACAAGAAGAGAACGAAAAGAAACAAAAAGAACAAGCACAAAAAGATAAAGAAAAACGCCAAGAAGCTGAAAGAAAAAAATAGTATAGGACTGAGGCAAAGACAATGCATAAATTGATTATAAAATATAACAAACAATTGAAGATGCTCAATTTGCGAGATGGTAAGACATATACTATTAGCGAAGACGAGCGTGCAGATATTACGTTGAAATCGTTAGGCGAAGTCATTCATTTAGAACAAAATAATCAAGGTACTTGGCAAGCGAATCATACTTCTATTAATAAGGTGCTTGTTAGAAAAGGTGACCTTGATGACATTACATTACAGCTTTATACAGAAGCTGATTATGCATCATTTGCGTATCCTTCAATTCAAGATACGATGACAATTGGGCCAAATGCGTATGATGATATGGTTATTCAAAGCTTGATGAATGCCATCATTATTAAAGATTTTCAATCAATACAAGAATCACAATACGTACGCATTGTGCACGATAAAAATACAGATGTGTATATTAACTATGAACTACAAGAGCAATTAACAAACAAAGCTTACATTGGTGATCATATTTATGTTGAAGGGATATGGCTCGAAGTACAAGCTGATGGTTTAAATGTATTGAGTCAGAATACAGTGGCATCGTCATTAATTCGCTTAACACAAGAGATGCCACATGCACAGGCAGATGATTACAATACGTACCATCGTTCGCCAAGGATTATTCACCGTGAACCGACCGATGATATTAAGATTGAAAGACCGCCACAGCCAATACAGAAGAACAATACAGTGATATGGCGTTCCATTATACCGCCATTAGTAATGATTGCTTTAACTGTTGTCATCTTTTTAGTGAGACCAATTGGTATTTATATTTTAATGATGATTGGTATGAGTACAGTAACGATAGTATTTGGTATTACAACGTATTTCTCTGAAAAGAAAAAGTATAACAAAGATGTTGAAAAACGAGAGAAAGATTACAAAGCTTATTTGGATAATAAATCTAAAGAAATTAATAAAGCGATTAAAGCACAACGTTTTAGTTTGAATTACCATTATCCAACGGTTGCTGAAATTAAAGATATCGTTGAAACGAAAGCACCAAGAATATATGAAAAAACATCGCATCATCACGATTTCTTACATTATAAGTTAGGTATTGCGAATGTAGAAAAGTCATTCAAATTAGATTACCAAGAAGAAGAATTTAACCAACGTCGTGATGAACTATTCGACGATGCTAAAGAATTGTATGAATTTTACACAGATGTAGAACAAGCACCATTAATCAATGATTTAAATCATGGACCAATTGCATATATTGGTGCACGACATCTCATTTTAGAAGAATTGGAGAAAATGCTAATCCAATTGTCAACGTTCCATAGTTATCATGATTTAGAGTTTCTATTTGTGACACGTGAAGATGAAGTTGAAACATTGAAATGGGCACGTTGGTTGCCACATATGACATTGAGAGGTCAAAACATTAGAGGGTTTGTTTACAATCAACGAACACGTGACCAAATTTTAACGTCAATTTATAGCATGATTAAAGAACGTATCCAAGCTGTGCGTGAACGCAGCAGAAGTAATGAGCAAATTATTTTCACACCGCAATTAGTGTTTGTCATTACAGATATGTCATTAATTATTGATCATGTCATTTTAGAATATGTAAACCAAGATTTATCAGAATATGGTATTTCATTAATCTTTGTTGAAGATGTGATTGAAAGTTTGCCAGAGCATGTAGATACCATTATTGATATCAAGTCTCGTACTGAAGGCGAACTGATTACGAAAGAAAAAGAATTAGTTCAATTGAAATTTACACCTGAAAATATTGATAACGTTGATAAAGAATATATCGCGAGACGTTTGGCGAATTTGATACACGTCGAACATTTGAAAAATGCAATTCCTGATAGTATTACATTTTTAGAGATGTATAACGTGAAAGAAGTAGATCAGCTTGATGTGGTTAATCGATGGAGACAAAACGAAACATACAAAACGATGGCAGTACCTTTAGGTGTAAGAGGTAAAGATGATATTTTATCATTGAACTTACATGAAAAAGCACACGGGCCACATGGTTTAGTTGCTGGTACCACTGGTTCAGGGAAATCTGAGATTATCCAATCATACATTTTATCTTTAGCTATTAATTTTCATCCACATGAAGTTGCGTTCCTATTGATTGACTATAAAGGTGGGGGTATGGCGAACTTATTTAAAGATTTAGTCCATTTAGTTGGTACGATTACAAACTTAGATGGCGATGAAGCGATGCGTGCCTTAACATCAATCAAAGCCGAATTGAGAAAACGTCAACGTTTATTCGGAGAGCATGATGTTAACCATATTAATCAATACCATAAGTTATTTAAAGAAGGTGTTGCAACAGAACCAATGCCACATTTATTCATTATTTCCGATGAGTTTGCCGAATTAAAATCAGAACAACCTGATTTTATGAAAGAACTTGTATCAACGGCACGTATTGGACGTTCGTTAGGTATTCATTTAATACTTGCGACACAAAAACCATCGGGTGTTGTTGATGACCAAATTTGGTCTAACTCTAAATTTAAATTGGCATTAAAAGTACAAGATAGACAAGACAGTAATGAAATTTTAAAAACACCAGATGCAGCAGACATTACATTACCAGGTCGTGCGTATTTACAAGTTGGTAATAATGAAATTTATGAATTATTCCAATCTGCATGGAGTGGTGCAACATATGACATCGAAGGCGATAAATTAGAAGTTGAAGATAAGACGATTTACATGATTAATGACTATGGTCAACTTCAAGCAATCAACAAAGACTTGAGTGGACTTGAAGATGAAGAAACGAAAGAAAACCAAACCGAGTTAGAAGCGGTTATCGATCATATCGAATCTATTACAACACGATTAGAAATTGAAGAAGTTAAGCGTCCATGGTTACCACCATTACCAGAAAATGTATATCAAGAAGATTTAGTAGAAACAGATTTCAGAAAATTATGGTCAGATGATGCAAAAGAAGTGGAATTAACATTAGGACTTAAAGACGTACCAGAAGAACAATATCAAGGACCGATGGTATTGCAATTGAAAAAAGCTGGGCACATCGCGTTAATCGGAAGTCCAGGATATGGTAGAACAACGTTCTTACACAACATTATTTTCGATGTTGCAAGACACCATCGTCCTGATCAAGCACACATGTACTTGTTCGATTTCGGTACCAATGGTTTGATGCCAGTCACAGATATACCACATGTTGCTGATTATTTTACAGTAGATCAAGAAGACAAGATTGCTAAGGCGATACGTATATTTAATGATGAAATCGATCGTCGTAAGAAGATTTTAAGTCAGTATCGTGTTACTAGTATTTCTGAATATCGAAAATTAACTGGTGAAACAATTCCGTATGTCTTTATTCTTATTGATAACTTTGACGCAGTAAAAGATTCACCTTTCCAAGAAGTTTTTGAAAATATGATGATTAAAATGACACGTGAAGGGCTAGCATTAGACATGCAAGTAACCTTAACTGCTTCAAGAGCTAACGCAATGAAAACGCCAATGTACATTAATATGAAAACGCGTATCGCCATGTTTTTATATGATAAATCAGAGGTGTCGAACGTAGTAGGGCAACAAAAATTTGCGGTTAAAGATGTAGTGGGTCGAGCATTGTTAAGTAGTGATGACAATGTATCATTCCATATTGGCCAACCATTTAAACATGATGAGACTAAATCATATAATGATCAAATTAATGATGAAGTATCGGCGATGACAGAATTTTATAAAGGTGAAACACCAAATGATATTCCTATGATGCCAGATGAAATTAAATATGAAGATTACAGAGAATCATTAAGCTTACCAGATATAGTTGCCAATGGTGCTTTACCAATTGGATTAGATTATGAAGGTGTTACACTACAAAAAATTAAATTAACTGAACCAGCAATGATTTCATCAGAAAATCCGAGAGAAATTGCGCATATTGCCGAAATTATGATGAAAGAAATTGACATATTAAATGAAAAATATGCGATTTGTATCGCAGACTCAAGTGGAGAGTTTAAAGCTTATAGGCATCAAGTGGCTAACTTTGCCGAAGAAAGAGAAGACATTAAAGCGATTCATCAACTAATGATTGAAGACTTAAAACAAAGAGAAATGGACGGTCCATTTGAAAAAGATTCACTTTACATTATCAATGATTTTAAAACATATATTGATTGCACGTATATCCCGGAAGATGATGTTAAAAAGCTTATTACAAAAGGACCAGAACTTGGCTTGAACATTTTATTTGTCGGCATTCATAAAGAATTAATAGATGCTTATGATAAACAGATTGATGTTGCACGTAAAATGATTAACCAATTTAGTATAGGTATTCGTATTTCAGACCAACAATTCTTTAAATTTAGATTTATTCAACGAGAACCTGTTATTAAAGAAAACGAAGCGTATATGGTCGCGAATCAAGCTTATCAAAAGATTAGATGGTTTAAATAGTAATGAATTAAATAGGAGGGAGGTATGTTATGAATTTTAATGATATTGAAACAATGGTCAAGTCGAAATTTAAAGATATTAAAAAGCATGCTGAAGAGATTGCGCATGAAATTGAAGTTCGTTCTGGATATTTAAGAAAAGCTGAACAATATAAGCGATTAGAATTTAATTTAAGTATTGCACTAGATGATGTTGAAAGCACAGCAAAGGACGTACAAACTGCAAAATCTAGTGCTAATAAAGACAGTGTATCTGTTAAAGGAAAAGCGCCCAATACGTTATATATCGAAAAAAGAAATTTGATGAAACAAAAGCTTGAAATGTTGGGTGAAGATATCGATAAAAATAAAGAATCCCTCCAAAAAGCTAAGGGAATTGCTGGCGAAAAGGCAAGTGAATATTTTAATAAAGCAATGAATTAATATTGAGGTGAAGATATGGGTGGATATAAAGGGATTAAAGCAGATGGTGGCAAGGTGAATCAAGCGAAACAATTAGCGGCAAAAATAGCTAAAGATATTGAAGCATGTCAAAAGCAAACGCAACAGCTCGCTGAGTATATCGAAGGTAGTGATTGGGAAGGACAGTTCGCCAATAAGGTGAAAGATGTGTTACTTATTATGGCAAAGTTTCAAGAAGAATTAGTACAACCGATGGCTGACCATCAAAAAGCAATTGATAACTTAAGTCAAAATCTAGCGAAATACGATACATTATCAATTAAGCAAGGACTTGATAGGGTGAACCCATGATGAAAGATGTTAAGCGAATAGATTATTTTTCTTACGAAGAATTAACAATTTTAGGTGGTAGTAAATTGCCTCTCGTAAATTTTGAATTGTTTGATCCATCAAATTTTGAAGAAGCTAAAGTGGCTTTAATTGAAAAAGAATTAGTAACAGAGAATGACAAGTTAACTGATGCAGGTTTTAAAGTGGCTACATTAGTAAGAGAGTATATTAGCGCAATTGTAAATATTCGAATTAATGATATGTATTTTGCACCATTTAGCTATGAAAAAGATGAATATATTTTGTTAAGCCGGTTTAAAAATAATGGGTTTCAAATACGAATTATCAATAAAGACATTGCATGGTGGTCGATTGTACAATCATATCCTTTATTGATGAGACAAGAAAAATCCAATGATTGGGACTTTAAACAAATTGACGATGAAATATTGGAGAACTTAAATAATGAAAGTATCGATACGATTGGGCGTGTTTTAGAAATTGAAATCTACAATCATCAAGGTGACCCTCAACAAAGTTTATATAACATTTATGAACAAAATGATTTGTTACTCATTCGATACCCATTAAAAGATAAAGTGCTGAATGTTCATATTGGTGTCATTAATACATTTATACGAGAATTATTTGGATTCGATACTGATGAAAATCATATTAATAAAGCAGAGGAGTAATGACGTTGAGTGGAAAAATTAGTGTTAAAGCTGAAACGATTGCACATGTTGTAAAAGAATTGGAAAGCATTAGTCAAAAGTATGATGAAATAGCTCAAAACTTTGGAAAAATAGCGCAATTAAATTACTACAGTAGTGAAAAAGCTGCACATTCTATGGAAAATGGCTATAGTAGTGCTGCAACAGTCATTAGTGGTCTCAAAGGTCCATTGAGTACACTCGGTGGTGGCGTCATGAATTCAGCACAAAAGTTCTTTGAAGCAGATGAACATTGGGGTACGGAATTTGCCAAGCTTTACTATAATATTGAGGGATAGGTGCATGACATGACAAAAGATATTGAATATCTAACAGCTGATTATGACAATGAAAAGTCATCTATCCAAAGTGTAATAGATGCAATAGAGGGTCAAGACTTCTTAGATGTAGATACAACAATGGATGATGCGGTAAGCGATGTCAGTTCTTTAGACGAAGATGGCGCAATATCATTAACAAGTAGTGTAGTAGGTCCACAAGGATCTAAATTAATGGGGTATTATCAAAATGAGCTATATGATTATGCATCTCAATTAGATTCGAAAATGAAAGAAATTATTGACACGCCATTTATAGAAGATATAGATAAAGCATTCAAAGGTATAACGAATGTTAAATTGGAAAATATATTAATAAAAAATGGCGGTGGTCATGGTAGAGATACCTATGGGGCTTCTGGGAAAATTGCAAAGGGAGATGCCAAGAAAAGTGACAGCGATGTTTATAGCATCGATGAAATATTAAAATCGGATCAAGAATTTGTAAAAGTAATTGATCAGCATTACAAAGAAATGAAAAAAGAAGATAAGAAACTATCTAAGAGTGATTTTGAAAAAATGATGACTCAAGGTGCTTCTTGTGATTACATGACAGTAGCTGAAGCGGAAGAGATAGAAGAGCAAAAGAAAAAAGAAGAAGCTATAGAGATTGCAGCACTAGCTGGTATGGTAGTTTTATCTTGTATTAATCCTGTTGCTGGAGCAGTAGCTATTGGTGCTTATTCCGCTTATTCAGCAGCAAATGCAGCCACAGGAAAAAATATTGTAACTGGAAGAAAGCTATCTAAAGAAGAACGAATCATGGAAGGACTTTCGCTTATTCCATTGCCAGGTATGGGCTTCCTCAAAGGTGCTGGGAAAAGTTTAATGAAATTAGGCTTCAAAGGCGGAGAAAAATTTGCAGTTAAAACAGGATTGCAAAAGACAATGCAACAAGCAGTTAGTCGTATTTCACCTAAAATGGGAATGATGAAAAACAGTGTGTTGAATCAATCTCGTAACTTTGCTCAAAATACTCATGTTGGACAAATGCTGAGTAACATGCGTGGTCAAGCAACTCATACTGTTCAACAAAGTAGAAATTGGATTGGACAACAAGCACAAAATGTCAAACGAATAGTGAATAATGGACTTGATAAAGAAATAGCACATCCATTTAAACAACAACTTGCACCAGCGGGAATGGGTGGTATAAAATTTGCTGAAACAACTACTTTGAGAAACATGGGTCAAAACATGAAACGTGCTGTTACACCACAAAATCACGTGACACATGGTCCGAAAGATAGTATGGTGAGAAGTGAAGGTAAACATAGTGTAAGTAGCCATGAAATAAATTTATCAAAATATGTTGAATCACCAAACTACACCAAGGTCAAATATGGAGAGCAATATGCAAGACTTAGACCTAAGAAACTAAAAGCAAATATAGAATATACAACACCAACTGGTCACATATATCGGACTGATCATAAAGGGCGCATAAAAGAAGTTTATGTAGACAATCTTTCTCTAAAAGATGGCGGTCGTAATAACCATGCACAAAGAACTGTGGGAGGAGAGGATAGATTACCAGACGATGATGGAGGTCACTTAATCGCCAGAATGTTTGGTGGGTCAAAAGACATAGATAACCTTGTAGCACAAAGTAAATATATCAACCGTTCATTTAAGGAAAATGGTGATTGGTACAAGTTGGAAAAACTATGGGAAAAGGCAATCAAGTCTGGAAAATCAATAGAAAATATTAAAATAGAAGTTAAATATAAAGGTAATAGTCAAAGGCCGACTATATTTAAAGTTGAATATGAAATTAATGGTAAAAGAAATATTAGAAGAATATTAAATAAGTAGAGGTGCCAACATGACATTTGAAGAGAAGCTTAGCAAAATATACAATGAAATTGCGAATGAGATTAGCAATATGATACCGGTAGAGTGGGAAAAAGTATATACAATGGCTTATATAGATGATGGAGGAGGGGAGGTATTCTTTAATTATACTAAGCCAGGTAGTGATGACTTGAATTATTACACCGATATACCTAAGGAGTATAACATTTCTGTGCAAGTATTTGATGATTTATGGATGGATTTATATGATTTGTTTGAGGAGTTAAGAGATTTATTTAAAGAAGAAGATTTAGAACCATGGACATCATGTGAATTTGACTTTACAAGAGAGGGTAAATTGAAAGTATCATTTGATTATATAGATTGGATAAATACAGAGTTTGATCAATTGGGCCGTGAAAATTATTATATGTACAAAAAATTTGGGGTTATACCAGAAATGGAATATGAAATGGAGGAGGTTAAACAAATCGAGCAATATATTAAAGAGCAAGAAGAATAGACAATCTTAATGTGAGACTAAACAATAAAGCTTTGTTTAGTCTTTTTTGGCGGTTAAGTAAAAAGCAATAGATACCGTAAAGTTGATGCTCGTCAAATAATAATATAAAGATAGTTTTATGCTTTGTATAGATAAAAACCTAAGTACTTATAACTTTAAATACGTAATATGCTATTTAAAAGATAATGTATAGGAGACAGATATGACTACTAAAGAAAATATTGATACTCTTCGAAAGCCAGGTGCACAAGCCTTAAGTTTAATATCATTGTTTTTGATACTTTTTTCATGTCTAACTTTCTTTTTTGGTTTAGATTATGAAAGGTTTCCAAACTATTTAAAGATAACGACAATTATAGAATTAATAATTATTGTAATTAGTTTACTTCAATGGATTAGGTTTATAGATTTCGAAAAAGAAAGTGCACGGAAATATAAAAAAATATATGCTCGATTTTTAGTTATTATAAATGTGTTAACTACTATCACTGTAGTATTTGCACTGTGTAACCTTTATTATTTTGCAGCTGTACAAAACCATTATGATTTATTCAATTATTGGTTAATGGGTACGATTTCAATCATAATTAGCTATTTATTATTAGTAATTGGCGGAATGTTTACGTTGTTAAAATTACCTAAAGTAACAAAACGCTGGGGTGGTAAAACTAAAACACATTTCGGTTTATTATTAACTGCGTTGAGCTCATTTATATATATTGAAAAAATTATCGAATATATATTGATTCCTAATGTCGTAGAATCCAAGTTTATAATTATTGTGAGCATGTTGGTTATCGCTGGAGCACAATTTGTGGCATTTCAATTTATTATGCAATACAGTAGATTCTATATTTTTGAATTAAACACAGAAGATGATGACTAAATGATTTTGTAAATACTGTGAAGTATACTTAAATTAAGAAAATCAACTTCAACGTATATCACCATATTATTTTATACTCAATGATGTGAATGGATTTAAGTGGATTGATATTAAAGTAAAAGTTATGGAATATTGAGGTGCGAATATGGAGTTCTTATTATTAATTGTCGTAGCCGGACTGTATTATATTATATATTTAACTGCTGTGATGTATTCTGAAAAAATAGTAGTATTGCCTATAATCATCTATGCCATTTTGTTTGTAATAATTGGTATCACTTATATCTTTATAGGCGACAGCTATGATCAATTAACAAATTTCAATGTGATTTTGTATATGGGGAGTTTGTTTTATGCATGGATGGCTATTAGAAATCTTTGGAACAGACCACTATTACTAAAATATAAGAACATTACAGATAGTTCAAGTGGAATAGTTAATAAATCTGAATACAATTCAGTTGAAAGCTTACGTATAAATATTGAAATAGCTAAGTATAAAGGGATTATTTCTTTGATAGTAGCTATAGTACTAACGGTATTAATGACATTAAAGTCAACACCTCAAATCACTGCAGAAACACGTGACTTAAGTATCTCATTTTTCATACTCAGCTTATTTATCATTATTATATTTGCAGTTTGGGATTTGTTTATTAGAGTTAGAAAAGGAGCGTTTGCTTTTGTTGTAATAAGGCCAATATTATTCAGTTGTTGGATATTTATTTTGAATATGATTTTATCAAGATTATTATAATTGTATTACATATAGGTGTGGGTAAATTTTATTTATGAAATGATGAAAAAGTATATACTATTAATATCTTTTTTACTATAATTATAAATAGTTAAATAAATTGAAAGACAAAATAATGAGTAGGAGTTAATGAGATGGAAAACCAAAAACAAGGCAATGGCTTAAAAATTGCAACATGGGTATTTATTGTATTAACAGTAGTTACACCGCTATTTGGTATTGGAAGTATTGTTTGTAGTATTAATTATAAAAAATACGATGCTGAAAAAGGTTCGAAGTTATTGCAAATTGCAATTATCGTAACAATAATTGCTTTTGTTTTAAATTTATTAGCATATTTAGGTTTAAGATAAGTAAAACGAATTTGAAGAAGCATTAAGCGACATTTGGGTGTTGTTTAATGCTTTTTATTTAACGGAAATAAGTGTAGAGAATAAATTAATAGTTTAATCAAGAGATATTTCGAACACATAGGGGCGATAACATGACTTTCGAAGAAAAATTAAGTCAAATGTACAACGAGATTGCGAATAAGATTAGTAGCATGATACCAGTAGAGTGGGAAAAAGTATATACAATGGCTTATATAGATGATGAAGGTGGAGAAGTGTTCTACTATTACACAGAACCTGGAAGCAATGAATTATACTACTATACTAGTGTATTAAATAAATATGATATATCGGAATCAGAATTTATGGACTCAGCGTATGAGTTGTATAAACAATTTCAAAATTTAAGAAATATATTTAAAGAAGAAGGATATGAACCATGGACATCATGCGAATTTGATTTTACAAAAGAAGGTGAATTAAAAGTTTCATTTGATTATATAGATTGGATCAATACAGAGTTTGATCAATTGGGCCGTCAAAATTATTATATGTACAAAAAATTTGGGGTTATACCAGAAATGGAATATGAAATGGAAGAAGTTAAAGAAATCGAACAATATATTAAAGAGCAAGAAGAAGCTGAACAATAGAGGTGATAACATGACTTTCGAAGAGAAAATAAGCAAATTATATAATGAGATTGCGAATGAGATTAGCAGTATGATACCGGTAGAGTGGGAAAAAGTATATACAATGGCTTATATAGATGATGGAGGAGGTGAAGTATTCTTTAATTATACTAAACCAGGTAGTGATGACTTGAATTATTACACCGATATACCTAAGGAGTATAACATTTCTGTGCAAGTATTTGATGATTTATGGATGGATTTATATGATTTGTTTGAGGAGTTAAGAGATTTATTTAAAGAAGAAGATTTAGAACCATGGACATCATGTGAATTTGATTTTACAAGTGAAGGTAAATTAAAAGTTTCACTTGATTATATTGATTGGATAAATACAGAGTTTGATCAATTAGGCCGTGAAAATTATTATATGTACAAAAAATTTGGGGTTATACCAGAAATGGAATATGAAATGGAAGAAATTAAAGAAATCGAGCAATATATTAAAGAGCAAGATGAAGCTGAACTATAGGGGCGATAATATGACTTTCGAAGAAAAACTAAGTCAAATGTACAATGAAATTGCAAATAAAATTAGCAGTATGATACCGGTAGAATGGGAAAAGGTATATGCAATGGCTTATGTAAATGAAAGAAGTGGAGAAGTGTTCTACAATTATACTGAACCAAGAAGTGATGAATTATTTTACTATACGAGCGTGTTAAATAAATATAATATATCAAGATCAGAATTTATGGACTCAGTATATGAATTATATAAGCAATTTGATAAACTAAGAGATTTATTTAAAGAAGAAGGACTCGAACCATGGACATCATGTGAATTTGACTTTACAAGAGACGGCAAATTGAATGTTTCATTTGATTATATTGATTGGGCGAATTCAGAGTTTGGACAAATGGGAAGAGAACATTATTACATGTATAAAAAATTTGGAATTTGGCCTGAAAAAGAATATGCCATAAATTGGGTAAAAAAATAAAAGATTATGTTAAAGAGCAAGATGAAGCTGAACTATAGGGGCGATAACATGAATTTTGAAGAAAAATTAAGTCAAATGTACAACGAGATTGCGAATGAGATTAGTGGGATGATACCAGTAGAATGGGAGCAAGTATTTACAATAGCTTATGTAACTGATCAAGCTGGGGAAGTCATTTTTAATTATACTAAACCAGGTAGTGATGAATTGAATTATTACACATATATCCCTAGAGAGTATAATGTCTCTGAAAAAGTATTTTATGATTTGTGGACGGATTTATATAGATTGTTTAAGAAGTTAAGAAACGCATTTAAAGAAGAAGATTTAGAACCATGGACATCATGTGAATTTGACTTTACAAGCGAAGGTAAATTAAAAGTTTCATTTGATTATATTGATTGGATAAATACAGAGTTTGATCAATTAGGCCGTGAAAATTATTATATGTATAAAAAATTTGGGGTTATACCAGAAATGGAATACGAAATGGAAGAAGTTAAAGAAATCGAGCAATATATTAAAGAGCAAGATGAAGCTGAACTATAGGGGCGATAATATGATTTTCGAAGAAAAACTAAGTCAAATGTACAATGAAATTGCAAATGAAATCAGTGGGATGATACCAGTAGAGTGGGAAAAAGTATATACAATTGCTTATGTAGATGATGAAGGTGGAGAAGTCGTTTTTAATTATACTAAACCAGGTAGTGATGAATTGAATTATTACACATATATCCCTAGAGAGTATAATGTCTCTGAAAAAGTATTTTATGATTTGTGGACGGATTTATATAGATTGTTTAAGAAGTTAAGAAACGCATTTAAAGAAGATTTAGAACCATGGACATCATGTGAATTTGATTTTACAAGAGAGGGTAATTTGAAAGTATCGTTTGATTATATAGATTGGATTAAATTAGGTTTTGGTCCATCAGGAAAGGAAAACTACTATATGTATAAAAAGTTTGGTGTTTTACCAGAAACGGAATATGAAATGGAAGAAATTCGAGAAGTAGAGAAGTATGTTAAAGACCAAGAGTAGCATATATGTTATAGAAGGCTGTGCAAAATCACCCTCGTTTTACATTTGACTCAAAGAAGAAGGTAAACGATAAGATTATTTGCAACTTAAAAAGTTTATTAGCTTCTCGGTATCCATACATCATATGTATAAATGAGTTTAACTAATTAATAAATCACGATATAAATTTAAAATTGCCATTAATTGAAAAGGTTATTGTAGTGTATTTTATAAAGTTGATGCACATCGACTTATTTTTTAAAACTTATATCAAAAAAATATGAGAAAAGTATATACTATTAAAATGTTTTTTACTATAATTATAAATAGTTAAATATTTGGTTATGAAATAAATGTGTGGGAGGCAATTTTTAGAGATACATAGCAATGTAAAGATATCAAATAGTTATTGCATAATTTATTATGATGACATAATTTTCAGTAGATAGTTGTAAATTAACACTGAAATAGATGTTTATATTAAGAAGACTTTAATATCATAATTAATCAAAATCTTGCGTCAAACATTTAAACGAATTTTAAGTTGATAACAATTGGTTAAACATTGTTCAAACATCACAATGATAAAGCATATTATCAGTATTGTAGTGTGTGGAAAATGACAGCCATCTAAGGAGAAAAATGATGAAAAGAATATTGGTAGTATTTTTAATGTTAGCAATTATATTGGCAGGTTGTTCTAATAAAGGTGAAAAGTATCAAAAAGATATTGATAAAGTGTACAAAGAACAGAATCAAATGAATAAAATTGCCTCGAAAGTACAAAACACTATTAAAACAGACATTAAACAAGAAGACAGTAATACACATGTCTATAAAGATGGTAAAGTCATTGTTATTGGTATTCAATTATATAAAGATCGTGAAAAAATGTATTATTTCGCATATGAAATAAAAGATGGTAAGGCAGAGATTAATAGAGAAATAGACCCAATTAAGTATATGAAAGACCATAAAGCAGATTATGAAGATGAAAATGTAGAAGTGGAAAAAGATTAACGTAGGCTTTCTTTAAAACTTTTAACCAGTTTCAAAAAGTAAATGAGCTTTAGCGACAATAATTTTTAAAATAAACACGATATAAATTTAAACATTTATATATAAGAACACAAACGTAAGTTTGTAAATAATAATAAAGGAGTAAGTCAATGGAAAAATCGATCAAAATAATGACAATAATAGGAATTGTTATTCAGGGTTTAGCAACGGTATTTAGTTTACTATTGATGGTTTTAGCAGCATCAGGTGTAATGACTACAGATGTGTCAACAACAGTTAATGGTGAGGTTGACCCAGTTGATGCAGAAACAGCAGCAGCAATTTTCACTGTATTATTCTTATCCCTATTCATATTTGGAATCATTTCAATTATTTTAGGTGCAATCGGTATGTTTAAAGCATCTAAAAACAAAAAAATGAGTGGTATATTGTTGATTATTGGAGCTGTAATAAGTGGTAACATAATTACATTTGCTTTATGGTTAGTCAGTGGTATTAAACTACTTACTAATAACAAGCCTAAAGATGAAATAAGCGACTTATCATAAACATCGTATATTGAAATTTCAAGATTTCTTAAGTAATTAAATAAAGTGCTCTCTTAGAAGTAGATTTTCAGTCAATAACTGCTTTTAAGAGAGCATTTTGTATTTGATAATGCTCATAGCATCGGACAAAAACCATTGACGAACTTAAAAAAAATACGTTAGACAATGCACTTCTAAATATTTAAGGCATCGACTAACGCATTGTTCAAATATAGTTAATTATTTTTATAAAATTGATGATGATCATTCAAGTAAGCATAGAATAAACCTATAATGAGTCCGCCTCCAATATAGTTACCGATAAAAGCCGCAGCGATATTCGAAATAGCTGGTATGAAGTGCAATGTATCAACTTGATAAATTAAACCACCCATAAATAAGCAACTGTTGTAAACGACGTGTTCATAACCCATAAAGGCGAATATGGTAACACCGAACATCATGACAAACATTTTTGCGAGTACATCGTCAATTTGCATGGCAATAACTAATGAAATATTGATAAAGAAATTGGCGAAGATCGCTTTCATTAATATACTTACAAAACCAGTAGACAACGTTTTGTGCTCAATAACTGCTGATAACTGATTTAACATATCTGGCGTCATTACATTTGAAAAACGCATGAAACTAAATAAAATAGCAGCACCTAAAATATTTCCTGCAAAGCATAATAAAAATATTTTCAATACTCTAGTCGGTTTAATTACTTTATAATACAGGCCTACAGTAAAGTACATGAAGTTACTGGTTAGTAGTTCGGAGTTTGTAAATAAAATGAGTACTAACGCAAAGCTGAATGTAATGGCGCTAGCCATATTCACTATACCTGGTGGTAAATCTGGTTCGTGTGTTGCTTTAACTGATAGCACGAAGACCGTAATAATACCGATAATAAATCCTGCCATCATCGCGCGTAATAAATAACGTTTTAAATAAACGCTTTGTAATATATCTTTTGTTCTTATTGTTTCGACTACGTTATTTACCCAGTCATCCCCATAAAAAATCTTATCCCATTTAATATGTTTCTCCTTCACAATGACATCCTCGCTTTTCATTTGTTAATCAGAGTATACTATGAATCGTCTTATTTGTGAATAATTTCACAAAATTAATTTTAAAAACTAATATTTTTGAATAACTGATAGGATTTTTTGGTAAATCAATTATTTTAAAATAATCAATAGACAGACAGTATCGCTGAAAATCCATGAATTTCATATAAAAAAGCCTAGTAACGAGGGGGCAATCATTACTAGGCAGTGAGCATTTATTAAGTTGTCGCTTGTTTCGGACGACGTATAACTACATCGATGATGAAACCGATAATAGCAAAGAGCATGAATGGTACAAGCCAAGCTAAATCGATATCTGCTAAAGGTAACATCATAAACCATTTCAAAATAACACCGTGTAATAAGTTGAAACTATTTAGTATTTGTAAAATTGAAATAATCAATGTAATAACAGTTGCGAGTCGATAGGCCCAACTGAATCTGAATGTGCTAAACATGTTAGCAAATGATATCAGTACAAGTGCAATAGACACGGGATATATTAATGTCAACAATGGTACAGCAATTTTTAAAATCATTTCTAAACCAAGTGTTGTAAATAAGAACCCTATGATAGAGAAAATAAGTGCGAATATTTTATAAGAAAACTTAGGTACGTGTTTCTTAGTAAATGTGGCGCAAGCATTGACGAGTCCTATACATGTTGTTAAACATGCAAGTATCACTGTCATACCAAATACTATGTTGCCAAATGAACCAAATACTCGTAATGAGTTGTACGTCAATATATCTGTACCATCTTTAAAGTTTCCTGGAGCTGTTGATGCCCCAACGTATGCAAGTGCAAAGTAAATCATTCCAAGTAATATGGCTGCAATAAGACCTGAAAAGCAGACATATTTTAAAATTTTCATGCGATCTGTGAGGCCTTTAAACTTATAACCATTGACAATGACTACGGAAAAAGCTAACGCAGCAACAAGATCCATTGTAAAATAGCCTTCCAAACTTCCTGAAATGAAAGGATGTGTTATATATTTATCCTTAGGTGCACTTAGTGCAGATTCAGGGTTGAAAATGACAGCAATACTTAATAGAGCGACCATTAATAGTAATAATGGTGTTAATAATTTACCTAAATTATCAACGATTTTCGATGGATTTAAACTAATCCAGTAAACGATGGCAAAAAAGATTGCTGCGAATATAATTAAAGTCCATTGGTTATGCACAGGTAAAATGTGTCTTGTACCAATTTCGTACGCGACATTTGCAGCACGTGGAATACCGTAAAATGCTCCGATAGACATGTAAATCACGACAGCAAAAATAAACCCGAACCATGGATGTATACGATTGCCTACACTTTCAACACCTTCATCATAAAATGCAACAACAATAACAGTAATAAAGGGGAGTAATATGCCTGTAAGGGCAAAGCCTAGCATACCAATCCACATATTTTGACCCGCTGTATGGCCAAGAATGGGCGGGAATATTAAATTTCCGGCTCCAAAAAATAGTGAAAATAACATGAGGCCCGAAATAATAACTTGTTTTTTCAATGTAATTTCCTTCCTAAAACTAGATATTCATAATAATTTAAAAAATCTGAAAAATAAAAACGTTCTTACTTTATCTTTAAATGACAATACTATGATTCTATTATTTTATAAAAAAGATTGCAATAATAACGTCTTGCTATTATTGGATAATGACAATTAAAGTGTCGTTTTTATGAATTAAAATAGGTGAAAGTAAGTTGGAAATACGTTGGAGCGTTGTGATTTTTATGAGAAATTGTATGAGTGAGGACTGCTATTTATAAAAGGTAAACTATGGATGAGTTTATGGTTGTTCCAATAGGTAAATAAGAGATAGCACACTGTACACATAATGATACGTGGATGAGTGAATATGTCTGATAGGAAGGCCTAGTCACTCAAATGAATTTAAGTTTATTACGTGATAAATCACAAATCTCTCTCATGTGATAGGTCTCCCATTAAATCATGCTTATATGAAATGTTCACATATTTGTTAGCTTTTCAAGAAATAATATTAAATATCTTTTCATAGTATAGCAATATTAAATAAATGCATTTATAATTTTAACTGTATTTTAAATATTAATCATGAGGTGATAAGATGAATAAAATTTCAAAGTATATTGCAATAGCATCATTATCGGTAGCGGTTACAGTTTCAGCACCACAAACGACAAATTCTACAGCGTTTGCCAAAAGTTCTGCTGAAGTTCAACAAACGCAACAAGCTTCTATACCAGCATCACAAAAGGCGAATCTTGGTAATCAAAATATTATGGCAGTGGCTTGGTATCAAAATTCAGCTGAAGCAAAAGCATTATATTTACAAGGTTATAACAGTGCAAAGACACAGTTAGATAAAGAGATTAAAAAGAATAAAGGTAAACATAAGTTAGCTATTGCTTTGGATTTAGATGAAACAGTTTTAGATAATTCTCCATATCAAGGCTATGCATCAATACATAATAAACCTTTCCCAGAAGGTTGGCATGAATGGGTACAAGCTGCTAAAGCTAAACCTGTCTATGGCGCAAAAGAATTCTTGAAATATGCTGACAAAAAAGGTGTCGATATCTACTATATTTCTGATAGAGATAAAGAAAAAGATTTAAAGGCAACACAAAAGAACTTAAAACAACAAGGTATCCCTCAAGCTAAGAAGAGTCATATTTTACTAAAAGGTAAAGATGATAAGAGTAAAGAATCACGCAGACAAATGGTTCAAAAGGATCATAAACTTGTCATGCTATTTGGAGATAATTTATTAGACTTTACAGATCCAAAAGAAGCTACAGCTGAATCTCGTGAAGCATTAATTGAAAAACATAAAGACGATTTCGGTAAGAAATATATCATTTTCCCTAACCCAATGTATGGTAGTTGGGAAGCTACGATTTACAACAATAACTATAAAGCAAGTGACAAAGCAAAAGATAAATTACGTAAAAATGCTATTAAGCAATTCGATCCTAAAACAGGCGAAGTTAAATAATATATGAATTGGACGTCTACATGTACTTAAAGGTATATGTAGGCGTTTTTAAATTGATCCTTAATTTTAAATGTACCGTACAAAAATAATAGACAATTAATTGCATTTTCCATAAATTTGCTTTTAATATAAAAAGTTCGGGTATAATGAAGGATAAGTGTATGTATAACATTACAGAGCGCAACACGACGTACGTGCATCTAAGAATATAAACAATGTTTAAATCATAGTAGTAGGGAGAGAAATGCATGTTTTTAGCTTGGAATGAAATACGGCGCAACAAATTGAAGTTTGGACTAATTATTGGTGTGTTAACGATGATTAGTTACTTGCTATTTTTATTATCTGGATTGGCGAATGGTCTTATCAATATGAATAAAGAAGGCATTGATAAGTGGCAAGCAGATGCCATTGTTCTAAATAAAGATGCCAATCAAACTGTGCAACAATCTGTTTTTAACAAGAAAGATATTGAAAATAAATACAAGAAGCAAGCTACTTTGAAGCAAACAGGGGAAATTGTGTCTAATGGCCATCAAAAAGACAATGTTTTAGTGTTCGGTGTTGAAAAGTCATCATTTTTAGTTCCGAGTTTAATAGAAGGGCATAAAGCGACTAAAGATAATGAAGTGTTAGCTGATGAAACGCTTAAAAATAAAGGATTTAAAATTGGTGACACATTATCACTATCTCAATCAGATGAAAAATTGCATATCGTAGGTTTTACAGAAAGTGCAAAATATAATGCGTCACCAGTCATTTTCACGAATGACGCTACCATTGCCAAGATCAATCCTAGATTGACTGGAGATAAAATTAATGCAGTTGTTGTACGTGATACAAATTGGAAAGACAAAAAATTAAACCAAGAGCTTGAAGCGGTAAGTATTAATGACTTTATTGAAAATTTACCAGGTTATAAACCACAGAACTTAACATTAAACTTTATGATTTCATTCTTATTTGTCATTTCAGCTACAGTTATAGGCATTTTCTTATATGTCATGACATTACAAAAAACAAGTTTATTTGGCATATTAAAGGCTCAAGGATTTACGAATGGCTATTTAGCGAACGTAGTTATTTCGCAGACGCTCATATTAGCATTATTTGGTACGGCATTTGGCTTACTGTTAACAGGCGTTACAGGTGCATTTTTACCTGATGCAGTACCTGTCAAATTCGATGTACTAACATTGCTCGTATTTGCAATTGTGTTAATGATTGTCTCTGTATTAGGAAGTTTATTCTCCATTTTAACAATTAGAAAAATAGATCCGTTAAAGGCGATTGGGTAGGAGGTGTAGCAAATGTTGAAATTTGAAAATGTAACAAAGTCATTTAAAGATGGGAATCGTAACATTGAAGCGGTTAAAGATACAAATTTTGAGATAAATAAAGGTGATATTATAGCATTGGTTGGACCTTCTGGCTCTGGTAAAAGTACATTTCTAACTATGGCAGGTGCTTTACAAACGCCGACATCTGGGCACATTTTAATCAATAACCAAGATATTACGACAATGAAGCAAAAAGCATTGGCAAAAGTTAGAATGTCTGAAATAGGTTTTATTTTACAAGCTACAAACCTTGTACCATTTTTAACGGTAAAGCAACAATTTACATTATTGAAAAAGAAAAATAAGAATGTTATGTCTAATGAAGACTATCAGCAACTTATGTCACAATTAGGTCTAACTTCATTGCTTAATAAGTTACCTTCAGAAATTTCAGGTGGTCAGAAACAACGTGTGGCGATAGCCAAAGCGTTATATACGAATCCGTCGATTATTTTAGCGGATGAACCTACCGCGGCGTTAGATACTGAAAATGCGATTGAAGTCATTAAAATTCTACGTGATCAAGCCAAAAAAAGAAAGAAAGCATGTATTATTGTTACACATGATGAACGACTTAAAGCATATTGTGATCGTTCATATCATATGAAAGATGGCGTCCTTAATCTTGAAAATGAAACAGTAGAATAGTTTTATTAAGCCGGTACATCATGTGCCGGTATTTTTATGTTTATGTATTATTTGAATAAACTTTCACATTCAATTAATAATAATTATTATCGAAAATTAGAAATATTCCGTGAAATATAATATTTTTTGTAGTAAAATGGCCTCTAAGTATTCAATATTTAAATATGGGGATTGAATATAAAATTATCGTAATGGGGGTCAATGGTTATGGATTTAATGATAGGTACTTTATTTTTATTTTTGGTCTTAGTGATTTTTACATTATTTACATATAAAGCACCTAATGGTATGCGTGCCATGGGAGCATTAGCTAATGCAGCAATCGCAACATTTTTAGTGGAAGCATTTAATAAATATGTTGGTGGCGAAGTATTCGGTATTAAATTTTTAGAAGAGCTAGGAGACGCTGCGGGAGGTCTAGGTGGTGTCGCTGCCGCTGGATTAACAGCATTAGCTATCGGTGTATCACCAGTATATGCATTAGTTATAGCAGCCGCGTGCGGTGGTATGGATTTATTACCAGGTTTCTTTGCGGGTTATATGATTGGATATGTGATGAAATATACAGAGAAATATATGCCGGATGGTGTCGACTTAATTGGATCGATTGTCATCTTAGCGCCATTAGCTCGTCTTATTGCAGTATTATTAACGCCAGTAGTGAATAGTACATTGATTCGAATTGGTGATATTATCCAAAGTAGTACGAATACGAATCCAATTATCATGGGTATCATTTTAGGTGGTATTATCACGGTTGTCGGCACAGCGCCATTGAGTTCAATGGCATTGACAGCATTATTAGGTTTAACGGGTGTACCTATGGCTATTGGTGCCATGGCAGCATTTAGTTCGGCATTTATGAATGGGACGCTATTCCATCGCTTAAAATTAGGTGATCGTAAGTCTACGATTGCAGTAAGTATTGAACCTTTATCACAAGCAGATATTGTATCAGCCAATCCAATTCCAATCTATATTACAAATTTCTTTGGTGGTGCGATTGCTGGTTTAATTATTGCTATGTCAGGTTTAATTAACGATGCGACAGGTACAGCTACACCGATTGCAGGATTTTTAGTAATGTTTGGATTTAATCATCCAATGACTATTGTAATTTATGGTGTAGTAATGGCGATTGTAGGTGCGCTTGCAGGTTATCTTGGTTCAATCGTATTTAAAAAATATCCAATTGTTACTAAGCAAGACATGATTAATCGAGGTGCAGTTGACGCATAGCATCATCATATTGAATAGTAAAAACAAATAAAACATAGTAACGTGATTCAGTCGATGAAAAAATCGATAATGAGTCACGTTTTTTTATAGAAAAATATAAGACATAAAAATGTCATAATTTATTGTCGACAAATATCATACTGTATAAACATTTATCATTTTCTCAAGTACCTTTTACACGATGGAATGAACTTACTTTTTACGAAATTATGCGTATTTTATAAACAAATATCATTGATATAACGGCAAATGTAAGCGTTTACAACAGAAATAACAGCATGCTACGATATTTTTGTAAATTCACTGATTCAAGTATTTTAAGTCAATATGAGGAGGGATGTTATGAGCGATTCTGAGAAAGAAATTTTAAAAAGAATTAAAGATAATCCGTTTATTTCACAACGTGAACTTGCTGAGGCAATTGGATTATCTAGACCCAGCGTAGCAAACATTATTTCAGGATTAATACAAAAGGAATATGTTATGGGAAAGGCATATGTTTTAAATGAAGATTATCCTATTGTTTGTATTGGCGCAGCGAATGTAGATCGTAAGTTTTATGTGCATAAAGATTTAGTTGCAGAAACATCAAATCCTGTAACGTCAACACGCTCTATTGGTGGCGTAGCAAGAAATATTGCTGAGAACTTAGGTGGGCTTGGCGAAACGGTCGCTTTTTTATCTGCTAGTGGACAAGATAGTGAATGGGAAATGATTAAACGATTGTCCACACCATTTATGAATTTGGATCATGTTCAACAATTTGAAAATGCGAGTACAGGTTCATATACAGCTTTAATTAGTAAAGAAGGCGACATGACATATGGCTTAGCAGATATGGAAGTGTTTGACTACATTACGCCTGAATTTTTAATTAAGCGTTCACACTTATTGAAAAAGGCTAAGTGCATTATTGTCGATTTGAATTTAGGCAAAGAGGCATTAAACTTCTTATGTGCCTATACCACGAAACATCAAATCAAATTAGTTATCGCCACGGTTTCTTCCCCAAAAATGAAAAATATGCCTGATTCATTACATGCTATTGATTGGATTATCACGAATAAAGATGAAACAGAAACATACTTAAATTTAAAAATAGAATCTACTGATGATTTAAAAATAGCTGCTAAACGCTGGAATGATTTAGGTGTTAAAAATGTTATTGTGACAAATGGCGTGAAAGAACTCATTTATCGAAGTGGTGAGGAAGAAATCATCAAGTCAGTTATGCCATCAAATAGTGTGAAAGATGTTACAGGTGCAGGCGATTCATTCTGTGCTGCAGTAGTATATAGCTGGTTAAATGGGATGTCTACTGAAGATATATTAATTGCTGGTATGGTTAACGCAAAGAAAACGATAGAAACGAAATATACAGTTAGGCAAAACCTAGATCAACAGCAACTTTATCACGATATGGAGGATTATAAAAATGGCAAATTTACAAAAGTATATTGAGTATTCTCGAGAAGTTCAGCAAGCACGGGAGAACAATCAACCGATTGTAGCATTAGAATCAACAATTATTTCGCATGGTATGCCGTACCCACAAAATGTTGAAATGGCAACAACAGTAGAGCAAATTATCAGGAATAATGGTGCCATTCCAGCAACCATAGCCATTATAGATGGCAAAATTAAAATTGGTTTAGAAAGCGAAGATTTAGAAATACTGGCAACTAGTAAAGACGTTGCTAAAGTATCTAGAAGGGATTTAGCAGAAGTTGTTGCGATGAAGTGTGTTGGTGCTACTACTGTAGCGACGACGATGATATGTGCTGCAATGGCTGGTATTCAATTTTTTGTTACAGGAGGTATTGGGGGCGTCCATAAAGGTGCAGAACATACGATGGACATTTCAGCAGACTTAGAAGAACTGTCTAAAACAAATGTCACTGTTATCTGTGCAGGTGCCAAATCAATTTTAGACTTACCTAAGACGATGGAGTATTTAGAAACAAAAGGCGTTCCAGTTATTGGATATCAAACGAATGAATTGCCAGCATTCTTCACTCGCGAAAGCGGTGTTAAGTTAACAAGTTCGGTTGAAACGCCAGAACGACTTGCTGACATTCATTTAACAAAACAGCAGTTAAATCTTGAAGGTGGCATTGTTGTTGCTAATCCAATTCCATATGAGCATGCCTTATCAAAAGCATATATTGAGGCAATCATAAATGAAGCTGTTGTTGAAGCGGAAAATCAAGGTATTAAAGGTAAGGACGCCACACCGTTCTTGTTAGGGAAAATTGTAGAAAAAACGAATGGTAAAAGTTTAGCAGCAAATATAAAACTTGTTGAAAACAATGCGGCGTTGGGTGCTAAAATTGCTGTCGCTGTTAATAAATTATTGTAGGTGATGATACATGAATATTTTATTCGCTATCACAGGGATAGCATTTGCACTATTTGTTGCGTTTTTATTCAGTTTTGATCGTAAAAACATAGACTTCAAAAAGACGTTAATAATGATATTTATTCAAGTGTTGATTGTGTTATTTATGATGAACACAACGATTGGTTTAACAATCTTAACTGCATTAGGCTCATTTTTTGAAGGGTTAATAAATGTTAGTAAAGCAGGTATAAACTTTGTTTTTGGAGATATACAAAATAAAAATGGCTTTACGTTCTTTTTAAATGTGTTACTGCCATTAGTGTTCATTTCTGTATTAATAGGCATTTTTAATTATATTAAGGTATTACCATTTATTATCAAATATGTAGGTATCGCTATTAATAAAATAACGAGAATGGGGCGCTTAGAAAGTTACTTTGCTATTTCAACAGCAATGTTTGGACAACCAGAAGTATATTTAACAATAAAAGATATTATTCCAAGATTATCTAGAGCGAAATTATATACAATTGCGACGTCTGGTATGAGTGCTGTTAGTATGGCAATGTTGGGTTCATATATGCAGATGATTGAGCCCAAGTTCGTAGTTACAGCTGTAATGTTAAATATTTTTAGTGCGCTTATCATCGCTAGTGTAATCAATCCCTATAAATCTGATGATAGTGATGTTGAGATTGATAATTTAACTAAATCAACGGAAACGAAATCAGTGAATGGAAAAACAGGAAAACCTAAGAAAGTTGCCTTCTTCCAAATGATAGGTGATAGTGCGATGGATGGATTTAAAATCGCTGTTGTAGTAGCCGTAATGTTGTTAGCATTTATTTCATTAATGGAAGCAATTAATATCATGTTTGGTAGTGTTGGTTTGAACTTTAAACAGCTTATTGGCTATGTGTTTGCACCAATCGCATTCTTAATGGGGATTCCATGGAGCGAAGCTGTTCCAGCTGGCTCTTTAATGGCGACTAAATTAATTACAAATGAGTTTGTAGCAATGCTTGATTTTAAAAATGTCCTGGGTGATGTATCTGCTCGAACACAAGGTATCATTTCAGTTTACTTAGTAAGCTTCGCTAATTTTGGTACGGTTGGTATCATCGTAGGTTCAATTAAAGGCATTAGTGATAAACAAGGAGAAAAAGTTTCATCCTTTGCAATGAGGCTGTTACTTGGTTCAACTCTAGCTTCAATCATTTCAGGATCAATCATTGGCTTAGTATTGTAAATTAATCGAAGTATCTAAATTAAATTCATGGCAAAGCTAAACCCCATCACCAAGTTGGCGCAACAGCGCATCATAACTTGGTGATGGGATTTTATCATAACAATCTACTTATTCGTAGCCGTTTTTGAAATGTATGTTGATGGTTTATCTTTTTCAAAAATTGTTAATCCCGTTATATCTTTTTTATGTTTTGAAGGGACAATGAAGCTAAGTATATAAGCAAAGACAAAAGCAACTGTAAATGAAATGGTAGATACATAGAAAGGTGAGTTACCTTTGCCAACACCATTATAGACATAAGCAAAGATGATACCCAATATTAATCCACAAATAACACCGAATGTATTCGTACGTTTAGTGAAAATACCAACTGCAAATACACCAGCTAATGGAACACCGAATAATCCAGTTACAAACAAGAATAAATCCCATAAGTCATTTGAATTAGAAGCAATTAAGTATAGTGACATTCCAAAACCGAAAATACCTGCAATGATGATAATGAAACGTGCAAAGTTAACTTCGTGTCGCTCGCTATCTTTTCCGAAGAAGCGTTGCTTAATGTCGATTGAAATACAAGCAGATATAGAATTTAAACTAGATGAAATGGTAGACTGTGCAGCGGCGAAAATGGCTGCAATAAGTAATCCTGCTACAAATGGTGGCATCTCAGTCAAAATGAAATATGGCACTACAGATGATGTATTGAAGCCTTTTGGTAAAACAGCTTCATGTGTATAAAATGAATACAGCATTGTACCCATACCATAAAATAAGGGTGCTGAAATTAAAGCTAGGATACCATTTGTCCATAACGATTTATTTGTTTCTTTTAAACTATCAGAAGCTTGATAACGCTGCACGACGTCTTGACTCGCTGTGTATTGATACAAGTTGTTGAAAATATTTCCTAGGAAAATAATTGGAATGGCAGCTGCCGCAGTATTTAGTTTCCAATTGTCTGCACTAATTAATTTTTTGTGCTCAATCGCATCTGCAAAGAAAGTGCCAAAACCGCCTTTAATGTTCATAACACCTAGAATAATAATAACTAAAGCGCCGCCTAATAAAATGACGCCTTGAATGAAATCACTCCAAACCACACCTTCGAAACCACCTAAAAATGTATATAAAATACATAGTAAACCTACGAGTGATGCAACGATATAAGGGTTCATGTCTGATACAGATGTGATTGCTAATGTTGGTAAGTAGATAACAATTGCAACACGCCCTAAATGGTAAACGACAAATAATAATGAGCCAATGACACGTATGCTAGGGCCAAATCTAGCTTCTAAATATTCATATGCAGATGTTACCTTTAACTTTTTAAAGAAAGGGACATAGAAATAAATAAGTAATGGAATAATTGCGACGATAGCAATGTTACCAGCGATATATGACCAATCTGTTAAAAATGCTTTCTCTGGTGTAGACATAAATGTAATCGCACTTAACGTAGTAGCATAAATTGAAAAGCCAACTACCCAAGATGGCAAGCGACCACTTGCGGTAAAGAAACTATTGGTACTTTGGCTCGCGCGCTTGGTAAAATAAACGCCAATGAACAACATAGCTAGTAGATAAATGATAACGGCAACCCAGTTTAGTGTGCCAAATCCAACTTCTTTCATGGGCAACATCCCCTTTACAATGTATTGATTCTTTGATGTCTATAAATCGTATTTTGCAATGAGTTGATCTAATGTTTGTCGATGTGCTTCGTTAAAAGGTTTGAAAGGTCTTTTCGGTAATCCTGCATCAATGTCACGATGACGTAATATTTCTTTCAATGTTGGATAAATCCCCATTGATAACACTGTTTCGATAATGTCGTTTGAATCATGTTGTAGTTGGTAAGCTTCTTGAATTTGACCTTGTCGTGCTAAGTCGAAGATTTTTCTAGCGCGGCGACCATTAACGTTATATGTAGAACCAATTGCACCATCTACGCCAGAAATCGTAGCTTGAACTAACATTTCATCAAAGCCAGATAAGATTAATTTGTCTGGGAATGCTTTTCTAATACGTTCGAGTAGGAAGAAGTTCGGCGCTGTATATTTAACACCAACAATTTTTTCGTGATTAAATAGCTCGCTGAATTGTTCAATAGAAATATTCACACCTGTTAAATCTGGTATTGCATAAATAATCATATTGTTCTGTGTTGCTTCGATAATATCGAAATAGTAATCTCTAATTTCTTCAAAAGTAAATGGATAGTAGAATGGTGTTACGGCAGAAAGTGCATCATAACCGAGTTCTGTGGCATATTTTCCGAGTTCAATGGCTTCATTTAAATCTAACGAACCTACTTGAGCAATCAATTTCACTTTATCCCCAACTGCCTCTTTGGCAACCTTGAAAACTTGCTTCTTCTGCTCTGTATTTAATAAAAAGTTTTCGCCTGAGCTACCATTTACATAAAGACCGTCTAATTCTTCAGTTTCAATGGCATTTTGAGCAATTTGTTTAAGTCCTTGTTCATTTACTTGACCATTTTCATCAAAAGGAACGAGTAACGCTGCATATAAACCTTTTAAATCTTTGTTCATTATGAAGTCCCTCCAAAAATCATTTGATAATATAGTTTACAGCTATAATTGTAAACGCTATCATAAAATGTAACAATATCTTTTTGAAAATTGTAGTCATATTTATGTATAATTAATGAAAATGTTTTTCAAAATCAATAGAAATGGAGTGAGTAAGGTGTATTACATCGCAATCGATATTGGAGGCACTCAAATTAAATCGGCAGTTATTGATAAGCAATTGAATATGTTTGACTATCAACAAATATCAACGCCGGACAACAAAAGTGAGCTTATTACTGACAAAGTATATGAGATTGTAACAGGATATATGAAGCAATATCAGTTGATCCAACCTGTCATAGGTATTTCATCAGCAGGCGTTGTTGATGAACAAAAAGGCGAAATTGGATACGCAGGGCCAACCATTCCGAATTATAAAGGTACTAATTTTAAGCGATTATTAAAATCACTGTCTCCTTATGTCAAAGTAAAAAATGATGTAAACGCTGCATTACTAGGCGAATTGAAATTACATCAATATCAAGCAGAACGGATCTTTTGTATGACGCTTGGTACAGGCATTGGGGGTGCGTACAAGAATAATCAAGGTCATATTGATAATGGTGAGCTTCATAAGGCAAATGAAGTTGGGTATTTATTGTATCGTCCAACTGAAAATACAACGTTTGAGCAACGTGCTGCAACGAGTGCATTGAAAAAGCGCATGATTGACGGAGGATTTACGAGAAGCACACATGTGCCAGTATTGTTTGAAGCAGCTGAAGAAGGTGATGATATTGCAAAACAAATATTGAATGAGTGGGCAGAAGATGTAGCAGAAGGGATTGCCCAAATACAAGTCATGTATGATCCAGGGCTTATATTAATTGGTGGCGGTATATCTGAACAAGGAGACAATCTCATTAAATATATCGAGCCGAAAGTTGCACACTATTTACCAAAAGACTATGTTTATGCACCAATACAAACGACTAAGAGTAAAAATGATGCAGCATTATATGGCTGTTTGCAATGATAGTTGAAAGAAGGAGTCATTCTAAAATAGAATTTGAAACCGTTACGAGAGATGAGAGCTGTTGTTAGTTCCACACATCACACTCTATCTAGGACCAATCTAAACTATATCAACCAACAGTGTGCCACGGGCATATTAAATTGAAGACGGTTGAACGTATAGATCTCAAAAATGTAAAAAAGTATTTGGTATTGAAATTAAAAAAGCACCTAGCAACTCGTTAGGACAATCACGATGATTGTCTACAGTTGCAGGTGGATTTGAATATACTACTAGTTATTTGTTGTCTAGGATAATAGATTTAGTATGTTGATAAGTTTGACTCAGATTTGTATTTTCTAATAAATGATAACTCACGATATCGATTAAAAAGAGTGTCGCAATTTGTGTGTTGATAAATTGATGGTCGGTATTACGCGATTGATCCGTTGTTAAAAGTACTAAATCTGCACAATCTGTAAGTTTACTACCTTCGAAATTTGTGATGGCAACGACATATGCACCATGAGATTTGGCGACTTCCGCTGCTGAAATTAATTCCGAAGTATTACCACTATTTGACATAGCAATAAACATGTCCGAATGAGATAGTAGGGATGCCGATATTTTCATTAAATGTGAATCGGTAGTAACATTACCTTTTAGCCCCATACGAATCATACGATAATAAAATTCAGTCGCTGATAAACCAGAGCTACCTAGTCCAGCAAAGAGTATATGTCGACTTGATTGGAGTTTGTCGATAAAGGTTTGGATAATGTCGTTATCAATAAATTCACCAGTTTGTTGAATGATTTGTTGATGATATTTATGAATTCTTTGAATAATTGGGCTATTTTCAATAACTGTCTCTGTCATTTCTTGTTGAATATTAAATTTTAAATCTTGGAAATTCTCATAATCTAGCTTATGACTAAAGCGTGTCATCGTTGCTGGTGATGTACCAATCGCATGGGCTAAGGAGTTAATCGTTGAAAAGGCATCGCTATAACCATTTTGTCTTATATAATTGACGATGCGTTTATCAGTTTTTGTAAATAAATGTTGATAACGTTGAACACGATTCTCAAATTTCATTGTGTCACCCCTTCATCTTAATGATTACTATTATATATGAAAAATATTTTCAAGATAGTAAAAAGCATTGATAAAAATTATCTTAATGATATATTGTAAATGACTTTACGTGAAAAAACGACTTATGGAGTGAGGAATAATGTTACCACATGGATTAATAGTATCTTGTCAGGCACTAGCAGATGAACCATTGCATTCATCTTTTATTATGTCGAAAATGGCATTAGCTGCGTATGAAGGTGGTGCTGTTGGTATTCGCGCAAATACTAAGGAAGACATTTTAGCAATTAAAGAAACGGTAGATTTACCAGTTATTGGCATTGTGAAACGTGACTATGATCACTCAGATGTTTTCATTACTGCAACGTCAAAAGAAGTTGATGAACTGATAGAAAGCCAATGTGAAGTCATTGCATTGGATGCAACGTTACAGCAACGTCCGAAAGAAACGTTAGACGAATTAGTATCATATATTAGAACACATGCACCGAACGTTGAAATCATGGCTGATATCGCGACCGTTGAAGAAGCTAAAAATGCCGCACGACTTGGCTTTGATTATATTGGCACGACGTTACATGGCTATACTAGTTATACGCAAGGACAATTACTTTATCAAAATGACTTCCAATTTCTAAAAGATGTACTACAAAGTGTTGATGCAAAAGTTATTGCGGAAGGTAATGTCATTACACCGGATATGTATAAACGCGTGATGGACTTAGGCGTTCATTGTTCAGTCGTTGGTGGTGCGATAACACGACCAAAAGAAATTACGAAACGTTTTGTTCAAGTTATGGAAGATTAAATGATAACGATAAAAAAACGAGATGACCATCATTAATTAAAGGTACCTAATTATCTTAGGTGGCTGAATGAATGTAATGGGTTCATCTCGTTTTGTTTGTTTACGATAGTGATTTTATTTTCAATTTGAATTATCCAAAAATAAGTAAAGCGACGGGGATGGTGATTAATAGCGACAATGCCACGCGTAAAAACCAAATGATGATGAGTTTCCAGACAGGTATTTTAATTTCAGTTGCTAGTATACATGGCACTAATGCTGAGAAAAAGATAATGGCTGATACGCTTACTACACCGACGACAAATTTAGTACTCATTGCAGCTTTAGTTACTAACAAAGATGGTAGAAACATTTCTACAATAGAAATCGCTGACGCTTTTGCAAGTACAGCCTGATCAGCAATTGGGAAAATATAAATAAATGGATAGAATATATAGCCAAGCCAATCAATGAATGGTGTATAGTTCGCTACAATCAGTCCTAAAAAACTAATCGATAATATAGAAGGCAAAATACCAACAGTCATTTCTAAACCGTCTTTAAAATTGTCCCAAACGTTCTTCACGAGAGATGGTGTTAATGCATTTTGTTTCATCGCCTCTGCATATGCAGTTTTCAGTCTGCTTCCTTCAATAGCAACTTCTTGTTCTCCTTCTTGTCCGTTATAATATTCTGTTGATTCATTGGTGATTGGCGGTAGCCATGCAGTAATTGCAGTCACGACAAATGTGATGACTAAAGTTATCCAAAAGTATAAATTCCAATGCGGCATTAGCCCTAAAGTTTTAGCAACGATAATCATAAAAGTTGCTGAAACTGTTGAAAAGCCAGTCGCAATAATCGTGGCTTCTCGTTTGTTGTACATCCCTTGCTTATAGACACGATTAGTAATCAATAATCCTAAGGAATAACTGCCGACAAACGAAGCTACTGCATCGACAGCGGATTTTCCTGGTGTTTTAAAAATAGGTCTCATAATAGGCTCCATATAAACACCGACAAATTCTAATAAGCCATAGCCTACTAATAAAGAAAGCGCAATTGCACCTACTGGAATTAAGATACTTAATGGCATCATTAATTTTTCAAACAAGAACGGACCATAGTTAGCTTTAAATAGTATTGATGGACCGATTTTAAATACATACATTATACCAATCATTGCACCTGCAACTTTAAATAATGTAATGACCAAGTTTGTGATTGAAGTCATAAAAGTACGTCTCACTATTGGTAACGCTGTACCAATTAAAATCATAATCAGTGCAACATAGGGCATAAGTGGACCTATGATTGAGCGAATGGCTAGATGAACATGATCGACGAAAATAGTGTTGTTACCATTAATCGTAAAAGGAATAAAGAAACATAGTATGCCCACTAAACTATAGACAAAAAAACGCCATGCACTTGGTTGTTGTGCATTAGAATGATATTGATTCATTAAAGCAACCCCTTTGTTTAAATGAATACACAAAACTGTATGATGCATCTTCCCCTTAATGAGATGAATCATTATTTTAATTTAGAAAAATCTGAAAACTTACTATAATTGTATAGTTTGAATTATTTTCATACCAATACAAATTAACTAATTATATATAGATTGAAACTATATTACTTAATAAAATATTTATCTTAAATGTTGTTGTGTTGATTCAACGCCACAACTAAAAGTGTTTATAAATTATTTGGAAATGCACATATTTGTAAATGATTAGTATCGATTTAATATCGTATTATTAAATTTTTATTAATTTTGTAGTCTTAATCAAAAAATAATATATGTCATGTTATATTGAAGGTGCAGTTGTTTTTCATTCTCAAGAGGGGGTCAAAAAAATACTTTTGAGGTGATTATATGTTAAGAGGACAAGAAGAAAGAAAGTATAGTATTAGAAAGTATTCAATAGGCGTGGTGTCAGTGTTAGCGGCTACAATGTTTGTTGTGTCATCACATGAAGCACAAGCCTCGGAAAAAACACCAACGTCCAATGCAGCGGCACAAAAAGAAACACTAAATCAACCGGGAGAACAAGGGAACGCGATAACGTCACATCAAATGCAGTCAGGAAAGCAATTAGACGATATGCATAAAGAGAATGGTAAAAGTGGAACAGTGACAGAAGGTAAAGACACGCTTCAATCATCGAAGCATCAATCAACACAAAATAGTAAAACAATCAGAACGCAAAATGATAATCAAGTAAAGCAAGATTCTGAACGACAAGGTTCTAAACAGTCACACCAAAATAATGCGACTAATAATACTGAACGTCAAAATGATCAGGTTCAAAATACCCATCATGCTGAACGTAATGGATCACAATCGACAACGTCACAATCGAATGATGTTGATAAATCACAACCATCCATTCCGGCACAAAAGGTATTACCCAATCATGATAAAGCAGCACCAACTTCAACTACACCCCCGTCTAATGATAAAACTGCACCTAAATCAACAAAAGCACAAGATGCAACCACGGACAAACATCCAAGTCAACAAGATACACATCAACCCGCGCATCAAATCATAGATGCAAAGCAAGATGATACTGTTCGCCAAAGTGAACAGAAACCACAAGTTGGCGATTTAAGTAAACATATCGATGGTCAAAATTCCCCAGAGAAACCGACAGATAAAAATACTGATAATAAACAACTAATCAAAGATGCGCTTCAAGCGCCTAAAACACGTTCGACTACAAATGCAGCAGCAGATGCTAAAAAGGTTCGACCACTTAAAGCGAATCAAGTACAACCACTTAACAAATATCCAGTTGTTTTTGTACATGGATTTTTAGGATTAGTAGGCGATAATGCACCTGCTTTATATCCAAATTATTGGGGTGGAAATAAATTTAAAGTTATCGAGGAATTGAGAAAGCAAGGCTATAATGTACATCAAGCAAGTGTAAGTGCATTTGGTAGTAACTATGATCGCGCTGTAGAACTTTATTATTACATTAAAGGTGGTCGCGTAGATTATGGCGCAGCACATGCAGCTAAATACGGACATGAGCGCTATGGTAAGACTTATAAAGGAATCATGCCTAATTGGGAACCTGGTAAAAAGGTACATCTTGTAGGGCATAGTATGGGTGGTCAAACAATTCGTTTAATGGAAGAGTTTTTAAGAAATGGTAACAAAGAAGAAATTGCCTATCATAAAGCGCATGGTGGAGAAATATCACCATTATTCACTGGTGGTCATAACAATATGGTTGCATCAATCACAACATTAGCAACACCACATAATGGTTCACAAGCAGCTGATAAGTTTGGAAATACAGAAGCTGTTAGAAAAATCATGTTCGCTTTAAATCGATTTATGGGTAACAAGTATTCGAATATCGATTTAGGATTAACGCAATGGGGCTTTAAACAATTACCAAATGAGAGTTACATTGACTATATAAAACGCGTTAGTAAAAGCAAAATTTGGACATCAGACGATAATGCTGCCTATGATTTAACGTTAGATGGCTCTGCAAAATTGAACAACATGACAAGTATGAATCCTAATATTACGTATACGACTTATACAGGTGTGTCTTCACATACTGGTCCATTAGGTTATGAAAATCCTGATTTAGGTACATTTTTCTTAATGGATACAACGAGTAGAATTATTGGTCATGATGCAAGAGAAGAATGGCGTAAAAATGATGGTGTCGTACCAGTGATTTCGTCGTTACATCCATCCAATCAACCATTTATTAATGTTACGAATGATGAACCTGCCACACGCAGAGGTATCTGGCAAGTTAAACCAATCATACAAGGATGGGATTAACTTGTGTTAAAAAGCCTTTAATATCAGTTGTTACAAAGGATTTGTAGCGTCTTTAAAAATAAAAAAGGGCAGAAAAAGGGCAGATACCTTTTAGTACACAAGTTTTTCTAATTTTTGCTCTAACTCTCTGTCCATTTTCTCTGTTACATGGGTATATACCTTTATAGTCGTTTTTTCATCTGTATGTCCTACTCTTTTCATAATTGCTTTTAACGATATATTCATTTCCGCCAATAAACTTATGTGGGTATGCCTTAGTGTGTGAGTAGTAACTTTTTTATTTATATTTAATGATTCTGCAGCTGAGGACAATCGTTTGTTTATCCTACTGCCTTGCATAGGATTTCCTTGACAAGTTGTGAATATAAACCCTCTATCAACATAGCTTGGTTCCCATTGTTGCATCTTTTTATTTTCTAACATTATTTTTTTCAATACATTTGCTATCCTTGAATTGATGGCGATTTTTCTTCTTGAACCTGCGGTCTTAGTAGTATCTTTGTGACCAAATCCAGCATTACATTTGATTCTGTGAATAGTACCGTTAATATCGATCGTCTTATTTTTGAGGTCTACATCTTTAACTTGGAGCGCTAATAACTCACCTATGCGCATACCTGTTAAAGCTTGAACTTCAACAGCCCCAGCAACTAAAATACGAGCTCTATACTGCATGTTATTATCGTTCAGTATAAAATCGCGTATCTGTATTACCTGTTCCATCTCTAAATAGTTATACATTTTCGCTTCTTCTTTTTCTATATCTTCTATCGTCTTACTCTTCTTTGGTAGTGTGACGCTATTTAATATGTGTTCGTTTGGATAATTGTAAAATTTAACGGCGTATTTAATAACTTCTTTCATATGTCCAAGTTGACGCTTTACCTGATTTTCAGAATATATGTTTGATAATTCGTTAATAAATGTTTGCATGTACTTTGTATCAATTTTGTTTAAAAGTAAATTTTGAGAACTGTTCTTTTTGATGTTTTTGATTCTTGTTTTCAAATTATCAAGCGTCGTTACTTTAAAGCCAGATGTTTTTGTATGATATTCAAACCATTCATCTAATAGTGTATGAAAAGTCAAAGTTTTTAAAATGCTTGATGACTGGTTATTCAATTTTTCTTTTATCTTATCTTCTAATCGAAACATTGCCTCTTTTTGCGATTGCTTTGTATTCTTATTCAAGACAACACTTACACGTTTCCATTTATCTGTATACGGATCTTTGTATTTCTCGTAGTATCTGTATTTAGTTTCGTTATTTTTGTTTTTAAATTTTTCAATCCACATGTTTATACCTCCTGCAAGAACGTATGTTCTATAAAATATTAAAAAATAATAAGGGTAGTCGGGCTACCCGTAATTTAGTACTAGGTACTAAATGTGTTATAATAAAATAAAAAGTAGGTGATAAGATGACTCAATTTCTAGGGGCGCTTCTTCTTACAGGAGTTTTAGGTTACATACCATATAAATATCTAACAATGATAGGTTTAGTTAGTGAAAAAAACAAGGTTATCAATACTCCTGTATTATTGATTTTTTCTATTGAAACATGTTTGATATGGTTTTATAGTTTTATAATTTTTAATAATGTTGATTTAAAAAATTTGAATTTAATTCAGTTGCTTACAGGTCTAAAAGCAAATATTTTGTTTCTATTTATTTTTGTTTTAACAGTGTTTGTATTTAATCCTTTAATTGTTAAATTTATTATCTGGTTAATTAATATAACCAGAAAGTTTATGAAATTGGATTGTATAAGCTTATTAGACAAAAGAGACAAGTTGTTTAATAACAACGGTAAACCAGTATTTATAGTTATAAAAGACTTTGAAAACAGAATCATTGAAGAGGGTGAACTTAAAACCTATAATTCAGCTGGTAGCGATTTCGATTTACTAGAAGTTGAGCGACAAGATTTCAAAGTATCTGATTTAGCGTCAAACGATGAATTGTATATTAAACATACGCTTGTAGACCTTAAACAACAAATTAAATTGGATTTATATTTAATGAATGAATACTAATCTTTTTTCTTAGCTTTTTCTGATAAAGTGCTTTTTAATTTTTCGCTGGCGCCTGACTTTTCAAAACTTTTGTTTAATGGGTTACTACGAGTAGTTTCTTGTTTTTTGTTTTTATCTACCATAAAATTCTCACCACCATTCAACGTCTACACTTGTAGGCGTTTTTTGATTAGTAAAATCATAATGAATCTTCTTTGGTTAACTTATCTCCATCTATTTTTTGTGAAATAAATTCCAAGTATTTACGCGCATTATGTGACGATAAATCTTTAGGTAACTCATAAGTGAATGGTTGATTACCACTAGTTAAAACTTCATATACTATAGTTTCTTTTTTTATTTTGCAATTAGTTATTTTCATTATAAACTCCTTTTAAACACTGCTGAAATAGACGTCTTTTATATTAAAGTGCCATATAGGCGCTATTAATCACAATACAACTTTGCCCATTACTTTAATATTACTAAACGAAGCGACTTTGATATCATCATACTTCGGATTTAGAGATACCAAATTAATATAGTCTTCGCATATATCTACACGCTTGATAAGACTTACTCCATCTAATACAACGAGTGCAATTGTACCATCTTTAATAGAATCTTCTTTCTTAATAAAAGCGTATGTTCCTTGTTTTAACATAGGTTCCATTGAATCACCATTAACTAAAATACAAAAATCAGCATTTGATGGCGTTTCGTCTTCTTTAAAAAATACTTCTTCATGCAATATGTCATCATATAATTCTTCTCCTATGCCAGCACCAGTTGCACCACATGCAATATACGATACTAGTTTAGACTCTTTATATTCATCTATAGAAGTGACTTTATTCTGTTCATCTAATTGCTCATTTGCGTAGTTAAGTACGTTTTCTTGGCGGGGAGGTGTGAGTTTGTTGTATATGGAAGTGATGTCGTTTTTTTTATTATTTCTTGTAGGAAACAAATCATCGATACTGATATTTAAAATATGAGCAATTTCAAACAAATCATCTTGTTTAGGAGTTCTGTACCCTGTCTCATAATTTGAAATAGTAGCTTTTTTAGTGTTGAGTTTTTCTCCAAGTTGATCTTGAGTTAAGTTCAATTTGGTTCTATAGTATCTGATTTTATTGCCTATAAATTTCGCTAATTCTTTTTTATCCATTTTCTTACCTCCTTAAATTTACCTATAGTATAACCCAATTATTTTTGGTATTCAACAAAAAAAATACACGAAAAGCAAACTTTTATGTTGACTCAAGTACACGTATCGTGTATAGTAGGTTTTGTAAGCGGGAGGTGACAACATGCAATGGAATTTAATAAAGTTGAGAAAAGAAAGAAAGTGTACTCAAGAAGATTTAGCAAACCTCTTGAATATATCAACTGAAGGTTATCGTTTAAAAGAATTAGGAAAGCATCAATTTAAGAATGATGAGATGTTTATTATCGCTGATTTTTTTGACGAAAATATTGGAGATATTTTTTTACCCACAAAGTACACGAAACGCAAACAAACATCTTAAAGGAGACATAACAAATGCAAGACCAATCATTAAAATTAGTAAAACTACAACTAAAATATCATAACCTTTCAGGACAAATTGAAGCTTATGATAAATCACTTAAAGAAATAAGATACACTCGAGATCTTTTCAACAAACATCTAAGCATGAATAACGAAGACGCATTTGCTGGTTTGGAAATGGTAGAAGATGAAATTACTAAAAAGCTACGAAGTGCTATCAAAGAGTTCCAAAAAGTAGTGAAAGCGTTAGACAAGCTTAACGGTGTTGAAAGCGATAACAAAGTTACTGATTTAACAGAGTGGCGGAAAGTGAATCAGTAACATTCACTTCTTAATATAACCACGCTTATCAACATCCACATTGAGCAGATGTGAGCGAGAGCTGGCGATGATATGAGCCGCGTTTAAATACATTCGATAGTCATTGCGATAACCGTCTGCTGAATGTGGGTGTTGAGGAAAAAGGAGGATACTCAAATGCAAGCATTACAAACATTTAATTTTAAAGAGCTACCAGTAAGAACAGTAGAAATTGAAAACGAACCTTATTTTGTAGGAAAAGATATTGCTGAGATTTTAGGATATGCAAGATCAGACAATGCCATTAGAAATCATGTTGATAGCGAGGACAAGCTGACGCACCAATTTAGTGCATCAGGTCAAAACAGAAATATGATCATTATCAACGAATCAGGATTATACAGTCTAATCTTCGATGCTTCTAAACAAAGCAAAAACGAAAAAATTAGAGAAACCGCTAGAAAATTCAAACGCTGGGTAACATCAGATGTCCTACCAGCTATTCGCAAACACGGTATATACGCAACAGACAATGTAATTGAACAAACATTAAAAGATCCAGACTACATCATTACAGTGTTGACTGAGTATAAGAAAGAAAAAGAGCAAAACTTACTTTTACAACAGCAAGTAGAAGTTAACAAACCAAAAGTATTATTCGCTGACTCGGTAGCTGGTAGTGATAATTCAATACTTGTTGGAGAACTAGCGAAAATACTTAAACAAAACGGTGTTGATATAGGACAAAACAGATTGTTCAAATGGTTAAGAAATAATGGATATCTCATTAAAAAGAGTGGAGAAAGTTATAACTTACCAACTCAAAAGAGTATGGATCTAAAAATCTTGGATATCAAAAAACGAATAATTAATAATCCAGATGGTTCAAGTAAAGTATCACGTACACCAAAAGTAACAGGCAAAGGACAACAATACTTTGTTAATAAGTTTTTAGGAGAAAAACAAACATCTTAATAGGAGAACACTATGGAACAAATCACATTAACCAAAGAAGAGTGTGTCGAACAATGCATCAATAAAGACTTAAAACTTTTAGATTATCGAGTTCAACAAATTTTAGAAGGTGTTCTATCAGAAAGTACCACATACGGTGATGCAAGAAATAAATTAGAAACATTGAAAATTATTGCTGAATCTCATTTTAAAACCGAACATGCTTCAGTTATTTACAAATTAGCATTGAAAAAGTTAGACAAAAAAATCAACGCCACTCCAATTAAAGAGTGACGAAAAAGGAGGATTTCAAATGTTTAAGATTTTAAATGATATAAAAACTTCTTTAAAAAACCATCCTTGGGGTTGGAAAGAGCACTTACCTTATTTACTGATGTTAACTCTGTCACTTGTGGCTCTGATTTTCGGTGTTCTGTCCGCGATTCTATGATAACAGGTTTTATATAGATTCCTTACCTCCTCTCTGTAGGAGATAACAACATTATACACGAAAGGAGCAGGTTTAATTGCAAGCTCAAAACAAAAAAGTCATCTATTACTACTATGACGAAGAAGGTAATAGACGACTATTATCAATTGGGAATTTGGAACATTATTTATTAGCAGATATCAAATCAAGGTTTGATTTATATAAAAAGAAAATACCTGACTTAGATAATCTGTTCGTTCAAATAGACGGTGTTGAATTTAAATTACTATAGCCCGAGCATCTTGTTAACGACTGACGATGCGATTTGTTGAATTATAGGGATTGAAACCGAAGAAACTTTTGACGCTTTAGCTTTAGTTTCTCTCCAAACTTCGACATCTCTAACATCATCCAAAAGGTTGTGACCTGAAAAATTCATATGTTTAACAAAATAACCTTCCATATAGAATTCAGCGTCTATATAACCTGCACCGGTCAATTGTTTAACAGTGTATTCGATGTCTTCACGTGAGAAATTTTTAATTGTATTTTCTAGGTCTTCATTATCTAGAACATTATTTAATTTTAAATCACTCTCTATAACTAAAAGAACTTCACGTATGCAATCGTGTTTTAACTTCATACGAATTCACCTCCTTAATAGGAGTATAGCAGAAAGGAGCATAAACAATATGGAAGATATGAAAGAACTTTATTCTTTAAAAATCCAAAAGAAGAATTTAAATAATAAACAAAAGAATTTAATGTCTGTAATTAATCAATGTATTGAACTAGAAAAGTTTTCTTACACTGAAATTAAAAAAGTTCTCTACCTAATTGATAGAGAACAAAAGTATTTAGCTAATAACCGCAGAAAAACATAAGTTAAAAATAATCTAACTCGGACTGCTGGCAATCTTCTAAATATTTTTCATACTGATTTTTAGTTCCGCCCAGAACGTATTCAGTATTGTAGTACGCTTGCCCATTATCCAAAATTTTAACTAATTTTGTACCAACATGAACGATATCCCAACCTTCTTTTAACAGATCGTTGGCTGCATCATTAGCTAAATCGTCATCGAAAGACAAAAGGTGATAGTAGTTTTTCATAATATACACCTCCTTTCACTAGGAGATAACTAAATTATACACGAAAGGAAAGATAGAAATGCCAAAAATCATAGTACCACCAACACCAGAAAACACATATAGAGGCGAAGAAAAATTTGTGAAAAAGTTATACGCAACACCTACACAAATCCATCAATTGTTTGGAGTATGTAGAAGTACAGTATACAACTGGTTGAAATATTACCGCAAAGATAATTTAGGTGTAGAAAATTTATACATTGATTATTCACCAACAGGCACTCTGATTAATATTTCTAAATTGGAAGAGTATTTGATCAGAAAGCATAAAAAATGGTATTAGGAGGATATTAAATGAGCGACACATATAAAAGCTACCTATTAGCAGTACTATGCTTCACAGTCTTAGCGATTGTACTCATGCCATTGCTGTACTTCACTACAGCATGGTCAATCGCGGGATTCGCAAGTATAGCGACATTCATATTTTATAAGGAATACTTTTATGGAGAATAAAAAAACTGCTACTTGCGCCAACAAGTAACAGTATCAAGCACTTAAGAAAAATTTCAAGTTAAATATAAAACGAAAAACGGAGGAAGTCAAGATGTATTACGAAATAGGCGATGTATGTCAGAAGGTAATTAATGTAGACGGATTTGATTTTAAATTAGCAGTTAAGAAGAAGGACCACAGCATTCTGGTGAATATCTTAGATTTAGAAGATAAGTTTATCGACGGCATAAACATAACTAATGAGAACGATCTATACACAGCATTAGACATATTAAATCAATCTATTTACGAATGGATTGAAGAAAACGCAGATGATTATGACAGACTAATTAACTTAGTCATGAAATGGTAGGAGGTTGCTATGAAGCAGACTGTAACTTATATCATTCGTCATAGGGATATGCCAATTTATATAACTAACAAACCAACTGATAACAATTCAGATATTAGTTACTCCACAAATAGAAATAGAGCTAGGGAGTTTAACGGTATGGAAGAAGCGAGTATCAATATGGATTATCACAAAGCAATCAAGAAAACAGTGACAGAAACAATTGAGTACGAGGAGGTAGAACATGACTGAACAAACTAATCAAGATGTCGATATTTTAACGCAACTATATGTAAAAGACATCAGCAAACAAAATGCAAACAAGTTTTATAAATTTGCGATATACGGCAAGTTCGGTACTGGTAAAACTACGTTTTTAACAAAAGATAACAATGCCTTAGTACTAGATATAAATGAGGACGGAACAACGGTAACAGAAGATGGGGCAGTTGTGCAGATTAAGAATTATAAGCATTTTAGTGCAGTGGTTAAAATGTTGCCTAAAATTATTGAACAACTAAGAGAAAACGGAAAACAAATTGATGTTGTAGTGATTGAAACAATCCAAAAGCTACGTGATATCACTATGGACGACATCATGGACGGAAAATTAAAGAAACCAACATTTAATGATTGGGGCGAGTGTGCTACACGCATTGTAAGTATTTATCGTTATATTTCTAAATTACAAGAACATTATCAATTCCATCTTGCTATAAGTGGACACGAGGGAATTAACAAAGACAAAGATGATGAGGGTAGCACTATCAATCCAACAATCACGATAGAGGCACAAGATCAAATAAAAAAAGCGGTCATCAGTCAATCTGATGTGTTAGCAAGAATGACAATAGAAGAACATGAGCAAGACGGCGAAAAAGCTTATCAATATGTTCTTAACGCTGAACCATCAAACTTATTCGAGACAAAGATAAGACACTCAAGCAACATTAAAATTAACAACAAACGTTTCATTAATCCAAGTATTAACGACGTAGTACAAGCAATCAGAAATGGAAACTAATAAAAAAACTAAAAAGGACGGTATTTAATTATGAAAATCACAGGACAAGCGCAATTTACTAAAGAAACAAATCAAGAAAAGTTTTATAACGGCTCAGCAGGGTTTCAAGCTGGAGAATTCACAGTGAAAGTTAAAAATATTGAATTCAATGATAGAGAAAATAGATATTTCACAATCGTATTTGAAAATGATGAAGGCAAACAATATAAACATAATCAATTTGTACCGCCGTATAAATATGATTTCCAAGAAAAACAATTGATTGAATTAGTTACTCGATTAGGTATTAAGTTAAATCTTCCTAGCTTAGATTTTGATACCAATGATCTTATTGGTAAGTTTTGTCACTTGGTATTGAAATGGAAATTCAATGAAGATGAAGGTAAGTATTTTACGGATTTTTCATTTATTAAACCTTACAAAAAGGGCGATGATGTTGTTAACAAACCTATTCCGAAGACAGATAAGCAAAAAGCTGAAGAAAATAACGGGGCACAACAACAAACATCAATGTCTCAACAAAGCAATCCATTTGAAAGCAGTGGCCAATTTGGATATGACGACCAAGATTTAGCGTTTTAAGGTGTGGTTTAAATGCAATACATTACAAGATACCAGAAAGACAATGACGGCACTTATTCCGTCGTTGCTACTGGTGTTGAACTTGAACAAAGTCACATTGACTTACTAGAAAACGGATATCCACTAAAAGCAGAAGTAGAGGTTCCGGATAATAAAAAACTATCTATAGAACAACGCAAAAAATATTCGCAATGTGTAGAGATATAGAACTTCACTGGGGAGAACCGGTGGAATCAACTAGAAAATTATTACAAACAGAATTGGAAATTATGAAAGGTTATGAAGAAATCAGTCTGCGCGACTGTTCTATGAAAGTTGCAAGGGAGTTAATAGAACTGATTATAGCGTTTATGTTTCATCATCAAATACCTATGAGTGTAGAAACGAGTAAGTTGTTAAGCGAAGATAAAGCGTTATTATATTGGGCTACAATCAACCGCAACTGTGTAATATGCGGAAAGCCTCACGCAGACCTGGCACATTATGAAGCAGTCGGCAGAGGAATGAACAGAAACAAAATGAATCACTACAACAAACATGTATTAGCGTTATGTCGCGAACATCATAACCAGCAACATGCGATTGGCGTTAAGTCGTTTGATGATAAATATCACTTGCATGACTCGTGGATAAAAGTTGATGAGAGGCTCAACAAAATGCTGAAAGGAGAAAACAATGGGAGAAGTATCGTGGATAAAACTTAAAGTTGGCATGTTTGATGACAGCAAAATCAAATATATCGAAGCTTTACCCGAAAGAGATACGATCATAACTATTTGGGTTAAGTTGCTAACTTTATCAGGAAAGTACAACGAACAAGGTTACATTATGCTATCTGAAAATTTGCCGTACAACGAAGAAATGTTAGCAAATGAGTTTAGCCGACCTATCAACTCGATAAGGTTAGCAATACAAACTTTTGAGACATTAGGCATGATTGAAAAAGTTAATGGTGTCATAAAAGTGACAAACTGGGAAAAGCACCAAAACATTGAAGGACTCGAGAAAATCAGGGCGCAGAACAGGTTGAGGAAACAAAAGCAACGAGAAAACAACAGAAAATTGCTAAATGGTCACGTGACGTCACGTGACAGTCACGCAACAGAAGAAGATAAAGAATTAGATAAAGAATTAGAAAGAGATAAAGAAAAAGATATAGATAAGAACTTAAGTTCAATTAATAGCGCAACTGACGTTACGCATGAGCAATTTGAGGAATGGTGGAAACTTTACGACAAGAAGAAAGATAAGAAGATGTCTTTTACTAAATTCAAATCATGCTTAAAGAAACATTCTTTTGAACAAATCATGCAAGGCACTCGAGAGTATTTAAAAACTATTACAGACAAACAATATCAAAAGTACCCCAAAACGTTCTTAACTAATGAAAGCTATATGAATGATTATAGCGAAGAGATTAAAGAAACTGGCATAGATCAATTGGAACGTATGAAGTACGACGAAAGTTATTGGGATTAGGGGGACATTATGAAACCACTATTCAGCGAAAAGATAAACGAAAGCTTGAAAAAATATCAACCTACTCATGTCGAAAAGGGATTGAAATGTAAGAGGTGTGGCAGTGAATACGACTTATATAAGTTCGCTCCTACTAAAAAACACCCGAATGGTTACGAGTATAAAGATGGTTGCAAGTGTGAAATTTATGAGGAATATAAGCGAAACAAGCAACGGAAGATAAACAACATATTCAATCAATCAAATGTTAATCCGTCATTAAGAGATGCAACGGTTAACAACTATAAGCCACAAAATGAAAAACAAGTAAAAGCTAAACAAACAGCAATAGAGTATGTACAGGGTTTCTCTACAAAAGAACCAAAATCATTAATATTGCAAGGTTCATATGGAACTGGTAAAAGCCATCTAGCATACGCTATCGCAAAAGCAGTCAAATCTAAAGGGCATACAGTTGCTTTTATGCACATACCAATGTTGATGGATCGTATCAAAGCGACATACAACAAAAATGCAGTTGAAACTACAGACGAGCTAGTCAGATTGCTAAGTGATATTGATTTACTTGTACTAGATGATATGGGTGTAGAAAACACAGAGCACACTTTAAATAAACTTTTCAGCATTGTTGATAACAGAGTAGGTAAAAACAACATCTTTACAACTAACTTTAGTGATAAAGAACTAAATCAAAATATGAACTGGCAACGTATCAATTCAAGAATGAAACACAATGCGAGAAAAGTAAGAGTAATCGGAGACGATTTCAGGGAGCGAGATGCATGGTAACCAAAGAATTTTTAAAAACTAAACTTGAGTGTTCAGATATGTACGCTCAGAAACTCATAGACGAGGCACAGGGCGATGAAAATAGGTTGTACGACCTATTTATCCAAAAACTTGCAGAACGTCATACACGCCCCGCTATCGTCGAATATTAAGGAGTGTTAAAAATGCCGAAAGAAAAATATTACTTATACCGAGAAGATGGCACAGAAGATATTAAGGTCATCAAGTATAAAGACAACGTAAATGAAGTTTATTCGCTCACAGGAGCCCATTTCAGCGACGAAAAGAAAATTATGACTGATAGTGACCTAAAACGATTTAAAGGCGCTCACGGTCTTTTATATGAGCAAGAGCTAGGATTACAAGCAACGATATTTGATATTTAGAGGTGGACGATGAGTAAATACAACGCTAAGAAAGTTGAGTACAAAGGAATTGTATTTGATAGCAAAGTAGAGTGTGAATATTACCAATATTTAGAAAGTAATATGAATGGCACTAACTATGATTGTATCGAAATACAACCGAAATTTGAATTACAACCTAAATTCGGGAAACAAAGACCGATTACGTATATAGCCGATTTCTCTTTGTGGAAGGAAGGGAAACTGGTTGAAGTTATAGACGTTAAAGGTAAGGCGACTGAAGTTGCCAACATCAAAGCGAAGATATTCAGATATCAGTATAGAGATGTGAATTTAACGTGGATATGTAAAGCGCCTAAATACACAGGTCAATAATGGATGGTATATGAGGACTTAGTGAAAGTCAGACGTAAAAGAAAAAGAGAAATGAAGTGATCTAATGCAACAACAAGCATATATAAATGCAACGATTGATATAAGGATACCTACAGAAGTTGAATATCAGCATTTTGATGATGTGGATGATGAAAAAGAAACGCTGGCAGATTACTTATATAACAATCCTAACGAAATACTAGAGTATGACAATTTAAAAATTAGAAATGTAAATGTAGAGGTGGAATAAATGGCGAAAACAGCAAGAATTGTAAGGATACATGATAAACCTTATAGGTTCAGTAAATTTGAAATGGAATTAATAGAAAGTCACGGTATAACACCTGGAATGGTTTCTAAAAGAGTAAAAGACGGTTGGGAACTACATGAAGCAATGGACGCACCAGAAGGTACGCGTTTAAGTGAGTACAGAGAAAAGAAAACAATAGAAAGACTGGAACAAGCTAGACTCGAACGCAAATTGGAAAGAGAGCGAAAGAGAGAGGCTGAGCTAAGAAGAAAGAAGCCACATTTGTTTAATGTACCTCAAAAACATTCACGTGATCCGTACTGGTTTGATAATACTTATAACCAAATGTTCAAGAAGTGGCAGGAAGTATAAATGCCTAAAACCGATAGCGCATGTAAAGAATACTTAAACCAATTTTTCGGCTCTAAGAGATATCTGTATCAGGATAACGAACGAGTGGCACATATCCATGTAGTGAATGGCACTTATTACTTTCACGGGCATATCGTACCAGGCTGGCAAGGCGTGAAAAAGACATTTGATACAACCGAAGAGCTCGAAACATATATAAAGCAACATGGTTTGGAATACGAGGAACAGAAGCAACTAACTTTATTTTAAGGAGATGGAAATGATGAAAATCAAAGTTAAAAAAGAAATGAGATTAGATGAATTAATTAAATGGGCTAGAAGTAATCCGGAGTTATCACAAGGAAAAATATTTTTTTCAACAGGATTTAGTGATGGATTCGTTCGTTTTCATCCAAATACAAATAAGTGTTCGACGTCAAGTTTTATTCCAATTGATATCCCCTTCATAGTTGATATTGAAAAAGAAGTAACGGAAGAGACTAAGTTTGATAGGTTGTTAGAGGTATATGAGATTCAAGAAGGAGTCTATAAATCCGCATTACACAAAGGTATCAGTTTGAACGAACGTTTTGAAGACGACAATATTTTTCCTACTAAAGCATTCTATATCTTAAACGATGACATGACGATGACATTGATTTGGAAAGATGGGGAGTTGGTAGAATGATGTTGAAATTTAAAGCTTGGGATAAAGATAAAAAAGTTATGAGTATTATTGACGAAATCGATTTTAATAGTGGGTACATTTTGATTTCAACAGGTTATAAAAGTTTCAATGAAGTAAAACTATTACAATACACAGGATTTAAAGATGTGCACGGTGTGGAGATTTATGAAGGGGATATTGTTCAAGATTGTTATTCGAGAGAAGTAAGTTTTATCGAGTTTAAAGAAGGAGCCTTTTATATAACTTTTAGCAATGTAACTGAATTACTAAGTGAAAATGACGATATTATTGAAATTGTTGGAAATATTTTTGAAAATGAGATGCTATTGGAGGTTATGAGATGACGTTCACCTTATCAGATGAACAATATAAAAATCTTTGTACTAACTTTAACAAGTTATTAGATAAACTTCACAAAGCATTAAAAGATCGTGAAGAGTACAAGAAGCAACGAGATGAGCTTATTGGGGATATAGCGAAGTTACGAGATTGTAACAAAGAACTGGAGAAGAAAGCAAGCGCATGGGATAGGTATTGCAAGAGCGTTGAAAAAGATTTAATAAACGAATTCGGCAACGATGATGAAAGAGTTAAATTTGGGATGGAATTAAACAATAAAATTTTTACGGAGGATGACACAAATGGATAACCGTGAACAAATAGAACAATCAGTGATCAGTGCTAGTGCGTATAACGGCAATGACACAGAGGGATTGATAAAAGAGATTGAGGACGTGTATAAGAAAGCACAAGCGTTTGATGAAATACTTGAGGGAATGACAAATGCTATTCAACATTCAGTTAAAGAAGGTATTGAACTTGATGAAGCAGTAGGGATTATGACGGGGCAAGTTGTCTATAAATATGAGGAGGAACAAGGAAAATGACTAACACATTAACAATTGATCAGTTACAAGAGTTATTACAAATACAAAAGAAGTTCGACGATAGAATACCGACTAGAAATTTAAATGACACAGTAGCTAGTATGATTATTGAATTTGCGGAGTGGGTTAACACACTTGAGTTTTTTAAAAATTGGAAGAAACAACCAGGTAAGCCATTAGATACACAATTAGATGAGATTGCTGATTACTTAGCTTTCAGTTTGCAATTAACTTTGACTATTGTTGATGAAGAAGATTTGGAAGAAACTACTGAGGTTATGGTTGATTTGATTGAAAATGAAGTTACTTTACCTAAACTACATTCAGTTTATTTTGTTCATGTAATGCATACACTAACAGAACAATTTGTAAAAGGTATTGATAATAGCATTGTACAAGTTTTAATAATGCCGTTTTTGTACGCCAATACTTACTATTCTATCGACCAACTCATTGACGCATACAAAAAGAAAATGAAAAGGAATCATGAAAGACAAGATGGAACAGCAGACGCAGGAAAAGGATACGTGTAAAGACATCTTAGATCGAGTCAAGGAGGTTTTGGGGAAGTGAGCGACATGTTAGAAATATTTTTAATAGGGTTTGGCGTTTATCTCTTTTATCGCATAGCAATTATTTTTCTTAAGAGTAAAAAGACTATACACACAAACATATATGAAATGTTAATGCTTGCTACTATCTTTATGATATCTACATTTGCTTATAAACATCAAAAGACGCATATCTTAATAGCATTTTTAGTAATGTTTTTTATGAGTAAGATCAAACAAGTTCAAGGGAGCTATGAGGAATGACACAATACTTAGTCACAACATTCAAAGATTCATCAGGACTACCACATGAACATTTTACTGCTGCTAGAGATAATCAGACGTTTACAGTTGTTGAGGCGGAGAGTAAAGAAGAAGCGAAAGAGAAATATGAGTCACAAAATACACCTATTGTTTACTACACTAATAATTCTAAAGTGACCTTATTCGAAAGACCTAGTGAAGAAGTATTAGGTTCTTTGTTCGAAAAGAAATAAAATCATTAAAGAGGGGAGATAATAATGTTTAATACACCTAAAATGAAATTACCAGAAAAGCACACCGAGGTATTTAAGACGTATAAAAATGGAACGCCAGAAGAAAAAGCTGAGATTGAAGGCTGTTTTATTAAAACTGTTAAAGATGAAGATAGTGAATTTTACAGCCCTATGTTAGCCAGTCTAAATGAACAACAGTTAAAGAGTATGTTGAGACAGGTACTTTTTTTGATTGATACAGGAGATGACAATGATGATTAAACAAATATTAAGACTAATATTCTTACTAGCAATGTATGAGCTAGGTAAGTATGTAACGGAGCAAGTATATATTATGATGACGGCTAATGATGATGTAGAGGTGCCGAGTGATTACGTCTTTCGAGCGGAGGTAAGTGAATAATGAGAATATTTATTTATGATTTGATCGTTTTGCTGTTTGCTTTCTTAATATCCATATATATTATTGATGATGGAGTGATAATAAATGCATTAGGAATTTTTGGTATGTATAAAATTATAGATTCCTTTTCAGAAAATATTATAAAGAGGTAGATAAAAATGAACGAGCAAATAATAGGAAGCATATATACTTTAGCAGGAGGTGTTGTGCTTTATTCAGTTAAAGAGATTTTTAGGTATTTTACAGATTCTAACTTACAACGTAAAAAAATCAATTTAGAACAAATATATCCGATATATTTAGATTGTTTTAAAAAGGCTAAAAAGATGATTGGAGCTTATATTATTCCAACAGAACAGCATGAATTTTTAGATTTTTTTGATATTGAAGTCTTTAATAATTTAGATAAGCAAAGTAAAAAAGCGTATGAAAATGTTATTGGATTTAGACAAATGATTAATTTATCAAATAGAGTTAAGGCAATGGAAGATTTTAAGATGAGTTTCAACAATGAATTTAGTACAAATCAGATTTTTTTTTAATCCTTCTTTTGTTATGGAAACAATTGCTATTATAAATGAATATCAAAAAGATATATCTTATTTAAAAAATATAATTAATAAAATGAATGAAAATAGAGCTTATAATCATATTGATAGTTTTATCACTTCAGAGTACCGACGAAAAATAAACGATTATAATCTTTATCTTGATAAATTTGAAGAACAGTTTAGTCAAAAGTTTAAAATAAACAGAACTTCGATAAAAGAAAGAATTATTATTAATTTAAACAAGAGGAGATTTAAATGATGTGGATTACTATGACTATTGTATTTGCTATATTGCTATTAGTTTGTATCAGTATTAATAGTGATCGTGCAAGAGAGATACAAGCACTTAGATATATGAATGATTATCTACTTGATGAAGTAGTTAAAACTAAAGGGTACAACGGGTTAGAAGAATACAGGATTGAATTGAAGCGAATGAATAACGATATTAAAAAGTAATTTATATTATCGGAGGTATTGCATGTATAGCAGGAAAGAAATACGTGAAATGATAGATAACTACAAATGGATGAAGAACATAATAGACAGTAAAGTCTACGATAACGAAAGTACATCAATTGCACAATATGGTTATCAATCTGCGATGCCAAAAGCAAAAGGCACGACTAGCAATAAAGTTTTAGTGAAAGTTATAAACAAAAACAAAGCGCTTAGAAAGTACGATTACTTGATTAAGAAGATAGCGTTCATTGATGAATATGAAGAATACATCACGAATGAAAAAGATTATCATATTTTACAAATGTTAAAACAACGAGAAAGCCATAATAGGATCATGAGCATTCTTGATATAGGCAGAGACAATTTTTATTCTAGAGTAAAAGATATAGTAAATATACTTTATAACTTGCAACAAGAAACCGACACATCGTACACATCGGACAGTTCGGACACATCGTACAAATCGTACACATCGGACTAATTTTGATATGACATATTATTTTTTATTATAATAGCTGCGTAGCAAAACATTTATATTTATTTTGAACTCTCACATTAAGTGAGGGTTTTTATTTTTATAAACAAGAGGTGGAGAATGGAGATATCAAAGTATCAAGAGATAGCTACACGTACACACAATGATGAATTGAATTTAAATGAATCTATTACTTGTTACGGTCTAGGATTATCTCAATCTACAGGTAATGTCACAGATCTAATTAAACAACATATGTTTTGTAATGTGCCGATAGATAAAGGAATTATGATAAACGAACTTAGCGAATCGTTATGGAATATAGCTAACCTAGCTAACGTGCTAGGTATTAACTTAGATGCGATAGCTGGTCATAGTGTTAACGCTATTATGATGAACAAACCTAATCAATCTATCGATGTGGACAATGGTATAAAGCAAGGCGACAAAGTATTGTTACATGGTAGTGAGTATTATGTCGATGGAGTAATAGGAAACTTGTTATTAATTAGCAATGATGAAGACGATAGACAGGTGAATATGCAAGATGTTAAGAAAGTGAACAAGGAGTGATGTACATTGTCTATCATGAAACGATGTAGTCATCCAACATGTAACACATTGATTAATCATAATGAAAGTTATTGTGATAAACACAAACGATATGTAAATGATAATTACAATGATGTGAGACGTAGAAACGATCCAGAGTATGTAAGATTTTATAACTCAAGTCAATGGAAGAGATTGCGTGGAATCGTACTGATGGAAAATGATTATATTTGTAGATTGTGTGGACGACAAGCGCAAATGGTTGACCATATTATTCCAACAAAAGTTGATTGGTCAAAACGGTTGGAAAAGGAAAACTTGCAGCCTTTGTGCTTTGAATGTCACAACAAAAAGACGAAAAAGGAACGAAGGGAAGTCCCCCGCATCAAATAACGGGGGTGGTAATAATAGCCTCGCGAAACGATGCCCATATATACTAACGAAGAATTCCCTTTATTTAAGTTTTTTAATAGGAGGTGCTAATTTATGGCGGGTAGACCGAAGAAGCTTTTGTCAAATTCGAATAAGAATTATACAAAAGAAGAAATTATTGAAAAAGAGCGTCAAGAAGCTCAATTAAATAAATTTTCTAAAATTGATACTGAACCACCACACTTTTTAGATGAAGTAGCGAAACAAGAATACCTAAGAATTGTACCGCACATGCAAGAATTGCCAATTTCAAACCTAGATAAAGCGCAATTAGCACAATATTGTAGCTTTTATAGCGATTTTGTTAAAGCAAGTTTAATTTTAGAACGTGAAGACTTGATGTTAGAAGACGACAGAGGAAACAAAAAGGTCAATCCAGCGTTCAACGTTAAAGAAAAAGCGGGTATTCGAATGCAACAAACAGCTAATACTTTAGGTTTAACTATCGATAGTCGATTGCGTATTATGGTTCCTGAAGAAAAAGAAGACGATGACCCGTATATGAAATTTGCGAGTGATGACTA